>CAVZTZ010000023.1:0-18719 GCA_963778315.1 uncultured Conexibacteraceae bacterium | reverse complement strand
CCAGCCGGGCTAGAGCCGGCAGCCTGCCGGGCGGGTAGCCTCACCGCGACGCGTCCGGCAGGACGGCGACCATGTCGACCTTCACGCAGCCGAGCACGAGCGGGTCGCCGCCTGGAGCTCGAAGCTCGCCACCACCCAGTCGAGGAACTCCTGTACGACGCACGTTCCTGAACCCAGCTAGATGGGTGGGCGCCTGTTGTGGCCGCCAAGCAGGCACAACCGCCAGTGCCCTTCGCTCCAGCGGGAAGGATCCCGTCTCGATCAGCGCTGATCACGCGAGCGGCGGCGCGCCGCATTCCACTCGCCCTGAGAATGGCGTCACACTGAACGACGACACCGACACTCTCAGGGAGCAAGGAAGAGTCGTTAAGACAATCAATGGCGCCAGAGCTGTCGTGGTACTACTAACAGTTGTCGCAGCGCTTGGCCTCGCGTCCTGCGGCGGCTCGTCCGCCCCCACCAACTCAACGCGTCGGACCAAACCTGCGTCGCCAGGCATCTTCGGCAGCCGGATGGTGGTCTGTCTGAGGAAGCACGTCCTGACGTCTAGCTTTCACCGGGGCGGTCGCTACGACACGGTGATCTCACGCATCCGAGCCGCAGTGAGGGACTGCGGCGCTCGCTCCGTCCGGTCCATCTCCGGATTCGTGCCGTCTGGGGCAGCGGTCAAGATGCTCGAGCGTATGCCGCCTGCGTCGCGAAGCACGGATACAAGCTGCCAAGGCCGAACCTCTCCGGCAAGGGACCGGTGTTCCCGGTCGGCACTGACCACATCCGCAAGTACCAGGCGGCGTCGAAGAACTGCGTGTCGATCATCCGGTCATATCGGGCACGGACTGAGGCGCCGGTCGGGGGCCTGCTGGGCTCCACCGGCACGCTCCCGCCATAAGACCGTTCCGCCAACGTGCGGTTGATACCGGCCGGCGGCGGAACAGACGCGAGCGGTTCTCGCCGCCCAGCAGAGAGGCTTCGCCAACGGCGTCGTGGTCGCAGTGGTGGCCGTCCACCAGGTCCGTCAGCGCGCGAATCAGGCGCTCATGGACCGGTTTTACGTCCTGGTACTCATCGACCCGAGAGAACGCGGTGACGGGCACGCGTCCTTCCTGGGCTTTGTGCTCTGGACTCTCGAGCAACGCGGAGAATTCCGGTGCGCGATCAACCGGAGACTCGCTGGTGACTGTTCACGACCCTATCGGCCAAGGTGCTGCTGGTAGCGGTGTTCGTCGACGACGAGCTCCCAGTACCCATGCGCGGGGCGCGTCGCCCGGAAGTGCTCGAAGTCGAACGTGAGCACCGGCATCCGATCGCGCTCGGCGATCGACATGACCGCCGCGTCGGTATAGCCGAGCCCGAGATCGGCAAACGTCGCGTCAATCTCGACCGCGCGCCGCAGAAGCGCTGGCGACAGATTGACGACCACATGCTCGCCGTCGGCCACGGCACCCAGAAACAAGCGGGCAGCGTGAGCGCCGACCCGGGAGCGCAGCAGCTGATCGACCTCGACGATCACCGGCTCGGGCACGAGCAGATCCCGTCCAAGCTCCGTCACGAGAGCTGCCGCAAGCGAATGCGCTTCGTCGCGGCGGTTCGCCGCAGCGACCAGCGGTCCCGTGTCGGCGAGGACCCTCAGCGCGCCTCGACCAGCTCGCTCAGATACCTCTCAGCAGCTCGCCCGAGATCCTCAGGCCCGTCACCTGCGGCGACGTAGCGCGGACTGTGCGCCCCTCGCTCGGCGCGCGCTCCTTGCTCGATCAGCCTGGCGACCGTTGCCGAAAACGACTCGCCTTCACGCGCGGAGTCGCGCGCGAGGTCCTCGATGCTCTGCGGCAAGCTGATCGTTCTACGAGCCATTTAGTCATCCTCATCCGTAGGTATGAACACAGCAATCATACCATTGCCACGGCGTCCAGCCGAGTTCTGCAATGGGCCTGCCCGAGCAACCGCAACCAGAGTCCTCACCCGCGATCGATGGGAAACAGAGCGGCAGTTCGTTGTCCAGGGTCCCCGGCGGTCAGCTCTTGGGTGTCGGCTGGGAGGTCTCTGTTCGCTGCTTGTACTGGCGTCTCTTGCGCCACAGCTCGCGCACGGCGTTGCGGAGCGGGGCGTGTTCGGTGAAGTCGGTTGGTGCTGTGATCTCGACCTCGCAGCCGTAGTCCCAGAGCTCGATGACGTGCCAGAGTCGGCCGCTGCCGGGAAGGCCACTGTCGGACGCCACGGGTTGATCCTCGCCAGCTGGGACGCGGGGTAGCAGACCTGGCCTGAAGCGAGAGCCGAACCGCTCTCCACATGATCCGTCTCACCAGTCCGGCGCTATCGACGGATACGTTTGCGTCGAGCACGCGCCAGGCGTCGCGTGGCTCCGGCGGATCGACAAGCTGGCTCCCATCTGTGTGTGCGATTCCAGCTGGCCGAACGTCGCACACGTACTGCCTGCAGAGTTCGCCGCGCACGGCGACGCTTCCAACGAGCTTTGCGGTCACGCTGCCCTGAATCGCTTCGAGCGCCCACAGGGCCCGGTTCGGTCCGCGCCAGACTGTTCCCCGTGGCGATCAACGGGAGAGCCGTCGGTCGCTTCGACGACGACGGCTCCTAGGAAAGCAAGCGGAAGCTGACTCCGGGCAGGTCGTCGAACGCGTGCGCATCGGTCGTGACCAGCAGTCGGCTGGTGGCTTTCGCGGTCGCGGCGATCTGGAGGTCGTGGGCCCCGCGCGGCCGTCCTGACCCACGTGCGTACGCGACCAATCCGGCACGATGACGGGCGATCGCGACGTCGAACGGGATGATGTCGACCCGCTCGATGACACCTTCCACCATCTCGCGTCTACGCTCGCAGTGCACGTCATCGGCGAGTTCAACGCCGACGAGCAGCTCGGAAGCGCTGACGGCGCTCATCGCAACGTCCGCATCGTCTGGCAACACGTCGATCCGATCTACCTGACCGCGCTCGAGCGCGATTACCGCACCAGTGTCGAGGATCAATCGCTCCACGGGTCGCCCGTCGGGGAGCTTCCTACGAATCGTCGAACGTCAGCGATGTCCTTTTCCCACTCGCCATCGGGGGGGTGCTCGCGTAGGAAATCGCGTAACTCCGCGAGCGTCGTGCGGTGCGCCGGCGCGATCGTGGCGATCGCGCGGCCGCGACGGATCACGGTGAAGGTCTCGCCTCGGTGCTCGACCGCATCAAGCATGTCCGCGAATCGCTTGGAGGCGTCGGTAGCAGAGATGTCAGCCATTATCCGATTATCTGATACGTCGGGGACGATGTCAAACGTACCGAGGAAAGACACCGCGATGCCGTCCCCAACGCGATCAGAGCAGCGCTCGGGACGTCCTTATTTGGCGGTCAGCTGGATGAGCTCGTTGAGCAGCCGAATTCGTGCCGAGACCGGGAACGCCCGTGTGATGTCACCGTTGTTGGCGGCGACGCAGCTGCTCGTGGGCACATAGATCGTTACAGCGTGGCGTCCCGGATAGGCCAGGTGCGCGACGATCGGGTCGGAGTCGAAAAAGCACGATGTAACGAGGCGCCGGTCCTTCACCGGAGTCGACCGCAGCGCGCTGAACGCTCGAACCAACGATTCAACGCGCACCGCCGAAACGAGTGCTCCGCGTACGAGGTGGTCGGAATACCTACATAGAACGATCTGGACGACGGGAGTCGGCGCAAGCTCCCGTGCGGCCGGTTTCCAGGGATTGCGTGGCGGGACCGACGGCACCGCGCGCGGGCAACGAGCCGGAGAACCCGTCGCCGCCGCCATGGTCTGAACACCGCCCAGCAGAGCGAAAAAGCCGACAGCGAACAGAGCCGCGCCAAAGCGCCTGTACCGGCCGATTCCGCTCATGCGACACGATGCTAGCCCTGCGGCAAACGCAGATGAAGCCAAGTAGTGATCGCCTGGCGCATCATCGCTGCCGCCCCGCGATCGACGGGGAAGTCTGCGCTCGGTCGCCTCGGAGGCGTCAGGCGAGTTGGCGTTCAGTGGATGCTGAAGCTGAAGCGGCCGACGATGACAGAGCCGTCGTGGCCGGGGATGCCGGCGGGCGATGCCTCCTGTTCGATCGGCCCGCTGTTCTGCATGTAGCCGATGACTCCGTGATACACGCCTTTGCAGGGACCCTCGAGCGTTCGCTTGTGGATCTGTTGACCGGCGCGCACATTGCCGAAACCGATTTGGCTCGGCCCGCTCCTCGTAGAGCAGCCTCTGGGGGTGGTGATGTACTGCTCGTACCAACTGTTGCTGCTCGTGACCGGCTCGCGCGCCGTGAAGGTGAGATTCACGAGAACCTCGCCGTAGGTATGGTCCGGAATCGCTGTGACGGTGATCGGCGCCGCGACCCCGGCGGCGGTGACCAATTTCAGTTTCTTGGCGACATATCCGACGGGTGGACACGGGTGCGAGATGTACTTTTGCAGCCAATTCGGCTCGAGGTGCTCCGTTGAGAGGAACGCGGCGTACAGCCTGCTTCCGGCCTGGCTGTGAAAGCCGCCGAGCTTCTGGATCTGCGCCCCGACCGCCCGGAAGGCCATGTAAAGCGGCTGTGGGATGATCACGTTGCAGACATGGCCATCTCGGTAGGTGACCGCCGTGACCGCCCCGGGTGAGCCTGGGCTTGTGCCCATCATCGACTCGTTGTTGGCGCATTGCACGCCCAGGAACTGGCCGCGCGCGTAGAAATTGCAGGTGCTTGCGTTAACCGGGAATACCAATAGATACGCGCCGTCGCCGCCGCTCGTCTTCTCGGTCTTCACAGAGCCGTCGGGAGCCCGGTAGGTCACGCTGGCGGCTTCCGGGCCGAGCAGACCCATGAAGACGAAACGCGAGCTCGCCTGCACGCCGCCGCCGCCTTGCGAGGGGTCAGCGCTCGCGCTCACGCCGCTGTACCCGACGTTCACGAACCCGTCACCGACAGCGTCCGTCGTACCACAGTTCTCACCGACCGATGTGTTCGGGAAGGCATGGAACAGGTGATCGTTGCCCGAGGAGCCGTCGATCCCGAGCGACCCGAGCTTCCCATCCTCGACGCGCCCGACCTGAATGCAGGTATCCCCGCGCGTGGTCCGGACGATCCGCAAACCCCACGGCGGGCCGCCCTGGGGATCAGCCACGCGCAGCCCAAGCAGCCCGCTGGTGGCGGGCAGCGCCCTACCAGCATCCTGCGTGCGCGACTGGGCCGGGAAGCGCTTCGGCGCGCCGACACCGAACCAGTTCGTCACCGCCCCCACAGCTGGCGCCGCGACAACCAGGCACGCGAGCACGACCACGAGGACCCGAGCGCGCCCGACACCGAGAATGCGAACGTACCACGGCACGTGCGCGCGCCGGCGGACCGCCTCGCTCATCCCCTGCTCGACACGATCGAAGTAATCGTTCATCGCTCCTCCAACTCCGACCTCAGGGCCCGCAAACCACGGCTCACGCGCTGGCGCACGACCGATTCCGAACAATGCAGCTCAGCAGCGATCTCCTCATACGGGCGCTCGTCAATGACCCGGGCGATGACCGCGTCACGCTGCTCTGAGGGCAAATCCGAGATCACCGCCTGCAGACGCTCGTCCATCCCGACCAGCTCATCGACCCGCTCCAGGTCCTCGTCGGTCAGGGCGACGGGCTCAAGACCGAGCTTGCGTCTCGCCGAATTCTCGATTCGCCGGCGCCGCCGACTCTCCCGCAGCTTGTTGTGCGCGATCCCGATCAGCCACGGGCCGACCGGGCCGGACTCCGGTCGGTAGCGCCGAGACGCCAACAGCGCCGCCGCGAACACCTCCGCCGTCAGATCAGCCGCCAGCTCACGATCGCCCGTCGCACGCAACGACCAGCGCAATACCAACGGCAGATAGATCCGATACAACGGCGCAAACGCGGCATCATCCCCCCGCGCGACCCGCGCGACGAACTCCGCATGCTCCAATTCAGCCATCTACAAAACACATTGACATCCAGCACCCCATCTGTGACAACGAGCGCGTCGCCTCTCCGGAGCTCAGGCTCGCACTTTCGGGCACAGCACTCCTCAGGCTCCAGTTTTCACTCTGCCAGACCCGCAGCAGTAACTCGAATCCAGGGAAATTCGTCCCCTCCGTCTGCGAAAACGTTCGCGCTGCGCCAAGCAGTAATAGAGCTCTACTCCTGCGTCGCGTCGCCGCAGAGTCCTTCCTGCGCGATCAGAGCAGAACAGGCGCTGCGGCGGCTTGTGCGCGCCCCGCATCGCGATCCAACCAACAAGGTAGAAGACCGGCAGCACATCGACGATCCGGCCGAGCGTCCTCAGCACGACCGCGCGTCCATTGAGCGGCTGGCCGTTGACCATGATCACTTTCAACCCCATGATCCTTTTGCCGAACGTCTGCCCGAATACACCTCAGGGATCGAGTAGTACAGCACCGCGATCGCCAACCAGAGGAAGAACGGACCACCAGTCAGATTCAGCGATGCCCCGCGGTGCTGAGTCACCAACCCGTTCTCGTTCGTGGTCCAGTTCTCGACATGGGCGTTGCCGGAGATGACCGACAGGATCACACTGATCAGGAACAACGCGAGCACATCGATCCAGCCGGCCCAGGTGCGGCGGCGCAAGAGGTCGATGAGCGGATCGCGACGCATTGCCGAACATCATGACCGGGATCCGAGCCCTCAAGCACCTCGTCGCGGCATCGCCGCTGACTGGGCTACCAGGCGCTCGGGCCTCGTACGGTGGTCGCAGACAAAGAGCGCCACGACGGCCGCGCTGGCTGTGCGCACAGGCACCACCCGAATGAACGCCTGGATCCCGTAGACGAACGTCAGTCGCGTATCTCGGCCAGCACCCGGCGCCACTCTGTTCTGCTGCGCGATCGGAACAGGAGCAGCTCTCGTGTGGCCGCCGAGCGTCGTGTTCGCTGTGCTGCCCGGTCCGAGCTGGTGGCTGCGTTCCGCCGGGAGGAGCCGTCTGGGCTGGCGGCCGAGACGTCTGCTTGAGCGGCGAGGCAGCGACCAGCAGTTCGATGTCAAGTCGGCACGGCAACTGCCCTGGAGGTTCTTGCGTCGCACGCGTGCTACAGTACGGGTCGTGCCGCGAGAGATCACCCAACGAGAGCTCCGCAACGAAAGTGGCGAGGTGATGCGCGCGCTCGATGCCGGGGAAAGCTTCGTAGTCACGCGCAATGGCGTCGGCGTCGGGGAACTAACCCCGCTGCGCCGTCGCCAGTTCGTCGATCGAACCGCTGCTGTCGAGGCGTTCGCCGACGCGGCACGGATCGACTCCGATCGTTTCCGGGAGGACGTCGACCGACTTGCTTCCCAAGACGCGACCCCGCGTGCCTGAAACGACGCCGGCACGCGGACTAATCGACACCTCGGTCGTGATCGATCTCGATCACGTCGACAGCGATGCACTCCCAGCGGAGATCGCGATCGCTGCCGTCACCCTCGCCGAGCTCGCTGCCGGTCCTCACGCAACCGAGGACCCCACCGAGCGAGCTCGCCGCCAGCAGCGCCTTCAACTTGTCGAAGCGACGTTTGACGCGATCCCCTTCGATGCTGCCGCGGCACGCGCCTACGGTCGCGTCTACGCCGAGGTCGCCGCCGCCGGACGCAAAGCCCGAGGGCAGCGCGCGGTGGATCTCCTGATCGCAGCGACCGCTGTTGGCGCTGGCCTACCGCTCTACACCCGCAACCCAACTGACTTCGACGGACTGGGCGCCGTCCTCAAGGTCCACACGGTCACAGCGGACGCGGCCGCGTCCTGAGCCGCGGCCGCCCGCACCCCCGGATCGATAACCGTCGGTGTCCGAGCCCGGCTCCTTCGCCACTCCGGCGGTGACTCGGCCAGCTCGCCGCTCCGGCCAGCGCCGACCTCGAAGCGGCGACCGTATGTCAGCACCGCAGCAGCGGCGCAGGAGCCACGCATCATCGGCTCCGCTGAGCCCAGCTCAGCGAGTCGTGCGATTGCTCCGAGTAGGCTGGGCTGATGTTCGAGGGCACGAGCCGGCCCGTGTCGCAACGTGACCTGAGACCGGTCGCGCGCCGGGGGACGTGGGTGGCGTGGGGTCTAGCGCTCCAGACGATCGGGGTCGGGATCCCGGTCACCGTTGCGCTTCGCCGCGCCAACAGGGACGGCGTACTCGGGAGCGTGACGCACTACACGGTGCGGCTGGTGTGGCACGAGATGCTTCGCTCTCACGCCGACGTCGGACTCTTGCTGCTCGGGGCAGTCGTGTTCGTGGTGGGCGCGGTGACCATGGCCCGACCGTTCGTCAGACGCCCAGCGGCGCTGCTCGTGGCCGTCCCCGCCGCGGCGACGGCGGGTCTGGTGCTGCTGGGGGTCCTCGCGCTCGTATGCGCAGCCGTGATCGCGGTCATCACCGGCTCCGGCGACGCACAACAGCTGTTCGACGGTATTTCATGGCCCGGCGGCGGCCGGCGCAAACGTCGTCGCTGACCCTGACGGGTCCGCCATGGCCAACCGATGTAGGACCGCGACGCCCTCGCCAAGGCGGCGGAGCCGCGAGAGCGACGCGTGCCCGCTTGTCGCTCGTGCAGGGCTGAGAGACGTTGGCTGCTTCGGGGCCGCCACTGGCGAGAGCGGCCACGTGGGCGTGCGCCCGCCGCAGCGGCAAACCAGGCAGGAGTCGTGCGGGCTTCCGGGGGCGCCCCGAAGGTTTGGGCTGGCCGCGCTGGCGTTCTCGAGGGTCCGCCTCGTTCGCGTCGTCGTGTTCGGGAGGCCAACGCTCCGCCGGGTCTCGGTCACAGGGTTGCTCGGTCGCGCCTCTATAGGTTGAGACGATCGATGACGCTCGAGCCGGATGACCTTTCTCGCCTGTACGAAACGCACGCTGTTGATGTGTTGCGGTTCTTCGCGCGTCGGACTTTGCAGGCCGATGTCGCGATTGACCTGGTTGCCGAGACCTTTGCGCAGGCGTTCACGCACCGGCGGCAGTTTCGCGGCGGTGATGAGGGCGAGGCGCTTGCATGGGTGTTTGGTATCGCGCGTCACGAACTCAGCGCGTATTTCCGTCGCGGTGCTGTGGAGCGTCGCGCTCTGGCGAAGCTCGGTCTCGGGGTTCCGACGCTGATCGATGCCGACTACGAGCGTGTCGAGGAGCTAGCCGACCTTCGTTCACAGCGGGAGGCGATCGGCGATGCGCTCGCCAAGCTCTCGCCCGATCATCGCGAGGCGCTACAGCTTCGCGTCGTGAAGGAGCACGCCTATCCGGAGGTCGCCCGGGCTCTTGGCATCTCCGAAGCGACCGCCCGAGCGCGCGTGAGCCGCGCGTTGCGGGCGCTATCTGACGCGACCTCACGACTTGAAGGGAGCCCTGAGAATGCCTGAGGATCCGGACGTGCTTCTGCCGCCCGCGCTGGAGGCGTTCGGGGCTGACTTCGCGCGCCGGATGGAGCTCGCCCTTGAGCAGCCGTCGGCGCATCGCGGCCGATTTCTCGGTTCGCGAACTGGTGTGTGGCGATTTGCGCGCGGTGGAGGTTGGCGGCGGCTGTGGGTGCTGGCCTTCCTCGCGGTCGGCGCGACGGCGGCCGCGGCGACGATCCCTCTGTTCGGCGGGTCGCACGGGCTCACCGGCGAGGTCCCGAAACCGGCGCTCACATCGCCTGCCAGCCCCCCGGGCGTCGGTGTGACGGGCGTGCCTGTTCGCCTGCCCGAGGGGTTGCGCTACGCAATTCCCGTGATCCCGGATATTGAGGCGGGCGATACCGGCTGGTGCTCGACGGCGGAGTTCACCCTCCCCGGCGCTCGAACCCAGCCGATCGGTGGTGGCAGCGCGTGCGCACCCTCCTACCCTCGCGCCGTAACCGTCGTCGCCGGCGGCGCCACGATCACCAACGCACTCGCGGGCCTCCCGAACCCTCCCAAGGTCGATACTAAGGGACCGACCAGCGGCCAGGCCGTCCAACGGGCGGCCCGTCGAGCGGTGTGGATGAACTGGTTCGTCGTCAGCGACAACGTTGCGAAGATCAGGGTCGGCAACGCCTCGTTCGTGCCACAGCCCAATCCAGATCTTGAGCCCGATTGGCGGGCGGTCGTGATCTTCAGCCGTGGACTGCTGACCAACCCCGTGCTGCTCGATCGCCACGACCGACCGATCAACCAAGCCGGCACCGAAACATCCGCGCCACCGATACCGGTCAAGACGGTCAACCCCCATCACATCCGGGCGGCGGTCTGCTCAGTAGGAGCCTCACACCTGCCCGGCATCGCCAGCCAGTGGGAAGTCGTCGCCGACCGCGCGCCAAGCCGCGGCCAACAGGTCCCGCCGGATGCGCTGTTCAGCTGCGCGCGAGCGTGGTACTCGTTCCCGAGCGCGGGAGGCGTGTACTCCGCCGCGATCCTCCTCAACGCCCGGAACCCCGCACACGACGCGCCCGACCTGCCAGGCCTCACCCCCGGCGCCCGACCCGGCGAGTACCAGGAGGCCGCCGCGACCACCGGGCAAATCACCGCCCGCCGAATCGGGAACGTCTGGCTCCTCGTCCAAGGACCCAACCCGCAACAACGCGCCCGGCTCCTGGACAGCCTCCCCATCGCCGGAAGCGCGATCCCGCAATAACCACCAGCCAGCACTCACACGCGCTACATCCCGCAGCCGCGCGCCTCTCGCCACGCCTGGGTCACCACCCATATCTTTCAGAACCCCGAGCATGCCAACAGAATCCCGGCCGGGCATCGGCGCTCGGCGTCGAGACGGCTCCCGAACGACCAACCCAGGACGTCTGGGTGTGGTCGGACGAGCCGACTGCTTCGCCGCTGCAGCGGCTCGTCGCTGGCGGCCGATTCGAGCGCCGCGTGGATGCAAGCGGCCGTCTCCCGAGCCAGCCGGTCGAGCGGCGTGGGAGGCGCCTGCCCAAGACCCGGATCACGGGGAGCCGTCGAACCCAGTGTGCTCAAAGCGGCGCCGCCTCACCGCTGGGCTGCGTCGCGAGGCGGTGGGTGGCGCCTGCGTCGGCGTTAGGGTGTGCTAAGTGTTCGGCCCAGGGTCGATGGACATCCAGCTCAATTTCCCGCGGCGTACCGTGAACGCATTAGCTGCACTGCTGAAGCCCCGGTACGTCGCCCCGGCGTTCTGTGCTGCGATGGTGCTTTCGGGCTGTGGCGGGGCGAGCGCACCGTCAACGCGCAGTTTGCCACTCGTGGCGCATGCGCGGACCCTGGAGAACGGAACGGGAGGGTTCGACGGAGGAGGATTCCCGGGCCAATATCGGTACATGTTCATCGCGCAGCAGCGCGTCAGCTCAAGGCAGCTCATGATTCGAGAAGCTGCCCGGCTCCGGGCCGCTGGGTGGGGGCTTGTTCGAACCTTGGGGCTTCAAGGTGATAGTGCCGCACCGCCGGCCGGAAGTGCCGAATCTGCCAGCGAGTTCAAGTCATCGGCTGCCAAGCTGCAAGTCACGCTCGCACCGGTCAACAGCCTGGGTGACGCCGAAGGGCAAAGCGAGGGGGGAACAGGACTCACGATCACCCGTGCGATCACGCAGGCCGTTGGCCACGACGGCATGATTTTTGCCACGTTACGAAGCGTCGACGATCCGTGATTGAGCTGTGTCCCGATTCTTTCGGGGCAGGTAACTATCGCGGGTAGAGGACGCACTTCTGCTGGAGTCCGGCCACCATGCGTTTGCGGACCACGACGACCTCCGATCCCGGGGCCGCCACGCGCGGCCGGTCTCGCCGCATCCCGTCGAATCGGATGTGCACGCGAGCCGCCGCTCTGCCGCTCAGGCGGTGCTGACGGATTATCGCTGCTTCGAGGTCCGCCTCGGCCAGAGCAGCCACCACGGCGCGGGCGACCGGCTGTCGGGCTTAGCCCTTTGCGACACTCTGGTGCACTGTCCGTGCCAGTCAACGCCGACGAGATCTGGAACCGAGCTTGCGACACCAGCTTCGAGCCCGTCCGAGCTGGCGACTGCGCCTTGGCGGCGGTGATCGGGTTCCACGGGCTGGTCATGAGTGGTGGCCTCTCCCACAGCCTTGAGGTCGATCTTGCCCAAGCCGAGCGTGCAGCTGCAGGCTTCCGGTTCCTCGGCGCCGGAGACCTGGCCAGGTCGTCGACGACGCCTCCAACATCGGAACCGCGCTCGTGCACGACCCTGATGCCGATTTGACTGACGAGCAGGAGGCTCGACTGGCTGAACTCGAGCGACGCTACAACGAACTCCTCCCGTCGGATTCTCGTCTCGGTGAGATCTTCAGCACCTACCTCGCTGGGCACACAGACCAGTTCGAGCCGCTTCGCTAGATCGCCTCGCTGCCGAGATCATCGAGAGGCCGAACCCGACCTGGCTGCATCGCCGCTCGACCAGGTGGCTGAGGCGATGGCCGCTTTCGTGGGCGGCGAAGAGGAGGCAGTCATCAGGCGCGACGACCTCTCGAGCGGCAATCCGGCCGCGTGGCGCGCACGAGCGGACCGAGCTCGTCGCCTACGCTCCCGGCGCATGAGCCCGACGGTGTTCCGCGACGGTCCGTTTCGCTTCTTTTTCTTCTCGCGCGAGGAGACGCGCATGCACATCCATGTGCAGTCGGCCGATGGCGAGGCGAAGGTCTGGATCGATCCGACGATCGAGCTCGCACGCAACCACGAGCTCAGCGGGCGGGACTTGAGCCGGGTCCTACAGTTGGTCAAAGATCACGAGCAGGAGATTCGAGATGCCTGGCGCGCCATTTCGGAACTTGAGATCACGAACATCTCTCAGCATGGCTTCTGGCTGCTGCTGGACGGCCATGAGCTGTTCCTGCCCTTCGAGGAGTTCCCTTGGTTCAAGCAGGCAACCGTGCAGGCGATCCTGCGCGTCGAGCGGCCAGCGCCGGGACACCTGCATTGGCCCGAGCTTGACGTCGACCTCGCGGTCGACTCGATCGAGCATCCCGAGCGGTACCCGCTCAAATCGAAGCTCTGACCGCCGCGGCGGCGGTCGAGCTGCAGCCCCGCGTGGCGGCCGATCGCCGCTTCCGCAGTCCGCCGCGGCAAGAGCGGCCATGTCGGTGAGCGACCGGTGCAGTAGGCGGAGGAGCGACCTCGCTGGCGGGGAAGAGGTGGCCGCTTTCCGGCTCGTGCTTGCCGCCGAGCGGCTCCCAGCTAACAATCTCGGTCGCCCTGGGTTCCGCGCATTAGGTCGTGTACGTAAATCGCGGCGAGTCTCGTCCGGGGTCGAATGCAGGTCTCGCGGGGCCCAGCGGTTGGCCTCGTCGCTGGCGCTGAGAGGATGCGCAGGTGAGCACCGATGTAGAGCCAACCGAAACGGCAGATCAGTCCCCCTGGTTGACGCCAGGCGTTCGCGGGATCGGGGTCGCCAGTCTGCTCTCGGATCTCGGCCATGAGGTCCCGACATCGTTGCTGCCGAGTTTCCTAACGAGCACGCTCCGGGCTCCGGCGTCCGCGCTTGGGGTGATTGAGGGGATCGCCGACGGTCTGGCTGGGGCTGCTCGGCTCGCCGGTGGCGCGCTCGCCGATGCCCCTGGCCGCAGGCGCTCGGTCGCGGTCGGCGGCTACGCAACCACGGCGGTGCTCTCCGGGCTGATCGGAGCTGCCGGCACCGTATGGCAGGTGGCAGTGCTGCGCGCGGGAGCCTGGACGGCGCGCGGGGTGCGGGTCCCGGCGCGCAACGCGCTGCTCGCCGACGTAGTCCCGGCCGCGGTCTATGGCCGCGCCTACGGCTTCGAGCGCGCGATGGACAACCTCGGCGCGATCGGTGGCCCGCTGCTCGCGATCGAGCTCGTCGGATTGATCGGCGTGCGCTCCGCGATCCTGCTCTCGATCATCCCGGGTCTTATCGCCGCGGTCGCGATCGTCTACGCGATCCGCCATACGGCCCTGCCGACCTTCCGTGAGCACCAACCGATCCGCCTGCGGATCCGCCCACTGATGCAAGGCCAACTCGGTCGGCTGCTCGCAACAGCGTTCGCATTCGAGCTCGGCAACCTCGCCGCGACGCTGCTGATCCTCCGCGCCACCGAGCTGCTGCAGCCGGGGCGATCACACACATCGCAGCGCAGCTCGCGCTCGTGCTCTACGCCGGCTACAACCTTGCCGCGACGCTCGCGAGCATCCCCGCCGGCCATGTCGGCGACCGCCACGGCCTCCTGAGGATCCTCGGCGCGGGAGCCGCCTGCTTTCTCATCAGCTATATCGGCTTTGCGTTCAGCGGGGCGAGCTTCGCGCTGCTCGCGGGCAGCTTCATCCTCGCCGGCGTCGGTATCGGCTGCGCGGAGACAGCGGAGACCGCCATCGTGGCCCGACTCGCGCCCGACCACACCCGAGGCTCTGCGTTCGGACTACTCGCGGCACTTCAAGCCGTTGGGAACCTCGCCGCCAGCGTGATCGCAGGAGTTCTTTGGACTGCCGTCTCACCCACCGCGGCATTCATCTACGTCGCCGCCTGGATGCTCGTCGCACTCGCCGGCCTGCTACTCACCAACCGATCAGGCCGAACCGCGACCGCGTGATGCTCGGGCCGCCGTCAAACCAATGCAGGTCTCTCGAGACCGCGATCCCGGCGACCCGCTCCTCGCCAACAGGAGGAGCAGCGTGTGCTTGCACGATCCGGTAAGTCGGCAACCACGAGCCGGAAAGCGGCCACCTCTTCTCCGCCAGCGAGATCGCTCCTCCGCCGCTCGAACGGCCAGAAGGCGAAGTGGCCGCCCTTGGCCGCCCTTGGCCGGCGGCGCCACGTAAGCAGCTACCGGCCATCACGGCCAAGGAAGCGAGGCGGCTGTCTCGACCGAGCCGGCGGTGCGCTCCCATTGGGCGATCGGGCCGCTTGTGGATCCCGGCAAGTCAACGTCCGGCGGTGCGGGCCGAGGGGTCACCCGTCAGCCGCGGGGAACCCGATAGCCGACGACCTGTGGGTTGAGACTGACTCCCGAGCGCTTGCCGGTGATCCCGCCGGCTGGGACGATGAGCATTTCTGCCGGCGATCGCGATCGGCGCGTTGGTGGAGGTCGGGAGCAGCGTGCGGTAGACGATCGCGCCGGTGTATCGGTCGAGGGCGATCAGGACGCCGTTGTAGAGGGTCGTGAAGACCAGGTCGTTGGAGACGGTGGCGGCGCCGAGCGGCATCTGCGGCACCTTGGTGTCCCACTCGACCTTGCCGGTCGCGAGGCTGAGCGCCTCGATCTCGCCACTGGCGGGCCGGCGGCCTTGATCGGGGCGGGCTAGCTTCAGGCTCGTGAGGTGAACGGAGGTCGATCGTCGCCACGTAGACGGTGTCGCCGGCGACCGCCAGGTTGGTCAGCACGCCGCCGAACGATCCGGGAGGATCGTGAACGGCACCTTGATCGTCTAGCTGGTGCTTGAGCGCCAGCGAGTCGTTGTCGTGGCCGTTGTGCTCGCCGACCGGTGTCTTCCAGAGCAGCCTGCCGGTCTTGGCGTTCATCTCGTAGACGTAGCCCATCTTGCCGGCGCCGATCACGACCGGGACGCCGCCGATGGTGGCCGAGATCGGCGAGGCCTGCATGTCGTAGTCCTTGAAGTCGTTGGGCACGCCCTGGTAGTACCAGCGCAGCTTCCCGGTCGCGGCGTCGAGGTTCACGTCGCTGTCGGTGTAGAGCTGCCGCGACGGATGCGCGATCGCGGCGGCCGGCTTGGTACGGGTTGCCGATGCCGAAGGTCACCGATCCGTCGGTGCCGACCAGCGGCGTCTCCCAGGCGCCGCCCGAGCCGAGCCCGAGCGCCCGGACGCCCTGGTCCGGGCCGAGGACGTGTTGAACGTCCACAGCATCGCTGCCGGTCGCGGCGTTGAGGGCCATCAGCACGCCGCCGCCGGGACCGGAGCCGTACGGCTGGCGATATAGACGCGGCCGTCGGCGACCTGGGGCTGGATCTCGAACGTGCCCTGGCCCTTGCAGCAGACCGGCGTTGGTCCAGTGGCCTGCCGGTGGTGGCGTTCAGCGCGAAGGCCGCGGTCGGCGTGAGCCCGTACACCCGCCGTCGCGACCGCTACGCCGTTGGGTCCCGGTCCGCTCTTCTCGGGCTGATCGCAGCGGTACTCCCACTCGAGCTTGCCGGTCCCAGCGAGATCGCGTACACGTCGGAGTCGAGGTCCTGGATGTAGACGACGCCGCCTGAACGATCGGCTTCGCGGTCAGCGACCCGTACGCCTGCACTTTCTTGGCGGCTGCCCTCCCGGTCAGCTTGAACGACCACGCCTGCTTGAGCCTCGACACGTTCGCCTTCGATATCGTCGATGATGTCGCGTCCCGGGTGTTGGCGAGGTCCCCGTTAGGATCGGGCCATGATCCCGGGAGCGCGATCGCGCTACTCGAAGTTCCGGCGATCGTCTTGCATGCGGCGCTCACCGCCAACTTCTTGCTGGCGCCGCCGCAGGCTGCGAGCAGCAGGCTGCGGATCAGGGCGGCTCCCGCCACCCGCGAGATCTTTGGCCTTCGGGCCACCAACTCGAAACCTACTCCTTACCTGTCTCGATGCGACCTGTCAACGCGTGGGTCGTTCATCGATAGACGGTCGAGGCACGGGACGCCTCGCGCGCACCACCGTTGATGATCGTGCGACTCGCACTCTGCCGGCGATACGAAAGTCCCCAGTTCCGACCGCAACGTCCTCGACGCCAGCGTCGTGCCCTCTCAAGATTAGGGTCAGCCCCGCTTTGATGACGCGACGAGCATCTCGGGGTTTCGGCTCGGCACCGCAATGCAGCGGAATCCAAGGCGCCGAGATTCTTGCTGCGACGCGCTCAGCGGCAAGCACAAGCCGGAAAGCGGCTATCTCAACCCGGCTATCAGCGTGGCTGCAATGCCGCTCGGCCAGGCATGTAGCGCGGTGCCCGCTTCCGCTCGGTGCCGTTGAGAAAGCAGATGTCTCGCCGCGTCAGGTCCAGCATCCCTGGCCTGGCTGGTCAGGAAGCGAGCTGCTGGCCGGACGGTTGGTGGGTCGCGAGCGCCTCGTGCGGCAGCGAGACGAAGTCGAGTCCGTGGCCGCGGTCGTCGCTGATCTCGACGAGCGCGTTGTCGGTGTTGGTTTCGACGACGGTTCCAATCGTTCCGGCAGGCCATCGGCCCGAGTCGACCTTGAGCTCGACAACCTTCAGCATTGGATGTGGGGCGGCGGGCATGTTGGGATTGTCGCAGTCGGTCACGGGATGTCCACCCAGGTCGAGGTCAGACGCGGCGCGGCACCGGATGCGACGATCCAGGTCGTGACGACCGGGACAGTTCGGCCGTTGAGCCCGTCGATCATCACGATCACCTCGTAGGCGATGCCGAACGGGGTGACGTGCGTGGAGCGCACTTCGGCGTCGGGGAGCGCGGCCAAGATCTGATCGTGGAGGTATCGCCAATCGCTGGCGGTGATCCCCAGCGCTGAAGCGAACACCCGCGCTTTATGCCGGCCACGTGCGTGCGTGGTGCTCAGCACGTAGCTGACGAGCTTTGCTGTCGGGATCGTGGCGTCTAGGGCGCGTGGGAGCCGGACGGGCTCGGTCATGATCGTTGACCGTAGCGGCGGGAGCCGACGGAGTGGAGCCGGCTGGGTCGACTGGATCGTCGGCGAGCGGGACGATCCGCGTTCGCCTGCTGGAACGTAGTGTCGCCCGCGATCTATGTCAAGATCTTGACGTGCCGCGGGTTGATATCGACACCTCGGTTGGCTACGCGTTGAAACGGACCGCCACGGCGCTGCGGACGGCGATGGAGGCCTCGCTGCGGTCGTTTGGGCTGAGCGTGCCGCAGTATTCATGCCTGGAGATCCTCGACGCCCGGCCTGGCATCTCAAACGCGGACCTAGCCCGGGGTGTGTTCGTCACCCGCCAGGCGATGCATCAGCTCCTCGGCGGCTTACAAGAAGCCGAGCTTGTCAGTGCCGGCGGCCAGGGGCGCGTCCAGCGTTACTCCTTGACCCCCGAAGGACAACGAATCATCGCGGCCGCATCAGCGGCCGTCGCAGCGGTGGAGGAACAGATGCTGTCCGGCTTGCAGCCAGCAGAGCGACAGCGGCTGCACAGCGACTTGGAGAGGTGCACCGCAGCTCTCGGTGAGGACTGACTCCGAGCCGAGGACCAGCGTCGCGCACGGCAGCACGGCGCAGCCCGGTCACGTCAAGACCTTGACATCTGTCAAGGTCTTGACGTAAGCTTGATCGCGCCAACCACCTGCAGAGGAGCTTCTGATGCCCGCTACTGGGCCCGATTTCATCTCACTTCAAGTCCGTGACCTCGAAAGCTCCGCCGCTTTCTACGAGCAGTACCTCGGTCTGGTCCGCAACCCCGCAGGCCCGCCGCACGCTGTTGTCTTTGACACCAAGCCGGTCGCATTCGCCGTCCGCGATCCGCTGCCCGGAGTCGATCTGAACGCCATCAAGCAGCCCGGGGAAGGCATCGCGGTGTGGTTGCACGCACCTGACGCCCAGCAGATCCATGACGCGCTCGCTGACGATGGGGTCACGATCGTGACCGAGCCCTTCGACGGGCCGTTCGGGCGGACCTTCACATTCGCCGACCCAGACGGATACCAGATAACCCTGCACACCAAAAGCTAAAAGCTCGCGTGCCCACCTAGAGAACCGCCCACCAACCCCTTTGTGATGGGGTCCAGTGTGCCGTCACGGCCGCGGCGCGCACGTCAGCGCGGCCGGCCAACCGCAGCGCCCGCCCAGCCCACCGGTCGGGTCGGTGATCAACACGGTTCCGGTGTTACCACTCGTCAGCGTCATTTCTCCAGCAGCCTGAGCTCGCGCAGGCTCTCGGCGGTCTCGACGATCGTGGTCTGTGCCGGGCGTGGCT
>CAVZTZ010000022.1:0-54940 GCA_963778315.1 uncultured Conexibacteraceae bacterium | reverse complement strand
GTTGTGGTCTGCTCTGACTCATCGTATTGCTTGTGTCATCCAGCACGATGGTGGCACCGGCATTGATGAGCTGTGTCAGGCACGAGGTGAAATCCACGAAGGTCGAGGGTCCGCAGTACACGAGGTTCGCCCCGGGGCACCGCGTAGACCTCCTCGAGCAATGCCGTGCCTTCATCCGCCAGGATGGCGCCGCTGTTGCCTGCCGGATAGACCACCTGCACGGCGGGCAGTTCGCCACGTCCCTGGATGGTGGAGAGGCTGTACACACCGCTCGATTGCACGCCAACGGTGACGCCGGCACCCTTGGTCCGGTCTGCGCCACGACTGGTCGACGCGCATGATCACGATGCCGTTGTGGTCGATGGCCACGCTGCCGGCACCTTGCTTCTGCTCGGCGGCGCGGGCGGGCAGGCGCTGCACCGGGTGCAGCGTCCGAGGCGGCGGGTGCGGGGTGTAGGACGGTGCGGTCAGGCGTGTGACGCCCGCGACGGCATCAAGCTGCGGCAATGCCGCCGGCAGTGCCCAGCCCTCCACAACGCACGGGTGCCGGCCTGCACCGTCGCCGTCACGGCAAGACCGCATCGGCCAGCGCCGCGGTGGGCGCGGCGAGGCTGCAGTCAAAATGGACGTCCATCTGCACGCGCCCTGCGGTGTCAACTCGGGCGTCGTGGCCATTAGCTCACCTCCAGCTTGATCAGGTCGTTATCGATGCGCACCGGGAAGATGTCCACCGGCTCATATGCGGGAAGCGTCAACGGCTTCCCGGTCTTCAGGTCAAATTTCGCGCCATGCCGGGGACATTCGATCGTGCATGCGCCCGGGTCGAGCCTACCCTCAGCGAGCGGGCCGTCGTCGTGCGAGCAGCGATCCTCGATCGCGTACAGCGTGCCATCACAGTTGAATACCCCGATCTCGAGGTCCTCCCACTGCACCAAGCGCATCTCGCCAGGCTTCAGCTGGTCAACTGGGCAGACGTCCACGATCTCCGGCATACCTAAATCCTAGCCTACAGATCGGATTTGGCCGGCGGGCTGCGTTCTACGTGCCCGCCTGGGTTTTACGCCGTCCGGCGCGACCCTCTCTTTTTTGCCGTCGGCGCCTTCGCAAACACGAGCGGCGTCGAGGTGCCGAGCGTCGCGACCGGCAGTGACAGCGCGTCGAGCGAACTCGTCGTCACCGGGATCGACACCGGTGTCGCGAGCGGATCGCCGCGATAGGCGGCGTCGCTGCCGGCGATGATCAGCTCGACCCGGTCACCGGCGGCGAACCGATGGCGATGCCCGGGAGTGACACGGTCACCGGACCGTCGAGGTCGACCGAAGCGAGCCGGCGAGATCAGGCGGTCGGGGAGCGTCGCGGTGCCGTTCGGCGAGATGTCCTCGAGCTTGAAGAACAGCGGTAGGTCGCCGGCCGGGTCGACCGCGCCGGAAAGCGCTCGCCGTCGGCGCGCTGATCCGTCAGCGTCAACGGTTCGGGATCCCGACGACGTCGACCGCCTTGGCCAGCGGCGCGCTCTCGTATTTGGCGCAAACGTCCCCGGCGCATCGACCAGCGGCACGGTCTGCTAGACGGCGCTCACCTCGGTGAGCGAGGTCGGCGCGCCGAGCGGCGGCGTCACGAATGACGAGGTGCCCGCGGAGACGGCGGCGGGGCTCGACACCAGACCCGCCGTGCCTGAGAGGTACATCGTGTCGCGTCGGCCCGATCGGGTATTTCGGCGGCGCTCGCGTACGCGGCCGCGGCGTCGCGCACCTGCTGTAGGACACCCACGGCCGGAAGAAGGAGAAGTCGAGCGCCGGCGCCGACCTGGCGCCCTTCAGGTAGTGGTCGAACCACTCGTAGGACCAGGCTGGCCCTCGACGGTCCAGGTGCCGTCGGCGTTGGTGATCGCGTCGCCGGCACCGAGCTCGCCCGGGGCGCGGCGTGGCTGTCGGAGTGGCCCCAGGACTGCCACACCATCTTCACCGGCGTCTGCTGGGCCCGCAGCGCGGTGTAGGTCGCGACCGCCTCGTGGAGGTTGAAGAGCGTGTCGTCCTCGCCCTGCATCAGCATCACCGGGATCCTGATGTTCTGCATGTAGGACTCGACCGACGCGGACCGGGCAGAACGCCGTCGTCGACGCGTTCGGGGCGCCGACGGTGTTCAGCTCGATCATCGCGCTGCAGGCCCGGGTGTCGAAGTTCGGGCAGCTCGGTGAGATCACGGTTGGGGTCGGTCTGGAGGCCCTGCAGCCCGTCGACGACGCCGAGCGTCGAGAACAGGTCGACCCATTCGAACTTGCTGACGCCGGGAACGTCAGTGGTGACGCTCGCTCCGCTGAGCGCGTTGTTCGGCGCCAGCGAATACGCGAGGTTGTTCCAGGTGATGATCGGGATCATCGCGTCGACCCGCGGGTCGACGTCGGCCGCGGCGAACTGCACCTCTCCCCCGTAGGAGCCGCCGATCATCCCGACGCGCGGGTCGTACTGGTAGCGCTTGCCGTTGTGCGCGGTCCGGTCGTGGATCACGTAGTTGACCTTGGCGCCGTTGGTCGCGGCCGAGCCGCCACCGAGGAAGGTGACCAGCTGCGAGGCGGCCTCGCCGTCCCACAGGGGGCTGTCGAGCTCGATCTTGCAGCCGGAGCCGCCGAAGCCGAGGCCGGAGTAGGTGAGGACCGCGTAGCCACGGGCGGCGAACACCTCGGCCATCGTCACCTGGTCCTGATAGGAGCCGCCGAAGCCGTTGGTGGTGAGGATCGACGGGACGCGATGCGTCGGCGTCGCGTTGGCCGGCTTGAACAGCTCGCCCACGATCGTGCAGCTCTCCTGTGGCGAGCCGACCTGGACGTTCCAATGCAGCAGCTGCGACGTGTAGGACTCCGCCGATGCGGACGCGGCACAGGCCGCAAATACCGCGAGTGCGGCCGCAAAGGCCGCGAGAATCCGTCCCCTCACCTGTTCCTCCCTGTTTTCCCGGAAAGGAGAGGATGACAGATCACGTGACGTTTGGCGTCGCTTTGTCACGCGGGCCGAACGGGGGATCATGGCCTGCTTGTTGCTCTGCCCTACGTTTGGGCTCCCTACGAGCCCAAACGTAGGGCAGAGCAACAAAGTACCCGGCCGGTCAGGTCGAAGGAACGCCACTGACGCTCGGCCTGACGGCTATGCAGCGTCAGGCTCCCACTCGACCGCATGCCCGAGGGCGGCGGCCTTGACGACCTTCAGCGACAGCATCGCGCACTTCATCCGGGTCGCCGAGATATCGATGCCCAGAAGCTCCAGGACCGTGTCCCGATCCAACGTCAGCAGCTGATCCGGCGTCAATCCGATCAGCTCGTCCGACAGCATTGACGCCGACGCCTGGGAGATCGCGCAACCGTGGCCGTCGAACGCCACGTCCGCGACCTTGCCATCGGCGTCCAGCGTCAACTGAAAGGTGAGCTCATCCCCGCACAGCGGGTTGAGGTCGTGGGCCTGCATGTCCGGCGACTCAAGCGTCCCGTGATGGTGGGGTCGCTTGTAGTGCTCGAGGATGTATTCGCGGTACAGCTGCTCGTCCATAACCAACTCGCTCCTACGTTAGAGCTGCATCACCCGGCGGACCGAGTCGAGTGACTCCATCAGCCGGTCGATGTCCTCGACGGAGTTGTGGACCGCGAACGACGCCCGGGTCGAGGAGCCGATCTTGAAGCGGCGCATCAGTGGCTGCGCGCAGTGGTGGCCGGTCCGGACACAGACCCCCTCGCGGCCGAGGATCTCCCCGATGTCGTGCGGGTGGGCGCCGTCGATCTCGAACGACACGAGCGCTCCGCGCAGCGACGGTCGAGTGGACCGTGGACGCGCAGCCCGGGAAAGTCGGCCAGCCGGTCGAGCAATGTCGCGGTCAACGACAGTTCATGCTCCCGGATCGCGTCGATCCCGATTGACTGGACCCAGTCGATCGCTGCGCCGAGGCCGATCGCCTCGGAGATCTGCGTCGTCCCCGCCTCAAACTTGCCGGGCAGATCGGCCCAGGTCGAGCTCGTCTCGAACACCTGGCTGATCATGTGCCCGCCGGAGATGAACGGCGGGATCTGTTCGAGCAGCGCGCGGCGGCCGTGAAGGACCCCGATCCCCGTCGGGCCGTAGACCTTGTGGCCCGTCCAGGCGTAGAAGTCGACGTCGAGCTCGCGCAGGTCGACCGGGATCTGCGGCACGGCCTGCGTCCCGTCGACGACGACGATCGCTCCGACCGCATGCGCCCGGCGCGCGATCTCGGCCACCGGGTTGATCGTCCCCAGGACGTTGGAGATGTGCGCCAGGCAGACGGCCTTGGGCCGCAACGCCAGCAGCTCGTCGAGCGCATCGAGATCAAGCAGCCCTTCGTCGGTGACCGGGATATACCGAAGCGACGCGCCCTTTTCCTCGCAGATCAGCTGCCACGGCACCACATCGGAGTGATGCTCCATCTCGGTCACCAGGACCACGTCACCAGCCGACAGAACGGACCGGCCCCAGGAGTGGGAAACCAGATTCAGGGAGGCGGTCGCGTTGGCGGTGAAGATCGTCTCCTCGACGGTCGACCCGAGCCACGCCGCGATCCGCTCGCGGGCGCCCTCGTAGAGGTCGGTCGCCTCGACGATCAGCGGATACACACCCCGGTGCACGGAGGCACGGTGGTTGGTGTAGTAGTCGACCAGAGAGTCGATCACGACCTGCGGCGTCTGCGACGTCGCGGCCGAGTCGAGGTAGACCACGCGCCGGCCGTCGAACTCACGGCGAAGCGTCGGGAACTGCGCAGCGATCGTGGAGACAGCGGCGGGGGTCAGGCCCGGGCCAGGTCCAACGGGACCAGGCCCGGCAACGAAACGCTCACCCGCAACCGCCATCACGCAGCGGCCGGTTCCGCCGCATCGATCGGATCGGTGATCCAGCCGTAGCCGTTGGCCTCAAGCTCAGTGACCAGCTCCGGTCCGCCCTGCTTGACGATCCGGCCCTTGTAGAGGATGTGCACGTGGCTGGGCTGCACGAGGTGCAGGATCCGCTGGTAGTGGGTGATGATCAGGACGCTCATCTGGGAGCCCTCCTGGGCCATCACCGTGTTGACGCCCTCGGATACGACCCGCAGCGCGTCGATGTCGAGCCCGGAGTCGGTCTCGTCGAGGATCGCCAACCGCGGCTGCTGCAACGCCAATTGGAGGATCTCCATCCGCTTCTTCTCCCCACCGGAGAAGCCGTCATTGAGATAGCGGCGGGAGAATTCCTCCGGCACCTTCACAAGCTTCATCGCCTCAGTCACAGTCTTGCGGAAGTCGCGCAGCGGGATCGGATCCTCGCCGCGCGCTGAACGGTGGGCATTAAGCACCGTCCGCAGGTATTTGGTGACCGTCACACCGGGGATCGCGACGGGGTACTGGAAGGCCATGAACAGGCCCAGCCGCGCACGCTCGTCGGTGTCCGCCTCGGTGATGTCCTCGCCGTCCCAGATGATCTGACCTTCGGTCACCTCGAGGTTCGGGTGACCCATGATCGCGTTCGCGAGCGTCGACTTGCCGGAGCCGTTGGGCCCCATCAGCGCGTGGATCTCCTTGGAATCGACCCTCAGGTCGACCCCGCGAAGGATCTGCTTGTCGCCGGCGTTCACGTGCAGGTTGCGAATCTCTAGATCAGGCATCTCGTGGTCTCTAGTAGAAGGGGAGTTTCAGGCGGCGGCCAGCGGCTCGCTGCCGGACAGGGCCGGGATCACCGGCTCGCTGCGACGCGAGAACTCGACCAGCTCGGCCAACGTGGTCGTCTGCAGCGAGCGGATGATGCCGCCCTGCACACGGGTCCACAGAAGCTTGGTGGCGCAGGAGCGGTGGTTCTCCTGGCCAAGGTGCGAGCAGACGACGCGTTCGGTCTGGTCGTTGACGAAGCACTCCATCGGAGCGATCGTCCCCTCCAGGGCACCGACAACGTCGTACATCGTGATCTCCGCGGCATCGCGCGACAGCCAGTAACCGCCGTGAGCACCGCGGGCGCTCATCACGAGACCGGCCTTGCGCAGCCGCGCAACGACCTGCTCGAGATACGCCAACGGCAGTCCCTCAGCATCGGCGATCGCCTTGAGGCTGATTGGCTGCTCCGGGGTCTGACGGCCGAGTTCGACCATCAGACGGACGCCGTACTCGGCTTTCGAGGAGAAGATCACGATCTAAATCCTACCACTGGGGTCGGGGTTACCCGGTTGACCAGGGCCAACACGGACGCAACGTCAGGCCGCAGCGGGTAGGGTCCACACCCGGAACCATGTCGTCTGCAGCAGGAACCGGTCTTGCGAACTCCGCTGAGGTAGCGGTCTCGGCGGAGTTGGCCCGTGCCCGCGGACGTCTCGGAATTGACACCGAGTTCATGTCCGAGGGCCGCTACCGGGCGCTCTTGTGCCTCACCCAGGTGGCGGTTGAAGATGACAGCGAGCCGACCGGAATCCGCACGATCCTGATCGACGGCCTCGATGCCGGAGTCGACACGGACCCGCTTGCGGTCCTGCTTGAGGACCCGAGCATCGAGATCGTCCTGCACGCCGGACGCCAGGACGTCGCGATCCTGCGCCGGGCGTGGCGGACCGAGGTCACGAACATCTTCGACACCCAGATCGCGGCCGGGTTTGCCGGCGAGAGCGCCCAGGCCGGCTACGGGAACCTCTTGGGCGCAGTGCTGAAGCTGCGGGTCGGCAAGACCGCCTCCTACACACGCTGGGACGCGCGCCCGCTGACCGGTGAACAGCTGGCCTACGCCGCCGAGGACGTCGCCCATCTGTTGCAGCTGGCGGATGCGATCAAGGGTCGCCTCAACGAGACCGGCCGGCTGCAATGGGCCAACGAGGAGTGCCGCCGGCTCGAGGGCGTCACCGACGAGCGGGACCCCGAGGCCGCCTGGGAGCGTCTCCCCCGCGTCAGCTCGCTCGACGGCCGCGGGCGCGCCGTCGCCCGCCGGATCGCAGCCTGGCGTGAGCGCACCGCCCAGTCCGAGGACCGGCCCGTCAGCCAGGTGCTGCAGGATCAGCCGCTCGTCGAGATCGCCAAGCGCCACCCCGGCGATGCCGGTGCGCTCGGCCAGATCCGTGGCATCCACCAGTCGGTGATCCGCAAGCGCGGCCACGAGATCATCGAGGCGATCCGGCTCGGCCTCGACGATCCGCCGATCCCGCGTGAGCATCACGGCAGCCGCTCCGAACCCAACGATGTGCCGCTGATCGCGCTGGCTGAGGCCCTGCTGCGCGCTCGGTCGCTCGAGGCTGGGCTCGCATACGAGCTGATCGCATCCCGCGCCGAGCTCGAACAGATCGTCGCCGCTGCCCGGCAGTCGGCTCCCGAGCCTGATGTCCGCACGCTCACCGGCTGGCGCCGCGAGCTCGTCGGATCGGCCCTGGAAGCGCTGCTGAGCGGTCGGACCGCGCTTGCCGTCGACGCCCGTCACCGGCTCGAGCTGCACGACATCGACGGGCACGAACCGGCGTAACCACCCCGCTAAGCTGCGGTCCCAATGGCGAGCACCGAACAGGCCCTCAGCGACCCCGAGCTGCTGAACGCCGAGTGGGACCTTGACCCGCTCGTCGACGGCGAGGGCGAGGCCGGCGCCGAGCGGCTGCTCGACGAGGCCCTGACCCGCGCCACGGCGTTCGCCGATCGGTACGTCGGCACGTTCGCGAGCCTCGACGGCGACGGCCTCGTCACGGCGATGCAGGAGATCGCTGGAATCTCCGAGTTGATGTACAAGGCGTTCTCGTTCGCCTCACTGCGGTTCTCGACCGACACCGCCGACCCGACCCGCGGCGCGCTGCTGCAGAAGCTGCAGGAGAAGGGCACCGAGATCGAGACCAAGCTGCTGTTCGTCGAGCTCGAGTGGGCCGCCCTCGAGGATGAGCAGGCGCAGGCCGTGCTCGCACAGGCCGGCGACAAGATCGATTTCGCCCGCCACTACCTGATCTCCTCACGCCGCTACCGGCCGCACCTGCTGAGCGAGCCCGAAGAGAAGATCCTTGCCGAGAAGAGCCTCGCCTCCAACGGCGCCTGGGCCCGCCTGTTCTCGGAGCTGACCTCCGCGATCCGCTGCGAGCTCGATGGCGAGACCGTCTCGCTCGAGATCGCGCTCTCGAAGCTGCAGCAGGGGGATCGCGATCTGCGTCAGCGCGCCCACGCGTCGATCACAGCTGCACTCGAGCCAGGCCTGCGGACCCGCGGCTTCATCTTCAACACGCTGATCTACGACAAGTCGGTCAGCGACCGGTTGCGGAAGTACCCGCATTGGCTGGCGAGCCGCAACTTGAGTAACGAGGCCTCGGACGAGAGCGTCAAGGCGCTGATCACCGCCGTCCGCGGCCGCTTCGACATCCCCCAGCGCTGGTACAAGCTGAAGGCGGCACTGCTCGGCATCGAGCAGATGACCGATTACGACCGCTACGCACCACTGCCGGGCGAGGAGGCGGTCTACACCTACGCGGAGGCGCGTGATCTGGTGCTCGACTGCTACCAGGCGTTCTCGCCCGAAGCCGGTGCGGTGACCCGGCGGTTCTTCGACGAGAACTGGATCGACGCCCCGCTGCGCGATCACAAGCGTGGCGGCGCCTTCTGCTCCTACACGGTGCCGAGCGTGCACCCGTACGTGATGCTCAACTTCACCGCGACCCGCCGCGATGTGCTGACGATGGCGCACGAGCTCGGGCACGGCCTGCATGCGGCGCTCGCCCAGAAGCAGGGGATCTTCCACCAGGGCACGCCGCTGACCGTCGCCGAGACCGCCTCGACGTTCGGCGAGTCGATCGTGTTCGACCGGCTGCTGTCGGAGACGACCAGCGACCAGGAGCGCCTGGCGCTGCTCGGTGGCGCGATCGACGACTCGGTCGCCACCGTGTTCCGGCAGATGGCGTTGAACCGCTTCGAGCACCTCGTCCACACCCGCCGCCGCACCGAGGGCGAGCTGTCGGTCGAGCACTTCAACGACGCGTGGGCCGAGAGCCAGGCCGAGCTGCTCGGCGACGCGGTTGAGGTCACCGACGGCTACCGCAGCTGGTGGTCCTACATCCCCCACTTCATCAACTCGCCCGGCTACGTCTACGCATACGCCTACGGTCAGCTGCTGGCACTGTCCGCGTACGGCCGCTACCAGCAGGTCGGCACGGACTTCGTCCCCCACTACCTTGAGCTGCTGGGCACCGGCGGCTCCAAGAGCCCCGAGGAGCTGGGACAGATCATCGGCATCGACCTCGCCGATCCGGGCTTCTGGGACGCCGGCCTCGAGCTGATCGACGCGCAGCTGCGCGAAGCCGAAGCGCTCGCGGGTCTCTAGACAGCTCTCAAGAAGTCAGTGAGCCTTGGCCCGGCGCAGCCGGGACCGCTCTTCCTGCTTCTCGACGACCTGCATGATCAGGCGAAGCACCTGATCGACGCCGGTCGCGCGCGCGTCACCGTGGAGAAACGCCTCGCGCCACTCCTTGACGTGCCCCTTCGCGGCGAGCTCATTGAACGCCGCGCGGTTGACCTCAAGCGTGATCCGGGCGTCGTCGGCGAAGGTCTTCGTGACCTTCGGGCCCGGCAGCTCGACTCGGTACATCTGGATGTCGCCGCGGCCGCGCAGTTCGAGACCGACGACCAGCTTCAGCGGCTGCAGTGCCGGCACCTCCTCCAGGAAGTGGGCAATCGCAGTCTCGATCAGCGTCTTGGTATCGGATGGCGACGACAGAAGAACCAGTCTACGGCTTCGACACGTGAGGGCCACCAACCGTTCACAGGCGACCCCCTGACCGTGGGAACAAGGACATCGACCCTACCGCCCCAACCAGGAGAGTCACGATGCCCGAAGTCACCCGCCGCCGCCTGTTGAGTTCAGCCGCCGCCGGCGCTGGCGGCGCACTGGTCACCACGTTCCTACCGCCGGCGCTTGCGCGCGCCGCGGCGCTCGGACCTCAGCGTGGCTCCCTGCGCGACGTCAAGCACGTCATTCACATGCAGGAGAACCGCTCGTTTGACCACTGATCAACCCGTCGACCAACGCCGTCGAACACGTTATCGGCATCGGGATCGGGGACGTCCCGACCGGAATCGCGTTCGTCGTCAGCTGAATCCGGGAATTGGGGCTGGCCCCGTTGGGCCAGCCCTCGGCCGGGTCAGCTGACCGCGAACGTGGTCACCGCGACCTTGCCGGTGGCGCCCTCCCACGAGGGGGTCGCCCGCAGCTCGTAGCGGCCCTTGGCCAGCTTCGACGCGAGCCGCACGGTCGCGGTCTTGCCGGCCTTATCCACGTGTTTCTTCGTCGAGACCGTGGCATACCGCGTGCAGCGGCCACCGCTGGTTGCGGTGCAGCGCTCGAGCTTCAGCTTGGTCGTGCCGGCGTCGGTGTCGACGTAATGAGCGGTCAGACCGGTCACCCTGAGCTTGCGATCGGTGGGGGCGCCCTTGGTGCGGAACGTGATCGCCCGCGTCGTCGTGGTCCCGTCGGAGCTCGTGACAGTGACGTCGTAGTAGTACCAATGCGCCGGCTTCAGGCCCTTGAGCGTGGCCGACTGAGTCGTCGCCGCGACGCTGGCCCCGAGCTTGAGCGTGATCGCCTTTCCGAACTTGTGGGTCGCTCCGTAGTGGATCACGGCGGTACCGGATCCGGCGTCGAGCGTGACGAGTGCACCGGCCTTGGCGCTGACCGGGGTGATCAGCGAAGCGGCGTCCGGCTTCACGACCGGTGCGGTCACCTGGTAGGCGCCGATGTCACAGGCCTTGCCGCCGGCACGCGGGACGCCGCGTTGGTCGGTCGTCGGACAGCCGAAGCCGTACAGCGGCGACCGATTGATCGCGTAGCTGCCCGACCCGAGTCGCATCGTCAGCGTCGGGCCGCCGTTGTTCGCCAGCACCTGTAGATTCGGGTTGCCGGACAGGAACGTTGACGGACAGCCGGCCGCGTTGTAACTGATGTTGTAGCCGGCATCGGTCAACCCGGAGGCGAAGCAGTTGCCGTTGGTGTTCGACGCCAGCAGCGAGTTCTGCACGGCTGTTCCCGCGGTCGCGTATGCGGACGTGTCGGGAGCCTCCGCGAAGATCCCGCCGCCGAGGTACGCGGTGTTGTCCGCGATCGTGTCACTGACCACAGAACTGGTGGCGGCCGAGCCGACCGCCAGCGCCCCACCGGCGACGCCGGCGACGTTCTTGTCGAAGGTGCTGTTGTCCGCACTCAGCGAGCCGCTCGGGGACCACACGGCGCCGCCGTATCCGCTCTCCGCCTCATTGGCGTAGAAGGTGCTGGCAGCGATGTTGGTGATCCCGCCAACGGCGGCGATCGCGCCGGCGCTGCCGTTCGGACCCGCCTGGTCCCCCTGGAACGAGGAGTCGGTGATGCTCAACCCGCCGCCGTTGTAGATCGCGCCACCCTCCCCGCCGGTGCCGGCCGGGCCTGCGGCGATCCCGTAGGCGGTTGCCGCGGGAGCGACCTGGGATGAGGCGTAGCTGGCGGTGATCGCAACGTCGTTGACGGTCAGCTGACCGGCGTTGAAGATCGCGCCGCCGCTGTACCCAACCGCCCCACCGGCCTTGGCCAGGCCAGCCGTGATCGTCAGGTCCTCGAGCTTGACGGTGGCGCCCGAGGCGACGTCAAACGCGCGCGACTCCCAGCCCGCGTTGATCACGCTCGTGGCCTCGCTGGCGCCCTCGATCGTCAGGCCGCTGGCCTCCGCGGTGATCGGCAGGTCGGTGCCGCCGACATCGACCGTGCTGGGCGGCAGCACGATCGTGTTGGAACCGGCGCTCGCCATCGCGCAGGAGCCGGTGGTCGCACCCGCGGTGTCGACATCCGTGATTGCCGCCGCCAGCGAACAGCCGCCGCTGGCCGTGGTCACGTCGATTGTGTTGGCGAAAGCCGGGACAGCCCCGGCGAGCAGTGCCGTGACGCCGACAGCGCAGCCACAGGCGAGTTTCCTGGTAATTCCCCTCCGCATGAAGTTGTAAAGCTACCCCGCTCGACCCTCCTTCTAACACTCCATAATGGAGGGGTGGCCGCAAGCCGCACTCTGACAACCGCCGACCCGGCGGCCGAGAGAGATCCCTCAGCGTTACTGGACCGAGCCTGGGCGCTCGAACCGGCGCTGCGGATCGACGAACGCCGTGCCGTGCTTGACCGGCTGGAGCAGATCGTCGAGGCAAACGAACTGCCCGCGGCCCCGGTCGGCCGTGACTGGCGCCTGGCGCTGTGGGCCGAGCGCGCGATTGACGCGGCCGCCGCCGACCGCCTCGACGAGGCCCTCGAACTCGCCGGCCGTGTCCTCGCCTCCGCGGATGAGGTCGACCCGGTGGCCACGGCCCGCGCCACGCTCGCACGCGGTCGTGCGCTCGCATGGCAGGGCACCGAGGAGAGCACCCGCAGCGCTGAAGGAGTCCTCGTCGAAGCGACCGAGCGCTTTGCCGCGCTCGGCAAGACCGAATGGGCAGGCTTCAGTCTGTTCTGGCGCGGCCACTCGATCTGTTACGAGAACGGCCGCCTCCTGGAAGCTGAACGCCTGATCGCCGATGCGCTGACGATCCTTCCGTACAGCAGCCCGCGACGCGCCACGATCCTGGACTTCTACGCCGACGTGCTCGCCGACCTCGGGGAGTGGGATCGCGCCGAGGCGGTGCTCGACGAGGCCTACGGGCTGGCGGAGACGGCCGATAACGCCAAGGCGAGGGCCTACGTCACTTGGACTCGAGCACGTGTGGCCGCGGGGCATGGTGACACCGTCCGCTCCGAGCGTCTGTTCAACGAGGTCGAGCGCGACGCGACCGACTGGTGGCAGAACTACGGTGCGTATTTCCTCTGTGACGCTGCGCGGACGCTCGACATGCTCGGCCTCCGGGATCAGGCCTATGGCTACCTCGAGCGTGCGCGAGATCTGGTGGAGCGCTCGGGAGCCGGGTCGGGTGCAACGCCCGACGCATTCGAGCCGCTGGCACTCGCCCGGGCGCTGATGCTCGCCCGCAGTGGCGACCCCGCCGAGGCGCTCACGGCACTGCAGGGTCTGGCCCGGCAGCGCTGGCTGGAGAAGCGACTGCTGTGGCGGTTCACCCTGCTGGGCGCGTGGGCGAGGCTCCGCGCGGGCGATCGCGAGCAGGCCGGAATCGAGGCGAGGCGAGCGTTCGAGCAGGCGGTCGACATCGGTGGAGTCCACGTTGCCGTCGCCGGCGAGCCTGAGATCAGCGCACTGCTCGCGCCACTCGCAATTGAGGCGGGGTCAGCGGCCGCCCGTTGCCTGCTGACGGCCGATGCCGAGCTGGTGGTCCGCCTGTTCGGCACTCCGCGCGTGGAGGACCGCGAAGGCAACGTGGTCTCGTTGCCGGCGGGTAAGCCGGGCGAGCTTGTGCGGATGCTCGCCCTGCATCCGCACGGACTGAGCGTTGAGGTCGTGCTCGAGGCGTTCTTCCCCGAGGCGGCCCCGTCAACCTCGAGACCTCGGCTGCGGCAGGTTCTGACGCGGCTCCGAGCAGCGGCTGGAGAGATCGTGATCCGCGACGGTGAGGTGCTGCGGTTGGTGCCGGCGTGGGTCGACGCGCGGGAATTCCCCGTCCTCGCCCGGCGCTCGCGTGCTGCACGCGGCACGCGAGCCCTGGTCCTCGGCCAGGGAGCACTGGCGCTGGCCGAGCGCGGTCCGCTGCTCGTGGCCGACCCCTACGCAGACTGGGCGGAGGCGGTCCGCACGGAGATCGAGGACGCCCTCGAGCAGCTCCGTCAGGCCGCCTGACCCGCCTCGTCATTCACGACACTAGATCTTGTGCCGCTCGAGCAGCTTGCGGCCGATCACCATCTTCTGGATCTCGGAGGTGCCCTCGCCGATCAGCAACAGCGGCGCGTCGCGGTAGATCCGCTCGATCTCGTACTCCTTGGAGTAGCCGTACCCGCCGTGGATCCGCAGGCACTCCTCGGCACAGAAGCGGCCCGCCTCCGATGCGAACAGCTTCGCCATGCCTGCCTCGATGTCCGAGCGCGCGCCGGCGTCCTTCATCCGCGCCGCCTGTCGGGTCAGCAGCCGGGCCGCCTCGACCTGGGTGCCCATGTCCGCCAGCTTGAACGTGATCACTTGGTGCTGGGCGATCGGCTTGCCGAAGGTGCGACGCTCCTGGGAGTACTTGAGCGCCAGCTCGAGCGCCCGCTGAGCGAGGCCGACGCCGCGCGCGGCGACGTTGACGCGGCCGAGCTCGAGCGCGTCCATCATCTGCGCGAAGCCCTTGTTGAGGCCGGCCTCCTCGCCGCCGAGGATGTTCTCGGCCGGGCACTTGTAGCCGTCGTAGACGAGCTCGGTCGATTCGACGCCCTTGTAGCCCATCTTGCGCAGCTGCGGCGGCACGATCAGGCCGGCGTACTCACCGGTGTTCTCGTGGACGCCCGGCTCCTTTTCGGTGATGAAGCACGTCATCCCCTTGTAGGGCTTCTCGGCATTCGGATCGGTGCGGACGAGCACGAACACGAGCGTCGAGCGCAGGCCGTTGGTGACCCACATCTTCTGACCGTTGATCTCCCAGTTGCCGTCGTCGAGCTTCTTGGCGGAGGTCTTGATTGCCTGAACGTCGGAGCCGAGCTCCGGCTCCGACAGGGAGAAGGCCGCGCGGATTTCGCCAGTGGCCATCCGCGGCAGGTACTTCTGCTTCTGCTCCTCGGAACCGAACTTCATCAGCAAATAGGAGCCGATGAAGTGGGTGTTGACGACGCCGGAGATCGAGATCCAGCCGCGGGACAGTTCCTCGACGATCATCGCGTAGGTCGTCAGGTCGAGACCCATGCCGCCGTACTCCTCGGGGATCGTGACCCCGAACAGGCCCAGCTCCTTCATCTGCTCCACGATCGGCTCGGGGAACTCGTCCTCGTGGTCGTAATGCTCGGCGTTCGGAATGATCTGCTCGTCCGCGAACTGGCGGACCATCTCGCAGATCGCCTTCTGCTCGTCGGTGATGTCGGAAGCTGGCGTCGTGGTGGCCATAGGTCTGAAAGTCTCCTAGAAAACGTTGGAAGACCAACGATTTTAGGGTTCCACGCCCATTTCGGGCGTGGAACCCCATCACTCTCGTTCGCGCTAGGACTCGGGCGTCAGAACCTGAGCGTTGAGCTGGATCGTCGGGCACGCCGCGTTCCCGGTTCCCAACGTGCCGCCGATCTGGCCGCCGGCGGTGTTGACGACATAGCCGAGTTTCGTGGTGTCGCCATCGCTGACGGCTCCTCCGGCGCCGGACACGGGCCCCTTGCTCGTCGTGATCTGCACGGAACTCGCGCCCTTGCCGCTACCGGAGATGGTGGCGGGCACCGACGCTCCGAGCGTCACGTCGCCGCATTTGCGGTACTGGATCGAGCCGTTCAGCGACGCGGTCGTGTCGCCGCCCCGGTCCGGGTCACTCGGCCCCGGAACCGTGACCCTCAGATGCAGGGTCCCGCCGAGCATCACCTGCCCGTCGCAGAGCTCGCTGATGGTCGCGACCTCCTTGTAGACGGTCGCATCGGACGCGTTCGTACCGTGCTCGATCGCCGCCACCCGAAACCGTGCGTGCGCCGTGCTCGTGCTCGCACCCGCGGCGGGGATGTCCAGCTTCAGTTTGCTGACCGTGACCTTGCCGTGCTTCGGTGCCTTGAGCGTGAACGTCTCGAACTCGAGGATCGTCGTCGCGACGCCGTGAGGCGGGGCGATCGTTACACGCAGCTGCAACGTGATCGTGTGCGTGCCCGGGAACAGCTTGCGCAGCGTGTTCGGGCTGAGGCCGAGCTTCAGCCTCACCTTACCCTTCTTGGCGTGACGGACGACGTCCTTCACCGTCAGCGTCTGCACCTTGATCTGCTTCGCGCGGGCGACCCGCGACACTGCCGTGTTCGTGGTGCCGCCGTTGTCGGCGGTTGGGGCGCTGCAGCTCGTCGCGTCCTCGGTGAACTGGCCAAGGCCGGTCAGCGTCGAGCCGGCGACCGGGTTGTCCTCGGTGAACTGGAGGGTCTGCGGATTGAACTGCTGGATCGTCGAGTTGTAGAGGCCGTTCCCGAGCCCCGCAGTCAGGAACGACGTCGAGGAACCGGAGACGGAGTGACCGTTGTCGCCGCCATAGGAGGCGGTCACGTTGAGGAACTCGGACTCGGTGCCCGGGACCGTGATCGAGCAGCTCGCAACCCCGGGGGAGCCGGAGATCGGCTGCAGTGAGCAGGCGCCGGTGCGGTCGCCGCTGAACGTGACGGTGCCGGTCGGGTTCGAGGAGATCGACCCGTCCGCGTTGCCGACGAGCGCCGAGCAGGTGTCATTTGAGGTGGCAACGTAGTAATCGCACTCGATCGACGTCGCCGTCGGGATCAGCGCAGCGGTCGACGTCGTCGTCGTGAGCGGCGTCGTGGTCGTCGTCGTCATCGTGCCGGTGGTCGTTGTGCCAGTCGTCGTTGTGCCGGTCGTCGTGGTGCCCGTCGTCGTGGTGCCCGTCGTCGTGGTGCCCGTCGTCGTGGTTGACGACGTACCGGTAGTCGTGGTGACGGGGTACGTGGGTGTCGTCAGCTCGGCGGCATAGCTCTCGTTCGAGTGGCCGGCGGTGTCGTAGAACGTGCCGGTGCCACCGACGTTGCCGTCGCCGAGGACCTGGAGGTTGAGCGTGTCGTAGGCGGTGTAGCTGCCCTCACTCAGCGTGTACGTGGCCACCGAGCCGCTCTCGGTTCCGGCGACGGCGAACGCCGTCCCCTCAACCTCGGCGGTACCGGAGAAGGCCCCCGTTGACATGTCCATTGCGGTGATCGTGTAGGTGTCACCGTCCGCAGAGACGCTGGAATTCCCCGCGTTCATCGAACCGAGGCTCCAGCCTCCCTCGAGGTTGTACGTCGGGCCGCTGGCGAGCGCTGGGCCGGCGGTGATCGCGATTGCAACAGCAACTCCGATGATGCCCGCGAGCATCATGCTCGCGAGCGCGCGGGAACGTTTGACCGGCATGTGCCTCAGCTTTCTGCAGTGCGGGAACAGGTTGTTCCGCCACCGTAAGGACGAGGCGTGAGATCAACGTCACATGGGCGTGACGGTGCGGTACTCAGCGCTTCGGCGGGGCGGCCGCGGTGACCACGACCTCCGGGCTGAGGACCTGCAGGCCGACGCGGGCTCCGGCGGGAAGCTCGGCATCATGGCTTGAGGCCTCGATCAGCACCCGCTGACCATCATCGAGTTCGACGTGCAGCCGCACCGCCGAGCCGAGGAACGTCCGCTCCCGCAGCTCACCTGCACCGGCCGCGTCGGGGATCACCCGGAGCGCCTCGGGCCGCAGCAGCGCTTCGACGCTCTCACCCGGGGTCCAGACGTGGCCGTTCTGGCGGTAGCGCAGCCGCTGACCGAGGACGACGACCTCATTCCCGTCGCCGATCCTGCCGCGCACGCGGTTCATCGCACCGACGAACTCGGCGACGAACGGCGTCGCGGGACTGCGGTAGATGTTCTGCGGGGTATCGATCTGCTCGAGGCGCCCCGAGTTCATCACGCCGACGCGGTCAGCCATCGACAGCGCCTCGGACTGGTCGTGGGTGACGAACAGCGTCGTGATCCCGAGACGCTTCTGGATCGCGCGGATCTCTTCGCGCAGCTGGACGCGGACGCGCGCGTCCAGCGCTGAGAGCGGCTCGTCCAGCAACAGGACGGTCGGCTCGATCGCCAGCGCACGGGCGATCGCGACACGCTGCTGCTGCCCACCGGACAGCTCGAACGGGTAACGGCCGCCGCGGCCGCCAAGTCCGACGAGCTCGAGCAGCTCCTCGGCACGCTGGGCACGATCGGTCTTCGAGGCGCGGCGCATCTTCAACCCGAAGGCAACGTTGTCGGCGACGTTCAGGTTCGGGAACAGGCTGTAGGACTGGAACACCATCCCCATGTCGCGCTTGTGCGCGGGTACCTTGGTGACGTCGTTGCCGCCGACGGTGACCGATCCCGCGTCGGGGCGATCAAAGCCGCCGAGGATCCGCAGCGCGGTGGTCTTGCCGCAGCCCGACGGGCCGAGCAGCGCAACGAACTCCCCTGGCTCGATCTGCAGGTTCAGGCCGGCGAGGGCGGTGTTGTCGCGGTAATGGCGTTCAACGCCCGAAAACACGACTCCAACGCCGCGCGCGGCGGCCAAGCTCTCGACGACACTCATGAGATCACCCCGGTGGTTCGCACGCCGCGGCGGCGCACGAGGAAGGTCAGCAGGAACAGGAGCAGGAACGTGAACACGAAGGCGATCAGCGTCATCGCCACGGCGACGCCGGGCGCGTTGTCCTGCTGGGCGAACTGGATCATCTCCAGCGGGAACGTGTTGGTCGGCAGGTCAAGGCCGTTGGCGAGGACCACTTCCCCGAGGCACAGCGCCAGCGACAGGAACGCCCCGCCCATCACGGCCGTCTGCACGTTGGGCAGGATCACCCGGAAGATCGTCGAGGTCCAGCCCGCTCCGAGGCTGCGCGAGGCGTCGACGAGCGTGTGCAGGTCGATCGCCCGGATCCCGGTGTCGATCGACCGGTACAGCAGCGGCATCGCGAAGATCAGATAGAACGGCGCCAGGGCGGTGATGTCGTGGTTGAACAGCAGGTTCACCATCCACAGCGGCGCTGTCTGCTGCATCTGCTGCAGACCCGCGGTCAGTGCGATTGGCGGCACCACGATCGGGAGGATCGTGATCACCTCCATCACGAACGTCAGCTTCGGGAAGCGCAACCGCACGAGCACCACCGTCGGCAGCATCAGCAGGACTCCGGCGACGGCGACGATCGCGGCGATCTCGAGGCTGAGCAGCGCCGAGGAACGGACCGCGCCCGAGTCGATGATCGCCTTGTAGTTCGACAGGTTGTAGTTGCCGTTGTGATCCTCGAGGCTGAACTTGACGCTCGACAGCATCGGCACCAGGTAGATCGCCAGGATCCCGGTGATGATCACCACGCGCCAGGGCGCGGGACGCTTGAGACGACGACCGGCGAACGGCCCGCGCGAGCGCGGGAGCTGGCCGGTGGTCTCGGCGACCTGAGCTTCGATGCCGGAGACCGCGGTCATCGCATCCACCGCCCGGCTCGGCGCTGAGCCAGCCAGTAGAGGACCATCACCAGTCCGACCACGGCGATCATCTCGGTGCCGAGCGCCTCGGCGACGTTCGTCTGGGCCTGCAGCACGTTGTTGGAGAGCGCCAGGTTGATCCGCGTCGTGAGGATGTCGATGCCGCCGCCGTCGAGGGCCAGCGCTGTGGCGAAGGCCGAGAAAGCAGAGCCGAACAGCAGCAGCGTCGCGGCGATGACCGACGGGGTCAGCACCGGCACCACCACCTCGCGGAGGTAGGCCCAGCGTGTGGCGCCGAGGTTGCGGGCCGCCTCTTCCCATTCGGGTCGCAGCCCCTCGAGCGCCGGGGTCACAAAGATCACCATCAGCGGGATCTGAAACAGGTAGTACGTAAGGCCGACGCCGAGCTGCGAAGCGGTCGAGATGTGATCGGGCAGGAACCAGCCGCCGAAGATGTCCTTGAGGATGATCGTGACGACGCCGTTGACGCCGAATGCGGCGATCACAACGAACGCCAGCGGCGCCCCGGAGAAGTACGCGAGCACGCCCGACACCGCGGAGGTGACGCGGCGCAACAGCCCGTTGGGATTGCCGGCGACGACCGCAGCGGCGAACCACAGTCCGAAGATCGCCGGTCCGATCGAGGTCCACAGCGAGAGGATCACGCTGTTGCGTAGCGCGTCCAGGTACTCGCCTTGAGAGAAAATCGTCTTGAAGTTGTGCAGCGTGAGACCGCTGGTGGTGTGCGTCAGCTCGTTGCTGGTAGTGAACGCGCCGTGGATCATGTAGTAGAGCGGCACGCCGAGGAAGGCGGCAACGATCAGGAAGAACGGTGCCAACCCGAGTGCCGGCAGCAGTCCGCGCACGGAAACGCCGATCCCGCGGCGCCTGCGCGCCGCGGGATCGTTGACTGCAGTACGTGCGTCCGTCGCGGAGATGGGGACTAGCTCCAGCCCTTGGCGATCAGCGTGCCGGCGGCGGTCTCCTGCGCCACCGTGGGGATCTTGGCGACGCTCGGGACGACCGGCAGCTGCTTCAGCGCAGCCTGATCGATCGTGCCGGCCTGGGTCATCGCGGTCTGCTCAACCGGACGCGCGAAACCCTTGAGGAAGTTGTTCTGACCCTGAGTCGAGTACAGGAACTCCTCCCACAGACGGGCGGCGGCTGGGTCCGGCGCGGTCTTTGAGATCGCCTGCGCGTAGAACTCCGAGAACGAATTGCCCTTCGGATCGTTGACGACCCAGTCAGCACTCTTGGGAAGACCCCAGGAGCCGGCCGTGTTCAGGAAGTCCCAGTTGATCAGGATCGGGCACTGGCCCGCCGTGATCAGGTTCCCGGCGTCACAGTCGGTCGAGTTGAAATTGCCCTGGGACTTCAGCTTGTCGAAGAACGTCAGGCCCGGCTTCCAGTTCGTGAAGCTGCCGCCATTGTTGATCGCGGCGGCCTCGACCGCACCGGTCGCGGCCCCGGCCTGTCCCGGAACGCCGTTGAGCGCGATGTCGTGCTTGTACGCCGGGCTCAGCAGCTGTGACCAGCTGGTCGGGCAGGTCGCGACGATCTTGTGGTCGCATCCGAACGAAACGTATCCGCCATAGTCGTTGTACCAAGTACCACTGGCATCCTTGTTGGCAGCCGGGATGTCGTTCCAGCTCTGGACCTTGTACGGCGCCCACAGCGCGTTGTCCTGAACGGCGAAGCTCTCGCCAACGTCGACGACGTCCGGGGCGGTGGAGCGACCACGGCCACTCTCGATCGCCTGGATCTCCTGTGCGGAGGAACCGCTTGGGATCGCGTCGTGGATCTTGATCCCGTACATCTTGGTGAATTCGCTCATCTGCGTGCCGTAGTTCGCCCAGTTCGACGGCAGTGTGATGACGTTCAGCTTGCCTTCCTTCTTGGCTGCGGCGACCAGCGCCGACATGCCACCAGCCGCCTGAGCGGAGGTCACCGTCGACCAGTCGACGGTCTTGGAGCTGCTGGACCCAGAGCTGTTGGAGCCCGAGCCTGAGTTGTTTGAGCTCGAGCCGCAGGCGGCGATACCCCCTGCGGTGAGACCAACGGCGGCAAGCGCGGCAAACGCCCGCATGCTGTTCCGCCGCACGCCCTGCGAAAGGCGCTGAGAGTCGGTGAACACAAGTCCTCCTAGATACAGCTTGATGGTGGAACGGCTCCAGACTCGGCGCATGCACGAGCCTCGGCCCCAGAACGCTCAAGGTAAAGGTGCATTAGCCACACCTTGTGACCTGTCCGTAGACGCTGTGTGGCCGCTCTGTTATCCCGGTGTAACCCTGATGTAAACGCCCCGCAGGCCGCCCGATCGCGGTGTACTAGTGTCGCTCGCCGTGTCCGTCGTCATCGCTCACCGAGGTCGTCCCGGACCCGGCATTCCGGAGAACACGCTCACCGCCTTTGGCGCCGCTGCCGACGCCGGCGCGGCGATGGTCGAGCTCGATGTCCGGTACACCGCAGACCACGAGCTGGCGATCTTCCACGACCCGTTGTGCGGCCGCACTCCGCTCGATCAGCTGACGCTCGCGGAGCTGCGGGAGCGCACCGGGATCGAGGTCCCGACCCTGCCCGCGGTGGTTGCGTGGGCAACGCGATCGGGCCTGGGGCTCGACGTCGAGCTCAAGGAGGACGGTTACGTGGACACCGTCGTCGAACTGCTGTTGCGGTTCGCCACCGACGGCGGGAACGTGCTCGTCACCTCGTTCGATGACGCCGTCCTCGGGCAGCTCCCGTTGGAGCTGCCAAGCGGCCTGCTCCTCTCCTTCACGGCGATGCGAGCCGGTGAACGGGCTCGCGCCTGCGGCGCCAGCGCGCTGGTGGTCGAGCACAAGCTGCTGAGCGAGGCGGTGATCGCCGACGCTGCCGCCCACGGATTGCAGGTGTATGTGTGGGACTACCTCCCCGACCGGGACGGTCCCGACATCGGCGCGCGACACGCGGCTTGCCGGGATCATCACAGATGACGTGCCGGGCACTCTCGCCGTGGCCGGCACGGCATCATCTGCCGGGTGAACTTCGCCCGCGACGTCGTCGACACACGCGATCCCGAAGCGCTGGCGCTTGTCGAGCTGGCCCGCGACGGCAGCCGCCGCGAGTGGACATTCCACGAGGTCACTGGCGCCTCGACGGCCGTTGCCGCCCACCTGACCGGGCTCGGCGTCACGCAGGGCGAGGTCGTGATGACGCTGGTCGGCAACCGTCCCGAATGGGTGCTGACGATGGTCGCGTGCTTCCGGATCGGCGCGGTCGCCCTGCCGTGCACCGAGCAACTGCGACCGGCTGATCTGCGGGCCCGGTTGACCGCGGCCAACCCGCGGGTGATCGTCTGCGATGAGCGCAACCTCGACGCGTTGCGCCAGGCCGGACCTGACGGTGGTACCCAGATCGTGACCGTCCCGGACCCGAGCGTCTTTCGCAGCGCCCCGGAAGGGGGTGGCGAACCACAAGTCGCCACCCCCAACCTGCAGCCGACCGATCCCGCGCTGATCACCTTCACGAGCGGGACGACGGGCACCGCCAAGGGGATCGTGCACGGGCAGCGCTACCTCACCGGCCAGGCGCTGCAGGCCACGCACTGGCTCGCGCCCTGCACCGGCGAGCTGGTCTGGTGCACGGCTGCCAGCGGCTGGTCGAAGTCCGCCCGCAATGTGTTCATCGCGCCGTGGCTGCGCGGCGCGGCGGCGCTGCTGCACGACGCCCGCTTCGACCCGCATGAGCGGCTCGAGATCCTCGCCCGCGAGCGCGTCAATACCCTGTGCATGGCCCCGACCGAGTACCGCGTGATCGCCAAGCGGGCCGCGCTCGGGCGCTATCCGGATCTGCGCGGCCTGGTCGCGGCAGGCGAGGCGCTCAACCCCGAGGTGCTGCGCGCCTGGAGCGAGGCGACCGGCCTCGAGATCCGCGACGGCTATGGCCAGACGGAGACCGGTCAGCTGACCGGCACGCCGATCGGCCAACCGGTGCGGCCGGGATCGATGGGCCTGCCGCTACCCGGGATCGACATCCGGATCGACGACGGTGAATTGGTCCTGGCCGATCCGCGTACCGACCCGACCTTCTTCGTCGGCTACCTCGGCGGCGAGCCGGCCCCTGAGGATCGGCCATGGCGGACCGGTGATCGCGTCGCCCAGGACGAGGACGGCTTCCTCTACTTCGAGGGCCGCGACGACGATGTGATCATCTCCTCCGGCTACCGGATCGGCCCATTCGAGGTCGAATCGGCGCTCGTCTCGCATCCGGCGGTCGCCGAGGCGGCGGCGGTCGCCGCGCCTGATGACGAGCGCGGCTCGGTGGTCAGGGCGGTTGTCGTGCTCAGGGACGGGTTCAGCCCGAACCCCGAGCTGGCCGTCGAGCTGCAGGAGCACGTCAAGGGTGAGACCGCCCCGTACAAGTACCCGCGCATCGTCGATTTCGTCTCAGATCTGCCGAAGACCACCTCGGGGAAAGTTCAAAGGGCGCTGCTGCGTGGTAGCTAACCTCGAACACGCATGACCGACCGTCCGATCATCGGAATCCCGACTGCACTCGAGCAGGCGCGCTACGGCGTCTGGGATTCGCTGTGCGCGCTGACGCCGTACAGCTACGTCCAGGCGATCCAGCGGGCCGGCGGGATGGTGCTGATGATCCCCGAGGACCCGGCGGTCGTCGAGGATCCAGGACCGGTGCTCGACCGGATCGACGCGCTGCTGCTGGCGGGCGGATGCGACATCGACCCGCAGGCATACGGCTCAGAACGCGATCCCCACACGGTCAACACCGTCCCCGCACGCGACGAGCTTGAGCTGGCACTGACCCGCGAAGCGCTTGCGCGGGATCTGCCCGTGCTCGGAATCTGCCGCGGTATGCAACTGCTCAACATCGCCACCGGCGGCACCCTGATCCAGCACGTACCGGACGTCGCAGGCAACGACGAGCACCGCCGCAACGCCGGGACCTTCGACGGCAACGAACATCCGGTCGAGCTCGAGCCCGGCTCGCTCGCCGCCGAGGCAGCCGGCGAGCAGCGGCACCGCACCTTCTCGCATCACCACCAGGCCGTCGCCCAGGTCGGCAACGGGCTGGTTGTCACGGGCCGTGCCGATGATGGCCTGATCGAGGCGATCGAGGATCCCGAGCGCGGTTACGTGCTCGGCGTCCAGTGGCACCCGGAGGCCGACGAGGCCAGCCAGGTCGTCGGCTCGCTCGTGGCCCGCGCTCGCGAGTACCGCGCGGCGCGCACCTGAACACCGTCGGTCAGGCGGGCGGCGCGATCTCGGCGTAGCCGGCCGCGCGGATCGCCTCCGTGACGACCCGGGCATGCTCCGGTCCGCGAGTCTCGATCACGAGTTGCACGGCGGTCTCCCGGATGTGGAGATCAAGGCCCTCTCGGAGGTGCTGCACGTCGAGCACATTGGCGCCTGTCGCGGCGACGACCGACAGCAGCTGGACCAGTGAGCCGGGCCGGTCAGACAGCGCCGTCGACAGCACCAGCCGCCGCCCCGACTGGGTCTCGTGGCGGCGAGCGACCTCCGCCAGCAGGCCGGCGTCGACGTTGCCACCGGACAGGATGATCGCCGTCGTCCCCTCCTCGCGCGGCTCGACAAGGCCGGAGAGGACCGCGGCCACCCCGACCGCCCCGGCCCCTTCGACGACGAGCTTGGCCCGTTCGAGCAGGAACACCATCGCCTCGGACACCTGATCCTCGCCGACGACGAGCATCTGATCGACCCATTTTGCAATCAGTCTCAGCGTCCGCTCCCCCGGCCGCTTGACGGCGATGCCGTCGGCAATCGTCGCGTACAGCATCTGCACCGGAACCGGGATTCCCGCCTCGAGCGAGGCCGAGAACGGCGCACACGCCTCGACCTGAACACCGACGATCTCAACCTCCGGCTTGGCGGACTTGACCGCGACGGCGATGCCGCTGATCAGTCCGCCGCCACCGACTGGCACCACGACTCTGCCGAGATCGGGAACCTGCTGGAGCAGTTCCAGACCGACCCCGCCCTGCCCGGCGATCACATATGGATCGTCGAACGGATGCACGAACTCGAGCCCGGCGGCGGCCGCCCGCTCGTGCGCGGCCTGCAGCGCCTCCTCGACCGAGGTTCCGATCAGGCGCACGGTCGCGCCGAGCGCGAGCGCGCCGTCGACCTTCGCGATCGGCGCCGCCTGCGGCATGAACACCTCGCAGGGGACGCCGCGCGCGCGGGCCGCATAGGCGACAGCCTGAGCGTGGTTGCCGGCACTGCCGCACACGACCCCGCGGGGATCGGGCAGCGAGGCGATCTTCGCGAGCGCGCCGCGCAGCTTGAACGAGCCCGTCCGCTGCAGGTTCTCGGCCTTCAGCGCAACCGTCATCCCCGAGCGCTCGGAGAGCGTCCGCGTGCTGAGGACCGGCGTCTCACGGACGATCCCGGCGCCGGCCGCAGCCGCGCGCTCGACGTCCTGCGGGCCGATCTCCGACCCGGCATCGGGGTCTGAACGAATGCTCAGAGCGCCACCACAGCGTCGATCTCGACCTGCGCGCCCTTCGGCAATGCCGACACTCCGACGGCAACTCGGGCGGGCGGCTCAGTTCCGTCGAAATACTCGCCGTAGACGGCGTTGACCGAGGCGAAGTCGTCGAGGTTGGTCATGTAGACGGTCAACTTCACGGCGTCGGCGAGCGTCACACCGGCAGCATGCGCGACCGTCTCCAGGTTCGTCAGACACTGATAGGCCTGCTCGGCCGCGGTGTCACCGACGATTTCACCGCTCGTCGGGTCGAGCGGGATCTGGCCGGAGCAGAACAGCAGGCCACCGGCCTTGACGGCGTGGACGTAGGGGCCGACGGCCTCGGGGGCCCCGGGTGCGGTAACGGACTGTCGATGAGAGCTCATACGGGTAGCGTATTGCCGATGCCGAACCGGCTTGCGCAGGAGACCTCGCCATATCTGCGCCAGCACGCGGAGAACCCGGTCGACTGGTACCCGTGGGGCCCCGAGGCGCTGGCGGTCGCCCGCGAGACCGACAAGCCGCTGCTCGTCTCGATCGGCTACGCCGCCTGCCACTGGTGCCACGTGATGGCGCACGAGTCCTTCGAGGACCCGGCGGTCGCGGAGCTGATGAATGAGCGGTTCGTGTGCGTCAAGGTCGACCGCGAGGAGCGGCCCGACATCGATGCCGTCTGCATGGACGCCTGCCAGCGGATGAACGGCCACGGCGGCTGGCCACTGAACGTGTTCATGACCCCGCAAGAGGAGCCGTTCTTTGCGGGCACCTACTTCCCGCCGCAGCAGCGTCAGGGGATCGTCAGCTGGACGATGGTGCTGAAGGCCGTGTCCGACGCCTGGACCGACCGGCCCGATGCCGTCCGCGACCAGGCGGCCGAGCTGACGCAGATGCTCGCCAGCAGCGCGGCACCGATGCCCACCCCCGAACCGCTTCCACAGACCGCCGTCTCGGACGCGATCACGTCCTTGCGGTCCACCTTCGATGCGGCGCACGGGGGTTGGGGAGGCGCCCCGAAGTTCCCGCCGCATTGCGTGCTCGAGTTTCTGCTTGCGGGCGACAGCAGTCATGGCGTCGAGGTCGCGCTGCGAACACTCCGGCTGATGGCCGCGGGCGGAATCTACGACCAGATCGGTGGTGGCTTCGCCCGCTACGCCGTCGATGCGACCTGGACGGTCCCGCACTTCGAGAAGATGCTCTACGACAACGCGCTCCTGGCCCGCGCCTACCTCCACGGGTTCCAGCGCAGCGGCGAGGAACGCCTGCGTGAGGTCTGCACCGAGACGCTTGACTTCTGCATCCGCGAGCTGGGCGCCCCCGACGGTGGGTTCAGCTCCTCGCTCGACGCCGACTCCGAGGGTGTCGAGGGAAAGTTCTACGTGTGGACCGAGGCGGAGCTGCGGGAGGCGCTGGCCCCCGATACGGCGCTGGCGGACGCCGCCGTGGCGTACTTCGGGGTCCGCCCGGGTGGCAACTTCGAGCACGGGACCTCGGTGCTCGAGGCGATCGGTGAGCCACCGCAGCTGCTGCCAGAGATCAGGGCGCGACTGCTCGAGGCCCGATCCGCTCGGATCCGCCCGGGGCTCGATGACAAGCAGGTGACCGCCTGGAACGCGCTGATGATCTCGGCGCTGGCCGAGACCGGAGCGGTGCTCGAACGCCCCGACTACATCGCGGCTGCCAGCCGCTGCGCGTCGCTGCTGCTCTCGCACACACCGCTTGTCAGGACCGGCATCGTGCCCGCCTTCCTCGATGACCACGCCTACCTCGTACAGGCGCTCGTGACGCTGTATGAGGCGACGTTCGAGCCACGCTGGTACACCGCGGCCGTCGAGGTCGCCGATCTGATGATCGAGCGGTTCGCCGACCCGTCCGGCAGCGGCTTCTTCACCACCGCCTCCGATCAGCAGGTGCTTGTGTCGCGGCGCCGCGACCTTGAGGACGCCCCGATCCCGTCGGGGTCATCGGCGGCGGCGTTCGGCCTGCTGCGGCTCGCCCGGCTGGCCGGCGACGTCGAGTACGAACGGACGGCACTGAGCGTGCTCCGCGCGCACGGCCCGTTGGCCGTGCGGCATCCGGGGGCGCTCGGACATCTGCTGCAGGCACTGCACTTCTACGCCGCCACGGTCCGCGAGGTCGCGATCATCGGAGACGGGCCCTCCGGCCCTCTGGCGCGGGCGGTTCGCGCGGAGTACCGGCCGTTTGTGGTGCTCGCCGGCACGGCTGCCGGGGGCGACGCGACCGTGCCCTTGCTGGAACATCGCGGCTTGCTCGATGGCCGGCCTGCCGCGTATGTCTGCGAGCGGTTCGAGTGCAAGGCGCCCGTCGCCGACCCGCAAGCACTACTGGCACTGCTCTGACAGAAGGAGCCGAGCCATGACCGACGAGTACACGACCAAGACCAGCGGCGCGACCGTTGAGGACACGGTGCAGCGGTTCACCGAGGCGATCACCGCGCGCGGGATGATGGTGTTCGCGACGATCGATCAGCAGGCCGCCGCGCGCGGCGCCGGGCTCGACCTGCGCGAAACGGTCCTGATCATCTTCGGCAGCCCCGCCGCCGGCACTCCGGTGATGGACGCGGCGCCACTGTCGGCGCTCGATCTGCCGCTGAAGCTGCTCGTCTGGAATGACGGACAGCAGACGCTTGTGTCGTACCTGTCTCCAGCCGCGCTGGCGGCGCGCCACGGACTCTCCGCTGAACTGGCTGCGCGCCTCGCCGGGATCGACCCACTGACCGACGCGGTGCTGGCCTCCACGACTTGACCTCCGGAATACACGGCCGTCCGTACGATTTCGGCAGTTGATGAACCGGATTGCAGTCGTGTTCGCGGCGATGGCGTCCGCCGTCGCGCTCGCGGCGTGCGGCAGCGGCGGGTCCGCCTCACCGTTGGACCCCGCCTCGATCGCGCCGGCGGACACCCCCGTGTACGTGTCATTGATGGTGCGCCCGCGCGGCGCCACGGAGTCGGCGATGCACGAGGTCGGCGCGAAGCTCGGGGTGCAGTCGATCGCCAGCGCACTGCAGACCCGGCTCGACGACCTGCTCGAGAAGGAGGGACTCTCCTACGACCTCGACGTCGCACCATGGCTCGGCCAGCGGGTGCTGATCGCCCTGGTCAACGCCCCGCCGCAGCTGACCGCGGTCGACATTGACGCCGACCTGACGGTGATCGGGACGACCGATGACCCAGCAGCCGCCCGGGACTTCGTGACCGAGCTGGCAACCAACACGCAGGGCGTGATCGGAGGATCCGTGTTCGGCCACTACGTCGCGATCGGCGAACCCAGCGCGATCGCCGCACTCGAACACCGCCGGCCCGGCACATCACTCGCGCGGACCGCGCAGTACAAGCAATTGATCGCGCGACTCGGCGGTGATCCGCTCGTGGCGGCATACGTGCGCCCGCGCCCGTTGGCGCGGGCCCTGTTGGCCACCCTCCCCACCGACAGCGCCGCACGCCAAGCGCTCGGCCCCGAGGTCGCGACGCTCGAGCAGATCCCACGCAAGGCGCGGATCGAGCTCGGCATCAGCGTCAGCGAGACGGCGGTCACGCTCGACGTGGTCAGCCACGGGCTCCCCAGCCCCGCCGGCCGCTCGCTCGGCGCCGGCGGGCTCTCGGCGTCGTCCTGGTTGGCGCTGGCGCTCGGCCGCACAAGCACCGGCGCAGGGTCGATGGGGGCGCTTCTCTCGCGCCTTTACGAGGCCTACGAGGTGCCTCTGGCGCGGGAGTTCCGGACCCCGCTCGAGAAGCAGTTGCTGAAGATCGCCGGCGCGGTGCTGCCCGCGCTCGGACCGCTTGAGCTCTCGATCTCCGGTGGCTCACCGCTGACGCTCGCCGCGGGACTCACGATGACCCCGGGGAACCCCCAGGGGACCGGTCCGCTGGTGAAGCTGCTGCGCTCGTTGAGGCTGCCGCTGACCGTCGCTGACACGGCGGGACGCCTGATCGCCACGTATGGGACCCTGAGCGCGCGCGACCTCTTGGAGCCATCAGGAGCACTGCGTCGCAACGCCGCCTACCGAGCCGCACGAGCGCAGCTGCCCCGGCGCAGCACGGTCAACCTCTACATGACATTCCCGACACTCACTCCGCTCGTGAAGCTGCTGGCGACCGGGCCGGTCGCGGCCGTCGCCGAGCAGGCGCTGGGCTCCCTGCGGTACGTGATCGCCGGCGGCCGCCGCGGCGACTACCGGATCGTTGTCGGCCTGAACTGAAGGCGTAAGCTCCGCCCATGCACGAGCAACGAACCGCGTATCGCACCTGCCCCCTGTGCGAGGCGACCTGCGGCCTTGAGTTGACGCTCGAGGGTGATCGGGTGACGCGGATCAGGGGCGACGCCGACGACGCCTTCAGCCATGGCTTCGTGTGCCCGAAGGGCGCTTCGCTGCGCGAGCTCCACGAGGACCCCGACCGGCTGCGCCAGCCGCTGCTGCGCCGCGACGACGGAACATTTGGGACCGTCAGCTGGGACGAGGCGTTCGCGGAGATCGAGCGACGGCTCGTCCCGATCCTCAGCGAGCATGGACGCGACAGCGTGGCGCTCTACTACGGCAATCCGTCGGCGCACAACCTCGGCCCGATGCTTTACAGCCGCGTCCTGACGAAGGCGATCGGGACGAAGAACGCGTATTCGGCAAGCACGGTCGATCAGTTCCCCAAGCAGATGGCGTCCGCCTACATGTTCGGCTCGGGTCTGAGCGTGCCGGTCCCCGATCTCGACCGGACCGACTTCATCCTGATCCTCGGCGCCAACCCGCTGGCCTCGAACGGGAGCCTGATGACGGCACCCGACGTTCGCGGCCGACTGCGCGCCATCCAGGAGCGCGGTGGCCGAGTCGTCGTGATCGATCCGCGCCGCACAAGAACCGCGAAGCTCGCCGACGAGCATCTCTTCATTCGCCCCGGGACCGACGCGCTGGCATTGATGTCGCTGGTGCATGTGCTGTTCGAGGACGATCTCGTCGACACCGGCGAGGCCGGCGCCTGGTGCAATGGTCTTGATGAGGTCCGCGAGGCGTGCGCCGGCTTCCCACCGGAGCAGGTCGCCCTCGCCTGCGGGATCCCCGCCGCCGATCTGCGACGCCTGGCACGGGAGCTCGCGGCCGCACCGAGCGCTGCTGTCTATGGCCGGATCGGGACGACGACGCAGCTGTTCGGAACGACGGCGAGCTGGATCGTTGACCTCCTCAACGTGCTGACCGGCAACCTCGACCGGCCCGGCGGCGCGATGTGGCCGAAGGCCGCGGCCGGCGCGGCCAACACCAAGGGCGTCGAGCGTTACGGCCGTGGCGCCAGGTTCGGCCGCTGGCGCTCCCGAGTCCGGGGCCTGCCGGAGCTCTTCGGCGAGCTGCCCGTGGCGACGCTGGCGGACGAGATCGAGACTCCCGGCGATGGTCAGGTCCGGGCACTGATCACGCTGGCGGGCAACCCGTGTGTCTCGACCCCGAACTCCGGCCGGCTCGCCGCCGCGCTCGACCAGCTCGAGCTGGTGGTCAGCGTCGACATCTACCTCAACGAGACGACCCGGCACGCGGACGTGATCCTGCCGGTCCCCTCCCCGCTCGAGCGCTCGCACTACGACCTCGCGCTCTACGGGCTCGCGATCCGCAACGTCGCCAACTACTCGCCGCCCGTGGTCACGCCACCCGCGGATATGCCGGCGGAGTGGGAGACGCTGCTGCGGCTGGTTGGGATCGCCACCGGCCAGGGTGCCGACGTCGATGTCGCCGCAGTCGATGACTACGTCGCGGCGCAGGCGGTCGGCCTCGAATGCACGACCGAGGGCTCACCCCTGCACGGCCACGACCAGACCGAGGTGCTGGCGGCGCTCGCACCCCGGGTCGGGCCCGAGCGGCTGCTCGATCTGCAACTGCGCGGTGGACCCTACGGGGACGCGTTCGGGACGCGGCCGGGCGGTCTGTCGCTCGCCGTGCTGGAGGAGACCCCGCACGGCGTCGACCTCGGGCCGCTGCAGCCGCGGCTGCCTGAGATCCTGCGGACGCCGTCGGGGATGGTCGAGCTCGCGCCGGAGCCCCTGATCGCGGACGTGCCGCGGCTGCAGGAGGCGCTTGTCGCATTCGGCGCACCCGGCGATGCCGATCGGAGCCTCGTGCTCGTCGGCCGCCGCGATCTGCGCTCGAACAACTCGTGGATGCATAACCTGCCGGTGCTTGTGAAGGGCAAGGACCGCTGCACGGTCTGGGTCAACCCCGCAGACGCCGACCGGCTGTCGTTGATCGACGGCGGCGGCGCCCGGATCAGTTCGCGAGCGGGGCAGATCGAGCTGCCCGTGGAGATCACCGATGACGTGATGGCGGGCGTCGTCTCGATCCCGCACGGCTGGGGCCACGGTGAGCCCGGAACCGAGATGAGCGTGGCCGCCGCCCACCCCGGCGCCAACTCCAACGTTCTCGCCGATGAGCTCCTGCTCGACCCGCTCTCGGGCACCGCGGTGCTCAACGGCATCCCGGTCCAGCTGGCGCCGGTCGCCACGGCTGTTGCGGTTGCGTCGTAGTGGTCGCTGACCTGAGGGGCCGCGATGCATCGCGCACTGACGGGACCCCGCGATAGTGCGGATCGCCTTCGCGACCTTCACGGAGATGCCCGAGGGACGCCCGGACGACGCGCAGGTCGGGGCGCTCGTCGGGGCCGAGTACCGGGTCTGGAATGACCTGTCGGTCGACTGGAGCGCGTATGACCGGGTCGTGATCCGCTCGGCCTGGGACTACTCGCACCGCGTCGAGGAGTTCCTCGATTGGGCCCGGCGGGTCGGCCCGGAGCGGCTGCGCAACGTCCCGGAGCTGGTCGCGTGGAACTCGGACAAGCTCTACCTCGCTGACATCGGGGTGCCGATCGTCCCAACCGCGTTCGTCGGCCCCGGTGACCCGCTGCCGCTGCTTGACGGCGAGGTTGTCGTCAAGCCGAACGTGTCCGCCGGCGCTCGCAACACGGGCCGTTTCCCGGTCGGACGCCATGCCGAGGCAGTCGATCTGATCGATCGGATCCGCGGGCTCGGGCGCACAGCGCTCGTTCAGCCGTACCTCGAGTCGGTCGACGTTCGCGGCGAGACGGCAATCGTGTTCCTCGGCGGCGAGCGCTCTCACGTCCTGCGCAAACGGCCGGTTCTGCGCGCTGCCGGGATCGCGCCGCTGTCCGAGGGCCGAGCCGGGGTCGCCGCCGTGATGCTCGAGGATGACCTCGTGGTCGCCGGCGAGGCCACCGCCGTCGAACTGCGCCTCGCCGACGCGGTGATCGCCATGATCACAGCCCGCTTCGGTGTCCCACTCTACGCCCGCGTCGATATGGTCCACGGTGCGGACGGCTCACCGGTGGTGATGGAGCTCGAGATGATCGAGCCCTGCCTGTACCTGGAGACGGCGCCGGGCTCGGTTGAGCGCTTCGCCGAGGCGATCATCGCCGCGGAGCCGACCCAACGCCGCTGACTGCGCGGTGCGACCTGGCAGTCCGCTCGTCACGAGGCCGGCCACCAGCCGTATGAGCAGCCCCAAGGATGTGCGAGGCACCGAGCAGCACACCCGCGATCACCACGAGCAACGGCCCTGTGTTGACGTCAGTGGCCTCTCCGGTCAGGACACCGCCGAAGCCCTGCCCGAACACCCAGAAGACGAAGGCGATCGCGATCGAGAGCCAGAGGAACGTGCGCATGTGCCAGTCGCAGGCGACCGCGACTGCGATCAGTGCCGACACAGCGGCGAGGACGAGCGCGATAACAGTGCCGTTCCCCGCGCTGGCCCGCATGGCGTCATCAACAAGGCTCGTCAGCCAGCCCGCGCCGGCGGGAACATCGCTGAGCGCGTCGTGGACCGCGCCGGCTGAGTCGTTGGCGGGTAGCAGCCACAGAACCGCAAAGCCACCCCACAGGACCGCGAACAGAACCCGCGCGCCGCGGACACCGAGCAGCCCGAGTTGCTCCCCACGCATCCCGAGCCGCGGCACGATCCCGGCTGGCCACACCATCAGCCCGACGAACAGGTACAGCAGGGCGGCACCAGGCGCGCCCGTCAGCGGGTTGGCGGTGTCATTAAAGAATCCTCCGAGGCCCTCGCCGGTGACCCAGATCCCGAGTACCCAGACGAACGACACCAGCAGCGCCGGTCGGACTGTCCGGCGATTGAGGAGCGCGAGGCCGATCAGCACCTGGAGGGTCGCGGCGAACCCGTTGAAGATCGCCACGTGCGGCTCAATCAAACCGGCCAGCCACTTGATCGGATCAGCGATGATCCCCGGCTGCCCCTGCGCGTTGGGGAGGATCACGCCGGTGATGAATGTCTTACCGAACATGTAGGACTGGTACTGCAGCGCCCCGTCGATCAGCCAGATCACTCCCAGGACGATTTGGCCGATGCGCGCCAGACGAGCGAACCGCTCGTCTGCGATGGTCTGAGCGTGGGTCCCCGCTCGGTCGTGTGTGTTCCGGGTGGAAACGGAGGAAACCACCGCCTCGGGATGCGTAGCGATCATCTGCCTGTCCTTTCGGAAATGAGAGCGGTCTATGCGACACATCAACCATCGGCTGGGTCGCTATGACGCTCGTCGGTTACCGATAAGACGGGCGTAGGAACGGGAATCTCACGCCACGCGTGGTTCTCTTAGCTTCGACTTATAGGCGCACCACGCAGTTCGTGCCGGGGATCCCCGTCCGGCCGCCGCGAGGTGCTACAGGACCGGCAGGTAGCGCTCAAGCTCCCACGGAGTGACCTGGACGCGGTAGTCGTCCCACTCCTGGCGCTTGATCTCGATGTAGCGGTTGAACATGTGCTCGCCGAGCGTGCGAAGCACCAGCTCTGATTGCGCGGTCAGCTCGATCGCTTCGCCGAGCGTCTCGGGGAGCTGCTCGATCCCCAGCCGCCGCCGCTCGTCGGGCGACAGGTGGTAGAGGTTCTTCTCCATCGCATCGGGGAGCTCGTAGCCGTGCTCGATCCCCTCGAGCCCCGCCTGCAGAAGCACCGCGAAAGTCAGATACGGGTTGCACGCCGGATCGGGGCAGCGCAGCTCCATCCGAGTGGCCTTCTCCTTGCCGGGGTGATACATCGGCACGCGCACGAGCGCCGAGCGGTTGCGCCGTGACCACGCGACGTAGACCGGGGCCTCGAAGCCGGGCACGAGCCGTTTGTACGAGTTGACCCACTGGGCGAAGATCGACGAGATCTCCCGAGCGTGGCGGAGCTGGCCGGCGATGAACGCCTTGCCGACGTCCGAGAGGAAGTACTGGTCATCCGGGTCATAGAAGGCGTTGCGCCCGCCCGTGAACAGCGACTGGTGCGTGTGCATGCCGGAGCCGTTCTTGCCGAACAGCGGCTTCGGCATGAACGTCGCGTGCAGCCCGTACTTCATCGCGTATTCCTTGACCGTGATCCGGTAGGTCATGCAGTCATCGGCCATCTTCAACGCGTCTGAGTACCGCATGTCGATCTCGTGCTGGCTCGGCCCGACCTCGTGGTGGGTGTACTCCGTGTGGATCCCGAGCTGCTCGAGCGCGAGCACGGTCTCACGCCGCAGGTCAGAGCCGGCGTCGAGGGTCGTCAGGTCGAAGTAGCCGCCCTCGTCGAGCACCTCGGTCGACTTCGCATCCCGGAAGTAGAAGTACTCGAGCTCCGGCCCGACGAAGAAATGCTCGAAGCCCATCGCCTCCATCCGCTGAAGCGCGCGACGGAGCACATGCCGCGGGTCGCCCTCATACGGGGTCCGCTCGGGCGTCTGGATGTCGCAGAACATCCGCGCCACCCCTGCCTCCTCGGGCCGCCACGGCAGCATCCGGAACGTGCTCGGATCGGGCATCGCGATCATGTCCGACTCCTCGATCGCGTTGAAGCCGGTGATCGACGAGCCGTCGAAGCCCATCCCACCCTCGAACGCGTCGGCCAACTCGGTGGCGTTGATCGAGAACGCCTTCAGCTGCCCGAGGATGTCGGTGAACCAGAGTCGGATGAAACGGATGTTGTTCTCGGCCGCGAGACCCAGAACATCCGCAGCTGTCAGTGGCGCCTCATCGAGCATCGCGGCGCGAACGTTACTTGCTGGCGTCGCTCGGCGGCATCGCCGCGTGGCCAAAGGCGGCCGGGCCCGTGGCGAAAGGGTCCCCGCCTGCGGGTGAGGGTGCCCGCAGGGTCGGTTACAGGTGTCCGGCGAGGCGGGCGCCGAGCCAGCGGTTGGCCCACCGTTGGATCTCGAGCAGCGCCGGTCCGAGCTCGCGACCTGACTTCGAGAGCGCGTACTCGACCCGCACGGGCGGCCCTGGGTGCACCGTTCGCTCGACGATTCCGCGCCGCTCGAGCTCCTTCATCCGCTCCGACAGCAGGCGGTCCGACAGCTCCGGAACCGCCTGCGCAATCTCCGAGAAGCGCATCGGGCCATCCATCAGGACGCGGAGAATCGCGCCCGTCCATCGACGGCCGACAAGCTCGACGGCCTCGTGGTACAGCGGACAGCAGGTGGCTTTCGGGCCGTCCTCGTCTGCCTGTTCGGGAGCGTCCATACTGCTCACGGGGACTGTAGTGCGCAGCAAGGACGGCCGTCAGGCCGCCTTGAGGATTCGTGATTCCTCGGTCGAACCGTCGACGGGGATCTCCCCCGCTACGTTGACCCACGACACGAAGCTCTCGATCGAGACCGCGGCAATCGCCTCGAGCAGTTGCTCGTCATCCCAGCCGGCCTCGCGCGCCTCCTCGTGCAGATGCATCGCCGGCCGGCCCTCCTGCAGCAGCGCCTGGAGGTACCGGAGCAAAGCGGCCTCGTTCGGATCGTTGGACATGAACTGGCGAGCGAGCGCCACCTCATCGGCACCAAGGCCGGCACCGCGAGCAGCGCGCGAGTGCATCGCCACGCCCTGGGCTGAGCCGTTGTGCTCTGACACCGCCAGCGCGATCCGCTCCAGCGTCGCGAGGTTGAGCGTGCCGTGCCGCAGCTCGGAGCGGAACCGTGCGTACGCCCGCAGCGCCGCCGGGGAACCGGCCAGGACGCCGAGGAAGTTGGGCAGCTGTCCGGCGCCCGAGAGCGCTCCGCGCAACACCGGCGCGGACCGCTCCGGTGCGGTCAGTTCGTCGTGGATCTGAAACCTGCTCATTGCCGTTTTCATTTCAAACCACCAGTCACGCCGTAATGAGGGAGAGGGAGAGAGGGGAGGGGATGGTCACGACTCCTAAGGTTTCAGGAGTCGCTTACCGTTTGTAAGTGTATGCCCTGAGCAGGCCGACTTCAAGATCTTGAACGTCCGGTTTCCCAAGGGCACACCCACATAAACCCATGCCCGCATAAAGCCCAACTCATGATGCGGTCGGGCATCCGTAATAGAACGCCGGCGCGAGGGCGTTCGTGACATCGGCGCATCGACGGCTTCGCGTGTGACGCGAAGCCGGTCTGAGCCGGGCGTTCTAGTGAGCGAGGTGCACGAGCGTCGCTGCGTGCGAGCTCGTGGCGGCGATCAGTACGAGCAGCACCCCGAGGAGCACTGCCCACATCGCGACGCGGTCCGGCTTGAAACCAGCCCGGTGATGGGGCTTCAGGTTCGACTCGTAGCCACCGCGCCGCTGCGACGAGGCCGAATAGCGATCGGCGACACGCCCGGTGATCACGACCGTCCGGCGCTCTTCTCCATCGGGGCCCATCGCGAAGTGATCGGAGAGCCGATCAGCATCGCGGTCGCGCGTTGCGCTGAGCCCGGCCAGCGCGGAGGAGACCTCGGCGAAGCCGGCATGCGGGTCGCCGGTCAGCTGGGCGAGATCAAGACCGCGCAGCTCCTCGTAGCCCGAGCCGTCGTACAGGGGCTCGTCGTACATCGAGTGCTCGACGCGTGATCCAGCGCGGCGCGGCGCGGTGTCACGGTCCCCCGAGGTGCGCTTGGAGCGCTGAGTCCGGTGCGGCCGTTCTGCCGGCGGGTGTTCCTCGAACAGCCAGGAGTCGTCAAACGGATCGGCGGGACCGACCTCATCACGCGGTGCCTCGGCGGGCCGATCGCGCGGCTCGTAGACGTGGTCACGAGCCACTCCGCGGTCGACAGCGGCGGCGGGGCCGCTGATCCGTCTCGGGCGACGCCCGGAAGAGCCTGACCAGCTGATGTCGTCGTCGATGATGACGACACCGGTGCGCGCCCGGCGACGACGTGTGTCTGCCGCCCGCAGGTGCCGATCGTTATCCGGCATGTGAATTGACCGTCCTCTTTCTCGTGCTTACGGGGTTAGCTGACGGGCTCGTGCCGAAAGAGCGGCACTACGTGCGTTTCCGACGATTCGCCCCAGACAATTGGGTCCCCCGCTTCCTCCGCACGCTCGCAATTGCAGGTCGAACGAGGAATTCAGCTGATGTGCGCGCGCGCGAGCTCTAGCAGCGGCCTCGGACGGAACGAATGGACACCCAGGTCAGTCGTCCTGCGCACGATTCCCGCTATCTGCGAGGGTCTGACGCCGCCAGGAGCGGCGATCAGGACGTGTGCCGGCGACCTTGCGAAACGAACTTGCGCCACGTCCTGGGCTTCCTGGCCCTGGACCATGTCGGCGGGCATCGTCCCGTAGCCCAGGCAGTTGGTGGCCGAAGTCGCGTCAGTTCGGATCCTGCAGGCAGCCGTTCGCGATCGTGTTGAGGACGACGCTGCCGGCGGCTTGATCTGATCGAGGTTGGGCCCGACCTTGCCGACGGCGTTGGCGGCCGCGAGCGTGTGGCAGACCGCGCAGTGCTCGCCGAACAGCTCCGGCCGGTCTTCTCGGCGGCGGTAGCTTGATCCCGGCGACCTGTGCGCTGGCGTTGTCGTGGTTGCCGACCAGGAACACGCGGGCAGCGCGATCCCGAAGCCGACGTAGACGATGACGAAGGCCATGTTGACGACGCGCCGGCCGGCCCGGTGTCTGGGTCTGAGACACGCGTCGCTGACGCCGTCCAGGCGCCGCCGCGGCGGCGGCCAAGAAGATCCGCACGGCGAGGCCCGTGAAGACGACAGCGATGATGATGACGCCGACCATTGCCCGCGCACCTTATCGCGCGAGCCGGCGTTACGTCACCGTACGCGGCCGAACCGGTGAACGCATCGCCACGGCGCGACCGGAGCCGAATGCGTCATCGCCGTCGCCCGGCAGCGAAGCTCATCACCGGCGGCGCGACCGCACGGAAGTCATCGCCTCGTCGCCGCTCGCGGTCCTGCTCGGCGCCGCCAACCCGAGCGCACCTGCTCATCGAGCATCGAGAAGTCCTTGATCTGCGCGACCAGCCGGTCGGGCGCCGCGATCGAGCCGACCTTGTCGACCAGCACGTTGGTCACCCCCCCGCCGGCGGCGAAGCGCTCCAGCTTGCCCTCGACCAGCAGCAGCGGCTCGGTCCGCACCGTCAGCCGGTGCCGCTCGTAGACCTTCGGCGGGATGATCAGGTTGATCGTCCCGATACTCGTCCTCGAGCAGCACGAACACCACTCCGCTCGCCGTCCCCGGCCGCTGACGGGCGACGACCAGCCCGCCGATCACGCACCCGGCTGCCGTGCGGCAGCCGCTCGAGCATCGCAGCTGTCGACAGCCGCCTCCGGCAGCCGTGCGCGCAGCAGCGCCAGTGGGTGGGCGGACGGTCAGCCCGGTGGTCCCGTAGTCGGCCAGCATCGACTCCCAGCCGGTCAGCGACTTCAGCGCCGGAGCCGGCGGCAGATCCAGCGGCAGCGCCAGCTGCATCCCGCCGGGCACGGCCTGCCCGGGCGCCGCGACCCCGAGCTGCCAGAGCACCGAGCCGGCCGTGGGCGAGGTCCCGGCTCCCTGCTGACCACCGCCCACTCCGGCCGCGAGCGAGTCGCATGCCCCCGACCACGCCAGCAGCTCGAGCGCCGGCGCCCCGGCCCCCGCCCGGGAGGCGAGGTCGGAGAGACTGCGAAACGGCCCTCCCGCCTCACGCGCCGCGACCAGCGCCTGCACCTCTCCTGCCGCGACCCCGCGGATGTAGCCGAGGCCGATCCGCACGCGACCTGTCGGCGCCCAACCTCGGCATTCGACACTCGACTGCTCGTTGACGTCGGGCGCCAGCACCTCGATCCCCCGCCGCTGGGCCTCGTGCACGAGCGCATCGGGCGGGTAGAAGCCCATCGGCTGCTCGTTCAGCAGCGCGCACAGGAACTCCGGCCCGTAGTGGACCCGCAGCCAGGTCGACTGGTAGGCGAGCAGCCCGAAGGCGGCGCCGTGCGCCTTGGGGAAGCCGAAGCCCGAGAATCCCCTGACCATCGCGAACACGCGCTCGGCCAGTCTCCTCGTCGACCCCGTGCAGCCGCTGGGCTCCCGCGACGAACCGCCGGTGGTGGGCCTCGATCGCCGCGTCCGAGCGCTTGCGGCTCATCGCCCGCCGCAGCCCCTCCGCCTCGCCGGGCGAGAAGCCGGCGAACGCGATCGCGACCTCCAGCACCTGGTCCTGGAAGATGATCGTGCCGAGCGTCTCGCGCAGGACCGGCTCGAGCGACGGGTGGTCGTAGGGGATCTGGAAGTCAGGGTCCACTCGCAGCGCCGCTGGCGGCGCTCGATGTAGGGGTTGACCGCGCCGCCCTGGATCGGCCCGGGCCGGACGATCGCCACCTGGATCGTGATGTCCTTCAGGTTCTCCGGCCGGGTCCGGCGCAGCGACTGCATCTGCGCCCGGCTCTCGATCTGGAAGACGCCGGTCGTGTCGGCGTTCTGGATGCACTCGTAGGTCGGCCGGTCGTCGTAGGGGATCCGGCTGAGATCGATCCGCTCGCCGCGGGTGCGCGCGATCATCTCGACGCAGCGCTCGACCGCCGAGAGCATCCCCAGCCCGAGCAGGTCGATCTTCAGGAAGCCCGCATCCGCGCAGGAGTCCTTGTCCCACTGGACGATCTGGCGGCCCTCCATCGCCGCCGGGACGATCGGGCAGCAGTCGATCAGCGGCCGGGTCGAGACGATCATCCCGCCGGAGTGCTGAGAGAGATGGCGCGGCAGCCCGTGGGCCTCGGCCGCCAGCACCGCCAGCCACTGCCAGCGGCCCCACTCCGCGCCGGGGGTTCGTGACCAGGCCGACCGGTTGCTCGGGATCGGCAGTCGCCCCCGAATCGCCCCTCGGCCCGAGCGGCGCTTCGGAGCCAGACCCGTGCCCCAAGCCGGGTCCGGCATCGGATCCCGAACACGCCGTCGATGTCCTGCGCCACGTGCGCGCGTCCCACCCCTCGCTGCCGCGCGCGACCCGCTCGATCTCCCCCGGCGGCAGCCCGAGCGCCTTGCCGAGCTCGCGGATCGCCCCGCGGGCCCGGTAGGTCGGAAACGCCGCCACCAGCGCCGAGCGGTCGTGGCCGTAGCGCTCGTGGACCCGCGGGATCAGCACCTCCCGGATGTCCCGCGGGAAGTCGAGGTCGATGTCCGGCAGCGAGGTCAGCTCCTCGTTGAGGAACCGGCCGATCAGCAGGTCGTTGGCGATCGGATCGACGTGCGAGAGGCCGGTCAGGTAACAGACGATCGAGGAGACGCTCGAGCCCCGCCCCCGCCCCGGCGGCAGCAGCGCCGCGCGCCGTCGTCCGGTCCCCGCGACCTCGACGGCGACCTCGCGCGCGAGCTCGAGCAGATCGTGGTGCAGCAGGAAGAAGCCGGCCAGGTTCAGCTTCTCGATGATCCGCAGCTCCTCCTCGAGCCGGGCCGCCGCCTCGGTGCGCAGCTCGGTCGCGCGCGTCGTCGTAGCGCTCGTGCAGCCGCGCGTCGCACAGCTCGATCAGCTGCGCAGCCCGTGCGGCGTCCTCGGCGCCCGGATAGCGGTAGCCCGAGATCGCTCGCAGAGTCGAAGCGCAGCCGATCGGCCAGGCGGGCGGTCTCGGCGACCGCCTCGGGATGCTCGGGGAAGCGGGCCGCCATCGCCGCCGGCGAGGCGAGCACGTGGCTGAAGTTGCCTCGCGCGCTCGGGCTCGGAGGCGTCGAGCGTCGAGTGCAGCGGATCGCCACGAACGCGTCCTGCAGCGGCGCGCGCGAGCGTGCGTGGGCGTGGACGTCGCCGGTGGCCACGCAGGCGAGCGCCGAGCCGCTCGCGCGAGCCCGGCCAGCCGCCGGTTGCGGGCGCGATCGTCGCGCAGATACGGCCGCTGCAGCTCGATCCGCAGCCGGTCGGGGCCGAACGCCTCCCGCAGCCGCCGCAGCGTCGGCTCGTCGTCGACCCCGTGGGAGGCGCAGCCGCTCAGGCAGACGAGGCCCTCGGCGTGGTCGAGCACGTCCTCCAGCGACACGAACGGCTGGCCGCCGGCGGCCCGGCCGCCCTTCCCGCGTGTGCGCGTGCGCGCGGGTGATCAGGCGGCAGAGGTTCGACCAGCCGCGGCGTCCTGCGACCAGCAGCGTCAGGTGCCGTCCATCGTCGAGGTCGAGCTCGGCGCCGTGGATCGCGCGGATGCCCGAGCGCCTCGGCGCGCTGACGGCGAACTCCATCGAGCCGGAGACCGAGTTGTGGTCGGTCAGCGCCAGCGCCTCGTAGCCGAGCGCCAGCGCGGCCCCGACCAGCTCGTCGGGGAGCGAGGCCCCGTCGAGGAACGAGAACGCGGAGTGGCAGTGGAGCTCGACATACATGGACGAACACATGTTCGCATCGAGAGCGGACATCCATCACACGCCGCACGTTGCGTGCCAACCCCCTTGACAAATTATTAGTTGCTGCTAATCTGACTGCCTAGTTAGCACTCACTAAGTTAATCAGGAGATCGCACCGCCGTGCCAGCCGTCGCACCCCAGGAGCCGCAGCTGGACGCTGGTGATCGTCTCGATCGGGCTGTTCATGGTCGTGCTCGACAACCTCGTCGTCAACGTCGCGCTGCCGAGCATCCACCGCGACCTCGGCGCCTCGATCCAGTCGCTCGAGTGGACCGTCAACGCCTACGTGCTCTCCTACGCCGTGCTGCTGCTGACCGGCGCCGCGCTCGGCGACCGCTTCGGGCGCAAACGCATGTTCATCGCCGGCATCGCGCTGTTCACCGTCGCCTCCGCCGCTGCCGCGCTGGCGCCCATCGAGCGGACTGCTGATCGCCGCCCGCGCGCTCCAGGGCGTCGGCGGCGCGATCGTCACGCCGCTGACGCTGACGCTGCTGGCCGAGGCGTTCCCGCCGGAGCAGCGCGGGCTGGCGATCGGCGTCTGGTCGGGGATCAGCGGGATCGCGGTCGCGCTCGGCCCGCTCGTCGGCGGCGCCGTGATCCAGCTCAGCCTCGTGGCACTGGATCTTCTGGATCAACGTCCCGATCGGCATCGATCCTCGCGCCGCTCGCGGTCCGCCGCCTGGACGAGAGCTACGGTCCGACCGGCAGCTCGACCTGCCCGGGCTCGGCGCTCGCCTCGACCGGCCTGTTCGGGCTCGTCTTCGGCCTGATCCGGGCGCAGACGATCGGCTGGGGCGCACTCGAGGTGCTCATCTCGCTGGCGCCGGAGTGGTGCTGGTGATCGCGTTCATCGTGCACGAGCTGCGGACCGACGAGCCGATGCTGCCGATGGAGTTCTTCGCGCGCCGCAGCTTCGCGGTCACCAACGTCGTCTCGCTGTCGATGTACTTCGGGATGTTCGGCTCGATCTTCTTCATGAGCCAGTACCTGCAGAACGTGCTCGGCAACAGCCCGCTCCAGGCCGGCGTCAAGCTGCTCGTCTGGACCGGCGCGACGATGGTCGTCGCGCCGCTGGCCGGCTTCTTCTCCGAGAAGCTTCGGCAGCCGGCGCGTTCATGGTCGCCGGCCTGACGCTGCAGGCGATCGCGCTCGGCTGGCTGGCGTCGATCGCGTCGCACGCACACCAGCCTACGCGAGCATGATCGATGCCGTTCATCTTCGGCGGCAGCGGCATGGCGCTGGTCTTCGCGCCGTCCGCCAATGCGGTCCTCGCCTCGGTCCGGACCGACCAGGCCGGCCAGGCGTCGGGCGCGACCAACGCGATCCGCGAGCTCGGCGGCGTGCTCGGGATCGCGGTGCTCTCGACCGTGTTCACCAGCCACGGCAGCTACGCCTCGCCCCAGGCCTACGTCAGCGGCCTGCATGCCGGCGATGTGGGTCGGCGCCGCGGTCCTCGCGGCCGGCGCGCTGACGGCGCTGGCGCTGCCGTTCAGCACGCGCGACGCAGGCCGCAGACGATCGCAACGCGCCGTCGGCGGCCGGCGTGTCCGCCTGCCAGCGGCGGCGTAGGATCCGAGGCATAGTGAGGGAGCAGTGGCAGCATCAAACAGCCACAGGCAGCGCGTCCCGGCGGCAGAACGCCGGGACGCGCTGATCGACGCGGCGATCGAGGAGTTCGCGCACGGCGGGCTGCACGGCACGCCGGTCGACCGGATCGCCCGCCGCGTCGGCGTCGCGCAGCCGTACGTGTTCAGCCTGTTCGCCGACCAAGCGCGACCTGTTCATCGCGGCGGTCGAGCGCGTGCTTTGAGCGCGTCGACGACCGCGTTCACCGAGCGGCCGCGCGACTTCGAACCGGCGATCGCGGACTGCCCGAGACGAGGTGCTGCAGGCGATCGGCGAGGCTACATCGAGCTGCTCGAATCAGACCGGACCGTGCTGATGCTGCAGCTGCAGGCCTACGCCGCGCGTGCGACGACCCGTGATCCGCGAGCGGGTGCCGGCTGCCTACGCCCGGCTGCTCGACCATGTGCCAGCGAGTCTGTCCGGCGCCGACGCAGAGACGAACTCGACGAGTTCCTCCGCTACGGCATGTGGCTGAACGTCCAGGCGGCGATGGGCGTCGAGGATCTCGAGGAGGCCGTGCGAGTGGATGCAGGCGACAGCCGCGAGGCGCGGAAGCGGACCCGCCGCGACCGCCGTGGCTCGCGGGTCGACTACGCTGAGCGACATGTCTGAACGAGGTCGCGCTCGGGCTCGATCTGCCAGCGGCGCGGCAACCTCAGCGAGCCGCGCATCCATCGCCCAGCCGTCGGGGCGCTCCTCGCCCTCGAAGCGTGGGGCTGGCGCCCTTCAGCGCCATGCAGCCGGTGTTGTCGCCGATCGCGCGGATCTCATCGACGTCCGCATCGGTGAGCCGCTGCCGGCCGGCAGCGCCGCCAGCTCGGCGCGCTTGTCCTCGACCGGGCGGGCGTCCGGCCCGGCCTCCTGGATCAGCGTCGGAACGACGCAGTGCACGGCCGCGTGGGCGAGGTTCCACTGGCAGGCGAGCTGGATCATCGTCAGGCCGTGCGCGCTCGGCGATCGGGCGCATCCGCTCGAGCCGCTCGCGGCCGGCCTCGATCCAGCCGGCGGGCCGGAAGCTGCGATGATCATGCGGCCGAGCATCCGCTGCCGGGCATCGAGATCGTCGTAGAACAGCCCGCCGTAGTCGACGACGCGCGTGATCACGCTTGATGTCGCGGCTGGGCGGCCGCGTCGAGGCACAGCTCGCCCGGCCACGGCTCCAGCGGGTTGAGGATCACCATCGCCCAGTCGATCAGCTCACCGAACCGCTCGAAGCAGTCGATCAGGTCGAGCGTGAAGCCGTTGGCGGGACCGGGGGCGACGCCGATCAGGCGCGTCAGCCCGGCCTCCCTGAGCGCCGACATCCCGTCCCAGACCGTCTCACTCGTGTAGCCGGTGCGATCGGGGTTGTGGAGCAGCAGCAGGTCGAAGTGGTCGATGCCGCAGCGCTCGAGGCTCCGCTCGGTCGCCATCCGCAGGTAGCCGGCGTACTGGTCGGGCGCCGCGCAGCCGCGGATCGGTGAAGCGCGGGAAGCCCTTTGGCCCGTCGCGCTGTCCCTGTAGAAGTCGTGACCGACGGCGCCGACGATGCAGATCTCCTCGCGCACGCGGCTTGCGATTCCGGCCAGCGCCCGCCCGAGCAGCGTGTCGGCCTCGCCGGCGCCGTAGGCGTCGGCGGTGAGCACCGTCGGGATCGCTCGTCCGGCGTGATCAGCGCCTCGAACCGCGTCATCGTCGAGCGGCTCGCCGAAGTGCATGAAGCGTCCGCCGCTCCAGGTCCCGACAGCGGTGCGCGTGGGATCAAGTCCGGACGTGAGGGTCATCGCTGCCACCGATATCAGGCACCGCAACCGCTCGAGGGCGTTTCGCCCGTCAGACCCGCACCATCGCTCATCGCTGACGCCACCAACGGCCGCTGACGAGGTCGTGGAACACGACCTCGTTGCGGCCGCAGACCGTCACCACCTCCCAGTAGCGCCGGCGCAGCGGCCGTTCGGTCCACCAACGGTCCTCGATCAGCCATGACTCGCGGACGCTGTCGACCTCGCGCCCGTCGACGAGCTGCGGGCGGCCGGCGTCACCGGCGCTGACCGCAGGCCCGGCGCGGGATCGATGTGCGCTCTGGGTCCGCGCTCATCCCTCAAAGGGGGTCAGCATCGAGCGCGCGCTCCGGGAGTCGGGAGTCGGGATCGACCGCCAGGATCCGCAGCGCCGCCTCAGGTCCGGCCGCGACCCGCGCCTGGCGGACCGCCTCGCGCAGCCGTCCGGCACGGACGTCTCCGCATCCTCGAGCAGCGCCCGCTGATCACCGCCGGCAGGACCGAACCGCTCGACCGTCAGCGACAGGGACTGCGCTGGGGCCGGCAGCATCTGCAGTCGCGGGGTCAGCACCAGCCGCATCCGTTGCGGGTCGGCGAGCGCCTCGCGGAAGCTGAGCGACTGGCGCCAGGTGCCCCCCTGCTCGACCAGCGCCGCCGACAACACCACCGACCGCAGCGAACGGCCACGGCGCTCCCGGCGGGCCAGCAGCCGATCGATCAGCAGCGACAGGACCCGCTCGAGCGCAGGGCCGTCGGCGGCCTCGGGCAGCTCCAGCGTCTCGCGGATGCGTTCTCCAGGGGTCCGCGGGCGCAGCGGCTGATCGGACCCGCGCGCGAGCCGGTGCGCGGTCACCCCAAGCGCCCCGAAACGGTCGGAGACGGCGCCGACCGGGAGCGCCGCCAGTTCACCCAGGGTCCCGATCCCAAGCCGCTGCAGCGCCTCGCGGCAGCGCCGCCAGCTCCTGCACGGAAGCGCAGCAGCGCAACCGGCTGCTCAGCGAGGAACCCGCGCGCATCGCCGCTGACGATCAGCGGCCTCCGGGGCCGTGCCTCGGAGGCGGCGGCGACCGCCGCAAACCGGGTCGATGCGACCCCGAACCTGGCTGGGGTCTGCAGTGCCCGTACGTGCTGCGGTCAGCACCTTGAGCAGAGCATCCTGACCCTGGCCGCCGTATAAGCGCAGCAGGCCGCGGGCGTCGAAGCAGGCACTCGGCGGCGTAGGACGAGCGGCTGGGTTCAATTCGGACGGCTCCACCGCCGCCCCGATCCCCTCGAGCGCCGCCAGCATCTGCTCCCATCGCTCCGCCACCCCCGCCGGGTCGGGCGGCACCAGGATCAACCGCGGGCAGCGAGACAGCGCCTCACCCAGCCGCATCCCTTCGTGAATACCGAACGCCTCCGCGGCCAGCGACGGCTCCCCCACCTGCTGCACCGCCCCGGGCTCAGGGGCGAGCGCTGCCGGCACCCCCAGCAGCTCGCTGCGGGCGCCTGCCGCGACGGTCAGCCGCAGGCGCGGGAGCAGGACGCAGACGATCAGAGCATTCGCAGCCATGTCGAACACATGTTCGCATAGCTGGCAGCGTTCGCAACTCCGGTCGGAGTCGCGAAACGTCAGGCCACGTAGTTGCCGATCCGGCTGAGGACCTCGTCCTGGGAGCCGGGGAAGGTCGCGTAGCTGAGGCCGATCAGGCGTCCGAGCGGCGGCAGGATCCGCTTCGGGCGGGCGCGGATCGCGTCGACGATCATGTTGGCGGCGGCGTCGGCTGAGATCGAGGGCGTACGCTCGTAGCGCTCGGTATTCGGCTCGATCATCGGCGTACGCACGAGCGGCATATAGATCGTCGTGATGTGCACCCCGTCGGGCAGGATCTCGGCGGCGATCGAGCGGGAGAACGCGTCGAACGCGGCCTTCGAGGCAAGGTAGGCGGAGAACCGCGGCGAGTTGACCTGGATCCCCATCGTCGAGATGTTCACGATGTGCCCGGAGCGGCGCTCGCGCATCGCCGGCAGCACCCCGAGCGTCAGCCGCAGCGCCCCGAAATAGTTGAGCTGCATCGTCCGCTCGTAGTCGTGGAAGCGATCGTAGGATTGGCGCACCGAACGCCGGATCGAGCGGCCGGCATTGTTGACCAGCACGTTGGGCGCGCCATGCTCGGCCAGTACCTCGGCGACCATCCGGTCGACGTCCGCCAGATCGGAGAGATCGCACGGGTATACGAACGCCGCGCCGCCCGCCGAGGTGATCTCCGAGGCGACCTCATCAAGCGCGTCACGAGTCCGGGCAACGAGCAGCACCTTCGCGCCGGCCGCGCCGACCTTGAGCGCCGCCTCGCGGCCGATCCCCGAGGAGGAGCCGGTGATCATCACCGACCGGTCGCGGACTCGCTGCTCGAGCGACGGGATGAGCGCATCCCCCGCGACCGGTAGATGCCGTGCCAGATCGCGAGCCGCCCTGCGGCTGCTCGCGACGATCAAATCCAGTGCTGATGGCGCGGCCATCGCCGCAAACCTACACCGGATTCTCGATGACCGTCACCGGGGCACACGGGGCCCGCTTGCGGGCCCTCTCGATATCCGGGTCAGACGGGGGTGCCGGAGTCCCGCAGCAGCATCCCGATCGAGACCGCCTGCAGGTTCTCGCTGCGCAGCTCGGAGGCGAGCTGATCGATCTGCGACACGATCCCGGCCACCGAGCTCACATGGATCTCGATCACCTCACCGGCGTGCACCTTGGGCAGAACCTGAGAGGCCTTGGTCAGACGGACCGCACCCGCCACGAGCTTGCCGCCCGCCCCGTGCGCGAACAGCCACTGGCCGAGGCTCGGCCCGCTCGAGGCGTACAGGAAGTGATGGCCCCAGCCAAGCCCGCGCAGCAGCTCGTGCAGACGGTGCCGGGTTCCCAGCCATCCGACGACGCCACCGTCGCCGAGGCGGGGCAGCACCTGCTCCCGCATCGCCTGGGCCTGGTCGGCCGAGCGATCCGAGAGCCCGGCGATCGCCAACGATGCATGCATCCCCTGCTGCTCGAGCGCAGCCGCGACGGACACAACCTGGGACGTGGTCGCGTCGACCATCAGACCGACCTGCTTGCGCGGAGTCGTGACCGCTGTCAGCGGCTTCGTCGTCGGCGCAACCGCGGAGATCAGTGAGTAGGCGACGTTCGCGCTCAACCCGACCCAGCCGATCGCCAGTACCGAAGCGCCCGCGGTCGCGGCGCGGACAGCGCGCAGCCGCCAGACCGCCAGCGGGCGCACGCGGCGCTCGTTGCCCTGGATCAGCGTTGCCGTCGAAGCGCGGGCGGCAAACCGCGGGTCGGGTTCAGGATGCGACGCAAGCGCCGTCTCGATCGCCGCCGGCGAGCTCGCTGGCCTTCTTCGCCACCTGTGCCAGCCCGAAGCGCTCGAGCGCAAGGTTCGACTGCCGCACATGGCCGTAACCGAAGCCGTAGGAGATCACCGGGCAGCCGCGGATGATGGCCTCGAGAACCGTCAGCCCGGCGCTTGAATGGATCAGCGTGTCGGACGCGGCGAGGACGTCGCTCATCTGATCGGTGAAGCCCATCACGCGCAGGCGTGGATCGCCGCCGAGGTGGGCGGAGACCTCCTGGCGGACGCGCTCGTTGTGGCCGCACAGGCACAGGACCAGCGCGTCCGGGATCGACAGCGCCGCCGACGTCGCGCCGACGAGGTCGCCGACACCCCAGCCGCCACCCGAGACGGTTATCACGGTGGCGTCGAGCGGCAGGTTCAGGGCTGCGCGTGCCGCCGACTTCTCGCGGCCCGCGAGGAACTCGGGCGATGTCGGCGGACGTGCCCAGCGGACGCTGCCGGGGCCGGCGATCTGCTCGACCTCCTCGGCGGACTCGGGGTGCGTGATGAAGTGCATGTCGATCCCGGGATGGGCCCAGTAGCGCAGGCCCGCGAGATCGGTGACGGACGAGTAACAGGGAACGTCCAGCTTGCCCTGCTGTCGCAGCTCCCCGAGGATCGCGGTCGTCCCCGGGTAGGTCGAGACGACGACGTCTGGGTCGTACGCCCTGACCAGTCGCAGCAACCCCCGCGAGCCGAACAGCATCAGCAGCCGCAGGGCCAGCCAGCGGGTCGGGCGGAAGTTCATGAACAGCCGGTACTGGAGGTCGAACCACCAGGGAACCCAGCGGAACATGAACTCCGAGTTCTCGCGCAGGACGTGCGTCATCAACGACCCCATCGCGGGCAGGCCGTTGACGATCGCGACTTCAGCTTCCGGATCCTCGTCCTTGAACTCGCGCGCAACCGCGCGGGCCGGTAGATCGTGACCCGCGCCGATGTCGGCCGAGACGATCAGGATCTTGTGGGGGGTGTCAGCCTCCCCCAGTTCGCTCAGCGGGCGAACCTGGCCATCCGGCTCAGGCGCGCCCGCCAACGCTAAAGGGTGGTCATCCTCCAGCTCGTCGTCTGGTTCGGACGGGATCGCCGCCTGGGCCCGACGCCAGTCGATGTAGCGGAGAACGCCCTCGCGGAACGGGGTCTTGGCCGTCCAGTCGAGCTCATCCCGGGCACGATCGCCGGAGACGATCTTGATCCCGAGGTCGCCGGGGCGAGCCGGCGCGTAGGTGATCTCGGTGTTACCGACGTACTCCTGAACGAGCTCGGCGATCTGCTTGATCGTGACGTTCTCGTCAGAGACGAGGTTGTAGACGCGATTGACGGCGACGTCGGAGAGGCCGAGCGCCACACCCTCGGCGAGATCCTCGACGTAGACGAACCGGCGCGACTGCAGGCCGTCGCCCGACAGCGTCAGCGGCTCACCGGCGAACCCCTTGTTCACGAACGCGGGGATCACAGCAGCCTCGCGAGCGCGGGGGCCATACGGGATCCCGAACCGCAGGATCGTGTAGTCGATGTCGTACAGCTCCTGGTAGGAGCGGCAGTACAGCTCGCCGGCCAGCTTCGTGCTCGTGTAGAGGTGAGCCGGCGGCGGCAGCAGCGTCTCCTCGTCGACGACGTCTGACTCGGTGTCGCTGTAGACCCAGATCGTCGAGGCGTAGACGATCCGCTTGACGCCCGCACGACGGCAGGCCTCGAGCACGGCCGCGGTGCCGCGCGAGTTGACGTGCTCGGCATCCTCCGGCTCGGCGTGAACGTCATTGACGTCGGCGACAGCCGCGAGGTGGGCAACGGCGTCGCAGCCCTCCAATGCCCGCTGCAACGCGGCGCGGTCGGTGATCGACCCGAGCACGGTCTCAACCGGTGCGTCGGCATGCCACGGCGATTTCCGCAGGTCGTAGATCACCGGCTCGTGGCCATGGGCCCGGAGCTTGTCGACTACATGGGATCCGATGAACCCGGACCCACCCGTGACCAACACTTTCATCAGGAACGATCCCCCTCGTGTGCGCCAGCGACTTCCGCCGGTCGGTAGTACAGCGGCGGGCACGAATGATTCTCGGCCACCCAATCAGTATTCGGCAGATCCACCTGATGCCCAAAGATGCGGTGGCACGGTTGATCGTAGACCCGTCCGGTCGAACGTTCCAGCCAATCGAAGACGATGTACTTGTAAAACCCGCTGGTCATGCCATCCGGGAGCTCCAGTTTCGACCCCGGATACTGCGGATTCAGGTGGTCCCGCGCGACCTCGTTCTTCCACGCGACGATCTCCGGCATCCGCTCGGTCTGGATCAGACCAAGAGCCGCGGTGAACTCGCTCATCCGGAAGTTCAGGCCCTGCACCTCATACGACGGCTTGCCGTAGTTGCGGAACCCGCGCGCGAACTCGAGCAACTCCTCGTTGCCGGAGACGAGCATTCCGCCCTCACCGGTGGACACGGTCTTGGTCGCGTAGAAGGAGTAGGCACCGGCATCGCCGAACTGGCCCGGCTTGGTGACGACGCCGTCCTTGTTCCACTCGGCGCCGTGCGCGTGCGCGCAGTCCTCGAGCAGGAAGATCCCGTTGTCACGGCAGTACGCGGCGATCTTCTCGGAGTCGAACGCGATGTGGCCGCCGATGTGGACGAGGATCGCGGCGCGCGGCTTGTGCAGTTCGGCCTTGCGCTCGAAGTCCTCGAACGACATGCAGAGGTCCTCGCGGTTGCAGTCGACGAACTGCACCTGAGCGCCGGCGCGCACTGCGGCCAGCGGCGACGCCATGAACGTGTTCGACGGGCAGAGCACCGTCTGCCCGGAGACCTGCGCGTAGTGCAGCGCGGCCAGAGCGGCCCCGCTCCAGCTCCCGGTGGCGACGGCACCGATGCCGTTCCACGCGGCCCAGGCCTGCTCGAAGCGCGCGTTGAAGGTCGCCTCGGCCCATTTGTTGGAGTCGATGACCTCATCGATCAGCTGATGCAGCCGAGCGCGGTCACGGTTGTCAAACCCGATCGCGAATCGCGCGAAGTCGGGGGTGGATTCGGAGTGTGTGGGAGCAGTGGTCATAGGTGTGGGGTCGCGGGGTCGCGGCTCAGAGCCAGGGTCGAATCGAAGGTGCCGGCCGTCGATCCCTTAGAGGTTCACGCGCGTGGGACGCCGTGAGCTGGCGTCCAAAGCGTGTCAAACGGGCAAGACGGTAGCGGCTTTCAGGGAATCCAGCTCTCTGAGAATCCCCTCAAGTGCCTTCGCCGTGCGTTCGTGGGAGTTCTTCGAGCTGTAGTGATCCGCGTCGTGCAGGAGGATCACGTCCCCGTCCTTAAGGTTCGTTGTGATTCGGTTTGCGATCCGCGTCGGGGTCGTGAACTTGCGCCAATCCTTGCCCCACTGAGACCAGAGCAGAGGCTGCAGCCCGCTGTCTCTGACTGCCCGGAGGCCGGCCGGCGAGTAGATCCCATACGGCGGGCGGTGCAGCGTCGGGGCGTCCCCGACAACATCCGCGATCACCCCCAGACCTTGTGCGATGTCGTCCTCAATGACGGACATCGACAGCCGCGACTGCCAGCGGTGCCGGTGGCCGTGCAGCGCGATCGCGTGACCCCTGTTGTGGGTCTCCCGGACGATCTCGGGGTAGCGCTGGACCTGCTCGCCGATCACGAAGAAGGTCGCCTTGGCGCCGTGCTCTTCGAGGATCTCCAGGATCTTCGGGGTTCCCACTGGATGCGGTCCGTCGTCGAAGGTGATCGCCACCTCCAGGTTGCGGGTGCCGGCTTGTTGCTCGGCACCCGCTCTGGGACCGGTCCTCGGGCCGTCCGGAGCGAACGGAGCACCGGGAGCACCGGGAGCGCCGGGAGCGCCGGGAGCGCCGGGAGCGCCGGGAGCGCGCTGCTGGCCCCTCGCCTGCGCGAGCTCGCCGAGCGTGGTCGGGATCCCGAGCGCGCGGGCGGTCGGGGCGTGGATCGAGGCGAGCGCGTGGCGGATCATCGCGGTCAGCGTACGGGCGCGGGTGGCGTCCCGGTGGGGCCGAGTGGTCTCGTCTCCGCGAAGCCGTGGGCGCGGGTGGCTCCACGGCGCGCCCGCGCGTGGGGAACACGTCGAACGGCGGCAATGAAGACAGTGCTCGATCCACGTTGGCGTCGATCCCAGGGAGGGTGACGGTCGGGGCTGGGGTGACGGTCCGGGCTGGGGTGACGGTCGGGGTCGGGTGGCGCCCGCCGCCGGGGGGTGGGTCGATTTAGTTCGGACATTTCGTACTTTCTCGACCCACCCCTGCGATTTGGCCGTGAGGGGCCGGGGGTGGGTCGATTTTGTTCGGACAGTTCGTACTTTCTCGACCCACCCCGACATTTCACGGTGGGCTCCGGGGTGGGTCGAGAAGTTCCCAAGGGGTGGGAAGTAATCGACCCACCCCCCTCCGCCGAGCCGACTCGGCCCGTCGGCCGTTACCTGCCTTCAGTGCCCGCCCTTCGGGCGGCCCCGGCCGGCCCTGCCCCCTGCGTTGCTCGCCGTTCTCGCCCGACCGCCCCGTCCCGCCGGCCGCGCAGCTTGTAACAGTCGCGTCACAGAGTCGCGTGAACCGCCTTGTCGCGGTTTATCGTGGCCAGGATGACCGCATTCGACGCAGAAGTCACGATCCGCAGACAGCGGTTTGCGAATGCGGACACCGGGTTCGCGGTCCTCGACGCGCAAGGGGCGGACGGCGAGGAGATCGTGCTGGTCGGGCCGCTGATCCATCTCGAGGAACGCGAGCGCGCGCGGATCCTCGGCAGCTGGGTCACGGACAGCCGCTACGGCGAGCAGGTCAAGGTCACCGAGGCCCGGCCGCTGCCGCCCGAGGACCAGGCCGCTGTCGAGGTGTACCTGCGTCGGATCAAGCACGTCGGACGCAAGCGCGCGCTGACGCTGATCGAACGGTACGGCGCTGCCAACGTGCTGGACGCGATCGACCGGGAGCCGGGCACCGCGTTCCGGGCGGCGGGCCTCTCGGCGTTCCGCGCCCAGGAGGCCGCCGCGGACTGGCATGAGCTGCGGCTCACGCGCCGGCTGCACCTGCTGCTGGCCCCGCACGGTCTCGCGTACCTCGTCAACCGGATTCATTCCCAGTACGGAGTCGGCGCGCATCGGGTGCTGACCGAGAATCCGTATGAGCTGACGCGGTTGTTCGGGGTTGGCTTTCCCACCGCCGACCGGATCGCGCACGCCGCCGGCTTACGCGACGGGCCGCCACGCTCACGGGCCGCGCTGATTCACCTGTTGGTCGAGGCCGAGCGGTCGGGTTCCACTTGCCTGCCGCTCGATCAGCTGATCTCGGAGGCCCGCAAGCTGCTCGGCCACGCCGTTGATGAGCAGATGATCGACGAGCTGATCGAGTCCCGCGACCTGATCGTCGAGGACGACACGTGGGTCTACCGGACCCCGATCGCGGAGCTCGAGCAGGAGCTCGCGGAGCGGGCGCGGGCGCTGATCTCGGGCACGGGCGGCCGTCTGCGCTCGGTCGACGTCGTGCTCAACGACCCGCCGCTGAGCGAGGAGCAGGAGCTGGCGGTGCGGACCGTGTTCGAGCACCGCCTGTCGGTGATCACCGGCGGCCCCGGCACGGGCAAGACCGCGACGATCCGTGCGATTGCGACGCTGGCCGAGGAACAGAGAGCGAAGGTACTGCTGTGCGCGCCGACCGGGCGAGCTGCCTCCAGGATGCGCGAGTCGAGCGGGTTCGACGCATCAACCGTGCATTCGGCGCTTGGTTGGATCCCCGGAGAGGGACCTGAACACGATCAGGACGATCCGCTGCGATGCGACGTGCTGATCCTCGACGAGTCCTCAATGGCGAACCTCGAACTGATGGTGACGCTGCTGCGAGCCGTGTCCGGCACCTGTCACGTCGTGCTCGTTGGCGACGCCGACCAGCTGGCGCCGGTCGGGGCCGGCAAGCCGTTCGCGGAGATGGTCGAGTCGGGCACGGTCCCGACGACCCGTCTGACCCACATCTTCCGCCAGGCGGCCGGCAGCATGATCGTGCAGGCCGCCCACGCGATCAAGCGCGGCGAGATGCCGTCGTTCATCCCGGGCGACGAGATGCGGCGCGATCTGTTCCTGATCGAGCGCTCGGACCCGATCGCCGCGCGGCAGGAGATCGTGACGCTCGTCTCCGAGCGGCTGCCGAAGCACTATGGGGTTGACCCGGTCACCGACATCCAGGTGTTCGCGCCTGT
>CAVZTZ010000021.1:0-8925 GCA_963778315.1 uncultured Conexibacteraceae bacterium | reverse complement strand
ACTTCGTCCCCATCGATGCGCATCGGCAGGGCCGGCGGCGATGAGGCATCGGGGAGTTCGATGACCACGTCGTTCTCGAACAGGGTGAGCACGCGGGGATCGATGTAGCTGCTGCGGGCGACCGCCGGCGTGTTGCCTAGGGCAATGCTCACTTCCCGCACTGCCCGGCTCACTGCCTTCGGGCCTCGCTTGCCGGTCGCGTGCTCACGGGCGAGGGCAACCGCGGCGAGCACCGTGGCCGCCCAGGTGCGGAACTCCTTGGCCGAGTACGGTCCGTCACCCCAGCAGCGCAGAGTGTTGTTCACGTCGGCCGCGTGGATCCGATGCCAGGTGCCCTGCGACGGATACACGAGGAGCTCATGCGGGGAGCCTCGGCGGCGCCTGAGGTCGGCCAAGACGCGCACGGATTGCGGGTCTCTCACCCTCATCCGTCGCCGCTTTCCCGATTTGGCGATGAAGTCGAAGCGGACGTCGAGACCCTGCAGCGTGACGTGCTCGCGACGGAGCGTCGTCAGCCCGACGTGTCCGTTGTCGCGCGCGTAGCGGTCCCAGCCGACACGGAACAAGCCAATGTCAAGCAGTCGAACCGCGAGCGCGAGCGTGCGCTCGCGATCCGCGTGATCCGAAGCCAGCAGTCCGCGCGTGACGGCCCTCACATCAGGGAGGCGTTCGGCGAACTCCAGCATGTCGTCGAACTTCTCCTCGTCGCGCCGTAGCCGCCACAGCGGGTGATAGAGGTACTGGCGGCGGCCCTTGGCATCGAGGCCGGTCGCCTGGAGGTGGGCGTTCGGTGCGGTCGAGATCCAAACGTCGGTCCAAGCCGGAGGGATACGGAGCGCGCCGACGCGCCCGAGCGTCTCGCCGTCGGTTACCGGCACCCCATCCGCGTCGACGATGACGAACTTGCCGTCGCGCCGCTCACGGCGCAGCGCGAGCTCCCCACCGCTGACGTAGACAAGCCGGTCTGCCGGATCCGTCGCCCCGACGGACGGCTTGTAGGTTCTGGATGCGGCCATGGCGATGGTGCAGGATGATTTCCCAATCACTCTGGGCGCGGGCGTGCTACATGGTCGCGCCGGCGCGCCGGACTGAGTCCTTGTCCCCGTTCAGGTCGACCGGATCTAATCCTCGTCCGTCTCGATCGAGCGGAACTCGTCGGTCTCGCCGTAGACGGCGGTTGAACGATCGGCTTCGTGCTCCGGTGAGAACGCGTCAAGCTCCGGGTCGCCATGCCCATCGCCGTGCGACGCGTTCTCGATCAACTCCATTTCGGCGAGCTCCCATCCGTCCTCTTCGCCCTCCCCCGCCTCATACAGCGGCTCGAGCGCGGGGTCATCGACCACTCGCGGCACCACCCCGCCGATACGGGCGGCCTCAGCAGCCGCGGCGGCCTCCTCCGCCGCGACCAGTGGGTCCACTCGCGGCCGCCGTGGGACGTCACGAGGAGGTTCAGGCATGGCCCCGACCTCCGTTGAAGACGCCCAGGCCCGGTCCGAGCACGTACAGGGCGGCCAAGATCGTGATGATCACCGTGGCGATGTACGGAACGCCGAGCGCCGCGGTCAGCACCCACACCAGGGTGATCACCAGGAGTCCGATAACGAGATGGATCATGGGGTTACCTCCGTTGCAGAGCTGCTTCTCGCAACCAGCGCTAGGCCACGATCGTGGCCGCGCAAGCCGGGGCAAACGGGCAGCAACGACCTGATCGTCCTCCGGGTGGCCCTAAACGCGCCCGGCGATAGGGCAATCACATCGCGGGAAACGCCCCGCAAGACGTGGCGCGCGTACTTCGAGGAACTCACCGACGTGCTGGGCAACGTCGAAGCAACCGTGGAGGTCATCGGGCGCGATCTCGGCGACCAGATCGCGGACGACCGGCAGGTCCTCGCGGGATCTCACCTACGACGATCGCGACGACGCGGTCATCGTGGGCCTCGATGCCCCGGATTCGGACAGGTCACTTCCCTCGAGCAGACCTTCGGCCTCGAGCGTGCGGAGTAGGGGCTCGGCATCAACCGGCTGTACCTTTCCGCCGGCAGCGAGGCCGTCGATCAGTGTGCCTCGAGCGACCGGTTGGGCCTGGGCGGTGAGCTTGAGGGCGTACCAGCGGTCGGCGGTCGTGCCGCGCGCCGCGAGGTGGCCGTGTTCAGCGTCGCCTCGGCGAACGCCAGCGTCTGACCGAACTGGCCATCGATTTCTACCGCGTTGGACATCAAGTCAGCACGGGCTGAGAGCAGAACTCGAACCTCGGTCGTCTCGCGGCGACTAGGCGAGTGTCTCGCACCGCGCGCGGCGCATCAACTCCGCGGTCGACGATCAGACCCGCGCCGCCGGCCACCATTCACCGGCACCTCGAGCCGACGCCGCTTCCCGTTTCACGATCTGATCGCGAAACGTTCTCGCGTGGGCGACCGATCTCTATACGGCTACCTGACTGTCGACCGCGGGCCATGGCTGGGCTCAGCTCGTGCCTTTCTCGATCTTCGAAGTGCACGCCCAACTGGCGGTGACATGCAGGTTGCCGATGCTGTTACCCGAGCCCAGGGTGGCGTTCACCGATCCCGATCGTCCGTCGGCGGAGATCTTGATCGTCCCTGACCCCGCCTCGGAGTTCCCGGCTTGCCAGGTCTGTTTGCTGGATAGGTACTGCATGTACGGCCCGCCGGGCTTGCTCGAGACGTGCGAGGTCGTACCAGCGCGAGCCTGAATCACGAGCGCCTGGAGCACTCCACCGCTGGGGTTGGGGCTGAGCTTCTGCAGCACGTCCCTGTAGTAGCCCTTCTGGTCAGACAGCCGAACCACGGCACATTCGAGTTGGCTCTTAGGGTTGGCAACTTGAAAGCCATTGGAATAGGCGTGACCGGTCGCGGTCCGACCGCTCACCGTGACGGCCGAAGCCTTGACGGGCTTGCTGGCGCTGGCAAGGGCTCCCGACAACGGCAGCACCGACGCGCAGGCGGCGAGTCCGAAAGCCATGCTGGTTGTGCGCAGCGCGCGCTGCCCCGATATTTCGCTCCTTGCATTCCGGTCCTCCTCCGTGTGACCGAGCCCCTAGGAGAGCGCCAAGCTATCGGATCTATGAGTCTCGGGCAACCCAACGCGGTGTGTCCGGTTGTGAGGACCGCCTCCCCGCTCGAGCTCCAGGCAACCCAACGACGAGTGGCCGACTGTCAGAGCCTCGCGAGGACACTTCCGACTTCACCAATTTCGGGGGGTCTCGATTCCCCGAATCGGCGGCCGTCGCCGCTTCCGCTTCCTAATGGCTACCGCCTCGAGCAGCAGCCGCGTCAAGACGCGACAAAGGGGAACTGATAGTGCGGGCCGCGGGGCGAGTCATCACGCGGCCGGGCTCGGTTGTCTACGAGATTGCAAGCGTTTAGTATCGAGCGCGGGATGAGGTCCAGAAAATGGTGCGTGGTTGAGGAGGCCTAGCAAGTCCGGTCCGTGGCGCGCGCTCACCCGGCTGCTCGTCGCTTCGGGTCTGATGCTGTTCGTGTGCGGGGTGGGATGGCCCGCCACGGCCGCGGCGGTCGGTGACCCCAATGACTGGCTTGGAACCATCAACTCGTACCGGTCTGCCTCGGGGGTGGCGACGGTCGCGGAGGATCCGGCCTGGGATGCGGGGATCGCGGCGCACCTCGTCTACATGGAGAAGACGCCATCGACAGACTTCACCGGGGCCTACCAGTCGCTTCACACCGAGAACCCAGCAAGCCCGTACTACACGGCCGCGGGCGCTGCTGAGGCCGGGTACAGCGACCTCGCCGAGGGCGCCGGAACGACTCCCGTCAGCGCGATCGATGACTGGCTGGGGGCGCCGTTTCATGCGATCGGGATGTTGCGCGCTCAGCTGAAGTACGTTGCGTTCGCTAGCGATGTGAGCACGGGATACGCCGGGCTCGACGTGATCCAGGGCCTCGACTCAAGCGTGCCGGCAGTAACTTCGCCGATCCTGTTCCCCGGACCTGGCATCACTACCGACCTTGACGCATACAGCGGTGGCGAGTCTCCGGACCCGCTGAAGACCTGTGGGTGGCAGGAGACGAGCGCCGGGATCGGGCTGCCGCTGGTCGCGCTGTTGACGCAGGCGCCGGTCGCTGGACTGATCGCGACGCTGAGCGGGCCGAACGGGACCGCGTCGAGCACGGGCGGGGGCCTGTGCATCGTCGATCAGTCGACCTACGTTTCGCCTGACCCGGTGTACGGGCCGACCGGCCTCACCATTCTGCAGAACGACCATGCGGTCCTCTTGATCCCGGCCGCCCCGTTGGTCAACGGCGTCTACACCGCGACGATCAACCAGCCCGCCCGGGCCGCGATCAACTGGTCATTCACCGTCGCCTCGCCGCCGCCGTCGAACCTGGCGCCTCCCTCGATCAACGGGACCGCGATCTTCGGCTCGGAGCTCTACGCGAACCCCGGGACCTGGAGCCAGGGCAACGGCGCCCCGGCCGATACGATCGCCGATCAGTGGCTTGACTGCGACGCCGGCGGCGCCACCTGCACCGCAATCGCCGGCGCCACCGGACAGACCTACACGATCGCTGTCGGCGACATCGGGCACACGCTGCGCGTCAGCCAAACCGCGACCAGCCTCGGGGGCACTTCAGCCGCGGTGCTATCCGTCCCCACCAGCGTGATCCCAAACCGCGCGGAGCCCGGTGGCGGGAATGGGTCTGGTGGCGCCGGTGGCTCGGCTGGCAGCGGCGGGTCCGGCGATGGCTCTGTCTCCGGTCGCGGCTCGGGTCAGACGCACCGTCCCCAGGGCGCCGCGGTCGCCTCGCTCGGGCGCGTCACGATCAGCGGCGGCAGCGCTCGCGTGGTAGTCGGCTGCAACGGGCAGGTCGGACAGACGTGCGCGGTAACGCTGACCCTTACCGTGGTACGGACGCGCAGGCACAAGCGCACGACCGTCGTGGTCGGTCGCCAGCAGGTGACAGTCGCCGCGACTCGGGAGGCAACCAAGACGGTTTCGCTCAATGCGGCGGGCCGGAAGCTACGAAAGCGCTCGCCGGTTCACTCCACGCTGACGGCGACCTCCACATCCCACGCGATCGCCACCAAGTCGGTCGTGTTCAAGCAGATCACGCCCAGGCTGCAAACGCATAACGCGCATCCTGGGATATCCGCTCAATCGACTTCTTGACGGTCGTCGCGTGCGACACCCCAATCAGTGCCGAGCCCGCCCCCCCGGCCCACGATCGCCCGTCATGTCTCGCGCGCGTCACACGAGCCAGCAGCTCGTCGATTAGCGCCGATCCCGCGACCCCCTCCTACGTCCAGTTCACTCTCGAGATGACCCCTGGGGTCCCGCACGTCTTCGGGCCTATTCGGCCCACGCTCGACGAAGCAGCCGCGGCGCTGGACAGAGCCGGACGGCTTCTGTCGGCGTATGTCGCTGTTGCCGACCGCCTCACCGCAGGGGCTGGGCGGTGCGATGGTGTCGCCGGCTGCGCTCTCGATCATCCTGACGACGTTTGCCGAAGGACCGGAGCGCAACCGCGCGCTGTCGGTCTGGGGCGCGATCGCCGGCGCCGGGGGTGCCGTCGGGCTGCTGCTCGGCGGCGTGCTCGTGCAGCTGCTCAGCTGGCGCTGGGTGTTCTTCGTCAACGTGCCGATCGGCGCCGGGGTGCTGGCCCTGGCGCCGCGGATCGTTCCCGAGAGCCGGTCGGAGTCCGTCCCGAACGCCGGTTACGACGTCGGAGGGCGCGGTCGCGATCACGCTCGGCACGATGGCCCTGGTGTTCACGCTGATCAAGGCCGACAGCTGGGGTTGGACGTCGGGCGCGCACGATCGTCGGCTTCGTCGTCTCGGCCGTGCTGATCGTTGGCTTCGTCGTCATCGAGCGCCGTCACAAGGATCCGCTGGTCCCGCTGCGGATCTTCTCCAACCGCAGCCTGGCCGCCGCCGACGCGACGCTGCTCCTGGTGGTGGCGGCGCTGTTCGGGATGTTCTTCTTCCTGACGCTCTACCTGCAGCAGGTGCTCGGCTTCAGCGCGCTGAAGACCGGCGTGGCATACCTGCCGCTGAGCCTGACGCTGATCGCCTCTTCCGCCGTCGCGTCGGGGTTCGTCGACCGGTTCACGCCCAAGCCGATCCTGGTCGCCGGCCTCCTGATCTCGACCGGCGGGTTCGTGTTCCTCACCAGCGTCTCGGGTCACGGCGACTACGCAAGCCACGTCGTGCCCGCGATGGTCATCCTCGGTATCGGCATGGGGATGTCGTTCGTCCCGGTCACGATTGCCGGGACCAGCGGCGTGGCGCCCGAGGACTCGGGGCTCGCGTCGGGGCTGCTGAACACGACTCAGCAAGTCGGCGGCTCGCTCGGCCTGGCCATCCTCTCCTCGGTCGCGACCAGCCGCACGACCAGCGCGCTGCACACCGGCCTCGCGCTGCCCGCGGCGCTGACCCACGGATTCAAGGGCGCCTTCATCGTCGCGTGCAGTTCTGTGCGCGACGGGCGCGGTCTGCACGATCGTGCTGCTGCCGGGTCGGCGGCGCGAACCCACAGACGAGGACGTCCAGACGGTCGCGCTGTCTTTCACACGCTGCCCAGGCGCGCCCTACTGCGGGCACCTCGCGCGCGCCGTCGCCTTCAGCCGCCGTCTACGCACCCGCCTTGCCGGCTCGTAGAGGCACCGAGGAAACCGAGAGCACTACCCGAGGCGGTGGGCGAGCTGGGTGCGCGACGTGACGTCGAGTTTGCGGAACGTCTTGCGGAGGTGGTACTCGACGGTGCTCGGGCTGATGAACGGCCGAGTCGCGATCTCTCGGTTAGCGTGTCCGTCCGCCGCCAGCCGGGCAGTCCGGCTCTCCTTGGGGGGTGAGCTGATCAAGTGCGTCCACGGTTCGCTGGCGGGCACGCTCGCCTGTCGCCAGGAGCTCGCGTTCGGCGGGACGCTGGAACGCATCAGCGCCCATTTTGGTGAATGCCTCGAACGCGGTCGCAAATGCTCCCGAGGACGAGGCGACGGCGTTCGCGCCTCAGCCACTCTCCGTAGAGAAGGTGCGTCCGCGCGAGCCCAGATCGTTGGCCACGGACCAGTTCTTCTATCTCGCGACGCCCGCCACGCAGAAAACGCTCCCGCCCGACGACCTCGCGGCCATAGACCCCGCCCAGAAGAACACATACCTCGATCGGATCCGCGACCTTGACCAGGAGACATTGCTCGCCAACCGGCAGATCTGGTGCCCGTCGGAGCCCAGAACTGATGGGGAGCGCCTCGTCGGATCTCCGGACTCGTCATATCACCGCGGCCACCATCGAGGCTCACGTCGTGAGGCACGAGGACCCGCAAGGCCGACGTGGACGTGACGATTCCTGTGGCGAGTTTCCACCAGTCGTAGTCGCACCACCACCCAAGACCGCTCCTACGCTCGTCCCGGCCTCCGAGAAAGACGCGAAAGGACCCGCTGTGAGCATGACCGACCCGCTGACAACCAGTACAAACACCGTGCAATTTGCCTCAGTCCGCATCATCGCTGAGGATCTCCTGCCGCTCGTCCGGTTCTACGAGGCAGTGACCGGAGTCGTCGCCCAGTGGTTGACCGATGATTTTGTCGAGCTCGTCACGCCCTCCGCGACGGTCGCGATCAGCCACTCCTCGCAGAGTGCGTTTTCTCGGTGAGGACAGCCCACGAGCAGCGGACAACCACAGCGTCATCTACGAGTTCTTGGTGGAGGACGTCGAAGCCCTGTTCGCAAGACTCCAATCCGACCTTGGCGACGATCTCAGCGTCGTGCAGCCTCTGACCATGATGCCGTGGGGCAACATATCGCTGTTGATCCGCGACCCCGACGGAGCGCTCATCAACCTGTACACGCCAGTGACACCGGAGGCGTTGGAACTGCAGCAGCAACGGCAGCCGCAACTGCCAAAAACCCAGGCTGTCGGCCAGGTCTAGAAGGCCTCGGCGAAGACGGGACGTGCAGACACCGAGCAGCGCCTCCCCGTTCTCACGCGCCCAACTAGGGACGCGGCGGCTCTAAGATCGCCGGCGACCAGTGAAAACTCGCCAGAGCATCCGCCGCGTCCCGTTCGTATCGCCTCTGTCCCTGGGCATGGAGGTCATGACGTTCGCGCAATTGTGGGCGACGGCCCCGGCGCGCATCATCACCAGACCGCTCAGGCCCGACTTTCACTCCCTGCTGCTCATCACCAGCGGTGTGATGACGCACACCGTCGACTTCAACGTTCATCGCCTCGGCCCTGGAGGCGTCCTGTGGGTCCGGCCTGGCCAGGTTCAACAGTTCAGCGACGATCGACCGGCCGGTGACCTCGTCCTGTTTGAGGCCGACTTCCTGCTCCCCGGTACCCAGGCGGCGGCGATCGCGGATGACCGTTTCGGCCTCATCTCCGCCATCGGCTCCGCAGTGACCCGCGGCTCAGTCGACCGGTTCCGGCGCGTGCTGCGCCGCGAGTACACGAACATCGCGCGCGGCCACCCGCCCACCGCGGCCCAGACCGAAACGCTGCGACACCTGCTCTCCGCCCTCATCCTCAGCCTCGAGACCCCAGATAGAAAGCGAACGGACCCCGCCGGCCTAGATCGTTCGGTTTCGCGATCTCCTCGAACACGATTTCGCGACCGCCCACAACGTCGACCACTACGCGCAGCGGCTCGGCTACTCCCAGCGGACGCTCAACCGCGCTACCCAGGCCGCCGCCGGCGAATCTCCCAAACAGACGATCAACCGCCGGATCGCGCTTGAGGCCCGCCGCCTACTTGCCCACACCGATCGACCGGTTACCACGATCGCGCGCGAGCTTGGCTTCGACGACGCATCCAACTTTGCCGCGTTCTTCGCTCAGCAGACCGACGAGACACCGACCGCTTTCGGCGACGAACCGCGGGGGTGATCAGCCGGCCGACAAAGCGCTGCCAAAACAGACTCGTCACGTCCGGAACAACTCCTCCCA
>CAVZTZ010000020.1:0-96637 GCA_963778315.1 uncultured Conexibacteraceae bacterium | reverse complement strand
AGCGCTCAGCGCTCAGCCCCTGACCGTCTGACCTCAGCTGAGCCTGACCTCAGCTGATCTTGAACGGCACGTACTTCCTTGCCGTGAGCTTGTTCGCCGTGTTGTGGCTGTCAATCGCGCGGTACCACACCCGGTAGGTCCCGCGCGTGAACGGGAGCTTCAGCTTGAGCCCCCACTTGCTGGTGCCGGCCGCGTCGATGTAGTCCTTCGGCGCGCAGCTGCCGTAGCTGCTCCAGCGTCCGGCCTGGAGGAAGCTGCAGCGCTTGCCGTGGACCCGGGCCAGGGCGACCTCGACCGCAGCGACGGTGTACGGGCAGTGCGCCGCCGCCACTCCGGTTAGCGTCACCCCGTGCTTGCTGAAGGAGCGGATCTGGAGATGGATGACTGGCGCCTTGGACAGATCCTGGCAGAGGACCGGCGTCGAGTTCTGCGGCGTGACGACGAAGTAATACCCCGGCGTGGCGGACGGTGTGATCGTCGTCTGCGTCACCGTCGTCGTCTGTCCCGGAGTCGTGACGGTCTGACCCGGGGTCGTTGTCGTCTGACCGGGAGTCGTGACGGTCTGACCCGGGGTCGTTGTCGTTTGCCCCGGGGTGGTTGTCGTCTGGGTGACCGTGGTCGTGTCTGTCACGGTCGTTGTGTCCGTGACCGTGGTGGTCGTCTGACCACCCGAACCGGTACCAGGGCCGGAACCCGACCCGGTTCCGGCTGTCGGCGTCGGGAACGTGCCCTCGGGCAGCCCGCACGCGGCGGTGCCGCCGACGACGACGTTCTCACCGATCGACTCCGACCACCCGTCGTCGACCGAGTCCGGCACGAGGTCATCGGAGCTGTCTGCCGTGAACGGAATTGCGACCACGTCCGGCGCGCCAACCTCGAGCGCTGAGAGGGCCTGCACGTTCGTGAGCCGCGCGCACTGCGGCGGTGATCCCGCGGATGCCGCCGGAACCGTGATCGTGACCAGACCGGTCGTGGTATCCGCCGTGCCGGTCGCCGTCACCGCCGTACCGGCGGCGCCGGTCGCGAAGTTGTAGTCGTTGACGGTATAGGTGAACGTGCCGCCCGGCGACTCAACGGCCTGTGCCGTGTAGTACACGCCGCCATACATCCAGTCGACGGAGAACCCGACGCCGGCGGTCGCGTCGGCCGGCGGGCCGTCGCTCAGGTCGGGCACCGTCACGGTGGCCGTGATCGTCGAGCTCGTGGCAGACAGCGTCGCTGCCGTCATGTCGGCGCCGGGATCGTTGCCGAGGCTGACATCGACTGGGTCGGTCGCGTTCCCGGACGGGCTCGTCATGCTGGCGGTGGAGACATTGATCGGGTCAAGCTCGGTGCCGCCATAGGCGTCAGGGGCAGTTGTCGTGTCGTCGACGTCCTGCATGAAGTTGCCGACGTCCAGCGACCCCCAGCCGCTGGCGTAGTCCCAGCCGGCGGTCGGCTCATAGACACCGTTGCCGATGCCCTCGCCGGTCGGCACGCCGGCGCCGACGAACCCGCCCTCGTCACCGATGTCCTCGGTCTGCGTGACGTCAAAGAAATCGCGCTCGTAGGTCGGAGCGTTCGCGCACGGCGTCGTCGTCGGCTGCGCCGTCATGCCGTCGGGGTCGCAGTCATCAGCGTCCGCGGCCTGCTGGTAGATCAGCGGGTCGGCGAAGCCGAGCCCGCCGGCGGTCTGCGTCGCTGTTGACGCGGCCGACTGGATCCGCGCCCACTGACCCATCATCAGCGGGCTCGCGAGGCTCGTGCCGCCCTCACTCGACGGTGCGCCGTCGATGTAGATGAAGTAGCCGTCGCCGTCCTCGTCACCCGAGAGGTCGGAGACATCCGGGACGCCGCGGCACAGCGTCGTTGAGCTGTACGGCGTGCCATCAGGCTGGCTGACGCAATCCGACTGGATCGCCTCGACTTTCGATCCCCAGCTCGGTGCCGGGATGAAGTAGCTGGTGCCACCGCCACCCTCGGTCCAGTTCGTCTCGACTCCTCCTCAGAGGACGCCGGGTATGTCGTTCCCTTCGCCGCGACGACGGTGCCGCTGACACAGACGACGTACTCGCTGGCGCACGGATAGGACACGACCGGCACCGGCTGATCGGCGACGCCGTTGGCGGCGCCGAGGACTGGGACCACGATCTCCGGACAGCCCGAGCCGGTGTCACCGGCGGAGCTGAACAGGGTGCGGCCCTCGAGTGAGGCCTGCTCAAGCAGACCCTCGGCGGTCGCCTCGAGCTCGTCGCCGAGCTCGGTGCCGTATGGCTGCTGGGCCAACGGGCCGAGCACCGGATTGCCCGGGCCGGCCTCGCACTCGCCGAAGCTGGCGTTCATCTCGCGCGGCCCGTTGGGGTCGTTGGCCCAGTAGCCGAAGTCCTGTGCGATGTCGGCGTCATAGAGGCTCTTTGCGAAGTAGAAGTCGAGCTGGGAGGCGTCCGGTGCGATGCCCGTCGAGGACTGGCTGTCGAGGTACCACTCGATCGCGCCGGTGTTGTCGCCGTAGGCGGAGTCAGGCTGGCCCTCGGTCTGGATCGTGCGGACGGGGACCTTTGGCAGGCCCTCGGCGGCCTCAAACAGCCGCAGCTGGTCAACGACGCTTGAGGTCTCGCCCTCACCGAAGATGCCGATCGTCTGGCCCTGGCCGAGCGCCGTGGTCGAGCTCTCGAGCGTGGCGGGCGTGCTCCTGCCGTCCGCGTTGGTGAGCGTCGAGGCGCCCGGATCGTCGTAGATGCCCCACAGATCCTGCGGGGTGAAGATGATCTGATCGCCGTCCTGGCTCGTCACCGACAGCCCAGAGGTCTTCGTCGGCAGCGCGATTCCGTGCGCCTGCTGCTGATCAGTGTGCGACCGGCGCTGACGGCGTCCGGGCTGCGCGACCTCGTCCGCAGCCCGGAGGTCAGCGAGGAGAGTTGCATCTGGTGCGCGGTGTCGAGGCCGAGCACGCCGTTAATCGGCAGGGTCGCCGGAACGTGCGGCGCGGTGTTATTGGCGATGAACCGCTTGCCCTTGTAGGAGTAGTCGCCGATCTTGACCGTGAACAGCTTGTCGAGCTGGCTGACGGTGCCAGTGGCGGTGAAATACGCCGGGTTTGAGCTGCGGACGTTCTTCAGGCCTGCCTGCGTGAGCCAGCTGCGGACGGCGGTATCCGTGCTCGGGCTGACCCCGAACCGCTTCTGGAACTGCTTGACCGTCAGGAAGTGGTGGTAGTCCGGGCTCGAGCGGTCATAGACCGCGTGGAAGAAGGCGTTCTCGCCGCTCTGGTTCGGAAACGCGATCCCGATGCCGACCTCCATCACGTGGCTCGCCGGCGCGATTCCGAGCAGCTTGGCCCGCGACAGTCCGGGGAGTTCCCCGGGCACGATCCGCCGGGCGCTCGACGTCAAGCTCGCGGTCGCCGATGTCAGGCTCACGGCTCCCGTCAGTCCCAGCGCGAGCGCGAGCAGCGCCGCACAGCCAAAACCCACGAAGCGCGCGCGCTTCGTCGCGAAGTCCCTACCCCTGTCCATGCGCCAACCCCGTTTGATCGATTCCCGACGCCGCGAATTTCCCCGTGCAGCGGCACGCATCACGCGTGCACCGGCCAGAAAAGCAGCTCCCGATGTGACTGTCAAACGCTAAGTGTCACAGCGAACCATGGCGCTAACCTGAGTGACAGTCTCCCGTGGCGATCACCTCCTCACCGACCCGCCGTGACGAGCTGCGAGCATTTCTGCGCTCGCGGCGGGCGCGGCTGACACCGGCCGAGGTCGGTCTGCCGGATGAGGGACGCCGGCGCACTCCGGGATTGCGCCGCGAGGAGCTCGCCGCCCTGGCCGGTGTGGGCGTGTCCTGGTACACGTGGCTTGAGCAGGGCCGCGACATCCATCCCTCACCGGACGTGCTCGACGCGCTGTCGCGCGCGCTGCGGCTCGATCCGGCCGAGCGCACGACGCTGTTCGCGCTGGCGCGGACCGAGCTTCCCCTGGCCGATGGGGTCGCCGGCCAACGGGCCGGCGAGGATGGAGACGCCCGACTCGAGACGCTGGTGGCGCTCGTTGAGGGACTGCACCCGAACCCCGCCTACCTGATGGGCCCGATGACCCAGATCCTCGCTTGGAACCGGGCCGCGACGGCGGTCTTCGGCTCGCCACATCACCTGCCGCCGGAGCGGCGCTCGCTGCTGTGGATGCTGCTCGTCGACCCGGGGCCCGATGCCGGGGATGAGCAGCGCCAGGGGACCGCCCGCAACATGCTCGCCCGGTTTCGCACCGAGTACGCCCGACACGCCGGCGAGCCCGAGTACGAGCGGTTCATCGCCGAGCTGCGTGAGCACAGCCCCCGCTTCAGCGAGTGGTGGGGTGAGCACGAGGTCTCAGACACACAACGCGGCACCAAGACGATCGAGCACCCGGAGCTCGGGACGCTGCGCCTGCATCACGCGCAGACGATCCCGACCGGGGATCCCGAGCTCCGGCTGACACTGAACGTCCCCGCCGACGCCGCCACCAGGGCGACGCTGGCGAGGTTGTGACTGTGGATTAGTGCTGTACGGCGGCCAGCGGGTCGCCGACGTCGACTGCGTCGTCGAGCTGCGCCATGTCCTCAGCGGTGAGCTCGATCGCTCCTGCGGCGACGTTCTCCTCGAGGTGGGAGACCGAGGAGGTGCCGGGGATCAGCAGGATGTTCTCGCTGCGGTGCAGCAGCCACGCCAGGGCAATCTGTGACGCTGTGACGCCGTGGCGGTCTGCGACGCCGGCGATCGCCGGATCGGCCGCCAGCTGCTTGGGCCCGCCGGTGAACGCCGAGCCGAGCGGGAAGAACGGCACAAACGCGATGCCGCGCTGCTCGCAGGCCGTGAGCAGGTTCTCGTGAGCGCGGTTGACGACGCTGAACGCGTTCTGCACGCAGGCGACGTCAACCAGCTCCGCGCCGCGCTCGAGGATCGAGAGATCGATCTCGCTGAGGCCGATCAGGTCGAGCTTCCCCTCCTTGCGGAGGTCCTCGAGTTCACCGAGCTGCTCTGCGAGCAGGTCGGGGCCACCGGGCATCAGCCGCAGATTGACGAGGTCCATCCGCTCGACCTCGAGCGTCTTGAGGTTCTCCTCGAGGCCGGCGCGCAGCTCGGCCGGCGTCTGCGCGGGCAGCCAGTTGCCCTTATCGTCGCGCTTGCCGCCGAGCTTGGTCACGAGCTTCAGGTCCTCGGGGTAGGGGTACAGCGCCTCGTGGATCTGCTCGTTGACGACGTCGGGGCCGTAGTACTGGGAGGTGTCGATGTGATCGATGCCGAGCTCGATCGCTCTGCGCAGGACGGCGAGGTTGCCCTCGCGGTCTGCGGGCGGGCCGAACACGCCGGGGCCTGCGAGCTGCATCGCGCCGAAGCCGATCCGCTTGACGGTCTTGTTGCCGAGATGAGATGTCGTATTGATCATGCCGACAGCTTGCCCGTGAACGGGCCCCGGGACAAGAAGGGTGGTGATCCTGTGAGTCACACCACCAGGCTCCTTTCGCGTCACAATCTGGAGCGCGATGGCGGAGGAGGCGGTGCGGATCGAGCGTGACGGGCCCGTGTACACGGTGATCCTGTCGCGGCCCGCGCACCGCAACGCCGTCAACGGCCCGACGGCATGGCGCTCGCCGAGGCGTTTCGCGCCTTCGATGCCGATGATGAGGCTTCCGTCGCGGTGCTGTTCGGCGACGGGGGCGTGTTCTGCGCTGGGGCCGACCTCAAGGCGGTCGGGACCGAGTCTGGGAACCGGCTTGACCCTCAGGGGGATGGGCCGATGGGGCCGTCCAGGATGCAGCTGTCCAAACCCGTGATCGCGGCGATTGCCGGGCACGCGGTCGCCGGCGGGCTTGAGCTGGCGACCTGGTGTGACCTGCGCGTGGCGGAGGAGTCGGCGGTGCTCGGCGTCTTCTGCCGCCGCTGGGGCGTGCCGCTGATCGACGGGGGAACCGTCAGGCTACCGCGGCTGATCGGGCAGAGCCGCGCGCTTGACCTGATCCTCACCGGCAGGGCTGTGTCGGCGTCTGAGGCTTTGTCGTTCGGGCTTGTGAACCGGGTCGTGCCCGACGGGCAGGCGCGGGCCGCGGCCGAGCAGCTTGCCCACGAGCTGGCAGCATTCCCCCAGAGGTGTCTGCGGGAGGACCGGCTCTCCGCACTCGAGCAGTGGGGGCTCGACGAACGGGCCGCCCTCGGCGTCGAATATGAGCACGGGCTGCGCTCGCTGCAGGACGTCCGCGAGGGACTCGAGCGGTTCCGCTCAGGCGCCGGCCGTCACGGTTCGTTCGAGAGTTAGAGGGCGCGGCGCCAGTCGGTCAGCGTCTTGACGTGCGCGTCGGTCAGCCCGATCGCCGGCTCCGTGGTGACGAGGAGGGTCGCGGCGGTCCGGGTGCGCTCGGCCGCCCAGGTGTGGCAGTTGTGATCGAAGGCGTCATCGATCCAGGCGAGCGGCCGGTCGGGCCCCGCGAAGGCATCGATCGCCGGCAGCTTCCAGTGCCCGTTGGCCTTGCCAGGGTTGCGGTCGAAGCTGAGAAACGGGAGCGGGCCCGGGATGCCCAGCAGCGTCGGCAGATAGTCGTTGGCCTTCTCCTCCCAGCCGGTGCACCAGACGAGCTCGAAGTGCTCAGCCAGGGCGAGGAGATGAGCGCCGGCCGTGGCCGAGAGCAGGTGTGGCTGTCCATCGACCTGGGTGAAGCGCCCGGGCGGGACGGCACTCGGCGCGAACCCAAACAGGGAGATCACGCCGTCCACGTCGATCATCAGCAAAGGCTTGGCCAACACTTACCGGGACCTTAGACGTGGCTGGCACGTTCGATTTCACGCATTTGCGGCTGGACGGATGGGGGCATCTGGGTCCAGTTCGCTTTAGGCACCTTCGTAACTTGCCGACACCCAATGTCAGGGAGGGCTTGGAAAACTTTGACTGAGACACTCGGAATCCTGCTGGCATTGGCCTGCGCGCTGACCACGAACGTCGGCTTCCTGTTCAAGCACCGCGGCGCCTGTGAGGCGCCCGCCGTCGACTTCCGTCGGCCGCTTGATTCGGCCAAGTCACTGTTCCGCTCGCGGCTGTTCGCGGTCGGCATGCTGATTGCCTGCGGGTCCTGGATGTTCCACATCGGCGCCATGGCGATGGTTCCGCTGTCCGTCGTGCAGGTGGTACTTGCCGGTGGCGTGGTGCTGCTGGCACTGATGTCCGAGCGGATGCTCGGAGTCGCCCTCGGCCGCCGTCAGTGGATCGGCCTGATCCTGACCGCCGTCGGCCTGACCCTTCTTGGCCTGACCCTTCCGGCCGTGCACGGCGCCCGCTCGCAGTATTCGGTCCCCGGGATGATCGGTTTTGAGACCGTCCTGATCGTCGCCGGCTCGCTGCTGATCATGGGGCCGCGGATCGGCGCTCCCGCGCACCAGCATGGCGTGATGCTCGGTGCCGCCTCGGGAATCCTGTTCGGCGTGTCTGATGTCGCGATCAAGGCCCTGACCGGAGCGGTCGGAGCCCACGGGATCCTTGGCCTGCTCTCACCGTGGCTGGTGATGACCCTGATCGCCTCGGTCGTCGCTTTCTACGCCTCCGCCAAGGCCCTGCAGGACGGCCAGCCCGTCGCCGTGATCGCAGTCACAGCGACCGCGGCCAACGTCTCCGGGATCCTCGGCGGGATCGTCGTCTTCGGCGACCCCTTCCCGGTCGGCACGCTTGGGATCGCCGCCCAGATCCTCGCCTTCACGCTGGTCATCGTCGCCGCCTGGCTGACGCCGGCGCCGGCCCGGGCGGTCGGGGGCGCGGTTGGGGGCGGCATGCACGTCGCCATCGCGGCTGCCTGAGCTCGTCTCGCTCGGCAAATCGATCGATCGCGTGCCGGCGGTCATTCGCCGCGAGCCCTGAGTCGTCAGTTCTGCCCGCTGGCTCCGCCGACGTGCGAGGATCGGATCCCGGTGCGAGTCACCGCCACGACGAGCCATTGTTCCGGGCCCGCTCCGGTTCCGGTCAGGGGAGGTTTCCAGGATGTATGACTACGTGATTGTCGGCGCAGGATCGGCGGGCTGCGTGCTCGCGGCCCGGTTGACCGAGGATGAGGACGTCAAGGTCGCGCTCCTTGAGGCGGGCGGCGCCGACACCGACGACGAGATCCACATCCCCGCCGCCTTCGGGGCGCTCTTTAAGGGACGGCGCGACTGGGACATGCAGACAGAGCCCGAGCCAGGGCTCGGCGGCCGGCGCTCGTATCTGCCGCGCGGGAAGGTGCTCGGCGGCTGCAGCTCGATGAACGCGATGGTCTACATCCGCGGCAACCGCGCCGACTACGACGAGTGGGCGGCGATGGGCGCCGACGGATGGGGCTATGACGACGTGCTGCCGTACTTCAAGCGCTCCGAGGACAACGAGCGCGGCGAGGATCACTACCACGGCGTCGGCGGACCGCTGCCGGTGCGCGAGGGCCGCTCGATGAACCCGCTGGCGACCGCGTTCGTCGAGGCCGCCAAGCAGGCCGGGCACGAGGAGAACAGCGACTTCAACGGCCCCCGGCAGGAGGGCTTCGGACGCTTCCAGATGACGCAGGAGAACGGAATGCGCGCGAGCACCTCGGTGCGCTACCTGCATCCCGCGATGGCGCGCGAGAACCTGACTGTCATCACCGACGCGCACGCGCTGCGGATCCTGTTTGACGGCGACCGTGCATCCGGTGTCGAGATCGATCATGGCGGGACGGTCGAGACGGTCGAGGCCTCCCGCGAGGTCATCCTCTCGGCCGGCTCCTATCAGTCCCCGCAGCTGCTGATGCTGTCGGGCATCGGACCGGCGGATCAGCTGCCGCTGTTTCAAATCGAGGTACGCCAGGACCTTCCCGTCGGACAGGGTCTGCAGGACCACTGCATGACGCTGATGAACTGGAAGACCGACGTCGAGGGGTTGATGACCGCCCTGACACCCGAGAACCTCGAGCTGCTCCAGACCGAGGGGCGCGGCCCGCTGACCTCGAACGTCGCCGAGGCCGGCGGGTTCGTGCGCACGCGCCCCGGCCTCGACGCCCCGGACTGCCAGTTCCATTGCGCGCCGGCGCTGTTCTACGAGGAAGGCCTCGGCGCGCCGGTCGAGCACGGGATCGCGTTTGGCCCGGGCGTCGTCAAGCCGACCAGCCGCGGCGCGGTCACGTTGCGGACCGCAAACCCCTACTCCAAGCCGCGGATTCTCCATAACTACCTGACGACCGACGAGGACCGCGCAGACGATCCTGGCGGGCGTGCGGCTCGGGCTGGAGATCTCGCAGCAGCCGGCGCTTGAGCCCGTCATCACCGGCCGGTTCGAAGCTCCCCGGCCGGATGCCAGCGATGAGGAGCTGTGGGAGTTCATCGAGGCTCAAACGATGACGATCTACCACCCGACCTCGACCTGCGCGATCGGGCCGGTCGTGGATACGCGACTGCGCGTGCACGGGGTCGAGGGGCTGCGGGTCGTCGATGCATCGGTGATGCCGACGATCGTGCGCGGCAACACGAACGCGCCGACGATCATGATCGCCGAGAAGGCCGCGGATCTGATCCGGGAGGACGCGCTGCAGGCCGTCGCCGGCGCGGCGGCGTAGGCGTTCGGCGCCGCAAGCACGCCCAGAGCCTCTCCGGTCCCGCGTCCGTGCCAGAGTGATTTGATGCCAGCAGCGCACATCGTTGTGGTCACCGGAGCCAACGGGTTCGTTGGCGCCCGGGTCTGTGAGGCGCTGGCCGAGCGCGGGGCGCAGGTGCGGGCGGTGGTTCGACGCCGTGGTACTGCGCCTCAGCTCCCGGAGGGGGCGGAGTACATCGGCGACTTCACAGATCCCGACTTCGCCGCTCGGGTGGTGGACGGCGCCACATCGGTGGTGACGACTGTGCACCCGATGGACCGCGACGCCGCGACGCAGCACCGGATTGCGGTCGAGGGAACGCCCGCGCTGGCGCGGGCGGCCGCCTCCGCCGGTGTCGCGCGTCTGATCCACATCTCGACAGCCGCGGTCTATGACCGCTCGCCGGGGATCGGCGACGTCGACGAATCCGGGGCGCTGGTCACCGACGACGGCGGCGACTACGCGGTCACTAAGCGCGACACGGACCTAGCGCTGGCGAACGTCGAGGGCATCACACGGGTGCTCCTGCGCCCGCCGGCGATTCTCGGACCAGGCCCGACGTCCACCTGGAACACGCTGCGCCCGGAGGAGATGCGCAACGACGAGCAGGCCCGACGCACGATCGCGAACAAGACCTTCCCGTGGGTGCATGTCAGCGACCTCGCGGCGCTGACCGCGGACCTCGCGACCGGCCGCATCGGCGACGGCGGTGATCCCGCGAGCGGGCCGGTCCGCGGAGCCTGCGTCGTCGCGAATGTTGCGGGCGCCCGTGCCACGCAGCGCGACTACTTTGAAGCCGTCACCGGAGCGCTCGGAGTCGATCCGGTGTGGGAGGACGCCCCGGGCTGGACCGGGCAGCTGCTGAGCGACCGCGCGCGGGGGTGGGGGTGGAGTCCGACCGTGGATCTCGCCGACGCGCTGGCGGAGGTCGCCGCCGGAATCAGCCGGCGGGGAGCGGGCTGATCGGCTCGGCGCGGACGGTGAAGCCGGTCAGCGCTAGCGGGCCAAACGATGTGATCAGTGCGACGTCGACCGCGTCGCGGCCGCGGCCGACGACGACCCGTCCGACCTGCGGCGCGTTGTGCCGGGCATCAAACGTGTGCCAGCGACCGTCGAGGTAGGCCTCAAACCAGGCCTCGAAGTCGGGCGGCTCGCCCGTGGGTGTCGGGTGATGGATATAGCCGAACACGTAGCGGGCGGGGATGTTCAGCGCGCGACAGAACGTGATCGCGAGGTGGGCGTAGTCCCGACAGACACCCTGGCCTGCGAGAAAGGCGTCAGCAGCGGTCGTCCACGGATTGGACGCGCCCGGCACGTACGCGAGGTGGTGATGGACGAAATCGACAATCGCCTGCACCCGTCCCCAGCCGGGCGTCAGCTCGCCGAACCGCTCCCACGCCTCATGTCCAAGCTCGTCGGGTAAGCAGAACCTGCTCGGCATGATGAAGTGCAGCGCCTCGTCGGGCAGCAGCGGCTCGGGGGTCTCCGGTGCATCCGGCTCGATCACATCAGCGGGATGGGTCAGCAACAGCTCAGCCTCGTAGGCGATCTGGGACGGCCCCGAACCGATCGCGAACCGTTCGCAGCGGTTCGCGTAGTGATCGATGTAGCCGTGATGATCAGAGCTGGTGTGCCACTGCTCGCTGAGCATCTGCACCCCTGGCTGCGCGCAGGGCGCGACCTGCACCACCGCGCCCACGGGTTGCTCGGCCTCGAGCTGAAACTCACAACCGACGGCGAGCGCCAGCGCTGCCTCAACCGGTTGCTCGTCGTTTCCATGGGGCGCGTTGTCGCTCATCCGACCCTGAGCATCGCAGGAAACGGATGGCGTACTCGAGTGCGGCCAAAACGGGACGCCCCGCGCCGCGTTTGATCGCTGTCTTGCAGATGTATGTCACAACATATATGCTGTGACACATGACTACTCACACCGATGACCCAACGCTCGTCCTGATCCCCTGCTTCAGCGGCAAGGCGTGGAGCCACGAGCAGCAGCAAGGCTTCGCTCCACACCCGATCAGGGCACTCTCGCTCCCGGAGGGTCTCGACGATCTCGAGGCCTACGCCGATGCCGTTGCCGCGGAGGTGCAGGATCTGGATCGCTACGTGCTGGTCGGCGACAGCTTCGGAGCGGCGATCGCCCTGACGTTGGCCGTGCGCCAGCCGGCAGGTCTCACCGGCCTGGTGCTCTCCGGCGGGTTCGCGCGCGACCCGCTGGCGACGCTCTTCTCTCGCGTCGGATCCCACGCGTCCCGGTGGATGCCGGGACCGCTGTACCGCAACCTGACGTTGTGGATTCATGCCTACCTGCTGAGGTCGCCGTTCGATACGGGGCCGGCCGCGGAGGTGCAGTGGCCCCTGTCGGCCAGCCATGATCTGTTCGTCGACGCGACGCCGTGGAAGAGCTATCTCGGTCGGGTCAGGGCTGTGCGCCGAATGGATGCCCGCAAGCGCCTCGGGCTGGTCCAGGTGCCGACGCTCGTGCTCGCGCCAGCCTACGATCACCTCGTTGGCCCTGAGCAAACGCGCGTCCTGGCTGACGGGATCCCGGGCGCCGAGCACGTCATATTGGAGAACACTGGGCACATGTTCCGATTCACTCACCCCGGGCGCTACGCCTCTGCGGTCTGTGCCTTCTTGGGCCGTGCCCGACTTCTCGACGTCCCCCAGCTCGCGCATTGAGACCCGGAGAACAGTTGCGCTATACCGTGCTCGCCGCGCAGCGGGAGGGCAACCGCGCCCTCGCCGCAGCACTGCGCGAGCTCAACCTCACCCCCGCGTGGGCGGAGGTGCTGGTCATCCTCGACGAGCACAGCCCCTTGACCGTCAAGGAGCTCGGAGACCTCCTCGTCTGCGAGGGCGACCACCCAAGCAGGCTTGTCAACCGCATGGTCGGTGCCGGGCTACTGGAGCGTGAGCCGTTGCCCTCGGATCGCCGGGCGGTGCAACTGCGGCTCACGCGGGCCGCAGTTGAACTACTGCCGCAGGTGCGAGTCATCGAGGACAACCTCCACGGCTTCCTCGAGCAGGCACTGCCGCAGGACGATCTGGGGACGGTCATCGCGACGCTGTCGACGCTGATCGCTGCTGCGCCCGCCGGTCTCGCGCTCGAACGCCGCATGCAGCACCAGGCCGGTCGCGCCATCGCCCCTTAGCCAGTCTGACCCAGCGACCTTCAATTCTCGCCTTGTATAGCTTGACCATACGAGCTTGTATAGAAAAACTATACGATTTCGTTTAGTTAAAACATACGAGATCGTATATCTGAGCTATACAAGCTAGGATCGCGGGCGTGTCTCCGCACCGTGAGCTGAACCCCTTCCGATTCTCCGGCCCGCTGCCCCCGGAGCAGATGATCGACCGCGACCGGGAGACCGATGATCTCCTGGCACTGGCGGAGGGCGGACATGCGTTCCGGCTGGTGGGGCCCCGCCGCTACGGCAAGACGACGCTGCTGCGCCGCGTCCTTGAGACCGCCGAGCGGGAGCAGATGGCGACGGTGCTGGTCGACCTCCAGGACGTGCTCTCGATCGCTGAGATCGTGGTCCGGATCGAGCGCGCCTACGATCGGCTCAAGGGACCGATCCGCGGGCGCGTCGAGAGTCTGCTGCGCAGCTGGAACATCGGACTCGGACTTGGAGCCGGCGGCTTCACCGCGACGCTCCAGCGCAACCCACGGGTCGATGCGGAGTCGGTGCTGCTGCGACTGCTGGAGCTGCCGGAACAGCTGTTCAGGCGCGACGGCACCGTCAGCCTGATCGTCTTCGACGAGATCCAGGACGTGCTGGCGGTGCCCGGGGCCGACGGCAAGATCCGCAGCGTGATCCAGCACCAGTCGGAATACGCCAGCTACGGCTTTGCCGGTTCGGCTCCGGGTTTGATGCAGCAGCTGTTCGCCGACCCGGCCCGGCCGCTGCTCGATCAGGCGGTGCCCCGCACGCTCGCGCCCCTGCTCGGCGTTGATGTCGCCGAGTACGTCACGACGCGCTTCGCGCAGACCGGCCGCGATCCAGGATCGGCCCTGGCACCGTACCTCGAGATGACGCGCGGGCACCCGCAGCGCTGCATGATGCTCGCCCATTATCTGTGGGAGCGGACCGGCAGCGGTGGCGTCGCCGATGAGCGGGTCTGGCTTGATGCGATCGACGCAGCGGTGGCCGACAGCCGGCCGCTGATGCAGGCGATCTGGCGTGCGCTGTCACTCAACGAGCGCCGCGTCGCGCTCGCCCTGGCGGTCTCGCCGGCGCCGCTCTACAGCGACGCGACGGCCGACCTCGTCGGGATCAAGCGCCCGAGCATCCGGGCAGCGTTCGACAGCCTCAGCGCCAAGGCCGACGTGATCGAACTCGGTGGGGAGCCGCGACTGACCGATCCGATGTTCGAGCTGTGGCTCCAGCGCCGGGGCGCGGTCGCATCGGGGATCGACGACGAGGAGTAGCGGCTGGCCGGTCAGGACAGCCGCCGGCGGTGGAGTCGCCGTCCCGACCTATGCCACAACGGCGGCGATCGCCATCATCCGCTGTGCGCGGTCGAGCAGCTGATGGCTGGGATACCAGGACTCGTCGATTTTCTCGAGCAGCATGTCAACGTAGCCGACCATCTGCTCAGAGGTCCAGAGGATCTCCTCCAGCCGGTCGAGCAGCTGATGGCTGGGGTAGCGGTCGGTGCTGACCCGCTCCATCAGCAGTTCATACATGTGCTGTTGCGATGTCGATGCCATCTGGTGCCTCGCTTTCTACAGCAGGTTCCCGAGGGGACCTAGGTTGATGTTCAGATCCTCGTGGGTGAGACCGAAGATCTCCTGGAGCTCCTCCATGCGCTCTGCCAGCGCCATGAACGTCTGACCGAGCCGCTCCACCTCCTCAGCGCTGAGGGTCTCGCCCTCGATCCGGTGCAGGGCCTGACGCTCCATCAGCTGGCGCAGCAGCTCGATCACCGTCAGAACCAGTTGTGCAAGCCCCTTCTCGACGGTTTCGGGGTCGGTGGCGATGCGGGTGCTCATTCGTCGGCCCCCACGAAGCTGTACGGAGCCGACGGACCGCTGAGCAGCAGATGTTCGGCAGCGATGCGCCGCGCGAACTCGCGGGTGTGGGTGCGGGTGACGAGCACGGCCACCTTGCCTCCGGGTCGTGGGCGGCAGGCGCGGACGAGGTCCCCGGCGCTCGTCTCGATCTGGGCCACAAGCTCGCGCCCGGAGCGGTGACGCTCTCGGAGGCGGTCCATGTAGGCGGTGCCGGAGCGTGGTGGTGCGGCTTCAGGGCTCGTGGCCGCTGGGCCTGACGGATGCACGAAGAACTCGACGGCGCCCCGGACGCGGTCGAGGCCGGCGTGCAGCTCCTGGCGGCGTTCGCCGAGCATCCGGGCGACCTCTGCCTCGTCGTCGATCACGCTGTTGAAGCGGGCGGGCAGCACGGGGCCGCCGTCCATCAGGGTGGTGACCGCGGCGTCGTAGGCGCGCATCGTTTCGAGCTCGGCGCGGATCGGTGCGTCGGCGTCGCTGATGACCGCCGCCAGGCCGGCCGCACGGATCATCCGGAGCGGTGCGCCACCGAGCCCCGCTGCCGCTGGAGCGCGACGATCACCGTCGACGATGCCGAACAGGAGCACGGTCATCGCGACATCAGCGCGTCGATCGCGCCGATCACAAGTCGGAGGTCGAGACGGACGAGATCGATCTCTGCGGCGGCAAGAATGATCTCGCCCTGAACCACGATGCCGCCCTGAAGCAGGCGGTCCAGCAGGTCGATCAAGGCGATGTCCTGAGTCGGAGGGGGGAGCGTCGCGAGGCTCACCACGCCGCTCCGATCGTGCCCGGGATGAAGTTGTAGGCGGGCCACGGTCCGGTCGGCTCAAGTAGCAGGCCCTGCTCGCCGTAGTCGCCTTGGAGCTCGGAGATCAGGTCGAGGAACCGGTTGAGCTCGCTGTCCTTGACGAGATAGACGCCGTTGAGCACCATCGGCTCCGAACGTCCACTCGCCTCTGCGGGCTGGGGCGGGTTGGCCAACGCGGCGCTCACCACAGCCGCGATTCGCTCGTGAATCACCTGAGCGAGCTCACTGCATCGCTGGGCATGCGTCAGGCGCAGTTCCCGTGCCGCGGCGCGCCGTCGCATGTAGTCCGCCCCCGAGGTTTCCGCTGATGCTCCTTCGGTGGCATCGCCGTCGGCGCGCTCGGCATGGGCGACAAATGCCTTCACGCCCCATTCGGCCTTGCCACGCAGGTGCTCGAGCGCCTCTGTCAGAGCCGGCCCCTCAGCGGTCAGCATTGAGACGACGCTTTCCGCGTCCCGGTAGACGGTGCACATCCGCATCGGGACGAGCGTCGCCCGTGCTCCAACCTCGTCAAGCACGTGTTGGTGGCGGCGCGCGGTTCGCTCAAGCCAGGTGACGTCCTCGAGATGTCCCCGCAGCGGCGACTCGTCGAAGTCAGCCATCGGAACCGAGCTGACGAGCGCTGCGATCGACCCGTTGCGAACCATTTCCACCGGGGTCTCGGTCACGCCGGACAGTTCCGCCGGCAGCTCCGCGTCGGCCGTCACGACGCCGTAGGCCCACAATCCGGTGGCATCGGTGTTCACCGAGACGGCGTCGTCTCGGATCGATTGCAACATCGCCTCCGCCATCGCGTCGACGAGCACGGCTCGCACACGATCGCGAGCCTCGCTTCGGGCCGCCTCGATCAGGCCCGGAAGATCGTCCCGCACAACCGCTTTCATCGTCTCGGTCAGTCGCGCCTCAGGAGCCATCGCCGTCACCTGTGTGCTGCTCGAGCGCTCGCTCGAGGCGCTCCAGACGCGCCCGCAGCTCCTCGTTCTCGGCAGCCAGTTGCTTGGCGCCACCTGACAGCTGCGGATCGCTCTCCCACCAGTTGATCCCCATCTCCTTGGCCCTGTCGACGGAGGCCACCAGCAGCCGCAGCTTGATCGTCAGCAGCTCGATGTCAAGCAGGTTGATCTGGATGTCCCCCGCGATCACGATGCCCTTGTCGAGCACGCGCTCCAAGATGTCGGCGAGGTTCGCGGGTCCGGCATCCCGTGGCCGCAGGTCAGCCCGGTTGAAGGTCTGCGGCAGCTGTGAGCGCGTGCCTGGATCGAGGCCCGCCATCTCAGTCCTCGTCCGGCTGGCCGCGGTGATAACGCCTGATCCGCCGGTACCCGACGATCTCGCCGTCTGAGTCAAGCTGGACGACGTAGGCCCCGAGCACGTCCGTGGTGCGCGGCACGCGCTCGAGCTCAACGATCTGCACCGTCACCTGCCAGCTGTCATCGTCATCGTCGCGCTCGATGCCGAGCAACGACTCGATCGGCCGCCCCAGCAGTTGCGGGAACTCCTCGCGCACCGTTCTGGCTGCGCTGCCGGCGGTCACGGACTTCGCGCGGCTCCGGCTGCTCGAGCGACTGCTGCTGTTTGAGCGGCTGCCACTCGAGCGGCTGCTCCCTGAGGAACCGCTGCTGCTCCTCTGAGTCTGCTTGCGTTCAGCCATGACGACGCTCCTGTGCGATCACCAGGCGCTCGAACAACTCGTCCTCTCGGAGGCGTCGCTCGGCCGGATCGATCGCGCCCTCCTCGGCGTCCAGCTCGAGCTGAATCAGCTCGGCGCGGATCCGGTCCTCGTTGTAGAGCTGACGCTCTGCCTCCTCGCTGATCGTCTCAGCGACCCAGACGACGCCGCGGACGGGCGCCAGGGGGAGCGTCAGGAGTCCGGTGAAGATGCCCACCGCTATGCCTCCTCGCTCAGGCGCACGAACGACGCAGGTGCCAGCGGCCCGGTGTAGGTGAACCGAATCCGGTCGGCGTGTCGCCTGCCGAGATCATCGACGGCCGCGTCGAACTCCGCGATCCGATCAGCATCGATCAGGAACGAGGCACTGAACACGATGCGCTCATGTGAGAGCTCGGCGACCTCAGTAGCGATCGCGAGCCTGCTCAGTGCGGAGACCATCGCGTCTGCGTCGATCTCGCGCTTGTGCGCCACTGCGGCGGCCACCGCCTCTCCGAGCTCGATCCGCGCGAAGTGCGACGCATCATCGGGCATGCGACTCACGGCGTCGCCGCGCTGCGCGATCGCCGGGTGCTCGCGAACAACCTCGCGCATCAGCGCCTGCTCGTCGTAGATCGCCCGTAGCCTCAGTTCGACGGTGCCGTCCAGTTCCTCGAGCTGGCGTTCCAGCTCCTCGTGATGGGCGAGCAGCAGGTCCGTGAGCACGGCGTCAGGGCCCGGCATGACCACCCCGAAGCGCACCGGCAGCACGGTTCCCTCATGCATCGCCTGCTCGAGGACTCGCGCGTGCGCGTCCATCTCCTGACGGCCGAGGACAAGGTCCCTGCCGGAGACATCACTGACGAACGCGGCGATGCCGTTCGCGGAGACCTTGGTCAGGGACTCGCCATCGATCCCGACCAGCGGCCCGGGCTCCCGCCCGGACCGGGTGACGCAGTAGACGTAGGTGGCGTCGTGCGCAGTCATCAGCTGCTCGAGCGTCCGCGCGAGGACGAGCGCGATCCGGATGACCTGCTCCGGGAGCTGCTCGTGTCCTTGTCGTCCTCACCCTTGTTGTCGTCGTCTTCGTCAGAGCCAAACAGCTTCTCCTTGGCTCCCTCCAGGACGCCCTTGGTCTTGCTGGAGGCGCCGTCCTCGGTGATGTTCTCCATGATCTCCGGCAGGCCCTGACCGCCGCTCTCGGTGAGGTCGAGACGGTTGACAGCCTCCGCGAAGCGCAGGTAGGTGTCGACGCTGGCGATCACGATCCGGGCATCGACGGTGAGGAGCTCGATGCCGACCAGCGATACGCGCAGGAAGACGTCGACCACGAGGCCCTTGTCGAGCAGCAGGTCGAGGATCTCGTACAGACCGGCCGAGCTTGACCGTTGTACGTAGCCGCCGCCTCCGCCGCGTTGCATTGCCATAGTTGCCATCTCTCTGTCCCTTCTTGGTTGCTTGTCCCTTATGGGCCTTGCGTCTCGTCGTCGTAGGTGTCGGGGTTGATCACCTCGACGCGCGCCTTGAAGCGGCGCAGATCAGCGGTCGCCCGTCGATCGCCACGCCGGGTCGCCAGTGACAGTGCCTCCGTGATCCCCTTGGGGACGAGATCGAGCGTCAGCTCGATCCGCGTCAGGCGGGGACTCAGCTCGTGGAACGTCACCAGTCCTGCGCAGTCCGATCCCTTCCGTGACTGCCAGGCAAAGCTCTGCTCGTCACGCTCGTCGAGGATCTCGGCCTCCCAGGCCGAGGCCGGCAAGCGGGAGATCTTGCCGTTCAGTCGGTCATCGTCGCGTGTGATCTCGGTGACCTGGTGGGTGCCTTCGGGAAGGCTGTCCAGCGCGATCCACTCTCGCCAGGCCACCCGCAGCGGGACCGCGACATCGACCGAGCACTGGATCGGCGGCCGATCCCTGTACAGGCGCCGGACCATGTCGTGGCCGGTTCCGACCGCCGTCTTGCGCGCCACCTCGGTGAGGAAGGTGACGGGGCCGGCGGCTTGGCGCTTGAACTGCTCCAGGGCCTGGCGGCGCGCCGGGCGGCTCCGTCGCCTGGGCCGCGTGAGCGACTTGGCTGCGACGGTCAGTGCCGAGCCGGCCTCGGTCGCCTTTGCTGATACGTGCGTCGCTGCATCGATCACGTGGGCCGCCACACCGGATGCGGCGGATTCGACACCCTCGATCGGCGAGGTCTGCCTTGCGGACCGCTTGCGTGGCTTCAGGCGCCGCTTGCCGCTTGAGCCTTGCTTCGCCGACGTGGGCCGCCCCGCGGATTTGCGGGCACGTTTGGTCGCTCCAGCCATGCTGGCGCTGATCTCCTCTCATCCCTCGGCGCCGCAAGCGGCACCAGTCACAAACTGCTGAAGCGTCTTTACCCGCTGGGAAGAAATCCAGACGCCAAATCTGCTCAGCGCCGGGGATGATCAGGACACGGGCGTGCTGAGCGTGTGCTCAAGAATCGGGCCACAGATCGCCGGCCACAGCGGCCGCGGACGGTCATGGCCCATGTCCGGGATCAGCACGAGTCGCGCATCCGGAACCAGCTCCGCCGTCCGCTCCCCGCCCGATGGCGTGATCAACGTGTCGTCGAGGCCATGGATCACGAGCGTCGGCACCTGCAGGACGCGCAGTCCGTCGGCGCGGGATCCGCTGGCGATCATCGCCGCCAGCTGGCGGCTGGTGCCCTCCGGATACAGACCGCGGTCGTAGGCCTCGGCTGCCATCGCCCTGACCTCATCGAGCGCCGGATAGCGCTTGGAGCGCCACAGCAGCCAGCTCTCCGACGAGGCGATGTACCCATCGCGATCGGTGGGGGCGGGGGCGAGCAGCGCCTCGAGCGCCTCCGGGTTTGACTGGCCGTACTCGGGCTCGCCGGTGCTCGACATCATCGAGGTCAGCGTCAGCACCCTGTCCGGATGCTCGATCGCGAGTGTCTGGGCGATCATCCCGCCCATCGAGGCGCCCAGCACATGCGCTCGCTCGATCCCGAGCGCGTCGAGCAATCCCGCAGCGTCGGAGGCCATGTCGCTGAGCGTGTAGGGCGCAAGTGAGCGCGCCCTCTCGAATTCCCCAAAGGATGCGGCCGCCAGAATCTCTTCGACAGCAGCCGGCGTCCCGTCGAAATGCGTCGAGAGGCCGCAGTCGCGATTGTCGTAGGCGATCACGTAGCGCCCGCCGTCGGCGAGGTACTGGCAGAAGCCGCGGGGCCAGCCGATCAGTTGGGTTCCGAACCCCATGATCAGCAGCAGTGGCGGATCGTCACGACTGCCGAACGTTTCGTACTCGAGGAACAGATCGCGACCGACGGTTGCGCGCGGCACCGGGCGAGCATAAGCCGTGTGCGACCATCCACGTATGACCATCGAGATCGACGTCAGCGCCCGTGACACCCGCGCGATTCCGTTCGCCGGCGAGCAGCCCGCCGCGATGCGGCCGGACCTGGTGATCAACGACGTACTCACCGATGACGAGCGCTGGTGGGTGCCGCTCGGTGACGACACGTGGGCCCGGCCGCTGCTGTTCGACGTCAGCCACGGCGCCTACGCGCACGTGATGCGCGTGACCCGGCAGGGGATCATCGCCCGCCACCGGCACACCGGCCCGGTGTACGCCCAGATCCTGAAGGGCCGCTGGCACTATCTCGAGCACGACTGGGTGGCCGAGGAGGGCGGGTTCGCGTTTGAGCCGCCGGGAGAGACCCACACGCTCGTCGTGCCCGATGGCTGCGCCGAGATGATGACCCTGTTCCATGTCACCGGCGCCCTGATCTACGTCGATCCGCAGGGCGCAGCGATCGGCTATGACGACGTCTTCACCCGCCTCGAGCGGGCCCAAGCGCACTTCGAGTCCGTTGGCCTCGCCGGTGAACTCGACGCGCTAATCCGCTGATTCCTTGAACGTCAGCCCGCCCGTGCCGGTAGGTCACCGGTCGAGTCTGGGGGTCCGGGCCGTAGGTAGCTAAGCAACCTGAATCCGGTGTTTTCTGGTTCACGGGGTCCCAGTGTGCTACGAACCTTGTGAGGTTCGTCACAAACCGGCGGGGAGAGTCTGCGTGAGCATGTGGGGCAGGGATGCCCATGGGTATGCGTGCACGGTCTTCGGCGCAACGGAGGTCACATGCACACTCGTTTCTCGTTTCGCCGGGCGCGGTTCGCGCTGGCGGGACTCATCACGCTGATCGCGCTGCTGGGCGTGGCGCCCGGAGCGTTCGCTCTGTCCGCCGCCTCTCAGGCGAGCGCCAGCACCACGACGCTGCCGCAGAGCGCGTCAGGCTGGACCATTACCCAGGGCGTCGATCCGACGATCCAGTGGGGAAGCGAGTCCGGACAGCTGCTCTCCTGTACCACCACTGGATTCTGTGCCGCAGGCGGTCAGTATGGGCTTGCGACCTCGACCGATGATGGACAGACGTGGACCGTCGATGACGCGACCGGCCTCCCGTACGGGGAGTTCACCTCGGTGTCCTGCGCGAGTAGTTCCTTCTGCGTCGCGGTGAGCAGTACCGGCCAGGACTCTGCCTGGAACGGAGCGACCTGGAGCATCGTAGCGACGATTGACGAGCAGAACAGCGAGGGTGTCGACATCACCAACGTCGCCTGCGCGAGCACTTCGCTGTGCATTGCCATCGACGCCGACGGCGACGCGATTCTCGACACCAACGGCACCTGGGGATCCCCGACGCTGGTCGATTCCGACGGCTCCACCTCGTATGGGGGGCCCTACGGGGGGATCTCGTGCCCGACGGCAACGTTCTGCATGGTTGCCGACGGCAACGGCTATGCGCTCAGCTATGACGCCACCACCTTCACCTGGTCGGCGCCGACGGAGATCGATACAAATCACATCGAGGCGCTGGCGTGCGGCAGCGCGACGTTCTGCGTGGCGCTCGACAGCAGCAATGACTACGTCGCCTACAACGGCGTCTCGTGGACGACTGCGGCGAGCGTCGGTACCGATGCTGACGCGCTGTCGTGCAGCGCTTCGGCCTGCATCGCATTGACCCCGAACGACCACACCGCCACCTACACGGGGGGAACTTGGACCGCTGGTCCGACGCTTGACGACACGTACGGCTCTTTCCTGTCGGGGAGGATCGCCTGCACCTCGGGCATCACGACCTGTCTGGTTGTCGATACCGCCGGAAATGCCTTCGGCCTCAGTGCCGGCAGCTGGACGCAGAGCGGCACCGCCGGCGGCGGTGGGATCACCGGCGTGTCGTGCCCGACCAGCTCCTTCTGTCTCGGCACCGACGCGAATGGACAGTTCTTCACCTACGACGGCACCAGCTGGTCAACGCCAGCGCACTTTGATTCCGACGGAGCTGATTCCGTGTCGTGCTCGTCGGCGACCAACTGCGTTGTCGGCGACGCCGACGGTCGAGTTCTGACGTACAACGGGTCGACGTGGTCGACTCCGGATCCGATCGACACCGGGAACGAGTTTCGGCAGCTCTCGTGCCCGGTCGGGACGACGTTCTGTGCCGCACTAGACCAATCAGGGGGACTTCTGACCGATTCGGGTGGCACCTGGTCGGCCAAGACCACTCCATCCGGATTCGGCTCCGGCCTGGCGCTCTCGTGCTCGTCTGCGGAGTTCTGCATGGCGATCTCCGAAGGTGGGGCGTTCGCCACCTACAACGGCGCCTCGTGGACGAAGGATGGAACGGTCTCAGCCCTCGGTGACTCCCTCCCGGACGTGTCGTGCTCGAGCTCGACGTACTGCATTGGCGTCAACTACGGCCCGGCATACATCTACAACGGGACATCGTGGACCTCGACCGGCTCAAGCAGCCCGACCTCCCTCAGTGGCGTCGGATGCTCCTCGGTGTCGACATGTCTGGTGATCGAGGAGAACTTGACCACCGACACGCTGAGCGGGACGACCTTCACCGAAGTGGGGCCCGGAGCCACCGGCGCCGCCAGTTTCCTCGGTACCTCGTGCGGATCTGCGAGCTTCTGTGGATCATCCGATACCCAAGGTGATATGGCGATCTGGACTCCGCCGCCCCCGTCCAACACGAAGGCGCCGGAGATCACCTACGACGGCGAGGAGTTCGGTCAGCCGGCTGTTGGCGGCTCCGTGGCGCTGGCGCAGGGGACTTGGCTGAATGCGAGCACCATCACCGACCAGTGGTACGACTGCACCCTTCAACAAGCAAGCACCTGCACGGAGATCTCGGGGGCCACGGGCACGAGCTACACGCCAACCAGCAGCGACGCAGGCGACTACCTGATGGTCGAGGAGACCGGGCACAACACCACCGGACCCACGACGCAGGACTCCAACTTCCTGGGCCCGGTGTCGGCGCCGCCATCGAGCACGGCGGCACCGTCGATCTCAGGCACGGCGCAGGTCGGCCAGGAGTTGACGACCACGAATGGGACGTGGGCCGCTGATTCGCCGCCGTTGGGCTATGACTACTACTGGTATGACTGCGATGCGGCGGGCGATACCAGTAGCTGCATCCTGAACGAGAATGCGCCCGATGGACCCTCCTACTCACTGACCACGTCTGACATCGGTTTCACGGTCGAGGTTGTGGTCGGGGCCTACAACCACGGCTCGGACTACGAGCCTGTGGATTCAAGCTATTCGGAGCCGACCGCGGTCGTGACGGCAGCGTCGGGTGGCGGCACGACGACGACCACCACGACGACCACCACCACCACACCAACTACGACGACGACCACACCCACGACCACGACGACCACGACGACCACGACGACTCCGGCCCCGACTCCGCCGGCAGCTCCGACCGGCTCAACCGGCTCTGACAGCGGCAGCTCCGGCACGGCGAGCGGGACGGCAACGGCGACCTACAACGGGGTCACCGCGTCCGGCATCGGAGTCGGCGCGGTCACGGTCGCGTCCTATTCCTCCGATCCGGTGGGTCAGCCGACCTTCCAGGTTGAAGGCGGGTACTTCGACGTGGCCGTCGCAAGCGGCAGCGCGTTCGACACGCTGACCGTGAGTGACTGCTCACTCGCCTCCGGGCAGGTCATGTACTGGTGGAACGGAAGCGCGTGGGCCGAGGTCAGCCCGCAGTCGTTTGCCAGTGGCTGTGAGACGGCGACGCTCAGGCTCGAGCTCCTCGCCGACGATCGCACAGCTGACCGGGACGGTCTTTGCCGGGGGGATGGCCCCCGTGAAGGCGACCGCGAAGCTCGGCAAGGCGACCGTCAAGGGTGACAAGGCCAGGACGACGGTCAGCTGCAGCGGCACCAGCGGCAGCTGCACGGTATCGGTGGCGATTACGGCGACGGAGACGGTCAAGAAGGGCAAGAAGTCCTCGTCAAAGACCGTCACCGTTGCGACCAAGACGGTCACGGTCGCGGCCGGCAAGTCCTCGGCCGTCACGTTGACGCTGAACGGAACCGGTCAGAAGCTGCTCAAGCAGCTGCACACCCTGAAGGCGACGTTGACACTGACGCAGTCCGGCAAGAAGCTGGGCTCGCAGAAGCTCACCTTCAAGGCGAGCACCGCCAAGAAGAAGTAGTTCGGATGCAGCGCGGTCTGGCGACCTTCGTCAGACCGCGCTGATATTCAGCAGCGACTTGATGGAGCGGCGCTCATCCATCGCTGCGTACGCCTCCGGGACGTCCTCGAGGCCGAGTTGCAGATCGAAGACGCGGCCGGGGTCGACGGTGCCATCGAGCACATCGACGAGCAACTCCTCGATGTAGGCGCGGGCCGGGGCTGGGCCGCCGCGCACGCCGCGGTTGCCGGTCCACATCCTGCGTACCGGGAACTCGACGCCGTGGGGAACGCCGACGTAACCCACCGTCGATCCGGGCCGGGCGATCCCGAATGCCGTGTCCATTGACTGACCGGTCCCGACGCACTCAAGCGCCGCGTCGACGCCGACCCCGCCGGTCAGCTCCATCACCTCGGCGACAGCCTCCTCGCCGCGCGACGCGATGATGTCGGTCGCCCCGAACTCGGTCGCCAGCGCCTGGCGGTCCGCGTGGCGCGAGAGCGCGATGATCCGCTCGGCGCCGAGCCGCTTGGCCGCCAGCACGGCGGAGATGCCGACGGCGCCGTCACCGACGACCGCGACCGTGTCACCGGCCTTGACCTGTGCGCAGACGGCCGCATGGTGGCCGGTCGGAAAGACATCTGAGAGCGTCAGGAACGAGGCCAGCAGCTGCTCGCCGTGGCCGCTGCCCGGGACCGCCACCAGGGTGCCGTCGGCGAGCGGCACGCGCACGGCCTCGCCCTGGCCGCCGTCACCCTGGCGCGGGAAGAAGCCGCCGTTGACGCAGGCGGTCTGGACGCCCGCCCGGCAGTGCGGGCAGGTGCCGTCGCTGAACGCGAACGGGGCGATCACGAGCTGGCCCTTGGACACCGTACGGACTTCGGAGCCGACCTCCTCGACGACGCCGATGAACTCGTGGCCGATCGCAGCACCGGCATCGAACGGGGTCTCGCCGCGGTAGAACCAGAGGTCGGAGCCGCAGACGCAGGCCAGCACCACCCGCACCAGTGCGTCGGTCGGCTCAGAGAGGCTGGCGTCGGGCCGGTCGCCGACTGTGACTGAGTACGGCTCGTTGAAGATCGCTGCGCGCATCGGGGCTCCTCGCTGTCGTGGGGCGGCCCCTATATATAGCTGTGCTCGAGTGGCGAAAGCTGTCATACGCGCTAGTCTCCCGTGTATGACAATGCTGAGCTTCCGGCTTCCTGACAAGGACGCCGCCGCCGTTCAGGAGTGGGCCGACGCACTCGGCGTCGACCGCTCGGAGATCCTCCGCGACGCCGTGCACCGGCACCTTGTCGCTCTCCACGGCGAGCTCGATGCAGAGAGATGGGTACGCCAGCCAGCGACGGAAGCCGAACGGTCGCTGGAGGCAGTCGCCGACTGGGGGCCGGCCGAGGACTGGTCGGAGTGGACCGATGCAGCACGGTGAGATCTGGTTCGCGGCGACTCCCGGTGGCGACCGACCGGTGCTGGTGCTCACGCGAGATCCTGTCGCCGACAGGATCGGATCCGTCGTTGTCGCCGCGCTAACGAGAACCAGCCGTGGACTGGTCAGCGAGTTGCCTCTCACGGTCGAGGATGACGGCGTCCCCACTGACTGCGTCGTGAACTTTGACAACGTCCACACGCTTCCTCGTTCCACGTTCCGCCGGCAGGTCGCGAAACTCTCAACGCGCCGAATGGCGCAGGCGTGCCGGACCCTACGTGACGCGACGGGTTGCTGAACCGGAGCCGCCCGAACGTCTGAGCTCTTCGGCCACGACCCCCGGCCTGATGACGGAGGCGTAGCCGAAGGTTCCCTGCATTGCACATCTTTTAGTCGTGCATCCCGAAGCCTTCCAGGATCCGCGGGGTGGCGCGCTCGATGCGGGCGAAGCGGGTCTTGGACTGCTTGGCGCCGTTGAAATGCAAGAGCCAACCACGGCGGCGGCCGGGGGTGAGACGCTCCCAGGCGTCGCGGAGGCCGGGATCGGTGTCGAGCAGGAGGTCGAGCTCCTCGGGGTAGGGCCCGTCGTCGTCGGGAGCGCGCTTGGGGACCGAGAGCCCGGCCTGCTCGACCGCGATGGCGTCCTTCACGAGGGCTCCGATCGTCTTCTCGGCGGCGGTGACGTCGGCGACGGAGCGGAACTCAAGGCGCAGCGCCGAGCGGGTGTTCTCGCCCTGCTCCCGGAGCGCGCCGTCGGGGTCCTCCAGCAGCGCGCCCTTGAAGAACAGCAGCGCGCACAGCTCCTTGAACGGCTGGAAGATGACGATGTTCGAGCCCGCGTGCGTGTAGCACGGCTTGCGCCATTTGAACTCCTCGTCGAGCCCCGCCCCAAGCAGCACGGGGCGCACGGCCTCGAGCTCGGCGCGCCATGCGCCCATCCCCTCGATGTACTCAGCGACCTGTGGATCCTTCGGCCTGTCCGTCATGCGTGGCCGAAAGCTTAGGACGGGGACAGCTCAGGCTCCGTGATCTCGAAAGGGAGCGCCGGCAGCGTCTCCTCGATCGGTCCGGGAGGCCCGAGGAAGTATCCCTGCCCGTAGCCGACGCCCAGCGTCTCAAGCATGGCGACGGTCGCCGCGTCCCCGACGAACTCGGCGACGGTGTCGGTTCCCAGCCCGCGGGCGATATCGACCACGGCCCGGACGACGAGCTGGTCGGTCACATTGGCCGCCAGCGAGTGGATGAACTCGCCGTCGATCTTCAGGTAGTCGAACTCGAGCTGCTTGAAGTGCGAGAAGGACGCGAACCCGGCGCCGAAGTCATCGAGCGCGAACCGGCAGCCGAGGCGGTGCAGCTCCCGCGCGAACTCCCGGGCGCGGTCGATGTTGAGGATCGCGGCGGTCTCGGTCACCTCGATCACGAGCCGACCGGGGGGCAGCGGGAACTCGGCGAGCATCGCCTCGAGGTCACGCGGCAGCGCCAGGTCGTTCATCGTCTTGCCGGAGATGTTGACGGCGAGCGCGACGTCGTTGCCCGCACGCCAGTGACGGTGCAGGAGCTCAATCGCCTGGCGCAGGACCCACCGGTCGAGCTCGCCGATCAGCCCGAACCGCTCGGCGTTGTAGAGGAACGCACCCGGCGGGATCAACTCGCCATCACCGTCTGCGGGCAGGCGGATCAGCAGCTCATAGCGGTCCAGGCCACCGGCGCAGATCGGCGCGATCGGCTGCGCGTGCAGGACGAACCGATCCTCCTCCAACGCGGAGCGGATCCGCTCCAGCCAGGAGTGGCGCTGCACGGTCGCGGCGGCGCCTTGGCGGTCGCGGTCATATATCGCGTAGCGGTTCTTGCCGGCTTCCTTGGCGTCATACATGGCGATGTCCGCCTCGACGAGCAACTCGGCCGCCGACAGCTCGCACTCGTGATCAAAGGTCGTGATCCCGACAGACGTGGTGACCTGCGCCCGGTGCTCGTCGCCGATCGTGATCGCCTGGCGGCGCACTGCCGCGAGGATCTTCTCGGCGACCGCGATCGCGTCGGCAGGCTTGCACTCCTGCAGGATCACGGCGAACTCGTCGCCGCCGAGCCGGGCCAGCACGTCGGTCTCACGGAGGCTTCGCCGCATCAGCTCGGCGATCTTCGACACGAGCTCATCACCAGCGTGATGGCCGATCGAGTCGTTGACCTGCTTGAAGCCGTCGAGGTCGAGCACCAGCAGCGCGGCGCTGCGCTGGTGACGGCGGCTCTCGGCCAGGACCCGGTGCAGCTCCGTCTCGAACCGGTGACGGTTGAACAGGCCGGTCAGCGCGTCGTGATCTGCGAGGTGGCGCAGCTGGCGCTCGAGCCGCTTGCGTTCGGAGATGTCGAGCACCTGCTTGACGGCGAGCGTCGGTGGGCTCCCGTCCGGGGTCGGGAGCGGCGTCGATGAGATCAGGACCCAGATCGTGCGGCCATCGGCATGCCGGTAGCGCTTCTCGAGCTCCACCGTCTCACCGAGGTCCAGCCGGTCGTAGGTGCTGTCGGTCCGGCCCTTGTCGTCGGGGTGGGTGAGCTCGTCGATCGAGTAGCCGTCGAGCTGCCCCGGGTCACGGCCGACCATCCGTGCGAGCGCCGCGTTCGCGTGCACGATGCGCCCGCGACCGGAGCCGGAGATCCCGACGATCGCGACGCCAACCGGGGCATTCTCGAACGCGGCCCGGAACTGTGCCTGTGCCTGCGCCAGCGCCATCGCCACGCGGCGACGGTCGCTGATGTCGCGGATCATCGCCGAGGAGCCGATCACCTCGCCGCCGGCATTGCGGATCGGTGAGACCACCATCGAGACGTCGAGCACGTGGCCGGACTTGGTCCGCCGCAGCGTCTCGAACTCGTCGATCGTCGCACCGGTCTTGACCCGCTCGAGGTTCTGCTGCAGAGCGGCCGTCTGCGCCGGCTCGGCGTGGAGCATCGCGACGGACCGGCCGATCGCCTCGTGCGCGGTGTAACCGAACATCGCCTCGGCGGCCGGGTTCCACGACGTGATCGTCCCGTCGAGCGTGTTGCTGATGATCGCGTCGACGGAGGACTCGACGATCGCCGCCAGCCGCGAGATCTCCTGTTCGTCTCGCCGGCGCTCCGAGACGTCGCGGATCGCGGCCGTCACGAGCATCCCGTCGTCAGTCTGCATCGGGCTGAGACTGATCTCGACCGGGAACGTGGTGCCGTCACGGCGGTGGGCGATGAGATCCATGCCGGCGCCCATCTGGCGGGTCCGCGGGCGGCCGGCGAAGCGGGTGCGATGCGTGCGGTGCCGAGCGCCCATCGCGTCCGGCAAGAGCACCTCGACATGCTGGCCGATCAGCTCTGAGCGCGGGAACCCGAACAGCGCCTCGGTGCGCTCGTTGACGAGCACGATGCGGCCGTCGGTGTCGACGATCACCAGACCGTCCGGGGCCGCCTCGAGCAACCCGCGGAACAGGCTCTCAGCCGTTTGCAGCGCGGCTTGGGCGCGCTTGCGCTCGGTGATGTCGCGGGCGAAGCCGGCGGCACCTGTGACCCGTCCGGCCGGGTCGTGCAGCGGAGAGAACGTGACCGCGACATCGATCAGTGCCCCGGTGCGGTGGCGGCAGACCGTCTCGATTGACGGTGTCCGGTCAGACAGCAGCGACGCGTGCATCTCGTGGCGGAGGTTCGCCCATGCCTCCTCGCTGCTGGCCAGGATCGTGATCGGCCGGCCGATCACCTCCGTGGCCGGGTACCCGAACATGCGCTCAGCGGCCGCGTTCCACTCAGAGATGGTCGTTCCCACGGTTGCGAACACGGCGATCGCGGAGCTCTCGACGATCGACGCCTGCCGCCGCAGTCCGGCGTCGGATGAGCGCAGCCGCATCGCGACCCAGACCACGATGCTGAAGATCAGCGCGATCATCGTGAGCGTGAAGATCGACGCGCCGACACGCCGATCGAGTCCGTCCTTCTCGAGCGTCAGGCGCATCGCGCCGAGCGCCAGCGGGCCGATCAATGCCGCCGGGACCAGCGCCCGCGCGGCCCGGCCGCCGGGGTCATCACCGCTCAGCAGCGCCGCGAGCCCCGCATGCGGCCGCAGCGCGACGAGGCCGATGCTGAGCAGCACCAGGCCGGTCAGCGCCTGCACGGCGATCCCGCCGGCCCCGTCGCCCCCGCCGCGCAGCCAGACGACGCCGAACAGCTGGCCGGCGAGTGCGAGCACGGCGACCGCCGCGGTCAACGCGGACAGCGACTCGATCACCCACCCCGGTACGCGCTCGGAGCGGGTGCACGCGCACGCGATCCCGAAGGTGATCATCGCGCCGGCAAGGCGCCCGGCCGGCCGGCCCGGGTACGGCTTGGCGTGGTCGTGCCACAGCAGCTGGTCGATCCCGAGCGATCCGACCACGTACTCGCACAGCACTGCGGCCCCGATCACGACGACCAGGATCGCCAGCAGCCGCCCGATCCGCGCCCGCCGCGAACCCGATCCGGGAGCCGAACAGAACACGGCCGCGCCGGCCAGCGCCAGCAACAGTCCGGTCAGCGGCCGCTGCGCGCCGAGGCCCGGCAGATCCGATTTCAGCTGGGCGACGCCGAAGGTCCAGCCGAGCAGGCAGACACCGCCGATCGCGACCACCAGCAGACCCGCGCTCCGGGCGATTAGGCCGAACCGTGCAGCGGGCTCAGAGCTCATAGGTGGGTTGCGCCGTTCGGCCCCATTCATTGTGTAGTCGGCCATAACCGGCCAGAGCTGAGTAGAACGTTTGTCTACGCAGAAGAGATGACGCGAACCTCAGGCGCCGGCGGTGCCCTCGATGATCGCCCGGGCAACCTGCTCGGGATCGTCGAAGGTGGGGATGTGCCCGCAGTCACGCAGGTGCACAAAGCGAGCGTTCGGGATCGCGTTCAGCGCCCGGGACGCCTGCTGGGGGAGCAGCAGACGGTCCTTCTCTCCCCACGTGATCGTGACCGGCACGGTGATCAGATCGCCACCGGTGAATGCGTGGCTGACGAGCCACTTCAGCGTCGGCTCAAACCAGCTGGCGCCGATCAGGCCGTCGAGGTCCCCGAGGACCTGCTCGACGGTCAGCCGCTCGGGGTGCGCCATCGCCCAGCTGAGCGTTGTCCGCCTGCCCGACGCTGACGCGAGCACCCACGGAGCCAGCGGCCGTGACATCCGTGCTGAGGCGCGCACGCTGGTCAGCAGCGCCGCCTCGTAGATCCGCTCGGCCCGGTTGTGAAAACCCGCCGGGGAGATCCCGTTGGCCGACCGCACGCTGCCGCGCTTGGCCAGCTCGAGCGCGATCCAACCGCCCATCGAGTTCCCCGCGACGTGCGGCTTCTCGATCCCGTGATCGGTCAGGAAACCTTCGAGCAGAGCGCACATTGACGGCACCCCCGTTGGGGTGCCGGCTGGAGGCCGTGGTGATCCCGCAAACCCCGGTACGTCGACGGCGATCACATCGAACTGCTGCGCCAGCTGATCCATCACCGGCTCCCACATCTGCCAGCGGCTGCCGATTCCGTGCACGAGCAGCAGCGGTTCGCCGCCGCCTCGGCGCTCGAAGTTCACGTTGGGCATCCGCCAGCAAAACTACAGGGCGCGGTGTATGTCCTCTGTCCGGCGTGCTCAGTCAGCCGTTCGACGGCGGCGGGTGGCCCACCAGATGCCGATGCTGAAGGCGATGATCGCCAGCGCGATCGCGCCGACCAGGACGAACGTGATCGTCCAGCCGGTGCTGGGCGCCGGCGGCGGCGTGAAGGTCGAGATGCCGGTGGTGCCGATCGCCAGATCGGTGGCCGGGCCGCCGTTGACCGTGGCGTACGTATCGCCGGTCAGCGAATACCACCCGCTGCCGGCGATCGCGGACCACAGCGCGTCGATCAGTGACCAGCCGCCGGTGGTGCTGATCAGCAGCACCGTCCGGTTGTTGCGCGCATCGGCAAATGACTCGATCGCGCCCGCGCCGCCGTGCAGACCGATCTTTGGATGGCCGGGGAAGGCAGCGCTGAGCTCGGTGGGGGTCGTCCCGAGCGGGGGATGGAGTCCGAGCGCTTGCACCCCGTTGCTGTCGGCGACGACGACGGTTCCGACCGTGGCGGTGGCCGCGTGGTGAAACGGGATCAGCCGCGGGTTCAGGGCGGCCGAGCTGAGGGACTGCATGCCGGCGACCGTCAGCGCGGCATCGTTGAGCTCGGGAATGGAGTTGTCCTGCAGCGCGACGTCCATGCCGTGCAGGAACGCGGTCGGCAGCGCCGGGAAGCCGCCGGCGGGTGAGGTCGCACGGCTGACGGTCACATACGACCACGGGTACACCGTGAACGTCATCGATGGCGTCAGCGGCAGGCATGCCGTCCCCGGTGAATAGCCGACCGTCAGCTGGACGGTGGTCGTGCGAGTCAGTAGTTGGTGGGGGATCCGGAAGCTGGTGTCGAGCCGACCGGAGCTTCCGAGCCGCACGTTTGCCAGGGGCAGCGCGGCGACGGTCGCGCTCATGGTGCCCTGCTCCGGGAAGCTGACGGGCGTGTAGCCGCCGAACAGATGCACGGTCGCCTCGTTCAGCGGTCCGCCGAGCTGTTGCTGATCGAGTGAGAACGACAGCGTCGACTGGCCGAGCACCGAGGCTCCCGCGGAGATGCCCAGCTGGCTGAACGTGTACGACGATGCATCTGGCCGTGTGGCCGCCGTGGACGCTCGCTGGACGACCGCCGAGGTGGCGTGTGCCAGCCGCGACAGTGATGTGGCGAACAGCGATATCTGGCGGGAAAGCGTGACGGTGCCGCCGCTGAACAGCAGGATTCGGCCGCCGCCGGTGGCGGCGACGATCGTCACGCCGCTGCGAGCGGCCTGACGGATCACGATGGTCCGGTCGACGGCTGACGGCGCGACCGACGGAAGCTTGCCGGCGCCGGGCAGCGCCCTGACGCTGACCAGCAGCTGCGGATAGCGCGCAACCAGCTCGCCGGTCACCGTCAGCACGGCCTGTTGCTCGACCTGCGTCGGGTCCGGCTCCGTGTAGATCGTCAGCCGCCGCACGATCGATGGGAAGAACTGATCGATCGTGGCGGGCGCAGCGGCCACGCCCGTGTAGGTGGTGCTCAACGAGCTCAGCGACAGCTGCGGGGGGGCACTGCAGACCGCGACCTTGCCGCCGCGCACCATGAACGTGATCGCGACGGTGGCGCCGTGGGGCTTGGCGCCGGCCAGTGACACCGTGAAATGAACTGTCCCGGCCGCGCTCGAGCCGCTGGGAAGCGGCACCGAGCCGAGCACGTTGCCGGAACTCTCGACGTACAGGGAGCCCGCCCCGAAGGTGTCGGCAACGGAGAGCGTTCCCGTCAACGTCGATGGGTGCAGCCCAGCTGGCACCGGCAGCGTGTAGCTCTGAGTCCCGGCTGACTGGTAGAGGTCGATGCTGTTGGGGAGCCCGAGTGCCGGCCAACCGATCGTCGTCGACGCCGTCGTCGAAGCCGCCGGGGCAGCGTCTGCGAGCGACGGAGACGCGACCAGAAACGCGATCGAGGTCAGGACCGCAAGCAGACACCCGGCAACCGTCGCTGCGGTCGTCGTTGGTGGCCTGGCTGTCTGTTTGATGGTCCGAAGCATGTCAGGTGGGTCGCTCACCTCACTGATCGAGTTCACGGTGGCGACGGGCGGGGGCGCCCAGGTACATCCCGTGGGGCTCGCAGTCTCGGGTCACCACCGAGCCCGCTCCCACGATGCAGCCATCGCCGACCGTCACACCCGGCAGGATCGTCACCTTGGCCCCGAGCCAGCAACCGTTGCCGATCCGGATCGGTCGGTTGACCGGCGTCGCCGCCCGCTGCTGCGGACCGCCGACCTCATGCGTGCGCGTCAGAAACATGGTTCCGGGCCCCACCCAGGTGCGGTCGCCGATCGAGACCTCCGCGAAGTCCTGGAACACGAATCCCTCTGACAGATACGCCTCGCGGCCGAGCCTGAGGTTCCCCCAGACGAAGCTGCCGTGCCGTTCGAGCACCGTGCCCGGCCCGATCGTCGCGCCGCAGCGGCGCAGCAGCCACGGACGCAGTATCGTCGGCGCGACGTCGAGCCAGAGGAGGAGGCTGACGAAGTGGTTGCGCATCCACGTCCAGGCCGTGCCATGAGGGTCTCCGGTCTCTCCGGTCTGTCCGGTCTCATCGTTCACCGTCGTCAGTCGGCCTCTCCGGTGGACAACGTGGAGCGCAGGACGCGGGCCGGGACGCCGGCCGCCACGCAATCGGGTGGGACGTCGCGGTTGACGATGGCGCCGGCCGCAATCACCGCCCCGTCGCCGATCGTCACCCCCTTGAGCACCACCGCGTTTGCCCCGATCCAGACGTTGTCGCCGATCGTCACGGGTGAGCGGGTCATCGTCTCGATGCGGCGGCCGGCCCGGAAGTCCAGCGGGTAATCGCTGTCATGGACGGACGCTCGCTCGCCGAACATGCTGTGCGCGCCGATCGTCACACGATCGTTGGCGGCGATGTAACAGCCGCGGTTGAAGAAGACCCCATCGCCGATGCGCAACTCACCGGTCACGTGGGCGGTGAAGTCCCGGCGCAGATACACGTCCGTGCCGATCTCCCAGACGGAACCGGGGCTCAGCTGGATGTCCGCGCCGGCCTCCGCGATGAAGCGGTTGCTGCCGCGGACCGCCGGAGCGCTCAGCGCGATCTGCGCAAAGCGCAACCAGTTGATGATCGCTCGAATAGCCTTCCGCGCCCCGCTGACCCCCACCGCGCGAGAATACCCGGGATGGCGCCGGTCCGGATCCTCACCTACCTGCCACGACTGGCGGCGATCGGCGGCGTCGAACTGCACATGTTGCAGCTGACGCGCGAGCTCGCCGGACGGGGCGATGAGATCGATCTGCTGTACACCGCCGACGGCGATCTCACCGCCGCATTCACCTCGTTCTGCCATTCGGTCGCCCGTGCCCCGGCCGTCACCTACGGCAACGGCCCGCTGCGCGACGTCCGCGGGATCAGCCGCGGAGCATGGGCGGCCGCCCGGGCCAAGCCCGATCTGATCTACGCCAACAACCTCAGTGAGATGGCGTGGGCGGGCTCGGCCAAGCTCCTGTCCCGGGCGCCCGTCGTCTGCCACCTCCATGAATTTGCGCAGTTCCGAGGCGCGTCGATGACGCTGCTCGGACGCCAGGCGCAACGCTTCGTCGTCGCCTCGGAGTACATGCGAGGCGTGTGGTCACGGCATGGACTCGACGACCGGCGGATCGAGGTGATCCCCTACGGCATCGATCCGGCCGAATACCCCCCTACCTCCGCCGAGCAGCGACGGGCCAGCCGCCGGGAGTTGGGACTGCCCGCGGACGCCTACGTCGTCCTGTACCTCGGCAGGTTCGATCAGGAGAAGGGCGTTGAGGTGCTGCTCGATGCCTGGCGTCAGCTGGGCTTGGCACCCCAGGACGCGAGGCTGGTGCTGGTCGGTGCTCCGGTCCGGCATGCCGACCCGGCCGCATATCTACTCGAGCTGCAGCAGCAGGCCCCCGCGGGGTGTGACTGGCTGCCGATGCGCCCGGGCGTGCTGGACGTCATGCGCGCAGCCGACGTGCTGGTGCTGCCGTCGGTCTGGGAGGAGCCGTTCGGGAGGGTGATCATCGAGGCGATGGCGACCGGCTGCCCGGCGGTCGCCTCAGACGGCGGTGGGATCCCGGAGATCCTCGATGGTCAGTTCTCAGAGTTCCTGTTTGCCCGCGGCGACTCCGCGCAGCTCGCGCAGCGGTTGCGGGAGCTGAGCGACTGGCGGGCGCGGCGCCCGCAATTGGCCGAGGAGTGCATCGCCCGGGTCACCGAGCGCTACACGCTGACGCGCTCGGCGACGCGGATGCAAGCACTCTTCACTCAGGTGGCCGGTCGCTGACCCTCCGCCGGCCGCCCGCCATTCACGCGCTGGCCATCGAGATAGCTCCTGGCCGGAACCCCCCGCGCGACAGCGCCCGCCGGGACATCGTCCAGCACCAGCGCATGCGCGCCGATCATCGCTGCGTCGCCGATCCGCACGGGGCCGATGATCGAGGCCTTGGCCCAGATGAAGATGTCGCTCCCCAGCGTCGGAAACCCCGACCGCGGCCGGCCCAGGGACTCGTTGGCGGTCGAGCCAAGCAGCACGCCGGCGCCCAGCACCAGGTTGGCGCCGGACACCACACCGTCGCCGACGACGACGCCGACCGGATGCTCGAGGAATACCCCCGGGCCGAGCTGTGCCCGCCAGTCAAGCTCGGCACCGGTCATGAGCTGGCCGACGATGCTGAGCGCCCGGGCGGGCAATCCGGCCCCGCGCGGGCCGACCGCATGCGCCAACCGGTACATCAGCACCGCGAACAGGTTCGGGAACAGATACGGCACGAGACGCTGATCGCGCCGGCTCCTGACCAGCGCGATGTCCGCTCTGACACACGCACGCAGTCCCGGCTTCGAGGGGATGGTCACACCGACGCTCCCATTCGCTTCAGCCGCCTCCGGCTCTGGATGTATCGCCATGGTCCGGCGAACCTACCGCGTTGCTCGATCCGCAGGAGGTCCGCGGGCAGTGCTTCGCTGGCTTGGGACTCCTGTCGCTCGCGGCGCAGGCGGATGATCACCGGGACCGAGCGCGCGACCGCCAGCGCAAACCGAGGGTCGCGCCAGGCGAACCGCCACAGCGTCGCCGTCAGGCCCACGCCGTAGCTGTGGACCTGGCGTCGTAACGCCTCCTCGCTGGCCCGATGCTCATGCCAGCAGATCGAGCGAGGCTCGTACACAAGCTGGCCGCCCCCGAGGATCACGTCCGTGAACGCCGCGATGTCCTCACCGCCACCGGTCGCGGTTCCCGCCCCCAGCGCGGCGTCGAATCCGCCGGCCGCGATGATCGCCGCGCGCCGGAACGCCATGCTGTTGCCGGATCCGAACATCCCGCCCCAGAACGGGTACAGCAGGCGATCGTCGGCACGGTTGGCGGTCAGGTCGTAGCGCTCCTGGACAACTCCCTTGCCGAAGCCCGCGTACTTCTCGAACCGTTTCTGCTCGGCGGAGTCCAGGCGCAGCGGCAACACCATGCCGGTGACCGCCTGCACCGCCGGTTCGCAGAATGGGGCCAGCAGCCAGCTGAGCCAGCCGGGGTCGACGACGACGTCATCATCGGTGAACGCCACGAATTCGGCTGTTGCGGCTGCGGCCATGCCGGTGTTGCGGGCGATCGCAAGTCCCTGGCGCGGCTCGGCCACGTAGCGCAACGCCATCGAGCGCGCGAGCCGCTCGACCAGCTCGCGGGTTCCGGTCTCTGCCGGACGGTTGTCAACCACGATCACCTCGAACTGCTCACAGCGCATCGCCGCCAGCGACTCCAGCGCGCGCTCCAACGCATCCAGCCGCCCAATCGTCGCAACGATCACGGCAGCGCGCCCGGGTGGCCGCGGTGCAGTGAGACCGGGCTGCGGCCCGCTCAGCAGCTGCAGCCCCGCTTCCAGCTGCCGGGGCCCAGCCGGCACCGCGACGCAGCCATGGCCGCTGGCGTGGGCACTGAGCGGTGCGCCCAACTGGCCCCAGATGGCCGTCGCCAGGGTTGCCGGCGTCTCCGCCTGAGGAGGCTCGTCCAGATGGACGAGCCCGACGGGGTCACCGTGCAGGCGGACCAGCAGCAGCTGGTCGGCGCAGTCGCGACTGGGAACGCCGACCGGCGTCACGCACAGCGGGCGGGTCAGCTCCAGCTCGCCGATCGCCGTCGGCTGGCCGTGGCTGAGCGCCGAGAGCGGGATGTGGCCAGGACTCGTGCTCACGACGAGACGGAGAGGTCGATCGTGTCAGCCACGCGCTTGGGCACGACCACGGTCAGCCACGGCAGCCGCGCGTTCAGTGGTGCCAGCCGCTCCGGCGCGACCATGCTGATGAACTGGACGAGGAATACGACTCCGGCGATCAGCGCCAGCAGCAGACGCGCGGCGATCGTGGCGAAGTTCCACGGCAGCGCGGTCGAACCGAGCCCGATCGCGACGCAGATCGCGACGATCCCGAACAGCTCGAGCGACGGCAGCGGCAGCGGCAGTGCGAGCTGCGCGCGCCAGCGCACGAGCGCGAGCACCAGCCCGTAGCTGAACAGTGTCACCAGTGCGGAGCCATCGATCCCCAGAACCGGTACGAGCGCCAGGTTCAGTGCCAGGTTGACGAGCGCGCCGATCACCGTCGCGACCGCCACCGGCCCTGAGCGATCGCAGACCAGCAGCACCCGCACCGACGATTGGCCACCGGCGACCGGTACCGCCGAGCAGGCGATCAGGCCGGTGATCAGCACCAGCCCCGCCGGTCTGAAGCTGGATGGCACCCAGATCGTCAGCAGCACGGGCGAAGCCAGGGTGATCGTGGTCGCAAAGCACGCCGCGAGCATGTAGATCCCGTCGCGGCTCCCGGCCAGCACGACCCGCCGGACCGCGAGATCCTTGAGCGCGAACAGTCGGGGCATCCACACGCTCTGCAGGACCCACAGCAGCACGATCGCCAGACCGCCGATGTTTCGTGCGACGGCATACCGGGCGACCGCACCTGGACCCAGGTCGCCATGGATCACCAGCCGATCGCATGTGTCGAACACGAAGGCGCCAACGGCCGCCGGAACGAGCGCCGCCGTGTAGCGGAGCGCGTCGGTCAGCATCGGCAGGTCCCGCCGCCCCGGCAGCAGCGGTCGCGCCACGTACAGACCGACGATCACCGCCAGTCCCTGGCAGACCATCTGCCCGAACAGATAGGCAGCGGCGGTCCGGTGCACGAACACAAGCAGTCCGAGCGCCACCGCCTCGGCAAGGACGGACTGCAGCAGGCTCACGGTCGCGAACCAGCCCAGTTGATCGCGGCTGCGCAGCAGACCGAAGGTGGCGTTGGTCACGGCGGTGAGGCCCGCCCAGATCACCGCGTAGCGGACCGGTGCGGAGAAGTCCCCGAGCCCGATCGCGCGGCACCACAGCGGTCCGGTGGCATAGGCCGCCCCCAGCGTCACGGCTGCGACCGCCAGCGCCAGGGCGACCAGTCTGCGGGCCTCCGCCTCGCCATCGGGCCGGGCATAGGCACGCTGGATGGCGGTCTGCAGGCTGAAGCTGCCGATCGCGACCAGCAGCTGCATGATCGCCACCGAGGTCGCGACCAGGCCGAACTTCGACGGACCCAGCAGCCGTGTCTCGATCGGCGTCAGCAGCGACGCCAGGATGATCTGGATCGCCCACAGGAACATATAGAGGGAGTCACGGCCGAACAGCCCGCGGAGCGCCGCATCAGAGCTGGTCCGCTCTGCCGCCTCGTTCACCAGACCCCCGATCTCAGCCGAGTAGCGCCGCCCACGCGCACAGTATCCCGGCTACCGGGCGGTAGAACATCCGTCCAAAAAATGGTGGTCGGTCCGGTAGGGTGGCATCGGTCAAATGTCCGTCTGCGAACTCAAACGATCGTTGAGGTTCTCGCGCTGGACAGGCGACCCGGCACCGAACAGCCGAGCAGAGTGAGTGAACGCCGAGCCGGACCGTCCGGGTCGATCGACCACCGCGAGGAACTTGTATGACGCCGAAGCGCCTGAGAGCACTGCTGATCTGGTCAGTTGCCGCAACGATGCTCGCCCTCCCGGGTGCTGCGGTCGCGAGCCGGCACCACACGCATGCCACTCGGCGACATCGAGCCGCCCAGCACGGGGTCGAGCGGCGCGCGCTGAGCATCGCGGCGACAGATCCGTTTCAGACGATCAGCGGTGAGCCCGCGCAGCCCTCGACGCCGACGGACCCGTCCGGGCAGCCGATGCCACAGGGCAACGTCGCGGGCTGGAACCAGGTGTTCTCCGACGACTTCACCACCAACGTGCCGGTCGGTGGCTTCTCCGGCTGCACGTGGAACACGGACTTGATGAACTCCAACTGCAGCAGCCTGCCGCCGGCGGTTGCCGCGAAGTGGTGGGCCTATCCCAACGGGTGGACCGACACCGCCGGCAACGGGTACTACGCGCCGACGCAGGTGCTGAGCATCCACAATCGGATGCTCGACATGAACCTGCAGACCACCGCGGACGGCGTCTCGCTCGTGGCTGCGCCCGAGCCGAAGATTCCCGGCGGCGTCAACGGAGGGGGACTGCTGTACGGCGCCTACGCTGTCCGCTTCCAGGCCCAGCTGCTGCCGGGGTACAAGACCGCCTGGCTGCTGTGGCCCGACGCGTACGACGACGGGACGGCGACCTGGCCGGCCGATGGGGAGATCGACTTCCCCGAGGGCGACCTGAACTCGAACATCAACGCCTTCATGCACTGGATGGGGGCGACCAACGACAACCAGCAGGATGTCTACTCCACCAGCGCCACCTACGACGACTGGCACACGGCCGTGGTCGAGTGGACGCCGACGATGGTGCGCTTCATCCTCGACGGCCAGGTGATCGGCACCTCGACCCAGCACATCCCCGACACGCCGATGCACTGGGTGCTGCAGACCGAGACCTCGACCGATGGCGTCGTGCCAGCCGACGGTGAGGCCGGGCACGTGATGGTCGCATGGGTGTCGGTGTACAAGCCGACGCTCGGGTAGCACCCACAGCCGGATAGGATCTGCGTTCCTTCGGGCAAGGGCCTTCGGGCAAGGAGCAACCGCTTGAGCGCTGATGTCGGCGCCCGCGAGCTGCCCGGCTTCCAGCCGCTGGCGGCGGCGGAGGTCGAGCTCAGCACGGGCATCGAGCCACCCCCCGCAGTCGACGGGACCGGGCGACCGTATGGCGGCGCCCGGATCCTGGTGCGCCTGCACGGCGAGCCGCTGGGAACCGCCGCCGTGACGGCCACCGCGGACGGCTTCTCCGCGCGGCAGTGTGCGGACGCGATCTGGACACAGCTGGGCGAGCGGATCAACGCCCATCTCCGCGCCGACGGGCTGGCGCCCGTTTCGGCGCTGACCACGGGTGCACTGCCAGCCGTTTCCGACCCGCAGTGCCAGGCCCGGCGTCGTGCCGTCCTCGCAAACCCGCCGTTTGCCTCGGTGATCGTCTGCACCAAGGATCGACCGGACGTGCTTGCCCGGGCGCTGTCGGCGATCGCGGCGCTGGAGTACCCCAACTACGAAACGCTCGTGATCGACGGTTCCGCGGGCTCCGCCACCGAGGATCTCGTCACAGCCCGCTTCCCGGCGGTCCACTACCACCGGCTGCCCGGCGGTCGCCTGATCGTCGGGCGCAACCGGGGGCTGGCGGAGGCCGGCGGCGAGCTGCTCGCCTACACCGATGACGACGCGGTCGTCGACCGTCACTGGCTGACCGAGCACGTCGCCGGGTTTGACGACGCCGGCACCGTCGCCTGCACCACCGGGCTCGCCGTCCCGCTCGAGCTCGACGCGCCCGCCCAAGTGTGGTTCGAGGAGCTGGGCGCGTTCGTCGAGGGCTTCGAGCCGCGCACGATCGCAATCGCGACCCGAGACCGCCGCTCGCTGTTGCCGTATGCAACCGGCCGGATCGGGTCGGGGGTCAGCATGGCCTGGCGGGCGTCGGTGCTGCGCGAGCTCGGCGGCTTTGACCTGGCGCTCGATGCGCTCGGGGGAGAGGACATCGCGGCGTTCTTCGACGCGCTGTGCGCCGGCTACGCGGTCCGTTACTGCCCGCGGGCGCTGGTCCGCCACGAGCACCGTCGCACCTACGAGGAGCTGCGCAGCCAGGTTCGGTCCTATGCCCGTGGGCTCGGTGCCTACCTGACGCGCTGCGTGCTGACCCAACCCGGGCGCCTCGGAGACTTTCTGCTGCGCGTCCCGCTCGGACTGGTGTACGCGTTCCACCCGTCGTCGATCCGCCACAACAAGAAGTCCGCCGGGTTTCCCGAGGAGCTCAACCGTCAGCAACTGCCCGGCTTGCTGTCCGGGCCCTGGGCCTACCTCAAGGCGCGGCGGTCCGTGCCGCGGCTACGCGAGCTCGCGAAACCGCACCCGGAGGCCGGTGCCGAGCCGGCCTAGCGCGTGTTCGGACCTAGCGGATGTGGAAGATCTCAGCGCCACCGCGGGCGTAGAGCAGGCGCGCGTCAGGCGAGTGGCGCAGCGCCACCAGCAGCTTCGGCAGGGTGTCCGGCTCGCCCTCGAATGACTCCGCGTAGATCTCCTCGCTGGGCGTGTAGATGAAATAGCCGCCGCGCTTGCCGAAGGTGCCCAGCAGCTCAGACAGCAGCACCGCGATCCGTGGATGCAGCGTCGACCACTCCGGCAGCGAGTCGACGCCGGCGCCATAGTCGTAGGCGTCGTAGTCCTGATAACCCCACGGCAGGTTGTCGACGCCCGGCATCAGCACCGACCCGGTGGGGGCCAGCCGGTACAGCGCCTGCACCGCACCCAGGTCGGCGTGCGTGAAGTTGGCAAACCGCTCGTTGCCATAGCGTGGGAACTGGAAGCCGAACACCACCACGCATCCGACCACCGCCAGCGCGACGGTTGTGAACCAGCTCCGGCCGGCCGTCTCCGACGGGAAGAACAGACACGCCGCGAAGAACGCTGCCGCCGGCAACGCGAACAGGAACACGCGCAGGAAGATCTCGCCCCCGTAGGGCTGCACCAGCGGCAGCACGAACGGGCTCAGGCCGACCAGCAGGTAGGCGACCTCAAGCCGGCCGGCGCGCAGGCGCCGCAGGAAGCCGAGGCCGCTGAGCATCCAGATCCCGAACGAGAACACGACGTTGGCCTTGACGATCAGCTCGTGGTCGGCGCTGCCACCGACGCGTGCGCCGACGCTCTGCGTGAGGTTCGAGCCGACACTGCCCAGCGGTCCCAGCAGGACGTTGATGTTGCCCTCCAGATAGACCGTCGCCATGAAGAAGACCCACGCGACCAGTCCGAGGATCATCAGCACCGGCGCCGCCCGCGTCGTCAGCCCGGCGAACAGCGCGAGTGAGACGACGACCAGGATCGCCGGCACCGGCGTCAGCTGGTGGCCGGAGACGATCGCCCCGAACATCAGCAGCGCCACGACCAACATCCCGACCTCTCGCCACGACGCGGTCGCCGTCAGCTCCCGGCCGCGACGATGCAGTGCCAGCGGCCCGAACTGGCGCAGCGTCGCCCGTATCGAGCCGGCGCGGGGGAGATCTCGCGGGCGGGGCGTGAAGTATTTGAGGAGCAGCGCGAGCACCACGAGCCACAGGAAGAAGGCGGTCCCCTGCGGTGAGATGTAGTCCTGGCCGACCCAGTTGGCGGTGAAGAACATCCATGCCGCCAGCCATTTGAGGCGACGATCGCCAGTCCCCCATTCGAAGATCACCAGCAGCGGCGGCAGGTACAGGAGGTTGTAGAGCAACGGCCCCCAGGCGGCGAACGCCAGCGCGTTGCGCCACCCGGCGAGCTTGACCAGCAGGTCCCCGAACGCGAAGAAGCCCGGCCAGTTGAAGTACGCATCGATGTGCGGGTTGATGCTCGAGTGGATCTGCAGCACCTCGATGATCCCGACGTGCTTGTAGACACTGGAGAACCGGGGGATCGGCTCGACGAACTCAGTGATTCCGTAGAGCGCGATGATCAGCACCACCACGTGGGTCGCGGCCGCGACGGCATTGAACGGCCGCCGGTGCAGCGACACGGCGAAGCTGATCGTCAACAGCGCAAGGCAGGCGAGGGTCAGCTTCGGCATCGCCGAGATCAACCCCAGGTCCGTCATGTTCTGCAGCCGCAGCTGCGTCAGCGACAGCGCCCAGACGGCGCCGATCAGCAGCGGCGCGGCGACGGCCAAGGCCGGCCCCGCTCCGGGGAAGCGGGCGCCTGCCGCTCTCAGACTCCGGAACGGTCCCGATCGGGCATCCGGCGTTGCAGACGTGATTGGTCCGGTTTCCACAGGGCCCTGCCGGATAATACGGTCGATGCCAGCTGCCCCTGCGATCACGGAGGCCGGCGCGACCAGCGGCGTACACGTCCGCTCCCCGGTGGCCGTCAGGTGGCGAGCCGCCGGGTGCATCATCGTCTGCGCGGGATCCGCGGCGTGCGCCGCGGCCGGCTGGCACTCGCCCGTCCGGGTCGTGCTGGCAGTTGCGATGCTGCTGGTGGTGCCCGGCGAGGCTCTGGCGCTGGCGCTTGATGTCCGCGAACCGGAGGTCGAGTTGATGATTGCGGTCGGCGCGAGCCTGTCGCTCGGATCGGTCGTGTCGCTGGTTCTGCTGTACGTCCACGCGTGGTCGCTGGCGCTCGCCACCGGGATCCTGATCGCGTTCACGGTCGCATCCGTCCTGGTCGCCGACGTGCGGGTGCGTCGGCTGAGCTCCCGCCGGCAGGCCGCCGGGCCGATCGGTCCGTGATGAGCGGCCTGCTGCCCAAGCTCGTGCTCGAAGCCGTCCGGCACCGCTCGCTCACGATGGCGTCGGACACGTTCGGAGTGATCCCGCTGGTGATGGCGCTGGTGCTGCTGCTGCGCCTTGACGTGGGTCGGATCAGAGGCACGACGTCCGCGCAGCGGCGGATGGTCGTGATCGTGACGGTGCCGCTCGTGGTGGTCGCGCTGCTGACGATCGCCGCCCGGCTGGCGTTGCTGGTGTCGTGAGCAGCGTGACTGAGGTTGGTTCCGCGTCCAGCCGCCGGCCGTACGGGCCGGCGCCGGTCCCGTTTGCCGCGGTCGGAGTGCTGCTGGCGGTCCAGGCCGGGCTGATCGGTACGGGGCACGTGTTCGCCGGTGACCTGGCGGCCGGCGTCCTTGTCGTGCTGCTGGTGACCGTCTCACCCCGGTCAGAGACGGGGGCGCACGCCGGCGAGCTCGATCCCGCGGGCTCGGATCGGGACGACCCGGCGGTGCCCGCGCTGCGAGCGCTGGCGCTGGCGGCCCTGGTACCGGTGCTGGGGTTGGGGCTGCCCCTGGCCGACGGCTCGACGGCCGCCGCCACGATCGTCGTGTCGATCATGCTGGCCGGCATCTACCTCGCCACCGCGCCGCTTGTCGGCGTCGGGCGCTCGATCGCGGTGAGCCGCCGCCATCCGCGCCTGGAGTTGGGGATGGGGCTCTTCGGCCTGATGCTCGGACTGATCGCGCATCTGGCCGGGATGCCCCGCGCCTGGCTGCCGGGCACCTCCGCAGCGACTGCGGCGATCGCCGTGATCGCCCTGCTGATGGCCGCGATCGTCGAGGAGCTGGTGTTTCGCTGCCTGGTCCAGCTATCGCTGCAACGGCTTGCCCGGAGGTCGGGCCTGGTTGCCGCGACGGCACTCTCCACCGCTCTGTATGCCGGTTCGGGGTCCGCCTCGCTCGTGCTGGTGATCGCGATTGCGGCGGCGAGCTTCGGTTGGGTCGTTGATCGCACCGGCAGCGCGCTTGGTGCGCTCACCGGTCACGCCGGCTTCGCGATCGGCGCCGCGGTGATCTGGCCACTGCTGCTGGGAACGCCGAGCGTTCCACAGTGGCGCGGGCCGGTGGCGGCGGTCGCCCTGCTGCTGTGGTTGGGCGTCACGGCGATCTTCGCCCTCAGGCCCGCGAGCGCCCGGTTGGGCGCCGATGACTGACGATCGTCTGGCCATCGATTAACCTTCTTCCTGGCAGGGCGTTACAGGGGATTTCGTACGTGGGGGTTGCAGTGCTGATCGTTGTGGTCGTGGTCGTCGTCGTGCTTGCCGGTGCGCTTGCGCTGCTGGCCGGTTTCCTGCTGCGCAGTCGCGCAGAAGCCAAGCGGATGGCGACCGCCGCCGCGGCCGACCGGGCGCGCCGCAACCGCACCGTCAGCGGCGCGAGCTCGGACGCCGGCCAGCAGGAACCGACGCCGGGAGCGCCAACCGTCAGTGTCGTGATCCCGGCGTTGAACGAGGCCGAGAGCATCGGCTGGGTGCTGGGGAACATTCCGCCCTGGGTCACGGAGATCGTGCTGGTCGACGGCCTGTCGATTGATCGCACCGAGGTGGTGGCGCGGACGCTGGTCCCGAACCTCGTCGTCGTCCACCAGCGCGACCGGGGCAAGGGCGCCGCGCTGCGGGCCGGGTTTGCCGCCGCCCACTGCGACATCATCGCGATGATCGATGCGGATGGGAGCACCGATCCGCGCGAGCTGCACCTGTTCGTCGAGGCGCTCGTCGGGGGTGCCGAGTTCGTCAAAGGCTCGCGGGAGATGAAGGACGGCGGCTCCGTCGACTTCACGCTGTGGCGCCGGGCCGGAAACCTCGGCTTCGTGAAGCTCGCGAACTTCCTCTACGGCTCGCGGTTCACCGATCTGCTCTACGGCTATTGCGCCTTCTGGCGCACCTTCCTGCCGGACCTTGAACTCAACGCGGACGGATTCGAAATCGAGACCCAGCTCGTCGTCAACGCGATCAAGGCGGGCCTGAAGATCGTGGAGGTACCGAGCGTCGAGCTCGAGCGGCGAGCCGGCAGCTCGAACCTGCATGCGTTCAGCGACGGCAAGCGGGTGCTGAAGACGATGTTGCGTGAGCATCCGCGGCTCGGCAATCCGGTCCCCGGCGAGGTGTTCGAGATGATCGAGATCCGCACCGCCGCGATCGATACCCCCGCCTGGCTGCCCGCGGGGCGGGACCGCAGACTTGGTCAGGAACGGCGTGAGTTCGAACCCGACGAGTTCGGATACGGCGGCCCTCAGCGCCGCTCCGGTGTCGAGCGCCGCAAGGAGCTGCTCAGGGCGGTCAGGGTGCTCGTGCCCAAGCGGGGCGGTGACCGCCGCCGGACGGCCCCGGAGGTCGCCGGCTATACCGGTCCCGAGCGCCGTTCTGGCCGTGACCGCCGCGTTGACGCGAGCGTGGCGGCTGCGGCCCAGGCCGCTGAGGAGTCGCTGGGTCTCAAGGTTGAGACAGATCAGTCGCCGGGCGCTCCCGACACTCCGCCCAGCCAGTCGGAATGACGCTGCCGGGCGCCTCGGTTGTCGTCTGCGCGTTCGCGGACGAGCGGTTCGAGCTGACCGCCGGCTGCGTCGAGGCGGCGCTGGCGCAAGCCCCACCGCCGCTTGAGGTGATCGTCGTCGTCGACCACAACGACGCGCTCGCGGCGCGACTGCGCGAACGCCTGCCCGAGACGGTCACGATCGTCGCCAACGAGGGGGAGCGGGGGCTCTCCTCCGCCCGCAACACGGCGATCGTCCGAGCGAACGGTGAGGTCGTCGTGTTCCTGGACGACGACGCGATCCCGCGCCCAGGGTGGCTGGCGACGCTGCTTGACGCATTCTCGGATCCGGGAGTTGTCGGGGCCGGGGGCAAGGCGGTGCCGCACTGGCAGCACCAGCAGCCGGGTTGGCTGCCGGAGGCGTTTTTGTGGGTCGTCGGTTGCTCATATCAGGGCCAGCCCGACGCCGGACCGGTCCGCAACCCGCTTGGCTGCAACATGGCCTTCCGGGCCGAGGTATTCGAGCGGGCGGGGCTGTTCGACACGCAGATCGGCCGGCTCGGCAGCCGGCCGCTGGGGTGCGAGGAGACGGAGCTATGCATCCGGGCCGCCCGGGAGCTCCCCGGGACCCAGTTCGTGCTCGTCCAGGGCGCCGAGATCGATCACTGGGTGCCGCAGGTCCGGGGGCGCCCGGGATATCTGGTGCGGCGCTGCTACTACGAGGGGATCTCCAAGGCGCTCGTGCGAACGCTCGGTGATACGCGCTCGCTCGACACCGAGCGCACCTATGTCAGCCGCACGCTGCCACTTGAGGTGCTGCGCTCGGCAGGTCGGGTCCTCACCGGCCCGGATCGGGCCGCGGCGGCCGGACGGATCGCGACGGTGCTCGGCGGCCTGGCCGCGGCCGTCGCCGGTTACGCGTTTGGAGCGATCAGTTTCCGCAATCGCCGGTCGATCTGACAAAGCGTTCGACGAAATGGACAAGGAACTGGCGCTAAGCGCGTCCCGTTGGCCATAACGTCCAGCTATCGTGGCGGGTAGGGTTGTACGAAACGGCACACGAGTACACGGGAGATCCATGTCCGCCACGTTCGAAACCACCGCCGGCACCGGCACGCTCCAGGAGCAGGCGCGCCGCCATCTCTGGATGCACTTCACCCGGATGGGAGGCTACGACGAGCAGCACGAGATCCCGATCATCGTCAAGGGTGAGGGCTGCTACGTCTACGACGAGCACGGCAACCGCTACCTCGACGGCCTCTCGTCGCTGTTCTGCACCAATATCGGGCACGGCCGGGCCGACATCGTCCAGGCCGGCGCCGACCAGGCCAAGGAGCTCGGCTTCTTCACCAACTGGTCATACGCACACCCGCGCGCGATCGAGCTCGCCACGAAGATCGCCTCGCTGACGCCGGGCGACCTGAACCGCGTGTTCTTCACCAGCGGCGGCTCCGAGGCGGTCGAATCCGCGTTGAAGCTCTGCCGCCAGTACCACAAGCTCACCGGCAACCCGCTGAAGACCAAGCTGATCGCACGTGAGGTCGCCTACCACGGCACCACGCTCGGGGCGCTCTCGGCGACCGGCATCACTGACCTGCGCCAGCCGTTTGAGCCGCTGGCGCCGGGTGGTTGCCACGTCCCGAACACCAACGTCTACCGCCTCCAGTACGGGATGCAGCCCGAGGACCTCGCCGAGCAGGTCGCTGACCGGATCGAGTTCGAGGGCCCCGACACGGTCGCCGCCGTGATCATGGAGCCGGTCCAGAACGCCGGCGGCTGCTTCACCCCGCCCGACGGGTACTGGCAGCGGATCCGCGAGATCTGCGACTACTACAACGTGCTGCTGATCTCCGACGAGGTCATCTGCGCGTGGGGCCGTCTCGGCGAGTGGTTCGGCGCGCAGCGCTACGGCTACCAGCCCGACATCATCACGACCGCCAAGGGCATCACCTCGGCGTACGCGCCGATGGGCGCCGTGATCGCCTCCGACAAGATCTTCGAGCCGTTCTCGACGGGGACCGCCAGCTTCACGCACGGCATCACCTTCGCCGGGCATCCCGTCGTCTCGGCGATCGCGCTGGCCAACATCAACGCGATGGAGAGCGAGGGCGTGATCGAGAACGTCCGCGAGAACGAATCGAAGCTCCGCGGCATGCTCGACGGCCTGCGTGACATCCCGATCGTCGGTGACGTCCGCGGCGCGGGCTACTTCCAGGCGATCGAGCTCGTCAAGGACCGTGACACCAAGGAGTCGTTCAACGACGAGGAGTCAGAGACGCTGCTGCGTGGCTTCCTCTCCGGCGAGCTGTTCCGCCGCGGCCTGATCTGCCGCGCCGATGACCGCGGCGACCCGGTGATCCAGCTGTCGCCGCCGCTGATCGCCGGCCCGGCGGAGTTCGCCGAGATCGAATCGGTGCTGCGTCCGGTGCTGACCGAAGCCGCTTCGCGGATGGGCGTGCACGGGGCCTGAGCCCCGGCACGCTCCGCACACGGGTTCTGTCGGCATGTTGCGTGTCCGGGATCTGCTGACCGAGCTCGACTTGCGGTTGCTGGCGGGCGGGGATGCCGTTGAGGCCCCCGTCCGCTGGGTGCACATCTCCGAGCTCAGCGACCCGACGGAGTGGCTCTCGGGCGGGGAGGTGCTGCTCACGACCGGGATGACGCTGACCGACGCGGCCGATCAGGCCCAGTTCGTCGAGCGGCTCGCCGACCGCGGCCTGGCGGCGCTCGGGTTCGCCACCGGGTTCGGCTCCCCGTCGGTGCCGGCGGCGATCGTCGAAGCGGCATCCAAGCGCGGCTTCCCGGTCTTCGAGGTTCCCTACGAGGTCCCGTTCATCGCGGTCACCGAGTACGCGTTCACGCAGCTCGTCAACGAGCAGTACGCGCTGCTGCAGCGGGCGCTGCGCTCACTCGAGCGACTCGAGCGGATCGTGCTCTCACAGCGCGGGCTGCCGGCGATCGTGACCGAGCTCGGCGGCGTCATCGACGCCAGCGTGCTCGTGTTCGACCGGCGCGGCTCGGTGCTGGCCGGCGGCGGCTTTGAGGACGCCGTGTCACTCGGTGACGCGGTCCGCGACCGGGTCCGCCGGCGCGAGCGCCAGCAGTTCATGCCGGTCCCGGGCGCGCTGGCGCTGCCCGTCGGCGGCGACGGCGAGGCGCTGCCCGACGCATGGCTGGTCGCCTGGAAGGACGGCGCGCCGCTGTCTGACTTCGACCGGCTGCTGCTGCGCCAGGCGGTGACGATCGTCGCGCTCGAACTCCTGCGCGCCCGGGTCGCGGTCGACACCGAGCGCCGACTCGCCGGTGACGTGCTCTCGGCGATGGCCGCCGGTGAGCTGCGCGGCGATGAGCTCGCCCGCCGGCTCGAGCCGTTCGGCCTGTCCGGCGCCGTCGCCTGCCTGGTGTCCGAGGCCGACCTCGAGGACGTGCTCCGTGGCGAGGGCGAGCCGGCCCTGGTCGCGACCGTCGGCGAGCTCGAATGCGCGCTGGTCCCCGGCCGCACCGAGGAGGCTCTCGTCGAGCTGGCGGCGCGCGTCTCCGCCGTCGTCGATGCGACGGTCGGTGTCGGTCGCGCCGTCGCCCCGCCCGACGCGCGGCGCGCGTTCCATGAGGCCCGCTGTGCGCTTGAGGCGGTCTCGCTCGGGCTCGCCGGGGACCGGACCGGTGGGAGCCGGCCCAACGGGGCCGGCAACATCGCCACCTACAGGGACCTTGGCTCGTTCCAGCTGCTGCTCTCGCTGCAGGACGACGAGGCGCTGCGGCTGTTCTGCGACTCGATCCTCGGCCCCCTCGGCGGGAGGGCGGCTACGGCGATGAGCTGATGCGCTCGCTGGAGGCGTTCATCGAGGAGAACGGACAGTGGGAACGGGCGGCGCGGCGGCTGTACTGCCATCGCCACACGCTGCGCTACCGCATCCGGCAGGTGGAAGAACTGACGGGCCGCGATCTCAGCTCGGCCCGCGACCGAATCGAATTCTGGCTCGCACTGCGAGGAAGGGAACTGGTGACAAAGTGAAAGTAGGAGTCCCGACCGAGATCAAGGTCGACGAGTACCGGGTGGCGCTGACCCCCGCCGGCGTGCGTGAGCTCGCCGACCTCGGACACGAGGTGTTCGTCCAGTCCGGCGCCGGGCTCGGCTCCGCGATCGACGACGACCAGTACATCGCCCAGGGCGCGACGATCGTGCCCGACGCCCAGACCGTGTTCGGTGAGTCCGAGATGATCGTCAAGGTCAAGGAGCCCCAGCCGGTCGAGGTCGCGATGCTCGAGCCGCGACACACGCTGTTCACCTACCTGCACCTCGCCGCTGACGTCGAGCTGACCAACGGGCTGATGAAGTCCGGCGCCACCTGCATCGCCTACGAGACGGTCGAGGACGCCCGCGGCCGGCTGCCGCTGCTGGCGCCGATGTCGGAGGTCGCGGGCAAGATCGCGACCCAGGCCGGCGCGTTCATGCTCGAGCGGCCGCTCGGCGGGCGCGGGATCCTGCTCGGCGGCGTGCCGGGCGTGGCGGGAGCCAACGTGATGGTGATCGGCGGTGGCGTCGTCGGCATGAACGCCGCCTTCATCGCGATCGGGATGGAGGCCAACGTCTGGGTCTATGACCGGTCCCTGGACCGGTTGCGTGAGCTCGACGTGGCGTTCGGCGGCCGGGCGGACACCGTGTTCGCGACGACGCTCTCGATCGAGGAGCGCCTGCCCGAGGTCGATCTCGTGATCGGCGCGGTGCTGGTGCACGGCGCCAAGGCGCCGCACGTGATCACGCGTGCGCAGCTGTCGCTGATGAAGCGCCGGGCGGTGCTCGTCGACGTGTCGGTCGACCAGGGCGGCTGCTTCGAGACGACCCACCCGACGACCCACTCGGACCCGACCTACGAGGTCGACGGGATCACCCATTACTGCGTCGCCAACATGCCGGGCGCGGTGCCGATCACCTCGACCTACGCGCTGACGAACGCGACGATGCCCTACGTGATCGAGCTCGCCCAGAAGGGCGCGATCACGGCCCTGACCGAGAACGTCGGCCTGCGCCCGGGGCTCAACGTCTACGAGGGCTCGATCACCTATGAGGGCGTCGCCGATGCGGCCGGCGTCCCCTACGTGCCGGTCGACGAGGCGCTCGGGCTGACCGTCTGAGCTGCGTGTGCGGGCGCCCCCGTTGGGGCGCCCCGCGCGGCCGGGGCGAGACCCTGCGGCGGGGGACGACCCTACCGGGGCACGGGTACACTCTCGTTTGTAGAGATGTCCTACAATCACACGTTCAGGGAGGGTCGGTGCGCGCCGAGCATCAACGTGATGTACCGGGTGATCTGGTAGCTGGACTCGACCCCGCTCGCGTCCTTGCCAACCTGGACGCACTCGAGCGCCGCACCGGTGGGCCCGCCGGAGCCCGTCGGCTCGCCTGGACCGAGACGTGGCAGGCGGCACGCGAGCTGCTTCGGGCCAAGGCGCAGGAGGCCGGTCTGAGCGTCCACGTCGATCGCGTCGCCAACCTGTGGGTCTCCCTGCCGGGGGCCAGCGACGATCTGGTCGTCCTCGGCTCGCATCTGGATTCCGTCCCCAACGGGGGACGGCTCGACGGCGCTCTCGGTGTGTTCGGCGGCCTGGAGGTGCTGCGCGCGATCGCGGCGTCCGGACAGACACCGGCGAAGTCACTGGCCCTTGTCGACTGGGCCGATGAGGAGGGCGCACGGTTCGGGCGCAGCCTGGTCGGATCCTCGGCGTTCACCGGAACTCTCGAACGCGACCAGTTGTCCGACCTGAGCGACGTCGACGGCCGGCGCGCCAGCGACGTGCTCGCGGAGGCCGGGGTCGACCTTGGCTCGCTCGGACAGGCGGACCCGATGCTTGCGCGGATCCGCGCGTACCTGGAGCTCCACATCGAACAGGGCCCGATTCTGGAGCGAGCATCGGTGCCGATCGCGGCGGTGAGCGGGACAATCGGCATCAGCCGGGACCGGCTGACGTTCGCCGGACAGACCGCCCATGCCGGGCCGACGCCGATGGAGACGAGGCACGATGCCTTTCTGGCGGCGGCGGAATGTGCGGTTGCCGCAGAGCGCATCGCGGTTGACTCGGGCGGTCGCGCAACCTGTGGGCGGATCGATCTCTCCCCGGGAGTGCCGACCGCCGTTGCCGGAGTTGCGGACCTGTACGTGGATCTCCGTCACGAACAGGCGGCGGTGCTGGCGGCGATGCACGAGGGACTGCGGCGCGCCGCGACGGCGATCGCCGAGGCACGTGGATGCCAGCTGTCCCGCGAGTATGTCTGGAGCATCGAGCCGCGCCCGTTCGACGCGACGCTGGTCGCGGCCGCGCGGGCGGCGTGCGGAGCCGTCTCCGGCTCGGAGATGACCGTCGTCAGCGGCGCTCTGCATGACGCCGGTGAGCTTGCGCCGATCGTGCCCACGGCGATGATCTTCTGCGCCTCGCAGGGAGGCCTCAGCCACTGCCCCGAAGAGGCATCACGACCCGCTGACCTGCTGATGTCGGTCCACGCGCTCGGCCGGTTGACGATGGCGGCGCTGGCGGCTTGAGCTGGCTGACGAGCCGCCGCACGGGGCTGACGAGCCGCCGTACGTTGGCTGGCGAGCCGCCGTCGGGGGCTTACGAGCCGCCGTGGTGGAGCGGCGGCGCGTGCTCCTGGAGGCGTTCGGTGGCGAGCTGGCGCAGCCGCGCCTCATAGGCGTCGAGATGGTCGCGCAGGATCTTCTGGGCCCGGGCCGGCTTGCCCCGCTGGGCGGAGACGTACGCTTCGCGCAGCTTCTTCAGGATCGCCGAGGTCACACCCAGCTCGTTGTCGGAGCTGAGGTCGCTGAACAGCAGGCGCAGCTCACCGATCACCTGCGCGAAGAAGCGGTCGAGTCGTGGACTGCCGAGGTGGGCGACCAGCGCAGCGTGGAACTCGAGCTCGTGCTCGACGAAGTCCGCGTAGTTGTCGTGGGTGAGGGCGACCGCACAGGCGTCGAGTGCCGCGGTCGTCCGCCGCTGCACATCCTCGGGCGCGGCCGCCACGGCCGCAAGGGCCTCAAGCTCGAGTCGTCGACGGATGTCGTAGATGTCTGACACATCCTCCGCTGACATCACCCGCACCATCGCACCACGGTTCATCACGTGGGTCAGCAGGCCCTCGAGCGCCAGTACGCGGATGCCGTCGCGCAGGGTGTTTCGCGACACCCCGAGCGCCTCTGACAGCGGGATCTCCGGGAGTCGGGCACCCTGTGGCAGCCGACCGTCGGCGATCATCACGCGCAGCTGCTGCGCGACCTGATCTGTGGCGCCGATCCGAGTGAGCCGGACGTCGCTGCCGAACGAGGTACTCATTCCGGCGTCACGGTAACAGGTTGAGCGGCACTCTTGACTACTTGTTGAAATGCCCTACAATCCGCCCCTCGTGAATGACCAAGTCCCTTCGCGATCGAAGAGAGGCGTCGCGCCGGTGCTTGTTCGATTTGGCTCCACCCGCATACATCCCACGGCCACCGGGATGTGTGAACAGTGAGCAGTAGCCGCGGGGTGCGGCTTGTCGTGCATACGAAAAGGAACGCCGTGCGGGTGTGACCCCGGCATCGCCGGATTCGCCAACGCGCGCTGACAGCAAGAGGAGTGTGGATGGGTACGTTGCGTCGTTTTACGATGGTGGCTCTTGCGGCTTGCGCAATGTGCCTGGTGGCTGCCTGCGGCAGCAGTAACAACGGCGGCAGCGCGCCGGCGGGTGGAGCGTCCTCCTCGCATGTTCTGACGAGTGCGATCACTGCGGATCTGTCACCTCTGGATCCGGACACCTATTACGAGGCACGAGGGGCTGCCGATCACGCAGGCCACCTATCAGACACCTGCTCACCTACGCTCCGAACTCTCCGAAACTCATCGGTCTGCTGGCGACGAGCTGGAGCGAATCCAAGAACGGGCTGACCTACACCTTCCAGTTGCGCCACGGGGTGCGGTTCTCCGACGGCACGGCCTTCAACGCCGCCGCGGCCGAGGCGAGCTTCAAGCGGCGCACTGCACTGAAAGGCGGGCCCTCCTACCATGCTCGGCCGAGATCGCGAGCTACGCGACTCCCGGTCCCTACACGCTCGTGATCCACCTGAAGCGTCCGGTCGCCCCCTTCCTCGACTATCTCGCATCGCCATACGGACCGATGATGTCCAGCCCGACATCGGCGACAAGGAGCATGCGGTCAAGGGAGATGACGGCTCCCATTGGCTGGCGACGCACAGCGACGGCACCGGGCCGTATGTCCTCAGCGCCGTCAAGCCCGGAGTCGTCTACACACTCACCGCCAACGCGGACTACTGGGGTCCGAAGCCGTACTACACGACCGTCAACTTCGACGTCGTCCCGAGCGCCGAGCAGGAGCTCCTCGAACTCGAGAACGGCCAGCTGAGCATGGTCTTCGGCCAGGAGCTCTCGACCCCGGCGCTGAACTCTGCCGCCGGAAACTCGAACCTGAAGGTGGTCCGGTTCCCGGCTCTGGAGCTGCAGTCGGTCTGGGTCAACCCGGCGTCCAAGGTGTTCGGGAGCCAGGCGATGCGGAACACGCTCCGGTATGGGCTCAACGACGCCCAGCTCACCCAGGAGGCCTTCGGGAACTACGCGCAGGTGTCCACCAATGTCTATCCGGCCGGGATGCTTCCGAACGGAGCGGCGCCCGTGACCTCTGACTACGACGCAGCCAAGCTCAAGGCCGCGCTGGCGCCGTACAAGGGTCAATCGGTCGTGATCGGCTGGTACAACGAAGGTCAGCCGGAGCAGACGCTCGCGGACCTTCTGCAGACCGAGCTCTCCGCGGACGGGCTCAACGTCACCGTGCGGGAGTACCCGGCGGCTGAGCTGTTCAACCTGCCGACCTCAGCCAGCCAGCGGCCGGATCTGATGATGGCGGCGTTCAATCCAGACGCCGTCGCTCCGGACACCTTCGCGCGTATCTACTACTACCGCAATGCGCCGGTGAACCTGCTCGGGTGCTCCGCCCCGGCTGCGGACGCCGAGCTCGACAAGGCCCAGGAACAGGTCAACGACGCCGCCGCCGAGCCGGATGAGGTCACTGCGGCCAAGCTCTACAACGCATCAGGCTGCTGGCTGAACATCGCGGATCTGGATGACACGGTGGCGGTCGATAAGAACATCACCGGCTTCGTCCACGAGCTGCCTTGGGTGTTGACCGTCCAGCTGGCCAGCCTACGTCCAGCAGGCGCCGTCGGCTGACCGCTCAGATCGCAACATGATGAGTTCCGCCGAAAGGCATGACGCAGGCATCCCGTCGCCTCAGGCTCAGCCTGAGACGACGGGAGCGTCGCCGGTCGTGCAGGCACAGAACCTGCACGTCGCGCTGAGTCGCGGAAACGTCTCCTCGCCGATCCTCCGCGGGATCGACCTGGAGATCCCGCCGGGGAGATCCTCGGGTTGTGGGGAGTCCGGCTCGGGCAAGAGCGTGCTCGGCCTGACCATGCTCGGTCTGCTGCCCGAGCAGTCGCGGCCCGCGTCAGCGGCTCCGTGCTCGTCGACGGCTCGATCGTCAGGACCGCGGCCCCGGCGACGCTGCGCGACCTGCGCCGGCACCAGCCTCGGCGCCGTCTTCCAGGATCCGATGACCTCGCTGGACCCGACGATGAGGATCGGCAAGCAGATGCTGGAAGTAGCCGACTCCCGAGCGCAGGTCCTGTCGCTCCTCATCCGGGCGGGCGTGCCGGACGCGGCGCGGCGGATGAAGGCCTACCCGCATGAGCTCTCGGGCGGTCTCCGTCAGAGGGTGATGATCGCGCTGGCGATCGCCGGCACGCCGCGCCTGATCGTTGCCGATGAACCGACGACTGCGCTGGACGTGACGGTCCAGGCGCAGATCCTTGCGCTGTTCGCGGGTTTGCGCGATGAGCTCGGCTGCTCGATCGTCTTCGTGACGCACGATCTGGCCGTCGCCGCGCAGATCGCCGACAGGATCGCGGTGCTCTACGGAGGCCGACTGGCGAGATCGGCCCGACCGGTGAGCTGCTGAGCGACCCCCAGCACCCCTACACCAGCGCGCTGCTGCGCAGCCGGCTGGACGTCACGCCAGAGAAGGGCCGCCGGCTGCCGACGCTGGCCGGCGAACCGCCGGACCCGCGGGCGCTACCGCCCGGATGCCCGTTCGCGCCGCGCTGCGCGTTCGCCGCGCCCGAATGTGACGCCGAGGTGCCGGAGCTGCGCTGGGTCGGGCTCCACGCCCAGGCCTGCGTGCGGAGCGGTTCGATCGATCTCAGAGCCTCAGCGACCGCAACCACAGAGTGGGCGACAGCTCCGGTCAGTGACGCAGACAGCGTGATCGTCGATGCCCAGGCGCTCGTCGTCGAGGCGCCCGGGTCCGGCGCATTCAGGCCGACGATCGGGCGTCGAGATACTGCGCGGCGTTGACCTCCGGTCGATGCCGGCGAAGCGGTTGCCCTCGTGGGTGAGAGCGGCTCGGGCAAAACCACGTTCCTGCGGGCGGTCGCCGGCCTGACCCGGCTCGGTCGGGGCACGCTCACGGTCACCGATCCGGCGCCGCAGATGATCTTCCAGGACGCCGGCAGCTCGCTGACCCCGTGGATGACGGTCGCGGAGATCGTCGGTGAGCGGCTGCGACCGCAACGCCCGACCGCCCGGGAGCGCGCCCGTCAGGTGGAGGAGACGCTCGGGCTTGTCGGCCTCCCCGCCCGGCTCGCCCATGTCCGGCCGAACCAGCTCTCGGGAGGTCAGCGCCAGCGGGTCGCGATCGCCCGCGCGGTGATCGTCCCACCCAAGATCCTGTTGTGTGACGAGCCCACGTCCGCACTCGATGCCTCGGTCGCCGCCGGTGTCCTGAACCTGCTGGGCGACCTGAGGCGCCAGCTCGGGATGGCGTTGCTGTTCGTGACGCACGACCTCGGAATCGCGCGGTTGATCGCGGACCGAGTCGGTGTCATGTACCTCGGGCGGATCGTGGAGGTCGGCGCAGCCGACGCCGTCATGACCGCGCCGGAGCACCCCTACACCCAGAGCCTGATCGCCTCGATTCCGAGTGCCGGCCACGTCTCGACCGCGCTGGCCGGTGAGGCGCCCAGCCTGTTTGAACCGCCGTCAGGTTGTGCCTTCCATCCGCGCTGTCCCGTGGCGCTTCCGGGCTGCTCCTCACGCACTCCGGATCTGGTCACGGTCGGAGGCGACGCCCATCAGGTCGATTGCGTTCTGGCCGAGGCCCGGGCGCTCGAGAGGCGCACGCGATGAGTGTCGTCACTCCGAACGACATCGGGCCCGGGCGCGTGCCCGCGCGCTGGAACCGAGGTGCGCTGCGCTCCGTTCCCGTGTTTGACCGGCTGGCCGTGGGGGCCCTCGGAGTGCTGCTGCTGGTCGCGATCCTGGGGCCGCTGTTCAATCCCCACAATCCGACGCTCGCCTCGGGCCCGCCGCTACAGGCACCGGATGGCGCATTTCCGTTCGGGACCGATGACGCCGGCCGGGACATGCTCAGCCGCTGCCTCTCCGGCATGCAGGTCGACGATGCTCTCCGGTCTTGAGATCGTCGCCGTCGGTGTGTTGATCGGCGGCTTTATCGGCCTGGTCGCCGGGGCCGTCGGCGGCTGGATCGACGCGATCCTGATGCGCATCACGGACCTGTTCCTGGCGCTGCCGGCCCCGGTGCTGGCGATCGCGGTCGTTGCCGCGTTCGGCCCCTCGCTGTTCCACACCCTGCTCGCGATCTCGATCTTCTGGTGGCCGTACTACGCACGCCTGATCCGGGCCGAGGTGAAGTCACTCGCGGCCCGATCCCATCTCGAGGCCGCAAAGCTGGCGGGAGTCAGCCGGACACGACGCCTGTTCCGCCATCTGCTGCCCGGTGCGATCCCGACCGCAATCGTCGCCGCGAGCCTCGACATCGGCGGTGCGATCGGGGTGCTCGCCAGCCTGTCGTTCCTGGGCCTCGGTGCGCAGCCACCCGCCTCGGAGCTGGGCAGCATGACCGCCTCGGGCGTGCAGTACATCCAGACGAACTGGTGGCTGTCGGTGATCCCCGGCCTGCTGATCTTCATCATCGTGCTCGTCAGCAACGTGGCTGGCGACGCCGTGCGCGATTGGGTGGATCGCCGATGAGCGCCTACATCGTCCGCCGCCTCGCCGCGATGGTGCTGGTCCTGTTGGGCCTCACCCTGATCCTGTTCATCCTCCAGCAGATCTCACCGTTCGATCCCGTGCGAGTCGCGCTCGGTCCGGAGGCGAGCAACGCGGTTGTCAACGCCGCTCGCCATCGCCTCGGATACGACGATTCCCTGATCGTCCAGTACCTGCGCTACGTCGGGCACGCGTTCACCGGGAACCTCGGGACGTCACTGCTGACGGGCCATCCGGTTCTGAGTGACATCGGCACCTTCCTGCCGGCGTCATTGGAGTTGCTGCTGGCGGCGCTGATTCTCGCCGTCCCGCTCGCGCTTCTGATCGGGGTGGCCAGCGCCAGCCGGTGGCGTGGTGCCTCCGCGATCCGCTTCGGGTCGATCGTTCTGGCCTCAGCCCCCTCGTTCGTGTTGAGCGTCGTGTTCGTGGTGATCTTCTACTCGCGGCTTCACTGGCTGCCCGCCGGAGGGCAGACCAGTGCCTTCAATGCACCGACCGGCCCGACTGGCCTGCTCGCTGTCGACTCCCTCGTGCACGGGCAGATCTCGACGTTCGGCAACGCGCTCGAGCATCTGATCATGCCGGCGTTCGCGCTCGGGATCCTGCCCGGCGTGGCGGTCGGACGTGTGCTGCGAGGCGCTCTGATCAGCAACATGCGCTCAGACCACGTCCGCTCGGCGCGCTCCCGGGGCCTGCGTGAGACCACGATCGTGCTCAAGCATTGCCTCCGGAATTCCGCTGGGCCGGCGCTTGCGATGTCGGGCCTGATGCTGGGAGCGATGTTCGCGGCCCTGGTCGTCGTCGAGACGATCTTCGCCTGGCCCGGGATCGGCTCCTACCTGGACCAGGCGATTCCACGCGACGACCAGCCGGCGATCATGGGCGTGACCCTCTTGCTCGGTGTCATGTACGTGGTCATCAACGCGATCGTGGACATCCTGCAGGCCGTCGCCGACCCGCGGCTACGGGCATGAGCCAGAACGCGGCAGCACGACGGCGCTGCTCGGGCGACGCGGTCGCAGCGAGGCGGGGATCGCCGGCATGAATTGTCGAAATGTTCTACAATCTGGGTGGTGGCGATGAGTACCGCAACGGAGTCGGATCCGATCGTGTGGGGCGCTGATTCCGAGCACGGGGTCCTCCGTGACGTGCTGCTCTGCCGCCCTGATCACTACCGCTGGCTGCCGACGAGCGAAATCTCCCAGGCAACGATTGACAGTGGCGCGATCTTCGATCACGACCTGGCAATGCGCCAGCACGACGAGATGGTGGCCTGTTACAAGCAGGCCGACGTGAGGTGCCACTACCTCACGCCGGACCCGGCGCTGCCGTATCAGGTCTTCGCGAGGGACTCGAGCACCGCCTCGCCGCAGGGCACGATCGTGCTCGCGATGCGCCAGTGGTGGCGCCGCGGGGAGTACGCCGCGGTGATCGAGTTCATGCGCACCCACGGTGTGCCCGTCGCCGGGATGATCACCGCTGCGGCAGTGGAGGGCGGCGACGTGATGATCGTCGAGCCCGGCTGCGTGCTGATCGGATGCGGTGAGGCGCGGACCCAGGCCGCCGGGGCCGAGCAACTCGCCGTGATCTTCCGAGAGATGGGCTGGGAGGCGCGGGTGCAACCGTATCCCTACCGCTATGTTCACCTCGACGTCGTCTACGCCACGCTCGGTGAGAAGCTCGGTGGCGTCTGCCCTGACGCCGTTCCCTATGGGCTGATCCGCTGGTTGAAGGAGAAGGGGATGGATCTGATCGAGGTGCCCGCGGAGGAGGCGTTCAACCTCGGCGTCAACGCGATGCCATTGGGTCGCGATCGTGTGCTCTCGGGCGCTGGCTCCCGCACGCTCAATGACGGTCTGCGCTCACGCGGGATCACCGTGCTCGACCCGGAGCTGTCGATGTTCACCGCGGGCGGCGGCGGGGCCCACTGCATGGGTCAGGCGCTCCGGCGCGACCGGCAGGCGTAAATGCCCTTCACAGCAACGCCAATCCTGTGACAAGCGCCGATCGTCAACCGCAAACAGCTGTCGTCACCGGCGTCTCGCGGGGGATCGGCCACGCCATCGCTGTCCGGCTGCTTGCGGACGGCTGGGAGGTCCATGGCACCTATCGCACCGGCGAGGCCGCGGCTCGGGAGCTCGCGGCCTCCAACGAGCGCTGCCGTGTCTATCAGGCGGACCTGAGCACTGACGACGGTGTCGAGCGGTTGCTGGGCGCGATCGGCGCGACCCCGCTGGCGGGTCTCGTCAACAACGCTGGGGCACTCCACTTCGAGGACCTGTGGAGCTTCGACGTTGACTCCTGGCGGGAGACCTTCGAGGTCAACGTGACGACGCCCGTCCGCCTTGCCCGGGCGCTGGAGAGCAACCTCCGCAACGGGGCCGTGGTCAACGTCGCGAGCACTGACGCGCGCATCGGTGCCTACAACTCGATCGCCTATGCCGCCAGCAAGGCGGCGTTGGTCAGCGCCACCCAGAGCCTCGGGAACCTCCTGGCGCGCAGTCAGATTCGAGTCAACGCCGTTTCCCCGGGATGGATCGCCACGGACATGACGGTCGAGGATGAGGCCGCCGTGTCGCTGACGCCGCTCGCGCGCCTGGGTGACCCTGCTGAAGTCGCGGCGGCGGTGGCGTGGCTGCTGTCACCCGAGTCGAGTTTCGTCACCGGCTCCGATCTCGTCATCGACGGCGGCTACAGCAACGTCGATTACGTCATCAAGCTCGAGGCCGACGGCATGAGTGCGTCCGAGCAGACCCCGGAGTAGAGCACTGATGCCCACCATCCCCAGCTTCGACACGATCGACCACATCGGCATCACCGTCCCGGATCTGGAGGAGGCGGTGGCGTTCTTCACCGACGTCTTGGGGGCCGAGGAGTGGTACCGCGAGGGCCCCTCCACCGATGAAGGTGACGCCCTGTGGCGGGAGCTGAGGGTCGATCCCCGCGCATCGGTGCGCCTGGCGATGCTCCGGCTCGGCTCGACGACGACCATCGAGCTCCTTGAGTACACGATGCCAGCCGGTGAGGCGACCACGATCGCCCCACGCAACTCCGACCATTCGGCCGCTCACATCGGGTTGCGGGTGCGGGATATCGACGCGGCCGCAGCCCACCTGCGCTCGGTTGCGGAGATCGAGGTCCTGGACGGCCCGATCCGGGTCGACGGCGGAACGTCGGATGGTCTGAGATGGATCTACTTCACCACCCCCTGGGGCCTGATGATGGAACTCGTCCAACTGCCCGACGGCATGGTTGTATGAGCACATCGCCGTGAGCCTCACCGCGATCCTGCAGTCACCCAATCCGAACGTGGCCGCGCATCGAGTGGCCACGGCGCTGGGCCAACTCTGGGGACTGGAGGGGGTGACGCTGTCCGAGCTGGGCAGCTCGCAGGACCAGAATTTCCGGGTGCACAGCGCCAGCGGGCGCTATGTGCTGAAGCTCGCCAACGCCGCGGCCACAATCGGCGAACTCGAGCTGCAGAACGCAGCGATGCGCCATATCGCCGCCGCTGCGGTCGGCTGCCAGACCCCGCTTCCAGTCGCCACGCCGAGCGGCGCCGATGTGGTCGAGATCGACGGTCATCGGGCCCGCCTGAGCACGTGGGTCGACGGTGCGGCGCTCAGTGAGCGGCGCTGGTCCGACAGACGCGGGCTGGACGCCGTCGGCGACGTTGCCGCTCGCTGCACACTGGGGCTGGCCGACTTCGATCACCCAGAGCTCGATCGGGAGCTCCAGTGGGACCCACGCCACGCCCTGCGCGTGTTCGACGAGATCGGCGCTTCGATCTCGGACGCCGCTCAGGCAGCCCTGTTGAACACGGCCCTGACGCCGATCCGGGACCTGGTGACCGACGGGCTGCCGGTCCAAGCGGTCCACCTCGACGTGACCGATTACAACGTCGTCGCCGATCAGGGACTCGACGGTTCGGTGCGCCGGCTCGGCGTCGTGGACTTCGGTGACGTCGTTCGCAGCTGGCGGGTCGCCGACGCTGCCCACGCCGCGATGTCAGCGACCTTCCACAGCCTCGATGATCCACTCGGAGGCGCGCTGGCCGTGATCAGCGCCTATCACCGCCGCAACCCGCTGCTTGAGCTGGAAGCCAATGCTGTCTGGGCGCTGGTGCTGGCGCGCGCGGCCGTGTGTGCGATGTCGAGCACCCACCAGGCGCGACTCACCGGCAAGACCGCACATCTCGCGCGTCTGATGGCCGAAGACTGGGCGGCGCTTGAGGCAGTTGCCGCGGTCTCGGTCAATCTTGCGGTCGCGGCCGTCCGTTCGACCTGCGGCTACACGCCGCTGCCGCGCACCCCCGCGATCATCGCCGCTCTCGCTGCTGCTGCGCCGGCTCCGCTCGTGACCAGCGGCCAGCCGATCGTGGCGGTGGATCTCTCGGTGACCTCGGAGTGCCTCAGTGCCGGCGACTGGCGCTCCGCCGAGCGAGTCGCGGAGGTCGTCGCGGTCGACGGCGTGGCCGCCGGGCGTTGGGGTGAGGTCCGGATCCTGCACGCGGGCGCCCCGGCTGACACCACCCCCGACACGCTCCACCTCGGGGTCGACCTGTTCCTGGCCCCGGGGACACGCGTCCACGCGCCGCTTCCCGGGCATGTGATCGCCAGGCATACACGTGAGCTCCTGATCGCCATCGCGCCCGCGGACGAGTCGCTGCTGCTGCGGGTGTCAGGCGTCACGCCCTCCGTCGCCGTCGGAACCGATCTGGACGCTGGCGTTGAGATCGCCGTGGTCGCAAGCGATGACGGTCTGCTCGGTCCGCACGTGCACGTCCAGCTGTGTGCGGGGGGCGTCACCTGCGGCCTGGGAGCCGCGTCCCTCCGGGAGGCGTTGCTGGCGCTCTGTCCCGACCCCTCGCCGCTGCTGGGGGCCCAGCTGAGCGCTCCAGCGCCCGCCGAACGCGACCGGGAGCTCGCCCGCCGGCAGGCGAATGCGGCCAAGCCACAGAAGCTGTTCTACTGCGATCCGCCGCTGATGCTGCGCGGGGCCGGCTCCACCGTGTATGACGCGGCCGGCCGGCCGTACATCGATGCGGTGAACAACATGCAGGAGGTCGGGCACTCGCATCCGAGGATCGCCGGCGCGGCCCGCCGCGCGCTGACGCTGTTCAACGGCAACTCCCGCTTTCTGCACCCCGATATGGGGCGCTACGCAGAGCGGCTCGCAGCTCTGCTCCCCGACGAGCTATCGGCGGTGTTTCTCGTCAACTCCGGTAGCGAGGCGGTGGAGCTCGCGCTGCGGTTGGCGCGCGAGGTCACCGGCCGCGCCGACGTGATCGCGCTCGAAGGCGCCTACCACGGCTGGACCGCCGGTTCCTTCGGCATCAGCACGTTCCCGGAGGACCGGCCGGGCGGTGTTGGCGCGATCCCGTTGCCGGGCCTGCGCGTCGTCGCGCAGCCGGACCCGCTGCGCGGCCGCTTCGGTGCGGACGCCGAGCCGTACATCGCCGACGTTGCGACGGCGTGCGCGCCCGGGGCAGGACCAGCAGCGATGATCTCCGAGCCCCTGCTCGGCAACCAGGGTGGCGTCGAGCCCCCCGCCGGTTACCTCGCCGGAGCCTACGAACGGGTGCGAGCCGCCGGCGGGCTGTGCATCGCCGACGAGGTACAGGTCGGCCTCGGACGTACGGGCACGGACTTGTGGGCCTTTGAGCACGAAGCAGTCGTGCCCGACATCGTCTGTACCGCCAAGGGCGCGGGTAATGGCTTCCCGCTGGGAGCCGTCATCTGCCGGCGGGAGATCGCGGAATCACTCAGCGCCTCGTTCTTCTCCTCCCCGGGCGGTAGCCCGGTGGCCTGCGCCGTCGGCCTGGCGGTGCTCGACGTGCTGGAGCGCGAGCAGCTGCAGCGCAACGCGCTTGAGATCGGCACGCGGTTGCGGGTCGGCCTGACCGCTCTCGCGGCCGAGCAGCCGGAGATCGGGGCGGTCCTCGGGCGCGGCCTGTTCATGGGCGTCGACCTGATCCGCGACGGCGATCTGAGCGCCCCGGCCGATCAGGAGGCGATTGCGATCTGCGAGGAAGCGCTGCAGCGAGGGCTCGTGATCCAGCCGACGGGCGACCACGGCAACGTCCTGAAGCTGAAGCCGCCGCTGACGATTGACGAGCGACAGGCCGACCGGATCCTGACGGTGATCGATGCGGCGCTCAACCTTGCCTTCTGACCGTGTACCGAAGCCGTCCCCGACCAAAGTGAGCCCCATGTCCAAGACCGCTCTCCCCGTCCTTGACCCGACCTCGCAGGCGGAGGTCGAGGAGCACCTCATGCGGCTTGTCTCAATCGATTCGATCAATCCATGGATCAAGCCCGGTTCCGCCGGAGAGGGCGACGTCGCTGCCTTCATCGCCGCCTGGGCGCGTGGCCTGGAAGGGGTCGAGGTCGAGGTTGTCGAGGTGCTCCCCGACCGCCCGAACGTGATCGCGCGGATCAAGGGCACGGGCGGTGCGGGCCACATTGCGCTCAACGTCCATACCGATACCGTCGACTGTGCGGCGTGGCCCGATCGCGCGCTGAAGCCAGCGGTGACCGGCGACCTCATGATCGGACTCGGCGTCGCCGACAACAAGGCGCAGTGCGCGGCGCTGATGCAGCTCGTCAAGCGTCTCGCCGCTGCCCCACCTGCCGCTGATGTCACGGCGATCTGGGCGATCGACGAGGAGGGCCCGTCGGCCGGCAGCCATGCGCTCGTCACCTCCTTCACCGCTGACGCCTGCATCGTGCTGGAGCCGTTCGGGATCGGACAGGCGTGCGTGATGCATCAGGGCTTCGGCTCACTCGATCTCGTCGTCCGGGCCGCCGCGGCTCACGGCCTTGCCGACGACAGTCCCGACGCAATCGTGCAACTGGCTGACATCGTCAGGGGCCTCACCGAGATCGATCGCGCATTGGCCGCCAACCCGCATCCTCAGGTGGGCAAGGCGTTCTTCCACACTGCCTGGGTGCGAGGCGGGACGGACTACGGGACCTATCCGAGCGAGATCACGATGGGCTTCGAGTTCGGAACCAATCCCGGCGAGAAGCTCGCGGATCGACTGGATGCGATCAACGACGTGATCGAGCGGACGCGTGCGATACACCCGACGCTCGATGCCGAGGTTGTCGTTCGCCTGGAGAACGACCCGTTCGTTGCGAGCGGCCACGAGCGCCTGTTCGAGGCGTTCAGCGCCGCCACCGAGGCGATCGCCGGACGGCCGGCGGAGTCGAAGACGCTCAACACGTGGACCGATGCCGCGATCATGCAAGATGCCGGCATTCCGACGATCGTCACCGGCGTCAATGGCGGCAACCCGCACGCGATCGACGAATGGATCAGCCGTGAATCACTCGGTCAGCTGGTCCTGATCCTCGAGGAAACCTGCCGCCGGTTCAGCGCCGGAGAGTCCCGCGCAGCATCTTCAGTGCCCGCTGGCGATGCGCGTTCAGCTCACTGACGAGAAGATCGGCATCGCGGCTGCGGACCGCGGCAAGGATCCGGCCGTGGGCGGTGATCACGACACGCCGTTCCTCGGCCGAGTTGTAATACAGCGCGCGATACGCCTCGGTTGAATCCCACAGCTGCGCGATCAGCCGCAGCGTGTGGGGGCGCTCGGCGCTCTCGAGGATCCCGAAGTGAAAGCGCCGATTGGCGGCCAGCTCGGCAGCGATCTCATCGCGCTCGGATGCCTGGGCGCAGTCGGCTGCGGCCTGCTCGATCCGGGCAAGCGCCTCGTCGTCGAGCAACGGCAGCGCGTGGCGTGCCGCGCGCTCCTCGAGCACGGTCCGCAGCGCGTAGATCTCCTCGAGATCCTCGATCCGCAGCTCGGTGACGAAGTACCCGCGGCGCGGTCGGTAGGTGACCTGGCCCTCCTGCTCGAGCGATCGCAGCGCCTCACGGACCGGGGCGATCGAGACGCCAAGCTGGTGCGCCAGCTCCTCCTGGCGGATCCGGGCGCCGGGGGCGAGCTCGCCGGCGACGATCGCGGTGCGCAGTCCCTCGAGCGCGTGCTGCGTCGTCGTGGTCGGCGGGGCCGGACTGCGGACCGAGAGCCATCGCGCTCACCGGAACGCCTGGATGCCGGTCAGCTCGCCGCCGATCACGAGCGCGTGCACGTCGGCGGTGCCCTCGTAGGTGACGACCGACTCGAGGTTGTTCATGTGGCGGATCACGGGGTACTCGAGCGTGATCCCGTTGGCGCCGAGCATCTGGCGGGCGGTGCGGGCGACCTCGAGCGCGGCGTTGACGTTGCCGAGCTTGCCCATCGACACGTGCGCGGGATGGAGCTTGCCGGCGTCCTTCAGCCGGCCGAGGTGCAGCGCCAGGAGCGTCGCGCGGTTGACCTCGAGCGCCATCATCGCGAGCTTCTGCTGCTGGATCTGGGTCGCGGCGATCGGCTTGCCGAACGCGATCCGCTCCTTGCTGTAGGCGAGCGCCGCCTCGAAGACAGGCGCGGGCGGAGCCGGCGGCGCCCCAGACGATCCCGTAGCGCGCCTCGCTCAGGCACGACAGCGGGCCGCGCAGGCCGCGCGCGTCGGGGAGCATCGCGTCGCCCGGCAGACGCACGTCGTCGAACAGCAGCTCCGAGGTGATCGAGGCACGCAGCGACATCTTCTTGTGGATGTCCTGGGTCGTGAATCCCTTGGTGCCCTTCGGGACCAGGAAGCCGCGGACGCCGTCGTCGGTCCGCGCCCAGACGACCGCGACATCGGCGATCCCGCCGTTGGTGATCCACATCTTCTGGCCGTGGAGGATCCAGTCGGCGCCGTTGCGCCGGGCGCGGGTGCGTCATCGCGCCCGGGTCCGAGCCGGCGTCGGGCTCCGTCAGCCCGAAGCAGCCGATCAGCTCACCGGCGGCCATCCCCGGCAGCCACTGCTGCTTCTGCTCCTCGGAGCCGAACCGGTAGATCGCGTACATCGCCAGCGATCCCTGGACGGAGACGAGGCTGCGAATCCCTGTGTCACCAGCCTCGAGCTCCATGCTCGCGAGGCCATAGGCGGTGGCCGAGGCGCCGGCACACCCGTAGCCGTGCAGATGCATGCCGAGGACGTTCAGCTTGCCGAGCTCGGTCGCGATCTCCCGTGGCAGCGTCGCCTGCTCGAACCAGTCGCCGACGTAGGGGAGGACCCGGTCGCGGACGAACGCGCGGACCATGTCACGGATGTCGCGCTCCTCGTCGGACAGCATGTGATCGATCCCGAGAAAGTCGTCGGGCCGGACGGTGGGCGGCTCGGTGGCGACGGCGCTCATTGGTTAGTCTCCTCCACGGTGATACAGAATCTTCGAATATCTAGAATCATGTCAGATGTCCGGGCGGGCTGCAGCTGATCCGGGGCAGCCGGAGGCCCCGGCCGGTCTGCGGATCCTTGATTTCTCCCGGGTCCTAGCGGGGCCGCTGGCGACGATGTTGCTGGCGGACTTCGGCGCCGACGTGCTGAAGATCGAGCGGCCTGGGACCGGCGACGACACCCGTCAGTGGGGCCCGCCGTTCGACGCGTCGGCGACCGCCACGTATTTCGATGCCGTCAACCGCAACAAGCGCAGCGTCATGATCGACCTGCAGACACCGGCGGGCGTCAGCGCGGCACGCGAGTTGGCCGCGGACGCCGATGTCGTCGTCGAGAACTTCCGCCCGGGCCTGATGGACGAGCTCGGCCTCGGCTACAGCAGCTCAGCGCCACCAACCCCGGGCTCGTGTTACTGCTCGATCACCGGCTTCGGCGCCGGGGCGCCGGAGCTGCCCGGCTATGACCTGCTCGTGCAGGCACTCGGTGGGCTGATGTCGGTCACCGGACCTGCCGACGGCGAGCCCGCACAAGGTCGGGGTCGCGCTCGTCGACGTGCTCGCCGGGCTGTTCGCGACGATCGGGATCCTGGCGGCGTTGCGCGAGCGTGACCGCACGGGGAGCGGGCAGCTCGTCGAGGTCAACCTGCTCATGTCGTTGCTGGCGGCGCTCGTCAATCAGTCGAGCGCGTTCACTGCGGGCGGGGTGGTGCCGACGCGGATGGGGAATCGCCATCCGAGCATCGCTCCGTATGAGCCGCTGCGCTGCGCCGATCGTGAGCTGGTGGTCGCGATCGGCAACGATCGCCAGTTCGCGGCGATGGCCGCCGTCCTTGGCCGGCCGGAGCTGGCGCGGGACGAACGCTTCGCCACCAACCCGGCCCGGGTCGAGCACCACGAGCGGCTGATCGCCGCGCTCGAGGAGGCTCCTTGCCACGGACACGGCCGCAAACTGGGCCGAGGTGCTGCTCGAAGCGCGGGTTCCGGCGGGCGTCGTCAATGACATCGCCGGGGCGTTCGCGCTGGCGGAGCGGCTTGGGCTCGAACCGATCGTCTCGATTCCTGCCGACGAGCGGACGCCATCGGCCGGCTACGACAGCGCGATCCCGCTGCCCCGCAACCCGATCGGGCTGTCACGGACGCCCCCGAGCTATCGCCGTGCGCCCCCGCGGCTCGGGGAGGACTCGGCAGGCTGGTTGGCCCGCTGACCAGGTCCGCCCGAGACGACGTTGTAACCGGTGCCAAGCCACTCGCCGAGGATCGCCGCCAGGCTCGCGGGGCTCGGGACGCGTGTGAAATAGCGACGATGAGCCGAGTCCGAGCGGATCATGAGAGGTCATCGCCCCACCGTATGGTCCGTACGGATCTCGCTCGGCGAGGTTCTCCCGCGCGTGTGTGACTCCGATCAGATGATCCTCAGATCAGATGATCCCTTCGCGGACGGCGTAAGCGATCGCCTGCGAGCGGCTGCGGGCGCCGAGCTTGATCACGACATCTCCCAGGACTTTCTTGACGGTGCGCTCGGAGTAGTGCAGCTCGATCGCGACCTCCCGGGTCGCCATCCCCTCGGCGATCAGCCCGAGGACCTGCTGCTCGCGTTCGTTCAGCGCTGCGTGGCCAGAGCTCATCGCTCGCTCCGGGCCGACGGCCACTCCGCGATGCATCAGCGGCACCCCGGCCGCGGTTGCGCGGATCGCGATCGCGAGGGTCTGCGGCGTCAGCTCGTCGGTATCGAGCCCGGCGACGGCACCCGCATCAAGCACCGCGTTGAGCCGCGTCGGCGCCAGGCGCGAGCCGAGCGCCAGAACCCGCGTCTCCGCGAACGCGTCCAGCTCTGAGACGAACTCGGCCGCTCCATCGAGCTCCGCGTTCAGCACCACGACATCGACCTCACCAAGCGCGGGATTGCTCCACGCCTCCGCGACCGATCCCGCCTCCTCGGTCTGGCCGAGCCCCTCGACATGACCCAACGACGCGACCAAGCCACGTCTGAGGATCGGTTGGCCTTCGACGACCATCACTTCAATGCCCACGTTGCCTGCCCCTCGTCCGCACATTTATCTTGATCGCCACCCGGTGCGTGGATTGTGACCCCGACGGTTGCCCTTTGCGTCAGGGAAAAGGGGTGATTGTTTAGCTCGGAGGCTGCCCGGTTTGCGCCCTGATCTGCCCGAACGTACCTGTACGCCGGTGGTCTCTACGAGGATTCTTGACCGGTGGCGCGACGAGTGGGTTCCTATGAAATCGTCGGCGAGCTGGGCCGGGGCGGCATGGCCGTGGTCCACCTCGGTCGCGCGCCGGACGGCACGCAGGTCGCGATCAAGGAGCTCGCCGGATTCCACAACGGCGACGAGTCGGCGGCCCAGCGGTTCCTGCGCGAGGCGGTTGTCGGCTCGAGCCTGTCGCACCCGCACATCGTCGCCGTGCGCGAGCGGATCGAGGACGGCGGACGGCCGTTCATCGTGATGGAGTGGGTCGACGGCGGGACGCTGCGACCGTTCGTCGGAGAGCTGACGCTGCCGCAGCTCGGTGGTGTCCTCGAGGGCGTGCTCGGCGCGCTCGGGCATGCCGGCCGCCAAGGCGTCGTGCACCGCGATCTCAAGCCGGAGAACGTGATGCTGACGACGGGCGGGGTCGCCAAGGTGGCCGACTTTGGGATCGCCAAGGCGAAGACCGCCGTCGACGGGATGGACGGCCGGCTGACCCGCACCGGAACCGCCGTCGGCACCCCCGGCTACATGGCGCCGGAGCAGGCGATGGGCGGTGACGTCTCGCCGGCCACCGACCTCTACGCGGCCGGCTGCATCGCGTTTGAGGCGCTCACCGGCCGCACCCCGTTCGCCGGTCAGGCACCGATGTTGATGCTGATGAGCCACGCCAACAGCGACGTTCCCGACCTCCGTTCGATCGACCCGCTGATCGCGGCGCCGGTCGCCGAGTGGGTCGCGCGGATGACAGCCCGGGACCCCGATGAGCGCTTCGACGACGGCGACGAGGCATGGACCGCGCTCGAGGCGGCGCTGGTCGAAACGGTCGGAGACGACTGGCGCGCGGGCGCCGCTGTGCACCCGCAGCCGGCCGAGATCGGTCCGCCGTCGGAAGGGTTTGGCGAGGGAGGGGCGGGCCCCGTTGGGCCCGCCACCGGCGCCTTTGCGACCTTCTCGGCGCCGATCGCGCTGCACGAGCAGCTCGCGGCCGAGCTGGGGGAGCGCCCCGCGATCAGAAGCTCGACACCCGCCCTGGACACGCCGGTCCCGACGGGCCCACGGATCACCCGCGATGCGCTGCAGGAGGCCGTGCGCCTGAAGACACCGCCACCGGCGCCCGCGGCGACGCGAACGACGCCGCCGCCCGGGCAGGCGGCGACTCGCAACGGCGGCCGGGGCCGCCTGTTCGCGATCAGCGGCGGGATCGTGCTGGTGATCGCTGTCGTGATCGGCGTGGTCGTCGCCGGCTCGGGTGGCGGCAGCTCGCTGCCGAACGGGATCGCGCTGAGCGGCGCGGGGTTGACCGTGCATGCGCCGAGCGGCTGGAAGAGCCAGCGCCTGGCGCCGATCGCGGGAGCTCGTGTCGCGGCGGCGGCGGCCCCGGCCGGGGCCGCCAGCGGTGAGGGGATCGGGCTGCTGCGCCTGCCCGTTGCCGGGGTGATCCGCGAAGCCGCCGCGGGCCGCGTCCGCGGGGTCATCGTCGGCGGCGCCCTCGGGATGTTGGTGACGAAGGCCGGTGGCCTGCAGCTGCTTTCGCTGCCACTGAGCGGCGGCGGGCTGGCGACGGTCGCCTGCCGCGGCACCGCCGCCGGGGCGGCCTGCGTGGACGTCGCACGGACGGCCGCAGAGTCGCTGGCGGCCGCCCCGAGTGCCGGCGATGCGCAGACCGCCAAGGGGGTGCTGGGCTCGACCTCCTCCTCGATCGCCAGTGACGGACGGGCGCTGTCAGCGGCCGGGAATGGGACCACTCAGGCGAGCGCGGCGGACAAGCTTGCGACCGCGATCAGTGACCAGCGCGGGGCGCTGGCCGCGACGAACCTCGGGACCGGCGCGAGCACCGCCGCGTCACTGGTCGAAGCCGCGCTGAGCGACCTCAGCGGCGCCTGGACCCGGTACGCGACGGCGGTCGGTTCGGGGACGGGAACGGCCGCGGCGATCTCGGCGGTCCGCGCCGCGCAGTCGGGGTTGACCGCTGCGCTGGCCGCCGCGGGCGCGCTCGGCCTGTCGCTCGGATCCGAGCTCTCGGGCGGGCCGAAGCCGCCGGCGGCCAAGAAGGTGCCTCAGCATCAGACCACGTCGTCTGGGACGTCGGGGTCGAGCGTGTCATCTGGGTCGAGCGGGTCCAGCGGGTCGTCCGGAACGTCGGCGACGTCGGGGTCGAGCGGGTCCTCCGGGTCGACGGCTGGTTCGACGTCGGGATCGTCGGCCAACGGGCCGACGACCACACCAAGCAGCTCCCCGTCGAGCACACCCTCCTCGTCGGGCTCCTCGGGCTCGAGCTCGTCGAGCTCCGGGTCCGGTGGGTCCAAGAAGAAGAGCGGCGGAGGCGTGGTCAGCGGCGGCGGCGGCACGCTGTAACGGTGCGATGCTGCGTCGCTGGTTGATCGCTGTCCTGGCCGGGGGGATCACAGTCGCGGGCGGGATGGTCATGGCCGCTCCCGCCCAGGCGGTGGTCGAGATCAGCAGCTACACCTCATCGAGCCTGACGTTTGCGATCGACGGACCCGACTCCATGTCGGCCAGCGGCAACTCAAGCGAGCTGGTCCTGACCGGGGTCAAGCAGCCCACGCCGCCCGCGGTCCTGCCCCCCAACTGCACGGCCGCCGGCCAGGAGATGCAGTGCTCCGGGATCACGACGATCACGATCGACGGCTCCGACTCGTCGGGCACGCAGACGCAGACCGTGATCCTCGGCGATCTCGACATCACCAGCGCGACCGTCGACCTCGGCGGCGGCGTCGACGACCTGACCGTCGACGGCACCTTCACCACCCAGCTGGACTACGGCACCAGCGGGGCGAGCGGAACCGCCAATACGCTCAACTTCACGGGCGTCACCGGCGGGATCAGCCAGCCGATCACAGCCGACACCGGCGGCGCCTCGACGGTGGAGTTCAACGGGATGACGGGCCAGATCGCGGCGCCGATCACGGTCACCGCCTCCGACCTCGCCGGACAGCAGGACAACATCGATTTCGCGAACCTGACGCTCGACGCGAATACGCCGCTGACGGTCAACACCGGCGAGGGGAATGACACCGTCAACCTCAGCGGCCTGACCGACGAGGGCAGTTCGAACATCACCGTCGGAACCGGCGACGGCACCGACAACGTCGAGCTCGACAACGCGAGCATCGGGGCGTCCTCCACGGTCGCCGTCACGACCGGGAACGGGCCGGGCGCTGTCGACCTGGCGAGCACGACGTTCGCGAGCGGCGACACCGTCACGATCGACACCGGGACCGGCGGGGACACCGTGCAGCTGGCGACAACGCAGCTCGGCGTCAGCGTGCAGATGGGTAGCGGCAGCGCCACCAACACGCTCGATCTCAGCAGTGACCCCACCGGGGACACGTTCCTGTACACGAGCCCGACCGTGATCTCGTCAGGGGGAGGAGCGTCGTTCACGGGCGTCGACACCTTCGACGCGACCGCCGGCAACGACATCGTCGAGACGACATATGACTCGCAGACGATCAACGCCGGCGGCGGCGACAACACGATCAACTACTCCGGCGACACGCAGAACCTCGACATCAACCTGACCGCCGGGACGGCCGTCGCGACCGCCGGCGCGAACACGTACACGTCGCAGATCCCCGGGTTCGAGAACGCGATCGGGGGCAGCGGCGTCAACACGGTCGAGGGACGGGCCGGCGGCGGCAACCTCGACGGCGGCTCCGGGACCGGCAACACCGTCAGCTTCGCGTTCGAGCCACCCGCCGACGGGGTCACGATCGACCTGATGGGTCACGAGGCGAGCGCCCCCAACGGGACCTGGTCGATCGTGGACTTCGCGAGCGCGACCGGTGGCGCCGGGGCCAACACGCTGATCCCCGGGCTGCAGCAGGGGACCTTCGACGGCGGCACCGGCGATGACAACACGGTCAGCTTCGCCGACGAACCGGCCGGAAACGGCGTCGACGTCGACTTCGCCTCCACGCCGATTCAGGCAACGATGCCGAACAAGGTCGTCGACACGCTCGAGAACATCCAGGGGTTCATCGGCGGAGCCGGCAACGACACCGTGCAGATGCCGTCCTCAGGCGTGCTGACCGGGCCGATCCAGTTCGGCAGCGGTGAGAACACGATCGACTTCAGCGCCGACCCGACCGGCGCCACCTTCTCGTTCCCGGAGTCGACGACGGTCTCGGTCCTGGGCCAGACGATCGCGAACGTCGCGAAGGTGATCGGCACCGCCGGCAACAACACGTTCGACGCCGAAGGGACGCTCGACACGCTCGACGGCGGCCCGGGCGGCGATAACACGATCAGCTACGCGTCCGACAGCTCCGCCGTCCAGGTCAACCTGGGGACGGGAACCGCGGTGACGAGCGCCGGGACCACGCAGATCAGTGACTTCCAGAACGTGATCGGCGGCGACGGGAACGACACCCTGACCGGCGGCAGCGGCAGCGGCGAGCTGATCGGCGGGTCAGGTCAGGACACGATCGATCCCGGCACGGGCAACTACTACATCAACGCGGAGACCGGCGATGACCTGATCGACGCCGGAACCGGGCACAACGTGATCGTCGGGGAGGGCGGCGAGGACACGGTCTCGTTCGCCGGGCAGAGCGCCAACGTGACGATCGACCTGACAGGGGCGGCCGACTCCGGCACCTCCGGGCAGGACGAGGTGATCTCCGGGATCAACAATGCGGTCGGAGGCTCCGGCCAGAACACCTTCATCGGCAACGCCCAGAACGACATCCTCGAGGGCGGCTCCGGGCAGAACACGTTCGAGCCGGGGACGGCCGACGACACGATCGAGGGCGGCGGCGGACCCGGGGCCAACATCGTCAGCTTCGCGAACACGCCCGCCAGCGACCAGGTCACGGTCGACCTCGCGACCGACAGCGCCACCAACGGCAACGCCACCGACAGGCTCGTCTCGATCCAGGAGGCGATCCTCGGCGCCGGGCCCGACACGCTGATCGGCGGCGCCGGGCCCGAGACGCTCGTCGGAGGCAGCGGCGATGACACGATCTACGGCGGCTCCGGACAGGACACGATCACGACCGGCAACGGCACCGACGACGTCGACGCCGGCACGGGCGCCGACACGATCACGACCGGCACGGGCAGCGACCTCGTCAACGTCCGCAACGGAATCGCCGATACGGTCACCTGCGGCGGCAACGACACGGTCCTGGCCGCGGCGATCGACACGATCAACAACTGCTCGACGGTGGTGCTGCCGGCGCCGACCCTCGGCGGCAACACGCCGATCACGACGACGACAACAACATCCGCTCCGCCGCCGGTCACCTACGCGACGATCTCGGCGACGCTCAGCACATCGTTCAGCGCCGCGAAGAAGAAGGGTTACACGCGGGTGCGTCGGCTGCAGCTGAGCAAGGTCGGGGCCAACACGAGCATCGTCGCGCTGTGTGACAGCACGAAGTTCAGCGCCTGCCCGTTCCGGCGCAGCGCCGAGGTCATCACGACGCAGACGGCGACGTATTCGCTGCTCGGTCTGTTCGGCGACGTGCCGGTCGCCTCCGGGGTGAAGTTCGAGCTCGAGCTGGCGGAGCCGGGCGCGATCTCCCGCTTCTACACGTTCACCTTCAGGAAGGGGAACACGCCGAAGGAGTCGATCCAGTGCCAGATCCCCGGGGGAGCGGTGGGCGCATGCTGAGGAGCACCTTCAGGGTTCTCTGTGTCCGGGTTCTCTGTGTCGGGGTTCTGTGCGTTGCGGCGGTCGGCGTTTGCGTGACGGGCACGGCGGCGGCGTACACCCTGACAGCCGGCAGGACCAGCGGGACGCTCGAGATCGCGGCGAGCACCGAGCCGCAGAACGAGGTCGTGGTGACCGCGACCGTCAATGGCGCCAACATCAGCTTCACCCCGGTCGCCGATGACACCCCGTCCGGCTGTAGGAGCGCCAACGATGCGACCAGCTGCCCGACCACTGACGTCAGCACGGAGCTCGAGATCACCACCGGCTACGACGTCAGCATCTCCGGGCTGCAGACGCAGACGCTCGAGATCACCGGCAGCAACGCCGACGATCAGTTCAATCTCTCGTCGGTGACGCTCGGCACGCTCGAGATCGACCCGGGGTCCGGTGACGACGCGCTCGATGCGACCGGCACGATCGCGTCGATGAAGCTCGACAACAAGGCGACCGAGGGCGGCACGATGTCAATGAACCTCGCGACCGGCGCGACGACCGGCACGCTGGACCTCGCCGCCGGAGACAACTACATCTACGCCCCGCAGTCGATGCTCAACATCGACGGCGCGGGTGGTGACTCGACGATCACGGCCGGCGGCTCGATCGACGCCGGCGGCGGCAATGACCTGATCCATGCGGTCTCGACGACACAGACGATCAACGGCGGCAACGTCAACGGCGGCGCCGGCGGCGACAGCTCGCTCGACTTCCTGGCGGTGGCGACACCGCTGACGCTGACGATGGTCAACGGCGGCGCCAGCGTCCTGATCGGGAACGAGACGACCGCGCACATCACCAACATCGTCTCCCTGACCGGGAGCTCCGGCGGCGACACGATGATCGCCCAGGGCGATGGCGCCGACGTCCTCACGGGCGGTCCCGGGAACAACACCTTCATCCCCAACGGCGGCCCGGACGTGATCAACGGCGGCCCCGGCTCGGACAACACGATTGACTACGCCGACGTTCCCGCCTCGACCGGGCTGACGATCGACCTCGCCAACGGGCTCGGCGGTCCGACCGGTGGCGTCCCGGCGACCCAGGACCAGCTGACGAACATCCAGTCGGCGATCGGCAACGACGGCACCGACGTGGTCACCGCCGGTAACAGCGGTGGGACCTTCGTGCTCGGCAACGGCAACGACACGTTCACGGGCGGCGCCGGCAACGATGACGTTACCGCCGGCAACGGTAACGACTTGCTCACCGGCGGCGACGGCAACGACACGTTCGTCGTCGGCAACGGGACCGACACGCTCACCGGCGGCGACGGCGACAACTACATGCAGAGCGGCACGGGCACCGACATGTTCGTCGCCGGCTGGGGGGCGAACACGATCATCGGCGGGGGCGGCGACGACACGGTCAGCTACGCGAACCGCGGCCCCGGGCAGGGCGTCACCGTGACGCTGAGCGGATCGGGGGCGTCGACAGGCAACGGTCAACCGGGCGAGAACGACTCGCTCACCGGCATCGACAACGTGATCGGCGGAGGCGGCTACAACATCCTCACCGGCGACGGGGCCAGCAACGTCCTCACCGGTGGCTCGGGCGGCAACGAGATCACCGGCGGCAGCGGCACCGACACCCTGATCGGCGGTAGCGGCAACGACATCATCAACTCGGGCAGCGGCGGCAACACGACGATCGAGGGCAACGGAGGGGCCGACCAGATCAACGCGACCAGCGGCAACGGCGATCACATCAGCTGCGGAACCGGTGATTCGGTCGTCGAGATCAACGCGACCGACACGACCGACAGCAACTGCGCGACGGTCACCAACCCGAGCGCCACGACAACCACGACCACCGCCGCCTGCACCTACGTGATTCCCGGTCAGGTCTGCGACGGGAAGGCCGCGCCGTACCCGCTCGTCACCTCGGAGATCCGCGACGATTTCAATTTCGAGGGCGAGGACACCATCGTCGCCACGCTGACCCCTGTCGACCTGCCGCAGGACAGTGGCCTGTCGATCACCTGTACGACGCCGGCGCTCCACGGCTGCCCCTTCCGCAGCTACGTCAAGAACTACTCAGCCGCGAAGGCGTCGGTCGCCCTGGCGCCGTTGTTCAAGAAACACCCACTGCCGGTTGGGACGAAGCTGACGATCAGGATCACGGCGCAGCTCGCGGTCGGCCGCTACGTCACGCTTCGGATGCGCAGCCACCATTTGCTGCCGGCGGTCGTCGAGGAATGCATCAGCCCGATCACCGGCAAGGTCATCACCTGCCCGGCCGACGGGTATCTGCCGGCGCCAGGGTGAGCGGGTCGGGGTCCCGGGTCGGGGTCGGGATCGAGTTGGGGGTCGGGATCGAGTTGGGGGTCGGGATCGAGTTGGGGGTCGGGATCGAGTTGGGGGTCGGGATCGAGTTGGGGGTCGGGATCGAGTTGGGGGTTGGGATCGGGTTCGGCTTCGGGTGATGCACCGGTTTTTACGGCGCCCGAAACGTAGGAGCGGGTGCCAAAACGGCGCTCATGCGTTTCGGGCGCCCTCAGGGGTCTCGAAACGCAGGAGCGCCTGATTCGGCGTCGCTTTGTTGTTTCGAGCACCCTCGGGCGGCCCGGGGCGGATCACGGCCCGCCCACGGTCGTGAGGACCGCCTCACTTCGCCCGGACACCTGCCCGAAGGTCCCTAGGCAATGGTGGTGCGGGGCGTGACACTGACCCTGTGCCCGTGCCGGTTCTCAATGCCGAGGCAAAGCTGATCTGCTCGCACGGCGGGCAGGTGCAGATCATCCCCAAGCAGATGATCGTGCTGGTCGGCGGCGCGCCAGCGCTGGCCGAGGGGGATCTCGTCGGCGCGCCGATCGTCGGCTGCGGGTTGCCGACGACCCCGGCGACGAGTCCGTGCACGAACGTCGTCTCGGAGATCCCGGCGCCCGGGGCGGGCCAGTCGCTCGTCGGCATGTGCGCGGGCCGGCCGTTGCTGCTCGAGGGTGTCCAGGGCATCACCGACTCACGCCCGCCGGGGAACGTGTCGGTCGTGTTCCCGGGGCAGGTCATCGCGCTCGCATAGGCGATGACGGCGGCCGAATTCAGCGCCAGGCTCGATGCGCGTCGACGGCCAGTGCGGCGCCGGGCTGCGGCGGTGGTGGTTGCCGCGGTTGTGGTTGCCGCGCTCGTGGTTGCGGTCGCGGTGGCCGGGGTTGTGCTGCTGCTCGGGCACGGCGGTGGGTCCGCCGGGCGTCATCTCAACGCGAGCGGTCGGCCGCGACCGGTTCTGACCGCGTCGGCGGCTGCCGTGACGGGCCTGGTTCGGCACGGACGAGCGCTGCGCGATGGCCCCGTCGCGGTCCACGTGCCGCACGGGTGGCACCGGACCGCCAAGGGGTTTCGGGCGCCTGTCCCAGGGGTGACGGTGGCAGTGGCGGCCGCGCCAACGGGCGCGGCCCGCGGAACCGGTGTCGGGGTCGGCAGCTCGACCATGACCCCAGCACTCCTGCAGTCGCTGGCCCAGGCAGCGACCGGCGCGGTGGATGTGGCCGGGCATGGCGCGCTGCGGGTCGGCACCCGGGCCGGTGAGGTGGTAGCGGTTCCGGTCGGTGGTGACCGGCTCGCGACCGTCGTCTGCCGCGGTGTGCCGGAACGCCGGCAGTGCCTGAGCATCGCGGGGACCGTCAGCGGCGGGCTCGCTCACGGACCGTCGGTCACCGACAGGCGCCTCGTCAGCGGGGCGTTGGCGCTGACCGCGCCGACCGTGGCCGCCGGTACGCGCGCCCTGCGGGCGGCGGTCGGTGGACCTGCACGCGCCGCCGCCGCGCGCCTGCTCGGCCAGGGATTCATCGCCGAACAGGGAGCACTGCAGGCGGCGCCGGTGAGCTCCGGCGCCCGCATCGAGGTGCTGCTGCTGGCCAGCGCGCTCGGTCGGCTGGGATCGGCCTGGACTGAGGATTCGATGGTTGGGTCGCCGGCGGCAGCGCGCCGTGTGGCGCGAGCGCGGACCGTGCTGCTGAGGACCGTTGCGGCGGTGGCCGCGCTCGGTCTCGACCCGGGCGCCTCGTTCAGCGCAGGACCGTCGGCGCCGGCCAGCTGAGGCCGGCAGTCAGCAGCAGCCGGCGGTCAGGTGCGCCAGTCAGCTGAGCGCGGCGGTCAGCAATGAGCGTTCCCGTGCGGTGTGGGCAAAGCGCGTCTGGGCGACGCCGACCTGCTCAACCGCACCGCCCTCGGAGGCGATGATCGCGGTGAAGCGGCCATCCGGGGCGAGGTACCACGTGGTCCAGCCGATCAGCGTTGAGCTCCCATCCGGGAATGCCTGCTCGACCGCCGTCAGCGTGGCGCCAGGCCGGATCCCACGCAGCGCGTAGCGGGGCGCGCCGGTGAGGATCCAGATCACCCGCTTGGCCGCGGCGGGTCGCCGGGCGCGGCGCACATGGGCGGCGCTCAGCAGCTTCGCCGTCGGGTAACCGACCGCGACCGTGCTCGGCGTCAGACAGAACCGCTCAGCGTTTGCGGTGTGGGTCGCGGTCGAGTGCCGGTAGGCGCGCTGCACGGCGGTCCGGGTCATCCCGAGCCGCGCGAGGCCGACCGTGTCGCCGCTGATCCCGCCCGTCGCCAGCGGGCAGCCGCGGCTCGCGTGGGCAGCAACCGCCAACGTCGCGCTCGCGGCAGGGGCTCCGGTGCCGGCGCTGTCGCTGGCGTCCACTTCGCAGGCGAGCGTCGCGCCCTGGTCGAGTGGGCCGAGGCTATAGGTGGCGCGCGTCGCCCCGAGGACGGTCGTGCCGTCGCGGGTCCACGCGTAGGCGTAGCCAGCCGGCGCCGGCGTCCACGTGCCTGGCCCACAGGTGAGCGTCGAACCGCTGATCGTGATCGCCGGCGCGAGCGTGTCGGCCGGCGCTGTCTGCGGGATCGTGATGGTGGGTGTCGGCGCGGCCGGGGTCGCCGAGGGCGGTGCCGCGACCATGTACGTGACGGTCGTGCTGGCGCTGAGGCCGTCGCTGCTGGTGGCCGTCAGCGTCAGCTCGTAGGTCCCGGGGGTACTCGTGTCGAGTGCGACGTCGTCCGGGATCTGGGCGCTGCAACCGATCGAGCCGATCGCGAGCCCCGGCCCGTCCTTCCCCTCGGCGCAGGAATATGAGGTGAACAGGACCTGTCCCGCGGTGTAGGTGGCGCCGTTGGCCGGGCTGGTGATCGTGGCGGTCGGTGGTGCCGCGACCGCGTAGGAGATCGTCTCGGTATGCGTCAGCCCGTCGGTGCTCGTCGCTGTGACGGCGAAGCTGTGCGTGCCGACCGTGGCCGTGTCGATCGCTGAGCCGTAGGGCACCGTGCCGGCACATCCGTTATTGCCGGCTTTGAGCCCGGGGCCGTCGATCCCATCGACACACACGTAATTGGAATCGACGGTCTCTCCGAGCCCATAGGTCTGGCCGGCGGTCGGGGTCCCGATTGTGGAGGTCGGGACGCCCTCGACGATGTAATCGACGGTCTGCGAGGTCGTGAAGCCGTCGGTGCTCGTGGCGGTGGCGGTGAACGTGTTCTGACCCGGCGTGCCGGTCGGGATCGGCCCTCCGTCCGGGGTCGATCCCTGGCAGCCAGCGCCGGCCGCGGCCAGCCCGGTCCCGTTCGTCCCCTCGTCGCAGCTGTAATCGGCGGCGGCCACCTGCCCCTTGGTGAAGGCCACGCCGCTCGCGGGGGCGGCAATCGTCACCGTCGGCGGCTGCTCCACCTCGACTGCCCCGAGCGTGCAGCGCTGGCTGGGACGCGGGTTGCCGAGCTCATCCGTTGACTGCAGGCAACCGCTGGCGCCGATCGCCGGGCTTCCCTGGTTCGGGGGCGAGGTCTCCAGTGTGGACCCGTCGTAGGTGCCGAATGCTTCGAGGCTCGGCTCGGTCGTACTGACGGTTCCGGGGCCGGTGAAGCTCACGGAGGACGACGTGATCAGGTCGGCTCCGTCGGCCTCGCTGGCCGCGGTGCCGACGTTGAGGCTGGTGGCGGTGTGCTTCGGGACGTTGGCGATGAACGCTGGGCCGTTGCCGGAGATGATGCTGTCGGTGACGGTGGTGAGCGCCTCCGGCGCGCTGACGAGCGCGTTTGCGAATCCGGCGTCTGAGTAGTAGCCGAGCGAGTACACGTCATTGCCGACGGCGCCGCCGTTGCGGTTGATCCCGGGGAACGTGTCGTTGGTCAGGGTCAGCGACCCGTCGAGGTTGAAGATGTCGTTGCCGAGCCCCTCGCCGTTGCCGGAGGTCCCGCCGGCCTCGGTGATCCCGGGGACCGCAATGTTGCCCGCCAGCGTGCTGTTGACGATCGTGACGGAGCCGAGCATGTTGAAGATGGCGCCGCCCATGCCCGCTCCGCCGCCGCCGACAGGGCCCTCCGGGTTGCCCGCTGTGCCGCCGTCACCGCCGCCGAAGCCGCCGATCGGGTCACCGGACGGATTCCCGCCACCGCCACCGCCGCCGAAGCCGCCGTCACCGCCGTTCCCGCCGCCGCCGCCAAAGCCGCCGCCGCCTTGGCCACCCCCGCCGCCGCCGACGCCGCCTCCGCCGCCCAGGCCGGCTCCCTCACCAAACGCTGCGCCCGTACCGCCGAAGGCGAACTCCACGCCGCCACCGCCGCTGCCGTCTCCGCCCTTGCTTGACGTGCCGCCAATGTTGCCGTTTCCGCCGAGGCCAGTGGCGGGGCCGCCGCCGGCGCCGGGGCCGGTTGCGGGCGCCGGCTGCCCGGCCTCCGCCGGCGTGAACCCGCCGCCGCCGCCGCCGTCGCCGGACCCGTTCGTGGACCCGGCGCCACCGGGCGCGCCTCCGAACGACCCGGGCCCGAAGCCGCCGCCGGTCGATCCTGTGGCAGCCGTGCCGATGCCTCCGCCGGCGGCACCGCTCTCGGCCGGGTTCGTCGAGTCGCCGCCCACGGCGGTGTTCTGGTCGAGCGTCACCTGATCCAGGGTCAGCTGGCCCTGGTTGAAGACCGCGCCGCCCATCCCGGCGCCGCCTCCACCCGGCCCGACGCCGTTACCGCCCTGGGCGTCACCGCCGGTGACCGAGAGATCCTCCAGCGTCAACGAGCCGGCGCCCGGCGAGGTGAAGTCCGGTGTGTTCGGGTCTGTGGGGTCGGCCGCGACGAAGAACAAGCGGCAGTCCGAGGAGCCCGCGAGGGTCGCACCGTTGCCGTCGATCGTGATCGTGCCGTCGATCGCCGGCAGGCCGCTGGGCCCGTACCAGTCAAATGGGGTGCCGTCGGTGCCGTAGTAGGCCCCGCCGGGGTTCTCCGTGCTCGCCGGATTGGGGATCTCGTACGTGCAGCCGGCCGCCAGCGACAGCGTCTCGGTCGTGCCCGGCGTTGCGTACGCGGTGAGGAGGTCCGTGACGAGCGTTGTCGCGGTGCACGGGACGGGGACGGGCTGGGCGAACGCGGCCGGGGGCATCGCGACGCCGGCGCATGCGGCCATCGCGAGCGTCACGGCGAGGGCGAGGCGTCGGGGTCGCACCATCGCTCACCCCGCAGTGAACGTCGGCTCGCCGTTGGCCGGCGTCTCCGTCTCTGTGCTCGGCGGGTTGGACCGCGCTGAAGCTCGGCTCGCCGGCGGGGCTCGAGCCCTCGGTGCCGGCTGTCGAATCTCGAGTCGTGGCCGGTGTGGTGTCGTATCTGTGTCCGCGGTCGTGGTCGTGTCCGCGGCCGTGGTCGTGTCTGCGGCCGTCGGTTGTGTCGGCGGCCGTGGTTGTGTCCGCCGTCGTGGTTGTGTCGGTCACCGTCGTGTCCGTACCCGCGGGCGTGGGTGTGATCGTCTCGATGACGGTGACCGTCTGGGTGGTTCCGGGGGTGGTGGCCGTACCCGCGGCGCCGGTGTCACCCGCGTCGGCCGCGCCGGTACCGGCGGCCGTCGCGTCACCGTCGGAGGTGGTCACGTCGACGAGCGATCCGCTGCCCGACGCCGTATCCGGCTGGGCGAGCAACCCTTCCGCCTCGGAGAGCCGCAGCTGGTAGCGGTAGCGGAACTGGGCGGCCGGGTTCTCGACGTCGGCGATCCAGTTGCCCCACTCGGAGGAGTTGTCGCCGAAGCTCGGGTCGCCGGCGGCGACAGCCTGCTCACGGACATCGAGCGCCTGGTGGATGAACCAGGCGAGCTGCAGGTCCGGCTCCTCGAAGTAATTGGTCCAGGGCGGGATGTTCCAGATGCTCTCCCGCATCTGGAAGTAGCCCTTGGAGTCGAGGTCACAGCAGGCGTTGTTGTCGAGGTTCGACTCGACGAGCGCCGCCATCACCGGAAGCGGTCCGGGAAGTCCGGCCGACTTGGCGCCCGCCGCCATCCAGTGCGCGATGCCGACCTGGCCGACGCCATCCCCCGGCCAGGGCGGCAGCGACAGCCCGGTCCCGAGCGCGTTGTCATAGACGGTCGATGCGGCGGCGTCACTGGCGTCGGCGGATACCGCCGTCGCCCCGCCGGTCGAGGCGGTGGTGCCGGCCGGCTCATACAGCAGCGGCTCGGGTTTGGAGGCATCGGCTGGTCCGAGGGCTTGCTCGAGACCGGGCGCTGACGGGGTGTCCGAGTGATGGATGCCGAGCAGTGCCCCAAGCTGGGACAGGTTCGTGTCGGCGATCACGCCGTGGGCGGCGCTGCCGATCGCCGGCGTGACGACGTCGATCGCGTGGGTCAGCCCGAGACTCTCGCCGCCTGCCGCCAGCACCACGCCGGCGACACTCGAGCGCAGCTCACGGTCACCGAGCGCCTCGAACTGGGGCGGTGGCCCGAGCGCGCGGACACGCTGGCGCAGCGATGCGTCGTCGAGCACCTGCCGGGCGAGGCGGACGATCGGCGAGCGGTCCCGGGAGAGCGCATCGGGATCACGGGTCGAGGCCGCGGCTGCCGGCGGTTCGGTCCCCGCCCCGGCGGCCCGGCGGGGACTCGCCTCGCGCTGCCGGTGCCGCGCCCGCTGCGCGAGCGGCCGGCCAACGAGCAGACCGGTCGGGGTCAGCAGCAGCAGCCACAACCCCAGCAGCAGGCCCAGCGAGAGATCCCGCGGCACGACCGCCTCAAGTGATGAGAGCCCGCCCCACAGTGAGGAGATCATCAGCCCGGAGCCGATCACGCCCCAGGCCACCACGGCGCAGCCGAACCAGAGCAGCGGGGTGAAACGCCTGGACGCTCTGTATACCCGGGCGGGTGGGGCGGCCTGCGCAGCGTCGGCCCGGGGACCCGGAGCCTGCGACCCCGACAGGCTCCGGGTCAGTTCCCCGAGGGCGGCGCCCCGGAGTCCGGGCAGCTGCAGGGCGTCGGCCAGCAGGTAGTAGCCGTCACGCTCAAGGCATGGGTTGAGGTTGAGCAGCGCCGCCAGGTATCCGGCCAATGCCAGCTGGTAGCCGATCTCGGAGGGGATGCCGTGGGTCAGCAGCGCCGCGATCGCTGCCGTGCCGCCGAGCACGAGGTCGCACAGCGGCCCGGCCGCGGTGACGACGAGTCGCCGTCGGCGGCGCTCGAGCCAGGCCGGCGATGTGTCGACGTAGGCATAGGGGAAGATCGCCATCAGGCTGATCCCGGCGCCGGCGACGCGGTGCCCGAACCGCTGCAGCGCCAGGCCGTGCGCGAGTTCGTGGAATCCGACGAGCGCCGCTCTGCCGCCGAGAAAGCAGGCCGCGCCGATCCCGAGCTCGCCGCCGACCAGCAACGGGCTGACCCCACCGCGGATGATCAGCGCCACGAACGCGGCCAGCCCGGCGGCGGCCAGCACCACAAACCCCGCTCCGGCCGGTCGCGTCACGAACAGCCAGCCACCGCGACGGTAGATCCGCTCGATCGCCGCCGGCGCTCGCCGCCACCGCCACCGGCGTGGACGGAACACCCGCGTCAGCAGTCCCGCCGGAGGTGCGTCACCGATGTCAGCCGCAGCGACGCCGCGCAGGAAGCCGCGCTCGCCGAGCTCGGCCAGCAGCCTCACCAGCAGCGCCGGGCCGTCGTGTCCGTGGGCGGCGCGGGCGTCAGCCACCACCTGCTCGAGCTCGCGGCTGCCATCGAGTGCGAACACAAGCGACGCGGGCTCCGCCCCGAGACGCACGCACGCCGAGCGCCGGCCCGGCCGTCGCAGGACGTGCGGCAGCGGGCCGTCACCGGGAAGGAACGCCGACTCGAGCTCCTCGACCAGGCACGGGCGCCCGTTCACGGGGAGCTCTCCATGCTCAGGCCCTGATAGGCGACCGCGTCGGTGGCGCCGTTGGCGACCTGCAACTGATCCCGTGGTTTGGCGAGCGGGAACTGCACGACCGTTCCGGTCGCCTGGGAGCAGGTCGGGTTGCCCTCGATCACGGCCAGGTCCTTGCCGTCGGGGCGCCAGGCGACCCAGCAGGCGGAGAGCGGCAGGGTCTTGCCGTTGGTCGGATCGAGCGCGCCTGATTTGACAATCGTCACCTCGAACTGCGGCGAGGTGAGGTTGTTGACGAGCGCGACCTTCTTGCCGTTCGGGGAGAACGCAGCGGCGATCACGCCCTCCCCGGACTCGGTCACATCGGTCTCGATCTGGCCGCCGGTCCAGTCCGCCGGATTGGTTGAGAACGCGACCTTCGAGGTGTATTCGACGATTCCGAACGTGCTGGAGTCAGACGGGGAGGCGCCGAACACGAGGATCTCCTTGCCGTCCGGCGCCCAGGCGATGTCACGTCCGAGGTTCCAACCGTCATCCGGCAGGCAGCTCGCGTCGAGCTGATCGCCGGTGAGCGACGCCAGGCACAGCTCGCCGACGCCGTTCAGCTGGCGTACGAGCGCCAGCACGTTCCCGGTCGGATCCGGTGCGAACGTCACGTTCGTGTACTCGTAGGGACCCTGATAGATCGCGGTCGCCGATGACGGCTTGTCGGTCGGCGCCAGGAACACGCGCGTGTCGGACCGGTACACGAACTGCTGCCCGTTGGGCGAGAACGACGGCTCGATCGCGACCGGATCGGGGCCGCTTGCGGTCTGGAGCACGGCGCCCGTCTTGGGATCGGCGATCGTGATCTTGGTGCCGTTGTCAAAGGCGATGTCGGGAATCCCCTCGGACACCGACAGCGTCACCGTGCTGCCCTTGGCGACCTTCGTCCCGGCGGCGGGGGACAGCTTGAAGACGTTGCCCGGCGTCGCCACGTTGACGAGGTCCTTGATCTGCGGGACGAGGCCGGCGTGATCGACGGCGTCCGCCGCCTTCTCCTCGCCTTCGCCCGACACCGCGGGAACCGTGATGCTCGCCGCCGCCGCTGTGGTCGTGGTCGTGCCCGAGTTCGCCTCGGCTGCGAGCTGCGCCTTCGTCTTCGGCGGCGCCTTCAGGAAAACCTGGATCGGCGTGCCGTCGGCGACCGACAACCCCGGAACGGGGATCTGCGAGGCGACCACCCAGGACAGCGGTGCCGTCACCGGCTCCGCGTCCCCGAGGCTGAGATCGTGCTTGCGGAGCTCCGTGTCGGCCTTCGCGCGGGTCTTGTTTGACAGATTGGGAACGGTCTCCATCCCGTTGCCGACGGCGACCTCGAGCGTCACCTGCGTGCCCTTGTTGACCTTCTTGCCGGCCTCCGGGTACTGGGCAACGATCGTCCCGGGGCGGACGAGCGTCGTGACGTCGCGGCGCAGCGTCTGATCGAGCGTCAGACCGCGCGCCTGGACGCGCTGCTGGGCGACGAACGTGCTGCGTAGCCCGACCAGCTCCGGCACCTCGACCCGGTGGTCACGGGTCAGCAGGTAGAGGGCGACGAGCGCCGCGATCAGCAGCGCCAGCAGCAGCAGCCACGTCGGGATCAGCGGCTTCTGGCGGAACGTGACCTGGGTCTGGGTCGCAGGTCCGACCGGACCAGATGCGGGCGACAGGCGCTTGAGGTCCTCGAGCTTCAGCTGCCGCTGCGGGGGTCGCGGCATCCGTGCCCGTGGCTTGCGGATCACGACCCCGTGCGGACCGACGCTGACGCTGCCGGGAGAGACGTACTTCTTCAACCGCTGTTTGAACGGCGGCCGCGGCTCCTCAGGCTCGGGCTCGTCCGGCAGCGCCTCGAGCGTCGCCCGATGCTCGACCGCGCGGCCGAGCGGCCGTGGCCGCGGCACGCGGACCGTCAGCTCGGTGGTGCGGCTCTCGCCCGCCGAGAGCGGCAGCATCGTGTCGGCGTAGCGGCCGCGCAGCTTGTTCTCGGGCTCCGTCGCGTACAGCCACAGCTCGGTCGGCGCGTTGCCGAGGTTGGCGACGGTCACCGAGTAGCGCCCCGACAGGCGGCCGGCGCGCAGGGCCGGGACCGGTGTCAGCTCCCAGGCGCTGAAGGGACCGACGTCGACGCCGGCGGTCGAGCGGGCCGCGATCCCGCCGCCGGCGCGTGACAGTGCGATCAGCTCAAACGGCCAGATCCGCGCCTCGGCCTCGCTTGACCGGGGCGGGGTCACGGTCACGCGCACGAGCTGATCACTGGTGCCGCCGGAGCCGTACGGGACGAGGTAGGCCGTCTCCGGCGCCACCGCGGCCCAGCCATCGGGCAGCCCGGCAACCACCAGGTCGTAGTTGTCGACGACGCGGCTGACGTTGCGCAGCAGGAAATCGAAGACTCACCGACGCGCCCGGGTCGACGGTCCCGATCGCCGGCTGACCCTGCGCAACGTCGGTCTCGGCGACGGACCGCACGACGAGCGTCGCACCGCCGGTCTCGGGCATCGTCGGTCCGGGGGCGGTTGCCGGCTCGGCCAGCTCCGGCATCACGGCGGTCAGCAGGCTTGTGCTGGCGAGCTCCTCATCGCCAACGAACCAGGGATCGTCCTCTGCGGTGACCGGCGCCATCGGGTCATGCTCGAACCCCTCGGGCTCCTCAAATCCCTGCTGGAACTCCTCCGGCTCCTCCGAGTCAAACTCCTCCTCCAATCCCTCCGACTCCGACTCCGGCTCCGGCTCCGACTCCGACTCCTCCGGCTCGGGGACCGGCATCGAGGCGGGGGTCTGTCCCTCGAGCTCGATCGCGGCGGGCATCGTCCGGTCGGAGCATCGGCGATGCACCCCGCGAGTCCTTCGAGTGCGGCCTGCGTGTAGGCAATCCGAGCCTCGTCGTCATCGGTGGCCATGCCATTTTCGGTCACGAGGATAGGCACCCCTGCGTGGTCGGTCGCCAGCCGGACGGAGTGCCCGAGTGCCTCCGGGTAGACCTCCCATCCCGTCTGCATAGTGTCCATTCCCTCGGCCGGAGGAAGGCTGCCGTTCGGGCCGATGCGATTGCGCGAGTACGTCTTGGACCCCTACGAAGTCGTCGTCACGAGAGACTGACAACCAGTCGAGTTGGCCGCCCTGTCGGGACCGTTCGCACTGCTGCTCGCCCCCCTCGGCCGCCTGGAGATCTATCAGGGCGAGCGTCCAGCCAACGAGGGGATCACCGCGCCCCGGCCTTGATCGCTTCCACCGCCAGTCGGTGTGCGGCTGCCATTCGCTCCACGTCGCCCGAGATCAGTCCCATGCGGAAACGTGCCGGATCGAAACCGCCCACGCCAGCTTCGACTGACTTCACCGTTTCGTCGACTGGCTCCCGATCGGTCGTCCCCATTGGCACTATGCCCGTGTGTTGCATCATCGACATGATGTTCGGCTCGTTGAGCGTGCAGACCCATGACAACAGATCGCCCAGGTGGTCAGTGACGCGTGTGGCGTAGCGAGCAAAGTGGGCCGGAGCATCCGCATTGCCCCATCCACCGCATCCAGCAAACCAACGTGGCGTCGTGAAGTGGTTGTACGTCACCACTGGTGTGATCCCGAGTTCGAGGCAGGTGCCGATCATTCGCCGGTAATGATCCAGCGTGGCCCCGTGAGAAGTATTCCTGCTCGGGCTGAATACGGGGCCACGAGGGAGAACCTGTAGGCGTTCGAGCCCAGTTCAGCCAGGATGCCAATGTCTTCGGGGTATCGGTGGTAATGGTCACATGCGTCGCCCGAGCTGCCATTGAATCGGAAGTTTTCCGCCCACTCGAGCGGCCACAGGTCGGCACTGACGTTGCCCCCCTCAACTTGGTGGCCAGCAGTCGACGCTCCCCATAGACTTTGTCCGGGAAATGATTCATGGCGCCACGGTCTCCCTTGAGATTGGCGGGGAGTGAAATCCTCCCCACTGTGCGCATCTTGGCTTGAGAACCTCCATCAATCTTCGGTCATCTCAAAAGCTCCCCGACTCACTGCGGCCACGGTTCCGCCATCGACGAGGACGTCGATCCCGTTGACATAACTCGCCTCGTCTGACAGCAGGAAGGTGGCGACGACCTCACCTCCTCCGCATGGCCCGCTGGGCTAGCGGGGTTACCCCAACGAGCAGGTCGTTGGTCGTACGAGCGGCGGATTCTTGCCTTCCCATTGGCGTGTCGATGATGCCCGGTGAGACTGAGCACACTCGAGCCCCCCGTCGACCGAATCGAATTGATTCGCGCTGGGCCAGGCGATGGACTCCCCGCCTCGCCCAGAAATAGGCCAGCCCGGAATCTTCAACCGAGGATCCGACGGCGGTGTGAATCCGATCAAGAAAGTGCAACTGGAGTGGATCATCGAGTACGGCATCAATCGCTCCATCAACCGGGTCTTGACTCAAGAGCGGTGCCATGGAGGCGTAACAGACAATGCTGGTGCCTCCGACCGAGAGGGGAAAGAGCATTTCGGTCAGCCTGGCGGTCCCGATGAGGTCAACCTGAAATATCTTGCGCCAATCAGCCATGGTCGGGGAGATGCCGGCCGTGTGCACCACGGCCCGCAACGTGCCGGCTTCTGAGAGGATCGACGAGAGGCTCGGCCAATGCGCTCTCGTCCGTGATGTCGACGGCAAAGACATCGATGGTGGCGCGTCGATTGCCATCAGATAGCTGTTGCGCAGCATCGGTGACCGCACCGTCATTCAGATCCGCCAAGAAAGTCACGCCGCCATGTCAGCCATTCGTGTCGCGGAAGCCAGACCCATACCGAAACCAGCGCCTGTCACCAGACCCACCGTTTTTGTCATCAAGCTCTTCTCCTCCATGGTCGGCTGAGTCCGATCATTGGGCTTCTTTCTCCCTGTCGTCGGTGCCAGTTGTAATGGGACAATGGTGTCTTTGCAGTTGGCTAATGTCGAATGTGGTCTCTGATGCAATCCCCGACAGTCATTTCATTGGCGAGCTTGGCCTGACGCACTGGGTCGACCAGGGCGTCAGTTACGGCAAGGCCGACATCACATCGGAGATGCTGGTGCCGGGAACGTCGTTTGTCCGGATAGGAATTTCGGCGATGTTCGCCGACCTCGTGGCGGGTCAACCGCCGTCCGGTGCCATGAATCCGACCACTGACCTCAGCGTGCACATCGACTGCCCCACTGAGATGTCGACGGTCCATTTGGAATCGCGCCTGGTCAAGGCCGGGGTCACACTCGTGGTGATCGAGACTCGCCTTACCGCGGACCACCAGGCGGCCCCTTTCGCCACGTCATTGGCGACGTTCATGAATCGGAAAATTGGGGTGACCGGGCGTGCCAGTCACCGCAGCGTGCGCCTGAGTCAGCCGGTGGCCGAGAGAATCGGGGCCAGCATCACCGATCCGGGCACAGTCGAAATGATGATCAGGGACGATGTCGGCAACAGCTTCGGCACGGTCCAGGGCGGAGTATTGGCTGTCCTCGCCGAGTTGGCGGCCGAATCGGCGGTCGATCAGGACGATCCGTTTGTCATCACCGATCTCGATGCCCGATATCTCAATCGAGTGAAAATTGGCCCGGTGGCGGCGGTGGCCGAGGTCCTCATCGACCGACCCCCGAGGCGAACATTTGGCGTGCACGTGCGCGATCAAGGGGAAGATCGTGTGGTCACCTACGTGGCTGCCTCGGGTACCACGTCGTGGTGAAGGCGAGGTCGACCTCCCGTTCGTGAGGCCTCTAGTGCAGTGCCAGGACCTCGCCGAGGTCGAATCCAACCCGGTCCACATGTGGTCGTAGTCCATCCACATCGAATCCGTACACCTCGGCGGCGTTCCCGAAGTACTTTCGAAACGTCGTCTTCGGTCATGCTCGGCTCGTGTATGAGTGCCTGCACCTGGTCCATGGTGGAAGGAAAGATCGACTCGAAATGGGGGTAGTCCACCCCGAACATGGAGTTGCCGGAGCGGATCGCGAAATTCCCGCCTTCGTCCGGTGTGTAGTTGATCCACATTTTCTCCACCGGCAGTTGGTTGGGATGGAAGGGGGAGATTCCCGCGTAGCAGTTGCTGGTCCAGTACTCGCTCGGCAATCGGCTGAACTGGCGTTCTCGCTGCAGGTACGAGGCAAACGCCGTCCAGTCGTCCCCCATTTGCATCCGGCGGTCAAAGTGCTTGAGCGCCGGGCCGATCCAATGCACCTCGGTCTCGACAAAGGCCACCTTCAGACCGGGGAACCGGTCGAAGACCCCGCCCACGATCATCTGCCACAGGGAACGTCCTGAGAAGAAGGCGTGCTCGAAGGCGAGTGTGAGGATGGCAGCCATCCCGGGTGGGGTGTAGGTCGGCGTGCCGGTTCCACCGTGTTGGCTGATGGGGAGACCGGTCTCGGCGATGGCCGCCCAGATCGGATCGAGCACGGGGTCGAAAAAGAAGGTGCCGCCAGGGTACAAGCCGGGCATCATGATTCCGCCGAGCCCATGCTCCTTGGCCCAATGAATGTCAGCCACCGCCTGCTCTACGTCGTCAAAGAGCAGGAGGGCTTGACCCGACAACCGTCCTGGCGCGGTCGAGCAGAAGTCGGACAACCAACGGTTATAGGCCATGTTGCCAGCGTGGGTGAGCACGGGGTCGGGGGCGTGTCCGGCATCCTCGAACTGATTGGTCTGGAACGGAACCCCGTTAGGGAACACCACTTCTGCGACCACGCCTTGGGTTTCAAGATCCTTGAAGCGCACGGCCGAGTCCCACTGCCCCTCGACGGCCAGTGCGGTTGGCTTGGCAATTCCCGGCGTCTGGTCGGCCCGACGCCTCCATCGCGCGGCACCCAATCGTCGTAGGCCTCGAGGTGCTTCGCCTCGACGTAGTTGCGGTAGATCGGTCGAGATCCGTGGAACGTGCCCATCGACCGAAATGATTGCCGTGCGTCCCATTGGAACCCCTCCCGACGCCTTGATGGCACTAAGCGTCCTCATTCACAGTCTCGCAACATCACTCTTGGAAAGCAAGAAGCACGCTCTCGGCCTCTTGGAGCGGTTCCTTCGGGTCAGTCGGGAGCTAACTCCGTGATGAGTCGATCGATATATGCGTCAATGGCCCCAGCGAGGTCGACCCGGGCCGGATCGGCCAGCCACTGGACCTCGAGGCCCATCACGACGCCGATGACCTCTTGGGCAATCTGGTCCACGTTGACATCCCGGCGCACCTGGCCCTGCGCTATTTCAGTCTGAAGGACCCTTCGGACGAACTCCCGCGTGATTTCGTATCGCTCCACGAAGAAGTCATGCAGCGGGTCGCCGGCATCGAGGCTTTCCGCCCCGAGCACGACGTACAAACGGGTGAGGGTGGCCGTCTCCATGTTGTGCTGACCCAGTTGCCGAAGGCTGGTGAGCGTCAAATCAACCGGAAATGCACCTCCGGGGCCGAAGGCATCGGCTTGGTCACGCTCCGCCACTACTTCACGCAGCAGTCGCTCCTTGGTGCCGAAGTAGTACAAGAGCCCCGCAGCCGTCATTCCCACCCGATCGGCGAGCGCGGCGACGCCGGTTCCCCGATACCCCTTGGCGGCAAACAGGTCGACAGTCGGCGTCGATGATCTGCTGTCGACGAAGATCTCCTCGCGGTTGGGGATTGCGTTCGTCGGCCCCCGCAGTTCGGCCGCTGAAATGAGCGCCTCGGGGGCGCCCGGAACGCTGCATTTCAGATCGACTCTCTGGTGAACTCTGCTCCGAGCTATTCGAATCGGGACTCCGGCAATGCCGTCAAAGTGCAGTCCCCATTGAAGTCACCACAATGCAGAATCCCATCGATTGGGATAAGAAACGAAAGCGTTCTGCGGGCACCGAAGGTGAGTTCTGACGACGGGCAACGGACATACAGGGGTGAAGACCCTTCGGGCCAAGGGAGTATTAGTGTGCCGACCGTTCGGTCCAACATCAGGCCAGGTTGGGGAGTGCACTCTGGTCGACCGGGCGCTACCCGCATGGTCCGGCGCCGCCCGAACGAATTGCAGATTCACAAAAGCGGCTTGCGGTGCATCCGAAACTTTCTTATAGTCATCAGAATAACGCATTCGAATAACGAGAGTGCCATTGTGGGGGTGACGAATTGGCAGATGTCAAGGCACTTGTCGATGCGTTGACTCGAAGAGAAGGCGGCTCTCACAGCAGGAGAGGACTTTTTCTCCACCCGGGCCGTCGCGCGCCTGAACATCCCGAAAGTGCACGTCACCGACGGGCCGTCGGGGGCACGAGGGGATTCGTTCCCGGAGGCGGCGGCCCCCCCTCCCTGCATCCCTTGCGGGACGGCCATCGGCGCCACCTGGAATCCCGGGCTGGCCGAGGCGCTGGGCGCGCTCGTCGGCCGGGAAGCACTCGATCGCGGGTGCGGGGCTCTTGGCGCCGACGGTCAACCTCCACCGCTCGCCCCTGGCCGGCCGCAACTTCGAGTGCTATTCCGAGGACCCACTGCTCTCGGGCCGTCTGGCCGCCGGCCTACGTGCGGGGGGTCCAGTCGAAGGGCGTCTTTGCCACGGTCAAGCATTTCGTGGGCAATGACGCCGAATTCGAGCGCGGCACCATCAACTCGGTCATTGACGAGCGGGCGCTGCGCGAGCTCTACCTCCTCCCGTTCGAGATGGCCGTTCGGGAGGGCGGGGCCCTGGCCATCATGACGGCGTACAACCGGCTCAACGGGCGCTGGCTGACCCAGCAGCCGCAGTTCCTCCTCGACATCCTGCGTGAGGAGTGGGGTTTCGAGGGACTGGTCATGACGGACTGGTTCGCCGTGGCCGAGACGGCCGACGTCGCTGGGTGCCGGGCTGGACCTCGAGATGCCGGGACCCGGCCGGGCCCTCGGACCCACCGTGGTCGCCGCCGTGCGCGATGGAGAGGTCGCCGAGGCGGACGTCGACGCCGCCGTGTTCCGACTCCTCTCCGCCCTGGACCGGATCGGGGTGCTCGACGTGCCCGAGCCGGCACAGGATCTCAAGGTTCCCCGACGCGGAGTCACTGCTCCTGTTGCGCCGGGCCGCGGCCGAATCAATGGTCCTGCTCAGCAACGATGGCACTGCTCCCCCTCTCTCTCGCCGCTCGCACCGCATTGCGGTGATCGGCCCCCACGCCATCGCTCCATCCACCATGGGTGGCGGGTCCGCTCAGGTGACCCCGTACCGGATCACCACGCCGCTCGAGGCGCTTCCGCGCCCACTGCGGCACCGACGTGGAGATCGTGTTCGAGCGGGGGTTGCGAGGTCTCGTCGTGCACCGGCGTCGTGGGCGAGGCCGTGCTCCGGGCGCCGGATGGATTTCCGGGGCGAGCGGTTTGCCGGGACGCGGAGTTCGAAGGGGCGAGCGTCGAGACGGCTCGAGCTGTCCAGCCTCCGCATGGTGTCGTTCGGCAGCCTGGCGCCGGAGACGGTGACCGGGGACTGGTCCATGCGGGTCGCAGGCATCGTGGTCCCCGAGGAGAGCGGCACGTTCCAACTCGCCCTGGCTCAGGCCGGCTCGGCCCGTCTCTTCGTCGACGGCCAGCTGCTTCTGGACGGTTTCACAATCCACCTCCCCGGGGCGGAAGCGATTTTTTCGGGACGGTCAGCCAGGACCTCGTGGCCGAGGTCGTGTTCGAACGGGGCGAACCGGTGGAGCTGCTGGTCGAGTTCGCCCGAACCGGTGATGCTCTCTCGGGGTTCCGGGTCGGCTTCCGGACGGCCGACCAGGACGCGCTGCTCGAGCGTGCCGTGGCTGCGGCGGCGGAGGCCGATGTGGCGATCGTGTGCATCGGTACGACGGGCGAGAACGGGAGTGAGGGCCACGACCGCAAGGATCTGGAGCTTCCGGGCCGCCAGGAGGAGCTGATTCGCCGTGTGGCCGCGGCCAATGGCCGGACCGTCGTGGTGGTCAATGCCGCGGCCCCGATCGCCATGTCGTGGGCCGATGACGTGCGCCTCCGTACTGCAGTGCTGGTTCGGGGGACAGGAGATGGGAGGAGCGTTGGCCGACGTCCTGGTCGGTGCGTCCGAGCCGGGCGGTCGCTTGCCGACCACGATTCCCTTTCGCCTCGAGCACAGTCCCTCGCATGCCAACTTTCCGGGAGAGAACGGGGAGCTGCGCTACGGCGAGGGCGTGTTCATGGGCTACCGGGGCGTACGAGCACAGCGAGCGGCTGCCCCGGTTCCCGTTCGGCCACGGCCTGAGCTACACCAGGTGTGAGATCGGAGAGCCGACGCTTTCGGCCGCCACCCTTTTGCCCGGCGCGCCGATTACCGTTTCCGTGCCGGTCGTCAACACCGGGCACCGGGGGGGAGTGAAGTGGTGCAGGCCTATGTGGCCCCTGAATCGACGCGGCTGGCCCGCCCGCCCAGGAGCTCAAGGCCTTCGCCAAGGTCTGGCTGGAGCCGGGCGAGACGAAGACGGTGGACCTGGTGCTCGACGCTCGTTCCTTCGCCTACTGGGACCCCGGTCAGGACGATTGGGACGAGATCAGGTCGATGTCACCGGACATGTTCAACGTGTTGACGCCGGGTGCGGAGCGCAGGACACGGGGCTGGCAGGTCGACGGGGGTCGCTACGACGTCCTTCTTGGGCGATCTTCTGAACAGCATTTCCGCC
>CAVZTZ010000019.1:0-58266 GCA_963778315.1 uncultured Conexibacteraceae bacterium | reverse complement strand
TGTGAGGGCTTGGCGTACTTCAGCCACAGCTTGAAGCTCGAGTAGCGACCCTTCCGCGCGGGAAGCGCGGTGCCGACCGGCTCGCCCGGCCACGGCCGCCGACGATCTCCCGGCGACCAGGCCGCCCGCGATCACCGTCGGGATCCCCGCCGCGGTCGCCATCTCCGCGGCGACCACCTTCGAGCGCATCCCGCCAGAGCCGAGCGGCGAGGTCGTGATGGCCGATCTCGAAGCCCTCGAGCTCGTCGAAGTCGCCCGACCGGGGGATCAGCTCGCGCCGCGGGATCATGTCGCGGATCGGCGGTGAAGCACGCCGCTCGGCATCGGTCAGCAGCAGCAGCTGCTCGGCGCCGAGCAGGATCGCGACCTGCGCGGCGAGGAAGTCGTTGTTACCGAACGAGATCTCGTCGGTCGTGGTCGTGTCGTTCTCGTTGATCACCGGCACGACGCGCCAGTCGAGCAGCTTGCGCAGCGTCTGGCGCGCGTTGAGGTAGTGCGATCCGCGCGCTGATGTCGAAGAAGGTCAGCAGCACCTGCGCGGTCGGCACGCCGCGGGCCGCCAGCAGCTCGTCGTAGACGCTGGTACAGCTTGCCCTGCCCGACCGCGCTGGCGGCCTGCAGCTCGTCGATCGGCCCGCGGTCGCGAGCGGAGCCGGCATGCACGCCCCATGCCCGCGGGCGATCGCCCCGCTGGTGACGATCGATCGGCTCGCGGCCGGCCTGCGCCAGCGCGGCGACGCTCGTCGCAGATCCGCCCGAGGACGTCGAGGCGAACGGTCGCCGCGTCGTCGGCGACGATGCTCGACCCCAGCTTGATGACGACGCTCCCATGGGCAGGAGGTTACGGCCAGTGCTCAGCAGCTGCGGTACGCGCGGGAGGCAGCCGATGCGCGCGCTATGCCAGACGACCGGAATGGCCGTGCTGACCGCGGGCCGGGCACCACGGGTTCGCCGGCACGCCGCGGCACACGTGGGGCATCGCTCGGCAGCTGCTTGGCGGGCGGCAGCGGATGCAGGCCGTTCTTGATCGCGGTCGACGGCGGATAGCTGCCGCCGAGGCACGGCAGCGGCTCGGTCCCGATCAACGCCAGGCCCGAGTCGCACGCGACCTCGTCGAGGAACTCAGGTTGCGACCGTTGGCCGCCGACCGTCTTGCCGTTGCACGTCGGGTAGTCGGCCTGCAGGGCGGCCGCGTCGCCGCTGAGTCGAACCGCCGACGACCGTGTTGCCGCTGAAGCAGTCGGTCGGCTCGCCGTCGAGCAGGTTGACCTGCTCGAAGTCGCCGTTGGTCGGGATTCCCGAAGTAGCCGTCGTGCTCGTAGCGTGTTGTTGATCACCGCGTCGCCCCACTCGTCGAACAGGCAGGTGCCCGCGGGGAAGTTGGTGACGCCGCCGGTGCACGGCGGCCCGCTGTCGGGATACGGGACGATGATCGTGCCCCAGGCGCCGTTGTTGGCGAACAGTGTTGTCCATCACCGTGTCGTTGCGCCCACCGGAGATCGACATCCCGGTGCCGACCGGGCCCGCCGCCGCCGAGCCCGCCGCCGGGACGTTCGGGTTGTTGTTGTCGTGCACGTCGTTGTCCATGAACACCCAGCACGAGTGCGTGTGGGTGATCGGGCTGATCGCGTTGCCCGGGCAGGCCCCGTTCTGAGGCGGGGGCTCGTCGCCGTTCTGGCTGTTGGTGTCGAACCCGTCCTCGTTGTTGTCGAACTGGGAGTTCTCGACGACCAGCGCTGCCGCCGGAGTTCGAGCCCGAGTACCCGAGCGCGCTGTACTCGCGCCCAGGCGTGGTCGACGACCTGGTTGCACTGCTGCTGGCAGGCGCCGATGTAGTAGCCCGAGTCGTTCATGTTGCGCGCGTACGTGTGGTTCCAGGTGCCGCCGTCCCAGTTGCTGGAGAAGATCCCGTACTCGGCGGCGGTGACCTCGTCCTCGCCTGCGAGGGCGCGTCGGTGTCGTAGAAGTAGCTGGTCGCGTTGAGGTAGTCGCCGAGGTAGCCCCAGCCGCCGATCGTGGCCGCTGCCGGCGCCGCCGTTCCACCAGATCTCGTTGCCGGTCTCACCGTCGCCACCTGCCCGCCGAGGAAGTTGCAGGCGGTCAGGTTCTCGATCGTCGACGTCGTCGGCCTTCCAGACCATCGAGCCCGTTGAGGCCGGTCGGACCCTCCTTGGTGGCGCCGCCGAAGTTCTGGTCGCGCGGCGTTGTCGCTGCACGCCGGCCCGGCTTGGTCCCGTCGACGATCACCGTGTTGCGGTTCATCCCGCGCATCGTGACGTTCGGGGTCGTGCAGCAGGATCGCCCGCCGCGAAGTCTCGCCCGCACCGCTGACGGTCCGGAATGAGCGTGGTCTTGTAGTCGCCGGGGGCGACCAGCACCCAGTCGCCGGGCCGGGCGGCGTCGACCGCCGCCTGGATCGTCTTGTACTGGCCGCGAATCCCGTGGTAGGTGCCGACGCGCAGCACCCGCGGACTCGAGGCGCGCGCGGCGGCCGCCCCCGTTGGGGCGGCCAACAGCGTGCAGAGGCCGGACGCGAGCGCCAGAAGCGCCATCAGCGACCGGGACCGCGAATGCCTCACAGTCAGTCCCACAGCGCGATCAACCTATTACCGGCCACGGCGGCCGTCAAGTCTGCGTAAAGCGAGTCAGTGTCGTGAGTCGGAAATTCGCGACGCTAGCCGCGCTCGGGGTCGAGCTCGAACTCGATCCCGGCGAGCGTCACGTCATCGCCCGGCTCGAAGCCGGCCGCCTCGAGCGCCCGGATCACCCCGGCACCACGCAGCCGCTGCTCGAGGTACGCGAGTGCGTCCTGGTTCTCGAGGTCGTAGCGGGCGACGAGCCGCTCGATCCCGGGGCCGTCGACCGAGAAGCTGTGGTCGCCGGTCTGGGTGACCGTGAACCGCCGCGGCGGCGCCGGCCGGAACGTCCGGTGCTCGGCCATCTCTGCGAGCGCTCCATCACCGGGCGCAGCGTGAGTCCCGTCCGAGCGGGCGGGCAGCGAGCCGGGCGGGCCTCCGGTCACAAGCGGCACCAATCGCAGCAGTAGCCGCGCGAGCTCGTCGAGGCCCTCGCGGGTTGCCGATGAGGTCACGAGCACCGGGACCTCGGGGCCCAGCCGCGCTGACCACCTCGCGCGGGCGTCCTCGGCGACCTCAGCGGTCACGAGATCCGCCTTGGACAGCGCCAGCAGGCGCGGCAACTCTGCCAGCCGCTCGTCGTAGAGCTCGAGTTCGCGCTCGATCGTGTCGAAGTTCTCCGCCGGATCGGATCCGTCAACGGGCGCCAGGTCAAGAACGTGCACGAGCAGCCGTGTCCGCTCGACGTGGGCGAGGAACTCATGCCCCAGCCCAATACCGTCCGAGGCGCCCTCGATCAGGCCCGGGATGTCGGCGATCACAAGCTGGCGGTCGGCCTCGTGGAGCGTGCCGAGCACAGGCTCCAGGGTCGTGAACGGGTAGTTGGCGATCTTCGGCGCCGCGCGCGTGATCCTCGAGAGCAGCGAGGACTTGCCGGCGTTCGGCAGACCGACGAGGCCGACGTCGGCAAGCAGCTTCAGCTGCAGTGTCAGCCAGCTCTCCCCTCCCGCCAGGCCGCGCTCGGCAAACCGCGGTGTCTGGTGCGTCGGCCCACGGAACCGCCGGTTGCCACGGCCGCCGGATCCGCCCTCGGCGACGACGGCGCGCTGGCCTGGAATCACGAGATCGTGCAAGGTCCCGTCCGCCTCGACCAGCACCTCCGGTGCCGGGCGGGACCTTGACCTCAAGGGTCGGTCCATCGGCGCCGTGGCGCTGGGAGCCCTCTCCGTGGCCGCCGCGCTTGGCCTTGAAATGCGACGAGCGCCGGAAGTGCTCGAGATCGCGCAGCGAGTCGTCACAGACGAGCACGACGTCACCGCCGCGCCCCCCGTCTCCGCCGTCGGGACCGCCCTTCGGGACGTGCGCCTCGCGCCGAAACGACAGGCAACCATCGCCGCCGCCGCCGGCCTCGACCCAGATACGTGCTTTGTCCTTCATCGAAAAACCTGTTCTAGCAGGGAATATTTTGGGGCCGAGGTTGACCTTCGGCGGTGTAGCTAAATAGGCTTGCGGCGTCTGCAAACCCGGTATGGAGGTAGCCGCTGATGAAGAGCCTGGGCACCGAGTTCAAGGACTTCCTGGTTAAGGGGAACCTCGTCGCAACTGCCGTCGCCCTGGTGATGGCGCTGGTATTCGCGAACGTGGTCAAAGCGCTGATCGCCGACATCATCACCCCGATCATCGCGCTGATCTTCGGCAAACCAAACTTCGAGACGCTCCACTTCACGATCAACCACAGCACGTTCCTGTACGGCGACTTCATCAACTATGTGGTCACCTTCATCACCACTGGATTTGCCGTGTTCTTCTTCGTGGTGAAGCCGTACTCACGGTTCGAGAAGGACGATCCGACGGTCAGAGACTGCCCGGAGTGCACGACCGCGATTCCGGTCGCCGCCACGCGCTGCCCGTACTGCACCGCCGTCATACCGGCGGCCGCGTAGGCACGGACGCGAACGCGCGCCGGGCGAGATTGCTCTCGCCCGGCCGCGGAAACCGCTATTCCGCCGCGGTTGGCTCGACCGAGATCACGCGACCGCGACGGCCGGTCGTGAACTCGACGGTGCCGGCCGTACGGGCGAAGATCGTGTGATCCCGACCGATGCCGACGCCCTCACCCGGATGGAACCGAGTGCCGCGCTGACGGACGATGATCTCGCCGCCCGTGACGGACTGACCTGCGAAGACCTTGACGCCGAGCATCTTCGGCTTCGAGTCACGGCCGTTGCGTGAGGACCCGAGGCCCTTCTTATGCGCCACTTGTGGCCTCCTCCTTCGATGCCCGTGCGGCCTTCTTCGCGGTCGCGCCCGGGATCGACTTGATCTGGATCCGGGTCAGCTCCTGGCGATGGCCGTTGTGGCGCTTGTAGCCACGCTTGGGCTTGAACTTGACGACACGCAGCTTGGGGCCGCGCTCGTGTCCGAGGACGGTGGCGACGACGGACGCACCCGAGAGGGCGTCACCGTCGATGAACTCCTCGCCACCTGCGACCAGCAGCGGCTGCAGGTTGACGTCCTCGCCCTCGGCGACGGGGAGCCGCTCGACCAGGAGGTATTCACCCTCGTGGACGCGGTATTGCTTGCCGCCGGTTTTGACGATTGCGTACATGATCACTCTGAGGACGTTTCTTCCGTGGTCGTCACTCCGACGCCCGCTTTCTGCGGCGAGGCGCGCCGACCACCGCGGCGTCCGCGACGCCGTCCGGAGGATTCTACTTCATCGCTGGGGTTTTCCTCTGGGGGATCGCCGGCGACGTCGATCACGCGGGCAATCGCGGCCGTCCGTCCAACCTCTTCGATCCGCACCAGATGCTTCTCGCCGACATAGCGATCGGCACCCTTGACCTGGATGATGTAGCCGTCGATCTTGGCGACGGCGTCCCCCGCGCTGTACATGTGCGGCTCGACGATCTCGACGAAGACCTCCTCGCCCTCCCGGAACGGGAGCGCACGCTCGAGCACAACCTCGCGGTCGGCCTCCATCAGCACCGCGAAATGCTCCAGCGGCAGGCCTTCTGAGCCCTCGAAGTGGAACCACTTGCCGGTCTCCCCCTCGATCGCGTGCAGGACGCGCGCCCCGTTCCCGGTGAACTCCGCGCTGACGCGTGGATTCATCTGCAGCAGCAGCGCCTCGGCCTCGGTCTCGGTGGCGAGCACGCGCATCCGCCGCTCGAACTCGATCGCGATCGTCTCCTCGGACTTGATCACGCCCTCGCCGTGGCAGGTCGGACAGTCGCGGGTCATGATCTCGCGGACGCCCTCGGTGACGTTCTGGCGGGTCATCTCGACCAGGCCCAGCGGCGAGATCTCGACCACGAACGTCTTCGTCCGGTCCTCATCGAGTGCCTTGCGCAGCGTCTTGAGCACGGCATCACGGTTGCGAGCGCGGGCCATATCGATGAAGTCGATCACGATGATCCCGCCGATGTCCCGCAGCCGGAGCTGGCTGACGACCTCATCGGCGGCCTCGAGGTTCGTCTTCGTGATCGTGTCCTCAAGCCGGGCGGTCTTGCCCTTACCGGTGAAGGAGCCGGAGTTGACGTCGATCACCGTCAGTGCCTCCGCGTAATCGATCATCAGGTACCCGCCGGATGGCAGGTCGACGCGGCGGTTCATCGTCGAAGACAGGGCCTGCTCGACGCCGTAGCTCTCAAACAGCGTCTTGTCCTCGTCCTTGTCCTTCCACAACTCGACGTGCTCGACGAGCTCGGGGGCGGTGCGGGAGAAGAACGAGACGAGGCGGTGATGCTGTTTCTCGTCATCGACGATCGCCCGCTCGAACTCCTCCGAATAGATGTCGCGCACGACCCGGACGCTGAGATCGGCCTCCTGGAAGACAAGCGCTGGCCCCTGCGTATCACCGACGCGTTTCTGCAGGACGTCGTTGAGCTTGAACAGGTACTGCAGCTCACGCTCGAGGTCCGCCCGCTTGGCGCCATGTGCCGCCGTGCGGATGATCGCGCCCGCACCCGCCAGGTCGAGCTTGGCGGCTTCCTTGCGCAGCCGTTCGCGCTCCTTGTCGTCGAGGCGCCGGGAGACGCCGATGCCCTCGCCGTACGGCGCGTACACCATGTAGCGCCCGGCGATCGTCAGGTCCATCGAGAGCCGCGCGCCCTTCGTCTTCAGCGGGTCCTTGACGACCTGGACGACGATCTCCTGGCCGGGCTTCAGCAGATCGGTGATCTGCCGCTGATCCTTGCCGGCGCCGCCACGGCCGCGACGGGGGGCCTCAACGCCGGGCAGCACGATCTCATCGACGTGCAGGAAGCCGTTCTTGTCGAGTCCGATATCGACGAACGCGGCCTCGAGGCCGGCGAGCACGTTGTCCACGCGCCCCTTGTAGATGTTGCCGACGATCGAGCGGTTGCCACGCCGTTCGAGGTAGAGCTCGGCGACGCGGTAGCCGGCCGCGGGGTTCGCGGGCCTGCGGCGCCGCCGGCTGGAGGACGAGGCGGGCGTCTTGCGCTCCGCGGTCCCAGTTGCTTCAAGTAGCGCAACCCGGGTTTCACCCCGATCGACGCTGACCAGAACTTGCTTCTTCAATTTTCCGCTTCCTTTGTGAAATCTGTGCCTGCCCCCAACGAAATCTGGGAGTCAGGCTAAGTGGTGCGGCGGCGGCGTCCGTGACCGCCAACCGTCAGACAAGTAGGACCCTGGCCTTGCCGCCGCTCGATATCCGAGCTTGGACGTGGATCGACTGCAGCAGGCCGATGGCCAAGAAGGTGACGATCACGGAGGAGCCGCCGTAACTCATCAGTGGCAGCGGCACTCCGGTGACGGGCATGATCCCGATCGTCATGCCGACGTTGAGGAAGATCTGGAACATCAGCATCGCCAGGATTCCCCCGGCGATCAGCGTTCCGAAGAGGTTCTTCGCCATCGTCAGGATTCGCAGCGTGCGCCAGATCAACAGCGCGTAGAGCGAGAGGACCAGCGCGGCTCCGACGAAACCGTATGTCTCGCCGATGACCGCGAAGATGAAGTCGTCCTGGTCCTCGGGGATGAAGTTGAATTTGGTCTGGGTGGCGCCTGCCACCCCGCGACCGGTCTTGCCGCCCGAGCCGATCGCGATCAGCGACTCGTGCAGCTGGTAACAGGTGGCGTCCTTGGGTCCGCAGGTGCTCGGCGGGTTGATGAATGTCGTCAGCCGCTGCTTCTGGTAGGTCTGCAGCACGTTGATCCCGGCGGCCGGGGCGACGGCCAGCACCAGCGTGACCGCGATCGCGAACAGCGCGGCCAGCGCGGTCAGGTGCTTCCAACTCGTCCCGGAAAACAGCAGGACGGCACAGCCGATGACGACGTACACGATCCCGGTGCCGAGATCTGGTTGCTTGATCACGATCATCGCCGGGATCAGCGCCATCAGCATGATCCGGGCCGTCACCTGGCGTCCCGGCAGCCGTCTGGTCCCCTCGACCGCGATCGCGGCCACCGTCAGGATCAGGAGCAGCTTGCCGAACTCAGACGGCTGAAATTGGAAGAACGGCAGCGGGATCCAGCGGGTCGCACCGCCGGCTGACGCTCCGAACGCGAACACGGCGATGTTGGTGAGAACCAGCGCGCCGTAGAACACATACCGGTACTCGCGCAATCGCGAGTAATCGAAGCGAGTCATCAGCAGCGCCAGGACCAGACCCACGCCCCCGTAGATCATCTGGCGGTTCTGGAAGTAGGACGGGGCGACTCCCGGCACCGAGGCGCCGTGGAGCGTCACCACCGAGCACATGACCAAACCGACGGCCGCCAGCAGCAGCAGCGGATCGATCGGCAGCGCGATCGACGCCCGCTGCGGCCCGGGGCCGCCCTTGTCAGCGGAGTGGATTGGCGTCAGCGGCATCAGACGTCACTCGAGGTGCCGGCGACGTACGGACCTGGGCGGCCGTCGAACCACTGCGACAGGATCTGGCGCGCGACGGGCGCCGCTGAGACGTCGCCGAAACCGCCCTGCTGGACCCAGACGACGACGGCGATCGGCTTGCTGGTGGCGGTTGCCGGCACGAAACATGCATACCACGCGTAGTCCGTCTCCTGTCCGGCGTTCGGTCCACTCGTCGGGATGTACTGCGCGGTGCCGGTCTTGCCGTAGACGGTCTGGTTGAAGTTCCCCATCACGTCGCTGGAGGTGCCGCCGCCCTGAGCGGCCTCATGCAGACCTTCCAGAATGGCACCCAGGTCCGTCGGATTGATGTTGAGATGTCGCTTGATCGGCGGGTCGATCTTCTGCAGCACGGTCCCGTTCGAGCTCTGGATGTCCATCCCGACGTGCGGGGTCACGACGTTGCCGCCGTTGGCCAGCGCCGAGTACACGACCGCCAGCTGCAGCGGCGAGACCTGGACGTCGCCCTGGCCGACTGCAGTGTTGACGTTGTCACCGACCGTCCAGTAGGAGTTGTTCGCGATCCCGCAGCCACCGGTTGACGCCGGATGCTTCGGATGGCCCTTGTAGGGGCCGGTCGCGTTCTCGCACTGAACCTCCTCCTTGTACAGCAACTTGAGGAGCTTCGGGGTCGGTAGCGACCCGGTGGCTGCGCCGGGCAGGTCGATCCCGGGCGACTGGCCGATCCCGAACATCCGCGCCCAGTACTGCAGGGCGCCGCCGTTGGGGTGCGAGGTCGGATCGGCGTTGAGCAGGAAGCCGAGGTGGTAGAAGAACACGTCGTCGGAGACCTTGATGGCGTCGGTGAGATCAAGCGAGCCGTACGCCGCGTGCCCGGCGTTGTTGAGGCACGGGGTGTTGTCCGGGGGGAAGCAGAACTCCCCGGTGTCGTCGTAGCTGTCGGCGATCGTCCACGCCCCGGATTCGAGCGCCGCCGTCGAGGTGATCACCTTGAAGGTCGAGCCATCCGGCCCGACGCTCTCGATCGCCTTGTCGAGCAGTGGGTTGCCGGGGTTGTTCTTGAAATCCTGGTTGTACGTCGACGTCGAGATCGGCTTCGTGAACAAGCTCGGGTTGTACGTCGGGTTTGACCCCATCGCGTAGACCTGGCCGTTGTCAGGGTTCATCGCGACGAACGCGCCGCCCAGCGAACTCGGCACCGCCGCGACCGATCTCGCCAGCGCGGCCTGGCCGACCTCTTCGAGCTTCTCGTCGATCGACAGCTTGAGCGTCTCGCCGGCGGTCGACGCGGTCCCCTTCTCGTAGCCTTCGAACGCGCCCTGGGCGTTGACCTTCACCTTGTCGGTGCCGTCGTGGCCCTGCAGGTACTGGTTGTACTGCCACTCGAGTCCCGACTGGCCGACGCTGTCGCTGTTGCCGGCCCCCTTGAAGCGCGCCTGCCTGGTCTCGCAGTCGCTGACGAGCTTCGGGTTGTTGCAGCTGATCTGGCCGACGGTCCCGAACAGCTGGGCGCCGACGTCACCGAGCGGGTACTGGCGCAGCGCCTCCTCCTCGACCTGAACGCCCCGGAACAGCGTCGAGCGCTCGAGCATGTAGTCCTGGAGGTAAGGCGAGATGCCGGTCGCGAGCGTGACGTCGCTGAACGCGACCTGGGTCGCGACCTTCTGCGCGACCGTACAGGCGATGGCGGGCATTCGGAACGTGCCCTTGGGTCCGAGCGGCGGCGGTTTGGCACCGGCGATCGGGCAGCTCGTCTCCTTGTTCGGGAGGGCAAGCAGCGTCGCCAGTCTCCCGTACAGGGTGAGATCCGCCTTCGGCGGGTGATCGATCGCGTGCTGATCGGTCAGCGTGATCGCCTTTGGCAGTGACTGCGGGGCGATCAGCACGGCCGGCGCCTGGTCGGAGGAGACGAGCACGTTGCCGTTGCGGTCGAGGATCTGTCCCCGCGGCGCCTGCACCTTGATCGTCTGCACGATGTTGGCGTTCGCCTCTGCCACGTAGGTGTTGCCCGACAGGACCTGCAGGAACCACAGGCGGAAGAAAATGATCGCGAACATCACGAGCGCGAATGAGCCAACCATCGCGACGCGCAGCGCCAGCTGCGGGGTCATCGGTGGGGAGCGGTCCTCCGGTGAGCCGATCATCGCGCGGACCTGCCGGCCGGCCGGATTCGGGACCCGCGGGGTCCGCTCCCGCCCACCCGCAGCCGTTCAGACGGGACCTCGAGCGGGCTGAGTGCGCCCGCGGCGTAGGCACGGCGCCGGCGTGGATCGCGCGGGAGCGCCCGGCGCAGGATCCGCCGCACGAGCGCGAACACCGGGAGCGCGATCAGCGTGTTGACGAGCACCGCCATGAAGATCTGTTGGAACAGCAGTCCGCTGACGGGCGAGTCGACGCCGAGCAGAAACTGCATGATCGCCATGCCGAGCCCGGCCACGAGCGTCGCAGCAGCACCGAGCCCCAACGGCACCAGCCCGTGCGACGGGTCGCGGAGCTCGCGCAGGCGTCCGCACCAGTAGCCGATCACGATGTAGAGCAGCGAGGTCACGCCGATCGTCTGCACAAGCGCCATATCGACGAGCAGGCCGATCGCGAACCCCGCGATGGCCCCTTCCAGCGGCCCGCACAGCAGACCGATCGACATCACCACCAGCGGCGTGATGTCGGCGCTGACGCCGAAGATCGAGATCTGCGAAACGGCTGCCGCCTGGATCACGACGGCGACGAACGCGATCAGCGCGATCCTGATCCAGAGCCGCACCTGCTGCGGATCAGCCACAGCCCTTGCCTCCCACGGCGTGCTTGGTCAGAACCTGAACGACGCTGACCTGCCGGAGGTTGACGAACGGGCTCACCTGCACGGTCACGGCGTTCGTGTCGGCGTCATACCCGGTTGACTCGACGGTGCCGATCGGGACGCCAGGCGGGAAGCAGGAGACGAGCGTCGGATCCTGGGGATCCTTGAAGCCGCTGGTAACGACCTGATCGCCGTTGTTGACCTGCGCGTTCTGCGGCAGGTAGTTGAGCGCGAGGTTCGTCGGATTGCCGACCGCGGGTTGCAGCATTCCGGTCCATGTGCCGTGAGGGTCGATCACCGCGGCGCCGGCGGCGAACTTCTCCGAGGAGAGCTCGTCGATCACCGCCCAGTCGCTGCCGACCGACGCGATGTCGCCGACCAGACCGTTTGAGGCGATCACCGGATCCCCATCCTGGATCCCGGCGCTTGAGCCGTGGTCGATCGTGATGTTCTCGTACCAGACGCTTGGGTTGTAGCCGATTACGTTGGCGGCGACCGGCGCGTAGTTCTTGACATCGGTCGAGTCGTCGAGTTTGAGGATCCCGCGCATCTGTGCGTTGCGCTGCTCGTAGATGGCCGCGTGATCGACCTCTTTTGTGAGCGCGTTGACTTCCTTGCGCAGCGTCGTGTTCTGCGACTTCGCATGGATCGTGTCGGAGACCCAACCCGCGAGGTCACGGACCGGCGCCAGCACCTTGCTGGCGCCCGACTCGATCGGGCTCAGAACATCAACGATCCCCCGCTGCACCGAGTGCAGGGGGCTGTCAGCAGATTCGCCGAAGTAGGCGGTGAGCAGTATCAGGGAGCAGCCGACGAGCAGCGCCAGTACCACTCGCCGCCGCCGTACTTGCTTGTCATGCACGACTCAGAAGTCTCCAAATTTGGTTCGGGTACCGGCCCCACCAGAGAGACTCTCATCGGCGGCGTCGGTTACGTGAATTCTTGCTCGACCGGTGGATCGCCTCGAACTCCTCAAGCGAACGCCCGGAGCCGACGGCCACGCAGGTCAGCGGCGATTCCGCCAGGTGAGCTGGCATCTGGGTCTCATGCCGCAGGCGCTCATCGAGGCCCTGCAGCAACGAGCCACCGCCTGCGAGCATGATGCCACGATCCATGATGTCGGATGCGAGCTCGGGCGGGGTACGGTCGAGCGTCTCCTTGACGGCATCGATGATCTGCGACACCGGCTCCTCCAGCGCACCGCGGATCTCCTCGCTGGTCAGAACGACCGTCTTCGGCAGGCCCGAGACCATGTCGCGGCCGCGGATCTCCGCCTGCACCTCTTCGGGCATCGGGAACGCGGAGCCGATCTCCAGCTTGACCTCTTCGGCCGTTTGCTGGCCGATCAAAAGTTTGTACTCGCGCTTGACGTAATTGATGATCGCCTCGTCAAGCTCGTCGCCACCGACCCGGATCGACTGCGACACGACGATCCCGCCGAGCGAGATCACCGCCACCTCTGAGGTGCCGCCGCCGATGTCAACGACCATCGAGCCGGTCGGCTCGCCCACCGGCAGGCCTGCACCGATCGCCGCGGCCATCGGCTCCTCGATCAGGTACGCCTGACGCGCACCAGCACTCAGACAGGCCTCCTCGACGGCGCGCTTCTCGACGCCGGTGACCCCGGACGGCACGCAGACGACGACGCGTGGGTGTGCCCAGCGGTTCTGGTGCACCTTCTGGATGAAGTGCCGGAGCATCTCCTCGGTCACCTCGAAATCGGCGATGACACCGTCCTTGAGAGGCCGGATCGCCTGAATCGTCCCCGGAGTGCGGCCCAGCATCCGCTTCGCTTCGATCCCGACGGCGTGTACCTCACCGGTGCGTGAATCGACCGCGACGACGCTCGGCTCGGACAGGACGATGCCGCGTCCGCGGACGTAGACGAGCGTGTTGGCCGTGCCGAGATCGACCGCCATGTCGCGGCCGCCGAAGCCCGTTAGGTATGTGAGGAAACCCATTACTGAGACAGAATGTGGAGGTGACAGCGGACGGGCGGCGAGTGAGGGGTGGCCGCACCGAGCTGCCAACTCCGTCCAGTAGCGGAGTGTACTTGAGTGCAGGCGAAAATCAGATTCCGAGAATCCCGGGAGCCAGCTCCAGCAGCGTCGGGACGGGTAAGCCGACCACGTTGAGGTAGTCGCCGTCGATGCCCGTGACGAGCGCCGCGCCCTTCCCCTGGATGGCGTACCCCCCGGCGCGCCCGACCCATTCGTCGGTTGCGAGGTACCACTCGAGCATGCGGTCGTCGATCGACCGGAAGGTGACATTGGTCACGGCGGCCGCCGTGCGGGTTCCGGAGGCGTCGATCACGCAGACGCCGGACAGCACCCGGTGCGTACGACCGGACAACGCGCTCAGCGTCTGCACAGCATCCTCGCGGTCCCGTGGCTTGCCGTAGATGCGGCTTCCGAGCGCGACGACGGTGTCGACACCCAGGATCAACGCCTCAGCGTGGCCGCTGTCCCGTTGGACAGCAGCCACAGCCTTGCGGTAGGCGTTCTCGATCACAACCTCCTCCGGAGGTCCCTCCATCAGCTCGTCGGCGTCGGTGACGAGCACCTCGAAGCTGACCCCGAGCTGCGCCAGGATTGCTCGCCGCTGGGGCGAGCGGGATGCGAGGATCAGGGAACTCAGAGGTGCGGGAAGAAGATCTTCGCCTCGCGCTCGGCGCTCTCGTCCGAGTCCGAGCCGTGGACCATGTTCTCGCCGATCGTCGTCGCGTAGTCGCCGCGGATCGAGCCGGTCGTCGCCTCGAGCGGGTTCGTCGCGCCGATCACCTGACGGGCGGCCCTGACGGCGTCGTTGCCCTCGAGCACCGCGGCGACCAGCGGACCGCTGGTGATGAACTCGACAAGTTCGCCGAAGAACGGCTTGCCGTTGTGCTCGGCGTAATGGGTCTCGGCGGTCTCGCGGCTGAGGTGCTGCTTCTCGAGCGCGGCGATCGTCAGGCCCTTGCGCTCGAACCGGGCGAGAATCTCGCCGGTCAGACCGCGGGCGAAGGCGTCGGGCTTCACGAGGATCAGGGTGCGCGCCATGTGGCGTGTCCTTTCGGGGGGTCTAGGGGTAACGACGTCTGGATATCAGACGAAGTCGCCCGGCGGCCTGCTGCTGCCGACCTGAGGGGCCGGCGGGGCCGATTCCCGACGCCGGCGGCTGCGGCGCGGAGGCGTCACCCCAGGGACTTCGGCCTCGCAGTACGGGCAGATCCGCCAGATCGGGTCAAGCGGCTTCGCGCAGTTGGCGCACGGGTCTTTGAGCTTGCGCAGGCAGTGCGGGCAGCGCAGGAAATCCTTCTCGACGATCCGGTCACAGTGTGGGCACGCGTACACGTCAAGCGACGCGAGGCGCGCCTCGGCGGCCTGGATCTCGAGATCGCGCTCGCGCACGTCCTCGAGGAACTCCGGCGGCCGCAGGATCATGTACACGACGGTTCCCAGGAACGGGAACAGCGAGGCGGCGGTCGCACAGCCGATCAGCATCGGATCGTCGATCCGCCGGCGGGCATCGGCGTAGGTCCAATAGACCAGCGCCACCCACACGATCACGACGAACAGCAGCACCAGATCAACCACCAGGCTGACCGTGCTGTTGTGGATCCCGAAGGCTGCGAAGGCGATCATCGGCGGAAGCAGTGTAGTGGGGCGGTAATAACGAATCGCACGATCACGCGGTGCCGCGCTGTGCTCTAGTTCGAGCAGGACGGGCGAAAGCCTCCAACGTGAGAACTCTCATACCCCGCCGCGCCGAGCCCTGCACCATATGCGTGGCCGATGCGACCCGGATTCCGGCTACAGGAAGACGCGCCCGAAGACGTAGCCGACCCCGAAGAACACGAGGATCGTGATCGCGACGACGAGCGCGACCAGACCAACCATCGTCAGAAAGCTCGGGTGGCCCTCAGGTTCCTCGTCCACCGTCAAGCTCACAGTCTGGAGGCGCGCCGGGCGGCGCCGGTCGCGGCTGGACGCGTCAGATCGGCGATCAGGTAGATCGAGCCCGTGGCGATCACGAACCCGTCCGGACCCGCCAGCTCGCGCGCCCGCGTCAGCGCCGCGCGCGGGTCGCGGATCGTCTCATGCGCCGGGCCGCCGACCTGCCCGAGCAGCGACGCCAGCGTCGGCGGTGGCAGCGCCCGCGGGTTCTGGGTGCCGGTCAAGACCATCGCGTCGAACGCCGGGGTCAGCGTTCGCAGCATGCTGGCGGCGTCCTTGTCGTCGAGGATCGCGACGACCGCCACCCGCTGGCCGTCATGCCCGGCCTGCAGCTCCGGCAGCGACGCGACGAGCGCCTCGATTCCGTCGGGATTGTGGGCGCCGTCGAGGATCGTCAGCGGTGCGGTGTCGATGACCTGGAGGCGTCCCGGCACCCGGATCGCGACCGCGGCGGCCGTGACGGCGTCAATGTCGAGTGGATGCCCGAGGAACGCTTCGGCGGCGGCTTCGGCGACGCCGAAGTTACGCCGCTGGTAGCCGCCGAGCGACGCGCCGGCCGGTCCAGGATCGGGCGGCGCATCGATGATCGTGGCGCCGCGCTCCGCCGCGACCTCAGTGGCAACCGCCCGCGCGTCGGGGTGCATGCCGGGCCCGAGCACCAGCGTGCCGCCGGGCTGCACGACGTCGACCTTCTCCCGTGCGATCGCGGCGATCGTCGGCCCGAGCCAGCGGGTGTGCTCGAGACCGACGCTCGTCAGGACCTGCACCTCCGACGCGATCACGTTGGTCGCGTCGTAGCGACCACCGAGGCCCGCCTCGATCACCGCCACCTCCACCCCCTGTCGCGCCAACTCGGAGTAGGCGGCGGCAGTCAGCAGCTCGAACTGGGTGACGAGATCGTCGGGTGCGGCAAAGCGGTTCACCCGCTCGGCGGCCTGCAACGCCCGCTCGATCGCCTCGGCGAACTGCTCGGGCGTGATGTCCGCGTCGTCGACCCGGATCCGCTCCCAGAAGTTGACAAGGTGGGGAGACAGATAGGTACCGGTCCTGAAACCGTGCCCGGCAAGGATCGCCGCCGTCATCCGCGTCGTCGACGACTTGCCGTTCGTCCCGACCACATGGATCTGGCGGAATTGCCGCTCGGGGTGACCGAGGGCGGTCATCAGCCGCCGCATCCGGTCGAGGCCGAAGCGCATGCCGAACAGCTCCAGGTCGAGGACCCGGCGTTCAGCCTCCTCCGGGGTCATCACAGCGCCTCCAGCTCGGCACGTAGCTTTTCGAGCTTCTCGCGCTCGGCCGCGACGACCGCCGGCGGCGCCTTCGCCACAAACCCGGGGTTGCTGAGCTTGCCCTCAGCCCGCTTGATCTCGGACTCGATCTCCGCCCGCTTGGCCGCGACCTTCCGCGCCGCAGCCTCGGTGTCGACGGCGCCCGCAGCCAGGACTGCGATGGTGCCGCCGGGGATCGGGACCGCCGCCGTTGACTCCCCGGCGTGCCCGTTGAGATCGAGTCGGGCGAGTTGCGCGAGCAGCGCACCGGTCGTCTCATAGCCCGTTGCCTCGAGCCGCGCCTCGAGCACCGCGCCGCTCTTGACCTCGGCCGCCTGGCGCCAGCCGCGCACAGCTTGGACGGCTGCGATCAGCCCCTCGATCGCCTGCTCGGCCTCGGAATCGACCGCCGTCAGCGGTTGTTGCACGCGTCCGGCCAGCAGGCCCTCGGCACCGGGGATGTGGGAGTAGATCTCCTCGGTCACGAACGGGATCACCGGATGCGCGAGGTGGACCGTTTCGGTCAGTACGTGCACGAGCAGCGCGGCGGTGGTCGCATCGCCCTCACGCAGACGCGGTTTGACCAGCTCCAGGTACCAGTCGCACAGCTCGCCGTAGATGAAGTCGTAGAGCTCGCCGGCGGCGCGGGAGAAGTCGAACCGCTCGATCCGGGCGCCGACCTCCTGCTGCACCCGGGCGAGCCGCGACAGGATCCAGCGATCTTCAATCGCCTGCGCCTGCGCCCCCGGGCGCGTCGCGGGGTCGACGCCGAGCAGGATCAGCCGCGCGGCGTTCCACAGCTTGTTCGTCAGCCGCTGCCCCTGGGCGATCGCCTCCTCGTTGAAGCGCACATCCTGCCCAGAGGACATCGACAACAGGCCCCAGCGGACCGCGTCGGCCCCGTAGGCCGGGAACACGCCCGGGTCCTCACCCTCGCGAGCCGCGAATACGGGCGGCCGCGGGCCACCGTTGATCAGGTCGAGCGGGTCGATCCCAGTGCCAAGGCTCTTCGACATCCGTCGCCCATCGGGCGCCTGGATGATCGAGTGGATGTAGACGTCCGAGAACGGGATCTGGCCGGTGAACTCCAGCCCCATCATGATCATCCGGGCGACCCAGTGGAAGATGATGTCGCGGCTCGTGACAAGCGCATCCGTCGGGTAAAAGGCCTGTAATTGGTCTGTTTCTTCGGGCCAGCCAAGCGTCGCGAACGGCCACAGGCCGCTTGAGAACCAGGTGTCGAGCACGTCCTGATCGCGGGTCCCAGCCCTTGCCGTCGGGCGGCTCCAGTCCGACGTAGGTCTCCTCGCCGCGGTACCACACGGGGATCTGGTGGCCCCACCACAGCTGGCGGCTAGATGCACCAGGGCCGGATCTTCTCCATCCACTCGAGATAGACCTTCGTCTGATTCTCCGGATGGAAGCGGATCCGGCCGTCCTTGACGACCTCGATCGCCGGAGCTGCAAGCTCCTCCATCCGCATGAACCACTGCAGGGAGATGAGCGGCTCGATCCGCGCACCGGACCGATGGCTGAACGGCACCGTGTGCGTGTAGCTCTCGGCCCGGGCGATCAGCCCCTGCTGCTGGAGCTCGGCGACGATCGCTTCCTGCGCCTCCTTGGCCGAGAGGCCGACGAACCGCTCGGGGTCTCCCCGGTCCATGCGGCCGTCCTCGCCGATCACGCTCAGGTGCGGCAGGCCGTGGCGGCGGCCGATCTCGAAGTCGTTGGGGTCATGGCCCGGCGTGATCTTCAGTGCGCCGGTGCCGAATTCGGGCTTGACGTAGTCGTCGGCGATGATCTTCAGCCGCCGGCCGACGAGCGGCAGGATCGCCCTCTCGCCGATCAGCCGCCGGTAGCGCTCGTCGTCGGGGTTGACCGCGATCGCGACGTCGGCCAGCATCGTCTCGGGCCGGACCGTCGCGACCGTGATCGCGCCGCAGCCCGACGCCAGCGGGTAGTCGACGTAGTACAGGGTGTCGGTGACCTCGCGCTCCTCGACCTCGAGGTCCGAGATCGCCGAGCGGCTGCCCGGGTCCCAGTTGACCATGTACTGGTCGCGGTAGATGTAGCCCTTGTCGTAGAGGGTCGAACGAACGACCGCGAGACCGCGTTCGCGTAGTCGGGGTCCATCGTGAAGCGCTCGTCCTCATAGTCCGCAGGAGGCGCCGAGGCGCTTCAGCTGCTCGACGATCTGGAACGCCGTAGTTCTCGCGCCACGCCCACACCCGGCTGACGAACGCCTCCCGCCCGAGCTCCTCGCGGCTGGTGCCCAGCGACACGAGCTCCTTCTCGACCTGCGTCTGCGTGGCGATCCCGGCGTGGTCGGTACCGAGGATCCACTTGACCCGCTGGCCGCGCCCGCGCGTGGCCCGAGCCAGCGTGTCCTGTATCGACAGTGTTCAGCGCGTGCCCCATGTGCAGCACGCCGGTGACGTTCGGCGGCGGGATCGCGATCGAGTAGTTCTCGGTCGCGCTCCCCTCCGGCGCCGGGTGGAAGAGCCCGGACTGGAGCCACGCCTCGCATGATCCGAGGCTCGACCTCGGCCGGGTCGTAACGGGTCTTGTCCAGATCGATGGGCGGAGGTCGGGCGACATCGGGATTCCCCCGCAGTCGTTCGGGACGGGCGACCGGCGGCCTCGACGCACGCCGACTAGCACTCCACGCTCACCGGACAGCGGCGATGCGGGCCGCTGCCGGAGGCCGACCGCCTAGGCGGCCGCTTCGCCGCTCTCTTCAGCTCGGGGCGGCGACGGTGACGAGCGTCGGCGAGACGCCCTTCTCGATCGTCTCCTGGTCACGACGCACTTCTTGACGTCGCGCCGGGAGGGCAGCTCGAACTGGACCTCGAGCAGCACCTCTTCGATGATCGAGCGCAGGCCGCGGGCGCCGGTCTCGCGCTCGAGCGCCTTGTCGGCGATCGAGTTGAGCGCCTCCTCGGCGAACACGAGCTCGATCCCGTCGAACTGGAAGAACCGCTGGAACTGCTTGACGAGCGCGTTGCGCGGCTCGGTCAGGATCCGCATCAGCTCGTCGCGGGACAGCTGGTGGATCGCCGACATCACCGGCAGGCGGCCGATGAACTCGGGGATCAGCCCGTACTGGATCAGGTCCTCGGGCAGGCAGTGCTCGAACATCTCGACCGGTGTCACGCTGCTCCTTGGTCTGGATCGCGGCGCCGAAGCCGATTCCCTGGTGGCCGATCCGGCGCTCGATCACCTTGTCGAGGTTCGCGAACGCCCCACCGCAGATGAACAGGACGTTGGTCGTGTCGATCGACAGGAACTCCTGGTGGGGATGCTTGCGCCCGCCCTGCGGCGGAACCGACGCGGTGGTCCCCTCGAGGATCTTCAGCAGCGCCTGCTGGACGCCCTCGCCCGAGACGTCGCGCGTGATCGATGGGTTGTCGGCCTTGCGCGCGATCTTGTCGACCTCGTCGATGTAGATGATCCCCGTCTCGGCCTTCTTGACGTCGTAGTCGGCGGCCTGGATCAGCTTCAGCAGGATGTTCTCGACGTCCTCGCCGACGTAGCCGGCCTCGGTCAGTGCCGTGGCGTCGGCGATCGCGAACGGAACGTTGAGGATCTTGGCCAGCGTCTGGGCGAGCAGCGTCTTGCCGCAGCCGGTCGGGCCGAGCAGCAGGATGTTGGACTTCTGCAGCTCGATGTCGTTCTCATCGGACTGCATCATCTGGACGCGCTTGTAGTGGTTGTAGACCGCTACCGACAGCGACCGCTTCGCCTGCTCCTGTCCGACGACGTACTCGTTGAGGACCTCGTAGATCTCCCGCGGCTTGGGGAGGTTCTCGATGTCGAAGTTCGGCGGAGCGGTGAGCTCCTCATCGATGATCTCGTTGCAGAGGTCGATGCACTCGTCGCAGATGTAGACGCCGGGGCCGGCGATCAGCTTCTTGACCTGACGCTGCGACTTGCCGCAGAAGCTGCAGAGAAGCTGCTCGTTGGAGTCGGTTGGGCGTGCCATTGATCCCTCCGGATCGACCGGTCGCCTACGCCATCCAGCGTAGCGCTAGTGCTGGGAGATCACTCGATCGATGATTCCGTACGTCCCGGCCTCCTCGGAGCTCATGAAATAGTCGCGCTCCGTGTCCTTCCTCACTTGCTCGAGGACTGACCCGTGTGATGGGCAATGATCTCATCGAGCCTCGACCGCAGATCGATGATCTCGCGGGCGTGAATCTCGATATCCGTCGCCTGACCCTGGAATCCTGCGGACACCTGGTGGATCAGGATCTTCGCGTTGGGCAGCGCCATCCGCTTGCCCTTGGCACCGCCGCACAGGAGCAGCGCCCCCATCGACATTGCGATGCCGACGCAGATCGTCTGCACGTCGGGCTTGATGAACTGCATCGTGTCGTAGATCGCCAGCCCCGCGTAGACCGACCCGCCAGGCGAGTTGATGTACAGCGAGATGTCCTTGTCCGGATCCTCGGACTCGAGGTGCAGCAGCTGGGCGACGATCAGGTTTGCGATCTGATCGTCAACCGGAGTCCCCAGGAAGACGATGCGTTCGTTCAGCAGGCGGCTGTAGATGTCGAACGCGCGCTCCCCACGGGAGGTCTGCTCAACAACCATCGGTACGAGTGGGCTCATGGTCCTCGCTTATTTCCTTCGCCGGGTGGAATTCCTGCCGCGACTCTAGCAATCGCGTTTCCGCCGCACAAGCGGGTGCCCTACGCCCGGCCCGATGGTGTGCCGCACGCCGGGGGTTACTCCGGGCCAATGGCCTATTCGGCGACGTCAGCGACCAGACGGCTCGCGCCGGCGCCCGCGATCGGGCGTGGCCGGACTCGACCAGGAGCTTGAGCGCCTGGCGATGCGCAAGGTCGTCCTTGACGCGCGGAAGGCGGCCGTTCTCGCGCAGCTGCTCGAGTAGCTTCTCCGGCGTCGTCTTGGCCCGCTCCGCAGCCGTCCCCGAGCTCCGCGAGAACCTCCTGATCGGTCGGCTCGATCCCCTCGGCCTCGACGACCGCGGCAACCACCGCCTCGCGACGGAGCGCTCGCTCAGCCTCCGGCTCGGCCTCATGGGCGAGGCTCTCCTCATCCTGGCCGGTGATCTGCAGGTAGGCCTCTTTGGAGATCCCCTGGCGGCCGAGCGCCGTCATCGTCTCCTCGAGCATCTCGTGCGCCCGGGCGTGCACCAGCTGGTGCGGGATCTCGAGCTCAGCGTTCTCGGCGATGGCGTCCAGCACCGCGCGTTCGAACTCGTGCTCGATCGTCGTGCTCCTCGGTCTCGCGCAGGCGCGTCGCGAAGTCCTCGCGCAGCTCCTCGAGGGTGTCGAAGCCGGCTGCCTCGGTCGCGAACTCGTCGTCGAGCTCCGGCAGCTTCTTGGCCTTGACCTCGGTCACGGTGACGTCGAACTCCGCCTCCTTGCCGGCGAGTTCCTCGGCGCCGTAATCGTCGGGGAAGCTGACCTTGACAACGCGATCGTCGCCGGCCGAGGCGCCGATGAGCTGCTCCTCAAAGCCAGGGATCAGACGCCCCGAGCCGAGCTCCAAGAGCTGGTCGCGACCCTCGCCACCCTCGAACGGGACCCCGTCGATCTTGCCCAGATAGTCCATCACGATCTGGTCGCCGTTCTCGGCGGCGCGCTCGACCGTCTCCAGCGTGCCGAACCGCTCGCGGAGACGTTCGATCTCGGCGTCGATCGCCGCATCGTCAACCGCCGACTCGCGCTTGGGAACCTCAAGGTTCTTGTAGTCGCCGAGAATCGCCCTCGGGCGCACGCCGATCTCAATCGAGAACGACAGTGGCGATCCCTCGGCCGGCAGTTCGCCGACGTCGAGGCTGGGCTCGCCGATCGGGGTGATCCCCGCCGCATCGACCGCCTCGACGTACCAGCTGCCGAGTGCGTCCCGCATCGCCTCGTCGAGGACGGCCTCACGACCGAGCCGTGCGATCACGACTGGCGGTGGCACCTTGCCCTTGCGGAATCCGGCGACGCGCAGCGTCCGGCCGAGTTTGCGGGCGGCCTGCGCGATCCGGCGCTCAACCTCTTCGGGGGCGACCTGCGCTTCGACGCGGACGCGAGACTCTGGGAGCTCTGTGACGTTAGTGGTAACGGTGGACGATGCTGACATGTGAACGAGACGATAGCTTGGCCTCGGTGCTGACGCGATCTGCGGCCCGGTTGGTCACTGGACCGCTGGCATTCCTGGTGTCGGGGCTGATCGACGTCGGTATCGCCCTGGGTCTGGCGCTTCGCCACCTGTGTCGCTCTACCATGCGGCGGCGATGACGGCAGGGTCACGGACGATCTCCGCGGCGGTTGTGCTTGTGGCTGCGATCGCTGCATTCACGCTCACCGCCGTCGTGCCCGCAACGGCGCGGGCCGACAGCACCGAGGCGTCGATCCTGATGGATGACACCCGGCTGCTGTACGACTCGCCCACGACCATGGTGCAGACGATGAACCAGATCGCCGCGCTCGGCGTCAACGTCGTCAAGGTCTCGATGGTCTGGTCGCTCGTGGCACCGGATCCGAACGGCAAGAGCGAGCCGAACTTCAACGCCTCGGACCCAGCGGCCTACCCGCAGGGCAACTGGGACCGCTACGACGCGATCGTCGAGCTCGCCCACCAGCTCGGGATGACCGTGTACTTCCAGCTGACCGGCCCGGCGCCGTTCTGGGCGACCAACGAGACCCCCGAGCCCGAGTCGCAGGGCTACTCGTGGTCGCACGAGCCCAGCCCGGCACTGTTCAAGCAGTTCGTGGAGGCGGTCGGGACCCGCTATTCCGGCAGCTACGTGCCGCCGAGTACCGACAGCGACTCGAGCACGATCCTCTCGGCGCTCGATCCGGCCAAGGGTGAAGCGCTGCCGGCCGTCAACTGGTGGGGCATCTGGAACGAGCCGAACGAGATCGGCTGGCTGAGCCCGCAACGGCGCTCCTACGACGGCAAGGAGGTCGCCTACGCGCCCGCGCTTGAGCGCGGGCTGACGAACGCCGGTTATCTCGGCCTGCTCGCCACCGGCCATGCCGACGACACGATCCTGATCGGGGAGATCGCGTCCGGCGGCTACATCACGCCGCTCCCGTTCGTCCGCGATTTCTACTGTGTCGGCACGAACCTCCAGCCGCTGACCGGCACCGCCGCAGCAGCGCTTGACTGCCCGACCTCGGGCGATACCGAGGCGTTCGTCAACGACAACCCGGGGCTGTTCGCCGCAACCGGCTGGGCCCAGCACCCCTATGAGTTTGATCACGCTCCGAACACGCCGAAGCCGAGCCAGGCGAACAACATCACGCTCGCGAACCTCGGTCGGCTGGAGCGCACGATCGACGGCGTCTTCTCCAACTACGGCGAGCCGACCGGGCTCCCGATGTATCTGACCGAGTGGGGCTACAAGTCCGATCCGCCGAACCCGTTCGTCCACACCTCGCTGGCGCAGCAGGCCACCTGGATCAACGAGGGCGAGTACATGAGCTACAGGGACCCGAGGGTGATGGCGCTGGCCCAGTACGAGCTGTATGACCAGGAACCGCGCGAGAGCGAGCCGGTCGGGACGCTGGCCTACTGGAGCACCTTCCAGACCGGTCTGTTCTTCGTGGACGGTGACGCCAAGCCGTCACTTGCCGCTTACCGGTTGCCGATCTGGGTGCCCTCCGCCCATCCCGGCGCAAACGTCACGGTCTGGGGCCAGCTGCGTCCAGCCGTCCACACCGAGGTGCAGTACGGCGTCCTCGAGTACGAACCGACGGGCTCGGACACCTGGAGCTGGCTGCGGATCCTGACCACGACCAACTCCCAGGGGTACTTCGAGGTCCAGGTGCCGATCGCGCAGACGGGCTCACTGCGCCTCGCCTGGCAGAACCCGTCGACGAGCACGACCTACTACAGCCGCACGGTGTCGATCACGGGGTGAGGTGATGCCGGCCCCGTTGGGCCGGCGATCGGAGCGGTCCGCTCAACGGCCGCGGACGCCAGCGCCAGCGTCCGCACCTCGCGCAGGGCGACCGGCAGCGTCGTCGTGTCGTAGGTCCGCGAGGACTGCACGTCGGACAGGACACCGAGCCAGCGGTCGACGGCGCTGCCACGGGCGGCCCTCCACGCCTCGATCGCCTCGGTGCTCGTGAACGTGTCATCGCGGCCGCCGCCCGCCTCGATCACCTGCTGAGACAGGGCGCGCACGATGCTCGCGAGATCATCGCGCAGCGCGGCCCGTGCCAGCGCCTGCCAGCGGTCCCCGCGCGGGAGCTCGAGGATCCGCTCGCGCAGCCAGCCGAGCTGCAGCTCGGTCGTGATCTCGAAGCTCGCGCGCATCACCGTGTCGAGGTCGCGTCCGGTCGCGGCGGCGACCTCGACGATGTCGAACACCGGCAACAGCGCCGGCATCGCCGCGACCTGCCGCGCCAGCAGCTCCGGAATCCCGGCATCCAGCAGCTGCGCAGCCCGCGCATCGAACGCCGCCCGGTCATCCTCGTCGAGGATCTCTGGGATCGCGGCGTGCAGCAGCCGCGCCCCCTCCTCGTACCGCGCGACCAACGCGGCCACGTCGATCGACGCGTGCGCGTGCACAAGCCACCGTGCCGCGCGCTCGACGAGCTTGCGACCGTCGATCATCATCGACAGCTGAGCCGCGGCCTCGACGCGGTTATCGAGCGCCTCGACCGCCGCCCAGAACTGCCGCATCCCGAAGACCTCGCGAGCGACCGCCCAACCGCGGGCCAGGAGCTGCGGTGGGGCGCCGGTCTCCTCCCCCAACCGGAACGCGAACGTCGTGCCGGCCCGGTCGACGAGCTGGTTGGCGACGACCGTCGCGATGATCTCCCGGCGCAGCCGGTGCCCTGACATCGCCTCGTGGTAGCGCTCCGGCAGCGGTGCCGGGAAGTACCGCTCGAGGTCGTGTCCGAGGTAGGGGTCCTCGGGCAGGTCGGAGTCGAGCAGCTGCTGTTTCAGGTGTACCTTGCAGTAGGCCATCACGACCGCCAGTTCGGGCGCCACCAAGCCGGCCTTGGCGCGCCTGCGCTCGGAGACCTCACGCTCCGATGGCAGGAACTCGATCTCGCGGTGCAGTCCGGCGTCGTGTTCGAGTGAGCGGATCAGGCGCGCGTGCACGTCGAACATCTGCGGGGCCTGGAACACCGCCGTGCTCAGCGCCTGGCTCTGGGTGTAGGAGCCGTACAGGACCCGCTCGCCGACACCGTCGGTCATCGCGTGCAACAGCTCGTTGCGCTGCTTCTCGGTCAGCTCCCCGCACGAGACGAGATCGTCGAGCAGGATCTTGATGTTGACCTCGTGATCAGAGGTGTTGACCCCCGCCACGTTGTCGATCGCGTCGGTGTAGATCCGGCCGCCCCCGCTTGCGTACTCGATCCGCCCGCGCTGGGTGAAGCCAAGGTTCCCGCCCTCGCCGACGACCTTGGCGCGCAGATCCGCACCGTTGACGCGGAGTGCGTCGTTGGCCTTATCGCCGGCGTCGCTGTGCGATTCGCCGGTCGCCTTCACGTAGGTCCCGATGCCGCCGTTCCACAGCAGATCAACGGGCGCCTTGAGAATCGCCGAGATCAGGTCCGCCGGTGCCAGCTGGGCGACGCCCTCGTCGATCCCGAGCACGTCGCGGACCTGGTCGGAGATCGGGATCTCCTTGAGCGTCCGTGGGTAGACGCCGCCGCCTTCGGAGATCAGCTCCTGGGCGTAGTCGCTCCAGGCTGAGCGCGGCAGCTCGAACAACCGCCGGCGCTCGGCGAACGACACCGCCGCGTCGGGATTCGGGTCGAGGAACACGTGCATGTGGTTGAACGCCGCCACCAACCGGATGTGCTCGGAGAGGAGCATCCCGTTGCCGAACACGTCCCCGGCCATGTCGCCGATGCCGACGACGGTGAAGTCCGTCGTCTGGGTGTCGGTCCCCGTCTCTCTGAAGTGACGCTTGACGGACTCCCACGCCCCACGCGCAGTGATCCCCATCGCCTTGTGGTCGTAACCCTGCGAGCCGCCCGAGGCGAACGCGTCGCCGAGCCAGAACCCATATTCGAGCGACACCGAGTTGGCGATGTCGGAGAATGTCGCGGTCCCCTTGTCGGCGGCGACCACAAGGTAGGGATCGTCGGCGTCGTAGCGGACCACATCGATCGGCGGTGCGACCTTGCCGTCGACGATGTTGTCGGTCAGGTCGAGCAGACCTGACAGGAACGTCCTGTAGCAGGCGATTCCCTCTGCCTGCTGGGCTTCGCGACTGGGGTCGGCGGGCGGGCGCTTGACGACGAATCCCCCCTTCGATCCGACCGGCACGATCAACGCGTTCTTGACCATCTGCGCCTTCATCAGCCCGAGGATCTCGGTCCGGAAGTCCTCGCGGCGATCCGACCAGCGCAGCCCGCCGCGGGCGACCGAGCCGCCGCGCAGATGCACCCCCTCGACCCGTGGCGAATAGACGAAGATCTCGAACCGAGGCCGCGGACGCGGCAGTAACGAGATCAGCTCCGGATCGAGCTTGAACGATAAATAGGGCTTGGGTTTGCCCGCTTCGCGCTGGTAATAGTTGGTGCGCAGGATCGCCTGCACGACCGAGGTGAACGCCCGCAGGATCCGGTCCTCGTCGAGGCTCTGGACGGCGTCGATCGCCGCGTCCAGTTTCTCCCGAGCTTGATGCGCCGGCTCAACGGAGCCGGCGACACCGGAACCCTGCATCGCCGGGTCAAGACGCGTGCGGAAGAGCTCCACCAGCAGTTCCACGATCTCGGGGTGGGCGATCAGCGTCCGCTCCATGTAGCGGTCCGAGAATGCGATCCCAGCCTGTCGCAGGTACTTCGAGATCGCACGCACGACCGTGATCTGGCGTCCGTCGAGCCCCGCCAGCAGGACCAGGCCGCCCAGTCCATCGTCTTCCAGATCGCCGCGCCAGACGCCGAGGAACACGTCCTCGAACGCCCGCTGGATCGCGTCGATCTCCTCGATCGCGCACTGCATCCCGAAGTCGTAGATCCAGGCGAGGGCCCCGTCGGCGGCGCGGATCTCATACGGTCGCTCGTCGGTCACCTGCGCGCCCATGTGCTCGAAGGTGGGCAGCACCCGGGACAGCGAGACCGCCTCCGACGAGATCAGCTTGCAGCGCATCGTCCCGGCAACCGCCTCGAGTGGCCGGTAGAGCCGCAGGATCGGCTCTACGCGGTCGGTGAGCTCCTCGATCCGGGCGATATCGGTGACGGCGGCGCGCGGCAGCCAGTCGTCGCGGTAGGCCGGCGGGAAGGCATGCTCGAACCGCTTGAACTGGGCCAGGCCGAGCTGCTCGCCGTGCTCCTCGATCAGCGCCTCGCGGAGATCGTCGGACCATGCTCGGATCGCCTGCACGATCCGCTGCTCGAGATCGCGCTCATCCCAGTCCTCACTGATCCCGTCGGGCGTGTGCACGACGATCTGCACCTTCGCCAGCGTCGACTCCGACAGCTGCAGCGTCCAATCGAAGTGCGAACCGCCAAACGCCTCGACGAGGATTCGGGCGGCCTTCAGCCGGTTGTCGGTGTTGAACCGGTCGCGCGGCAGGCAGACCATGCAGTCGACGAACCGGTCGAGCCGGTCGGGGCTGGCGAACACACGCACCCGCTGGCGCTCGCCAAGGCCGAGGATCCCGGTCGCGATCCGGAACAGCTCCTCGGGCTCAAGCCCCATCAGCGAGTCGCGCGGATACGTCTCGCAGATCTCGATCAGCCCCTTGGCGTCGTGACTGTCAGGCGGGAACCCGGCGCGCGTGAGCACGTATCCGACCTTGCCGCGGAGCAGGGGGATCTCGCGCGCCGTCTCGTGGTAGGCGAGCGTCGTGTAGAGCCCCAGGAAGCGCCGTTCACCGACGACGTTGCCCTCGGCGTTGAAGCGGCGCACGGAGACGTAGTCCAGGTACGCGTTGCGGTGTACGGTCGCGCGCGAGTTGGCCTTCGTCAGCAGCAGCGGCCGGCCCTCGAGCGCGAGCCGCAGCGCTTTGTCGCTGAGCTGCTTGGGCTGTGGGCGAGCCTCGCCGCGAAGGATGCCGAGCCCGGAGCCGGGCAGTGCGGCCAGCTTGGCCGGGGGCGCCAGGTCTCCGGGTGCCCGATCGTCGCTGACCAGCTCGTACTCGCGGTACCCGAGGAACGTGAAGTGGCCGTCGGCCATCCACTCGAGAAACGCCTGGGACTCGGCCAGCTCCTCGGTGCTGACCGTCGGGTTGGGCTGTGCCAGCTCCTGCGCAAGCTCGAGCGCCCGGGAGCGCATCGGCTGCCAGTCCTCGACGGCGGCGCGGACATCCGCGAGCACGCGCTCGAGCGCCACCTTCAGCGCCGTCAGCTTGTGGGCGTCGAGCTCGCGGTCGATCTCGACGTGGATCACCGACTCGCCGGTGCCACCCGGGTCGTCGGGGTCGAGGACGTCGGTGAGGGCGCCGGCATCGTCGCGGGCGACGCGGATCACGGGGTGGATCAGCAGGTGGGTGCCGTACCCCTGGCGGGACAGCTCCATCGTCACCGAGTCGACGAGAAACGGCATGTCGTCGCAGACGATCTCAATCACGGTGTGCGGCGACTGCCAGCCGTGCTGTTCGAACTCGGGGTTGTAGACGTGGAGCTTGGTCTCCCCCGACTGACGGTTCTGCCCGAGGTTCCAGTGGGCGACCGCGGCTCCATAGAGGTCGAGCGGGCTGCGCTCCTCAAGATCCTCATCGGGCACCCAGCGGTAGTACTGACGCACGAACGACTGGCACGGTCCGACGTGGTCGGTCAGACGCTCGCGGATCCGCTCGCAGACCGCGTCGATCAGCTCGTTCCCAGACTCTGCGGCTCTGATCGCCATATCGATTCCCTCCTCACCGGGTCCCGTCCCGCGGAGCCTAACTCGCGCGGGTGTAAGAGATTCATTACAGGCGCACTTTCGAGGTCCTGCTCCGTCTTAATGGACATCAGATGGAAGTGATCAGTTCCGATCAGACGCTGGGCGGCCGGGCGCCCTCGCCACTTGCTGTTCCGCGGCGGCTGCTGCGCCTGCGTTCCGACGCGGCGCTGATCGAGCGCTTCCGGCTCGGCGACGAGACCGCGTTCGACGTGTTGTACGAGCGGCTCCGCCCCGGGGTGCTGGCGGTCTGTATGGGCGTCCTCGGGACCGCGCACGATTCCGAGGACGCGACCCAGGAGACGTTCGCGTCGTTTGCCCTCGCTGTAGGTGCCGGCACGTCGGTGCGGGAGCCGCGCGCCTGGCTCTCGCGTGTGGCTCGCAACGCCGCAATCGACGTCGCCCGCCGGCGGCGGGGGCGTGCCCTGACGATGGACGGCGAGGTTCCCGAGGTGCCGGTCGCGATCGGCGGGGTCCCGCCCGAGTTCGCCGTGGTCATGTCGGGGATCCGTGAGCTGCCCGAGAACCAGCGGACGGCGCTGCTGATGCGTGAGCTCGGCGGTCACTCGTACCGAGAGATCGGCAGCCTCCTGGAATGTGATGAGGAGGCGGTCCGCGGTCTCGTCGCCCGAGCACGCGTCGGCCTGCGCACATACCGGGCGGCGTCGGAGCTCAGCTGCTCCGACGCCCGTCTCGCGATCGAGACCGAGCCCGATGCGCGACTCCAGAACAAGACGATTCGCCGCCACGTCAAGGGCTGCGCCCCATGCAGGGGCTACCAGGCCGCTCTGCGCGACGACGCGGCGGCCGTACGAGCGATCGTGCCGCTGTCCGCCGGCGGCCTCGCAGGGGGTGGGGCCTGGGCGGGTGGCGGCTTTGCGGCCGTCAAGGCAGCGCTGTTCGGGACCGGCGTCGGCGCCAGCGTCGGCGCCACGCAGCTGGGCGCCGCCTGCGCGGTATCGGTGTGCGCGGTCGGCGCAGCCGGAGCCGTGGGTTCCTTTGTCCTGATCGCTCCCGCGCACCGGCCGCCGCCACGCACCTCCACCGCGACACACGCGGTATTGCGCGCAGCGCCCACCTCGCACCGGGTTGCCGCCCCCGGCTCCGCGCCCACGAGAGCTGTTCACGCCCAGCTCGGCCCGACCGGCGTCTCCACGCTGCTGCGCTCACCGCAGCCTGCGAGCAGCGGCCATCCGCTCGTGTCGCTGATCAGCTCCGAAGCTCGATCGTCCACCACAACCCGCCATCAGGTGACCACCCAACCACCGGCCGGGGCGGTCGGGGCCGGATTCGCCGGTTCCCCGCCTGAGGTGTCCTCCGCGACGACGCCGGCGAGCTCAGGTCCGGGCGCCGCTCCCGGAGCGGCGCCCGGACGGGGCTTCGGTACCTTCGGCCAGGCTCCGGGCTCAGCCGCCGGCGATCATCGTGGGCGGATCAGCAGTGGATCGAGGTCGATACCTCGGCGAGCGCGACCCCTTCGCCGAGCAGCGGGATCGAGACGTACGCCGCCCGCTGCGTGACGCCGGTGCTGGTCAGAACCTGCTGGTTGAGGTCGACATCGACGAGTCCCAGATCGAGGGTGTAGGGAGCGGTCGGCGTGATGTCGTCGATCTCGCTGTTGTAGCCGAGCCGTGCGACGCTCGAGACCCCGGTGCTCTGGGTGTCCGTGCAGCTCTCCAGCGTTGACTCGGCCTGTGCCCACAGCGTGTTGAGGCCGATGTGCAGACTGCCGATGTAGATGTCGGCGTTGGCCACGCTCGTTGAGGCGTAGACGCCTGTGGATGCGGTTGCCGGAGAGGTCTCGCTCTCAATTGCACCGACCCGGACGCTGACGCCGAGCGGCAGCGAGATCGTCTTGTCGACCGTGTCGGTGATCACCGGCTCGCACGGCGAACCTGTGCCGTTGGCGCCGAGTAGGGGGTTGCCGAGTAGGTCCAGCGGAGTGGCACTGCAGGTTGCCACGGGTGAGCCAGCCGTGGGCGCGGCTTGGGCGGCGCTGACCGGGATAACGCAGGCGAGCACGCTCGCCGCTGCGACGCCGGCCAGGCGCGCGGTGATGCCATGCATGGGGTCCCCTCTCTGTGTTGGGCGTTGCTGACTTCGCCCGCCGCAGGCCCTGGATGAGACTGCGGCCGGCTTCCGTCTGCTGCAGCGTATGTCCGAACGCCGGACTCCGGTGTACTTATTTGCTACTTCTCCGCCCAACTGTCAGTCGGCTGACGCGGGATTGGACGCGTGGCATCTATCGTGCAACCAGCGGCGCCGCGTACCGAGTCGGGTCAGCGCGCCTTCGCGGCGCGTCCCCTCTCCGGGGTCACCCCGGGGATCAACGAATAGCTGGGCCAGTGCATCGCGAGCCCTGGAGTGCATGCATGCAGGCACGTTCGGGCATCGCACGACGTGGAGCAGTCGGATCGCGGCGCCGCAATGATTGAGGACCATGTATCAGCTGCGTGAACGGCTCGTGCTGGCCGATGAGCTTGCCGAGGCCTTTCTCGCCGCGCCGTGGCGCGAGGACAGCCTCGCCGAGGCCGGCTCCTCGCGGCTCGACCGCTGGCCTGAATGGATGTTCGGGCTGGCGTTCTCAACCGTGGCCGTCTTCCGTGACCCACCGGCGCAATCACGGGCGCTGGCGCTCCACATCGAGCAGTTCCTCGCCTCGATCCGGGCGCGCGGCAATGCCCAGGGGCCGCCCGAGATTCTGCGCAGCCTCCCTGCCCAGGGCTTCCGCCGACGGCTGCTGCTGCCACAGTTGGAGCACAGCTGGCCACTGGCCTCGATCGGCTCCCCCGCCGAGCTCGCCGAGATCCTCGAACTGGACCTCGGCCAGCTGACGTGGCTCGCGGATGTCAAGAGCCTCGAGCGACTCGTGCGCGATGAGAAGCTGCGCAACTACCGATACGCCGCAGTTCCGCGCCGCAGCGGTGTCCCGCGGCTGATCGAGGCGCCGAAGGCGCGGCTCAAGGAGGTCCAGCGGTGGGTACTGCGCGAGATCCTCGGCCACGTGCCGGTGCACGATGCGGCCCACGGGTTCACGGCCGGCCGCTCGGTCGCCACCAACGCCGCGCCTCATCTCGGCCAGCGCGCCGTGCTCCGGCTCGATCTGAAGGATTTCTTTGCGTCTGTCAGCGCCGGCCGGGTATTCGGGGTGTTCGCCACGATCGGCTACGCACCCCCGGTCGCGCACATCCTCACCGGCCTCTGCACGAACGTGGTTCCCACCAAGGTCTGGGCGGTCGTGCCCGTGCCCAGCGAGCCGCGACGCGTCCAGGAGCGGTTCTGGCTCGGTCGGCAACTCGCGACACCGCACCTGCCACAGGGAGCTCCGACGTCGCCGGCTCTGGCGAACCTCGCCGCGTTTCGATTCGACCGGCGCCTCGCCGGGCTCGCACGGAGCTTCGACCTGCGATACACCCGCTACGCCGACGATCTGACGTTCTCGGGGTCCGATCGCCTGCGTCGCCAGCGACCGGAGATCGAGGGTCTGGTCGACGAGATCGCACGCGAGGAGGGGTTTGTGTTGAACGCCGGCAAGTCCCGGCTGCACACCGCCGCCAGCCGTCAGTCCGTCTGCGGCGTCGTCGTCAACGTCAGGCCCAACGTCGAGCGCACGGAGTACGACCAGCTCAAGGCGATCCTGCACAACGCCGCCCGGTTCGGACCCGCGAGCCAGAACCGGGACGGCGTGCCCGACTTCGCCGCGCACATCAGCGGGCGGATCGCGTGGGTCGCCTCCCTCAACCCGGAGCGCGGTGAGAAGCTCCGCCGCCGGTTTGCCGAGGTGGCCTGGTAGATCACACGGCGCGTCGGAACAGCCGCGCGTTGCGGTCCCAGCCCGTGCCGCTGAAAACGCCCGTGCGTCCCCCCTGGGCGTCGATGTAGGCGAGCTGCCGGCTGATCGTCGCCAGCTCACCGGCACCAACGTGGTCGAGCATCCAGGTCTCCAATACCACCCCGCCACCGGCGGTCGACAGCAGTCGCAGGGCTCGGCTCTGTTGCGGGTAGTCGATCAGCGAGGCCGTCGTGATCAGCCAGTAGCCGCCAGCTTCAGTCTTGCGGGGGATGATCTGGTTGCGGTGAGTGTGCCCGGCGAGCGCCGCCACCACCCGCGGCGCGCCGTCCATCAACGCGAGCAGCTGATCGCCGCCAGCGGCGCCGAGCAGCGGCTGATGGCTGACGACGATCACCCAGCGGTCACCCGCATCGGCCAGCTGCTGGGCCAGCCAGGCCGGCTGCGCTTCGCTGACGAGTCCGCCCGAGCCGCCGTCGCGGCGCACCAGGTCGAGGACGATCAGCCGCAGCGAGGCGCCGACGTCTCGCACGTAGTCGAGCTGCTGATTGATGGCTGTCTGGTCAGCGCTCAGGCCGCGTTGCTCCGCCGCGGCCGCGCCGGTCCACAGCCGTCTGATCACCTCCTCGAAGCTCAGCTCGTATCGGTCGGGATCGGCCGGAACCTGCACCGTCGGGCCGGCCAGCGCCTGGGCCAGGAACGAGGCGACGAACTCGGGATCGGGCGGACCGTCCGGTGAGCCTGAGCGGTTGAGGGTGAAGCCGGCCGGCAGCCGCAGATTCGTCGGCAGCTGCCACAGCGCCCGGTCGCCGACAGCCAGCGCCTGGGTCTGCGCACTGGGGACGAGTTCACCTGCGACCAGGGCGTCGTGATCCCCGAGGACCGGAACCCAGTCAGCGCCGAGTCCCGGGCTGTTGAACGACCGCACGGCCGCCCTCAGCATCCCCGGGTGTCGCGGCGCGTCGATGTCAGGGCGGTAGTAGAACGGATCGGGGTCAGACGCGAGCTGGACGCCGTAGTACCCGTCGCGGCCACTGCCCGGATCGACGCGGCCACCGCGCAGTAGCGCCAGCGCGTGCGCGAGCTCGTTGTTCTGGTCATTGTCGATCAGATCGCCACCCTGGATCACCACTGTCGGGCCGAAGGCCCGGATCGCGTTGACGGCACCGTGTAGTACCTGCGCCGAGAGCGCCTCCTGCGGGCGGAACGTGGACTGCACCGGCGGACCGAGCCGCGCGAGGAACGGGACCCGGGCCGGGGATGATGCATCGAGGACGTGCGCGTCGGTCAGGTGAGCGAACCGCGCGAGTTCGCCGGTGATCGCCGCCGGCTCTCCCAGTGCGACGCGATCACGCAGAGGCTCCCCGGGACCCAGTGTCAGCTGGCCGTCGCCGGTCGGATCGACCCAGGTCGAGCTCAGTGTCGATCCGTCTCCGGCCGAACTCGCCGAACCGCTCCCGCAGCCCGCCAGGATCAACGCACCGGCGGTGAGCGCCCCGGCAGACAGGACGTCGCGGCGGGTCACGCCGCGACCGCGAGCCCGACGCGCCGCGCCGGTCACGCCGCGAGCCCCAGCACGACCGGTTCTCGCACCGCCGTGCGCGTCACCCAGTAGACGGCCGCAACGCCGGCGAGGACCAAGCCCAGAAGGACCGCTGCGATGTCGGGGGATGTGGGGCTGAGGTTCAGGGTCGTGTAGCCCGCGGCGAGCTTTGACAGCGCTGGGCCGAGCGCCAACCACTCGATCAGTATCCCGGCGAGCGCAGCGGGAGCGATCAGGGTCACGACCGCCCCCCCGAGCAACCGTCGGATCGCCCCGGCGCTGGCACCGCACGCACGGAGCACCGCGACCGTCCGCCGTCGCTCCTGCATCGTCAGCGCGCAGGCCTGCACCAGGGCGTAGAGGCATACCAGTCCGTCGACGACGCCGATCGCGAGCAGGATTGTCTTCAGCACCGCAACCAGCAGCCCACCCGGGGCGACCGCTCCCGCCGCGGCCCGCGGCTCAACGCCGATCCGGTCCAGCTCGGAGAGCACGGTGGCCTGATTCGCGCCGGGCTTGACCAGTACCGCGATCTGTTCGGATGCCGACGGGTCGGCCCGCAGGAGTGCCGACGCGGGCACGTAGGCAATCAGACCCTGGTAGTCGAGCGAGTCGACGGTGCCGGACACCCGGAGACTCAATTGCCTGCCGGTCGGCAGTTCCATCAGAAGCTGGGAGCCGGGTGCCAGTCCCAGCGCATCCGCGAGGCCGACGCCCACCTCCGCCTGATCATCGCCGCGCAGACGTCGCCCCGATGCCAGCGGCGGCGCCTCAAAGCGCGTGTGATCGCGGGTGTACGCGACCACGTCGATCAACTCTCCGAGCGAGTAGCCATCGACAGCGTGCACGTCATAGCGCGGGGCCGCCGCTGCGACCCCCGGCAGTCGGGCGATCCGCCCCGCCTCCGATGCCGGTGCCGAGGCCGTCAGCTGGTAGCGCTTTCCGAGCGCCTGCGGGTCGGTCGCGAGCGAGCTGAGCGTTGCCGCGAGCGCGATCATCAGCAGGACGAAGGCGGTCGAGCATGCGAGCATCGTCACCGTCGCGACCAGGCGGGCGCGCCGGGCTCCGACCAGGCGGGCACCGAGCAGCGCCAGGCCTCCGCCGGTGCCTGCCGGACCACGCCGGGAGGCACGCGACCGGCGCGCCACGTCCGCCCCACCCAGCAGGCTGAGCACGCTGCGACTGGCGGCCGACCACGCTGGCCAAGCCCCGCCGAGGACTGGGATTGCGACGCTCACGCCCCAGCCCGCCAGCAGCGGCAGGATCAGTGCCGTTCCGGGCCCTGGCTGGTTGAGCAGCCCGAGCAGTCGGTTGCCGGCGCCATAGGTCGCCAGCCACCCGACCAGCGTGCCGACGGTGGCCGCCGGCACCGCGACCAGGCCGGCCTCGACCGCCTGGGTCAACGCAACGTGCCGGCGGCTCGAGCCAACCGCGCGGCGGATCCCGATTGAGCGCAGCCGCCGCTGCACCTCGGCGCGAGCCGACGCCGCCAGCATCACGGCCGCAGTCGCAAGGGCGATCACCGACAGAGCCACCAGCAGGTCGATCACAATTCCGGCGGCCTGATGGACAAGCACCTCGACGCCGTTGCGGGTCGCGAACTGCAGGTCGTGCAGCCCGAAACTCTCGTCGCGCGCCTGGACCAGCACCTCGCTGATGTAGCGGGGGCTGCGCAACCAGATCTCCGCGAAGTTGACCTGGGGATTCTGTTGGCGGCCGAACAGAGCATCAATCTGAGCTCGTGCGAGATAGAAACGCGGCGCCGCGAGCGGATAGCCGACGTCGTCCGGGCCTTCGGCGTAGCCGACCACACGCTCCGGCGGCAACCCGCGGATCCTCAGCTGCTGACCGATCTCGATCCCCCAGGCGCGAGCCCACGCGGCCTCAACGAGCACGTCGCGAGCGCTGCCCCCAACGTTGCGGCCCTTGACGATGGCGTAGCCCTGCCGGCGTCCGGAGCCGATGACCTCACCGACGGCAGTGTCGGCGAAGTGGTGGCGAAACGCCACCGACACGCTGGTGACCTCGGTGCGCAGCGCGAAGCCCGACAGGTCAGGCAGAGCTTCCAGGCGCTTGGACACGGACTGCGCCGACTCGGGGTCGAAGCGGACGATCAGGTCCCCCAGGTCCGCCTTGCGCACGGCGCGGTGAAAGCCGTCGCCAAGCCCATCAGCGATCACGATCGCGGCCGACAGCATCGCTGCCGCCAGCACCACACCGGCGGCGCTGAGGACCGTCCGCCGGCGCCGCGTCGCCAGCATCAGCCGTGCGTCGAGCAGGGCCGCGCGGAGCGCCTTCATCTGCGAGCCTCCACCAGAACACCGTCTTCGAGCGTCAGCACGCGATCAGCGATCGCCGCCGCGTCAACCTCGTGCGTGACCAGCAGGACGGCGCGTCCCGGAAGGTTCGCCAGCAGCTCGAGCACGGTCGCGCCGTTGGCCGTGTCGAGGCTGCCGGTCGGCTCGTCGGCGAGGATCAGCCGCGGACCGTTGACGAGCGCCCGGGCGATCGCGAATCGCTGCTGTTCACCGCCCGACAGCTCGTGCGGGCGGTGATCGGCCACCTGGCTGAGGCCGAGGTCTGCGATCAGCTTCGCGGCGCGGCGAGCACCGCCGGACGGAGCCCCCGGCAACCGAGTCGGGACCAGAACGTTCTCCGTGCCGGTCAGCTCGTCGATCAATTGGAACTGTTGGAAGACAAAGCCGATGTGGCGCAGCCGGATCCGGTCCTGAACACCTGTCCGTTGCCCGGTCAGCCGCTCGCCAGCGATCGCGATCGTGCCGGCGTCGGGCGTATCGAGACCGCCGAGCAGGTGCAAGAGCGTGGATTTGCCCGTCCCGGAGCGGCCGAGCACCGCGACGACCTCATCCGTCTCGATCGTGATGCTGGCGCCGTCAAGCACCCGTCGCTCGGCGCGGCCTTCCCCAACCGTCTTGACGAGCCCCTCGGCGTGGACTACGACCAGAGGACCACCTCGACGGTGCCGTCAAGCCACATATCCCAATTATCAGGGCGACAAAGAACGGAGAAATGAAATGCGGCGCCGCGAGCGCCCGCGACGGTTTTGGCCACCAAATGGGTTCCGGTTTGTTGTGCCGACTCACCATTGGATCCGATCTGGACGGTGCGTAGGTTGGGTCGATGAGCTCGAGCTCGGGCCTGCGGCATACCGACGGTCAACGCGTGCCTCTGGGGCTCGCGCCGATCTGTGCCGCCTCGACTCCCGCGCTGGAGCTCGGCGCCCGCTATCCGACCGGCATCGTGCGAGCTGCGATCACCCGCACGTTCATGGCATTCGCGACCGGTGTCGCGACCGACGCGGTCAACGTGCGTCGCACCGAACTCAACGTCGGCGGCAGGCGGCTGTCCGCACAGCTGTACGAGCCGGTCGCGGCAGCATCCAACGGGTCGTTGCTGGTGTTCTTCCATGGTGGCGGCTGGGTGGTCGGCAGCGTCGAGTCACACGGCGGACTGTGTCGATTGGTTGCCAGGCAGGCCGGGTGCCGGGTGCTGTCGGTCGACTATCGGCTCGCGCCCGAGCACAGGTTCCCGGCGGCATACGAGGACGCGTTGGCGAGCTTCCGGTGGGCTGTGGCCCACGCTGATGAGCTCGGCACGGACGCCTCCAGGATCGCCGTCGGCGGCGACAGCGCTGGGGGGAACCTCGCCGCGACCGTGGCACGCGGGCTCGACGGCCACGAGGTTCAGCCGTGTCTGGTGTGGATGCTCTACCCCGTCTGCGACGCGGACATCGACCGGTACGCGTCCACGGCGACGTTCCGCAAAGGGCCGCTGCTCAGTGCCAAAGCGATGCGGAGCTTCGTCGCTCAATACGCTCCCCGGCCCGAGGACCAACTCGACCCGAGATTGTCGATCGTACGGGCCGGCTCGCTCGCGGGGATGGCACCGTCATACGTGGCGACAGCCGGCATGGACATCCTGCGAGATCAGGGCCACGCACTGGCCACCAGAATGCGCGAGGACGGAGTCCAGGTCGAAGAGAGACGCTTCCCAGGAATGCCGCATGGCTTCGCATCAATCCTGCTCGAGCCACACGCGCGGGCGGCTGCCGAGGAGGCGATCGCGGCACTCGCGGCCGGTTTCGCCTAGCCCGGCGCGTCCGGCGCGCTGCGTTGGCGGGTTCCTATAGGCGGCGGGCGGCGCGCCGTCGCGATCGCTCGGAGACGATCCTGATGACCGCTGTGCTGACCTGGCGGCCGGCGACGCTCGCGCTGGCCCGATAGGTGCGTCGGGCATGCGAGCGGAGTCCAACGGGGATCGTCACCCTGCCCGCCCTGTTCGTCCTGGCGGTGCGACCGGCGAAGTGGATCGTTGCGCCCCGGTACGCGGTGGTCACCTCGCCATCGGTCATCCACAGCGTGAAGGTGAAGCGGGTGATCGCGCCGACCCGCGCGCGGTTCGGGGTGACCGATAGCGTCCAACTCTGCCTTGGCGCCGGGAGCTGGGTGAGCGAGTTGCCGGCGGCGATTGAGCTGCAGCCGTTGGTGGCCGGAATGCCGTCCAATCGCTCCTCGATGAAGAGGTAGGCAGCCGGATAGAACGCCAGTGCCGCGTTCCCGTGATTGTCATGGTTGTACTCGGAGAACTGGACCGAGACGCCCCGCTGGCAGTAGCTGTGCGCCAGCGCCTCGTCGTCGGCGGCGACCATCACATCGTCACCGACACCGTCGGTGTTGCCGACGCCCATGAAGAGCGGCTCGCGAGGGGTGCCGCTGTCCCCCATGATCGTCTGATTGAAGATCCTCACGAGCCAGGGGAGCTCGAAGGCATTGGCGTAGCTCGGCTTGAACAGCTTCTGGTAGGTCAGGTCCGGGTACTGGCCCAGCGAGCTGAGCAGACACTCATCCTTGACCGAGTTCACCACCTTCAGCCCGTAGGGCGACAGGTATGGCGTCACGTTGATTCCGAATGCCCGCGCGAGCCCGACCAGAACGGCTGGTATCGCACCACCCCAGGTGGCACTGCCGTTGATGTATTCGAGGTTGTGGGCATAGTCGACGGGAATGCCGCCGAAGGCTGCGCCGACGATGTCCAGCTCGGGCGCGTAGCTCGGCGCAAGCTCCGCCGCAAAATCGGTCGCGATCGATCCGCCGGAGTACCCGATCAACGCGACGGGAGTTGATCCTGGAAGCTTGAGCTGTGCCTCGGCGGCCCGGATCGCGTCGAGCGTTCCGTACCCGGACTCCTGGCCGGCACCGAACTCGTCGTTCTCGCCCTCGTAGTCGGAGGTCACCACCGTGTATCCGCGGGCAACCATCAGCGACATGATCTCCAGCTCCTCGGGGTTTGTGGCCTCGGTCGGCGTGCCGCCCTGGACCGCGTATGACGGATCGCACTGCGGCGCCATTCCGTCATAGGCCGTCTGATAGGAGACCAGCTTGGTGGCCACGGCGGCGACGGGTCTGATGATCGTGGCCACCGTCACGGTCGGCTGGCCCCGTTCGCCGGTCGTCCGATACAGCACCTGGGTCGTGCTCAGCGGGACCGAACCGGTGGAGTCGTGGAGCGTCACCGTACGGGTCTTCAGGACCGTTCCCGGAGCGAGGCCGGTGAGCGAGCCGGAATAGCCGTAGAACGGGTCAGCTGTCGGCAGCACCGGGCTGGCGAGCGCCTGGGCGGGTAACGCCAATGCCGTCAGCGACAGGGCCGCCGTCGCGATCGGCCGCATCCATCGACCAACACGGCGCAACGGTGGCCGGCCCAGCCTGAGCCGGATGGCGAGAAATGCAGACGGCATCACGATCTCCTCGTCGACGACCGTAGCGCAGCGGTGTACTAAATGCCATAACTCGTTACCGTTTTTGTTGTTTGGGTTTGCGCTGGCACCAGCTCGTGCATCCGGACCCACGTGCGCATCGGTGGGTCGATGCGGGTGTCGCATCGTGGTGCCTCAGTTTGGAATTGACGGCGGTCCGGCGGGCGACCAGACTGAGGGCAGATGAGCCGTATCTTTGTGACGGGGTCCGCGGACGGGCTGGGGCTGATGGCAGCCCGGTTGCTGATCGAGGACGGGCACGAGGTGGTGTTGCACGCTCGCAGCCCGCAGCGTGCGGATGAGGCGCTCAGACGTGCGCCCGGGGCCGTGAGCGTGCTGGTCGGGGATCTCGCAAGCATCGAACAGACGCGTCAGTTGGCGGCGGACGCGAACGCGTGGGGACGGTTTGATGCGGTCATTCACAACGCGGGTGTTGGCTATCGCGAGCACCGCAGTACCACCGTGGATGGTCTGGAGCACGTCTTCGCGATCAACGTATTGGCGCCATATGTGCTGACAGTGCTGATCGATCGTCCGGACCGGTTGGTGTATCTGAGCTCGGGCATGCACCAGGGCGGTGATCCGGACTTTGCTGACCTGCAGTGGGAGCGGCGGCGATGGAATGGTGCGCAGGCGTATTCGGATTCCAAGTTGCTGGATGCCGCGCTCGCGTTCATCGTCGCGGCCCGCTGGCCCGGCGTGATGTCGAACGCAGTGGAGCCTGGTTGGGTCGCGACGAAGATGGGTGGGCCCGGCGCCCCGGATGATCTGACCCAGGCGCCGTTGACCCAGGCGTGGCTGGCGGCATCACCTGAGACGGCGGCTACGACGGGTGGCTACTTCTACCATCAGCAGCCTCGTCGTTCGGCACCGCTCGCCCACGATGACGAGTTGCATCAGCTGTTGCTTGAGAGTTGCGCAGCTCTCACGGGCGTGGCGTTGGGGGCGTGAGAGACTAACCCGATGTCGGAGGGGCTTGACCTGACGAAGTTGCGAGCGTTTGTCACCGTTGCTGAGTACTTGCACTTCGGGCGCGCCGCCGATGCTCTGCACCTGACACAACCTGGTTTGAGCCGGCAGATTCAGATGTTGGAACGTCAGGTTGGTGTGCGTCTGCTGGACCGTGACCACCGAAACGTCACGCTGACGGATGCGGGGCGGCAGCTGCTTGAGGATGCCGGCCCGCTGCTCGCGGCTGTGCATGCGACCCGGCAGCGCGTGGCGCGCGCGGCCCGGGGACCTGCCCGGCTCGTCGTCGGGTTTCGCGCGGGCGTGATCCCGACGCCTGCGATCGCGGCCGTTCGTGAATCGTGTCCAGAGCTCATCGTTGACGTCAAGCGCCTTGAGTGGGACGACCAAGAGCAGAATCTGCTGTCTGGTGCGGTCGATGTCGCGTATGTCCGTCAGCCGATCAACGACCGTGGGCTGCAGCTGGTTCCGCTCTTCCAGGAGCCGCGGCTGGCCGCATTGCGGCGTGACCATCCGCTTGCGGATGCCACGGAGCTGTTCGAACGAGATCTCGCCGGGGAGCGCCATCTTCGCTACCTCGAGCCGGCGCCGGGAGGTACCGTTATCCGCAGCGTCGAGGAGAAACTTGAGCACGTCGCTGGCGGCCTCGGGATCATCCTTCTGCCACTCTCGGCGACCGAGCATTACACGCGACCCGATGTCGTTTACGTGCCTGTCGTGGACGCTGCGCCCGACCAGGTGTCGCTCGCGTTCGTTGATGGCCGCGGCTCCTATCCGGTCGGGGACTTTGTCGTAGCTGCGCGGGCCGCGGTTGTGCGCGGCAAGCACGCGATCACCTGACTCCGCAGCAGGACGCGCGACTGACGCTCGGCTCGCGCGCTGAGCAGCGTCGGCACGGTGGTGCCCAGGCTGTGATGCGGTTGTGTCATCAGCGTCGCTCGGATCGCGATTGACGACTGTCCTGCGCTGACCGAGCCTTCTCGGAGTGTGAGCGCCGGCATCGGATCGGCGACCGAGCGAAGGGAGCCAAGCGATGTCTGGTGAACTGCTTCTGAAGGGCGGCTACGTGGTCACGGGCGACGATGCCATCGGTGACCTGCCGGACGGCGACGTGCTGATCCGAGACGACGTGATCGTTGCTGTCGGAGGTGACCTTTCGCCGACATCTGACGATGCCCAGGTCATCGATGCCACCGGGCGTCTCGTGATCCCGGGGCTCGTTGATACGCACCGGCACGTGTGGCAAGGCGCGATCGCGGCATACACCCCGCAGATCACGGGAGCGGGATACGAGCCGATTGTGCTCGGCGGCATCTCCCCTCAATACTCGCCTCAGGACATCTATGCCGGCGCATTGTGGGGATCTCTCCAAGCACTCGATGCCGGCATCACGGCGATCGCTGACTGGGCACATAACCTGCAGTCGGCGGAACATGCCGACGCCAACCTACGCGGGCTGCAGGAATCAGGCATCCGCGGTTATTTCCTGTACGGAGGCCCGGGCCCGGAAGCCGACGAGCCCAATCCGCCACACCCGCAAGATGCGCGCCGGATGCGCGACCAGCACTTCCCGAACGGCGTGAACGGGCGACTCCGGATGGGAATGGCGCTCCGTGGACCGGCCTTCACCTCGGAAGCGCGCAACACCGAGGACTTCAACTTCGCACGCGAGCTCGGGCTACCGATTTCGACGCACGTCGGCATGGCGGGAACCGCAGGCGCGATCACCATGATCAGTCGCAACGGCCTGCTCGGCTCCGACGTCAACTACGCCCACGGCAACATGCTGACCGACGAAGAACTTGACCTGATCGCCTCGAGTAACGGCACGCTCTCGATCACCGCGTCCACCGACATGCTGATGCAATTCGGGACATATCCGGCGACGGGCAGAGCGTTGGAGCGCCACATCACCTGCGGATTCGGCGTCGACACGATCTGCAGTTGCGGCACGGACCTTTTCTCCGAGATGCGACTCGCGCTCGCGGCCGAGCGATCACGCGCAAACGCCGACGCCCTTGCAAAAGGACAACGCGTCCCGAACGTCGCACTGCACCAGCGAGACATGCTGCGGCTCGCGACAATCGAAGGCGCAAGGGTTTGGAACCTCCAAGACGAGATCGGCACCCTGACCCCCGGCAAACAGGCAGACGTCGCGGTCATCGACATGCGATCGCCACACCTCGACGGATTCGGCGACCAGATCGCGATGATGGTCCTCGGTGCCGGCCCTGCCGACGTCGAAACAGTCATCGTCGGAGGCGACGTCGTCAAGCGCGACGGCAAGCTCGCGGGCGATCACGTCGCCAGGGCCGCCGCCCTGATGCGGGAAAGCCGCGAACGTCTCCGGCCGCGCGCACCGCACGTCGACGCAATCCTCGCGCTCAACTGAGCCCGTGTGGAGATGCGTTCGCGCTGGGTCCGGCGGGGGCCTCGATCCTCGGGATCGTGTGTGACACGAGATGCGTGAGCGTGTCAGTGAGAAGTGTCCGGAGCTGGTCGCGGTTGAGCCGGTCGCGTTCGAGCCATTCGCGGGTCGAGGCTTCAGCGAAGCCTCCGAATGCGCGGATCGCTCCTCGCAGCTGCGGTGAGGCATGGCTCGCGGGGCCGATCCCGAGGACGGCGATGATGTTGTCCACGGCCCGCTCACGGACGCGATCGAGGATCTCGATCACCTCGGGGTCGCGGCCGAGCCCAGCGTCAAGTGCGATCAGCCAGGTCGTGCGGTTCTCCCAGACCATCGTGAGCCAGGCGTCGACGCTCTCAGCAAGGCGTTCCTGCGGGGTGACGCCCTGGACGTACTCGGGCACGGGCAGCTCGCTGCCACGGAACATCTCTCGGATCACCGCGATGTAGAGCTCGCGCTTGTTGCGGAAGTAGTGGTGAACGAGGCCGCGCGTCACGCCGGCCGCTTCCGCGACGGTCTCGACTGAGACGGTGCCGTAGTGGCCTTCACGGAACAGTCGCTCGGCGACTGCCAGTATCTGACGCCGACGCTCGTCGTGTCCGAGCCGCGCCCGCGCTGCGGGAGTCCCGTTCATCGGCTCGGGACGGTAGCGGCTTGGCACAGCCAAGCCGCCGCCCGTCACGGGGCCGACCACGGCTCGTTGCCGCGCTGGCTGGTGAAGTTGGTCCGGTTTCCGGACGGCAGCGTGATGTCGAGCGTCTCGCCGTCGGAGAAGTAGCTGAGCACCCCGACCTCGAGGATCTCATCGAAAGCGCCGAAGAACTCCGTCGGCACCAGGTTGGTGCTCTGCACGCCGGTCTGCAGCGCAACGTAGCCGGGCCAGCTGGCGGCGATCCCCTCTTCGATCAGTGGGTAGCTGGGGATCTGGACGTAGTCGGCGACCTTGTCGGTGAGGATGTAGCGGATCAGCGAGCAGACAACCGGTGCCGGCAGGTCGGCCAGCTCCGCACTGACGAGGTTGATCAGGACCTTGGCGAGGTTCACACCTTCCGGGGTGTGACTCAGCACCGGGTCCAGCAGCTCGGCCTTCTGCGTGTATGCATCCGACCAGGTCGCCGGGATGTAGGTGTCGAGGGTCCCGAGCATGTGCGCGTTGATCTGCCACAGGTGCAGGAACCCATCGGACTGAGCCTTCGTGATCGGAACGCCCCAGGTCGTCAGCATCCCCATCGTGAACGTCGCCAGGCTGTGCCAGGTGATCAGCAGGTCTGCCTGGCTGATCGGGGTCTTGCCGACCGGGTAGTACGGTGACTTCGGCAGCAGATGTCGCACGCCGGCGTGAGCCATCCGCGTCTTGACGGCGGTCACGATCATCGCGCCGCTCGGCGTGTACGCGTCCGACTGCACGCTGTCGTAGCCGAGCATCGCGGTCTTCGCGATCCGGTCCTTCATCTGGGCGCCGCCCTGCGAGTAGTAGACGGCCCGCGCCACGTTCGGGATCGCGGTGCTGAGAAAGCCGCTGCCAACCCCGTAGAGGAGACCGACGTAGCTTCCGTTGACATCGAAGAAATCGTTGAAGTCATCGAGCAGAGCCGTGTTCGTCCACGACGGCAGCTGCGTCGCCGCCTCCAGGAACTCCGTTACGTATGACGGGAGACCGGACGGGATCGCCTGGTCATTGGTCGTCCAGTCCGTCAGCAGCGTGTTGACCCGCTCCCACTGTTTGTCCTTGTACAGCCGCGCCACGACTGGATCGGCCAGCGAGTCGAACACAGTCGCCGGATCGACGGTGCTCCCACCGCCTGCCACCGAACCGGTTGGGCTCCAGCCCCACGCGCGGCCCGGCAACACCAGTCCGGCCGCGCCAATCGCTGCCGCCGTTCCACCCGAGCGCAAGAACCCACGCCGGCTCATCTCTGACATCTGTCTCTCCTTCGCTCCCACGAGAATTTCAGTCGCCCTCTACGACTGCTATTGGCACTTGTACAACAACTGTTAGGCAGATGTCAAGCGGTGCGAGACGATCGGGGACGTCATGTCGGGCGTGCCTGACCCCGGCCGCGGTGAGCCGCACGACGTGTGTGGGCGACTCCGGATCTCGGGCCCGCCCGAGCGCATCAGCGCGGAACGCTACGTCTGCGCGGCAACAACCGGGGGCGTCAGAAGAGACGGCACCACCGGCGCCACCGCGACAGTGCGACGGCGCTTGGCGATGCTGTCGGTGACCGCCCACGCCGCAAAGATCAGGGAGCCGATGATGCCGGTGACTGTCACCAGCACGCCGGCAGCGGCAGCGGCGGCAATGCCGTGCGTGCCGAGGATCAGGACGGCGGCCGCCGGCCCGGTACTCGGGCCGATCGGCAGCTGGCCGACCGTGAACATGACGATCAGCAGCGCCATCGAGTCGAAGAGCGAGACGTGCACGCCGATCGCATGGAACATCAACCAATTGCGCAGCACCTGGGCGCACACCGCCAGCACCGCGAACGTGACCAGACGGCCACGGCTCTGCATGTGCAGGACTGCCAGCCCGGCCCCAACGCCGGTCCGGTGCCGGCCAGATACGTGCCGAAGCACGGCGACGACACCGACCATCGCGACGACGATGATCGCCGGCACCCACAGCGGCACGCCGAGCGGGGCGACCAGCGTGAACGAGAACAGCGCCACGAGCGCCAGCTCGACCGTGATGATCGGCACCTCGGCGGCCACCAATGCCGACGCCCGCGGCGTCGTCAGCGGCGCGGCCCGACGCACCGACGCGATGCGTACCGCCATCCCGACCGAGCCGTTGACGATGCTCGCAACGCAGCCGAACGCTGCCGAGCGAAACAGCACGCGACGGCTGACCGTGCCGCCGGCGGCACGGACGCAGATCACCCACGCCTCGGTGCGGGTCAGCAGCGCGCCGATCTGCAGCAGCACCGAGACCCCGACGAGCGTCAGCGGCGCCGTCCGCAACGCGGCGCTGAACTGCGAACCACGCCCAGCGAGCACGTAGACCAGCACCGCGGCGACAACAACCGCTCCGGCGGCACTGACCGCAATCCGCAGACGCATCGACGAAACGCGACAGTCACGCTCGCCTGCGTCTTCACAACCAGGGTCCGGCGGGTGCAGCACAACGGTCATTCCGGCCGCCTACACGTAGAGGTTCTCAGGATGATCCGGCGACTGAGCGGATCACGCGTCAGGCCCGTCAATCCCTATCACCGACCGTACCAGTGGCCGATAAAGCCCGGTTAGGGGCGCGGGGCCGGAGGCCCACGGGTCCGGCTGGTCGGTCCGCTCCGTTGCTCGGGCTGCCGGGCATGGGCAACGGACCGTCAGCTTTGCACCTTCACCGGAAGCTTGACGGTTACGCGCGTTCCCTCAGCGGCGGGGCTTTGCAAGGAGATCGTGCCACCGAGTGCCTCCACGCGATCTCTCAGTCCGACTAGGCCCGACCCGTTGGTTGGGTCTGCTCCCCCAGAGCCATCGTCGCTCACCGAGACGCGCAGAACGGGCCCGGCCATCTCGATCTCAACATGGACTGCCGAGGCGTTTGCGTGCTTCGCGGCGTTGGTGAGCATCTCGGAGACGACGTAGTAAGCAGCTACCTCAATCTGCTCGGGCAGCCGCTCCGGCACATTCACCTGAAGGTCGACCGGGACAGGTGATCGCCGCGCAAGCGCTTTCACGGCCGGACCGACCCCACTGTCGGAGAGGATCGCCGGATGGATCCCACGTGAGATCTCCTGGAGCTCCGCCTGGGCGCGCGCGAGCCCCTCGACAACGTGCGACAGCTCGCTCTGGATCTGATCGAGGCCGGGGGGCAGCGCCGCTTGCGTCGCGCGCAGTTCGAGCGCGAGCGACACGAGCCGTTGCTGAGCCCCGTCGTGCAGATCGCGCTCGATCTGCCGCCTGCTCTCATCTGCAGCGGCAACTATTCGCGCGCGCGAGGCGGTGAGTTCGGCGCGGCTCTCAGTGTTCGCGATCGCGGTCGCCGCCAGTTTCGTGAAGGAGCCCAAGCGCGACTCGGTGTCATCCTCCAAGCTCTCCTCCATGGTCGAGGCGGCGATCACAACGCCCCACAAGCGCCCTTCGACAATGATGGGCGTCGCGACGGCCGAGCGCAGGCCTGCATCACGAGCAGCGACGCCAACCGGGCCCGACGCATCCGCATAGTCACCGAGCCGCGCCGGCTGACCCGTCTCGAACACGATCGTCGCCAGGTTGTTCCCCCCGCGGACCCACCGGCTACCAACCGGGAAACCCGACGCCGCAGCGCCCCATGCCGCGACGGACGTGACGGTGCCGTCCAGCTCGTAACGACTCAATGTGGCGCTAGCGACAGCAAGCAACCGGCCAACCTCCGCGACGATCGCAGCGAACACCTCCTCCGGAGGCGTCCCACGCGCAACCAGCGTCGCCACTCGCTTCAGCGCCGCCTGCTCGTCGGCAAGCTGCTGCAGGGCCGCGCGCGAGTCTGCATTTGCGATCGCCGCCGCGACGAGTTCGGTGAACTGCGCGATTCGCTCCTCGCTGTCGGAGAACACCGGCCGCTCGCTCCGCCAGCCGGCCGCCACCGCTCCCCAGAGGTGACCCTCGACGACCACCGGCACGCCGGCCGCCCAGCGGATCCCCTGCCGCTGCATCAGCTCGGCGATCGGACCAGACCCATCCCGATAGTCCATCCACGCACACTCGCCAGTGCGCTGAACCAGCGCCGGGACGTTCTCACCGTCCAGCGGCATGCGCAGGCCCTGGCGAGACCCTTGGCCGGGGACGCCGTCGCGAAACCTGGTAACCGTGCCATCTGCCTCGTAGCGGCTGACGCTCGTAGCGTCAGCCTTGAGCAGCTGGCGTAGCTCCACCGCCACGGCGGTGAAGACATCGGACGGCGGCGTGCGGTGTGCGACCAGGGTCGCCACCCGCCGGAGCGCCGCCTGCTCCTCTCGCCGCCGCGCATCGGTGATGTCGCGAGCAGCACCGTAGGCGAGTCCCGCCGTCGGTCCGGCTCGGCCATTCCACTGCAGCCAACGCACCGAGCCATCGCGGTGGATATAGCGATTCTCGAACCGACGGAGCTCCTCACCCTGGGCGAGCGCCAGCAGCGCCTCGCGACAGCTCTCGACTTCCTCAGGATGAACGAAATCGAACAGCGACCGGGAGTACAACTCCTCCCGCGTGTACCCGAGCGTCTGCTCGAATGCCGGGTTCACCAGCTTCAAGTGTCCGTCAACCGACACGATCGCGAGCAGGTCGGGCGAGAGGTTGAACAGGTCCTGGAGTTCGCGTTCCGCCCCTGTGCGCGCGTTTTGCCGCACGGCCATGATCTCATCAACAGTAAGGGTCCAGGCAAGCTGCGCCCAGTCCGCAACAGCTGACGGATAATCGGTCACGTGACCGCCATGCGGGTTGCGCTTGCCGACGACGACGTCCTCCTCCGCGAAGGGCTTGCCAGCCTGCTTGAACGCTCCGGCTTCGACGTCGTAGGGCGGGTGGGCAGCGGCTCGGAGCTGATCGAGGTGGTCCGCGAGTACCGCCCCGACCTCGCTGTCATCGACATTCGCATGCCTCCCGCTCACACGACCGAGGGTCTCGACGCGGCCCGTGTGATTCGTGAGCAGTTCCCGGGCGTCGCGATACTCGTCCTGTCGGCCCATGTCGAGGTTGAGCACGCGATGGACATCCTCCGCGGGGGGCCGGGTACCGGCTACCTACTCAAGAGCCGTGTCACCGATGTGGCGGACTTCATCGAGACGCTCGAGCGCATCGTGAAAGGCGGGTCCGTAATCGATCCGGCTCTGGTCCAGGAACTCCTCGCAGCGAGACGTGTCAACGACCCTCTGAAGGAGCTCAGCCCGCGCGAGCGCGAAGTACTAGCACTGATGGCGGAAGGCCGCTCGAACGCAGGCATCGCCCATCAGCTGTGGGTCACCGAGGGAACAGTCGAGAAGCACGTCCGCAGCATCTTCATGAAGCTGCAACTTCCGGAGACTGGCGAAGATCACAGGCGGGTGCTGGCCGTGGTCACCTTCCTCGGCGCACGGTAGGTAGGGCGCGGGCCACTCAGGAGGCGCGGCCGAGAACCCGGCGTATTGCCTGCGCCGAGAGCTCTGACTTCGGCAGGAAGCCGCAGGCGCGGCTGTCGGCGACCAGGTCGCCCAAATCGACCTCGGCGCGAGTCGAGATCATGATGACGGACACGGCGCCAACGCGATCGTCGTCCGCCAGGCGCCTCGCTACGTCGAAGCCGCTCTCCTCTCCGAGCGCGACATCGACGAGCACGACATCCGGACGCAGCGACTGGGCTTGCCTGAGCGCCTCGGCGCCGCTTCCGGCCACCCCAAGGACGATCCAGCCCTCGCGCTCGAGCAGTACGCGCGCGGCGTGGAGAAACGCTCGATTGTCGTCGACGATCAGACAGCGCATAGGCCGATGTTGAGGGTTGCACGTGCCACGTGCGGTTGCATTGCAGCTAGCAGGAAGTCCAAATGTTCGGCCAGCAGGGGCGGCCGTTCCCCGCTGCCTTCGATGACAAAGAGGCTCGGCGACAGCATCGTTGTGGGTCACCCCATGACCACGCCCGCCACCTGCAATTACGTGCTCGCATCGCCCTCCCCGAGTCAACACTCTGGCAGCATCCGCTCAGCTGCGCGGAGCGCGAAGGCAGCTCGAGGTCAGGCGCGACAGGTCTGGCAGATGTTCGACGAGAGCCTGGTGCCGATGGTGATCGTCGACAACGAGCGTGGCTATCGGGCCGGCAACCGCGCAGCTCGGCTGCTGTTCCGGCTGAGCTTGGCCGAGCTGTTGGAGCGCAGGATCGAGGATCTCACCCTGCCTCACATGCATAAGTTGCTGGAGTCTGCTTGGACACGATTGCTGCGGGGTGAATGCGTCACCGGGCAAAATGAGATGGAGCTCCCGGACGGGAGCTTGCTGACAATCCTCTACTCCGCGATCCCCAACCTACTGCCAGGCCTGCACCTGATCGTCTTCGCCCCGGCGGATTGGCCGGAGGATGAGCTCGGAACGACCGACGAGTTCGACGGCGCGCTGGCGCCCGGGCCGCTGTCAGCTCGCGAGCGCGCTGTGATGACTCTCGTCGCAGCTGGCGCCAGCTCTAACCAGATCGCCGAGGAGCTGACCATCTCCTCCGAAACCGTCAGAACGCACGTTCAAAACGCCCTGCGCAAGCTTGGCGCAAGCAACCGCGCGCACGCGATCGCGCTTGCAATGCAGCATGGTCTGGTCGACCCGCCGTCCCGACGCTGAAGCAAGCGCGATTCAGCAGCCGCGGACCCGCTCCGCGAACGCGTCACCAAGCTCGACCGGTCCGCGCCTGTGCACTCGCCTCACACAAACGCGGTCGCTTCGACAGTCACAGCACCTGCATCTCCGGGCACCGCCACAACGGCCGCGGAGCACGGGTGGCCTGGTTTTCCAGGGATTTCCGTGAGGGTGAGCGAGGGGACTCGAACCCCCGACCGCCTGGACCACAACCAGGAGCTCTACCAGCTGAGCTACGCCCACCAATGACGATCTATGAATCTAACAGGCGATCTGGAACTGACGCGCCCGCAGCGACGGGCAACTCTTCGTCCGGCACGAAGGAGCCGATCAGGCGTGGGCCGTTCGGCTCCGAGCGCCAGACGAGTGGACCTTCCCGCTCCCATGGTCGCTGGGCCGCGAGCACGGTGGCGTGGACGTGCACACCGCGCTCCCATGCGCGCATGACCAGCTCGATCGCTCGTGGCGGGCGAGACAGCGCGCTGACGAAGATCCCGAGGATCACCGCGCCGACGCCGAACAGCTGACCAGAGGCAGCGGGGTCACCGAACGCCAGCCACCCGATCACGACGCCCACGACCGGCTCGAGGTTGATGAACACACCGGCGAGCGACGCGGACACGCGGCTCTGCCCGTAGGCGAAGAGCCAGAAAGGCAGCACGGTCCCCCCGAGGGCGAGCACGATGAACGCGATCACCTCACCGCTGTTGTGTGGGGCATGCGGCATGCCACTGCCACCGATCGCCAATGGCAATGCGACAAGGCCGCCGGCGGCGAACTGGACTGCCGTCACGGCCGCCGCATCACGGCCCGCGAGCACACGTGGCTGGAAGACAATGAACGCCGCCGAGAAGGTCACGGAAGCGACGACGAGGATGTCGCCGCCAACGGTGGCACCGCCCCCTCCGCCCTCAGCGACGAGCACGATGCCGGCCAGCGAGATCGCGTAGCCGGCCCAGGCCCGCCCCTGCGGACGCCCATCCCCGACGCATGCGCCGATCACGGCAACGAGCAGCGGTACCGCACCGACAATCACGGCGGCATGGCTGACGCTGGTCTGGGCGATCCCTGCGTTCTGCAGGATCACAACGAGGCCGAAGCCGAGCGCTCCTGAGCCGATCACGCTGGGCTTGAGCGCGTCACGCAGGCCGCGGCGCCCGACAACCGCCAGGACTGGTGCGGCGACCACGAACCGCGCAACGGTCAGCCACCCGGCTCCGAGCCAGGGCAGTGACAGCTTCGACAGCGCCACCGTGCCGCCCCACAGGCTGCCGGCCGCGACGAGTGCCAGGATCGCGTTGCGCGTATTCCGTTCCATAGAGAGATGATCGGTGATTTCCGGCCAATACCCGGCCATTTCTCGACAAGATGGCCTTCGTGCGATTGAATATTTCGTTGAATGTCTTTTCAGCTGGATTTAATTGATCTGCGATTGCTTGAGGAGCTTCAGCGCGATGCGGACCGCTCGAACGTGGAGCTGGCGCGTCTGGTCGGGCTCTCCCCCGCCGCTTCGCTCAACCGCATCAAGCGGCTCAAACAGTCGGGCCTGATCCGCGGGATCGTCGCCCAACTCGACTGGACCACTGCGGGATTTCCGCTGCACGTCTACGTCCAGGTGTCACTGCGCCAGCACGACGACGCATCCCACCGGCGGTTCGCGGCCGCGATCAACGCGATGCCCGAGGTGATCAGCGCGGACTGGGTCACGGGCGAGATCGACGCGATGCTGATCGTCGTCGCACGCGAGGTCGCGGAGCTGCAGCGCGTGCTCGTCCGGCTCTCGACCCGCGGCGGCGCAGCGCGGATCACGACGCTCCTGCGCCTCGAGGAGCTGAAGCCTGCGTCACCGCTACCGCTGCAGACGCCGGCCTGAGGGTGAATCGAGCGTCGTGGGTGCCCCAACGGGGGCACCCGCACTGCCAGGTCAGGAGCCCGAGCCGCGGAGCGTGCGGTCGACGAACTCCGGAATCTGCTTGGCCATCCCGGCTGCGCGGGCGATCTTGTGGTTGGTGCCGCGGATCAACTTCAGCTGCAGGCTGCGCTCGACCTTGAAGGCCTTCTCGGCGGAGACGTGGCGCGTCGTGTTCATCAGGCGCTTGGTCGCAGCGACCGCATCCGGGGAGCGCGCGGCCAGCTGCTCCGCGAGCTCCTGGGCACGCTGCAGCGGCTCATCGGCTACCTCCGTGACGATTCCGAGCTCCTTGGCGTCGGTCCCGCTGAGGACCTCGCCGGTCATCGCGAGGCGCTTAGCGACGTCGATCGCAACCAGCTCACCGAGCGTCACCGAGCCGGTCATGTCGGGGATCAGGCCCCACTTCGCCTCCATCACCGACAGCTCGCAATCGGGCGTGCTGATCCGGAAGTCCGCGGCCAGCGCGAGCTGGATGCCACCGCCGTAACAGACGCCGTGGGTGACCGCGATCACCGGCATCGGCAGTTTGCGCCACGACCAGCAGACCTCCTGGAACTTGTTCGTGGAGTTCCACGGCAGGCGCACGAAGCCGAGCGCCATCTTCGTCGGCTGCTTGCCGACTGAGGCGAAATCGAGACCGGCGCAGAACGCGCGACCGTCCCCATGAAGGATCACCACACGCACGGCGTTGTTGCGGGCAAGGCCATGCGCAGCGTCGATCAGCGCGTCCATCATCGCGAAGTCGAGGCCGTTCATCTTGTCGGCCCGCGTCATCGTCACAGTCGCAATGGAGCCGGCGATGCTGATGCTGACGCGGTCGGCGCTGCTCACTGCCGGCACCGTATCGGAAGCGTTCAACTCAGTGCTGGCACCGCTGGCGCGAGCTTCCGGCTCTCCCCTCCTACGCTGAGGTCAGTGGCACCGCGCGCGATCATCTTCGACTTCGACGACACGCTGTTTGACCATCGCGGGGCGTCGGACGCGGCGATCGCCGACTGGGTGGCGGCCCGCGGTGCGGGTGGCGGCGAGTTCGCTGAGCTGTGGCACGACGCCGAGAACCGGCACGTCGCTGCGTGGAACCGCGGCGAGATCAGCTTCAAGGGACAGCGTCGCCGCCGGGTCGCGGAGATGCTCCTCGCGCTCGGCCTCCCGAGCCGCGAGGATCACGAACTCGACGCTTTGTACGACGAGTTTTTGGAGCTTTACCGCAGGGGTTGGCGAGTATTCGACGACGTCGACACAACCCTCCAGCTGCTTGTGGATGCCCCGATCCCGTTCGCGGTGTTGACCAACGGTGTCGAAGAGCTCCAGGTGCAGAAGATCGCGACCGTGGGTTTGACCGGCCGGATCGGCCCGCTGTTCTGCTGCGACGCGATCGGGCACGCGAAGCCCGATCCCCGGTCCTATCTCGTCGTCTGCGACGCGCTCGGCGTGCCGCCTGATCAGGTCCTCCACATCGGCGACCGCTACGACTACGACGTGCTCGGGGCACGCGCCGCCGGCCTGCGGGCGCTTCACATCGACCGGGACGACAATGGGCCGCTCGATGAGCCCGATCGGATCACGTCGCTCCGGGAGCTGGGCAGGTTCCTTGGCGACGGCGTGCACGTCTAGCCTGTAGGCGCACGCCTCCGTAGCTCAGCTGGATAGAGCAGCGGACTTCTAATCCGCAGGTCGCAGGTTCGAGTCCTGCCGGGGGCGCTCAAAAGCCCTGTTATTCGTACTTTCTCGTTCTCGTTATCGGCGAGTCGCGAACTAGGTCCCGAGAAGGGCGGCGGACCTTCAGGATGAGGGAATGTTCTGATGGGTACACGTTGGCTGCGTGCGGCGGAGGAAGTTGATGCTGATCCTTTGCGACCACTGCGGGATCGCGATCTAGACATCACGGCCATAGGATCGAGGGCTGCTTCGCATCACCCACGTCATGGTTCTCGCCGCCCACACCCTGCAAGTCGCATTCAACGACGGCAACACAAGCGACGTCGACTGCTCCCTCCTGCTGCACGGCACCTTGGGCGAGGCGCTCCGCGACCTCGACTACTTCCGTCGAGCTCGGGTCGAACGACGAGCTCGGCACCGTCGTCTGGCCCAACGGACTCGATCCAGTTCTGCGCGACCGTGAACGCCCGGCGACCAGGACCAAGCCGTCGAGAGCAGCCTGCTAGGAACCCGTCGGCGTCACGTAGCCGCTCACCGCGAAGAGCAGTCACAGGCGCACGGACGCACACCTCTCCTTAAGCGGCTAACCGGCCACGAGCGGCTCGTGGGTGGCCGGGGATGGCGGCGGAGTCAGTGCTCGGCGGGATGTTTTATGCCTGTGAGGTTGAGGCGAGTCCGACGAAGACCATCAGCGCCCGGTTGAGCTGCACAAGTTCGTCGTCGCGGAGGCGGCCGAGCCGTTCGCTGAGGCCTGTTTTGGGTACCGTGGTGATCTTGTCGACCATCAGGCTGCTGGGGTGGTCAAGGCCGTTGTCCGGCGCGGGCTCGATCGCGATCCTGACGAGCGGTGCTTCGGTTGGATTGGTCGTGAATGGACAGACCGTGACCGATGCAGTTGCGTCGAATCGGTCGTCTTGGATGACCACGACTGGACGCGGCTTGCCGGTGTAGGTGCCTCGGGCGGCGGCCGTGTAGATCTCTCCTCGGATCACGCGGGCCGTGACGAGTCATCGTCTGCGTCGAGCGCAACAGTGATCGCATCGACGAAGGCTTGGTCGTCGGCTTCGTGTTCGCTTGCAGCGATCGCGAGGGACTGTCGATGGGCCTCCGCCGCGAACTCGGGGGCTCGGACATCGGGAACCCAGATCTGTACTGGGCGGAGTCCTTGACGGCGAAGCCGCTCGCGGTGTTGGCGGACACGGTCGCGGGTTGATGACATGCCCCAACATGTTACATGTAACCGTCGGCGGTTCAAGCACGCTTGATTGCCGTGCCCGGTTCGCCGCTGGCTCGGCGACGAGGCGACGTGACTGCTTCTGGTCCGGCGGTGGCCAAGGCAGCCACCCGACCAGGCGACCGCACGAGCGGCGAACCGGCCACGTCTCGGCTCTGGTCAGTTAGCCTCGGCTGCGCGATCGGACCCGCGCGAACGAACGCGGGGATCTCCTTGCCGTTGAACATCGTGCGATTGCGCTTCACGCTCAGCTTCGATTGCGTCTCCGCCGGATGTCGACGCCGAGCTCCACCGCAACGCCGAGTATCACCGCGGTGCTGAAGCCTCCATCGACCACCAGCGTCGCAACAAACTCACGGGGATCGCGAGTGCGAGGGCCGAGCCGGCGGATAGTCGTCCAGGAACCGTCGCAGTGCCGCGTTGAGTTCGGCCGGGCGCTCGATCGGCGTCATGTGCCCCGTGCCGGAGACGACCTCGAGGCCCACCGGCAGCGGCAGGCTCGCGTAAATCCTCTCGGAGTGCACGACTGGCGTCATCGGGTCGTGCTCGCCGGCGATGACCAGCGTGGGGACGGTCAGGCGGGGAACCGCATCGTCGATCTCCATGTCGGCCATCGCAAGCCCGATCGCGGCCCTGGCCCGTACCTTCGTCGCCAACAGCGAGTCGAGCAGATACTGAACCTGTGCAGGGCTCGGATCGGGACCGAAGGCGAGGTGCGTGGCGATCGCGTGGTGGATCCGAGATTTGAAATTGGGTATCGGGAGCGGGTTCCCGAGAAACACGCTCCTACCAACGAGGCCACGGAACAGGCGATCCAGCACCTCCGGCGCCGGAAAGATCTTCCCTTCGGCGACCAGGCCGCCGACACCGGCGTTGACGAGTACTGCTGCCGAGATCCGCTGATCCACATCGAACTCGCGCGCCCACCCGACGAGCGCCATCGCGCCGAGCGAATGGCCGACCACAACGGGCCGCTCCCCGGCCGGGACACAGGCGACGAGCACGGCATCGAGGTCTTCGCACACCCGTTCCAGCGAGTAGTCGCCGTGAGCCGCGGACCCGCTGTGGCCGTGACCGCGCTGGTCATACGCAACCACTCGGTAGTCACGGGACAGATCACGGATCTGAAACACCCAGTATGTGATCGACTCGATCCAGCCGTGTGCGAGCACGACTGTGGGTGCGTCCTCAGGGCCGAACACCTCGGCGTGCAGTCGCGTGCCGTCGGCGCTGGTGACGGCGATTGATCGGCCCGGCTCTAACGTCAGATCGACGCCGAAGGGATCATCAGCGATCGCCTTAAGATGCGAGCGCCTTCCCGTAACAACGCCTGCCACGTCAGCCACGCCTGCGACTGCACGCGCAGGGATGCCTCGCACATGCGGAACCTTGAAATTCATCTCAAACCCCATCAATACCCGCATGTGGTGGGCGCTGCCTCGATGTCTCTAAGTCGCAGGTCGTCTCGTTGGCAGCAGAAGTGCTGCCACGTGCCCTGTTTTCCGCCAGGCCGTGGTTTGGTTTGCTCAAGCGCTACTTCCACAGGTGTGGTTCGTTGGTGTTTGGCAGGTGCGAGTGTGAGGAGAGGAGCGGTGGTGGATCATAGGAGGCAGCGGCTGGTCAGTGGCGTGGGTGTTGCGGTCGTCGGCGCGCTTGCGTTGCTGCTTCCTGATTCCGCGTTGGCTGCGACGACGTGGTCAACGCCGGTCGCCGGTAGCGCCGGCGCGTTCAGTGCCGTTGCTTGCCCGAATGACAATGCGGCGACCTGGTGCGGCGCGGTCACCACGACCGGCAATCTCGTGATGTTCTCGCAGAACGTCGCGAGCGCGCCGGTCGATATCGATGGCAGCACCGCTCTGACCTCGATTACGTGCCCGGACTCCACGCTCTGCCTCGCTGGCGACGTGGACGGCCGGATACTCGCGCTTCGAGGTACATCGGTGACCGTCACCTCTCTTGGCGGCGGTCAGCCGATCACCGCGGTCTCGTGTGGAAGCTCTAGCTTCTGCGCTGCGACCGATACCGGTGGGGACGCGTTCACGTTCAACGGGAGCGCGTGGAGTTCGCCGATGCAGCTGGCTGCGGGGTCCGCTGGACTTGATGGCGTGTCCTGTAACGCGTACGCGGAGGTGCAGGCCTGTCGAGCGGTCGACGCAAGCGGGCAGGCGTTCGCGCTACAGGGAACAACGTGGCGCAGCACGCCGTCGACTGTGACGAGCACGGGTGGGCTGGCGGCGATCTCCTGTGATCAGGCCGAGTTCTGTGAGGCCGTAGCCATGGCGAGTGGCGGGACCTCGGCAGGTGGCTACGTCTTTGAGAACGAGGGCCAGCCGTTCAACGCGGTCGGGGGTGGCGTGTGGCAGACGAATCTGCCGAACTACACGAGCGCGACAGGACTCGATGCTGTGACGTGTGTCGGTTCGAACTATTGCGATGTTGCTGGATCAGGTGGGATCGCGACTGCACAGTCAGC
>CAVZTZ010000018.1:0-385323 GCA_963778315.1 uncultured Conexibacteraceae bacterium | reverse complement strand
CGTACGTGTCGGAGGTGTTCCGCTCGGGGCTGCTGTCGATCCACCCGAGCCAGGGCGGCGCGGCGCTGGCGCTCGGTCTCACCCAGCGCCAATCCCTGCGCCACGTGATCCTCCCGCAGGCGATCAGGCGCGTGCTGCCACCGCTGCTCAATGACTTCATCGCTCTGCAGAAGGACGTCGCGCTCGTGTCGATCATCGGACCGCAGGAGGCGTTCCGGCTCGCTCAGGTCGCGTCGGCGGCGAACTTCAACTACACGCCGTTCCTCGCCGCCGCGTTCCTCTACCTCTGCGTCACGATCCCGTTGACCCGGCTGGTCGACCGGATGCAGGCCCGGGCGCTGTCCGAACGTGGCGCGATGCTGGCGCTGGGCCCGCGATGAGCAAGCCCTGCCTGGAGATTCGCGGTGTCACCAAGTCCTACGGCGACAAGCAGGTGCTCGGCGGGATCGACCTGACGGTGGGCGAGCACGAGGCGATCGCCCTGATCGGCGCATCCGGTTCGGGCAAGTCGACGCTGCTGCGCTGCATCGATCTGCTCGAGGAGATCGACGACGGCGACATCTTCCTTGACGGCGAATGCATCACAACACCGGGCACCAACCCGGTCCCTCACCGTCGCCGTCTCGGTCTGGTGTTCCAGGCATTCAACCTGTTCCCGCACATGCGCGTGATCGACAACGTCACGCTCGGAGCGATTCGTGGGCAGGGCATGGATCCCGCGGCGGCACGTGCCGAGGGCCAGACGCTGCTTGAGCGCTTCGGACTCGGTGACCGCGGCCGCGAATATCCCGACCGGCTCTCCGGGGGTCAGCAGCAGCGCGTGGCGATCGCCCGCGCGATCCTGACCCGCCCGCGCGCGCTGATGCTCGACGAGGTGACCTCGGCGCTTGACCCCGAGCTCGTCGGCGAGGTCCTGGGCATGATCCGCGAGCTCAAGGCTGACGGGATGACGATGATGATCGCCACGCACGAGATGAACTTCGCCCGCGACGTGGCCGATCAGGTCTGCTTCCTGGAGAACGGCCGGATCCTCGAGCAGGGGACGCCCGACGCGATCTTCACGGCGCCCGAGCGTCCGGAGACGCAACGGTTCCTCGCGCGTCTCCTGGCTGCCCGTTGAGTCCGCGACCCTGTCCGGCCGCGCCAACGGGCGCGGCCCCCTACGGCCTGACCTCGTAGTAGAGGTTCGCCGGGTCCTCGAAGTCGTGCACCGGAAGCGTGTGAAGCCGGCGTCGCTCGCCAGTCGCTCGAAGGCGCGCGGCGGCAGACCGACCGTCCCGAGTCCGGCGCCGCCCGGCTCCGACAGCGCGGAGGACATGCACGAGGTGACCGAGAACCCGAGGAACATCGCCAGCATCGGGTTGCGGAGGTTCCCGGCCCAGGTGTCGTCGCAGCGGATCTCCTTGACCAGCCAGGTGCCGTCGTCGGCGATCGCGCGACGGATCGCGGCCGCAGCCGCGTCTGGCCGCGTCATGTCGTGCAGGCAGTCGAACGTGAGCACCAGCGCGTACTCGCCGGTGTTGGGCAGCCTCCTCGGCGCGGCGGTGCCTGATCTCGACGTTGTCAGCCCCGCCTCCGCGACCCGCTCTCGCGCGCGCGCCACGGCCAGGCTCGAGAGCTCGTAGCCGTGGAAGCTCGACCGCGGATAGGCCTCGGCGAGCACGGTCAGCGCCACCCCGGCGCCGCAGCCGACATCGGCCACCTGCGCACCGGCCGCGAGCCGGTCGTGCACCCCGTCGAGCGCCGGGCACGATCGTCGGCACGAGGCTGAGACGTGCCCACGGCCCGAGCATCCGCTCGGTCCGATGGACGCCGGTCGGGCCCGGCGGTCATACGGCAGGCCGCCGCCGGTGCGGAACGCGTCGGCGAGGTCGTCGACGAACGCCGGCTCGAGCGGCGGGCCGAACGCGCCGGCGGCGAACCGGAGGCTCTCCTCCTCGCGCGTCAGGACCATCGCGCCGACCGCCGTCAGCTCGAACCGCTCGCCGTCCTCTGATGCCAGCAGCTCGGCGGCGGCGTTCCCGCGCAGCCATTCGCGCAGCCATCGCGGATGCAGGCCCGTCCGCTCGGCGAGCTCCTCAGCTGTCACGGCCCCGGCCGTCGAGCGCGCGGTAGAGCCCAAGCCGGTCGCCGAGGTGGATCAGCAGCGGAGACCATCTCGCCCTGCTTGTAGCTCCACACCCGGAACGCGAACCTGCCCACCTCGTCGGGATCGACCTCGGCGCTCATGCGAAGGTCGGGCCCTTGCTGTCGACGTCGTAGCGCTGCACCTTGCCGAATCCTGACGGGTGACTCGAGGGGAACGTGACCGCCAGGCGCGTGAAATGACCGCTCCTCACGCGGGTGGCGCTGACGGTGACGGGGTACTCCTTGAGCTTGCCGGCGGCGCAGCTGGGCTCGCAGGTGTTGGCCTCAGCGACTCCCGTTGCTGCGGCGTCGGTCGCTGTCCATGTCGTCCAGTGGAGCCTCGCGAGCGCCTCGTTCGCATCACCGCAGAACAGCACGTACGAGCTCGGCTTGACGGCCCCCTTACCGGTGCAGTTGACGAGCTTCGGCGGCGGCGTGCCTGCCGCCTGGGCCGGCAGCGCGCTGATCGCGCCCACCGTAACCGGCGCGGCGAGCAGCAGCGCGGCGGTGATCAGCTTCTTCATCACGAGGACCTCCTCCTCGACTGGTGGAACATCGGAGCACCCAGCCTATTCCTGTTGGTGGCGTACGCTCCCGCCGATGCGACGGCGGTGTACACGCGCGCTCCTCTTCGTCGCGGCGTTCGTGGGCTCCTCGGCGGTCGCCAGCTCAGCCGGTCTGCGGACCGTCGCGATTCCCGGCCTCGTCGGCCAGAGCGTGCAGATCACTGGGGCTCAGCGAACCGCTGCGGGCGGAGGCATCATCGTGGCGCGGGTCGGGGCACAGCGTGGTTCGCAGCAGGGCTCGAACATCGCCGCTGAACTGCAGGCCGATGGCGCACTTGATCTCGCCTACGGGAACAGTGGTCTCGCGACACTCCAGGCGAGCCTCAGCTTCATCCCAACCGCGCTCGCGATCAACCCCGAGACCGGCGAGAGCTGGGTCGGCGGCGAGGCGAACGGGAACAGCGAGGTGCTCGCGCTCACGGGCAGCGGGACACAGCAGACGGGATTCGGGACCGGAGGCGTTCTGCGCCTCGCCGCCGGCACGGGCGCCACGGTGGCCGCCCTGGCCTGGCGCAGCGGGCATCTGCTGGTCGCCGCTGGCACAGCGTCCGGCTGCTCAGGCTGCGAGCTGACGCTGCTGAACGCGACCTCCGGACAGACGCTGACGTCGAGACAGTTGACGAGTGCCGCCCTTGGTGGCACCGGCTGCGCAAGCGCCACTGTCACGAGCGTCGTGTTCTCAGGCACCGACGGTGCACTGGTTGGCGCGCGTGTTCCGACCGGCTCGGGTTGCTCGGCAACGGTGGTCGCTCTCGGCCCGACCCTTGACCCGACGGTTGCAGGTCCCAGCGCCCCGAGCACCGCCGATCCGGGCGCCTCGACGAGTGCCGATCCGGTTGGCCCGACGACGGCGGGTGTTCCGGCCTCGGCAGACACGCTTGCGTCAAGTGACGGCAGCACCTGTCTCGGCGAGGCAACCGACCACGATCTGCGCCTGTCCACCTACGCCGGACGGCAGGCGGCTCAGGTGATCGCGCCGAGCACCGCAGCTTCGGTGGTCGCCGTCGTGCCACTCGGCGCAACTGCCTGCTCGGCCCTGATCGAGCAGGGCGGCCACAGCGCGCTCGTCGCCCAGACGGACTCCAGCGGCGCCGCGCCCACCTTCACCCGCCTGCCGGCCGCGTTCACGCCGCAGGCGATGTTCCGCTGCCATCAGCATCTGCTCGCGCTCGGCACCCGTCGATCGGGGAACCGGCGCGCGGCCGAGATCGTGCCGGTGCCGATCCGGCGCGGGCCGTTCGCGGCAGCTGGAGCCACTGCGGCAGATGTGGCGGCAACGACCGGATGCACCAACTGAGATGACCGGTCAGGGCGCGCACCGGCGCGTGACGGGCGCCGCGACCAAGTGGCGCCCGCTGCGCGTGGCGATCGTGGCGACCGCGGCCGCCGTGGGGGTTCTCGGGGCTGTGCTGACCGGATCTGCAAGCGCGCGCCTGCCGAACTTCGGTGGCGGCCCGATGACGGCGATCTTTCAGCAGCCCAGTTACGCGCCTGGCCAGACGGCACTGCTGACGTTGGACGCCGACACGACCAGGATCACGGTCGAGCCGATCTCAGCGCTTCCATGGCCGGGGCAGCCGCATCCGTGGGTTCCGTTCGTCTCGGTTGCGGATGATGCCCGTGTCGCCGACGCCCGAACGGTCGCGTGGACGCCCGGCACCGGCACCGTCGCGGTCCCGATCGGCGACTGGCCAAGCGGGGTCTACTTCGTGCGGATCCGCAGCTCCCAGGGGACCGTCGCAGCACCGGTGATCGTGCGTCCGAAACATCTCGGCGCCGCGCCGGTGCTGGTCGTGATGCCCACCTACAGCTGGGAGGCCTACAACGGTCGTGGCGGCGACACCTGGTATGACTGCGCCTGCGTTCACACGGTCGATCTCAGCCGTCCGTATCTCTACGGCGGCGTCCCGTACAACTTCGGGCAATACGACCGCGGCTTCATCACCTGGCTGAACGAGAACAACGCGCATGTCGACGTCATCTCCGATCAGGACTACGACGCGATCGCCACCGGCACCGAGCTCCGTCGCCGCTACCGCATGATCATCTTCGACGGCCACAGTGAGTACGCCACCAGCCACATGTTCGCGATCACGGCGCAGTACCGCGACCTCGGCGGCCACCTGGCGTTCCTCTCCGCCAATGACTTCTTTCGCAAGGTCGCCGTCAGCGGCAACTCGATGACCCTCGTCGGACCGTTCCGCAACCTCGGCTCGCCCGAGGCGTCGCTGATCGGCGCCGAGTATCTCGACTGGTCACGCAACCTCTACCCCAACCGCCCGTACGTTGTGACGGGCGAGCGGCAGCTGCCGTGGCTGTTCGCGCACACCGGGCTGCGGGACGGCGACCTCCTACCCGGCTGGTTCGGGATCGAGATCGACAGCATCGCGCCGGCGTCGCCACCGCAGACGGTCGTTGTCGCAGACATCCCCGACATCTTTCCCAACGAGACCGCTCAGATGACCTACTACGCAACCCGATCCGGCGCCGAGGTATTCGACGCCGGAACGATCAACTTCGGCGGCGCCGCCGACCAGGCGGACGTCGCGCAGATGCTCTCCAACCTGTGGCTGCACATGACCGGCACGGCCGTGACCGCCGGCGCCGCCTGCCCACCCACCGCCTGAGCTCCCCGCCCGAAGGCCCCCGCAGGTACGATGCACCGCTTATGGGGGAGATGACGACGTCGCTGTACCGCGCTGGTGAGGGCGAGCCGGTCGTCCTGCTGCATGGTTTCACCGGCCATTGGCGGCACTGGTTGCCGGTGCTTGCCGACCTCGTTCCACGCTACGAGGTGATCGCACCAACGCTCTCCGGCCACAGGGGCGGACCGCCGTTTCCGAGCGGGCTCGGGCTTGAGAAGGTCGCCGATGCGGGCGACTCGCTTGAGCAGCACCTCGACGAGCTCGGCGTCGGAACCGCCCACCTCGTCGGCAACTCGATGGGCGGAGCGCTGGCGATCGAACTTGCCAAGCGCGGCCGCGCGCGCAGCGTCGTCGCCTTTTCGCCCGGCGGTGGCTGGGAGCTCGGCAGCGGCGAGCCGGAACGGATCGCCCACTTCTTTGCGCGCCAGATGAAGATGATTCGTGCCTCGCACCGGCAGATGCCGCGCGTGATGCGCCGCCCGGCCGCGCGCAAGCTCGCATTCCGGGACATCATGCGCCACGGCGAGCTGGTCTCACCCGCGGACGCGATCGACCTCAGCCTCGATCCGCTCAGCTGCACCGTCGTTGACGACGTGCTCGCCAGCCTCCGTCGCGGCCGCGCTCACCTCGAGGACATGGACCAGGTCACCACGCCGACGCTGATCGCGTGGGCGGAGTTCGATCGGATCCTCCCGGTCGCAACCTGCTCACCGCGGATGATGCGGGAGCTCCCCAACGCTGAGCTCCGGATCCTGCCGCGTGTCGGTCACGTCCCGATGTGGGACAACAGCCGGCTCGTCGCCAACACGATCATTGAGTGGGTCGAGGGTCAGCGAACGCCGATCAGATCGACGACGAACACGAGCGTCTCGTCGGGTCCGATCACGTTGCCGGCACCCCGCTTGCCGTAGCCGAGCATCGGCGGGATCGTGATCCGGCGCCGGCCTCCGACCTTCATGCCGGCCACGCCCTGGTCCCAGCCCTGGATCACGTCGCCGTGGCCAAGCTTGAACTTGAAGGTGCTGCCGCGGTCCCACGAGGCGTCGAACTGCTGCTGGTTCTTCCACGATACGCCGACGTAGTGGACCTCGACGACCTTCCCCGCGACGGCCTCATCTCCGTCGCCGGGAACGAGGTCCTCGAGTTCCAGCTGGTAGGACGGCGGCCCGTCGGGAATCAGGACTTCGGGCTTCTCGGTGAGTGACATGGGCGGACCCTAACGCTTGGCGAGTCTGGTCGCCTGCCTGGCGGGCGTGCTCGCCTGCGTGGCGGGCGTGCTTGCCTCGGGGCAGCCCGCGGGAGTGCACGGCGCCCAGGTCGCGGTCGTCATGCCCGTCGGCACGGTCAGCGGCGTCGAGATCATGTCCGTCCACGGGTTCGCACGGCACGGCTCGTTGCGCAGCGTGTTGCAGGCCGGCATCGCCGCGTGCGCGACCTGACCGGGCAGCAGGCCGAGGACCAGTCGCGACGGGTACTGCGATGAGTCGAGGACGGTGTTCGTCGCCGGGGTCAGCGTCGGCGTGAACGCCCAGAAGCCCGTGTGGCTCGTCGGCGCATCGACGATGACGCGGATCCGCGAGCCCTTGCGGAAGGCATAGGCGAACGGCAGGATCGGGACCTGCAGCAGCGTCGGCTGTCCCGGCACGAGCGGTTTGACGTCGGACTGCACGAACGTCGGGTACGGGCGCAGGACGCTCGAGCGCGCCGGGTCGAGCATCCGGGCCGAGGCGGCGAGCCAGCCCCGCTGGACGTAGACCTCCTGGCCGTCGGGTCGGACCTCGGTGACGGTCACCTGGATGTCAGGGTCGGTCGTCGTCGAGGACAGCCACAGGTCAAGTGCAGACGGCCCGGCGACGACCGCATCACTGCTCAGTGGCCCGCTGGTGTACTCGACCGCACCGGCCTTCACCGGCGGGATCTGCCACAGCAATTCGCCTGAGTCGAGGTCCGTCGGCTCGGGGTTGAACAGATCAGCGGAGGGCAGCGGGTAGGTGTAGGAGTCGCCGGTCGTATCGGTCGTCGGGGCGGCGGCCGTCAACGAGTTATTCGACTGCAGGTACAGCGGCCATGGCTTCGCCGAGAAGTTCCGGATCGACTTCAACCCGATCCGCCACGACGGCTGGTTCTCCGATGTGCCGGACCCCTTCGCGGTCTCCATGTCGAGCATCAGGTGCGGGACGGCGTCCGGGAACTCGTTCTTGGCGCCCTTGAGGTAATGGGCGAGGAAGTCAAGCTCCAACTGCTCGTCCATCGGCGAGTAGTAGTCGCGGCCATGATTGCCGTTGCTGAAGTTCGCCCAGACCTCGCGCGGGTGCACGAAGTCGTTGAGGTACTCGAACATGAACGCCGGCAGCTGCTCGTCCTGCCACTGGTTGAACAGCAGGATCGGCACGTCGATGTTGTGGTAGGAGGAGTCCGGCGCGCGGACCGCCCAGTTGTTGTCCTCGTAGGGGTTCTCGAGCGCGAGCGTCGGGATGAAGTACTTCTCGAGATTCCCGGGCTCGTGCTCGGCGTACAGCGCCGCACAGGCCGGGTCGGGATCGTCATCGGCCGACGTCACGTACTCGGCCTTCTGCAGCTCGGTCCAGAGGGTCGGGAAGTCGTACTCGAGGAAGCCGCCCGGGTAGACGACCGCGCGGTAGAGATCGGGCGTCGCCGATGAGGGGACGATCACGTCGAGATTCGGCGGGCGGGTCCCAGCCACGGCGAACTGCGTGATCCCGCCGAAGCTGACCCCGAGCATCCCGACGTGCCCGTTTGACCACGGCTGCTTGGCCGCCCACTCGACGGCGTCGTACCCGTCGGTGCCCATATCGGATTCGAACAGGTCGAAGTTGCCCTGCGAGCACCCCGTGCCGCGGACCTGCACGCCGATCACCGCGTACCCGGCGGCCAGCAGCCGCGGCAGGAACACGGAGACGCCGTTGTCACCGGGGTCCGCGCCCGCGGCGTATCCCTCGTAGTTCATGACGACCGGCCACGGCCCCGTCCCGGACGGGAGTTCGAGGCTGTAGCGCAGCTGGGTCCCGTCGCGGGTGGTGATGAAACCGTGCTCGACGGCGGTGGCGTTCGCCGTGGCCGCCGTGACGAGCAGCATCGCAACGACCACGAGCGCCGCTCCCAAGGCTCTGATCACCGCTCGTCCCCGACCCATCAGTCCCTCCCCGCCGACCGTGTCTCCCATGCCCATTCTCACCGGGCGCGGACGAGCCGGCAACCGGGAACCGGAACCCGGTGGCGTCAGTCGTCGAGGTTGTCGAGGATCTCGGTCGCCCGGGACCACTGGTCCGGCGGGACGACGAGGTAGATATCGCCGCGGCCGAACCGGTCAAGTGGGTAGTCGGAGACGCAGCTCGCGTCCACGCCCATCCCCCGGAGTTGATCGCGCCAGGCGACGGCTGTCAGCTGGTCCTCAAATGTGCTGACGGTCTCCCAGTTGCCGAACCGCGGATCACCGATCGCCACAAGCGGCTCCTTCGCCACGCGGCGGCGTCCAAAGGGCATACCGGCGAGGTTACGACAGCCCCCTGCTCGAAGAGCTCAGGCGCGACGCGACCCGGGTTCAGGTGCGACGCGACTGGATCTCGGGATCCTCGGCGACGGCGGAGCGCAGCGCCTCCTGGAAGCTGACCGGGGTGATGTCGAACAGCGCCATCCCCGACGGATCCTCGACGACCGTCGGGACCGCAAGCCCTTCCACGAGTGGCCGAGCGACTCCGGCATCGACGGGCGTCACGAGCCCGATCCACAGCGACGACAGCCACGGCGTGATCAGCGGCACCGGAATCCTCGGTCGGGGACGCAGTCCAAGCGCATCCGCCATCCGGTCGAGCATGTCCCCGTAGGTGAGGACGTCCGGCCCGCCGATCTCGATGTCCCGATCGGCCGAGGCCTCGACCGCCAGCGACTGCTGCAGATAGCTCAGCGTGTCGTCGATCGCGATCGGCTGCGTCTCGTTGCGCAGCCACGCCGGCGCGATCATCGCCGGCAGCCGTTCTACGAGGTAGCGGATCGTCCGGTAGGACTCGCTCTGCGGACCGACGACCATGCTCGCCCGCAGGTAGGTCAGCGGGGGCCCGTCGCGGCGCAGCGTCAGCGCCGTCTCGTGACGGCTGCGCAGATGCTGGGAGTGCGGCTCCCCGAGGCCGCCCAGATAGATCACGCGGCCGATGTGCTCAGCCTTCGCCATCGACGCGAAGTTGTGCGCGGAGCTCCGCTCTCGCGCGGCGAAGTCCTTGGAGCCGCCGCGACCCATCGAGTGCACGAGGTAGTAGGCGACGTCGATGCCCTCACCCGAGCCCGTGAGACTGTCCGCGTCGAGGACGTCACCGGTGTGCAGCTCGCAGCCCGCGCTCTCAAGCTCACGCGCGCGCTCGCTGCCCGCGTCCCGCACGAGACACCGAACCCGGTGCCCGGCGTCGCGCAGGCTGCGCGCCAGACGCCCCCCGATGAACCCCGTCGCGCCCGTGACCAGAACGCTCTCGGCAGAGCTCACAGGTCAGGCCAGACGGCGCCGTCTGACAGCGCCCGCTGCTCGATCTGCTGCAGCGTCTCGTCGGTGACGCGGTCAGCGACCATCGCATCGAGCGCGTGCTTGACGTCCGGAGCCCACACGCGGCGGACCACAGACGACTCGCCGACCGCGGCCCAGTCGAGCAGCACCCGCGTCTGCTCCGGGTCCGGGGCCTCCGGCGGCAGCTCCTCAGCCGAGCTGAACATCACGATCTGGGCACGCCAGCCGTTGGGGCACAGTTCATCCATCATCGCCCGCGCGCGCAGCTCAGCACCGGCGGCCGCTCGCAGACGGCGGGTGCGGCTGAGCCGGGCCCGGATCGCCCGCTTCGACGGCGGGACGATCCGCTGCAGGATCCCGATCAGCAGGCAGCCGCCGACTGCGGACACGACGATCGTCAGGACCGGCTCGAAGAAGCTCGTGGGTGTCGGGTGATCACCCAATCCAAACTGAGCCGCAATCGCCAGCATGCCGTCAACCTACCTCCGAACTGGGTCCTGTCAAACAGAAAACCGTCGTTCGGGGTCCTGTCAAACAGAAAACCGTCGTTCGAGGAGAGACCGTCCTTCGGGATGCACGTTGCGCCCGAAGCTGCGCCTACGCGAGCGCGGCGAGTTCGGCGTCCGCCCGCTCGAGCAGGCTCGTGAGCACCCGGCCCGCCGCTTCGAGATCAGCCGACGGCAGATCACCCCAGAGCCGTTGCCCGATCGCGCCCGCCGCGGTGCGAACTCGATCGAAGTGCGCGGTTCCTGCGGCGGTCAGGGTCAGGCCCGACCCGGCGGATGCGGTCGGCGTCAGGCCCGACCCGGCGGATGCGGTCGGCGTCAGGCCGGACCCGCCGGATGCGGTCGGAGTCAGGCCCGATCCGCCGGATGCGGTCGGAGTCAGGCCCGATCCGCCGGATGCGGTCGGAGTCAGGCCCGATCCGGAGGATGCGATCCAGCCGCCGGCCTCGAGCTCGTGAAGTCGCGACGACGCGTCATCGGCGGACACCTTCTGTGCCGCCGCCACCCGCGCGACGAGCTCCTCCCGCGAGGCACCCTCTCCGAGCGCGACGAGCACCAGCGCAACCCACTGGGGCTCCGTCATTGCGCTCGGGTCGAGCAGCCGTTGCAGGATCGCGTTGGCGGCCTTCTCGGCCCGGCCGAGCAGCTGTGCGTTGAACTCCGGCATGTCGTTGGTCCTTTCAACGTTGGTAATTCCAACAATATACATACCGTTGGTACTGTCAATGTTGGTCTTTCCAATGTATGCTGAGACGGTGCCCCCGTTTGATGCATCGGCCGGATACGACCCCCCAGCGCGGCTGCGAGCCCTGCCCAGCTGGCTCTCCGGCCAGGTCGGACGCCGGGCGGCGGCACTCGTCGATGCGCAGCTGGCCGCGGAGGGCGTCCGCCGCCAGCACTTCACGGTGCTGACCGCACTGGCCGAGCAGGGACCGGCCAGCCAGGCGGACGTGGGCCGGCGCCTGTGGATCGACCGCAGCGACCTCCACGCGATCCTCAATGACCTCGAACGGCTCGGGCTGATCAGCCGGGCGACCGATCCGGACGACCGCCGCCGCAACGTCGTGGTCCTGACCGACCGCGGTACGACCGTTCTCAAGCAACTCGACCGCCGCGTCAACGCGGCGCAGGAGGCGCTGCTCGAACCGCTCTCAGAGGCCGACCGCAGCGAGCTGCTGCGGCTGCTGACGCTGCTCGTCGCGGGCTAGAGGAAGCACTGTCCCTCGCCACGGTAGGTCGGGACCTCATCGACGATCCGGCCGCCCGAGACGAGGTAGAGCCGGTTGAACCGCTCGCACAGCTCGCCCGCCTTGGCGTGGCGCATCCACACCCGGTCACCGACGGTGATCGCGTCGGCCGCCGCCCCCCGCAGTGGTGTCTGGGTCTCCCCCGCTCCCTCCTGTGGATCGAGCTTCAACCCGACCGGCCACCACGGCCGCGGCAGCCGGTCACGGCCTGCCGGACCCGACGCGACATACCCGCCGCCGAGTGCTGTCACGACCCCACGGCCGGGGCGCCGCACCACCGGCAGGGCGAAGAACGCCGCCGGCTGGGGCCTGAAGCGCCGATAGTCATCGAACAGCGCCGGACCGAACAGCCCCGATCCGGCCGTCACCTCGGTCACCCACGGCTCCGACGCCGAGGACTCGATGCTGCCGGTCCCGCCGGCGTTGACGAACTTCAGCGGCCCACTGATTCGCTCGACGGCCGCGACGAGCTGCTGGCGCCGTGCCCGGAGCTCGCGGCGTGACACGGACTGCATCGCCCGGATCGCCAGCCCCCGTTGGGGCTGGCCCAGGGGGCGGTCACCGACCCCTGCGATCTGCCCCTCGTACGCCATCATCCCGACGGTCCGCAGACCCGGCCGGCGCACAATCTCCTGAGCGAGCACCGACAGGGCCTGGGGTGTGTGCAGCGGGGAGCGGCGCGGACCGATCCGCAGCCGGCCGCCGAACAGCCACAGGCCGGCGTCGGCATCCAGGCAGACGTCAACCGATCCGTCGGCGCCCGCACCCGCGGCGGCGAGCACGTCAAGCTGTTCGACGGCGTCGACCATCACCGTGATCCGGCGGGTCTCCTCGGCACCGGTGCCGGCGCGGATCACTCTGCCGAGCGCCTCCTCATCGACGCTCGGATAGCCGACCACCACCTGGCGAATGCCGTGCTCGACGAGCCAGAGTGCCTCGGGGACCGTGAGGGCGAGGATCCCGCGGAACCCGTCACTGCCGTCACTGCCGTCACCAAGCGTTCGCTCAAGCAGCGCCCGGCACCGGATCGACTTGCTGGCGAGCCGCAGCGTGGTCCCACCCGCGCGTGCGAGCAGATCGGAGCGGTTTGCATCGAAAGCATCGAGGTCGACACAGGCGAACGGGGCCTGGAGCTCGGCACATGCGCGCTCGAGTCGCTGGTGTTGAGCGTCGTTGCGGGCGGGTGTCGCCGGCGTCGGCAGAACGGCTGACATCGAAGTCCATTAGAACATGCGGACCGTGTCCTCGTCATCCGCGCACCCACCGCTGTGGCGCAACTGGGACGGCCGCCAGCAGTTCATCCCGGCCGCGTTCGCCCAGCCGGCGTCCACCGGCGAGCTGGCCGGCGCCCTTGAGGCTGCGGCGGTTGCGGGCCGCCACGTTCGTGTCACGGGCTCGGGCCACTCGTTCACGGCGCTGGTACCGACCGATGGCACGCTCATCTCGCTTGAGCGAATGAACCGCGTGCTCGATGTCGACCCCTCCAGCGGCCTTGTCCGGGTCGAGGGTGGGATCACGATCCGCGAGTTGAACGCGGCGCTCGATCCACACGGGCTGGCACTGGAGAACCTCGGCGACATCGATGTTCAGACGGTCGCGGGGGCCACCGCGACCGGTACCCACGGCACGGGCGGTGGGTTGCGCAACATCTCCTCGCAGATCCGCGCGATCGAGCTGATGCGAGCGGATGGCACCGTCGTCACGCTCGATGCCGAGCACGATCCGGACGCTTTCCGGGCGGCTCGCGTCAGCCTTGGCGCGCTTGGCGTCGTGACCGCCGTGACGCTGCAGGCGGTGCCGGCGTTCCGGCTGCGCGGCGTCGACGGGCCGGCGTCGCTGGTCGAGACGCTCGAGGCGCTGCCTGAGCTCGTGACCGCGCACGACCACTTCGAGATGTACTGGTTCCCGTACTGCGACAACGCGCTGCTGCGGCGCAACGACCGCACCGATGAGCCGGTCACGGAGCGGTCCGCGGCGCGCGCATACCTCGAGGACATCGTCCTGGTCAACCGAGCGCTGCTGGGCTTCTCGCTGGTGGGCCGACGGTTCCCGCGGACGATCCCGCGGATGAACCGGATCATCACCCGGGTCGCAGGCTCAAGCCGCCGCGTCGACCGCTCCCACCGGATCTTCGTCTCGCCGCGGCTCGTGCGCTTCACGGAGATGGAGTACGCGATCCCGCGCCAGCACGCCGCGGACGCGATCCGTGCGATCGGGGAGATGGTCGAGTCCCGCCGGCTGCCGGTCTCGTTCCCGATCGAGGTCCGGTTCGTGGCCCCCGACGACGCATTGCTGTCGCCCGCCGGCGGCCGCGAGACCTGTTACATCGCCGTCCACATGTTCGACCAGATGGAGTTCGAGCCGTACTTCCGCGCCGTCGAAGAGATCATGGACCGGTTCGACGGCCGGCCCCACTGGGGCAAGCGTCACTTCCAGACCGCCGAGACGCTGGCGCCCCGCTACCCGGAATGGGCGCGCTTCGCCGCCGTCCGCGCCCAGCTCGACCCCGAGGGCCGCTTCCGCAACCCCGAGATCGACCGGGTCCTCGGGCCTGTTCGGGCCTGACCCCCTTCGCACCAATCGTGGGCCTCGCCGGGGACCGGCGCGCTTAACGGCAGCAATGAAGGGCAACCGGGCGGTGAGATCGGCCTCGCGCGTGGGTCCCAGATCCCTCGGGAGCCGGATGGTCGCGAGAGGTGGGTCGAGAAGTTCCCGACAGGTGGCAAGAAATCGACCCACCCCCTGCTGGGACACGCCCGGACACCTCAGTTTGGGGGCTGGGTCGAGAACCTCCGGATATACCGGAGGAAATCGACCCACCCCCGGTTCATTCGCCTTCTGGAAGGGGGTGGGTCGAGAAACTTCGGATATACCGGAGGAAATCGACCCACCCACCCCCGCCGCGGCCCGGCGACCGGCGAGGATTCGCCACCGCACCCACACTCACACCCCCCGCGCGGCCGGCGTGCAGTTTCGTTACACATCTGTTCCAGAGTTGGCTCAGTTGGGTGCTTGAGACGTCACGGCCGCGTGGCGGATCCTGCCGGTATGGCCCCTATCGATCAGAAGCAGCACGTCGAGCGGCGGATGCTGCGGCTGCTGGAGGACGCGGGGATACAGCCGCCGGACGAGGTCCAGTACGGCGAGCTGTATGTCCGCTTCCTCTGGCATGACCTCAAGGTCGCTGTGGACGTCGACCTCGAAGGTTTCGAGGAGCGCGATGCGTACGACGGCTACGACTACGAGGACGTCGCCGCCGTGTGACGCCCTCCCGCGAACCGATCCAGGTCCCGGGCTCTCCCCCGGTGCCCGCGCGGCCAGGTGGTCGCGCGGGCGCTCCCGAACCAGGCGGCCAGGTGGTCGCGCGAGCGCTCCCGAACCAGGCGGCCAGGTGGTCGCGCGAGCGCTCCCGAACCAGGCGGCCAAGTGGTCGCGCGAGCGCTCCCGAACCAGGCGGCCAGGTGGTCGCGCGAGCGCTCCCGAACCAGGCGGCCAGGTGGTCGCGCGAGCGCTCCCGAACCAGGCGGCCAAGTGGTCGCGCGAGCGCTCCCGAACCAGGCGGCCAGGTGGTCGCGCGGGCGCTCCCGAACCAGGCGACTACGTGGTCGCGCGGGCGCTCAGGACCGCGTCGAGCAGTCCTGGGAAGCGCTGGTCCAGCGCGTCGCGACGGAGACGGTTGAAGCGATTCTTGCCCTCGATCCGCTGGCAGATCAGGCCGGCCTCGCGCAGCACCCGGAAGTGATGCGAGCAGGTTGACTTCGCGACCGGCAGCTCGAAGGAGCCGCAGATGCGCTCGCCCCCGGAGGCCAGCTCGGCGATGATCCGGAGACGAATCGGATCGCTCAGCGCGCCCAGCACGGTGGCGAGTTCGAGCTCATCCGCCCGCGGGATCGGAGCCTCGAGAACATCGCCTTCGATCTCGACGACGTCCGCCAGCCCCAGCGCTGCCGCGTCGGCTTCGTGCTCGGACTCGGACTCAACTGTCGTGATCATCGCCACCTCCATGCCGGAAACGTTAGTACGACGCTAATCGAACTGTGTGTTAGTGTAGAGCCCAGAACGCAATCTCACGTCGTCGCGACGTGGAGCGTTTATCGGGTGCGCCCCACACGTGGCCCAAGGGCTTCGCACGGGCCTCAGCAGCGTACCGAGCAAGCCAGCGGAAAGTGGATGTATGAGCACGACGGTGCAGGATCTCGCACGTCCGTCGACGGTCGTCAGCGGCCGCGCCGGGCAGCATTTGACGGCCACGCTGATCCTCGGCTGCCTCGCGCAGTTCATGGTGATCCTCGACGTGTCCGTCGTGAACGTCGCGCTGCCGGCGATCCGGCACTCGCTGGGCTTCAGCGAAGACGGGCTGCAGTGGGTCGTCAACGCCTACACCGTCACGTTCGCGGGTTTCCTGCTGCTCGGTGGCCGCGCCGCCGATCTGCTCGGCCGACGCCGCGTGTTCGTCTGGGGCCTGGTGCTGTTCGCGCTCGCCTCACTCGCCGGTGGCATGACCGATAGCCGCACGCTGCTGATCGTCGCCCGGCTCGTTCAGGGCCTTGGCGGCGCCGTCATCGCCCCGGCGTCGCTATCGATCCTGACCACCACCTTCACAGAGCCCAAGGAGCGCAACCGCGCCGTTGGGATCTGGGGCGCGATGGGCGGCGCCGGCGGCTCGGCCGGGGTCCTGCTCGGGGGCGTGCTGACCCAGATCAGCTGGCGCTGGGTCCTGTTCATCAACGTCCCGATCGGTTTGATCGCCGCACTCGCCGCGGCCCGGCTGATCAGCGAGAGCCGCAACCCCAACGCGACCCGCAACTTCGACCTCGCCGGTGCGCTGTCGGCGACGATCGGCCTAACGCTGCTCGTGCTCGGGATCGTGCGGACCGACACCTCAGGCTGGGGGAACCTCGAGACGCTGATCCTGATCGGCGCCGGCGTGGCGCTTCTCGCCGCGTTCCTGCTGAACGAGGGCCGGATTGCCAAGGCGCCGCTGGTACCGCTGCGTCTGTTCCGCTCACGGGCGCTGTCGGCGGCCAACGTGATCATCTTCCTGACCGGCGGCTCGACGTTCGGGATGTGGTTCTTCTTCTCCCTGTATCTGCAGGATGTGCGCCACTACTCGCCGCTGCACACCGGCCTGATCTTCTTGCCGATCACGCTCGCGATCATGATCGGCTCCTTCCTGGTGTCGAAGATCACGCTGCGGGTCGGTCCCAAGCGTCTGCTCGTCATCGGCATGCTGATGCTGTCCGGCGGCCTGCTGCTGTTCTCGAAGATCGGCGTCAGCAGCACCTACGTCGGCCAGATGCTCGCTCCCGGCCTGCTGACCGGCTTCGGAATCCCACTTGCGTTCATCCCCTCGGCGATCACCGCCACCTCCGGCGTCAAGCCGAGCGAGGCGGGCCTCGCGTCCGGTGTGGTCAACACCTCCCGGATGTTCGGCGGCGCGCTCGGCCTGGCGGTGCTCGCAACGCTCGCCACGTCGCATTCGAACGGCCTGCTCCATCACCCCACAGCCGCGGTGCACACCGCCAACCAGGCACTTGTCGCCGGCTTCCAGCTGGCGTTCGAGGTCGGCGCGGCGATGGCCCTGATCGGTGTGGTCGTGGCGGTGTTCGGGACTCCGTCGGCGCCTACCCGCGTCGCGGCGGGGCCTGCCGAGGCTGCGATCGAGCTGTAACGGGGAGCGACCCGGCAGGCAGCGCCCGGCAGCGCGAGAATGCTGCCGATGGCGCACGTCTTTGTCACGCGACAGCTCCCGGGTCAGGCGCTGACCACCCTCACCGCAGACCACGACGTCGAGATCTGGCCGGAGGCGATGCCGCCGAGCTACAGGGACCTGCGCGCCCGGGCCGCCCACGCCGATGGCCTGCTGACGCTCCTCACCGATCGCATCGACGAGGCCCTGCTCGCGAACGCGCCGCGCCTCAAGGTCGTCTCCAACTATGCGGTTGGCGTCGACAACATCGACCTGCAGGCGGCCGCCAGGCACAACGTGCCGATCGGCCACACGCCCGACGTCCTCACCGAGACGACCGCCGACCTGGCCTGGACGCTGCTGATGGCGGCCGCCCGCCGGCTGCCGCAGGCCACAGCCGATGCTCGCGCCGGAGGCTGGCTCACCTGGGACCCCAACGCCTACCTCGGCGCTGACATCCACGGCGCGACCCTGCTGATCATCGGCGGCGGCCGGATCGGTGAGGCGGTCGCCCGCCGCGCCCGCGGGTTCGACATGCGCGTCATCATCGCCGGCCGCAACGACCCGCTCGATGCGCTGCTGCCGGAGGCCGACTACGTCTCGCTCCACTGCCCGCTGACGGCGGAGACCCGACACCTGATCAACGGCGACCGCCTCCGCAGGATGAAGCCGACCGCGATCCTGGTCAACACCGCGCGCGGCGCGATCATCGACGCCGACGCGCTCGCCCAGGCGCTCATCGAAGCGCGGATCGCGGGCGCCGCCCTCGACGTGACCGACCCCGAGCCGCTCCCACCCGAGCATCCGCTGTGGACTGTCGCGAACCTGCTGATCGCCCCGCACATCGGATCCGCGACCCGCGCGACCCGCGAGCGGATGGCCGAGATGGCCGTCGCCAACCTGCTCGCCGGACTTGCCGGCGACCCCCTCCCCCACCAGCTCAAGCCAGCTGCATGACGAGCACCACGATCGCGATCGTCGATGTCGGCACCAACACAACGCGGCTGTACGTGGCCGACGTCGAAGACGGCCGGATCGCTCACACGCACGTGCGCGTGAGCCGGGTTACCCGCCTGGGCGCCGGGGTCGATCACAGCGGCCGGCTCGCCGACGACGCGCTGGCGCGCGAGCACGCCGTCCTGGCCGATTACCGCGACACGATCGCCCATCTGCGCCCGGACCGGGCGATCGCCGTGATGACAAGCGCCGTACGCGACGCCGACAACGGCCCCGAGTTCGCGGAGGCCGTTGCCCGCTCCTATCGCCTCGACGTGCACGTGCTCAGCGGCGCTGAGGAGGCGCGGCTGACCTACCGAGGCGCCACCGACGAACTCACAGACAGCGCCGACGCGGTCCTCGTGATCGACATCGGCGGCGGCTCGACCGAGCTCGTGATCGGCCACGGGCCCGACCCGGAGTTCAACGTCTCGACCCAGGCCGGCGTCGTCCGCCAGGCGGACCGCCACATCGAGAACGACCCTCCGACCTCCGACGAGCTCGACGCGCTCGCAGCTGACGTCAGATCGGTCCTCGCAGCGGCCGTTCCAACAGACCGCCGCGCCGGTGTGCAACGGGCGCTGGCCGTGGCCGGCACTCCCACCGCGCTCGCAGCGATCGCACAGTCACTGGACCCTTACGACGCCGCGAAGGTCCACGGCTACCGTCTCAACGCAGCCACGGTCGCGGACATGCTCGGCCAGCTCGTCCAGCTGCCGCTCGAGAGCCGCCGCCACGTCCCGGGGATGCACCCGGAGCGCGCCGTCACGATCCTGCCGGGCATCGTCATCCTGCAGCAGGTGATGAGCCTGTTCGGGCTCGACGAGATCGAGGTCTCAGAACACGACATCCTCCGCGGCGCGGCACTGACGTTCGCCGATGCGTAGATCGATCGCGGCGGCGTTGACGGCCGTTGCGCTCGCCGGCTGCGGAGCATCAACGCAGACCACGACCACGGGCCATTGGCGCCCGCTGCCACCCGACTACGTCCCGGTCGGCATCGGCCCGACTGCCGCCTGGCGCCCCGCCCCGACCTCCGCGGCGGTTCGCGCCGGCGCACCGACCGCCAACGCCTCCTGCAGCTCGACCAAGGGCCCCCGGTACGGCGCCCACCTCGAGGTGTTCGTCGATGACCACGTCCTCGCGATCCCCGCCGGGATCGGGATCGAACCGCCGTTCACCAAGCAGAACACCGGCCGGCTGACCGGCGGGCGCTGCTTCTATCCGGCGATCACGACCGACCCGACCGGCGTGATCGAGCTGACCACCAACGGTGCCCACACACTCGGCCAGCTGTTCGCGATCTGGGGCCAGCCGCTGACCGCGACGCGCCTGGCGAGCTTCCGGATCAGCGCCCACCGCCCGCTCGTGGCCTACGTCGGCACGCGGCGATGGACCGGGTCACCGGCGGCGATCATCCTCCGTCGCCACACGCGCGTCGTGCTCGAGCTCAGGAGCCGGATCCCACCACATCGGACCTACGTCTTCCCGCCCGGCCTGTAGATCGCAGGCGGCCCCGTTGGGCCGCCCATCCACCCGCGCCGAGCGCCAGCAGAGCCGCCACGATCACCCCGATCAGCGCCACCGGAGCGCCACCGCTCGGGGTTGCGACCTCGGGCGCGGCGATCGGCTTGCCGCGGGCGGAGGCGATCCGCTCAACGGCCGCCATCGCCGTCTCCGCGAGTCCGGCTGAGCCGTCGCGGGCGTCGATCGTGATGCCGTGCACGGCGCTGGCAGAACCCGCGTCGGCGATCGCGACGCCGTCCGGCATCACGACCAGCAACGGCTGCGGGTGCTGGTAGGAGAGCTCGTAATCGAGGTACTTGACGTAGCGCTGCGGCTGCCCGAACAGCTCCGGGATCCCACCCAGGTCGACGGGGCTGCGGATGATCGCGACCTTGAGATCGAGCCCGGTCGTGTGGATCTCCGCCAGCGCATGCTCGAGCGCAGCCCGCACCGGCGCCGGCGTGTTGGGCTGGTACGGGTAGAAGGCATCGTCGATCAGCAGCGTGTCGCTGGCCGGATCGGCGTCCGCGAGCGCGGCCGGCGTCCGGAGCATCAGCCCGGACGCCAGCGCGATCACCGTCAGTCCACAGGCGATCAGGCGGCTCACAGCCACTCAGCGCCTGAGGTCCCGCAGACCTTGAAGCCGAGCTTGTGCGCGATCGACTGCGCGCTGAGCGCGTCCTCACCGGATGTGTTGGCGAGCTGCATGTCCTGGTTCTCGTCGGCCACACCGGCCGACTCGCTCGTCGAGGTGGAGCGTGTCTGCGCCTTGACGAAGTCGGCCACCGATGTCTGCGTCAGGCTTGCGTACTGCTCCGCCAGTGCCGCCTCCTTGGACGGGGGAGCCAGGTTGCTGAACGAGTTGAGGGCGGCCGCCGTCTGGTTGGTCAGCGTCTGCAGCTCGTTCTCCTGGCTGACAAGCGTTGTCGAGGTCTGTCCCGTCCGCTGGACCGCGGCCCGATAGGTGGTGCAGATCTGATCGGCGCCCTCGATGAACCGCTCGGCGGTTCCCGAGGTCGAGCTGTAGTGGAAGCTGCCCTCACTGGCGCCGGCGCTCGTCGTCGATTGCGTTGTGCTGGAGCTGCGTGTGCTGCCGCCGGCGCTGAGGACGCTCTCGGCGAGATCGGTCAATGCCACCCCGCTGCCGGTCGCCACCGCCGAGAAGTGGCCGGTCGCGGGCTTGATATGCACATGTGGCACAACCGGTTGCGCCGACTGCGCGGCGGCGAGAACCGACCTGTGCTGGGCGCGGTGTCGACCCCCGGCGCTCGTTGCCTGCGCGCGGCGCTCGGCGCTGCCGACGGCGGACGCGCCGATCCCGGGCGTGCTGTCGCTGGCCGCACTCTGCTGCCGATGCGGTTGCGAGCCGCCGCAGCCGGCGACCGCGGCTGCCGAGAGGGCGGCCACGGTCGCCAGGGTGGCGACGGTCGTTCGTCTCGTGCTCAGGATCATCCCGTGCCTCCTCGTGCGGCCTTCTCGGAGGAGGACTCGATCTCGGCGCGCAGCTTCTTGTCGGCTGCGCTCGAGCCGTCGGTGCCTCCACCGGGGGCGTTCTGGATTGGATCGCCGTAGGTTCCGTCTGACTTCGAGTCGACCCCATCCTTGCCGGTCAGGTTGATCGGCAGCGGCGAGAACAGCTCCGGTGACGCGGGTTCCCATGCCCCGTCCTCGAAGAAGTCGCCCTCGTACGGCTCCGAGGCACCGCCGTTGGTCGATGGGATCAGGTTGTCCGGCAGGAACTCGGCCAGCAGCGCCCTGAAGATCAGGGTGCCGTCGGCCGGATCGTTGCTTCCCCACGGGGAGGTGGCGATCGTGCTGAACACGCCCGGTCGCTGCAGCCTGCCGGCGATCGACGCGGCCGAGTCCCCCTTGACCATGCCGTACGCGAGTGCCTGACCGGCGACGAAGCCGCTCAGACCGGGCGTGGTCGCCAGCTCACCGACGACCTGCGGCACGAGCTCCGCGTACAGGTACGCATCGTTGCTCGTCGGATCGACGTCGGAGATCGCGCGCACCTGACCTTCGGCGCCGAGATATCCGCTGTCGATCACGAACCGCTCAGTAGCCAGCGTCTGCGGCACGATGATCGGGGTCGGGTTGACCTTGTTCGAGGTCTGGTTGCCCGCCACTCGCATCGCCGCGGTCAACTCGTTGAAGTTGCCATCGGCGTAGATCCCGAGCCATTCCGACGCGGGCAACAGGTTCTCGAGTTTGGCCGCCAGGCCTGCGCCCGTTGCCGGGAACAGGTGCAGCGAGATCCCGTACCTCTGCAGCGCGACCCGCAGGCCGTCAAGTCGCTGCGCCGCGTTCGGATCGGTGCCGACGAGCGCCGCGACCCGCTTCGGGGCGCCCGGCGAGTCCGGAACGCCGATCTTGCCGATGTACTGGCCCGCGGCGTAACCCTCGGCGTACGGGTTCGGCGCGAACCGATACACGTACTTGCCCTGGGTCACTGGGACGTTGTCATCCGCGACGATCGTCGGGGTCCTGTCGCCGACGGCCTCGATCGCCCCCTGCGCACCCTGCCCGCACGGGGCCAGGAACGCGACGGGGTGCTGCTTCTCGAGCTGCGAGCGCATCCTGCCGCGCGATCGTGGCACTGCCCTCGTCATCCATCAGGACCTGATGGATCTTGTTGCCGTTGATGCCGCCAGAGGCGTTCATCAGCTCGATCGAGATCAGCGCACCGATCTCCTGGGAGCGGCAGTCCGCCGCATCGGGGCCAGACAGGTCTGCGACCGAGGCGACCTCGACCGGCGTCGAGCCGGCCGTGTGGACGTCCCCGACCGTGAACGTCGGCTCACCGACGGTCGGTTTGTTGTTCTCGACCAGCTCGGCCGTGTAGGTGCCGTCGCGTGGGATCGCGACCTCGCCCGACCACGGCCCGGACGGTCCCTGCGAACCCGGGTGCAGGGCCACGCGGAACGAGACCGAACCCGCGGAGCAACCGCAGGCGAACCGGACCTCGAGTGATTTCGGAGGCGTCGGAGCGACGCTGCCGGTGGTGTTGGCCTGGACATCGTCGACGATGATCCGGTTGAGGCCGACGGTGGCGGGCGCCAGCGTCATCTGACCCGTGCCGCTGGCGAGTGCGACATCCGCGAAGCCCGCACCGGGCAGCAGATTGCCGCGCTGCGAGGGCAGCGTCTGGCCGCGACCCTGGAGCGTCCCGGCCAACAGCGCCGCCAGCGCGACGGCGACGATCGAGAGGACCGCCTCACCGCGGACGAGCCAACCGGCCCGCTCGGGATGCCGCCGGCCCCACACCGCCGTCGTGGCGCCAGCGGCGACGATCGCCGCGACGACCAACACCTTGATGATCAGCAGGTGGCCGTAGCTCGACCAGCGCAGGAAGTACCAGAGGTGGACCTCTCGGACAGCGGCGATCACGCCCGTGACGGTCATCACCGCGGCGGCCCCAATCGCGTACGGGGCATACGCCCGCGCCGCGCCGACCAGATCACCCGGCTTGCCGGCACGCACCGCAGCCGGAGCCAGGCACAGGGCGAGCGCGAAGATCGCTCCCACCCAGATACCGCCCGACAACAGGTGCAGCACCATCCCGAGGTCGGCGAGCACCGGCGTCGAGCGGACGGTGGAGACGTGTCCGTCGACCGCGAGAGCCGCCAGCGTCAGGGCGCCGACGATGCCGTAGGCACCGATCCGGACCGTAGCCGCGGCTCGGCGCAGCACGGTCACCAGCAGCCCGGTGCCGACGACAAGCACCGCCAATCGGACGATGATTGCGACCCCGCTGGTCGCGGCGGTCAGCAGACCAAGGTCGAACCCGTTGGCGCCGTCAGCGCGCTTCAGCGCCTCGGCAACGGTGCCGATCAACGCTACTCCGAGCGCCCATGGCGCCAGCCGGAGCCAGCGAGCCTGAGCCTCGACCCGCAACTTCTCGTCGGTGCGGCCCCGCAGCCGCAGCAGCAGGGTCGCGGCGCCGAGCAGCGCGAACGCAGCCAACGCGGCCAGCCACCGGCCGGCCACCGAGATCAGGCTCTCCGTCGGTGCCTGCTCGCCGCTGGTGGTGGTGCTCGCCAACAGCTGCGAAGCGCCCGTAGGAGCCTGGCCGCTGGAGCTGGGCACGCCGAACTGGAAGCTTCCCTCGACCGTGTGACCATCGTTGCCGTAGGCCACCCAGTTGACGGTGTAGACCCCTTCCGGGATCTTCTTGATGCTGGCGGTCATCGCGTCGCCGCCGAGCGCCGGCTGCAGCGCGCCGATGGGGACGGTCTTGTGGTCGGGACCGGTGATCGTGATCGAGGAGCCCTTGAGGACGAGCCCCTCGGTGAAGGCGATCTGGACCTTGGTCGGCGCGCTCGACGCGACCACCCCGGCCTGCGGGGATGAGGCCACCAGATATGGGTGAGCGCTCGCGGCGGGGGCGAGCGCGAGCAGAAGTGTTGTGACAACGGCCGCGACGGCGGTGGCCAAAGGCCACCGCCGCCGCGCTGCTGCCAGATGCGATGCGGCTCGCATCTATCCAGCCGCGTATGGATTGTCGTCCGCGCAATCTGTCGGCGGACACACCCACGTCATCGCGTGGGGTTTGTAGAACCCGGCGTCTGGATATCCGTACCAGTCGCGTCGATTGAAGTCGACGCCCAGGCTGCCGTCTTCCTCATCCACGAAGTTCTTGTCGTAGGTGAGGTTGCCGGTCGGCGCGATGTCGACCAGGTACAGACGGTGGTCACCGTCAACGCCGGTGCGGGCGACGAAGTAATCGTCGAACGCCATTCTGGTCGGGAACCCGTCGGCGTCGATCGAATGGTTATCGAGCGCACCCCAATGCGGGCCACCTGTTGTCGGGTCGTGCACGATCAGCACGTCAAGCAGAACCGGGCAGTCACCGATCTCGGTGCTGGGGTTCTCGGCGTACTGAGCCGTGTCGTTGTTCGGGTTGCCGGTCGGGACCACGTTGTTGGCGATCTCCGCCTCGGCGAGGCCTGTCTCGATGCCCTTGTAGGGACCGCTCTGGACCGTGGAGGTCATGTTGCAGTTCTCGATCCCCTTCTCGCCGTCTTCCACCAGGTGCGAGATGTCGAGGACATAGACCATCTTCTCCTCGCCCTGATCGAAGTAGTTGTCAGCGAGCGGAACGCGCCCCTGCACCGTGTGGAAGACCCACCGGTTGTTCGGGCTCGTCTGGATCCAAGCACCGCCAGAGCAGCCGCCGGGCTCGTCCTCAAACCCGCCGTTGACGTTGTTGGCGCCGCTGTTGTCACCGGTCGAGTTGGTCGCCAGCTGGGAGAAACCGTCGTCCCAGACCTGATGCCACTGGCTGGTCGACACGCCATCCGGAGCCGGTGCCGTCACATCGGGGTCCCAGAACACGCCGCCACCGCACATGGACTCCGAGAAGAAGCCCTTCGACCACAGGAAGTAGCCGCCGTACGCCGACTTGTCATCGCCGGCCTTGCAGTCGGCGCTGGCGATGCCCGCGCCGCAGGTGCTGCCGTCAGGGGCCGCGTGCGTCTTGGCACCCTCCATGATCCCGATGTTGGTGTGCGCCGGGTTGGCCGGGTCACGCCAGGTGATCGGCATGTGCGCGACCGAGGTCTCGACCGGCTTCAGCGGGTTTGAGATGTCCCAGATGCGCACCGTCGGACGGAATGCGTAGATGTCCGGCGGCTTCAGCGGATCAAGGATGATCTCGCGCGGCTCCGCGTAGTCGTCGGTCACCAGGACGTTGAGGTCCGTACGCGACTGGATGCCGTGCGGGTTCGAGCAGGTACCGACCGGCTCCGCTTCCAGCACGTTGCAGGCCGCCGCCTCACGCGGGTCGGTCAGGATCTGACCGATCGAACCGGCTGGGGTCACCGACAGGATCTGCCCGGAACCGCTGAGCGTCGCCAGAGCGCCCGGCGAGCCGCCGTAGTTGTACAGCGGACCACCCATCCAGGTGCCGATGTACTCATCGTTGGCGTGGTTGGAGTTGTCGTACTTGACCGCGTCGAACGCGTCCGGGATCGAGCCCTGCACGACGGACAGCGGCGTGTTGGTGGTGAGACCGCTGACGTTCGGGATGTCCTTGACAGACACTCCGAAGGTCCACGAGGTGAACAGGCACCCGAGGATCAGGTTCTCACCGTTGATCCAGTCGTACTGGGTGTGGTGGGGCTCGCACTCGACGCCGCCGTCAACGTTGAGCGTCGCGAGGTTGACGACGTGGCCGTAGAACGGGTTGAGCGAGTGGTCGGCGTTGTACTTACGGCCATCGATCACTGCCAGGGCGTCCATCCCGGGAGCGAACTGCGGTACAGCCATCTCCGTCAGACCCTCGGGGTTGATCGTCATGTTCTGGATCAGGTCACTGATGTCCGTGCCGTCGATATCGGCAGCGTTCTGCTTGCCGGCCCACACCACGATGTACTCCTGGCGGCAGTAGGTCGCCTGGGAGTGGTTCGGCATGTTGCGCGGGCAGTCGGCGTCATCCTGGTCACGAGCGGTGACCGCCGCGGGCACGGTGTGGTTGGTCCACTGGCCGATCGCCGTCGCCGACTTGATCGTGTCCTCGAGCCATGGCACCGAGATCGGCAGGTCGGTCGTGCTCGAGGTCGGTGTCTCAGTCGGGTTCGTGCTCGTCGTGGTGCTGCCGAGCAGCGAACCGAGGGTCCCACCAAGGTCGCTGAGCCCAGCCCCGAGGCCATTGCTGCTGGCGAACGCGCTCGCGCTCGACGCAAGGCCGATGACTCCAGCAAGGCACAGCACGGTCAGTGCTCGCCATCGCCAGCGTCGGGCGGTCGGGCGTCGCGGCGCGACGCGGTCTTCAGGTTCGGTGTTCATGGTCAGTCGTGTTCCTCCTGTTGTTAAGCGCGACGTAAGAGTAAGAAGACGAAGTTGATCTGAACAGTGGTATTAGAGGCCGACTTTGGGATCGGATCCGTCACTGTCAGTACGGGACAGTCCCCCGTCCCGATCCACCCGCACCGACTCCCCAGGTGAGTACTTCTCGCGTGCGCGTAACTGTGCGATGGCTAGATTCGCCGCCATGAAAATGAGGGCAGTAACTCCCGCGGCGCTCGCCGCATTGGGCCTTGCAGTCACCGCCTGTGGGTCGTCTCACGGCACCGCATCCGCGAGCTCGCAGTCCGAACCGCCGGTATCAAGCGTGGCGGCCACGGGCGCTTCGTCGGCCGTCAACGACATCACGCTGGCGACCGGCAGTGACGCCCAGCAGATCACCCAGACGATCAAGGCGTTCTATCGCGCCACCTGGGAGAACCAGGGCGCGGCGGCCTGTTCGCTGTTCTCGGACGCCGGTCGCGCCGGCTTCTTGCAATCCGCGCGCGTCGCATTCCCGGACTCGGTGAACACGACGACGACCTGCCCGCAGGTGATGTCGTTCTACAACGCAGATCTCCAGGACTCCGCCAGCACGCTCCAGCAGGCCGGGGTCAATGTCTCGGGCGACATCCTCGAGGACGTCGGCGTCGCCAAGATCACGGTCGCCGGCTCCCACGCGACAGCCGTGGCGCCCGAGAACGTCGAGGAGTTCATCCAGCCGAAGACCTTCGAGCTGGTCAAGCAGAACGGACGTTGGCTGATCGATGCCGACAAGAAGATCGGCAAGACCCTTGCGCAGCTGGTGACCGCAAAGGCCAAGGGTCAGGGCACGCCGAGCAGCTCCACCTCGACGAGCAGCAACTAGATCGCGCGGCCACGGAACGGACGCACGTACCAGCTTCGGTTCAGGAGAGCGTGCCGCCACGGACGGCGGCCGCAACCGCCTGACAGCGGGTCCGGGCCCCCGCCCTGCGAACCGCCCGCTGGATCAGCTTCCTGGTTGCGCTTTCCGAGAGGTTGAGCTCAAGCGCGATCTCGGCGTCGCGCAGGCCGTCGGCCAGCAGCTCAAGCGCCCGCCGAGCCTGCTCGCCGAGCGGCTCCGGAACGGCCTCGGTCTCGACCGCCACGTGCGGCGCGAGCGCCAGCGTTCGTGTCGTCACGCGCAGGCCCAGCCCGGCCGCGGCGATCGCGACACGCAGCGATCGGGGCTCGACCTCGTCGCGCACGAGGATCGCGTCCGCGAGCAATGACAGCTCCAGATCGATCGGCCCCTGTGACGGGTCCGTCAGCAATACGACGGAGAGCTCGCGTGCCGCCGCCCAGGCGGCAACCTGCTCGGGGTCGGGCGCATCGAGATCGATCACCGCCGCCCCGAGCGTCGGACCGCCGGCACCGGGCAGCTGCTCGAGTGAGCTCGCCACCACCACGAGGTCCTCGTCGTGTCCGCCGAGCAGCTCGGCGACACCGTCGGCGATCAGCGGCCGGTCGCTGTAGATGAGCGTCGCGCGCGGGGTGCGAGCCGCCGGCCTGAGCCCGGGACCCCGCTCGCGCGGGGCCGGGATCTGGGCGGTCATCCGGAGTTGGCCGAAGCTGCGGGCGCCGCCGTCCACGTGGTCTCGGCGCAGCCCTCGGCGCCATTGTTGAACGTGCCGTTGACCGACCGGGCGCCGCCGAAGCTCCCTTCGAAGGAGGCCTGGTCGCCCTCCGTGAAGGCGGCCGTACCAAAGCTTCCGTTCGCCGCCACGAACAGGTTCACCGGGGTTTCGTAGGCGCAGATGTCGTCAGATGACGGCGTGCAGCCCGAGGTGAAGCACGTCTGCGTGAAGGTCCCGAATGAGATCGACGCCTGCGCACCGCCGTTTGACGGCACGTACCGAGGCTCCTGGAGCGCACGACCGCCGGCGACGAGGTGCAGCTGGACCGGCTCACCGCTCTGGGTCTCGCCCTCCCAGGTTGTCCCAGCGCGCGTGGGCCGCGTGCCCGGGGCTCCGGTCAGATGCACGGTGCCGGTGTTGCAGACCTCATCGCCACCGTCGAACTCGTTCACGGTCGTGACCTCGTGGTGGTAGGTCAGCTTCAGGGCGCGTCCGAGGAGGGAGCCGCTGACCGTCGTCCCCGAGCCGTGTTTGATCGAGCCCTCGGTGAAGGTTCCGTTGCTCGCCAGCTTGATCGTGTTGGAGATGATCTCGGTATCGACCGGGATCGCCGGCGTCGGGGAGTCGGCGCAGTTGATCGAAGCCTGCACGACCAGGTCCGTGATCTCGCGCACCGCCTTCGCCGCGGCGCCCTTGCCGACCTTGACAGTGCTCAGCGCGAAGCTGGCGGCGGTCTGGCCGCTGCCGTGAGCCTCCCAATCCTGCGACGCGGCGGCGAGGGCCGGCGGCGCCGCTGTCAGGCAGATCGCCGCCGTCGCGACGAGCGTCGCAACGGCTGCGCGCGGACGGCTCACAGGAGCCCCAGTCGTGCCGCGTGGGCGACAGCCTGAGTCCGGGTGCGGGCGTCGAGCCGTTCCTGGGCGGAGGCCACGTGCTTGCGCACGGAGCTCGTGCTGATCCCCAGGCGTCCGGCGATCTCGTGGTCGTGCAAGCCGTCAGCGAGCGCCAACAGGACCTCCCGGCAGCGGTCGGTGATCAGCGACGGGGACATCGGCGGGCCGCCCGCCAGCAGTGCCTCTGCCACGGGTTGACGGCCACGCCGGATCTGATCGAGGGCGGCATTCAACGTCGCCCCGTCAAGCTCCCGGGCGAGCAGATAGCCGTCGGCCTCGGCCTCCAGCGCCAGCTGGGTGAATTCCCCATCGAGCGTGTCGAGCACGCAGACGACGACCGGCGCGATCGCACGTGCGGCTGCGACCTGCGCGATCACGTCGTCACCGGGCTGGAGTCCGAGCAGGATCAGCTCCGGCTCAAGCTCGGCCAGCTGCAGCGCCGCTGCAGCCTGCGCGAGGCTCTGCAACGGAATCGCTCCGGCATTCAACGCCCGGCGCGCGGTCCGCGCCATGCCGGAACGCAGCAGCGGCCGTGAATCGATCGCGAACGTCCGCGTGACACGCGCCCGCGGTGGCGCAACAACTGTGACCGAGTCCGAAAGCTCGGACAGCGGCTCTAATCCTGCCGACGATGCACTCATGTGATTTCTCCCGCTCAAGCGATGTCGTTCGAGACGCCCTGGATTGACGTCCTCCTCAACGCTCAGCAGGCGGCATCTTAACCAAACTCATCGACTTTGCTTAATCGACCCCCAGGTGGGCCACCTTGGAGCGCTCGGACGGAGGCGGAAGCGAGATGCCGAGCTGCGCTGGACGGATGTTCGATTGCGCCGGGAGCGTCCAGACACCATCATGCTGTTCGGGCGAAGACACGTTCGTGTCGGCGCCCACAACATAGGCTCGGGCGAAGCCGCACACATCGGCGCCTCCCGCCGTCCGAGCCACCTAACCCGGCCCATACGGCACGAACCCCTGCCCGTCCCGCTTGGGCCAACCTGGATCGGAAACCGCCCGCAGTAATGCGGGCGGTTTTCGTTAACAAGCGCCCCGCGCGCTCCTTCTCAGGGTCCCTATGGGTCACATAGACCCAACCGGACCGAAAGAACGCCCGCGTCACCCGCCTGCCGGCCCTACGCCAGGTTGGACCGCCGCGGGTAGGCGACCGACGGGTCCGTGAGCACGTTCACCAAAGCAGGCTTACCCGACGCCAGCGCCCGCTCGAACGCCGGCCGCAGCTGATCCGGCGAGCGCACGAGCTCGCCGTGGCCGCCGAGCGCCTCGACCACCTGGTCATAGCGCGTCTCGGGTCGCAGCTCGGCGGCGACCGAGTACCCGTAGAGGAACTCCATCGGGTGCTTCTCGAGCGCCCAGATCCCGTTGTTGCCGACGACGGAGATGACCGCCACGCCGTGCCGGACGAGGGTGTCGAACTCCATCCCGGAGAAACCGAAGGCGCCGTCGCCCTGCAGCAGCACGACCTGGCGATCCGGACGCGCCAGCTTGGCCGCCAGGGCGTAGCCAGGCCCCGATCCCAGACAGCCGTAGGGCCCCGGGTCCAGCCAGCAGCCCGGCTCGAACGAATCGACGATCCGCCCGGCGTAGGAGACGAAGTCTCCCCCGTCACCGATCACGATCGCGTCGCGGTCAAGCAGGCCGCGCAGCTCCCCGTAGATCCGCATCGGGTGCAGCGGCTCCCGCGGATCGTCGAGCTCGGCCGTCTCCGCCGCCCGCGCGGCCACCTCCGTCGACCGCAGCTCATCGACCCACACGGAGGAATCACAGGCAGACCCGACGCGGCCGCGCAGCGCCGACAACGTCAGTCCCAGATCGCCGTACAGCTCCACCGACGGCCGCCGGGGCGACTCGCGAGAAGGCTCGGCGACATCGATCATCACGATCTCGCACTCCGGCCCGAACGATGCCCCGAAACCGAGTCGAAAGTCGAGCGGCACGCCGATCACCAGCGCCACGTCCGCGCCCTTGAGTGCGGCCGAGCGGGCACGGGAGAACGCCAGCTCGTGATCGGCGGGGATACACCCGCGCGCGAGACCGTTGACGAACACGGGGATCCGCAACGCCTCGGCGAGCTCGACGAGCGCCGTCTCGCCGTGGCCCCAGTAGAGGTCGGTGCCGGCCATGATCACCGGATGCTCGGCCTCGCGGAGCAGCACCGCGACCCGGTCGATCGCCGTGTCCGGCGCGGCTGCTGGAGCCGGTCCAACGGGACCGGCGTCACCGGGACCGGCCTCAACAGGGCCGGGGGCGAACGAGAACACGTGATCCAGCGGGAAGTCGAGGAACGTCGGGCCCGAGTGCGGCGCCAGTGCCGCCGCGATCGCATCGTCGACGAGTCCGGGGATCTCCGCTGTCGAGCCGACCGTCGCCGCGAGCTTGGTCAGCGGCCGCACGAACGGGACGTGATCGATCTCCTGCAGCGACCCCTGCCCCCAGCGCAGAGCCGGTGCACGGCCTCCCAGAGCCAACACCGGCGAGTGGTTCATCAGCGCCGAGCCAAGGCCGCTGAGGCCGTTGGTCACGCCGGGGCCGGCCGTCAGCGCGCAGACACCGAGCGTGCGCGTGACCTTCGCCCAGCCCTCGGCCGCGAACGCCGCCGTTTGCTCGTGGCGGACGTCGACGATCTCGATCCCCTCGGCCCGGCAGCCGTCGTAGATCGAGAACAGGTGCCCGCCCGAGAGCGTGAACAGCTTCGTGACCCCGTGCGCGCGCAGACGCTGGGCGATCAGCCGGCCTCCGTGGAACTCCTCCTCATCTGTCATCGGCGCAAATTAACACGCGACATAACCTCGGGCGTACGATCGGTGGACCTGCAATCCCGACCAAGGAACGAAAGCCATGCACGACGATCAGTCAACGCACGCCCAGTTCGATGCCCTGTGCTCAAGCGTCGAGGACTACGAGCCGCTCCCCGAAGTCGTCCCCGGGCCGGGTGAGACCACGGTCGCGCTCAGCCAGCAGGATCAGGAGGATGCGATTGACGCGGAGATCCTCAGCCGGCTCGTCTCGCACTGAGGACCGAGCGCTAGGAGGACTCGTCGAGCGCGATCACGTTCATGATCGCGCCGGCGAGGATGATCAGCGCCAGCACGTAGAACCAGCCGAGCACGATCACGATGAACACGACGGTCGTCCCGAACCGCGCGATCGTCGAGATCGAGCTGAGGTAGACCGGGAACGCGAAGTCGACGGCGCCGATCGCGATCGTCGCGCCAGCGCGCCCGGCCACACCGCCCGCCAGGGAACGCGGCAGTTCGGGACGCGCGAGTAGATCACCGCCAGGCAGCCGAACAGGATCGCCAGCGACGCCACCAGCGAGCCCGCGTAGAAGATCGCGTCGACGTGCTTGAGGTCGAACGGCAGGTGCATTGGCGCCGGCCCTCAGGATGACTGCACGGTCGGGACGATCACGGTCGCGAACATGAACAGCAGCACGACCCCGACCATCACGACGCCGAACCGCTTCTGCTGCAGCCACGGGCGCGACGGGCAGCCGTAGATCCGGCTGAACGAGGTATCGAGCGCACCCCAGAACGAGGAGGCGAGCCACAGGCTGGCGATCAGCGCCAGCACCCCGGTGCTGGTCGTCGAGCTCTGGACCTGGTGCAGCAGGTCGTTCAGCGTCTGCTGGGTCGTCCCGGGGAAGATGTCGCGGAGGTCCTGCAGGACGCGACTGCGAGATCGCGGGCTGGAGAGGACCTGGCCGGCGATGAACAGTCCGAGCAGCGCCACCGGGACCACCCCGAGCAGCATGTTGTAGGCGATCATCGCCGACAGACCGGTGATGTTCCCGGTCCACGCGATCCGGCCAAAGCGGCGCGCGTTCGTGCGGAAGCCGCTCAACGACCGGCTGGTGCGGTAGCGACGGGCTCACCCGGAGAGGTCTCGGCATCGGCCCGGTAGGGCCGCCACAGCTCGACCGGATGGCGCTTGCCCTTCAGCGTCATCTTGTCGCGGGGCTCGAACTCGAACAGGCCCTCGGGCAGCTGGACCCGCGTCGCCTCGGTGATCAGCACGTCCTCGCCGGTCTCGCGGGTCGCGGCCTCAACCCTCGAGGCGGTATTGACGGCGTCGCCGATTACCGTGAACTCGATGCGGCCGCCGCCGCCGACGGTGCCGACGATCACGGTTCCGGTATTGACGCCGATCCCGACGCCGACCGCGTCCCGTAGCGTGCCTCGACGAGCTTCGGCGATCTCCAGCGCCGCGCAGCGACGGCGCGCTCGGCGTGGTCGGACGCCCTCGGGGGCCCCGAACACGCCGAGCACCCCGTCGCCGATGAACTTGTTGGCGTGGCCGCCGTGGCGCAGTCAGCACCGGGACGACCAGCTCCCAGAAGCCGTTCAGCAGCGAGACGACCTCGGCCGGCTCGGACTGCTCGGCGAACGCCGTGAAGTTGCGAATATCGAGGAACAGGATGGTCACCTCGACCTCCTCGCCGCCCAGCTCCGAGCCCTCCTTCAGGACCCGCTCGGCGAGGCCCGGATCGACGTAGGCGCCGAACGCCTCACGCAGGCGCTCGCGCTCCTCGAGGCCCCCGACCATCTGGTTGAACGATTGCGCCAGCGCCCCGGTCTCGTCGGTCGCGACGACCGGGACACGGGCGCTGAAGTCGCCCTGCTGCACGCGCGCGATCGCCTGGCGGATGTCCCGCATCGAGGTCGCCAGCGTTGCGGACCACCAGCATCACCATCTCCATCGAGAGCGTCAGTGACACCACGACCGCGATCACCCAGTCGATCCCGAGCGTCCTCCAGGCTCGAGCGCCGGCTTCGTTCGCGAAGCCCGACGACGACGAGCGCGGTCGACGACGTTGATCACCGGCGCCGCGACGAAATCCGCCATCCCGCAGCGGGATGCCCGGAGCGCTCGACCACGAAATCGTCCGGCAGCGTGGCGCGACCCGCTCGATCACCGGCCGGCAGACGATCTCCATCGTGAAGTAGCGGACGATCAGACGCCGCAGGCGAGGACCGAGCTGCCGACCAGCGCCAGGATCGACGAATCCGGCCGACGCCGAGCTTCAACAGCCACGTCGTGAAGGCCATGAACGGGAAGTAGCGCGAACAGCAGCGGGTACTTGCGCATGCGCCGCAAGTACTCGATCGGCAGCGTCGCCAGCGCGTTCCACGCCGCCATCGTCGAGGCCTCGTCGCGGAGCGCTCCCGCGCTCCCAGGCGCAGACCGGCCGCCAGATCCGTGCGCGTGAGCTTGATCGCGACGTCGTTGTCGATCGGCACCGAGCGCCTGCGAGACCGGCCAGCAGGCCAGAAGTCGCCCGTCGCTCATGTGCTCGTAGAGCGCCAGCAGCCCGACGCCGCCGAACACCACCAGGTGCGCGACCCCGAACTGCACCCATACGAAGGAAGAAGGAATTGCGCGCCGAGATCGCCCGGATCGCGCGATCGACGGGATCCGTCATGCCGTAAGTGTCCCATCGCCGGGGGCGGCTCGGTAGCTGGGCCGCCGCTGCGACCCCGATCGACCGTACCGTAGCGCTCAGGCGGGGGTGGGCTGCGCCGAGACGACGGCCGCCGCCCGGTGCTCCTCGCGCGCCGCCGCGAACGCGGAGGTGCCCGCAAGCGCGTCGAAGCCGTGGAACCAGTTCTGACCGATCCGGATGCCCGGCGGTGAGGCGATGTGCCGGCGACGGAGCCCGACGGCGACCGCCTTGATCGAGAGCTCGTGGCGGGAGTCGGCGGCGGCGGCGAGCGTTTCCGCCGCATCGAGGCCGACCGCGTCCGCCACCTCGGCGATCAGGTCGAGGTCCGAGAGGTCATAGCCGCCGCAGAACGCCATCCGCAGCGCGGCCAGCCCGAACGGACGCCCGGCGCCCGCGGAGGCCGCGTGGACCGCGGCGCGGGTGACGGGCAGCGGATCGAACGGGAACCCGTCCGGCTCCACCAGCGGCAGCCGTAGCGTCTGGGCCTCGAGCTGCGCCAGCATCAGCCGCTCGCGCACCCGGGACGGCCGGACGCCGGCCGTCAACGCCCCCCGAGGATCGGAACCCACGCGATCTCCCCGAGTTCGTGCTCAACGCGCTCCGCCACCAGATACGACAGGGGACAGTCCAGCGCGAAGAAGAACGCGGCGCGGCCGCGCATGACCCGCGAGCGAGCTACAAGCCGCTCCGTAAGCGAGATGACTTCTCCCATGCCCCCCATATCGGCTATTAGGCCCACCGGGTTTACGTCTCCTGACAATTAATGTTTGCAGGCGGTGCAAATCGGCGGTAAGCCCCGCTGGAAGGTCCGTTAGACTCTATTTTGTACCGCCGATTTCCTGTCGATCGGAGGGTCGATGCCCCAGGTACCACCGCCAAAGCGGCATCCGTACGACCAGTGGTCCCCAGACGCGCGCGCACTTGATCTGGTCGGTGACAAGTGGACCCTCCTGATCGTCCGTGATCTGGCGTCCGGTCCCCGGCGCTTCGTCGAGCTCCAGCGCGTGCTCCCCGGGATCTCCACCGAGCAGTTGCGATCCCGGCTGAACCGCATGGTTGCCGACGGCATGCTGACCCGCCAGCGCTACCGCGAGGTGCCGCCCCGGGTCGACTACGAGCTGACCGAGCGCGCGCGTGAGCTCGATGCCCGTCCTCGCCGAGCTCGCCCGCTGGGGTTACCAGTGGGCGTGGAGCAAGCCCCGCGGCGGCGAGCGGATCGACATCGGTGCGATCTTCCGCCTCACCGGCGGCCTGGTCGATACCGACCCGGAGATCGACGGCGAGCTCGAGGTGACCGTGACCGACGGCGATCGTGACGGTGGCAGCTCCACCTACACGGTGACGGTCGGTCGTGGCCTCGCGTTTGTGGTCGAAGAGGCCGCCAGCGCACCGAAGGCGTCCGTCAGCGGCGACACGGCCGCGTGGGTGCGTGCATTCGCCCCGACTCCCGACCTCAGCGGGCTCACGATCACCGGTGATCGTGCCCTGGCTGACTCTGTCATCTCCCAGCTCGCGCAAGCCGATCTCCAGGAGACGGTCCGCGAGCGCTCATCGGCGGCGCCCGCCGCCGATTCCCGCGCCGCCTGAGTAGGTGGGGCCCGGTCGGGGCCCAGCTCAGGCGGTCAGGCGCATCGTGGGCGGCCCCGTTGGGCCGCCCTTTGTGTTCCCGAACCCTGCCCCTGCGCCGACGTGCCGTGCCGCCTACGCGCAATGCGCGTGCACGCCACGGCGTCGATGCGGGTGCGCGCTACGGCTTGCTTGAGTACATCGCCTGCGTGAGCTCCGGGATCTTGCCCGCCTTCGCTCCCGGCAGGGTCGGCGCGACCCAGCACGCCTCGTGGCCGACCTCGGGCGTCGTATTCGCTGTGATCGAACCGTCACCGGCAGCACCGGTCTGCGCGCAGCTCCATGACGGGAAGTTGCCCTTGAGTAAGTCTTCGGCTGTGTTCAGCCAGACCCCGTTCTCGTATGTGTCGCCGCGGTTATCGCTGCTCGGCGTCGAGCTGAAGCCGACGGTCTCAAGGCCCTCGGGCGACAGCTGGCGCAGGTAGTGGCCGGAACCGCCACCACCGAACGCGGTCGTCTTCGCAGCGAGCGAGGCGGCGCCGTTGGAGATGAAGTCGCTGATCAGCTGCTGATGCTGCTCGAGCCAGCCGATCACCGGGTTGAGGTTCTCGAGGAACGGGCCGAGCTGTGCCAGCAGCGGCGTGGCGCCCCTGAGGACCTTCTCGATCGCGGGCAGGCCGGTCCTGGCCGCGGTGACCAGCGGGCCGAGCTTGACGAAGAACGTCTTCAGTGACGGCGCCAGTTCCTTGAGGTCTGTCAGCGTCGGCGTCAGCTGCCGGGCGACGGGCTGGAGCGCACGGACGAGCGGATCGGTGTTCTGGGCGAACGTCTGCAGGTCCGCCAGCGTCAGCTTGCTCTGCTTCTCGAATTCGGGGAAGTCCCTGAACGTCGCGGCGAGGGCCTTGTTCTGCGCGGCCGTGGCCGCGAACGTCTCGTCGCCGGTGGTGATCAGCCGCTGCAGGGCCGCAGGGTCGTGGTTGATTGCCGAGAACACCGTCGTGCCATCGCGGAACAGCTCCTCGACGGCGTTCTGCTGGACGTCGAGCACCGTCAGGATGTCGGAGGCGTTGGCGGCGAACGACGGCAGGTTGCCGAGCACGTCGTTGAGCGCCTGACCATTGCCCTGGATCGCCCGGCCGTAGTCCTGCTGCCACTGCTGGAACGCCTTGCGGGTCGGACCGTTGAACGTGTTGAAGATCTGATCGAGCTGGACGGCCGTCTGTACCTGGGAACCGGACAGCGTCGAGCCGTCCTTGAGAACCGGGCTGTTCGGGCTGCCTGGCGTCAGTTCGATGTAGGTCTCGCCGAGGATCGTCTTGGTACGCAGGATCGCCCGCGTGTCGGCATGGATCGGTGCGTACTGGCCGGAGATCTGCATCGTCGCCTCAACGCCCTTGCCGTCTGGCGCCAGCTGCGTGTCGACGACCTTGCCGATCGACACCCCGGACATCCGGACGTCGGACTGATCGGCGAGCTGATCCGCGTACTGGAAGACGGCGTTGACCCGGTAGCCCTGAGCGGCCAGCGGCAGGCTGCCGCCGAATGACAGCCACAGGAACAGCAGCAGGCCGACGCAGGACAGCGCGAACAGCGCCATCGTGGCGACCTTCCATTTGGATGGGGCGCGGGTTTCCATGGATCAGTTGCTCGGGAGCTTCGGTAGGAATGGAACCAGGGTGCTGCCGGCCTCGACGCTGTCCCGCGCCAGCTTGGGGGACAGCTTGCCGCGCAGGTATTGCTCGTAGTCGGCGGTATCGGCCGTCGCCTGCTTCGGGCAGACGCCGGCGTCGGTCAGGATCGGCGTCAGGTTCAGCAGAACCTCCGCCAGCGAGCCGTTGACGCCACTGGCGACCTGGGCCGCGCTGGCACAGCTGAGCTGCAGGAAGATGTTGCGGTAGTCACCGTTGCCGTCCTGGCTGTCGAACAGCGAGCGGGCGTTGTGGTCGGCCCAGGCCAGCCACCACAGGTAGCCATGCTCGGCGCTGCCGGGGTTGTAGCCGAGCATGTTGAAGAAGTTGTTGAGGACCTTGAAGCTCGTGCCGAGGTTCGGCGTCGCCTGCGCCAGGCGCGCGGCGGGCGCCTTCAACTCCTTGATCACTGGCTGAGCTGCGGCCACGAACGGACGGATCTCGTTCTTGATGATCGGCGTCGAGGGCTTCGCCAGCGCCGTCAGGGCCGCGTTGGCGGCGGGCAGGGAGCTTGCCGCCGGCAGCAGCGCCGTCGCGGTCGGACCGAGCTGGGCAGCGAACGCCCTGACCTTCTCGAGCGTCTGGGTCGTCTGGGCCAGCGTGCCGGGCAGCAGCGAGATCGCCTGGCTGACGTCACCGCTCTCGGAGGCGAATGCGTGGAACACGGTCGAGGATGCGGAGATCAGCTGCTCGACCTGGGTGCCCTTGTCGGCCAGCGCCGTGTTGAGTCGGGCCAGCGAGTCGACCAGCTGCTGCAGCTGCACGCCGCGCTGGGCGACGGCACCGTTGAGCCGGGCCAGATCCCTGTGGGTGGGCTCAAACCGGTCGAGCACCTGGGCGAGCTCGCCGCCACGGTTCTTGAGACCTTGACCGGCCCCGTTGATCAGCAGGTCGAGATACGCGCGCGTGTCGCTGTCGAGCTCGGAGAGGACCTCATCGAGGTCGACGTCGGGCAGCGAGTCGGACATCTGGATCGTGAAGCCGGGCTTGGCGACCGGCGCGGGCGCGCGGCCCGGGTTCAGCTCGATGAACATGTCGTCGAGACCGGTACGCGGCCGCAGCAGCGCGGTCGCGTCGGTGTGGATCAGGTGCTTGTACTTCTGCTGGATGTCGAGCCGCACGAGCGCGTAGCCGTTGTGCAGCTGGATCGCACCGATGTCACCGATCTGCACGCCGGATACGCGCACGCTTTGCCCCTGGCCCGGTGTGACGGCCTGACCGGTCTGCAGCTCGACGTAGTCAGAGAACGGAGCCGAGGTCACGAGCGGGAACCGGAAGCCCTGGTGGACGAGGATGTATCCGCTCACCGCGACGGCAAGGATCAGCAAGGCGACGATCGCCGCGAAGTCCCGGGAATGAGCCTTGATCGCGCGTTTCACTTGAGAATCGCTTTCACGGCGGACGGGAGCTTGAGGCTCGACAGAGCCGAGTCACTCGTGATCCCCAGCGCCTTCGCCAGCTCGCTGGTGATGTTGACGAGGTGACCCTGCTGACCGGCGATCTCCCCAAGCTCGCCGATTGCCGAGAGCACGGCGTCCTTCCAGCGGAGCGTGGCGCCGGGTGCGTCGAGATTCGAGGAGATCTGACTGATCGGCGGGCCCGGTTTCGCCTGAAGCCCGGACTCGGTGATTGCGGCCTGGGTCTCGCACGCCACGTTCGGATGCAACGGCGGCCGGGTCCCGTCCGGGGGCAGCTGGGGCTGGACCGAGTCGATCGGCTCAAGCGCCTGGCCGAACAGGCCGGGTGAGAGCGAGTATGTGAGGCTGCCGCCGCCGGCCAGGGTCCGGATGTAGGGCCCGTTGGCGTCGAAGTTGCGCGACTCCCCGGCAAGGCCCGGGAGATAGTCGACGGCCTCCTGGAACACCTTGCGGACGGGGAATCCGGTCGTCCCGTTGAGCGTGCCGTCGTTGATCGACAGCTGCGACCACGGGTAGATGACGTTGACGACGCAGCTCGAAGCCGGCCGCACCTCATTCTTGAACAGCGGGATGCTGCCCTCGGTCAGCTTCGCCAGCGACGGTACGGCGCTCTTCAGATCGCTCGCCAGGCCGCGGAGCTGGTCGGGTTGAACGAGCGCGCGCAACTGCTCGACGAACGGCAGCGTCGCATCGATCGTCGCCGGCGTCGACCTGACGCCGGGCAGAAGTTTGGTTGCCAGCTTCTCGACCGACGGGAACGCGGCGTTGAGCGCCGTGAACGCGGGCGTCGCGGCCGAGAGCGTCTGCGGCAGGTCGGACACCGCCTGTGCCAGCGCCGTCTGTTCCTTGGCGAAGGCGCCGGCGGTCGTGTCGAAGTCGGTGATCAGGTTCTGCAGCGCCGCCGGATCATGATCGACGTCAGCTGACACCTGCCCGCCCTGATCGATCAGCGTCGTCAGGTCGCCGGGCTGGGTGCCGAGGAAGTCGTGGGCGACCTCTCCCGAGTACTTGTAGGCCGGCAGCCAGTACTGGATCGAGGCGTTGAACGAGGGACCGGACTCGTCGAGCGCCTTGCCGTACTGCTGGATCAGCGTCTGCAGGCTTGAACGGGTGCTCGCCTGCAGCGAGGTCAGCAGCTGATCGATCTGCACCGGTTCCTGGCCGGCGCTGATTCCGAACGTGTAGCCGCTCCCGACCCTCGGGGATTCGGGTGTGCCAGGGTGCACGTCGACGAAGAAGTTGCCCTCGAGGAAGATGCGCGGACGGATATCGAAGGTCGCGTTCTGGTGCAGCGGCAGGCCGTTTGAGTCGAGCTCCATCGTCACGTCTGCGGCCTGCTTGCTGCCGCCGATCGCGTTGACGCCCGTCACCTTGCCGACGTTGACGCCGGCGATCCGGACCGGCGAATCGATCTGCAGGCCGTTCGCATTCTGGAACGTCGCGTGCACGGTGAAGTGATCGGCGAGCGGGTTCGCGAACTTCGTGTAGCAGAGGTAGGTCAACAGCACGACGGCGATGATCCCGATCGCGCCGGCCCGGAATCGGCTGACGCGCGGCTTGGCGCGGCGGTGCTTGCTGGCGCGGAAGCCGATCATTGGTTGTCCGCCGGGTCCTGGACCTGGGGTCCGGTGGTCGGTGCGCGTGAGAACGTCTCGCCGTTGGGCACGTGTGTGGCGCCGGTGAAGGTGGTGCCCTGATCACCGGGGGTGTGCTGATCGATATCGAAGTCACGGCCCTGCGGGTCAAGACCGTTGAGCTTCAACGGATACCCACGCTGACCCGTCTCACAATCAGCATTGCCGGCGTTGTCAACCGCGGCACCGTACGCCGGGCCGTGCGCGTAGGCATCGCCGCCGAGGATCGCGCTGTTGGCGATCCCGCCGTTGACCGGTGCGGTCGCGCCCTGGCTCGATGGGCTGTCGGTCTGTGCGGGGTCGGCCTGGTTGGCGAGCGCCCGCTGCGCGTATCCGTAGTCGGTCTCCTCATCGATGTCACCGGCGATGTTGGTCCACCAGTATTCGAAGTCGTTGCAGACCGTCACATACGGACCGAGGTAGCGGACGATCGGGTTGAGCATGTCGACCGCGTCGGTCAGGCCGTTCAGTGCCACGCCCGTGGTCGGTGCCTGTGCGAGCGACTTCAAAGCGCTCATCACGCCCTGCAACTTGTTGTCAAGTGACGGAGTCTGCCTGAGCGTGCGGGTGCCGGCGCTGATCGCGCCGTTGACGCTCGGTAGCGCCTCGCCCAACTCCTTCGTCGCCGGTGTCAGTTGCGTGCCCAACGTCGAGAGATCCACCAAAAACGGACGCTGCGCCCGCAACGACGTCGTGCCCTCCGTCAACGTCCCCGGCGAACGACTAATCGTCTGCTCCAACGCCCTCGGATCCGCCGAGATCGCCTCAAACGTCGACGCCGCCTGCCTGAACACATCCGCATCCGTCTGCGACAACGGCGCGACCGTCCCCGTGAACCCATTCAACGCATCCAAAAAATCAATCAACCCGGTATGCGGCGCAGCCAGATACGACGCGACCGGCGCCAAATGCCCCAACAACGACGGCAACGCAGCCAACGTGTCATTGACCGCCGAACCACGCCCCGCGAACGTATCCCCAAACCCCAACAAATTCTCCTGAATCGCCGCCCGCGTCCTCGGCGTATACGTCCCATACAACTGATCAATCCGAACCGGAACCTCCGTCTGCGAAATCGGCATCGTCGCCCCATTCACAAAAACCCGCGACGAACTCCCAGGCGAAATCTGCACATACTTCAACCCCAACACCGACCGCGACAAAATCGTCGCCGTCGAATTCACCGGCAACCGACCCTGCGACGTCGACAACGCCAACGTCAACCGCGCCGCCGGAGCACCCGACCGCAACGTAATCGGCTCCATCGACGACACATAACCAATCCGCTGACCACCAATCAACACATCATTGTTATTGACCAAATCCGACCCATTCTCAATATCCACATACAACGTCCGCGTCGGCACAAACGGCAAACCCACATTCGCGTTGTAGGCGAGGAACACGCCGACGAGCAGGATCAGGACCGTGACCGCACCGATCATCACCGGGCTGCCGATCAACGACTGGCTGGGGCGGCGGCGGATCATGGCGATGTCAGGTACCTGAGCAGCGCCTGGGCCTGACTCGTCGAGGTTCCCGTGCCGGTGCTCGAGCTGGGGTTGGAGCTGGAGTTGGAACGCGTGTTCAGGCCGAGCACGCCCTTGCCGCCGGCGGAGGTGCCAGACGCCGCGTGCCCGAGGATCTCGAGGACCGATGTGATCGTGCTACCGACCGTCGAAAGCGTCTTGGTCACGGCCTGAGCCGCACCGCTGGCCGTGCTCCCGAGCGTCTTCTGCACCGTGGTGGGTGACTTCTTCGCCGGCGTCGCGGTGGTGGCAGTTGTCGACGTCGACGTACTCGTGGTGCCGGTGTTCCCGGTCAGCGCGTCAGCGGTTCCCTCGAGCTTGCAGGCGTTGGTCTGGATCGTCACGGTCTCACCGGTCGGCTCACCGCCGGGATCTGGGACGCAGGCGCTGGGATTGCGCGGATCGGTCTCGTTGACGCCGGGCTGGTTCGGTCCGAGCCAGGCGTAGCACGAGCGGTAGGCCGATCCGTACGTGGCGAGGTTGTCGGCGACCGTTTGCGGCGTGGCGTAGGCGGTGCACATGCCGCTCAGAAACGCGTCGACACCGAGCATGTGGCCCTCAGGGCCGTAGTAGTTGGTGGCGCCGGCGAGGTTGTAGACGAACTGCAGCAGCGCCTCGAGACCCGAGTAGCCCCTGCCACCGGGGCTGCGCGCGTTCTTCTCGGTCGCGTACTTCTGGTTGTCGATGTGCGGTAGGACGATCGACAGGTTCTTTGCCAGCTCTGGCGTGTGGACCGCGAAGTTGCTCAAGCTCCGTGACGGTCGGCTTGGCGGCGATCACCGCCTGGCGGCCCGTCACCGACGCCTTGCCGAGGGCCTTGATCGCCGGGATCGATGACTTCGAGAACGCCGGCATCTGCGTGAAGAACGTGTCGAGCTCGTTGGCCTCGGAGTGCAGGTTGGCGAGCACGGGCGTGTTCGACTCTGTCGCCGCTCCCAACTGCTTCATCGCGGGCCGCAGCTGCTCCAGGAACGCCGGCAGATCCTTGAGCGTCGACTGCAGATTCTGATGTTGGGTGGCCGTGGCCCGGGCAGCGCGGTCGGCGTAGGTGATGAACCGCTGCACCTGCTGCGAGTTGTTGGCCAGGGCCGTCACGACAGAGTCCGCGTTGCTCGTCAGCGACTCGATGTTGCTCGAGTCATTGGCCAGCAGCGACAGCAGGTTGTCGGTGTCGCGCAACGCCGGCACGGCACGATCGAGTGCCGCCTGGATATCGCCGCTGCGGGCGGCAACGCCGGCGCCGAGGGAATCGATGATCAGCGGCAGCCGCTGCTGTTCGGGCACCCGCAGCACGTCCAGCAGCAGGTCGGCCGGGATCGTCGAGGTGGTGTGGCTGACCGGGATCATCGCCCCGGTCTTGAGCAGCGGCCCGGTCGTCCCGGGTTCGCAGGAGATGAAGTACTCGCCGATCAGCGACTGCGGCTCGGAATCGCACGTCGCCGAGGTGTGGAACCGCGCCAGCCCAAGATTGTTGACCGACACCGTCACGACCGCGTTCAGCGATTTCTGATCGAGCGCGATATTCGTGATCGAACCGGCCGGCACACCGGCGACCTTGAAATCGGCGCCGGTCACGAGGCCGAAGGCGTTGTCGAGTTCGACCTTGTACGTCACGCTGCTGGACGGAGCGCTGGCGGCACCCGTGCCGATCACGATCACCGCCGCCACGGCGATTGCGATCGCCGTGCTCGCGAGGGCGCGCCTCATGGCTTCGCCGCCTGTTCGCTCGGGTTGCACTGCGTAGCCGGACTCCGGGTAGTACTCGGCGCCGCACTCCATCGAGCCAGGGCAGCGATCGCCGTAGTCGGTCACCAGCGTGCCGCCGTGGCCGTCGATGCCGAACGCCAGCGCCGAGCGCTGCGACGGGTCAAGCAGCGCGTCGAGCAGGTTCAGGGCCCCGTTGTTGATCGTGCCGACGCCGACGTCGAGCGCGACGCGGCTGATGGCGCCGTTGGCGTCGATAGCCACCCGGGTGCGAGAAGCCCTCGAACCAGCCGGTGAGGTCGACCGCGTAGGGCCGGGCGAATGCCAGCTCCGGGGTCGACTCGTTGAGCGCGATCGTCGACTCGGGGAACGCGCCGGCGTCGCTCTTGCCCGTCGGCCTTGATGTTGTTGACGGTGCGGCGGCCAGCGGCACGCCGAGCCTTGTCAGGTCGATCAGGTCGTTGTTCGGGCCGGGCTTGGAAATCGACGAGGCGAGATCCTCGACGGTCGGGACGGCCTGCTGCGCCAGCGGGCGCAGCTGCTCGAGCAGCTTGTCGAGCTTCGGCGCGGCCGGCTTCGAGGCGTTGACCAGCGGCGTCAGATCGGACAGCGCGGTGCGGAGGCGGATGAAGGTCGTGTCGGCCAGCGTCATGAAGCCGGGCAGCCGGAGATGCCGGTCCCAGCGCGGTGCGCTGGCTGGCCAGCGCGGCCGTGGTCTGGCTGAGGTTCTCGATCAGGCGCTGACAGCTCGGACTGACGCGCGGCGATGTCCTTGATCAGCTTGCCGGACTTGGTCGATGAACCCGTGAACTTGGAGGTGTCGCGGTTGATCTCCGCGAACAGCATCGTCGTCGCGGCGACCGCCGGATTGAGGTATTGGAACGCCTTCTGCGCCTGCTGCCGCCCTTGCCGCTTGTACGCCTCGGCGCTGCCCTGGATCAGCTGCTGGAGCCCCCTGCGCGTGGCCGGATCGAGCGTGTTGAACAGCTGGTCGAGGTCGACCTCGCTGGTGGTGGCGGTCGTCGCGGATCACGCCGCCGTTGGGGATCGTCGGGCTTCCCCGCCGGGCCGAGATCCAGATCGATGTAGCGGTTCGCGATCCCCGACAGCGACACCTCGCGGATCGTCGCGGTCGTCCCCTGATGCAGCGGGTGAACTGGCCCTTGTTCATCTGACAGCGTCAGCTCCGCCTCGCCCGTTGGCGTCGAGCGTGATGAGGAAACCGTGCCGACGCTCGTGCCCGCGACCTCCACGAGGTCACCGGAGACGATCTGGCTGGCGTTCTGGAACACGGCCCTGATCGTGTACGGTGACCCTCCTCCGAACACGATCAGTCCGATCGCGAGCACGACAACGATCGACCGCTGCTGCGGCGGCCACCCGGCCGACCAAACTCGAGTTCCGCACCTGCCGCCGAACCTCGTCTCCTCCTGCGCGCCACCGGGCGCCCAGTTCCTCCAGATGGCGAAGCTACCAAGGGGTACGACGGGGGTCAATTTGTAACCGTCACGCGCAGATTGCCCGCAACGGCGCGGGACCGCTGCACGACGTCGGCGTCGGAGACCCTGATGGGTCGGGGTCACCGGCGACTACCCGCGGCAGGGATCGAACCCGCAGGGGTCTTGCGACCAGCGCTTCGCGAGGCACGCCCGGCTTGGCCAATTTGTCAGACCCGGGCGCGCCCGCCAATCGTACGGCTGTCCGCTAGTGGACTTGAGGGTTCAGCCGCAACCCGGGCGCCCTCTCGACGTTCGTAGTATTCGTGGACGAAGCTCAGCCGCCCCGTCCGGGCCGCAACTAACGTGTTCTACGGTGTCGATGACCGTCCGCGAGCTATGGAAGTCTCTGCACTCAAATACTCCGGGAGCGGTCGGCCTGCACGGTCGCTCGCCCCTGCTGTCAGGCTGCAGTCAGATGAGCGGCTCGTTGCGCTGATCCGTCGGGGTAATGCATCACGCCTTCGAGGCGCTCGTCAGCCGCTACGAGTCAGCGGCTGCTCGCGTTCTGCCGCCACCTGCTCGGTTCGCGCGAGGACGCCGAGGACGTGCTCCAGGACGCGCTCGCGGCCGCCTACAACGCGATGCTCGCCGACGACCGGCCGATCAACGTCCGCCCATGGCTCTACCGGATCGCGCGCAACCGCAGCCTCAACCACATGCGTCGCACCCAGGCGATCGGCGTCGACTCGATGGACATCCACCTGTCCGAGCACGGGGCCTCGACGGCCGACAAGGTCCACGAGCGCGAGGAATTCCGGATGCTGGTCGGCGACATCCACGAGCCTGCCCGAGACGCAGCGCACGGCGCTGGTCCTCCGCGAGATGGATGCGCTGTCCTACGAGCAGATCGCCGAGGCGATGGAGACGACCGTCCCGAGCGTCAAGTCGCTGCTCGTGCGTGCACGCGTGTCACTTGCCGAGGCCGCCGAGGCCCGGCTGCTGTCCTGCGATGAGGTCCGGATCGAGCTCGGGGAGATCGCCGAGGGATTGATCAAGAAGGCCACCCCCCTGGTTCGCCGTCACCTCCGAACCTGCGAGCGCTGCCAGTCGTTCGAGCTGCAGCTGAAGCGCAACAACAAGGCGCTGGCGGCGCTGCTGCCGATCGGGCCGTTCGCGCTGCTGCGGGCCGCCGCCTGGACCCATCTCGGCCACGGCGCCGGATCCGGCGCCACGGCGGCAGGCGCAGGCTCCGCTGGAACGGGCGCCGCCGGTGCAGGTTCCGCGGGCGCCGGAGCCGCGGGAGCTGGAGCGGCAGGCGCCGGAGCGGCGGCCGCGGGAGCAGCGGGAGCGCTGGGCGGCGCCTCCGCAACGGGATTTGTCACGGCCGGTGTCGGCGCGCTGGCAAGCAAGGCAGCTGCCGGGCTCGCGGCCGCAGCGATCGTCGGCGGGGCCGTTGCCAGCACCACGCTGCACTCGCACAAGGCGGGCCCGGCGCAACCGGCTCCGACGCACATACTGGCGAATGTCACGCCGGAGCCGACCACCGCTGTCGCGGATACGCCGGCGGTATCGACCTCGCACACCGTCAAGCAGCAGACGAAGCCGAAGGTCAAGAAAGCGGCCGTCCACAAGCTGCAGCACGTGAGCACGGAGTCAACCGCCACGACCACGGTTCCAGTCGCCACGACCACGACGGCGACCACGACGACTCCCACGGGCACGACGACGACGAGCACCCCGGGCCGCGTCGACGCGGTGACGGTGCCGACGATCCTGCCGCCGACGGCGACCACGGCGACGGTGACCACCACCACGGCGACAACGACCACGGCACCGACCACAACGACGACGCCGAGCACGACCTCAACCGAGCCGACGACCACGCCGCCGACGGAAACAACGCCGGCGACGACCGACACGACACCGTCGGACACCACCACCGAACCGTCGGATCCCACGACGCCGCCGTCGGACACCACGACGACGCCGTAGGTGATCGAGACCGATCAGTTCTTCGCGGTCGACATGCGCGTCGGCCGCGTCACGGCCGTCGACGACTTCCCCGAGGCCCGCAAGCCGGCCTGGAAGCTGACGATCGACTTCGGGCCCGAGATCGGCGTCAAGCGCTCCTCGGCACAGATCACCCATTACACCCGCGAGCAGCTCCTGGACACGCTGGTGGTGGCAGTCGTCAACTTCCCGCCACGCCAGATCGGACCGTTCATGTCGGAGGTGCTCGTGCTCGGCGCACTCGACGACGAGCTCGGGGTGGTGCTGCTGCGTCCGGACATGGACGCTGCGCCGGGCTCGCGGATCGGCTGAGCGCGATCCGCGGACGGGACGTTCTAGTACACAACGGCGGGGGCTAAAAGGCCGGCGGCCAGCAGCCGATATTGGGGTCAGAGTGAGGAAATCCAATGACCGTCAAACTTCCCCAGCCACCCACCCCCAAGCTGTACGAGTACGACTCGCTGCGCAAGCGGTTGTGGATCTGCGGTCAGCGCTGTCACCACGGAGCAACCGGTAGCCTGCTGGCGGCGCTGGGTGTGGCGCTGATGGCCCACGACTGGAAGGACCGCACGATCTGGTTCACGCCGGGTCACGGCAATCAGCCGTAGCCCGGATCGGGTCACGGTGTCCAGCCGTAGACCCGGGCCAGATCGGCGTAGGCTCGCGCCTCTCCAAATCTCGTGCGTGCATCCGTGAGGGCGGCCTCGCCATCAGCGTGGCGGCCCGCCGGATCGCTCCACAGCGCACCGACCGCGCGTGCCCACGCCAGCGCGTCCCCGGCCGGCAGCACGCACCCCGCGCCGACGAGCTCCGGGAGCCCGCCACGATCGCTGACGAGCACCGGCACGCCGGCGGCAAGCGCCTCGAGCACGCTGAACGGGCAGACCTCCTCCCACAACGACGGCGCCAGGAGCATCGCAGCTCCGCCACGGAGCTCGGCCATCCGCTGCGGCGTCACCCAGCCTTCAAAACGGACGTCAGCTCCGGCCGCGAGCCCGCGGAGGCGTTGCTCGTCCGGGCCGGTCCCGGCGACGACGAGCGGCACACGCGCCTCCCGCGCGGCCATCACGGCCACGTCGAAGCCCTTCTCGGCGACGAGCCGGCCGGCCACCAACGCATAGCCCCCCTCGCCGGCGCCACTGCGCACCGCGAAATCGGTGTCGGGGATGAAGTTCGGGATCACCTCGAGCCGGCCGGGCATCAGCCCGTGTGCTTCCAGCAGCGTCGCCTGACGCGTTGATAGCGCCACCAGCCGGTGGGCGGCGGCGAGCAGTCGCCGCTGCTGGCTTGCGAGGCCGGCCGCGTAGACGGCTGCCTCCGGGAGCCCGCCCCGACACCGATGCATCAGCCCCGGCAGCGTGTTGCGGCCGTGGCACTCGTGGCATGGCGCCCCATCCCGGAACGCGACGCCGATCGCGCAGTACAGCCGGTAGTTGTGGAGGTGCAGCACAGTGCGTGCCCCGCCGGCCCGGGCGACGGCCAGCGCCCGCCAGCCGAACAGCGGATGCAGGTTGTGGGCGTGGACGACGTCGGGCCGGAACCGTGCGACGGCCTCTTCAACTTCGACCTCTGACACGCCTCCGCGCAACATCGCGCGGGCGGCGCGGCCCGCACCGACAGAGGAGCTGTCGCGCTCGAGCAGCTCGACGTGGTGCCCGCGACGGCGCAGCAGGGCGGTGATCGCGATCACCGCCCGCTCCTCCCCGCCACGGGCGCGGTAGCGGTTGTGGAGCATCAGGACGCGCATCTGCACCCAGTGTCGCGAACCCGCCCGGATCCGCGCAACACGCCGAGTCTGGCAACGTGCAGGGACGATGACCGTCGCCCTGCTGACAAATTTCCCGACCCCGTATCGGGTGCCGCTGTACGAGCGGCTCGCGGCCCGCGACGACGTCGAAGTGGTCTGTTACGGCGGCGGCGATCGCTACGTGCCGGACTGGCTACGAGCTGATCTCGACACCGATCTCGTCGACCTCCCGTTCCCGGCTCGCCGGCTCGCTCCGGACGGGGCCCGCACCGCCGCCGTGCTCGCGGCGGCGTTCATGCTGTCGGCCGCGCACGAGGCGGTGATCACCCCCTACGCCGGCGGCCCGATCCTGCCCGCCGCCTATCTCGGGGCCCGCCGCAACCGGACGCCGTTTCTGCTGTGGGCGTCGGTGTGGGCGCAGCCGTGGTCAGTCACGAACGCCGCCGCCCTGCCCGTGACGCTGAGCATGTACCGCCACGCCGACGCCGTGATCGCCTACGGCGCGCACGTCAAGCGGTTCGTCGCCCGGCGCCGCGGACACGACGACGACGTGTTCGTGGCGCCACAGTCGGTCGAGGCGGAGCTGTTCGGGCGGGCGGTATCGCAGACGGAGATCGACACCTACCGTGACAACAACGATCTGGGCACCGGGCCGCTTGTGGTCTACGTCGGGCGGCTGGTCGAGGAGAAGGGGGTCGGGGTGCTGCTCGACGCCTGGCCCAACGTCAACCGGCAGGCGACGCTCGCCGTGATCGGCGACGGCCCCCTGGCCGAGCGCTGCAGCAGCTCGCCGGGTGTGCGGCTCCTGGGTCCCCTGCCCCGCGAGGATCTGCCGGTCGCCTACGCGGCCGCCGTCTGTTCCGTGCTCGCCTCGACCCCGACCCGGCGGTTCCGCGAGCCGTGGGGCCTCGTCTGCAACGAGGCGATGCATCAGGGCCGTCCGGTCGTCGCGACCACCGCCGTCGGCGCGGCCGCTGGCGGCCTGGTCCGCAACAACGAGACGGGGCTCGTCGTCGCCCCGAACGACCCGGAGGCACTCCAGCAGGCGATCACCACCCTGCTCGATGACCGCGAGCTCACACGCCGGCTCGGCGAGAACGCCAGGACCGCCGTCACCGCCTACACGTACGAGGCGATGACGGCAGCCTTCGAACAGGCCCTGGCGGTCGCGCGCCGCCGCTGAGGTGGTGGCCCAACGGGGCCACCCCATTTACACCTGGTGGGTCTGCCCCGGCTCCAGCACGACGGGATGTGACGAGGTCTTCGCCGCGACATCGGCCGCGAAGGCCGACACGTCGATCTCGATCGGCGGGAACGTGTCGTAGTGGCACGGGATCACCTGCTGGGCGCCGACGAGGTTGATCGCCTCGATCGCGTCGACCGTATCCATCGTGTAGTGACCGCCGCGCCGACCAGTGCGACGTCGATCGGGTCGCTTGCCCGGCAGTGCCAGGTCCGAGAACAGCGCGGTGTCACCGAGGTGGTAGACGGTCTTGCCGGCGAAGTTGATCACCAGGCCGGCGGGGGTGCTGACCGTGCCCTTCGGCGAGGTCGACGTGTGCCAGGCCGGAACGAGCCTGACCCAGCCCCAATCGAACTTCGCGGTGCCGCCGAGGTTCGGGTCGATCGCTTCGACGCCGTCCTCCTCGCCGAGCTCGCCCGCCAGCTCCGCGATCGCGACGATCGGGGCGCCGGTGCGCTTCGCGATCGCCACGGCGTCACCGATGTGATCCGCGTGGCCGTGGGTCAGCAGGATCACGTTCGGGTTGGTCTCCTCCGCGGTGATCGCCGCTTTCGGGTTACCGGTCAGAAACGGGTCGATCAGGATCGTGGTGTCGCCGTCGGAGAGTTCAAACGCGGCGTGGCCGAGGAACCGGATATCCAATGGTCAGTCCTCCTGGGTCGGGTGGGGGTCTGAACCTAGTACACCCACCCGGGCGTGCTACTGATCCGCGGCGGCCAGCTCACGAGCGAGCTGGAACCCCACGGCAACCCCGACCAGCATCGCCAGCCGCGTCTCCTCCGCGCAGAGGATGCGCACGGCGCGGATCCGCTCTTCGACGACATCGCTGCCGACCGCCTCCTGGATCGCGGCACCGTGGGCGGTGTCGAACCAGCCGCCGTCGTGCAGGGCGTGACCGAGGACCCGCTGCAGCTCCGGCGCCGCCCGGGCGACGAGCTCCTCGGCCTCCTGGAGGCGGCCCGGCTCCGACAGAGCCTCGACCGCGGCGCGCAGCCGCTCGTCGGATGACGCGCTCATCGCAGGGCTAAATGTGGTGGATCCGGGCCATCGGATAGCCGACGATGACACCGGCGGCAACGCCGACCGCGTCGGCGAGCCAGCTCGCATCCTGCGCGGCGAGCGGCATCAGCGCCACGACCACGCCGAGCACCGCGGTGCCGAGCAGGTCGCCCTCGTGCTCGTGGCCGCCAGCCATCGCGACCGCGTCATGCATCGCCCAGGCGACCAGCAGGGCCAGGGCGGCGCCGTTGCCGCCCATCACAAAGCCGCCCCCGGTGCCGGCCTTGGCCGCCACCGCGAGGCCGCCGGCGCCACCCACCAGGAACAGCGCCAGCACCAGTATCGGGCCGTGACGGTGCTCGAGCAGCATCCCGAACAGGCCGATCACGGCGATCGTGATGAACGCGTAGCCGGTATTGGCGTAGATGAATGGGGCGACGAACACGCGCCACCAGTCGGTGCCAAGCGGCGAGTAGACGATCAGGTGATACGGCGAGATCAGCGCGGTCCGCCACAGCAGCGTCCCGACGAACGAGACCACGACGAGCGCCAGCGCGAAGTACGGATGAGCGTCGTGACGGATCCCCGGGATCTCCCCCCGGCGCAGCCGCGGCAGCGACGCGGGCGGCCGGCGCTGTTTCTCGGTGACCTGGCCGTGGCGGTCGAGCTTCGGCGCACGCTTGCGCAACCGGTTGCCGCAGTACGGGCACTCGGTGATATACGGGCTGACCTCGGACCCGCAGCTCTTGCAGATCACGAACAGATCGGGGCCGCCGGAGCTCACGATCCGATTGTAGATCGCGCCGGGTCGATCTCTGAAACGGCCGCGGGCGTTTGGATCAGTCGGTCCGGCTGTTGACGAGCAACTCTGCGGCGACCTCGCGCAGATCGTGGTTCGCCTCGTACACCACGATCTGGCGCGCGGCACCGTTGCCGCGCTCGAGGATGTCATCGATCCCGTCGAGCTCGGCCGCCGATCCGAGGTCCTGGCAGTGCTCGCGCACGCGGTGCAGGACACGCCGCGCCAGGTCCCGGGTCGCGACCCGCTCGGCGCTCGGGAGATCCACCATCTGGCCCTCGAGCCCGTGCCGGGCGGCCAGCCACTTGTTCTCGTCGAGCATCTCGTAGGGGTAGCTCGACAGGTGCTTGCCCGCATCGAAGTGCTCGCACAGCTCACGCACGAGCCCCTGGACGAGCGCCGCCAGGCCGAGCGTGTGCTCGACCGAGGTCTGGCTGTCCATTACCCGGATCTCGACGGTGCCGAAGTTGGGATGCGGGCGTACGTCCGGCCACAGCCACGTGTAGTCCGGGATCGTCCCGGCCTCCATCATGAACTCGATCCGCTGGGAGTAGTCGTCCCAGTCCTCGTAGGTCTGCGGGATCCCGGTGCGCGGGAACGCGCGGAAGATCGGGATCCGGGTCGACGCCATGCCGGTTGATGCGGCCCGCCAGAACGGCGAGTTGGCCGATAGCGCCAGCAGCACCGGCAGGTGCACCCGCATCCCGTTGGCGACGTGGATCGCCTTGTTCGGCTCATCGACGCCCACGTGCACGTGCATTCCGAAGATCAGCTCCTGTCGAGCCACGAACTTCAGGGCGGAGATCAGATCGCGGTAGCGGGTCCGCGCGACGATCCGCTGGTCCTCCCACATCGCGAACGGGTGGGTGCCCGCCGAGCCGATCGCGAGCCCCTTCGAGGCAGCCGTCTGGGCGACCTGGCTGCGCAGCGCGCGGAGCTGCTCGGCCGCCTCAACCGTGTTCTTGCACGGGTCGGTCGAGACCTCCAGCACCGACTCCATCAGCTCGGGCTTGATCTCCCCGTTCGGCGCCGCCTCAAGCAGCGACTCGATCGCGTTGACGAGCTCGTACGACGACGCATCGAGGATCATCAGCTCCTCCTCGATCCCGATCGTGTACGCGGGCCCGGTGAACTTGTGTTCGAGCACGGTCTCGACACCCTACCTCTCAGGTCGGCCCCGGTATCTTGGACACCAGGCAGCCCGGCGCCAGGCTGGGCCAAGCACCCCAGAAAACTTCAAGGAGTCCTTACACATGGCGAGCGTCACCGAGTCGTCCGTAGACCGCGTCACCGAGCTGCTGGGCGATCAGGCGGACTACCTGCTGGGTCACACGTCCGAGACGATCGACAAGTCGCTCCTGCATCTCCCGGGCCCGGATTTCATCGAGCGGGTGGTGCTCGACAGCGATCGCAGCACCGCCACGATCCGCAACCTCCGCGCGATGTTCAACCACGGACGGCTTGGCGGCACTGGCTACCTCTCGATTCTGCCCGTTGACCAGGGCATCGAGCACAGCGGCGCCGCGTCGTTCGCGCCGAACCCGGCGTACTTCGACCCGGCCGCGATCGTCGAGCTGGCGATCGAGGGCGGCTGCAACGCCGTGGCCTCCACGTTCGGGGTGCTCGGCGCGGTCTCGCGCAAGTACGCGCACCGGATCCCGTTCATCGTCAAGCTCAACCACAACGAGCTGCTGACCTTCCCGAACCAGTTCGACCAGATCCCGTTCGGCTCCGTTCAGCGGGCCTGGGAGATGGGCGCGACCGCCGTCGGCGCCACGATCTACTTCGGGTCTGAGAACGCGACGCGGCAGATCGAGGAGGTCTCGGCGGCGTTCGAAGAGGCGCACGATCTCGGCATGTTCACGGTCCTGTGGTGCTATCTCCGCAATCCCGCGTTCAAGCAGAACGGCGTCGACTACCACCTGTCCGCCGACCTCACCGGCCAGGCCAACCACCTCGGCGTCACGATCCAGGCCGACATCATCAAGCAGAAGCTGCCCGAGAACAACGGTGGCTATCTGGCGATGCAGAAGGTCGACCCGGGCTACGGCAAGACCTCGAAGCTCGTCTACTCAGAGCTGACGACCGACCACCCGATCGACCTGACCCGTTACCAGCTGGCCAACTGCTACATGGGCCGCTCGGGCCTGATCAACTCCGGCGGCGCCTCGTCGGGAGCGACCGACAAGGCCGAGGCGGTCAGGACGGCGGTCATCAACAAGCGGGCCGGCGGCACCGGGCTGATCTCCGGTCGCAAGGCCTTCCAGCGCCCGATGGCCGAGGGCGTCGAGCTGCTCAACGCCATCCAGGACGTCTACCTGTCGTCGGAGATCACGGTCGCGTGAGCGGAGTGGGCGGAGCTCCTTCTCCGACGCTTCAGGAGTCATATAGACACATGAAGTGTCTGAGAAGGGGCGCGCCGCAGAGGCCGGCCGGTCGAATCGAAGTTACGTAAACTGAGCTCAGGATGAAGATGCGACAGTCACTCGCGCAGATGGAGCGCTCCTTCCTGTACGAGGCGGAGCTTGACCAGCAGCGGCGCGAGCAGCTCAGGCGCCAGACGGCCTCACGGGCGCGCAAGCGCTACCACCAGCGGGCGCAGAAGCGCAGCTCGATGCGCTTCTATGTGCTTGCGTGCTCGCTTGTGGCGACGGCCGTACTGGTCACCGCCGCGATGCTCGCGTCCTTGTACCTACTGCTCACCTGAGCCCGCCGCCCTCCGGCGCCCCGCCCTCCGGCGCCCCGCCCGCCCGAGCCCCGCCCCCCGCGGGGCCCTGAGAGCCTCAGTGAGCCTTGGCCGACAGGTCCTGCAGAGCGTCCTCTACCTCGGTGCGGGTGTCCTCCACGACGGCGACGCGCTCGTCCTGGATCTCGAGGTAGACCTCTTTGCGGAAGACCGGGATGGTGCGCGGTGCCTGGATGCCGATCCGAACCTTCTCGCCCATGATCGCGAGCACTGATACCTCAATGTCGTCGCCGATCATGATGCTCTGGTTCGACTTCCTCGTGAGTACCAGCATTGAAACGCCTCCCTGCCTCGTGCTTCGACGTGGTTCCGGGCATGACCCGGCCCTATCGTGCCGACCCGGCCGAGCCAGCCCGCACGCCGAGGATACCGGGCGATAGTTCGGGTGCCAAGGAGTAACGGGAGCCGTGCACCGCTGGTTGATCGCGGCACAATTTCCGGTCGGGCGTACTAGTCTCCGACGTCCATGGCAAGAAAATCCCTGCGACCGGAGCTCAACCGGATCCGCGCCTGGGTGCGTCAAGGACGCACCGACGCTTGGATCGCACATCAGCTCGAGGTCACAGTCCAACAGATACAGGCGTTCAAGCGCGAGCAGGAGCTCGACACTGACGCCGATCCCGACACGCCGGTCGCCGTCGCTGATTTTGACGACGAGATCGATCTGCGGGCCGAGGATGATGCGCTTATCGCGGCGGAACTGGACGCTGAGGCGCAGGCCGCAGCTGAGGCTGCGGCAGCCGCCGCTGCAGAAGCGGAGGCGCTGGCCGCAGCCAAGGCTGCGGCAGGCGATGACGCGACTGACGAAGACGAAGACGACGAAGCGGACGACAGACCCAAGCGGCGGCGTGGCCGTCGCGGCGGCCGTTCCAGCACGCGCCGGCGCAAGCCGGTCGGCCCGCTTGAAGGGACGTTCGACCACGGCGAGGAGGGCTACGGTCTGTGGCTCGACCCCGCCGTCGAGGACGACCCGGTCTATGCCGAGTACTGGGCGGGTCACCGCCCTGTCGAGATCACGATCGAGGAAGATCAGATCGTGATCCGTCGTGCCGGCGAGTCCGAGGAACCCTCCTCAGACGACGAGTGACTGTGGTCAGGGGCGGGTCGACCGGTTCCGGACAGTCCGGAAGCTCTCGACCCGCCCCCGACTGACGCGGTCAGTACTCCTGGTCCTCGCCGGCGTAGCGCCGGCCACCGCCGTAATCCGACGCGCGGCGCACATACCGGGCGTAGGCGGCGTTGCCGACCACCCCGACGTCCCAGGCCGCCGGCTCTGACGGAGCAACGCGCAGCGCGATGTCAAAGCACCAGTCGATCCCATCGCGGAGGTACAAGCTGGCGAGCTCATCGGTGGTGAACGTACCGCCCATCCGCCGCCGCAGCTCATCGACGAGGGCATCGACGACGCGCTCCATCAGCAACCGCTCCGGCGGCTCGGTCGCCTTCAGCGACTGCATCCCCGCATCCCACAGGCCTGACAGCTCGTCGTAGCCGAGCCGGGCCATCAGCGTGGTCCCGAGTGGCGGATCAGTTGCCGGACAGCCCGGTCACGACGTACGCCTGCTCGCCGCGGCGCACCATCCCCAGCGCTCGGGCGTCGCGGGCGATCGTCGAGGGCTGCTGCAATGACTTCTGCTGGGCCTCGAGCTTCTTGTTCTTGGCAACGAGCGCGCTGACCAGCCGCAGCTCGTGCTCGGCCTGCGCCCGCGTGTGCAGCAGCGAGGTGAATCCCTGGAAGCCGATCCAGGCCACGAGCGCCAGCACAACCAGCAGGATCGCACGGAACTTGCGGTCCCAGCGAATCTGGGAAACCGTGAAGCGCGGCTGGACCTTGACCGGGCGGCTGGAGCTGCGACTCCTCGACTGAGAACGGGCAGACGGCATTGCCTGACCCCTTCGTTCGACGTCGTGCAGTTCCTTCCTGCCGCACGGGTTCCTGCAGGGTCAGTGGCTGAACGCGCGGGCGCCGAGATACTCGGCCTGGGGTCCCAGCACCTCTTCGATCCGCAGCAGCTGGTTGTACTTGGCGACGCGATCGGTCCGGGACGGAGCGCCGGTCTTGATCTGCCCGCAACCGGTGGCGACGGCCAGATCGGCGATCGTGACGTCCTCGGTTTCACCGGAGCGATGCGACATCACCGCCGTGTAGCCCGCCTCGCGCGCCATCCGGATCGCGGCCAGCGTCTCCGACAGGGTGCCGATCTGGTTGACCTTGATCAGGATCGAGTTGGCGACCCCGGATTCGATCCCGCGCTTCAGCCGCTCGGTATTGGTGACGAACAGGTCGTCGCCGACGAGCTGCAGCTTGTCGCCAAGCTGATCGGTCAATGTGCTCCAGCCGGCCCAGTCCTCCTCGGCCATCCCGTCTTCGATCGAGAGGATCGGGTAGCGGGCCGCGAGCTCAGACCAGTACGCGGCGAGCTCGGTGGCCGTCAACGTCCGGTTCTCGTGCTCGAGCTCATAGCTGCCCGCGTGGAAAATCTCGGAGGTCGCTGGATCGAGCGCGATCGCGACCTGGTCGCCGGGGATGTAGCCGGCGCCTCTGATGCCTGCGACGAGCACCTCGAGCGCCTCCTCGTTGGACTTGAGGTTCGGCGCGAACCCGCCCTCGTCGCCGACGGCGGTCCCAAGTCCCCGGTCATGCAGGATCTTCTTCAGGTTGTGGAACACCTCGGCCCCCCACCGCAGGCCCTCAGAGAACGTGCGGGCGCCAACCGGGACCACCATGAACTCCTGGAAATCGACGCTGTTATCGGCGTGGGCCCCGCCGTTGAGGACGTTCATCATCGGCACCGGCAGGATGTGGGCGGTTTCGCCACCGAGATACCGCCACAGCGGCAGCCGCTCCTCGGCCGCCGCCGCATGGGCCGCCGCCAGTGACACCGCAAGGATCGCGTTGGCGCCGAGCCGTGACTTGTTCGGCGTCCCGTCGAGCTGGATCAGCGTGCGATCAAGGGCGGCCTGTGCCCCAGCGTCCATCCCGCGGATCGCGGTCGCGATCTCCCCGTTGACGTTCTCAACGGCGCGCTTCACGCCCTTGCCGAGGTAGTCGGTCCCGCCGTCGCGCAGCTCGGTCGCCTCGAATTCACCCGTGGAGGCGCCCGACGGCACCGCCGCACGGCCCCAGGCGCCCGATCGGACGCTCAGCTCGACCTCGACCGTGGGGTTGCCGCGGCTATCGAGGATCTGGCGGGCGTGGACGTGTTCGATCTGGCTCATCTGTTTGGTGTCTCCTTGGGGAACGTCAAAGTGTGCGCCGAACGATTCAGCCCTGCGCGCCTTCCCTCAGGCGCGCCCGCGCGTAATAGCCGAGCTGCTGGTCGGGGGTGAGATCGTTCCAGTTCTGGCCGGAGTTTGCGGCCAGATCAACACCGGCCTGGACGCGGCCGCGGAATCTGTCGGCCGCGGCGCGCAACGCAAGCTCAGGATCGACGTGCAGTTTGCGGGCCACGTTGACCGCCGCGAACAGCACGTCTCCGAGCTCGTGGAACTGTTCATCGGGTCCGGAAGCGTCGATCAGCTCGTCGAGCTCGTCGCGGACTGACTGCAGCGGCGCCTCCACCCCATCGAAGTCAAAACCACTCGTGGCTGCGCGTCGCTGCACCTTCCGCGCGTAGAGCGGAGCCGGCAGGTTCTCCGGCACCTCGCCGAACACGCCCGGCTCGCGGCCTGCCTCAGTCGACTTGATCGCGTCCCAGTTGCGCAGGACCTCGGCGGCGTTCTCGACCTCAGCCTCACCGTAGATGTGCGGGTGACGACGGATCAGCTTCTCGGTGGCGTGCCGTGCGACCGCAGCCAGATCACCGGCCCCGCGCTCCTCGAGCAGCAGCGACAGGAAATGCACCTGGAACAGCACGTCGCCGAGTTCGTCGAGCAGCTTGGCGTCGTCGCGCCGGAACGCGGCGTCAGCGAGCTCGTAGGCCTCCTCGAGGGTGTGCGGGACGATCGTGCGTTCATCCTGCTCACGGTCCCAGGGACACTCGACACGAAGCCGCCGGGTCACCTCGTCGAGGCGACCCAGCGCAGCTTCAATCTCGTGCGGATCACCGGCCACGGCCGGGAAAGCTACTTCTTCTTCTTCGGCGTGGTCGACGTCGGCGACTGGACGGTCTTGAACGTCGTCGTCCCCGTCGCGCTCGATCCGCTGCTGCCGGTCACCGTCTGAGCCGTGGTGGGGGTCGGCGTCGCCGAGGTCGTGGTCGTCTTCGGCGCCACGTACCCGTGGCAGTCATCCATCGAGTAGTACTGGCGGCAGAGCGTCTGCGCGCCCCAGTTCTTCTTCGAGACCGCGTTGATCGAGTTCTCCGCCTTGGTCTGATACTGGCTCGTCAGCAGTTCCTTGATCAGCGCCGTCGACTTGGCCAGCGGCTGCTGGGTTCCGGGGGTGATCTTGACGACCTCGACGATGTACCAGCCGAAGGTGCCGTGAACCGGGCCCTCAAGCTTGTTCAACGGCGCCGCGAACGCGACCTTGTTGAGCGCCGCCTCTTCCTCGCCACTGGTGACGCCGGTGAGCAGACCGCCGTTGTTCTTCGTCGAGGCGTCGACCGAGTACTTCTTGGCGACCGTCGCCCAGCTCCCGCCCGCCTGCAACGCGTGCAGCGCGGCCTCGACCTGAGACTTCGAGTTGGTCCGGACGATCCGCAGGTTGCGGGTCTCGGGAGTGCCGAACTCGGAGGTGTGCGCCTTGTAGTACGCAGCCTCGGCGGCCGGAGTGATCTTCTTCTGCAGGCGGTTGATCAGCAGCGAGTAGACCTTGTTGACGCGCGCGCGGAACTCGATGTCAGCCGCGGTCTGGCCGCTCTCGGCGAGGAACTGCGTGTACTCCTTGCTCGACTTGTTGGTCGAGCCAAACTCTTGCTTCATCTCCGAATTGAGCGTGCTGTCGATCTGGGCCTGGGTGACCTTGACGCCGTCCTTGTAGGCGTCAGCCTGGTACCAGTAGGCCTCGATCAGGAAGTTCATGACCTGGCTCGACAGCGAGGTGAACAGCTCCTGACAGTCGGAGCGCAGGGCCTTATCGGAGGTCTTCGCCAGCGAGGCGATCTGCTCACGGACCTGCTTGATGCAGGTCGTGAACTGCGGAGGATCGTTGGGGACGATGATCGGCTCCGACTGCCCCTGCTGTGCCTCTTCCTCAGCGTTGCCCTTCTCGGCAACGTACATCCAGTGGTTGAAGGCCTGCAGCGTGATCGGATTGCCGGCAACCGACGCAACCGAGTTGCTCGGAATGCCGGAACCGCAACCTGCCACGAGGACTGCCACAACAAAAAAGGCGCCGAGCGCCGCGAAACTCCTGATCATCTTGCTCACGAGTTGGGCATGGTAGCGGCGATCACCTTCCGGTCGCGCCCCAGCGCCGAAGAACTCGTTAAGTAATCGCGGCGGACTCGGTTTCATCCTGCATTTGGGCACTTCCGCGGACGGCAGCGAGAAGCGCGTCGGCGACCCGGATGACCGCCGGGAACTGCTGAGCAGGTTCGTTTGGAACCCGAATCGAGAACTGAGACTTGCCCGCCTCATACAACGATCCGGCCAGTTCCTTGCGCAGGTCACGGGCGGTCGCTGAGTCGAGTTCGATCGGCGCGACCGCCAACCGTCCAGCCCGCAGCGAGACCGTCGTGGCGCCGGCCTGTCCCAGCTTGATCCGCGCGATCTGCAGCGAGATCAGGTTTTCGAGCGGCTCGGGGATGTCCCCGAAGCGGTCCATCAGCTCCTCGCGCAGCACGCCCAGGTCTGCAACCTCGCGAGCGCCGGCGATCCGACGGTGCACGTCGACCTTGGCCTGCTCGTACGGGATGTAGTCGGCGGGGACGTAGGCATCGACGTTGACGTCGAGGCGGACCGGTTCGCGCTCGTCCTCCTCGTCGACGCCGTCACCCGAGGACATCGCGGCGACGGCCTCGTCGAGCATCTGCATGTACAGCTCGAAACCGAGTGCCGCCACGTGTCCCGACTGCTCGTCACCGAGGAGGTTGCCGGCGCCGCGGATCTCGAGGTCGCGCATCGCGACCTTGAAGCCGGACCCGAGCTCGGTGTAGTCCGAGAGCGCCGCCAGCCGCTGCGCCGCATCGGCCGACAGCGCCGCCGCCGAGGGGTACAGCAGGTAGGCGTAGCCGCGCTCACGAGAGCGTCCGACGCGTCCGCGGATCTGGTAGAGCTGCGAGAGCCCGAAGATGTCTGCGCGATCGACGATCAGCGTGTTCGCCTGCGGGATGTCGATGCCCGATTCGATGATCGAGGTCGACACCAGCACGTCGGCGTCGCCGCGCAGGAATCCGAGCATCACCTGCTCGAGCTCCCCATCGTCCATCTGGCCGTGAGCCACCGCGAACCGCAGATCCGGGCACAGACCGCGTAGCCGCTCCGCGACCTCGTCGATCGATTCGACGCGGTTGTGCAGGAAGAACGCCTGGCCGCCGCGGGAGTGCTCTCGCTGAAGCGCGCGTTTCACGAGCTCCTCGTCGTACTCACCGACGTAGGTCTTGACTGGCCGCCGCCCCTCGGGCGGGGTCTCGATCACGGTGATGTCGCGGATTCCGGCCAGCGACATCTGCAACGTGCGCGGGATCGGCGTGGCCGACATCGCGATCACATCGACCTTCAGCTTCATCTGCCGCAGCAGCTCCTTCTGCTTGACGCCGAAGCGCTGCTCCTCATCGACGATCAGCAGCCCCAGGTCCTTGGCGCGGACGTCCCGTGAGAGCAGGCGATGGGTGCCGATCAGGATGTCGACGGCGCCCTTGCCGAACGCGGAGATCGCCTCCTTCTGATCGGCGGCGGGACGGAACCGGGAGACATGCTCGATCTTCACCGGGAAGTCCTTGAGCCGCTCGGAAAAGGTGCCGTAGTGCTGCTGGGCGAGAATCGTGGTCGGCACCAGCACCATCACCTGCTTGTCGTCCTGGACCGCCTTGAACGCCGCGCGCAGCGCGACCTCGGTCTTGCCATAGCCGACGTCACCGCAGATCAGCCGGTCCATCGGCCGGGGCGCCTCCATGTCCGCCTTGACGAACTCGATCGCGTCGCGCTGGTCCGGGGTCTCCGTGTATGGGAACGCGTCCTCGAATTCGCGCTGCCAGTCGGTGTCGATCGAGAACGCGAACCCCTCGCGCCGCTTTCGCTCCGCGTACAGGTTGAGTAGTTCGCCGGCGAGCTCCTGAGCGGCTCGCCTGGCCCGCGCCTTGACCGTCTCCCAGCGGCTGCCGCCGAGCTTCGACAGGGTGACGTTCTCACCGCCGATGTAGCGGCTGATCTTCTGCAGCTGGTCGACGGGCATGAACACCCGGTCCGAGCCCGCGTACTCGAGCGTCAGATAGTCACGCGTGACGCCCGCGACGGTCTTGGTGTCGAACCCTGCGAACCGCGCGACGCCGTGGTCCTCGTGCACGACGATGTCGCCGGTCCGCAGCTCCGTGAACGAACGCAGCACACCCCGCCGCCCCCGTCCCCCACCTGGTTCTGCCCGTCGCCGGCGGATCAGCCGGTGCTCGGGGATCACCGCCAGGTGGAACTGTGGCGCGATGAAGCCCTCGCGCAACCGCGCGTGGGCGAACGTCAATGGCGAGGCGCCGTTTGCGGGTGGCCCCGTTGGGCCACCCCCTCCGAGCCAGCTGACCTTGAGCCGACCGAGGTTGTACGCGGCGCGGTCCCCTTCCCCCTTGACCGGCCACACGACGATCGTCCGGTAGCCGGAACGGGTGAGCTTCTCGAGCTCCGGCTCGGCGTCGCGGATCGAACGGGCGGCGACCTCGGCGGACTGGGCGCGGAACTGGAACGGCTGATCCTGGTCGATGCTCGAGAGCCGGATCCGTGCTCTGCGATCGAGCGCGTCACGGATCGCGTCGGGGGCGACGTACAGGTTGTGGGCGTCGGCGTCGTGGAAGGCGGCGGTGACGTCCTGCCAGTGATCGGCGAGCGCCGGGGCGATCTCCTCCTCCGCCGCGATCACGACGGTCGCGTCGGTCAGATCGAGGAACGGCCGGAAGTCGTCGACCGGCAACAGCTCGGCGATGTCGGGGCGGGTCTCCTCATCCGCTGCCAGCTCCGCCAGCTCGCGGTACTCGACGGCCAGCTCCGCGGCGGGCGCGACCTCAACGGCGTCGATGTCCTCCAGCGATCGCTGCGTAAACGTGCTGAACGCTCGGATCGATTCGATCTCGTCACCGAACAGGTCGATCCGAACGGCCCTGTCCTCGGTCGCAGGGAACAGGTCGAGCAGCCCACCGCGGATCGCGAACTGGCCGCGATCATCGACCTGGTCGACGCGTTCGTAGCCGGCGGCGACGAGATCAGCCGCCGCCTCGTCGAGGTCGAGCAACTCGCCCTTGGCGATCGTGAAGCCGTGCGGGCGCAGGCTCGGATCTGGAACCTTCTCGCTCAGCGCGACCGCCGAGACGACAACCACGGGCGCGTCGGTGCCGTCGCTGTCGAGCAGCGCATCGAGCGCCGCGATCCGCTGGCCGACGAGGTGTGCCGGCGGGCTCAGATGCGACTCGTAGGTGACGCCGCGGCTCGGGTAGTAGCGGACCTTGCGGGGCGCCAGCCAGACGCGCATGCTGGCGGCGAGCTCGCGCGCCTGGCGGTCGTCGCCGGCGACGATCAGCGCCGGCTGATCGGGTTCCCGGTTGGCAAGCGCCGCGAGCAGGAACGGGCGCAGGGAGGTCGAGACGAACGCGCGCCCCCCACCGTCTGCCAGCTGTGCGGTTTGCGCGTCCTGATCCGCGTGAGCGAGCAGTGTGGACAGCACGACGTTCGAGTCTAGGAACCAACCTCCGTGATCACCTGTTCGGCCGCGTCGGCGGCCCGCTCGATCAACTCCTCGACCTCGTCCCGCGGCTCGCGGAACTTCCCCAGCACGTAGGCGGCGACGAGCTCAGGATCGGTGCTGGGCGGTCGGCCAACCCCGATCCGGACCCGGTGGAAGTCAGGCGTGCCAAGTGCGGCCTTGATCGATTTGAGCCCGTTGTGCCCGGCGAGGCCGCCGCCGAGCCGCGTCCGGATGTCCTTGAACGGCAGGTCGATCTCGTCGTGAAGGACGAGGATGTGGTCGGGTTCCAGGTGATACTCGCCCCGAGCCGGTCCGACGGACTTGCCGGACTCGTTCATGTACGTCTGCGGCTCGAGGATCGCAACCCGGAGGGGCACGCCACCGGCGCCGGGGGCGCCACCGATGATCGTCTTGCCGTCGGTCAGCAGCCCGCGGTATTTCGCCTTCGGCGCCGGGAGCTCCCACCGCGAGCGCAGACGCTCAGCAACCTCGAAGCCGATGTTGTGCGGGGTGCCGCGGTATTCGGGACCGGGATTGCCCAGGCCGACGATCAGCCAGTCGACGGGAGCCCCGCGACCGCGCAGTGGCATCGGCCTGCGTGGTTACTCGTCGGAGGAGGCGGCGGTGTCGTCGCCGGACTCGGCAGCGGCCTCGTCGCCGTCGCCTTCGCCCTCGGGAGCAGCGTCACCATCGCCGACGAGCTCGGTCTCTGTCTCGATCCCGTCCTCATCCTCGGCACGGGCCATCCGCGAGGCGGTCACGGTCGCGATCGTCAGCTCAGGGTCGCTGATGATCGTGACCCCGGCCGGAGGGACAAGCTGAGCGAGCGTGATCGTGTCGCCGACCTCAAGCCCCGAGACGTCGAACTGAATCGTGTCCGGGATCGAACCCGGCAGCGCCTCGATCGTGACCTCGCGCAGCGGCTGCTCGAGGATGCCGCCGGTCTTCAGGCCGGGGGCGTCCTCGGCGCCGGTCAACTCGATCGTGACCTGGGCCTGGATCGCCGTATTGAGATTGACGCGCAGCAGGTCGAGGTGCGTGGTCTCGCCGCTCACCGGGTGGCGGACAAGCTCCTTGACAACGACCGGCGTGGTGTTGCCGTTGTCCAGTTTGAAATTGAGGACGGCACCCGCGTTGGCGAGCGCGTGGCGCAGCTCGCGAGCGTCGATCGCGAAGGGAACCGGATCCTCGCCGCCGCCGTAGATGATTCCGGGGACGGCGCCGGTACGGCGGAGGCGCCGGGTCTCACGTGATCCCGACGGCTGGCGGCTCTCGGCCGCGAGAAGGTTGGTCTGCTCAGACATTCGGGCGTCGATGGTAGCGCCCCCTGCTGGAATCCGGCTCGGGCCTTTGGTTTTCTGCAGGACCACCCTTCCCCAGCGCCCGTTTTGCGCGGTAGAGTTCTGCCTAATGTCGGAGGTACAGATCCTCCTATGGATGACTGGGATCCACCTCGTGGGCCTGATCGCGATCGGCATCCTGATGATGCCGATGCTGCGGGATGAGGACACGCCCGGAGACGAGGAGAACGGCAGCTCCGACGACGGCTGGGGGAACCTGCCCAACTCGGGCCCGGCCCCGAAGGGCCTGCCCGGCGGCGGGGTTCCGCTGCCGGATGCCGAGCAGTCGAAGGTCCGGCTCCGCGAGCCCGGCCGCCTGGCCGATCACCTGCCGGCGCGCGAGCGCCGACCGGTCCGCGAACCGGTTCGCACGCCGAGCCCGGCGCGCGAACCGGTCAAGCAGTAGCTGCGGCCGCGCGCCGAGAGATGCCCGGCGTCGACGCCGGCCGGGCTGCGAGGTACGCGCCGTCTACGCGGCGTCGCTGAGTTCGAGGAAGCGCTCGACCGACGCCTCCTGATGCGCGAGCCGCTGCCCCAGCTCATGGGCGCGCCGCGCTGAGAACTCGAGGAAGTCAGCGACGCATCGCTCCGGGTCATCCGCCAGGGGGTACACACGCGCGACGTCCTGCTGGGCGCACGCGATCCCCATCGGCGGCCGACCTTCGGCGAGCGTCCGGGCGCTGCAGACCGGGGTCACCACGATCTGCGCCTCGGAGGCGACAAGCGCCGTCGGCAGCAGCCGCGGCATCGGAAGCTTGACCGGCAGCCCGACCGAGTGATCGACCGTCACGACCCGGCCCGCGAGCTCAAGCAGCGGTTCACGCCAGACGTCGAGCACGATGTCGGCTGCCAGCACGGCGTCGCGCAGCAGCCGCGCCTGCATCGCGTACAGCTGCTCGGCCTCGTCGCGGTCCTCGGCGTCAGCCAGATCGAGGTCGCACGGAACTCGCAACAGGTCGCTGGCGGCGAGCACGTCACCGGTTCCGTGGCTGCCCGGCGCCAGGTACGTCTGCAGCGTGCCCAGGTCCCGTCGCGCGTAGAAGATCACGGTCACCGCCTCACTGACCGGCAACCCGTCGATCCGCAGTGACACGGTGACGGCTGACTCGGCGTCGAGCAACGCCCGCCGCAGCAGGTCGTCCTGTGCTTCGCGATCCTCGTCGAGCATTCCTTACCTCCAGGAATCGGCTGGTCTTGCATTCAATTTACCCCTCGCCGGGGCGTCAAAGACATCGCCAAGTGGAGCGGGTCGTCGGCGGCCCGTTGGCCGCCCGTCCAGCGGCGCACCGGCCGGCTCGTTGGCCGCCCGTCCAGCGGCACACCGGCCGGCCCGGCGCCCGGCCACCGCGCGGCTCCGAATCGCTTCCGGGTAGGCTCCCGGTTCGATGAAGTTCCTGTACAAGCCGTTCTCGATTTTCGCCCGCAAACTTGGCGGCCAGGCGGGACGTCAGGCGTTCACGCAAATCTGGGCGCAGGTCGGTTCGACCGAGAAGCCGCCGAAGCCGACGGCCGGGCCGATGCCGCTGGCCCAGGTCGCCGCGACGGCGGCCCTGCAGGCCGGCTTGGTGGCCGCGTCAACTGCGGTCGCAGACCAGCTCGCTGCACGGTTCTTCCGCCATCTGTTCGGCGCCTGGCCGGCGAAGCCGGCCGAGCTGGCCGAGGCTTCAGCCGCGGCGGCGGATCACGAAGCCACGCCGGCCTAGTTCGTCGAGCGCGTCCTCGAACCCGGCGAAGTCCCGGGCAGTCAATAGCTCGACTGGCCGGCGGCCGCTCGGGCCGGCCGTGCGAACCCAGCTCCTCAGAGCATCCGGGCTCACCCGTTCGCGCACCTCGGTCAGCAGCGCAAGCAGGATCTTCAGCTCGCTCGCGTGCTCAAGCTGTCCTGACAGCAGCGTCAGCGGATCAGCGTCGAGCGTCACACACAGCTCATCCTCGGTCAGCCCGAGGACGTCCATCAGTTCTGCGGCGCGCGTGCTCAGAAGAGCTGGTTCTCGCCGCCGAACACGTCACTGACGGAGCCGTCGGTGAAGATCTGACGGATCGAACTCGTCAGCAGGTCAGCGCAGGAGAGGACCTTGATGTTGTCCGGCGCACCGGGACGCAGCGGAACCGTGTCAGTGACGACGATCTCCTCGAAGTCAGCAGCAATCAGGTTCTCCCAGGCGTTGCCGGAGAACAGCCCGTGTGTGGCGGCGGCGAATACGCGGCTGGCACCAGCATCGCGGACAGCGTCGGCTGCGACCTTCAGCGTGCCGGCGGTGTCAATGATGTCGTCGACGAGCAGCGCCGTCTTGCCCTTGACGTCGCCGATCACGTAGTTGATCTCAGCGACCTGCTGGGCGGGGCGCTCCTTGTTGAGGATCGCCAGGTCAGCGCCCATCTTGGCGGCGAAACGCTTGTTGAGCTTGACCCGGCCGGCGTCCGGCGAGACGACGACGAGGTCCTCGAGACCGAGGTCATTGAAGTACTGCGTGAGGATGAACATCGCGGTCATGTGATCGCAGGGCTTCTGGAAGAAGCCCTGGATCTGGCCGGAGTGAAGGTCCATGGTCAGCATCCGGTCGATGCCGGCGCCCTCGAGCATCGTCGCCACCATCCGGGCGGTGATCGGCTCGCGCGGCGCCGACTTCTTGTCCTGGCGCGAATACCCGTACCACGGCGTCACGGCGATCACCCTGTGAGCCGATCCGCCGACGGCCGCATCGACCATCGTCATCAGCTCCATCAGGGCGTCGTTGGCGGACAGGCCCTCGTCCGGGTTGCCGCAGGTCGGCTGCACGATGAACACGTCAGCGCCGCGGACGGATTCCTCGAAGCGGCTGTAGACCTCGCCGTTGGCGAACGTCTTGGAGACGACCGGCGAGAGCTCGACGCCGAGCTTCGCGGCGATCCGCCCAGCGAGGGCCCGGTTGGCCCGGCCGGAAACGAGCATTAGGCGCTTTGTGTTGCCGGAGCGCATGTCGTGCGCGCCGAATGGCTCAGGTGCCATCTCGAGCAGGCTCATCGCACCAGGGATGGTAGGGGGAGGTGTTGACGAGATGTGACTTCACGGACCATCCTCCCCGCTATTTCCGCGAATCTGAGGGATGTTCTTCCTGCTCTGCGGCCGTTTTTGCGCCGTCGGCGATCTCACGTCTGCGCTCGGTGTAGCCGGACAGGTTCTGCTGACGGGCCCGTGCGATCCCGAGCGAGCCGGCCGGCACGTCTTTGGTGATGATCGAGCCGGCGCCGGTGTAGGCGTCGTCTTCAACCGTGACAGGGGCGACGAGCGTCACATCGACGCCGCCCTTGACCCGCGAGCCGATCGTCGTGCGGTGCTTGTTCTGGCCGTCGTAGTTGGCGGTGATCGTGGCCGCGCCGAGGTTCGTGTCCGAGCCGACGTCGGCATCGCCGATGTAGCTGAGATGCGGGACCTTGCTGCCCGGGCCGACATCGGAGTTCTTGATCTCGACGAACGTGCCGGCCTTCGAGCCCTCGCGCATCACCGTGCCGGGACGCAGATAGGCGAACGGCCCGACGCTGACCCCATTCTCGACCGCGACGCCGTTGACGTTGACTGCGTTTGCGAGGGTGGTGCCGTTGATATAGGAGTGGATGATCTTCGAGTCCTCACCGATGGTCGCGTCGATCACGGTCGAGTGTGGACCGACGGTCGAGCCGGCGCCGACGCTGGTGGTGCCGTGGAGACTGGTGAACGGCGCGATCACGACATCCTGGGCGAGCGTGACGCCAACGTCGATCACCGCCGCGGCCGGATCGACGATCGTGACGCCGGCAAGCAGGTGTCGTTCGTTGATTCGCCGCTGCGCCTCGGCACGAACCGCGGCGAGCTGGCGGCGGTCGTTGACCTGGAGCGTCTCGTCGGCGTCGGCGAGCGGCAGCGCCGTCACCGTGCCGCCGTCTGCGCGGAGGATCGCGAGCACGTCCGGCAGGTAGTACTCACCCTGGGAGTTGTCCGATCCGACGCGGCTGAGCGCGTCGGCGAGCAGGCCGCCGTCGAAGGCGTAGATCCCGGCGTTCACCTCGTTGATCGCGAGCTCCTCGGCGGTCGCGTCGCCGTCGGTCTTGGTCTCGACGACCTTCTCGACGGTCCCGTCGGCGGCCCGCACCACCCGGCCGTACCCGCTCGGGTCCTCGAACACGGCCGTGACGATCGTCGCCGCCGCTCCACTCGCGTCACGTTCCGCCGCGAGCGCAGTGATCGTCTCGGCCGAGGTGAGCGGCAGATCGCCGTTGAGCACGATCACCGTGGAGCCCGCAGCGAAGTGCTCGGCGGCGGCCTTGACCGCGTCACCGGTGCCGAGCGGCTGCTCCTGGATCGCGGTCTCGACGTCGTCGTCGAGATGGGCCTCAAGCGGCCGCTTCGGAGAATCGACGACCACGATCTTCGCGGCACCGGCGGCCCGTGCGGCCGACACCGTCCAGCCGATCAGCGGCCGCCCGCACAGCGGGTGCAGCAGCTTCGGGATCCGCGAACGCATCCGCGTTCCCTGGCCTGCCGCGAGGATCACAACAACGGGCGCTGGCACGACGCCGATCCTAGGCGATCCGACGGTCAGGCCGCCGGTGACTGGACTTACGCTTGATGCTGAGCCGCAGACAGGTCAACAGACAGGTCAATGCAGGATCGAAGCGTCTTCTGCCCTACGTTTGGGTTCATATAGAGCCCAAACGTAGGGCAGGGCAGCTGAAACCGACCGGCGGTGGCTGGAGCACTGGGGAGCCCGGATTCGAACCGGAATCGCAGGGCACCAAAAGCCCGCATCTTGCCGTTAGACCACTCCCCAAAGTGGGTCCGGCGACGATACCTCAGCTTCGCCCGACGATCCCGCCGCTCAGGGAGCCGCCGCCCGCCCGAGCGCTTTGGCGACAGGTACGGGCAGCGTCGGGTCGGCCAGCGCGGCCCGCACGTCGGCGGGTTTGTGCAGGGCCCGCTCGGCGCGGATCAGGCCGACCTCGAGCGGGGGCTTGCCGCTCGCGGCGCCGGCGCCGCTGGCAGCGGCCGCCAGCGCCAGGCCGATCCCGTCGGTCCCGCGCCAGAACTTCTCGGGCAGCGTGAACAGGTGCGGCATCGGCTTGGGGATGCCGATCAGGTAGAAGCCACCGTCGAACAGTGGCCCGAACACCACGTCGGCGCCGGCGCTGAGATCGGAGATCGCCCCGAGCCCCTGCTCGCGCCGCATTTCAACCAGCTCGGGCCAGACGATCAGGAGCGGCCCGCGGCGATGCCCGAAGACGCGTCCGGTCGCATCGGCCAGGCGGCCGGCGATCCCCTCGCCGTTCTGCGGGAACAGATGCACGTCGGCACCGAGCAGCTTCTGCAGCTCAGGCCCGGCATCGGCCGGCTCGTAGGCGGCGTAGATCTCCCCGACCCGCAGCTCGCGCGCCCAGGTGGCCAGCCCGACGAGCAGCGCGGCCTGCAGGGCGATGCAACCATCGGCGCCGATCAGTGGTTCAAGCGCGCGGCGGACCTCGCCCCGCCGCGGGGCGCGGGCCATGATCAGCACCGTCGCGTCGTTGACCGTCCACTTCCGATCGGCGGCGGCGCTCATCGGCTCGCGGCCCGCACAGACAGACGACCGGCCACCGCTAGAACCGGAACATCGTTCCCGCCGCGGCGGGCGACTCGGCCACGATCCGTGGCAGTGCGTCGCGCAGCACGTCGGCGAAGACCCCCGGACTGCGACTCATCAGCTCGGTCAGCGTCGTCACCGGCGTGGGCTCGCCCGGCCTCACCTCATTGGCGTAATCGGTCACGAAGCCGATCAGCGCAAACGGAAGCTCGAGCTCGCCGGACAGGACGGTCTCCGGGCCCCCGGTCTGGCTGACCGCGACCACGCCACAGGCTGCCAGCTGGGCGATCTCCGTCGGGGTGTTGAAGCGGGGACCATCGACGTGACCGTAGGCACCGCCATCCCGGGCGGGGTGCCCGACTGCGCCGGCGGCTGCCAGCAGCGCCGAGCGGACGCCGCTCGAGTACGGCCCACCGTGCAGGATCCAGTGGCCGCGATCGGGATCACCGGGCTCGTCGTAGAACGTGCAGATCGAGCCGTCCGGGAGCCGGTTGCCGATGAAGTGCAGGTCGTCGAAGACGACCAGCGAGCCGAGCGGCAGCGTGGGATCGACGGCTCCGCAGGCCGTGCAGCCCACGACCGCGGACGCCCCGAGCTGCTGCAGCGCCCAGATGTTCGCGCGGTGGTTGACGGCGTTCGAGAGTCGGACGTGTCCGGGACCGTGCCGCGAGATGTGCAGAACCTCGACGCCACCGTAGACGCCCTGCGTCACACCGACGGCGCCGTACGGGGTCTCGTAGTTCTGTCCGGAGGCGTCCTCGAACCCGGGCAGGGCGTAGGTTCCAGATCCGGTGATGACCCCGATCGGCATCGAGGTCGCGATCCTACCCTCCGGAGGATCGGCGCTCGACTCTGAGGGCGAACGCGCCCTTGAGCGTCACCTCCCCGACAGATGTCAGCCGACCGGGACGCCCAACCGGTGCTCGTTGACCGACAACCAGTCGTCGACCTCGCGCGTCTTCAGCGTGTCCTCGTAGACCTGGATCTCCTTCATCCGGAACCACCGCAGCGTCGCCCAGATCACGTAGTCGTTCTCGTAGATCAGCTCGCCCTCCGGGGAGCGGAGCAGGTCGTGCCCGCGCAGCGCGATCCGCGTGCGCCACGGCGGACCCGACACGGCGACCTCGTCGGGCCAGATCTGAAAGCCGCAACGGACGAATCGCGCCTCCCATTCGCGGTGCGCCTGCTTGCCGTGGAAGACACCGCTGAACGACGAATCCCCTGGGAACTTCAGCACGACGTCACGCGCGTCGAGCAGCATCGCCGGGCGGATATCGCCGGCGCGCAGGCGCCCCATCATCCAGCTGAGCAGCTGCTTCACAAGCCAGGAATACATCGATTCACCTCACTAGATTGATCGCTCTAGCGAGTACAGTACCCGAGATGACCAGCACCCGCACCAGGATCCTCGAGACCAGCGCGGAGCTGTTCCGCCTGCAGGGGTACAACGCCACCGGCGTCAAGCAGATCGTCACGGAGGCGAAGGCCCCGTTTGGCTCGGTCTACCACCACTTCCCCGGCGGCAAGGAGGAACTCGCCGCGGCGGCGGTCACGATCTCCGCAGGTCGCTACGGCGAGCTGATTCCGATGGTTCTCGACGCCGCACCGGACCTGCCAACCGGCATCCGCTGGTTCTTCGCCGGCGCCGGCGAGCATCTCAAGGAGACCGGCTACGAGGACGCGTGTCCGATCGCGACGATCGCGCTCGAGACCGCGAGCGTCAGCGAGCCGATCCGCGAGGCCTGCCACACCGCCTTTGAGGCGTGGCTGGCAGAGCTGCAGGCACGGGCCGAAAGAGCGGGTCTCGACGCGACCACCTCGAGGCAGCTGGCGCTCGTGATGCTGTCGGCACTCGAGGGCGCGTTCGTCCTGGCCCGCGCCGCGCGCGATACGGAGCCGCTGATCGTCACCGGCGAGCTGATGGCGCAGCAGGCCGAGCGGGCGCTCAGCCCGAGCTGACATCACGGTGAACCGCGCTTGATCGCCGGCCCAACGGGGCCGGCACAATCGAACGCGGAGCGGACTAGCGCGGGACGCGTCCGCCCTCGGCGCCCGGCTCGGTCGCGGGGCCGCGCGGCGCGGCGATCCCGAGCACGCGCATCGCCTTGAGGCCGAGCGACAGCTTCTCGCGGCCGTCGGTCGACTGGACGTCAAGGCCGGTCAGCTCGCGCACGCGCTCAAACCGGTACCGAATCGTGTGGCGGTGGGTGATCAGCCGCGCGGCGGTTGCGTTGACGTTCGCATCGCATTCGAGGAAGGTCGCGAGCGTCCCCAGGAGGTCGGTCTCGTACTGCTCGTCGTAGGCGACCAGCGGCCGGACGGTCTCTGAGTAGAACCGCTTCAGCTCGGCCGGGTCGCTCATGTAGGGCAGCAGCAGCTGGTAGGTGCCGGTCGCCTCAAACGGCAGGTCGGTGATGTCGACCTCACCCTCGACCACGTTGGCCGCGAGCATCGCCTCGTTGCCGGCCCGCGCGAGGTCGCGCGGATCCTCTGCACGGCGGCTGCGACCGATCGCGAAGACGAACCCGGCGAGGCCGGCCTCGAGCTCGCGCAGGATTGACGCGGCGACGCGGCGGGAGGTCTCGCCGTCGCTGTCGGGGATCAGCACCAGCACGGTGGCGGGCTCCGATTCACTCGGCGCGGCGATCGCGCCCGGCGAGATCGAGCGGGCACCGCGCGTCGCGACGGCCAGCAGGCGCCGGCGCCAGTCATCCTCGGTGGGGCTGCGGGGACGGGCGCGGACGACGACGACCGCCGACCCCTGGGACAGATCGGTGCCGAGCTCCTTGCCGCGGGCGAGCAGGTCGCCGGCGTCGGCGATGTCGCGACGCAGGACGGCCCGCAGGAACGCCGCGGCAGCCTCCTCGGACGCGCGCTCGGGGGCGCGGACGCGCTCGACCTCGGAAGCGATCAGCGTCATCACCAGCTTCAGCAGCGTCTCGTCGGGGCTGCCGTCACGGTTGCGCATCCGCAGCTGACCGACCGTCGCGTCCGCAACCTTCAGCTCGAGCACGATCACGTCATCGGCACCGCGGATCAGGGATCGCTCATCGGCGGGGGAGCGCGCGGCGACGGCCAGGATCGAGGCGGATCGATCGATCAACACCAGTGACGCATCAAGCGCCCGGCCGGCAGCGCGCAGCACCTCCGGGAGGCCGGCGCCGGCCTCGACGGCGTCGGTGATCTCGGTCAGCGCAACGAGGCCGCTGAGCCGCCCACCCGTGGATTGCTCGGACACGTCGGGCATCTCCTATGCGACCGGAGCCATCAGAAGAACCTCGGCCATTCGGTCACGATCACAGCTCCGAGCACAACGCCGCCGCCGACCAGCGCGACCAGCACGTAGCCGGACAGCACGAGAACGGCCATCCGTTCCCAGATGCGGCGGTATGAGGTGATCGCGGGGACGACGATCAGAGCGATGAAGGCGGCCAGGCCGAACACCGCGCTGCACGCCCCGACGAGATAGGTGACGTCGGTATTGGACATGGGCGGTTCAAACCCAATTGTGCCGGACCAGCCAGTCGCAGGCGCACCGGCCCCGTGATCAAGCCGCAAACTCCGGGGTTACGGGGGTTGCGGCGACCGCTCCCGGGTGCCTGGAACAGAGCTCGAACGCAGCTTTTTCGGCCCATTCGCGCCCCTCGGTGCCCCATTTCAGGCCGACGACGGTCGGTCCGGAGCCGGAAACGAGCGCCGTGTCGGCCCCGACCGCGCGGGCGTCCTCGAGGGCTGCTGAGATCGACGGGCACAGCGAGATCGCGGCGGGGGCGAGGTCGTTGACGAGCAGCTCCTCGGGCAGCCGAACACCCGGTTTCAGAGCGATCTTCAGCTGCTCGTGCAGGCTCTCCAGGTCGCCGGCGGAGCGCGGGAGCCCCAGCCGGTCGGCCTCGTGGAACACCGCAGGGGTCGGCAGCCGCTCGGGCGAGGGGATCACCACATATGCGTGGGCGTGGAGCGCGGCCAGTGGCGTGGCGTGCTCGCCCGCGCCGGTGCCGAGCGACACGCCGGGCCGCAGCTGACTGGGCACATCGGCGCCGAGCAGGATGGCGACCGCCTGGGCGAGCCCGGGCTCCAGCGGATGCGCCGCGGCGGCGATCCGAAGCGCCGCGGCGGCATCGGCCGAGCCGCCGGCCATTCCGGCCGCGACCGGGATCCGCTTCTCGATCTCGATCCGCAGCGGCGGCCCGTCCCAGCCATGCTCGCGCAGCAGCCTGATCGCCCTGGCGGCGAGATTCTCACCGTCGACCCCCGCACAGACCACGGTGTCGGTCTCGGCCGGCACGGCCGTCAGCCGGTCGGCAAGCGACAGTGACTGGAACACGGTGACGAGCTCGTGCCGGTTGTCAGAGCTCCGTGTCGGCCCGAGGAACAGCGCCAGGTTGACCTTGCCCGGCGCAAGCATCTCCCAGCCCATCAGGAGATTCTCCCGGCCAGCGCGACGAAGTCCTGGGGCGCGAGCCGCTCGGCGCGAACATCCTCGGGGAACCCGAGCTCCTTGAGCGCCGCCCGCGTCCGCTCGCGGAGCTCGGTGTCCTTGCCGCGGGCCAGCATCAGCGACCCGGCGAGCGCCTTGCGGCGGTGAGCGAACGCGTCGTGGACCAGCTTCCTGACCGCTGGTGCGTCGGGCCGGACCGTCACTGAGGGCTCGTCGGGGTCGACGGCACTGGGCGGGCCTGGCTGATTGCGCCGGGTCAAGCCGAGGAGGACCGAATCGACGTTCGGGATCGGCCGAAACACCGATCGCGACACCGGCCGCAGAACCCGCACGTCACACGCGAGCTGGGCCAGCACGGACGGCACACCGTAGGCCGATGTGCCGGGCGCCGCGGCGAACCGCTCGCCCACCTCGCGCTGGACCATCACCACCCAGCCAGCCAGCGACGGGATCTCCTGGATGGTCGTCAGGATCAGGGAGGCCGCGACGCTGTAGGGCAGGTTCGCAACCATCTTCGTCGGCGTCGGATCGAGTTTTCGAAAATCGAACGTCATCGCGTCCGCCAGCCAGAGCGCCCAATTTCCAGCGTCTTTCAGTCGCTGGCGCAGGCCGAGCTCCAACGATCGGTCGATCTCGATGAGATGTACGAACCGCGTGTCCCGCGCCAGGCGTTCGGTCAGGATTCCCTCTCCCCCACCGATCTCGAGCACGACATCGTCCTCCGCCAGCTCCGCCAGCCGGGCGATCACGTCGATGATGTTGCGGTCGATCAGGAAGTTCTGACCGAGTGAGCCGGGGCCGGTGCTGCGGCGCCCGCTCACCATCCGAATACGGCGGCAGCGGCAGCCTCAACGCCGGCGTCGAACTCGTGGAACACGACGCGCCGCTCGAGCGCGATCGCCTCGGCCGTACTGATCACCAGCGCCGGCGAGTTCGGCTTGCCGCGCAGCGGCTCGGGGGTGAGATACGGCGCATCGGTCTCGACCAGCAGCCGCTCGATCGGCACCCGCAGCGCCGCCTGTCTGAGATCGGCGTTGCGCTTGTAGGTGACGTTGCCGGCGAAGCTGATCCACCAGTCGGGATGCTCGAGGCACTCGACGATCCGCGACCCCATCGAGAAGCAGTGGAGGATCACCTTCACGCCGTCGGTCTCGGCCTCGAGGATCCGCAGCGTGTCATCGTCGGCCTCGCGGGTGTGAATCACGACCGGCTTGCCGGTCTCACGCGCCAGCTGGATCTGGGCGCGGAACGCGCGCTCCTGATCCTCGCGCGGAGCGCCGTTGCGAAAGTAGTCAAGGCCCGTCTCGCCGATCGCCAGACAGCCCGGATGCTGCGCCAGCTGCCTCAGCGCCGAGAGCTGCTCGTCGTCGAAGCCCGTGGCGGAGTTCGGGTGCACGCCGACGGCCGCGAACACGACGCCCGGGAACTGCTCGGTGGCCTCGAGCGCGATCCGTGAGGAGTCGATTCCGGTCCCGACGGTCAACATCTTTGTGACCCCGACCTGCTGTGCCGCGGCGACGAGTTCAGCGTCGTCGGGCTTGCAGATGTGCAGATGGGTGTGGCTGTCGATCAGGGCGCCGGTACCGGCTTCGGGAACAGCGGTGGGATCTTGTAGACGGTGAGGCCCGCCGGCAGCCCTGAGCGAAACTCGCCGTCGGCCAGCGCCGCCGATGGTGCCCCGAGCGCCTCCAGCACCGTGTCAATCGACGTCGGCATGTATGCGTGCAACAGCACGCTGGCGGCGCGGAGCCCTTCATAGAGCGTTGCGAGCGTCAGATCGAGCGCCTCGGCGTTGGCGGTGTCCTGGACGCGCGCCAGCTCCCACGGTTTGCGTTCCTCGACGTAGCGATTCAACCGCCGCACCAGCTGCCAGATCTGCTCGAGCGCCTGCGTGATCTCGGCGCGGTCGAAGAGCTCGCAGACCGCAGCGCTCAGCCCCGCGAAGTCGTGCCCGATCACGGTCGATGTCTGCACCGGCGGAACCACCCCGTCCCGATAACGGAGAATCATCGCGATCGTGCGCGACGCGAGGTTGCCGTACTCGTTGGCCAGCTCGGACTCGTAGCGCGCGGTGAACTGTTCGAGCCCGACGCCACCGTCCTGACCGAAGGCGACGTCGCGCAGCAGGTAGAACCGCAGCGCGTCGGTGCCGAACTCCTCCATCACCACGAACGGGTCGAGCACGTTGCCGAGTGACTTGCTCATCTTGCGGCCGTCGGCGGCCAGCAGAAACCCGTGGACGAACACGTGCTTGGGGAGCGGCAGGCCAGCCGCCAGCAGCATCGCCGGCCAGTAGATCGTGTGGAACTTGAGGATGTCCTTGCCGATGATGTGGAAGTTGGCCGGCCAGTAGCGGTCGGTCAGATCCTCTCCCGGGCGGGCGTAGGACAGCGCCGTGTAGTAGTTGAGCAGCGCGTCGAACCACACGTAGAAGACGTGGTCCGGGTCCCACGGAACGTCGACGCCCCAGTTGAGCTTGCCGCGTGACAGTGAGACGTCCTGGAGACCGCTGAGCAAGAACGCGTGGGCCTCGTTGTAGGCCCGCGACGGCATCACGAAGTCGGGCTGACTCGTGTACAGCTCCTCGAGCTGCTGCTGGAAGGCCGACAGCCTGAAGAAGTAATTCTCCTCGCGCTCGCGGGTCAGTGGGATCTCGTGGATCGGGCACCGGTTGCCCTCGAGGATCTCGTTCTCGACCTTGAAGTCGGCGCACCGCGGGCAGTACCAGCCCTCGTAGAGATCCTTGTAGACGTAGCCGTTGTCGTAGATGGTCTGCATCACCCTCTGGACGGCCTGCTTGTGCTGCTCGTCGGTGGTGCGGATGAAGAAGTCGTTGGAGATCTCGAGCTGCGGCATCAGCGCCTGGAACCGGGCGGCGTTGCGGTCGGCCCATTCGCGCGGCTCAACACCGTTGGCACGCGCCGCATCGGCGACCGGTTCCCCGTGCTCGTCGGTACCGGTCAGAAAGAACACGTCCTCGCCGCGCTGGCGCATATGCCGGGCGATCACATCGGTCGCGATCTCCTCATAGGCGTGTCCCAGATGCGGCTGGCCGTTCACGTAAGCGATCGCCGTTGTGATGTAGAACGTCATCCGTCGCTGACATTAGAAGAAGTTCGTAGGAGAACCTTTTGAAAAACGCACTTTGGGGTTGCGGAGTGCGTCTAAATGGTCGACAACTCCAACGGAACTTTTCCATGTACAGACTGCTCCGCACCCTCACCGCTCCCCTCCTCGCGCTGGCCCTGGCACTGGCCGCTCCGGCGCTCGCCGCCACGAAGGAAACCTCCTCCCAGAACTGGGCCGGCTACGCCGCCCACGGCAAGGACGCGAAGTTCAAGACCGTCACCGCCACCTGGACCCAGCCGACCGGCGACTGCACCCCCGGCAGTGACGGGTTCTCTGCGTTCTGGGTCGGAATCGGCGGCTACAGCCTGACCTCCGACGCGCTCGAGCAGATCGGCACCGAGCTCGACTGCAGCTCCTCCGGCAGAGCCAAGCTGTCGGCCTGGTACGAACTCGTCCCCGCCCCCTCCCGGACCGTCTCACTCGCGGTCCACGCCGGCGACAAGCTCACGGCGACGGTCACCGTGATCGGCAGCGACGTCACGATGTCGCTCGAGAACCGCACGACCGGCAAGACCTTCACCAAGACGATCGCCGATCACACGCTCGACGTGACCTCAGCCGAATGGATCGCCGAGGCGCCATCGGACTGCACCTCCAGCGGCAGCTGCACAACGCTGCCGCTCGCCGACTTCGGCTCGGTTGTGTTCAAGGACGCAAAGGCGACGACCACCTCCGGCAAGACCGCCGGCATCAAGAGCAATCTCTGGAATACGACCGAGATCATGCTCGGCTCGGGCAGCAAGAGCACCGCCGCTGCCGCATCGGCCGACAGCGACGAGGCAACCCCGTCGGAGCTGTACTTCGATTCGACCGCCTTCTGGGTCGACTACACGGGCTCGAGCGCAGCCTCGACGGGCACCGGCACCACAACAACCCCGACGACCACCACCCCGACCGGTCCCGGCAGCGGCACCCCGACCAGCCCGCCCGGTACTGGGGGCGGCGGCTTTGGTGGTGGCGGAGGCGGCGGCTTCCACACCCGGCGCTAGCGTCCGAGCCACGCCCTCAGGAGGTTGGCTGAGTCAGCCTCTCTGCGTCAGCTCTTTGTAGAGGCGGTTGGCGGCGGCGCCGGTCAACTCGGCGACGACACCCGCCGCCACGCGCGGCTTGGCACCGGCATCGACAAGCTTCCTGACGGCCGCGATCGCCGCCGTCAGATCCTGATCGTCAAGAGCCGGAGCCGGACCGATGACGAGCACCACCTCGCCCCGCGGCGGCTGCTCGGCGTATCGCCCCGCGAGCTCGGCGGCCGTCCCGCGGACGACCTCCTCGTGGATCTTCGTCAGCTCCCGGCAGACGGCAACCGGCCGCGCGGGATCAAGCTCTGCCAGGACCGCCAGTGACGCGGCGACCCGGCGCGGCGACTCGAACGCGACAACGGTCTCAGGTGCGCTGAAGACGGGCTGAAGCTCCGACCGCTTGCGCGGCAGGAAACCGGCGAACCGCCAGTGATCGGCCGGCAGCGCACTCGCGACCAGCGCCGCCAGCGCCGCACTCGGGCCGGGCAGCACCTCAACCTCGATCCCCGCCGCGACCGTCGCCCGCACCAGCACGAACCCGGGGTCAGAGACGAGCGGCATGCCGGCGTCGGAGACGAGCGCGACGGTCTCGCCGTGGTACATCCGCTTGACCAGCTCGGCCGCGCGGGCCGGCTCGTTGTGCTCGTGGTAGGAGACGAGCTTGGCGCTGACCCCGTAGCGGTCAAGCAGCACTCGGGTGCGGCGCGTGTCCTCGCACGCGACCAGATCAGCCTCGCGCAGTGCCGCCAGCACCCGCAGCGTGATGTCCTCGAGATTCCCGATCGGGGTCGGGCAGACAATCAGGCGGCCGGGTTTTCCGGTGGCCCGTTGGCCACCGGCAACAGCGTCAGCGCTCACAGCGACTCCCCGTTCGCGTCCAGCCCGTCGAGCGCCAGCGCCGCCGCGCCGATCATCCCCGCCTCGACACCGTGACGGGCGGCGACGATCCTGACGATGTCCCGCGAGGGCGGGAGCGCCCGCTTGGCGACCTCGGCGCGGGCCGGAGCCAGCAGCAGGTCTCCCGCGCCGATCACCCCGCCTCCGACGATCACCATCTGCGGGTTGAAGATGTTGGCGATGTTGGCGATCCCGACGCCGAGCCGGCTCCCGATCAGCTCGAGCACCGCGAGCGCGGCGCCGTCACCGTCGTGGGCGAGCTCGGTGACGAGCGGGCCGATCGGCTCGCGGCCATCGGCGAGCACCCGGCCGAGCGCCGAGTCCGGGCGCTCCTGGGCGATTCGCTTCGCTTCGCGCGCGAGCGCGGTGCCGGACGCCAGAGCCTCCAGGCAGCCGTGATTGGGACAGTTGCCCTGGCAGGGCGGCCCGTTGAGATCGATCACCATGTGCCCGATCTCGGTGGCGGCGCCAACCGATCCGGTGTAGAGCCGTCCTCCGAGGATCGCGCCGCTGCCGATTCCGGTGCCGATCGTCAGCATCACCACGTCATCGAGGCCACGGGCGGCGCCGCTGCGGTGCTCGGCGAGCATCGCCATGTTGGCGTCGTTATCAACGTATACGGGCACGCCAAGGCGCTCGGCCATCAGCGCTCCGAACGGCAGGTTCGTCAGCGGCAGGTTGACCGCCACCACCGAGGTTCCGGTGCGCTGATCGAGCAGCGAGGGCACGCCGAAGCCGACGGCGGCGATCTCGGCGCCGAAGCCAACCTCTTCGACAGCCTCCTGTACGGTGTTGAGCAACGTCGCCTGGTCGAGACCGACGACGGTCCGCTGCACACGATGGTGGACTGCGAGTCCTGCATCGACCGTGCCGGCCAGTAGCTTAGTCCCGCCCATGTCGACGCCAATGACGCGGCGCGCGGGCATTGCCCCACTATATGCAGTACTTCGATGTCCCCACGCTCTGACGACAACCCCGGATCAGAGCCCGAGTACCGCGTCTACCGAGGAGGTGACGGCGGTGCGCGCAAGGGCTCCACGCATGCGGCTCGGACCGCACGTGGCGGCCAGGGCACCCCGGATCCGGCGCCGGGCGCGCCGGGTGACCGGCAGCCGCGGCGGCGGCCGCGTCCGCAGCAGCCGCCGGCAGCGGAGTGGTCGGCGCAGGAGAGCAGCTACCGCACCTACCGCTCCCGGCCACAGAGCCTCGTCTCGCGCCTGCGCGGGGAGACTGAGTCAGATGTCGGAACGCGGATCGAGGAGCTCGAACGGCGCCCGTCACGGCGGACGCGTTCAACGCCGCCACCGGGTGGGGGCACCCCGGGCACCGGCCGCGGTTATGGCCGCGGTCGCTTCGGCCGCTTCACCTGGCGCCGCGCACTCAAGTACGTCGTGCTGGCCCTGGTCTGCTGGCTCGCGCTCTCATTCGTGCTGTTCTGCATCAGCGCCGAGGACCACGCGGGGAACATCCCAAAGAGCCTGCAGCAGTCGCTGACCTCGGACTCGACGCCGATGCTGTTCTCGGCGCAGACGGTCCTGATCCTCGGGCTCGATAACCGGCCCACGACCGGCTACAGCTCCAAGGAGGGCGGTCTGACATCAGCCGACACCACGGAGGCGGATGCCCGCACCGACACGATCATGCTGTGGCGCGTCGGCGGCGGGGTCTCACGAAAGCTGTCGATCCCGCGCGACACGCTCGTCAACGTCCCCGGCGTCGGCGAGGCGAAGATCAATGCAGCGTGGGCCCAGAGTCCGGGGCTGACGGTGAAGGTGATCGAGCAGCTCACGGGCATCAAGATCAACCACGTGATCATCGTCGACCTCGGGAACTTCGCGAAGTTCATCGATGACATCGGGGGTGTCACCGTCACGACGCCGAAGATCTGCTCGGCGATCTCGGGCGGCGCCAAAGATGGCGGCTACACACTCGATCTGTCGGCCGGCAGCCACCACCTGAGCGGCACCCAGGCACTGACGCTGGCCCGGACCCGCGATAACTCCTGCAACGTCGCCTATACGGACATCCAGCGTGAGGAGATGCAGCAGGAGATCATGAACGCGATCAAGTCGCAGCTGTTCAGCGTCCACGCGTTCATGCACCTGCCGTGGGCCTCCTGGGACGCGCCCGGTGCAATCCAGACGGATATGGGACCGCTGACGTTGGCCCAGTTGTTCATCTCCTCCGAGATCGGCGGGTCACCGAAGCCGGAGACGCTCAAGGAGACCGACAGCACATACTACGGGCAGGACGTGCTCGTGCCGAACGCGGCCAATGTGCGCGCCAAGGTCAATCAGTTGATGAACGGCTGACCGGGCTCGCCAACGGGCGAGCCCACCCCTCAGTCCTTCGAGGCCGGCGACTTCGCCGCGGTCGAGCTCTCGCTCTTCGATGCGGTGCTGGACTCGCTCTTGCTGGCGCTGTCCGAGCTCGATGAGGAGCTGCTCGACTCACTGCTCGCGTTGGCTTCCTTCTCGCGAGCGCGGCGCTTGGTGCCGTAATCGGTGTTGTAGAAGCCGGACCCCTTGAAGTGGACAGCGATCGGGTGAAACACCCGCTGAACCGGTGCGCCGCAGACCTCGCACTCGGTCAGCGGCTCATCCGACATCCGCTGCATCGTCTCGAAAACGTGTCCGTTATCGCACTTGTATTCGTAGATCGGCATCGCAGACAGGATATCGGGGCGTGCCGCCAGTGCGCCGGTGACACGCCCCGTGCAAGGAGCCCGCTACAGCTTGCGGATCCTGACCGCGGTGCCGTACGCGCACACCTCGGTCCAGTTGCCGCCCATCTCGGATGTGTCAAAGCGCATCGCCAGAACCGCGTCCGCGCCCTTTGCCTCCGCTGACTCGACCATCCGCTGCTGCACCTGCTCACGGCTCTCGACCAGGTTCTTGGTCATGCCCTTGAGCTCGCCGCCCGCGATCGACTTGAGGCCGGCGCCGATCTGCGAACCGAGGTTCCGGCTCCTCACCATCAGGCCGAAGACTTCGCCCAGCACCTCGGTCACCTCGTAACCGGGGAGGTCATTCATCGTTGAGATCAACATCGCAGGAACCTAACCCATACCATCGGCCGCATGGCGAACGACGTGGTGACGATGGACAAGATCGTGTCCCTGTGCAAGCGGCGCGGAATGATCTTCCCGTCCAGCGAGATCTATGGCGGGATCGGCTCGAGCTATGACTACGGGCACTACGGGGTCCTGCTCAAGAACAACGTCAAGGCCCAGTGGTGGCGCTCACTGCTGCAGGAGCGCGATGACGTCGTCGCTCTCGACTCAGCGATCATCCAGCACCCGCGTACCTGGGAGGCCAGCGGTCACCTCGCCGGGTTCACCGACCCGCTCGTTGACTGCCGAACCTGCAAGAAGCGGTTCCGGGCCGACAAGCTCGAGGACGGCGAATGCGGCCGCAAGCCCTCGAAGCGGCCCGGCGAGACGCCGGACTGCGACCTCACCGAGGCGCGCAACTTCAACCTGATGTTCCAGACGACGATCGGCCCGGTCCAGGACGAGGGCGCGACCGTCTACCTGCGTCCGGAGACCGCACAGGGGATCTTCCTGAACTTCAAGCACTACCTGCAGTTCGCGCGCAAGAAGCCACCGTTCGGGATCGCCCAGATCGGCAAGAGCTTCCGCAACGAGATCACGCCCGGCAACTTCGTCTTCCGGATGCGCGAATTCGAGCAGATGGAGATGGAGTTCTTCGTCCCGCCGGAGGAGGCGCAGCAGTGGTACGAGTACTGGTGCCAGGAGCGCTTCAACTGGTACCTGAATCTCGGCGTGCGACCTTCGCATCTGCGTCTGCGTGCCCATGATGCGGACGAGCTGTCGCACTACTCGAGCGGCACCTCGGACGTCGAGTACCTGTTCCCGATGGGCTGGGGCGAGCTCGAGGGCATCGCCAACCGCGGCGACTTCGATCTGAGCAAGCACGCCGAGTACTCCCGCCAGAACCTCGAATACGTCGACACCGCCGCAGGCCGTCGGTACCTCCCGCACGTGATCGAGCCCGCGGCCGGCTGCGACCGCGCGACCCTGACCTTCCTGATCGATGCCTACGACGAGGACGAGATCGAGGGCGAGACCCGCACCGTCCTGCGCCTGCACCCGCAACTGGCCCCCGTCAAGGCCGCGATCCTGCCGCTGGTCAAGAAGGACGGCCAGCCGGAGCTGGCGAAGACGATCGAGCGGGAGCTCCGCGAGCGCTTCCAGGTCGAGTACGACGAGGGCGGCGCCATCGGCCGCCGCTACCGCCGCCAGGACGAGATCGGCACCCCCTGGGCCATCACCGTCGACCACCAGTCCCTCGAGGACCACACCGTCACCGTCCGTGACCGCGACTCCCTCACCCAGGACCGGATCGCGATCGACGCACTCGGCGCCGAGCTCGACGCGCGCCTGCGCGCACCCTGGAAGTCTCCCAAGCTGGATACCTGACGCTCCGGCCCGAACTGGCGGTTGCCCGTCAGGTGTCGCCAATCCCGCAATCGCTTGCGTGAGGGATTGGCGAACGCCTGACGGACAGCCGCTAACCGCTACCAGCCGCCGCCGGTGCCGCCGGCGCCGCTGCTCGAGGTCCCGGATGAGCTGCTGGCCGGCTGATTGATCGTGGCGCTTGCGGTGGCCGTGACCGCGGAGCCCTTCGAGGAGAGGACGTACCAGGTGCCGCCGAAGCTCGACAGCCCCTCGCCCTTCGCGGTACCCGGGCCGGAGTCACCGGAGAACACGTACAGCGGGTGGCCACCGAGAGTGACCTGGCTGATGCCGTTGTGCTTCCAGATGCCGAGCTTGCCGCTGATCCCCTTGCCGGTCGGGTGGGCGCTGGTGACCGCCGGCCAGGCGCCGAGGCAGCCGGCCGAGTCGCAGAGCGGATGCTTGGAGCTGTCGCCGGTCAGCATATAGACGGTGCGACCGCTCGAGTTGACGATGATCGTCTTCTTCGAGCCGCCGACCGTGACCGAGGCCGTGCGCAGGGTGCTGGCGGACGCGACGGCCGCCTTCGGCGCCGGTGCGCTGGCCGTGGCGGATGCGCTGTAGGCACTACTCGATCCGCAGGCCGCTGCGGTCAGCGCCATGATTGCGCCGCTGGTGATTACTGCAAGGCGGGTTCTGGACATCAATTGCCTCCTGAGTTCGGGTGGTTGAAGTCAAGGACGCGCCCAATCGAGAATCCTTCCCGACGAATGCCTGACGGCCACACCCTCGACCCTGATTCGCTCGGCGACCATCTCGACCGGCTGTATCGCGCCGCATGGAGCATGTCCGGCTCGCGCGAGGACGCGGAGGACCTGGTGCAGGAGACGTTCGCCCGCGTGCTGCGGCGACCGCGTCTGCTGCGCAACGAGGATGACCTCGGCTACCTGCTGCGCGTGCTGCGCAACGTCTACATCTCGAGCATCCGGGCGTCGCGCCGGCGCCCGCAGCAGGTGGCGATGCCCGAGGACGACGACTTCTTCGCCGACGCGCGGTCACCCGATCCGATGAAGCACATCGAGACCACCGAGCTGTATGCGGCGATCGCGAGGCTCCCCGACGACTTCCGCGATGCCGTCGTGGCGATCGACGTCGTTGGTATGTCCTACGGCGAGGCCGCCCGCACCCTGCATGTCCGTGAGGCGACGATCACGACCCGGGTGCATCGGGCGCGTAAACGCCTCGCCAAGGAGCTCGGCGTCGAGTAGTCAGGAGTGGTACGAGAGCCGCCACAGCCCGGCAGCCGGCACGGCGGTGCTCGACAGGATGCAGGTGTGGCCGTCCTCGCGCCACGTGATCGCGAAGCGACCGTCGAGCTTGAAGGCGAAGTCATAGGAGACGCGACCCCGGGGGGCCAGGGCCTTGCCGCTGACGATCGTGTACGCGATCAGCGGGTGGCCACCGAGCCGCTGGTAGTAGACCGTCTCGACACGACGGCCATTGATGGTGTCGGTCCGCCGACCGACGGCTCGCCAACCGGAACCCGTCCACGTCGGGAACGCGAGCGTTCCGACCCGGAGGTCGAGAAGCCGTGCCGGGTTGGCTGGATCCGGCCGTGGCGCCGCCGTCTGCGGCAACCTCAGGCCGACGGCGGCAGCCTGGGCGATCGACGGGCCGCCTGGCGAACCGCCGGGCAGAGCGAACGTGAGGATCACCGCCAGCGCCGCCAACACCCCGATTCCCGCCACGGCCAGACGTGGCCGCGGTCGCCGAGTTGCAGGGCGGCTGCGCAGTTCATCGACCGATAGGCGCAACGACAGCGGCGCCCGCTCGGTACGGGCTGCCTCGTTCAGCGCATCGAGGATCGGGTCACGGCCAGAGCTCATCACCACTCACGACGCCGAACACGCCTGATTCCTTCCCCGATGCTGAGCGCGGGTCACTCCAGGAAGGCTACGCGCTCAGTGAAGGTCCGCGGTCAGCCGCAGCACAAAGCCGCCGGTGACCGCGTGGGCCTGGAGTGAATCGACGGTCACTTTGGCGTTCGAGAAGACGGTGATCGGTCCGATCAGATCGGTCGCGAGGCCCAGGAGTCCGCTCGCCTGCGGCGTGGCGACGATCTTGCCGTCGGTTGCTCGCACGACGAGATCGACGGTGACGGCGCCGGAGAGCGCCGTTCCCTGCAGCACGAGCTGACCGCCCGAGGAACTGACCGGCGTCACGGATCGGAGGATCCCGCCGCTGGCCTTCTGCAGATCCGAATCGAGGATCGTGCCGATCGCGGTCAGCTGATCTCCGTGCTTCTCGGCGGTGACGTCGTGAACGGTCACCAATCCGGAGGTGAACGTTCCGATCGCGACGTGCAGCGTCCCGACCCCACCGGCCTGCGACAGCAGGCTTCCGATCTTCGCCTGGGACGCGTCATAGGTGCTCATCGACACATCGAGCGTGTCGATGTCGTGCCACAGCAGCTCGAGCGCCGGGAACGCCTTGACCGTCACCTGAATCCCGGTGCCGCCGGCGAGCTTGTTTCTGACGGTGCTCGCCGCGACTCCGGGAAGCACGACCTGCGTGACGGCCAGCAGGACCGCCACGGCGGCGACGAGCGCCGCGCCTACCAGGGCAGATTTGCGCAGAGAATCAGACCGCCGTCAGCGGGCTGCCGGGCTCGCCGCCCGGTGGCGGCCCGTTGTACTCGAAATCTTCTTCGGCGCCGAACAGGACATCGAGCAGCTTGGCTCGCGCCGGCTCGTAGACACCAAGCACGACCGCACCGGCGAGACCCGTCACGAGCACCAGCTTGCGCAGCGGACGCTTGCGCTTGCGGCTCAGAACGGCTTCCTCGGCGGCGTTCGCGGCACCGACCAGTTCGTCGACTGCGGCACGCAGCGCGGAGTTATCAATCAGCCGCTGCGCCAGCGCGACCGCTTCCTCTCGCAGCTTGTTCTCCTCTACAACCTGCACCTTCTTGCGCTTGGCCATCGGCCTATCTCCTTCGGCGACTGCGGGGTGTCAAGCGAGCATACCCGCGGTCTCGTCAAACCGTGACGACAAGCCCATCCGCGGCCAACTGCACCTCGCCGCCATAGCCACCGCTCGCGTCTCGCTGGACGGCGTCGCGGTCAAGCTCGTCAGAGAAGTGGGTGATCACCAGCCGCACGGCGTTCGCGGCGCGGCCGAGTTCGCCCGCCTCGCGGGCGGTCATGTGGCCGCGGCCGGGCTCGGCCGGAGCCGAGACGCCCCCGAGCGTCGCCTCGAGTGCCAGCAACCCGGTGCCGTTGGCAAACGCAGCCAGTGCCGAGTTCGGTCCACAGTCGGCGCCGAACGTGAACCGCCGTCCCAGCCGATCGGCGAGATCGACGGCAAAGGCGGTCGTGTAGTGCGGAACCTCGCAGAAGCGAACGGTGAGCGCGCCGAGCTCCAACGGCGCCTGCGGGTCGTACTCATGCAGCTCAAAGGCGCGGCGAAAGCCCTCATCACTGCCGGTCAGATCGGTCATCAGCCGCGTGAGAAACTCCTGCCCCCCGGGTGGCAACCACAGGGCAGGACGTCTTGCGTGCGGCAACGTCGAATACGACAGCGCGCTCGTGAACGGCACCAGATCGAGGATGTGGTCGGCGTGCAGGTGGCTGATCAGGACCACATCGACGGTGCCGTACTCGCACACGTCGCGGAGCTTGCCGAGGACGCCGCTGCCGCAGTCGAGCAGCAACCGGAGGCCATCGGCCTCGATGAGATAACCGCTGCACGCCCCACCGCGATCCTGCCACGAGGGCGACTTGCCGAGCACCGTCACCTGCAAAGTGACCGCATGCTACGGCTCAGGCGTGCAGCGCGCCCTGCTCCGCGGCAGTGGGGAAGGCCCATGCCACCTGCATCTGACGCTCCTGGCGGAAGTTGAAGCGCAGCTGCCGCGGCGGGCGGAGACCCTCCGGGCGATTCGGGCGAAAGGTCGCACATGGGCCGGCCTTGGTTACAGCGCACAGCATGTTCTGAAAGAAGAAGCATTGCTCGCACGTCACCTTCGCCGACACCCGTCCATCTGACATCCCGAAACCACCTCAACCCTTGACTTGACAACCTCGAGGCACCCCGCGGGGCTCCTCCTCTTGCACCCGGTCTTCTGTGACCAAGGCGTGACCGACGAGGTGCCATCAAAGCGTCTCCGGCATCCCGGCGCAATCGCCATTTCCGGAAATGGGGACATTTCGCTCAAACGGCTTGTGCCTGCAATTAGCGGCAAATTTCCTCCGACGTTCGGAACTACCCGCATTTTCCGTAGCTTTGGTCGCAGTGCGAATCCTGGTCACAGGCATCACCGGCGCGATCGGCTCGCGGCTCGCGCCACGACTCGTCTCCGACGGCCATCAGGTGCGCGGCCTCTCGCGCCGTCCAAACCTCCTGGCAACGGCGGGAATCGAGGTCGTCCAGGCTGACGTCGTCACCGGCGCGGGCCTTGAGCAGGCAATGCGCGAGATCGATGTCGCGTACTTCCTGATCCACTCGATGGAGTCAGGTGCGGACAGGCCGTTCGCGGCGCTCGAGCAGCAGGCGGCCGCCAACTTCGCCGCAGCCGCCCAGCAGGCGGGTGTCCGTCGCACGATCTATCTCGGAGGCTTGATCCCCAACGAGGTGAACCCGTCCCCCCATCTTGCGAGCAGGCTGGCGGTGGAGGAGCGGCTCCTGAACGCGACCCCCGAGGCTGTGGCGTTCCGCGCCTCGATCGTGATCGGTGCAACGTCGCGCTCATTTCGCTTTCTGGTCCGGCTGATCGAGCGCATGCCGATCCTGATCGTCCCCGGATGGCATGGCAACCGGACCGCGCCGATCGACGAGCGCGACGTCACGAGCTTTCTCGCGGCCGCTGCCGCCACGCAGGTTCTCAGTGATCGAGAGTCCCTCGACATCGGGGGTCCGGAGGTCCTGAGCTATGGGGCGCTGATCGAGCGGATCCGCGACCAGATGCTCGTCTCGCGCCCCGTCCTGCGGGTGCCTCAGCTGACACTCACGCCGATCGCATCGCGTGTGTCATCGGTGATCGCGAGCGAGGAGTACGCGTTGATCGGCCCGTTGATGGAGGGGCTCGACACCGATCTGCTGGCGCGCGACGACCGCGCAGCCGCGATGCTCGGGATCAGGCGTCACTCACTCGACGCAGCGATCGAGCGCGCGCTCAGAGAATGGGAGCGTGTCGAACCGCTCCGCGCGCGGTGACGCGCCCAGTAGTGTCCTCGCGATATGAGCACCGTTAGCGCACAGATCGAGATCAATGTCCCGCCACAACAGGTGTTCGACACCGTTATGGACGGCGACCGGCTGGCGGACTGGGTCACGATCCACCGTTCAGTGAAGTGGGATAAGGAGCAGGCTCTCCGGCCAGGAGCCGAGATGGAGCAGGTGCTCGTGATGCACGGAATCTCATTCCGCGTGTACTGGACATTGGCGTCGGTGTCAGCGCCGCACTCAGCCGAGTGGCACGGCCGCGGCCCCGCCATGTCGAAGGCGCTGATCCGGTATGAGATATCAGGACCTTCGGAGGGTCCGACGCGGTTTGAGTACACAAACGAGTTCACTACCCCCGGGGGTCGACTCGGCGCCGCGGCGAGCCGCTTCGTCGTCGGACATGCCTCCGAACGAGAGGCGCACGATTCACTGCAAAAGCTGAAACGTCTGCTTGAGAAGTGACTCGGGTTGTATCTTTGGTGCAACCCTCACCCAGTATTAAAGGAGCACCCCCCATGGCGGGATTTGTCGATTCGACTGTCAACGATATTGACAATCGACTGCAGGAGTTGAAGGACGAGGTGGCTAAGCTCGAGGCCGCCCGCGCAGTGCTCGTTGGGACGCGTCGTGGGCCGGGCCGCCCACGCGCGACGGACAGCGCTGCAGCCCACGACACACCGCGACGCTCGCGCCGTGGCCCGGGCCGCCCCCGGGGACGTCGTGGTGGTAATACCCGCTCGAATCAGGCGCTTGACCTTGTGCGCACCCAGCCGGGAATCACCATTCCGCAGATCGCAGACCAGCTCAAGATCGAGCCCAATTATCTCTACCGCGTGATGCCCAAGCTCGTCTCTGACGGTCACGTCACGCGCGAGGGACAGGGCTGGCATCCAGTCGGCTCATCCACTGAGCCAGCCGAGTAACAATCAGAGAAAATCCGGTAACGGTGAAGGCGGCGAACCCACTCGGTTCGCCGCCTTTCACTTTTTCTAGATCAGGCCGAGCGACTTGATCGCCTCGCGCTCCTCCTCGAGCTCCTTGACGGAGGCGTCGAGCCGAGCGCGTGAGAAGTCACTGAGTTCAAGACCCTGGACGATCTCGTAGGAACCCCCGGACGAGGTCACCGGGAAGCTCGAGATCAGCCCCTCGGGCACCCCATAGGAGCCGTCGGAGGGGATCGCCGCAGAGGTCCAGTCGCCGGCCGGCGTGCCCAGCACCCAATCGTGAACGTGGTCAATCGCCGCGTTCGCAGCTGATGCAGCGCTCGAGGCTCCACGTGCCTCGATGATCGCGGCGCCACGCTTCTGGACGGTCGGGATGAAATCGTTCTCGAGCCACGCCTGATCATCGATCGTGGAGGCCGCGTTTTCACCTGCCAGCTTTGCGTGGAAGATGTCGGGGTACTGGGTCGCTGAGTGGTTACCCCAGATCGTGACGTTGGTAATCTCCTTGACCGCGGTCCCCGTCTTCTTGGAGAGCTGCGCGATCGCACGGTTGTGATCAAGCCGCGTCATCGCCGTGAACCGCTCGGCCGGGATATCGGGAGCGTTGCTCTGTGCGATCAACGCATTGGTGTTGGCCGGATTGCCGACGACCAGCACCTTGATGTCGGAGGCGGCGTGTCCGTTGAGAGCCTCGCCCTGCGGCTTGAAGATGCCGCCGTTGGCCTCCAGCAGGTCACCTCGCTCCATCCCTGCGGCGCGCGGCCGCGCACCGACGAGCAACGCCACGCTGACACCTTCGAATGCCACGTTCGGATCGTCGGCGATGTCGATCGATGACAGCAGCGGAAAGGCACAGTCATCAAGCTCCATCGCTGTGCCCTCAGCGGCCTTGACCGCGGCGGGGATCTCCAACAGCGACAGCGCAACCGGGGTGTCGGGTCCAAGCAGCTGACCACTCGCGATGCGGAACAGCAGTGCGTAGCCGATCTGTCCGGCTGCACCGGTCACGGCTACCTTCACGGGTCTATCACTCACGATTTCATCTCCTGGGTGGCGGAGTGGATGTTCATAACGGTGTGCTTCATAACGGTGTGCTCGGCAGCCTAGTACGCGCGTCCGGACCGGCGTACGTACCTACGCCAGAGCCACCTGGTACACGTCGCTGAGCTTGGCCTTGAGGTAGGCCACAAACGGACCGACCTCAATCGGCCCACCGACGACCCTCTGCAGCAGCTCGGTCGTTGTGTATTTCCCGCCGTGTCGATGGACGTTCTCGCGCAGCCACTCGCGCAGATGCTGCAGCTCCCCGGCCGCAATCTGCTCATCCAGATCCGCGATGTCGATGCGGGCCTGCTGCCAGAGCTGTCCGGCGATCATGTTGCCGAGCGCGTAGGTCGGGAAGTAACCGATCAAGCCGGAGCCCCAATGGGTGTCCTGCAACACACCGTGGGCGTCATCCGGAACCTCGATCCCGAGGTATTCGGAGACCCGCGCGTTCCACGCCTCGGGCAGCTCGGCGATGTTCAACCGGCCCTCGATCAGCTCCTGCTCGAGTTCGAATCGCAGCACGATGTGCAGGCCATAGGTCGCCTCGTCGGCCTCGACCCGGATCAGGGAGGGCTGGATCCGGTTGACGGCGCGGAACAGGGCGTCGGGCTCAACCGGGCTGCCGAACGCCTCTGCCACCCGCGGCGCCAGCACCTGGGAGAACGGACGGCCACGGCCGACCATGTTCTCCCAGAGCCGGCTCTGGGACTCGTGCACACCGAGCGAGGTGCCGTGCCCGAGCGGTGTGCGCTGCAGGCTGTCGGCGACTCCCGCCTCGTAGAGGCCGTGACCACACTCGTGCATGCCGCCGTACAGGGCCGAGGCGAAGTAGGTCTCGTCCCAGCGGTCGGTGATCCGTACATCCCGGTTGCCGAAGCTCGTCGCAAACGGATGCACGGCGTCGTCCATCCGCCAACCCTCGTCGTTGAATCCCATCAGCCCGACCACTCCGCGAACGAGGTCGCGCTGGGCGTCGACCGGGAACTGCCCGTGAACGGGACTGTCATCAACGGAGTGACGAGCGACCTCCGCGATCAGCGGCACCAGTTCGTCGCGCAGTTCGGTGAACAGCCGGTTCACCTCAGCGGTTGTCATCTCGGGTTCGTAGTCATCCAACAGCGCGTCGTAGGCGCAGTCAAAGCCGTCGAAGCACTGGGTGTACTTCCTCGCCAGCTCGATGTTGCGTTCGAGCGCCGGCACAAACAGCTTGAAGTCGCTCTTGCGGCGCGCCTCCACCCAGGCATCCTGACCAAGCGACGACGCCTTCACCATCTCTGCGGCCAGCGATGATGGGACGCGGCGTGCCTTCTCCCATTCGCGCCGGGACCGCCGGACGATCGCGCGATCATCGTCGTCCTCGGCTTCGCCGCGGGCATCCAGCTCCGCCGCAGCGGCGTCCAGCAACCTGCCGGTCTCGGCATCGATGAACGTCTCGTGTGAGATCCGGCCAAGCGTTGCCAGCACCTCAGCGCGCTGCTCACCCCCTGCGGGCGGCATCTGCGTGTGCTGATCCCAGCTCAGCAGTTCGGCGGCACTGCGGATGTCCTCGATCTCGGCAAGGCGCTCGCGCAGCCTCTCGACGTTCGTGCTCATCAAATCTCCTAGGGTCGCTGTGCCACCATTGCAGCATGTTCAGGCGTCCGAGCTCGATCAAGCTGATGAACGTCGCCGGGATCCGGGTTGGGGTCGACGGCACCTGGTTCTTCATGCTGTTCCTGATGATCTTCCTGCTGTCGGGCTCGTTCCGCAGCGCGCTGCACTCATCCGACGCCGTCGCCTACCTGACAACGGTTGCCACTGTGCTGCTGTTCTTCCTGTCACTGATCCTGCACGAACTCGGGCACGCGATCGTCGCCCGGAGGGAGGGGATCACTGTCAACCGGATCGAGCTGTTCCTGTTCGGAGGCGTGACTCAGATGAGCCGCGACGCCCAGACGCCGGCAGAGGAGGCCAAGATCGCGGGTGCCGGGCCGGCCGCGACGCTGCTGTTCGTGCTGATCTGCCTAGTGGCCGATCTACTGATCGTCGGTCCCCATCGCCTCGATGACGCGGTGTTTCTCGACTCCTCGGTGCGCCTCACGCCGGTGTTGCTCGGACTGAGCTGGCTGCTGCCGATGAATGTGCTGATCCTCGCGTTCAACCTGGTTCCCGCCTACCCGCTCGACGGGGGTCGGTTGATGCGCGCGCTGGTGTGGAAGTCGACGGGCGACAAGCAGCGCGGCACCCAGGTCGCGGCGAAGATGGGTGAGGGGTTTGCGGTGATCCTCGCCGGGGTCGGCGTCTGGCTGCTGCTGTCGTACGGCTCCTACACCGGCCTGTGGCTGCTGGTGCTGGCGTTCCTGCTCGGCCAGTCGGCGCGCAGCTCGCTGGCGCAGAGTGCGCTGACCGCCCGGATGGATTCCGTGCGTGTCTCGGACATCATGGACCGCCAGCCGATCACGCTGCGCTCACTGACCACGGTCGCCGAGGCGCTCGACGAGTTCTTCCTCCGTTACGGCGCCGCCTGGCTGCCGGTCGTCGACGACACCGGCCACTTCCTCGGCATCTCCCGCCGTGACCGCGTTCAGGCGGTCAGCGACGAGGGTGAGGGGTGGCTGACGATTGGCTCGGTCGTCGACACGGAGGGCCCCGTGGCGCTCCAGGTCGACGAGGACCGTCCGCTCACCGAGCTGCTGACGCTCGATTCATTGGGCAAGCTCGGCGCCGTCGTCGCGGTCGACCACGACGGCATCCTGCGCGGCGTCGTCACGCTCGACGCCGTTCGGCGGGCGTTGAGCAGCCTGTTCCCGTCGCGGCGCTAGCGGCGGGAGCGCAGAACCTGCGACGCCCCGGAGGGTCACCGATGCGTCGAGCGCCGGCCCAACGGGGCCGGCGAACCCGAGCGCTTAAGAGTAAGGGGCGAGACCCCCCAAGGTCTCGCCCCTCACCACTACCCCTGTACCGTCCCGGCGGAAGTTTCTGTCGGCAGCCTCCCCGGTTGCCGTGTCTGAATGATCCCGCCGATGCTCCGAAAAATCGTCACCTGCATTGGGTGATCTTGGGGTTGTTCGGGTGATAACCGAAGGGTGACGCGAATATCCCCCTTTTGGTATTGTGTTGACGGGCTGGGGCGCCGATACCTATTCAGCAAGATGCTGGCTCGCTCCCCAATCACAGTCCTCCTCACCCGCTTCGAAGACATCGTCGGACTGGGCTTGCGATATCTGATCGACGGCGATCCGAATCTGGATCTGATCGCCTCAGACATCGCCCACGAGGACCTCGCAGCGGCGCTGAGCGCCAATCACCCCGATGTCGCGGTCCTCAACTTCGGTTCGCTCGTGGCGGCGGCAGAGGTGCGTGAGCTGCATGCCAGCTTCCCGGACACGCGCCTGCTTGTGCTCGCCAACCGCCCCAACCCTGCGGAATGCAGGCAGCTGCTGTCGTTCGGCGCCACCGGCTGCCTGGCGAAGAGCACCGAGGCCCGTGATGTCCTGCACGCGATCCACCTTGCCTCCCGCGGGCTGCATGTGCTGCCTCCGGCCACCACCCCGAACGGCACCCCGTCGATGGGTCCGGAGCTGCTGACCCCGCGCGAGGCCGAGGTCCTGCACCTGCTGCAGGACGGACGCTCCAACGCCGAGATCGCGAATGAGCTGCACGTCGGCATCGAGACGGTCCGCACCCATGCGCGGCGGGTGTACCGCAAGCTCGGCGTCAGGACGCGGCGCGAGCTGCGGGCCGGAGCAGCCCGTCGCTGATCAGCAGCTCCGCGATCTGAACGGCGTTTGTCGCCGCTCCCTTGCGGAGGTTGTCGGCGACAACGAACATCGAGAGCGCCCGCGGGTGCGTGTCGTCGGCACGCAGCCGCCCGACGAAGACCTCGTCGCGGCCCTCGGCACGCAGCGGTGAGGGAACGTCCTCGAGGATCAGGCCGGGGGCGCTCGCCAGCAGCTCCCGGGCGCGCTCGAGCGACAGCGGCTCGCGCGTCTCGATGTTGACGACCTCCGAGTGGCCGGTTCGCACCGGCACGCGCACGCAGGTGACCGCCACGCCGATCGAGTCATCCTCGAGGATCTTGTGCGTCTCGAACTGCATCTTGCGTTCCTCGTCGGTGTGGTCATCGCCGTCGACGAAGTTTCCGGCGGCGCCGATCACGTTGAACGCGATCTGCTCCGGGTACACCGTCGGGGCCGGCTGACGCTCGCCGTCGAGATCGGCGCGGGTCTGGCCGTCGAGCTCGTCAAGGGCCTTCTGACCGGTGCCGGACACCGATTGATAGGTGGCGACGACGATCCTCGCGATCCTGACCTCACGGTGGATCGGAGCGAGCGCGACCATCAGCTGCATCGTCGAGCAGTTCGGGTTCGCGATCAGGCCGTTGTGGTCACGCAGCGCATGCGGATTGACCTCTGAGACGACCAGCGGGATCTCGGGGTTGCGGCGGAATGCGGAGGAGTTGTCGACGACCGTGGCGCCGGCCTCGACGAACCTCGGCGCCCATGCTCGCGACGTGCTCGCGCCCGCGGAGAACAGCGCAACGTCGATGCCTGACAGATCGGCGTCTTGGTTGAGGGCTTCGACGATATGGCCCTCGATCACGCGGCCGGCGGAGCGCTCGGACGCGAACAGGCGGACATCGTCATTCCACAGCCCACGCTCCTGCAGGCACTGGATCAACACGGTTCCGACGGCGCCGGTGGCGCCGACGACGGCGATTCGGGCGGCGCTCATCGGGACTCCTGGTTGAAGGATTGCTGTTCGGTGGCGCCACTGCCGAGCTCGAACGCGCTGTGCAGCGCGCGGACCGCGTCGGGGACGGCGTCGGCGCGGATCAGGCAGGTGATCTTGATCGGAGAGGTGTGGATGATCTCGATGTTGATCTCCTGGTCGGCGAGGGTCTGGAAGACCTTCGCCGCGACACCCGGATGCGAGCGCATGCCGGCACCGATGATCGACACCTTCCCGATCTGCCGGTCCGTGTCGATCGCCCTCAGTCCGAGCTCCTGGGTGATCGGCGCCAGCGCCACCTCGGCAGCGGGCAGGTCATCGGTCGAGAGCGTGAACGACACCTCGGCGTCGCGCTTGTCGCCGCGCGGCTCGTTCTGGACGATCGTGTCGACGTTGACGTTTGCCTCGGCGAGCGCGTTGAAGATCTGCGCGGCCGCGCCGGGCCGGTCGGGCACGCCGAGCAGCGTGATCCGAGCCTCGTCGGTCGAGTGGGTGACGGCGGTAATCAGGGGGTTTTCCACGGTTTCCTCTTCTCCGACGACAACGGTACCGGGCCCATCCTCAAAGCTCGACCGGCAGTGGATCCGGACGCCGTGGGTACGGGCGTACTCGACCGAGCGCAACTGCAGCACCTTCGCGCCGGAGGCGGCCATCTCAAGCATCTCCTCGAAGCTGACGACCGGCAGCTTGCGCGCGTTGGGGACGATCCGCGGATCGGCGCTGAACACGCCGGAGACATCCGTGTAGATCTCGCAGACCTCGGCGCCGAGCGCCGCGGCGACCGCCACCGCCGTGGTGTCGGAGCCGCCGCGTCCGAGTGTGGTCACGTCGCGACTCGTGGAGACGCCCTGGAACCCCGCGACCAGCACGATCTTGTCCTCGTCGAGCGCCTCGCGGATCCGGTCGGCCCGGACATCGATGATCCGCGCCTTGGTGTGGGAGGTGTCGGTCACGATCCCGGCCTGTGAGCCGGTGAGCGAGATCGCCTTGTGGCCGAGGTCGTTGATCACCATCGCGCACAGTGCGCAGCTCTGGCGCTCCCCCGTGGACAGCAGCATGTCCATCTCTCTCGGGTCCGGGTGCGTGGAGACCTCGAAAGCAGCGGCGATCAGCTCATCGGTCGTGTGGCCACGCGCCGACAGCACCGCGACGACGCGATAGCCGGCCTCGCGCTTGGCGACGATCCGCTCGGCGGCGCGTTTGATCCGCTCCGCGTCGGCGACGGAGGTGCCGCCGAACTTCATGACCACGGTTCCGAAGGACATCCGGAGAGAGGTTAGGAGGTCCGGCGTTCCGGCAACGGCGCCCCCGCTGGGGCGCCATCCGCCGGGGCGGGGCAGTCCTACAGCGCCCGACGGCCGGCAAACGCGCGGCCCAGCGTCAGCTCATCGGCGTACTCGAGGTCCGCTCCGACTGGGAGTCCGGACGCGAGCCGGGAGACCACGACCTCAGGCGCGATCCGCCGGACGCCGCCGGCGATATGCAGCGCCGTGGCCTCCCCACTGGTGGTCGGATTGGTCGCGATCACGACCTCCCTGACGTTGTCTGCGCGGACGCGGGCGTACAGCTCTGAGATCCGCAGATCCTCCTCGTCGATCCCATCGATCGGGGACAGCGCCCCACCGAGCACGTGGTAGCGCCCGTCCCACTCGCGCGTGCGCTCGATCGGGATCAGATCGGCCGGCTCCTCGACGACGCAGATCATCGCCGTGTCGCGCCGGGCGTCCTCGCAGATCCGGCATCGAGGGCCCTCGGCGAGGTTGAAGCAGATCTCACAGAACCCGATCTTCTCCTTGACCTCGCGGATCGCGTCAGCCAGCGCGTAGGCATCCTGCTCGCTGGTGCTGAGCAGGTGAAACGCCATCCGCTGAGCGGTCCGCGACCCGACCCCGGGCAGCTTCCCGAGCTCGGTGATGAGCCGTTGAATCGGAGGTGCGTGCACCTGATACCCCTCGTGCCCTGTGTCGCCCGGTTGCCGGCAGCCGTGGTGGTCGTTGGCCGGGCCTAGAAGCCCGGCAGCCCCAACCCGCCGAGTCCACCGGGCCCTGCGAGCGGTCCGGCGGCCGCGTTCAGCTTCTGCGCCGCCAGATCCTGAGCGGAGCGCAGGCCCTCGTTGACCGCGGTCAGGACCAGGTCGGTCAGCATCTCGACATCGTCGGGATCGACCGCCTCGGGCTTGATCGAGATCGACTTCACCACGAGCTCTCCCGTCACCTCGACGGTGACGACGCCGCCGCCGACCGTGGCCGTGACGGTCTCGTCCTTCAGGGACTCCTGAGCGGCGGCCATGTCGGCCTGCATCTTCTGGACCTGCTTGAGCATCTGCTGCATGTTCGGCTGCGGTGGCATCAGCTATCCGTCTCCTCGTCGATCTCCTGGGCGTCGAACTCTTCCACGAACCGCCGCACGATCTCCTCGTCGGTGATGGTCGCGGCCGGCGCGGCAGCCGCGACCGGCTCCTCGCTCGCCAACTCGTAGCGGATGACCAGCGCGGTACCCGTGACGTTACGGACCGCATCGGCGACAGCGCGGCGGTGCTCCTCCTGCTCCGCCTTCTTCTTGTAGAACGCGGCATTCGCCGGCAGCAGGAGGACCAGCTCACCGCCGCCGGTCGCGATCGGACGGGCCCCGTCGACGGCCGTCGCCAGCATCGCGTTGCCGCTGCGAATCACCTCGACCACGGCGGGCCACATCGCGCCCAGCTCCTCGGGGGTCGGAGCGCCGCCGTTGCGTGTGGCCTCTGCGGCGCCGGTTCGGTCTGCTGCTGTACGGGCGGTGTTGCGCTCTGCTGCGGCACGGGAGGGTCCGCCGTCGCCACCCGCATGCGAGGTGGCGCCGGCAGTCCCTCCTGCACCTCCGCAGGGTGATAGTCGGAGCCGGGATCCTCACCCGGAGCGCCCGCGTCGCTTGCGAGCGCCGCCAGGTGGTCCTCAAGCGCCGCGGCCTCGGCGTCGTGCGGCGCAACTGGCCGAGGCGCATCCTGGCCGGGCAATTCATCGGCCGATGGCGCTTCCGTCGCCGATTCGGCGTACTCGTCGCGAGACACCGGACGCCGATCGGCAACGGGGGCGGCAGCGGCCACAGGAGCAGGAGCAGTGACCCCAGATTTCTCAAGCTTCTCGATGCGCGCCAGGACAGCGGCAAGCGAGGGGTCGATCGCCGGGGCCGCGGCCCGGACCAGCACCAGTTCCAGCTGGATCCGCGGCTGCGATCCGTTCGCCGTCGCCTCGAGCGCGCCCGAGACGAGATCAAGCAGGCGGACCGCGTCAGTCGAGTGCAGCGAGCGGGCCTGCTCGACCAGCCTGGCGTCGCGATCGGCGGTCACCCGCAGCTCCGGCGGGACCTCCTTGAGCACCTGGACGGTCAGCAGCTCGCGGCCGTGGACCTCGAGGTCACGCAGGACCTGGCCGGGGTCGCGACCCGAAGCGGCCAGCGAGGCGGCAGCGCGCAACGCCGCTGCCGGGTCACGGGCGACGATCGCGTCGACCGCGGCAAACAGCTGCTCGGCGTCGGCGACACCAAGGACGGCGAGGACGTCGGCCGGTTGAATCGGGCGGTCGCCGGCGTAGACGACCAGCTGCTCGAGCGTGCCGAGCGCGTCACGGAAGGAGCCGGTCGCGTGCCGGGCGACGAGTGCCGCGGCGCCCTCGTCGATCGGGATCGACTCGGCCGTTGCGACCCGCCGTACGACCTCGGCGACCTGCTCGGCGGCCGGGCGTCCGAAGTCGAAGCGGTGACAGCGGTCGACGACCGTCGGCAGGACCTTGCCCGCCTCGGTCGTGGCGAGCACGAAGATCGTCCGTGGCGGCGGCTCCTCAAGCGTCTTGAGGAACGCGTTCCACGCCTGCGACGAGAGCATATGGGCCTCGTCGAGGATGTAGACCTTGTGGCGGCCCGAAACCGGCGCATAAGCGACCTTCTCGCGGAGCTCGCGGATGTCATCGACCGAGTTGTTGGAGGCCGCGTCCATCTCGATCACGTCGAGCGAGGTCGCATTCGCGATCGCCACGCAGGAGTCGCACGTGCCGCAGGGTGAGATTGTCGGCCCGTTGTCGCAGTTCAGGCAGGCGGCGAGGATCTTCGCCATCGAGGTCTTGCCCGTCCCGCGCGACCCGACGAACAGGTAGGCGTGGTGCACCTGCTCGCGCTCAACGGCGTGCGAAAGCGTGCGGACGACGTGCTCCTGCCCGACGACGTCAGCGAACGTTCTGGGGCGGTGGCGGCGGTAGAGCGAGGGACCCGATGACACTGAGATTCGAGTCTAGTGTTATGACCCCCTGACACCCTCCTCGCGGCCTCCGCCAGCCGTTCTGTGTCCCTGGATACATCAAATAGATGTACGCGGGGACATGAAAACCGCTCGCGCCGCGGGTCAGCCCCACGCTGCAGAAAAAGTGGATCGTGCACCCGCCTCTGAGGTGAGCACCCGAGGGGCTACCGCTTCCGTGACTCCGGCCAGCACCCCCGCCGCGCCTGCAGGGAACCGCTTAAGGCTGCTTCCTTCCGGACCTGACCTGGTTCACGGGCCTACATCGCGACGGGACCGAACCATCACCGCCACAAGAAAAGGCGCTGACCTCGGGCGTCGTCCCCTCGGGAGGGAATTCAGCCCCGCTAGAGCGGATTGAGGGTTATAGGGCACCGCTAGCGCCCCGCCTAGCACGATCCACGTTCGATGCTAGCGTGCGCACGCCATGCCCATTGGAGTCATCGGACTTGGATACGTCGGCCTGCCGCTCGTCGTCGCCTTCGCGGAGGCCGGCGAGGACGTGATCGCGGTCGACGTCGACCCGCGCAAGATCGAGTCGATCAGGGTCGGCGAGTCCTACATCGAGGACATTCCGTCCGAGCAGCTGCGGGCCGTCAAGGACCGCGTGATCGCCAGCGCCGATTACGCCCCGCTCGCATCTGCCGAGGCGATCCTGATCTGCGTCCCGACGCCGCTGAACGCCAACCGCGAGCCCGACCTCGAGCCGCTGCACCAGTCCGCGGCGGCGCTGCTCGAGGTCGTCAAACCCGGCCAGCTGATCGTGCTCGAGTCGACGACGTACCCGGGAACGACCCGCGAGCTGCTGGTGCCCACGCTCGAGAAGAAGGGGCTCAGGGTCGGCACCGATCTGAACGTCGCCTTCTCCCCCGAGCGCGTCGATCCGGGCCGGATCGACTACACGCTGAAGAACACTCCGAAGGTGATCGGCGGCATCACTCAGGCGTGCACCGACCGCGCCGCCGAGCTCTACGGCCGGGTCTGCGACACGATCATCCGCGTCTCGACCCCTGAGGCGGCCGAGATGACGAAGCTGCTCGAGAACATCTTTCGCTCGGTCAACATCGCGCTCGTCAACGAGCTGGCGATGCTCGCGGATCGGATGGGGATCGACATCTGGGAGGTCGTCGACGCGGCCGCCACCAAGCCCTACGGGTTTATGCGGTTCGAGCCCGGCCCCGGGATGGGCGGCCACTGCCTGCCGGTCGACCCCTTCTACCTGACCTGGCGGGCGCGCCAATTCCACATGTCCACCGAGTTCATCGAGCTCGCCGGCAAGATCAACCAGCAGATGCCGACCTACTGCGTCGAGCGGATCGAGCTGGCGCTCAACGAGGTGGCGAAGCCGATCAAGGGCTCCAAGATCGCACTGCTCGGGGTCGCCTACAAGGGCGGGATCGGCGACATCCGCGAGTCACCGGCGCTGCGGATCATGGAGCTGCTGTCGGCCCGCGGCGCGAACCTCGTCTACCACGACCCGTTCGTGCCGGTGCTGCGCGATCTCGGCGTGCGGAGCAGCGACCTCGCCGAGGCGACCAGCGACGCCGACGCCGTCGTGCTCGTCACGGCCCACCCCGGGATCGATCATCTGCAGCTGGCCCGCGATGCCCAGCTGTTCATCGACCTGCGCGGGATCACGCGCGGGATCGACGATCCCACCCTGGTGCGCTTGTAGCGAGGCCGGCCCCGCTGGGCCGGCCACCACCACGGGCTACTTGATCCTGAACCAGACGTACTTCGACGCCGTGTTCTTCGTCGTCTGCTGCTTGTTGTCGGTCGCGCGCTCCCACAGGTGATAGACGCCCTTGGACAGCTTGACCTTGAGGTTGAACGTCCACGCGTTCCTGCCGGAGGCCGCCAGGTAATCCTTCGGCGTGCAGCTCCCCGGTGCCGTCCATTTGTGCTTGGCGGTGAGGAACTCGCACTTGTCCTTCTTCTTCTCCGTGATCACCTTGGCGACGGCGACCGCGACCGACTTGATCGTGTCGCCACAGTGGGCCGCAGCGGTGCCGGAGGTTTTGATCCCGGCGCTGCTGAACGCCTTCTTGGTGATGTGGGTGATCGGGTACTTGGCGGACGTGCAGACCGTCGCGGCCGGGGCCGTGGTCGTCGTGCCGCTGGCGGTCTTCGTGGTTGTCGGGGGCAGCGTGCTGTCGCAGTTGACGCCAGGCTGGCCATCAACGACGACGTCCTCGCCGATCGAGTCCAGCTGCCCGTCGTCGACCGAATAGCCGCGCGGATGTCATCGGCGCTATCGACGGTGAACGCCTCGGCGGTGATCACCTCCGGCACCCCGATCGTGGATCTGGACGAACGCCTGCGGGTCGCTCAAGCAGGGCGCCCGAGCCGGGGATCCGACCTCGGAGGCCGGGACGGTGATCGTGATCACGCCACTGGCATCGTCGGCGGTTCCGGTGGCGGCGCTGGTCGCCGTGTCGGTGTACTCACCGAAGTTCGGGCACGCCCTTGGTGAGCGCCGGCCCGGTGTTGCCGGAGCTGTAGGACCAGCTGCCGAGCTCGCTCTCGGTCGCCTCCGCGTAGTAGACGATCCCCTTGTACTCCCAGCCGACGCGGAAGGCGACGCCGCCCACCGATTCGGCCGGAACACCTGCCTTCAGATCCGGCACGGTGAACGTCGCCGTGATCGCTCTTGTCGGTCGCGGTCAGCGAGGCCCCGGTCACATCGACGCCGTTGTCAAGCGTGACCTCGGTCAGGGGGTCGGTCGCGTTGCCGCTCGGGCTCGTCATCGACGCCTGCAGACCGGCACCGCCGCCTGCTCGGTGCCGGTGTAGGCGTCGGTGGCGTTGGTCGAACCGTCCACGTCCTGCGTGAAGTTCGCGACGTTGAGCGACGCCCCAGCCGCTGGCGTAGTCCCAGCCGCCGGACGGATCGAACGCACCATTGCCGGCGCCGAACTCCGACTGCGTGACATCCATGAAGTCGCGTTCGTAGGTCGGGTCGCTGCACGGAGCGGTGGTGCAGCTGTCCGCTCCCTGCGCCTGCTTGTAGATCGTCGCGTTCGGCGAACCCGAGGCCGCCGTTTGACTGAACCGAGCTCGGAGCCGCCGCCTGGACACGCGCCCACTGGCCCATCATCAGCGGGCTTGAGAGACTGGTCCCGCCCTCGGACTGCGGTGCTCCATCGATGTAGATGAAGTACGCGTCGTCGATCGCGTTACCCGACATGTCGGCGACGTCCGGGACGCCACGGCACAGCGGCGCCGATCCGGGCGCGTAGACGGTCGTGCCCGTGTCGTTGGAGACACAGTCGATGTCGAGCGCCTTGATCCCCTGCTGGTAGGACGGAGCCGCGTTGAAATAGCTCGTGCCGCCGCCACTGAAGGTCCAGGAGGTCTGAGCCGACCGCTGCGCCGATCCGGATAGCCACGGCCGGAGACGACACGACCGTGCCGCCGACGCAGACGACGTAGTCGCTGATGCAGGGGTAGTTCTGGAACGGGACCGGCTGCACGGCGAGGCCGTTGCCGGCACCGAGCACCGGGGCGTAGATCGACGGGCAGCCGGAGCCGGTGTCGCCGGCGGAGGTGAACAGCGTCCGGCCCTCGAGCGCTGCCTGGCGCAGTGCCGGGTCGGAGAGCGCCTCGGCGTCCCCGCCGAGTCCGACGCCGGCGGGCAGGTCGCTGAGCGGGCCGCCGGTGACCGGCTCGGTCGGGTTCTGCTCGCACTCGCCGAAGCTGGCGTTCATCTCCCGTGGACCGTTCGGGTCGTTGGCCCAGTAGTTGAATTCCTGGGCGATGTCGGCGTCCTGGAAGCCCTTGGAGAAGTAGAAGTCCAGCTGCTTGACGTCGGGCGCCATCCCCGTCGACGCCTGCGAATCGAGGTACCACTCGATCGCGCCGCTGTTGTCGCCATAGGCGCGGTCAGGCGTGCCCTCGGTCTCGATCGTGCGCACCGGGCACCTTCGGCAGGCCCAGCGCGGTCTCGAACAGGCGCAGCTGGCGCACGACGCTCGAGGTCTCGCCCTCGCCGAAGACGCCAATCGTCTGGCCCTGGCCGAGCGTGACGCTCGAGTCCTGAAGCGTGGTCGGGTCGCTGATGCCGTCCGTCTGGGTCAGCGCACCGGCGCCGGGGTCGTCGTAGATCCCCCACAGATCCTGGGCGGTGTAGGTCTGCTCGTCGCCCGCTCTGCGAGACCCGGCGACCGCAGGCTCGGACGCGCCGCGTCCCTGCCTTGACGATCGCGCGGCCGGCGGCTGATCGCCTGTTCGGCGGTCTTTGCCCTCGCGAGCTGCTTGCCGGTCAACGAGTCGGGGCTGTAGTGGCTCAGGGTCTCCAGGCCGGCGACGGCGTCGATCGGCAGGCTCGACGGGCACCGAGGGCGCCACGTCGTTGGCCAGAAACCGGTCGCGCTTGTACGCGTATGCCCGATCTTGACCTTGAACAGGCGTCGAGCTGGTCGATCGTCCCGCTCGCGGTGAAGTAGTCGCCGCCGGCTGAGCTGGATGTGACCTTGCAACCCGCCGCCGGTCAGCCAAGCGCGGACGGCCGCGGTCGTCGCCGGCCGACGCCGAACCGCCGTTGAACTGGGAGACCGTCAGGAAATGGTGGTATTCGGGGCTCTCCGCGTTGTAGACCTCGTGGAACAGAGCTTGACCTCGGCCGCCGTGTCAGGGCGGCTGATGCCAACGCCGATCTCAAGCACCCGTGAGCTCGCCGGTGCGGCGAGCTTGGTCGCCTTCGCAAGCCCCGGGAGCCAACCTGCGACGGCTTTCAGTGGCGTCGTCGATGCTCCCGCGCTGCCTGCGAATGAGCCGCTCGCCAGCAGCGCTGCGATCGTCGTGATCAGCGCTGCCGTTGCCCCGGCCACGATCCGTGCCCCGAGTCCGCGGCCTCTGCTCGTCGCGGCGTTCCGCTGCCGTTGATGCATGTGTCGCTCCTGGTCGTCGTGCCCTTGAGGGCGGGCACATCCATGCCCGCACGCCGGGATGCCTGGATTCACCCCGAACGTCGAGGGAACCAAGAAGCCACTGAGTTGTCAATCGGCAACGGTGAGCATCCGGTTGGCGTCAGATGACGCTGCTGGCGCGCGATTCAGGTGTCGAGGGCCATCACGCGCTCGCTGGCGGAACGGCCCATCTCCTCCACCTCGCGGTCCATCTCGTCGACGATCTCCGCCGCACGCTTGAGCATTTCGCGCTCGGCAAGAGGCGAGGTCAGCAACGGCTTGAGCACCGCCAGCAGCTGCACCCAGCGCGGAACCCAGACACGTCGTTTGCGCTGCTCGAGCCCCGCAACGAACGCCTGCACACAGACCTCGAGCGAGCTCGTCTTGGCCAGTGGTCCGGGCAGCTGAGAGAGCATCTTGTGGAAGGCCTTGAGGTCCTTCTTGACATCCTGGACCATCGGGGTGTCGATCCATGACATGTGGGCGGAGCCGACGTCCACGCCGTGGTGGGCGACCTCGGCGCGCAGCGCGCTGGCGAGGTTCTCAACCGCCGCCTTGCTCGCCGTGTAGGCGCCGAGACCGGCCGCCGGCGTGAACGCCGCCTCCGAGGAGACGACCAGGATGTACCCCCGGCGGGCGATCACCGACGGCAGCGCTGCACGGACGGTGTGGAAGACGCCGAGGATGTTGACGTCGAGCACCCGTTTGAACAGCTTCGGATCAACCGCCCCGATCGAGCCGTAGCTGGCGATCCCGGCGTTGGCGAGCACCAGGTCGACCCCGCCGAACTTCGCGATTCCGGCGGCCACCGCATCCTGCATCTGCTCGAGGTCGCAGACGTCGGCTTTGATGGTCAGAGCTCTTTCTGGGCCGAGCTCGGCGGCCAGTGCGGCCAGCGGTTCGGCGTCGAGGTCGGTGAGGATCAGGTTGGCGCCCCGGCGGTGCAACTCGCGGGCGGTGCCGGCGCCGATGCCGCGTGCGGCACCGGTGATCAGCACGGTCTTGTTGGCTACGGTCATGTGACAAGCGTAAGGGTTAGGGCCCGAGCGCCGTCACTTCCTCGAACGTGCCGCGGTCGAAGAACGGCAGCGGTGGCGGCTGCTCGGCGCCGAGCGCTGACTCGGGCGCCATCGTCCGCGGCTCGAGCCACTGCGTCGGATCCTGGGAGCCGTACTTCTGTGACAGCTCGACGTAGGCGGCCTGCGCGGCGGCCCGGTACTGAGCGGCGTTCTCGGTCCGCAGCGCATACGCCTGGCCGATGCTGACGTCGAACAGGTGCTCGTCGTTGGGGCCATGCGCCCCGATGATCTGCCCGGCGGCACCGAGCGGCGCGATCGCCTCCTTCTGCAGCTGGGCGATGAAGTCCTGCCACGCCGGGACCCCGGGGTCGACGTCACCAGTGGCATCCTCCGCGGCGTAATCACCGTTCCAGGCGAGGATCGTCTGCAGCACGATGTCGGCACCGCCGTGGGCGCCTGTCGCGGCCCGCTCCAGGCGATAGTTGTCGAGAGACCGCTGCTGAGCGGTGGTGCCCGCCTCCTCGATCAGCGTGTCCATCCCATCGAACGTCGGATGCTTGGCCAGGTGCGCGGCGAGGTCGTCGAGGAAGGCGCCACGGAAGAACGGACCGGCGACCCGTTCCGAGGCCGGATCGTTGCCCGTGGTCCACCCCTGCGAGGGCAGCGTGTTCCAGTTCGCCAGCCAGTGCTGTTTCGGGTCGATCACATGCGGGCGCTGCTTGACCGCCAGCAGGCCGGTCCACTGGGCGCTGCCGTTGCCGGGCATCGGCAGTCGCTGGTCCCAGGTTTTCGACAGGACCGGCAGCAGGCCTGGGTGCCAGTAGCCGATGTTGCCGCTGCCGTCGGCGGCCATGATGTTCTCGTTCCAGGTCAGCTGCGCCGTGTCTGCGCCGACCTGCCGCACGCTCGTGGCCGAGTCGATCGCGGCGAGCCCGGTGAGGGAGTCGATCTCCTTGCCCCAGATCGCGTAGCGACGGGAGTAGACGTAGCCGCCAACCCGCTCCTGCACCGGCCCCTCGTTCGTGCGGCAGAGCTTCAGCGTCACCGATCCGATGTCGCTGAGGACTGAGCTCAGTGTGGAGGTGTCAAGCAGCGAGGTGACCTCTGGGCGGTAGCTGAAGGTCTGCTCCTGGCAGCTCATCTGCATGACCCTGCCCTTGTAGTAGTACTCATCCGGGTGGCCGGGGACGAGCTGCTCGACGTACAGCGTGTTCGTCTCCGACAGGCCGCTTGTCAGACCCCAGGCGACGTTCTGGTTGTGCCCGATCGCGATCACCGGCGCCCCGGGGGCGGTGACGCCGCGCACATCGACGCCGGGGCCGTGCAGCTCCATCTCGTAGAGCTCCTCGGGTGCGTCGAACCCGAGCTCCGGGCCGTTGAACATGATCGCCTCGTGCGTCCTGAGATCACTGACGGCGACCATGTAGGAACCGCCGACGTGGATTGGCTTCAGCGGGGCCGGCGCTGCGGTGGCCGCACGCCGCTCGATCGCACCGACAACCTCCGCCTCGGGGGTGCCGGCGGCGCTGTCTGTGGCAACCCCGGCAGCGGCCGCCGGCAGCTTGCCGCTGACGTACTCAACGCCCATGTTCGAGGAGGACGGAAGCGGGATCTTCCTCAGGTATGCGGATGAGCGGGCAAGCGCTTTGCGCTGTTGCGAGACGGTCTCCCCCGGATCGGACGGGAACAATCCGTTCTGCCGCGGCACGGTCGCAACCTGGCCCTTGATGCTGTCGGGCAGGATCCTGTTGAACTTGGCCGGCCCGCTGGACTGCAGCGCCTGCATGTTCTCGAGCTCGGCGCCGTCACCGTTGGGTGTCGTGCGGGCGAGATACACACCGATCGCGACCAGATCCTCGACGCTGAAGTGACTCGGCAGGATCCCGAGCGCGACGAACTCCCCGGGGATGTCGGTCGGGTGCGTGTTGACGTAGTTGACGTAATCGTTGATTCCAGCGGCGTAGGCGCTGTAGCGCTGCTGCATCGCAGCCGGCAGCGCGCTGTACATCTGCGTCAGCTCCCCCGCGGTGTAGAAGTCGCGGCGGATCTCGATATCGGTCGTCAGGTAGCTCGGTCCGAGTACCTCGGCCAGCGTCCCGTTCGTCTGGCGCCGGAACAGCTCAAGCTCCGCGAGCCTGTCCTCCGCGGTCGCGTAGCCGGCCCCATACCAGAGGTCATAGGTGGTGACGCCGGTGATCGATGGAACCCCGTAGGAGTCGCGGGTGATGGTGACACCGGCGAGTGGGTGCTCGGCGGTACCTGTGCCCGGCTGGCTGAGCATCGCGTTCTTGCGCGCGAAGTCGATGAACGGCTGCTGCTGGTCGTAGAGGTGCGAGGAGCCGGTGCCGCTGAGAACGCCGGTGATCGAGACATAGCCGCTCTCACCGGGCGGCAGGATCGAGGTTGCACGGAGCACCCCGGCTCCGGCGGCGCCGGCCAACGGGCCGAGCGCCGCGGCGCACACCGCCGCGGTTACGGCAACTCCCCTGCTCCACATGCGCGCACCCTATAGGCCGCGCGGGTGACGGGCGACGGTTGGCGCCGGCCGAACTCGGGGTCCGGCCGGCGCCGAAGAAATCAGTCGCCCGTGATCTTGTCCCGGACGCCGTCAACCGCGTCCTTGACCTTGCCGGTCGCCTTATCGACCTTGCCCTCGTTCTTCAGGCTCTGATCGTCGGTGAGGTCACCAGCTGCTTCCTTGACCTTGCCCTTGGCGTCGTCGAGATTCGTCGGCATGCCGAGCTCCTTTCGCTTGTTTACGAGCTACAGGAAGACTGCTCGGCAACCGCGCCCGGCAAACAAACCGTTGCATCGCAACCCGGATCCCGGCGCCGCCCTACAATCGTCGATCCCGGGCGCGTAGCTCAGTGGGAGAGCACTCGCTTCACACGCGAGGGGTCGCTGGTTCGAGCCCAGCCGTGCCCATCCCGGAAGTTCCTCGAAACCGGTGGCCCTCGATGAGATCCTGACGTGGTGGGACCGCCACCAGCGCGAGCTGCCGTGGCGAGCAACCCGTGACGTCTATGCCGTCTGGGTCGCCGAGGTGATGTCGGCCCAGACGACCGTGCTGCGGGCGGTGAGCGCCTGGGAGCAGTGGATGGCGCGGTGGCCGACTGTGGAGCTGCTGGCCGAGGCGTCGCTGGCCGAGGTCCTGACCGTGTGGCAGGGGCTCGGCTATCCGCGCCGCGCGCGGGACCTGCACCGATCCGCGCGGATCGTCGCGGCGGACGGCTGGCCGGAGGAATTCACGGCGCTCCCCGGCGTCGGGCCCTACATCGACGCTGCAATCCGCTGCTTCGCGCTCGAGGAACCGGTGCTGCCCCGCGACGTCAACGTCAACCGGGTGCTCGCCCGGCGCTTTCCGGAGGGCGTGAGCATTTCAAACGAGCCGTGGCGCAGCGGGCAGGCGCTGATGGAGTTCGGGCAGCGGATCTGCACGGTGCGTCCGGCGTGCCGCGACTGCGTCGTTCGGGAGGGCTGCGCAGGGCCGCGCGTGGGTGAAACGCAGGAGCGCCGCGCCCGGCGGCAGAAGCCCTATGCGGGCAGCCTGCGCCAGCGCCGCGGACGCCTCCTCGCGCAGGTCCTCGCCGACGGCCGGCTCACGCGCGAGGGCGTTGATCAGGAGGCCGCCGACGGGCTCGTCGAGGACGGATTGATCGTCCTCGACGGCCCGTGGCTGACTGCTCCGAGCTGATCCGCCGCTACCTGAGATGGAACGTGACGTACTTGGACGCCGTGTTCTTCGTCATCTTGCCCTTGCTGTCGGTCGCGTGCTCCCACACCCGGTAGGTGCCGGCAGTGAAGTGCAGCTTCAGGCTGAACGTCCAGATCGACGTTCCCGTGGCTGAGAGGTAGTCCCGCGGCGCGCAGCTTCCAGCGGCTGACCACCTGTGTTTCGCGGTGAGGAACCGGCATTCCACCCGGTGGCCGACCTTGACCCGCTGTGCGATCGCCACCGTCACCTTCGTGATCGTGTCGGGGCAGTGGGCCTTCGACGTGCCGGCGAGCTTGAGCGCGCGCTTCGTCAGCGACTTGCTGGTGATGCGGGTGACCGGCTGTGCCGAGGTCGTCTGGCAGGACGAGCCCGCCGGCGGCGTCGCGACCGGCGTGGCGACCGCAGCGCCGCCGACATCAGCCGTCGTCAGGTTTGTCGTCGGCAGCGTGCTGGCGCAGCTCGACCCGGGGCTGCCGCCGACGACGACGTCGACTCCGATCGAATCGAGCTGACCGGCGTCGACGGAGTACGCCCGCAGGGTGTCGGCGCTGTCGGTGGTGAATGACAGGTCGGCCGAGATCGCATCAAACGCCTGCGGATCGATCAACAACGCTCCGGCCGGCGGTGAGCCGACGTCGGTCGTCGGAAGCTTGATCGTGATCACGCCGGTAGTGGTGTTGACACTGCCGGTGGCGTTGTCGGGTGGCGTCGTGGTCGAACTGGTGCTGCTGGTGGTCGGATCATCGTTGGCCGCGAGCGCCGTGCTCGAGTCGCTGAACGTCCAACCGCCGGTCTTGCCCTCCTCGGCAGTGGCCGTGTAGACCTTGCCGGCATACAGCCAGGCGACGTTGAAGACGTCGTCCAGCGAGTCGGTCGGGACGCCACTTGAGAGCGTCGGCACCGTCAGCGTCGCGGTGATCGTCGACTTGGTCGCAGTGAGCGTCGCCCCCGTCAGATCAACCCCGGGCTCGTTTCCGAGGCTGACATCGACGGGGTCTGTCGCGTTTCCGCTGGGGCTCGACATGCTCGCCTCGCAGACGTCCTCCGCAGCCTGCTCGGCGCCGGTGTAAGCGTCGGTCGCGGTCGTGTCGCCATCGACGGACTGCATGAAGTTGGCGACGTTCAGCGACCCCCAGCCGCTGGCGTAGTCCCAGCCGGGGCCGTCGCTGTAGACGCCGTTCCCGATCCCGATGCCGGTGCTGACCGTCGGCGCACCAGCCGTTCCAGTGGTGTCGCCGATGTCCTCCGACTGGGTGATGTCGTTGAAGTCGCTGGCGTAGGTCCCGGCGCACGGTGCGGTGGTGCACTTGTCGGCGGAGCTCGCCTCCTTGTAGATCAGCGGATTCGCGTATCCGAGGCCGCCGCTCGACTGCTCACTGGCCGGTGCCGCCGATTGGATCCGGGCCCACTGACCCATCATCAGCGGGCTTGCCAGGGAGGTGCCGCCCTCGCTCGAGGGCTGCGAATCGATATAGATGAAGTAGCCGTCACCGTCCGTGTTGCCTGACAGGTCGGCGACATCGGGGACGCCACGGCACAGCGGTGCGTTCGAGCTGTAGACCGTCGTCCCGTCAGGTGTGCTGACGCAATCGTGCGTGACTCCGGCAACACCGTCCTGGAATGAGGGGGCGGTGATGAAGTAGCTCGTGCCACCGCCTCCGTACGTCCACGATGTCTCGGCCGAGCGCTTGGCTGCGTCCGGGTACTTGTCGCCCGGGGACGACACCACCGTGCCGCCAACGCAGACGTCGTAATCGCTGGCGCACGGGTAGGAGACGATCGGCACGGGCTGGATCGCGAGGCCGTTGGCGCCGCCCGCGACCGGGACGACCGCCTCGGGGCAGCCAGAGCCGGTGTCACCGGCGGAGGAGAAGAGGGTGCGTCCCTCGATCGTGGCCTGGCGGAGCATCGGCTCGGCCAGCGCCTCGAGCTCGTCGCCGAGCTCGGAGCCGTACGGCTGCTGCGCGAGCGGCCCGGTCACAGGGTTGGTCGGGTTCTCCTCGCACTCGCCGAAGCTGGCGTTCATCTCCTTCGGCCCGTTGGCGTCGTTTGCCCAATAGTCGAAGTCGGCGGCCACATCGGCGTCGAAGATGCTCTTGCCGAAGAAGAAGTCGAGCTGCTTTGCGTCGGGCGCCATGCCGGTCGAGGACTGCGAATCCAGGTACCACTCGATGGCGCCGGTGTTGTCGCCGTACTTGCTGTCGTCGGAGCCCTCGGTCTCGACGGTGCGAACCGGGACCTTGGGCAGCCCCTCCGCCGTCTCGAACAGACGCAACTGCGCCGTGACACTCGAGGTCTCGCCGTCCCCGAAGATGCCGATCACCTGGCCCTGACCGAGCGCTGTGGACGAACCTGCGACCGTCGTCGCGTTGCTCGTGCCGTCGCCACTGGTCAGTGCCGCGGCGCCGGGATCGTCGTAGATCCCCCATAGGTCCTGCGGGGTGTAGACCTGCTCGTCCCCCGACTGGGAGGTCGTCGAGACGCCGGTTGCCCGCAGCGCCGCCTGACGAGCGAGCACCTGCCGGCCGGCGGCGACCGCGTTGGCCGCGTGCCCATGCGCCAGCGTCCGCCCCTTGAGGTCGGCGAGCGTCATCTTGTGGACCGTGTCAAGGCCGGCGATCGCATCGATCGGCAGCGACAGCGGAACCGACGGGGCGGCGTTATTGGCGAAGAAACGGGTGCCGTTCAGCGTATACCTGCCGATCTGCACCTTGAACAGCCTGTCGAGCTGGGACACGGTCCCGGTGGCTGTGAAGTAGTTGCCGTCGGGCGAGGAGGTGTCGATCGCGAGTCCGGCGCCGGTCAGGAACTGACGGACAGCCGCTGTGGTCGCGGGCTTGACGCCGAAGCGGGCGTTGAACTCGCTGACGGTCAGGAAGTGGTGGTAGAGCTTGCTGGGGAGGTCATACAGCTCGTTGTAGAGCTTGACCTCGCCGGCCGGGTCGGGGCGGGAGATGCCGACGCCGATCTCCATCCGCATGGCCGCGGGAGCCGGAGCAAGCAGGGTGGCGCGGCTGAGACCGGGCAGATAGCCCGGCACCAGGTGCAGCGAGCTCGTCGCCGTCGCCTGTGCTGACCCCGCCCCGAGTACTGACGTCGTGCCGAGCGCGACGACCGCGATGGCCGCCCCTGCGGCGACGAGACGTCTCCGGACGCGACTCAACCGTTCATGCCCCTGCTGCATGTGCGACTCCTTTGGTTATCCAGAACCGCGACGGCGCGTCGTCCTTGCGCTGCGCTGCGCGTCGCATCATCGTCACCCCGACGACGAGCCCCAGTGTGATGAGCCCCCAAGAGAACCAGCTGTGACACCGAACGTCAAACCGTCCCCTGCACCAACCGACCATCGTTCGAGCACTGGATCGCGCCGGTTCACGAATTGGACCTGCGTGCGTTCAGAACTGAATCACGTAGGGATTCGGCTTCTTGAACGGCTTGCCGCCGATGTTCTTGGCGGCGGTGACGATGTTGACGCCTCCGGATTGGCGGTAGCTGACCTGCACCTTGGCGCCTGTGTCGATCTCCTGTGCGAGCTTGGCGCCCGGGCTGGACTCGGGATACTCGAAGGTGATCTCCTGGCGGTAGGAGCTCGAGTCCTTGAGCACGCTCGGGAGCACGTGATACTCCTTGTAAGAACCGGGGAACCGGGCCGCGAATTTGCCCATCCAGCCAGGGCCGCCTCGCCTCGTGTAGCCGGTCCCGAAGAAGTCGCCCTCGATGTTCATCTGGATGTCATCGCCGGGCCGGTCGAACAGATCGACGGTGTCCGGTCCAACCCCTGGACCGTTCGCGATCTTGTGCGCCTGCATCAGGTCCGTGATCACCGCGGCATCACCGGGGACCGGCGCGTTCTTCGGCCAGATCCCCGCTGACGCCAGCACGGCGGCAACGGCGCCCGAGCAGTCGAAGCCATTGGTGCTCCTGCCGGCAGTGCCCGTGGTCGGGACACCCGGCGTGCCGTGCCCTCCCCCGTAGACGTAGGGATAGTTCTTGGCGGCAAGCTTGGTCGCGTAGCCGAGCATCGTGTTGATCGCGCCCTTCGCCTTGCCCGGCTGCTCAACCGTGAAGCTCGCGCGGTTTGCGGCGATCACGGTTCCGGTCAGCGGCGGCGTCTTCGCACTCGCGTCGGCGCTCGCGCCGGTTGCCCCCAGCACGCCGAGCACCAGAGCCGCCGCGACGCCGAGCCAGCGCCTGCGAAACCACGGACGGGACCCCATCGCCGGAAGCCTATCGCCACAGCCGAGTTCACGTTCAGGAAACAAACCGCAATCAAGTTGTCGGTACCGTCGCCCGGCGGATGGGGTCGACGCGACGGAGATTTCTGCAGACGGGGCTGGCGGCCGGCGCCGCCTACACGGCGGCCAACTTCGCCGGCACGCTCGACTCCGCGCTTGCCGTGACGCCGCCCAAGCGCCCGACGCTCGACGACATCGAGCACGTCGTCTTCCTGATGCAGGAGAACCGGTCCTTCGACCATTACTACGGCACGCTTCGCGGTGTCCGCGGGTTCGATGACAAGGACATCATCGTCAACCCCGGGAACAAGCCTGTGTGGTGGCAGCCCGATACCGACCTGACCCAGAACCCGGCCGGTTATGTGCTGCCGTTCCGGCTCGACACCTTCACCACCTCTGGCCAGGGCGTCGCCGATCAGTCGCATGCGTGGTGGGCGCAGCAGGCCAGTTACGCGGGCGGCCGGATGGACGGTTGGGTCAGAGCGCACCGGATCGCCAACGGGAGTGGGCTCGCGACCGGCGGGCTCTGCATGGGCCATTACACACGTGAGGACATCCCCTTCCACTACGCGCTGGCCGACGCGTTCACGCTCTGCGACGGCTACCACTGCAGCGTGCTGGGGCCGACGAACCCGAACCGGATCATGTCGATGAGCGGCACCGTCGACCCCGAGGGCGTGATGGGCGGCCCGGCACTCGATGACAGCCAGAACAACGGCCAGCTCGAGTGGACCTCCTACCCGGAGCGCCTCCAGGAGGCCGGGATCTCCTGGTACATCTACCAGGAGAACGACAACGACACGAACAACATGATGTCGTTCTTCAAGAGCGTGCATGAGGCCCCCGCGGCCAGCGAGCTGCAGCGTCGCGCCAACACGGTGATCCCGACGCCGAAGGGATGGAACTACGGTCCCGCGCTCGTCCGTCAGCTGAAGCGGGACGTCAAGGCCGGCAAACTTCCGCAGGTCACGTGGATCCTGGCCAACTCGACCCAGTGCGAGCACCCCTCCTCGACCCCGGGGCAGGGCGCCGAGTTCGTCGCGTGGGTGCTCGACGCGCTGGCCTCGAACCCGAAGACCTGGGCCAAGACGGTCGTCTTCTACACCTACGACGAGAACGACGGGATGTTCGATCACGTGCCGCCGCCGATGCCGCCCGCCGGCACCGCCGGAGAGTGGGTCAGTGAGACGGTCGCGCTCAAGAACATCGGTCAGACAATCGGCACCGCCGGGCCGGTCGGGCTCGGGTATCGCGTTCCGCTGACCGTGATCTCTCCCTTCTCCCGTGGCGGCCTGCTGTGCGGCGACGTCTTCGACCACACCTCGCAGCTGCAGTTCATGGAGCGCAAGTTCGGCATCAACGAGCCGAACATCTCCCAGTGGCGCCGCAACACCGTCGGCGATCTGACCGAGACGCTCGGGTGCTACACGAAGGCCCAGTTCGCGTTCAACAAGCTTCCGGACGCCGTCACGCTCGCCACGATGGCCGATACCGAGGTCAAGGATCTCCCGGCCCCATCGATCCCGAAGGTCCAGACGTATCCGACGCAGGAGCCGGGCACGCGGCCGAAGATCGGCGCGGCCTGCGAGCTGGACGGCTTCACGAAGCTGAGCTGATCGGCGTTGGGCTCCTCGCGGCGCTCGTTCCTCCGCGACGGACTCGCCGCCGGGCTGAACGCCCTGGCCCCGGAGCAGCGGGAGCCTGAGCAGCCGGCGCCTGACACGCCACCGCCCGTCCGCGGGACGGAGGCCGACATCGACCACCTGGTGGTCCTGATCCGCCCCGGCGATTCGTTCGATCACCGGTTCGGATCCCTGCGTGGCGTCCGTGGCCTCGACGATGCGGTCGCGAGCGAGAGCGTCCAGGCACCCGACGAGCCCGCGCCCGCGGAGCCCGAGCCCACGCCGGCGCCTCGGTCCGAACGGCCACTGACCCGAATCGACGCCGCGTTCGACTACGCCCTGGCCGACGCGTTCACGATCTGCGATGCCTACCACTGCGTCCCGGGGGACCGTGAAGCGAACCTCGCCGCGCTGCTGGACGGCGCCACTGCGACCCCGATCGCCGAACTGCTGGCCGCGGCCGCCCACGGTCAACTCCCGGACGTGGCCTGGGCGTTGCTCGGAGACGACGACGCAGCCGAGGTGGCGGCGATCCTGACGGTGGTCGCGGAGCGTCCGGAGCAGTGGGCCAGAACGGCGGTGCTCATCACTCACGTCGATGCCGGCGGTCACGACGACCACGTGGATCCGCCTCCCGGCGCCGGCCCACGGGTGCCGCTGGTTGTCGTCTCCCCCTTCACCCGGGGCGGCTACGTGTACAGCGAGCCGCTCGGCCACCACGCGATTCCCCACGTGTCAGCCACGTTCACCTACCCGAATCCGGCGAAGCTCGCCGTCAAGAACCTGCCCAACCCGCGGATCCCAGTCCCGCCTGGCGCCGCAGCAGCGCACCACCCGCCACAGCAGGAGCCCGGCACGCGCCCGACGGTGGCCGAAGCGCGCCCGCCCCTGATCGGCGCCTGACCGGCTCAGACCGTCTCGGCCAGCTCCCGGACGACGCTGAGCAGTTCATCGATGTCGGCGGCGTCGGTACGGAAGTTCGTGAAGCACACCCGCAGACACGTCTTTCCGTCGACGAGCGCCGGCGCCAGGTACACGCGGCCATCGGCGGCGACCGCATGTGCGAGCCGGAGGTTGTGCTGATCGAGGTCCCCGCCGCCGAGGTGGCGAAAGCAGACGACGGACAGCTGCGGCTCGTTGAGCACATCGAAACGCCCATCCTCCGAGAGCGCGTCGGCGAGATGCCGAGCATGCCCGAGCGTCGTCGCGATCCAGCGGCGCATCGTCGCGGCACCGTAGATCCGGAACGCGAGCCACAGCTTCAGCGATCGCACCGGCCGCGAGTACTCGAGCGTGCGATCCACCCCGTTGGCCCCGACCCCGGCGTGGAGCATGTAGCGCTCATCGTGCGCGAAGGCGGCCTCGAGCGGGCCCTCGCGCGCCATCAGCACGAGGCTGCAGCTCTTCTGCACACCGAGCCATTTGTGGGCGTCGATCGTCAGCGAGTCGGCGCGCTCGAGCCCGGCGAACCGCGGCGCCATCGCCGCGACCCCGGCGGCCGGTCCTCCGTAGGCGCCATCAACATGCAGCCACACGCCGTGCTCGGCGCAGACGTCGGCGATCGCGTCGATGGGGTCGATCGATCCGGTCAGCGTCGTTCCCGCCGTTGCCACCACCGCCACAGGGGTGACGCCGGCACGGCGGTCGGCTTCGATCGCGGCCGCCAGCGCCGGCGCCCGCATCGTGCGCCGGGCGTCGGTTGGGATCCGGCGCAGCGACTGTCCCCCGAGGCCGATCACCTCCACCGCTCGAGCGATCGAGTGGTGGGCCTCCTCGGAGCAGTACACCGCCGCCGGCCGGCCGCTGACGCCGGTCTGACGGACACCCGGAAGCGCCTGCCCGCGGGCAGCTGTCAGCGCCGTCAGGTTCGAGGTCATGCCGCCGCTGGTGAAGGCGCCGTCCGCCGCCGGGTAGCCGACGAACTCGGCGACCCATCGCAGCGTCTGGTTCTCGAGCATCTCGGCGGCGCCGGCCGACGAGGCCAGGTTCACGTCGTAGGCGTTCGCCAGCGCCCCCGCCAGCACTCCAGCCTCGAGACTGGTCGAGCCGATGTAGGCCGCATACAGCGGCCGTGACGGTGACACGCTGGCGTCGAGCACGCTGGCGATGTCGGCCAGCGACGCCTCCGGGTCGCCGGGCGCCTCGGGCAACTGCTCGGCGAGCCGCTCGAACAGCGCCGGATCGAGCTGGGGCTCCTTCGGCCGCGGCTGATCAAACGACGTCCAGGCCGCGGTCAGGTGCTCGGACAGCAGGTGCAGGACCTGCCCACGATCGATCAGATCAAGCGGGTGCGTGTCGTCGTTCATCCTCTGTCCTCTCCCACGCCGGCACCGCGTAGCCGGTGCCGGGGTTGCGGGTGGCGACCATTGCAATCTCCGTCGCCAGTGCGACGAACTCATCGGTCATCGGTTGACGCAGCTCTCGGTGCGTGGCGAGCACGAGCGTCGTCGGCGCGGCGTCACGGAGCGGCACAAAGGTGACGTCAGGCCGGGCGAAGTAACGCGCGATGATCGCTGGGCAGGTGTCGACGCCCTCACCGCGGCCGACCAGGTACAGCCACTCCTCGAGGTTGTCGCCGACGTAGGGGCTGATCGCCGGCCGGTGCCCCAGCTCGTCGACCAGCATCCAGTAGTCACGCCAGGCCTGGGGCGTCACATCGGGCTGGGCCACGAACGTCTCATGCGCCAGATCGGCCGGGCTCAGCGATTCCCGCGCGGCCAACGGGTGGCTGCTTGGCAGCACCACGACGCGCGGTTCGCTGATCAGCGGCGTGATCTCGAGGTCATCCTCGTCGAGCGGTGCGTACAGGAACGCGACGTCGACCTTGCCGGTCCGCAGCCCCGAGATCTGGTTGGAGAACTCGACCGCGCGGACGTCAAGCCGGACCTGTGGATGGCGGCCGCTGAACGTCGAGAGCAGCGGTGCCAGCAGGGCCCCCGGAACCGGCCCCAGTGACGCCACCGAGAACGAGGCCGGCTCGCCGCCCGCGAGCGCGCGCACCCGCCCGAGCGTGCCCTCGGCGGCGGCCAGGATCGCCCGCCCCTCGGTCAGCAGCACCTCGCCGGCCGGTGTCAGCTGCACCTGCCGGGTGCTTCGCACCAGCAGCTCGCCCCCGACCTCCGCCTCAAGCCGCCGGATCTGGGCGGATAGCGCAGATTGCGCTAGATGCAATCGTGCCGCCGCGCGCGAGAAATGCAGCTCCTCTGCGACTGTCACGAAGTATCGCAACTGGCGAAGTTCCATCGGGCAGACCGTAACTTATCGCGAACCGCGCACAATGGTGCGCATCTTGCTGTTGCGCTGGACGCCCATCCAGGCCAGGATGGGGCCATGCCGATGAGGAGAGTGCGGATCGCGCATCAGGGCGTCCCGACCTGGGGCCGGCTCGCGGACGAGACGACGATCACGCTCGACGACGGCACACTCGTCAACGCGGCCGAAGCGACCTACCTGGCGCCCGTCGAGCCGTCGAAGATCATCGCCGTGCATTTGACCTATGAGAGCCGGCTGACTGAGTACGCCGCAAAGACCCCGGCGTATCCGTCGTATTTCATGAAGCCGCCGACGACGCTCAACGGTCACCGCGGTCTGCTGCGGCGCCCGCGCGGCACCCGCTTCCTCAACTACGAGGGTGAGCTTGCCGTCGTGATCGGCAGGACCGCAAAGGGGGTCTCGATCGAGGATGCGCTCGACTACGTCGGCGGCTACGCCCCTGCCAACGACGTCGGCCTCCACGACTTTCGCCACGCCGATCGCGGCGCGATGCTGCGGGTCAAGGGCCAGGACGGCTTCCTGCCGATCGGACCCTGGGTCACACCCGCCGACGCGTTCGATCCGACGGACTTCACGCTGACCACGACGATCAACGGCGACACGGTTCAACAGACAACCGCCGCCGACATGATCTGGGGGGTCGCCTACCAGATCGCTGATCTGTCGCGGTTGATCACGCTGCTCCCCGGGGACGTGCTGCTGACCGGAACCCCCGCCAACTCGCGGCCGATGCAGCCGGGTGACGTCGTCGCCGTCGAGATCAGCGGACTCGGACGCGTCGAGAACACCGTCGTCGACTGGGACGTCGACCTCGGCGAAGCGGGCGATCTCCCGGCCGTCTCCGGCAACACGCTCCACGTCGCGCTCGCGATCCCCGAGGATGAGGCCGAGCGCCTCGCAGGCAGCGGCGGATGAGGCCCGCCCTGATCCTCCAGCACGGCCTCACCGGACCGCCCGGCCTGCTGCAGGAGTGGGCGGCGCACAACGAGATCACCCTCGAGATCTTCCACACCGACACGGCCGGCGACGCGCCCTGGCCCGGGGTGAAGGACCGCGCATTCGTCAGCTGCCTCGGCTCAAAGCACAGCCCGCTTGACCGCGATGTGCCGCTCGTCGCCAGAACGATCGAGCTGATCGACCGCGCGGTGCAGACCGACGTGCCGGTGCTCGGCCTCTGTTACGGAGGTCAGGTCCTCGCGGCCGTCCTCGGCGCGAGCATCGAGGCGGCCCCGTCCCCGGAGCTCGGTTGGACCACGATCGAGACCGATGCACCTGACCTGGTCGCAGCCGGCCCGTGGCTCGAGTGGCACTACCAGCGGTTCACATCGCCCCCGGGCGCGACCGAGCTCGCGCGCTCCGCGAGCGGCGTCCAGGCGTTCACGATCGGCCCGCATCTCGGCGTCCAGTTCCACCCCGAGAGCACGATCGAGATCGTCCGAGAGTGGGCCCGCTCGGACGCCGCCAAGCTCGCGCAGATCGGTCGCTCCGACGCGGCCGGCGAGCTCGAGGCGGGCGCGGGAAACGCATCGACGGCCCGCAAAAACGCCTTCCACCTGTTCGATCGGTTCTGGGAGCGCGCCCATCGCGCAGAAGGGAGTCAGACGTGAACACAGATTCGCTGCCCGCCGCGCTCGGTGAGCCGGGCCCCGACCGCCCTGGTGAGACGCCGATCACATCGGTGCGCGTCCTTTATCCCGACCTCCACGGCATCGCCCGTGGCAAGGACGTGCCGATCCGGCAGTTCGACGCCGCCGTCGAGCACGGGCTCTGCTTCTGCGCCGCCGTGATGGGCACTGACCTCCGGCACACGCCGGTCGTCGGCGGCGAGGAGGGCTACCCGGACTTCATCGCACGGCCTGACCTCGCGACGATGCAGACGCTCCCGTGGGACCCGGGCGTCGCCTCCTGCCTTGCGGATCTCGAGGCGGTCGGCGCGGACGGCCCCGGTTTTCCGGACCCGCGCGGAGCCGTCCGCCGCGCGGTCGAGGCGGTCAGCGCGCTCGGGTTCGAGGCGATCGTCGGCCCGGAGCTCGAGTTCTTCCTCGTGGTGCGCGATCCTGCCGCGCCGGGCGGGGTGCGGCGCCACGTCGACAACCTGTCAATGGTCTACACCGTCGGCCCGCTCGCCGACCCGGGCGGTCTCGTGCGGCGGATCACGGAGCAACTCGAGCAGATCGGGCTCGGGGTGTTCGCGGTCAACCACGAGTTCATGAACTCGCAGTACGAGATCAACCTGCGCCATTCCGGTGCGCTCGACGCGGCCGATCGCGCCTTCCGGCTAAAGACCGCCGTCAAGGACATCGCCGCCCAGAACGGGTTGCACGCGACCTTCATGGGCAAGCCGTTCAACGATCAGGGCGGCTCGGGCACCCACATCCACGTGTCGCTGGGCCGCGACGGCGCCAACACGTTCGCCGGCCCCGGCGAGGATCAGGGGGTGAGCCCAGAGCTGCGGCAGTTCAGCGCCGGGCTGATCGAGCACGCGCCGGCGCTGATGGCGCTGCTCAACCCGACGATCAACGCCTACCGACGGATCCAACCGGATTCACTGGCGCCGACCCACGCGAACTGGGGGTTCGACAACCGCGCGACGTTCATCCGGATCCCGCCCGAACGGGGCGCCGCGACGCGGATCGAGCTCCGAGTCGGTGACGGCGCCGCCAACCCGTATCTGGCGATCGCAGCGATCCTGCACGCCGGGGCCGACGGGATCCGTCGCGGCCTGGAGCCGCCGGCGCCGCTGACCGGCGACGCGTATCGCGCCGACCCGGAGTCGATCGGGCCGCCGCTGCCGATCGGCCTCGAACAGGCGCTCGAGGCCCTGACGGCCGACACGGTGCTGCGCGACGGGCTCGGCCCGGACATCCTCGACACGTTCCTCGCGATCAAGGGGTTCGAGTGCGAGCGTCATCGCGCCTGGGTCTCCGATTGGGAGATCACTGAATACCTCCACCACCTCTAGGACATGCCGGTCTCAAGCGATTTCATCGACCTCTCCGATCACGATCAGTTCCGTGACGCGGTCCCGCACGAGGCGTTCGCGGCGCTGCGTCGCGACGATCCGGTTCACTGGAACCCGGAGACCGGCGGTCGCGGCTTCTGGGCTGTGACGCGGTACCACGACATCCGTGCCGTGCACCGCGACACCGAGACGTTCTCATCGGAGATCGGCGGCACGTCATTGGAGGATCTCGATCCGGAGCAGCTCAAGGCGCGCAAGTCGATGATCGACATGGACAGGCCTGGGCACGACGAGCTGCGCGCGCTCGTCAGCCGCCGGTTCACCCCAAAGGCCGTCGGCCTGTGGGAGGAGCAGGTGCGCAAGGTCGTCGACGACGTCCTCGATCACGCGCTTCCGAAGGGCGAGTTCGACTTCGTGCACGAGATCGCGTCGGAGATCCCGATGCAGGTGTTCGCCGAGATCCTCGGTGTCCCGCAGGAGCAGCGGCGCGAGATCATCGAGATCGGCGACCGGCTGCTCGGCAACGCCGATCCGGAGTTCGCCGCCCCACCCGACGACGCCCACCGCAACCTCCCGTTCTCGAGCCCCGCGGCGCTGGACATGTTCGCGTTCGGCCGCCGGATCGCCGAGGAGCGCCGGCACAGCTCGCGCGACGACATCATGAGTGACCTCGTCGCCGCCGGCCTGACGCAGCGGGAGATGGACGTCTACTTCGTGCTGCTGGCGACGGCCGGCAACGAGACGACCCGGCACACGATCAGCCACGGGTTGATGGCGCTGCTCGAGAACCCGGACCAGCTCGGTCTGCTCCGGGGCAACTACGAGGAGTTCGGCAGGACCGCAACCGACGAGATGCTCCGCTGGGCGACGCCGGTCCACCACTTCCGCCGGACCGCCAGCGTCGACACCGTGCTCGGCGGCAAGGAGATCGCGGCCGGCGACAAGGTCACGACCTGGTTTGTGTCGGGCAACCGCGACGAGGAGGTGTTCGAGCAGCCCGACCGCTTCGACGTGACCCGCAAGCCGAACAAGCATCTGACGTTCGGACCGGGCGGGATCCACCACTGCCTCGGTGCCCACCTGGCGCGGCTCGAGGTCCGGGTGACGTTTGAGGACCTGCTCAGCCGGGGTGTCGAGTTCGAGCTGACGGGACCGCCGCAGCGGCTGCGGTCGAACTTCTTCAACGGCGTCAAGCGGCTGCCGGTGCGGGTGATCAGTTGATCGATCTGCACCGGCTCGACCATGTCTGCCTGCGGGTCGCCGATCTCGAGGAGGCGTCGCAGCGCTGGTGCGCGCAGTTCGGCCTGCACGTGCGCTCAGCCGACACCAGCGGTGTCGCGCTCGCCTGTGACGACGAGCCGTGCGCACTTCAGCTGATCCCCGGCGCCCCGGCCGGCTTTGACCACGTGGCGTTTGAGCTCTCGCGCGCGTGCTCGCTCGAGCAGGCCTCGCAGCACCTGCAGGGACTGGGCGTACAGGTCGAGCAATCCGACGAGGGCCTCGTGGTTGCGGACGCCGATGGCAATCCCGTTCACCTGCTCCCATTCCGCGAGCCGGCATCGCGCTTGACCCCCCACGCGCGCCCGGCGGGGGTGGCCCCGTTGGGCCACCCACGGAAGCTCGGACACGTGAACTTCCTCACCGGGGGGCTCGCAGCGCAACTGCGGTTCTACACCGACGTGCTCGGGATGCGCGTGACCGACTGGCTCGGCGACGGCGGCGTGTGGCTGCACGTCAACTCCGATCATCACGTGATGGCGCTGATCGAGAAACCGACTCCGCCCGCCCCCCACCTCCATCACCTCGCGTTTGACGTCGTCGACTTCGGTCAGATGCGCGTCGCGCTCGACCACCTCGGCCGGCATGGCCGCTGGCTCGGCTGGGGACCGACCCGGCATGGCGTCGGCGGCAACATCGCCTCCTACGTGCGGATCGTCGAGGAGGAATGCTTCGTCGAGCTGTACTGCGACATGGAGCAGCTCCAGCGCGACCACGAACCGCGCAACTGGCCCGATGACCGCTACTCCTCGAACACCTGGGGCCCGCTGCCGCCGCGTTCCTACTTTCGCTTTGACGCGGCGGCTGTCGAGTCCGAGCGCGAGAGCCTCGAGATGCTCGGCGTGCCGCTGCCTCCGGCGCCCCCGGCTGACGCTGCTGACCGCACTGATCCTGCTGGCCGTGCTGACCCTGCTGCTGACAAGGAGCCCGTATGACACTGAATGGCTACACGGTGCCGCGCACTCCGAGCGGGCGCGCGAGCCTCGTCCCCGCCCCACCGTGGCACTACGTCGGGGACTTCCTCGTCGTTGACTTCCACGCCGATCCGGAGACGGCGGCGACGCTACTGCCACCGGGCCTCGAGCCGCACCCGGACGCCGGCCGCTGCGCGGCCGTTTTCGCCGATTGGCAGTCGTTCTCGGCGAGCGGCGACGAGCTGGTCGACCCCGTCCGCTCGCAGTACCGCGAGTTCTATTTGGTTGTCAGCGGCCTGCTCGATGGCGAGCCGATCACGACCTGCCCGTTCATCTGGGTCAACCAGGACTTCGCGATGGCCCGCGGCTGGATTCAGGGCTATCCGAAGCAACTCGGCGACGTGTGGATGACGCGGACGTTCGACCTCGACTGCCTTGCTGCGCCGGCGGTCGCCGCCGGTTCGCGCTTTGGCGCGACCTGCTCGGCCCGCGGCCGCGAACTCGCTCGTGCCGTGATCACGCTCGAGCATGAGAGCGAGACGGGCTCGCTCCACACCGATCCGCCGCTCGTCAACGTCCGGCACTTCGCGCGGCTGAGCGCCGGCGACCACGAACGCCCGCAGGTACACGAGCTGGTCCGGGCACGCAGCCGGAACCGGTCGGTCTCACCGGTGTGGGAAGGCGCCGCGTCGCTTGAGCTGTTCGTCGCACCGGCCTCCGAGCACAGCCTGCTGGCGCCCGTTGATGTGGGCCGCGGGTACCGGTTCACGTTCGCGTACACAGTCGATGACCTCGAGACCGTCGCGGACTACACGCGATGACGACGGTTGAAGCGTGCGGCTCTGCGACCGTCGCCGGGCATCGGGTCGCGACCGACCACTGGATCGGCGGTGCGCGTGTCTCCAGCGAGGGCCGCTTCGACGTGATCACGCCGATCGACGGCTCCGTGATCGCGCGTGTCGCCGCGGGCGGACCCGTCGAGGCTGATCTCGCCGTCCGCGCAGCCGCTGGCGCCGCGCCTGCTTGGGCGGCGTTGGGCGCAGCCGGGCGTGCAGCGCTGCTGCACCGACTCGCCGACCTGATCGACGCCAACGTCGAACGCCTGGCGGCCGTCGAATGCGCTGACATGGCGATGCTGCTGCACTCGCTGCGAGCGCGGGTGATCAACCGCGCCGCCGCGAACTTCCGCAACTACGCGGACCTCGCGGTCGCCTACGAGGAGCGCGACTGGCACTCGAAGGGCACCTGGAACCGCGTCCAGCGGATGCCCGCTGGGCCGGCCGCCGTGATCACGCCGTGGAATGCCCCATTCATGCTCTCGACCTGGAAGGTCGCCCCGGCCCTGGCCGCCGGCTGCCCGGTGGTGCTCAAGCCGGCCGAGTGGTCGCCGCTGTCGTGCTCGCTGCTCGCGGATCTGACTCAGGAGGCGGGGTTCCCTCCCGGAGTCTTCAACGTGCTGCAGGGGATCGGGGAGGTCGCCGGCGCAGCGCTCGTCGAGCATCCGCTGCTGCGTCGGATCTCGTTCACGGGCTCGCCCGACGCGGCGCGTTCGATCGGCGTTGCGGCGGCGCGCAACCTCGTGCCGTTCACCGGCGAGCTCGGCGGCAAGGGCCCGCTGATCGTGTTCGAGGACGCCGACCTCGAGGCGGCAGCGGTGAAGGCCGCCGGCCAGTACGACGATGCCGGGCAGGTCTGTCTGGCGGGTACTCGCCTGCTTGTGCAGTCCTCGGTGCGCGACGCGTTCCTCGAGCGCTTCCATGCCGCTGTGGACGCGCACGTGCTCGGCGATCCGCGGGACCCGGAAACGACGGTCTCCCCGCTGATCCATCCCGAGCACCTGTCGCGTGTCGATGGCTTTGTCCAGCGGGCGGTCGATTCCGGGGATGAGTTGATCCGAGGCGGGCGACGCCTTGATGGGCTGCTGTACGAGCCGACGCTGTTCGCTCCGCGCAGTAACGATTCCGAGATCGTCCAGCGCGAGGTGTTCGGCCCGGTGCTGACACTGCAGACGTTCACCGACGAGGACGAGGCCATCGCGCTCGCAAACTCAACCGCATACGGCCTCTCCGGGATCGTTTACACGGGGTCGATGGGCCGCGCCGACCGGATCGGGCGCGCGGTCCGCGCCGGTGTCATCTGGGTCAACACGTTCCTTGTCCGGGACCTCACTGCGCCGTTCGGCGGCGTCGGGATCTCCGGGATCGGACGCGAGGGCGGCAACTACGCCCTCGACTTCTATTCGGATCTGAAGACGTTGCAGATCCTCGACGGAAGCGTCCGGTAGGGCTGATCGGTCAGGCGCGGCGACGGCGACCACGACGCCGGGCGCTCGTTGCGCCGAGTCGCTCGACCGCCGGAGCCTGCGCGAAGGAGCGCAGCTCGTGGGCCCACGTGAACGTCAGCGCCAGCGGCGCCGGCGCCGCCAGCAGCTCGGCGGCGGTCGACCCGTCGCTGAGGCTCGCCGCGCCGACCGCGAACGTCCCAGCCGCCGGAACCTTGAGCAGGATGTTGTCGCGGTGGCCCCAGCAGCCGGTGGCGTGCGGGGTCGTGCAGACTTCGTTGTTCGAGCCGTAGCCATCGTCATACATCCAGCCGGCGTCGGCCAACAGCGGCACGGTTCCGGCCGACAGGCCGGCGGCGGAGTCAAGCCCGAACCAGATGCTCCCGGCGGTGCTCTCGCTCAGCGACGGAAACCTCGGGTCGCTATCGATGCGAGCACCTGTCATCGCCAGCGTGTCGAGCAGCGATGACATCCCAGCCGCCGGACGCAACCCGCGGTTGACGCGCTCGAGGTCGATCAGGACAAACACCTGCTGGGAGCCGGTCAGTGCAGTCCAGTTGCGCGGCAGCGTCAGCGGGCCGACCCCTTCGCTGGCGCGGCAGGTATTGATCGTCTGGAGGGCACCCGCCGCGTTGCTCGCAAGCCGCTTGGCAGCAGCGCAGTTGGTCGCGGGGTTGGCCGGCGGCAGCACCCCGGCGGTGCGTGCCATCGCCGTCGCGGGCGCCACTGCAGCGACGAGCGCGCACGACAAAACCGCGAGGAACGACGCTGGACGGATCATTTCCACGGGGAAATAATCGGCCGGCGAGCCGAGATCTTGAGCAGATTTCTATGTGGTCAACGCAAGGTGTTCAGACCCTGACACCGGCGCCGTGAACGTCCGGTAGTCGGAGAGGTCAAACCGGTTCAGCCGGCCACCGAGGTCCCGTGCCGAGCCGGGGTAGTTGAAACTGTTGCGGCCGTTGCGGTCGATGAAATAGCTGTGGCAGTTCCCGGCGTTCCAGACGGTGCCCTCGAGCCGGCGGTCGACGTCCGCATTGAACGCGGCCTGAACGTCGGGAAGCACGTCGATCGCGACGATTTGGCGCCGCTGCATCGCTTTCACCGCGTCGACGACATAGCGCGCCTGGTACTCCATCAGCACGGTGGCGGCGGTGTTGATGCCGGCGTTGGGGCCGAGCATCATGAACGCGTTGGGGAAGCCGGAGACGGTCGTTCCCAGGTAGCTGCGGGGACTGCCCTGCCAGACCTCATCAAGCGTGCGCCCGTCCCGGCCGGTGACGATCTGTGCGATCGGCTGGTCGAGGATGTGGAAGCCGGTCCCGAGGATGATCGTGTCGACTTCATGGTTGTCTCCGAATGCATCGGTGACCGAGCGCGGTCCGACCCGAGTGGCGGCGCCCGGTACGACGGTGACGTTGTCCCGGCTGAGTGCCGGGTACCAGTCATTGGACATCAGCACCCGCTTGCAACCAAGCGGGTAGTCGGGCGTCAATTGCGTTCGGAGCTCCGGGTCGCGGACGCCGATTCGCAGGTTCAACTCGCCGAGCCGCTGCAGCTCGCGCATCACCCGCGGATGATGCATCGCGCCGTTGAACACCTCGAAGAACTCAAACAGCGCCCCGCGCAGCAAACGTTGGGCCCCGGGGACCATCGACAGCGCCAACCGCTCGGGAAGCGTGACATCACGATCGGGTTTCGGTAGCACCCAGTGGGGGGTGCGTTGCAGAACCGTCAGGTGCTCGACTTGCTCGACGATCTCCGGCACGAACTGAACGGCGGAAGCGCCAGTGCCGATCACTGCGACGCGACGGCCGCGAAGATCATGATCGTGGTCCCACCGGGACGAGTGAAAGCAGGTTCCGGTGAAGTTGCGCAGGCCCGGCAGATCCGGGATCACCGGCTCGTGCCACGGTCCGACGCCCGCGACAAGCAGTTGCGCATCGATGCTTCCGACTGAGGTCTCCAGCTGCCAGCGGCAGCTGTCGTCGTCCCAGTGCGCAGCGGTCACGTCGGCGCCACAGCGGATGTAACGCTCGAGATGCTCACGCCGTACCACCTGCTCCACGTACCGCTGGATCTCGGGCTGAGACGCGAAGTACCGGCTCCAGTTCGAGTTCTGCGCGAACGAGAACGAGTAGAGCATCGACGGGATGTCGCAGGCGCAGCCGGGATAGGTGTTATCGCGCCAGGTTCCACCGATCGCCTCACCGGCTTCGAGGATCACGAAGTCGTCGATCCCCGCACGCCGCAGCTGGGCGCCAACGCAGATACCGGATAGCCCGCCACCGATGATCGCCACGCGCATCGAGCTCACACCTCCACCCGAGAGTCGGTCTGGCGCGCGACCCGCTCCAGGTACGCGGCGCGCTGCACCGGGTCCATCTTGGTGAGTGCGCGGTCGTCGCCGAGTGCCGCACGGAACATCCGCTCGACGCCGGTCGGGACGACCGCCGCCAGCCGTTCGTAGTTGCCAAGCCAGCCGGGGACGGCGACCTCGAGCGGACGCCCGTCCAAGCTGCCAACGATCGCCTTCGCGACAGCTTCGGGCGAGACCTTCGCCTGCCTCTCAAACGGGAACGGCACGCCGGAAGACAGCTCGGTCCGGACCGCGCTCGGGAGCACGGCGCTCACCGTCACGCCGGTCCCGACAAGCTCAAGCGCAACCACCTCGTTGAGGGCGATCAGGGCGGCCTTCGAGGCGCAATACGTCGCGAGCCCGGGAATCGCGAATTTCCCGGCATAGGAGGCAACGTTGACCACGTGGCCGTGACCGCGCTCGATCATTCCCGGGAGCGCCAGCTTCATCCCCAGCATCGGCCCGAACACGTTGACGTCGAACTGCGCGTGAGCGATCTGATCGCCCTCTTCGAGAAACCGAGAGATCGGCATGATTCCCGCGTTGTTGACCAGGACGTCGAGCGGGCCGCTCGTCTCGAGAAAATCCGAAAAGGACTCCCGGTCGGCGACGTCGAGACGGCGGGCGCTACAGCGACCGCCGATCTCCTCGGCTGCCTGCTCGGCCACCTCGAGGTCGAGGTCACCGATGTGCACGACGGCCCCGCGCGCGGCGAACCGCACCGCGGTCGCCCTGCCGATTCCCCTGCCCCCTCCGGTCACGGCCACGACGGCGTCCTGAAGGTTGATCTCGGTGTGCTTCACGGCTCTCTCCTGAATAGACCCGACTGAATATTCGTGGTGGTACATTACTCACGTGTCCACCGCGTCGCAACCTCGCCGCCAGTACTCCGCGCGCAAGCCGCGTGAGGTTCGCCGCGAGCAGTTCCTCGATGCCGCGCTCCGGCTCGTTGCTCGCGACGGTTGGGCCGCGATGACAATGGACCGAGTCGCGGCCGAGGCGGAGGTGGCGAAGTCCGTCGCCTACGCGATCTTCGGATCGCAGGCGGGTCTCCAGCATGCACTGATGGCCCGCGAGCAGCAGCGCGGCTATGCCGCGGCAGCAGAGTGCGTCGCGGCGATGGCCGCCCACGCTGACGATCTGCCGGCGGCGGCTCGCGCCGGCCTGACGGCCTTCCTCACCAACGTCGCCGCGGCACCCGACAGCTGGCGGTTGATCGTGCTGCCGATCGCCGGCGCACCTGAGAGCGTACGAGAGGCGGTGGCGGCGGGCCGGGAGCGGTGGCGCCGCGAACTCGAACCGCTCGCCGCCGCCGTGCTCGAGCGGCAGGGGATCACCGGCATCGATGCCGAGATCGTCGCCCATCTCCTGCGCGGCAACGCCGAGTACCTCGCCCGGCTGATGCTCGAGAACCCGGCCCGCTTCCGCGCTGAGCGGCTGCTGAGGTTCGGCGATGAGCTCATCGCGAGACTCGTCAGCGGCCGCGGCGCCTGATCACTCCGACGCTCGTATCGTCGGGTCGCCGAGGCCCCCGCGCTCAACGGCGACGACAGTGATCGCCAGGACCGCGGTGACGCCGAGGCCAGCGGCGGCGGACGCGTATGCCGCTACGGGCACCGCGGCCAGCACGGCGACCGCGCCGATGGCGCGCTGGCGAATGTCGCGTAAGCCGAGAGCCCGTCGAAACCAGCCGTCGGCGAGCAGGAAGATCGCGACGCCGCCCGCAAGCGCGAACGCGACGCCCACGGCAAGTGATCCGCCGGGATGCTCCACCGCCCGGCGGATCCCGACGGCACTGAGCACGACACCGAGCAGCATGAAGTAGTGCGCAAAGCCGAAGCCGTACAGCGCGGCGCGTGCGCGAGCGGCGCCGGTCAGATTCGTGAACGCTCGCTCGACCGGCTCCTCGCCCGCCCCGAAGTAGGTCCACCAGAGCGTCGAGGACAGCAGCAGCCCGAGCACGGCCGAGAGGACCAGCGCGAGATCGATCCGCTCACTGCGACTGCCGATCCCGGCGGCGACTACCGATTCGCCGACCGCGATCAGCACCAGCAGGCCGTGTCGTTCGACGAAGTGCGCCGGCGCGATCTCGATCGTCTCCCCGACCCGAGTCGCGAACCACTGCAGCAGCGGCAGCGCCGTCCAACCAAGCTCCTGTGTCTCCCCGCCAATCGCGCCGCAGATCAGTACGCCGATCGCGATCACGATGTTCTGCGGGCCGATCGTCCGCATCACGGCCGCCGATCCCTCCGATGCGGAACGTATGTACAGGAAGGCGTGGATCACGTTGATCACGAGATAGGCGATCCCGAAGGTCAGCCCGGCGCCCGTGTATGCGCGCGTGATCGAGACCGCGAGTACCAGGAACCCGGCCATCCCACCGAGCAGCAGCGACTGCCGCCGGCCGCCACGCGGCAGCACCGCGTTGGTCAGCCAGGCGTAGCCGTCGTACATCCAGAAGATCAGCGCGAGCATCACGGTGACGTGCCAGACGCTGCGCCACTCGAAGTGCTCGGCCAGGACCTGTGTCAGCTGCGTGATCGTGAACACGAACACAAGGTCGAAGAACAGCTCGAGTGGCGTCACGCTCTCGACCTGCGGCTGGTCCCCGGCTGCCGTCATCGCTGGAACCTATTACGGGCGCGCCGAACGGATGCATTGGCGATTGCGACCGCGGTGCCCCGAGCAGCGCCCGGGTCACCCCGGCAGCGGCGCACCGAGCAGACCGACGAGCACCCCGATGCACCCGGCGACGAGCAGCGTTTCGACGACACCGCGCCGCGCGATCAGAAGCGCTACGGCGGCCGCGGCGAGGACTGCGAACTGCCACGCCTCGCTGAGTGCGGTCGCCAGCAGCACGGCGGCGCCGAGAATCGCGCCGATCGCCGCAGGGCCGGCGCCGTCCAGGAACGCCTGCGCCGAGGGATTGCTCCGGAACCGTTCGAACCGCGGTCCGCCCAGCAGGATGAACGAGAACGACGGGCTGAAGGCGACAACAGCGGCGAGGATCCCGCCGACCACTCCATGCGCTGCATAGCCCACCGCGGCCACCGTGGCGACGACCGGCCCTGGCGTGATCTGACCAAGGGCGACGGCGTTGAGAAACTGGGCGTTCGTCATCCAGTGGTAGGTATGGACGGCGTCACCCTGCATCAAGGGGATGATCACGAAGCCACCGCCGAACGACAGCGCACCGACCTTGAGCGCGGTCCACGCTAGCGCTCCGAACCCCCCGACCGAGACCGACCCTGGCACCAGCAGTGCGAGCGCCGCTGGTGGGCGCGGGCGACGAACCCACGCCAGCTCCGCGAACCCGCAGCCCACCAGAACCAGCACCAGGTAGGGGCCGACCAGCGCGGCGCCGAGCCCCGCCGCGATCACATATGCAACCCACCGGATCAGCCGCGGGCGGTCCTCACGCGCGTGCGCAAGGCTGGGGCCGAGCAGGCCCCGCGCCGCGTGCACGGCGACGGCTGCAACCGCTGCTCCCGCCCCCGCTCCGGCGCCCCGCACCCATTCCGGTGGATGACCAGAGAGGAACAGCACCGATAGGGCGATGATCAGCACGACCGCCGGCACGACGAACCCGAGACCGCCGACGATCACCCCGCCGACCCCGGCCACCCGGTATGCACAGAACATCGACATCTGCGTCGACGCGGGGCCCGGCAGCAGCCCGCACGCGGCGTTGGCGTCCTGGAACTCCCGGGCATCCATCCACCCCTCGCGCTCAACCATCAGTTCCCGCAGCAGCGCGATGTGAGCGGGCGGCCCGCCGAAGCCGGTGACCCCGATCCGGGTCCACTCCCGGGCGACCTTCGATAAGGAGACCCGTGCGCTCACCGGAGGCGCGAGTCTACGGCCTCACCAACCTCCCGGCGAGGCGATCAGAGGGTCTGGGCGGGCGCGTACCTTGGCGCCGGCATGATCCGCCGCCCCGTGACGGTGACCGCCCGGATCCGGACACAGTGCTGCTTCGCACCGGGTGCCCACGGTGCATGTTTGCCGTGCGTCAGCTGGCGGATTCGCCATCCGTCGGTGACCTCTTCGGCGATGCCGCCGACGATCACGCTCCAGCCGACGTTGTGCTCGGGGTCGAGCTCGTCGACCTCGAACCAAACCTTCTCGTTGTTGAGGATCGCGTGCAGCTTCGTCCCCCGCCCGGTCCTGATCACGATCGAGCGCCAGGCGAGATCCCAGTCATAGTTGACCGGACGGATCAACGGTGTGCCGTCGGGCATGATCGCCACCAGTCGCCCGATTTGGGCGGAGGCGAGCAGCCGATCGCACTCGGTGCGATCGAGCGCCAGCATTCCCGGTTCCGGCTCGCGGTCTCGGTCGTCAACGGTGGACATTCACCGAAGCTACCGCCGCCAGCCGCGAGTGTCAGCCGTCCTGCACCACCGCGTCGGTGCGGGAAACTACTGAGTGGCGTCCGGATCCGAGGGATAGCGTACGTCTCATCCCCGATTCGCCGGACAGCCTGGATGTGACCACTGATCCGCACGTGATCCGCGTCGTGATCGCCGATGACCACTCAATCGTCCGCCGCGGCCTGCGTGACCTGCTCGCTGTCGAGACGGGGTTTGAGGTCGTTGCGGAGGCGACCGACGTCGAGGGCGCGCGCCGCTACGTCCGTGGGCATCGCCCGCATGTGCTCGTGCTTGACCTCAACATGGCGGGCGAGTCGAGTCTCCGGGCGATCCCGGAGATCCGGGCGGAGTCGCCCGTCACTCAGATCGTGGTGCTGACGATGCAGGATGAGCCCGCATACGCTCGCGAGGCGCTCCGCGCCGGCGCCCTCGGCTATGTGCTGAAGGAGGCTGCGGACACCGAGCTGGTCGACGCGGTCCGCGCCGCAGCCGCCGGGGACAGCTACCTGAATCCTCGGCTCGGCGCCAAGGTTGCGGCCGCACTATCGGGTCCTCCCGGCGGCCTGTCAGAGCGCGAGGCCGACGTCCTGCGGATGATCGCGCTGGGCCACACCAACGCCCAGATTGCCCAGTCGCTGTACCTGTCTGTGCGGACGGTGGAGACCCACCGCGCGCACATCCAGCAGAAGCTCGGGCTCTCTGACCGCGTCGGCCTAGTTCGCTACGCCTTCGAGCACCGGATCGTCAGTCCCGGCGACGACTGAGTCGGCCTCGCGCGCGGCCCGCGTGAGAACCAACAGCGGGCTGCGACAGGACTGCGTCAGCGCACGCGCCGTGCTGCCGTGGAATAAGCGCCCAAGCGGGCCGTAGCCGCGAGATCCGATCACGAGCAGATCGACGGACTCGCTGTAGAAGCCGAGCTCCTCGCCGGGTTTTCCATAGACGGCATGCGGCTCGACGCCGTCGAGCTCGTTGAGCTGCGCTTCTGTGTCATCGAGCAGGTAGCGGATCGCGTCGACGGTTGACGCGGCCCGGTACAGCGGCATGTCGATCGCGTGCCACGCCGACAACTCAGCTCCGAAGCGCTCAGCCAGCAGTCGAGCGACTCCGAGAGCGTGCTTGCTCTCGGGCGACTGGTCGTATCCAACCCCGATCTTCGCCAGCGATCGCGTCGCGGACGCGTATCGGAGTGGCGCCACCGCGACGGCGCACGGCGCACCGGTCAGCGCTGCCACCGTCTCGTCTCCGATCAGCACCCGCCCGATCCGGCCGTGGTGATCGGATCCGACGACAAGCAGGTCGGCGCCGGAGCGTTCCGCCAAGCGATGCAGGCCTCGGCCGGCCGAATACGAGCCGAGCGAGATCAGATCCGCATCGACGCCGCTGTCACGGCGCTCCTGCGCCAGCAGAACATCCGACCGCTGGCGTTCGGCGCGGATGAACTCCACTGAGTCCGCCCGCGCATACGATGGATACCCGCCATTGACATGTGCCAAGGTGAGCCTGCCGTCTGGCGCCATCAGCTGCCGTGCCAGGTCGATCGCGTCGCGACCGCCCTGCAGGCCATCGACGCCGACCATCACGTTGTTGAACATCCTCGGTTCCTCCTCAGTTGACGGTGCCTCGATTGCTCGATTCGAGTACCCGTTCGACGCTACGTCCGCCCGGTAGCCGTTGCATCAGGACCGCACCACCGACGGGCTGCAGATTTCCCGCACCCGATCCGCAGGTTCTTCGCGATGAGAAGCACTCCGTCGGGGTGCAGCATCCGATTCGTGCCCACGCCTCCGTTCGACCCTCCTCTTCCGGTCCCGCCGTCTCAGCCGGATATCTGCAGGTGTGACGCGTGTGGCGACCGGATCGGCGCGTACGAACCGGTCATCTATGAGATCGGGCGCCTGACCGGTCGCACCTCGCTGGCCGCGAACCCCTCTCTCAACAGGCTCACAGGGACGCGTCTGTTCCACGCCGCATGTCACGGATTGCGGCTCAACCCACAGGACCGTCCGTAGTTCCACGCAACGCAACCGCGTCCGAATGCGGAGGTTGGCGCACCCGGCCGACTCGATCATTGCTCCAGACGGTTCAAGGACTTCAAACCCTCCAGGAGGAGCACAAATGTCACGGAAAGTGTTTGACAAGTTGACCAGCGCGGGCGGTCTCGTGGCCGTGGTGGTGTTGCTCGCAGGCGGTGGGCTGCTGACCTGGGGTCACAGCTTCGCGAACTCGAATGTCCACAACCAGCTGGCGATGCAGCAGATCTACTTCCCACCGCAATCGGTGTGGAAGACCGCCACCAAGAACAACACCGGCGAGATTCAGGCGCGGATGGCCCCGTACCTGGAGAAATATTCCGGCCAGGAAGTACTCACCGGCCCGCAAGCCGAGGCGTACGCCGATCACTTCATTGCCTACCACCTCGCAGCGATGCCCGACGGTGGCGTGTACTCCAAGATCTCAGGCGCGGCACTGACCGCGAAGCCCGGGACCAAGGCCGCGACGGCGCTCAAGGCACTCGAGCAGACCTCGTTCCAGGGCACGACCCTGCGCGGACTGCTGCTCGAGGCGTACGCGTTCTGGATGATCGGTGCGGTCATGCTCTACGGCGCGATCGCCGCCTTCATCGGCGCGGCCATCCTCGCGATCTTGGTGGCGTTCGGGTTCGCCCACGCAGCCCGCACCCCCGACACCGAGCGTGTCTTCGCTCGCCATCCGGTGACCGCCTCCTAGCCCACGCCAGCAGCAGGTAGCACCCGCATCACCCGCATCACCCGCAGCTCGCGCAGCTGCGGCAGGACCCCGCGCCCACGCCGACCCAGTCGGCGTGGGCGCCTCGCCGCGCAACGAGGCTGAACGCGATCATCAGTAACGGCTGGTCCACACACCGAAGTGCGGGATCAGCAGCGCAGCCAGCGTCACACCGAGGACCAGGACGGCACCAATCGTCAGGAGGCGAACCGCCCGGCCGCGGACGGGGCGCAGGCGCCGTCGGCCCGCGAAGTCGGACCGCAGGACGCGCCCCACATCCTTCAGGTGAGCGAGCACATGCACGGCGAACAGCCCGATCCATGCGAAGAAGCTGAACTTGTGGATCAGCAGAACCGGCTGGCGGACACTCGGTCCGGCGAGCAGCAGCACCGCACCCGAGATGAAGATGCCGAGGGTGGCCAGCACAAACGGAGCAGCCAGAAACCGCAGAGCTTTATGCGGAGGACCTTCGAGGACGTACTCGGGTCGCCGCCGGTAATAGCTGACCATTCGGTAGCCGGCGCTCGAGAGCTTGGCGCCGACGAGCACCGCAAGGACGACGCCAAGAAACAGGTGCAGCCACAGCAATTGTCCGATCCGCAGGATCGTCAGACCCTGAACGGCTAGGAGCGCAAGAAGGACGACTCCAAGTAGCGCCGTCAGTTGTGTATTGCCGCCGACGCTCGAGCGGGCCGGACGGCTGATTCGACGGTGGGAGGTTGTTGCCATGTGCCCATTGGACTGCGCACGTCTAAGGCCCGGGCCGCTTGCTCTCTGAGAAGCCTCACAGCTGTTGAGTGCTTTCTCATTTGGCGCTTACAGGTCTCTGATGCTCAGCACTGAAGCTGATGGACATGATCGATCCCCGTCTCACCAAACGCCGGGACGCCGCGCTGCGGCGGTTGCGTCACGCGCGTACGGGAGCCATCGCCGGAACGGCAGGCCTGACTGCCGTGATCGGCGTCTTCGTCGCTGACACCGCCCCGGGACACACTGCGGTCGCTCACGCCGAGGCTACGAAATCGAGCGCCACCCCAAATGCCCCGCTGCCGCCACTTGCTTCGGCTGCCCAGCTTGGGCTTCGCGCGACCCCGCCACCGAAGGCCGTCGCGACGACCCCAGCAGCGACAACCACCCCCGCAACGCCTGCTCCCGCGGCCACAACACCCGCCCCTACCGCCGTGACGCCCGCCCCTACCGCCGTGACGCCCGCCCCTGCCGCCGCAGCCGCCGCGGCCGCCCCCGCGCCGACACCAGCACCTGTCGTCTCCGGCGGCTCCTGAGATGACGCTGATCGCGGCCGGCCGGGTCGACTGGTACCTGACGCGGAGCACCGGCACCGTCGCGCTGCTGTTGCTCACCGCGATCGTCGTGCTCGGGGTACTCAGTCCCCTCCGGGTACCGGGTACACAGCGCTGGCCGCGGTTCACGATTGGTGTCCTGCACCGAGACCTGTCGCTACTCGCTGTCGCGACAGTCGCAGTCCACGTCGTCACGAGCGTGCTCGACACTTACGCGCCGATCAGCTGGCTCGACGCCGTGATCCCGTTTCACTCGAGCTACCGCCCGATCTGGCTGGGGCTTGGCGCAGCAGCCTCCGATCTGTTGCTCGCGTTGGTGCTGACAAGTCTCGTCCGCCCCCGGCTCGGCTATGCCCGCTGGCGCGGGATCCATTGGCTCGCCTACGCCTGCTGGCCCTTGGCGGTTTTCCACGGGCTCGGTACGGGCTCGGACGCCTCCGCTGAGTGGATGACGATCGTCACGCTTGTCTGCCTTGCAGTGACCTCGGTCGCGGTGGCCGTACGCATTGCTCGAGCGCAGATCCCCGGTGAGCGACGCCGCACCGTCGCCCTGGCAACGCCACCCATCGTGGGTGCGGCGGTCATCGGATTCGCCCTGATCGGACCGTGGCAACCCGGGTGGGCGAAGAGGGCGGGAACCCCAACGACCCTCCTGCACGGTCGTGTGCACGTCACTGAACTGCCGACGCGATTCGCCGGGACCCTGACCGGCCACGAGCGACGGCATACAGTCGCGGGCGGAGCGCTCCTCGACATGGTGCTGGCGGTCGCGGGCGCAGAACCAGGGACGCTTCGCATCCGGCTCGCGGGCCGGCCCGAGAACGCCGGCGTCTCGCTCGTCGGTAGCCAGGTCGATCTGAGTGCATCTGGCCTTGGTGGCGTGTTCCAGGGAGCGGTGACGCAACTGCGTGGTGGTCTCCTCCGGGCCGATCTGCGTCAGGTCGGCCGTCCTGGCTGGCGGGTGACCGCAAATCTCGCGATCAACGCGACCACTGGCGTCGTGAACGGACGCATCAGCGGGGCAGTGCTCCGATGAGATACGCAGCCAAGGTCAGTGCGGCTGCGTTGCCACGCCTGCTGGCAGGAGCCGACCCGAGCGGACGCCCCGCCACGCTGGATGCTCACCGTCGGAGCTACGGGCCGGGCCGGAGTTGGACTCCAGAGCAGCTGATCGCCGAGGTCGAGCAGAGCGGGTTGCGCGGCCGTGGAGGTGGGAGCTTTCCCACCGCCCGCAAGCTTGCAACCCTGGCTACCCGGCGTTCGGTGAGCGCCGTCGTGGTGAATGGCTCAGAGACAGAACCCGCCAGCGAGAAGGATCTGTTGCTGATGAGCACCCTTCCCCATCTCGTGCTCGACGGTGCCCACCTCGCGGCGGACGCCGTCAGCGCCAGCGAGCTGATCTTCGTGCTCGGCCCTCGAAGCGGCGCCGCGCGCACCGCTCTCAAGCGTGCGGTGACCGAACGGGGCGATCACCGTCCGGTGCGACTGGTCGAGAGTCCGGGCGGATACGTCAGTGGCGAGGAGTCAGCAGTCATCAACCTGCTCGAGAAGGGACGCGCGATCCCAACCGCAACGCCGCCGCGTCCCTTCGAGCGCGGTTACCGTGGCCAACCGACCCTGATCCAGAATCCAGAGACACTCGCACACCTCGCCCTGATTGGCCGGTTTGGTGCACGCTGGTTCCGCACGCTCGGGACACCCGCGGACCCGGGGACGGTGCTGACAACCGTCAGCGGCGCCGTTCGTTACCCAGGGGTCTACGAGATCGCGTTCGGCACGACGTTGGGTGAGCTCCTTGCGGCGGCAGGTGGGGGTATGGAGCACATCAGCGCGGTATTGATCGGCGGCTATTTTGGCGCCTGGGCCGGTGCAGCCGCAGCTAATCGGATCGTGCTGGCACAGGAGCCGCTACGGGCGGCGGGTCACGCGCTCGGCGCTGGTGTCCTGATCGTGCGCGGCGAGCACGACTGCGCCCTGCACGACACGGTCGCACTCGTTGAGTACCTCGCCGGGCAGTCGGCCGGCCAGTGCGGCCCCTGCGTCTACGGACTGCGTGACATCGCCTACGGGTTCGCAAACCTTGTCAACGGCCGGGGCGAACCAGCCCTCCTTCAAGAGCTTCACCGCTGGATCGATCAAGTAGACGGCCGCGGAGCTTGCCACCACCCGAACGGCGTCGTCCGTCTGGTCCGTAGCGCGTTGAGAACGTTTGGCCACGAGCTTGCTGGGCACGACCACTCCTGCCCGTCACGACTCAGCCGGCTTCCCGGGCTGATCGCCGCGTAGACACATGCGCATTCACATCGATCCGATCGCGTGCGATGCTCACGCACTATGCGCGGAGCTCGTTCCCGAGCTGATCGGCCTCGACGATTGGGGCTATCCGATAGTGCTCGTCGACCGGGTACCGAGAGACCTCGAGACGCTCGCTCAACGAACCGTGACCGCGTGTCCCACGCTGGCGATCTCAGTCGATGAGCACGCCTGACGCTACCGGCGTCGCGGTGCTCGTGATCGAAGACGAACCCGGGATCCGCGATTTCCTCGAGCACGGCCTCCGCGATCTCGGCTTCACCGTTGAGACGGCAAGCGATGGCCGCAACGGCCTGGCGCTCGCGCTCAGCGGGGACTTCGACTTTGTGGTGCTCGACCTGATGCTTCCCGACATCTCCGGAACCGAGGTTCTGACTGAGATCCGCACCGCCCGGCGCCAGCTACCGGTGATCGTGCTCACTGCACTGGGTGAGACCTCCGACCGGATCGCCGGTCTTGATGCCGGCGCGACCGATTACGTCGTCAAGCCGTTCTCGCTTGCCGAGCTTGCTGCGCGCATCCGCGCGCAGCTTCGCTCGCTCGAGTCGGCGCAGGCCACCCGCCTCCAGGTCGGCGCGGTCGAACTTGACCTGCTCACCCGAAAGGTGGCAGTCGGGGGCCGAGCTGCACATCTATCAGCCACTGAGTTTCAGCTGCTGGCCTACTTCGCACAGAACGCCGGGCGTGTGCTCACGCGAGAGCAGATCCTCCGCGCGGTCTGGGGCTACGAGCACGATCCCGGAACCAACGTCGTTGAGGTGTATATCGGCTACCTCCGCCGCAAGCTCCGCAACGGCGATGATGAGCTTCCGCTCATGACTGTCCGCTCGGTCGGGTACCGGCTGAACAATGCTTCCTAGGTCACTCCGCTGGCGGATGACGGCGGGGATCGCCGCAGTCCTGATCGTTTCAGTCGGCATCAGCTTCGTCGTGATCTACTCCGAGACGGGTCACAACGTCGGAGATCAGGTGACACGTGACGTGTCGGCTGACGTGCAGGGTTTGGCCGCATCGCTCCGGCTGATCGACAACCCGACGCAGGGGCGAATCGAGGCAGGGGCTCGGCGCTACGTCAGTGAGCAACCGTTCGCGTCGAACGCGACGCTCCTGTTCGTGCTCGTGCCCGGAGCCCACCCGATCAGCAACTACTCCGAGCTGTTCGACACTGCGGGCGGTCCCGATGATGGTGAATCGGTGTCGGAGCAGCGTGCAGAGAACCAACTCGCTGCTGAACTCGGACGCCCACGAGCGGGGATCACGACGCGCCAGGTCGCGGACGTCGGCGAGGTGAGACTCAGGGAGCAGACGATTTCACTCGGTGGTACGCGCCTGACCGTTGGCGCCGGCGAGCCGCTCATCACGGTGCTCCGCGCCCAGCGCGGCGTCGTTCACTCCTTCCTGATCGCCGGGGTGTTCATCGTGTTCGCTGCGGCGCTCGGTGCCGTCCTCGTCGGGATCCTCGTGACGAGGCCGTTGGGGCGGATGGCAAAGGTCGCCGAGCGCGTCGACAGCGGTGACCTGAGACCACGGATGCCTGTCGATGGCACCGACGAGGTCGGCGTCCTGGCGACGACGTTCAACCACATGCTCACTCGGCTCGATGACGCGTTTGCCGCCCAGCGGGAGTTCGTCGCCGACGCGTCTCATGAGCTGCGTACGCCGCTGACGGTGATCCAAGGCCAGCTCGAGGTCCTCGCCCGCCGCGCTGATCCGTCCCGTGAGGAGATCCAGCGGGTCGAGCGGCTGGTCTCCAGCGAGGTTCAGCGGATGCGCCGGATCGTCGATGACCTGATGCTGCTCGCCCAGTCGGAACGTCCTGACTTCCTCCAGTTCGACGAGATCGATGTCCCACGATTCCTGGAACAGCTGCTCGACGGCGCGACGTTGCTGGCTGACCGCGAGTTCAGCTTGGGAGAGGTTCCGGCCATACGTCTGCGCGCCGACCCAGATCGCCTTGCGCAGGCGGTGCGCAACCTACTCACCAACGCGATCGACCACACGTCGCCGTCCACGGGGCAGGTGCGGCTCGAAGCGACGCTGGGAGCGCAGGATCGCCTGCGGATCGCGGTGCTCGATGATGGCCCCGGGGTCGCACCCGGCGAGATCAATCGGATCTTCGAGCGCTTTCACCGCTCGGGGGCTGACCGTGCGAAGGAGTTCGGCGGTGCCGGACTCGGCCTCGCGATTGTCAAGACGATCGTTGAAGCCCACGACGGGACAGTCGTCGCGGCGAACACGGGGATCGCAGGTGGCGCACGCTTCGAGATCGAGCTCCCGGCACCGGCCGGTCGATAAGCTTCGAGGCCCGCGAGGGGAGCATGAACGGACGCTCATGAACCCCCCATCTCAGACATTGCTGGAACTCGTGCGCGGGATTCTCGGCGATCTCGACCTGGACACCGTGCTCATTCGCGTGCTCGAAGCATCACGCGAGTTGACCGGCGCCCGGTTTGCCGCGCTGGGGGTGCTCGACAGCACGCGCGAACATCTCGACCGTTTCCTGACGGTCGGCATCGACGAGCAGACCCGGCAGCGGATCGGTCCGTTGCCGACTGGACGGGGCGTGCTCGGCGAGTTGATCAGTCACCCGTCGCCGCTGCGGCTGACCGATGTCGGCAGCCACCCGCACTCGTACGGCTTTCCGGTCAACCATCCACCGATGCACGCCTTTCTCGGCGTGCCGGTGCTGATCGCCGACGTGCCCTACGGCAACCTGTATTTGACCGAGAAGGCGGACGGCACGGAGTTCACCGCAGCCGAGGAAACGGCGATCGTGCAGCTGGCCGCCTACGCCGCTGTGGCGATCGAGCATGCCCGACGCTACGCCGGGGTCGAGCGGGAACGTGCGGCACTGGCCCAGACCGTCGACGCACTTCAGGCGACGACCGACATCACCCGTGCCCTGGCGGGCGAGAACCAGCTCGATGTGATCCTCGAGACGATTGCCGAGCGCGGCCGGGCTCTGGTCGGAGCCACGTCGTTGCTGATCGAGCTGATCGACCAGCGTGAGCTGGTCCTGGCGGCAGCAGCCGGAGCGGTCCCGGCTGACATGTTCGGGCGCCGGCTCCAGCTGGAAGACACGGTGGCGGGCGCGGCAATTCGTACGCGCGAGACCCAGCGCCTGTCAGAGCCACTGAACCACGACCGCTTCAGCCAGTACGGCGCCGGCCAGCTGGGCCTGGATCCGAACGACGGGCTGGTCGTTCCGATGATCTTCAGAGGCGAAGTCCGCGGGGCCCTGGTTGCACTCGACCGTGAGGACGGTCTTCCGTTCACCGGGGCGCAGCAGCGTTTGCTTGAGTCCTTCGCGGACAGCGCCGCAATGGCCGTCGGGACCGCCCAGTCCGCGGCTGACGAGCGCCGGAGGCGCGGCATCGCGGCAGCCGAGGTGGAACGCGCTCGCTGGGCGCGCGAGCTCCACGACGACACGCTGCAATCCCTAGCGGGCCTGCGGCTGGGACTCGCCTCGGCACGGAGGACCGCAGATCCCACCCGCTTGCAGGAAGCAGTCGACACCGCGCTCGACGAGCTGCAGGCCGGGATCGAGAGCCTCAGGGCGCTGATCGCCGATGTCCGTCCCGGAGCGCTTGATGAATTGGGTATCGAGGCTGCGCTCGAGGACCTCGCGAGGCGGTTCGAACACCGAGGGGTCGAGGTCGCGCTCTCGACCGAGCTCGAACACGAGCGCGGTCGGGAACCGAACCGGCTGGCGCCCGAGCTCGAGACTGCGATCTACCGCACCGTTCAGGAGGCGCTCAACAACGTCATCAAGCACAGCGGGGCGACAAGGGCGTCCGTCGATCTCGCCGATGCCGGCGGCACTGTCCGGCTGAGCGTCCGTGACAACGGCCGCGGCTTCAATCCAAGTACACGCCAGGATGGCTTCGGACTCGTCGGCATGCGCGAACGGGCGAATCTCGCTGGCGGTGTCCTCAAGGTCAGCTCGGAGCCCGGCGCCGGGGCCGAGATCACCGCCGAGTTCCCGGTGACGCGACTGGGATCTGCCGGCGGGAGCTCGATCAGGCCGCGGTGACGGACGCGGCGACCGGGGTCGGAACCAGCATCACGGGTCTGGTCGAGTGATGAGCGACGGCAGCCGAAACACTGCCGAGCAGGTTCGGTTCGAGCGCAGTCTCACCGCGGGTCCCGAGCACGATCAGTCGCGCATCGAGCGCCTCGGCCACATCGAGGATCCCTCGCCACTCGTCACAGCTCGTCCGTTTGAGATGCGTCGCTGCATCAAGGCCGACCTCCGCGGCAAACGCACGGCCCTCGTCCAGGATCCCCCGCGCCCGCTCGAGCTCAAGCTCCTCGAGTTCAAGCGCCGAGAGCCCGGGTACCCCGGCGTTGCCGAACGATTCAGCCCACAGCGCCACGGGTTCAGTCCACACATGCAGGAGCACGACAGGCCCCGATGTCTCCCCGGCCGCGACGACCTCGAGTGCGTGCTTCGCGCTCTCTGACCCGTCGTAACAGACAAGGATTGCTGTTGATGTTGGCCTCACTGTGATCTCCAGACGTCCCGATGTGTGTGTTATCGACGCCAACGACGTTACGGCCGCACCAGCCCTGCAGCATCGGTTTCTGACCGCTTCTCGCTCCGTAGTTCTCCACATCACGGAGTCATCTGGAACCCTGTACCGAGGTGCTGCTCTCCGCGCTTGAACATCCGATCGTGCTGGCGCCGATGGCCGGTGGGCCATCGACGCCGGAGCTGGCGGCGGCGGTCTCAAACGCCGGGGGGCTCGGCTTCGTCGCTGCCGGGTACCTGAGCGCCGAGCAGCTCGCTCACAGGATCCAGCGCACTCGTGAGCTGACGCCCAAACCGTTCGGAGTGAACCTGTTCGTCCCGGGAGACGGGCCGAGCGATCCGGCTGCCTATACGGCCTACGTCGAGCAGCTCACCGCCTGGGCTGGAGACCGACCAATCGGAGAGCCCCGTTACACCGACGACGACTGGGACGCAAAGCTGGCGCTCCTTGAAGCCAACCCGGTGGCGGCGGTGTCCTTCACATTCGGCTGCCCCGACCGGGCGCTGATCACCGCCATCAGGTCGACCGGAGCCGAGGCCTGGGCAACGGTCACCACCCCGGACGAGGCGTTACAGGCAGCGAACAGCGGAGTCGACCTGCTGATCGCCCAGGGCGTCGAGGCCGGCGGTCACCGCGGTGTCTTCATCGACCACCCACACCTCACCCAGTACGGGCTGCTCGCACTGCTCGAACTGATCCAGGAGCAGACCGACATTCCGCTCGTGGCCTCGGGTGGGCTCGGGACGAGACAGGCGGTCGAAGCCGTGCTCGCTGCCGGCGCGACCGCCGCCCAGGTTGGAACCTCCTTCCTCCTGGCCCCTGAGGCCGGCACCTCCGCGCCGCACCGAGCAGCGATCGCATCAGACCGCCCCACCGTCCTGACGCGCGCCTTCAGCGGCCGTCTCGCCCGCGGGATCCGCAACGCCTTCACCGACACCTTCCCGGACGCCCCGATCGCCTACCCGGAGATCAACTCCGTCACCACGGCGTTTCGGGCGCAGGCGCGTCAAAGCGGTGACGGCGAGGTCATCAACCTCTGGGCAGGCGAGGCCCACGCGCTCGCCGAGAACCTCCCCGCCGCCGAGATCCTCCAGCGGCTCTCCCCGTCCAGCGACGTTAGACCTGCGCGGCGCTGAGATGCTCTGAGTGAGCCAGCACGGTCCGCCCGCGCGTCTTGACAACGACGGTGTAGCGGCCGGCACGCAACCGACCGCGGTGGTGGAGCGCGACCGTCTGCAGAAGCTCACCGACCGTCGCCAGCCGCGCATGCGCCAGCATCCTGCCGCGCTGCTCAAGCACGAGCTCGACATCGTGCAGCGTCTCGCCGATCGCCCGCACCTCAACCTCGACCGCGCCACCGCGGCCAGCTTCCCTGACGACCACCAACACTCGCTTGACCGCGGGCAGCGTCGTCGCCGTGGTCGGCTTCTTGCTCACAACGGTGTACGTCAGCGGGCCTGGATCGCACGCCTCCTGGGTCTTGACCTGGTTGGAGGGTTTGGCCAGGGTCGGGGGCTCCGGGAACGACGGTGTCGAGCCGGTGACGAGGAAGTCCGCGAGTGTCGTCGCGTTGGCGTCCCGGTGTGTCAGTGCCGGGATGTTCCACTTCTGCTCGATCGTCGCCAGGATCGAGGTGTGGTCGTGGACGACGTTCGTCACGGACCGTGGCTTCGCGAACCCGGAGACGACGACCGCCGGGACCCGTGGCCCGTAGATGTTGTATCCGCCTGCCGGCTGGCCGGCGCTCAGCTTCGGCGCGATCGCGTCGGGCGGGATCGCCGCCGGCGGCGGCACGTGGTCGTAGTTGCCGCCGTGCTCGTCGTAGAGCCAGACGAGCAGGATCCGCGGCCACAGCGGCGACTTCAGCACGGCGTTGACGACCCCGGCGACGAAGTTCTCGCCCTCGGAGATGTTGCCGTTCTCCTCGTCCTGGTTGATGTTGTCGGGCCGCACGCCGGTCGGCAGGATCGAGGGGTTGCCGGCGTTGATCGCGTCGGCGAGCACGTCGAGACCGCCGATTCCGGAATCGACCATGCTGACCGCCGGCAGCGTTCCGGCCGCGCAGTCGGTATAGAACTTCGCGATCGGGACCATGTTGGTCGGGTACTTGAAGACCGTGTCGAGGATGATCGCCGCGGTCGGCACCTCGGTGAAGTAGTTGGCCCATGACACCCCGACGGAGTGCAGGCGGTCCCAGATCGTCCCGTTCGGCGGGTACTCGGTGACCGACGAGGTCTCGGTCGAGACCAGGCCGAAGGCGGTCCCTGCCTGCAGAAAGCGGCGGTTCGGGTACGTCTGGCACGGCGCCGAGCAGAACCACCGGTTCGCGAGCGCGAAGTTGCTCGCCAGCGAGTAATAGAACGGGATGTCCGACTTGTCCCAGTACACCATCGAGTCGGGACCGGTCGCGGCGAACCCGTCCATCTTGCCGCCGTCGATCTGACGGTGGGTGTCGGTCCAGCTCTGGCTGCCGCCACCGTTGACGGTGCAGTCAGAGGGCGCGCGCTGGACGGTGATGTAGCCGTCGAGGTACGGGTTCGAGTTGATCGGCTGCCCCGCCGCGTTGAACGTCAGCCCGTCGGCGAGCGGCTGACCCTGGCGCGACAGCATCCCCAGGTAGGAGTCGAACGAGTGGTTCTCCTGCATCACGATCACGATGTGATCGAACGGCAGGCTCTCATCGACCGTGCCGGCCGCAGCGCGCGGGTTCGGCAGCGAGTCCGGGCGCCGGATCCGTGCCCCGGCGGCCAGCGCGCTGCGCAGATCCACACCGGCGCCGAGCGCCGAGCCGAGCGCCACCGCACCACCGGCACGCAAGAGCGCGCGACGCGTCAGATGTGCAGTCAAAGGATCCACGTGCACGAGCCCTGGGATACGGAAGCGTAACCCGTGACGGGTAAACGAATGCTGTCATCGTGTGAGTCATGGCCGATCCCGAACGCGAGCGCCTCCAGGATCCCGCCTGGCGCCGGTTCGGACCGTATGTCGCGGAGCGCGCCTGGGGCACCGTCCGCGAGGACTACAGCGCCGACGGCGACGCCTGGTCCTACTTCCCGCACGACCACGCCCGCTCGCGGGCCTACCGCTGGAGTGAGGACGGGCTCGGCGGGATCTGCGATGAGAACCAGCTGCTGTGCCTCGCGTTCGCGTTCTGGAACGGCAAGGACCCGGTCCTCAAGGAACGGATCTTCGGGCTGACCGGCGAGCAGGGCAACCATGGCGAGGACGCCAAGGAGTACTGGTGGTACCTGGACTCGACCCCCACGCATTCATGGATGCGGTGGCGCTACGCCTACCCCCAAAACGCCTTCCCATACGACGACCTGATCACCACCAACGCCCAGCGCAGCCGGACCGACCCCGAGTACGAGCTGCTTGACACCGGCGCCTTCGACGAGGACCGCTACTGGGAGATCACAGCCGACTACGCCAAGGCCGGCCCCGATGACATCTGCATCCGGCTGACCGTCCGCAACGCCGGCCCGGAGACAAACACCTTGCACGCCCTCCCCACGCTCTGGTTCCGCAATCGCTGGACCTGGGAGCCGAGTAACGCCAAGCCGGCGATCACGCTCACGGACGGCGTGCTGACAGCGACCGAGCCGACCCTCGGCACGTTCACGCTGTCCAGCGACGGTAACCCGCAGCCGCTGTTCTGCGACAACGAGACCAACGCCGCGCACCTGTTCAGCGCCCCGCATTCACCGCCGTATCCGAAGGACGGGATCGACGACCACGTGATCCGTGGCGCGCCGACGGTCAACCCGGCGCAGACCGGGACCAAGGCGGCGCTCTGGTACCAGCTCGAGGTGGCGTCGGGCGAGTCTGCGGAGATCCGTCTGCGGCTGGCCAACGGGCCAGCCGACACTGATACCGGCTGGGTGCGGACGCTGGCCGATCGCGAGCGCGAGGCCGACGAGTTCTACGCGACGATCGCCCCAAACGCGACTCCTGACGAGCACGCGGTGATGCGCCAGGCGTTCGGCGGGATGCTGTGGAGCAAGCAGTTCTTCCACTATGACGTCGCCCGCTGGCTCGACGGCGACCCCGGAGAGCCGGTCCCCCCGCCCGAGCGGCTGAGCGGCCGCAACGCCAAGTGGCGGCATCTGTTCAACCACGACGTGATCTCGATGCCGGACAAGTGGGAGTACCCCTGGTACGCGGCCTGGGATCTCGCCTTCCACTGCATCACGCTGGCGCACGTCGATCCCGAGTTCGCCAAGGAGCAGCTGCGGCTGATCACGCGCGAGTGGTACATGCACCCCGACGGTCAGATGCCCGCCTACGAATGGAACTTCGGGGACGTCAACCCGCCCGTGCACGCGATCGCGGCGCTCGCCGTGTACGTGATCGACGGCAGCCGCGATCGCACCTGGCTCGTTCGCATGTTCCACAAGCTGCTGCTCGGCTTCACCTGGTGGGCGAACGTCAAGGACCCGGAGGGCGACAACCTGTTCGGCGGTGGGTTCCTGGGAATGGACAATGTCGGGCCGTTCGATCGCTCAAAGCCGCTCCCCGACGGACTGCAGCTGGAGCAGGCCGACGGCACCGGCTGGATGGCCCTGTACTGCCTGTCGATGCTCGAGATCGCGCTCGTGCTGGCGGAGCAGGACCATGCCTACGAGGACGTCGCGATCAAGTTCTTCGAGCACTTCACGTTGATCGCCGCGGCGATCAACGAGCGCGGCCTCTGGGACGAGGCCGACGGCTTCTACTACGACCGCGTCCGGCGCCCCGCCGACGGCGTCGCCTACCCGGTTCGGGTCCGCTCGATGACCGGCCTGATCCCGCTGTGCGCGATCGCCCACGCCGATCCGTCGACGGTCGCCGGTCTGACCGAGTTCACCGGCCGCGTCGCCGACTTCCTCCGCAAGCGGCCCGAGTACGGGCAGGCGGTCGTGCACGACCCCAGCGGTCCCGGGATGCTGATGGCGCTCGTCGGCCACGACCGGCTCCCACGGATCATCGAGCGGCTCGGCGATCCCGACGAGTTCCTCTCCGATCGTGGGCTGCGGTCGCTGTCGGCCGCCTACCGAGGGCATCCGTTCGAGTTCTGGATCTCAGGCGAGGTCAGCTCGACGGTCGACTACGAGCCGGCCGAATCGACGACGCCGCTGTTCGGCGGCAACAGCAACTGGCGTGGGCCGATCTGGTTTCCCGTCAACTATCTGGTGCTTGGCGCCCTGCAGCGCTACGCGCAGTTCCTCGGTTCCGCCACGACCTTCGAGTTCCCCCACGGGTCAGGCTCGCAGCGGACCCTCGAGCAGATCACGGACGAGATCGGCGCGCGGCTGATCTCGATCTTCCTCAACGACGCCGACGGCCGTCGCCCGATGTGGGGCGAGGTGCAGCGGTTCCAGTCCGATCCGGCGTGGCACGACCAGCTCCTGTTCAGCGAGTACTTCCACGGCGACAACGGAGCCGGCCTCGGCGCGTCGCACCAGACCGGTTGGACCGGCCTGGTCGCGGACCTCGTGATCCGGCTCTCGGAGTCCCGCAGCCGTCGGTGATGGCCGCCCCGCTGGGCGGCCCTTCGGCGTTCACACGGTCGCATGAGCGCTCAGCGGGGACGGCAGCTCCCGCAGCGCCGGCAGCAGCTCGCGCTGCGCCCAGTCGATGAACGCGTCCTGGCTGTCGGCGCCGATCTGTACCAGTGCCAGCTCGTCGAACCCCGCCTCGAGGAACGGCAACAGCTTCTCGACGTGCTCGTCGACGTCGGGGCCGCAGGGAATCGACTCGGCCACCTGCTCGGGCGTGACGAACTGGCTCGCCGCCTCGAAACCGTCGGGGTTCGGGAGATCGGCATTGACCTTCCAGCCGAAACCGAACCAGCGGAACTGGTCGTGCGCCCGCTCGATCGCCTTCTCTCGATCCTCGTCGAAGCAGATCGCCATCTGGCCGACGCGCGGCTTGCCGGCGCCGCCAGCGCGGTCGAACATGTCACACAGCTCCGGCTTCGGCTCGACCGCGATCATCAGATCAGCGTGGCGCCCTGCCAGCCGGCATGAATCCGGTCCCGAGACCGCGATCCCGATCGGTACGCGCTGATCCGGTAGATCCCAGATGCGAGCGCTCTCGACGTCGAAATGGCCGCCGCGGTAGTTGAAGGGTGTGTCGCCGGCGTCGAACAGGCCGCCGATGATCTCGACCGCCTCCTCAAGCATCGCGTGACGCTGGCCGACGGAGGGCCATCCCTTCCCGACCACGTGCTCGTTGAGGTTCTCCCCGGCGCCGAGGCCGAGCCGGAAGCGACCGCCCGACAGGATCTGCATCGTCGCCGCCTTCTGGGCGACGACGGCCGGGTGGTAGCGGACGGTCGGGCAGGTCACGTACGTCATCAGGCCGATCCGCTCCGTCGCCTGGGCGGCGGCGCCGAGGATCGACCATGCGTACCCGGAGTGCCCCTGTGACACCAGCCACGGCTGGTAGTGGTCACTGATCACGGAGAAGTCGAAGCCCGCGTCCTCCGCGTGCTGGAGGTCGCGCACGAGCTGGTCGGGGCGGGACTGCTCGCACATCATCGTGTATCCAAATTGGGTCATGAGCATGCGATACCCAGCTGCTGCGCCGATGACGCCAATCAGGTACGTTCGCGAACGTATGCCCGCCGCGAAGAAGATGAAGCGCTCCGTCTATGAGGCCGAGTACGCGAAGCTCGAGCTGGAACTCGTGCAGATGCAGGACCGCGTGACGAAGAACGGCCTGCGGGTCTGCGTGCTGTTCGAAGGTCGCGATGCCGCCGGCAAGGGCGGGTCGATCAAGCGGATCACCGAGCCGCTCAACCCGCGGGTCTGCCGTGTGGCGGCGCTCGGAACGCCGACCGAGCGCGAGCAGTCGCAGTGGTACTTCCAGCGCTACGTGTCGCACCTGCCGGCCGCTGGCGAGATCGTCCTGTTCGACCGCTCCTGGTACAACCGCGCCGGCGTCGAGCACGTGATGGGCTTCTGCACCGAGGAGCGAGTACCTGGAGTTTCTGCGCAGCGCCCGGAGTTCGAGCACATGCTGATCCGCGACGGGATCATCCTGATCAAGTACTGGTTCTCGGTCTCCGACGATGAGCAGGAGCGCCGCTTCCAGGACGCGATCAACGACCCGCTCAAGCGCTGGAAGATCTCGCCGATGGACCTTGAGGCGACGCAAGCGCTGGTTCGATTACGCCAAGGCCAAGGACCGGATGTTCGAGTTCACCGACACGCCCGAATCACCATGGTGGTCGATCGATGCCGATGTCAAGCGACGGGCGCGGCTGAACTGCATCCGCCACCTGCTCGACACCGTGCCGCACAAGAAGGTCAGGCAGCCGAAGCTGAAGCTGCCACCACGACAGAAGGCGGATCCGAACTACCGGCGGCCGCCGATCGAGTCGATTCGCTGGGTGCCGGACAACTACTGACCGCTGCCCGCCGCACGGGCGCCCAGGCGATCAGGCCGCCGCAGGCTGGGACCCAGATCGCGATCAGGTGGTACATCAGCACGGCCCCGACGGACGCCGCGGGGTTCATTCCGTAGAGGACAAGACATCCGGCGAGCCCAGAATCGAGCACGCCGATCCCGGCGGGAACCGGGATCATCGTCGCCAGGTAGCCGATGAAGTAGGCGAGCATCAGCGCCGGCAGCGGGATCGGATGACCGGTTCCCATCGCGGTCGCCCACAGCGCGCCGATGTCCAGCAGCAGGAAGCCAGCCGAGCCGAGCACCGCGAAACCGAGTTTCCTGCCGGCCGCCCAGGCGCCGTCGATGCCGTCGCCGGCGATCCGGAGAATCCGCGAACGGTCCGTTTTGCGCCGCCGAAGTGCGAGCATCAACGCCGCGGACCCGCCGAGCACGATGATCGACACGAGCAGCGGGCCGCCGGCCTTGAGCAGGCTGTGGGGACCGCCCGGGAGCCCGACCAGCAGCCACAGCGCGGCAGCGCCGTTGACGACGAAGCCGAACAGGATCAGGAGCGTCATCAGCGACACGCACCGCGACGCGAGCCTCGTGGCGCCGATCCCATGCTTGCGGAGCATCAGGCCCGTTGCCGCGGCGGACGAGATGTCGCCGCCGGGCAGGATCGCGCCGGCGCCCATCGCGATCCATGCCACGCGGCTGCTGATGCCGCGCGGAGGCTCCGGGAAGAAGCGGCGGAAGACGACCGGATAGCTGAAGCAGGAGGCGATCTCGAAGGCGACCGCGGCGGTGATCCACCACACGTTCATATGCCCGAGCTGGCGGATGATGCTGCTCAGCGGCGCCACCCACAGGAGCAGGCCGACGGAGGCGGCGCCGATCAGCGTCGTCGCCGCGATTGAAGCTGCTTTGCGGTACCCCATCGCTTGTGAACCGTCCATGGTTCGGCTTAACGGTAGATATGGCGGGCTGAAAAAGCTTCCTCCCCAATAAGCTTGCGCGCCTGATGGCCTCCCAGGTGTTCCGAGACGATCTGCTTGCCGGTCAGGTCGCCGTCATCTCCGGCGGTGGGTCCGGGATCGGCCGCGCGACCGCTTTGGAGCTGAGCTCGCTCGGCGCGACGGTCGTGATCTGTGGACGGCGGGTTGAGCCGCTCGAGGAGTCGGCGGCCTTGGATCCGTTTGCTCGCGTGCACCCGATCCTGTGTGACATCCGCGAGGAGGATCAGGTCGATGCGCTCGTGGACCGCGTCCTCGAGGAGCACGGCAAGGTCGACCTGCTCGTCAACAACGCCGGCGGGCAGTTCCTCTCGCCGGCGGAGGACATCACCCCAAAGGGCTTCCGCACGGTGATCCGGCTGAACGTCGAGGGGACGTGGCTGATGACCCACGGGTTCGCAACCCGCTCGATGATCCCCTCTGGCGGCGGGAAGGTCGTGTCGATCACCCTGTCACCGCACAACGGGATGCCGGGCATGGTCCACTCCGGCGCCGCGCGTGCGGCCGTCGAGAACATGATGCGGACGCTGGCGGTCGAGTGGTCGCGGTTCGGGATCAAATGCAACGCGATCGCGCCCGGGCAGATCGGCACGGACACGTTCATGACCAAGTACCCGCTGCCGCTGGTCGAGATGATGTCCCAGACGATCCCCGCCGGCCGGCTTGGAACCGCCGAGGAGATCGCGTGGCTCGTCGCCCACCTCGCCTCCCCCGCCGGTGACTTCATCAGCGGCACCGTGCTGACGATCGACGGCGCCCGCGACGACTGGTTCGGGCGCTGGCCGCCCGGCCAGGCCGCAGACTCAAGCGGCCAGCCGCTCGCCGAGCAGCGCAAACCACGCTGAGGCTCACCATCGGAAGCGTGACTTTGAGGGTCGTGTGGCTTCCGATAGTTGGAACCTAGAGTAAACTCCACCGGCAGGACCTCGAGACCAGGAGAACGGTGTGAGCAGCGACACGCAGACAACGGCCGGAACCGCGGCACAGAAGGGCGACGGAACCCCGGATTCGCCGTTGCGCTTCGTCACGGTCGCGTCACTGTTCGACGGTCACGATGCGGCGATCAACGTGATGCGCCGCCTGATCCAGGACCACGGCGCCGAGGTCGTCCACCTCGGCCACAACCGCAGCGTCTCCGACGTCGTCCGTGCCGCGATCCAGGAGGACGCCGACGGGATCGCGATCAGCTCCTACCAGGGCGGCCACGTCGAGTACTTCAAGTACGTCGTCGACATGCTGGCTGAGCTCGGCGCGCCGCACATCCGCGTGTTCGGCGGTGGCGGCGGCACGATCACCCCCGAGGAGATCGCGGAGCTGCAGGCCTATGGGGTCGAGCGGATCTATCACCCACACGACGGCATGGCGATGGGTCTCGTCGGGATGATCGATGACCTGATCGAGCGGACGGTCGCGCATCGGGCAGCTCGGACGGCGCCGACGGTCGCGCTCACCCCCGCCGACGCCACCGCGACCGATGGCTCAAGCGGCAACGTCGTCGACCTGACGATCGCCCAGGCGCTCTCGTCGATCGAGGACGGCGTGGTCACCGATGCCGAGCTCGCGAGCCTCCGCAAGCGAGCAGCAGCGACCGACACGACCGTCCCGGTCGTCGGCATCACCGGCACCGGCGGCGCCGGCAAGAGCACAGTCACCGACGAGCTGCTGAGCCGCTTCACGCATACCTTCCCCGAGATCCACATGGCGGTGCTCGCCGTCGACCCGACCCGCCGCCGCACCGGTGGTGCCCTGCTCGGCGACCGGATCCGGATGAACAGCCTGCGCAACGAGAAGATCTACATGCGCTCCCTGGCAACCCGCGCGAGCAACCGCTCGACGAGCGCGGTTCTGGCCGACGCGGTCGCCTATCTACGGACGGTGGGCTTCGACCTGATCATCGTCGAGACCGCCGGCATCGGCCAGAGCGACTCCGAGGTCGTCGACCTCGTCGATCTGCCCGTCTATGTGATGACAAGCGAATTCGGCGCCGCCAGTCAGCTCGAGAAGATCGACATGCTCGACCTTGCCGAGATCGTCGTGATCAACAAGTTCGACAAGCGCGGTGCGCTCGACGCCCTGCGCGACGTGCGCAAGCAGTGGAAGCGCAACCACACCGCGTTCGAGCTCAAGGACGACGACGTCCCCGTCTATCCGACGATCGCCAGCCAGTTCGCCGACCCCGGTCTGACGTGGATGTTCACGAACCTGTGCCGGAAGCTCGCGACAACGACCGGCACCGCCGACTTCGATCCCGGAGCCGACCCGGAGGTCAAGGAGCCGATCGGCAACGTCCTGATCCCCGGCAGCCGGGTCCGCTACCTGGCCGAGATCGCCGCCCAGGGTCGCGAGATCCGCGAGGACATCGAGGGCAAGGCAGAGCTCGCCGCCCAGGCCCAGGCCTGCGACCGGGCGGCGAAGCTGCTCGGTGACGAGGACGCCGCGACAGCGACGCTGCGTGAGAAGGCCTCGGAGGCCCTCGACGCGCTCGGCAAGGAGGCCCGTGAGCTGCTTGGCAGCTGGGACGAACGGATCAAGGGCATCACCGACGAGCAGTTCAGCTACACGGTTCGCGACAAGCAGATCACCGGCGAGAACTACCGCCAGTCGCTGAGCGGGACCGCGATCCCGAAGATCGCCCCGCCGCGACTCGACGGCTGGGGTGACCGGCTGCGGTTCATGATGAAGGAGAACCTGCCCGGCTCCTACCCGTACACCGGCGGTGTCTTCCCGTACCGCCGCGAAGGCGAGGACCCGACCCGGATGTTCGCCGGCGAGGGCACCCCGGAGCGCACCAACCGCCGCTTCCACTACCTCAGCCACGGCCAGCCGGCAGCCCGCCTCTCGACGGCGTTTGACTCGGTGACGCTGTACGGCGAGGACCCGCACGAGCGGCCCGACATCTTCGGCAAGGTCGGCAACTCCGGCGTCTCGATCGCGACCGTCGACGACGCCAAGAAGCTCTACTCGGGCTTTGACCTCTGCGCGCCATCAACCTCGGTGTCGATGACGATCAACGGACCGGCGCCGATCATCCTCGCGTTCTTCATGAACGCCGCGATCGACCAGCAGGTCGAGCTCCATCTGAAGGAGACCGGCGGCTGGGACGCCGCCCGGAAGAAGCTCGACGCCTACTTCGAGCAGCACGGCGGCCGTCCGGCGTACGCCGGCGAGCTCCCCGACGGGAACGAGGGCCTTGGACTCGGACTGCTCGGCGCCTCCGGCGACATGGTTGTCGAGCCCGAGGTCTACGAGCGGATCAAGGCGGAGACGCTGCGGATGGTTCGCGGCACCGTCCAGGCCGACATCCTCAAGGAGGATCAGGCCCAGAACACCTGCATCTTCTCGACCGAGTTCGCGATGAAGATGATGGGTGACGTCCAGGAGTACTTCGTCGAGAACGAGGTCCGGAACTTCTACAGCGTCTCGATCAGCGGCTACCACATCGCTGAGGCCGGAGCGAACCCGATCAGTCAGCTGGCGTTCACGCTGGCCAACGGGTTCACGATCGTCGAGTACTACCTCGCGCGCGGGATGCAGATCGACGACTTCGCTCCGAACCTCAGCTTCTTCTTCTCCAACGGCATGGATCCCGAGTACGCCGTGATCGGCCGGGTCGCGCGGCGGATCTGGGCGCGGGCGATGCGCGAGCGCTACGGCGCCAGCCCGCGGTCGCAGATGCTCAAGTACCACGTCCAGACCTGCGGCCGATCGCTGCACGCGCAGGAGATCAGCTTCAACGACATCCGCACGACGCTGCAGGCGCTGTATGCGATCTTCGACAACTGCAACAGCCTGCACACCAACGCCTACGACGAGGCGATCACGACCCCGACCGAGGAGTCAGTCCGCCGGGCGGTGGCGATCCAGCTGATCATCAACCGCGAGCTCGGACTCAACTTCAACGAGAACCCATGGCAGGGGTCGTTCATCGTCGGCGAGCTGACCGACCTCGTCGAGGAGGCCGTCTACGCCGAGTTCGACCGCATCTCGGAGCGGGGCGGCGTGCTCGGCGCGATGGACACGATGTACCAGCGGTCGAGGATCCAGGAGGAGAGCCTGCTGTACGAGCGGCTCAAGCACACCGGCGAGCTGCCGCTGATCGGGGTCAACACGTTCCTGCCCAAGGACGGCCATGGTGAACAGATCGACAAGCTCGAGCTGATGCGTTCGAGCGACGACGAGAAGCGCGCCCAGATCGCAAACGTTCGCGCCTTCCAGGACCGCGCCGCCGACCGCCGGGACGCGGAGTTGGCTCGTCTCCAGGAGGTCGCCCGGTCCCGCGGCAACGTCTTCGCGGCGCTGATGAACGCGGTGAAGGTCGCCTCGCTTGGACAGATCTCCGGCGCCCTGTATGACGTCGGGGGCGAGTACCGCCGCAACATGTAGCGGCCGAGCGAGGCCGCGATCCTGGCAGGGACTCTTTCTTCTGCACTTAATGTGTCTCTACGACTCATTCGTTGCAGAAGAAGAAGCTAGCGTCGGCCCCGTGACCGAGTCCCGGATCATCAGCCTCGTCCCGAGCATCACCGAGCTCGTCTGCGACCTCGACCTCGCCGACCAGCTCGTCGGCCGCACCGGGTTCTGCATCCACCCCTGGGAGACGGTCCGGCACATCCCTAAGGTCGGTGGCACCAAGGACCTCAAGCTCGAGAAGATCGCGGAGCTCGAGCCCACGCACGTGATCGTCAACGTCGATGAGAACCGCATCGAGGACGTCGACGCGATCGAGGCGCTGGGGCCGGAGATCATCGTCACGCACCCGATCGCGCCCGAGGACAACCTCACCCTGTACCGGCGGCTCGGGTCCGCTTTCGGCCGTGAGCACGAGGCTGAGGAGCTCTGTTCGAAATTCGAATCCGCCCTGAGCGCAGTCCAACAGACTGAGCTCGAGGCGCAGAACGTGCTCTATCTGATCTGGCGCGCGCCGTACATGACGATCTCCCGCGAGACCTACATCTCGAACACTCTGGCCCTGATCAACTGGCATACCGTCCCCGCCAGCGCGACCGAGCGCTATCCAACAGTGGACCCAAGGTCCTTCGTCGATAGCCCGATCGACCGCGTGCTCCTCTCGAGCGAGCCGTTTCATTTCAAAGAGCACCACATCCCCGAGCTCCAAGCCGCGTTCCCGACAGCGAAGGTCTCGCTGATCGACGGCGAGATGACCTCCTGGTACGGCAGCCGAGCGATCCAGGCGATGGATTACCTCGCGAATTTCGCGAAAGCCAACTGACCGCACTGGGTAGTGTCAACGGACATGTCTGAGCAATCAATTGCCGATCTGATGGTCCGCTGCCTCGAGAACGAGGGTGTCAACCACGTCTTCGGGATCCCCGGCGAGGAGAACATCCACGTGTCCGCGCGCTCGCCCAGCTCGCTCGATCCGCTACGTGCTGGTCCGCCATGAGCAGGCGGCGTCGTTCATGGCCGAGGTCTACGGCCGCCTGACCGGCAAGGCGGGCGTGTGCTCGGCGACGCTCGGCCCGGGCGCGATCAACCTGATGCTCGGCGTCGCCGACGCCACCACGAACTCCACGCCGCGTGGTCGCGCTGTCGGCCCAGGTCGGGATGAACCGGTCGTTCAAGGAGTCCCACCAGGGGATCGACCTCGTCTCGATGTTCGCGCCCGGTGACGAAGTGGTCGGAGCTGGTCCCGACCCCCGAGGCGGTGCCGGAGATGATCCGCAAGGCGTTCAAGCTGGCCCAGACCGAGCGGCCCGGCGCCGGTCTACCTGGCGATCCCCGAGGACGTCGAGAAGTCTCCCGCCCCGGCAGGCGCTGCGGCCGCTGAGATCAACCCGCCCCGCCCCGACGAGCCCTCGCCGAGCCAGCTCGCCCGCGCCGCCGAGGTCCTGCGCAGGCGCGCAGAGCCCGATCGTGCTCGCCGGTCACGGCGCCGCCCGTGCCGACGCGGGGCCGGCGCTGCAGCCGGTTCGCCGAGCAGCTGGACATCCCGGTCGCCACGACCTTCCACGGCAAGGGCGTGTTCCCCGACGACCACCCGCTCGCACTCGGCGCTGTCGGCTTCATGCGCCACGACTACGTCAACTTCGGCTTCGACAAGGCCGACGCGATCATCGCCGTCGGCTACGAGCTGCAGGAGTTCGACCCGGTCCGGATCAACCCGGACTCCGACAAGAAGATCATCCACATCCATCGCTTCCCGGCCGAGGTCGACGTCCACTACGAGGTCGAGGTCGGGCTGCAGTCGGACATCCCACGCACGCTCGAGGCGCTCGCCGACACCGTTGACCACCGGTTCGAACCTGAGCTCGGCGAGCAGCGGATCCGGGCGATGCTGTCCGACGAGCTCGACCGCGGCGCTGCCGACGACCGCTTCCCGCTGGCCCCGTCGCGGATCATCGCCGACACCCGCGAGGCGCTCGGCCGCGATGACATCGTGCTCGTCGACACGGGCGCCCTGAAGATGTGGATGGCGCGCCTGTACCCGACGTTTGCCCCGAACACGTGCCTGATCTCCAACGGCCTCTCGACGATGGCATGGTCACTCCCGGGCGCGATCGGCGCGAAGATCGCCAAGCCCGAGGCGAAGGTCCTGGTCGCGACCGGCGACGGCGGCTTCCTGATGAACTCCCAGGAGATCGAGACCGCCCTGCGCGAGCGGATCCCGATGGTGATCCTGATCTGGGTCGATGACGAGTACGGCCTGATCAAGTGGAAGATGGATCTCGAGCTGGGCGAGAACTTCGACACCGCGTTCTCGAACCCGGACTTCGTCGCCTACGCGGAGAGCTTCGGCGCCAAGGGATACAAGATCGAGGCGGCCGACCAGCTGCTGCCGACGCTGCAGCAGGCGCTCGCCGATGACACCGTCTCGGTGATCGCCTGCCCGGTCGACTACTCGCTCAACCTCGAGCTGACAGAGACGCTCGGGGAGCTCGACGAGTCATTGTCTTGATTGGGGTGGGGCCCGTTGGCCCCACCACCCCGGAGGCCCCGCAGGATCGCCTCCACTCCGAAGCGAAACGCGTCCTCCGACGACGCGCCCCCGGCGCCGGGCGGCAGGATCTTGGCGCGGACCAGCTCTGCCCGGTTCTGTTCCTCGGCCACGAACCCGAGCACGTAGTGGATCACGGTCTGGGCGGCCCAGCCGGCCTCCGGCCCCTCGCCGAACAGCCGCGTCAACTGGGTGAACGGGGTCAGAGCGTCCGGCCGGAAGGCATTGACGAACGAGACGACGTCAGCGCCGTCACGGATCGGCAGCAGCGCCGCGCGGATCGCCTGCGCCGCGGTGCCCGGATCATCGGCGACAGCGCTCTCGTCGAGGATCTGCTCGGCGACGGCCACAAGCAGGTCCTGCTTGCTGGCGACGTGGTAGTAGAGGGCGCCGGGCTGAACGCCGAGCGCCTGCGCGAGCCCGCGCATCGTCAGCGCCCCGAGGCCCTGCTCGGCCAGGATCCGGTGAGCGGTCGAGACGATCTGGTCGCGGCTCAGTGCCATCTCAGACATTGTCAGCGCTGGCGGCGGCTGATACCGTTTGAACGGTGTTCAATAACTGGTTCGATCTCGCTGAGCAACAGCTCTCCGGCGGCACACTGAGCCGCGAGGACGCGCGCGCAATCCTCGCCGCGCCCGATTCCGAGGTGGCGGAGCTGGTGGCAGCCGGTGGACGGCTGCGCCGCGCGCACTTCGATAACTGGGTCAAGGTCAACTACCTGGTCAACCTGAAGTCCGGGTTGTGCCCCGAGGACTGCAGCTACTGCTCGCAGCGGCTCGGTTCCGAGGCCGACGTCCTCAAGTATCGCTGGCTTCCCCAGGAGGACGCGCTTGAGCAGATGCGCGCCGGGATCGAGGGCGGCGCCTCCCGGATCTGCATGGTCGCCAGTGGCCGCGGTCCGAGCGCTCACGACGTCGAACGGGTGGCGACGATGGTCGACGAGCTCAAGGCCGAGCATCCGCACATCGAGGTCTGCGCCTGCCTCGGGATCCTCCGTGACGGCCAGGCCGAGCAGTTGAAGTCAGCCGGGGTCGACGCCTACAACCACAACCTGAATACGAGCGAATCCCGCTACTCCGAGATCTGCTCGACCCACACCTACGAGGACCGGGTCGAGACCGTCGGCAAGGCCAAGTCGGCCGGGTTGTCGCCGTGCTCGGGTCTGATCGTCGGGATGGGTGAGAGCGATGACGAGGTGATCGACGCGCTGTTCGCGCTGCGCACGCTTGAGAGCGACTCGATCCCGGTCAACTTCCTGATGCCGTTCGACGGCACGCCGCTTGCGGGTACGAAGCTGCTGACGCCACTGCGCTGCCTGCGGATCCTGGCGCTCGCCCGGTTCACCTGCCCCGACAAGGAGATCAGAATGGCGGGCGGGCGGGAGATGCACCTGCGCACGCTGCAGTCCCAGGCGCTGAACCTCGCCAACTCACTGTTCCTCGGGGATTACCTGACGAGCGAGGGGCAGGCCGCACAGGCCGACCTCGAAATGATCGCGGACGCCGGCTTCCGGGTCCTCTCGGGCCAGGACGCCGAGCAGCCGGCCGAGGTCGAGGCTGTCGATCGTCAGCCGCAGGTGTCGCTGCGCCGCCGCGGCGCCGGCACCGAGTTGGCACCGAACGCATAGCGCCGTGGCCGCCGTGGCCGCTCACACAACCCTGCTTGACCGCGATCGCGGACTCCTCTGGCACCCGTATGCTGCGCTCGACGGTCCGAGCCCATACGCGGTCCTGGCAGCCGACGGCGTGACGCTGGCGTTGGAGGGATCGGACGGGACGCGCTTCGCGCCGATCGATGCGATGAGCTCGTGGTGGTGCGCGATTCACGGTTACCGCAACCCGGTGCTCGACGCCGCGCTGAGACAGCAGGCCGAGAGGTTCAGCCACGTGATGTTCGGCGGCCTCACGCATGAGCCGGCGATCGAGCTGGCCGAGCGGCTGGTCGACGTGGCGCCGGAGCCGCTCCGGCACGTGTTCTTCGCGGACTCGGGGTCGGTCTCGGTCGAGGTGGCGCTAAAGCTCGCGGTCCAGTACCAGGCCGCGGTTGGGAGACCGAAGCGCCGGCGTTTCGTCGCGCTGCGCGGTGCCTACCACGGCGACACGACCGGCGCGATGAGCGTCTGCGATCCGGTCGACGGGATGCACTCGCTGTTCCCGGGACTGGTTGCCGAGCAGCTGTTCCTGCCACGGCCACCCGCAGCCGACGCAACGCAGGAGCAGATCGAAAACTGGGCGCGCCACGCGTACGTGCTTCTGGCCGAACACCACCAGAGCGTCGCGGCAATCATCGTCGAGCCGGTCCTTCAGGGCGCGGGCGGGATGCACGTCTACCCAGCGGCGTGCCTGCAGACGTTGCGTCACATCGCGGACGAGTACGGTCTGCTGCTGATCGCGGATGAGATCGCGACGGGCTTCGGCCGCACCGGCACGATCTTCGCCTGCGAGCACGCCGGTATCGCCCCGGATGTGATGTGCGTCGGCAAGGCGCTGACCGGCGGCTACCTGACGCTGGCCGCGGTGCTGTGCAGCGACGCCGTCGCCGCCGCGATCACCGATTCCGAGCAGCGCGCACTGATGCACGGCCCGACGTTCATGGCCAACCCGCTCGCCTGCGCTGTCGCAAACGCGTCACTGTCGCTGATGACCGCCGAACGGCTGCAGCGCGTCACCGAGATCGAGCACGAGCTGACCCGTGCGCTGGCGCCGGCCTCGGATCTCGCGACGGTCAAGGACGTCCGCACGTTCGGGGCGGTCGGGGTCGTGCAGCTCCATGAGCCGGTCGATGTGGTCGCGCTCACCCGTGCAGCACTCGAGCGCGGCGTCTGGGTCAGGCCCTTCCGCGACCTCGTCTACACGATGCCCCCGTTCATCTGCACCCCCCATCAGATCGCCACGATCGGCGACGCGATCGTCGCTGCCGTCGCCGAGGTACACGGCTAATGACCCGTTTCAACGAGTGGCTTGAGGAGGTCGCCGAGAACCGGGTCAGCGACTCACGCGTGCGCCGCGCCGACGTCACCCGCAACGCCCAGTCGCGTTCCGGCCTGCTCGACCTCGCCTCGAACGACTACCTGAGCCTGGCCGGCGATCCGCGCCTGCGTGATGCCGCCAACGCTGCGACCGCTCGATATGGCACCAGCGCGCGCGCCTCCAGGGTCGTGACCGGCACGACAACGGTGCATGAACAGCTCGAGTTCGAACTGGCGGCGCTCACCGGCCAGCCCGCGTGCCTCGTGTTCTCCAGTGGCTATGCCGCGAATCTCGCGGTCATCACCTCGCTCGGCGATCCTGACACGCTGATCGTCACGGACGCCCATATCCACGCGTCGTTGATCGACGGGACGCGGCTGGCGCGCTCCCCGGTCGAGATCTGCCCCCACCGCGACCTCGACACGCTCGCCGTCCTGCTGCGCAACCGGTCCCGTCCGCGAGCGCTGGTCGTCGTCGAGTCGATCTACTCGGTGCTCGGCGACGCTGCCGACCTGACCGCCACCGCCGCGCTGTGCGCCGAGTACGACGCGCTGCTCGTCGTCGACGAGGCGCACGGGATCGGGGTCGCCGGCGGCGGGCGGGGCGCCGTCCATGCCGCCGGCCTGGCCGGCGCCGAGCACGTGGTCGTGACGGCGACTCTGTCGAAGGCGCTCGGCTCCCAGGGTGGTGCCGTGCTCGGCTCGGAGTTGATCCGCGAGCATCTCGTCAACACGGCCCGAACCTTCATCTTCGACACGGCGCTGGCGCCGGGACCGGCAGCGGCAGCGGCGGCCGCCTGCGGCGTGATCACCGCCGAGCCCGAACGGGTCGCACGGTTGCACGCGGTCGCGGCGGCGATCGCCGGTGCTGCTGGCATTCCCGGTGCCGCCGGGGCCGTGCAGTCGATCATGATCGGCGAGCCTGACCGAGCGGTTGCCGCGGCAGCGGCGATGTATGACGCCGGCGTCCTCGTCGGTTGCTTCCGGCCGCCGAGCGTTCCCGACGGGCGATCGCGGCTGCGCCTGACCGCGCGTTCCGGAGTCGGGATCGAGGCCGCTGCCGATGCGGCGGCGATGGCCGCGCAGCTGGCGGCCGCCCCACTCGCGGGCGCCGCACCGCTCGCTGCCGCACCCGTCGCGGCGGCCGCCCCCGTCGCGACGGCCGCCCCCGTCGCGACGCTCAGCCGGTGATCACCCTTCCGCGGGTCATCTTCGTCACCGGAACCGACACCGGCGTGGGCAAGACGATCGTCACCGCAGCACTCGCGGCGACGCTGGCCGCCGACAGAAACAGCGTCGCGGTCTACAAACCGACCCAGGCTGGGCTCGAGGACGGCGGTGGCGACATCGATGTCGTCCGCCAGCTGGCGGGGGTCGAGGTGCACGAGGGGATCCGGCTGCCCGATCCGATGGCCCCGGTCGCCGCCGCTCAGCGGGCCGGAATCACACTTCCGCCGATCGTCGAGCATCTGGAGCAGATCGCCAACCTGGCCGCTGACCACGACCACACGCTCGTCGAGGGCGCCGGCGGGCTGCTCGTCCAGCTGACCGAGAAGGGCGACACCCTCGCCGACATGGCAAGCGCCACCGCCTTAGCCGGGACGATCATCGTCTGCCGCGCCGCGCTCGGAACGCTCAACCACACGGAGCTGACCGTCGAGGCCCTCAGGCGGCGCAACATCACGGTGACGGGACTTGTGATCGGCTCCTGGCCGCAGGCGCCCGATGCGATTGACCTCAGCAACCGCGACTACCTGAGCCGCCACGCTGTGCCGCTGCTCGGCGCCGTTCCAGCCGGTGCCGGGACTCTCGATCCGGCCGAGTTCTGCGCGCAGGCCCCGGGCTGGCTCGGCAGGTCGTAGCGGCCCTGGGGGCAGGCCAACGGGCCTGCCCGCACACTACGAATGCAGGCTGAGCCCGCGCTCCTTCTCGAACGCCTCGATGAACTGCAGCCATAGCTCACTACGGGTCGGGAACGGGGCGATCGCATGTGCGATCCGGGAGAGCGGGACCTCGGCGACGACCGCGATCGAGGCCGCATGCAGCCACTCGGCCACATCCGGGCCGCAGAACGTCACGCCGACGAGCAGGCAGCGCTCGGCGTCGACCACGAACCGCGATTTGCCGGGTGCGCCGCGCCCGTGGAATGAGGCGCCGGCGGTCGCCTCCGTGTCGAGGTCGATCGTCACGACGCGCTCCTCACCAAGCTGATCCCGGGCCTCGGCCTCGGTCAGCCCGACGGCCGCCACCTGCGGATCGGTGAAGATCGCGCGTGGTGCACCGGGCGTGTCGGCCCAGGCCCGCGCCCGCGGCTCGCCGAGGATCGCGTCGGCGGCGATCCTCCCCTGGTACTTGCCGGCGTGGGTCAGCAGTGCGCGGCCGTTGACATCGCCGATCGCATACAACCAGGGCGAGCCGCCGACTCGCAGCGAGGCATCGACCTCGATGAAGCCGCCCTTGGCCGGGGAGACGCCGACGGTGTCGAGTCCGAGATCGGCGCTGAGCGGCTTGCGGCCGACGGCGACGAGCACGACGGCGCCACTAAAGGTCGTGCCGCTCTCCAAGGTCAGGGTGACGGTGTCTGCCTCCTGTGCGACCGATGCCACCGGATCGCCGAGCGAAACGTGCACGCCGGCCTCCTGCAGCGCCGTGGTGACAAAGCCGGAGGCGAGGGGCTCCTCGCGGGAGATCAGCCGGTCGGCGGCCTCGATGATCGTCACCTGCGATCCGAGCGACGCCCACGCCTGCGCCATCTCGACGCCGACGACGCCGCCACCGAGAATCAGCAGCGAGGCGGGAACGTGTTTGGCGGTCGTGATCTGCCGGTTTGACCAGGCGGAGATGGTGTCGAGGCCTGGGATCGGCGGCATCGCTGCGGTCGACCCCGCTGCGAGCACAACGGCCTCCTCCGCAATCAGTACGTCGTCGCCGACGACGACGCGCCGCTCGCCGTCGAGCCGTCCGGAGCCGCGGAACAGCGCGATGTCCTTGTCCTCGATCCATGGCAACTGGGCCGAGTCATCGAGGTCGTGGATCACTTCGTCTCGGCGGTCGAGCACCGCCTGCACGTCCAGGGAGCCGCCGGCGATCGGGACCCCGGGGACGCGGCGGGCCTCGGCCAGCAGCTCGCCGGGCCGCAGCAGCGCCTTCGACGGCATGCACGCGTAGAACGAGCATTCGCCGCCGACGAGATCGCGCTCGACGATCGCCACCGAGCGGCCGCCGTCGGCCAGGCGCCCGGCGCAGACCTCGCCCGCGGGCCCGGCTCCGATCACGATGACGTCAAAGGTGCGCTCCACCAGCCGCCACCCTACCCGCTCGCGGGGCGCCGGTGACCGATACGGCTGGGACCCCACCCGATCGACGATAGATCGCAGATATAGGTCGCTCCTATATCTGGAGCTGGTGACCCGAACGAGGAGGCGTTCACCGCTTGTTAATCAATATGCTCGCCTCGATGTCCTGCTCCCCCACCCTTGCCATTTCATGAGCGCAACTGCCACCGCACCTCGCAAGCTTGGGACGACTAGCCGCCGCGATGCCTGGTGGATCCAGCCGTTCCTCGTCGTCACCGTCCTCTCCCTGTTCGGCGTCTACACGATCCTCCGGGTCGTCACTGCGACGAAGTACCCGGGGGTCTATACCGACGGCGCCCATCTGCAGTCACCGATGTTCTCCCCAAACCTGGCCGGGTTCTTCAGCTTCCACACGACGTTGCCGTGGTCGCTGCTCGTGCTGTGGGCCCCGCTCGGGATGCGCACCACGTGTTACTACTACCGCAAGTCGATCTATCGCAGCTACTTCCTGGCGCCGCCGTCCTGCGCGGTCGCCGGCATCGCCCGCAAGAAGTACACCGGCGAGACGAAGCTGCCGCTGGTGTTCATGAACCTGCACCGGTTCTTCTTCTACTTCGCCGCGATCGTCGTCGGTTTCCTGCTGTATGACGCGATCCGCGGGCTGTTCTACACAACGGCCTCCGGCGGCACCGCCTTCGGTGTCAGCGTCGGTTCCGCGATCATGTTCATCAACGTCGCCTGCCTGTCGGGTTACACGTTCGGCTGCAACAGCTTCCGCCACATCATCGGCGGCAAGCTCGACTGCTTCGACTGCAGCTCCACCGCGAAGACCCGCCACACGTGGTGGCAGAAGATCACGGTCCTCAACGTCAAGCATGCGCAGTGGGCGTGGATCTCGATGTTCACCGTCTGGGGCTGCGACCTGTACCTGTGGCTCGCCGGCAGCGGCGTGTTCACCGACCCGCACCACATCTTCTAGCCATGCCTGATCTCGAGAAGCACGATTACGACGTGCTCGTGCTCGGTTCCGGCGGTTCCGGCCTGCGTGCCGCGATCGCCGCCTCCGAGGCGGGCGCGCGAACCGCCGTCATCTGCAAGTCCCTGCTGGGCAAGGCGCACACGGTGATGGCCGAGGGCGGCCTCGCCGCCTCACTCGGCAACGTCGCCCCCGAGGACAACTGGCAGACCCACTTCCAGGACACGATGTTCGGTGGCAAGTACCTGAACAACTGGCGGATGGCAGAGCTGCACGCGCGTGAGGTCCCCGACCGCGCCCGCGAGCTCGAGCACTGGGGCGCGGTGTTTGACCGCACGCCGGAGAAGAAGATGTCCCAGCGCGCCTTCGGCGGCCACACGTACAAGCGGCTCGTCCACATCGGCGACCGCACCGGCCTCGAGTTGATCCGCACGCTCCAGGACAAGACCGTCCATTCGGGCGTCGACGTGTTCATGGAGACGACGATCACGAAGCTGATCCAGGACGGCGACCGGATCGTCGGCTGCTTCGGCTACCGGCGGGCGACCGGGGACTATGTGGCGTTCAGCTGCAAGGCGCTGATCCTCGCGACCGGCGGCTCGGGCCGGATCTACAAGATCACCTCCAACTCGCAGGACTGCACCGGTGACGGCTACGCCCTCGCGTACCAGGCCGGCGCCGAGCTGCTCGACATGGAGTTCGTACAGTTCCACCCGACCGGGATGGTGTATCCGCCAGGGGTCGCCGGCCTGCTCGTCACCGAGGCGGTCCGCGGTGAGGGCGGGATCCTGCGCAACAAGGACGGCGAGCGCTTCATGGAGCGCTATGACCCGAAGCGGATGGAGTTGTCCACCCGTGACGTCGTCGCGCGGTCGATCTACACCGAGGTGCAGGAGGGTCGCGGCACCCCGCACGGCGGCGCCTACCTCGACGTCTCGCATCTCGATTCCGACTACGTCCGCAAGCGGCTGCCGTCGATGTACGACCAGTTCATGGAGCTGGCCGGCGTCGACATCACCAAGGAGCCGATGCAGGTCGGCCCCACCTGCCACTACTTCATGGGCGGGGTCAAGGTCGACGCCGACACCGGCGAGACGCGGGTCCCGGGTCTGTTCGCGACCGGCGAGGCCTCGGGCGGGATGAACGGCTCAAACCGCCTCGGCGGGAACTCGCTCGGTGATCTGCTCGTGTTCGGCCGCCGTGCCGGGCTCGGCGCGATCGAGCGGATCAAGCACCAGGAGGCCCCGTCGATCTCCGACGACGTCTGGCGCGAGGCGCAGGCCGAGGCCGACATGTACCTGACCGGCGGCTCCTCGGAGGGCGCGGAGAACCCGTTCCTGCTCCACAAGGAGCTGCAGAAGGCGATGGGTGACGGCGTCGGGATCTTCCGTGACAAGGAGGGCCTCGAAACCGCGATCGGCAAGGTCGAGGTGCTATACGAGCGCGCCAAGAACGTCCGCTCCCCGTCCCCACGGCCCGACTACAACCCGGGCTGGCAGCTGTGCCGTGAGCTCCAGAACATGATCCTCGTGTCCCTGGCGATCGCCCGCGGCGCGCTGATGCGCGAGGAGTCCCGCGGCGGTCACAGCCGCCTCGATTTCACCGGTTACTCCGACTACTGGTCGGAGCACAACATCCTGGTCTCCGGAACGGGCGACGACATGACGCTCACCGCCAAGCCGGTCGTGACCAAGGATGATCTCGCCGAATTGATCAAGTCCCGCAAGGAACAGGAGGCGGCAGGCAAATGAGCGAGGAACTTCACGCCGGCGGCCCACGAACCTTCCAGATCTGGCGGGGCGATCTCAATTCGGGCGAGCTGGTCACCTACAACCTCGATACCGAGCCGGGGATGGTCGTGCTCGACGCGGTGCTCGAGATCCAGCGGTCGCAGGAGCCCGATCTGGCGGTGCGCTGGAACTGCAAGGCCGCGAAGTGCGGCTCGTGCAGCGCCGAGATCAACGGCAAACCGCGGCTGATGTGCAAGACCCGACTCGATCACCTCCCGGCCGACGAGCCGATCATGGTCGAGCCGATGCGCGCGTTCCCGCTGATCCGTGACCTCGTCACCGACGTCTCGTGGAACTACGAGGTCAACAAGAAGATCCCGCCGTTCACCCCGCGCGAGGGCCTGCCCGAGGACTACCTGATCGGCCAGGACGACACCGACCGGATGAGCGAGTTCCGCAAGTGCATCGAGTGCTTCATGTGCCAGGACGTGTGCCACATCCTGCGTGACCACAAGCTGCAGAACAAGTACTACGGGCCGCGGTTCATGATCCGGCTGGCGTCGCTCGACATGCATCCGCTCGATGCGCTTGATCGCACCAACCTCGTCGCGGATCAGGCGGGCGTCGGGCTCTGCAACATCACCAAATGCTGCACCGAGGTCTGTCCCGAGGGGATCCACATCACCGACAACGCGATCATTCCGCTCAAGGAGCGCGTCGTCGACCAGCGGTATGACCCGATCCTCAAGATCCTCAAGCGCAACAAGAAGAGCGGCAAGAAACCCGTCTGAGGTCTCTGCGCTCGACGGAGCCAGCAGACGCAAAAAAGAGGGCCGGCATCGTGCCGGCCCTTTTTTTGGGGGAGGGGTGCTTCTGAGGGGAGAGAGGGGACCGCTGCGGCACTGGCGTGCTGCAGCGCTCGGCGCGGGTTAGACGCGCCGCTGATTGCCGAGCAGATACCTGTCGGTGGTCTTGTCGGTCGTCTGCGTGAACAGCGCATCGTTGCCGCGGTTCATGTCTGCCAGTCCTGCCTTGATCTTGCTGAAGAAGTTGCTCATGATGTGCCTCCTGGTGGTTCCGCTCTGAGGGGAGAGCGTGATATTCAGAATGGCCTAAGCCGGGCATCCTCACATCGGCACTTCGCAGTCGCATCACGGGTAAGGGGCCTTAGTTGAATCTGGGCAACCCCTTACTCAAGTGACCCCCGTCACTCGCCTGCACGAATCAGCGCAGGCGCACGCCGAGTGCGTGGCTCGCCTCGCGCGAGCGCCCGTCTCGGAGCAGCCGATCGATCCGATCGATCTGCGCCTGCTCTCCCGGCTGCAGCCGGGCGTGTTGGCGCTGATGCTCGGCCCACGATCCGACGATGAACGTCTCGGTGAACAGGTCGGGGTCTTCGACATCATGGGTCAGGTGCCAGTGGACGGCGCCGGTGCGCCGGCGGATCCGGCGCAGTTCCCGGGACTCCTCGAGGAACGCGTCGACCTGGCCTGACGCCAGCGCGTAGTGGACGGTGACCACCACCGGCGCCTGCTCGTCCTCGGCGAGCTCAGGCAGCGGCAGCGGGTCAGATGCGGGCGCCGCCGGTGTGGCGGGCGGACCGGGCAGGGGGAGCCGCCAGGTGAGGGCCGTCGTGACGAGGAGACCGATCGCGACGACAAGCAGCGCGGTGACGAGCGTCGTCCCCTGCGCCACGGCCCCGAGCGCGAGCGCGCCGATGCCGCTGGCCCCCTGGAACGCCACCAGGTAGTACGCGTAGCTGCGGGCCTTGACCCAGCCGGGGAGCTGGGCCTGGTAAGCCGTGCTCAGGACCCCCAGCGCCGTGATCCAGGCGGCACCCGCGAACACGAGCGCAACCGCGGTGAGCGCAATGCTGTGGGTCACTGCCAGCAGCGCTGCGGCCGCAGCGACAACGATGCCAGACAGCGCGTAGATCTGACCGGGCGTCAGCCGCTGCTTGAGTGCCGGTCCGAAGTTCGCTGCGAGCAGCGCTCCGATCCCGACGCAGCCGAGAAGCAGGCCGTATCCGCCCGAGCCGAGGCCGAGCCGGTGGCGGGCGACCAATGGCAGCAGCGCCCAGATCGACCCCGCCAGGAACACGAACGCGATAGCCCTGAGGATCACCGCCAGCAGCTGTGGCGAGTTCGCCACGAACCGGCCCCCTGCCCGCATCGCCGCAAAGGCGTGCTCAGGCGGCAGATCACTCGTGCGCTTCGGGATCCGGGTGATCATCACGGCACCGAGGACTGCCACGAACGAGAAGGCGTTGACGCCGAACACGAGCGCAGCGCTGGTGGCGGTCAGCAGCAGGCCACCGACCGCCGGCCCGACGGCCCGCGCCAGGTTCTGGTTGACCGAGCCGAGCGCGATCGCCTGCGGGCGGTCTTCCGGCGGCACCAGCTCGGGTTGCAGCGTCTGCCACGTGGCCGCACCGGCGGCATTACCGGCGCCGATCACGAATAGCAGCGCGATCAGCGTCCCCGGCGTCAGCGCTTTGACTGCCGAGAGCACCGCCAGACCGGCTGCCGCGAGCAGCATGATCGTCTGGGCGACGACGATCAGCTTGCGGCGATCGATCAGGTCACCGAGCGCGCCTGCTGGAATCGCCAGCAGCAGCACCGGAATGCTGCCGGCCGCCGAGGTGGCGGTCAGCAGCACCGCGGAGGACGAGAGCGACGTCATCACCCACTGCGCGGCGACCGTCTGCATCCACGAGCCGACGTTGCTGGTGAACTGCGCGCCCCACAGTCGCCGGTAGTCCGGATGGACGAGCGGCGCCCAGCCGCTCTTGCGTTGATCCCCGGTCGCCATGCTGGGCTGCGAGCATCTCACACCGACGATGTCCGCCGACGGTCGCTTCGCCCCCTCCCCCACGGGTCCCCTGCATCTGGGCTCGCTGCGCACGGCGCTGGCGGCGTGGCTGTTCGCCCGCTCGGCCGGCGCGCGGTTCCTTGTCCGAATCGAGGACCTCGACCCGCAGCGGTCCCGGCGCGAGTGGGAGCACGCGCAGCTGCAGGACCTCCGATCGCTGGGGATCGACTGGGATTGCGAGGTTGTCCGGCAGTCGGAGCGGGGCAGTCTGTATGACGCCGCGCTGCGGCGGTTGAGCGACGCCGGTTGTCTGTACCCGTGCTTCTGTACACGTGCGGAGATCCGGGCAGCGGCCTCGGCGCCCCATGGAGACCTGCCCGAGGGCGCCTACCCGGGGACGTGCCGGGCGGTGTCTGTGGTGGAGCGCCGGCGGCGGATCGATGCCGGAGAGCGGTATGCGCTGCGCTTCGCCGCCGAGGGTCAGCGACTCGGTTTCGTGGACCGGCTGCTCGGCGCGCAATCATTCGTGGTCGATGATTTCGTCGTGCGGCGGACCGATGGCGTCGTCGCTTACCAGCTGGCGGTCGTCGTGGACGACACCGATCAGCGGGTTGGAGAGGTCGTCCGCGGGGCCGATCTGCTCGACTCGACGCCGCGCCAGATTCTGCTCGCCCGAGCGTTGGGGCTTTCCGTGCCGTCCTACGCGCACGTGCCGCTGGTGCTGGGGCCGGACGGTGCCCGGCTGGCGAAGCGACATGGGGCCGCCACGATCGCTGACCGGGGCGAGCCCGCCCCCGCCGTTCTGCGGATGCTCGGGGCCTCCCTCGGGCTCGCCCCGGGCGACGCTCTCGTCCATGCGCAACGTGCCGCCGACCTGCTGCCGCTGTTCGACCCGGCCCTGATCCCCAATGAGCCGGTCGTCTTTCAGGCTTGAGAAGACCGTCAGCGAGACCGCGAAACGCCCCAGCGCGATAGCGCGCCGTCCACGTCCTGCTGGGCTGCCTTCGCCTCCGACGGCGTGCGGCTGAAGCGCGGCGCCGCGTTCGGCTGCTTGACGCCGTCGATCGTCACGAACGCCTCACGGGCCTGCATATGCGGATGCTCAGAGGCGTCGCCGAGGCCGCGGATCACGGTCACGCAGGTCTCCTCCCCCTCTAGTAGCGCACCCCACTCCGCGGCGGTCCGGGTGGCGAACAGTGCGACCAGCCGTTCCTTGAACTCCTCCCACCGTGACTTGTCCCACTGGGGCATCTCGTCAGCGGGGATTTCGAGCAGCTCGAGCATCCGCGCGTAGAACTGCGGCTCGATCGCGCCGACAGCCATGAAGCCACCGTCGGAGGTCTCGTAGACCTCGTAGAAGTGCGGCCCGGTGTCAAGCAGGTTCGTTCCCGGCTGGTCGACATCCCACGCTCCCCCGGCGACGAGGCCGTGGATCAGCGTCGTGAGCACCGTCGCCCCATCGACCATCGCCGCGTCGACGACCTGCCCCCGACCCGACGTCCGGGCCTCGAGCAGCGCGCAGACAACTCCGAAAACGAGGAACATCGCGCCGCCGCCAAAGTCGCCGACGAGGTTCATCGCGAACATCGGTCGCTCGCCGACGCGCTTGGACGCGCCGAGCGCGCCGGTCAGAGAGATGTAGTTGATGTCGTGTCCTGCCACCTGGGACAGCGGGCCGTCCTGACCGAATCCGGTCATCCGTCCGTACACGAGCTTCTGATTGCGAGCCCAGACGTCATCGGGACCGAGACCGAGCCGTTCCATCACGCCGGGGCGGAAGCCCTCGATCAGCGCATCGGCCTTTTCCGCGAGGTCGAGCACGAGCTCGCGCTCGTCCTTGAGGTTGACGGGGATCACCTGGCGTCCGCGCAGCGTCGGGTCGGAGATGCCCGTCCCTCCTCCGATCGGACCGCCCGCGGTGCGGTCGAGCCGGATCACGTCGGCCCCCATGTCTGCAAGCAGCATTCCGGCGAACGGGTTTGGACCGATTCCGCCGACTTCGAGGATCTTGATTCCGTGCAATGGACCCATCTGGGCCCAAGACCCTATGACATTCCGAACGTGTCCGGGTCTGGACCGGTCCGCCGGCCCTCGTCGAGGGCGGCGATCTGAGTCATCTCCTCCGCCCGGAGCTCGAAGTCAAAGACATCGAAGTTCTCGGCGATCCGTTCGGGCGTGACCGACTTCGGGAAGATGATGTGCCCGAGCTGCAGGTGCCAGCGCAGCGTCACCTGTCCGGCCGTCTTGCGGTGATGCTCACCGATCTCAGTCAGGACCGGGTCGGTGACGGCGTCGCCCTGCGCGAGCGGGCTCCACGCCTCGGTGCGGATCTTCAGCGCGTCGAGCGCGGTCGTCAGCTCTCGCTGCTGCAGATAGGGGTGCAGCTCGATCTGATCGACGCTCGGCACGACCCCGGTCGCGTCAATGATCCGCTCGAGGTGGGGCGAGTGGAAGTTCGAGACACCGATCGACCGGGTCAGGCCCTGCTCGCGCAGCTCGATCAACGCGCGCCACGTGTCGAGGTACAGATCCCTCGACGGCACGGGCCAGTGGATCAGGTACAGGTCGACGTGATCGAGCCCGAGTCGTTCCAGGCTGTCGCGCAGCGCCTGCTTCCCGGACTCGTAGCCATGGGCCCGGTTCCATAGTTTGGTCGTGACGAACACGTCTTCGCGTGCCAACCCGGAGTCGCGCAGCGCCTGACCGACGCCGGCTTCGTTCTCGTACGCGGCGGCGGTGTCGATGTGGCGGTATCCGGTCTGGAGCGCGGTCGTCACAGCGTCGACGACCTTGTCCTGCGGGATCTGCCAGACGCCAAATCCGAGTTGCGGGATCTCGACGCCGTCGTTGAAGGTCACGTTTGGGACAGCGGTGGTGTCAGTGCTCATGTCGTGATGCTGCCCATCGGGCAGGACTCGAATCAGGGCAAATTTCAGGTTTCACCCGCTGCGTCGCGCGGGTACTCCTATTGACTCGTTTCGGGCCGCACCAGGAGGCAGGAGGCTGAATGACCGAGCAACGCGCCCACAGCACAGTTCACGATCTGATCAAGCAGGAGATCCTCGTCGCAATCAGGCGCGAGCGCCACCAGCGCCGAATCGATGATCTCGCCGGTTTCCTGGGCTTTTCCCCTGAACTGGTCGCCGACGCGCTCGAGCTTGCAGTCGCTCGCGACCACACGCTCAGATACCCCTCGGTGCGCGGCGCCGCATAGACCGGGGCCTAACCGGCCTCTCACCATCTTCTTCGGATGAAGACCCTGGAATCGTCTACCGTTCCGGGTTGAAGCACACATCCCATTTCGCTTTCAGGAGCTGTTTGATATGCCCACTTACGAGGAACTTGGGTTCGGCCGCGGAGCGGCTCTCACCGGGGACCGCGCGCGCACCGCTTTCGGGCACGTGATGGGCCTCGTGGCACTCACGCTCGGCTTTGCCGCCCTTGGTGCCTACATCGGTCGTGACTGGACGGGCGGGACCGGAATCGGCTTCCTGATCCCCCTCTTCGCCCTCGTCTTTGGCCTCAACATCGCCGCCAACAAGGGACACGAGCAGCTCGCGACCGCGATGCTGTTCGGCCTCGGCCTGTTCCTTGGTCTGGTTGTTGGCCCGATCATCAACTACTACGCGCAGACCAACCCCGGCGTCGTGTACGAGGCCGCGGGGAGCACCGCGCTGTTCGTGGCTGCGGCCGGCTCGTTCGGATACTCGACCAGGCGCGACCTGTCCTCGATGTACCGGACGATGTTCATCGCGTTCGCGATCGTGCTCGTGTTCGGGATCATCACGCTGTTCGTCGTGATCCCCGGCTCGAACATCATCTACTGCGTCCTGATGCTCGGGATCTTCGGATTCTTCACCGCGTTCGACTTCCAGCGGCTGACCCGCACCCGCAACTACACGAGCCCAGTTCCGATTGCGGCGAGCATCTTCCTGGACATCTTCAACGTGTTCCTGCTGCTGCTGAGCCTGTTCGGCGGCGGCTCGACTCGCCGCTAGACCTCCCGCCTTGCGTCGGTCGTACCCGCGCGCCCACACGGCCGCGGCGTACGCCGGCGCGGCGCTGGCGGCTGCCGCCGCCACCCTCGCCATCGCGGCCTGTGGCGGCGGTTCGCCGATCCCGGCTGCGAGCGTCACGACCGAGGTGACCTCAACGACCGTCACGACGACCCCCGTCGGCACGCCAACGATTGCGGCGGGCCCCGAGGATGTCGCCCCGGAGACGGGGGCGCCGCTGGCATCGGCCGCGACCACCGAGCCGGGCTCAGTGGTCGATGACATCCAGTGCGAATCGCTGCAGCAGCTGGCCTACCGCGACTACGCCCACCTGCTGGTCTACGTCCACGGCCATCCAGAGTCACTGCCTGGGGCGATCGGCCTGTTGCAGCCGCGGACAGTCCAGGGGACGGCTGGGATCAGCTACAGCTCGGGCCAGTGCACCTACTGGCTGTTCACCTCTGCTGCGGATGGAGTGATCCACGTCGAGAGCCCGATCCCCAACCGGTTCACCCTCGGTGACTTCTTCGACGTCTGGAACCAGCGGCTCGGCACCGGTCGGGTCGCCGGCGCCCGCGGGCGCGTCACGGCGTTCGTCGACGGCCACCGCTGGCGCCGGAACCCCCGCCTGATCCCGCTGGAGGAGCATTCCTCGATCCAACTCGACGTCGGCAAGCCGATCAAGCGCTTCCGCCCCTTCAACTGGACCGGAACCAACCTGTAGCGTTCACCGGCACCGTGAGTGCCGACATCATCGTCTCCTACGACGGAACGCCGAATGACGATGACGCGCTCATCCTCGGGAGGGCGCTCGCGGCCGGCGGCGCCACCGTCGCCCTCGCGTATGTCCGCCACTCGCGCGAGTTCGACCAGAACCGGGAGGACCTCGCCCAGTACGACGCCCAGCGCCGTCTGCGGGGCGGCGTCGACCTGCTCGGAGACCCCGAGGTGGCAACACACGTCATCTTCAGCGTCTCGACCGACGGCGGCCTCGAGCAGCTCGCCGCCCGTGAAGGCGCGTCCGTGATCGTGTTCGGCTCCGACTACCGGACCGCCCCGGGTCGCGCGGAACCGGGCAACACCGCGCAGCGCCTGCTCGACGGTGGCCCGATCGCGATCGCCGTCGCCCGCGCCGGGCTCCGACTCCAAGCCGGGGCGCCCAGCGAGCGCAGGAGCGAGATCCGGACGATCGCCGCCGCCCGCAGCGGCGACGAACAGGCCGAGCAGACCGTCGCCGCTCTCGCCGCCAAGCTCGGCGCCGAGGTGGTCGCCAATGACGGCGGACCCGTCGATCTGATCGTCGTCGGCTCCCAGGCGAACGCGACCCCAGGCCGAGTGTCACTGAGCGGCGCGACGCGCGCCGACCTCAATGCCGCGCGTGGATCGGTGCTCGTGCTGGCCAATGCCACCCCCATCACGCTGTAGGCGACCGAGCCGCTCGACACGCTGCTCGCACAACGCCCTGCTGATTCAACGCCCCGCTCGCTCGACCCCCGGCTCGATCAACCCCGCGCTCTTAGACTTGCGCGGATGCCGTCGCCTCTGCCTCCTGGCTCCCAGTCGCGCCCGAGCAGCCCGCGACGCCGTGTCGGCGGACGCGAGCGCGCCGTCGTGGCACTGCTTGTGGTGATCGTGGCGGCCGTGGCAGCGCTGACGATCGCCTCGATCGGCTCCACCAACCACCCGCGCAAGGGCTGCCTCGACGCGGTGGTGCCGGGGCCGATCGGTGCCACCTTCTTCAAGCAGTGCGGTGCCTCCGCCCGCAACGTCTGCGCCGACCTGCGGTCAAGCAACGACCTGAACGCGACCGGAGTCGCGACGGTCGCGGTCGACTGCCGCCGGGCCGGTTATCCCGTCGGATAGATCCAGGACCGGGACCCTCAGCCGTCTTGGCCTGACTCCCGACCCCAGCCCGCGCTGCCACGAAATGCGCGCGACAGGTGCCCGAAAACGCCCCACGTCCGTCAAGAAACCCCTGGACACGAGCGCAAACCTCGCGGAATGCCCCCACCAGGACGAGGCCCAGAGCTCCGGCGCCTCATCCAAATGTCCAGCCAAAACGGCCCCTTATCCCTATGTCCAAGGACAAGCGGACAATGCCTTGACTCCTGGACATGGTCCCTGAAGGGACCATAAAGGACCATCTCGCGAGTACGGCCCGACCTGGGCCCGATCGGCCGCGTTAAGCGGCACCGTCAACTCGGTCCTTCAAGGGCAAGGAGATACATGACGTCAATCGTCAACGCCAACTATTCGTGGCTGAACAGTGGTGACACCACTTGGCAGATCACGGCGGCGACGCTCGTCGGATTGATGAGCGTTCCCGGGCTCGTCGTCTTGTACGGCGGTGCCATGCAGAAGCGTTGGTCCATCAACTCGATGATGCTGACCTTCGCCGGCTTCTCGACAGTCCTCATCGTCTGGGTGCTGTACGCGTACAAGATGGGCTTTGGCTACCCAGTGGGCGAGCACATCTCGGCTTCCGGTCATCCGGGCGGGTTCTTCGAGAACTTCGTCGGCCGGCCTGGGCCGAGCCTGAGCCCCGGCGCGGAGCAGAATCAGGCGAGCATCCCGCTGGTCGGAACCACAGGGTTCCCACAGGCGGCGCTCGTCTACTTCCAGTTCGTGTTCGCAGGGATCACGCCGCTGCTGATGCTCGGCTCGATCCTCGGACGCGTCAACTTCAAGGCGTGGATCCCGTTCACCGCTCTGTGGTGCTCGATCGTCTACACCGTTGACGCGTTCCTGCTGTGGGGCGGCGGTTACTTCGCCCAGCACGGCTCACTGGACTTCTCCGGTGGTTACGTGATCCATCTGTCAGCCGGTATCTCCGGGTTCGTGGCAGCAGCAGTGATCGGTCCGCGTCTGGATCGCGATCGAGAGATCGACGCGCCAAACAACGTCGCGATGATCGCCGTCGGTGCCGGCCTCCTGTGGCTCGGCTGGAACGGCTTCAACGGCGGCGATCCCGTACACGGCCAACGCTTCGGCGGCGGCTGCGGTGCTCAACACCAACCTCACAACGGCAGTCGCGTTCATGATGTGGGTCTTCCTCGACTACGTCACCGGCCGCAAGCCGAGCCTGTTGGGTGGTGTCAACGGCATGATCACGGGCCTCGTTGCGATTACGCCGGCGGCTGGTTACGTCAATGGTTACGGCGCAATCGCCCTGGGCGTGATCGCCTGCACAATCGTCTACCTGGCGATGAACTACGTGTCGAGTCTGCCGCCGTTCCGCAACGTCGACGACACCCTGGGCGTGATCTATACCCATGGGTTCGCCGGTTTCGCGGGCGGTCTGCTGGTTGGCTTCTTTGCCGACCCGAACATGGCCGTCAACTACACGGCCAAGACGGTCGGCGAAAGCTGGTCGATTTCACGCCTCACGGCAGTGGCGCCGGCCTCTTCTACCACGGCGGTCTGACGCTGCTGAAGTGGCAGTTCTTCGCCGGGGCGTGGGTGATCGTGTGGTCGGCGATCGTCACGTTCGTCCTGCTGAAGGTGGTCGGCCTGGTGATCCCACTGCGGATGTCGCACGGAGAACATGGAGATCGGCGATGTCGCCGAGCACGGCCACGAGGTGTACCCGTCCGACGTTCCGTCGCTCGGTTACCCGAACGGTGTGCCGGTGTCGGCTCTTCGGAGACGGTGCCGGCATGAAGTTCTGCGCTGTCCCGCACATGAACGAGCCGGGCCACGATGGCGCGCGCTCGCTCGTTTGAGGACAGCGCACGCGGAGATGGTCTTGGAGGGGCGGCTTCGCAGCCGCCCCTCCGGCCAATCCGCTGACGATCGTCGCAGGCGGCGGTCGCGGGTGACGACCTGCGCGAGCGTCGCCCAAGCGGCCGCCGAAGCGACCGGATGCTGGCGTCGTGATCGCACTTCCGGCGTTCGGTCCGCTCGCGACCTGGCCTGCGCGGCATCACCGATGAGGTTGCGGCCGACGTCAGCGGTTACGCAGAGGCGGTGATCGCCGGCCTTCCGGTGGCCACCCCCGCAGAACTCCTTGACTCGGTGGCGGTCAAGCTCGGACGCAACGTCGTTGGTGTTGCGGCGCTGACCGCACACCCCGATGGCGGCACCACTGGCAGCGCCAATGGCCGCAGCCACGAATGGCTCGAGGCGGCCGCCGCAGCCGCGGCGGTGACCGCGCTGATGCGTGAGGGTCACAGCTCCGACGCGCCCCGCGCCCGCCGAGCGTTTCTGCAGATGCTTGAGCTCCACGGTCAGTCCGACGCCGAGACGCTGCTGACAGGCGCGCGCCGCTTCGGGCATGACCTCTCGCACGGCGCAATCGCGATCTGCGCTGTGCTCCCCGACCGCGTTCCCGGCAGCTTCGATTGGGCGGCCACCGACCAGCTCGGGATCGTCGCCGAGCTCGGCGACGGCCGCATCGGCGCGCTCGTCCCGCTCGTCGGCGAGGGCGAGGGGCCCGCCGGGACGCTGCTCGAGCTGCTGCGGAGCGCCGGCGCCCAGGCTCGTCTGCTCGACCGCCCGTCGCGAACCGGCGGCGATCGCCGACGCCCTCCACGAAGCCGCGGTCCTGCTCGAGCTCCAACTCGACCCCAAGGCGCTGCTGCACTCCCAGGAGGACACCTACCGGCTGCTGATCGGGGTGCTGCTGCGCAATCCCGACGAGCTCGACCAGCTCCGGGCGCGCACGATCGCCGAGCTCGAGCGCTACGACGCGAGCCACGACACCGAGCTGCTCGGCGACGCTCGAGGCGTTCCTGGCCCACCACGGCTCCACCACTGAGACGGCCGAGGCGATGAGCCTGCATCGCCACACCGTCGGCTACCGGCTCGCGCGTGTACAGGAGGTCTCCGGACTCTCGCCCTACGAGTCCGATGGCCGCGAGCGCCTCAGTCTCGGTCTCAAGGCCCACCAGGATCCTCCTCGCCGACGCCCGTCGCGACGGAGCGGCTCCGCCCGGATCAGCCTGATCCCCCTGCGGGGTCCCTGCTGCCTCCCATTCGCCGCGGGTCGGCAGCCGCCCGCTGCCTTGCGGGCCTCGAGCACGCAGGCGGTGTGCGCGTGCCGGCGCCGGCTGTGGTCACCCTCGGGAAACAGCAGCATGTGCTCGACTCAGCGCCGGCAGCTAACCGGCCGCACAGCGGGCAGCGATATGTGGCCGGCTTGCGGTTCTGGGCACGCCGCGCATCCCACCAACGCGCGCGTTTGTGCCGGCCATGCACAGCTATCCTAGGTTCAATGGCAGCACCGCATCCAGAGGAGCTCGAGGGACTCACCGCAGTCGAGGTTCTGCGCGCATCGCCGACGATGTTCGACAACCGGCTGCTCGACAAGGTCTGCCGCATCCATCCGCTGGTCGTGCCGATCCTGTTCGTGCCGACGATCCTGGCGCTGTTCGTGCTCGGGTTCATCCACGGCGTCGGGCGCGCTGACTCCGGTCTGGTTGCTGTGCGGCTACCTGTTCTGGACGCTGACCGAGTACTGGTTGCACCGGATCGTGTTCCACTTCGAGCCCGAGGAGGGGATCGGCGCCCGTCTGCACTGGATCATCCACGGCGTCCACCACGACCACCCGAACGATCCGATGCGGCTGGTGATGCCGCCGTCCGTCAGCATCCCGCTGGCGAGCCTGTTCATCTTCGCGTTCTACGCTGTGGCCGGCTCGCCGACGTTCCTGCCGTTCGGCGCCGGCTTCCTCGGCGGTTACCTGTTCTACGACATGCTGCACTACCACGTGCATCACCACGTGCCGAAGACGGCGCTGGGCAAGCGGCTCCGCGAGCTCCACATGCGCCACCACTTCCAGGACGGCGACACCGGCTACGGTGTCAGCGCCCCGTTCTGGGATCACGTGTTCGGCACCGCGACCAAGAAGCGGTAGAGCAGAAGCGTGAGAGCAGGGCGGCCCCGCTGGGCCGCCCACATCAGACGGGCCAGAACCCTGGTCGCGCTGAGAGAATCTCTACACTGCCGAGAGCCCGGAGAGGTGGCCGAGTGGCTGAAGGCACTCGCCTGCTAAGCGAGTATGGGGGTCACACTCCATCGTGGGTTCGAATCCCATCCTCTCCGCTCACGGGAAAAGTTAGGTAGGCACTACTGATGCGATGATCGGCAGCGCCTGAGATCGTGTGCGTCGCGTGGCCGGGGGGCTGCGGAAGACAATCCGAATCTCAAAGAGGACTCCTGTGACGACAAAGGCCGGACTGTTCGGGACGCCTGATGGTCCCGAACGGCTCGAGCTCGAGGGGAGTGCCACGGCCAGCGCAACGATCACCTCGGTGGAGCTCTACGCCGGGCTCGCGGCGCGGCCGGTGCCGACGGTCCAGGACGTCGGACTGCGCGTCTATTTCCCCGACGGTCAGGTGGTCGACATCACCCGGCGGATCGGCGGGACAGCTGGTACCGACCCGAGGTTCGCCGTCGGTGACGTCGTTCCCGTCCGCTACGACCCCGCCGACCGCACCAAGATCGAACTCGATGAGACGGCGATGCGGGTCAGACCGCAGCCAGCGCCACCGGCGCTGCCAGCCGCTGATGCACAAGCTTGATCGCCATTGAGCCCTCGCCGACGGCTGAGGCGACGCGCTTGATCGAGCCGGAGTGGACGTCGCCGACGGCGAACAGGCCCGGCTGGCTGGTCTCGAGGAAGTGGGGCCGCTCGTCTCCGTAGAGTTCGAGGTCCGCGTCCAGCAGGTCGCGACCGGTCAGCAGGAACCCGTGCTCATCCATCGCGACCTGGCCCCTGAGCCAGTCGGTGTACGGATCGGCGCCGATGAACACGAACAGGGCGGTGACGGGAAGCGTCTGGGTGGCGGCCGTCTGACGGTTGGTGACGGTCAGCTCCTCGAGTGACCGCTCCCCCCGAAGCCCGGAGACCTCGGAGTGGTAGACGACCTCGATCCCGTCGGTCTGTTCGATCTCATCGATCAGGTACGTCGACATCGACTTGCCGAGGTCATCACCGCGGATCACGAGCCGGGTGCTGATCGCGTGGCGACTCAGGTACAGCGACGCCTGCCCGGCCGAGTTGCCGCCGCCGACGACCATCACGTGCTGATCAGCGCAGAGCTGCGATTCGGCGAGGGTCGCGGCGTAGTAGACGCCGACACCCTCGAACCGCTCGAGATCGGGCAATGGCAGCCGGCGGTAGTGAGCGCCCGTGGCCACGATCAGCGTGCGGCCGCGGATCGTCTGTCCGTCCTCGGTGCCGATCGCAAAATGGCCCTCCTCGCGCCGCAGCTCGACAGCGGTGCTCGGAACCGTGAGCCGGGCCCCGAGCCGCTTGGCCTGCAGTGACGCGCGCTCGGCCAGCTCGCTGCCCGAGATCCCCGTCGGGAACCCGAGGTAGTTCTCGATCCGTGCGGAGGTGCTCGCCTGGCCGCCGAACGCCACCGCGTCAATCGCCTGCGTGTCGAGGCCCTCGGAGGCGCCGTACAGGGCGGCGGCGAGGCCAGCCGGGCCGCCGCCGACGACCACGACATCACACATGGCGGGCGGCTCGCCGCGAGCGCCGAGGCCGAGGAGCGCGCCAAGCTGGGCGTTGCTGGGCCGCCGGGCGACGCCACCGGCGCCGACGACGACCGGAAGCTCGCAGGGCGTCAGTCCCATGTGCTCTACAAGCGCCGCTGCGTCGTCGTCGACCTCGACGTCGAGCCACTGATAGGGCTGGCGGTTGCGGGCGAGAAACTCGCGGACCCGCCGGACGTCGGGCGAGAACCGCGAGCCGACGACCTTGACGCCGGCACCGATCGAGACCAACAACGACCGACGCGCCAGGAACGCCCGTAGGAACAGGTTCGAGAGCTCCTCGTCCGAGTTCACGAGCGCCCGCAGGGTTGTTGGCGAGATCTTGATGACGTCGCCTTCGTCCCGGACGATCGCGGCGAGGAACGCGCGCCTGCCGCTGAGGATGTTGAGCTCGCCGAGGAACCGGGAGGCACCGTGCACGCCGACGACCCGATTCTCCTCGCCGAGTCCCTGCACGATCAGCGCCATGCCGGATTCGATCACGTAGAAGTTGAAGTCCTGCTCGCCCTCCGAGAAGAGGACGTCGCCGGGCATCACGTGCAACGTCTCACCGAGCGGCCGCAGTCGCTCGAGCTGGAGCTCATTGAGACGTGGAAAGGCGCCTTCGCGGTCCGCCGTCTCCGGAAGCCCATGCCCCAGAACCGAACTCCGCTCGCCCGTGATCATGTCGGTCATATTCCTTGCGTTCCTGTCCGGGCGATGCTCTCATACTTGTCTACATGGCCAACTGCACCCATCTCGACCAGATCGAAGTGCTCGAGCTGCCGGAAGCCGTCGCCGGCTGCGAGGACTGCCTGCGCGATGGCGGCAAGTGGCTGCACCTGCGGATCTGCCTGACCTGCGGCCATGTCGGCTGCTGCGATGACTCCCCGCACCGCCACGCAACCGCGCACAATCACGCGACCGGCCATCCGCTGATCCGCTCTCTGGAGCCGGGCGAGGAGTGGTCCTGGTGTTACGTCGACGAGCTCGGGATGGTGATCTCCGACATCACCGGCCACACCAAGATCCCGCCGTCGCCGCTGCTGCAGTACTGAACAGCACCAATTCAGTTGGGTTGGTGCGGGGATGCGTCACAATGGTCCCATGCTCCATACACAACTTGCCTGGTACCTGGCGGGACCAGCGATGGGTCTCTGCGTGGTCGGCGTGCGAGCCCTGTTCAACGCCCGGCTCGGTGTGACCGGTGGGTTCAGCGAGGTGATCGGAAAGCTATCCGAGCGCTCGCTGGCCTTCGACTGGCGCGGGTGGTTCCTAATCGGGATCATCCTCGGCGGCACCCTGTTCGCGATCGCGGCAGGAGGCCCCGACTTCCACGGCTATGGCTGGCTGACCGAGAACTTCCACGGCTCCGACCGTGCCCTGATCGCCCCGATCCTGCTGCTGTCGGGCGTGGCGATCGGTTACGGCGCCAAGCTGTCCGGCGGCTGCACCTCCGGAAACGGCCTGTCCGGCAGTGCCTCACTGTCACCCGCGAGCATGGCCGCCACCGGAACCTTCTTCGTGACCGCGATCGCGATCACCTGGGCGATCAAGGGGGTGATCGCGTGAAACGCGTCGCCGGTCTTGCGATCGGTCTCGTGTTCGGAGTGATGCTCTCGTGGAGCGGGATGACCGCACCCAACGTGATCCGCGGTGCCCTGCTGTTCCAGCATGGGTACCTGTTCCTGTTCATGTTCTCGGCGATGGCGACCGCGATGGCGGGGTCGTGGGCCCTGCGCGCGTTCAAGGCGCGAGCGGTGTTCACCCGCCAGACGATCACCTGGATCCAGGAGAAGCCACAGCGTCGCCACATCGTCGGCGCCCTGATCTTCGGGATCGGCTGGGGCGTCGCCGATGCGTGCCCAGGTCCGGTCGCAACCCAGCTCGGACAGGGGATCGCCTGGGGCCTGTGGACGCTTGCAGGCCTGGTGATCGGCGTCTACATCTATCTGCACCGCGAGCGAGTCGAGACCGAACCGGCAACCGATCCGGTCGCGGCCCCGGGCGCCAAAGCGACGCCGCAGCCGGTGGCCTAGGCGGTGAAGGGCCGGCCCAACGGGGCCGGCCTCTCAATTACCTTTCAGGCTCCGAGCGCCGCTTCGATCGCCCCGACGATCTCCGGATCCTCGGGCTTGGTCTTCGTGCCCCAGTGCTTGATCAGCTTGCCGTCGGCGCCGATCAGGTACTTGCTGAAGTTCCAGTTCGGCGGGGCCGAGCCCGGCTGGCTCGTCAGGTCCTGCCAGAGTGCGTCGGGTTCGGCGCGTACCGACGTCTTCTCGGTCAGCGGGAACGTCACGCCGTAGTTCTTCTGGCAGAAGGCGCCGATCTCGGCCGCGTCATCGAACTCCTGGTCGGCGAAGTCCGCCGAGGGCGAGCCGAGGACCTTCAGGCCCTTGTCGGAGTACTTCGCATACAGCGACTGCAGGCCCTCGTACTGGGGCGTGAAACCGCACTTGCTGGCCGTGTTGACGATCAGCGTCGGGTGACCGCGCAGCGTCTCCAGATCGAAGTCGGTGCCGTCGAGCAACTTCACCTTGTGGGCGTAGATGTCGGTCGGCGCGGTCTTCTTTTCCGGCTTCTTCTTCAGGTACATCTTGGCCGTCGAGAGAATGCTCATGCGGTAAGTCCTAGCACGCCGCTGTGGACGAGGCACCATCTACCATCTGGTCGGCCCGGAGAGGTGGCAGAGCGGTTGAATGCACTGGTCTTGAAAACCAGCGGGCCCGCAAGGGTCCCGGGGGTTCGAATCCCCCCCTCTCCGTATTTGTGATGAGTCGAGACATGTGTCTCAGGTGAGTCGGGACATGTGTCTCATGTTGGGGGGCTCGGCCAGCGGCCGGGTTCTGAAGTCTGATTGCCAGGTCTCGTTCGGCTGAGTGGGCTGAGCAGCCCAGCCTTTTGCAAGATCCGGCTGATCGTCGCCGGTGCCGGCGGCTTGAGGCCTTCCCGCTCGAGGTGCCAACCGATCGTGACCGGTCCGGCATCCAAACCGTCCGCAGCAAGCTGGGTGCGCAGCTCGATCACCCGCTCACGGACCGTCTCAGGCGTCGCTGACGGGCTTGACTTAGGCCTGCGTGACCGCGGGTCAACCGCGTCCAGACCACCAACGCGATGACGGGCCAACAAGCGCTGCAGATGCCGGCGGGAGAACCCGTACTCGGCGGCAGCCTCAGTCACAGAGAGCTGCTTAGAAACGACTTGGAGAACAGCAACACGAGTGCGAGACATCCCCGCACCCTCCGCCCACCACCAGACACCACGCCGGCGATCGCCGCTGCGGTCTCGCGCTACGCGCTCGACCTCCGCGACGACCGCCAGGTCCTAGCCACCCCGGGGTGTGACCATGTCCCGAGACATCAACGACACATCACTAGAGACATATGTCCTGAACTCAGACACCCCCCCTCTCCGTTGGCCGGGCGCCGAGGCGATCCCCGCCTCAGCGCTTGATCGTGAAGGCGAGTTTGTGCGGTGCGGTCGTGGCGCCGCCCGCGGTCGCCGTGAACGTGACCGTGTAGGTCCCCGCTACGAGGAGACGGCCGCTGAGCTTGCCGGTGAACGGGAGCGTGGTGCTCCCGGCGGAGCTCGCCTGCGCGTAGCTGCCCACCTTCTTGCTCAGCGTGCAGTGCCGCTTCCGGGCGTTCTTCCTGGTCATTGCAACGCACGTGCCCCCGACTGCTCGACCCGTGGTCGTGCGGGCGAAGGTGAGGGTCACCGTGGCCACCGTATTCAATGAGAACGTGAACGTCGTCCCAACCGGCGGACCGTGCTTGACCTTCTTCTCGCCCCACGTCCCGTGCGACTGATGCACGCCGCTGAGCGTCAGAACGGGCAACGTACTCTTGGTGCTCGTCGTCGTGGTCGTGGTGGCAGTGGCGGTCGTGGTCGTGGTCGTGGTCGTGCTCGGAGTCGTCGAGGTGGTGCTCGTCGATGGCGCCGACGGAATCGTGACACCCGCGCTCGTCGCTGACCCCTGGCCATAGGCGCCCGTCGCGGTCTCGGTGCACGTCAGCGACTGACCCTGATCGCCCGCGGTGACGGTGTAGGTCTGGGTGCTCGCGAGTTTCGTGGTTCCGGACGACCACAGGTAGGAATCGGTCGGCGACGCGCTGAGCGTGCCGTTGGGGTTCACCGCTCCGTCACCGGCAGCGCCAAAGCTACCGGCGGAGCACGTGAGCGTCTGACCGACGGCCGCGGTTCCCGTGATCGCGGGCTGCCCGCTGACCTTCAACGGCTGCGACTGGAAAGCTCCGATGTCACACGTAGCCCCGCGGCTGGCTCCGCGCTCGTCGACAGTGAGCGGTGGCGCACCCGCGGCGAGGGGGTTCGAACACGCACCTCCGTGACCGATCAGCGAGCTGCCGGCAATCGGCGCCAACGTCGTCGGAGCGGGGATCACCGGGCTCGTCGGCGTCGCCTGGGTCGAGCTCACGCCGTTGGCGCCAAGGACGGTCGCCAGGCCGCTCGCTGCGATCTGGTCGTGCTTGGCGGCGGACAGCCCGCAGGTCGACGGACTCGTGTCCTCGAGGTTGTAGCCGCCGTCAGTGAACGTACCTCCGGCCTGCGTTGCACAGTTCGTGGCGCCCAGTGGCAGCGGGTCGGCGACGGCGGTGTCGGTGAGCCCGATTCCCCCGTCGATCGCCAGCAGGTTCGCACCGAATTCGGCAGTCGAACCGAGTGTCGCGTCGGCCGAGTTGTCCGCCACCGTGTCGTTGTAGAGGTTTGTCTGCGTACCGGTTCCGTAGTCGTCAATCCCGCCGCCGAAGCTGCCGATCGTGCCGGTCGTGCCCGACCCGGTTCCGGACACGGTGGAGTTGCCGGCGATCGTCGAATTGACGATCGTCGCGACCGGTCCTTGCTGGATGTACATCGCGCCACCCTCGGCGTCGCCGGCATAGCCGATCTCCGTTCCAGGACCCTTCCCGGCGTTCTGCGCGATCGCCTGGTTGCCCGAGAAGACGCTCGCTGAGATATCCAGCGGCACGGTGTCGGTCACGTACATGCCGGCCCCGCCGGCGTAGTTGCTGTTCCCACCAAGGCCGCCGCTGTTGGTGTTGCTGGCGGCCTGCCCGGCCTCGGCGGTGTTGTCGCTGATCGTCGAGCCGGTGATCGTCGCATGCGGACCGCTGGTTGAGACCAACTCCGCGTCCAGGCCCGCCCCGAGCACGGAGCCGCCGCCGCCCGCCTGGTTACTCCCCTGGGTGTCGGCTCCGGCGCCCCCCGTCGCGGTGTTGTCGGAGATCTCACTCGAGCTGATCCTGAGGGTTGCGTTCCCTGTGTTGAGGACCGTGATACCCGCCCCGTCAACCTCGCCACCCGTGCCGCCGGCCTTGGTCGACGAACCGGCACCGCCGATGCCGCCGGTGGCCGTGTTGCCCGAAACGACGCTGTCACTCATCACGAGACCCCCAACCAGGACCGCCCCTTCGACGGTCCCACCGGTGCCCGCGGCCTGCGAGGCGCTCGCGGGGCCACCGGCACCTCCCGTGACGCTGTTGTTGAGGATCTGCGAATCGGTCATCGTCAGCGTGTCGCTTGAGGCGTAGATCGCCGCCCCAGCTTGGTAGCCGCCCTCGCTACCGGGGTTGGTGGAGTCTTCTCCGAAGCACTTCGCGTTCTCGAGCGTCACGCCGGTCAGCGTCAGCGTCGTCGTCGAATGAGATTCGAGGATCAGGTTGCAGCCCGTCCCCTGGCCGTCAATCGTCAGGTTCTCGACCGCGAGGTTGCCGCCGGCATAGATGTTGTCCGGGCCGATGACCGTGGCCGAGCTGCCGGTGTCACCCTGACCCGAGATCGTCACCGCTGTCGTCAGCTCGAGCTGACCCTTTGTGAGCGGGTAACTGCCTGACTGAAGCGCGATCGTCGGGTCGCCTTGAAGCTGGTTGGCGAGAGCCGCCGCATCCCGGATGTTTGTGCAGCTGTACGTTCCGACCGGCGCCGTCGCGGCGCAGTTCGAGCCGCTCCCGGTCCCTGGGTCGGCCGCGCCTGGTGTGACGTTGATCGTTGTGGCGGCCGAGGCGCTGGCGGCGAAGACGAGCGGCATCGCAGCGCCCAATAGAAGGCTCCTGAATCTCATATGCCGATCCTCGCGATGCCGCGCGCTGTTCGCATCGGTAGGCGATACTGAAGTTTGGAAGCCCGACCTCTTCGTTCTGCCACGCCCGGACCGACTCGCTCCATCTGGAGCCCTGACGGTGCGATTTGGGGGTGTCAGAGCCGCGCGCGGCTCAGTCAAGCGGCTGTCCGTCCATCACTTCGCAGCTGGCCGTGACTGTCTGTCCGAGCGCGGTCGTGGCACTGGCGGTGATGTCCCACTCCCCGCTGTAGTCGCTGGGGGCTTCTGTCGTCGTGTCGGCAAAGTTGCCGCCGCTGTCCGTCGTCCTGCTGACGGGACCGATCGACTGATCCGGCTGGTTGCTCGCAGGCGTGTACTCCAGCGTCACGGGGAGTCCGCTCTCGGCTGGGCTGACCGTGCCAGTCACGTCAAACGGGTCCCCGAGGCCCACATCGCCGCATTGGAGTTGCAACGCGGGGGCGCCATAGGCGACAACCCGCGGATAGCACGTCGCCTCCTGGGTGTCGTCGGCGGTTGCCGCCTTCACCGACCACTGTCCGATCTCACCGCTGCCGTCCGGCGCGTTGACCGCGTCACTGAACTGGCCGTTGCCATTCGTGTACACGGTGGAGGTGATGGTCGTGCCGTTGGGCGCCGTCCATGTCAGGTTGATCTGCTGACCGGCACCGGCGGCATCGGTCCCGCCGACGGACAGCGGCACGTCGGTGAGCGCGGTCGACGGGCAGGTGATCGTCAGCGCTTGGCTCTGATCGTGGGAAACCGCGTCCGCCCTCGGCTTCGGTGCCGTGCTGGACCTCACCGCGGCCGGCTTGGTGATCGCAGTCGGGCGCCGCGTTGTGGCGCGCGCTGCGCTGCTCGTCACAACGCTCGGGTTGCGCGCACAGATCGTGTCGACATAGATGCCGACGCCGACGTCCCCCGGATCGAACACGCCCGTATTCGCGTTGTAGTGCAGCACCGTGTCCGTTCGGCGGAACGAGACCGTCCACCCCTGCTGGCCGCTCGTATTCGTCGTCGGATGGAAATATTCGGGCGTCGCGTCGGTCGCGCTGCTGCCGTGCGGGTACCCCTTCACGGACAGCCCGCGAACCTGAAAGCCGCCGCCGAGCGCGACATCACCCTTGCCGCAGTACGCGGTCTGAACGATGCTTGACTGGTTGATGTCCTGGGCGTGCGGAACTCGATCGGTGATGAGGTAGATCGGAGATGAGCCCTGGCTATCCCCGGCGAACGAGCCCGTGGCGCCCTGCGCGCCGACCGCGCCGTTGGGGCCGAGCGGTCCCTGCGAGCCCTGCTTGCCCGTATATCCGGGCTGCCCCTCGCGCTGCCATGTCAGCGACTGCTGCCCAGCGGCGCAGCTGCCGTTGCCGTCGCCGGGGAGGCTCAGTACGGCTACGCCGGTGCTCGAGACGGTGACGCACCCGTGGATCAGTCCGTCGCTCGAGTCGCCGAACGCCTGGCTTGCGATCGCTGCCAGCAGGCAGAGGACCGCGAAGATTTGAGCGATCCGCCTCATTTTTTCATGCACCAGGCGTAGACGTCGATGTAGACCGTCGGCGTGCCAAGCTCATAGTTCGGCCCGTGGAACCAGTCGCCCTCGACCCGCCAGCCGTCGAGGCCGTGCGGTGTGCCCTCCATCGTCGTCGAATCGTTGTAGTTGCTGTATCCGGGCAGCGACCGGTAGTAGTTCTGGGGATCATCTCCCTCCCCGATCAGCTTGCGCGTCTCTGCGGTCAGCGCGATCGGGTAGCTGTCACGGATTCCGACGTGGTCGGTGTGCTTCGTCACCAATGGGGCGCCCGCTTTCGGGCGATACACCTGCTTCCACGCCGCCCAGATCGTGCCGCCACCCCCGATCGCCTCGTATCCGGACGCGCACGCAACTGCGCCACCCACCTTGTTGTAGTAGTTGCCGTCGCTCTGGAGGGGGTTGCCGTCCGCGATGATGTCGTCGTCGTCGGACTCGAGTTCCTTCACAGCTCGGTAGACGACCGGGTAGCGGTACGCGGTCGCGCCCTTGTTGCCCGTCAGTCCGGTCGCCCCGGGAAAGCCGCGGTCCCCCTGTGGTCCTGTCGGTCCCTCCTCCCCGGTCTGCGGCTCCGTCGACCACGTCACGTAGTCCTGGCCGGCCGGACATGTCGTTGTCCCATCAGTGACGACGTTGACCGTTCCGCTGCTGCCGACACAGGCGCTCAGTTGCTCGGAGACGTCGTGCCCCGCAGCTCCAAACGCACCGCCAAGGCAGATCAGAACGAGGGTGGCAACCCCGACGAGCAGGGGGATTCCGATCTCGAGAAGGCGCCTCATCGAGACTCGCCCCGATGCTCGGCCCGCGGGAAGTTGAGCCCCGTCGATACGTTGATCGGCCGCAGCTCGAAGCCGTCGATCGGGTCGTTCACGATCGATCCGCTCGAGTCAGACCAATCCTGGTTCCAGTAGCCGCCCTCCCAGTTGAAGGGGAAGCTCATGCACTGCGCATACATCAACTCCGAATAGCTGCCCGAGACGCTCCCGCCGATGTCCTCCTGAGTTCCAGTGCGCTGGATACCGAACTCGATACGGCTCACGTAGCTCGCCGTCGAGCCGTTGCCTTTGACGTGCAGCCCGAAGTCGCCGCCGATCGCCTCAGTCAGCGACGTTTTGCGGTTGTAGCTGAGCGACCACCCGGCCCCGAGCAGGATCGAATCCTTCGGACAACTCGCGGACGGCCCATAGTCCGACGCGTCAGTTGCGAAGTCGGTGGAGGTCCGCTTGTCGACGATGGTCGTGACAGTCGGAAAGTCGATATCGCCCGCGGGACCCGTCGCGCCCTGCGCGCCCGTGTACCCCTGCGGGCCCTGTGGCCCTGTCGGGCCGGTCGGGCCTTGGAGCCCAGGCTGGTTCCACTGCACGAAACCGGTGCCATGCGGGCAGATCCCCCCATACTGCTGAAGCTGGAGCTGATTGGTGCCGTCCCCCTGGGGCACAACGCAGGCCGCGATCGCTGGGCTCGTGCTGGAAGCGGACGCACTGAGGCCTCCAGCGGCGATGAACAGTGCAGCCGCCGCCACAACGGGCGCGAATGCGATCGACGCCGCTTGCCTCACATGTCCTGAGTTGAACACGGCGGCGACGATAAGAGCCCCGAACCGCCCCCACCTCCGTGCGGATACGGAAATCAGCGGTTCAGAAACGCGACCGGATCAACGTCACAGTTCGAACCCGTGCGCGCACGGGTGCGTGCTGCCGCGAGAGCGCGCACCATCCTCGGTACAGGGGCATCTAGACCGGGGGGTTGCAACGATGGGCATTCAGGGGGCGTCCGTGCCGACGATCGCCGCTGCGCGCAATACGCCGCGCGCGCCGGCGCGGCTTGACCGCAGGGTTCTTCTCTACTCGATGTTGGCCGTGTTCATGGCGTTCCTCGACGCGACGATCGTCAACGTCGCGTTCCCGGCGATCCACCGCTCGTTCGCGACGATCTCGCTCGGCGATCTCAGCTGGGTGCTCAACGCCTACAACGTCGTGATCGCCGCCACGCTCGTCCCGGCCGGGCTGCTGATCGACCGCTACGGACGGCGGCGTGGCTTCTTCACCGGCCTCCTCGTCTTCCTGGGCGGCTCGCTGCTCTGCGGGCTCGCCCCGAGCGCCGACGCGCTGATCGCCGCTCGGACGCTGCAGGCGCTTGGCGCCGCGATGCTGATCCCGGCGTCGTTCAGTGTCGTCCTGGCCGCGTGTCCGCTCGAGCGTCGGGCGATGGCGACGAGCGCCTGGGCAGCCGCCGGCGCTGTCGCTGCAGCGGCCGGTCCCTCCCTCGGAGGCGTGCTCGTCCACGCTGCAGGCTGGCGCTGGATCTTCTTCGTGAACCTCGTGCTCGCGGTTGCGATGGTGGGCGCCCACAGGGTGATCACCGAGAGCCGGGACGCGGATCGACCGCTCCCGGATCTGCTCGGAACCGTTCTGCTGGCACTGTCGATCGGCTCACTGGCACTCGGCATCGTCAAGGCTCCTGATTGGGGCTGGACGGGGTCCGAGACGATCGCCTGCTGGTCGGTGGCGGGCCTGCTTGCCGTCGCGTTGGCGCTGCGGACGACGCGTCATCCCGCACCGGTGATCGAGCCGGAGTTGATGCGGATCCGGAGCTTCGCCCTGTCGAGCGCCGGGTTCCTGGTCTTCTCGGCCGGTCTGTACGCGCTGCTGCTCGGCAACATCCTGTTCCTCACGGAGGTGTGGCACTACTCGGTGCTGCGTGCCGGCTTCGCCGTGACGCCGGGCCCGCTGGCCGCCGCCGTCGCGGCCGCGATCGGCGGACGGTTGAGCGAGCACTTCTCACCGAGGGTCATCGCGCTGCCGGGAATGGCGGGCTTCGCGCTCGCCTGCCTGCTCTACCGCCACGTCGGGCCGACGCCCGATTACCTGGGCCGGTGGCTGCCGGCGCAGATCCCGTCGGGTCTGTCGATCGGCCTGGTGATCTCCTCGCTGACGACGGCGTCGGCACAGGATCTGCCGCCCGATCGGGTCGCGACGGGCAGCGCCTTCACCGCCTGCGCACGTCAGGTCGGCGCGGTCCTGGGCATCGCGATCCTGATCGCGATCGTGTCCGGCGCCACGCCGGTCACGGCATTGCACAGCTTCCGGCTCGCCTGGCTGCTGATGGGGTCGGCGTCCGTGCTGGCGATCGTGCCCGCAATCGGACTCGTACGACGCCGGGTGCTCACGCAGGCTCGTGTCGAACGGCGGATTCCCGGGTTCATCGATCGCGAGCTGCTCGTCCATGGAAGTCGCATCGCCTACCGGATCGCCGGTGACGGGCCGCCGGTGGTGCTGCTGCACGGGCTGCTCGACGACTCCCTGACCTGGCGCAAGGTTGCCCCGAAGCTTGCGCGTCGGTACACGGTGATCGTTCCCGACCTGCCGGGTCACGGCCGCTCGGGTCCGGCAAGCCATGGCGATTACGGGTCCAATGGGCACGCGATCGCGCTGCGTGGGCTGCTCGATGCGCTCGGATATGACCGGGTGGCGCTGATCGGCCACTCGCTCGGAGGCTCGATCGCGCTGGCGTTCGCGTTCCAGAACCCCGACCGGATGGCGCGCCTGGCGCTGATCTCCCCGGGCGGGTTCGGCCGCGACGTCCACCCGATGTTGCGGATCGCCACGACCCCGGTCGGCGGCGTCCTGCTGCGGCTCGTCACATCGGGTGGAACCCGCTGGTGCCTACGACGGACCGCCGGTGTTGCACGGTTGTTGCGTCTGCGTCGTCCATCCCTCCAGCTGCTTCTGGTGTCACGGTTCCTGGAAGATCTCGCACCGGCCGCGGCACGGCGCGCGTTCCTGCGCACGACGGCCGGTGCGATCGACTGGCGCGGCCAGTGCGGCTCGGCGATCGACTGGATCGACGCATGGCGTCACGTGCCGACCCTGTTGCTTTGGGGGACGGCCGACCGGATGATCCCCGCCCACCACAGCTTCGCGATCGCCGATGCGCACCCGCAGGCCGAGGTCGTCCTGCTCAGCGGCGTCGGGCATCACGCCCACCGCGAGCGCTCGACGGTCGTCGGCGAGCGCCTGCTGGATTTCCTCGATCAGGGCCCGCAGACCGGCCGGGACCTTGAGCCCCACGGAGCCCGGCACCCGCGGTTCGAGTTCAGCAGCACCGCCCGGGCGGCGGTCGCCGCCTGACGCCCAGGCATCCGCGTGGGTGGCCCCGTTGGGCCACCCCGGGAACCGCGTGGACGACTCAGCGGGCTCGGAGGACTGAGGCGGCTCAGGCGATTCCGGCGCCCAGGAAGCGGACGAGCGCCTGCGCGACGGCATCAGGGTTCTCGAGCGCCGGGTAGTGCCCAGTGGCAGGGGTCTGGTCCAGCACCACATAGTCGGCCCGCGGGATCCGCTCGCGCAGACGTTCGAGCACGTGCGCCCCGCTGATCGGATCCGCCGGCCCCCAGATGAACTGGCTGCGGCCGCTGTAGCCCTCAAGCGCCCCGACCCACTTCGTGGCGAACTCCCGACGTTCGTCGATGTAGCGCAGCAGCCGATGCTGAACGCCCTTGCCGCCTCCGCTCGAGTACGACAGCCACATCTCGTGCAGCGTCTCGTCCGACACGGGCCGACCGAGGATCTGGCCCATCGCCTTGCGGAACGTGCGCTCGCTGCCCAGCGGCGCGATCAGCGCCCCGAGTGGCCCGTGCAGCAGCTTCTGGATCGGGATCGGCCGGTGCAGGTCGGGGTAGAGGCCGCCGTTGAGCCACGTCACGCTGCTGTACCGGCTCTGGTCACGTGACAACAATTCCTGAGCGACGGTGACGCCGTAGTCGTGGGCGACGAGCGCTGTGCCGGCGACATCGAGCTGCAACCACAACGCGTTGAGAATGCCCGCCTGCTCGACGATCCGGTAGTTGTGCCCGTGCGGCTTGTCGCTGGCGCCAAAGCCGAGCATGTCGAACGTGATCACGCGGTGACCGGAATCGATCAGCGACGGGAGGATCAGATTCCAGTCGTGCGAGGAGGTCGGAAACCCGTGAATCAGCGTCACCGGGGGACCATCTTTGGGCCCGTCGACGCGGTAGAAGATCTGGTGCCCGCCGATCTCGGCGTGTGCGCCGCCGGCGGTCCAGGCCTGCAGAGAAATCATCGGGCCACCTCAGACATATAGGGTCAGATCCATCACAAGCTCACCGGTCTTCTACTTCGACCTCGCGTCACCCTACGCCTATCTGGCCTCGGCCCGCGTCGACGCGCTCCTCGGCCCCGACACGATCTGGCGGCCGATCCTCGTCGGCGCGATTCACAAGCACTTCCGTCGGATCAGCTGGGGCGGGACGCCGGAGCTGCGAGCGGCCGGGGTCGCCGAGATCGAGGAGCGGGGCCGCCGCTATGGCATGCCTGCAATCGTCTGGCCGGAGCCGTATCCGGCGAACACATTGACAGCGATGCGCGCCGCGACCTGGGCCGCACAGCAGGGCGCCGGCCGTCAGTACGCTCGGGCCGCGTATTCGATGGCGTTCGCCGAGGGCATCGACCTCACCGATCCGGCGGCGCTGACCGAGGCCGCCGAACGGGCCGGCCTCGACGGAGCCAGCCTGCCGGAGGCTTTGGCCGACCCCGCGATCAAGGCGGCGTTGCGAGCAGCAAACGATGCCGCGATCACAGAGGGTGTCTACGGCGTTCCGACCTTTGATGCCGGCGGGCTGCTGTGGTGGGGCGACCACCAGCTCGAAGCCGCCGCGTTCTACCACCATCTGTGAGGCCGGCGATCGCTCTCGCTTGCGAGTGCCGGGCTCTCGTGGGCTCGCGATCAGGCGCGAGCGAGATGCCGCGCGATGACCATCCGTTGGATCTGATTGGTGCCCTCGAAGATCTGCATCACCTTCGCCTCGCGCATCATCCGCTCGACGGGGAAGTCCTGGGTGTAGCCGGCGCCGCCGAGCACCTGCACCGCATCGGTCGAGACGCGCATCGCCGCATCGGTGCAGACGAGCTTCGCGATTGAGGCCTGGCGGCTGAACGGCAGCCCGCGGTCACGCCGGCGTGCGGCTTCGAGCATCGTCGCGCGCGCGGATTCGACCGCTGCCGCCATGTCCGCGAGCAGGAATCCGAGGCCCTGGTGCTCAATGATCGGCTTGCCGAAGGTCTCGCGCTCCTTGGCGTAGTCGACGGCGCAGTCCAGTGACTTCTGGGCAAGGCCGGTCGCAACCGCGGCGATCCCGAGCCGGCCGGAGTCAAGCGCTTTCAACGCGATCGACAGCCCACCGCCTTCTCCCCCGATCAGGCGGGCGGCGTCGAGCTCGACGTGATCGAAGTCGAGCGTCGCGGTCGTCGAGCCGGTCAGGCCCATCTTGTGCTCCGGCGTCTGGCGGCTGAGTCCCGGGGCCTCGCCGGGCGCGAGGAAGCAGGAGATCCCGCGTGATCGCTCCTCAGAGGTCCGTGCGAACACCGTGTAGAAGTCCGCCTCGCCCCCGTGCGTGACCCAGGCCTTTGAGCCTGTCAGCGCGTAGTAGCCGTTCGTCCTCGTGGCTCGGGCACGCATCGCTGCAGGATCAGAGCCGGCGTCGGCTTCCGAGAGGCAATAGCCGCCAAGCAGCGTGCCGCCGAGCATCTCCGAAAGCCACCGCTCCTTCTGCGCGTCGGTCCCGTAGGTGGCGAGCGGCCAGCACGCCATCGCATGCACGCTGACCCCGACCCCGACGCTGGCCCAGGCGCCGCCGATCTCCTCGAGCGCCTGCAGATAGATCTCGTAGCTCAGCCCGCCGCCGCCGATCTCCTCGGGGTAGGGCATCGCCAGCAGACCGAGGTCGCCGAGCTTGCGGAACACGTCGCGCGGAAAGGCTGAATCCGCCTCCGCCTTCGCGACCCTCGGCGCCAGTTCTCCGGCGGCGACGTCACGCGCGAGGCGGACGATCTCCTCGGCTTCGGGCGATGAAAGTGTGCGTTCGGCAGGCATCCGTGGAGTCCGCCTGACGGTACCACAGTACGTACCGTAGTACTCCCGCGGGGCTATATTCTGTCGGATGCCGGCGACCCGCACCGACGAGTTGCTCGATGGTCTCGTGACGGTGTTCCTGACCGAGGGCTTCGCCACGTTCACGCTCGCGGATCTGGCGGAGCGCCTGCACTGCTCGAAGACGACGCTCTACGCGCTCGGCCACAGCAAGGAGCAGCTGACCGTCAACGCCGTCAACCACTTCTTCCGCAACGCGACCGATTCTGTGGAGCGTGCGACCGCTCGGGAGTCGGACCCCGCAGCCCGAATCGTCGCCTACCTGCGCGCGGTGGCCGAGGCCCTGCGGCCCGCCTCAGCGGCATTCATCGCCGACATCGGCGCGCATCCGGCGACCCGCGCCGTCTACGAGCGCAACACTGCTGCGGCGGCGCAGCGCGTGTCGGAGCTGATCGGCGAGGGGATCAGTTCCGGGAGCTTCCGTTCCGTGCACGGAGCCTTCGTCGCCGACACCGTCGCGACGACAATGAGCCGGATCCAGACCGGTGCCGTGCTCGCCGCCACCGGGCTGCGCGACGCCGACGCCTACGCCGAACTCGCCGCCCTGATCCTCACCGGTATCCGCTCCGAGTAGCAGAACCCCGGCGGCAGGCCGAATATTCGCTACCCTCGTCCAGTCTGGTCAGTACTCGCGCCCGTAGCTCAGCTGGATAGAGCGTCGGTCTACGGAACCGAAGGTCAGGGGTTCGAATCCCTTCGGGCGCGCTCAAGAAAAAACCTGCTGAGCGCAGGTTTTTCTTTGTTCCAGGCGACGCGCGCATAAGGCCGGCAGGGAGGCGACGGCCGAACCGCCGCCTCCCTTTGCTGCCGCCGGCAGACCGCGATCAGTGTCCGGCCAGAACGACCGTTTCGTAGCCCTGGTAGAGAACGGCCGTCTGAACAGTGGCGTCGCACTCGACCTCGATCTTGTATGTGTCGCCCGCCAGCGTGTTGAACGCAGTGGTGATCGGCAACTCCTCGTAGTAGTTCGTAGCCGGGATGTCGTACTCGGAGAACCCACCGACCTGCGTATATCCGCCCAAAGATCCGTTGGTACCGAACTGGCCGCCCTCCACGGCCACGACGCACTGACCGGCCGACGGGTTACCGGCCGCGGCCGTCGACTGGAGTTCAACCGTCGCGTTGATCGTCGCTAGACCGGCGAACGGCGCGACAAGATTCCCGCCGTCGTATTCGTAGCCGCCCGCGTTGGTTTGCGACACGTCGTTCGTATTCATGATCGAGACGTAGCCGCCGGTGAGGGCCACGCCGTTGTCGCTCGACATGTCGTCGTACGTGCTAGACGACGGACCGGCGGGCCCCTGCGGCCCGGTGGCCCCGGTCGGGCCCTGCGGACCTTGCGGGCCGGTGTCGCCGGTCGCACCGGTGTCACCGGTCGCTCCCGTGGCGCCGGTCGCTCCAGTGGCGCCCTGAGGTCCCGTGTCTCCCGTGTCGCCCTTGGCGCCCTGTGGCCCGGTCGCGCCAGTATCGCCCTTCGGTCCCTGTGGACCGGCGGCGCCAGTATCGCCCTTCGGTCCCTGTGGCCCCTGCGGACCGGCGGCGCCGGTATCGCCCTTCGGTCCCTGTGGCCCCTGCGGACCCTGCGGACCGGCCGGGCCGGTCTTCCCACTCGCACCTGTCTTACCTGTCTTGCCCGTCTTCGGCTTCGCCTTCTTGCCCGCAGCGTGGGCCCGTGCGTGCGCCACGTGGATCGGGCTGGTGGCGGCGTATGCACCCCCACCGAGCGCGACACTCAGCGCGACGAAAGAGACGATCAGCGCGGCCGACGGCCGGCGCTGAAACAGTCGTTTGACAAACATGGATCTACCCCCTTGGTTGGGTTACGCCACAGCGGCGCCTCTCGGGGTGAACACTGAAGCCAAACGCCATCGCCGCCTCCGTACACACCGAGGCGTAGAGCTGGGGCTGGCACGGAGCTTGGCCCTGCCGGCTGACCAAGCCGGGCGCCCATCCGTGGACGCCCGACAGCCGATCTGGGTCTTTCTGCTCCGGGAGACGGGCCGACAAATCCGGCGGGTTTTCTCCCGGGTTGGCTTCTCGTCAGTGCCGATGCAGGCGGGTCGGCCTCAGCCTCCCTGACCCTCAGTCCGGCGTGGAGATCGCCTGGCGCACAGCGTCGCGCAGTGTGGTCTCCGCAGGGTCACGCTGGGCCAGCCACGCGGCTCCGTGTTCCAGTACAGCCGCGTGGTGTAGCAGCGGGGTGCTCGCTCGCAGTGATTCGAGGTCGCTGATGTCGAGGATCGCCATGGTCTCATCCCGTAGTTCGCACTCAGGCCACAGCTCCGAATCCAGTTCCGTGACGATCCGCTCGGCGTGCACCAGCCACTGGCCGGCAAGCTCAGGTGTGCTGATGGCGGCGTAACGGGCGAGCAGCCACAGGGCGAACGCAGCGAGGGGCTGAACGCTCGGCCGTCGCATCACCTCGACGGCCTCGCTGAGCGCGGCGTGCTGGATCTGTCCATCGCGAGCGGACTCGCTGAGCAACCGGGTGCCAGATGCTGCCGGCGTACATGAACTCATGTCCGATCTCGATGGCCGCGGCGACACTGAGCCCCGCGTGGGTGCTGGCTGACTCGAAATCGCCGCTGACGTAGGCGTCAAGGGCCAGGAAGTAGTGGATCCATCCGCCCGCTCGCGTGCTCGTATCGGGGGTGATGAGCGCCATCAGCTCCGGGCGTAGCCGTCGCATCTCGTCACGGTTGCGGGTGTTGAGGGCGTGACCGAAGATGTTGCCGGTCGCCGTGGCCACCACCTCGAGGTCGCCGATCTCACGCGCCCGGTCTGCCAGCCGGCGATGGCGGATATTCGCGCTCGGCCCGTAGTCGAGAAAGGCGACTGCCCGGAGTAGCGCGACCTCGTCTGCGGCGCGGACCGAGAAGCGGGCTAGCAGACCATCGACCACATCCTGGCTCTCTTGGCGCAGCATCCCGGCAAGCCACAGCGGACGGAGTCCGAGTGCGAGCCGGACCGCGGCAGCTTCGTCGCCTGTCTCGATGGCGTGATCGAAAGCAACGCACAGGTTCGGGTGATCGGCAATCAGTGGGGCGGCGATCTCACCGGGGCCTCCGCCCTGGTCAAACGCCCGGCTGGCGTCGGCGACGTGTGCTGCGAAGTGGTCGCGGTGGCGGGCCCTCGCGAGCGCACCCGAGCCGGCGAGCTCGAGTTCAGCGCGGGCAAAGGCGCGGACGAGTTCGAGCAGCTCGTAGCGGGTGTCATCGCGTTGGCGGCGAACCAGGCTGGACTCAAGCAGCTCCTCGAGCTCGCAGGCCACCCGCTGGCCGCTGACCGCTTCGAGACCCGCCTGCGTGAAGCCACCGAGGAACACCGCGGCGTAGCGCAGCACCTCGCGCGCCTGTGAGGAGAGCATGTCGTAGCTCCAGCGGATGGTCGCGTCCAGTGTCCGCTGGCGGTCGGGGAGGTCGCGCAGCGAGGCCCCTCCGATTGACAGGGGCTCGGCCAGCTGGGCGGCGATCTGCGCCGGGGTCAGCGAGTGAGACCGGGAGGCGGCGAGCTCGATCGCCAGGGGCAGCCCGTCAAGGGCCCGGCAGATCTCCGCGACGGTGAGCGTGGTTGCGTCATCGACCGTGAGATTGCGGTTGGCGGCCAGGCCGCATTGGAGGAAGAGCTGAACCGCTGGACTCTTGGCGGCCTGGTCCTTGCTTCCGTCCACCGGCAACCCGAGCGGGTCCACCTCGAAGGTCCGTTCGCCGCGGATCCGTAGGGCCACCCGGCTCGTGGCGATGATCCGGATCCGTGGCGCGCTGGCGAGCAGGTCCGCGATGCCCGACGCGGCATTCACCAGCTGCTCGAAATTGTCGATCGCCAACAGCATCTCCCGCTCGCGCAGATGGGCCACCAATCCATCGGCGCTCGGACCGTCTGTCCCGTCGCGTTGCGCCACGGCAGCCGCGATCTCCGCGAACACGCGCTGAGAATCGGTGACGTGCTCCAGGCGGACGAAAACGGCTCCGTCGGCGTAGTCCGCCGCGCCGCCACTGGCAAGCTCGAGCAACAGCCGTGTCTTGCCGACGCCGCCAGGGCCGCGCAACGTGATCAGCCGGGTGTCGGGGTCGGCGAGCAGTCCCGCCAGCGCGGTCAGCTCGCGCTCACGCCCGACCAGGCGGGTTGAGGACCGCGGCACATTGAGCTGGGCAGCCGCCCGTGTGGCCGGTGCCTGTGCCGGCGGCGCGAGGGGCGCTAACAGCAGTGCGGGGTCACGCTCGAGAATCTGACGTTGGAGCTGGGCCAACGGCTCTCCCGGCTCGAGCCCGAGCTCGCCTGCGAACCGGCGGCGCACTCGCTGATAGGCGGCCAGCGCGTCCGCCTGGCGGCCACAGCGATACAGCGCAAGTATGAGCTGGCCCCAGACCCTCTCCTCGAACGGATGCTCATCGGTCAGTTCCTCGAGGGTGCTCAGCACGCCGGCGGCGCGTCCGGCCTCGAGCTCGATGTCGATCAGGGTGACGCGCGCCTGGAGGCGCTTCTCCCGCAGCGATCGAGCCCACTGCGTGAGGGCTCCGTCAGCGATCGCGTCACAGAGCGGTTCGCCGCGGAATAACTCGAGTGCGTCACTGAGCAGCGCTCCGGCCCGTTCCGGGGCGCTCCGCGCCTGCACCAGGAGGGCATCGAGGCGCTGAGTGTCGAGCTCGAAAGCGTCCGCCGTCAGCAGGTAGCCGGCTGGCTCGAGCACGAGCAGTCCGTCGAGCAGCGTGCGGAGCTTGGACAGGTGCACGTGGATTGCCGAGACCGCCGTCGGCGGCGGATGCTCGCCCCACAGCTCGTCGATCAGGCGGTCACGTGAGACCGGCGCGCCCTCACCCATCAGCAGCAGGGCAAGCAGTGAACGCCTCCGACTGCTGGCCAATGGCACGTTCTTACCGGCACGCTCGATCACGAGTGGGCCGAGCACCCCGAACCGCCAGATGGCACCGCTCACCCGTCAAGACTAACCCTGATCCCTAGCCCTGATCCGCGGGGAGCGTCGGGCTTGCCGCCGCGAAGCCGGACCTTCTAGAGATGGTTAGGGACGGAGAATCGTGAAGTGAAGCGTGCTGATGCCGCTTCTCAGCATGCCGTTGTGGGCGGCGAACGTCACCGTGTACTCCCCGGCGGCCAGCTTGGCGTTGCCCTTGATCGCGCCGCGAAAGCTGAGCGTGTTGACCCCGGGCCGGCCGGTGATCGTCTCGGCCTCACTGAAGCGCAGCGCGCACTTCGCCCGCGCTGCATTGCCGTGCATCTGCGCGACGCAGTTCTTTCCGGCCCAACGCCCGGTGCGGGTGCCGCCGAAGGTCACTCTCACAGTGGCTGCCGTGCTGAGGGTGAAGTGAAAGACGGTGCCCACAGCGGGCTGCTTGCCGTGGGCGTGGCTGCGCCTCTGCTCCAGCCATCTCGCGTGGGTCTGCTTCAGCGCTGACAGTTTGAGGGCGACGGTCGGCGTTGTCGACGTTGGAACCGTGGTGGTGTTCATCGACGTCGTCGTCGACGTGGTGGTCGTCGTGGTGTTCATCGGCGTGGTGGTCGATGTGGGTGTGGTTATCGTCGACGGCGGCGCGGTGACCGTAATCGTGTACGGCGTCGTGGTCGTATTGCCGAGCCCGTCGGCGGACGTGACGTCGATCGTGTAGGTGCCGGCTGCCGCGTATGTGTGGCTCACACTCGCGCCGTTGGCTGATGTGCCGTCACCGAAGCTCCAGCTTGGTGCCGCCGCGAGATCTGACCACAGGTCGGCGAAGCTTGCACCCAGCGTGACCGGCTGTCCTGCGATGGCGGTACTGGGGACGCCCGAGGCGGTGAGGTTCGGGCCTCCGGCATCCCACGCCGAGGCATCGAGAACCCCACCGCTGTTGGAGTTGGGTGTGAAGAACACCGGCACGCCGCCATCCTGATCAGGCAGGATCTGGCCCAGCAACGGCACCGGAGTCTCCGGTGGGGCGAGGGTCGTCGGAGTGTCCGCTGCCGCGGACTTGTCGGTCCAGCGGTCCCCCTCAAGATCGTCGGCGCTACCACCGTTCGGCTCCCCGGTGAAGGCGAAGTAGGCGTCGTTACCGAGGAACGCGACGCCCGCGATCCCGAAGGGCTGGTAGTTCAAGGCAGAGGCGCAGGCGGGGGCGGTGAACGCTCCGCCGACGCTTGCTCGCACCACACCGATGCAGTTGAGCGCTGAGTTTGCGCCCTGGTACTCATAGACAACGTATGCCTTGTCCGAGGGCGAGACCCCTACGGCCCCTGGGGCGGCCGAGGAGCTGCCCGGCGTGACGTCAATCGGCGCCGTCCAGCCGCCGCTGGCCTCAGCCCGGGTCGTGGCCCACGTGTCGAGGGTTTTGCTGGCGGTCACCAACTGGTAGGCGACCACGGCGCTGCCGTCGGGTGCGACCCCCAACTGGGGTTGAGAACCCAGGAAGTCGGTTGGGCTCTGGGCTGAGACCTGCACCGGCGCGCCCCACACCCCGGTCGAGCCGGCGCGCGTGGCGATCTCGGCTGTCGGACGCGGTGTGGTGTCCGGCAGCGCGGAGCTGAAGCCGGCCGTGAGGTTGTCGTTACTGTCGAAGGCGAGAGCGAGCGACTCGTTGTCCTCGCCTGAGAGCGAGATCTCGGTCGGGTTGCCCCACACACCGGTGTGGCTGGCGACAACGACGTCGATCCGGTCTCCACCGCCGGGGTTAGGCACAGTCGGGTCGGTGTGCTCAACACCCACGGCGGCAGTTCCGTCCGCTGCGATGGCGGTGACGGCACCGTCGCGGTGCACGCCGTCTCGCGCGGTGGGCGGGGTCACCGTGGTCAGGTCACCCCAGCTGCCGCTGTGGGCGGGGCGCACCATCGCGTAGTAGGCGGCGTTGGAGGTGGGGGCCGTGCTGGCGACGGTCTCGTAGGCGATGACGGCGGCACCGTCGGGTGCCTCCGACACGGACACGCCCGCAGGCAACGCAGTGGCCGTCGACGCGATCGTCAGCTGGTTGACGTAGGCCCCTCCTGGGTCGATGACGCCGACATGCACCGCGCTGACGAGCGGGGACTGGGAGGTGATCACCACGTACGCGACGGTCGCGGCGCCCCCGGTCGCGTACCCGATGCTCGGCTCCAGCGCGCCGGTGGGCAGGTTGAAGGGACCGGGTGACGACCAACCCGGGGTGGCCAGAGCGAAGCCGGGGATGATGCCGATCACCGCCATGCTCAAAGTCCAGACCGCTGCGGTCTTGCGAATGGTCCTCATGTGTCGTCCTCCGGGTGCTGGGGTTGAGCGAGAGTTCATGCGCTGGCGTAGGCGCTGAGGAGCAGGCGCTGAGCGGTCCGGCTGGTGCTGAGGCGGCGGTTGACGAGACCAACCTCGGTGATGACTCCGGCGTGGACCTTCAGCACCCCATTGGCCAGCTTGCCGGGCACGACGTACCAGTCGCTTGCGCCGAGCCGGATCGGGGGGCTCAGGTGAAGCTCTCTGGCCGCACTCAGGCGCCCGCCCGGCTTTGCCCCGTCGAGGGCGTAGAACGGGTCGGAGGTCAGCGCGAGCACGACCCGGCCCCGCAGGCCGGGTCGCAGGGACTCTGCTGCGCTCGACAGGATCCGGCTCGTCGGGTACGCGACGCGGATGTCCCGGCCGCCGTCCAGGCAGAAGTCATCCAACCCGCCCTTGGTGACGGTGAAGTGGGTGAGCGTCCGCCGGGCGTGGGCGCGGGTGAACCCCACGGCCAGGGGTCCGACCGAGAGGCCGCCCACCCTGCCGCTCGGCCGGGGGCAGCGCAGGCCTCCGGCAGCCGGCGTACCGGAGTTCCCGGGCGAGGCGGAATCAACCGGAGTTCCGGTGCTCGTCGGCTGGGCGACGCTCGTTGTCGTTGTCGTCACGGCCGCCGCGGTGCTCGTTGTCGTTGTCGTCGTGGGCCCCGCGACGGCCGTCGTCGTCGTCGTTGCCGGGGGAACGTTTGCCGACGTGTTGGTGGTGGTGGAGACCACGGCGGACGTCGTCGTGTCCGTCGTCGAGGTGGTCGTCGTCACCGCACCGGCACCGGCGGTAAGACGAACGGCCCCGCCGGCACTCCCGGTGGGATAGCTCACCGCGTACTCGGTAGCGCTCGGTCCCGTCAGGCTGAGCGTTCCTGTCGTTGAGGAGTCCAGCAGGACGTCGAACTCCTGGCCCGCGGACGGCGCCCCGTCGAGATCGGTCACCGAAAGGTTCCCGGCCAGGGTCGCGCCGTCGAAGACGCGCAGGATGCTCGTGTCGGTCTGATCCATGCCGATCGCGAGGGTTCCGCCGCTGTCCTGGGTGTAGGTGCCGGTGACGGTGAGCTGGCTGAAGGCGGCCCCTCCGGGCGGCGACACCAAGGCGCCCACATTCGTCACGTTTGCGTGGATGTCCCCTGCCCCCGTCAGCGTGCCGCTGTCGAGCGTCATCGCGTCCAGCGCGTAGCCCGGCGGTGGGCTGATGTCACCAACAGCGTCGATTGTGCCACCCTCGAGCGTGAGGTTGCCGGCCTCCAAGGTCGTGTTGGTGGCGACGTTGGTGGTGCCGCCGGTGAGCACGAGGTTCGCGTCCCAGAAGCCGTAGGCACCTGCGTTGGCGGGCTGGGCGGCGATCGCGGCGGCGGTGATCGTGGCCTCGGAGGTGAGAGCATCGAGCTGGACCGGACCGACCGTGATCGTGCCCGTCGTGGTCAGCGTCTGCGCACCCGTGGCGCCAAACAGTCCATTGGTGATGCTGACCGGGCTCGAGGTCGTGATCGCGGCGGCGCCAGTCAGCTGTGGTCCGCCGAGTCCTGAGCCCGTCGGGTCGCCGTCGATGGCGAAGCTTCCGCCGCCTGTCTGGTTGATGACAGCGTTGAGGAGCTGCTGCTGCTCATCCGTGCTCTCCTGACCCCATTCGAAGCTGCCGGTGACCGTCACCGTCTGGGTCGCGGGGGCGGTGAAGGACCCGGTGTCATCCAGCGCGAAGTTCTTGATCGCCGACGCGGCAGCCGTCGAGACGAGTGTGAGACTCCCACCCGTAATGTCCAGTGAGCCGGTCCCATCCTCGATCGAGCCAGCCGATTGCGCGCCGGTGCTGATGAGCACGGTGCTGGTCCCGAGACAGACCACATCGGAGCTGGTCGGGATGACGTGGGTGGAGGCGTCGGTGGTCCAGTTGGCGGCTACCGTCCAGCCGCCGCCGGAGGTTCCGGTGAACGTGTCCGTGCACGTCGGGGCGGCGCCGGCGCTGACGCTGAGTACACCGACCGGCAGCAGCGCAGCGAGAAGTACCGCGGCGCGCGCAGCTCGGCGCCGGGGCTGCGGTCGATGTTCGACCGCGTTGTCGGTGCTCTGTGTTCGAGGGGCATCCATTGGCTGAGCGCCACGATGCAGCAGCCCCGCCAAACGCAGACCAAACTGGCGCCAACAGCGCCCGCCAGCCCGCTACGGGCAGGCGCGGGCGACGGCGACCTCGAGCAGATCGTGCGCGACGCGGTCTGCCGTAAGGAGCTCAAGCACCGGATCGGCGACGCCGGCTTCATCCAGCCGGGGCGCACGATGTCGGCGATCGGCGACTGAGGGCGGGGCCCGGTCAGGCCCCGCCCAATCGCCTCCAGGATCAGCCGTCCTCACTACAGACGTTGTTGTACAGGTTGGCGTTCGCAACGCTGATCCCTGCTGTGTTGACATGGGCGTGGATGCCCAGGAAGCCGTAGGCGTTAGCGGGGCAGTTGACCGTCCCTGGGGTGTGGAAGATGTCCGTTACACCGGCGTCGAACACCGTCCCCTTCGGCAGGTCGGCACCCCCGTTGTGATACATGAGGTAAGCGTTGTTCGCGCTGAAGCCTGGGGGCATCAGCAGACCCGCCCAGCCCCCACCGTTGGTGAACGAGCTGGAGACGTAATACACATCGCCGCTCGCAGGCAGGCCGCCGGTGTCGATCCACGTCTTGGCGCAGACGTACGCCCCGTCACAGACGGTGCCGAAGGCGTCGGCGAAGAATTTGTGGAACGTGAGGTTGTCGATCTTCACCACAGTCGGAATGTCGTTGAAGAAGTTCGAGTTGCCGTAGGGATCGTCTTGAGGGTCAGTGACCGGGGTCTGGCCCGGAACACCCCACGGTACGGTCAGCGGCGGTGCGCAATTGCCCGGTTCGCGTCCGTTCCCCATCGGATCGCCGAACGTCTGCGGCACGCCGGTGACACAGATGTAGCCGTTGACGGACATCGGTGGCCCATTATCTGAAGTGCCGTCGTCGTCGAAGTCTGCCGTCACGCTGTGCTGCTCGAACTCCGTGTAGGAGTTGCCGCCAGCGTCGATACCGGTCTGTTCGTTCGGGTAGCCCGCGGGCGTTGGCGGCAGGCACTCGGTGCCGCCCTGCGGGGCCCCGGGAGCCAGGCAGACGTTCAGCTTGGTCGGGATGTTCTTGATGTCCAGGTCCATCTGCGGCACGCCGACGTTCTGTGCGAACAGATGCATCTCGGCGATCGACACCGTCGATCCGTCGGGCGAGTCGGCGCTGTAGTTCAGCTGGACCTCCGGGTTGGAATTGAAGTTGAGCTGCATGTTCGGCGGCAGCTTGTCGATGAAGCCCTCGACCGTGGGGCCGGGTGTGGGGCCCTCGACCTCGACGTCGAAGCCGAACGGCTGCGCGTACGCCGGGTCGACGTCGAGATTGGCCGACACCGGCGGGCCGGCGTCGAAGCTGCCCTGGCGCAGCCCGGAGATCGCCGCGGCGATCACGAACTTGTCGAGCTGCGTCTCGTCGCCGGTCGCCGGCGGCGGGTTCGGGATCGGGTTGCCCTGGCCGTCCAGCTTGTCGCTGGTGTTGACGCGCAGGTACAGGCCGTCCGCGTTCGGGTCAGTCTGAGCGCCGCTGTCGTAGTCCGGCGGGGCGGTCACCGTGCTGCTGACGTCCTGCACCTCCGGGTCGCTGGGGTCCTGGGTCTCGTTGCCGGTCCAGTTGGGACCGGCGAGGTTCGGGTAGGGCAACGACTGGTTCGACGTCGGCAGGTCCAGCGGCTGGCTGAAGAAGTTGTCGGTGTTCTTGGCCTCGCTCGACGGCAGCAGCTCGAACACGAGCCGCTTGATCGTCCGTGGACCGCTGGCGCCTTGGTTGGTGAACTTCACCTGAGGCTCCCCGGTGGCCGGCACGGAGATCTCGATCGGCGCATCGGGCTCGGTCGCCGGCAGCCCTTGAATCTCACTGTAAAGATCGTCGGAGGTTGCCATCAGCGGCCCAGCCGAATCCTCAACGTGAACCTTCATGTCGGTGATCGGGTCGCTCGCGTAGTACTTCATGTCCGTGCCGCTCGTGTTTGAGCTCGTCTGCGAGAAGCCGAAGTCGCTTGGCATGTCGCGGACGAAGGCGCCGACCTCAAGTTGCGGAACCAGCCCCTGGCCGTTGTCCGTCGCTTGATGGACGGTGGCGTACAGCTCATGCCCGCCCTCGGCATTGACGTGCACCGCCAGGTTGCTGTCGCTGTTCTGGTCTGGCTTCTGCCCCGGAGGCGGCGTCATGTCCAGCGTCAGCGTGTTGAGGCCGTAGATCTGGGCGGCGAAGGCCTCTCCGTCGTTGGTGATGTTGGCCGCGACGCCATCCGCCCCATCGGGGATGACCGAGCCGTCCGCCGCAGGCTGGATCTGCTGACCGTCCTCGCCGTACACATATGGCTGTGGCGTGAAGAGCCCCGAACCGGAGTCGGCCCGCAGCTTGACCTCGCCCGGGGAGTGGTCGGTCTCCGCCGTGAACTGGCCGTTCTGGTAACCCACCTCCATCGTGAAGGCCGCCGGGATCTTGGTGATGTCGGCGTTGATGTGGGTGACCTCGTCGAACAGTGGCGCGCTGCTGTTCGCATCCACGGTCGCCTCGTCGATCGGCGAGCTGGCCTTGTAGATGATCGCCGAGTTCCCGTCGGGCAGCGGGGCCACCTCGGCGGACACGCTGGAGGGCAGCGTGCTGATCGACCCCGTGAACGTGACCGGGTTCGGGCTGGCCTCGGTGCCGGCGTCCATGCTTCCGGCGTAGTCGAAGTGATGGCCCCCGGCGGAGTCGACGGCGACCGTCATCGGGCTGGGGTCGAATGAGAACTTCGTGACGCCGAAGACGCGCGCCGCGACGCCGAAATGCCCGCCTGCGTCGACGAAGTCGACCCAGCTGTCGGTGCCCGCTGCGGGCAGCGACGTGTTGCCGTCGTCCATCTGCAGGTCGACTTCGCCAGCGGGGTTGTTCATGTTGACGGCGATGCCGCCATCGGACTCGTTGTCGATGTTGGCGACGAAGTCAGCCGGCACCTTGTACACGTCGGCCTTGATGTGGGTGACAGTGCCGAAGAACGGCTGGCTGTCTGTCGTGTCGACGCTGACGTGGTCGATCGGGTCAGAGGCGTTGTAGACGATGTCGCTGAGCCCGTCGCTGCCGGGCTCAATCTCCGCCTCGAGACTGGACGGCAGCTGGTCGACCTCGCCGTTCGCCGTGATCTCGTTGCCGTCAAGGGTCACGTCCGCGTCGTAGTTGAACGTGTGCCCACCGGCCGAGTCGACCTCGATGGTTTCGGGATTCGGGTCATAGCTCACCTTGGAGAGCCCGAAGATCCGGCCGGCCGCAGCAAGCGTGTTGATCTTGAGACTCTTGGGCGTCGAACTGGTGGCCGGCACGGTTGCCGCTTTGAGCAGCACGGCCAGACCCGAATCGGCACCAGGGACCGTCTGCGCGTCGCTGCCGTTGTCGAGGCCGAAGTCGATCTCGCGGACCGGATGGTCGACGGAGGCGACGAAGCTGCCATCCGGGTTCTGGACCATCGTGGCATCGAAGGACTCCGGGATGGTGTAGGCGTCCAGGTGCACGTGGTCCGCGTCACCAATGAACGGGTTGCCCGGCGCCGTCAGATCGAGGCCAATATGATCGATTGCCGAGCTGCCGGTGTACACCACGTCGGTGCTGTTGGCGCTGGCGTCCGACTTGACCGCCAGCGTCAGCTGCGCTGGGAGCTGGTCAATCACGCCGCTGGCGGTCAGCGGCAGGATGGCGCCATGAGGCTGCATCTTGGCGGCGTAGTTCCAAACATGACCGGCGGCGCTCTGGACCGCCAGATCGAGTGCTGGGTTCTGCGCGAAGGTCGTCGGGTTCGCGACAAACGACAGCGACTGCAGTCCGTAGACGGTCACCGCGCTGGCAAACTCACTCGGCGTGTCAACGACGTTGACGCCGGAGTCGGTGCCGGGCACGGTCACGCTGTGATTGCCGTCATCGGCGGTCAGCTGGATCTCGCTGATCGGGTTGTCGATCCCGGCGCTGAACGTATCCTGCCCGCCGGCGTCCTGGTTGAAGTTGTAATTGAGCTTGAAGCTTGCGGGAATGCCCGTCAGGGTCGCGCCGATCCGGCTGATCTGACCGAAGAACGGGGTCGTCTGCTGCGCGGTCGCGGTGATTTGATTGATCGCTTGGCCGTAGCCGTCCTCGTCGATCTGACCGTTGACAGGGTCGACGGTCAGCGTGAGATGAGCTGGTAGGTTCTCGATCGACGATGTCACCGTCACACCGTCATCATCGTCGTCGTCCAACACCTGCATGGGCTGACTGGTCGACACCACGTCGATCCGGTACGGCTTGCTGTAATCGGCAATGAGCGAGGAGAGCCCGGAGATCCGCGCCGCCGCCGTCTGCAAGCCACCACCGGTCTTGAGGTAGACACCCGCCTCGGTCCCAGGGACGTCGGTCACGGGTTCGCCGGTTGCGAATCCGCCGTCGGCGTAGCCGATCGGACCCCCGCTGGTGACGACTGAGAATTGCGTCGCGGAGGTCTGCTGGAAGGTCACGCCGGTCGGGAGCGAGTTCACCTTCCCCACCATCTGCGTGTTCAGTTGCGTACCGCCACCGGCGAACACCGTCTGATCTTGGTAGCTCGCGTCAAGCTGACCGATCGCACTGCTCCCTGTGTAAGTGATCTGGCGATCGTTTGGCCCGCCGTTGATCACGTCGACATCGACCCGTGACGGGATCTGGTTGATCGTGCCGTTGATCGTCTTGTGATCGTTGCCGTCGTTCAGCTGCACGCTGGCGGTGACCGTGGACGGGGACGACGCGGTTGCCGTCAGGTGTTCGTGCTGCGACGCGAGGAGCACGTTGTACCCAAGGCTCGCGGGGACCGGGGAGTAGTCCAGCCGCACCGCCGTCTGAACCTGCGGGGTACCGGACGGTGGCTGGTCGTACAGCGAGCCAATCAGCGCCAGATCGGACCCGGGCTTCTTGTCGGTGACAGCGAGCCCAAGCTGCAAGGGGCTGAGCGAATCAAGCGTCAACGTGGCGTCGAAATTCGTCGGTATCGTCGAGCTCAGTGCGTCGTAGCCGGCCGCGATCCTGCTCTCCGAGCCCGGGTTGGTGGGGTCGCGAACAACCAGCTCGACCGACGCCGGGAGCGTTCCGGCGGCGGTCGGCAGCTTTGAGATTTCCAGCGAGAACGAGTCCGTGCTCGAGACCGTGACCCACGCCAGGGCATCCGGAATCCCGTCGCCCGTCAGGTCGATCAGGGTCGGGACCTCCGGCAGGGCGAACGTATCGCGGACGATCTGCTTGCCACCGGGAGCTTGGTACACGGTGTGAAAGTCGAACTGCAGGAACTGCAACTCGCAAGCGAGCGTCGAGCCCTCGCCGAGAATCGAGGAAAGCGGACTTGACTGGGCCGCCGAGCAGACCTTGCCGGTGACCGTCGAGAACAGATTGCCGGCGGTGCCGTTGACCAGCTGCTCGGCATCGGACAACGGTGTCCCCAACGACGGCGGTAGCGACACGCCACTGCCGTTTGAGGCGAGCGCGACCGCAGACCCACCGGCCATCGCGACGATCAGCACGCCGATCAATGCGATCAACCGCTGAGGCGCGTGCGCCAACCTGCTCGTACGACTACGTTGTCCGCTCATCGTTCCCACAGCCTCCCGGTAGCGCCCACCTGCTGGATCGAGCCGCATCCTTGCGCGGGGCCGGGGCCCTACGCATCGGTAATCCCTACTTAACTTTGGCTCGGCCTGTGGTTAGCCCGCGTCATTCGGGCTACGGGGAACTGTGGTGAAGATCCGCGATCAACTCGACAGGCCGACGGCCTTGTCGAGCGTGGTCTCGGCGCCCGCCAGACCCTGCATGTCGTTGTAGAGCTTCTCGATCGCGGTCTTGCCCGGTGAGGTCCCGGCATTCTCGTACGCGAGCTTGGCGATGTCCGCGAGGTCCGAGGCGACAGCGTGGAAGCCCTGCACGATCAACTGGTAGGCCGCCCGGAACTTCGGAGTCGCAGGGAAATGCGACACGGAGTTTGCGTAGGCGTCGACCTTCTTGGAGAGCGCTGTGAATTGCTCGACGATCTGTGCGTCGGTCATCTTGCCCGCGCGCTCAAGCGTTGAAGTGAGCTGCGAACCGATCGCCTTCCCGCTCTGCTGAGCGTTGACGATGTCCGCCTTGAACTCGGCCAGATTCCCGGGTGACGCGTCCCCCGGCGTCGTACCCGCGCCGGCGCTTGTCGCGGCAGTGGCTCCGCTGGCGTTGCCTGCGGTTGCGCTCGAGAGCGCTCCGGAAGGCGTGATCGCCCCCGAGGAGCTTGCGGAGGGTGTGATCGCGCCAGCGGGGCTGCCGCTGCTTGAGCCGCAGGCGGCAAGGATCAGTGCCGCCAAGGCGGCGAGTACGGCTGCGCGCGGTGAACCGAGGCGCAGCATCTTCATCCAATATCCAGCGTCAACGTGCATGCGGCCCATTTTGTAGGACCAACCTGCCGGGATCCTGGCCAGCTACCGAGAGTGACCCGATGGGTACTCCTGCCCTCATTGGGAGGTGGCACGACGACGCCTTACGACGTCGATGAGACCGTCCTTTGCGCTCGTCACGCCGAGCTCGTGGGACCAGAGCGCCATAGGCGGGCCACCGTTTGCGTCACCCCGACCAGCGCCGGCGGAGGGCTGCGCCGCAGCTTCGGGCGCCACCGGTGGTGGCGGATCCAGGGCTGAGCAGAGGACCGCCACACCTCGACCTGGGGTGACAGCCGAGAACGGTCGTCAAGCGTTCCGCCTTTCAGCACGACGAGGTCGGGCGTCTCAGCGAGGAGCGTCAGCACGGGAGAACCACACCGTGGACAGAAGCGGCGCTGGCGACGCTCGCCCGTGTCAGTGCCCGTGGTCTCATAGGTGGCAAGCTCGCCGTCGACTTCAAGCGTGGAGGCGCGGACGCCGACGTTCACGGAGAACGCCGATCCGGTTGCACGCTGGCAGTCCTCGCAGTGGCAGACGGCGGTGGTCAGCACCGGCCCCGCGGCGCGGTAATGAACCGCGCCGCACAGACACTGACCGGTGATTGGGCGACTCGGCATCAGGGCCCAACCCTACCTCCGTGCGACCCCGGCGGCGAGCAATCGTGCTCGACGCGCGGGGCGGCGACGAATCAGCGCTCGGACTGTGCCCGACGGGCGCGCCGTTCCGCGGCCTCGAGCTTGAGCTCCGACTGGCGCGTGGCCATGGCGGCAAAATGCGCGGCACGTCGCTCGGTCGCGCTGCGGCTGTACTTCGACGGCACCAAGGGCGTCGTCACCTTCTTGTCCGGGGTCATCGTTCTCTCCTGGCTTGGCGGAGGGGCACGAAGCAGCCCCCGGCGCGTTTCGGTTGAAACTTCAGGCTCGGGGTGCGGGTCCGGGTCGCACGACCAGCTTCACACCGACTGTACTCTGCCCCCAAGCGTCCGCCGAGCTCATGGGGGCGGAATCCGGACGCTCAGCTCGCGGCCATCGAGTACGCCGCGAGCCCAGTCGAGGACTTCGTCAGCAACTTCCTGCCTGGTCAGGGCGCTCGCGTCGATGATCTTCATCCGCCAATGCGCGCGCAGGCGGTCCAGCGGCTCCCAGCGCATCGTGTCCCACCCGTGAGCGCTGATCACCTCGGTCATATGGAGTGGATCCATGTCTTGGTGACGCGTCCACTCAGCGAACGCCTGGTGACGCACGAGCAGCGTTGGATCGTCACCGCGCTGCTCCAGCCGTGCCGGCTGTTGCCTCCACGCGAGGGTTAATCGAGCGTCGGCGGCAGAACGTGCGCGAGCTCGATGCATTCGACCCGCGGGCGCCAACTCCGGCTCGATCACCTCACGCGTAGTCGTTTTCCCCGCACCACTTGCGCCTGTGACGAGCAGGAACACCGCCCACGATTATGTCGGCGTGACGGGCGTCGGGATCGTCGTCGCGAGGCCTGGCCGTTCGTGCTCGCACCCTCGTTCTCCGCGGCCCTATGTACCGCATTGGTACATAGGCGCGCTGAGAACGGGCCAGGTGTTGCTGGCAGCCAGAGACTGCCGCGCCTCGTGTTCCGGCTTGGAGGTGGGCTTAGGATTTGTCACTCCGCAAGCGAGGAGGAGTTCATGTCAGAGGTGTTCGGGGGCCAAGTCGGCGCGGGTGGGATGACGCCGAAGGAGCTGGACGGCGCGATCGAGGAGATCAGCCACGAGCGAGGGCTGCTGCACCAAGGCGACGACGGCATTGCGGAGGCGCCGCATGAGCATGGAGTCGCCGCTCATCTCCGCGCGATCGTTCATCCGAGTCCAGCGCCGGCAGACCCGCCGGCAACCCCAGCAGACGACGACGCCGCGTGGGAGCGCGAGCGCAAGCGCATCGAGGAGCGGGACTCAACAGACTGACGCGTCGGGCCTGGGGGTCTCGAGCTCCTAGCACCTTCACCCCGGAAGCACCGCCACCCCGGAAGCACCGTCGCGGCATTGAAGGCGTCGCCCTCGAGACAGCCGGACGCCGTTCTTATCCTCGGTGGGGATGGCCGCCGTACGCCCCCCAAACATCAACGAGGCCGCGCTTCGCGAGCTGACGCTGCGGGATGAGCACCGCCTGCGCCGCGAGGTTCGCCGCCTGCGCCATGGCGACGAGCAGGGCCAGGCCCGCTTCGAGCGGCTCCTGGCCGGAGCGCAGGCCCGGATCGAGCGACGCCGGGCGTCGGTTCCGGGGTCTCCTACCCACCGGCCCTTCCCGTCTCGGCGCGCCGCGGCGACCTGCTCGCTGCGATCCGAGACCACCAAGTCGTCGTCGTGGCCGGGGAGACCGGCTCAGGCAAGACGACACAGCTGCCCAAGATCTGCCTCGAGCTTGGCCGCGGCGTGCGTGGGGCCATCGCCCACACCCAGCCCCGGCGGCTCGCGGCCCGCACCGTGGCACAGCGGATCGCCGACGAGCTTGATGTCCCACTCGGAGGCGCCGTCGGCTACGCGGTCCGCTTCGATGATCGCGGCTCGGACGACACGCTCATCCGCCTGGTCACAGACGGCCTGTTGCTCGCCGAGATCCGCCGCGATCCGCTCCTGCGTCGCTACGACACGGTGATCGTCGACGAGGCGCACGAACGATCGCTCAACATCGACTTCCTGCTCGGCTGCCTGCACCGGATCCTCCCGCAGCGGCCCGACCTCAAGCTGATCATCACAAGCGCGACGATCGACCCGTTGCGCTTCAGCGCGCACTTCGGCGACGCGCCGATCGTGGAGGTCTCGGGCCGGACATTCCCCGTCGAGGTCCGGTACCGGCCACCACAGGAGGACGAGGAGCCGCTTGACGCACTCGCGGAAACGGTCGAGGAGCTGCTCGACGAGCGCGACGGTGACGTGCTCGCGTTCTTCTCCGGAGAGCGCGAGATCCGCGACGCTGCAGAACTGTTGAGCGGGCGGCTGGGACCGGAGATCGAGGTCCTGCCGCTGTACTCACGGCTCGCTGCCGGCGATCAGCAGAAGGTCTTCCGGCCCGACAGGAACCGGCGTCGCGTCGTTCTCGCGACGAACGTCGCCGAGACGTCGGTGACGGTTCCCGGCATCCGCTTTGTCGTGGACACTGGGCTTGCCCGGATCTCGCGCTACAGCACGCGGCTGAAGGTTCAGCGGCTGCCCGTCGAGCCCATCTCAAGAGCCTCCGCCGACCAGCGCAAGGGCCGCTGCGGCCGTGTTGCCGACGGGATCTGCGTCCGCCTCTACTCCGAGGACGATTTCAACGCACGGCCGGAGTTCACCGACCCGGAGGTCCTGCGCACGAACCTCGCGAGCGTGATCCTGCAGATGGCCGCGCTGAGTCTGGGTGCGATCGAGTCCTTCCCCTTCCTCGAGCCACCCGATCGTCGTCAGGTGCGCGACGGTGTCGCACTGCTGCACGAACTTCGGGCCCTGGATCCGGCAGCCGCCGCACCGTTGACACCGCTCGGGCGCCGGCTGGCGCGACTGCCGATCGATCCGCGCCTCGGCCGGATGGTGCTTGAAGCCGACACGCTCGGCTGCACCCGCGAGGTGATCGTGATCGCGGCCGCGCTGTCGATCCAGGACCCACGCGAGCGGCCGGCCGAGCAGCGCGCTCAGGCGGACCAGCTCCACGCCCGTTTCACCGATCGGTCCTCCGACTTCCTCACCTACGGGAACCTCTGGAATTACCTGCGGTCACTCGAGGACGAGCTCTCGCGCTCGCAGGTCCGCAAGCGTTGCAAGGCCGAGTTTCTGCACTACCTGCGCGTCCGCGAGTGGCAGGACCTCGTCGCACAGCTCGAGGACGCAGCACGCGAAGTGGGCTTGACGCTGAACGAGAACCCCGGCGATGCGGCGCAGATTCACACCGCGCTCCTCTCCGGGCTGCTCTCCCACCTCGGGATGAAGGATGGAGCCACGCGCGAGTACACGGGCGCGCGCGGAACGAAGTTCGCGATCTTCCCCGGCTCGGTGCTCGCGAGACGCGGACCGACGTGGGTGATGGTGGCCGAGCTCGTCGAGACGACGCGGCTGTGGGGCCGGACGGCGGCGGCAGTCGAGCTGGGGCAGGTCGAGCCGCTCGCCGGGCATCTCGTGAAGCGCTCATACGGTGATCCGCGCTGGGATCGCCGGCGCGCCGCCGTCGTCGCGCCCGAGCAGGTGACGTTGTACGGCCTGCCGATCGTGCAATCGCGGACCGTTCAATACCGACGGATCGACCCGGCCGCCGCACGGGAGTTGTTCATCCGTCGGGCGCTCGTCGAGGGCGACTGGGACCAGCGCCACGCGTTCATGCAGGAGAACAAACGGCGGGTGGAGGAGGTTCACGCGCTTGAGGCACGGGCACGGCGCCGTGACCTGCTGGCGAGCGAGGCAGCGCGCGCGGTCTTCTTCGAACAGCGCCTGCCCGAGGAGATCGTCAGCGGTCGTGACTTCGACCGCTGGTGGAGACAGACCCGGCCGGCACAACCAGCACTGCTCGACTACCCGATGGATCTCCTGATCGAGGGCGAGGTCGCCCCCGACGGTCGCGACCGCCCGTCACGCTGGAAGCAGGGCTCCCTGGAGTTTGCGCTGTCGTATCGCTTCGACCCCGGCTCGGCCGCCGACGGCGTCACGGTCCACATTCCGCTCGCAGTGCTCGGGTCGGTGCGGGAGACGAATTTCGAGTGGCTCGTGCCCGCCCTTCGCGAGGAACTGGTGACGGCGCTGCTGCGGTCGCTGCCAAAGGCATTGCGCACGCCGCTCGTGCCGATTCCCGACACCGCGGCCGCCCTGTTGGCCGCCGTCAAGCCGCGCTCGGGGCCGCTTCTCGAAGTCCTGGCCGAGGCGATCGAACGGCTGCGCGGCGTCCGTATCGGGAACCGCGACTGGTCGCTTGAGACCCTCCCAGCGCATCTGCGGATGACCTTCTCGATCGAGGACGAGGACGGAACCGTGCTCACGTCCTGCCAATCCCTCGAGGCGGCGCGCCAGGAGCTGCGGCCGCTCCTGAACGCTCGCCTGGAACAGGCGATGCCCGCACTCGTGCGGCACGGCATGCACAGCTTCGAGCTCGAGTCGTTGCCCCGCACGATCGACCTGCCAGGCGGTCTGCGCGGCTTCCCGGCGTTCGTTGACGAGGGCGACGCGGTCGGCATCCGGATCTGCGAGACAGCGGAGGAGCAGGCAACGACGATGGGCCGCGGGACCAGGCGGCTGCTGCTCCTCACCATCCCGTCGCCGCGCAGTTGGGTCGCCGCCCAGCTCGGGCCACAGCTGACACTCGCGCTGGTCGCCGCGCCGCACGGCACTCTCGAGGCGACGATCGCCGACGCCACGAGCGCAGCACTCGATGCGCTGATCGTCAGTGGCGGCGGCCCGGCATGGGACGCCCAGGCGTTCACCGCTCTGCGTGAACACGTCCGCGGGGAGCTACGACCGACGACGCTCGGAGCGCTTCTGGCGCTCGGTCAGATCCTCGACGCGGCACAGGCCGTCCGCGACCAGCTGGATGCGCTGCCAGCGACCGCCCCGTTCGGCCCCACGCGAGTCGACGTCGCCCGTCAGCTCGGTCGGCTCGTCTACTCCGGGATGCTCGCCGCGGCCGGCCTTGGACGCTTGGATGCCATCGAGCGGTATCTGCGTGCCGCCGCACAGCGCCTCGAACGGCTACCGAGCCACCTGAGGGCCGACAACCAACGAATGGCGGTGATCCACGAGCTCGAGACTGAGGCCGCGGGGCGCAGTGATGTGATGTGGCTGATCGAGGAGCTGCGGGTCGCTCAGCTCGCGCCGGGCGAACACGTCCGTCGGGGCGCCACCGTCAAGCACGTGCGCGAAGCCCTGGCCGCCGCGGGACCGGTGAGGTCTAACCTGGAGTGATGCGCCTCTTCCACACGGCAGGCAGCCGTTCGACACGCGTCGTCTGGACGTTGGAAGAGCTCGGGTTCCCATACGAGCTCAAGAGGCTGACTCTGGAGGAGCGCAGAGGCGAGGAGCACCGTCGGCTCCATCCTCTTGGCCGAGTCCCGGTACTCGAACTCGACGACGGGACGACCCTGTTCGAGTCGGCAGCGATCTGCCTTCAGCTCGCCGACATGGATCCCGAGGCCAGACTCATCGCGCCATCCGGAACAACCCAACGCGGACTCGTCTACCAATGGACCGTGTTCGCAATGACGGAGGTCGAAAAGGTCGCCTTTCCCTGGTTGCGAGCCCACCGGGGTGACGAAGACGAAGCACCCCACGCCGAGAAATTCGCACCGGTCGGCACAGCCCTCCAACGGAGCCTTGCCGAGCACGAGTGGATCGCCGGCGACAACTTCACCGTCGCGGATATCGTGCTCGCGAGCATGCTGCGCAACCCGACCGGCCTCGGCCTGCTGTCCGACTACGCAGAGCTCGCCGGCTACGTGCAGCGGGCCCTGGCACGACCGGCGAACCGACGAGCCGAAGCGGTCGACGAGTAGCGCGTAGGTCCGCCCGTTGGCCCGCGCCAACCGCTGAGCGAGCCGCTCCTTGCAACGCCGAAGGTCGGCGTAGGCGAAACTACACAGACGAGGGCGATTTTTTCGGCGATCAGGTGAGCGATGGGGAAGTGAGGGTGCTCGGGTGAGCAAAGTAGTTGAGGAGCGCGAACAGGTCATCGTGCGGTTCGCGGGCGACTCAGGGGACGGCATGCAGCTCGCCGGGAGTCGGTTCACGGATGCGACGGCGATGCTCGGCAACGATCTGGCGACAATGCCGAACTTTCCGGCCGAGATCCGCGCGCCCGCAGGCACGCTCGCGGGCGTCTCGGCCTTTCAGATCCACTTCGCCAGCCGGGACATCCTGACCCCCGGAGATGCCCCAGATGTGCTCGTCGCGATGAACCCGGCGGCGCTCAAGGCGAACCTGTCCGACCTGCCGCGCGGCGCGACGATCATCGTCAACGAGGACGCGTTCACCAAGCGGAATCTCGAGAAGGCCGGCTACAGCTCCCACCCCCTCGAGGACGGCTCCCTCAGCGAATTCCGGGTACACCGGATTCCGATGACCGGGCTGACCACCAAGGCCGTCGAGTCCATCGAGGAGGCATCGACACGCGACGCCGGTCGTGCCAAGAATCTGTTCGCGCTCGGCGTACTGTCCTGGCTCTACGGTCGCCCGGCCGAGGTCACCGAGCAGTGGCTGACGCAGAAGTTCGGTAAGCGCCCGGCTGCCCTGAAAGCCAACCTCGCCGCGTTCAACGCCGGTTGGTCGTTCGGTGAGACAACCGAGCTGCTCGAGGTCCAATACCACGTCGCCGCGGCAACTGACGTCGAGCCTGGCACCTATCGCAACGTGAACGGCACGCAGGCGCTGTCGATGGGACTGATCGCGGCGAGCGTCAAGAGCGGGCTGCCGCTCGTGCTCGCGTCCTACCCGATCACGCCTGCATCCGAGATCCTCCATGAACTCTCCAAGCACACCGCGCTCGGGATCTCCACCGTGCAGGCCGAGGACGAGATCGCCGCGGCGGGGATGGCGCTGGGCGCGGCGTTCGGGGGCCGGCTGGGCGTCACAGCGACGAGCGGTCCGGGGATGGATCTGAAAGCTGAGACGATCGGTCTTGCGGTAATGCTGGAGCTGCCGATGATCATCATCGATGTCCAGCGTGCGGGCCCGTCGACAGGCATGCCGACCAAAACCGAGCAGTCAGATCTGCTGATGGCGCTCTACGGGCGCCACGGCGAGTCGCCACTGCCGGTGATCGCGCCCAGCACAGCCGGTGACTGCTTCGAGGCGGCGTTCGAAGCTGTCTCAATCGCGGTGCGGTATCGCACACCGGTGATCTTGCTCTCCGACGGCTTCCTGGCCAACAGCTCGGAGCCGTGGCAGATTCCGGATGTCGCTGCACTTGGCGACATCGATCCCGGCTTCGCGGTCAACGTCGACCCCGACGAGCCGTTCCTGCCCTACAGCCGCGACGCCAAACTCGCGCGCCCGTGGGCAATCCCGGGAACGCCGGGATTGCAGCACCGGATCGGCGGCATCGAAAAGGCCGACGGGACCGGCAACATCTCCTATGACGCGGCGAACCATCAGAAGATGACTGACATCCGAGCGGCCAAGATCGCCGGAATCGCAGAGGAGCTGGCGCCGCTGAGCGTCGATGCTGATCCTGACGCCAAGCTGCTCGTGCTCGGGTGGGGCTCCACCCAGGGAGCGATCCGCGCCGGCGTCCGGCTCGCGCGGGCCGAAGGCCTGAGCGTCGCCGCGGCACACCTGCGTCACCTCAACCCGTGGCCGTCGAATCTCGGAGACGTCCTGCGGTCCTTTGATCGGGTGCTGGTGCCTGAGATGAACTCCGGGCAGCTGTCGATGCTGCTGCGGTCGACGTTCCTTCTCGATGTCGAGGCATATACGAAGGTGCAGGGCCTGCCGCTCACCGCGGCGGAGATCCACAAGCAGATCGAGGAGCGGGCATGAGCGCGGTCACTTCGCAGGACGGGAACGGACACGACCCCCTGCTCACACTCACCAAGGCGGATTTCCAGTCCGACCAGGAGACGCGCTGGTGCCCGGGTTGCGGCGACTACGCGATCCTCTCGGCGGTTCAGCAGTTCATGCCGGAGCTCGGCATCCCGCCTGAGAAGATCGTGTTCATCACCGGCATCGGCTGCGCCGGGCGCTTCTCCTACTACATGGATACCTACGGGATGCACAGCATCCACGGCCGCGCACCCACGATCGCGACCGGGCTGGCGACAGCCCGCGACGATCTCTCGATCTGGATCGTCAGCGGTGATGGGGACTCGCTGTCGATCGGTGGCAACCACCTGATCCATGCTCTGCGACGCAACGTCCCAGTCAACATCCTGCTGTTCAACAACCAGATCTACGGGCTGACCAAGGGACAGGCGTCGCCGACCTCGGAGCTCGGCAAGATCACCAAGTCCACGCCGTTCGGGGTCGCCGATCATCCGTTCAACCCGCTGGCGCTGGCGATCGGCGCCGAGGCGACGTTCGTCGCGCGGACGCTCGACCGCGACCGTCGGCACATGACCGATGTGCTGCGCGCGGCCGCGCACCACAAGGGGACGTCACTGGTCGAGATCTACCAGAACTGCCCCGTCTTCAATGACGGCACGTTCTTTGCGCTCACCGAGAAGGAGACGAAGGATGCCAACCAGATCCGCTTGGTGGCGGGTGAGCCGATCCGCTTCGGCGCTGACAACGAGCGCGGCGTGGCGATGCGCGCCGATGGCGCGATCGAGATCGTCGACGTCGCCTCTCACGGCGCAGACCGGTTACTGATCCATGATCCAAGCCGTCAGGATCCGGGCCTGGCGTTCGCTCTGGCGAAGCTCTCCAGCGACCCCACTGGCCCGACACCGATCGGCGTGTTCCGCGACGTCGAGCGGCACAGCTACGCCCGCAGCGCAACCATCCCCGAGGCCGGCGACATCGATCAGCTCGAAGCGCTGCTGCACGCCGGCGACACCTGGACCGTGCGCTGAGCGCCGGTCGGCGTTGCCGTCTCAGCCCAATGGACGACGCTTGATCTCCGTTGGCTGGGGGCGGGGGTTTCCCGATCCCGATCCGAGCACGGACTTGAGGTCGATGAACTGAAGCCGCTCTGGGATTCCCACCAGGTCGCAGAGGCGAGCGACCTGGCCGGTCCCGCGGACGACGATCAGGCGTCGGCCGCTGCGCTGCGCGCGGGCATCGGCACCCGTGAGTGCACCCAGCCCGACGCTGTCGATGAACGTCACCTCACGCAGGTCGACGATCACCAGGAGCGCGCTTGAAAACGCCTGCTCCGTGGCGTGGACGAACTGCTGTTCCGCCGCCAGGTCGAAATCTCCTCGGAGGCGGATCCAGGCCGCCGCGCGGCCGCTGAATTGCAGAACGGCTTCGAACCGGCTCGGGACGGCTGCCAACTGAGGCGGCGGCTCGGACGGCGGTACGAGATCGGGCATGCTTCAACTCCGGGGATCAATGTTGATACCTGGAAGTCAGAGCAATGCTGCTGGCCGGAAACACAGCCAACTTCACGGGGTGCCCTCCGGGACAGACCGTAGCAGTCCACACACGCTGTCGGTTCAGTCAGCCGCCGGCCACTCGGTCTCGTCGTTCATACCAGCGGGCGCAAGGAAGAACATCTCGATTTCAATGTCGGGACCGACGTGATGATTGGAGATGAACGCGAGCACCCGGCGACCGCAAAGACTCTCGATCGCATTGATGAACTTGTCCTGCATCGCGTTTTGGAATTCGTTACGGGTCTCCTGCACGATCGTGCTGCGCTGCACCTCGATCATCGTCTTCTCGACGTCGGTGTAGACACCGCCGAGCACACACGCGAGTAGATCGTCACCCAAGAGCATTGTCTTCGCGGTCACCGGCTCGCGGTGGTAATAGCGACGGTGGAACCCAACCATCGCGTCGGTGACAGCAGCCAGCAGCGCGTCGCCCGTCAGCGCTTCGTCAGGGGTGGCCACGATGTCTTCTCTCTCGCCCCCCGATTTGAAGACGCGCGCTAGGCAGAGGAACGAGAACCGAACGGGCTGTCTCCGACCATAGCGGCCGGGCACATGCAGGGTGCGAAGCGGCGCCGTCGCGACCGAAGCCTCCTCGCACCCCCTGATGGCTCAGGGCACCGCGCGCAAGGCTCGTTTGCTCTGTTCCCAGTCAGACCTTACTCGACCACCGCAGCAGAGCCAGGGACTCAGCGTCGGGTGTCTGGGAATGGACGCGGCGGAATCTCACTGTCATCCACCAGGTCCGTCGGGGCAAGGACAAACACCTCACACATGATGTCCGGCTCCTGCTGGTTGCCACTCATGTAGCCGATCACGCGTTGGCCGGTGGCGTGCTCAACGACCGCCGCGAACCGATCACGCATGAGATCCTGAAATGCCATGCGCTGTTGGATGACGGCCGCCCCACGTCCCCCTTTCAACAGCGTCTGCTCAACGCGAGTGAAACCGCCGCGCAGCACGCAGACAACAAGGTCGTCCTCGTAGTAGGACTTGGCCCGCGTCGGTCCGTGCCCGTAGAACTCCTTCAGCAACGCAACCATCCCGTCGGAGATCGCGGTAAGAACCTCACCATGGCGCTGACGCTTCGTGATCGAACCGGTCGGCTCCACTCGGTAGGACATTACAACCGGTGACTAGACTCCAAACCGGAGGGCATACGCGCTGATGTCGACGCTCGCGTCGGCAGCACACGCTGACTTCCGAGATATCCACCGTGATTCCCGGAGAGTTGGCTGTGACCGAGCCTCAAACCGACCCATCCCTGGCTCCCGAGCCAGCATTCTTTGGATGCCTGCTAGAGCCGAGCGGTGATGTCATGCGGCTCCGCCTGAGCGGCGAGCTCGACTTTGCAGCTGCGCCGCAGATGTCGAAACGGCTCAACGACGCGTTTGCTCGGGCCCAGGTGGTCGTGGTTGATCTGCGCCAGCTGACGTTCATGGACTGCGCTGGCGTACGGATGCTCGTCGCGGGGCATGACCATGGGCAGCGAGGTGGGCGCCGATTGTCAGTGATCCGCGGCCCGCGGCAGGTTGACCGCCTGTTCGAGCTCACAGGGGCTCAGGCGCACCTCGACCTCGTTGGGGTGGCAGATGAGTGTCCGGCGCAGAACTTCTAGTGGTATGCGCCTGGAACAGGCGGGTATGCTCGGATGAGGAGGGCAGCGTCGTGACGTCCGCGCCAAGCGGGCAGCGCAGCTTTGACTTCTGAAGCGTCACTCGCTCTTGGAGGTCAGTTCGTCATGACGAACGTTTCTACGCCCGCGACTGAGTTCGCGGGTACTGGCACACAGAAGCAGTCGCGCGCCTCGGCCACAGCCGCCGAAGATCGTGCGCTGCGTGCAGCACTCGCCCAATACGCGCAACCGCGCTTGGCACGCAGCCTCCTGGACATCCTCACGTCCGTGGTGGCGTACCTGGCGCTATCGACCGGCATGTACCTGAGCCTGCGCCTCTCCTACCTGATCACGCTCGCCCTGGCGGTTCCCGCTGCGGGATTCCTCGTGCGGACGTTCATCGTCTTCCACGACTGCACGCACGGGTCATTTCTACCGAGCAAGCGCGCCAATGCAGCGGTGGGAACGATCCTCGGCCTGTTCACCTTCTCGTCCTTCGCGTGTTGGCGGCACGCCCACCTCGTTCACCACGGTACGGCCGGCGATCTTGGCCGTCGCGGAGTCGGGGATCTGCCAACGATGACCGTCGCCGAGTATCGAGCCGCAACCCCACGCAAGCGCCGTATCTACCGCGTCTTTCGTCACCCATTGGCAATGTTCGGACTCGGGCCGTTCGTGGCGCTCATCATCCAGCCCCGCATCGTTCCCGGATCGGCACGCCCCCGCATCAAGCGACGCGTGCACCTCACCAATTTCACGCTGGCAGTGCTGGTCGCCGGACTGTGCCTGCTCCTCGGTTGGGAGAACTTCCTGCTGATCGAGACGCCGACGGTGGCGATCTCCGGAGCGGTCGGCATCTGGCTGTTCTTTGTCCAGCACCAGTTTGACGACGTCTACTGGGCGGACACCGAGACGTGGACCTTCGCTGAGGCGGCGCTGCGCGGAAGCTCCTACCTGAAGCTGCCGCAGCCGCTGCAGTTCTTCACCGGGAATATCGGCCTGCACCATGTCCACCACCTCAACGCACGGATCCCGAACTACAACCTGCAACGCGCCCATGACGAGAACGCGGTCTTCCGCGCGGTACCCGTGCTCACGCTGTCCGAGGGCGTGCGAGCCGTCCGGCTGAAGCTCTATGACACTGACGAGCAGCGGATGGTGACGTTCGCTGAAGCCGGCGTGAAGGATCGCCGACGGCCCGGGTTACTCGCCTCACGGCGCGGCTCGTCAGGACCAGAGGCAGCCGAGCTTCGAGCGGTGCTCAAGCGCGCGGAGGCTGCGTCGATCGACCCGACCCGCGTCCTCAGCGCGCTCGGCGTGCCGGTCGAGCCGACACGGGCGTCGCGTTTGCGCGGCCCGGAGCCGAAGTAGCCCGCTCTTCCCGCGCCGCCCTGGCGAGGACGCCGTCGAGCACCACGTCGATTGCGAAGCGAAATCTGTGGTCGACGTCGCCCGCGACCATCTCCGCAGCGTGCGCGCTCAGGAACGGGAATCGCTCGGGTGGCAGGCTCGCGAAGGTCCTGTAGAGCCCCTCGACAAGCTCCTGCTTCTCAGTTCCGTCGCAGAGCCCGCGAGCACGCCGGACATCATCCTCGTTGGCAATCCCGCTCACGATCAGGATCAGCATGTCGCAGGCCCAGGCGCCGTCCTGGGGGCCAATGCCGCCAGCGGCCAAGATCCCCAGCAGGTTGTCGGTCAGGAGGAGGACGGCCTCGGTCGTTATCGGATTCGCGAGGGTCATCGCCGCGATCCCCGGATGAGCAGCCAGTACCTGCCGCATCCGCTGAAGCAACTCGTGCAGCTGCGCCCGCCACCGCAGCGGATCCGGCGGTTCGAGCTCGATCATCGCGGTGACGCGATCGAACATCGCCTGAAACAGGGTTTCACGGCTTGAGACGTACACGTAGAGGGAGGCGGCTCCGGTGTCCAGCGCCGCCGCGACCCGGCGCATTGTCACCGCGTCCAGACCGTCGGACTTCAGGATCTCAAGGGCCGCGTCGACGACCGCATCCTCACTGAGCGGCGCCTTCGATGGACGGTCGCGAGTCGAACGCGGGCGCGTCGGGGACTCCATGGGTACGGAATCGTCGGTGACAGACATTGCCGGTCGAACTCTACTTGACAGGAACAGCGTTCGTAGCGTACGGTGTTCGTCACGAACATTGTTCGTGATTTTCTTGTACTCCCTCCGACTCGTCAGGCCTCAACACCCATGGACACAGCCATCATCAGTTCGCCCCCGACCGGCGCCGCGACAGGCACCCGACCGACCTATCCGCTGCGCTGGGTTGTGGCGACGGTCGTACTCGCGGCGAACCTGATGGACGTTCTCGATTCCACGATCGTCAACGTCGCCGGACCGTCGATCCACCGCGATCTCGGCGGCAGCGCCGACACGCTCCAATGGCTGAGCGCTGGCTACACGCTCGCGTTCGCCGTGCTTCTGATCACCGGAGCGCGACTCGGCGACATCCTCGGCAGGCGCCGCCTGTTCCTCGTCGGATCGGCCGGGTTCACGCTGTTCTCGGTCGCCTGCGCGGTGGCGCCGAGCATCGACGTGCTGCTGGCGTTCCGTGCGCTCGAGGGGGCGTTCGGCGCGCTGATGATCCCCCAGGGCTTCGGCTTGATGAAGGAGGTCTTCACCGACGAGGACGAACTCAACAAGGCGTTCGGCTTCTTCGGCCCGGCGACCGGCATTCCGATGCTCGCTGCCCCGGTCCTCGCCGGCGCGCTGGTGGACGCCAACCTCTGGGGTATCGGGTGGCGCCTGGTGTTCCTGATCAACGTCCCGATCGGGGCGCTGACGCTGCCACTCGCGATCCGCTCGCTTCCGCGCGGGGCGGGCCGCCCCGAGATGAAGCTCGACCTCGGCGCCGTAGCGCTGATCGGCTTGGCGCTGGTCGCGATCATCTACCCCTTGATCCAGGGACGGACGGCGGGCTGGCCGGCCTGGTCGTTCATCATGCTCGCCGCCGGCGCGATCCTGCTCGTCGCCTTCATGCGTTACGAACGGCGCACCGGCAACGGCGACCCACTGATCGAACCGACGCTCCTCACCAACCGCACGTACCTCAGCGGTATCGCGGTCGTGCTGGCGCTGTTCGGTGCGTTCGGCGGGCTGCTGCTCTGCATCTCGCTCTACGGTCAGCTCGGCGAGGGCTGGTCGCCGATCCACGCCGGCCTGACGCTGACGCCGATGGTCGTCGGGATGATCATCGGGATGGTCACCTCGACCGCGCTGGTCGCGCGGCTGGGACGCCATCTGCTCCACGTCGGTATCGCCCTGATCGCGACGGGCACCCTCGCACTCGCCCTGGTCCTCACGGGCGTGCACACGGCATCAACGTGGGACCTCGTCCCCAGCCTGCTGTTCATCGGCGCCGGGCTCGGCGCGAGCTTCGGGCAGCTGTTCCAGTTCATCCTGACGAGCGTCACGATGGCCGAAGTCGGATCCGCCTCGGGCGTGCTGGAAGCGGTGCAACAGCTCTCAACCTCGCTCGGAGTGGCAGCGCTCGGCACGATCTTCTTCTCCGCGTTCGGCGACCACCTGCCGCCCGACGCGCTGCAGATCACCGCCTGGGTCTCACTGGCACCGCTGGCGCTCGCCTTCCTACTTGTGTTCCTGCTGCCGCGCAATGCGCGCCAGGAGGATGCTCACTGACGCCCGGCGGTAGACAGTTAAGTAATCACTTGACTATTGTCGCCTATCGCGCAATAGTTAAGTGAATGCCTAACCGTCAGCCGGAACTCGACCAACTGTTCCACGCGCTTGCCGATCCGAGCAGGCGATCGATGGTGCAGCGGCTCGTGCGCGGTCCAGCATCGGTGAGCCAACTCGCCGAGCCGCTCGACATGTCACTCGCGGCCGTGGTCCAGCACCTCGCGGTGCTGGAGGCCACCGGCTTGGTGATCTCCGAGAAGCGTGGTCGCATCAGGAGCTGCCAGCTCCAGCCCGCCGGCCTGCGGGAGCTCGAGGACTGGCTCTCAGCACAGCGCACCGAGTGGGACGACCGTCTCGATCGCCTCGGCGATGTGCTCGGCACACCAGACGGCAACGGCTGAACTCACGAACCCAGAACCCACGAACCAAGGAAAGTCGCCATGCCAGAACGCACCGCCGTCCACGCAACGTTCACTCAGGAACGCTCATATCCGGCCCCCACTCCGATCGTGTTCAGTGAGTGGGCCAACCCACAGATCAAAGCCCGCTGGTTCGCACACACCTCTGCCGGGTACACGATGGACTTCTCCCCTGGCGGCGTCGAGCGCAACTGCGCCTCCGTCGGCGGTAAGCAGATCGTGTTCGAGTCGCTGTACCGCGAGATCGTCACCGATGAGCGGATCGTCTACACATCGGTGCTCTCCGAGGACGGCGCCGTCGCCACCGTCTCGCTGACGACCGTCGAGTTCACAACCGACGGCGACGCGACCCGAGTCACGCTGGTCGAAGCCGGCGCCTACCTCGATGACCGCGAGCAACCCGAGTGGCGTGAGCGGGGCACCGGCGACTGGCTCGATGCCCTCGGCCGCGACCTGGAGGAACACGCACAGCGGCCGACGGCGCACCGGAGCTAACCGAGTTCGGCGGCGGTGATGCGCAGCCGCTCCAGCGCCTCGCGCGCCAGCTCCCCCAGGTCCCGCTGCTCCTCCGAGGCGATCCACTGTGCGAAAGCCTCCTTGAACGCGAGCCCACCCAGCTCGGCAGCCAGGCGTGACGTCATATCCGGGACGCCACGATCACGCAGCGCGCCGGCCATCGCGGCGACGAAGCCGACCTGCTTGAGCGCGTAGCGCTCCTGCAGCTCGGTGCTCGTCGCGATCACCGCCTCCACGCGTGGCGCCAACTCACGGTTGAGCGGCCCCATCGCGCTGGACGCGCGCTCCAACCCTGCGGCGACTGCGATCAGCGGCGGCGCCTCGGCCGGCGCCGAGGAGATCCCTTCCACGAGCAGCCGGGACAGGGCCTCCTGCCCGGCCGCAAGCATGTCGCGCTTGTCAGGGAAGTAGCGAAAGAACGTGCTTTTGGTGAGGCCCGCGCGCTCGGCGATCTGCGCGACCGTCGTCTCGTCGTATCCCTGCTCCGAGAAGAGCTGCAGCGCCGCGGCGACAAGCCGCTGCCGCGCATCGGGTTCCCAGCGTGGCATCACCCCATGGTAGCGATAAGACCTTTGTCTTATCGACTGCTAGGCTGATGAGACAAAGGTCCCATCACCCAAAAAGGACTCTTCCAATGCGCGTCTTTGTCACCGGAGCCACCGGCGGGATCGGCTCCGTCGTCGTCCCCGAGCTGATCGCAGCAGGCCACGAGGTCGTTGGCCTGGCCCGCTCCGACGCATCCGCCGACGCCCTCACGACAGCCGGAGCGTCGGTGCTCCGCGGCGAGCTCACCGACGCCGACGTGCTGCGCGCCGGCGCCGTCGCGTCCGACGGTGTCATCCACCTCGCGTTCGGCAACGACTTCAACAACTTCGCACGGTGCATCGAGGAGGAGACGCTCGCCGCCGAGACGTTCGGCGCCGCGCTCGCGGGAACCGGCAAGCCGCTGGTGTTCACGTCGGGGACCCCGGCTGTGCCGGGACGTGCCTCGACCGAGGAGGACGCCCCCAACACCGAGGGCCTGACCGGCGGGCGTGGTCGCAACGCACAGGCAGTGATCGCACTGGCCGAGCGAGGTGTCCGCTCGTCCGTCGTCCGCCTCCCGCGCTCGGTCCACGACGCGGGTGGCCCGTACGGATTCGCGAGCCTGCTGATCGGCGCCGCGCGACGCGCAGGGGTCTCCGGCTACGTCGGGGACGGCACCCAGCGGTGGCCGGCCGTGCACCGTCGTGACGCCGCCCGGCTCTACCGCCTTGCACTCGAGCAGGCAGGTGCGGGCACCGTTCTGCATGCGGTCGGCGACGAGGGCGACACGATGCGCTCGCTCGCGGAGGCGATCGGGCGCCAGCTTGGCCTGCCCGCCGAACCCGTCGCCGCCGAGGCGTTCGGGCCGCTCGCGACGATCTTCGGTGTCGATCAGCCGTCGTCGAGCGCCCTCACTCGCCAGCGTTTCGGCTGGGAGCCAACCCACCCGAGCCTGCTCGACGACCTGAGCGCCGGTAACTACCCCGACTGATCCAGCCGGTACCGCAACAGCCTGAGAAGATGTCGGCGGCCGATGGATCTCACAGACGTCAGCCGCGCCCGCCGGACGCCGGGACTTGTCGTGCTCGAGGGATTCCACGCGATCAAGCACGCAATCCGCTTTGGCGGGGAGATCCTCGGCGTCTGGGCCTCAGACGTGGCCGAGCTTGAGAACCTTCGCCGGCGCCTCGCCCCGGACATCGAACTGCGCGCCGAAACGGTTGACGTCGACGCGCTGATGGTCGTCGTCGCCCGCGCGCAGGTCGTCGCCATCGCCCGCAAGCCCGCGCAGCCGCACCCCGACGCGGTTCTCGCCGGGCCGGGGCACGTGGTGCTGCTCGAGGACCCACGCCACCTCGGCAACCTCGGCGCCGCGGTGCGGGTTGCGGCGGCCGCGGGAGCGGCCGGCGTGATGACGACCGGGCGCCAGGACCCGTGGCACCCCGACGCCCTGCGCGGCAGCGCCGGTCTGCACTTCGCGCTGCCCGTCCATCGGCTCGGCGCGATCCGGACCGGCGAGCGCGAGCTGATCGCACTCGATCCGGACGGCGAGCCGCTGGCGCCGGCGACGTTCCCGGACGCGGCTGTGCTCGCGTTCGGCACCGAACGCGACGGCCTCACGGACGAACTCCTGGCCCGGGCCGACCGCCGAATCGCGCTGCCGATGGCGCCCGGCGTCTCGTCGCTCAACCTCGCGACCGCCGTCGCGGCGACCCTGTACGCGCTGAAGTTGGGAGGATCTGCAACATCCCCTTGACTTAAAGCGCTTGAGGTTTGTTTTGCTGTCGGTATGACGGCTTACAGCATTCAACACGTGTCGCAGCAGACCGGGCTCAGCGAGCCGACGCTGCGTTACTACGAGGCGGTCGGGCTGATCGGCCCCGTTGACCGCGACCCCTCCAGCGGTCACCGGCGGTACCGGGCCGAGGACATCGACACGCTGCAGGCGCTCGCGTGTCTGCGTGTGATGGGCATGGGCATCGCTGACATGCGGACCTACCAGACCAATCGCAGCCGGGGGCGCGCAGCCGCCGCCGAGCAGCGCGACCTGCTGTTGCGCCACGCCGACCGCGTCGAGGCCGAGATCGAGAAGCTCCACACGCATCTCGACTATCTGCGCGAGAAGGCGTCCCTCTGGGATGCCCGGGACCGCGGCGACACCGACGCCGAGGCGCAGGCCTGGGAACGGATCCACGCCGCCATCCAGTCACTGGAGCTGGTGCCGTGAGCCCCGTCCTCGTCACCGGCGGCACCGGGTACCTGGGTACGCAGCTGATCGCCGCTCTGCTGCGCAACGGCACCCCGGTCCGTGCCACCGTCCGATCCCTCGACAGCGACAACATCGTCCGCGAGGCGGTCCGCCGCGGCGGTGCCGACGACGGCCAGCTGGAGCTCGTCGTCGCTGATCTGCTCTCCGACGACGGGTGGGCTGCCGCCGTTGCCGGCTGTGAGGAGATCCACCACGTCGCCTCACCGATGCTGCAGGCGGAGAATCCCGACGACGTCGTCATTCCTGCGCGCGACGGCACGGCCCGGGCGCTGCGAGCGGCCCGGGATGCCGGTGCCCGGCGCGTCGTGCTCACCTCCTCGTTCGCGGCGATCGGCTACACGCCGAAGCCGAGCGCCGAGTACGACGAGCGCGACTGGACCGATCCCGACACACCGGGCCTGCCCGCCTACCCGCTGTCGAAGACGATCGCAGAACAGGCCGCGTGGGACTTCATCGAGCGCGAGGGCGGCGACACCGAGCTGGTCGTGGTCAACCCGACGTTCATCCTCGGCCCGATCCTGACGAGCGCGGTGCGGTCCTCGGTGTTCATCGTCAAGGCGATGCTCGACGGCCAGATGCCGGCCACTCGGCGCCAGCGCTTCGGGCTCGCCGACGTGCGCGACGTCGCCGATCTGCACATCCGCGCGATGGCCGCGCCCGAGGCGGCCGGCAAGCGCTACCTGGCGCTCGCCGACGGCCCGACGATCAGCTTCCTGCAGATCTCCCAGATCCTGCGGACGGCGCTGGGCCCGTTGGCCCAGCGCGCACCAACCGAGGAGGCCCCTGGCGAGGACCCGCCCGCCCTCGTGATCCACAACGACCGCGCCAAGAGCGAGCTCGGCTGGCGACCCCGTCCGGTCGAGACGACCGTCATCGACACGGCCGAGAGCCTGCGAGAGCTCGGGCTGCTCGACATTTAGGCGTCGCTTTGGTGCGCTTTTGGTCGCCGTCGCGAAGCTGCCCGTCATCGGTCACCAACGGGAAGGCGGTTGCAGCAGACATGTTCGGTTCAAAGAAGAAGGATGGCTCCGCCGATGGAGCCCAGGCAATGGCGGTTGTCACCAGCGTCGACTACGCGAAGGTCGCCGGAATGACGATCGCCCGCAACTGGAACTACAAGCTCGATGTGACGCTGATGGTGCGTCCCGATAACGAGACGCCGTTTGAGGCGCACGTATCCGAGTACTTCTCCCAGTACGCCCAGCCGAGCATCGGGGACCAGTTGTGGGTGCGTTACAACCCCGACGAGCACTCTCACGTGGCGATCGACACCGACCGGATCGCGGCCGACAACGCCGCCGCCGAGGCCAGCGTCGCCGCTGCCGCCGCGAGTGCGGTCCCGGCGGACCTCGCCGCCAACGGGATCCTCGGACGCGGCACGATCGTCGACGCTCAGAAGACACCAACGGGCGCGCTGATCGACTGCGCCGTCACCGTCGGCGTGCGCCTGGTCGACGGAACCCCGCCCTACCGGGCGAACTGTCACATCCTGCTCGCGCCCGATCAGGCCGACCTTGTCAGCCCCGGCGGGACCTTCGTCACCGTCAGGGTCGACCCGAGCAATCACTCGCGGGTGGCGATCTCATTGGCCGAGGAGACGCCGGTCGTCGTCGTCACCGACCCCCAGGTACTCGATCCGCAGGCGCGGGCGCTCCGTGACGGCCGCGATTGCAACGCGACCGTGCTGCTCTTCCAGCGCCAATGGCTGAAGACCCCGAGCGGCGATGAGTTCTACGCCGTCAAGGTCCGGGTCGACACCGACGGTTCGGAGTTCCAGGTGAACCTGCCGGTCCCCGCCGCGGCGGTCTCACTGCTGCAGAACGGGGCCACATTCCCGGCCAAGCGTCTGCTCGCCGAGCCGACCGTGCTCGCGGTCCACTGGGACGCGGTGCTGACGCCCGCCGGTCGCTGAGTCCGCGCTCGCCGGTCAGGGTCGCGCGCGGTCACGATGGCCGCCCCAACGGGGGCGGCCACCGCGCAAGCCGCTTCAGCCGGTGTAGGAGCCGTTCGCGATCGAGGCCACCGTGACCCGGTTGATCGTGTAGTTGACCGTCACGCCCGGTGTCTGTCCGGCGTTGCCGCCGATGAACTGCTCCGGGATGCCGGTGCTCGCGTTGAGGATCAGCGTCTCCTCGTAGACACCGGAGTCCGACTGCATCAGTGACGCGGTCAGGACCAGCGTCTGCTGCCCGGCCAGTGTGCCCTGGGTGACGTTGATCTGGGGAATCGTCGCCAGCAGCTTCAGCACGCCGGCCCGGACCTGCGGGTCGCTGGCGCCCGCCTGCAGGGCGTCCATCGAGTTGTCCCAGATCATGTTGTTCGCCTGGCTCATCAGCGACTGCAGGTGCTGCGCCTGATTGTGCTGCTGGATCGCCTCGATCTTCTGGCGCAGTACTGCGGGCAGCTTCCCGAGCGCCGCCGCCTGGGCCGGGCTGCCGGGCGTCAGCTCTGTCGGCTTGTAGCCGCGCGGGTAGGTCGCGACCGCCATCTGCTCCCGCGCCTGGTCGATCGGCCCCGTCAGCGCCGCCTTGGCGGCCGCGATGTCACGCGTCTCGTCGTCAGCGCCCCCGGTGTTCACCGTGTCGTTGGACTGGATCGCCGAGGGGAGGCCGGCGAGGGTCGCGGCGTAGTAGTAGTTGCCGTTGTCCGCGTAGAGGTCGGCGCCCGTGATCGACGGCTGGTTGGGGTAGGTCTGGGTGCGCAGGACGAGGGTCGCGTCACCGGTCGTCGGTGCGGGCGCCGTCGCGAGCTTGTCCGTCAGGTGCTTCAGCTCCGCCGCTGCCGCATTCTGGACGCCGAGATGGGAGCCGGCGTGCGGTGTCCTGCTGGTGCTGTCGGAGCTGCCCGTCGCGAGCAGTCCGACCGTTGCGCAGCCGGCCAGCGCCGTGCCGGTGACCGCGACGCGCAGGACCCGCGTCCGCAGCCGGGTCGGCCGGCGGCGGCGCGTGCGTCGGGCAGCTGCGTGGGAGAGCAGCTCCTCGCGCACGCGGGCGGTCGCGGCGGGGTCGAGCGGCAGCGGTTCGGGCCGCTCGTCGGTCAGCCAGCTGATTTCGAGCTGATCATTCATGGGTGGCATCTCCTTGGGAAGTCATGACGACGTGTGCCCGCACGAGCGCGCGGGCGCGGTGCAGGCGCGAGCGGACGGTGCCGACCGGCACGTCGAGCGCCTGCGCGATCTCGTGGTAGTCGAGCTCGGCCCACGCGAGCAGCAGCAGCGCCTCGCGGTCGACGACGGCAAGCGACTGCAACGCAGCGGTGAGGCGCGGACCGAGCATCTGTGCCTCGAGCTGCTCGAGCGGCTCGACCGTGGTCTGCAGCTCGGCGATCGCCTGTGCCCGCCGGCCCGCTCGCTCGCCGCGCTGTCTTGAGCGGAAGTGGTGACGCAGGAGGTTGGTGGCGATGCCGTACAGCCATGGTCGGGCGTCCTCGAGACGGCGGTCGAAGCGACCCCGGCGGTCAAATGCGAGCCGGAACACCTCGGCGGCGATGTCCTCGCCGGCCGCTCCTGCCCTGCTCGTGCAGTACGCGCGCAGCGATGCCCAATGGCGGTCGAAGACACCCCCGAACTCCTGCGGCTCGCGCAGAGATCGGGCGATCAGGACCGCATCGGTCAGCCCGGCGGCAGTCCGCCGTGGCGGCCGGCTGAGTGTGATCTGTTGGTCGATGGAGGAGTACATGGTCTAGAGCCGATATCCCGATCGACCTCGGGAAGTTCACGGTCCCGGACTAGCGCGATTTGGTGAGCGGGCCGACGCAGGTGTTCTGCAGCGCCGCTCCGAGGGCCACGATCAGCTCCGCGTTCGTCGCGGCCGTGAGCGCGTCAAAGCCGAGAACGTAGCGCGAGAGCCCGAAACCGAGCAGCTGCGAGGCGAGCAGTCGCGGCGCGTAGCTCGGGTTGGTCTGCACCCGCTCTCCTGACGACGGGGAGCGTCAGGTTGAGCGTGATGAACTCGCGCAGCAGCGCAGCGGCGACCGGGTCGGCGAGGCCCGCATGGATCAGAGAGAGATCGGACTGCGATGTTCCTCGCGGTTCCAGTGGTGATGAACCGCCGGGCCGTGTTGATCCCGAGCTCGTCGACGGGGACCTTCTGGATCTCCGCGCCGATCCGGCCGGCATCGAACGGCCACTCGATCGACGCTGCGAACAGGCCCGCCTTTGAGCCGAAGAACTGCACGATCAGCGACGGGTCCACTCCGGCGTCGCGGGCGATGCCGCGCAACGACGTCTCGGCGTACCCGTTGGCTGGGAAGGCCACCCGGGCGACCTCGAGGATTCGCTCGCGGGAGGCGCTGCTGCGGGGACGGCCCCCGCGACGGCGAGCTCCGGGCGCGGGCGTCGCGGGCTGGGCATCGTCGGGCATGGAGTCATTTTGACACACGTTTCCTCAACGTGTAGAGTAAACACGCAGAGAACATCGAAACCCAGCCTCGAGAGAATGGATGGGATCTCATGGACACCACACCTTTTTCGAATTCAGACCCCGCTGAGACGGCGCCCGCGCCTCCGGGCGATGGTGACCCCGCTTCGACGCAGAGCCCCGATGCGGGCGGCCCGCGGCGGCTGTTCGTGGTCGCGGTACTTTCGGCGATCCTCGGACTCGGGATCACGCTGTCATTCGGGTACGCCGACCACGATCCCCACCCCCACGACGTCCGGATCGCCGTCGCCGCCCCAGCCGGCGTCGCGGCGCGGGTTCAGGCCGGCCTCCAGCAGGCAGCGCCGGGCGGCTTTCGCGTGATCGCGCGTGCCAGGCGCAGGCGCAGCCACACGCGCCGTGCGCTCACAGTCGGCGCTGGCGGCGCTGATCGTCCCCGCATCCGCGTCCAATCACCGTCGTCACCGCCGGAGCCGAGGGTCTGACCGCAGCAGCAGGCGCTGACGAAGGCACTCACCGCCGCGTCAAGCGCGATGCACCGGAGCGCCCGCCCGCTGGACGTCGCCCCACTGCAGGCCGGCGACAAGCCGGGCTGTCGAGCTTCGTGTTCGGCCTGGGACTGTTGATCCCGAGCGTGATCGGCAGCGTCGGACTGTTCCTGCTCGGCGCCCGCTTCCGGCTGTGGTGGCGGGTCGGCGCCGCGACCCTGTTCGCGCTGCTCGCCGCGTGCGGAGGCGTGCTGGCGCTGAACACAATCCTCGGCACCATCAGCGGCGGCAGCGCCGAGCTGATCGGGATCGGGTTCCTGGGCGCGCTGTCGTTCGTGCTGTTCGTTGCCGCCGTGCAGGCGGTTGTCGGCCTCCCCGGAACGGCGCTGGCGGCGATCGCCTTCGTCTTCATCGGCAACGCGATCTCCGGCGGCTCGGTCCCCCTCGCGTTCCTGCCGAACGTGTTCCGCCAGATCGCGCCGTGGCTGCCAAACAACGCGATCGTCCGCGGTGTCCGCGACGTCATCTACTTCAACGGGCACGATCTCGGACATCCGTTGCTCGTGCTGCTGCTCTGGCCGGGCATTTCGCTGACCGTGCTGATCGCCGTTGACCTGCTCCACCTCTCATTGCGCCGGCGCGCTCCACACCTGGCGCACGAGATCTATGGGACCGCGGCGGTCACGCACATCCGGCGGCGTCTGACGCACTCCTGACCTGAATCCCCGAGCCGACGCGCGGCCGCGGTCCGAGCGATGCCGGTCCGAGCGCTGCTGCTTCAAGCGCGGTCGCCGCTGATGCGTCCGCCCCATCCGCTTCGCTTGGACTCGTGCGTCAACGTGTCTCACTCGGGCGGGAGTTCGGATGGCTGTGGGCCGCCTATGGGGTGAGCAGCTACGGGACCGGGTTCGGGTTCGGCGCGATGACGATCATCGCGATCCGAGTCGTGCACTCGGGGCCCGGCGAGGTGTCGCTACTGACCTCGATCGGGCTTGCCGCGGGCGCCGTGCTGGCGATCCGACTCGGGCCCTGGGTCGAGTTCCGGCGCAAGCGCCCGATGATGATCGCGATGGATCTGATCCGGTTCGCGGCGCAGATCACGATCCCGATCACGTATCTGCTCGGCTGGCTGACGTTCGTGCAGCTGCTGCTCGTCACGATCATCGTGGCCGGAGCGAAGATCGCGTTTCAGTCAGCCAGTGGCGCTCATCTGAAGGCGCTCGTCAAGCCCGAGGATCTGCTCGTGGCAAATGCGCGATTTGAGTCGACGACGTGGACCTCCTTTGTGGTTGGACCGCCGCTTGGCGGAGCCGCGATCGGGCTGTTCGGCGCCACCGTCGAGCGTCACCGCCGATGCGGTCAGCTACCTGCTGTCCGCGTTCGGAATCCGGATGATGGGACGAGATGAGGCAGTGTCGGCGCCGCCCACCGGGACGCGCCCGGGATTCCGGGACCTGCCCGACAGCTGGGGCTACATCCTCACCCACCCCAACCTGCGGGGACTGTTCTTCAACAAGCTGATGGTCGCCAGCCTGCTGCTCTGCACCGAGCCACTGCTGTCGGTGCTGATGCTCGACAAGCTCCACTTTCAGACGTGGCAGTACGGGCTCGCGTTCGCCTCGCCGTGCGTCGGTGGCCTGATCGGCTCACGGTTGTCGCGACGGCTGGTGTCCCGATTCGGCGCCAGCCGCGTGATGCAGACGTTCGGTAGCGTGGCGGTCGGCTGGCCGATCGGCCTGGCCTTCATTCCGGGCGGAGCCGCGGGCCTGCTGATGGTGTTCGGCCTCCAGTTCGCGATGATCACCTGCCTCGGGGTCTTCAACCCGATCGCAGCGACCTACCGGCTGGAGCAGACCGCGCCCGATCGGGTCGCACGGACGCTGTCGGCCTGGTCGGTGAGCTCGAGCGCGGCAACTGCGGTCCTGACGGCGCTGTGGGGTCTGCTCGCCGAGCTGATCGGCCTCCGAGAGGCGATCGCGCTCGCGGGCATCCTCGCGCTGCCCTCCCCGCTCCTCCTTCCGCGCGTGGAGCGCTCGCGGGTCCCGGCGAAGACAGCAGTCTCCGGGATCTAGTCAGTTTCCATCCGCCGTCGGCGGCAGCGGATGTCCGTGCGCGTACAGGTGTACCGGCAGCGCTCCGGGAGGCCGCTTGGACTTATCGAGGCGGTCGACGAAGCGGGAGAACAGCTCGACGATCTCCTCACTGAGCTGGTCGAGTTCCTCCGAGGTGAGGTAGCTGACCGAGTCGCTCATGAACGCCGCCCGCCGCCACTTCATGCTGTAGCCGAGGCGGCTCGACCACCATTCGCGAAGCTGCTCGAGCACGCGCTCGAGGAACGCGCGTTGCAGGGCCTCGCCCGCGGCGGCCGTGTCGCCCTCGTTCGCGTCAAACCGGTGCGAGCTGTTGACCAGGCGCCACGGGCGACTGCGCCCGCGACCCTGACCCGTCTCCGTGACAAAGCCGTACTTGGCGAGCGTCTGCAGATGCCACGACATGTTCCCGGGGCTCTCGCCGAGCACCTCCGCTGCACGCGTGGCGGTCACCTCGCCGTCGCGGGTCATCAGCTCGAGCAGTCTCACGCGCAGCGGGTGAGCGACGGCACGCATCGCGCGGGCGTCCGTGATCGGCTCCCGTGGTGGTGGCGGCGGCGCTGCGGGTGGCTCGGGCGCTGCGGGTGACTCGGGCGCTCGGGCCGAGTCGGACGCTCCGGGCGGCTCGGGCGCGGACGCTGCTTCGGGCTGTGGCTTCGACTGGCGCGGCTTCGGGGTCATCGGTTCAACGTGTTGGTGACGCCGCCGATTATCGCCCGAGGCGACCGGCAGCATGCCCGGCGGCACACGGCCCGCCGAGCCAGACGCCAAGATCCACCAGCAACCGACCGCTGACACCGCGGACCGTACCGACGGTCCGAGCCGGCCGCGGCCCACGCGCCGGCATCGTGTTGCCGTGATGCAGCTCAGCGACGCGCTCGCGAGCCAGGGCTTGGATCAATGCGGGATTTTGACTCATTCGTGGCCTCCTTTCACAAGAACTCTTTCCACAAGACTACTTGTCACAAGAGTTCTTGTCAAGCCTGTCCGCGCTTGCAGACGTCCGTGCCTCGGGTGCTCGCCCCGCCAGGGGGGACGGGAGGGGGGGGAGGAGGGGGGGGCAGAGTATTGGACAGGGGGGGGGAGGCGGAGAGATTCGGGGAGGGGTGCAGGGGGAGGGCGGGGGGGGGGGGTAGGGGGCCGGGCCCGCCGGGGGAGGCCGCGGGGCCGGGGGGAGGAAGAGTAGAGATACGAGCGCTGAGAGAATCCGTGGGCGAGGGGTGGGATAACGCGCCAGGCAGTAGACATGCAGGGGAGGAACCAAGGAGGGAGGGAGGAAACAGGGGTGAGAAAAGAGAGGGGGGAACAGGCGGAAGGGAGGGTAACGCAGCACGAGCAGTGGGTACGCGACCGTGCTCAGCTGCGAGCCGAACGCGTTCAGGCCGCGCCCGATCCACAGCAGGTTGTAGTCGTGGTTACGCCACAGCGGCGGGAGCGTCGGTTGCGACACCCCGTGAGGGTCTCAGAGGATCCGCGGCTCCGCCGTCATCTCGCCGCCGGCGTCACCGGTGTTGACCGTCCGTCAGGCTCGATCAGCAGCACCTCCGTCTCCTCGGCCGCGTCCGGACAGTGCTCGACGCCCTTGGGCACGACGAACAGCTCTCCCGGGTCGAGCTCGACGTCCCGGTCGCGCAGGTGGATCGTCAGGTGGCCCCTCAGCACGAGGAAGAAGTCGTCGGTCTCATCGTGCTTGTGCCAGACGAACGGTCCCTTGACCTTGACGACCTGCAGCTTGTAGTCGTTGATGAAGCCGACGATCCCCGGCTCGTACGGACGCTCGAGCAGCGCCAGCTTCGCGGCGAGGTTGATCTTGTCGTCCATCGGTCTGCCCATCCTCCCTGATCGGCCAGGTCGAGTCGCCGCAGTGGCCGGGTTAGGTTCGATGTCCCCGGATACATCTATTTGATGTACGCGCGTCCATCGAATCGAGGGTGGAGCGTTTCTCTGTGCGTCTGTGGGTCGCCGGCGCCCATAGACGCACATAGAACGGTCGGATCAAGCGCCGGTGAGCACCCGGACGGCCGTGACGACCATGATCACGGCGACGAAACCGTCGACGTAATGCCATGTGCGCGGCGAGCGGGAGCAACGCAACACAGCAACCGTGCGCCGTAGCCGAGCGAGACGAACCAGAGGGTGCTGGCGACGCCCGCGCCCAGAGCGAAGACCCAGGGCGCGTGCGTGGTGCCCGCGACCGACCCGAGCAGCACAACGGTATCGAGGTAGACGGCCGGGTTCAGCCACGTGAAGGCGAGGCAAAGGCGCCGACCGCGCCTGCCCGTGAACCGCGCCCCGCCGCGTCCGCGATACCACCGCCGGCCGGTTGAAGAAAACGTCGCAGAGCCAGCCCGGCGTATCCGAGCAACAGCAGACAGCCAAGGATCCGGACGACGTCGAACCCGGCCCGGTGCCCGGTCAGCAGCGCCCCGGCGCCCGCGACGCCCGCGGCGGTCAGCACCAGATCGGAGACGGTGCAGATCGCGACGACCTCACCCACATACGTACGCAGCGCCCCCTGCCGCAGCACAAACGCATATCTGGGCGCCGATCGCGATGATCAGCGACAACCCGAAAGCAAGTCCGGTGACGAACACGGCAAGCATCTCGCCGCGCACGATAGGACCCACGGATCAGAAGCACCATTCATGTTTCATCCGTTCCGTAAGCCGTACTAATGACTGCCACCGGCACAGACCTCGCCCCCGAGCAGCTGCGCGCGCTCGCGGCAGCTGTGTCTGAGGAGCATCGAGGCCGCGGCCCGCACGTCTACGTCACTCCGTCGGCGATCAGTCAGCGCATCAAGGCTCTTGAGACCCGGACCGGACGGGTCCTACTCAAGCGCGTGAAGCCGATCACCCCCACCGAGTCCGGCGAGGTACTGCTGCGAGCGGCGCGCCAGCTCGATGCGATCACCGCGGACGTCGCGGCCGAGCTCGGAGCACAGCTCGGGACGGACGCCGGACCGCAGTACGGCGCGACCGAGCGCCCGCCGGCTCCCGTGATCCCAGTGGCCGTCAACGCCGACAGCCTCGCGACATGGCTGCTTCCGGCACTCGCCGCCACCAGCCCCAGCGTCCGCTTCGACATCCGCCGCGACGATGAGACGCGAACGGCGGCGCTGCTGCGCGACGGGTCGGTGATGGCAGCGGTGACCGCCTCACGGACGCCGGTCCCCGGCTGCACAGTCTCGCGGCTGGGAGCGATGCGGGACCGCCCGTGCGCGACACCCACCTTCATCATGCGGTGGTTTCCGGGTGGCGCGACCGTCGAGGAGCTGGCTCGCGCGCCCGTTGTCACCTTCGACCGCAGCGACGTCCTCCAGGCGAACTACCTGCGCAAGCGCACCCGACGGAAACTCGATCCGCCGCGCCAGTACATCCCCGGTTCCGGCGCGTTCTTGCAGGCGGTCGCGCTCGGCCTCGGGTGGGGCATGGTCCCGGATCTCCAATCGGGACCGCTGCACGCCGACGGAACCCTGAACGTATTCGATCCGACTGGGGCGATCGACGTCCAGCTCTACTGGCAGCAGTGGCGGGTGCCATCAGGGGCACTCGAACGGGTCGCCGACGCGGCGCGAGTCATCGTGGCCGAGCTCCTGGGTCACTGAGCAAACTCGCACGGTGACGTCGGTGTCTCGCCTACTGAACCAACTCGCGCAGCGAACTTAGCGTCTGCCACTGGGCGAACTCGCGCAGCGAGCCGAGCGTCGGCCCACTACGCGGATTCGAGCAGCGGAGCGAGTTCACGCCGGCCGCTGATCCCGAGCTTCCGATACGCATTCGCGAGGTGGTACTCGACCGCCTTGACCGTCACGAACAGCGACTGGGCGATCGCGCGGTTGGTGTGCCCAGCGGCGGCGAGCTCGATGACGCGCCGCTCGCTGGGGGTCAGCGACTCAAGCCCCGATCGATCATGGGCGGTGACGTGGGCGCCGGCGGCAGCGAGCTCGGTTCGCGCGCGGTGTGCGATCGCCTTTGCCCCGCCGACCTCGGCCAGCGCCAAGGCGCGTCGCAAGGGCTCACGGGCGTCGGCGCGCCGGTGCGCGCGGCGCAGTGCGGCACCGAGGTCGACGAGTGCGTGCATCTGCTGCAGCCGCTGCCCGGCACCGTCACACGCGGCGATCGCCTGCTCGAAGAACCCGAGCGCATCTTCACCCCGGCTCGCATACCCGCGCGCTCGCAGCGCGTGCGCGATCGCCCGCGGAGCGTTCTGCTCGAGGGCACCAGCGAGCGCTCGCTCGGCAAGCTCCGCTCCCTGCTCAGCGTCACCGGAGAGGCTGGCGGCGATCGACGCGACCGCCTGCCACGGATAGGCGACCGACGCCTTGATCCCCACGCCGGAGGCGATCTCCTCGCCCGGAGCAGCGGCTCAAGCGCCTCGGCCGGCCGGTTCTCCGCCAGCAGCAGGCATCCCTGCGCGCCGAGGATCATCAGGTACTCGAGCGAGGCCTGCATCGCGGGATCGGCGAGCATCGGCGCAATTGCCGCCCGCGCCTGCGCGATCGCTCCTCGCTCGAGCTGTGCGAGCGCGAGACATCCGGTGGCGCTGCCGACGAATACCGACCACCCGTCCTCACGCGCATCGAGCGCCGCCTGAACATCGGCCACGGCCTCGTCGACCCGCCCCTGGTGCAGGAGCGGGAATGCCCGGCAGTAGTTGACGGTGGCGAATGCCATCGGCGAGCCACGCCGGCGCGCGTCGCGCAGCATCGCGTCGCAGACCTCAAGCTCACGCTCAAGTGCGTCGGCGACGCAGTACACCGTGGTCAACAGCGACCAGCTCATCCCGACTCCCGCGTCGGCATCCAGCAGACCACCATCGCCCCAGGCCCGATCGGCGAGTTGCACCAGCTCCTGCTGAGGACCACCCTCGAACGCCCGCCGCAAAGCTGTCAGCGTCAGCAGCTGGCGCTGGCCGGGCGTCGGCGGCAGCTCGGGGTCCGCGTCCGGTTCGCGAGCCGGCAGCTCGCGACCCGCGTCTGGGTTCAGGGCGGCGGACATCACCCATGCGGTGTGGAGTTCCCGGTACAGCTCAGTGCTTGCATCACCGAGCCCGTCGAGGCCGGCGCGAAACGTGGCGGCGGCGCGCGGATGATCTCCGACGCCGGCCAGAGAACGCCCGAGATCGAGTGACAGCTGCGCCCGAACCATCGGCCCGGCGCTCAGCTCGAGCGCCTCGGCGAATCGCTCGGCAGCCCGTGGGCGCCCGAGCAGAGCCTCCGCCCGCCCGAGCGCCGCCAGCACATCTCCCCGCAGCGCTGCAGGCGGCGGTTCCTCGAGCGCTCGCTCGAGGTATTGAGCGGCGGCGGCCGCCACGGCACCGGCGGACATCGCATAGGCCGCCGCGCCGAGCAGCGCCTCAACTGCCCACGGATCGGCACGACGCCCGGCCTGGAGCAGTTGGCTCGCGATCTCCTGAGCCGAGGCGCCGTCACGCCCGAGCAGCTTCGCCGCTCGGGCATGCAGATCACCGCGCTCCCCAGGCGGGATATCGCTGTAGATCGCTCCTGCCACAAGCGGATGTGCGAACGTCAGCGGCTCTCGGTCGGTCAGGATCCCCGCCGCCGCGAGCGCGTCGAACGCCCGGGAGGCGGCTGATGGCTCGAGCCGCGCCAGCTCAGCCGCGTGCGGGAACAACGCCCGCTCACCGAGGATCGCGACGGCTCGAGCGAGCGCGGCCGCGTCGGCACCGAGGCGCGAGATCCGCAGGAACACCGTCCGCGCCACGGATGCCGGTCGGATCTGGCGCACGCGCCGGGCGGAGGTCGGCTCCCCCGCGTCCCGGCTGGCTCGCAGCTCTCGCGCCAGCTCGCTGAGGTAGAACGGGTTGCCGCCGGTCACCTCGTGACAGGCGCCGATCATCTCGGCGTCGGCATCGGCTCCGAGCTGGGTGCGCACCAACTGCCCGACGGCCGCCTCGGTCAGTGGCGCCAGCTCAACGCCGAGCACACGCGAGTCCCCGGCGAGCGCGTCGAGCTCCACCTGCTCGGCCACCGGCTCGCCGGTCCGACGCCCGAGGAGGACCGCGACCGGCAGATCCGCGAGGCGGGGCAGCAGGTAGCGCACAAACCGCAGTGACGGCTGATCGGCCCACTGGGCGTCATCGATCACCAGCAGCAACGGAGATTCCGCGGCCTTGTCGGCCACAAGCCAGTAGAGGGAGAAGATCAGCGGGAGCGGATCTTCTGAGCCGGTGCCGAGCACACGCTCACCGTCGTCGCCAAACAGCGACCGCACGAGCGCCCATGGGCGCGTCCGCTCAAGCTCCTCGCAACCGGCTCGCAGCACGACCGTCGAGGGGCTGGATAACTCGGCCGCGGCGCGCAGCAAACGGGTCTTGCCGAGCCCCGCGGCGCCCTCGACGATCACCAGTGATCCGGCACCCGCCGCGGCTGCCGAAACCGCGCTCGCCAGCGCAGCGATTTGGCCGTCGCGCTCCAACAGGTCATGTGCCCCCATGGCCTCGATGTCGGGGAGTCTATGCGGCCCCACCCTCACCGCCGCAGGGAAATCCTGGGGTCGACCCTAGGGCAACGCCCGTCCCGATCAGCGAGGCTCTCGGCGATGCGGCTGACGCTGGAGGTCGACAGTCCGAAATCCGCGCCGCCGCGGGGCACGCTGCAGGCCGATGCGGGTAAACCGCGCCCGTTCGCGGGCTGGCTGGAGTTGATGACGTTGCTTGACGAAATCTTGAGTCTCAGCCCCGGACCGGGCGTGGACGAGAACGGGGGAGTCGAAACATGACGCGCGCGAGTCGTTTCCTAGTGGTGCTGCTGACGGCGATCGCGGCGGTGACCTTTGCGCCGCGCGCGTTTGCCGAGACCGGAGACCTGACCCAGCCGGCCGGAACGCAGGGCTGCGTCGAGCAGAACCCGACCCACATCGGCGATCCCTGCGCCGCTGCGACCTACGGCGAGGGCCTGGGCAGCGCGACCTATGTCGCGACCTATGGCACCAATGTCTACGTCGCCTCGGCAGACGGCATCGAGGTGCTGCAGAAGGACGCGCTTGACCCGGGCCTCACCGACCTTCAGTGCCTCGACGGAGACGGCAGCGACTACTCAGCGAACCCAGATTGCACTACGTCGACGATGCTCGTCGATGCGTCACCGACGGGCTCGATCAAGATCAGCCCCGACGGTAAGTGGGTGTTCGTCGACGCCGATGACAACGGGCAGCACGAGCTGATCGTGTTCAGCCGCAGTTCGACGAACGGCGAGCTGACGCAGGGCACCTGTTACACGGAGAACGGCGCCGACGGTAACAACGACGCCGACCAGTGCACAGATCTCGGCACCGGCGACTCGCCCGATGACGCCGGCATCCACCTCGCCGTCAGCCCGAACGGCAAGTGGCTGTTTGCCGGCGACGGGGCGCTGATCACCGTCTTCTCGATCAACGACACCAGCGGCGTACTTGCCGCGACCAGCTGCGCGAGCGAGCCCGACGTCAGCGGCTGCGCCACCCACCTCCCGACCGGTACGAACAGCAACGCCGGCGAGATCGTGATCTCGCCCGACAACAAGTTTCTCTACTACTCCAACCCGAACGAGGGCGAGGTCGACTGGATGAGCATCAACCAGTCGACGGGCGCACTGACGAACTCGGGCACGAGCGAAAGCGAAGCCTGCATCAGCGACTACAGCAGCCAAGTCAGCGACCCATGCGAGGCAACGATGCGCGGCATGGTCGCCCAGACCGAATCACTGGCGATCAGCCCCGACTCAAGTGGCAAGTACGTCTATGCACTGTCCGGCGGCGAGTACACGGACGGCGGCATCGCGGTGCTCGCTCGCAACCCGACCACCGGCGCGCTCACCCAGGTGAGCGGCGCCGCCGGGTGCGCGACCTCGAGCGGCACCGACGACGAGAACGCCGGACACGAGACGGGCGGGCCGCTCCCGTGCGAACAGGACCCTGGAATGGAGGAAGCGGAATCCCTGGTTCCAAGCCCCGACGGTCAGAACGTGTACGTCATCACCGGCTACGAGGGCAACGAGAGCCTGATCGAGACCCACGTCAACCAGAGCACTGGCGCCCTGACCGAGGACTCGGACGTGTTCGACGACTGCTACACGAGCAACATTCGCGAGGATGCGGAGCCGTTCTGCACGGGCTACAACGCGATGGACGGGATCGCGGAGGGCCTCGACGGCGAGCCGACGTTCGGCATCAGCCCCGACGGCACCGGGGTGTACGTGACCTCAGCGGGTGACGCCGGCCTGGCGATCTTCCAGCGCCAGACGGTGCCGACGTATGCGGTCAATGGCGTCGCCTCACCGGCGGCGGGCGGCACGGTCGCCGCCGCCAGCGACTCGACGGGGGCCAACTGCTCGGGCTCGAGCTGCTCGGTGACGAGCGGCGGTGCCGTGACGCTGACCGCGACGGCCAGCGCCGGGTACGCGTTCACCGGCTGGTCCGGTGGCTCGTGCAGTGGTGCGACCAATCCCTGCACCGTTGCCAACGTCACCGCTGCCGAGACCGACACGGCCACCTTCATCCAGCGGTTCACCGTCAGCGCCACGGTCGCCGGCAGCGGCACCATCACCGCAACCGACGCCTCCACCACCGCGGCATGCGTCGGCGCGACCTGCACCGTCGACGCGGGCGACACCGTCACCCTGACCCCGATGCCGGCCGCCGGGTACGCGTTCACCGGCTGGTCGGGCGGGTCATGCGCAGGGACGAGCAACCCGTGCACGATCACGAGCATCCAGGCGAGCGAGAGCGACACCGCCACGTTCGTCGCGATTCCCCGCTACACGGTGACCGGGGCGGTCGGCGGCAGCAATAACGGTGGCAGCACCGTGAGCGCCGCCGGCACCGCCTCCGACGCCTCGTGCACCGGCGCGAGCTGCACGGTCAACCAGGGCGACACCGTGAAGCTGACGGCAAACCCCGCAGCGGGTTATCGCCTGACCGGCTGGTCGGGCGGATCGTGCTCGGGCACGACGAACCCCTGCACCGTCTCCAACGTCCAGGCGAACCAGACCGACACAGCCACGTTCTCGCCGGGTTACGTGGTCAAGGCCACCCTCAATGCGGGTGCGGGCTCGGGCGGGAACAAGGTGACGCTCTCCGACACCGCGGCAGGCGCAAGCTGCACGGGCCTGCAGTGCTCAGCCAACCCGGGTGACACGGTCACACTGACGGCAACCGCTGGAACCGGCTACACGTTCGCCGGTTGGAGCGGTGGCTCCTGCAGCGGAACCACGGACCCCTGCACGATCACCAACGTGCAGGCAAACGAGACCGACCAGGCGACCTTCACGAGCACGCAGATCCCCGTGACGGGCAAGGTCGTCCAGTTCGCGAGCTACGGCCCCGGCCAGAATCAGCCCGCGCTCGGCAGCACCTACAGCCACGTGCAGGTCCAGATCGTCAACACGCAGACGAACAAGGTCGAGGAAGGGCCGGTCACCCCAGATGGCCACAGCAACGCCTACAGCTTGTACGTCCCACAGTCGATGTGCACGCTGGCCGACGGTCCGACCGCATGCTCGCTCGAGGTGCTGGCGGACCACAACGGCGGCCCCGCGAAGGTCGGCGACGAGGTGAGCCTGACGGTCAATTCGAAGACAACCGCGGTCGAGGAAAAGCTCCAGTTCGGCCGCCTCGGTGCCGTCGCCTTCAGCGGTACCGTTGCGGTGCCGGGAGACGGCGGGGCGGTCACGACACGGCTGACGCTTGACAAGCCGGGGACGCAGGGGGCACCGAGTAACGATGACATCCTCTACGACACCGATCCGTCCGTCTGCACCGCGGCCAACCCGTGCAACACGGGCGCGTTTGAGCTGGTCCCGACGGCCGCCGAGGACCAGAAGCTGCACGGCGGCGGACTGGTCACCCTGTGGGAGAAGCACGACCGGAGCTGGGTGGCCGTCGACACGCAGACGGTCGAGCCATTCGGCCAACCCAGCTCAACGACCTCACGCGTCGTTGGGGTCGACTACCTCCAGGCGGTCGACCCGGTCCCGTCCTCAGCACAGGGCCTCGCGATCACCGGTCAGGTGCTGATGCTCGACCCCTACGGTCCGACCAACCGACCGCCGACACCGAAGCCGATCAACGGCTACACAAATGTCTCTGTTGGCCTCTACAACACCACCGGCGGGCCATCGACGACACCCGACAACAAGGGCAACTACACGCTCGCTCACCTGATATCGACGACAGGCCCGCTCGAGAAGCCGTTCACCGTGGTTGTCCATGCGCACAGCAACGGCAAGAAGTACGACAGCTTCGCGCGGACGGTGACGGTGCGCCGCGACCTCAACCCCAGCACGACGCTGCTCAACATGTACTTCGATCAGGCCGGCGATGTCCCGCTCGACGGCAAGATCGTGGCGCCCTCGGACGGCCACTCGGTGAAGACCGAGATCGTCGTCACCGCCAAGAACGGCACGGTCCTCTACGACACGCTCACGAGCGGTCTGTGCAGCGGCGCCAGCAGCCGGGCAGTGAAAGCCGCCGCGATCAGAACGCGGGCCATCAAGGAGCGCCCGAAGCCCTCGAGCACCTCAGACGCCGGCTACTGCTCCGACGGGCAGTACCTGCTGAACGTGCCGGCTCCGGCTTCCGCCGCCGATGACAAGTTCACCGTCGAACTCAAGGAGTTCAACGCCACCACCAGCAAGTGGGTCAAGGTCGACAACGTCTCCGTTGGGGAGGGCGAGCCGCCGCTGCTCGCGTTCGACGGCAACGACGTGCCGGACCTGTACGCCAAGGATCCAGTCCCGAACTCCTGACTTCGAAGGTTGCCCCAGAGTAACGGTTACTGTAGAGTGACCGTTACTCATGCGTAACCAAGCGACAGAGGCCGTCTTCGACGCCCTTGGCGAGCCGGTTCGCCGCCGGATCGTCGAACTCCTGACCGATGGTCCGATGCCCGTCGGCCAGTTGGCCGAGCAGCTGCCGGTCGGACGTCCGGCGGTCAGCAAGCACCTGAAGCTGCTGTCGAACGCCGGACTGGTCGAGCACCGATCACTGGGAACCCGCAACCTCTACGTGCTCGCTCCCGCCGGGTTCACCGCCGCCCAGCAATGGCTGGTATCGGCCTGGGACGGTGTCCTCGCCGCCTATGCCGACGCCGTCAACAACGAACCGAAGGAGCCCCGATGACCCTGACGCCGATCCGCCGAGAGGTCATCGTCGCCGCCGACCCGGACCACGCGTTCCGCGTGTTCACCGAGCAGATCGGCGCCTGGTGGCCGCTCGCCCAGTTGAGCGTCCACGGCGCCGAGGCGTCGGTCTCCTTCGAAACGGACGGACGCCTCGTCGAGCGAACGGGCGGCGGCGAGGAGGCGGTCTGGGGCACCGTGACACATTGGGAGCCGGGATCGCAGCTGAGGTTCACCTGGCACCCGGGCGGCGAGCCGGCGCAGGCCAGTCACGTCACGGTCAGGTTCACGCCCGACGGCGACCACACCCGCGTGACGCTCGAGCACGCCGGCTGGGAGGTGTTCGTCGATCCTGCGGCGACCCGCGCCGAATACGACCACGGGTGGCCGATGGTTCTCGATCTGTATCGCGACCACTTCGAAACCGACACCGAGGCCACCTGGGTCGCGCTGGTCCACACCCCGACGGCGACGGTTGAGGGCTCCGTCTTCGAGGACCCACGCTTCGCCGAGCATGTCGCCTTCCTGCAGCGCATGGAGCAGCGCGGCTACCTCGTCGCCGCCGGTCCGCTCGGTGACGCCCCCGGCGCGGGTATGACGATCCTCCGCCTCCCCGGAGAGGACCGCATCGACGAGGCGACCCGCCTCGCCACCCAGGACGACCAGGCGGTCGTCGGTGGGTTATTCGACGTGGCGGTGCGACCGTGGCAGGTCATGTTCCACAGCCTGGATTAGCGCCGGCCACCGACGCCGACATCACCGTGTCCGAATTGCTGGCCCCGTTGGGCCAGCATCACCGCGGTCGGCGACCACTCAGCCGGGGATGGGACGCGACCGCGTCCCCGGCGACCTGCCACAGCACGACGAGGTCGTCGATCAGCTCCTCCTGACCGCAGTCAATCTCGCTGATCGAGCCATTCGAGTACGACCTGACTGGTCCCGGCGACGAGCATGCCGGCTGTGATGTCGACGAACGGATCGTCGGGAAGCGAGTAGATCCCACGACCGGTTGTCGCGGCGGCAGCGGCGACCCGACGCAGCGCCTCGGTGCGGTGCCCGGCGGCGGCGTCGCCGGCGGGGAGCGACCCGAACAGGACCCGGGCGCGCCGGGGATCGTCGGTCAGGTGGTGGATCAACGCCGTGATCATCCGTCGCGTCACCTCGGTCGGCTCGACGCCCGACTCGAGCTCCGCGAGCGACACCGCGATCGCGTCGGAGGCGAGCCGCTGGGTCAGCGCGCCGATCACCGCATCGAGGCTCGGGAAGCTCTCGTAGAAGTAGCGCTTGTTGAGCCCCGCCTCGCGGCAGAGCGCGTCGATCCGCAGGGCCTTCCAGCCGTCGGCGGCGACAAGCGTGAACGCGGCATCGAGCAGCAGCTCGCGACGATCAGCGGCGCGCTGGCTGCTCGTCTGACCTCCGTACGACCGTCCGGCAGCAATGGGGTTGACCGACGCAGCGGTGGGGTTGACCGACGCCATCTGGGACAGTACGGTACCAGATGTGCCCACCCCCTCCACCACCCCACTCCCGTACCGGATGCGCAACGTCGCGGTCTCCGTCGTCGACCGTCTGCCGAGCCGTCGCGCTCAGATCCTCGCCCCCGCGCCCGAGGGCAGCGGGCTGAAACCCGTCCCGGGTGACCCGGGCGTCCCGCTCATCGGGCACTCACTTGGCTTCCTCCAGAACGGCCAGGCCGTCACCCAGCGCCTCTACGACCTGTTCGGCACCGTCTTCTGGGTCGACGCGTTCGCGACGAAGATGGTGATCGTGCTCGGCCCCGACGGCCTCGAGACCGTGCTGATGAACCGTGACAAGGCGTTCTCCAGCGAGCTGGGCTGGGAGTACTTCATCGGTCCGTTCTTCCACCGTGGCGTGATGCTGATGGACTTCGATGAGCACCACCAGCACCGGCGGATCCTGCAGCAGGCGTTCAAGCGCGAGCGACTCGTCAGCTACCTCGACAAGATGAACCCTGCGATCACGCGCGCGATCGACAGCTGGCCGCAGGGCAGCGGCTTTCGCATGTACGACGCGACCAAGCAGATGACGCTGAACATCGCGACCGAGGTGTTCATGGGCGAGGATCTGAGTGCCGAGAGCGACCGCCTGAATGTCGCCTTCATCGACACCGTCGTCGGTGGTCAGGCGTTGATCCGAGCGGACGTCCCCGGCGGCAAGTGGCACCGCGGCCTCGAGAGCCGGCAGATGCTCGAGCAGCACTTTCGCGCACAGATCCCGAGCAAGCGTGCCTCAGGCGGCGACGACCTGTTCAGCGTCCTGTGCTCCGCCGAGGACGAGGACGGCGAGCGGTTCAGCGATGACGACGTGATCAACCACATGATCTTCACGATGATGGCCGCACACGACACCAGCACCATCACCGCCAGCATGATGGCCTTCTTCCTCGCGCGGCATCCGCAGTGGCAGGACAGGATCCGAGAGGAGTGCCGTGCGCTCGGCAAGGACGCGATCGGCTTTGACGACCTCGACAAGCTGCCGAGCCTCGACCTTGTCTTCAAGGAGACGCTGCGGATCAACGCCCCCGTCGGCATGCTCGCGCGCGAGGCGATCAAGGACACGGCGATCGACGGCTGCTACATCCCGGCCGGCACGAAGATCATGCTCGCGATCTACCCCACCCAGCGGATGGAGCCCTGGTGGCATGACCCGATGACGTTTGATCCCGAGCGCTTCACCCCGGAGCGGGCCGAGGACCAGTCGCACAAGTTCGCCTGGACCCCGTTCGGTGGGCATGTGCACAAGTGCATCGGGATGCACTTTGGCGGGATGGAGACCAAGGCGATCATCCATCAGCTTCTGCTGCGCAACTCGATCCACGTCGACCCCGGCTACGAGCCGCCGATGGACTACGGCACGGGCCCGTTCCCGATCGACGGGCTGCCCCTGGAGCTGCGCCGGCTGTAGGCCGAGACGGGCCGGCCCAACGGGGCCGGCCACCTGATCACCGGCCGATCAGCCGTAGACGCGGCTCAGCATCTCCGCGACCATCACCGGCTTCGTGCCACCCTCGACCTCGACGGTCACGCGGGCCTTCATCTGCGCGCCGCCGGGGATCTCGGTGATCTCGAGCACCTCCAACCCACCGCGCCAGCGGGAGCCGACCGGCAGCGGCGCCGGGAAGCGCACCTTGTCGAGCCCGTAGTTGACACCGGTCGTCGCGTCGGTGACGTTCAGCAGCTGCTCGATGATCGACGCGGACAGCGACAGCGTCAGGAAGCCGTGCGCGATCGTCGTTCCGAACGGCGAATTCTTCGCCCGCTCGGGGTCGACATGGATGTACTGATGATCGTCGGTGGCGTCGGCGAACAGGTTGACCTGCTCCTGCTCCATCGTCTTCCACTCCGTGTAGCCGGCGTGCTGGCCGACCGCGGCCTGCAGTCCGGCAATGTCAGTCGTCAGTCCCATCTCATACCTCCTGTCGCTCTCTCAAGCCGGAGGTCTACACGATCTCAGCTCTTGACTTCGGCCAGCCTGTTGAACGCCGACTTCGTCGTGATCGGGCGCGGCGTCGGCACCTCGATCGGGGTCCGGTGCTCGTCGGGGATCGCTTTCTGCTCGTCGGAGGTCGTGAAGTAGGCGCTGGCCGGTTCGCTGCCGCCACCCTGAACCGGCATCGTCTGCTTGGTCGGAATGCTCGGTCCCACTCCGCCTGAGTCGGTGTCCTGGTTGAGGATCGAGCAGGCGCCGCCACCCGGCATGTACACCGCGGTCTTCGGAAGCTCCGGCACGTCGACGATCGCCGCCGAGTTGAACAGGGTCGAGGTCAGGTCGCCGACGGTATTGCGGCGCCACTCCGACACGTTCGGAAGCTCGACGCCGAAGCGCTCGCTGATCAGCTTCAGCTGCGAGGTGTGATCGAACACCTCGGTCGCGATGTGGCCGCCGCGGGCGAACGGCGAGATGATCAGACAGGGCAGGCGGACGCCGAGACCGAGCGGACCCTTGATCGATTGCGTCTGGTTCCGCGCCTTATCGGTGGCGGGCCAGGGGCCGTCCGTCAGGTACTCGCCTGGCGTGCCCGGCGGCGCGGTCGGCGGCGAGACGTGATCGAACCAGCCGTCGTTCTCGTCGTACATCAGGAACAGGGCGGTCTTTGACCACACGTCGGGGTTGCTGGTCAGCGCCTCGAGAATCATCGAGGTGAAGTACATGCCGTTGACCGGCGAGGAGGACGGATGCTCGTCGAACCCGACCGGGGCGTTGATCCAGGAGACGCTGGGCAGCTGGTCGTGCTGGATGTCATAGAGGAAGTCGGCCGGGAACGTGGGGTTGAACGCCTTTCCGTACAGCTCCGACGTCGGGTCCCGAAACGCGTTGAAGTACGGCAGGATGTTGTTGCCGACGCCGAGGACGTAGGGATCCGCGGTGGGGTTGTAGAGCGCCGGCAGCCAGCCCGGGTACTGCGCCAGATCGGCGTACTGGGGTTGCACGCCGACATTGCTGGGGTTGTAGACCTTCCAGGCGACTCCGGCGTCCTGGAGGACCTCCTGGATCGTCGTCCACTGGCAGTTCCACAGCCAGTCCGGATCAGAGTTGGTGTTGGTGACCGGGCCACCGTGCGTGCCTGAGGGGTCGATCGTGCCGGTGTGGGCCATCATCCGGTTGGGGTGGGTCGCGCCGAGGATCGACGCGTGGTAGGCGTCGGCGAGCGTGAACGTGTCGGCCAGCGCGTAGTAGAAGTCCAGGTCCGAGCGCTCGTAGTACCCCATCGTCATCGCGCCGAACGGTCCCTCGTAGGCCTCCATCGTGTGGATCCGCACCCAGGAGTCCATCTTGCCCTCGTTCCAGCACTGGTGCTGGGGCTCCCAGGCGTGCGTGAGATCGTCGGTGCACTCGAAGCCGGCGGTGCTGTCGAGATGGAACGGGAGCAGCTGGTTCTTGGGTTCGAGCTTGTCGCCGACGGTGCCGGGGTAATCCTGCGCGAAGTTCTTCAGCGAGTGCTTCGGATGGTCGCTGAACCCGCGACCCTTCTCGTAGGCGCCGAAGTAGTGGTCGTAGGAGCGGTTCTCCTGCATCAGGAAGATGATGTGCTCGACCGCCTCAAGATCGGATCCGGCCTTCTTCGTCGCGGCCGCCTTGAGCAGCACCTCAGCCGGCTTTGAGCTGCGCGCCCAGGCCGCGGCCGGCGGTGCGATCACGGCGCCGATCCCGAGCATCCCCGCCCAGTTGAGCAGCTCGCGCCGCGTTGGATTCTTGCCTCTGAGTTCCTTCGGGAATTCCATGCCCCACCCCTGTTCGTGACCAGCCATCGCCCGACTGCAGTCCTCATGCTGGCAACCCAGATGTGACAGGCGTGAAGATCTTGTAACTCGCGACGGGCGACAACGCGTTGGTTAGGCTCCGACCGCATGCGGATCACCTACATCGGCGGCCCGACCGCACTGATCGAGGCCGGCGGCTGGCGGATCCTCACCGATCCGACGTTTGACCCGCCGGGCCGGCGCTACTTCTTCGGCTGGGGCACGTACTCGCGCAAGCTCCAGGGCCCGGCGCTGCCGTTCGCGCAACTGGCGCCAGTTGACGCCGTGCTGCTCAGCCACGACCACCACGGAGACAACCTCGACCCTGCCGGCCGCGCGCTGCTGCCCCAGATGGGCCAGGTGATCACAACGCTTCCGGGCGCCACCCGCCTCTCGAACGGGTCGACCGGTCTCGAGCCGTGGCAGACGACGACGCTCGCCGCTCCCGGCAAGGAGACGATCACGGTCACGGCCACGCCCTGCCGCCATGGGCCGCCCGGTTCACGGCCGATCGTCGGGACGGTGATCGGCTTCGCGCTGCAGTGGGCCGGCCAGCAGCACGGCCGGGTCTGGATCACCGGCGACACGGTCCTGTACAACGGCGTCCGCGAGGTCGCTCGCCGCTTCGATGTCGGCACCGCGATCATCCACCTCGGCGGCGTGCGCTTCCCGTGGCTGAGCGGACCGGCGCGCTACACGATGACCGCCTCGGACGTGATCAAGCTGTGTGGCGATCTCCAGCCCACGACGATCGTCCCGGTCCACGCCGAGGGGTGGAGGCACTTCGTGCAGCACCGCCCCGACGCCGAGCGGATCCTCGCCGCCTCGCCGCTCGCCCAGCGGGTGGTATGGCCACCCGCTGGAGAGCCGGTCGAGATCGAGGTCTGATCAGCCGCGCTTGATCGCCTTGCCGCTGGTTGCGACGGCGTACCACGCCGCGCCGAATTCATCGCTGCCCTCACCGTTGGCCTGGCCCGCGGAGCCGTCACCGGCGTAGTAGTAGAGCGGGTGACCGGCGTAGCTGAGCATCTTGCCCCCGCCGGGCTTTGCAATCACCTTCAGCAGCGAGGCCTTCACGCCGCCCTGCGCCTTGAAGCTGCCTGACGTCGTCAGCGGCGGCCAGTCCGACGCGCAGGCGCCACTGCAGCGGGACTTGTTCGTGCTGTCAGCGTCCCACAGGTACAGCGTGTGCCCGTCTGCGCCGACGAGGATTGAGCCGAGGCTCGTCTTGCGTGTCTGCACGACCGTCGCGGCCGAAGCGGCGTGGGCCGACGGGCCGTGCTGCTGGGCGACGGCGGCGCTCACGCCGATCACGCCGGCCGCGACAACCGCTGTCGCGAGGGTGAGCGGCAGCAGCATCCTGCGAATGAACGTCATTTGTATCTGTGCTCCTTGGAATGAGGGCGTCCTACCACCAACAGTTCGTTGGGTCGGACGGATTGGATGAATCAGGTACTCGATGCCAAAGACGCTGCGGCAACCGAATCCTTCCCGACGGGTGCCCCGGTAGCCTCCGGCCATGGATTTCTGGGGGCAAGCGGCGCGTGCTGCGCTGACGGTGGCGGCGGTTGTGTGCCTCGCCGGCGCCACCGCAGTGAGTGCTTGTGCGGCGAGTTCCCGGGCGATGCCTGCATTGCTCCCGCTGCACTCGATTCGCAGCGCCACGGATCCGCGGATCGTCGATTCGGCCGGCCGCCAGATGCTGCTTCGCGGCGTCGACGAGGACGCGCTCGGCGAGTACTACCAGCAGTACCCGGCCGATCCCGCCGTCCTGCCGCTGACCGCCAACGACTACAGGGAGATGGCATCGCTGGGGTTCAACGTCGTGCGGCTGATCATCAGCTGGTCGGCGCTCGAGCCGACGCCGGGCGCCTTCAACGTGGCCTACGTCGCGCGGATTCGCCAGGCTGTCAACTGGGCTGCCGCCAACGGGATCTACACGGTGCTCGACATGCACCAGGACGCCTACGGAATCGGTGTGATGAGCTCACCGTCGCAGGCGTGTCCCGCGGGGAGCTCGCCGGCGATCGGGTACGACGGCGCCCCCGAATGGGCGACCTACACCGACGGGATGACGACGTGCGCGATCGCCGGAGTGCGCGAGCTGTCGCTGGCCGATGAGTGGGCCTGGCAGAACTTCTATTCAAACCACGCCGGGATCGAGACGCAGCTCGTCGACACGTGGGCGAAGCTTGCGGCTCGGTTCGCCGCCGATCCGGCGGTCGCCGGCTACGACCTGCTGAACGAACCGAACCCAGGGGTCGAGTTCAACGAGGCGACCGGCGGCCTCGCAAACTTCTACTCGCAGGCGCTGACCGCCATTCGCGCCGCTGAGACGAGCGTCCCAGACGGCTTTTCGCACATTGCCTTCTTCGAGCCGGGAGTCGAGTGGTCGCTGCTCGGCACGACCGCAGAACCGCGCGGCCCGTTCACACACGACCCCAACATCGCGTTCGCGCCGCACCTGTACGGGGGCTCACTGGCGATCGACACCGTCGATCAGGGCTTCACCTACGCCGCCAATGCTGCCCGCGGATACGACACCACCGTATGGTCGGGCGAATACGGCTGGTACAGCACGCCCGTCAGCGACAACAGGACCGACATGTTGACCTTCGCCCGGGCCCAGGATGCGAACCTGTGGGGCGGCGCCTGGTGGCAGTGGAAGCAGGCGTGCGGTTCGCCAGGCGCGATCGGGTCGTTCGGCCAGAAGCTGTCGTCGTCGAGTAACAGCCTCGTCCGCTTCCCGTGCACCGGCACACAGATCACTCACGGCCCCGATCTTCGCCAGACGCTTGCCGACGTTCCGGCGCTGAGCCGGGAGATCATCGGCCGGGCGACGGTTCACGCCGCGCCGGGGCTGTTGAAGACGCTCGTGAGCAATCCGCTGACCGGATCGTTTGCCCTGACCGGGACGGCGGCCCCATCGGCGAGCGGTACGGCCTGCCGGCTGACGGCGTGGATCCCGGGCACGGCCAGGCCGGCGCTCACAACCGGTGGGATCACGGGCCTGGCCGTGAAGAAGGTGATGGGCGGCTACGACGTCAGCGGCTGCGCCCGAGGCGCCTACTCGGTGAGCGCGTAGCGCCGGGCGGTCTCGATGATCTGCAGACCGGTGATTGCATCCGTGACGTCAACGGGTGGCGGACCGCCGTCGGTCAGCGCCGCGGCCAACAGCTCGTAGAACCGCGGCCAGGCGCCGGGCTCGGCGACGACCGGTTCCACCGTGTCCCCGGCGACGAGCCGCCCCCAGTTCAGCGGTTCGGCACCCCACTGCATCCCGGGTCCGGGCCGCTTGCCGGCGCGCAGGGCGTCCTCCTGGGAGTCGAGCGCGTCGACGATCAGCGCCGCCTCGGTGCCGAGCACCCGCAGCCGCGGGCCGGGTGCCGCCGCGACGGCGGAGGCGTGGAGATGGCTGATCACCCCGCCTGAATGCGTCAGCGCGATGAAGGCGTCGTCCTCGGCGGGAACACCACGCACGCTCGCGACCTCCGCGTAGACACCCTCGACAGGGCCGAAGTGGTGGAGCGCCTGATCGACGAGGTGGGTGCCGAGGTCGAGCAGCAGTCCGCCACCCTCCTCCGGGGGCCCGGAGCGCCACAGCCCGGGGTCGACGGTCGGGCGCCACCGCTCAAATCGGGACTCGTAGCGGAGCACTGTCCCGAGCCGCCCGTCCTCGATCAGCCGCCGCAGTGTCAGCTGATCGGAGTCCCAGCGGCGGTTATGAAACGGGACGAGCATCGTCGCGTTGTCGGCCGCTGCGCTCGCAAGCGCCGCGGCCTCCTCGGAGCTGAGCGCCAGTGGCTTGTCGACGACGACCGCCCGGACGCCGTGGTCGATTGCCGCATTGGCCAGGGAAGCGTGCGAGGCGTTGGCCGTGGCAACGACAACGAGGTCCCACTCCCGCGCCCACAGATCTTCGGCGGCGCCGACGACCTCAACGCCCGGGACCTCACTCCGTGCCGCGGCCGCTCGCTCGGCGTTTCCGGTGACGACCGCCTCGAGCTGCAGGGAGGGCACGGCTGCGATCAGCGGCGCGTGGAAGAAGCGGCCCGCGAGGCCGTACCCGATCAGTGCAACACGCATGCCGTGCAGCCTAGCCGGGTCAGGTACGCTCACGGCAGCCAGATGAGGCTCTGGCGGGTGCCCCAACGGGGGCACCCAAACCGCCCACCGTTCAAGGGCTGATGGCTTCTTCTTTCCGTCTTTTCCCGAAAGGAGCCCGCCCGCTGTGAACGTCGACCGCCGCGAACTCACCGTGGTCTTCGTCGGCGGCGCCATCGGCGCACTGGCACGGGTCGGGCTGATCGAGGTCTGGCCCCCGGCTCCGACGGCGTTCCCGTGGCTCGTTTTCGCGATCAACATCGCGGGCGCCTTCATCCTCGGATTCGTCATCACTCGCGTCGAGCGGCGGCAATGGTCAGAGCGCTTCCGGCTGCTCATCGGCACCGGCTTCTGCGGGGCACTGACGACCTTCTCGACGATGCAGCTCGAGCTGTTCACGCTGCTCGGGCACGGCCGCTACGCAACCGCGGCAGCCTATGTCGTCGCCAGCGTCGCCGTCGGCTACGCGGCGGTGGTCGTCGCGACCGGGCTTGCGAGGCGAACCGGATGAGCATGCTGGCATGGTTCGGAGTGGCGCTGCTCGGCGGAGCCGGCGCGGTCGCCCGGTTCCTCATCGAGCGGCTGTTCCTGATCCGGTTTCCCGGCTTCCCCGCCGGCACCCTCCTGATCAACCTGAGCGGCTCGTTCACCCTCGGCCTGCTCGACGGGCTGGCGGTCACCGGAACCGAGCTGACCCTGATCGGCACCGCGACGATCGGCGCGTACACGACCTTCTCCGCGTGGATGGTCCAGGCCCAGCGACTACGGGAAGCGGGCGCGGCGCGGGCGGCGTTGATCTATGTCGTCGTCAGCCTCGTGGTCGGGTACGGCGCGGTCGCGCTGGGTCAGCTGATCGGCGCCTGACGCGGCGGCCGGCTAGAAACCGACCCGTCTGATCGACGGGTACGTGTAGGTGCGGTCCAGCGCCGAGGCGCCGGGCCCGTACAGCCGCAGGGTCACCTCGAAGTTTCCGGCTGCTGGCGCTGGTAGCCAGTTCGACTGCTCGTCGGCGGGCGGCGGCGAGTGCTGGACGTAGACCGTCAGCGAGCCGTCGGCGCTGTACTTCAGCCCGGGGATGTGGTTCGCGAGCGCGTAGCGGCCGAGGGAGTTGGGCACCAGCGAGAAGTCCGCGTCATACATCGTCAGTGACCAGAAGTACCTGGCGGGCGGGAGCGCGTCGGCCGGGAACGTGATCACGTACCGATCGGCGCCGTTCAACTTCATGTCGTCCTGATCGACGACGCCGACGATGTACATCGCCTCGGCCGGAACGTTCGCCGCGAGCCCGTAGACGGCGACGATCCCGCGCCACAGGTAGTCGGTCCCGAAGTCACCGGTGTCAGCGCTGGGAACGAACCAGCCGTGATTCGTGACCGCCGACTCGGCGGCGTACAGGGTCCGCTCGGTGGTGATGTAGGAGAGTCCCGCGTTTGCGGCTTCGGTCAGGCCCTTGAGCACGGCCGAGCTGAGGTCCGCCGTCGTCGGGCTGAGGCCGGGACCGACGCCGATCGCCTTGAGCGCAGCGAGCTCGGCGGCGTCACGGGCGGGCGGCGGATCCTGCTGCATGTATCTGCCGAGCTGGGTGTAGTAGTCGAGCCCGGTCGGGATCTGCAGGTTGGCGGCGGTCGTGACCACGTGCCTCGGTCTCGACGGCTTCCACTTCAGGCCGTGCTTGAGGTAGTCCGCCAGCGGGATCAGCTGGTACCGCTTCTGGATCCTGTGGACGGCGGCGAGATCCGCCGGGCCGTTGACGAGCGTCCGCCCGCAGATCCAGACCTGGTCATAGCTCGCCGCGATCCGCTGCATCCCCTTCGGCACGGTCCCCCCCACCCCGGACCGGTGATCAGGAAGCTGTGGGCGCCGTCCCCGGTGCTGCGCGTCCCCACGTACGCGAACGTGTTCGTATACGGGTCGAGGAACTGCATCACGTAGTAGCGGTCGTTGGCGACCTTCGGGACGTGCAGGACGAGCGCCGTGTGGGTCAGGTCGAGGTGACCCATCGTGTAGAGCGTGTCGACGTTCGGTTGCACGAACACCTGGCGGCCCGGTTCGGGCGCGTTCAGTTGAGCGTCCGAGCCGAACTGGTTGATCGGGGCGTCGGCAAGGCTGTTCGGCACGGTGACGCTCGTCTGCGTCGCGGCCTGATGTTCGAACTCCATCAGCGCGATCCCATACACCCAGGCGTCGGTGCCGATCTCACGCGCATCGTCGGTGCAGACGCCGCTCAGCGCCGGGTTCTCGAGCAGGGCGCTCGTGCTGCACTCCTTGGCGATCGTCGCCGCGAGCGTGACGGTGTCACCGCCGTCTCCGGTCGCGGCGGCCGATGCGGCGGGCGTCCGGGCGGGCGACGCGGCCGTCGATGCGGCGGCCGTCCCGGCGGCGATCGCCGTCGCAGCGGCCACGACGGCGAGCGCAGCGGCTGCCGGAACGGCAAGCCGACCCTTGACCAGATTGCTGACTGACACGGCGGCTAAGTGTGCCCGGCGGCGATTCGTCGTGCTGCATCGTCGATCACCTCGGCCCGTTTGCAGAACGCGAAGCGGACGAGTGAGAAGGCCACCGCCTTGTCGTCGTAGAAGACCTGGGCGGGGATCGCGACGACCCCGACTGCATGCGGAAGCTCCCGGCAGAACGCGACCGCGTCGGTGCCGACATCGGCATTGAGGAAGTAGGTGCCCTCCGCTGCGAGTGGCTCGAGCCCGGCTGCGCGGAGCCCCTCCGCGAGGCGGTCGCGGTTGGCCTTGAGCGCGTCACGCAGTGCCTGCAGCGGCGGGTCGCCGAGGCTCAGCGCCGTCGCGGCCGCGTACTGCATCGGGGTGGCGCCGGCGAACGTCAGGAACTGCTTGACCGAGCGGACCGCGGCGACCAGTTCTGCCGGCCCGGAGACCCAGCCGACCTTCCAGCCGGTGACCGAGAACGACTTGCCGATGCTCGAGACTGTCAGCGTCCGCCGCGCCATCCCGTCAAGCGTCGCGATCGGGATGTGCTCGCCGTCGTAGACGAGATGCTCGTAGACCTCGTCGGTGACACAGATCAGGTCGTGCTCGATGCAGACGTCGGCGACGAGTTGAAGCTCGTCGCGATTGAGGACACGACCCGTCGGGTTGTGCGGGCTGTTGAGCAGGATCAGCTTCGTCTTGTCGGTGATCGCGGCGTGCAGCTGGTCTGGGTCAAGCGCGAAGTCGGGTGGCCTCAGCGTCACGGTCCTGCGGGTCGCCCCGGCGAACTGGATGCAGGCGACGTAGGAGTCGTAGTACGGCTCGAGCACGACGACCTCATCTCCCGGGTCGCACAGGCCGAGCAGCGCCGCTGCGATCGCCTCGGTCGCGCCGAAGGTGACGAGGACCTCCTCGGGATCGAGGCCGTAGCGGACGCGCTGATGCTGTGTGATCGCTGCGCGGAGCTCAGGGACGCCCGGAAGCGGCGCGTACTGGTTGTGGCCCTGATGGATCGCATCGACGGCCGCCTCGAGCACAGCTGTCGGCCCGTCCGTATCCGGGAACCCCTGACCCAGATTGATCGCGCCGGTCGCCTGAGCCAGCGCGGTCATCTCGGTGAAGATCGTCGTTCCGAGTCCGCCGATGCGGGCCGCGGCGCGATTGCGGTCGTCGCGATGGTCCATCAGGGGAGTATCGCTTGACCGTTGCCCCGAAGCGGGGTATGACTGTCAGTGACGATGGCAAGCACGCCAGTCACGACGACCCACATCAAGGACTCGATTCTCGACACGATCGGCAATACGCCGCTCGTCCGGCTATCGCGAATCACAGCCGGGATGACGGCCCAGCTGGTCGCCAAGGTCGAGTACTTCAACCCCGGCGGCTCGATCAAGGATCGGATCGCCGTCTCCCTGATCGATGCGGCCGAACGCGACGGCAAGCTGAAGCCAGGCGGCACGATCGTCGAGCCGACGTCGGGCAACACCGGCACCGGCCTCGCGATCGCCGCTCGGCTGAAGGGCTATCGCGTGATCGCGGTGATGCCGGACAAGATGTCGCGCGAGAAAATCGACCTGCTGCGCGCCTACGGCGCCGACGTGGTCGTCGCGCCAACAGATGTGGCGCCCGATTCGCCGCAGTCCTACTACCGGGTCGCTGACCGCCTGACGGCCGAGATCCCGGGCGCGTTCCAGCCGAACCAGTACCACAACCCCGCCAACCCGCAGGCGCATTACGAGTCGACCGGGCCCGAGATCTGGGAGCAGACCGAGGGCCGGATCACGCACCTCGTGCTCGGCGTCGGCACTGGCGGCACGGTGTCGGGGACCGTCAAGTACCTGCGCGAGCGGTCCTCGTCGCTGGTCGTCGTCGGGGCGGACCCCGAGGGCTCGATCTACTCGGGCGGCGATGACGGCGTGCACCCGTACCTGATCGAGGGCGTCGGCGAGGACTTCTGGCCCACGACGTTTGACCGCTCGACCGTCGATCGGTGGCTGCAGGTCTCCGACAGGGATGCGTTCCTCACGACCCGCAAGCTGGCTCACACCGAGGGGATCCTGACCGGCGGCTCCGGCGGAATGGCCGTGCACGCCGCGCTCCAGGTCACGTCCGAGTTGACCGATCCGAATGCGCTCGTGATCGTGATCCTGCCGGACGGCGGGCGCTCCTACCTGTCGAAGATCTACAACGACGGTTGGATGCGCCAGTACGGCTTCCTCGAGAGCGGTGCCAACCTGACCGTCGGCGACGTCCTGCAGCGCAAGCGCGTCGCCGGAGACGTCCCGACGATGGTCACGATCTCAACCGGGTTCAAGGTCCGGGATGCGGTCGCGCTGCTGCACGAGCACCGCGTCTCGCAGCTGCCGGTGACCGGCGAGGGTTCCGAGATCGTCGGCTCAGTCGGCGAGCGCGGCCTGCTCAAGCACGCCGCCCGCGATCCACAGCTCCTCGAGGAGACGATCGCGTCCGTGATGGAGCCGCCGTTCCCATCGGTGTCGGTGTCAGACCCTGCGCGCGAGGCGGTCGAGCTTCTCGTCGGCGACCAGCAGGCGCTGCTTGTCTTGGGCGATGGCCGCCCCGAAGGAATCGTCACCCGCACGGACCTGCTCGAGGCGCTCGTCGGGTGAGTCTTGTCGGGTGGTCGAATGCCGGCCCCGTTGGGCCGGCAACCCGTAGGTTGGCGCTGTGACTGAGTCCACGGAGCTCGGGTTCGGAACGCGCGCGGTCCACGCGGGCCTGGATCCGGACCCGACATACCGGTCGGTGATCCCGGCGATCCACCAGACCTCGACGTATGCCCAGCCGCGTCCCGGCGAATTTGTCGAGGACTACGACTATTCGCGCTCCGCGAACCCGACCCGGGCGGCGCTCGAGCAGGCCCTCGGGGTGCTCGAGGGCGGTCAGGCGGTGTGCTTCTCAAGCGGTCTCGCCGCCGAGCACGCGCTGATCACGGTCGTCGCGCAGGCCGGCGGGCACGTCGTGCTGCCGATCGACCTCTACGGCGGCACCTATCGCCTGGTCGAGAAGGTCTTCACCCGATGGGGACTGACCTACACCCTCGTCGACCAGACCGATCCCGACGCGCTGGTTGCAGCGATCACCTCCGACACCCGGCTGGTCTGGGTCGAGACTCCGACAAACCCACGGCTCGACGTCGTCGACATCCGGGCGGTCGTGGACGCGGCCCGTGCTGCCGGAGCTGGCGGTGCCGGGAGCGCAGGCCCGCTCGTGGCGGTCGACAACACGTTCGCGACCCCGGTCAACCAGCAGCCACTCGATCTCGGTGCCGACTTCGTCGTGCATTCGACGACCAAGTACCTCGGTGGCCACTCGGACGTCGTCGGCGGCGTCGTGGTCACCCGTTCGACCGAGTGGTACGAGCGGCTGCGGTTCATCCAGAACGCGGTCGGCGCGGTGCCCGGCCCGTTCGACTGCTTCCTCGTACACCGTGGGATCCGGACCCTGCACCTGCGGATGGCGGCACACGCCGCCTCGGCGTCCGCTGTGGTCGATCTGCTGAACGGCGTCCCGGAGGCAACCGACATCCGCTGGCCCGGCTTCAGCGGCATGGTCTCCTTCCGCCATCCCCGGGCCGCCGAGATCGCGACCGCAACGAAGCTGTTCACCCTGGCCGAGTCACTCGGCGGCGTCGAGTCCCTGATCGAGCTGCCGCAGGCGATGACCCATCAGTCGGTCGAGGGGTCGGCCGCCGCCGTCCCGCCCGACCTGGTCCGGCTCAGCTGCGGGATCGAGGACCCGGCCGACCTGGTCGCCGATCTGCGCCAGGCGATCGGCTGATTCACCCGGGCGAACGGGCCAGACGCGGCCGGACGTGAATGCCTCTCGTTGTTCAACGTTGTCCGCTCACCCGAAGGTCTGCGGCTTCTGGGAACCGGGCACCGGGAGTCCGCACTTCGCAGAGGCCGCTCTGAACGCGGGGGAGTTGATGTTCATGCCCTTTGGCATTGCCAGGGTCACCCCATCCCGCGACATCACCTCCGAGTAGCCGCTCATGCTGCTCGGTGTGACCGGGGTCTGCGATGGATCCGGGAACCCGGTGATCCCGTGGTCTCGCATGCACCGCGACATCCGCACCACCACCTCAACCTGCTGTCTGGTGGGCTTGCGGGTCAGTGATCCGAGTGGTCCGGGGGCGAACCTCCGGCAATCCTTCTGCGCCGCCTCGAACGACGGTGACGTCGGGTTCACGCCGCTCGGCAGCTGAATGCCGCCGCCGGGGCTCTGATCCGGGAAGTTGGGCACGCCGTGGGACCGCATGCACTCGCTGTACGGCTGTCCGCCGGCTGCGCTCGACGCGGAGCCGACCGTGCCCTGGTTGACGGAACCACCCCCACCGCACGCCGCCACAACCACCGCTACCACGGCACCGAGGCCGCCCGTCTTCAAGAAGGTTTTCATGTCCCGGGTTCTACGCACCCGGGCATAACAGGCCGGTTACGTCCGATGCTGAAAGACGTTGTGGTTCGGTAGCGACCACGACGTATTCAGCATCCTGTTCAGGACCGCGTCACGGCCCAGTTCAGCACCTGGCCCGCCACCGCGTGCACGGTGAAGATGACCATCCCGCCACGGACCGTATGCGGGACCAGCCGCCGCCCGACGTACGACACGATTCGCGACCCGCGCCCTGGCGGCACGACGACCTGCATCACCAGCGGGCCCGACGCCTGCGCGGTCAGGTAGCCGCGAAGCAGGCCCCGGCTGCGCGCGACGCCGATGTACGGCATCCGCGCGCCGAAGGTCGTCATCGGCAGATGCGGCGTGATCGTGTAGCCGGCCTCCGTGGGCGTGATCCCCGCAAGCTGCACGGCGTTCATCAGCTCCCACGTCGGCTGCTCCGAGTTCTGACCGGCGAAGGAGGTGACGAGGTCGTTGCCGCAGTCCTGGGGGTCGGCGAGTAATACGCATCGCAGACATCGTCGACGTTGACGATCCCGTCGAAGGCGTTCGGATATGCAGTGGCGTGCTGCGCGAGCGTGTTGCGGGTGAACTCCCACCATGCGTCGTCGACAGCGCCTGGCACCTCACCCTGCAGCGTGCCGTAAGCCCAGGTGAGGTCACCGTTCAGGCTGTACCACACCCCGCCCGGCCACTCGTCGGCACCGGCCACTGTGGATGGCGCCTTGAACACCATGCCTTCAAGGTCGGGCAGGCTCGAGCTCGTCGTGACCGGAATCGTTCCGTGCTCGGTCACGCCCGGATCGCCGTACCCGGGCACCATCGCCGTCCCGAGCTTCGTCGGGCCGCCCGGTGCGCCGTAGCCATCGAGGTAGCGGTGGATGTTCCCGATCAGCTGCTCGGCCTGGGATCTCGTCGGCGCTCCGGCGAGGATCGCCCACGGCTGCGGCTCCTCGAAGATCACACCGGTTCCGATCTGCGATGTGGCGGCGTACCCGCGCGAATACCAGCCCTTGCTTGCGATCCATTGCTTCCGCAGGCTGGCGAGGTCGGTGACCGCGGCCGTCCGCACCTGGGCGGCAAACGTCGGGTCCCCGTACAGATCGGCGAGCGCGGCGAGCTGCTGGTAGACGTAGGTCGCCTGGGCGAGGATCAGCGTCGACTCGTCCATCGCCTCGAGCTCGACAGAGAGGTCATTCCAGTCGCCGGTCACACCGGTGATGTATTCACCGTAGGCACTGAGATACGTCTGCTCGTGCTCGAACGCGAGCTTGATGTGCTCCCACACGGTCGCCTGGCCTCCGAGATAGAACGGGACCTGCTGGTGGAAGAACGTCATGTCCCGGGTGCTCATGCCGTACAACGTGGCCGTCTGCAGCAGCCACAGGTCGAGGTCGTCGGAGGTGCCGAACTCGAACGGCAGATATGGCGGGATCGTCCCGTAGGGCAGCTGGTCGGTCGCGGCGACGTCGGTCGTCTGGAGCTTGAGGGTGTAGAGCATCACCTGCTGGGTCAGTGACGGATCCGAGTAGATCGTCGGCCACGAGAACTGCAGCGGGTCACGCAGCGCGATGTTGGCGCCGAGGCCGTACTGGTAGTCGCCACCCTGGGTGATCGTGTGCTCGCCGGCCGGCTGCTCGTCGGCCGTCGCTGAGCGCAGCAGGTAACCGTTCCACTCGAGCTCGCGGGACAGCCATGCGTACCTCGAGCCGAAGCTGATCCGAGGGAGCACGCCGATCCACTGCTCTTCACTCTGCTGCAGCGGGTCCACTTCCGCCTTGTACTTGGAGACGAGTGCCGCAATCTCGGGCGCCACGGCCATCCCGTAGACGTAGCGGAGCGTCACGGACTGACCGGGCGCGAGAGTCACCGGGGAGCGGAAGACGAACAGCGTCTTGCCGGCGCCGCCCGGCAGGCTCGCCGAGGAGACCGTCTCGCTGAGCTTGTTCTCCGCGACCTCCTGGGGCACGGCGCGCGTGCCGTCGCCGAAGAAGCTCGTGACCGAGGTATCCCACGTCGGCGACGGTCCCTGCAGCGCGGCGGCGAAGCTCTCGAGCGGATGCGTATCCGTGGGGATCGTCGGGATCTGATCGGCGACGAGCGTCTGTGTCGAGGCGTTCCACGTCGGCGCATCGACACCGAGGTTCAGGCAGCTCACGGCCTGTTGGCACGGGTTGACATCCCAGTACTCGAACCAGTCAGCCGTCTGCGTCGTCGGTGTCGTATTCGTCAATGTGACGTCGTCGAGCAGCACAGGGTCATCGCCGAACGGCGCGTAGGTGACCTCCTTGACGGACACACCGTCGAGGCTCATCTGCTTGCGGTAATACCCGGCGCCCCACCACCGCTGCACGCTGGTGTTGTCGAGATACAGCGTGCTGGCGCTGTGTCCGTCGACGTCGAGATAGCCGTAGCCGCCGCTGTAATGCCGCGCGCTGGCGTCATAGTCGTTGGCCCACTCGTCGAGGATGTCCTGGCTCCACATCTGCGTGTAGCCGTCGTCGAATGCCATCCCCTTGATGTCGTCGTTGCCAATCTGGTTCTCAGACGACCGCCCGCCACCCCAGTTGGCCTGGGGAGCGTTCGGATCTGTCATCTCGTCGGCGGTGTACTGGTAGGTCGGGAGCCCCCACCGATCGACCTCCCACCGCCCGAAGCTGCCGCTGCCGTAACTCGAGCGGATGTCGGGCCGCGCGGAGGAGAACTGCAGCGGCGCCGGTGCCACAGCGATGTTGTGCTCGTGGTGCGCCGTCTTCGCCGCCGCACTCCCAGCGAGCGTCAACAGCACGATCACCGCCGCGACCCCGACACGCATCCAAGCGTGGCCCGACAACCGTCGTTTTGACACCGTTCTCCTCTGACTCCCAGGCCACCACCCCGACGCGAATAAAATACATCTGTGTCTCCCATTGTGCAAATCGGAAGCGGTGTGCCACGATCCGGCGGGTGGAGGCATCTCCCGAACATCTGCCGGAGCCGGTTCCGCTCCCGCGTGGCAGGCACAAGCTGTCCAGTGCCGAGGTTCGCGAGAGCCAACACTCGCGGATCCTGCAGGCGATGCTCCAGCTCGTCGGTGAGCAGGGGTACGCCGCGACGACCGTGCCCCAGGTCGTCGCGATGGCGCGTGTCTCGCGCAATGCGTTCTACGACCTCTTCGATGACAAGCTCAGCTGCTTCCTCGATCTCTGCGAGCAGCAGTCCGAGGATCTGCTGACGGAGGCGTTCCAGTCCGTCCCGGGCGACTGGCGCGCCCAGGTGCAGGCGGGCGCAGGGCGCTATCTGAAGTGGTGGGCGGAGCGGCCGCTGTTCGCCCGCGCCTACCTCGTCGAGACGCCGACCGCCGGAACGCGCGCGATCGCGGAGCGCGAGCGCGCCTACGCTCGGTTTGCCGAGCAGTTCGCCCTGGTCGCCGCCGCCGCCCGCAAGCAGCGAGCGGGGGAGCTGGCGCCGCTGCGACCCCGTGCGCCCTGGGTCGCCGTCGCGGCGATCACGGACATGGTCGCGGCCGAGGTGCAGGCGGGCCGGACCGCCTCACTGCCAGGGCTGGAGGAAGAGATCCTGTGGCTCGTCGACCGACTGCTCGCCGAGCCGGCGTCCGAGAGCCGCTAGCTCGGGTTACGACCCCGGCTCACCCCGCCTGGGGCGAGCGATTGGCCAGCCCTAGAGCGCCGGGAGCCAGCCGACGTCGGGGTCCTCCCCGAACTTGACGTCGGCGACGATCACCGTGATGTTGTCCCGAGCGCCGGCGGCCAGCGCCTGGTCGATCAGTTCACGAGCGCAGCCGTCGCGGTCCTCGATCGTCAGCGTCTGCTCAATCCGCTCGTCCGCGATCGCGTCCGAGAGGCCATCGGAGCAGAGCAGCAGGCGGTCACCGATCGCCGCCGGCAACCTCCGGATCGTCGGGGCGGTGCGGTCGGTGCCGTCCAGAACCGCGGTCACGATCGCACGGGCAGGATGATCGCGCGCCTCCTCCTCGGTCAGTTCGCCGTAGTCGATCAGGGCCTGGATCAGGCTGTCGTCGCGGGTCAGCTGACGTAGGACGTTGTCGCGGTACAGGTAGGTGCGGGAGTCGCCGACGTTCGCCACCAGATACTCGCCCTCGTTGCTGAGCGCGACGGCCGTCAGCGTCGTGCCCATGCCCGCCTTGTCCGGCACGTGATCGACGACGAGGGCGATCGTCTGGTTGGCGCTCGTCAGGGCGGCCTGGAACTCGTTCTCGAGTGAATCGGTCAGTCGCCGCTTATCGAGCTCGATGATCCGATCGACCGCGAGCCGGCTTGCGACCTCGCCGGCGGCGGCCCCGCCGACCCCGTCGGCGATCACGGCGATCCGCCCTGAGGCGAACGCCCGATCCTCATTGTTGTCACGTCGCCCCAGGTCGGTGGCGACGGCGCAGGTCATGTGCAATGGGCTCATCGTTGACCGACAGTTAACCGCGCGGGCTAGTGTGAGCGATCGAATGTCGAGGTTGGAGTCGTGACAGAGTTCAAGGTCGGCACCGAGCGCCTGCTGCTGCGTCCACTGCCGCCCGAAGCCGCCGCGGCTCTGCTCGACGGTGATCGCGAAGCTGCAGCGACCGTTGCCGGGGCCCTGTTCTCGCCCGACTGGCCCAATCCCGACCTGTTCGGGGTGCTGCCGGCGCAGGGAACGCTGCCGCCCGACGAGATCCACTGGGGGATCTGGCTGATGATCGAGCATGCCACGAGCACCGTCGTCGGCAGCCTCGGTTTCATCGGCCGACCCGATCTCGGCGGCCTGGTAGAGATCGGATACGACGTTGTCCCGGACCGGCGGCGCCGCGGCTATCTGGTCGAGGCTGCGTCAGCGCTGATCGACTGGGCGCTCGCGCAGCCGGAGGTGAACGCCGTCACCGCCCGCTGCGAGACCGACAACACCGCCTCGATCCGCTCGCTGCGGCGGCTCGGGTTTGCGCAGGTCGCCCGCGCGGGCGGTCGCTTTCACTGGCGGCTCCCTCCCCCGGCGCCGTGATCCTCCGCCCGCCGCATGACGATGAGCTGGGGACCGTGGCCGAGCTGTGGCGCGCGGGGTGGATGGACGGCCACCGGGGCCACGTCCCGGAGGAGCTGGTCGCGGTGCGAACGCCGGAGGACTTCCACACACGCACGCTCGATGGCGCCGACCGGACGACCGTCGCGGTGATCGAGCAACAGATCGCCGGGTTCATCATGCTCGACGGCGACGAGCTCGACCAGTTCTACGTGGCCGCGGCGAGGCGCGGGACCGGCGTCGCCGACGCGCTGATGGTCGAGGCCGAGCGCCAGCTGCGCGCCGCCGGCCACGTGGATGCCTGGCTGGCGGTGGTCGACGGCAACGCCCGGGCGAAGCGGTTCTACACGCGCCGTGGGTGGGCCGATGCGGGCGCGCTTGAGTACTGGGCGAAGACGGCCTCCGGCGAGGTCGCGGTGCCGACGCGCAGATTCACAAAGACACTCACTGACGCAGCCCCGCCCGCCGACGACCGCTGATCGCCGAGCTGAGGAACACCTGATCCGCGGCGGCGAGATCCGCCAGCGTCAATGCACACTCGCGTGCACCGGGCAGCGCCGCCAGCAGCGCGCCGCGCGTGACCCCCGGCAGGATCCGGCCGTCCGCGGGCGGCGTCAGCAGGTCCCCGCCGCGGCGCAACCATACGTTCGCGTGGCCCGCCTCGAGCACCAGCCCATCCCCGCCGACGAGCAGCGGCACGGTGCCGGGGCGCTCGAGCGCCAGCGCCTCGAGCAACCGTCGGTCCTGCCACTTGTGCCGCCCCAGGCCCCCCGGCAACACGTATGGCACCAGCTCGACGATCGCCGTGGCCGCAGGTGGTTCATCGGCCACCGTGACCTCAACGCTACCGTCGGCACCGACGAGCACGCGCAGGCGCCCGCGCGTCACCCCGGTTGCGGCCGCATCGACCTGTTCACCCAGATCGGCCGGCAGCGTGACGCCGTACAACGAGGAAACCGAGGCGGTGAGTCGCGCGAGATGCGCCTCGGCCCACACGGCCGCGCCCCGCTCAACGAGCACCGTCTCGAAGACGCCGAGCGCGGCGTCGGGTCGATCGCCAAAGGTCAATGCACGCTGAGGTTGTCCTGTCGACGGGTCTTCCGCGGACGCTCGCGGTGGGCGTCCACCGAAGACCCGCTGTCGGGGCGCCGACACGGGGTCCGCTCCAATCGCGGCCAGCGGACCGGCGGCCTTTGCAAGCGCCTCCTCGAGCTCAGCGCCAGGATCGGAATCGGCGACGATGCCCCCGCCGGCGCCCAGCCAGATACGCCCGTCCCCCACTTCGAACGTCCGGATCGCGACGCTCAGATCGAGGCCGGCGATCGGCGAGCTGATCCCGATCGCACCCGTGTATGCCTCTCTGGCGCTCGATTCAAGCGCCGCGATCACCTTCATCGCCTGGACCTTCGGGGCGCCCGTGACCGAGCCGGGCGGGAACGTGGCGCGCATCAGCTCGAGATCCGAGACGTCGGGGCGCAACTGCCCACGGACCGTCGAGACAAGGTGCCAGACACCGGCGTGCGGCTCGATCCGAGCGGGTTCGGCAACGATGCTGCCGTACTCACAGACGCGCCCGAGGTCGTTGCGCATCAGGTCGACGATCATCACGTGCTCGGCAGCGTCCTTGGCCGACGCCTCAAGCTCCAAGCGCGCCATCTCGACATCCGCGCCTGCAACACGCGGCCGGGTTCCCTTGATCGGCTCGGTCCAGACCGATCGGCCGACCCGTCGCAGGAACCGCTCCGGCGACAGCGACACGACGCCGTCGATGAACGCCCCGAACCGCGGTGCCGCCACCGGCAGCGCCGCCGCGAACAGGTCCAGCGGGTCCCCGCCGAACGACGCCTCAAGCCGCAGGCAGATGTTCGCCTGGAACAGCTCCCCGGCGGCGATCCGCTCGACGCAGTCGATGACCGCGGCGACGTGACCGGCCGGACCGTCCCCGGTGATCGCGAACGGGCCTGGGGCCGGTCCAACGGGACCGGCCGCACGGGAACCCGACATGCGTTCGCGCCAGATCCCCAGGCGAGATGCCAGGACCGCGTCGCGCTCGGCGGTCCAGAGCATCTCAAACCACCACTGCGTGCCGTCGAAGACGATCACGTGGTCGTAGTAGGCGACCGAGTCCCGGGGCCGCGGCACCCGTGATGGGGGCCCCGCGGGGAGATCCTCGATCAGCGAACCGAGCCGGTAGCCGAGCCATCCGATCCAGCCACCGCCGACCAGCACGTCGCCCGCCACGCTCTCCTGGGCAACGGGATCGGTGGGCGATGAGCCGAGCACGCACAGACCGCTCAACCAGTCGCCGACCAGCGCGAACGGCCGCTCGTCTCCGCGCAGCAGCAGGACCGCCTGCTCGGGCGTCAGCGTCGAGTCAAGCGGGACCCGCCGAGCCTCGACCGCGTCCGCCACACGGACGGAATCTAGCGGCGCGCCTCAGCGGCAATCGGCACAGGAGCCCCGCAGCGTGACCTCATGCTCGCGGGTGAGGAAGCCCAATCGGCGTGAGAGCTGGTTGATCGATCGCTCGAGACCGGGGTCGTCGAACGGGACCAGCTGGCCGCACTCCTGACAGACGAGGTGGTGATGGTGGTGCTCGCCGTCGGGGTCGATCGGCTCATATCGGGCGACGCCGTCGCCGAGCTCGATCCGTGTCACGAGGTCGTGGTCATGCAGCAGCTCGAGCGCGCGGTAGACGCTCGCCCGGCCGACGCGCTTACCGTCCGGGTCCTGGTCGCGCAGGCCTGTCTCGATCTCGAGTGCCGACAGGGCGCAGTTCTGCTCTGCAAGCAAATCGATCAGGCGATCGCGAGCCGCCCCACGGTGGTGGCCAGCGTCCTGCAGCACCGTGCGGGCGTGGTTCGCCCAGCGCGTGTCCGTCGAACTACTGCTCACTGGCCCAAGGATACCCACACGCGACAAGATCACGAGAATGAGAACCGGACTCATTTTTGTTATGGTGTGCCCGTAATGCGCCTGAGAACCCTCCTCCTCCCCGCCGCCGCGGCCTCGCTTGTGATCGCCGCCTGCGGTCCGGCCGACCAGATCCACGCTCAGAACGGCCAGGTGATCGCGGTCGGCGCCGAGAACGAATACGCCAACGTGATCTCACAGGTCGGGGGGCGCTACGTCGCGGTCGGTGCGATCGAGTCGAACCCCAACACCGACCCGCACACGTTCGAGGCGAGCCCGGGCGTCGCCCGCAACGTGGCCCGCGCCGAGCTCGTCGTCCAGAACGGCCTCGGCTACGACAGCTACATGCAGAAGATCGAGAGCGCCTCGCCCAATCCGAAGCGCAAGGTGATCGATGTGCAGTCGCTGCTCGGCCTGCCCGATTCGACGCGCAACCCGCACCTCTGGTACCGGCCGACGACGATGCCGGCGGTCGCGGCGGCGATCGCCACGGACCTGAGCGAGCTGCAGCCCTCGCACCGCGGGTACTTCACCGCGAACCTGCGGCGATTCGACGCATCGCTTGGACCCGTGGTACGCGGCGCTGACCACCTTTGCCCGCAGATACCCGCACACCCCGGTGGCCGTCACCGAGCCGGTCGGCGACTACATGCTGCAGGGGGCCGGCACCACCATCGCCACGCCCTGGACGCTGCAGGCGGACATCATGAACGGCGTCGATCCCGCTCCCCAGGACGTGGCGCTCGAGGAGCATCTGCTCAGCAGGCGCAGGGTCAAGGTGTTTCTCTACAACCAGCAGGTCACCGACTCGCTGACCGAGTCGTTCCTCGCGATCGCCCGCCAAGCGCACGTTCCGGTCGTCGGCGTGTACGAGACGATGCCGACCGGCTATGACTATCAGTCGTGGATGTTGGCCGAGACCCGAGCACTGCGCCGGGCGATCGTGGACGGGAGCTCGACAACCCGGCTATGACCGCCTCCGCCGTCAGAGCCGCGGAGGTCCTCCGTCTTGACGAGGTGAGCGTCCGGCTGGGCGGGCGCACGATCCTCGATGACGTCTCCTTCCACCTGCGGGAGGGGGAGTTCACCGGGCTGATCGGATCAAACGGCGCCGGCAAGACGACGCTGTTCAAGGTGGTCCTCGGTCTGCAGGCACCGTCGTCGGGGCTGGTGATCGGCTCGCCCCAGCGTCGGATACGTCCCGCAGAAGTTCCTGCTCGACCCCGATATGCCGCTGCGTGGCCGTGACCTCGTCGGGCTCGGGATCGACGGGCACCGGCTCGGGCTGCCGCTGCCGTCGCGCTCCAAGCGCACGCGGGTCGAGGAGATGCTGCGGGCTGTTGATGCCGTGGAGTTCGCGGATGCGCGCGTCGGTCAGCTGTCCGGCGGAGAGCAGCAGCGGATCCTGATCGCCCATGCGCTGGCGGGGGACCCGCGGTTGCTGCTGCTCGATGAGCCGCTCGCCAACCTCGATCTGCGCAGCGCCCGTGAGGTCGTCGATCTCGCTCGCCCGGATCGCGCGTGAGCAGCAGTTGGCGGTGCTGATCTCCGCCCACGAGATCAACCCGCTGCTGCCGGCGATGGACCGCGTCGTGTACCTCGCCGACGGCCGCGCCGTCTCAGGCACCGACCGACGAGGTCGTCCGCGCGGACGTGCTCAGCGCGCTCTACCGCCACCACGTCGACGTCCTGCACGTGCACGGGCGCGTGATCGTCGTCGCCGGCGAGCGCGAGATCGTCTCGAGCGCGAGCGCGCCTGATGCACTGGCTGATCGAGCCCGGGTTCTTCTCCTCCAGCCCCGGTTCAGCTGGCAGCTGGGCATCGGCGCCGTCGTCGCGATCGTGGCTGCCTGCACCGGCGTGTTCACCGTGATCCGCGGCCAGGCGTTCGCCGGCGAGGCGCTCGGCGACATCGGCGCCGCGGGTGGCTCGAGCGCGTACCTGGCCGGGATCGGGCCGGTGTGGGGGTTCCTCGTCAGCTCGCTAACTCGCCGCCGGCGCTGATGGAGCTTGATCGGGATCCAGCGCGGCCGCGGCCGCGACCTCGCGACCGGCGATCGTGCTCGGCGCCGGCTTCGGCCTGGCCGCGCTGTTCCTCTACCTCGGGACCGACAGCACGACGACCGGCGCGACCGTTCACGATCCTGTTCGGCTCGATCTTCGCGCTCTCGATCGACGGATCTGCCGCTCGTGCTCGCCCTGGGCGCTCGTCGTCCCGGCACTGCTGGCGGTCCTCTACCGGCCGCTGCTGCTCGCCTCGACCAGCCCCGAGCTCGCTGCGGCTCGCGGCTGCCGGTCCGCCTGATCGGGCTCGCGTATCTGATCGCGATGGCGGTCGCGGTGGCCCTCTCGGCGCTGACGATCGGCGCGATCCTGTCGACGGCGCTGCTGATCGGCCCCGCAGCGGCGGCGCTGCGCCTGTCCCGTTCGCCGGGCCGCGCGCTCGTGGCCGCGTCCGCGATCGGCGTCGGCGCAGTCTGGCTCGGAGTGCTCCTCTCCTACGACAGCTACGACTGGTCGCACTCACAACAGCTGGCCCGCGAGCTTCTTCGTCGTCACGCTCGTCCTGCTGGTCTACGTGCTGGCTGCGCCCGTTGGGCAGCCACCTGCGGCGCCGGTGAGCTGAGTGTTCTCCGGCTTCATGGTCCATGCCTGGATCGTCGCGACGGTCGTCGCGGTCGTCGGCGGCGCGGTCGGCTTCTTCGTGGTGCTGCGCGGCTCGGCGTTCGTCGCCCACGCGGTGCCGAACGGCTCGTTCGCGGGCGCAGCCGGCGCGAGCCTGGTCGGTAGTCTCGACGCTGGTCGGACTGGGCGCCTTCTCAGCGCTGAGCGCGCTCGGGATCGGGACGCTGTCACGGCGCGGGCGCCACGATGTCGCAACGGCGCTGACGCTCGTGTTCATGCTCGGCCTCGGTTCCCTGTTCCTGTCGCAGTCGGGGCAGGACTCGCTCCGAGATCTACTCGCTGCTGTTCGGCCAGATCCTCGGCGTCAGCGTCGACGCAGCTGGTGCCGACGCTCGTGCTGGCGATCGTCTGCCTCGTGCTGGTCGGGGTGCTGTGGCGACCGCTGCTGCTGTCCTCGGTGTTGGGCGAGGCCGGCGTTGCCCGCGGCGTCTCGCCGGTCTGGGTGCAGTTCGGCTTTCTCGGCGTCGTCGCGCTGGCAACGACGATGACCGTTCCGGTCGTCGGCACGACGCTGATCTTCAGCCTGCTGATCGGCCCGGCCGCGGCAGCGCGGTCGTTCACCGTCCGGCCCGGCGTGGCGGTGCTGTTCTCGGTCGGCTTCGCGGTCCTGATCGTGTGGATCGCGATCGCCGCCTCCTACCAGTCCAACTGGCCCGTCGGCTTCTGGGTCGGGACGATCAGCGCGACCTCGTATGCGCTGGGACGGATCTGGGCAGCGCTCGCCAAGCGACGCTGAGCTCAAGGGCGCCGGTGGCCTGCCCGCCCGCCCGGGTGTACAGGGCGACCCGGCGTTTCTCACGATCGCGCTCAGACGAAGTCGCGGCGTGGCGTTAGATTCTCGAACGCGAGCATGGGATCACCATCGACATACACCGCGGTCATCATCGGCACCGGCTTCGGCGGCCAGAACGCCGCGATCATGCTGCGCAAGCACGGGATCGACGACTTCGTGATGCTTGAGCGCCGCGACTTCCTCGGCGGGACGTGGCAGCAGAACGCCTATCCCGGTGCGGCGGTCGATGTCCAGTCGCCGCTGTACTCGATCTCGTCGGAGCCCTACGACTGGAGCCGGATGTTCGCCGGGCGCGACGAGCTCGCGCGGTACACGGACCACGTGATCGACAAGCACGGCCTGCGCGAGAAGGCGATCCTCGGCGCCAACGTGGTCGAGGTGCGCTGGGCCGGCGGTCGCTGGCAGATCACGACGGAGGCGGCCGGCGCGTTCGAGGCACAGTTCCTGATCAACGCGACGGGGCCGCTGTCAACGCCGGTGATCCCTGATTTCCCCGGTCGCGAGACCTTCGCCGGCGCCGCCTTCCACACCAACGCCTGGGACCACTCGGTTGATCTGCGCGGCAAGCGCGTGGCGATCATCGGTTCCGGGGCGAGCGCCGCCCAGGTGATCCCCACGATCCAGCCGGACGTCGCGGAGCTGCACGTGTTCCAGCGCACACCGCACTGGGTGCTGCCCCGTCCCGATCACGAGTTCAGCGCACTGGAGCGCAGGCTGCTGGCGCTGGCACCGGTGCAGAAGGCGCTGCGCCAGGCGATCTACTGGGGACTTGAGACCCGCGTGATCGGCTTCAAGTACTCACCGCTGATGCTCGAGAAGGTCGCCCAGGCAAAGGCGCTGCGCCACCTCGCCAAGCAGGTTCCCGATCCCGAGCTCCGGGCGAAGCTGACGCCGGGCTACACGATCGGTTGCAAGCGGGTGATCCTCTCGGACGCCCTGTATCCGGCGATCTGCGCCGAGAACACGACGCTCCACGACCGGGCCGACGCGATCGCGCGAATCGATCCGAGCGGAATCGTCACGACGACCGGAAACCACGTCGATCTCGACGTGATCGTGTGGTCGACCGGCTACGACGCGACCGATGGCGTCATCTCCTACCCCGTGATCGGCCGCGACGAGGCACTGCTGTCTGAGCGCTGGGATCCGTTCCCGCGCGCGTACCTCGGGACAACGATTCCCGGCTTCCCGAACCTGTTCATCGTCACCGGCCCGAACACCGGCATCGGCCACACCAGCGCGATCTTCGTGATCGAGTCGCAGATGCGCTACATCGCCCGAGCGATCGAGGCGACGCGCCAGGCCGGTGCCACCTCGCTCGAGGTCAGCGCCGCGGCCGAGGAGCGCTACACGACAATGGTCCACTCCGAGATGGATCGCTGTGTGTGGAAGACGGGTGGCTGCCACTCCTGGTACCAGTCGAAGTCGGGCCACGTGATTGCGATGTTCCCCGGCTTCTCCTTCACGTTCCGACGGTTGGCCGGCAACTTCCGCCCGACCGACCACGTTTTCACCTGAGCACCCGAGGAGCGCCGTGAACCACACGCACACATTCGTCGTCATCGCCGGTCAGCGATGAGCGCTTCGGTCGCCGCCGGCGACGCGGTTCGCAACGGATTTCAGGGCCTCGGTCGGCGCAGCGCCGGGCTGCGGACCAAGCATGTCGACGTCGATGGCCTGCGAGTTGTCTACGACGAGGGCCACGCCGACCTCGGCTCGCCGATCCTGATGCTGCACGGATTCAGCGGCGACCGCAGCCTGTGGCTCCGCTTCGCTGCCGGTATCAAGGGCCATCACCTGCTGATCCCGGACCTGATCGGCCACGGCCAGACCCCGTTCATCGCCGGCGCCGATTACTCCGCCCCCGGTCAGGCCGATCGCATTCTGCGATTCATGGACGCCATCGGCGTCGATCGGGCGCACGTGATCGGCAGCTCGATGGGTGGGTTCGTCGCTGCCACCCTGGCCCGGCGCGCTCCCTCGCGGGTGCTGTCACTGGGGCTCGTCTGCGCCGCCGGTGTCAGCGCCACGGCGCCGAGCGCGGTCGAGACCCTGCGTGCCGCGGGCCGCAACCCGTTCTTCCTCCACACACCCGACGAGTACGGCGCGTTCTACGCACTGACGATGAAGCGCCCGCCCTACATCCCGGGGATCGTGATGACCTCGCTCGCCCATCATCATGTTGCCGCCCGAACCAGGCTCGAGGAGATCTTCGATGCCTTCCACGGCAAGGACCTGCTCGACGACGCGCTCGATGAGATCACCGCACCGACCTGGATTGCCTGGGGCGCCCACGACCAGGTCGTCGATCCAACCTGCGCCCCGATCTGGAACGCGGGGATCGCCGGCTCGACGCTAACCATCTACGACGACCTCGGCCACCTGCCGATGCTCGAGGCACCGGCCCGGACTCGGCGCGACTACCTGGCGTTCCTCGCCACCGTCGGCAGCTGAGCGGCCGCTCAGACGCTGGTGGCGATCAGGTAGACGTTGAGGACGACGATGATCGCGGTGACGGCCCAGATCGCGACGCTCGTCGCCCTGACGTTCGCCATCTCCCCCATCACGTCCCTGCGGCTCGACAGCAGGGCGAGCGGGACCAGCGCGAACGGGATCCCGAAGGACAGCGCGATCTGCGAGTAGACGAGCGCGTCGGTCGTGTTGACGGCGAGCGCCAGCACGATCAACGACGGGATCATCGTCAGCGCCCGCCGAGCGAACACCGGGATCCGCCAGCCCATGAAGCCGGACATCACCACCTGGCCGGAGTAGGTGCCGACGCTCGAGGAGGCCAACCCCGACGCGATCAGGGCCACCCCAAATGACAGCGCCGCGGCGCCGCCGACGATCGAGCCCAGGTGCGAGTGGACCCCGGCGAGCGTGTCAACCGAGCTGAGGCCGCGACGGTTGAGCAGCGCGACAGCGATGCACAACATCGCCACGTTGACAATTCCGGCGAGCCCGAGGCCCAGCACGCAGTCAACTCGGTTCGCCCTGTGTAACCGCCAACGCTGGGATTCGTCAGCGGCCGAGACGCGTCCGTTCTGCAGCGCCGAGTGGAGATACACGACGTGCGGCATCACCGTCGCGCCGATGATTCCGACGGCCAGCGGCACGATGTCACCGCCACCGAGCCGCGGCAGCAGGCCCTCGGCGATTCCCGAGTAGGACTCGCCGCCGACGAAGAAGAAATCGAACACGAAGCCGAAGGCGACCAGCGCCAGCAACGCGATCACGGCGAGCTCGAACTTGCGATAGCCGCGCTCCTGGAGCGACAGGATCGCGAAGGCCACGACCGCCGTGATCAGTCCGGCCAGGAACAGCGGCATCCCGAAGACGAGGTGCAGGCCAATCGCCGCTCCCGTGAACTCGGCGAGATCTGTCGCCATCGCGATCACCTCGGCCTGGAGCCACATGAAGATGTTGAGACGCCTCGGCAGGCGTTCGGCGCACAGTTCCGGCAGGCTCCGCCCGTCGCCAGACCAAGCTTGGAGGTCAGGTACTGCACAAGCATCGCCATCAGCGATGCCATCACCACGACCCAGACGAGGAGATAGCCGTGTTCAGCGCCCGCCTGGAAGTTCGTTGCGAAGTTCCCCGGGTCCACGTAGGCGACCGAGGCCACGAACGCCGGGCCGAGCAGTGCCAGCGCGCCGCGAACCCGGCCGCGGGAGAGGATCTCGGTAAGCGTCGCCGCTTCTGCGCGCTCTGCGGCGCGGTTGACGTCGTCTGTGCGGTCGTCTGTGCGATCGGCGACTACGCTCATCTTCCGCCAGCATAGCGGAAAAGTCCACAGCATCAAACTTTCGGTTCTGTCGCTGTCTGTATTACGATTGAACGGTGCAGATGACCGCCCCGTCAGCACCGGTCGAGGACTACGTCAAGGCGATCTACTCGCTGACCCGCGGTGAGGGCCAGACCGCATCGACCAGCGAGATCGCCGACCGGCTTGGGCTCACCGCCGGGTCTGTCTCGACGATGCTCAAGCGAATGGACCAGGCCGGCTACGCCGAGCATGTCCCATACCGCGGTGTGCGGCTGACCGACGAGGGCCGGCATCTGGCGCTCGGTGTGATCCGCCGCCACCGGCTGCTCGAGCTGTTCCTGCAGCGCACCCTCGACATTCCCTGGGAGGACGTCCACCGCTTCGCCGACGCCCTCGAGCACGCCGCCTCCGACGAGCTGATCGGGCTGATCGCGGAGAAGCTCGGCGATCCGGCGTTCGACCCCCACGGCGATCCGATTCCGAGCCGCGAGCTGGAGATCGACGAGCATTCCCAGCCCGCGGTGGCCGATCTCGAGCCTGGCGAGCGGGCCACGATCGTCCGGGTCTCCGACTCGGACCCGGCGATGCTCCGCTACCTGACCGAGCAGGGGATCGGCATCGGCGACGAACTCGAACTGATCGCGCGGCACCCGTTCGACGGACCACTCGATGTCGCGATCGGCGCCGCGACGCACACGCTCGGACTGACGCTCGCTGGCGTGATCCGCGTCGAGCGCTCCGCCTGACCCTGGCCGTCTCGCCGCCAGGACCGCCTGCTACCAGGGATCGCTTAACGCGCCTAACCCTCGCGGGTCACGATCAACGCGATCTCGACGCGCCCGTCGCGGCGCTCGAGTCCGAATACGACGTGTCCGCTGATGCTCGAGCCGCCGGCGACCGTAACGGTGTAGGTGCCGCTGACGCGCCCCGCCCAGCCGGGCGTCACGGTCAGGCCGGCGAGCGTGTAGCCGGTCGGGAACGGCTTCGTGTCGAGCTGCTCGTCGTATTGCGCGCGTACCGCCGCGTATCCCCGCTGGGTTCCCGAGGTGTCGATCCGCATCACGTTCGGGGCCAGCAGCCTTCCGAGCGCGGCACCGTCGCGACCGGCGTAGTCGGTCGCGAACTGCTGGACGGCGCTCGTGATCTCGGCGGTTGTCAGTGGCCCAGGGGGTTTCCTGGGGTGGTGGCTGATCGTCAGTGCCGCCACGATGACGCCGGCGCCGATCGCCAGGGCGGCGACCACACCGGCGGTCCAGGCGATCGCGCGGTGCCGTCGGCGGCGCTTAGCTCGCCCACCCGCATTCCAGAAGCCCCGCGCGAACGCGACGCTCTTGGCGACTGTCACGGCCGTGGCGGCCTGGGTCGACTCGTGGCCACGCACGACGGTGGCGCGCGTCGGCGGCGCGATCCGGGTCGGCCCCTCGCCGGTGTCGAGAGCCGCATCGAGCTCGGCCGCGCTGACGCCGACGGGTTCCCGGCGCAGATACCGCGGCGGGCGCAGCAACCGACGGCTGTCCTGCGCGGCGGCGAGCGCTGCGGTCCCGAGGCGCCCTGCAGTGCGATAGCGGTCGCGGGGCTTCTTCGCGAGCGCGTGGCTGATCACGTCGTCGAACCGCTTCGGAACGCCCGTGCGTCAGCGACGGCCGTGGCGGACGCTCATGGAGCTGGGCTGCGATCGTCGCGGCTGAGGTCTCACGGTGAAACGGCGGCGTGCCGGTCAGGCACGTGTAGAGCAGACAGCCGAGCGAGTACACGTCGGACTGCGCGTCGGTGGTCTCACCGCGGAGCTGCTCTGGCGACATGTAGTCGAAGCGTCCCGACCCACTCGCCGGTGTCGGTCGCGCGGGTGCGCTCGTCGACGAGCCGGGTGATCCCGAAGTCGGTCAGGTACGCGTGGTCGCCGCCGAGCAGGACGTTGGCCGGCTTGATGTCGCGATGGACGAGCCCGCGCTCGTGGGCGGCGTCGAGCGCCTTGGCCGACCTGGTCGACGATCCGCGCGGCCTCGAGCGCGTGCAGGCGCCCGCGCTGCTTGAGCAGCGCGCTGCAGGTCGGTGCCGGCGACGTAGCGCATCACCAGATACAGCTGGCCGTCCTCCTCCCCGGCCGCGTACACGGGGATCACGTTCGGATGATCGATCGCGGCCATCAGCCGGGCCTCGCGCTCGAACCGGTGCCGTGCCTGCGGATCGCCGGCCTGCTCGTCGTTGATCAGCTTGATCGCAACCGGCCGGTCAAGCGTCAGATCGCGCGCCGCGGTAGACCACGCCCATGCCGCCGCGGCCGACGCACCTGCTCGATCCGGCAGCCGGCGAACTCTGATCCAAGCGCAAGATCTGGCACTCCGACATTCTGGCTCAAGGACGCTAGGTTCCAGGAGCGATGCAACGGTTTCGGTGGATCGGATGCGTGGTGGCCCTGGTCGCGTGCGTCGGCCGCATGCGGCTCCCAAACGCCACTGAAACCCGCGCCGCCGGTGACGCTGACCGTCTCGACCCCGGTGCAGGATGCGAGCGTCGACACCTCGAGCGTCACGCTGAGCGGAACGGTGTCACCTGCCCGAGCCCAGGTCCGAGTCCTTGGGCAGCTCGTCAGCGTCGAAGCGCAACGGCGCTTCTCGACGTCGGTGCCACTCGCAGTCGGCGTCGAACCTGATTGACGTGATCGCCTGATCGACGCGGGCACGGCCGGCGATGACGGCGGTTCGGGTCGTCCGCTACCAGCTGATCGCCGGTGCCGACGGTGACCGGCGATTCCCCGAGCGCGGCGGCGGCGGCCGTCACGAAGGTGGGTCTGGTCCCGAAGAAGCAGGGCGACGGGGACCCGTTCGCGTTCCTGCTGCCGATCTCCTACCAGGTCTGCTCGGAGTCACCGTCGGCCGGGACGAAGGTCGCCCCGGGTACAACGGTCACGCTCCACATCGCCAAGGTCTGCTTCTAGCGACGTTCTATGTGCGCGCGTGGGCGCATACGATCCACAAACGCACATGAAACGTCCACAGCCGTCAACGCCGCAGCCGTCAGCAGCCGTCGACGCCGCAGCTGTCGCCCTCAGCCGTGGCGAGCACCTTGGGGGCGCGGCGCTCCCAGCCCTCGTTGAGCAGCTGCAGCATCACCTCGGACGGCTGGGCGCCGGTGACCGCGATCGTGCGGTCGACGACGAACGCGGGGACGCCGCTGAGGCCGAACCGCTGGGCCGTCACCTCGTCGATGCGGACGTCCTCCGCGAAGCGATCCGACGCGAGGGCGGCCTCGATCTCGGAGCGCTCCAGCCCGACATCGACACCGAGGTCGGCCAGCACCGCATGGTCGGAGATCAATAGCCCCTCGGTGAAGTAGGCATGCAGCAGTCGCTCCTTCATCGCGTCGCCCCGTCCCGACTCCTCGGCGAGGTGGATCAGCCGGTGGGCGTCGAAGGTGTTCGCGTGGCGAGCAGTGTCGAGGTGGTACTCGAGGCCGTCGGCGGCAGCGGTGTCGGTCACGTGCTGCTCCATCTCGCGGGCCTGCTCGACGGTCAGCCCGTACTTGGCCGCAATCCGTGCGGCGTTGTCGCCCGTTCGCTCCGGCGGCGCCTGCGGATCAAGCTCGAAGCTCCGCCACGTGACGGTGACCTGATCGGCATGCTCGAACTGGGCCAGGGCGCTCTCGAACCGGCGCTTGCCGATGTAGCACCACGGACACACGACGTCTGACCAGATCTCGACTTCCACGTCTCAGCGCTCCTTAGTTGACCTCGCAACCAAGTCTAGCGATATAGGCTTCGGCCATGGCGAAAGCGATCTACACAGCAGAGGCGACCGTCACCGGCGGCCGCGCGGAGGGCCACGGCGTGACCAGCGATGGCGCGCTCGACGTGCAGCTCCGTCCCCCGGTCGCCGAGGGCACCCCCGAAGGCACCAACCCCGAGCAGCTGTTCGCGGTCGGCTACGCCGCCTGCTTCGAGTCGGCGCTCGGCGCCGTCGCACGGCGGCAGAAGGTCGAGCCCGGCGACGTCTCGGTCGACAGCAAGGTCAGCCTGTACCCCACCGAGGAGCGGGGCTACAAGTTGGGCGTCGAGCTCGACGTGACCCTGCCGGCCATCGAGGACCCCGCGGAGGCGCGTGGCGCTCGTCGAGGCGGCCCATCATGTGTGCCCGTACTCGAACGCGACGCGCGGCAACATCGAGGTGACGCTGACCGCGAACGGTCAGCCCGTCGGCTGACCCGGATCGAACCGCCACCTGGACCGGGCCGCGCCAGTTAGGATCCCCCGCCGTCAGCGGAGGCGGGAGATCAGATGATGTGCAGGGTCAAGGTTGGGTTCTCGGTAGCACTGGGGACGGTCGTGTCGGTGGCGTTGATCGCCGCCCCAACGGGGGCGGCGGTGTCGTTGCCCTCCTATGTGCAGCCGTACGGGGCAAACACGGTCCCCGGCTTCTACAACGTCCTGCCTCCGGGTGAGGACGGGCTCGACAACGCCGTCCAGTACGCCGCCTACACGGCGACCGGCGCGGTGCCGAAGTACTCGCGCGATCAGCTGCCGCTCTACGAGAACCTGCTGTACGCGGCGCCGACGCTGACCGTCTCGGAGATCCCGAACTACTACCTGAACGCCACCTTCGGCGTGCAGTCGCAGGACGTGACCTCGACCGAGCAGCCGATCGACGGCGTCACGATCCTCCGCGACGAGTACGACATCCCCCATATCTACGGAGCGACCCGCTCCGACGTCGAGTTCGGCGCCGGCTATGCGGCTGCCCAGGACCGGCTGTTCCTGATGGACGTGCTGCGGCACACCGCCGAGGCGTCGCTGTCCTCGTTCGTCGGCGGCTCGGCCGGTGACAAGGCCATGGATGAAGCCCAGTGGACGGTCGCGCCGTACACCACCGCCGACCTCAACGAGCAGATCGCGGACGCTTCGACCCTCTACGGGGCACAGGGCCGCCAGGTCGTGCAGGACGTTGACGGCTACGTCGATGGGATCAACGCCTACATCCAGCAGGCGAAGAGCGATCCGTTGATGATGCCGTTCGAGTACACGGCGATTGAGAAGTCGCCGACGTTCTGGCAGCCCAGCGATGTGATCGCGCTGGCGTCGCTGATCGGCGCGATCTTCGGCAAGGGCGGCGGCAACGAGGTCAATTCGGCACTGACCGAAGAGGCGTTCGTCAAGAAGTTCGGCGTCAAGGCGGGGCGCACCGTGTGGTCGGATTTCCGCGAGGCCAACGATCCGCAATCCCCGACGACCGTCGCGAAGGCCTTCCCGTACGAGGACGGCTCGCCGTACGCGAAGCGCGGGCTCGCAATGCCCGACCCCGGCTCGGTGTCGTACGTCTCACCGGGCGCGACGAACCCCGACACCGCGCAGCTGCGCAGGGAGACCCCCGCCTCGACGGTGCTCAGCTCGGAGGATCTCAAGCGGGCCGCGAGCGTGTCCGCCAGCCGGCCCGCGATCCTCGGCTACAGCGCCACGCCGGTCCCGGTCGCGATCCCCAACGACGGGTCGATCGGTTCCGAGCTGCTGCAGGATCTCTACGGGCAGAAGGCGCTCGCCTCCAACTGGGAGCTCGTGAACGCCAAGCACTCGACCGATGGGCATGCGATCGCGGTGATGGGGCCGCAGGTCGGCTACTACATGCCGCAGATCCTGATGGAGGAGGACCTCCACGGTCCGGGGATCGACGCCGACGGCGCCGCCTTCCCGGGGGTCAACCTGTACGTCGAGCTGGGCCACGGTGATGACTACGCGTGGAGTGCGACGACCGGCACCTCAGACAACGTCGACACGTTCGCGGAGGTGCTGTGCAACCCGAGCGGTGGAGCTGTGTCGCCGGAGTCGACCTCCTACCTGTACCAGGGCAAGTGCGTGCCGATGACCGAGCTCGTCCGCGACAACGCGTGGACGCCGAACCTCGATACCTCCGCCCCGAAGGGGTCGATGACGCTGACCACGTACCGGACCGTGCATGGGCTCGTATTCGCCCGCGGCAAGGTCGGCGAGCGGTACGTGGCGTTCGCGACGGCCCGGACGACCTACATGCACGAGGCCGACAGCGCGATCGGGTTCTCCGACTTCAACACGCCGGCCGACATGCAGACGCCCCGTGCGTTCCAACGCTCTGCCTCCCACGTGAACTTCGTGTTCAACTGGGCCTACGTCAACGCGAACCACATCGCCTACTACGAATCGGGTGCGTTCCCGGTGCGATCGAGCGACTCGTCGCCGGACTTCCCGATCCTCGGGACCGGCCCGTTTGATTGGAAGGGCTGGAATCCGACGGTGTGGACCGAGGACGACATCCCGGCCGCTGCGCATCCGGAGGCGATCGATCCGACCTTCGAGGTCTCATGGAACAACAAGCAGGCGCCGAAGTGGGCGGCGGCTGACGATCAGTACGGGTACGGCGCCGTGTTCCGCAGCCAGCTGATCGCCAATCACATCACCGCCGACCTCCGAGCCGGAAAGATGAACGTTGCGCAGCTGGTGCAGACAATGGACCTCGCTGCGACCGAGGACATCCGGATCGAGAAGCTGTGGCCACTCCTGCGGCAGGTGATCGGGCACGTGTCGAATCCGGCGCTGGCGGCCGCGGTCGGCGAGCTGAACGCCTGGTATGACGCCGGCGGGCACCGCTGGGATCTGGCTCAGAGCGGCACCGACTCCAACAACGCCGCGATCGAGCTGATGGACGCCTGGTGGCCGAAGTTGTTGACGGCGGAATTCGAGCCGCGGCTCGGGACGACTGCGTTCACGGACCTCGAGGGGATGCTCGGGTTCGGCTCGGTCTACACCGGCACCTCGCCGAACGAGCCGGACATGGCGGAGGGCTGGTTCTCCTACGTCGACAAGGACATCGAGGACCTCCTCGCCAAGCACTCGCATTCGTCGCGGATGGTTCCGGGGGCGTACTCGCAGATCTACTGCGGCGATGGGTCGTTTGCGTCCTGCCGCGGGATCCTGCTCTCGACGCTGCAGTCGGCGCTGACGGTGACGCCGCAGTCGATGTACGGCTACGGGATCTGCGCCGACAACGCACAGCCGAGCTGTTATGACCAGGACGAGTCCACCGAGGTCTCGGCGATCCCGCTTTCCCCGTTCCCGTTCCAGAACCGGCCGACGTTCCAGCAGGTCGTCGAGCTCACCCAGATGGTGCCGGCTTCAAGCGTGGCTACGGAGATGGCGGGTTCGTAGAGCGGAGCTCCTGGAGGAAGTAGAGGAGCGCCCTCAGCTGCCGCTTCGGCAGGTTCTTGAAGGAGGGCATCGGGGCCCTCGGGTCAAGCAGGGCGTGCTGGAGCTGCGCGCGGTCGAGCTTCGAGCCGATGTGGCTCAGGTTCGGGCCGGGGCCGTTGTTGCCCTGGCCGGCGATCTCGTGGCAGCCCTCACAGCCTGACGACTCGACCGTCTCCTCTCCGCTCTGGAGTTCGGCAAGCTGGGCATGCGAAAGCCCAGAGGGAAGCTCGCCGAATAGGACCGGCGGCGCCTTGCCGGTCGACTCGTAGGTCGGGACGAGCTCGTTGCGACGGCACGGGCCGAGGGTGATCGTCGAGGACTCGCCCGAGCCGTTGGCCTGCCTCCCGCTCACTGCGAGCGTGCCGTAGTAGCAGCCGGGATGCGGGAGGGCGGCGATGAAGAAGCTGCCCTGGTTCAGCGTCCGCGTCTCGACGGTGACGTGGCCGCCGGCCGGACCAACGTTGACCTTCGCGACACGCCCGTTGTTGTTCGGAATGAAGCCGTAGGCGATCCCCCGAGGCGCGCTGCCGATCAGCTTCGTGTAGATGATGCTCGTGCACAGCGGGAACGTCTGATGACCGATCATCACGAGACGCTTGGCGTTCTTGTCGTCGCGGGCGGGGAACAGCACGTGCCAGCTGCGGCCGGCGATGGAGCCGGTCGCCACCGACTCGAAGTGCGTCGCGCCCGCCTTCGGGTTGCACTCGTTGCCCAGCGCGATCGTCTCAGACCTACCGCCCGTGGGCGAGTAGGCGGTCGCGCTGAGCGGCTTGCGGTGAAACGGCGAGTAGGCAGGCGGCCCGGCCGGTGCGTGAGCGTTATGCGAGTGGACGGTGAACACGATCACACCGGCGATCAGCAGCGAGAAGGCGACAGTGCAGGCGGCCACGATCGTGCCGAGCGTCCGCTTGGGCTCCCGCGCCCTGCCGGGCCAGCCACCGGTCTCACCGTGGTCGCCCAGGCGTTTATGCGCGCGGCGCAGTTGGCGCTCGAGATCGGGGATCAGCGGTTTCATCTGCCCTCCTTGAAGCGGGCTCGCAGCGTCGCGAGGCCGCGGCTGACGCGTTTACGCACGACGCTCTGTGAGAGCTGCAGCGCGGCGGCGATCTCCTCGTAGGAGCGCTCGTCGACGACGCGTGCCGCGACGGCCTGACGCTGGTCATCTGGAAGATTGCGCAGCAGCGTCAGCGCATGGCTGTCGTGGGCGAGCGACTCGATGCTCGCGACGGTGGTGTCGTCGAGGACAACCGGCTCCATCCCGAGCTGGCGGCGCGCGCGATCCTCCACCTGCCCGCGCTCCCGGCTGCGGGCCAGCAGGTTGCGGGCGATCCCGTACAGCCAGGCGCCACCAGCTCCAAGCTCCGGGTCGTACCTGTTCAGTGACGACAGCGCCTGGGCGAACGTCTCGGCCGTCAGGTCAGCGGCAAGCTCACCGCTGCCAGTGGCGCGGACGAAGAACGCCGCCAGGGGCCGCTCGTAACGGCCGTAGAGCTCCGCGAAGGCATCGACATCATGTGCCGCGGCAGCCAGCAGCTGCTCGTCGGTCCGACTCCCCGTTGCGACCATCACCCTTCATTTCAGCGGGCGAGCCGGTTTGTGACCACTTTTTCAGCGGACGGTCAGCCGCGCCGATCCGAACGGTGGGTACGGGGTGTCGTTCGCGCGCATCACTGACAGCGAGACCGTGTACGTCCCGGGGCACTCGATCCCGATCCGCTGCGTGCTGGCCGTGTAGGTGTCGCCGCGCATGAACGACTCGTCAAGCGGATCGAGCGGCGTGCCGCCACCCTCGCCGTTGGGACTGCCACCGCCGAGGCAGTCCGGGTGCGGGCCGCCCGTGATCCGCAGGTAGTAGGCGACGTGACTGATCAGCACCCGGAAGAAGACCGCGGTCGAACCACCAACCTTGATCGTGGCCGGTTGCACCACGACCCGGTTCGGAGTCGCGGGATTGCGCTCAGCCGCCCGTGACTGCGCGGTCTGCGGTCCGGAATACGACGGGTCCCACGTCGTGTTCCCCATCATCTTCGCGCCGTAGTCGATGTCGGTGTACTGGCCGGACACCTGACCGCGGGGCCCATGGAGCGTGACAGCGTCGGGCAGCAGCTGGAACACGTCGGTGAATCGCCGCGGCCCCGGGGCGACTGCGACGCCATCGACGACGGGCGCCGACATCCGCAGAGCCGGGAGCGTGGTCAGCAGATGCGTGTCGAACTCTCGCGGCCAGCTCCACGTGACGCGGGCGACGCCCGCCGGCTCAACCGCGACGATCCGGCCGGTTCCCGATTTCAGTGACGCCGAGACCACCTGAGCGGCCCCCTCGGTCTCACCCTCGTCGCGCGCCCGCGCACCAATCAACAGGATCGAGCTGATCGTGTTGATCCGAACGGCGTGTCCCCCGGATGCGCGCGCCCAGAGGACATATTCGGGAACCCTGTTCGCCAGGCGCTGGAGCTTGCGGCGATATGCGACCGTCGTGAAGCTCGCAGCCGCTTTGCGGTCAGTGCCCGTCACGATCGCCCGCGGCAACGTTTTCGAGTGCACGAGCCGACCGACGAACAGCGACACACGCACGCCGTCGGCATCGATCACACGAGTGAGTGATGGAATAGCAACGTGGTGGGCCAGGCCGACGTAGCGGACGTGGTACCACTTGACCGTGCGGTTGCCGTTCGCCGCCGAGGCTCCGAAGCTCGACAGCGGCGCGCCCGTCATACCGACGGGAACTGCACCCGCTTGGGATCGGTCAGTGGCGCTCTGCGCGCGAGCGAGGACCGGGTAGTGCTGCTTGAGCTGCGCGAGCGTGTAGCTCGGTGGTGCCGACCCACCCAACGTTCTCACGGTCGGTTCTGCGCCGGCACTGTGTCCCGAGGTACGTCCACCCGGCCGCACCACGACGAGCGCAACGATCACGATCGCGAGCGACCCGGCGACCGTCAGCACAGGCACGAGCCCCCGGAGGAACCCGCGCGGCAGCCGACCTGAGCGTGTGGGATCGCGACCTGCAGACGCCTGTGCCAGCGAAACGAGCTGGCGCTCGAACTCGGGGAAGATCGTGCTCATTCCGGTACCTCCAGTCGTTCACGAATCTGAGCGAGACCGCGGCGCACGCGCTGGCGCACGACGCTCTCGGAGCAATCGAGCGCGGCGGCCAGCTCCCGGTACTCGCGCTCCTCGAGCACCCGCCCGGCAACCGCCTCCCGCAGCACCACAGACAGCTCACCGAGAGCGTCAACTGCGCCCAGGTCGCCGCCGGACGCCAGCGCCTCGACCCGCTCCAGAGCCTCATCGCTCATCTCCAGCGGCGCCAGCCCCAGCCGTCGCCGGGTCGCGTCCTCGACGCGACCGCGCCGCACGCTGCGCGCCAGCAGGTTGCGCGCGATCCCGAACAGCCACGGGCGGGGCTCGCCACGCTCTGCCCGGTACGACGCAAGCGACTCGAACACGACCGCGAACGTCTCCGCCATCAGATCGCCGGCGAGCTCGGGCGAGCGGGTCCAGTGCATGAAGTACCGGAGCACGTCGCGCTCGTTGCGCCGGTAGAACTCGCCGAACGCGTTCGGGTCCACCGGCGTCAGGGCCAGCAGCTCAGCATCTGAACGTCCCCGCAGCAACCTCATCCTGCTTACTTCACTCCCGGCGCCGATTTGTGACATCGACGCCGGGAAGCGATCTATTCGTCAGACGGTGAGCGCCTCAGGCGCCGATGCCAGGGCGGCCTCGATGGCCGCGACCAGATCACGCGCCGAGGCCGCGGTCAGCTCGACCGCAACGCGTTGACCCGGACCACGAGCGGGATCGGCGAAATCGATGTTGAGCGTGTGCTCCGCCATCGCGTGGACGGGATGGTCGAAGTAAACGGTGGCCGTGTTGACACGGAACCATTTGCTGTCCGGGCCCTTGGCGCTGCCCTCGAGATCGGTGGTCATCGTCGCGTAGGTGCACATTGCTTCAGCCTCCCAGGTTGGTGTTGAAGAACGCCTCGATCCGCTCCCAGCCGTCGCCCGCGGCCTCGACGCGGTAGGCGGGGCGGTCGTTGGCGAAGAACGCGTGGCCCGCGCCGTCGTAGCGGTGGAACTCGTAGGTCTTGCCGTACTGCTTGAGCAGCTCCTCGAGCTCGTCGACCTGCTCGGGAGACGGGAACTTGTCATCGTTGCCGAACAGGCCGAGCAGCGGGCACCGGAGGTTGGGCAGCTGATCGACGAGGTTCGTGATGTTCAACGGGAACTCCTCGGGAGGTGTCCCGGTGACGAACGCGCCATAGCAATCGACGGCCGCCTGCAGATCCAGATTGCATGCGGCAAGCACCGCCTGGCGGCCTCCGGAGCAGTGGCCGATCACCCCGACCGAACCGTTGGACGACGGCAGCGAGCGCAGATGCGCGGCCGCACCGCCGACATCACCGACCAGCCGGGCGTCGGGCACGCCGCCGTTGGCTCGCGCGGTGGCTGCGGCGTCGTCCGGCGACGCCCCTGGAGCCTCGCGCCAGTACAGATTCGGCACGATCGTGTCGTAGCCGAGCTCGGCGATCCGCCGAGCGATTTCCTTCGTGCCCCGGTCGTAACCGGGCATGTGATGGATGACCACCACGCCGCCGTGCTGCTCGCCGCTGCCGGACCGGACGAGGTACGCCTCGATCTCATCGCCGTCGGCACCGGCGATCTTGATGGTTTCTGCGCTGAGTGTGTCGCTCATATCACGCAGTCTTTCACTTGAGAGCCGAAACCGTCAGGCAACCTTCAGACACTATTGCGGTGCCCCCGTTGGGGCACCGGTCATGCGGCCCGAGACCTCCGCAAACCGCCGGGGTCAGGCGACTGCGCCGTCAGCGCGCAGCTCTTCCTCGAAGCTTTGGGAAATCCGCTGCAGCTCCCCGTGGGAACCGACCCAATAGGCGCCCGTCCGCACCAGCGGCGGCGAGTACGCATGGATCGTCACCGCCGGGCGGTCCCCGGCATGCAGGACGCGATGGATTGCAGTCGGCTCGACGTACAGAGTCTCGCCGGGTCCGGCCAAGCGCGACACCGGCGGCTGCGCGATCCGCAGCCGGTCCTCGCGGACGTGGCCGTCAACGACCGTGATCGCCGCGGTCGAGATGTCGTGATCGTGGAACCCCGTGTCGTGGTCCTCGCTCCAGCAGATCAGCCAGGCGTTGACGTCCTCGTCGTCCCAGAGGAGCTCATACACCCGCTCCTCTGGGTCATGACGAACGTGTGGTTCCCACGCATTCGCGGTCGGCAGCAAGCCGCTCGGCGAAGGCGATCAGTTCCGATTCAGACAGGCTCACGCCGCCACATCCACGAGCCGCGACGAACGGGCAAGGCGCAGCGGTTCGGCGACGAGCGCACCCGAGTTCAGCTGCAGCACGTGTTCACGCCCGGTCACGACCGGCTCGACGACTGGCCGGTCTGACCCATACACGAGCTGCTGCTCGCCAACGAGGCGTGCCAGCAGCTCAACGGCGGACGGGCCATACGAAGAGGTCTCGTAGAACGCGTACGGATCACGGAGATCGACACGCGGGCCACCCCGTGCCCACAGCCGCTCACTGGAGAGCGGCGCTCCACCGGCCAGCATCGCCCAAACGACCTGCAACTCGGGATGCTCGCGACGACCGAACGCGGCGAACGTCGTCCACGCAGCGTGCATCTGGGAGACGTAATCGGTGAGCGCACGCCACCACAACGGCTCCCCGAACTCGGCGGCGGCACCGAACTGACCCGGCGCCCGACCGGGGTGTACGAACAGCGGCACCTGCCGCTCCGCGACTCGCTCCAGCAGCGGCCCGACCGCATGCAGGCGCTCCGGACCCGCGAGCGCCCCCGCCGGCAGCGAGATCCCGAGTGCGCCCCGGTCGATCACCGAGTCGACGTCGGCCGGGGATGGCCGGTCCAACGGGACCGGCCCCCAAGCGGCAAACCGATCCCCGAGCGATTCGACTCCGGTCAGCTGCGCGTCGATCAGCTCGAGTGCCTGCTCGCGGGGGAGCGACTCGATCCCGATCGGGCTTGAGATCGCAATCACCGCCAGATCGAGACCGTCCTCGTGGAGGCAGGCGAGCCGACGGGCGGGCGCTTCGCAGTCGACGTCGATCGCGTATGGCTGCTCGGCCGCGCTGTGGAGGATCGTCACGCCGTCCTCCTGTCGCACGAGCGGCAGCTGCTCACGGGAGCTCAGAGCTCGCAGCAGCGAGGCGGTCCAGATGTGCTGATGGATGTCAACTCTCATATTCCGATCGACATTCTACATAAGATCAATGGACTTTGTCCACAAGGCCAGCTGCCCTACGCTGATCCGGATGGAGGACCACGCCGTCACGCGCAACACGCGCTCGTTCACGCAGCAGGCGCGGACCTTTGCCGACCCGCGGTTCAACCGGATCCTGACGACCGAGTCCGAGTGGCTGTACACAGCGCTACCGCTGAGCCCCGACGACCTGCTGCTCGAGGTCGCCGCCGGCACCGCAATCGCGAGCCGCTCACTGGCCCCGAAGGTCCAGGCCGTCGTCGCGCTCGACGCGACGCCAGAGATGCTCGCAACCGGCCAGACGCAGGCGCTCGAGGCCGGTCTCACGAACCTCGTGTTTCAGCGCGGCGATGCCAACGCACTCCCATTCCTCGACGCGTCCTTCGACGTGGTCGTGTGCCGGTATGCGCTGCATCACTTCCCGGCCCCCGAGCGGCCGCTGGGCGAGATGGCACGGGTGCTGAAGCCCGGCGCATACCTTGCGATCGCAGACCTGACGGCCGACGAGGACCCCGACGCGGCGGTGCTGCAGAACGAGCTCGAGACGCTACGCGACCCTTCCCACGCGCGGGTGCTGTCGGTCAACGAGCTGACGGACGCGATCGCCGACCTCGGCCTGACCGTGATCTCAAGCGAGGCCAGATCGGTCCGGCGACCGCTGCACCCGTGGCTGGAGCAGACCGAGACCCCGTCCGGCAAGCGCCAGGAGATCATCGCCGCGCTTGAGGGGGATCTCGGTGGCGGGCGCCGGACCGGCCTTGATCCCGCGCCACAGGATGGCTCCCTCACGTTCGTGCAGAGCTTCGTGTCGATCGTCGCGCAGCGGCCGTTGTGAGCCCGCTGTTTCGCCGCGGGGGCGAGAAGCCGCCGCCCAAGCCACCCAAGGAGAGCTCGTGGGACGCAGCCGAGACGCTGATCCCGATCGCCTCGAGCGAACTGCCGCCGCTGGTCAGTGACGGCGCCGGACTGCCGTTTGCGCCCGAGCTTGTGAGCGAGCGCGGAGCACCGTTGAGCTCCGACGATCCGCCTGTCAAGGCCCTGCTTGAGCAGCTGAAACGCTCAAGTCGGCGCTACGGCGACCGCCTCGACGAGGAAACGGCGCTGCTCTCGGGTTGGCGCCAGCTTGCTCGCGAGGAGAACGAGGTCCTCTACGCCGGTGGACAACCACCGGAGCTGCTGACGGTCGTGGTCCGTCGCGACAGCCGGCGCGGCCGCTGGTCGATGGTGACGATGGCCCGCGGCGCGACCCTGCGCGCAGCGCGGGAACGTATCCGCGCCTCATCGTTCCGGCTCGATCCGATCCATGAGCCGAGCCCCCGGGACACGACGCTGCACCTGCTCGTGACCGAGCAAACACATTCAAGCGGGCGCCTGGCCCACGGCCGGATGCTGCCCCCCGACCTCCACCTGAGCGACGATGCGATCGTGCTGCGCTTGTTCATCCGCCCGATCGAGGGCTTTCAGAACAAGACCGTGAAGAACCACGAGACGCCGGTGCTCGTCGAACTCCCGGAACCGCTTGGCGAGCGCGAGGTGCGCGACGGCGCGGTGTTCCTCGAGGGGATCCCGCGCACCAGGCGATGAGCAACTTTTCTCCCTGCCCTCGGTTACGGGTCTCAGTCCGACGGAAAGGCTGAGGGACAATGCGCAAACGAGCAATCCTGACCGCTGTCGCGTTCGCCTCCCTGTGGGCGGCGCTGCCGGCCATGGCCGCAGCGACACAGACCGCCACGACCGGCGCCGCCACCGCGGTGGCCGGCTCCGCCGCAACCCTCAACGCCGTCGTCAACCCCGAAGGCAACAGCGTCCAATACGCGTTTGAATGGGGCCCGACCTCGAGCTACGGCGAGGAGACGACACTGACCAGCGTGTCCGGCACGTCGAACCAAGCCGTGACCGCTGCGCTCTCGGGGCTCCAGCCTGGGACCAGCTACCACTTCCGGGTGATCACGCTGAGCTCGGCCGGCACCGTCACGGGCTCGGACAAGTCGTTCACCACGACCGGCTACGCGGTCAAACCGGCCGGGACGGCCCCAGCAGCGACCAGCGCTGCCGCGACCAGCGTCACGACGGCGGGCGCAACGCTCAACGGCTCGGTCAACCCCGAGGGGACAGCCACCAACTATTACTTCCAGTACGGCAAGACGAGTGCCTACGGCTACCAGACGACCGCCCTCGGCGCCGGCAGCGGCGCCACCGCCAGCCCGGTGACGGCGACCCTGTCGGGCCTGAGCGCCAACACCACCTACGACTACCGGCTCGTCGCGGTCTCGGGTGCCGGGGTCGCGGTCGGCGCCAACATGACGTTCACGACCTACACAGTCCCGACCGTCACCAGCGGGGCCGCCAGCGCGATCACAACCGACTCGGTCACCTTCAACGGCGAGGTCAACCCCGAGGGTCACACAACCGCCTTCTCGTTCCAGTACGGCAAGACGAAGAGCTACGGGGCCACCACGACCGCCACAAGCGCAGGTGACGGGACCGTCACCGTCGAGGTGACGGCGGTCGCGGACGGCCTGGCGGCGAACACGACCTATCACTACCGGCTGGTCGCCGAGAGCGCCGGTGGCACCGTGTACGGGCCCGATCAAACGTTCACGACGCTGGCATTGCCCGCCAAGACCTCGATCCTGAAGCTGGTCGGCCCGCGCGGCTGGGTTTCCAGGCAGGGGGTCGCGAGCTTTGTCGCCGTCTGCAAGGGAACCGCGGTCTGCCGCGGGTCCGCTGCGCTGCGGGTCCGCGGCAAGCTGATCGGCTCGGCCAGATACCGGCTGGCGGCCGGTAACGCCGGCGTGCTGGCCATCAGGCTCAACGCCCGTGGCAAACGGCTGCTGCGGCATGTCCGCGCGGGCGGCACGCTACGCGCAAGTGTCGCGGTCACCTACTCAAAGACCGGCCGCACGACCGGTACGGTCCGACTGATCCGCTTCAGCTGAGCACCCGACTCGACCGCGCGGCCGGACTCAGCTGAGCGCAGCGTCGCGCCGACCGAGCCAGCGCGAGTCAGACCACCGCCAGCACGCCCAGGCGGTCGCCGTCGCGACCACGAACACCGACGGCCACGCCCCGATCGCGAGCCCGAGCACGTGGCTGAAGGCGAACGCGAACAGGCCGACAAGGGTCAGCTTGATCGTCGTCGCACGGCCGTCGCGCTGCATCCAGAAGTAGATGCAGCTCAGCCCGAACACGGCCAGCACGACCCCGCCGGCCGGCCGCGAGCCGGTGCCGATCGCGACGCCGAACCCGGCGATCAGGCCCGCCGCTGACAGCAGTGATGTCGGTACCCGTTTGGCCACAACGTGATTATCGCCGGCCGTGCGGCACAACTTCGCGCCGGCTCGGCGGGTTCAAGGCTCCGATACCCATCCAAGGAGTCATCTGATGCAGAAATACAAATCGCGGGCGTTGATCGCAGCGATCGTGGTGCTTGCGGCCGTTCCGACGGCGTTGGCCCTGGCCGCGACAACACCGGCACCGATCGTCAGCACCGCGGCAGCGACGAACGTCGGTCCGAGCTCGGCGACGCTGAACGGCAGCGTCAACCCCGACGGGGTCGCCACGCGTTATGCGTTCCAGTGGGGCACGAGTACCGCCTATGGCGAGGAGACCGCGGTGACGTCCGCCGGTTCGGGCACCGGCTCAGCGGCCGTCGACGCCGTGCTGAGCGGCCTCAACGCGGGCACCACCTACCACTACCGGATCATCGCCCTGACCGCGACGGCCACGGTCGTCGGCAAGGACGAGACGCTGACCACCACCGGCACGGCCCCGGCCCCGGAGACGAAGCCGGTCGTGGTCACGGAGGCTGCCGATCAGATCGGTTCGACGAGTGCGACCGTGACCGGCACCGTCAATCCCGGGGGCCACGACACCTCCTACCACTTCGAGTACGGCACGACGGCTGACTACGGGTTTGAGACGAGCGGCGTCGACGCGGGCTCGGGCACAAGCGCCGCGACCGCGTCTGCACAGCTCTCGGGCCTGCCGGCCGGCACGACGATTCACTACCGCCTGGTGGCCAGCAGCGGGGCGGGCATCACAGTCGGTGCGGGCTTGACGTTCAAGACGACCAACCCGCCGCTTGCCAGCACCGGGTCGGCAACCGGCGTCGGCACCAGCTCGGCCACGCTCAACGGCACTGTGGACCCGGACGGTTCCGCGACCACCTACGCGTTCCAGTACGGCACGACAACCGCCTACGGCCAGCAGACGGCAACCGAGTCGGCCGGTAGCGGGACCAGCGGCGTGTCGGTCCATGAGGTCATCTCGGGTCTGTCGGCCGGCACGACCTACCACTACCGGGTGGTGGCGGTCAACGCCAACGGCACGACCTACGGTGACGACGCGACGTTCGCCGCCGGCAGCCAGACCTCGCAGGTACGACTGATCGGCCGCGAGGGATTCGTCTCCCCCGGCGGCGTGATCGGCATCGAGGTCGGCTGCTTCGACGGAACGACCGACTGCAGCGGCACCGCCAAGCTCACCTACGACGGCACCACGATCGGTTCACGCAGCTACACCGAAGGGCCCGAGACGGGCGGCTTCCAGAACGTGAAGCTGACCGCCGCCGGCGCGAAGCTGCTGAAGCGCAACAAGGTGTTCCATCTGCTGACGGCAACAGCGACGGTCACCTCTGGCACCCAGACGGTCACGGGCCAGCTCGGGCTGGCCCGCTGGATCTGGACGGATTAGCAGTTCCCGGGCTATGCAGCTGGCGCGGCCGCGTTACGGCGGTCGCGCCACTGCACGAGCTCGCGCACCTGGCCGAGGTCGTAGCCCTTCTCGCTGCCGCCGATCCCGATCTCGATCTCATGGACGCCGGCGTCAACGAGGGCATCGGCGTGGGAAATGATGCCGCTGTGCATCCCGATCACGTGCTCAATTTCGCTCGGGTCACGACCGACGTTGGCGCAGTGGTCGGCCAGCACCTGCACCTTGTGGGCGTAACCCTCGACATCCTCCACAAACGTGTGCCACATCTGCGCGTGCTTGGCGACAAGCTTCAGCGTCACCCTCTCCCCCGCCCCGCCGATCAGGATCGGCATCGGTCCGAGCGGCAGCGGGTTGACCTTCTTCAGACGCTCCTCGATCAGTGGCAGGTCGCGCCCAAGGTCGCGCAGGCGGCTGGCGACGGTGCCGAACTCGTAGCCGTACTGGTCGTAGTCCTTCTCAAACCAGCCCGCCCCGATCCCGAGGATCACGCGGCCACCGCTCAGGTGATCGATCGTGTTGTGGGTGTTGGCGAGCAGCTGCGGGTTGCGGTAGGAGTTGCAGAACACCAGTGAGCCGACCTTGACGCGCTCGGTGCTGGCGGCGAGCGCTGTCAGCGTCGCGACGCCCTCGTAGTGCTTGCCGTCCGGGTCCCCGTACAGGGGATAGAAGTGGTCCCAGCAGTAGATCGCGTCGACACCGATCTCCTCGATCTCCCGCCACGCCTTCTGCATCGCCTCGAACGAGGCGTGCTGGGGCTGCACCTGCACACTGACGCGAACCGGCATTTGCGTTCCTCCTGGGTCGGGTGCTGTCAGGTTAGGAGGTCAGCTGCGCCGGGCCCCGTTGGGGCCCGGCACACCGGCCACGGTTCACCCTGTTCACCCTGTCGCCGGGATCAGCGTGTGCTCCTCCCAGTGGCCGAAGACCCGATACCCGATCTTCGCGTAGACGTGGTTGGAAACCGGGTTGCTGAGGTCCGTGTAGAGCATGCACCGCTGTGCGTCGGCGTTCAGGAGGTTGCGGCTGACCGCGGCGGTCAGCGCGCCCGCGTAGCCGTGGCCCCGCTGTGACGGAGGCGTGTAGACGGGGCCGACCCGGGCGGTGCCGGCGATCGTCGGCGCGTGGCCGACGAGGCAGGTGGGGACCAGCTCGGTCTGCCACAGGTAGACGTGCCCGAGCTCGAGCCGGCGCAGCGCTCCATACGCGGCCTCGTCCGCGTTGCCGAAATGAGCGTCGATCGCGAACGCCCGCGCCCATTGCTCGACAAGGGCCTCGTCGGCCCAGGTGGCCTGCCGAGCGTGGCCGGTCGGCGGCTGTGGCGGGTCGATCACCTCGGTCAGCATGTGCATCGCCTCGCTCACCGAGATCACACTGGTGCCGCCCGTCTGTTCGCGCCAGGCGCGTGTCAGGGCCTGGGCGGTCGCAGGTTCGGCGCCCAGACCGGGAAGGTCCGGGTCCTCCTCTAGCCAGTTCCTGATGAGCTCGGTAGCCGCCTGCCGGTCGGCGAACCCGCTGGCGAGCATGCCCCGCGGCGGCGTGCGGATCGCCGCCGCCGTCGGTGTCGGCGGGTGTGCCGTCACCACCTGCGCGGGGCCGACCGGTTCGCCCGGCTCCGCGTATCCGAGCGCGAAGATCGCCTCGTCGTAGGCCCCTCCCAGGACGCCGCTCAGCGTCGTGGCGAGCACGTTGCGCTCGAGCCGCTCCTCAAGAAACGGGAGTGCCCTGCCGGCGAACTCCTCCGCATCTCGGCTCAGTTCGATCACCATCTGCCGCCACCCTACCCGGGACCTGTGACCGCGACTTCGCCGACCCGGATATCCTAGGTCGTCGCGCCCTCCTAGCTCAGTTGGTAGAGCACTTCCATGGTAAGGAAGGGGTCATCGGTTCGAGTCCGATGGAGGGCTTCCTCGGGAGTCCCGAGGTTGTTTCGGGGCTCCTGCAAGCGTGAACCCTCGCGCAGACCGCGGGGCGGGGTGTCGGTCGCTCAGGGCTACGATCGCGTTCGAGACCACGAACTCGGCCGGGGGCGGGTGGATTCCCCGCTGAGGCCGGGATACTAGGACCGTGGCTGAACTCAATGTCCTCGGCGGGCCGCTGGCTCCATGCGGGACCGATCCGATGACCGGCTTCTTTCGCGACGGCTGCTGCCGCACCGGTCCCGAGGACCAGGGGAGCCACACGATCTGCGCGGTGGTCACCGCGGAGTTCCTCGAACACCAACAGCAGATCGGCAACGACCTGATCACGCCGGTGCCGTACTTCCGGTTTCCCGGGCTCATCCCGGGCGATCGGTGGTGTGTGACCGCGGCCAACTGGCTGCAGGCGCACATGGACGGCGCCGCCGCATACGTCGTCCTTGAGTCAACGCATGAGAGCGCGCTCGAGATCGTTCCGCTCGATGCGCTCCAGGAACACGCGGTCGACGTCCCACCCGACCCTGGCGCGCTCGAAGCGTGAGCCGGCAGTCGAGTCTGCTCAACCCGGTGACAGGTGTCGGCTGCAGGACACATGCCCTTGGAGATGTCGGACGGGTCTGAGAGGATTCGGCCGGCCGCACGCGAACTGCGGGTCGTGGGCGGAATCCAGGTGTCGACGGTGCTTGAAGCAGGCGAGCAAACCCCCTTCTGGTTCGAGGACCCGGTGTATACCGGCGAGTCCGTGCCTCGGCCTGCCTCGCCGAAGGCCGTCGCTGCAGGGGAGATGCCGAGGTGGATGGAGCTGGCGGCACCGATCCCCGCTGTCAAGCGCCAGGCCGACCCGATCGCTGAGCCCGTCCTCGCAAGCGCGCCCGTCCTCGCACGCGCGCCCGTCCTCGCACGCGCGCCCGTCCTCGCAAGCGCCCCCGTCCTCGCAAGCGCACCCGTGTCGACGAGCGTCGTGTTCGACGCCGAAACCGCTCCCAAGGCCGGAATCACCGTTCAAGCTGTCGACCAGGTCGGACCGTTCCCGAGCTCACAACCGGCGCCTGGGCAGACCGGCGAGTTCAGCATCCCGGACTGGGTCTCGAACGCTGAGGGCTTCAGCGGACCGGTCACCGCAAGCCGCTGGGGCGCGACAGGGGACACGACCGAATTCACCCAGCGCTGGACGCAGGCATGGGACAAGGAACTGGCGAACCTGCAGATCCGTCGGGAGGCCAGGACCGCCAGCCGCGCCCGGATCCCGGGGAACATCATCGCGCTGTTGTTGGCATGCGGGGTCGTGACCGGCGCCTGGTACGTCACCCACCATCTGTCACACGCGCCGCACACCCTCCTCACCGCGAGCCGGATCTCCCACTCCGCCGGCCCCGTCGCGCCGCACTCCGCGCCGTCGGCGTATGCACTGCAGACGATTCCCAAATCCTGGCTGCGGCTGTATTGGTTGGCGGGCTATCGATATGGCCTCGACTGGACGGTGCTGGCCGCAATCGGCACGATCGAGTCCGACAACGGCCGCAGCAAGCTTCCGGGGGTCAAGAGCGGCACCAATCCCTACGGCGCTGCCGGGCCCGCCCAGTTCCTCAACAGCACCTGGGAGCGCTACGGCATCAACGTCGGCAACGGCAAATCACCGAGCCCCTACAACGCCCAGGACGCGGTGATGACGATGGCGTCCTACCTCAAGGCCTCCGGCGCCCCGCAGAACTGGAACGACGCGATCTACGCGTACAACCATTCGGACACCTACGTCCAGCAGGTGCTGACGCTCGCGGCGAAGTACCGAACCTGACCGGGTCGCCCGAGGGGGCCGGAAACCCGGCCCTCTCGGGGGCGGCGTCAGAGCCCCAGGCTGCGCCCGACGAGCTCCTTCATGATCTCGTTGGTGCCGGCGTAGATCCGGTTGACGCGCGCATCGGCCCACATCTCGCTGATCTTGTATTCGGTCGTGTAGCCGTAGCCGCCGAACAACTGCACGCACGCATCCGTGACCTCGGACAGCAGATCCGTCGTCCAGTACTTCGCCATCGCCGCCTCCGGGACCGTGCAGGTGCCATCGACGAACTTCTGGATGATGGAATCGATGAACGTGCGGCCGATCGTCACCTTGGTGTGGAGATCTGCGAGCACGAACCGGGAGTTCTGGAACGATCCGATCGGACGTCCAAAGGCTTTGCGCTCCTTGACGTAGGCGAGCGTCAGGTCCATCGCGGCCTCACAACCTGCCATCGCCGAGACCGCCAGGCCGAGGCGCTCAGGGATCAAATGAGCCATCAGCTGCCCGAAGCCTGTTCCCTCGTCGCCCAGCAGGTTCTCGCCGGGGACGCGGCAATCGTTGAAGAACAGCTCCGCGGTGTCGTTCGCGTGCTGGCCCCGCTTATGGATCTGATTTCCCCGCTCGAAGCCCTCCATCCCGCGCTCGATCACGAACATCGAGAGGCCGCGATGGGGATCGTCGCCGGTGCGAACCGCGGTGACGACCATGTCGGCGTTGATCCCGTTCGAAATGAACGTCTTGCCGCCGTTGATGATCCAATCATCGCCGTCGCGCTTGGCGCGCGTCGTGATGCCCGCAAGGTCCGAGCCCGTGCCGGGTTCGGTCATCGCCAGCGCGAGGATCTTCTCGCCTGAGGCCACTCCCGGGAACCAGCGCTGCTTCTGCTCGTCGGTGGCAGCGGCGCGAAGGTAGGGCAGACCGAGGTCGTTGTGGACATTCGGGCCCATCCAGGATGACCCGACGCCGGCGTATGCCGCCTCCTCCGCGAGGATCGCGTTCAGGCGCCAGTCATCGACGCCGGATCCGCCGTACTCCTCCTCGACGGGCATCGCGAGGAAGCCGTATTCGGCCGCCTTCGTGAACAGGTCGCGGGAGACCAGATGCTTCTCCTGCCACTCGTCGTGATAGGGGACGACCTCTGCCTGCAGGAACCGGCGGAAACTCTCGCGGTAGTCGTCGTGGATGTCGTCGAACAGCGGGCGCCGGGCGCCGGGGGCGGTGGTGATGGCCATTGAGATTCCTTGGCGTAGTGGTCGTTGGGGCTGCCGAAAGCCTGGCCGGTGTTTTACCGGTAAATGGGACGCGGAAGCAGAGGTGGCCCGTCACCGCGCTGTCAGCGCCTCGAGAATGACCTGCGTCGCAAGCGCTCCGTCCATCGGATCGGCCTCCTCGAGCGGCGTGTGACTGAGACCGTCCTTGCAGGGGACGAAGACCATCGCACTCGGTACCCGCTGAGCAACGAGCATCGTGTCGTGCGCGGCGCCTGAGACCATCTGGAGCGGTTGATGGCCGCATCGCCGCGTCGCCTCCTCAAGCGCGGAAACCACGCCCGGGTCCATTCGGACCGGCTCGGCGGCTTGCCGCTCGCGATACGCAGCGGTCATCCCGCGGTGCCGGGCCGTGGTCGTCGCAAACGACGTGACGAGCGCCACCACGTCCTCAATCACCGATTGATCCGGCCCGCGAACGTCCACCGACAGGCGAGTCCGTCCGGGGACGACATTGATCACGCCCGGCGCAACGTCGATCTCGCCGACCGTTCCAACCGTCCCGAGTCCCGCTTCGCGAACGACGCGCTCGAGTTCGACGATCGTCATTGCAGCCACCACCGAGCTGTCCATCCGACCCGGCATCGGAGTCGCGCCAGCGTGATCCGAACGGCCCTCGATGGTGATGTCCCCGTGCACGAAGCCGGCGACCGTGTGCACGATCCCGATCCGGCGCTCGGAGTCCTGGAGGATCCGCCCCTGCTCGATGTGGACCTCGATCCAGTTCACGAGGTCATCGAGAGTCGCGCGGCATTCGCGCCAGCGCTCAGGGCGGTGGCCGGCCGCCAGCGCCGCGTCCCAGAAGCTCCGGCCATCATCGATTGCACGGATCCGCTCTCGGAGGTCCAGCTCCTCGATCCGTCCGGTCGCAACCCTGCTGCCGAGCAGCAGCTGACCGAACCCGGACGCCTCCTCTTCCAGAAAGGCAATCGCCTTGATCGGCAGGTCGAGGCCGAGCTCGACGCTCAGCCGTGACACCTCAAGCGCCACCGCGACGCCCATCGGTCCGTCCCAGCGACCACCGTTTCGGTTGGAGTCAAAGTGCGAACCGACGCCGAACGCCAGCTCGCCAGCTGGCCGGTTCCGCGCGACGAAGTTCCCGATCGGGTCGTCCTCGACGATGAATCCGAGCTCCTCCCACGCGGACGCGAAGTAGTCGCGTGTGCGCCGAAACGAGTCCGTATAGGCATAGCGACAGACCCGATCCTCGAAGTCGCTGTACGGCGGTCCCGCCAAGGTCTGGATGTCCGCGTCGATTCGAGCGGCCGACCGCTCCAGATCGATCTCCACAACGGCCCGGTCGCTCACCGACGCTCCAGGTACGACTTCTCGATTCCGGCCACCAAGGAGTAGTAGGTGTCGACCATGTTGCCGACGTACAGCGTTCCCGCTTGGGTCAGCAGCTGATAGGCGTCGAGCGGGTCAAACTCATAGTCGGCGACCATCCAATCGATCAGCTCCTTGTAGGCGATCCGTGCCGCATCCTCCATCGGCCGGGCGCTGCCGACGGCCATGATCTTCTCGTCGCTCTCGATCCGTGGCCACGCGATCGGCTTCTGTTTCAGCAGGTCAAAGGTCAGCGTGGCTTTGGCGGTGATCTCCAGGGCAACTCCGCAGAGTTCACCGTCGCCCTGATTCGCGTGGGCGTCGCCGGTGAAGAACAGCGCGCCATCCACGTATACAGGGCAGGTAGACGGTCCGGCCCGGACCCGTGTCGCGCACGTCCATGTTGCCGCCGTGAGCGTGCGGGGTCAGGGCCGAGACCGCCTCAAGAGCCGGCGCGGTGCCGAGCGTCCCGAGGAATGGCCGCCACGGAATCCGCAGGCGATCCCCGCAGGTCAGCCAACCGTCCTCGAGTTCGTAGAAGTAGAGCCGCTCGGGCAGCGGTTCATGCAGGGTCGCGGTTGCGGTCGTCCCGCTCAGTCCCCCGAAGAACGGGACGAATGCGCTGACGGCCCAGTCGCGGTTCGGCTCGATCGCGTCGATCCGGACAGCGAGCGTGTCCCCTGGCTCCGCGCCCTCGACATACAAAGGCCCGGTCTGGGGGTTCAGCCGACCGTCAAGGACGACGCTCGGGAGATCGTTGGGACCTGTGATCCGACCGGTGAACGCGTCCTCGGTGTGGACCGCAACCGTCTCCCCCGGCACGACCGTGGCGATCGGCGCGACGTCACGTGAAAACACGTAGGAGTAGTCGCCGGGCTGAGTGATCTCTCTCGTCATGGGCATCACCTGATGCGGTCGGTGTTGTCTTCATTGAACGCTCATGTTTCTGCAAACGATTTCCGCCGCTCGTCAGCGACGGTACACAAACCGCCGCCGCACCCCCAGATCGGACTGTGCGGAGGTTGCCGCATATCCTAAGTGGCCGCAAAAATCCCAGTAAATCGGCCATTTTGTCCACCGGTCCAAGTCGGATGCACCCATTGGACAGCCGACGAGAAATCACGCCCTGCCGGTACCCGTGTCGACGCTGCGGTCGGCCGAAACAGGTTGACATCGCGGTATCACCCTGGTAACGATTTCCATCCGTAAGCGGTGTGCGTCCTCGATGGTCGCCCAGCCGCGCAAACCAGCGATCCGACCCACAGGAGCGATCAGTCATGAGTGGTGGTCCAGCAGGCATCGCAGCCGAGCCGCCCGAGGGCCTCGTCACAGCGCAGCGACTCGCGATCAAGGCGGCAGAGGCCGCCTGCGCCCACGCCGCGCCGGGCATCACCGAGATTGAGCTCGCCGACTGGGCGAACGAGTACGCCCGCCAACACGGGGCCGTCGGATTCTGGGACACAACGCTCGTCGGGTTCGGGCCGGGGACGCTCCGCTGCTTCCCCACCGAGAAGCCAACCGACCGGATCCTGTGGAACCTCGATCTTGGCCACATCGACATCCTTCCGATTACAGAGGACGACTGGTGGGGTGACACCGCTCGCACACTCGTCCGGGGTGACAATCCGGCCCAGCACGAGCTTCTTGCGACGGTCCAGAAGATCCACGATGACCTGCTCGGCTCGGCGCGCCCCGGCATGCGCGCGTGTGACCTCCACGCGATCTACGCCCGCGCTGTCAGCCGTGCCGGCCTGCTCGAGCTCGACCGCCTCGGCAACGTCGGCCACTCGGTCGGCCGCGGCACGTCGTATGACGAGGGCTACATCGACCCGTGGAACACCACCGAGATGTGGGGCGCGTGGGCGATCGAACCCTTCGTCGGCAACCACATTCAGGCAATCAAGTTGGAAGACGTGGTCTGGTTCGGACCCGAGGGCTGCGTCGTAGTGCGATGACCGGGTGGACCACGCCGATGACCCCGGGGCGGGGGCACCTGCGTGACTCACGAATGCGATCTCAAACAGAGGGCTTCAATGCACGAGCGGTTTAGACGACGGACATGGTTGGGTCTGGCAGCAGGGGTGGTCGCGGCGATCGCGGTGGCAGGCTGCGGTGGATCGAGCGGACCCGCCAAGGGCGGGACGACGCCGGTCAGCGGCGGCGTCGCGACCTTCGCGGAGCTGCCCAACCAAACGCCGAACTACATCTTCCCGATGTACCCGATCCAGTACTGCTTCTCGGCCAACACACAGTTCCTGACGTACCTGATGTGGCGGCCGCTGTACTTCTTCGGCAACGGAGAGTCACCGAGCCTGAACAACGCCGTGAGCATCGCCAACCCGCCGGTCTACTCGGGCGGCGACAAGACCGTCACGGTCACGCTCAAGAACTACACGTGGTCAGACGGCCAACCGGTCACGGCCGCAGATGTCCAGTTCTGGCAGAACCTCGTCACGGCCAACAAGACCAGCTGGTGCGTGTACGCGCCGGGCAATTACCCGGACAACGTCGCGAGCACGACGGTCACAGGAAAACGGACGATCGTCTTCCACCTGACCCACGGTGTGAACCCGACGTGGTTCACCTCCAACGAGCTCTCGCAGATCCAGCCGCTGCCGATCCAGACGATGGACGTCACCTCGGCGTCGAGCCCAGTGAAGCGCTACGACGAGACGGCGAAGGGCGCCGTGGCGGTGTTCAAGTACCTCTCGAGCCAGGGTGCGAAGACCTCGCAATACACGACCAGCCCGCTGTGGAAGGTCGTCGACGGCCCATGGCAGCTGCAGACGTTCTCCCAGGACGGCCGCGTCTCGTTCACGCCGAACAAGGACTACTCGGGTCCGGTCAAGCCGCACCTGAGCCAGTTCGTGGAGCTGCCGTTCACCAGTGACACCGCCGAGCTCGACGCGCTGCGCTCGGGGGCTGTCGATGTCGGCTACCTGCCGTATGAGGATCTCCCGCAGAAGCAGGCGCTGCAGTCGCAGGGTTACAACCTCGAACCCTGGAACATCTACGTCACCAACTACATCGCGGACAACCAGCACAACCCGAAGGTCGGCGCGATCCTGCGCCAGACATACGTCCGCCAGGCGATGGAGATGCTGATCGACCAGAAGGGCGTGATCAAGTCCTTCTACGGCGGCTACGCCCAGCAGACGTGCGGACCGGTGCCATTCAGCTCGGTCGGCAACCTCGCCGACAGCTACGAGGAGTCCTGTCCGTACAGCTACAACCCGAGTAAGGCGGTGGCGCTGCTCAAGAGCCACGGCTGGAACGTCGTGGCGAACGGACTGTCCACGTGTGCCGATCCCGGGACCGGCGCCGGCCAGTGCGGCGCCGGGATCGCCAAGGGTGCGGCGCTGCAGTTCACCTTCGCCTACGCGACCGGTGTCGAGGCGCTGGCCCGTTCGGTGCAGGTGTTCAAATCGGACGCCGAGGCCGCTGGCATCCAGTACAACCTCAGCGGCGGGTCGTTCGCGACCGTCTCGGGCCTCGCGGTCCCGTGCACGGCGAAGGAGAGCACCTGCGGCTGGGACCTGGCCGACTGGGGCGAGGGTTGGCTCTACACGCCGAACTTCTACCCGGCCGGTGAGGTCGTGTTCGAGACCGGCGGTGGCGGCAACACCAGCAGCTACTCCGATCCGACCAACGACGCCAACATCAAGGCGAACGTCGGTCCGGGCGGCAGCCAGGCGACGCTCGACAAGTTCCAGAACTACCTGACCAACCAGGTGCCTTACATCTGGCAGCAGGACGCACCGTACGAGCTGACCGAGGTCAAGTCGAGCCTTGCCGGCGTGACTCCGCAGAACGTGTACTTCGCGGTGTTGCCGGAGAACTGGTACTTCACCAAGTAGGCACGTGACCCCGAACCCGAGCACGACACCACCGACCCAGCGCGCATGACGGCGTATCTCATCCGTCGCCTGGCGCAGTCGGTGGTGATCGTGCTCGGGGTCACGATCATCGTCTTCGTCGTGATCCACCTGCTCCCGGGTGGGCCGCGGGCGCTGCTCGGCCCGCGGGCCACCCCCCGGCAGGTCAAGCTGTTCATCGATCAGAACGGCTACAACCAGCCGTTCCCCGTCCAGTACGGCCAGTTCGTCTGGCGCCTGATCCAGGGCAACCTGGGCTACTCCTACCACTACAACCAGAGCGTTGTGTCGCTGATCGGCGAGGACCTGCCGAAGACCGCCGTCCTGATCGGCTTCGCCTACCTGGTCGCGCTGCTGATCGGCATCCCGCTCGGCCTGATCCAGGCGATCCGCCGCAACAAGCCGATCGACTACGTCGCCACCGCCGGCGCGTTCATCGGCTACTCGATGCCCGTCTTCTGGCTCGGGGTCCTGCTGATCGTGCTGTTCGCGGTCAACCTCGGCTGGTTCCCGGCGGAGGGCCCGCAGGGCGCGAACGTCGGCGCCGTCCTCAACGACCCGAGCGGCCTCGTGCTGCCCGTGATGACGCTGGCGATCGGCACGATCGCGATGTTCAGCCGCTACATGCGCTCATCGGCGCTCGAGAACCTCGTCCAGGACTACATCCGCACCGCCCGAGCCAAGGGCGTCCCCGAGTCGAGGATCCTGCGCAAGCACCTCCTGCGCAACTCGTTTTTGCCGATCATCACCCTGCTCGGGCTGAGTCTGCCGATCGTGATGTCGGGAGCGGTCGTCGTCGAGTCGGTCTTCAACTACCCCGGCATGGGGCTGCTGTTCTGGAACGGGGCGACGACCCACGACTACCCGCTGCTGCTCGGCTTCACCGTCGTCGTCGCGGTCGCGACCGTTCTCGGCTCGCTGCTCGCCGATCTGCTCTACGCCGTCGTTGATCCGCGCGTGAGGTACAGCTGATGGCGCTCAGCGCGGGAGCCGCGCTCCCCGAGCCGTCGCCGCTCGGCGACGGCGCCTCGACCCCCACCCCCCACCCGCAGACGAGCTTCTCGCGGCGTCTGCTGAGCGTCTTCCTCGAGAACAAGCTGGCGATCGTGGGGGTGGTGGTGATCGTCTTCATGGTGCTGTTCAGCTTCATCGGACCGCTCGTCTACCACACCAACCAGGTCAAGACGAACCTGCTGCTGATCACAGAGCATCCGAGCTCATCGCACCTGCTGGGAACCGACGAGGTCGGTTACGACGTGCTCGGCCGGCTGATGCTCGGCGGCCAGTCGACGCTCGAAGTGGGTCTCGCCGCAGCGGTGCTCGCGACGGTGATGGGCACGCTGTGGGGGGCGCTTGCCGGATATGTCGGCGGCTGGGTCGACGGTTTGATGATGCGCCTCGTCGACTCATGGCTCGCGATCCCGCCGCTGCTGCTCGTGTTGATGCTCGCAAGCATCTTCAGCCCCTCGATCCCCGTCCTGATCATCGTGATCGCGATGGTCTCCTGGCTCGGCACCGCACGCCTCGTGCGCGGCGAATCGCTGGCGCTCCGCGGCCGCGAGTTCGTGCTCGCGGCCCGCTTCGTCGGCGTCTCCAATCGCCGCACGATCCTGCGCCACATCGTTCCCAACGTGATCGGCACGGTCGTCGTCGTCGCAACCTTCTCCGTTGCCGACTCGATCCAACTGCTGGCTGCGTTGAGCTTTCTTGGACTCGGACCACCGCCCCCGGCCGCGAACTGGGGTGGGATGCTCACCTCCGGCCTCAACTTCGTCTACGACGGCTACTGGTGGCTGATCTACCCGGCGGGAATCGCGATCGTGATCACCGTGATCTCGTTCAACTTCATCGGCGACGCGCTGCGTGACGCGTTCGAGGTCAGGCTCCAGCGCCGATGAGCGACCCACTCCTCGAGGTCGCAGGCCTCCGCACGCACATCCGCCTGCGGCGGGAGACGGTGAAGGCCGTCGACGGCGTCTCGCTGACGATCGCGCCGGGCGAGACGGTCGGTCTCGTCGGTGAATCGGGCTGCGGCAAGTCGATGACCGGGATGTCGATCATGGGTCTTTTGCCAAGCGGCGGCAGCATCGTCGAGGGCAGCATCACGCTGCGTGGCCGTGATCTCGTCGGTCTTTCCCAGGGCGAGCTGCGCAAGCTCCGCGGCAACGAGATCGCGATGGTCTTCCAGGACCCGATGACCTCGCTGAACCCGACGATGACGATCGGTGAACAGATCGCCGAGCCGGTCCGGATCCATCGCGGCGCCTCGAAGCAGGCCGCGCGTGACCGCGCCGCCGAGGTCCTCGACCTCGTCGGCATGCCGCGCTCGAAGGAGCGGCTCGACTCCTATCCGCATCAGCTCTCCGGCGGGCTGCGCCAGCGCGTCGTGATTGCGATGGCCCTTGCCTGCGAGCCGAAGGTGCTGATCGCCGATGAGCCGACGACGGCGCTCGACGTGACGATCCAGTCGCAGATCCTGTCGCTGCTCGACGACCTCCGCGAGCGCCTGACGATGGGGATGCTCCTGATCACGCACGACCTCGGCGTCGTCGCCGGCCGGGCCGATCGCGTCATGGTGATGTACGCGGGACGGATCGTCGAGCAGGGCAGCACGCATGAGGTCTTCGACCAGATGCGCCACCCGTACACGCAGGCGCTGCTCGAGTCGATCCCGCGCGTCGAGACAGACCGCTCGGCGACGCTCTACAGCATCCCCGGCGCGCCGCCCGACCTGGCCGAGCCGCCGGTCGGCTGCCGGTTCGCCGCGCGCTGCCGTTACGCGCAGGACCGCTGCCGTGCCGAGGATCCCGGCCTCGAGGGCGGCGACCACGCGTTCGCGTGCTTCTACCCGGTCCGGGGGATGACGGAGCCCGGCATGCGGGTGGCCCCGCTGGGCCACCCCAAGAACGCCGCTGACCTGACCGAGCAGCGCCAGCCGCTGCTTGTCCTCACCGACGTGGTCAAGGAATTCCCGATCACCAAGGGGGTCCTGCAGCGCAAGGTCGGGGCCGTGCACGCGGTGTCCGGGGTCTCGCTCGAGGTCCGGCGCGGTGAGACGTTCGGGCTCGTCGGGGAGTCGGGGTGCGGAAAGACGACGCTCGGCCGTCTGATCGCCGGCATGGAGAAGCTCAGTTCGGGAACGGTCACGTTCGACGGCAAGCAGGTCGCGAACCTGCGCGGCGCGGCGCTGCGGGCGCAGTACGGCGAGGTGCAGCTGATGTTCCAGGACTCCTACGCGTCGCTTGACCCGCGGATGCGGATCAAATCGACGCTCCGCGAGCCGCTGACGGCACAGCGGATCGGCAGCCCGGATGAGCAGGAGGCGCGGGTCCTGCAGCTGCTCGAGGATGTGGGACTCGCACAGCGGGCGCTGGACCTCTACCCGCACGAGTTCTCCGGCGGGCAGCGGCAGCGGATCGGGTTCGCGCGGGCGCTGACCGTCGAGCCGCGGCTGATCATTGCCGACGAGCCGGTGTCGGCGCTCGACGTCTCGATCCAATCCCAGATCCTCAACCTGATGAAACGGCTGCAGCGCGAGCGGGACCTGACCTACGTCGTGATCTCGCACGACCTGGCCGTCGTCCGCTACCTCGCCGACCGGGTCGGCGTCATGTACCTCGGCAAGCTCGTCGAGGTTGGTCCCTCAGCCGAGGTCTACGAGCGGACGGTGCACCCGTACACGGCCGCGCTGCTCGAGGCGATTCCGGTTCCCGACCCGGAGATCGAGCGGGCGAAGAGCAAGCTCGCGGTCAAGGGTGAGCTCCCCTCCGCGATCGATCCGCCGTCCGGCTGCCCGTTCCACACGCGCTGTCCGCGGGCGCAGGACATCTGCCGGGCCGAGATGCCGCCGATGCGGCCGTTCGGCTCGGACGAGCATCAGGGCGCATGCCACTTCCCGCTGCAGGATCCGGCCTAGTGCCGGGCGAGCACCTCGTCAGCCACGGGAAACGACGGCTGCGTGCCGAACGCGGTCGTGCTGATCGCGCCGCAGCGATTCGCGAGCTCGATCGCACCTGGCAGCTGGTCGCCGCGCGAGAGCGCGAAGGCGAGCGCCCCCATGAACGCGTCGCCGGCGCCGGTCGTGTCGACCGGGTCGACGGCCGGAGCCGGGATGCGGACGGCGTGTCCGTCGATCACGGTCGCCGCCCCCTGCGCGCCGAGCGTCACGATCAGGCCCTTGAGGGTGCCGCTCGCCCGCGTGAGAGCGCGGTCGTCGGCTGGATCGGTGCCGAACAGCGTCCTGAACTCGATCGCGTTCGGTGTCAGCCAGTCGGCGAGCTCGAGCAGGCCGGGGTCGAGTATCGCCGCCGGTGCCGGGTTGAGAATCGTGAGCGCACCATTGCTGCGGCCCCACCGCAGCGCAGCCCGCACTGCCTCGGTCGGAACCTCGAGCTGACACATCACGCAATCGGGCGCTTCGATGTCGCGCAGCTCCTGGGTGACGTCATGGGCGGTGAGCTCGTCGTTCGCCCCCGGGACGACCAGGATCCGGTTGTGACCGTCAGCCTCCACCCAGATCGACGCGATCCCCGTCGACTCGTTCTCGAGCGTCTTCACGTGCGCCAGGTCGAGTCCTTGACTCGTGAGGTTCTCACGGGCGATCTGGCCAAACATGTCGGCGCCCACCCGCGAGACGAACGTGACGTCCGCGCCGAGCCTCGCCGCCATCACCGCCTGATTGGCGCCCTTGCCGCCATGGCCGAGCGCGACCCGGTTGCCGACGATCGTCTGGCCCTGCTCGGGAATGCGATCCGTGTAGGAGAGCAGGTCGACCATCGTCGATCCGATGACGACGATGCGGGGTCGGGTGCCGTGGGGTGCCACGCGTCTCGGGGCTCGTCAGCCGGCGTCCGTGGCGTCGCCGGCGAGCCAGCCCATCGCGTTGCCCCACATGCTCTGGAACCCGGGCCACTGCAGGAAGCCAGGGGGGGCCCAGTGCGGGCCGATGTCCGTCGCGAACGCCAGCACCCGCCCCCTGCCGTGGCTGCCGACGACGAGCGCCGGATGCTCGCCGACGGTGACGAGGGTATCCGTGTCGGGTTTGGCGGAGAAGCGCTGGAAGCCGAGCACCGGCGGCCAGGTCTGGTCAAGCCCGCTGGTGATCGCGTGCTGAGTGTTCGTCAGCTCGAACTGGATTCCCTCGGGGGTCTCCTGGCGGTCATCGAACGGCTCCATGTCGACCGGGAGAACCGTGGCGATCGCGGTGCTGCGGAAGTTCGCCTTCGCCTCGATGCCCGTGAAGCTGAGGTAGCCGCCGACCATCGCAAAGCCCCCGCCACCCGCGATCCACTGCGCCAGGACCTCGAGCCGGTTGACGCCGAGCTCGGCACGCTCAAAGGTTCGCGCCGGGAGCAGCAGCGTGTTGGCGCCGATGTCGCTGAGCACGACCACGTCGTATCCGTTCAGCTCCTCGATCGTATCCGGAAAGTGGTCGGCGGCCACGTGGCAGGGCTGGTGGATCACGGTGTGACCCTCAGCCTCCACCGCAGCGCGAAAGTTGTCGAGCCCTTCGACGTAGACAGAGGTGGTGAAGGAGTCGAAGCCCTTAACGTGCACCGAGTGCGTCATCCAGGATTCGCCCGCCACCAGGATTCGAGCCATATCGCTGCGCCACCTTCCTACGAGGATTTTGTGCAAACGGTTTCCGTAGCTTGCGTCCGGCAAGCTAACGAAGCGATCCGCCGTAGTCAAGGGCTATTTGAGGGATTTGCTCAAGAACGCCGAGTAGTATTCCGGCCATCTCAAACATCGGAATTGGAATGAGCGAGGCAAACGATTACCCGACGGTTGCGGACGGTGGTCTGGTGACGATCCGCGACGTCGCGGCGCGCGCGGGCGTGTCGGTGGCGACCGCTTCACGCGCGTTGAGCGGCAACCGCGCCGTGTCCGCCGCAAACCTGCGCACCGTCACCCGCGCGGCCGAGGATCTCGGCTACAGGCCCAACCGGATCGCCTCGGCGCTGCGCCGCCAGGTGACCGACACGATCGGATTGGTCGTCCCGCAGATCTCGAACCCGTTCTTCCCGATGCTGATCGAGGCGGTCCACACCCAGTTGCAGTCGAGTCCGAAGCAGCTGCTGCTGTGCGACGCGATGCAGGACCCCGATGCCGAGAGCCAGCGGCTGCAGGCGCTGCTCGACCACAAGGTCGATGGGATCCTGATCAGCCCCTGTGACTCCGAGAGGAGTCGCGAGGCCGTGCGGGCGGCGGCTGCACGGGTGCCGCTGGTGCAGGTCGACCGCCAGATCCCGGGCGAGAGCAGTGACTGGGTCGGAGTCGACGACACCGCGGGGATGCAGATGATCGTTGCGCACCTCCGGGATCTGGGCATGCGCCGGCTCGTGTTCGTCGGTGCCGTGCCGGCGGGGGCGTCGTCCGCGCACCTGCGGATGTCCTCGTTCAATGATGCGATTGGGCGGCTGGGACTCTCTGCCGATGACCCGCTGCTCGGCGACTTCACGACCGAGTGGGGTGTTCTGGCCGGGCGCGCGTTGTTGAAGCGTGGTGCGTTGCCGGACGCCGTCGTGTGCGCGAGCGACACGATCGCGCTCGGCTTGCTCCGCGTGCTCGTCGGCGCGCGTGTGCGAGTGCCGGAGGACGTGCTGCTGACGGGGTTTGATGATGTCGACTCGGCGCGGCTCTCGATTCCGTCTCTGACCACCGTGCGCCAGCCGTTTGATGTGCTGGCACGCGAGGCGCTGCGGCTGTTGACCGAGCGGATCGGTGGCCAGGCGGCGCCCGGGCAGCGGATCGCCGTGGCGCCGGAGCTGGTCGTGCGGGAGTCAACGGTCCTGGATCCGGAGGCTGCGCAATGACGGTGCGTGTGGCGTCGATCCAGATCGAGCCGGTGATCGGAGACATCGATCGGAACCTCGAGACGATCTCAGCGCGGGTCGCGGAGGCCGCAGACGGCGGAGCACAGCTGGCGGTGCTGCCGGAGCTGGCGAATACGGGTTACGTGTTTGAGTCGCGCGAGGAGGCGTTCGCGCTCGCCGAGGCGGTGCCGGGCGGGCGCTCGTCCGTTGCACTGGCATCGCTGGCGGCGTCGCTGGGAATGCACCTCGTCGTCGGCCTGACCGAACGCGACGGCGAAAAGCTCTTCAACACCTCCGCGGTCTTCGGCCCCACCGGGTTTGTCGGGAAGTTCCGCAAAGTCCATCTCTGGGGCGACGAGAACCTCGTGTTCGAGCCCGGTGACTTGGGCTTCCCCATCTTCCACACGCCGCTGGGCCGGATCGGCACGTTCATCTGTTACGACGGCTGGTTCCCCGAGAGTTACCGCGCGTGCGCGCTCGCCGGCGCCGACATCATCTGCATCCCGACCAACTGGGTGCCGATCCCCGGGCAGGCCGCAGAACGCGAAGCGATGGCGACCGTGCTGTGTATGGCGTCCGCCCATTCCAACTCGGTCGTCGTCGTCGCTGCGGACCGGGTCGGCACCGAGCGCGGGCAGCCGTTCATCGGGCAATCGGTGATCGTCAGCCACACCGGCTGGCCGATCGCCGGTCCGGCGTCCTATGACCAGGAAGAGATCCTGTTCGCCGACGTCGACCTGGCAGCCGCCCGCCGCGACCGCAACTGGAACGCCTTCAACAACCCGCTGCGGGACCGGCGGCCGGAGGTGTACTCGGGTTGTAGAGCCCCGGGTTAGCGCTTGACACGAGGGCGATGCCGAAAACACACCAGGCGTCGCAGCGCGGAGAGGTTGATCGCGTTCGCCATCACCCGATAACCGGCAGGGTTCGGGTGGAGCCCGTCGGCACCGGCGTATGCGGGGTTCATCTTCGCGGGGTCGGCCGGGTCGGCGATGGCGGCCGAGAAGTTGACGACGCCGTTGGCGGAACTCCTGGTCTCGATCCAGTTGTTGACGGCGACGCGTTCGGCGTTGGCGGCAGCACCTCCGTAGCTGGATTGAGTGTCGCTGCCGGCGGGCGTCAGCGTGCCCTGTAGGACCTTCAGGCCTGCTGCGTGCATCCTGGCGATGCCCGTGTCGTAGCCGGCCTCGATCTGCGCGGCGGGAAGGGTCGGGCCCTGACCGATGTCGTTGATCCCCTCAAGCCAGATCACGGTCGTCACGCCCGCCTGATCAAGCACATCCTTCTGCAGCCGACTGAGGGCGGACGGGCCGTAGACGTCGGGGCCGCCGCCGTAGGTCCCGCCCACCAACACCCGATTGCCGCTGATGCCAACGTTCAACACCGCCAAGGGGATATGGGCAGCGAGCAACCGCCGGGCGAGGAAGTCAGGCCAGCGCTCATTGACGTTGTAGCCCTCCGAGGCCGCCGGAATGCCCTCCGCAGTCTCCGCCTGGAAGCCGTCTGTGATCGAATCACCGAACGCTACGACGGCACCCACATCAGCTGGCTCGATCGCGTCGATCCCGTCGACGTACGGGCGCGTGCTGTTCGTCAACAGAAATGCCCCGCCGCTGACATCGTCACTGTGGTCGCCCATGCCATCGAGCGTGAAGTACGTGGCCTGGCGTCCCGTGTAGTGCTCGGTTGCCATCCCTGCGTCCCCGGCGATGTAGACGCTGACCTCCAGAGTCTGCATCGCCGCGAACGAGAGGCGAGCGGGATCGCTGATCACATCGTCTCCAGCCGGCACCGTGACCGAGTCCTTACCAGCGTATGTCAACGTCACCGGCGCCCCGTCCAGCGTGGCGCCCGAGGCCTGCTTGCCGATCGTGACGTGACTGAACGTGGCGGGTCTGGTTCCGAAGCGATTCGAGAGGTGAACGCGCAGCGTTGAGCCGCCGTACGTCGGGGTCAGCGTGAGGCGGATCGTCTGGTTATCGACGGGCAGCTTCTTGTCGCCCGCCCCGATCACTTCAGACGGTGCGAACAGGTCCTCGATCTGGTTGCCCTGAGAGGCGTCACTTGGCGCCGCCTCCCAGACCCCGACCCAGTGCGTGCTTCGGCACGAGAGCTCACGCGCCGTCACCGGTGTCGCCAACCACAGACTCGCCGCCACCCACAGGCCGGCCGCCACCACCGACGCGCCCGGCCACAACGCTCGCCTCACCCGTAACACCTGTCGCTCGAACGTCCCTGTCGACGCCGAACTCTACGCCCCCCGACAGCAGCGCACGCCACCGGCGTACCAGCGCCGCGCCGACGCTCTCAAGCTCAACGGCCGCGCCGGCGGCGCGCCAGATCGTCGCCTCGCCGTAGGCCTGCATCACGTGCGGAAACGGCTCTGGATCGCGCATGCCCGCAAGGGTCAGCGCGGACAGCACGGGGGCGCTGCCCGCAACAACCTGTGAGCCCAACACGAAACGGTCCTCTGTTGAGATCGTCTCGTCAAGCACCGGTCGCTCGTCGGCGGTGAACCGGGTACGGGAGCTGACGACTCCGCACTGCTCGCCGGCGCGGCCGAACACCATCCCCTCCCCGCGCAGCATCCGGCCGCTCCGGAGCAGAGACACCTCCGTGTGTGCGACCACCCGGCAGCCGGCCGCGGCGACGAGCGGCTGCGAGAGCCAGATCAGGCGACCACGATCGGCGACCGACACCGCCACTGATAGCGATGCGTCCGGGCCCCCGCGCCCGTCGAGCGCGACCATCGCACCGAGCTCAACGATCTCAAGCGCCGCGCCGCGCCCGACCACGATCTCAAGGGATACGTCATCGCCGGCCAGCAGACTCGCGCGGGACTGCACGAGCGCGACCCGCGCCCACCCCACCCCGTCAGCCCGCAACGGCCGCGGTCGCCACGGCTCGGTGCCGGACAGGAGCGACAAGATCGTTCCGCCACCGGCCGCCTCGGCGACGATGCGCACGAGGTCACGCATCACCCACCCCGGTCAATGAGAATGGTGGTGGCCGTGCGGCGCGGGCGGACCGGGATCGACGCTGACGAGCTCGCCGTCGCGCCACAACGCGACCTGGTCGCGCACCCAGTCAAGGACCGGCGCGATCGTCGCGCGGTCACGGAGGCAGACGGCGGCGATCGGACGAGCTCCGCGCTGGACTGCGGCGTCCCGGACCATCCTCGGCACCGAGACGCCGACCAGGGGCGCCAGGTCGGTCTTGTTGATGACGAGCAGATCCGCCCGCGACACGCCGGGGCCGCCCTTGCGGGGGACGTCGTCACCGCCGGCACAGTCGAGCACGAAGATCTGGGCATCGGCGAGCGCCGGGCTGAAGGCCGCGGTGAGGTTATCGCCGCCGCTCTCGATGAAGACGAGCTCGAGCCGGCCGATCGTCGTCCTCGAGCTCGATCACCGCGTCGAGGTTCGCCGATATGTCATCGCGGATCGCGGTGTGTGGGCAGCAGCCTGTCTGCACGGCGAGGATCCGCTCGACGGGCAGGACGCCCGCTGAGCGCAGGAAGCGTGCGTCCTCGTCGGTGTAGATGTCGTTGGTCACGACACCGAGTTCGAACTCGGCCGACAGCTCGCGGCACAGCACGCCGATCAGCGAGCTCTTGCCGGTGCCGACGGGACCGCCGACTCCAATCCTCAGTGCACGGCGTTCAGCTGACAAAGAGCCTCCGTTCGGTGTTCGCATGGTCAACGGCACGCATGTCGAGCAGCGGCGTCGACGTCGAGATCAACTCCCCCTCGGCGGCCGTCACCGCCAGCGACTCGATCTCCGGCCCAAGCTGCACAAGCCAACCTGACGCGACCGCCGCATCAAGGGGCAACAACTTCACCGCGGCCGATGCAACCGCGACAGCGTCCTCATACAGCGACGCCCGAGCGCACGCGACCGGCGCAACACCGCCCGCCCCCCCGACGACGCCGAGGGCGATCGGTCGCAGCGTCAGCGTGCTCGTCGTCGCATACGCAGACAGCAGCGCGGCATCGGGGAACCACACAGAGGCGGTCCGAAGCAACCCGCGGCCGAGCATCCGCGACGCTCGCCGCAGCGGCTCGGGGATCATCCGCGCCGCCAACTCGAGGTCGAGGTCGAGCAGATCCTCGACGGCGACGGTCATGCACGCCCGGGCCGCGAACGCCGCCTCGACCCGCCCGACGGTCCGCAGCCGCGCACGGATGAATCCGGGAACGTCGTTCGTCGCAAGGCCTGCCGCAAGCGCCGCCTCGAGCCCGCCCGAGTGCGCGTAGCCGCCTGTCGGCGTCCGCGCATCGGCGAGCAGCAGTTCCAGTACACCGGCTCAAAACAGGGAGTACCGCTGGGCGAGCGGCAGCTCGGAGACCGGCGCCGGCTCCACCTCGTCGCCGTCGACGGTGACGATGAACGTCTCGGGGTCGACGGCGATCGACGGCAGCGCGTCGTTCATCGGCAGATCCGCCTTGCCGACCCCGCGCGTGTCGGCCACCGGCACGAGCGCGCGCCCCAGACCGAGCCGCTCCTCCAACCCGTCCGCGAGCGCCGCGGGCGCGACGAACGACACCGACACCGACGACGCGGCGGCGCTCCAAACGCGGCGAACATCGGCCGGCCGAGCACCGGCTGCGGGGTCGGGATCGAGGCGTTCGCGTCGCCGATCGGCGCCCAGGCGACGTGCGCCGCCCTTCAGCACCAGCCGCGGCCGCACGCCGAAGAACGCCGGGTCCCAGAGCACGAGATCGGCGAGCTTCCCGACCTCGACCGAGCCGACCATGGTCGGCGATCCCGTGGGCCACTGCGGGGCAGATCGTGTACTTGGCGACGTACCGTCGGGCGCGCTCATTGTCTGCCCGCAACGGGGCGCAGCCGCCACCAGCCAGCCCAACGGAGCTTTTCCGACATGGGCCGTCTGCCAGGTCCGCAGGATCGTCTCCCCCGCACGGCCCATCGCCTGCGAGTCCGAGCCGATGATCGAGATCGCGCCGATGTCGTGCAGCAGATCCTCGGCCGCCATCGTCGTCGCCCGGATCCGGCTCTCCGCGAACGCCAGGTCCTCCGGCACGCCGCGGGTTGAGGTGGTGGCAGACGATCAGCATGTCCTGGTGCTCGGCGAGCGTGTTGATCGTGTGCGGCCGCGTCGGATTGGTCGAGGACGGCAGCACGTTGGGGTGCCCGGCGATCGCGATGATGTCCGGCGCGTGTCCGCCGCCGGCGCCCTCGGTGTGGTAGCTGTGGATCGAGCGCCCGGCGATCGCCGCGACCGTCGACTCGAGAAACCCGGCCTCGTTCAGCGTGTCGGTGTGGATCGCGGCCTGCACGCCCCAGCGCTCGCACGCCCGCAGGCAGCGTCGATCGCGGCCGGCGTCGTGCCCCAGTCCTCGTGCAGCTTGAAGCCGCCCGCGCCGGCCAGCACCTGCTCCTCGAGCCCGGCAGCCGAGACCGTGTTCCCCTTGCCGAGCAGCAGCACGTTGACGGGCATCTGGTCAAGCGCGCGGTGCATCATCGCCAGTGACGACGGGGACGGTGTGACGGTCGTCGCCCGCGTCCCCTCGGTCGGACCGGTGCCGCCGCCGATCACGGTCGTGATCCCGCTGGCGAGCGCCTCGGTCACCATCGACGGCGTGATCAGGTGGACGTGGCAGTCGATCCCGCCGGCGGTCAGAATCCGCCCCTCCCCCGCGATCACGTCGGTCGACGGCCCGATCCGCAACGCCGGGTCGACGCCGTCCATCACGTCGGGGTTGCCGGCCTTGCCGATCGCGATGATCCGGCCGCTGCGGACGCCGACGTCAGCCTTGACGACACCCCAGTGATCGAGGATCACGACGTTCGTGATGACCAGCTCCGGTGCACCGTCAGCGTGCGTGCTCAGTCCCTGCAGCATCGACTCGCGGATCGTCTTGCCGCCGCCGAACACCGCCTCGTCGCCACCGGCGCAGAGGTCCTGCTCGACCTCGAGCCAGAGGTCCGTGTCGGCGAGCCGGATCCGGTCGCCGGCGGTCGGCCCGTACAGGGCGGCGTAGCGCTCGCGCGAGATCTCGGTCATCAGCGGAGTCGGAGTCCGGGGACAGTCCGGGCACCGGCGAGTGCGACGAGCGAGACCTCGCGCTCGATCCCGGGCTCGAAACGGACCGATGTTCCGGCAGGCACATCGAGGCGGAAGCCCTCCGCCCGGTCGCGATCGAACCGGAGCGCGGGGTTGACGTCGGCGAAGTGGAAGTGCGAGCCGACCTGCACCGGGCGATCGCCGACGTTCAGCACCCTGAGGACCCGTCGCTCACGGCCGGGGGCGAGCTCCACCGGGCCCCGGTCGGCAGCGACGACAACCTCGCCCGGGATCATCCGATGGGGGCGTGGAGGGTCACGAGCTTGCGGCCGTCGGGGAACGTCGCCTCGACCTGGACCTCGTCGAGCATCTCGGCGATGCCCTCCATCAGCTGCGCGCGGGTGAGGACGGAGCGACCGTCCCGCATCAGGTCGGCGACCGTCGAGCGACCCTCGCGCGCCCGCTCGATCACCCAGCACGACAGGATCGCGACCGCCTCCGGGTAGTTGAGCAGCACGCCACGCTCGAGACGGTCGCGGGCGACCATCCCGGCGACCGCGAGCAGCAGTTTCTCCTGGTCAGACGGGGTCAGCAGCATGGACGGGACGGATCGGGTCGCGGGCGAGGAACGCTCCGTGGCGGGCTGTCTCGACGAGCGCGCCGTCACGCACCACCTGCTCCCCGCGCAGGAAGACATGCTCGGGCGCGCCCGTGACGGTGATCCCCTCGTAGACGGTGTAGTCGGAGGCCGACCGCAGCGCTGACGCGGTCAGGTGGCGCTCTCTGCACGGGTCGAAGATCACGACGTCAGCGTCGGCGCCGGGCAGCAGCGCGCCCTTGCGGCCGGCCATCCCGAAGATCCGCGCGGGCGTGCTCGAGGTGAGCTCGACCCAGCGCTCGAGCGTCATCCGGCCGCGCCGGACACCGAACTCGTGCAGCAGCAGCATCCGTTCCTCGACACCGCCGACGCCGTTGGGGATCAGCGAGAAGTCACGAGCGCCGAGCGCCTTCTCCGCCGAGGTGAACGGGCAGTGGTCCGAGGCGACGGCATCGAGCGGGCCCCCGTCGCCGATCGCCCGCCACAGCGTCTCCTGGTCGAGATGGGTCCGGGCCGGTGGTGAGAACACGTACCGCGCGCCGTCGGGACCGTCGAGGTCCGCCGCCGTGAACAGCAGGTACTGCGGGCAGGTCTCCGCGACGACGGCCGCGCCGGCGGCCCGCCCCGCCACGACCTCCGCGAGCGCCTCCGCACATGAGACGTGGACGATGTAGGCCGTGCACCCGGTCGCGTGTGCGAGCGCGATCGCCCGATGCGTCGCCTCCGCCTCGGCCGCGGGCGGGCGGGTGTGGGCGTGCCAGACGGGCGCAAGGTCACCGTTCGATCGGGCCTGGGCGATCAGCGACTCAACGAGATCTCCGTTCTCGCAGTGCACGAGCACGAGTGCGCCGCGCTCGGCCGCGACCCGCATCACCGCGATCATCTCCGCGTCGCCGACCATCAGCGAGCCCGGATAGGCCATGAACAGCTTGAAGCTCGTGATCCCCTGCGCCGGCAGCGCGGCCAGCTCCTCGAGGTAGGTCGGGTCCTCGAGCGAGGTCACGGCCAGGTGAAAACCGACGTCAGCGTAGGCCCCGTCGGCGTCCAGCCGGGCACGCCAGCGCGCGATCGTCTCCGCCGGGCCGACGCCCGCCTGCTGGATCGCGAAGTCGATCACCGTCGTTGTCCCACCGCACACGGCCGCCGCCGTCCCGCTGACGTAGTCATCGGCGGTGAACAGCTCGCCGTTGGGCATCTTCAGGTGCGTGTGGGTGTCGATCCCGCCGGGGAGGACGTAGCACCCCGAGGCATCGATCAGCTCACACGCCACCGGTTCCGAGAGCTCGGTGCCGATCGTCGCAACCGTCGATCCGCGGATCAGGACATCCGCCTCGAACGAGCCGTGCGGCCCGATGACGAGACCGCCGCGGATCAGCTTGGCGTCAGCCACTGCTTCGAGACCTTGACGAGGTAGGTGAACTTCGGGTTGACGATCTGGGTCGCCCGGGCCTGCGCGACCTGCCCGAGCAGCAGCAGCGCGCTCTCCGGTGTGAAGTCGTAGTCAGCGGCCATCCACATCACCAGCTCGCGCACGGCGATCCGGAACGCGTCCTCGAGCGGCCGGGCGCAGGCGACGACGCCGATGGCATCCGCGGTCTCAAACCGCGGCCAGCGCATCTCCTGCGGTTTGTCGAGGACGTCCAGGGTGACGGTCGTGTTCGTGCGGCACTCGATCCCACCGCAGCCGCAGAGCTCGCCGTCGCCCTGCAGCGCATGACAGTCGCCGAGTGAGAACAGCGCTCCATCGACGAACACCGGCAGATATACGGTCGTCCCGGAGGTGAACTCCTGAACGTCCATGTTGCCGCCGTGCGGCCCGTTGTCGATCGTCGAGATGCTGTCGAGCAGCGGTGCAACGCCCAGCACGCCCACCATCGGCGCGACCGGGAGCAGCCGCCCGTCGAGCTCAACGAACCCGTCCCGAATCGGGACGACCCGTCCGTGAACCCCCCACTCCCGCTCGCGGATCCAATCCGGGAACGGCGACACCCCCGGCACGAGCGCGGTGAGACCGGGGCTGATCAGCTCGATCTCCTCGATCGCGCAGCTGAGCATCGTGCCCGGTCCGGCGCCGCGCACGAACACCGGACCGGTCGCGGCATTGAGATACGGCGGCTGCATCATCGAGGCGTCGAACGTGTCGCCCTCCCGGTGCAGGTGATCTCCGATGTTCAGCTCGGTGCCGAACGTGATCCGAGTCCCGGGGTCGACGGTCGCGATCGGCGCCGCTCCGGGACCGAGCGTGTGCAGCAGCCCGGCGGACCGCTCGAGCACGAGCGATCCGCCGGACACCACACCGTCAACTCGGTTCATGCGAACTGCCGCGGCCCGTCACGCCGCTTCCCCGACGAGCGCCCCGGGCGGGATCGTCTCGCCAAGATCCTTCGCTGCGTAGTCAACGTCGACCACTCGCCGGGCCCGGTCACGCGCGACCAGGTACAGGCCGCCGAGGATCGTCCACCCGACGATGATGTAGGGGACCCACTTGTTCGGGGCGCCCGGGCTCGGGTAGAAGGCCGTATAGATCGCCGGCACGAGGATCGCGATCCCGACCGCCGGGATGACGAGGTTGCGGAACAGGCCCTTCTCAGGCTCCACCTTGTGGAAGTAGACCATCGCCGCAAGCAGCACCAGAATGAACGCAACCGCGCCGGCGAGCCCGTTCGTGAAGCCGAGGAAGCCGAACGCCTCGCTGAGGTTCCAGACCGAGCCCATCACCAGCGTGATCACCATCGACACCGCGATCTGCACGAAGATCGCGAAGTACGGGGTCTGCCGCTTGCCGGTCCGGCCGAACGCCTCGGGCAGCGCCTTCGCGCGGCCCATCCCGTACTGGATCCGGACGACCGCGTTGTGCGAGGCGATCAGGTTGCCGAGAACAGAGGTCATGATCACCAGCGACAGCGCGTCCTGCCAGCCGTTGCCGAGTCCGACCCGGTGGAACGCCGCCCACCAGGGGGTGCCGTCAGCCGTGTTGGCGGCCGCCAGCGCACCCATTCCGTGCGCGCCGAACGCGTTGACCATCGCGAAGGTCGCCACGAGCAGCAACAGCCCGATCGCGCCGAGAGCCGTGAAGATCGCCTTCGGCACGTTGCCGCTCGGGTCCTTGACCTCCTCGCCGAGCGTGAACGACTGCTCGAAGCCAAGGTAGATGAGCACGCCCGAGCCGATCGCCAGCGACAGGCCCGTGAAGCCACCGCCCGCGTGAGCCGGGCTCAGCGACGCGAGGCTCAGGTGCGAGGACTTCGTCATCAGCGCGATCGAGGCGATCAGCAGCACCAGGTCCGCGACGATCGCGAACCCGAGGTCGATCCGGGTCGAGATCCGGATGCCGCGCAGCGATAGGACGAGCGCGATGACGCCGGCAAAGATCGAGCACACCCACCACGGGATGTCGACCGAGAACACGAACTGGAACCCCGCGTGGGCGTAGATCCCGAACGCGAGCATCAACTGCGGGACGAACAGCACGTAGTACATGAACGACAGCCACGTCGACAGGAAACCGGTGCGCTCACCGAGACCATGGCTGACGTAGGCATAGATCGACGCGGCACTGGGGATCCGCTTCGCAAAGCGAGCGATCGTCAGCGACACGATGAACATCGCGATTCCGCAGATGAGGACCATGAACGGGGCCGAGAAGCCCGCGCTGATCGCGATCAGCGGAGCGACCGACAGAGCACCCAACAGCGGTCCCATCGCCTCGACGGACAGCGCCAGCGACTCCTTGAAGCCAATCGAGCGTTGGCGCAGGCCAGACTGCGCGGCTGGTTCAGCCACTTTCACATCACCCCTAGGTTGGTTTGGTTGCCGCCACTGCCCGCCGATCAGCGAGCCGCGACGTTCAGGCTGGTGGTCCGGCCGGAGCCAGGCCCTCGTAGAAATCCCGGTCGATGCAGACCCGAGCGGTCCGCAGCCCGTTGACGACCTGACAGACCTCGAGGTCGGCCTTCATCGTCAGCAGCAGGTAGGCCAGGTCCTCGGTGAAGCCCTTCTCCTGCACGAGCGCGTCGAGCAGGTCTCGGGTCGCGAGCGCTCCGGCCTCCTCGAGCGTCACCGCCGAGCCGATGAACATCAGCCTGTCTGCGGTGAGGATCCGCGGCCGTTTCAGCGGCGGTCCGCCCTTGCGCACGAAGCACCGCAGGGTGACGACGGCGTCGGTCTCCGGCGCGACGCCGCAGAGCTCGCCGTCCCCCTGCAACTGGTGGCAGTCACCCATGAACAACAGGCCGCCCGGATGGAAGACGGGAAACTCGACGATCGAGCCGGCGGCGACGTAGCGGGTGTCGATGTTGCCGCCGTGATCGCCGGGCAGCACGCTCGGTACGGCCGCCCCCGTCGGGGCGACCCCGAGGCAGCCGATGTTGGGCCGGGCCTGCAGTCTCAGGCCGCCCGGAAAGACGATCTGGCCGTCATCGACGGGGTGGAACTCGAGCGGGAGCCGGGGCCACTCGAGGATCCCGATGTCCGGGATCACGCCCTGGGCGCCGAGGCCGACGACCTCGAGATTCTCGATGTGAACCTCGAGCACGTCACCGGGCTGCGCCCCGGCGACGAAGATCGGGCCGGTCAGCGGGTCGGCCTTGGCCTGATCGAGGTTGGCAAGGTTGTCGCCGGGCTTCAGATCAAACTCGCCGAATGCCGACTTGGTCTCGACGATGAACAGCTCGCCGGGCTCGACGGTGGCCGCCGGAGCGTGCTCGGCGCTGTAGCTGAAGACGGGTGAGGTCCGCGGGACGGTGACCGGGCCGGCCGCAGCCGGATCCTCGGTGATGTCAGTGAGGTCGGTGAGGGAGGGCACGTCGTCAAGGTATCTCCGCCGTGGAGCACTCCACATGGCCCGAGGGCCAAACATCAACCGCCCCCGTTTCTCCATCTGGTATTACGGTCTTACCAAATGACCTCGGCAGCCCTGAGGAGGCCCGCGTCGTGCTCCGGAGCGGCGACGAGCTGGACCGCGACCGGGAGCTGCTGCGTCGTTGTGATCACCGGGATCGAGAGACTCGGAGCCCCCAGGAGCGTCCACACGCGGCAGAACAGCGGGTCCCCGGTAAAGGCGAGTCCGACCGGAGGGACGCCGGTGGCGCTTGGCGTCAGCACCGCGTCGAACGCGGCAAGACGGTCGAGCAGGCGTTGGGCGTGAGCGGCGATCGCGCCAAACGCCCGCTCGTAGTCGTCGTCGGCGATCGCGCTCCCCCGCTCCAGAGCGTCGACCAGCTCGAGGCTGAGCTCGTCCCGGTGCCGGCTGTACTCGGGCTGCAGCGAGCGCGCCGTCTCGTACAGCTGGATCGTCTGCTGTGCGGTGGCGACCTCGGCGTAGCCCGGCAGCTCGACCTCCGTCAGGCCACGCTCTGTCGCCCACGCATCGATCGCCGTCGCCGCTTCGGCTTCGACCTGCGACCAGAGCTCCGTGCGGGCGAATCCGAGGGTCGGGCGCGTCGTTGGATCCGGGTCGCGTGGCAGGCCTCCGAGTGCGTGTGCGGCGAGCCTGAGGTCATCGATCGCTCGACCGAGCAGTCCGACGGTGTCCAGCGTCGCCGAGAGCTGCTTGACCCCCCGCCGGTCAAACGTGCCGAAGGTCGGCTTGTAGCCGAGGATCCCGCAGTACGACGCGGGCCGGTTGATCGAGCCGGCCGTCTGCGTGCCGGTCGCGAGCGGCACGGTGCCGGCGGCGACGGCCGCGGCCGATCCCGTCGACGAGCCTCCCGGGGTGCGACTCGCGTCGAGCGGGTTGAGCGTGCCCGGCGGAGGGGTCATGAACGCGAACTCCGCGCAGGTGACCTTGCCGGCGATCAGCGCCCCGGCGCGCCGGAACGCGCCCACCGCCGCCGCATCCGCGTGCGGGACGTGGCCTGTGTAGATCGGCGACCCGTAGGCCGTCGGCAGGTCGGCCGTGTCGAAGTTGTCCTTGATCGCGACGGGGACACCGAACATCGGCAACGCCTGCTTCTGGCTGGTCGAGAGGCCGTCAAGCTCCGCCGCCCGCTCGAGCACCAACTCGGCGCTGACCGTCACCCAGGCGCCCACCGGATCATCGTCGATCGCCTGCAGAAGCTCGCGCGCGACGTCCGCGCATGAGAGCTCGCCGGCACCGAGGCGCCGGCGGATGGCGATTGCGCTGGCCCTGCCGAGAAGTTCGCCCGGCGCCACTGCGGCTACAGCAAACCGCCGGTGGCCATCAGGCTGCCCCAGCCCCGCAGCCGTGGCTCGACGCCGACCATCCGCAGCGCCTTCCACAGCGTCACCGCTACCGAGTCGAACACGGGCTTGCCGAGCTCGTCCTCGAGCTCCGCGACGAGTTGGGCGCCGGCGACGCCGGTGCAGTAGATCAGCACGCAGTCTGCCTCCGGCCGGTCGGCCGCGCGCGCCAACTCGCGGACTCGGTCTTCGGAGACGAATGCCATCGCTCGGTTCTCGCTGACCCCGGCCGCTTCGACCGAGACGATGTTCAGCCCTTCCCCACCGAATACCTCGGCGATCCGACGCGCGACGTCGGCCGTGTAGGGGAGCGCGAGTGCGGGGCTGCGGAGCCGGTGGAGCTCGAGCGCCTCGAGCTGCGCGAGCGTGCCGGTCGAACACGGGATGCCCGTCCGCTCGGTGATCAGGGCGGCCAGCTCCCGGTCGGCATCGATCCCGTTCCAGCCCCCTGAGGTCCCGTTCCAGACGATCGCGTCGACGGCCGCGTCGGCCAGGGCTTCCGCCGCCTCCAGCATCGGCTCTGGCAGGAACTGGTTCGTGTGGCGTCCCTGGAGCGTGATCGCCTCGACCCGGATACGGGCGAAGTGGTTCGACACCGATCCGCCGAGCCCGTCGGCCATCAGCATCGTGATCGGCTCGATCACGGTGTTGCTCGACGGCGTGATGTGCCCGATCTTCAACCGGTCGAGGGCAGGCACGTACCGGCCGGTGCCAGCCGAGCTGTGGTCAACCGTGTGAAGGGAGCGAAGCAGGTCGGGCAAATCGATCTCCTTGGTCTTACCAGTTGACCAAGACGGTACGGCAGGCGTCAAGTCGTCCGACCTCAGCGGCTGCCCGCAGTCAGCCGTCGAGGGTTTCGCGCATCCCGCGCATGGCGTCACGGAGGTGGGCGCGCATCGCCTCGCGCGCCCCGTCCGGATCCCGTTCCTCGATCCGTTCGAGGATCGTCAGGTGGTGGCGGATCGCGCCGCGGACGATCTTCGGCTGGGCGAGCGTCGGCAGCTGTGCGGTGATCAGCACGTCGCGGATCGAGTCGAGCAGGAGCCCGAAGAACTCGTTTCCCGTGGCGGTCGCGATCGCGCGGTGAAATTCGACATCGGCGACCGCCGCCTGCTCGGCGTTCATCCCGACCTGCATCGCCCCGGCCGCTGTGCGCAGGGCGTCCAGTTGCGCCTCGTCGGCACGCTCGGCCGCGCGGCCGGCGTTCTCGACCTCCAGGACCGAGCGGACCTCCATCAGCTTGCCGTATTCGAGCCGCTGTCCGCGCAGGAACAGCGACAGAGACTCGGTCACCGCGTCACGCCCGAGCGTGCTGACGATGTGCCCGCGGCGCGGGCTGTCGACCAGGAGTCCCTTCGCGATCAGCGACCGCACTGCCTCGCGCAGCACCGGGCGTGAGACCGCGAACTGCTCGCACAGCTCACGCTCCGGTGGCAGCCGGTCGCCGGGCTGCAACCGTCCCGAGACGATCGAATCCGTCAGCGACGCAGCGACACGATCAGCGAGCCGCTCGCTGCGCGCGACCGGCGCGAAGCCACCCAGAGCCCCGTCCGCACTGCTTCTGAGCGGGTCAGATGCCATCGCCGCTCAGCGTACCTGGCCGCGCAGATCACACCCTGGCGCGGCGGTTCGCGGACCGATCCTGACCGCGATAGAGCCCGGCGCCCGGAGTGAATGCAGCCGGCCTGGATAGGCTGTCGTTTGAGCAGTCAACGAGAGGCCGGAGGCAGCTGTGGATCGCAAGTGGTGGACGTTGGTCGCGGTGTGCATCGGCACGTTCATGCTGCTGCTCGACGTCACGATCGTGAACGTGGCGCTGCCGGACATTCAGCGTTCGCTGCACGCTGACTTCTCGGATCTGCAGTGGGTGATCGACGCGTACTCCCTGGTGCTTGCAGCGCTGCTCCTGACCACTGGCTCGCTCGCCGACCGGTTCGGGCGCCGGCTCGTGTTCACCGCGGGACTCGTCGTCTTCACGCTCGGGTCACTCGGCTGTGGCGTCGCGCCGACGCCGATCGTGCTCAACCTCTGCCGTGGCCTGCAGGGGATCGGTGGCGCTGCGATGTTCGCGACGGCGCTCGCCCTGCTCGGGCAAGCGTTCCGCGGCGCCGAGCGCGGAACCGCGTTCGGGATCTGGGGCGCAACAACCGGGCTGGCGCTGGCGGTTGGCCCCGTCGTCGGCGGCGCGTTGACAACCGAACTGACATGGCGCTGGATCTTCCTGGTCAACGTCCCGATCGGGATCGCCGCCGTGTTCCTGACGCTCCTGCGCGTCGATGAGTCAAAGACCGGTGGTGGCAACATCGACCCGATCGGCGTCGTCACGTTCAGCGCAGCGCTCGGTGCGCTCGTGCTGGCGCTGATCAAGGCCGACGAGAAGGGCTGGGGCTCGACGTACATCCTGGCTCTGTTGGCGGGCACGTGTGTCGGGCTGGTCGTATTCCTGGCTGCCGAGCTGGTCCAGGGCGAGCGGGCGATGTTCGATCTGAAACTGTTCCGCAAGCCGACATTCGTCGGGGCGTCGATCGCAGGCTTTGGGATCTCCGCAAGCATCTTCGCCCTGTTCCTGTACCTGACGCTGTACCTGCAGGACATCCTTCGCTATTCGGCGCTGCAGACCGGGTACCGGTTCCTCGTGCTGTCAGCGATGATTCTCGTCGTCTCGACGGTCGCCGGCCGTCTGACGACCAAGGTCCCGATCAGGTTCCTGATCCCACCTGGCCTCGCGCTGATCGGGATCGCGCTGCTCCTGATGCGTGGCGTGCACGCCGGCACGGACTGGACCCACCTGCTGCCGGGATTCATCGTCGGCGGCGCTGGGATCGGGTTCGTCAATCCGCCGCTGGCGTCAACCGCGATCGGCGTCGCGCCACCCGAGCGGGCAGGCATGGCGGCCGGCATCAACTCGACCTTTCGCCAGGTAGGGATCGCGACCGGGATCGCCGCGCTCGGCGCGATCTTCGCGCATACCGTCACCAAGAACGTGCTCGCCGCGTTCAGCCATTCAACCGCGATCAGCAGCAGAGCTGCGCACGCGCTTGCTCATACGGTCGCGCAGGGCGGCGGTGCCCAGGCGGCATTGAAGGCCGTCCCGCCCCAGCACCGTGCCGAGGCCCTGCACGCCGTTGTCACCGCCTTCACAACCGGTTTCAATCAGGTGTTCCTCGTCGGCGCGATCATCGCGTTCGCCGCGGCGGCGCTGTCGTTTGTGCTGATCCGGACCAGGGACTTCGTCGACAACACAGCGCCAGCTCCGACCGCCCCCGCCACGCCTGAGCCAGCGTCAGTCTGAGGAACGTGACACCCGCGAGAACGCGCCGAGCAGGAACTGGGAGGCGACCTCCGCGGCCGCTGCCGGATCACGGTGCTGTTCGACGGTATCCCGCGCGGTCGCATTCACCAGGCCAACGACCATCACCGCGTACTCGTGGGCGCGACGCGACGCCGAGGGGCCGGAGAATCGCGATTCGATCATCGCAGCGACGGCATCGATCACCTCGTCGTAGATCGCACGCAGTGTCGGGTCGCTGAGCGGCAGACCGAGGTTGCCTCCGAACAGCAGCCGGAAGCCCTCGGGCCGCGCGGCGGCGAAGTCGAAGATCGCCTGCGTGCCGGCGCGCACCTGCTCGGCAACGCCCTCCCCCCCGATGCGCTCATAGGTCCGCATCAGCGTGAAGCGCAGGGCCTCGCCCTCGGTCCGCACAGCGGCCGCGAACAGACCCTCCTTGGAGCCGAAGTTCGAGTACAACGTCGGACGCGTGGTGCGCGCACGCTCGGCGATCCGCGCGATGCTCGCGCCCGTGAAGCCGTGCTCGGCGAACTCCGAGACCGCCGCTGCGAGAATCCGCGCATCACTGACACGCCGCCGGCGGCGGCCGTCGCTCTGGGCTACCGCGCTCACAGGGATCGGGGTCGACCATGCATCAGCGTTACTTTACGCTCGTGACTAGTTAGGCTCGGGGAAGCGATGAGACACAGTATCGGGGCGATGGCGGCTGCTCCGACTGCGACGGACTTCGCGCCCGAGCGCGTCACTCGATCACGTCGAGCGCCCCGTCGGACAGCTCCACCCGGAGACCGCTCGCCGCCACGATCTCCGCGACCTCCTCCGGCCGATCCGTGCCGCCGGCTTCGATCACCAGGCGTGCCACCTCCCCGCGGACGCGCTTGACCATGTGGGTGATCACGGTGCGTCTGCCGTCCGGAGCCTCCGTGAAGCCGCGCACGACAAGACGGGTCGCGCGGCGCGGCTGCCACGCCGCCGCATATGAGCCCGACCGGAGATCGAGTACGAGACCGCGATCGGGCAGCGCACCACGGAGCGCGTCGCGCCAATAGGCGGTCAGCGGCCCGACCTCCGCAACCCTGCTGCCCATGTCGAGCCGGTAGGCGGGGATCCGGTCGCCCGGGCGAACGACGCCCCAGAGCGCACTGGCGATCAGCACCCCGTCCCACGGTAGGTCCGACAGCCGGAGCGCCTCGAACAGAACCCCCGTGTAGAGCTCGGCGGCGGGGATCGCCGGAGCGCGCCGTAGGTTCGGGTCGACGGCGTCGATCAGCCGCTCGCGCGCGCCCCGGAGCCGTGGATAGACAAGCGTCGACAGTCCGGCTCGCCGGCCGCGCTGGGGCGAGGCCTTGCCCTGGGACGGAGGGAGCAGGACGAGCACCCGCGACAGGCTAGCCCCCGTGCAGCTGACCGTGACGTTGCCGCCGGGATCGCCCGGGCCGCGCGCGGAGAGGCGCTGGCGGTCGCGAAGTCTGAAACCGCCAGTCCGCCGAGACCCGTCGTCGCCAGAACCGCAACGGCCGTCCACACCGTGGCCGTCGAGACGATTCGCTGAGCGAGACCGTCGAGCGCCAGACGCGCCAACAGCCCCACCGGCGACCGACCGTCCTGGGCGATCAGGTCGTCGACCAGCGCCACGATCTCCTGACCGTGAGCACGCCGGACGCGGCGCGGATACAGCAGCAGGATCACCGCGGAGAGTCGACGCCTCATGCTCCCCCGAGGGCGATGCGCTGGAGCCCGAGATGCGCGATCCGGGCAGATTCGGCAAGGCGTTCGCTCAGCACCTCGCGACCGGCCGGTGTCAGCCGGTAGGGGTAGCGACGATCATCGGCCGGCAGGCGCTCGACGAAGCCGTCGGCCTCGAGCTTCGACAGCGCGCCGTACAGCGTTCCTGGCGAGAGCGTCACACCGGAGAAGCTCTCGATGTCCTTGATCAGCGCGTAGCCGTGCCGGTCGCCGCCGGCGAGGCTGGTCAGCACCAGGACGCTGCGCTCTGCCAACCGCGCGCGGCTCACATCACGCCGATCCGGTCGAGCGGCCAGTACGTGAAGAACACCACTCCGATGATGTAGCGCTGCGGCACGGGCCCCCAGAAGCGGCTGTCATCGGAGTCGCCGCGGTTGTCGCCCATCATGTAGTACTCGCCGGCCGGAACCCGGATCGATCTCGAGAACGTGCACTCGATCGACGCACCGCACGGGGCGATGTAGCCGTCGCGCTCGCGCTTGCCGTTGCGGTACACGTGTCCGTCGACGATCCGCAGAACGTCGCCGGGCAGGCCGACGACGCGCTTCACGAACGTCGTTGTCGACTCTCCTGCAACCGCCCGGTCACACGGCTGCGCAAGCACCTGGCCTTCCGCAGAGAACCCCTGCTTGGGGTTTCCGCACCTGCCGGTTGCCGCCTCCGCGCCGGACGGCGGATGGAACACGGTCACGTCGCCGATCCCGGGAGAGGTGTTCAGGCGGTTGGCGAGGATGCGCTGGCCGATCGCCAGCGTCGGGAGCATCGATCCGGTCGGCACCTTGTAGGGCTTGGCGACGAAGCGCTGCAGAAGCCACGCGAGAGCAAGCGCGACGACAACCGTGACCACCAGCTCGATCACGGAGCGAAAACGACGAGATAATGACTCGGACTTCGTTATAACGGTTTCCGAGTGTACCCGTACGGCAAACCGCCAGGTCAGGCAAGATCTCGGTGCGTGCACGCGCTCAGTACGGTTCGGTGCATGAGCGGACCCTGGGACCTCAACGAGCGACTGTTCGCGATCTGGTATCCGTGGGTGTGCGGCGTCGCCGAACGCGCTGGGCAACGTCAGTGGCGCGCGGACCTGGTCGGCGAGGCGCGCGGTAGAACGCTCGAGATCGGCGCCGGCAGTGGCCTCAACCTTCCCCACTACCGATCCACGGTGACCGACCTGGTCGTCACCGAACCGAGCACCCACATGCACCGGCATCTGCGGACGATCCTGGCCGATCAGCCTCCGCCTGTGACCTCCACTGAGCTGATCACCGCAGGCGCGCTTGAACTCCCGTTCGCGGATCGGTCATTCGACACCGTCGTTGCCACCTACGTCCACTGCACGATCCCGGATCCACCGGGAGCGCTCAGCGAAATTGCACGCGTGTTGAAGCCCGGCGGCCGCTACCTGTTCCTCGAGCACATCCGCGCGCCCGACGGCTCGGTGCTCGGGCGCCTCCAGGATCTGATCGAGGCACCGCACGTCTACGTCGCCGCTGGATGTCACCCGAACCGGCGCTTCGACGAGCTCATCAAACAGTCCCCGCTGACCGTCGAACGGGCAGAGCACCGACGGATGCCACGTGCGGTGCCGTCGGTCGCCCCTGTTGTGATCGGCAGCGCCCGGCGGCCGGTCAGGTCTGGGTCGGGAACCCGAGGTTGACACCGGCCTGACTGGGGTCGGGCCAGCGGGTCGTCAGGACCTTGCCGCGGGTGTAGAAGCGGACGCCGTCCGGCCCGTGGACGTGCAGATCTCCGAACAGCGAGTGATTCCAGCCGCCGAACGAGTGGTAGGCCATCGGCACAGGGATCGGCACGTTGATGCCGACCATCCCGGCACTGACCTCCATCCCGAAGCGGCGGGCGGTGCCGCCATCCCGGGTGAAGATCGCGGCGCCGTTCCCGTAGGGGTTGGCGTTGATCAGCTGGAGCGCCTCGGCATAGGACTCCGCGCGGACAACGACGAGCACCGGCCCGAAGATCTCCTCGTCGTAGATCCGCATTCCGGGCTGGACGTGATCGAAGACCGTCGGTCCAACCCAGTAGCCATCGTCGAAGCCGGAGACGGTGCGGTCGCGACCGTCAACCACCAGCGACGCCCCATCCTCCACGCCGGAGGAGATCAGGCCAAGCACCCGGTCCCGATGTCCCGCCGAGACAAGCGGCCCCATGTCGGAGGCGGGATCCGCTCCGGGCCCGATCCGCAGCGCCTCGATCCGTGTGGAGATCCTCTGCAGCAGCGGATCGGCCACCTCACCGACCACGACCGCGACCGATACCGCCATGCACCGCTGCCCGGCCGACCCATACGCCGCCGACACCAGGCCGTCGGCAGCCAGATCCAGGTCCGCGTCCGGCATTACGACGGCATGGTTCTTTGCTCCGCCCAGCGCCTGAACGCGCTTGCCGAACCGCGTCCCGGTTTCGTAAATATGCCGCGCCACCGGAGTCGATCCGACGAACGACACCGCGGCGATCCCGGGGTGCTCGAGGATCCCGTTGACGGCGTCCCTGTCGCCATGCAGAACCGTGAACGCTCCGGCCGGCAGTCCGGCCTGCTCGAGCAGCTCAGCCACGCGCACGGCGGCCGATGGGTCCTGCTCCGACGGCTTCAGCAGGAAGCTGTTCCCGCAGGCAAGCGCGACCGGCGCCATCCACAGCGGCACCATCACCGGAAAGTTGAACGGGGTGATTCCGGCGACGACGCCGAGCGGCAGCCGCATCGAATGCGAGTCGACACCAGAGGACACCTGGGGCGTCATCTCCCCCTTCAGCAATTGCCCGATCCCGCACGCGAACTCGACGACCTCGAGCCCGCGCGTGATCTCGCCCACGGCGTCTGCGACGACCTTGCCGTGCTCCCGCGAGACGATCTCCGCGAGCGCGCCGCGTTCCCGCACCAGCAGTTCCCGGAATGCGAACAGCACCTGCGTTCGGCGCGTCAGCGACGCCGCTGACCATTCTTCGAAGCCGGCCGTCGCCGCCGCAACGGCGCGATCGAGATCAGAGGCGGACGCGAACGGCACCCGCGCCACGAGTTCGCCCGTTGCGGAGTCCGTCACCGAGCCGAAACGCTCAGTGGAACCCGGGTCAGAGCGCCCGGCGATCCAATGCCCGAGCGTGGCCGGCTGCACGGTTGTGCTCATCAACGAACGTGTATCAGACAAGTTGGCGAGCGGAGATCGTGAGGCGATCAGCGCCGATCACCGAGGCGGGTTCCGTGGCGCAACCGGCGTATTGCTCCGGTCTCGCCGGCGGCGTGACGTCGGTGGCGGCTACGGCGCGGCGACGGCCTGCTTCAGTGCGGCAACCGCGCTTGCTGCGGCCTGCACCCGGCTGCGCGGCAGCAGCCCGGCACGCACGTCGTGGAGCAGGATGGTGTACGCATCGGCGGAGCCGGCTTCGGTCGTCGCGTACATCGCCAGGTCGAGCCCGGTGTTGAAGGCATGGAGCGCCGGGGACGGCTGATCCTTGAGGGCTCCGGCCTGGAGGTCATCACTGATCGTGACGACCGGCTTGCCGCCGACCGCGGAGGGCAGCGCCGACTGATACGTCTTCGGTGACTCCACGGCGGGCAGCGGCCCCGTCAGGTTCGGGTAGATCGCGTTGCTGACCATGATCAGCGCCCTGGGATTGGAACCGCAGCCCCGGTAGGCATCCCAGTCAGCCGCCAGCGACGCCGCCGACCTCTCGAGCGTGACGGGCCGGACGTCGGTGCTGACCGTCGCCGAGCCCAGACCGGGAAAGTGCTTGAGCGTGTAGCCGACGCCGGTGCTCGCCAGTCCTGCAGCGAAGGCGCAGGCACGTTGACCCACCTCCGCCGGGTTGGTACCGAAGGCGCGGGGACCGAGGAACGAGCCGGTCGACGACTCAACATCCGAGACCGGCGCGAGGTCGATGTTGACCCCGACCGAGCGGAGCAGCCGGCCGGTCGCGACCCCCTCTGTCCGCGCCATCGCCGTCGAGGTGATCTGGTCGGCGTTCATCGTCGGGGGACCCGGGAGGCGTCGCACCTGACCGCCCTCCTGATCGGTCATGATCAGTAGCGGTGGGTTCCGGCCCCGGCGGGCGGCGGCCTGAAGCTCCGCCACGATCGCCCGGGTCGCGCTGATGCCCCCGACGGTGTTGTCCGAGAACAGGATCACGCTGCCCAACTGACCCGCCCCGACCCGCTGCAGCAATGCCGCGGGCGGCGTGGTGCCGGAGAACTCTCCGACGAGCAGTTGCCCGACGAGCTTCGTCAGCGGGGCAGGTGAGACCGCTGTTGAGGGGCTTGCTGAGGCGCGGCTGGCAGCCTGAGACGTGGCCCCGCCCCCGCAGGCGGCGATGATCAGCGTCACCGCCAGCACGACGGAGACCGATGCGCCGGCGAACAGCGAACGCGCCCTCACTGAATCGATGTTCCTGAGCGTGTCAAGCACTCTCGCCCCGCGGGCGGCTGCGGAGATCAGGGGGCGACAGTTCGGGCTCCGCCAGAGCCGTTGCGATCGCCCGGTAGGCCTTGCGGTTGAAGACCATGCCGACGTGGCTGCCGGCAACCTCGACGCACGACGCCTCGGGAACGACAGCTCCGCGCCAGTCGACAACGCCGTCACCCTGTGAGTAGACGCTCGTCAGTCGCACCTTCTCAACCGGGAACGGCGCCGAGTACGCGACCCCGAAGGCGCACGGGCAGCCGTAGGTCAGGCACGCCGGATCTGCGGCGCGACCGGTCCTCAGCACAGCTCCGCGGACGAGGTGCACGGCACTTTGAGTCGGGACGCTGATGCCGAACATGCCGTGGAGATCAGCTCCCAGCGAGACGGCGTGCGAGACCAGGTCCGGCCGAGCCGCCGCGACCGCCCGCGCGAAGTGGCCGCCACGGGAGTGCCCGACCAGCGCCACCCGCCGCCCGGACGACTGGGCGGCCGAGTCGACCCGGTCGATGATCCGCTCGAACCCGCGCAGGGAGCAGTCGACGTTCGCAACGAACCCCGTCACGCGCGGCTTGTATCCGATTCGCCACAGCCAGGATCCGAGCACGCCCAACGTCTGATCGCCGGCCAGGAATCCGGGCAGCATCACGACCGCGCGCCCGTCGCCGCGCGGCACCCCGGCGGCCGGCAGGAACACCGGGTCGGCCCACAGCCGCAGGTACTCCAGATACCACCGTGTCTCGGCAAACGGCCGACCCCACCAGCGAGCCGGTTGGTCAGCGACGACCCCGCTCATGCAGCGTGCACGTAGTTGCCCGGGGCCTTGCCGGCCGGCTTAAAGCCCGCGGAACCGAGCCGCTTCGGCGCGGCCTTCAGCTCGCCGGAACGCTCGGCAAGCCACGCAACGTAGTCGGGCCACCAGCTGCCAGTGTGCTTGGCGGCGATCGTGAACCACTCGTCTGCCGCGGCTGGGTTTGACGCCGCTGTCCGGTAGCTCGACTTCGAGTTGGGCGACGGCGGGTTGATCAGCGCCTGGATGTGGCCGCTGGTCGAGAGCACGAAGCGAGTATCCCCGCCGAGCATCTGCGTCGACTTATAGGCGTTCTGCCACGGCACGATGTGGTCGTTGGACCCCGCGACGATGTATGCGTCGATGTCCACCGCCTTCAGATCGACCGGCGTCCCCAGGACCGCGAGTCCGCCCGCCCGCCCCAGCGAGTTGTCGAGCGCGAGGCGAATGAAGTCACGGTGCAGACCGGCGGCCAGCCGCACGCTGTCGTTGTTCCAGTAGAGGATGTCAAACGCCGGCGGTTCCTTGCCGAGCAGGTAGTTGTTGACGACGTAGCCCCAGATCATGTCGTTGGGCCGCAACCACGCGAACACGCCGGCGAGCGCACGACCGTCGACATAGCCCCGCCGGGCGGATTCGGCGACGGCCGCAGCCGCGATCTCTTTGGTCGCGAAGGCGCCGGTGGTCCCGGCCCTCTCGTTATCCAGGGCGCAGACCATCAGCGTCAGGCTGGCCACATCGCCGAGCGAACCCGAGGCTGCCAGGTGCCCGAGCGCGGCGGAGGAGATGATCCCGCCGGAGCAGGCCGCGTTGAGATGGATCGCATCGACGCCGCAGATCGTCGCGACTGCCGCCCGTGCCTCCAGCACCGCCTCGACATAGGTGTCGAGGTCGAAGCTGGCGTGATGCGCGTCCGGGTTGCGCCACGAGATCGCGAACACCTGCTGGCCCTGGGAGATCAGGTGCTCGATCATGCTGCGCCCCGGCGCCAGGTCAAGGATGTAGAACTTGTTGATCGTCGGCGGGACGAACAGCAGCGGCACCTCGAGAACCTCCGGGGTGCTCGGCTTGTAGTGGATCAGCTCGAACACATCGGTCCGGAGCACGATCGACCCCGGGGTCACGGCGAGGTTATCCCCGACGTCGAACTTGCTCGTGTCGACAGTCGCAGGTAGCCGCGGCGAGCGGCCGATGTCGCGGAGGAACCTCCGCGCGCCGCTGACGAGGTTGGCGCCGCCGGTGTCGACGATCTCTCGGAGCACGGCCGGGTTGGTCAGCGGGAAGTTCGTCGGCGCGATCGCATCGATCACGTTGCTCGCGGCAAATCGCACCTGCCGCTCGGTGCGCCAACCGAGCTCGGCGTCGGTGATCAGCTGATCGATCGTGCCGCCGAGCGCCAGGTAGCTCTGCAGCAGCCGGTGCAGCAGCCAGTTCTCATGCCAGCCGCGATCGACAAAGCGCCGATCACCACTGGCCGGCGCGAGCTCCGAGGTGCCACCCACGACGCGGGTGATCTCCGAACCCAATTGGCCCAAGCGGTTGGCGACCCGGTCAGGACGTCGGACGAGGCCGGCCACGGTCTTGGCGGCGGCGACGGGCTGCAGGAACCGGCCTGAGCCGCCCTCCTCCAGTGCGGCGTCGGACAGGAGCACCTCAAGCGCGTTGCGGGATGCGGCGCGAACGCCGGTGTTGTCAGTGGTGGTCACGGTCGCCGGCTGGGCGGACCCGGCGTGATTGGTGGGCTGAGTCGCTGGCATGATGACCACGGTACGCGCGCCAGACGCCTGAAACCATGTGCCTGGACGACAAAGATCTTGGTGCCAACCGACATATGTGTCGGTTGAGGTGACCATACGCTGGTTCCATGCTCACGCGGCGACGACCACGCCTCTACTACGAACGTCACGGCTCCGGACCGCCGCTGCTGTTCATCACCGGCTTCACGATCAGCTGCAAGGTGTTCGAGCCGCTGCTCGAGCTCTACTCGCAGCGGTTCGAGTGCATCCTCTACGACAACCGTGGTTCGGGCCGCTCACAGGCGCCGCTGTGGCCGACATCGATCCCGGAACTGGCGGCGGACGCGGCGGCGCTGCTCGACGAACTCGGGCTCGACAGCGCTCACATCTACGGCTTCTCGATGGGCGGCATGATCGCCCAGGAGCTGGCACTGCGATTCCCCGACCGGGTCCGTGGACTCGTGCTCGGGTGTACGACGCCGGGCGGCCCGTTGGCCGCCCGACCCAGCGTCGGCGACCTCCGAGACCTGGCCGCCGCAACCGACCTCCGGGACCCGATCGGCGGCTGGACCGCCCGCCTGCTGTTCTCCTCGCAGTTCCGGCGGGCGCATCCTGACCGGGTGCGCGAGCTGCTGCGGCTGTTCGCCGCCCATCGCGCGCCGCCACAGGGGATCGGCGCGCACTGGTGGGCGAGCGTATTCCACGACACGACCAGCCGCCTGCCCCAGATTCAAGCCCCAACGCTCGTGCTCCATGGCGAGCGCGACGCGATGTCCCCGATCGCCAACTCGATGCTGTTGGCGCGCGGGATCCCTGACTCGCAGCTGAGCATCGTGCCCGGGGCCGGCCATGCATACGCGCTCGAGTGCCCCGAGGAGTCGTTCCGGCTGCTGACCGAGTGGCTCGACGCGCGGGAACCGATCGCCGCGGGGTCTCCGCGGACGGGACTGGTCGCGGCGGTCGAGCCGCTGACGCGCCCGCTCGGACTGCAGATCGGGGTGGCGCGCACCGGCGCCAGCCTCGCGCGCCGCGTGGTTGGCCGCTGAGGCCCGGGCTGACGACTTAGACTCAGCCGATGGCTGTGGTCCGGCCGGACCTCGAGGAGAGCGTCAGACAGCAGCTTGCTGCCGTCGTCGAGTTGCTGCGCCCGGCGGAGCTCGCGACTGAGATCGTCGAGCATCTGCTGGAAGCGATACCGGAGCTCGAACGCCCCGCTGACATCGAATTCCGCCAGAGCCTGGCGCGCAGCAGTGAGGCGAACGTGCGCGCGGTGCTGTCACAGATGGTCAGCGGCGCGCCGTTCGACACGATCGCCCCGCAGAGCGAGTCGATCGCGTACGCCCACGAGCTCGTGCATCGCGGCGTCGACCTGACGGCGATGCTGCGGTCATACCGGCTTGGGCACGCGCTGCTTGAGCGCCGCTTCGAGCAGGCCGCGCTATCACTCGAGCTCGATCGCGAGACGCTGTGGCGCACCGTGTCCTATGCCTCGCACTGCATGTTCGCCTACGTCGATGCGGTCTGCACCGATCTCGTCAGGTACTACGAGCAGGAGCGCGCCCGCTGGATCCGCGGCGCCGCCGCCGCACGCGCCGAGATGGTCGAGATGATCATCGCGCGCCGGCCGGTTGAGCCACGAATCGCAACCGACAGGCTCCGCTACGACGTCCGCCGCCAGCACCTGGCGATGATTCTGTGGCGTGACCAGACGCTCGAGCCGGACCCGAGCGGCTCCCTTGAGACCGAGGCGATCGAGCTGGCGGAGGCGCTCGGGGGCGGCCCGGTGCTGACCGTCCCGATCGGCGAGCGGGTGCTGTGGGCATGGACCTCGGGTGCCGAAATCGAGGATGACCCCGGCGCGATCGGGCACCGGATGGGCGATGGGGTGCGGGCTGCGATCGGCACCTGCATCGGCGGTCTCGAGGGAATGGCGTACTCGCACGAGCAGGCGCGCGCCGCGCGACGGTTGGCGCAGGTCCGCGGCCGCCGGTCAGGCGCCGTCGTCGGGTACCGGACCGGGGGCCTTGCGGCGCTCCTGACCGCCGATCCTGCGGAGGCGGTGCGGTTCACCGAGGCCGAGCTTGGGGATCTGCTCGATCACGGCGACGCGAGCGCACGGACACGCGCCACCCTGCGCGTGTATCTCGAGGAGAACCTGAGTCCGGCCCGGGCCGCCAGGCGGCTGGGTGTCCACCAGAACACGATCGTCTACCGGGTCAAGCGGGCGGAGGAGCTGCTCGGCCACGCGATCGAGCGGGGCCGGCTCAATCTCGAAGTGGCGCTACAGCTGGCAGAGCTCCTTGACGGTCTGCGCGCCGCGGCCGCGGAGCACAGCGATTCCGGGCGGCGACCGCCGGACGGGTAGGCTCGCTCCAATTCACCCGAAGCAGGGAGTCGACATGAAGCTCAGATCAACAACCGTGTTTGCGAGCGCCGCCGTGCTCGCCGTGGCAACGCTGGGGCTCAGCACCGGGCTGGCCATGGCCCGCACCGCCCGCGCGGCGGCCGTGTCGGCCTGCACCGCCAGCCAGACCGAGGTCTGGCTCGGTGACGGTGCCGGCGGGGGCACGGCCGGCACGATCTACTACCCACTCGAGTTCAGCAACATCTCGAAGCGGACCTGCACGCTGACCGGTTATCCGAAGGTGGAGGGCGTGTCGTCCGCGTACAAGCAGATCGGCGCGCCGTCGAGAACGGTCAGCCTCGGCTCCCATGCCGCGGTGACGCTTGCCCCGGGCGCGACCGCCCACTCGATCTTCGGCATCCACGACGCCGGCGCAGTCTGCGGCAAGGGCGTCAGCGCCGCTGGACTGAAGGTCTATCTCCCCGGCCAGTCGCAGGGCACCGACATCACGCCGTTCCCGTTCACGACCTGCAAGACCGGAACGATGATCGTCGTCGAGCCGATCCACGCAGGCGTCGGCGTTCCCGGCTACACGAACTCCTGAATCGCTGGCGCTCCACCTTCGCCGTCGCGGCGGGGACGGGGCGCCGTCACTGCGTGAGCGGACCGGCGACGAGCAGGTTCGCCCAGCCAGCCGTCGCCGGTGCGGCACTGCGGGTGCCGTTGTAGGAGACGGTTGCGCGCCAGCGGCCCGCATCGGGCGGAGTGAAAGGCAGCACGGCGACGCCGTTGATCGCCTCCGCCCTGTAGTAACCGCGGAACTGCCAGCGCGCCACTGGGTCGAAGTACTCCAGCTCGAAGGTCACCGGACCATTGACGTCAGGAGAGACTGTTGCGGTCACGCGGGTTGACGCCCCGGGCGCGATCTGTTCGAACCCGAGACCGTCGAACGAGATTCTGACGTGGGTGATCGTTCGCGACTCCCGGATGAGCGTGAACGGCCCGGAATTGAAGTTCTCCGCCTGCACCACGGCGAAGTAGCGGCCCGGTCGCATCTCGCGGCGGATCGTCTCCTCGCCCTGTGAGCCGCAATCGCACTCGATGTACCGGCCCTGGTCGTTGAGCAACTTCAGGTCAAACGACTCGTCTGACGCCGTTTGCAGAAACAACGTCAGATCGCTCACGGTGGTGACGTCGAAGCTGAACAGGCGGACGTCGGTATCGAGGTTCCCGTGCAAGGTCGCCGTGTAGCGCGAGAAGTTCGGCAGCGGGATCCCGGGCGCCATCTCCAGCGAGGTCGCGGGCGCGATGTGAAGCCAGAATGGCTGAGAGCCATCGATCCCGGACGCGGCCGAGACCAGGAAGCTCCAGACGCCGCTGACCGTTGGCGTGAACAGCCGGTAGCCGGCGCAGCCCAGGCCAGCGGCCGGATCTGAGCTGAATGAGCCCGTGCCCGGCGGGAAGATGCCGAGCCCCATGCATCCGTCGGTCGTCTTGACCAGGTTGACCTTGTACGTCGTTCCGGCCTGCAGGCTGACGGCGTAGGCAGCCTCGGTCGTGAAGACGCTGTCAAGCACGCCGTGACCGCCGCGGGCCGGCAGCGCCGGCCCCGGCGGTGACGGTGCCGGCGGCACCACGAACACCTTCAGCGAGAACGTCCCGGAGCTGGAGTCCGCCCGCTGCGCGACCCGGATCAGATATGTCGTGTCGGCCGACGGCTGGAAGGTCTCGGCGGCGTAGCCGTTCTGATCGGTTCTGGCACAGGTGACCGGGATGTTCTGCGATCGCTGACGCTGGAACACGTCGACTGCGGCGTCGAGATCGCCGCCCGCCTGGACCTTGACCCCAACCTCGTTCGGAGGCGAGTTGCCGAACGACACCGAGTACCAGACCGAGCCCGCGGTGTGGGCGCAGCCCGAGCGCGGCTCGGTCAGCTCAACCGTCGCGCCGGCGGTGGTGCCGTTTGCAGCAGCCGGCAGCGAGCCCAGTGGTTGCGCCGAATCGCGGTTGTCATTGGCAGGCGCTGAGGCCGCCAGGGTTGGCGTCGCCGCGCAGAGCAGCGCAACGATCGTCACCAACAGCAGGCGCCCCACGGTCCGGACCACAGCATGACCCTACTCGACTCGTCCACCTGTGAGGGACCGATGCGACGCCTCACCGGGTGTCCGAGACCTAGGGCGAGCCCCACCAGGCACCGAGGACCCTGCGCCAGTTGCCCCAGGCGATGGCGTCGACCTCGGCGCTGGTGAAGCCGACGTCGCGGAGCGCCCCGATCAGGCCTGGCAGACCGTCGGCCCCGCCGAGCTCCGCTGGGATCGTGGTGCCGTCGAAGTCGGAGCCGAGCGCAACATGCTGTACGCCGATGCGGTCGGCGATGTAGCGGGCGTGCTCGGCGATCAGTGCCAGCGGGGTGTCCTCGCTTTCCGCGAAGTCGGCGCGCAGGAACGCGCATGCATAGACGACGCCCACCAGTCCGCCGGATGAGGCGACCGCGTCAAGCTGCTTGTCGGTCAGGTTTCGCGAGCACGCCGACAGCGACCACGCGGCCGTGTGCGATGAGACGAGCGGTCCGGCATCGAGCGACGCGACGTCCCAGAACCCCTTTTCGTTGAGGTGCGCGAGGTCCACCATGATCCCCATCGCGGCGCACCTCCGGACCAGCTCGAGACCGGGTTCCGTCAGCCCCGGACCGGTGTCGGGCGGTGACGGGAAGATGAACGGCACTCCGTGGCCGAATCGGTTCGGCCGGCTCCACACGAGCCCGAGTGACCGGAGCCCGGCCGCGTACCAGAAGTCGAGCGACTCGAAGCTCAGATCGATTGCCTCGGCGCCCTCGAAGTGCAGGACCGCGACCGGCGGCCCGTCACCGCCGTGCGCGGCATCGAGGTCGGCCCCGGTGCGGGCAACGCGGATCGACCCGTCGCGCTCGAGCGCGAACAGTCGCCCTGCGATCTGCGTCACCCAGGCCGCCGCACGCTCATGCGACGCCTCCTCTGGCAGCGCGAACTCGAGCACGCCGTCATCGCGCGGCACGGCGACCTGATGCTCGGTGACCGGCGGCGTGAAGATCGCAAAAATCCCGCCGCGCATCCCGCCGGCCACCATCCGCGGCAGATCGAGGTGCCCGTCCGGCCGGCCCGCGGCGAGCTCCGCCGCGGAGCATCGGATCAGCGCATCGTTGTGACCATCGAACACCGGCTGGAGCACGTGCTCAACCTAGCGGCTCCTCGTTTGATGTCCCTGCCTACATCAAATAGATGTATCCGGGGGCGGAGAACTGTTCCGGACCGCTGACCGGCCCCGATGCCGCCGACAAACGTCTTAGACCGTTCCTAGAGCGCTCCGAGAGTCGCTCCGTACAACTGTGATCAGTGGCCCCCACACCCCCACCGGAGCACTGACGATGACACTTCTCGACTCCCCCGCAGCCCCTTGCATCCACCTACCCGCAGCCACCTCGACGGACCTCGAAGTGGTGGTTCCGGTGTACAACGAGGAGACGGCGCTCGCTCCCTCGATCGTGCGCCTGCACCGCTTCCTCTCGACCCAGATGCCGTTCAGCTGGCGGGTCGTGATCGCGGACAACGCCTCGACCGATCTGACCCCGCAGATCGCCCGGGCGCTGGCGCTCGACCTCCCCCACGTCAGTTACCTGCGCCTGGGGGCCAAGGGCCGAGGCCGCGCACTGCGGACCGCCTGGTCACGGAGCGAGGCCCGCGTCGTCGCCTACATGGACGTCGACCTCTCGACCGACCTCAAGGCGCTGCTGCCGCTGGTGGCACCGCTGATCTCGGGGCACAGTGAGCTGGCGATCGGCACGCGACTGAGCCGCAACGCGAACGTCGTGCGCGGGACCAGGCGCGAGTTCATCTCCCGCTCCTACAACCGGATCCTCCGGGTCGTGCTGCGGGCGCGCTTCAGCGATGCCCAGTGCGGTTTCAAGGCCGCCCGGACCGACGTGGTGCGGGAGCTGCTGCCCGACGTGCAGGACCAGACGTGGTTCTTTGACACCGAGCTCTTGATCCTCGCGCAGCGCCGCGGTATGCGGATCCATGAGGTCCCGGTCGACTGGATCGATGACCCGGACTCACGGGTCGAGATCGTCTCCACGGCAACGGACGACCTCAGGGGCATCGCACGGCTGCTCCTGCACCGCGGCACGTCGCGGGCCGCAGCCCCGCGGCGGCAGCTCGAGGAGACGACCCGACCGAGCTCGAAAAGGCTGCTTCAGGAGGCGACGAGACCCGCCTCGAGGTCCTCGATCTGGACCTGAGCGCCGCGCACAGCCACGATCTCAACGCCTGCCCTGATGAGCCCGCGGCGCAGCCGTGGGCACTGGCCGAGCAGACCGGAGCTGGCGACGATCCCGTCGTAGCAGCCGGTGCGCAGCAGCCCCAGCACCCCCTTCGAGGTGTTGCGCGGCAGCACCACCGTCGTCACCGGAATCCACGCCGGCACGAACTCCACGGCCCGGGCGAGCCGGTTCCCGGCGATCCGGTCGAAGTCGAGGCAGGTCTCGGGCACCATCATCGAGGGGATCGCGGCCGGGGCGAACCATCGCATCAGCCAGCCGGGGTCGGTGGTCTTGGCCAGAGTCAGCAGCGCCCGTTCACGGTCAGCCAGCTCGACCGCGCGCTCGAAGGTCGCATGCAGGCAGCGCTCATCGTCCTCGAGAATCCCGAGCACACTGTTCATGCGATGCGCCCCTCGGCGGTATCGCCCTGCTGGCGGACGCGAGCGTCGCCCTTCCTCTCCATCGCGGCGCAGATTAGCCGTTGATCGGCCGTCACGCCACTCCTTGCCTCTGCCAGAGGAACCTCTTACATCGAGCTTGCAACCGTGCTGCAGGCTGTATCTCAAATGACCGCAGACACATACTCCATTGCTAGCGTTGCCGCCACTCCAAAGGAGGACGGGATGCGCGTACTGGTGGTCGAGGACGACGACGCAGTCCGCTCGGCAATTCGCCGGGCGTTGATCCTGGCGGGATACGACGTGCTGCAGGCCGGCACGGGCAACGCCGGGCTGCTCGAGGCCGAGTCCGCCACCCCCGACGCGATCGTGCTCGATCTCGGCCTCCCCGACATCGACGGGATGGAGGTCTGCCGTCGCCTGCGGGCGTCCGGCAACCGCATCCCGATCCTGATGCTGACTGCTCGCGACGCGGTCGAGGATCGCGTCGACGGCCTCGAGGCCGGCGCCGATGACTACCTCGTCAAGCCCTACGACGTTCGCGAGCTCCGCGCTCGCCTGCAGGCGATCACCCGTCGCCACGTCGACGGCGCCGACGGCACCACGCTGCGATTCGCCCATATCGAGCTTGACCCGAGCCTGCACGGCGCCCGGGTCAGCGGCCGCGAGGTTGACCTGACCCGCACCGAGTATCAGCTGCTCGAGCTGCTGCTGCTCAACCCGCGCCGGGTGCTCTCCTCGGAGCTGATCTATGACCGCATTTGGGGCTATGACTTCAACCTCGCCGGCAATGCCCTGCGCGTGTACATCGGGTACCTGCGCCGCAAGCTCGAAGCCGAGGGGGAGCCGCGCGTGATCCAGACGGTTCACGGCATCGGCTACGTGTTGCGCGAGACCTGAGAACGGGCTGCGGGGGGTGTCGAGGTGAGTTTGAGGCGGCGGATCACCGTCGCGGCCGCGCTGGCGGTCGCGGCGGTCGCGATCGCACTCGGCGTGACCGCGTATCTACAGACCCGCTCGCATCTGATCGGCGAGCTGCGCCAAGAGCTGTACACGCGGGTCGCGCCGCTGCTCGGTCCGCACGGCAACGGCGACAACAACGGCAGTGATGGCGACGGCAACGGGCCATTCGGCGTTCACGGAGGCGGCGGCAACCCGGGCGCCGGCGCACCCCCCGGCAGCCAGTTCGGCGCACGCCCGCCCTCGGTCCCGACACGTCCGGCAAACGGTGGCGCGGCCGGCACCTTCCAGTTCGTCTCTCCCGGCGGTCGCGTTCGCCTCGGCCAGGGATCGACGCTGAAGCTGCCGGTCACGGCCAAGGTCCGCCAGATCGCCACGTCCGGGCATGGCCGGTTCTACATGTCGGCCACGGTCGACGGGCAGAAGCTCGAGATCCTGACGATCGCCGACCCCGCGGACCACTACGCGATCCAGGTCGCGGAGCCGCTGAAGGGCGTCGATGACGTCCTGGGCGGTCTCCTGCTCCCCTACGGCGCGCTGATCGGCGGCGGGATCGTGCTGGCGGGGTTGCTCGGCGCGTTCATCGCCCGCTCAGCGCTGCGACCGATCATCCGCTTCACCGAGCAGACCGAGGCGGTCCGCCTCGACAAGCCCCGCCACCTCGATGGAGGCAGCGCGGTCGAGCTGTCCCGGCTCGCCGACAGCTTCAACCGCACGCTCGACGCGCTCGAGCGGTCGATCGCCGCCCAGCGCGGCCTGATCGCCGACGCCTCCCACGAGCTCCGCACGCCGATGGCCGCGCTGCGTTCGAACATCCAGATCCTGCTCGAGGCAGACCGGCTCCCGCCCGAGGACCGCGTCGGACTACAGGACTCGATCCTGGCCGAGCTCGACGAGCTGACCCAGCTCGTCTCCGACGTGCTCGAGCTGGCACGCGGCTCAGCCGCCGCCAACCACGTCGAGCAGATCGAGCTCGACGGCCTCATCCACGACGCCGTCGCGCGTGCCGCCCGCCGCGCCCCGGCGATCACGTTCGAGCTCGACATCGACCCCACCGTGATCACCGGACCGCCCGACCGGATCGGCCGCGCGGTGGCGAACGTGATCGACAACGCGCGTAAGTGGAGCCCGGCCGACGGTACGATCGAGGTCAGCCTCCACGGTGGCGTGCTGACCGTGCGCGACCATGGACCTGGCTTCCAGACCGAGGACATCCCGCACGTGTTTGATCGCTTCTACCGCGCCGACGCCGCCCGCCGGATGCCCGGCTCGGGTCTCGGGCTGGCGATCGTCAAGCAGGCGGCTGAGACGCAGGGGGGGCTCGCCGAGGCAGCCAACGCGCCCGACGGAGGGGCCGTGATCCGGGTCTCGTTCGGGCACCCTGGCTGACAGTTGGCGACCCGTCGGTGCCGATGTTGTCCCCAATCACCTAGAGGGTGACCCGAACCAGCTCGCCTCCGCTTCCGTCGGTGGCGGAGGTGACCCCGTCGATTGCGATGTAGACATAGCGACCGGAGACCGCCAGGCCGGTGGCCATCGGTAGGCCGGAGGAGACGAGCACGTGCCTGGCGGTGCCGTTGCGCTCGATCAGCTCGCCCGATGCCGGCCTGTCGTCATCCATGCCGGGATCGTTGAGGCCCTTCTTGTCGAGCTCGAGGACGAGCAGCTTGCCGCTGCTGGTCAATGCGAGATCGGAGATCGTCGTAAACCCGCGGGCGTAGACGGTGGCGCGGTGACCAGGGACGATCCGGTAGATGTCGGAGCTGCCGGGCGCCGATGGGACGCCCCCCAGCTCACCGACGTAGATGTCACCGTCCGGCGCGATTGCGACCGCCGTGGGGACCGACTGGGCCTGCGCTTCAATCGCCGTCTTCTGCGAACTGCCGAACGTGCCGGCCTTGGCGTACTCCGTGATCGTGGGCAGAACCGCCAGCACGGTGATCGCGCCGCTGTCCGATACGTACAGCACGTCGTTGGCGCCGGCATCGGCGACCACGTAGCCGTTCTTGTACGGAGCGAACGAGTACGGATCACTGTTGATCGCACCCTCGTACCCGTAGTGAACGGCCGAGCCGAGCTCGTCCTTGTCGGGCTCATGCCGCGCCTCGTAGACGCCGAACGATGCGAGCACGTTGTGGCTCGAGCCTGTGGTCGAATACGAGACGAGATCACCGAGCAGCGAGCTCGCCCCCCAGGTGCTGACCCCGGTGGTCGCGTTCAGACCGAGGTCCTGGTAGAGGACATCGAGGCGTCCATCGATGATCCGCGCCTCGACCGGACCGGTCGCCTGCGGCGCGTCATGGCCGGAGGAGATCGAGGTCAGGCCCGAGAGCAGCGTCGTGACGGTGCCCGCAGGGGTGACCTCGGCGACGGCGCCCGAGTGGTCCTCACACGAGGTCTCGGCACCGTCGGTGCAGCTGGCCGGAGCGACGCCATCCCCCGATTCCGCCACCAGGACGTCGCCGCCGCTTGAGACGCTCAGCTTCTTCGGCTGGTCGAGTCCCTTGGCGACGACCGTGATGACGGGGGTGGCCCCAACGGGGGCCACCGCACAGAGGCCCATCAGGACAAGCCCGCAGCAGACCGCGAGCCCGCGGATCAGCAGATCGCGATGCATGAGTTCTCCTATTGAGCGCGGCTCGCGCGGGCGATCCCCGCGCGAGCCGCTTCCCGTTGACTAGATCCGGCCGACGTGCCGGACGCCGTGCTTTTTGGCATGGCGGACCGCGGCGCTGTCGGCGGTCGTGGTCGTCGTGGCCGCTGTGGTCGTGGTCGTCGCATTGGTGGTCGTGCCGGACGAACTACCGCCCATGTCAGGGCAGCTTGCGGCATAGGCGACTCCGCCACCGCTGGCCATCAGCACGCCGGCCGAGAGGAGCGCGGCAGCCTTGGGGGTGATCCTCATCGTGAGGCCTCCTTTGGTTGGGTACTACCTACGACGCTCCCATCGGCCGAAACGCACGGCCGGTCGCATAAGCCTGATGTAAGGGTTGCTCTCAGGAGGCCATGCCGGGAGGCGGAACCGACTCGCGCAGTTCCTCACGGGCATGCGCATGCGGCAGGTAGCGCTCGAGGCAGTTCGGGCAGACCACGAGCAGGTCGTCAGGATGCTCGGCGCCGAGCCGCTCGTCGGTGACGTGGTAGACCTCGACGCCGTCTGTGTGACGGGGATCGATCGAGCATCTGCGCCCGGCCTGCAACAGCGTCTCCGCGCGGGTTCGGCGCCACTGCGGGCTCCGCAGGTACTCGTCGAGGTCGACCCTCATCATCTCTTTGTCGTGCTCCGCGACGCCGAGCTTTAGCCCTGATCGGACACCTGTCCAGATCCCGCGCGGCCCGCTCAAACAGGCCCGGCGGCTCACCGATAGCCGGGGTATGCCGATCCAGGCTCTCAACTCTCTGGTCCGTCGCCTGCGCCCTGCAGCCGCCCTTGGCGTGCTCGCGTCGGCCGCACTGGCGCCGGCCGCCCACGCCGGCCCACTGCTGAATCTGGCGGCGCTCACGAAGTACAACTCGACACCCGATTGCCCGGTCTCGGCCGATCACCCGATCTGCGGGCCATGGAACGTGCCGGTCGACGTGCTCAACGTGTTCGGCGTCGCCGATTACGGCCAGTGCACCTACTGGGCGGCCGAGAAGTACCCGAACCTGGTGCTCAACGAGCTGCTCAGCGATCCGCTCGGCAGCGACTGGAACGGCAGCACCTGGGGCGAGCACGCCGCCGAGGAGGGCCTGCCGGTGATCACCGCCCCAGCCCCCGGCGATCTCGCCGTGTGGGGCGCCACCAGCAGCGATCCGTCGGGGCACGTCGCCTACGTCGAGACGGTCAACACCGACGGCAGCGTGATCGTCTCGCAGATGGACGGCGACACCTCCGCGGCCGGGTTCGCGCCGCTCGAGGGGACGACCGAATACCTGTCCTCGGCCGATATCAGCTACTACCGCCAGGCATACAACCTGGAGTTCGTCGACACCGGAGACACCGACACCGGCACCCCCAGCAGCTATGTGCAGGAGCCTGCCGCCCCGACCGCTGCCTCCTCGGCTTCCGCCTCCCCGGTCATCGTCTCCACGGGCTCCGAGACATCGGCGATCGCGACCTCGGTTGCGCTGCACTACCGGCTCAGCGGCAGGCGGCTGACGATCTCCTCGACGCTCCCAAGCGGCGGCTCGCTGAGGGCGGTCGCGACGCTCAAGCGGCGCACCGTGCGGTTCGCGAGTTCCTGGTGGGGCCAGGACTACACCCTCACCGGGAATCTGGCGAAGGGCCAGTGGGCGATCAAGGTGATCTACGAGAACTCCGGGGTCGACCGCACCTACACGGCCCGCGAGACCATCAGCCACTGATGTGTTGGGCGCCCCGTTGGGCGCCCGACTCAAGCGGCGTACTCGAACTCTGCGTCGGTGACTGTCTCAGGCGCTCGTGCCCCCGGCATGGCAGCGTTGCCGCGCAGCATCCGGCGGCAGCTCACGAGGATCACGGTGCCGAGCAGGACGCCACCCCCGCCCATGAACAGCGGCGCGCCAACCGACACGTGCTCGGACAGCTTTCCCGCCAGGAACGGCGCTGCTGCGCCGCCGACGAAGCGCACGAAGTTGGTCGCCGACGCACCGATCGCCGGACTCGTGTGGGAGACGCCCATCAGCACCGTGGACATCAGCGCATTGCCGGCGCCCAGGACCATGCCCGACGCGATGATCCCGACGATCATCACGGGCTTTGAGTGAATCCCGAAGCCGATCAGCAGCAGGTCACCGGCGACGAGCACCATGGTCACGATCAGCAACGGCACCGGAGGCAGGCGACGGAGCAGCCGCGGCGCAATGAAGATCGCACCGATTGCGAGCAACACGCCCCAGGCGAAGAAGATGAAGCCGAGCTGGTGGACGCCGAGATGCAGCGGCAGTGGCGTGTAGGCCAGCAGCGTGAAGAACCCGAAGTTGTAGAGCAACGCAACCAGCGAGCCGGCCAGCAGAGGGCCGTGGCTGAGCGCCTTCAACGGGTCCGTCAGGTGGATGCGCTCTGCTCTCGGCGGGGCCGGGGTCTTATCGAGCTGGGTCGCGATCGCCACGAACGCGATCGCCATCAGCACCGCCACGCCGAAGAACGGGGCGCGCCAGCTGACGCCGCCGAGCATCCCGCCGACGAGCGGACCCGAGGCGATGCCGATCCCAAGCGCCGACTCGAACAGCACGACAGCGCGGTTCGGACCGCCGCTGGCGGTCGCGACGATCACCGACATCGAAGTTGAGACGAACAGCGCGATCCCGAGGCCCCAGCCGGCCCGGAATCCAACCACCTCGGCCACCGAATTGGAGGCGCCCGCGGCGGAGCTGAACAGCACGACCAGCGCCAGCCCGAACATCAGCGTCCGCTTGGCGCCGATCCGTGTCGCTGCAAAGCCGGCGAGCAGGTTGGAGATCCCGATGATCAGGAAGTAGCTCGTGAACAGCAGCTCGACCTGGCTGTTCGAGGCGTGCAGGCCCTTGGCGATGATCGGCAGGATCGGATCGACCAGGCCGATGCCCATAAAGGCGACGATGCCGGCGCCGAGCACCGCCCACACCGCGCGAGGCTGACCGTAGATCAGGTCCGAGTCCTGCTTGGAGCCACGCTCATCTGTTGAGTGTTCAACCTTCACTTCATTCAAGATAGCGACGAGATCCGCCCGGTTTGTTTGAGAATCGTCACTGCGGTCTACTCTCTGACACGTGTTTGCCGCCGTCTACGAGCACGCCGGCGACCCGGAGGTGCTCAAGGTCGTTGAGGTGCCGACTCCGGAGCCGGGACCGGGCGAGGTGCGCGTCAGGATCGCCTGTGCCGGCGTCAATCCGACCGACTGGAAGTCTCTGAGTCGTGCCGGGCCGGAGGGCGATTTCGCCGTTCCCTGCCGGGACGGCGCTGGCACAATTGACGCGGTCGGAGCCGGCGTCGACCACGGCCGCATCGGCCAGCGCGTGTGGGTGCTGCTGGCGGCGCTCGGGCGCCCGTGGGGCACCGCCGCCGAGTTCTCCGTCGTGCCTGCGGACCGTGCGGTCCCGCTGGCGGACAGCGCCACGTTCGAGCTCGGTGCCTCACTCGGTGTGCCGGCCCTGACCGCGTGGCACTGCCTGCGTGCGGACGGACCACTCGACGGCCTCTCGGTGCTTGTCTCGGGCGGGGCCGGCGCCGTCGGCCAGATGGCGATCCAGCTGGCGCGGTTCGAGAATGCGGCGCGCGTGATCGCGACCGTTTCGAGCCCGGCTAAGGGCGAGATCGCGGCCGCCGCGGGCGCCCACGGCGTCGTCAACTACCGAGAGCCGGGCGCCGTCGACACGATTCGTGACCACGCTCCGGGCGGGATCGATCGGTTTGTCGAGGTTGCGCTCGATGCGAATCTGGCACTTGACCTTGACGTCGCCGCGCCGCATGCCGTGATCTCCAGCTACGGGGCAGATGAGGACTCGGTCGCATCGGTGCCGGTCCGGCGGCTGATGACCGCCAACATCGTTCTGCGTTTCATGCTGCTCTACGGCGTGACGCCGACCGCGCTGCAGACGGCGATCGAGCGGGTCTCGGCAGCCGTCTCCGCGGAGGCGCTGACGCCGCTGCCGCTGATCCGTTTCCCGTTGTCCGATACCGCCGCTGCGTTCGATGCCGTTCGACAGGGCGCGGTCGGCAAGGTGCTGATCGAGCCCTAGGTCCTCGGGGTCGCGGGTCGTCGTGCCGCGAGTCGGCTCCCCAGCGTGCTCCCAGGGTTCTTCGGCTGAGCTCAGCCACAGCCGATACGAATCCGAGATTCGTTGATGGGCCGCGACGATTCGTTGATACGGCGCGACTTCTGACTAGGATCGAACGTCGTGGTACGTATGAGAGGCAGGACGCTTCGTTTCGCCGCCTTGCTCGCCGCTGGCCTGAGTGCCGCAGCCGCCTCCGGTTCGGCGCAGGCTGCGACCGGTTACTCCCGCGTCGGGCGGGCACCACAGATTCCGGCGGGCTCGAGCGTCGTCGGCAGTCTGGCCTCCGGGACCTCCCTCAGCGTGGCCGTGACGCTCGAGCCGAGCGATGCGTCGGCTCTGGCCGCCTACGCTCAATCGGTGTCCACGCCGGGGTCGGCGGACTACCGGCATTACCTGACCGTCTCGCAGTTCCGCGCCCAGTTCGCGCCGTCGGCCGCTCAGATCTCGTCCGTCGAGGGTGCCCTGCGCAGCGCCGGCCTGACGCCGGGCTCTGTGAGCGCCGACGGGCTCTCGATCTCGGTGTCCGGGACCGCCTCCCAGCTCTCGACTGGGTTCAATACGTCGCTTGAGCGCGTGCGGCTGCATTCGGGCCGGGTGGCGTATACGAACACCGAGGCGCCGCGGGTCGCAAGCTCAGTTGCCCGAATCGTGCAGGGCGTCGTCGGGCTGAGCTCGCTCGCCCGGGCCGAGCCGGTCGGCTACGCGCGCGCGACCACATCGGAGGGCGACGATCTGGTGCGCCCGTCCGACGACGCGCTGGCGATCCACAGCGTCACCGACCCGACGGCATGCTCGGCGGCCTCGAGCGCGGCGGACGGGGCCTACACCGCCGACCAGATCGCCTCGGCGTACGGATTCACGACGCTGTTCGGAGATGGCGACCTCGGATCCGGCGCGTCCGTTGGATTGATCGAGCTCGAGCCGAACTCTGTCGATGACATCGCGACCTACGACACCTGTTACGGCGTCGATCCAACGATCAATTACACCCAGGTCGACGGTGGGGCCGGCGGCGGCGACGGCAGCGGCGAGGCCGCGTTCGATATCGAGCAGGTCGCCGGGCTCGCCCCGGAGTCGACAATCGACGTCTTCCAGGCGCCGAATACCAACGCGGGCCTGCTCGACGACTATCGCAAGGCGATCGTCAACGGCGTCAAGGTGATCAGCACGTCATGGGGCGAATGCGAGTCCGACAACGGCGATTCGATGACCGATGCCGAGCAGACCCTGTTCGAAGAGGCGGCCACCGAGGGGATATCGGTGTTCGCCGCCTCCGGCGACGACGGCTCGACCGACTGCTTCAACGACGACTCGGGGCCGGGTCAGCCCCCACAGGAGAGCAGTGGGCTGGCCGTCGATGACCCTGGCAGCGATCCGTACGTGACGAGCGTCGGCGGCACGAGCCTGCCCTCGCTGACCGCGCCCAGCGACCAGAGCGTCTGGGATAACGCCGAGGGCGCCAGCGGCGGCGGGATCTCGTCGGTATGGACGATGCCCACCTACCAGCAGGACGCCTCCTCCACGCTCGACGTGATCTCCAGCCAGTCATCGTCGACGACGTGTGAGGCCCCCAGCGGCACGTACTGCCGCGAGGTCCCCGACGTCTCGGCCGACGCCGACCCGGACACTGGTTACGTGATCTATTGGAACGGCGATGGCGCAGAGCACGGAGACGGCGACATCCAGGGGTGGCAGGCGATCGGCGGGACCAGCGGCGCGGCGCCGCTGTGGGCGGCGCTGACCGCCGACGCCGACAGTTCGACCGCGTGCAACGGAACCTCGATCGGGTTTATGAACCCGGCTCTCTATACCGTCGCGTCGAACGCCACCAGCTACGCCGACGACTTCACGGATGTGGCATCAGGCACCAACGACTACTCCGCCTCGGGGTACACCGGCGGGCTGTACCCGGCCGTGACGGGATACGACATGGCGACCGGGCTGGGAACGCCGCTGGCGGCAGCTCTCGCCCCAGCGCTGTGTGCGGACCCGACGAGTTCCACGACGACAAGCGGCAGTACCTTCACCCCGGTCGCGACCACGACGACCACGGCGACGCCGACAACGACCACGCCGTCGACCACAACAACCACCACGTCGACGACGCCCACATCCCCGTCCACGTCCACCACGCCGGGGTCGACGGCCGAGGGGTGCGTCGAGCAGCAGCTGCTCCCGACAACCACCTTCTCAGCGAGCAGCGCCGCCAGGAAGATCACAACGCTGTCACAGACGATCACGCTTCCGACGAGATGTGCGCATGCCCTGCTGGCGCTGGCGGTAAAGATCTCGACGAACCGCAAGCGCGGCGCCAAGGCACTCGATGATCTGCGGCTGCAGGTCCTCTCGAGCAGCGGCAAGCTGCTGAGGACACTGACCACGTTGTCGAACCGCAACGCAAGCTCGGTGCTCCGCTGGGGCGGATACAACCTCGGGAGCTACGTCGGTGACAAGGTGGCGCTGCGCCTGCGCGTCACCGGCGCCAAGGGCGGACGTACCACCTTCACCGTGAAGCTGCTGGCGCTCGAGGCGTATTAGAGCCACTGGCGCTCACGGCGTGATGACGCCCGCAGCCGGCCGAGGCGAGTTAGAGCCCGAGCAGCTCCCCGGGCGGCTCGCCGCTGAGAACCCAGCCGTCGTCGGTCGAGACCACCCGCCCAGACCGGGCCAGCGCCGCGAGCGTCGTCGACACCGTCGGACGGCGGGCCGCGACGAGCTCACCAAGCAACTGGTGGGTGAGGCGCAGCGGCAGCACGACGCCGCCCGGCCCGACCCGACCCCAACGATCGGCAAGCGTCCACAGCATCATCTCGAGGCGGACGTCAACGCGTGGCTGCTGGACGATCGCCATGTTCATCGCCAGGTTCCGGACCCGATTGACCTCTCGGGCGACGAGCTCCACGACGATCTCCGGGTACCTGACGATCCGGGCCGTCGCGTCATGGTCGAGAACGGCGAGGCGCAGTGGTGTCACGGCGCGCCAGTCGGTGTGGCTGACGATCGAGGTTGGCATCGTGTCCGTCTGCCAGGGGCGCAGCAGGTCCCCTTCTCCGATGACTTCAGCTCCATGCCGGCCATCGATCCCCACCCGGCGGATCAGCAGGCCCTCGAGGACAAGCAGTCCAAGCCCTTCTCCCGCGGTTGGCACGATCCAGCGGCCACGACGGACGAACGTCACCGGAGCCAGGCACGTTGCCTCGGCCTCGCCACGTTTGTCGGTCGGAACGACCGCGGCAAGGTCAACATCCTCGACCAAAATCTGGCACGTCCGGACGCGCGGCGCCGCAGAACGCGACGTCCGCAGAGACTCATCCCTTTGGCTGATATTTGCCATCGGGTGGAATCTGTCAGAGGGGACCCCTGAAAAGGCCTCACCGAGCCCCGACCGTGCCACCGCACGGCTTTTATCGTCAGACTCCTGACAGGTCTTCAACCGGACCCGTCAGTCAACTCAGGAAATGTCAGATTTCAAACGCGGCCGAGCAGCAGTTGCGCCTCCTCAAGCTCCGGGCCGACACCCAGCTCTGCCTCGGTGCGAGCGCCTTGCGCCCGGCGCCGCTCGACGAGTTCGCGGAACCGCGCGTACTCCGCGGACGGGGTCAGGATCCCGTCCCGTTCGCGGGCTTCCCCCGGGGTGAACGTACGCTGATTGCGCGGGGGGATACCGAGCAGGATCGGCGCCGCGACCGCGACGGTCGATGGCGACAGCTGCCCGAGCAGCAGAAGGCCCACGTGCGGATCACTGTCACCGAGCTTGAAGGCGATCCGGAGCGCGGGTCGCACCAGCGCGTCGGTCAGTCGGCTCTGACGGATCCCGCCGAGCTGACGCATCCAACGCGGCATCGTCGCGATCGTGCCGCGACGGAGCACCTGCGCCGCGACCCACTGGACGAGCTTCAACGGTCTCGGCGCCTCGGGCATCATCACCTGGGCGTTGAGCAGGTGGTCCATCATCGACTGTGCGGCCTCAGAGCCGGCCAGTCTGGGACGCATGTACGTGAAGTACTGGTGGATCCCGTCGCGGCTGAGTGGCACATCGGCGATGTCGCAGGTCTGCAGCTCCGCCGCGATTGCGCACTCCTGCCAGTAGCGGCCCTCCTCTTCCGGGGTCAGCCTTCCGGGACCGTAGACCTCGTATGCCTTGAGGATCGAGTGCCACGCGGTCAGGTGGATCCACAGCTGCGAGTGCGGCGCGTTGGCGTCGTAGGTGTTACCCGAGAGTGGTTCGGTGCCGACGGCCTTGGCGTGGACCTTGACGAGGATGTTCGACGCCGCCAGCGCGGCGCCGCTCCCACCGAACGCGATCGTCGCGAAATAGCGGAGCGTCCGGTCATAGCGCGTACGCGGCCGCGAACGGACATCGCCGCTGGCGTCGACTGCGGCAATCAGTGCCGGATCGAGCTCCTCGACCACGACCGCGCGCTGAAATCCGACTGTCAGGGAGGTCGGATACGACCACACCTTCCACGTCACCGAGCCGGGTCCGAAGAACCCGTAGTCCTCGTGCGGCTCAACCTGCTTGGCGTCGATCATCCCTGGCAGCATTCGGCTCTCCCTGATCATGGTCCTCGACCCCTTGTCGGGACCCGAACCCGATGGAATAATACAGCTGTGTACTTTTTGGTCAAGAGGGGCTGAGCCGGGTGCCGCGCACCGGTCCCCGCAAGCCATATACGCCCCGGATGCCGCTCGACCAACGCCGTGAGCAGTTGCTCGACGCGGCGCTCACGATCATCGCCCGTGATGGCTACGCGGGCGTCTCGATCGACGCGATCGCCCGGGAGATCGAAGTGGCACGGACCGTCGTGTATGGCGCGTTCGACTCGCTTTCGTCGTTGCTGTACGCGTTGCTCGACCGCCAGGAGCAGCGCGCCCTGTCCCAGCTGTTCGCGGCACTGCCAGACCGGGAGTCACTGATTGCCGCCCAGGATCCTGGTGAGCTGCTTGTCCGAGTCGCCGAGCGTGCGGCGCGAGCTGTCGCCGCGGATCCGCGCACCTGGGGCCCGATCCTGACCGCGCCCGAGGGCACGCCGGCGGCGGTGCGCAGGCGGATCGACAATGACCGCCAGCTTGTCCGCGCCGGGGTTGCGGCGATGCTCGCGCCGCACCTGGAATCGGTCGAGATCGACACGGCGATCGCGGCCGAGGCGCTCGTCGCGCTGGCCGAATATTTCGGCCGTCAGATCGTCAATGACCCGGACGCCTTCGATCTCGACCGGGTGCTGTCGGCGCTGCGGGTGCTCGTTGCCGCGCTTCAGCGCTGAATCCGGAACTACGCGGCGTTCGAGACGACGCGACCGTCGCTTGACACGATCGCCCCGCCGAGGCGTCCCCACCGCGGCACGCCGCCCTCGGTGATGTGGATCACGTCCTCGGCACCGAACCGCTGTAACAGGCTGGCAGCGACGCCAGCCCGCTGCCCCGACGCACAGAGGACGGCGATCGGTCGGTTCGCGTCGAATCCGCTCGGAATCGCGGTGATGTCGTGCCACGGCACACACAGCGAGCCCGGAATATGAGCCGCGCGCCAGTCCGCCGGCTCGCGGCAGTCGAGGATCTGCACACGCTCGGTCGTCTCGAGCAGTTCGGGAAGGTTGTCAACCGGCATCTGGCGCATCGGCCGGCTCGGCATGCCGGCATCTGTCCACGCGGCGAAACCGCCTGCGAGATGGCCGCCACGGGTAACCGGGCCGGCGAGCCCGACTGCCGCCGCCAGTAGACCGGCCTCGATTTCATCGGCTTCGCTGTCGCCGGCAAACACGATTGCTCGGGACCCCGCAGCGACCCACGCCAGCTTGGTGCCGAAGCCCGCCCGGATCATCGGGATCGAGATCGAGCCCGGAATGTGGGCGGTCGCGAACGCTTCCCCGGGGCGAATGTCGATGACCGCCGTCTCGGCATCACGTGCGAACAGCTCGACCGCGCCGATCGCTGGAACCGACGTTGGCTCCGTCAGCAGCGGCCCGTGGTTGATATCGACGATCGCGCGGAAGTTCGGCGGCTGTGCTCCCAGCTGGGACAGAGACTCGGCGACGAAATCATCCTCGCGGTCGAACTGCAGCATGCGGTTGTGGGCGCGCTCATACCCTACGGTCGAGCAGACCTTGAGATCCATCCCGGGACCGCCGCACATCGAGCCGCCGAGGTGGCCGGGCCAGATCTCGACGTCGTCCGGCAGCTCCAGCAGCCGGGCAAGAGAGTTGTAGATACCACGGGCGCCTTCGGTCTTCTCGACGGCCAGGTCGGGGCGCGCGACGTCCCCGACGAACAGGGTATCGCCGGTCAGGACGGCCCACGGCGCACTGCCGCGGTGGGCGTCGGTCAGGACGAAAGCGGTGTGCTCCGGGCGGTGGCCCGGCGTGTGCAGAGCCTCGATCCGGACAGATCCGAGCTCCCACTCGTCACCATGGTCAAACGGCTCGTGGGCGAACTCGGGTTCAACGAGGCGGTGGACGTGGATCGTCGCCCCCGTTGCGTCGGCCAGCCGGCCATGCCCGGAAACGTGATCAGCGTGGTTATGCGTCTCAAAGATGTCGACGATCTTGACCCCGAGATACCGGGCCAGCTTCAGGTATTCGTCGATCTCAAAGCGCGGGTCGACAACGGCGGCGACGCCGGCAGAGGCGTCACCGATCAGATACGAGGCACAGCCAAGGTCGTCATGGATGATCTGTCGGAAGATCACGCTGCCCCCTCCATCCGGATTTGCAGCAAGTCGAGCCGATTAGTCAAGTATGGGATTGTAGGTCCCAATCCGTTCGATCCGTATAAACGCAGTTTACGGCCGCGCGGGACGGATTCCTGAGCCATCTGCAGGGCCCGGAGGCGCCCGGCTGTCCCCCCGGCGGAGGCCCGGCTGTCCCGCTGGCGGAGCTATTGATCGCGGCGGACGGATGCGACCTGCAGCTCGCGCGGGACTCCTTCGGCCCGCAGCCTGCGGCGACGCCCCACCTTCAGCTGCACCTGGCTCGGCTCAAGCTGCGCGAGCGCTGGGGCCGACACGAGCACCTGACCGGGCTTGGCCGCAGCCCCCACGGCGTTGGCAATGGTGAGATCAACGCCCAGGTACTCGCCGCCGAGCCGGCGAGGACGGCCCCAGTGGACGCCGGCTCTGATCTGCGGGGTGTGGCCCTCAATCTCGACGCTGGCCACGCCCTCCTGGATCTCGAGCGCCGCGGCGATCGCGTGGGCCGGCAGCAGGAAGGTTGCGATCACGCCATCACCAAGCCGTTTGGTGATCCGGCCCGACTGGCGGCGAACCGCCCCGTCGATCACCTCTCCGACCGCCGCCAGCAGCGCCACTGCGGCAATGTCACCGGCCTTGAGCGCCCAGCTCGAGAAATCGACGAGGTCCGTGTGGAGCAGTGCCACATCGACCTCGCCTCGTCCGCGCCCGGTCCGCTCCGACAGCGATTGCCACAACTGCAGGCTGGCGAGCCCGACCTCCCCAAGCACGCTGTCGCGCTCCGGCGCGAGCACTGCGACGCTGCGCGCAAGATATCCGACGGCCGTCCGTCCGCCGGTCGACAGCGGATCTCCGAACTGCTCGTCGCCGGGCAGCCTGCGGCGCAATCCGCGCAGGGACTCGAGCAGCCGCGCATCGCTGTCCACCCTGATCGCCACCTGCTTGACCGACTCGAGCGCCCGGTTCGGTGGAGGCGGCGGAGACGGCGGATCGCCGAGACCCTCGGTGGCGTCCCTGAGGACAGGCGCATGTTCCCTCCCACTCGAGAGGGGAACGCGCTGCCCTGGGGCCTGCTCCCCAGGGTCGGGGTCAGCCGGTGAATCGGGCAAGTGGCGGGAGCAGGATTCGAACCTGCGAAGGCTGAGCCAACGGGTTTACAGCCCGTCCCATTTGACCGCTCTGGAATCCCGCCAAAGGGTCCAGCGAGTGTATTCGGTTGATCCTGGACGCGACTCGAGAGGCGGCCAGACGGCGGTCGCCCCGGCAGCCCGGAGTAGACACGGTCGTCCTACCCTCGGCTCGTCCAGCGGTTTCGGGGTCTCTGAACTGGCGGTACCGATGCGCAGGTGGCCCCCCGGATCGCGGAGGACGCCAGCCCCTCAAATCCCGCTTTCGACCCCTGGCGATCCAAGGCCTGCGCGATTTCATGCAGCAAAGCCATGCTGGAGCGCTTGGCTGGCACCGGAAGCGCTCGCCTGCGGGATTCTTGGGGCAACAATGCGATGCATCGGGGTCAAAACGGAGGTACTAGACGCAGACAGCACGGACCAGCCCGCGTCGCCCCTGGTGGCACGCTTGCAGGGCTCGTGGGTCGGCGGCGTTGTCGTCGCCAAGAGTCGCAGGCAGGCGACGGAAGGGTTCAGCCGGGGCCGCCCCTCAGCGACCCCGGCCAGTCTCCCCTCTCTCCCGAGCTCTAGGAAGCGTCGCGCAGGCGCTGCGCCTCGGGCAGCGCCTCGAGCTTCTTCAAGGTGTGGTTCTCGATCTGCCGGATCCGTTCGCGTGTCACGTTGAACGCGCGCCCGACTTCCTCGAGTGTGTAAGGACGTTCGCCGGTCAGGCCGAAACGTAGCTCAATCACCTCGCGCTCGCGTTCCGGCAGGGCAGCGAGCGCGCGGCGCAGGTTCTCCTTACGCAGATGCTCAGATGCGAGCTCAAACGGCGACTCGGCCGTCTGGTCCTCGACGAAGTCGCCGAGCTCAGACTCCTCCTCCTCACCGATGGGCTTCTCGAGCGACACCGGCTGCTGAGCGATCCGGAGCACATCACGAACCTCACGCACGGTGGTCTCGAGCTCCTTCGCGATCTCCTCCGGGGTCGGTTCGCGCCCGAGCTGCTGAACCAGCTGCCGCTCGGCATGCACGACCTTGTTGAGCTTCTCGACCATGTGGACGGGGATCCGGATCGTCCGGCCCTTGTCCGCGATCGCCCGTGTCACGGCCTGACGAATCCACCAGGTCGCGTACGTCGAGAACTTGTAACCGCGCCGGTAGTCGAACTTCTCGACAGCCCGGATCAGGCCCATCGACCCTTCCTGGATCAGATCCAGGAAGGTCAACCCACGACCCAAATAGGACTTCGCGATCGATACGACCAATCGCAGGTTGGCCTCGATCATCTGCTGCTTGGCGAGCATGTCGCCCCGCTCGATCCGCTTGGCGAGCATCACTTCCTGCTCAGCGGTGAGCAGGCTCACCTTGCCGATCGAGCGCAGGTACAGCCGCAGCGAGTCAAGCGACGGCTCGACCGTCAGATCGATCTCGACCTTCTTGCGGGTCGGCTCCACTGCAACGGACTCGTCACCGTCCACGCCCACCTGCCGTGCGTTCGCTTCGACGCTCGAGCCCTCCGAACGCGCCAGGCGTCCGTCAGCCTCGACGACCTCGATCCCATGTTCATCGAGGTACGCATGCAGCTCCTGCACCTGCTCCTTCGTGACCTCGATCTCCTCGAGGCACGACGCGATCCGTTCGAACGTCAGGAATCCACGCTCCTGACCTTCGGCGATCAGATCTCGGAACCCGTCTAGTTCTGCGACAGGTTCCTCGTCACCCAGCAAGACACTTGCTTTGTTGCTCACTCCCCCTCGATCTCCTTTGGATCGAAGCCTCGAGCCCGCAGCCTCTCTCTAAGCCGCGGTATCTCCTCTCTCTTGCCCCCGACCGGTTCGGACCCGGTTCAAAGACCCGGCGAGTGATACCACAATCCTGGGCGGTCACAACTCCGGCCCGGTGTTCGGAGTAACTAATCTGTAGTTCTAGATGGCAAATCTGACCCCTGCCCGGGACGTCCAGGCCCAGCTTCCCGCGGTGCAACTGAGCCTCTCGGAGGTCGGTGTGACCGGCGTCGAGAAGGTGATCCGCCTCGCCCAGGACGGCCGCGAGCAACTCTTCAGCGCCCGCTTCGAGTGCGTCGTCGATCTCGGCCTCAGCCAGAAGGGCGCGCACATGTCGCGCTTCGAGGAGGTCGTCAACGAGGTGATCGGCGAGGTCGTGCTCGGCACCTCATCGTTTCGGGCCGAGACACTCGCAGAGCGGATCGCCGAGCTCGTGCGCGAGCGTCAGGGCGCCCGCCGGGCTGAGGTCACGGTCACCGCTCGCTTCCCCGAGCACAAGCCGGCACCGGTCTCCGGGATCCAGACCCAGGAGCTGTACACCCTGCTCGGCGTCGCGCTCGCGGCCGAGAACGGCACCCGCACGCTGACAGGCGTCACGGCTCAGGGGATGACCGCCTGCCCGTGCGCCCAGGAGTTGATCGCCGACAAGGCCCGTGTCCGCCTCGGTGACCAGGGCTACGACGCCGAGGAGATCGAGCGGATCCTCGAGGCCGTCCCGGTCGCGACCCACAACCAGCGCGGCCTCGGAACCCTCTACATCGGGATTCCGGAGGGCCACCATTTCGACATCGAGGCGTCCGCCCTGCTCCAGATCGTCGAGCAGTCGATGTCAAGCGAGATCTACGAGCTGATGAAGCGCTCGGACGAGGCCCACGTCGTCGAGAAAGCCCACCGCCGTCCCCGGTTCGTCGAGGACTGTGTCCGCGAGATGGTCAAGGGCGTCGTCGACGCGTTCCCGCAACTTGACGGAGCGGCGTTCGTGTCCGCCCGCCAGGAGAACCTCGAGACGATCCACCAGCACAACGTCGTCGCTGAGCGCTACGGCACGCTCCAGGAGATCCGCGACGAGCTCGGAAGCGGGGAGCCCTCAGGGCTCCACACGAGCCGTCGCGCCTGGCTCGACGCCACCGCCGCGTAGCGCTGCCTGGAAGTAGTCGAAGCCCGACGCCAGCGTGACCAGCACGGTCACGTACTCGATCACGTAGACCCACGCCGGCCGGCCGGTCACGCCGACCCGTCGCTCGACGATCAGCACTAGCACCATCGCCACCTGACAGACGGTCTTCAGTTTGCCGAAGCGGCTGGCGCTGATCACCATGCCCTGACCGGCTCCGACAGCCGCTCGCAGCGCCGTCACGGCGAACTCGCGGCCGATGATCACGAGCGCGACCCACGCCTGCAGCCGTGACAGCGAGACGAGCGCAAGCAGCGCAGCGATGATCAGCAGCTTGTCGGCGATCGGGTCCATCAGCTTGCCGAACGTCGAGACGACGTTCTGCGAACGGGCGATGTAACCGTCGAGCGCGTCGGTGATCGACGCGGCCACGAACGCCACCGCGGCGAGCACGTCTCCCGCGCCTGTCTTGGCCAGCAGTGCGACCACCAGCAGCGGGACGAGCAGGATCCGCACGACCGTCAGCGCGTTCGGGACGTTCTTCACGGCGTCATCATGTCAGGGGTGAGAGCCGCGGTCCTCGAATCACAGGGAGATCCGCTGGTCATGCGTGAGGTCCCGGATGCGCTTCCGGTTGCTGGTCCAACGGGACCAGCAACGAACCAACTCCGTCTGAGCGTCAGAGCCTGCGCTGTCTGCCGAACCGACCTGCATCTGAGGGATCATGAAATAGCCGCGACGAAGCTGCCTGTGATCCTCGGCCACCAGATCGTCGGCGTCACCGACGACGGTCGCCGGGTGGGGGTTCCGTGGCTCGGCTGGACATGCGGTGTGTGCAGGTACTGCCGCGCCGGCCGCGAGAACCTCTGCATCCGCGCCCGGTTCACCGGCCGCGATATCGACGGCGGCTTCGCGCAGTACACCGTCGCCGATGAGCGCTACTGCTTCGCGCTCCCAGACGAGCTGACCGACGTCCAGGCGGCACCACTGTTGTGCGGCGGCCTGATCGGCTACCGGGCGCTGCGGATGTGCGGTGACGGCGCCCGGCTGGGGATCTACGGCTTCGGCTCAGCCGCGCACATGATCTGCCAGGTCGCCGACTGGCAGGGCCGTGAGGTCTACGCCTTCACGAAGGAGGGAGACGTCGACGGTCAGGCGTTCGCGATGTCTCTGGGTGCGGACTGGGCCGGCGACTCGCACCGGCTCCCACCGGAGCAGCTCGACGCCGCGATCATCTTCGCCTCCGCCGGTGAGCTCGTCCCGGCGGCGCTGAAAGCACTCGCGCCAGGCGGCGTCGTCGTCTGCGCCGGGATCCACATGACTGACATCCCATCGTTCCCCTATGCCGATCTGTGGCAGGAGCGCCAGATCCGCTCTGTCGCCAACCTCACCCGGACGGACGCCGAGGAGTTCCTCGCGCTCGCCCCGCAGGTCCCGGTCCGGACGACCGTGACGACCTATCCCCTCGAGCAGGCCGAGCAGGCATTGAGTGATCTGCGCGCCGGCGCCTTCGAGGGCTCGGCGGTGATCGTCCCCTGAAGCGTTAAGACGCTTGACGACTCAACGTCGTAACGAGGAGCCGCATGACCACTGCCCACGCGTATGGCGCCCACAGCGCCACCGAACCCCTGACCAACCTGTCGATCGAGCGCCGAGAGGTCGGTCCGCGTGACGTCGCGATCGAGATCAAGTACTGCGGGATCTGCCACTCCGACATCCACTTCACTCGGGGCGAGTGGGGGCCGCAGGAGTACCCCGCGGTCCCGGGTCATGAGATCACCGGAATCGTCACGGCGGTCGGCGCCGATGTCCGCAAGTTCACGGCAGGTGACCGAGTCGGCGTCGGCTGCATGGTCAACTCCTGCCGCGAGTGCGACAACTGCAAGGCCGGCCTCGAGCAGTACTGCGATGCCGGCAACACGCAGACGTACGGCTCCGTCGACCGCGACGGCACGGTCACGCGCGGCGGCTACTCATCACACGTGGTCGTCGACCAGGACTTCGTGCTCACCATTCCCGATGCGCTCGCGCTCGATGTGGCAGCTCCGTTGCTGTGCGCCGGGATCACGACGTACTCGCCACTGCACCATTGGAGCGCCGGTCCCGGCAAGCAGGTCGCGGTCGTCGGGCTCGGCGGCCTCGGTCACATGGCGGTCAAGCTCGCCCACGCGATGGGCGCCGAGGTCACCGTCCTGTCCCAGACGCTCAGCAAGCGCGACGACGGGCTCAAGCTCGGTGCCTCGGGGTACTACGCGACGAGCGACAAGGAGACCTTCAAGACGCTGCGCAAGCGCTTTGACCTGATCATCAACACGGTCAGCGCCCCGCTCGACATGAGCAGGTTCCTGTCGCTGCTCAACACCAACGGCGCGCTCGTCAACGTCGGTGCACCGCCTGAGCCGATGCCGGTACAGGTGTTCTCGCTGATCCTGCAGCGCCGCTCGTTCGCTGGATCGAACATCGGCGGCATCGCAGAAACGCAGGAGATGCTCGACTTCTGCGCCGAGCACGGGATCGCGGCCGACATCGAGGTGATCTCCGCGGATCAGATCAACGAGGCCTGGGAGCGGGTGCTGCGCTCGGACGTTCGTTACCGGTTCGTGATCGACAGTTCAACGCTGTCGAGCTGATCGGTAGGGTTAGACCATGCCCCTGATCCCCATGGTGATCGAGCGCACCGCACGTGGCGAGCGCGAATTCGACATCTACTCCCGGCTGCTGAACGAGCGCATCGTGTTCCTCGGCACGCCGATTGACGACACCGTCGCCAACCTCATTGTCGCGCAGCTCCTGCACCTCGAATCTTCTGACCCCGACAAGGACATCTCGATCTACATCAACTGCCCCGGCGGTTCGATCTACTCCGGCTTGGCGATCTACGACACGATGCAGTTCATCAAGCCGCAGGTGTCGACGATCTGCGTCGGCATCGCGATGTCGATGGGGTCCCTGCTGCTGATGGCCGGCGCCAAGGGCAAGCGGTTCGCGCTGCCCAACAGCCGGATCCTGATCCACCAGCCGTCAGCAGGCTTCGAGGGCCAATCGACGGACATCGAAATCCATGCACGGGAGATTCTCAACGTCCGGCAGCGGATCGATGAGATCTACGCGCACCACACCGGTCAGCCGATCGAGCAGGTGCACGTCGACATGGAGCGCGATCGTTTCTTCAAGTCCGATCAGGCAGTGGAGTACGGGCTGATCGACAAGGTCATCGACCACCACTGAAAATCACCGCGCCAGACAGAGGTAGACGCAATGGCTGACGACGACGATTACGAGGACGACGAGGGCGGGTTCGGCGGCGACGCCGACTTCGACGACCCGGACGCGGACGACCTCGACGACGACGAGTACAGCGACGACGAGGACTAGCGCCCGTCCGTGAGCGGTGTGGCCGGTGTCGGGAAACCCCGCACCGGCCACACCGTTATGACTCAGGCGACCGGGTGCTCGATCGAGCCCAGTCCCTCGATCTCAATCCGCACGACATCGCCGGACTGCAGGAGTCGCGGCGGGTCAAAGCCCTGCCCGACGCCACCGGGCGTACCGGTCAGGATCAGATCGCCGGGACGCAGCGTGCATGTCTGCGAGATGAACTCGACCAGCTGCTGCGGTCCGAAGATCAGGTTCGACGTGTTCGAGTCCTGGCGCAGCTCGCCGTTGACCCACGTCCGGATCGTCAGGTTCTCGGGATCGGGGATCTCGTCCGCCGTCGTGATCCAGGGACCCCACGGGCAGAACGTGTCGGCCCCCTTGGCACGGATCCAGTGCGGCTCGGACTGCTGCAGATCGCGGCTCGAGACGTCATCAGCGATCGCGTACCCGGCGATCTGCCGATCCTCGCCGATCACGAGCACGAGCTCGCCCTCATAGTCGAGGGCTTGGACAACATCGGGTTTGTGGACCGGCCCCGTTGGGCCGGTCGACGAGGTGGACACCTTCACGAACACCACCGGCCGCTCCGGGGTGGCGTGGCCCATCTCCGCGACATGATCGGCGTAGTTGAGGCCGATCGCGTAGATCGTGCCCGGGTGCGCCAGCGGTGCCAGCAGCTCGACCTCGTCGAGCTTGTAGCGAGCGGCGTCTGTGGTGATCGAGTCTCCATCGACGACGCCGTCGTGGGGACCGCTGCCATCGGGTGCGTTGAATCGTGCGAGTTTCATCGGCTCCGCACCCTACTGAAGCCGGAATGCACCCCGCGCGACGACGACAGCGCTGCCGCCGACCGTGATCGGCGCAGGATCCTCAGCTGTGCCCTCAACGCGGGCGTGCAGCGTCGACGGCCGTCCCATCTCGACGCCCTGGCGAATCGTGATCGTGGCTCCGAACGAAGTCCAGCCGTGCTTGGCGAGGTGCAGCGCCACCGGGCCTGCGGCCGATCCGGTTGCCGGGTCCTCCGGCACGCCGAGACCGGGGCAGAAATTGCGGCTGCTGATCCGGTTCTCGGCCGTCTTTGCGACGACCGCGATCCCCTGCTCGCCGAACTCGACGAGCGCGCCCATGTCCGGCGTGAGAGCCGCGAGGGCCGCGTGGCTGTCGAGCGCAACGACGACGTGTTTCGGGCCGTTGCTGTAGCGCTCGATCGGCAGCACGGCCTGCTCGACCCCAAGCGCGTGCAGAAGCGCCTCGGGCTCGGGGAACGGCTCGCAGGTCGGGATCGGCTGGTCCATCTCCCCGAACACGAGATCGCCGTGCTCGCGGGTCATGCGCAGCGGCACGATGCCCGCGCCGGTGCGTAGACGGACGAGCGCAAGGTCGTCGCGCTCCGCCACGACGAAGGCCGCACCGAGCGTCGGGTGCCCGGCGAACGGGAGCTCCGCTGCCGGCGTGAAGATCCGGATCTCCGCGTCGTACTCCTCGCCGTCGCCCGGCAGCAGGAACACGGTCTCTGAGAGATTGAGTTCGCGGGCGGTCGCCTGCATCAGCCGGCTCGGGATCAACTCGCCTTCGGTGAATACCGCCAGTGCGTTGCCCTCGAGCGGCGTGTCCGTGAACACGTCCAGGATCTCGTACGGGTGGTCGAGCTCGTTCGCCATCAGCCGATTGTGCCAGCCCGAAGTTACGGTCTCGGGTCAGCCGCGGGCGATCTCGAGCAGAGTCGTCACGGTCGTCCAGTTGCGTGCAGTTCCGGTTGCGCCGCCGAGACCGCCACGCTTGGCCAGCTCGTTCCACAGTCGTGAGCGAGCGACGCCGTCCGGGTGCCAGGCGTAGATCTCCCGCCCGATCACGCTCACCGTCTCCGGCGATTTGGCGACATCATTGATCCGCTCGATTGTGTCGGCGTCGAGCTCCCGATCGAGGAAACTGACCTGGTAACGCTTCGGGTCGGTGACGATCGCCTTGAACGGGTTGGCCGCGACCGTCGCGGCAAGCTCTTGCGCACTGCGCACCACCACCGGGATCTCAAGCTCGAAGTTCTCCGTGATCACCGCTGCGACCTTCGCCCCGACCGCCACTGGCTTACGCGCGGAGTTGAGGACAACGTTGCCTGATTGGACGTACGTGCGCACATTCTCGAACCCCGCCTGGGTCAGGACCTCCCGAAGCGCCGGCATCGGGATCCGGTTGGTCGCCCCGAGGTTGATCCCGCGCAGCAGCGCGACGTGCGTCGTCATCAGAACAGGTGCTCCTGACCGGCGATCGTGCCGTCGTTATCCGACGGGTTACGGGCGCGGCCACCAGGCGTCTGCTGACCAAGCGCGACGGCCAGGTCATGCGCGATCGCAGCCTCAGACCGAGAGGCGATCAGCGGCTCCTCGATGCCGTCGACGTGAACGAGTGTCCGCCGGCCGTCGCCCCGATCATCCCCGAGCAACGGCACCAGCGCATAGATCCGGTCAGCGCGGACGAACTTCCCATAGCCGAGTGCAATCAACGGAGAGGTCTTGGCCATTTGCGCCGATCCTAATGGCGCGGCCGGGCGAGTCCATGGTCGAACGCGAAGATCACCGCCTCGGCGCGGTGCCGGAGGCCGAGCTTGTAGAAGATGTGGTTGACGTGGGTCTTGACCGTGCCGGCGGTGAGAACCAGCCGCTCAGCGATCTCGTCGTTGGTGAGCCCGGAGCCGATCAGCTCGAGAACCTCGCGTTCCCGAGCCGTCAGCTCGCTCAGGGCGGACTCGGCACGCGCGGGCGCCACCACTTCGCGAAAGACGGCCAAGACCTTGGCCGTCACGCTCGGGTCGAGCCATGACTCGCCGGCGGCGACTGTCCTCACCGCCTGCTGCAGCGTCTCGGCCGGAACGCCCTTGAGCACAAACCCGGCAGCCCCGGCGCGGAGCATTCCCGCCACAACCTCATCGTCGTCGAAGGTCGTGAGCGCCAGGACCGGTGGTGCCCCGGGGATGGCGCGGACTCGACGGGTCGCCTCGATGCCGTCCAGCACCGGCATCCGCGCGTCCATCAGGACGATGTCGGGATGCAGCGTCCTGACGGCGCCGACAGCCTCGCCACCGTGGCTGCATTCGCCGACGACCTGAAAGCCGAACGTGTCACGGAGGATCGCGCGCAACCCGGAGCGGATCAGCTCCTGATCGTCGACCAACAGGACCCGGATCACGCTGCCCTGAACCATGTCTCGGTCGGAAGCTCCGCTGTGACCCTCCATCCGCGCACACCACCGGGAAGGTCGGCTGGCGCGGCGACGACCTTGCCCCCAACGGCCTGCGCCCGTTCCTGCATGCTGCCGAGACCGTGGCCGGTGCCGTTCCGCGGTGCCCCGTCGGAGTCGACGGTCAGGACCAGGATCTGGTCGTGCTCATGCAGCGCAACTGCAACCGCCGCTCCCGGCGCATGTTTGGCCGCATTGGTCAGCGCCTCCTGTGCGATCCGGTAAGCGGTCGTGCCGACCGTTGCGGGGATATTGGCGGCCGGGGTGCCAGTCTCGAGCGAGATCCTCACCCCGGCGCTGCGAAAGCGCTCAACGAGTTCCGAGATCCGATCGAGCCCCGGGGTCGGAGCAAAGCTGCCCCGGTCCGGGGAATCGCTGCGCATCAGGCCGACGATCGAGCGAACCTCATCGAGACTCTCGCGCCCGAGCCGCTCGGCTTCCCGCAGCGCCTCAGCTGCCTCAGCCGGCGTATCGTGCTCGACGGCAAGGCGCGCCGCGGAAAGGTGCAGCAGCGACACGGTGAGGCTGTGGGCGATCACGTCGTGAAGGTCCCGTGCGATCCGGGCGCGCTCCTCCGCCTTCGACCGCTCGGCCAGGTCCTCCTGCGCCTCGCGCAACTGCGCCGAGAGACACCGTTCGTGCACAATCGCACCGGCGCCGAGCGCGGAGACCAGGACCCCGAAGAACCACGGCATCCAGCCCGCGTCAAAGCCGTTGTCGAACATCTTGTACGCGATCACCGCGGCGGCACAGGTGCCGAAGACACCGCCCATGCGACCTCCGAGCACCGGGATGGCGAGGAACGCAAGAACGCACATCGCAAACCAGCCGACGCCGCTGTGCGTCCCGCCAGCGTTGAGCACGACCCCGGCGCCGGCGATGAAGAACAGCGACAACGACAGCCACCACGCTCGCCGGCCGGACCCGACAGCAGCACAGATGACGCTCAGCGATACGCCGATGAGGCTCGCGGCGACACTGTGGGGGACGCGGGTAAAGGCGCCGCCGAGAAGGAACGCCGCCAGCAAGCCGATTGCCGAGAGCTGGATGCTCTGCGGGAACGGATCCGATGCCTCGTTCATCTGCGCCAAAGTGTCGCCGACGGTCCGACTACGTTGAGGTCCCATGCGAACCACAACGTAGTCCGCTATGCCCCGGACGGCGCCGGACGGCGCCGGGAGCCGTCCTCACTGATGCCGATTCGTCGGTGCAGCGCCCGCAGCGGCGCCGGCGCCCACCAGTTGCGCTCGCCGAGCAGCGCCATCAGCGCCGGTACCAGCGCGCCGCGGACGAGGAACGCGTCGACCAGGACCGCCACCACCGCGCCGACCCCGATCTCCTTGAGGAAGATCACCTTCGAGGTCGCGAAGGCGCCTATCGCGACCGCCATCAGCAACGCCGAGGCGGACACGATCCGGCCGCTGCGCTGCAGACCGCGGGCGACCGCCTCGCGGTTATCGAGCCCGCCGTCCCGCGCCTCCTTGATCCGGCTCAGCAGCATCACGCCGTAATCGGTCGACAGGGCGAACGCAACAGCGACCAGAACCAGGAAGTTGGTCTGCTCGATCCCACCCTGGCTCGTATACGCGAGTGGCCCGGTCAGGCGGCCGTTCTGGAAGATCAGGACGAGCGCGCCGGCGGCCGTGCCCGCTGTCAGGATGTTCATCAACAGCGTCTTGATCGGCAGGATCACCGAGCCGGTCATCAGCCACAGGATCGCGATCGTCAGCAGCGACAGCACGGCCAGGGCCAGCGGCAGGTGGTCGGCGATCGCCGCGCGCTGGTCGTGGAACTCGGCGGCGCTGCCTCCGACCTCGACGGCAAACGGCGTCTGGAGCTTCTCGACGGCGGCGATCGTGCGCTGCGCCGGCGCACTGATCGGGTCGCCGGCGGCGGTCGCATTGATCTCCCATACGCCGGCGCCAAGGTAGCGCGGCTTGGCCACCGACGTGATCCCGTCGATCGCCCGCACCTCGCTCGCGTAGCCGTCGAGTTGGCGGGCGGCCGACGGCGGCGCGGTGGCGGCAATCGTCACCGGGTTGAGGTCGGCATTTGAGAAGTTCCGTGTGACCGCGTCGGAGACGACGCGAGCCGAATCCGACGTGGGCAGGATCGTCGCGTCGACCCCGGCCCAGTGGACGCCCAGCGCGGGGGCCGCCAGCGCCAGGAGCAGGGCCGTGGTTGCGGTCGCGACGAGAATTGGACGGCGCATCACGGCATGTGCCGCGTGGTACCAGCGGCCCGTTCCGTCGGGTTCCGGAACCACGCGGCCGATTCGCGGCGCCAGCAGGACCAGCAGTGCCGGTAGCAGCAGCAGGGCAACCGCGCCGGCGACGAGCGCGACGGCGGCGCCACCAATCCCCATCGACACCAGGAACCGCTGCGGGAACAGCGTCAGCGTCAGCATCGCTGCAGCCACGGTCAGCGCGCTGAACGTGATCGTGCGCCCGGCAGTGCTGAGCGTTCGTGCGAGCGCCTCGCCTGTATCAGCGCCAGTCGAGAGCTCCTCGCGAAACCGCCAGATCAGCAGCAGGCTGTAGTCGACCGCGAGGCCGAGTCCGACGCCGATCACGAGGTTCAGTGCGAAGTTCGATAGCGACAGCACCCCGTTGATGACGCGCAGGACGCTGAAGGCGCCGAGCACAGCCGTGCCACCGACCGCGACCGGCAGCAGCGCCGCGATTCCGCGGAAGATCAGAAACCCGAGGACCGCCAGCAGCGGAAACGCGAGCAGCTCGGCGAACCCGAGGTCCTTGGACGCCTGCGAGCCGACCTGCTTGTTGGCTGTGTCGCTGCCGCCGAGCAACACGTCGTGTGGGAGCCGGCCGGCGAGCGCGCTGACGACGTCATCCGCTGTGGCATTCGCCCGCAGCGATACCGCCAGCAGGGTCTCATTGCCACGGTGGGAAACGAGCGCAGACGCCCCATGTGCGGGCGGGGCCACGACAGTTGCGACGCCGGGCGTGGCGGTGATCTCCTGCCGAATGCGGCTGATCAACGTGCTCGATGGAGGTGCCTTGATCAGGGCGAGGACCCCTGGGCTCGCCTCGGCGCCGGTGACGCGCTCGATCAGCGCCTGCTCCCGCGACGAGGCCGAGGACGGGTCCTGGAAGCTGTTCTTGGCGTTGAGCAGCCCCGCCGCAGGCCCGCCGAACGCGCCGGCCGCGATCACCAGGACAAGGGCGAGTGCGGCGATCCGCCGCGGGCGTTTGATCGTGGTGCGTGCAATTGATGTGAACATGCGGCTCCCCTTGGACGGATCTCGGACGGCGATCAGATCGTCACAGCAGAAGCTCGAGCGCACATCGGCGCAGCGGTGGAACCTGTCTCTACCCCTGGGTGGAGATCTCGTCGGCGTCCTCGGTCGTGATCAGACCTCGGCTGGCCGCCCAGTGCGTCACCTCATGCCGTGAGGTGAGCTGGAGTTTGCGGAGAACCGCACCGACGTGCGACTCGACCGTGCGGGCGCTGATCCCCAGCCGCACGCCGATCTGCTTGTAGGCGTAGCCGCGCGCCAGATGGTGGAGGACCTCGCGCTCACGTGGCGTCAGGTCCTCCAACCCGGGGCCGCTCGACTCCCGAGGAGCCCGATCGCTGAACGCCTGCAGCACGAACGCCGCCAGGCGCGGACTGAAGTATGCGTCTCCGGCGGCGACCGTCCGCAGCGCCTGCAGCAGCTCGGAGGTCTCGATCGTCTTGGTCACGTAGCCCAGCGCCCCTGCCCGGATCATCGGGACGACGTCCTGCGCCGAGTCCGAGACCGACAGTGCCAGGACAGGCGGCGTGACGCCCGCCTCTTTGAGTCCGTGGAGCACCGCGACGCCGCCCCCGTCGGGCAGGTGCACGTCGAGCAGCACGACGTCGGGGCGGGTTGCGGCGATCACGCTCACCGCCTCAGCCGGAACCGCGGCTTCCCCGACCACCGCGCAGCTCGCGAGCAGCTCGGCGCGCACGCCGGCGCGGAACAGCTGATGGTCGTCGACGACGACGACCCGCAGCGTCCCGTCGCTCATCGCCCCCTGCCGTTCAGGTGCGGCAGCATCAACGCCACCTCGGTCCCCTCGCCGGGGCTCGAGTCGACGGTCGCGCTGCCCCCGGCGAACCGCATCCGGCCGATGACCGCGTCACGGAGCCCGCGGCGCTCGAGCGGAACCTCCGCGAAATCAAACCCGGGGCCGCTGTCGCGGATGAACAGCTCCGTTCCGGTCGCGCTGACATCGAGGAACACGTTGACAGGAGCGCCGGGCGCGTGCCGGGCGACGTTACGCAGCGCCTCCCGGGCGGCGGCGATCAGCTCCTCGCCGCGACCGTCGAGCTTCGCGTCGCCGGTCGCGGTGAGCTCAACCTTGATCCCGTGTTCATCCTCGAGTTCGCCGATCACGTCGCGCAGCGCGAACACAACGGTGGCGCTGCCGAGGTCGGCTTCCCCTGCCATCCAGACGCGAAGCGCATGCTCCTGGCGGCGGGCGAGTTTGACCACCGCCTCGGAATCGCCGGCCTGGCGCTGGATCAGTGCCAGCGTCTGCAGGACCGAGTCGTGGAGGTGCGCGGCGAACCGCTGCCGCTCACCTTCGCGGGCACGCTGCTCCTTGTCGAAGTCGAGGCTGAACGCGACGCCGACCGCGACGGGGCTGACGATCAGCAGGGCGGCAATGGCGGCGATCGCCACCAGCCCAACCGTCTGGCCGATCGGATGGTCGCCGGCGTAGGGGTTGATCAACCCGACGAGCAACAGGGCCGCGACCGCGACGAGCACGACACCCGGAATCGCGCGGACCGCGACTCGACCGCCGCGGGTCGGGGTCGCCGTGATCGAGCGCCACACCGAACGGGATGGCCGCGCCAGGCCGATATGGACCCGCACCGCGTCAGCGACGAGCACGAAGCCGCCTGCGGCGCAGATCACCGCGAGCACGAGCGGCCACATCGGTACGCGGCCGAGCCGCCACGGCCACGATTCCTGCGGGACGAAGTTGGAGAGGCCGAATGCGGGGAGCGGCGTCCCCCGTGTGAAGTATCCGAAGGGCCGTCCGAGACCGCCCGCGTCGCTGAGGCCGACGACGACCCAGGCGATGATCAGACCCGCCAGCACGACCAGCAGCCACAGGCTGCGCCGGTTCCGCAGGCGCCGGATGGCGGGCGGAGCGGAGCACGCGAGCCCGGCGATCACACCGATCGCCGCCAGCGGCACCGCCACAGCCGTCGGATGACCGGGCACCATCGCAGCGAGCACGGCCGCGAACAGCGCGACACTGGCCGCGAGCGGCAACGTCCGGGAGTTGGAAGCGGTCAGCTGACGCATGGCCCTGGCATCAGCCGGTCGATCAGCTGCTTGTTGGCGATCTCCTGGCGCCGCCGACGGTGCCAGGCGGCGACCATCATCTTCGCGACCTTCTTCGGTTCGCCGGCGAGGTTCGGTCGCGGCTCGACCGTCACCCGGAACCCCGGCCAGTTCGGGGTCGTATCGGGCGAGACGGTGTCCGGGTAGTCGCGCACGTACAGGCTCCCGCCCTGGGAGGTGAAGTCGATCTTCAAGGTGGGCCCGTTGAGGCTGCCGGCGCTGTTCACGGTGCCGCTCATGTCATCGCTCTGCACGCCGTACAGGTCTCCGAACAGGACGATGCCGTGGAAGGGCGACTCGCTGCGACCGTCGACGAGGGTCGCCAGCTGGCTCGCGAACGGATGGATCGCATAGTCGATCGTGACCCGCACGCAGGTGTCGCTCGGCAGTGCCACGATCGTCCGTCGCAGACCGGCGTCGACGTGGATCGTGACGGTGCCGGTGCTCGGCAGGGCCGTGCGACGCAGATCGATCAGCTGGGTGCCGAAACCGCTGCGGTACACGGTGTCCTGCGCGGCGGCGGCAGTCGCGGGCTGGCTGACGCTCGCTCCGTCCTGCAGGCTGAGTCGCAGCGGGCTGAGCGCGACGGCGACGGCGGGCAGGGACAGCGCCGCGACAGTGATCAGCGCCGCGATCGGTGGCACCCGTTTGCCGAGGGGGCTGAGCGCGAACACCAGCAGGACCCCGGCGAGCCCGACGACGATCCAGCCGAGCCCGAACACCGTCGCCGCGGCGCTCAGCCCCGCGACGAGCACGACCCCGACGAGGCCGCCTGACGCCCAGGCGAGCAGGACGACGCTGCGGACCGTTTCGGTCTCCGGCGTCTCCTCGGTTTCCGGGATCACCAGCCAGCACGCGAGGTAGGCGATGATTCCCACACCTCCGCACAGAGCGGCGAGCAGGAACATCGCGCGCCAGCTGCCGGTCCCGATCCCACGCACACCGCTCAGACCGGCGCAGACGCCTCCGAGGATCCGGCGGTCCCGCGCACGCGTCACGCGCAGAGCTGGCCCTTCCGATTTGGTTCCCATCGCTGTCATGCGATCGATTGTCCGCGACGCCCGGCGCGCCGACCAGTCGGAAATCCCCGTACCTGGTCTCCGGGATGACCCGGACGCGCGCGCCGCTGGTTGCAGCCTGTGCGCCTGGGGCTACTGCGACACGCTCTCCGTGTCGTCGATCGCGATCGCGACAATCAGGTCGAGCAAGTCCGCGAAGAGGCGGGGATTACGGCCGGTCAGCTCCTCCACGCGCCCGAGCCGGTACAGCGCGGTGTTGGGGTGGATGTGCAAACGTTCGGCAGCGACCCGCATGTTCAGGTCCGCGTCAGCGAACACGCGGATCGTGGCGGTCAATACGCCGCCTCGCCGGCGATCGTCATCCAGAAACGCCCGCGTCCGCTGGTCGACCAAACGCCTGGCGGTATCGTCGGCGCGCAGACCGAGGTACCGGAACGGTGACAGCTGGGTCAGCGCTGTGACCCCACCATCCTCCGTAACGCACCCGAGCGCTTCGCGCGCCTCCCGGTACGCCCGAGGCAGCTCTGCGACGCCACCGGCAACGGTGCTGATCCCCATCGCCAATGGCAGCCCTTCGCGCCGAAGGCGTACCTGCAACTGCTCCAGCCCATCACACAGCGCGCCGGGATCCTCGCCGGCGCCGAGCGCGGGCAAAGCGACGATCTCAGCCTGGCGGACGACCACCAGCGTGGTCGCCTCACGGAGTCCGCTGCGGGCGAGCGCTGCGCTCGCCGCGTCAGGCTCGCCGGCTCCCTGCACGCCTCCGACCGGGACCGCGACTGCCACCAGCATCCGCGTCTGTTGACCGATCCCGTAGCGCTCTGCAGCGGCCATCAATGGACTCCGAACAGGCAGCTCGCCGGCCAGCAGATGCTCGAGCAGATCCCGGCGCTCACGATCGGCATCCGCGACGACGTACTGGCGGAACTCAACATAGGAGTGGGCGGCGCTGGTGCTGGCGAAGTCGATGTAGCGCATCAGCGGCGATGCGAGCGTCAGCGCCGCGCCGCGACCGGCGGCCGTCTGGCCCGCAGACGCGACGATCGCCTCCCAGATCACCTGCTGGCCGACGCGGTACGCGTTGAGGTAGTCCTCCAGCGCAAATCCTGCCCGTGCCCGCCGGGTCGCGCCGCCGCGCACGAATGCAATGTCGGCGAGCGTTGGAGACCGTGCCTCCAGAAAGGTCGACAGGATCGCCGAGTAGTGACGGCGCACCTGATCGGTGACGTCTTCGAAGAAACGCCCGTCCTGGGCGGCGTACGCGGGAATCTCCGCACGTATCGCCGCGACCCCTCTGTCGGTCAATCGATCGACGTCCGCCAGCAGTGCAGACACGACATGCACGCGTGCCGCCTGAACCGCCTGATCGCCGGCGACGCTCTCCTCCGCGGCGCTCGCCATCCGCACATCGTCGTCAATCGCTGCCGGCGCTGTCAACCGCGAGCAGGCTCGGCGTGACATCGGGCATGTACCGGATCTCGGCCCTTGTTGGCCGGCACAACCAGTTCACCCAAAGATTGGCGGCGCCACCGAGGCACGCCCCCGTCCGCAGGCGCGACACTAGCTGGGCTGTGAGGGAGCTGACCCGAAAGCGTGTGCCTGGCGGATTGCTGGCGTTGGTGCTGGTGCTGGTATGCACCGCCGCGTTCGGTGCGATCGCGTCCGCCGCGACGCCGGTTCTTCCCTCGGCGGATCCGTTCTACGCGTACTCCGGTCCGTTGAAAGGGATTGCGCCGGGCACCGTGCTGAGGACCCGTACGATCACGCTGGCCGACCTCGGCGTGACGTCGGGGCTGTCGGCGACGCAGATCCTGTATCGAACGATCAACGAGCTCCGCCAGCCGACGGTGACGGTGGCGACGATCATCCGCCCGACCGTTGCCCTGACGACGCCGAAGCTCCTCTCCTACCAAACGGCGTACGACGCGCTCGGCGGGATCTGCGACCCCTCCTACACCCTGCAGGGCGGCAATTCGCACTACGAGTCGGCCGAACTCGAGGCCAACGCGATGCTCGCCTACGCCGAACTCGGATACACGGTTGTGACCGCCGACTACGAAGGTGAGGCCTTCGACTACGGCGCCGGACAGGAGGCGGGCTACGACACGCTCGACGGCGTCCGCGCCGCGGAGAACCTGCTGGGGCTCTCCCCTGCGGACACCCCGGTGGCGCTGGAGGGCTACTCGGGCGGCTCGATTGCCACCGACTGGGCCTCCGAGCTGGCTCCGACATACGCCCCGAAGCTCGACATCGTCGGCACCGCCGAGGGCGGCATCCCAGTCGACTACGCGCACGTCTTCCACTACGTCAACCCCACCTCGTCGATGGCCGGCGTCCTGCCCGCCGCCCTGCTCGGCCTGTCGCGCGGGTTCCACATCGATCTGACGCCATACCTCTCCCCGCTCGGGCGACAGGTGTTCGCGGCCGACGCGGCCGGCTGCGCCAATACCTTCGACACCGTCGACCTCGGCCCCGACCTGACGAAGCTGTTCAAACCGGAGTACCACGGCTTCTCGGGAGTGCCGGCGCTGGCGCCGATCCTCAACAAGATGATCATGAGCACCGCCGGCACCCCGGCAGGCCCGCTGTTCATCGCCAACGGCGACTCGGACGGGACCGGCGACGGGCTGATGCCCGTCCGCGATGTGCAGCAGCTCGCACACATCTACTGCCAGCGGGGGCGCTCGGTGGAGTTCCACGTGTACAACGGGATCAGCCACGACGATGCGTTCGTCGTGTTCCTCGCCGAGGCGCTGCCGTTCATCACTGCGCGGTTGAACGACAAGTCGGTCGCCAACGGTTGCAGCTCGATCGCGGCCGGCAACCCCCTCACCCCACTGGCGGTGCCGGCCGGCTCGACCCAGCAAGCTCCGGTGCTGACTGCGCACGATCTTCGCGAGACCGACGCCGGCCGAGCGCTACAGATCGAGCTCTCCGCCCCGCGCAGCCCTCTCACCGGGCTGCTGGCCCGGGTCTGGCACGGGCACCGAGTGATCTTTACTCGGCGGCTTCCCCGAATTTCGGGAACGACGCGGCGCTACGTGCTGGGGACGGAGCGCCATCGGCTCCCCGCTGGGCGCTACACGGTCACGATCGTCTTGCACCGGCGCCTGCTCCTGCGCCGCGAGCTGGATATCTGATCAGCGTCAGTCGAGGATCAGCGCGAGGCGCCGCTCGAGCGCCTCGGCGAGCACGTCACGGACGCGGCCCTCTGCGAAGCGCTCGACCAGCGCCGACAGGAAGCCCTCGATCACGAGCCGCTTGGCCTCGTCCTCGGACGAGCCCGCGCGAGCGCAGGTAGAAGAGCTGCTCGGGATCGACCTGGGCGACCGCCGCCGCGTGCGTGCAGCGCACGTCGTTGGCCTGGATCTCGAGGCCCGGGATCGCGTCGGCGTGAGCCCGCTTGGAGAGCAGCAGGTTGCGCGACTCCTGGAACGCGTCGGTCTTCTGGGCGCCCGGGTCGACGATGATGTTGCCCTTCCAGACGGCGCTCGAGCGGTCCTGGAGGACGCCGCGGAAGGCGAGGTCCGAGGTCGTGTTCGGCGCCGCGTGCTCCTGGGTGGTGTCGAAGTCGATGTGCTGGCGGCCGTGGGTCGCGTAGGCGCCGGTGACGCGCGCGTCGGCACCCTCGCCGGCGAGGCGGGTCTCCATCAGCACGTGGCCGGAGCGCGAGCCGAAGCCGAGCGCGACCCAGTCGAGCGAGCGCGTCGCGGCCGACCACCGCGCGCTGGGCGCCGAAGACCCAGCTGCTCTCGGACAGCGCCTGGCCGCAGACGTACCGCAGGTGCGCGCGCGTCGCCGACGACGAGCTCGGTGGTGATGTTGAAGACGCCGTCGACTCTCGGCTCCGGACAGAGAACTGCTCCCAGACCTCGGCCTGAGCGCCCTCCTCGAGCACGATGCGGGTGCGCTGGTTGACGATCGTGCCAGCTGGCGGTCTGCACCGCGCCAGCGGGATCGGTCGCTCGACGACGACGCCGCGGCGCGACCGTGATCGTACGTCCCATCGCGATCGTCGACGCCGACCGTGACGCCGGCCGGCAGCTCGGCCGTCGGCGAAGTCCCACAGCGCGCCGGGCGCCGCCGGCCGCAGCTCGGATGCGACCGCCGAGCGCTCGATAGGCGCTCGAGGTCGAGCTCGGAGATGATCGGTGAACTCCCAGCCGGGGCGGCCCTTGAAGGTCGGGAAGCTGCGAGCGCGGTGCTAGCCAATGGAACCCTCCATCTGCAGCTCGATCAGGCGGTTCATCTCGACCGCGTACTCCATCGGGAGCTCCTTGGTGATCGGCTCGATGAAGCCGTTGACGATCAGCTTCGACGCCTCCTCCTCGGGGATGCCGTGCGACATCAGGTAGAAGAGCTGGTCCTCACCGACCTTCGAGACGGTCGCCTCGTGGCCGACGTTGACGTCGTCCTCGCTGATGCGGATCGTCGGGTAGGTGTCCGAGCGCGAGTGCTCGTCCAGCAGCAGCGCGTCGCAGACGACCTTCGACTTCGAGCCGTGGGCGCCCTTGGCGATCTCCAGCAGACCGCGGTAGGAGCCGCGGCCGCCGTCCTTGGAGATCGACTTGGCGAAGATGTTCGAGGTCGTGTTCGGGGCGGCGTGGATGATCTTGCCGCCGGCGTCCTGATGCTGGCCCTTGCCGGCGAAGGCGATCGAGAGGATCTCGCCGTGGGCGCGCTCGCCCATCAGGTACACGCTCGGGTACTTCATCGTCAGCTTCGAGCCGAGGTTGCAGTCGACCCACTCGACGGTCGCGTCGGTCTCGGCGACGGCCCGCTTGGTGACCAGGTTGAAGACGTTGGCCGACCAGTTCTGCACGGTCGTGTAGCGGATCCGCGCGCCCGGCTTGGCGAGCAGCTCGACCACCGCGGAGTGCAGCGAGCGAGGCGCTGTAGGTCGGGGCCGTGCAGCCCTCGACGTAGTGCACGTAGGAACCCTCGTCGGCGATGATCAGCGTGCGCTCGAACTGGCCCATCGACTCTGTGTTGATGCGGAAGTAGGCCTGCAGCGGCATCTCGACGTGGACGCCCGGTGGCACGTAGACGA
>CAVZTZ010000017.1:0-3910 GCA_963778315.1 uncultured Conexibacteraceae bacterium | reverse complement strand
ACTGTTCCTGCTCGACTAGATTACGTATTGCTGGCACATCCTCGATCTCCAGTGCGCGCACCCGTTCGCCGACGAGGACGAGCGCCTCGTCGATCGAGAGCAGCGCGCGGTCGGTGGCGCCGACGGCCATCAGCACGGCACGCTACTACGTCGCGCTGACCGTCATCTCGAAGTGCATGCCTTTCATCAGGTGGCCGGGCAGCGAGCAGTACAGCTCGTAGCGTCCGGGTTGAAGGGTCCAGCTTGTGGAGCTGATCGCGCCTGAGTTCGTGACCTTCACCGCCCCGTCGACGGCGCCGTACATCCCGCGCGAGCCGACTCGCCGGATCCGCAGGTCGTGCTGATCCTGGCCGCGATTCCAGAGCTGGACGCTGATCTTCCCCGCCGGCACCGACGCGCGCGAGGCATACATCGACCACTCCTGGGCGTAGACGATCATGTCGGAGGGCGCCTTCGCGGCGGTGTGAGGGCCGACCTCGACTGCCGCGGTCGGCGCCGCGCCGCCCCCGGCGGCGGCCAGGCCGCAGGCGAGCAGCGCGGCTCCAGCCGCGACCGCGCGCCTCACCTTCACGCCTTCAGCAGGGGGTAGCGTGCGAACGACCCGGCGTCCGGGATCACCGCCGCGGCTTCGTAGTCGAACCACTGCTCCAGCAGCGAGCAGTAGACGGCGCGGTAGTCGACGTTCTCGATCTGGTTGCCGTTGGGGTCGAGGTTCGTGAGGCCCGGAAACTCACCGACCATCGTCCCGCTCGCCCGCGTCCCGATCAGCAGCGAGGTTCCGGAGGCGCCGTGATCGGTGCCTTGCGAGCCATTCTCCTGCGCGCGGCGACCAAACTCGGACCAGACGTGCACGAGCACGCGATCGGCAACGCCGCGAGCCTCGAGGTCGGCCTGGAAAGCCGCCAGCGAGTCGGCGACCAGCTGCACCGCCGGGTCGAACGTCGCGGCCTGTGCCGAGTGGGTGTCGACCTGAGTGTCGCTCGTCAGCGCGACGCACCTCAGCGGCAGGCCGGCGGCGATCATCGCCGCGAGCCCCGCGAGCCGCTGCGGGAGGTCGCCCGAGGTCGTCGCCGGGTAGTTGACCGGGCTCGTATAGGCGGCATCGCCGCTCGAGTTGCGGAACGGCGCCAGCGCACCGCGCACGTAGGCCGACTCGGAGGCGGCTTGGGCGACCTGGGCGATGGCGGCGTCTGAAGCGTGCGCCTGCGCCTGCCCGAGCGACGCGGTCGCCTCGAGCGTCAGATCGAAGATGTTCGACCAGACGTTGTCGAGCCAGAGCGAGAAGTCCTCCGGCCGGTCGATTGCCGCGACGGGGTTGTGCGCGGTGGCGACCGTCGGGTTCGCCTGACCGTCCATCGACAGTCCCTGCAGGGGATTGTCGGGGCTGCCGACGCGATCGAGGTAGCGGCCCAGCCAGCCCGTGTCGAGGCGCTCGTCCGTGTCGCCGACCTCCCAGTAGTGGCGCGAGTCGAAGTGCGACATGTCCGGGTTGGCATAGCCGATCCCCGGGAACACGGTCATCTTGCCGGCGCCGTGGAGCTTCGCGAACGAGGCGGCCGACGGATGCCAGTGCAACGACGGGTCCTCGGTGAACGGAATTGTTCCGACCGGCGAGACCGCCAATGTCGGGCGCAGCTGCGAGTAGAGCGGGTCGGAGACGGGCGCCAGCAACGAGAGTGCGTCGAGCCCGCCTGCGACGAACACCGAGACGAGGATCGGGCTGGTGGTGCTCTGGACGCTCGCCGCCCGCGCGATCCCGTCGCCGAGCAGGCGATCGGTCAGCCCCAGCCGTCCGGCGCCGTAGACCGACACGACTCCGCCGGCGGCGCCGAGCAGGAAACGGCGGCGATCGACGCCGGCTCCCGCGGGCAGCGGCATCCGCGGGTCCCATTCGCGGGCATCGCGCTTGCCGCCCGACAGCGTTCGGCGCATCGCCTCCGACTGCGTGAAGCCGTTACAGCAGTGCCTGTCGGTGCTCATCAGTTCGTCTGCCACTCCGGGGTCGTCGGAACCAGTGCGCGCAGTGCGTTCTGGCGCAGAACCCGGTAGGTGGTCTGCTCCCAGTCCGCGGTGATCTGCCTGGCTGCGGCGACGCTGAACGAGAGCAGGTTCGCCGTCGTCTGCGTCGAGAGCGGCGGGTCGTCCCAGTAGGCGAGCGCGCTCGCCAGTGCCTGCCGGGGGGTCTCGGTGGCCGAATAGCGTTTGGTCCCGGGGGAGATCGAGGCGGGCGAGAGTGCCGTCGCGACCGCCTCGAACCGGGCGGCCCAGCGGGCGGTGTCGAACCAGTCGTCGTAGTTCCAACCCGCGACGTTCGGCGGTTCGAAAAGGCGCTGCCCGCACTGCGTGCCGATCGACGACCAGTCGTTCGTCGTGATCGTCATCCGCAGCGCGCGGAGCATTCCGGCCGTGAACACGATCGGCGGCGTCACCTGGCGTGGGCCCGCATAGAGCAGCGGATGGCGGAGGATTGCCTCCACGAGCGGCCGGGTCTCGAAGCCGCTCGTCACGTACGCATGCTCGAGTGCCTTCAGGTCGCGCTGCGGTGGCGGCACTGGGATGAAGTAGCCCCACAGCTTCGTCACCATGAACGACGCGTGCAGTGGGTGCTCGACGCACAGCCGGCAGGTGTCGACCCAGTTGAACGTGCCGTGATGGCCGAAGATCGTCTTGATCCCGTCGTCGTGGAGCGTCGGGTCGAAGTGAAAGTCGTACGGCCCCACCGCGTTCCACTTGTTCGTCCAACCTGTCAAAGCACGTGCCTGGTTGTGGACGTCGTCCTGGGTATAGCCGCGATTGGCGCCCAGCGTGAACAGCTCCATCACCTCGCGGCCGTAGTTCTCGTTCGGGCTGTACTTGTTGTTGCCGTTGCCCGACAGCCACATCAGCATCGCCGGGTCCTTGGTGACGTCGAGGAGCAGGTCGTGGAAGTTGCCGAGCCAGTGTCCGCGCATCATCCAGTTCTGGGCGATCATCAGCCGGGCGTTGGCGCCGTCGATCGAGGTCGCGAACCAGCTATGCCAGATCAGCGTCATCCGCTCGGTCAGCTGGTGGGTCGATCGAACCATCCGGTCCAGCCACCAGCAGTGGTCATCGCCCCAGACGTTGAAGGGATCAAGCGGCCTGCCGGGAGCCGCCTCGGGTGCGCGGCCGATCAGCTGAGCGGGGCCGGTTGGTCGCGTCATCGAGGCGACGGCGCCATCGAGGCCGAGGCGGGCGAGCCGGGCGGCTTGACCCGGCGTCGGCCCGAACCCAGCACGCCACAGGAGCCGGCGGGCACACCCCTCCGTGAAGCGGCCGTTGAAGACAGGCGTGGGCGATGGCGGCAGGGTGGCGTTCATGGGCGGAGCCTGGACCCGGAGTAGATCGGCATCCGTGGCGCCGCTCCTTTAGCCGGTGCTCGATGGTCTCGACGGCCGCATTTCCCGTTCCGTAATTGCGTTGCCCCGGGAGAACCAGCACGCTGGCTGCCGGTGCGAAAGCTCGACGACCTCCCGAATCCCGGCGGCCCGTTCCGCCCCGAGTTCTGGCGCAGTCCGCTACGCGGACCGTGGCTGACCTCGCTGCTGGGCAGCATCCTGCTGCCGCTGATCGCGATCGTCGCGCTCACCGGCGTGATCTCGCAGGACGCCTACCGGCCGGCGCTCGGCCACAACGCGCTGATCCCGCCGGCTTACGACATTCCGGTGCTGATCACCCTGCCCGCCGGCGCGCCCAGCTGGCTGTACGCGTTCACGCAGGGCGCCCACATCACGGTCGGGTTGATCGCGGTGCCGGTGTTGCTCGCCAAGCTCTGGTCGGTGATCCCACGCCTGTTCGACTGGCCGCCGCCCCGCACGGCGGCGGCCGTGCTGGAGCGCCTGTCGATTCTGCTGCTGGTCGCCAGCGCCCTGTTTGAGTTCTTCACGGGGAT
>CAVZTZ010000016.1:0-12912 GCA_963778315.1 uncultured Conexibacteraceae bacterium | reverse complement strand
AACGTCTGACCGGCGTCGGTCGCGATCGCGGCTGACACCGCGCACCAGGCGGTTCTGGCCCCACGTTCTTGGTGCCGGGCTCAACTGGTGTTTGGCGTTGGGGTGGACGTGGTTGGGTCTCCTTAGCGGTTTGAGTATCGAGCTTGGTGTTGACGGTTCAGTCGGCGCCAGCGAGTGCTGGCTGGGGCTCGCGGACCGTGGTCTTGGCCATGGCGTCGGTGAGCTCGTCGCGGCGGATGAGCACGAAGATCGCGGGGAGGGCGAGCAGCGCGATCGCGCCGAGGACCCAGAGCGCGTGCTGGAAGCCGCCGGTGAGCGCTGTGGGAGCGGCGTGGCCGGCGTGGAGCAGCGCCTTGGTGTGGCTGGCGGCGACGCCCGAGGCGATCGCGATCCCGATCGCTCCGCCGAGCTGCTGGGTGGTGTTCAACAGCCCGGACGCGAGCCCGGCCTGGTGCTCCTCAACGCCCGCGAGCGCCGGCGATCGAGATCGGGATGAACGCGAACGCGGTCCCGGCGCCGGCGACCACGAACGGCCCGAGCAGGTTGCCGAGGTAGTGGCCGTGGACGGGCACCTGGGTCGCCCAGAGCACGCCCGCGCCGATCAGTGTCATCCCGATCGCCATTACGACCTTCGGGCCGATGCGGGTCACCAGGTATTGCGAGAGGCCGGCGAGCGCGATCGACGTCACCGACGTGGCCAGCCACGCCACTCCGGACTGAAGCGCGCTGTAGTGCAGCACCTGCTGCATGTACAGCGTGCCGACGAAGAAGAACGCGAAGAAGCTGCCGCCCAGCAGCAGCCCCGCCACGTTCGCGCCGGCGAAGGTGCGCAGCCGGAAGATCGACAGCGGCAGCATCGGCGCCTCGGCCCGGCTCTCGATCACCAGGAACGCGACCAGTAGCGCCGCGGCCGCCGCGAGCACCGCGATCGTTCTCGTGCCGCCCCAGCCGTACTGCGGCGCCTGCGAGATCGCGTACACCAGCAGCACCAGCCCGCCGGTGCCGGTGACCGCGCCGAGCGCGTCGAACCGCCGGCGCGTCGGTGGCGAGCCGGCTCTCGGGGACGATCCGCGGCGCGAACACCAGCGCGGCGATCCCGATCGGGACGTTCAGATAGAAGATGTACTGCCAACCGGCGTACCGGGTCAGCAGCCCGCCGGTGACCAGCCCGACGGTCGCGCCGCTGGCGGCGAGCGCGCCCCAGATCCCGAGCGCCTTGTTGCGCTCGGCGCCCTCCTCAAACATGTTCATCACGATCGACAGCGCGGCCGGCACCATGATCGCCGCGCCCATCCCCTGCACCGCGCGGGCGCCGATCAGGAACGCCTCGCCGGTCGCGAGCGCGCACGCCAGCGACGCCGCCGTGAACACGACCGAGCCCCGCATCAAGACCCGGCGGCGGCCGAGCAGATCCGCGGCACGGCCGCCGAGCAGCAGAAAGCCGCCGAACGTGAGCGCGTAGGCGGTCACCACCCACTGCAGGTTCGTCGCCGAGAAGTGCAGATCGCGGCCGATCGTCGGCAACGACGTGTTGACGATCGTCAGATCGATGACCGTCATGAAGAACGCCACCGCCAACAGCGCGAACGCGCGCCAGCGGTTGGTGTTCGGGGTCAGCAGAACGGGTGTGTCTGTGATTGTCATCGTGGCCTCGCTGTCTTTGTGGTCATCACCTCTTTAGACGTCAGGACGTTGCGAAATTCAGCGACGAATTTCCGCCGCCCGCGACGTCTATAAAGCGAATGGCCGATCACGAGAGGTTCAATGCGAGGATGCGGATATGACCCAACGCACGCTCACGCTGGCCCGTGCCGGGGACGAGGACGCGTTTCGCGAACTCACCGAGCCTCACCGGCATGAGCTCCAACTGCACTGCTACCGAATCGTCGGCTCGACCCAGGACGCAGAGGACCTGGTCCAGGAGACACTGCTGGCCGCTTGGCGCGGGCTGGAGCAGTTCACCGAGCGGGCGTCGATCCGGACCTGGCTGTACCGGATTGCCACCAACCGATCGCTTGACGCGCTGCGAGCGAACGCGCGCCGGCCACAGCGCCTTGAACCGTTGAACGATCCGCCCACCCCCAGCCGCATGGCCGAACCGATCTGGCTCGAGCCCTACCCCGACGCGCTGATCGACGGAATCGCCGACGACGCACCCGGGCCCGAGGCGCGCTACGAGCACCGCGAAGCGACCGCCCTCGCGTTCGTTACCGGCCTCCAATATCTCTCACCGCAACAACGAGCCGTACTCGTCCTACGCGACGTCCTCGGCTTCCGCGCCGCCGAGGTAGCCGCGATCCTCGACACCGGCGAAGCCGCCGTGAACAGCCTGCTGCGTCGCGCCCGCGCCGCATTAGAGAGCCGCTTGCCCGCTGCCTGCCGAGACCGCGCGCCCCTGCCTGATTCCCCACGTGAGCGCGAGGTGGTGGGACAGTTCGCGAACGCGATCGAAGACGGCGACATCGACACCGTCGTGGCGTTGCTGACTGACGATGCCTGGCTGACGATGCCGCCCTACCCGTACCAATACCAGGGCGGTGTGGCGATCGGAAACTTCCTACGAGCGCGCGGCGCGCTCGACCAGACGCCGCTGCGGCTCGTGCCGACCCGGGCCAACGGTCAACCCGCTTTCGGCTGCTACCTCCCGTCCCCGCACTCAGACATCGCGCGCGCCTATGGGCTGCTCGTACTCACCCTCGCTGCAAGCAACATCGCCGAGATCACCTTCTTCGCCGACAGCAGCGTGTTCCCCCACTTCGGACTCCCACGCACCACGCCCACACGCTGAGCGCCGACCAGCACGAGGCGTGTGCGCTTGGCTGACGTAACCGGTCGACTCGCACTTCTGCTCTTGGACAGCGGGTGGGCGAAGCGGTTGCCAGAGCTTGGTGGCCGGATCGGCGACAGACAGAACCTAAGCTGTCATTGTCGGTAACCTCGAGGCGTGACAGACAGTCGGCGTGGCAGCAGCCTCTCGACAGGGGGCGATACTGAAACGGCAGGCTCTGTCGAACTACCGGAGAGATGGACGTGACGATCGAACGTTTTGTCGAGCCGACGGGTCTACCGCCGACCAATGGCTACAGCCACGCTGTGGCCGCCGAGGGACGTGTGGTCGCTGTCTCGGGCCAACTTCCGTTGGATGCCAAAGGCCAGCTCGTCGGTGCGTCTGATCCGCTGGCTCAGGCCCGACAGGTGTTCACGAACCTCGGGTACGCACTGAAGGCCGTCGGCGCGACCCCTGCAGACCTGATCCGGCTCGGGTTCTACGTGATCGACCTCGTCGACCTCCCCGCGATCCGCAAGGCCCGAGACGAATTTCTCGACGCCGCGCAGCCACCGGCAAGCACGCTGGTCCAAATCTCGGGTCTCGTGGTTCCGAACGCACGGGTCGAAGTCGACGCGCTCGCCGTCATCGCCCCAGCGGGGCGCTAGAAGACAGCCGGGCGTCGCATCGCCGGACCCAGACCAAGCCCGTTGCACTCCGGTCGCGGTACCGAGCGGTTGAGGTCGTTGCACGACCCCCGAGTCATCTCGAATGCGCTCCGATCAGCCGGTAGCTTCCGCTCCGCCCAAAAACCGGACACAAGCAGCAGACAGCAGGCAGCTCTCGCACCGGCGACTTGGCAGAAGCTGTCGGAGTGACAAACATCCCGTCGTCTCATACCCGCGGCTAGAACCTCTCCGCGCCGGTCATGGCCAGCGATGCCGACCATGCGCCGCCGGCTGGCTCGGCCGCGGCTACCGGTTCGTCATGACTCGACGCTCGGCCATCACTGTTGTCGCTGGCTTGATGATGTTCCTTGCCGGCCGTGACGGCTCAGTTTCGCGTGGGCATGTTCGAACGGCAGCAGCACCTCAGCGCGACCGATTGGGGTGTGGTTGAGGCTGTTGTTGTGCTGCGTCGGTGAGGGCGTCGATCATTGCCTGGACGGCGGCGGTGTCGCGGATGGCGGGGCGGGTGACGGTGAGCACGTCGCGCGTGGGAAGGTTGCCGGGGTCGAGCTCGCGGACGATCGCGTTGGCGTGGATGACCCCGAGCGCCAATGCCGGGATGAGCGCCAGACCGAGACCGGCCCCGACGAACCCCTGGGCGGGCCAGTAGTCGTCGGCCTCAGCGACCCAGGTCGGGTGAAAGCCGGCCTGCGCGAACGCTCCGGTGGTGGCGGTCCGGCAGCAGCCGACCTCGCAGCGCAGGTCGATCCATGGCTCGGTGCTCAGCTCGGCGAGGTCGATGCGGCGCCGGCGGGCGAGGTGGTGACCGCGGGGAAGAACAACCCGGTAGAGGTCAGTGAGCAGGGGCTCGAACACCAGACCGTCCGCCTCAGGTTCGCTGACCCATGAATGGGTTTCGATGACCGCGAGGTCGATGACGCCGCGCGCAAGCAGCGTGAGCGCGTCGGGACGCTCGACGGAGCGCAGGTTGATCTCAATTTCCGGCAGGGTGGCTTTGACCGAGGAGAGGGCGCGAGGTACCAGCTCAGATCCGGCGGAGGCGAAAGACCCGACGCGGAGCATCCCGATCTGTCCCTCGCGCATCGCTGCCAGCTCATCCTCGGCCTGGGCGAGCTGGGCGACGATCTTGGCGGCGTGGTCGGCGAGCAGCTCACCGGCGGGGGTCGGTCTCACTCCGCGGCCATCAGGTTCCAGCAGGATCGTCGCGGTCTCCCGCTGCAACGCCGCGATCTGTTGGCTGACCGCCGATGAGGAGTAGCCGAGATCGATCGCGGCCTGCTTGATCGAGCCGGTGCTCGCAACGGCATGCCAGGCGCGCAGGCGGCGGGGATCGAGCGTCATCCGCCGTTGACTGTACAGCAATGCTTATGAGTGCGACAGAACTCTGCGCTTGTGCTTTCGGGTGATGGCGGGCACGCTGTCCGTATCAGCTTCTCCACCGATCAGGAGGCGCCATGCCGACCTTTCACACCTTCATCGCCTTCGCTCTCGTGTCTCTCGGCCTCGCGTTGATCCCGGGGCCATCGACGTTCTTTCTGATGTCCCAGGGGGCCCTGCACGGCCGTAGCCGCGCTCTGGCCTCGGTCGCCGGGATCGAGATCGCCTCAGCGGTCCGCGTGCTCGCGACCGCGGCGGGGCTCTCCGCGCTCTTGGCCTCCTCCGCGGTCGCGTTCTCGACGATCCGCTGGGTTGGTGTCGCCTACCTGGCCTACCTCGGCCTGCGCGCCATGACGGCCGGTCACAGAGCCAAGGCGAGCGAGTCAGACCCGGCTTCGCCGGACGCGGGCAGCTCGCACCAAAGCGTTGCGCAAGGGCGTGCTGGTTGGGCTTGGCAACGTCAAGATGGCCATCTTCTACCTTGCGTTCTTCCCGCAGTTCGTGCATGCCGATCGCGGCTCCGAGGTCACGCAGATCCTCATCTTGGGAGCGGTCTTCTGGATCATCGGGCTCGCGGGCGACCTGCTGTACGCCCTGGCCTCAGCAACGATCGGCGCGTGGGTTCGCACCCGCCCGCGCCTGAAGTCCGCACAGGCCCAGACCGAGGCGGTCAGCTACCTCGCACTCGCTGGCTGGACCGCGACCAGCGGCTGAGCCAGCCCGATGCCAAGCAACGGCCCCCAAGCGCCGCCGGACACGATCCGGTCCGACGGCGTTCCGGGGCGGCAATCCGGAGACTGCTGAGCGGACGAATCTGAACCCGTCCTGGCAGGCGCTCGGCGAAAAGCGTCGTGGCGAGCTAACGCTCTTGCACCAGCAGCGACCCGCTGCCGAGGCGCCTAGCCCTGGAGGTTGCCCGCGAGGCCGTCCAGGGTGCTGGCCTGCGCGGCGGTCAACCATCCTTGGGTATTCAGCGTCGCCACCCGCTGCTTGTAAAGGGAGACCAGTTGTGCGAGCTGCGCCGGCGGGAGGTGCGGGGTGATCTGTCCCAGCACGACGATCTCCACGTTGACCAGCGTCTCGGTCACCTTTTCTGAAGTGGTGATAGCGCCTGGAACTTCGTCGAGGTCTCCACGTACTGCAGCGTCAGCTTGCCCAGGTTCGTCGCCGTGTCAGCGCTGACCGTCTCGGTCAACGCCGGCGAGCTTGACGACCCCTGGTAGTTACTGTCGCCGCTATAGACGGCGGTGATCTGATCAGAGCCGACCGGCAGGCTCGACGTCTGGCAGCTCGCGGTGCCAGCGGTGACGTTCACTGCGCCGCACCCGGCGATCGCGCCGGACCCGTTGTCAAACGCGACCGTGCCGCCATCCGGCGCGGGCGTGACCGTCGCGGTCAACGTCACTGCCTGGGTAGCCAGCGCCGAACTCGGCGAGGCAACCAGCGACGACGTGGTCGGCTGCTTGGCCACCGCGAACGATTGCTGCACCTGAGCGGCCGCGGTGTAACTCGCGCTGCCGGCTTGGTCGGCGTCCAGCACGCACGTTCCCACACCGGTAAACGACACCCTCCCCGAGTTGCTGATCGAGCACACCCCGGCGCCGCTGGAGGAATCGATCGAGAACACCACCGGGTTGCCCGAAGCCCCACCGGTCGCCGCCGGTGTGTAGCTGCCGCCAAACGTCGCCGGGGTCGGCGGACTCGAGGTGAAGGTGATCGTCTGCGACGCCTTCGCGGCAGTGACGGTAAACGGCTCGCAGGCGCCCGTCGAACCCTACGTGCGTGGCATTGCCGGAGTAGCCGGCCTGGAAGCTAAAACTGCCTGCACCAAGCCCCGCGGTGGGGTTGGAGTCCGGGACACGGCCATCGCTGTCGAGCGCCACCACCTGCGCGCCTGTGCCGGCGCGGTGCAGGTGGCGTTGGTGTAGTAGCTGTAGGCCACCGTCCCACCTGGCGCCCCGGCGGCGGCCGCGGCGCTCAGCGTCGCGGTGTCGTACGCCTGGGCGCCTGTCGTCTCGGTGCCAGCCCACCCGGTGTGAGCTGGCCGCGTCGGCGACCGTGGTCGCGATCCCGGTCGCCGCCGCCGCCCGCGCACCACCGTGTCCGCCTGCGCAGGGCCGCACGGCGTCACGCAGATGTCCAGCCGATTAGACCGGATCGAGTTCGACAAAGCCGCCTTGACCCGCTTCCACCCCGGCGTCGACCACGATAACGTCGCGTCGCCCGACGGGTCAGTCGTCACGGCCGATGGGTCGCTTGGTTTCCACCGTCTCGTAGTCGGTTACGGGATCGGTGGTCACCGGAGCCACCTCTGCGCCGCTGATAGCGCCCCCTGCCATGCCATCGGTGACCTGCACGGTGATCGCCTGCCCCGGCGCGACCGTCGTCGACGAGGCGGTCAATTTCAGGAAGTGGAACGCGTTGAACGCGTTGTAGGCCCACAGAACGTTGTCGCCCTGGCTGACCTCCGTCTGACAGCCACTGCCCTGCGTGAACTGCCAATTGTCGAGCAGGCCCCAGAACTCGGTCGAGGTTTGACTGTCCGGACCTATGCGGGTGATGAAGAAGTCGTCGAACTCCGGCTGCCACGTCCCGTCCGAGGAAGTGCCGACACTCGACAATCCGTCGACCAGCGCGGTGGTCGCCGTAGCGCCGGGCGACGAGTTGGCGTCGTTGTTGGTGCCGTCGCACTCGGTGTACCGCCCGAAGCCAACGTGACCGGATGGCCGTAGGTCGCCACCGGCCCCTCGAACAGGGTTTGTGACGCCCCCTCGACGCGAACATTCACCGTAGTCGGGTCAGCGATCGCCGCTGCCGGAAGCGCCACGACTCCGATCGCTACCAGCGCAGCCACCCAGGATCGAACAGTCATGCCACTGCCACCCCTCTTCCTGCCGTTCACCTACCGTTCACCGGACACAGCCTCGCGCTGATGCACCGCGTCGGCAGCCTATCACCTGCATCACAACCAACCGCATGTCGCTGCACGTAGTGCACAAGAAGTGCACAAGATCACTTCCCCCCGGGCAAGCTCCGGCTGCCTGAAGTGCAAACGCACGCACCGTGACACCGACTGTAATCGAGAGGTTCCACGTTCTCTCGTGCCGTCATGATCGTCGGGCCGTGCGCAGACCAATCCGCCTGCATCATCGAGAGTAGATAAAGGCGGCCGGATCTGCCATGGCACCGCGCCGGCCGAGAGCCGAGCGTCACGAGGTGACCGCGGTGGCGGATTGTCGGATCTTGATCTGTTTGGCACCGTGGCCGGGCGTCGGGCATCCCAGCCGCACGACGAACTGACCGCGACGGATCCGGTGACGTGCATGCTGTGCAGGAGCGACGTGGATCCCCACGGCCGCTCGCGGCTCGTCGTCAATCCCGGCCGCACGTCGCGACGCTCGGTCATGCGGTGAGGCGGGCGGGAAGGATGTCGTCGGTTTCCGTGCCTCTGAGCCAGTATTCGCTGCGGGCGCGTGTGACCTCGCCGCTGTGGTGTTTGCTCCACTCCGAGAGAGCCTCGATCGTGTTGGTGCGATCTGCGGGCTGCGCGGCAAAGAATACGCTCGTCCGCAGCGCCCCGCGCTGGCGGACTAGACGAACCGCCCGTCTGGTGATATCCTCCGACCGATGGTGCGGTTATCTGACCAAGCGAAGAGCAGGACCAGGGGCTCCTAGACCTGCCGCGCGGCTCTGCCCCTCGGAGGGCCTCAAACATGCGCGCCCCGTTGTCGCACCCGCACCACCCACCACCCCGTTCGGCGCCGGACTTATAACCGAGCCCCCTCTGGCACGGGGCGCCCGCCACCTCAACCCTCAATTGGCCTAGTTTTCAACCGGCGTGGGTGGTCCACTTTTCGACCAGCCTTGACAGTATGTACATCACCAGCGTCGCCTTCGGTTTCACGAATCACCGGCCGTATCAGTGGCGCTGGAGACCAGCGGTCTGGCTCCTCCTTCGAGCCTGGCGTGATCGGAAGCGGCAGTGACTCCGACATGGCTGGGACGGCGAGCCGAGGGCCTCGTCGGGCGGTCACGGTCGAGAGGCCGGATGCGTGCTCGCCACCCGCTCGCCTCCCGTCGCGAAGTGTTCTGCGCGCTCGCGTTCGGCTTGTCGCCACTCGGCCCAGACGGGTGAGAAGACAGCACAGGTCATCGAGATGGTGATGCAGATCAGGATGTACGCGAACGTCGCGATGACGGCGCCGAACGAGCCGAAGGCTCGGCGTCCTGGTTCACCAGTGGGCCCGATCCACAGTGGCGACGTGGCGATCGTGCCGCCGAGGACGAACGAGGCGAGCAGCGCGCCGGGAAGCAGAGAGCGGAGTGCGATCTTGCGATGCAGAAGGAAGCGTGGTGTCCACAGCCAGAAGACCGTTGAGCCGACAACCCAGGCGGGGATGAGCACAAGCCACCCGTCGCTGCGAAGCTCCGCGGCCGCGGCGGCCATCAGCCCGAGGAGGCAGCTCGCGACCACGAACCAGATCGCGAACAGCGCCTGGTCGGTGGCACGTGCCGACATGGATGCGCCACGCACGCGCGTACAGGTCCTGATAGAGCTGGCCGATCGCGAGCCCCCAGAGCAGGAACCCGATGACGATGGTGACGCTCGCGGCCAGGAGATTGTTGGACGTCGTGCCGAACAGATCGTGGACAATGTTCGCGGTTGGCCCGTTGAGCTTGAGATGGTGATCAGACGCGCCGCAAACGCATTCTCGTTGCCTGCGCCATGGTGGAAGAACGCAACGGCGACGAGCGCTGCAGGGAGGGCGGACAGGATGAAATACGCGGATGCTGCTGCCCCTGAATTGTGGCTGGCCTCGAGATAGCGGCGAAACCACAGCGACGCGAGCCGGCCAATCCGATTGTCGGCGCGGCCGCGCAACCAGCGCAGCACCACCGCGAGGCGGCCCCCGCCGCTGCCCGAAGCCTCGGCGGAGGCATGCGCAGTGCCGGTCGGCCGGCCTTGTCTCGGCGCTGCCTGTCTCGACCGACCAGGTGCCTGGCGTCGACTGCTTTTCGCGACCGGGGATCTCATGTTGTCTTCGTTTGTCTGCTGATGCGGTACAGGTCAACGCGATATGGCGCTATCCAGTCGTCACGCGCCACCCGATCTGGATGACCCGCACCCCGTCCTCCGCATCAGCTGCTCGCGCGCTCGCTGCCAACGGTCAGATCGATGAACAAGGCTCAGCCAAGTCTGCCTGGCCACTGGATCCACGACCGAGAAGGTACCTCGCTCGGCGGATCGCATGGACGAGCGGTTGCTGCTTCGCGCCGGCGAACGCCCGAAGCACAATCTCTGAGCTCACGCCTGAGCCAGCGACGAACCGGAAGTGGTCCCTGGACAGTTGAGGCGTGTCATCCCGCCTCGGCTACGGTGGCGCTGTGAGCGGGCAGCTACCGGAATACATCGCCGGATCGAATGGGCTGATCCTACGCCGCTGGGCCCACGACGATGCAGCTCAGCTCGTCGAGGTGGTCGCTGACAGCATCGAACACCTGCGTCCCTGGATGCCCTGGATCGCGCACGAGCCCCTGTCGGTCGCCGACCGCCAGACACTGATCGACAGTTGGGACCAAGAATGGCTCGCCGGTGGCGACGTCGTGATGGGCGTGTTCGTCGACGGCGCCGTGGCCGGCGGGTGCGGCCTGCATCGCCGGATCGGTCCGGGCGGCCTTGAGATCGGCTACTGGACAGCGCGACGGTTTCTGCGCCAAGGGATCGCAACGAATGCTGCCGACCTGCTCACCGACGCCGCGTTCTCTGACCCGGCGATCACGCGCGTCGAGATCCATCACGACCGAGCCAACCTCGCCAGCGCCGGCGTGCCTCGCAAGCTCGGCTGGCGTCGTGTCCGAGAACGAATCGACGAAATCGAGGCGCCGGGCGAGTCGGGCATCTCGTGCGAGTGGCAGATCACACGGCAGCAGTGGCAGGTGCTGCGAGGAGGCCGCCTGTAAACGCACGCGGCGCCGTCTTCTTCCTCTTCAGGTCATCAGTCGACCGAAGCCGAAGCCACGAAGCTCTTGGCTCCCTCGGCGACGACAGGGAAGCGGCCGGACAGCGGTGTCGGTTGCCCCTCCGTGGGTCTTCGAACAGCTCACTTCCGGAACAGGTGCCGAAGCGATCCGCGGCCCAGCCGCCGGGGGCGGGCGGCCGGCCACGGTCTCTCTCACCGCTCGGGGACAGCCGCCAGGTCCGGGCTGACGGCGCAGGCAAGGCTGGCGGTCGTGAAGATGGCCAGCCCGAGCATGAATATGTTCTTGCGCCCGTATTTGTCGCTCAACCGTCCGGCGGGTACGAGCAATGCGCTGAAGAACAGGGCGATGCGTGCTGGTGTTCCAGCGCAGTTCGCCGACGTCAGTCCGGGCTGTGATCTCATTACCGGCCCGCAACCCGGAGGCCTTGTCCGGGTTGCGGGCGAGCAGGATCGTGAGCGGGCGGCCGAGTGGCTTCGGTCCGAACGTCCGGGAGTGGTGACCAGCCTCATCTCCTCCCCTCTCAGATCGCGGTCGGCCGCCGTCGACGGGGATGATCGCCCCGTTGATGTAGCCGGCCGCCGGGGTCGCGAGGAACGTGATGACGTCGGAGAGCTCGTGCACGTCCGCGATCCGGCGCAGCGGAATCGTCTTGGCGAACTCAGTGGCCATCGCCAACCTCGGCTCCATTGCCGGGGTCAACGTCGGACCGGGAGCGACCGCGTTGACGCGGACGTTCTGCGGCCCGAATTCGGCGGCCCACGCCTTGGTGAGCAGCTCGATCGCCGCGCGCGACGCGCCGTAGGCAGCCATGCCTGGCTGGCCGTAGCTCGCGACCATCGTTGAGATGTTGATGATCGATCCGCCGCCGCGGGCGGCGATCTTCGGGGCGAGCGCGGCGACGAGGAAGAACGGCGCCTTGACGTTGATCTGGAACAGACCGTCGAACGCCGCCTCGTCGGTGTCAACCGTCGGTCCGAGAGCGGCGAAGCCGGCACCGTTGACCAGGACATCGATCTCGCCTGCCGCGTCGGCGACGCGCCCCACCTCGGACATCTCCGAGAAATCCGCGGCGATGAACTGCGCATCGTGTCCACCCGCGCGGATCTCCTCCGCGGCGCTCGCGCCGCGGGTCTCGTCGCGGCCGGTGATGATCACCGACGCGCCCTTCTCGGCCATCGCCCGTGCGGTGGCGATACCCATCCCGGAGGTGCCACCGGTGATCAGCGCCCGTTTGTCCTTCAGATCCATGTCGACATCCCTTCCATAGTTGGAACACACAATCCACTCTGCTGGACGCCGACCCTAGCAGGAATGGCTTGTATGATCCACTATCGAGCGGATGTGGCAGACGCGCTTCGGGACGGCGTCCCGTAGGTCGTCGGTGCTGGGCTCAGCGGTCGAGCGAGGTGCTCGTGGTGCTGCTGAGGGTGGCGATGAGCATGAGCATCGCGTCGAGCGCGGCCGCGAGCGGTTCGGGGTCGCGCTGGACCTGCGCGAGCAGGAGGCCGCCCTGAAGCGCGGCAAGCGTGGCCAGCGCGAGCTGGCGGGGATCGGCCTCGGGTGCGAGTCGGCCCAGCGCGTGCATCCGCAGAAGACCGGCCATGATGCTGGCCTCCAGCGTTTGAAGGACGCCGCAACCATCGCCCTGGCTTCGGGCTCCGTCTCGGCAAGCTCGGAACCGAGCGAGCCGACGGACAACCGCCGTGTCTGCCCGTGCTGCGGGTCTGATCGACCACGAATTGCGCCACTCCCGTAGGCCGTCGAGGCTGCTGAGGTCGAACCGCTCCTGCGTGTCGATCGCCCTTTCGGCCTGGCGCTCGATGACTGCACGAACCAGCGCCGGCTTGTCCTCGAAGTAGTGGTAGAGCTGCGAGCTGCTCACGTGTGCACCGTCGCGCACTTCCTCGATCGTCGTGCCGGCAACGCCCTGTTGATAGATCAGCTCGGCCGCGGCGTCAACGATCCGCGCGCGCGTCTCGGCGCCCTTACGCGTCAACCGCGGCCGACCAGAACTCGTTGAAGACATCCAGGAGTATACCGCCATAATAAACGGCTTTTATATTCCATAACCTGTGTGCCAGACTGGATCACATGATC
>CAVZTZ010000015.1:0-1409793 GCA_963778315.1 uncultured Conexibacteraceae bacterium | reverse complement strand
GCGGGGCGATCGCCCGGGGACTCGGCGCTCTGGGGTTCGCGCAAACCGGCTCCGTCTCGCGACCGCGGGCGGTCGACGAGCTGCAGGCCGCCAGCGCGGTCGGGCAGGGCAAGCTCTACCAGGTCTACGACGAGCTGCTGCACGCCCGCGGCGTGCCCACCGCGCAGGTGCTGCTGACCTTCTTCGACATGAGCGCGCGCACCCACTACCTCAACGCGCGCCAGACGCTGCGCAAGCTGCTCGAGTGGCGGGTCGTGCCGGTGATCAACGAGAACGACACGACGACGACCGACGAGATCTCGTTCGGCAACAACGACTTCCTCGCCGCCCAGGTCGCGATCCTGCTCGGCGCCGAGCAGCTGCTGCTGCTGACCGACGCCGGCGGCGTGTTCACCGCCGATCCGCGCACGATCCCGCGGCGCGAGCTGGTCGCCGAGGTCGCCGACTTCGACGCGCTCGAGGAGCTCGACATCGGCCACGCCACCTCGCCGCTCGGCTCGGGCGGGATGCGCTCGAAGGTCGTCGCCGCCGAGATGGCGACCGCGGCCGGGATCCCGACGGTGATCGCCAGCGGCCTGACGGCCGGCGCGATCGCCGGCCGCCGCCGCCGGCGAGCCGGTCGGCACGCGCTTCCCGGCCGCAGGCGAGCCGCTACTCGAGCTTCAAGCTGTGGCTCAAGTACGCCAAGCCCGTCGCGCGGCCGCGTGCTGGTCGACGCCGGCGCGGCGCGGGCGCTGCGCGAAGGCGGGACGAGCCTGCTGCCGGTCGGGGTCGTCGAGGTCGACGCGGCAGCTTCGACGCCGGCGACGCGGTCGAGGTGGCGCACGGCGACGAGACGCGTCGGCAAGGGGATCTGCAACTACTCGGCCGACGAGCTGCGCCAGGTCCGCGGCCTGAAGTCCGCGGCGGTCCGCGAGCTGCTGCCGCGGGCCAGCGACGAGGCGGTTCACCGCGACTACTTCGTCCTGGCCTGAACCGGTGCCGTAGACCGCCCGATGCGCTAGTCTTTGCGTGAGATGGCCACCGACGGTCGCATCGGTCGCCGAGATCTGCGCGGCCGCCAAGCGCGCGCTCGCGCGAGCTGGCGACGCTCGGCGCCGGCGTCAAGAACGCGGCGCTGCGAGGCGATCGCCGACGCGCTGATCGACGCGACCGCCGAGATCCTCGAGGCCAACGCGCGCGATCTGGAGGCCGGGCGCGAGGCCGGGCTCGGCGCGGCGCTGATCGACCGCCTCACGCTCGACCGCCGCGCGGATCGCGCGCGATCGCCGACGGGTACGCGCAGATCGCCGCGCTGCCCGATCCGGTCGGCGAGGTGATCGACGGCTTCCGCCTGCCCAACGGCCTCGACGTCCGCAAGGTCCGGGTGCCGCTCGGCGTGATCGCCGTCGTCTACGAGGCGCGGCCGAACGTCACGATCGACGCCGCCGCGCTGTGCCTGAAGTCCGGCAACGCGATCGTCCTGCGCGGCTCGAGCTCGGCCGCGCACTCCAACGCGGTCCTCGCCGCGGTCGCCGGCGCAGGCGGCCGCCGAGGCCGGGCCTGCCGGAGGGCGCGCTGTCGCTCGTCGCCGGCGGCGGCCGCGAGGAGCTGGCCGAGCTGGCCACCCAGACCGGCGTCGTCGACCTGATCATCCCGCGCGGCGGCGAGGGGCTGAAGGCGGCGCTGAAGGGCGTCGCGACCGTGCCGGTGATCTACGCCGCCTCGGGCAACTGCCACGTCTACGTCGATCGCGAGCGCCGACCTCGACGCCGCGCAGGCGATCGTCGTCAACGCCAAGGTCCAGCGGCCCGGGCGTCTGCAACGCCGCCGAGACGCTGCTCGTCCACGCCGACGTCGCCGGCGCGTTCCTCCCGCGCGTCCTGCACGCGCTGCGCGAGGCCGGCGTCGCGCTGCACGGCGACGAGCGGGCCCGGCGGCTCGCGCCGGCGACTGGCGATGCGTCCGGCGACCGACGAGGACTGGGACACCGAGTACCTCGCGCTCGAGCTGGCGGTCGGCGTCGTCGACTCCGTCGAGGAGGCGATCGACCACATCAACGCGCCACGGCAGCGGCCACTCGGAGGCGATCGTCACCGCGCGACACCGGCTGCCGCGCGGCCGTTCCAGCTCGGCGTCGACGCCGCCTGCGTCTACGTCAACGCGTCGACCCGCTTCACCGACGGCGGCGAGTTCGGGATGGGCGCCGAGATCGGCAACTCGACCCAGAAGCTGCATGCGCGCGGTCCGATCGGCCTGCGCGAGCTGTGCACGTTCAAGTACCTGGTCGAGGGCTCCGGCCACGTCCGTCCGCGTGAATCACCGGCTCAGCTCTGACCGCTCGGACCACCCGCCTGCTGCGCATCGGGATCCTCGGCGGGACGTTCAACCCGCCGCACCTCGGTCATCTGATCTGCGCCCAGGAGGCGCTCGTCCAGCTGGCCTGGACCGCGTGCTGCTGATCCCTGCCGGGATGCCGCCCCACAAGCCGGTCGACGAGCGAGCCCGGCGCCGAGCACCGGCTGGAGCTCTGCCGGCCGCGCCGTGCAGCGATGACCCGCGATTCGAGGTCTCGACGCTCGAGATCGAGCGCGACGGGACCGTCCTACACGGTCGATACCCTTGAGGAACTGCACGCACAAGCGCCCGATAGCGAGCTGTTCCTGATCGTCGGCGGCGACGTCGCGGCGGGGCTGCCGCGTGGCGCGAGCCCGAGCGGGTCCTGTCGCTGGCGACGCCTCGCGGTGGCCAAGCGGCGCGGGACTCCGCGCACCGCGGTCGACGAGGCGCTCGCCGGCCTGCGCGGCGGCGAGCGGGCGGAGTTCTTCCGGATGCCGCGGATCGGCATCTCCTCGACCGACATCCGCCGGCGGGTGCCGCAGGCCAGCCGATCCGGTACCTCGTCCCCGACCGGTGTCGCGAGCTACATCGACGAACACCGTCTCTACGGAGGTGCGCACACAGTGATGAAGCCCGAAGAGATCGCAGCAGGCGATCGCCGAATACGCCGCCGACCGCAAGGCGCTCGACATCGTCCAGCTGGACCTGCGCGAGATGATCGGCGTACACCGACTACTTCGTGATCTGCACCGGCCGCACGCGACCGCCAGGTCAAGGCGATCCACGACGCGCATCCACCAGGGGATGAAGGACGACCACGGGATCCTGCCGCGCCGCGTCGAGGGCGTCACCCAGGCGCACTGGATCCTGATGGACTACCTCGACGTCGTCGTCCACGTGTTCACGCCGGAGATGCGCGAGTACTACCGGCTCGAGACAGCTGTGGGGCGAGGCGCCGGCGCTCGGCGCTTGACCGCCGCCGCCTGACGCTCAGCGCCGGTCGCTAGAGCGCCGCGAGCAGCTTCGGGCGCGACCTGCTTCTTGCGGCTCATGACGCCGGGCAGCTCGATCGCGCTGTCCTGCGGCTCGACCCCGAACGCGCGGCGCGACGGCGGCGTGTCGCCGGCGACGAGCAGCTCGGTGCCCTTGTCGAGCACGTCGGTGACCATCAGCGCGTAGAGCTGCAGGCCCTGGCGCTCGCGCTCCCGTGCGCATCGCCTCCAGCAGCTCGTCCTTGCGCTCCATCAGCCCTTGCCGACGACCTCGACCTGGGCGATGCAGATCGTGGCCGCCGCCGACCTGGTAGCGCTTGGCGTCGCGGCGGACGATCTCCTCGGCGCTGACCTCCGACACGTCGGAGGTCGCCTCGAACATCTCGCGTGCCGAACGCCCGGCCGTCGACCGCCAGCGACCCGCTCGAGGTACTCGACGACGGCGTGGTCGCGCTCGGTCGTCGTCGGCGAGTTGAGGATCACCGTGTCGGACAGCACCGCGCCGAGCAGCAGCATCGCGGTCTCGCGGCTCGGCTCCATGCCGTTCTGGCGGAAGCGCTCGACGACGAGCGTCGCGGTCGAGCCGACCGGGTCGAAGGTCGCGCATGCACCGGCACCCGGGTCTCGATCGAGCCGATGTGGTGGTGGTCGAGGATCTCGACGATCTCGGCCTGCTCGACGCCGGGCACGCTCTGCGCCTGCTCGGCGTGGTCGACGAGGATCACCCGCCGGCGGCGGCGGGGCGACGAGGTCCGAGCGGGTGATCAGGCCGATCGGCCGCCGCTGCGTCGTCGACGACGACCGCGGCGCCGTAGTGGATCTCCTTGATCTGCTCGGAGACGTCGGTGACCAGGTCCTCGGGCGATCGCGGTCAGCGGGTCGCTCTCCATCACGCCCGCGGCACGGCGCGGCCAGCGTGATCATGCGCGCCGAGACGTAGGTGTCGAGCGGCGAGACGATCACGCGCGTCCCGCGCTCGCGGGCCAGCTCGAGCACCTCGTCGGTCGGGTCGGAGCCCGTTGGAGATCACGATCAGCGCGGCGCCGAGCTCGATCGCCAGCTTCTGGGCGTCGGTGCGGTTGCCGACGACGACGACATCGCCGTCGGAGATGCCGCTCGGCGTCGACGAGGTCCATCGAGTGGACCCAGACGCGGCCGGACAGCGCCGCGTCCTCGCCGGTCAGCAGCTCGCCCTCCAGCACCTCGACGACGGCGTGGACGTAGGTCGGGCCTCGCGCAGCGTCGAGGTCTCGCGGGACTCGCGGATGTAGCGGCGGGCGAGCGCGCGCGTCGGTGACGACGCCGACCAGGATGCCGTCGTCGTCGACCACCGGCACGAGATCGTTAGCCCGGGCGCCATCGCCAGCCCGGCCTCGCGGATCGGATCGTTCTGATCGATGCACGGGAACTCGGTCTGCATCAGATCCGAGGCCCGGAGCATCACGTGCGAGAGGTAGTCCGGCGCAGCGCTCCGGCCCGCTCGAGCACCCATGTTGTCTGGGGGTTGAGGTCGCCGAGCCGTACCGGCAGATACAGGGTGTCCGGCTCGAGCCGCGCTTTCAGCTCGGCATAGCCGATCGCCGAGGCGATCGAGTCGGTGTCCGGGTTGCGGTGGCCGGTGACGTAGACAGGTTGCACACCGGGATTATCCCCGCTCGCAGGTGTTCGCGCCGCGCGATAGGTTGCGTGATCGCAGGTATGAAGGCTGTCTTGCAACCGTGCAATCGGGCGCGGTTGCGCCCACGCACCAACTTCCGTGCCGACGAAGGGAACGAGATGCCATCCGCCCCGCAAGCTCCTCCCGACCCAGATCCCCGAGGGCACCGTCCCCGGGCTGCGCTACCGGCTCGAGGGCGAGCTCGTTCCCGTCCTGCACATGGCCCTCGACGGATCGCTGCCGGTGTACTTCGAGCACCACGTGCTGCTGTGGAAATACCCGAACATGCAGATCGGCCTGCACCCCTGCGCAAGGGCCTCGTGCGCCGCGTGTTCGCCGGCATGCCGCTGCTGCTCCTGCGCGGCAGAATCGGCCGGCGAGCTCGCCTTCAGCCGCGACGCGCCCGGCCACATCGTGGCGCTCCACCTGCCCGCCGGCGAGGGGATCGTCGTGCGCGAACATCAGTTCCTCGCCGCGACCGAAAACGTTCAGTACGACTACTCGCGGATCAAAGGCTTCGCCAACATGATGTTCGGCGGCGGCTTCTTCGTCGATCAGTTCTTCGCCGGACAGGGCGAGGGCGTGGTGTGGGTGCATGGCTACGGCAACGTCTTCGAGAAGGTGCTCGAGCCCGGGGAGTCGATCGACATCGAGCCCGGCGGCTGGCTCTACCACGACCACTCGGTGTCGATGTCGCAGGAGGCGTACGGCTTCAAGACGGGCTTCCTCGTCGGGGTCAGGCCAGCTCGTCTTCAACCGCTTCACCGGTCCGGGCCGAGTCGGCCTGCAGAGCGCCTACTACCACCCGCCCGGAGCGGAGACCGGCGCCGGCGGTGGCCAGGGTGCCGCCGGGTTTCAGCAGGGCCCCGGCGGCGGCGGGATGCTCGGCGGGATCATCGGCGGCCTGCTGGACAACTGAGATGACTCTGCTCAGGTGTTCCGCGGAACACTCTCAAGTGACGGTCGAGGGTCGTCGCTGATGGCGCTCTCGACAGGACATCTGGCGGCACACCCGGTTCCGCCGGGGGTGACCGGCGCCCTGTCCCTTGCCGGCTATCAGCTGCTGGCTGACGTCGGCGGCGTGGGGGCGGGCCGGCTCGGTCCGCAGGCGTTCCTGCTCGTCGCCCCCGACCCGACCGACGGGACCGTCGGCGGACTCGGCGAGGAGATGACTCACATCAGCCTGCACCAGCAGCGACTGCGTGATGAGACCGAGGCCTCGGCCTACACCCAGCTGGCGGCCGCGCTCGGATATCTGCGCCTGTCGGGGTACCGGCTGGCGATGGAGCGGGCGGGGCTGCGCAGCAAGGTGCGTCTCGTCAACCCGGCGACGGGGGCGGTCGTCGCCCAGATTCCGGACAAGCATCCCGGCAAGCTGTTCGGCGGCGGCGCGAACGTGACGGCGCTGCTGGCAGCGGTCCGGCAGCTGCCGCCGGCCGGGCCACCACCGGATCTCCAGAACCCCGAGCTGCTGCGCGGCACGCTTTTGGCGCTGGCGCTGCGTGATGATTCGATCGGCGGCGCCGAGGCCGCCGAGCTGGCGGACAAGGCGCTGATGCTCGTTCAATTGAACTCAACGCTTGATCCCCTGGCAGCGCTGCAGGCGGCCCGTCAGGGCTGACGCGAGGAGCCGCTCCCAGGAACTCGACTGCGACGGAGACGTCGAAGGCGGGCTCCTGCCAGGCGCGCCAGGCGCGTGGGCGCTCGTTGGGCTGGGCGGTCACGCTTGGCGTGGACGTGCCGTGGCCGAGGCTGGTCAGGGCGGCACCATCCTGAATCGCGGCTGCCCACGTCGTGTCACCACGATCTCCTCGCCTGCGGCCACGTGATCCATCCAGAGTCCGAGCTCGTCGCGGAACGTGTTGGCCCCGATGGTGGTGACGGCTGGGGGCTCCTGAACGCAGACCGCCGGCCCGGAGGCCGGCGGCGGTTCAGTGGAGCTGAGGGGGCTCGAACCCCTGGCCTCCGCCATGCCATGGCGGCGCTCTTCCAGCTGAGCTACAGCCCCAGCGAATTCGTACTGCTCAGCCAGGTTAATACATGCACGCTGGTTATTGCGTGGGGGAGTCAACCGAAGTTGAATCGCGGCGGAGTTCGCAACCATCGCGACGGGCAACAGAAATGCGCGGTCTAGCTCCCCGCAGTAGACCGCCAGGAGGTCGATCTGGGTCGCGTCGTACGGGGAGCGCACGTATCCGGCCGGCGTGAGATAGGTGCTGCGCGTGTGCACGCTCACAACGTCCCGGGCGTCGCTGAGTCGACCCCATTTGACCTGAACCCGGTACAGGTCGTCGCCGATCTCAAACATCATGTCAGCACGCGAATGACCGCTCGTAGGCATATAGACGACGACTCCAAGCTGCGCCGCTGCCAGCTGGATGGCGGCCTCGGCGATCAGGCCTTTGTCGTTACTGGTCAGCTCCCTCATTACGAACGTATGTTCGCACGAGTGTCGGACGGAACCGCGCTAGCTGCGGGGGATGAACTCGGGGACGTCGAGGTCGTCGCCCGCACCTGACGAGCGACCCTGACCGGCGCCCGCGGAGCGCCCCGAGGGCGAGCGTGAACGTCCCGAACCGCCACCCGAGATCGGCCCGCGGGCCTCCACGGCCGCGTCGGGGTCGACCCGGTCAAGCTGGGTCACCATCGCCGAATGCAGGGCCTGGACGTCGCGCAGCAGCCGCGCGGCGTTGGAGCGCATCGAGTCGCCAAGCTCTCGCAGGTCGGAGACGATCTGTCCACCGTCGAGCGACACGTCTCCGGCGATCGCACGCGCTGCCTTCAGCATCTCGCGGGAGCGGTCGGCCGCTTCACGGATCGAGCGGTCAGCATTCTCCTGGGCCCGCTCGACGATCTGCAGCGCCTCGGAGGTCGCCTTCTCCTTGGTGTCGACAGCCTCCATCCGGATCCGGTCGGCCTCCGCCTGGGCCCGGGCGACGATGTCACGGCCATCGCTCGTGGCGGCGTCGAGGATCCGCTGCGCGTCGGCCTCGGCCTGGGCCCGGATCACGTCGCCCTCGCGCCGGGCATCGTCAAGCAGCTCCTCAGCCTCGGCCTCGGCGGCGTCCACCCGGTTTTGGGCCGCACGGTCGCCCTCGGCGATCCGCGCCCGCATTTTGCGCTCGGCATCCTGGCGCAACTCCTCGGCGGTGTCCTCGGCAGCGCCGACGATCGCGGCGATTCGCTCGTCGACGTGACTAGCGCGGGCAGACATAGCAATGGATCTTAGGTCCGAAATGTGCCCGCATACGCAACAAAACCACCGCTGAGAGAGTCGTCGGGAACCCCAAACCTCCTAACCTCCATTATCCAGATGACCGAGCCCGCCCCGACAGCCACGCAAGCCCGGTACGAGCCGGACCAGATCGAGCCGAAGTGGCAGGCGGTCTGGGAGGCCGAGCGGACCTGGGAGGTCGATAACGACGCCCATGCCGACAAGCCCAAGGCGTACGTGCTGGAGATGCTGCCCTACCCGAGCGGCGAACCGCACATCGGCCATCTGAAGAACTACTCGCTGGGTGACGCGATCGCGCACTTCAAGCGCCGGCGCGGCTTCCGGGTGCTGCACCCGATGGGCTATGACGCGTTCGGCTTGCCGGCCGAGAACAACGCGATCAAGACTGGCATCCATCCCCGGGTCGCGACCGACAACTCGATCGCCTCGTTCCAGCGGGCGTTCCGCAGCTGGGGGATCAGCATCGACTGGTCACGGGAAATTGCCAGCCATCAGCCGGACTACTACCGCTGGACCCAGTGGATCTTCCTGCGCTTCTTCGAGCGCGGGCTCGCGTACCGCAAGCAGGCCGCCGTCAATTGGTGCCCGAACGATCAGACGGTCCTGGCCAACGAGCAGGTGATCGACGGCCACTGCGAGCGCTGCGGCGCCGAGGTCGAGCTGCGCCAGCTCGACCAGTGGCAGTTCAAGATCACTGATTACGCCGAACGGCTGCTCGACGACCTCGACGCGATCGACTGGCCGGAGCACGTCAAGTCGATGCAGCGCAACTGGATCGGTCGCTCGACCGGCGCCGAGGTTCGCTTCCGCTGCGAGGAGCTCGGCATCGACTACCCCGTGTTCACGACCCGCCCCGACACGCTGTTCGGCGCGACCTTCTTCGTGATGGCGCCCGAGCATCCGGACGTCGCGCGGCTGGCCGCCGGCACCCCGTACGAACAGCAGGTACGCGACTACGTCAACCACTCGCTGAGCGAGTCATCCCAGGTGCGTGGCGCCGCCGACAAACCGAAGACAGGCGTGCCGCTCGGGCGCACGGTGACCAACCCCGTGACCGGTGAGCAGATCCCGATGTACGTCGCCGACTACGTGCTGATGGAGTACGGCACCGGCGCGATCATGGCCGTGCCCGCCCACGACACGCGCGACTACGACTTCGCCGATGCCCACGACCTCCCGATCCGCCGCGTGATCGAGAACCCCGACGGCGACGAGACGCTGCCCTACACCGGCGACGGTCCGATGACGGGCAGTGGCCAGTTCGACGGCGTGGACAACCGCACCGCCTACACCCAGATCCTCGACTGGCTGGCCCAGGACGGGATCGGCCACGCGTCGACAAACTACCGTCTGCGCGACTGGCTCCTGTCCCGTCAGCGCTACTGGGGCTGCCCGATCCCGGTCGTGTACTGCGAGAGCTGCGGGATGCTGCCGGTCCCCGACGACCAGCTCCCGGTGCAGCTGCCCGGACATCGAGGACTACCAGCCAAAGGGCCGCTCGCCGCTGGCCGCCGCCGAGGAATGGGTCAACACGACCTGCCCGGGCTGCGGGGGCCCCGCCCGACGTGAGACCGACACGATGGACACGTTCGTCGACTCGAGCTGGTACTACCTGCGCTACTGCGACGCCCGCAACGACGACGCACCGTGGGATCCCGAGGTCCTCAACCGGTGGATGCCCGTCGACCAGTACATCGGCGGCGTCGAGCACGCGATCCTGCACCTGCTGTACGCGCGCTTCTTCGTCAAGGCGCTGGCGGACATGGACCTGCTCGCCTTCCAGGAGCCGTTCGCTGCCCTGTTCACGCAGGGGATGATCCTCGGTCCCGACGGGCAGAAGATGTCGAAATCCCGCGGCAACGTGATCAGCCCGGCGCCGATCGTCGCACGCTACGGCGCCGACGCGGCCCGCTGCTACATCCTGTTCATCGGCCCGCCCGATCAGGACGCCGCCTGGAACGAGAGCTCGCTGAAGGGCGTACACCATTTCCTCTCGCGGCTGTACCGGCTCGGAGCCGAGCTGGCGGAGATTGGGGGTGGCCCGTTGGCCACCCCGGCCGACGCCTCCGGGGACGCCCTGACGCTGTACCGCAAGGCTCACTGGGCGATCGACAAGGTCACCGGCGACCTCGACGGCCGCTTCGCGTTCAACACGGCGATCAGCGCGATCATGGAACTCGTCAACGACCTCTACCGCTACCCCGAGGCCGATCCGGCGGCACGCCGATTTGCAACCGCGACGGCCGCGTCACTGCTGTTTCCGTTCGCGCCCCATCTGGGCTCAGAGGTGTATGAGCTGCTGACCGGCGAGCGCGTGTGGGAGCAGGCGTGGCCGGAGGCCGATCCGGCGATGCTCGTCTCCGACACCTATGAGCTCGTGTGTCAGGTCAACGGCAAGGTGCGCGCCCGGGTGCCCGCCCCAACGGGGGCGGGCGCAGCTGAGCTCGAGGCACTCGCGCTCGCGGCTCCCGGGATGCAGAGGTACCTCGACGGCCACGAGATCGTCAAGGTGATTCCGGTGCCCGGCAAACTCGTGAACGTCGTCATCCGCTGATGCCCGTGTATGTCGCGGTCGTCGGTGCGAGCAAGGCCACCGAGCGCGATATGGCGGATGCCGAGGAGGTCGGCCGGCTGCTCGGCGAGGCCGGCGCGATCGTGGTGTGTGGCGGGCGCGGCGGCGTCATGGCCGCCGCCTCGAAAGGGTGCGCGCAGGCCGGCGGGACCGTGATCGGGATGCTGCCTGGGATGGGCCGCGACGACGCCAACGAATGGGTCACGATCGGGATCCCGACCGGGCTCGGTGAGCTGCGCAACGGTCTGATCGTGCGGACCGCCGACGTGATGATCGCTGTCGGGGGCGCGTACGGGACGCTGTCGGAGATCGCGCTCGGCCTCCACGACGGCAAGCACGTCTACGGGCTGCACACGTGGGAGATCGACGGCGTGCGGGAGGTCGGCTCGCCGGCCGAGGCCGTCGACCGGGCGCTGTCCTAAGCTCGCGTCGATGCCGGCCTTCAAGTCCACGTATCTGATCCACGGTGATGACCACGGGCGGATCGCCGAGCGGCGCGCGCGGCTGCGGGCGCTGGCCGAGTCGCAGTCCGGAACCAACGGGGTGGAGGTCTTCGAGAACGAGACGGCAACCCCCGAGGCGGTCACCAATGCGCTCAACGCGATGACGTTTGCGATCGGGCGGCGGTTCATCGTCGTCGACGGTGTCGAGCGCTGGAAGGACAGGGAGCTTGACGGCCTGGTCGCGGCACTGGCCGACGTTCCGCCTGACACGACGATCACGTTCTTCGCGCGCGAGGACGGTCGCCTCAAGGCACCGTCGCGACTGCATGACGCCGTCAAGAAGGCGGGCGGTGACATCGCAACCGAGCAGAGCGTCAAGCCCTGGGAGCTGCCGAAGTGGGTGATTGCGCGGGCGAGTGAGCTCGGGCTCTCGTTCTCACAGGACGCCGCTCGGGCGCTCGTCGCCGGGGTCGGCGACCGCCAGCAGCGGCTGCTGCGCGAGCTCGAGAAGCTGGCTCTCGATCTCGGCGGCGGAGGCGCCGGGCAGGGACAGGTCTCGATCGATGTGGAGGAGATCGCCGAGCTGACGGCGGCGTCGTCCGAGCGCAAGGCGTGGTCACTGGCGGACGCGATGCTGTCGGGCAATCCGGCGCGGGCCACACGTCTGTACCTGCAGCTCCGGGCCCAGGGGGAGCGAACGGGCGGCCTGATCTACTGGATCGGCGCGCGGCTGCGCCAGGCCCACGGCGCCGCGCTGGCGATGGAGCAGGGCCAGTCCGAGGCACAGGTCAAGCGGACGCTGCGGATGCCGCCGAAGGCCGCCGACCAGCTGCTCGCCGACGCCAAGCGGGCCGGATCCCAGCGGCTGCGGGAGGCGATCGAACTGATCGCCGACCTCGAGCTGGCCTCGCGTGGGGGCACGCGCGGCGGAGCGTCCGAGGACACCCGGACGCTGCTGGCGATCACTCAGATCGCGGCGTAGACCTGAGCGGATTACTCGGCGACGGTGCCGCGAGCAATGCGAGCGGCGCGGGACTTCTTGCGTGCGCCGTTGTTGCGGTGCAGAGCGCCGCGCTTGACCGCCTTGTCGATCGTCGCGACGAGCACTCGGTGCTCGGTCTCGACGGCGGCGCTGTCACCGTCGGTGACGGCGTCTTCGAGCCGGCGGAAGTAGGTCTTGATCCGCGAGGTGTAGCGACGGTTCTCGTCGCGTTCGCGGATGGCGCGCTCGATGCGCTTCTTCTGTGAGGCGATGTTGGCCATTCGCGGCCGTACTATAGCGGCCTCTTGGCGACTCACCCCGGCGGTCCAGAGCAGCGCACGTCACGGCTTGTGGCGATCAATACGGCGATCTTCGCCGGCTTTACCGCGTTCTCGCGTGTCGCCGGGCTGATCCGGGAGATCATCGCCGCCGCGCTGTTCGGTCAGGGTGCGCCGGCGTCGGCGTTCACGATCGCCTCCCAGATCCCGAACCTGATGTCGAACCTGTTCGCGCAGGCGGCGCTGTCGGCCGCGTTCGTGCCGGTCTTCACCGATCTGCTCGAGCAGGGCAAGAAGCGCGAGGCCTTCAAACTCGCGTCTTCGCTGTTCTGGATCATCCTGCTCGTCCTCGGGGCGATCACGCTGCTGGGCATCGCGCTCGCCGGACTGGTGCTGCCGCTGCTGGGCGGCAAGAACTTCGACGGCAACCTCGCCGGCCTGCTGACGCAGATCATGTTTCCGGTCGTGCTGGTGCTCGGCCTGACCGGGCTGCTCGTCGGGATCCTGCAGTCCTACGACCAGTTCTCGTTCGCGGCCGCCGCGCCGGTGGTCTGGAACGTGGTGATCATCGGCGTGATGCTCGGCTTCCACAGCGACTTCAAGCACGGAGTCGAGGCGTACGCGATCGGCTGGACGATCGCGACCGTCGTGCAGATGCTGATGGTGCTCTACGCGCTGCGGCGGATTGACTTCCGGCTGGCGTTCGAGGTGGACTGGCGCGACCCGCGGATCAAGCAGGTGTTCGTGCTGATGCTGCCGGTGACGGTCGGGCTTGGGATCGTCAATCTCGACGCGCTGATCAACTCGAGCTTCGGGGCGCTCGTCAACAGCGGCGGCCCGCGAGCGATCCAGAACGCGTTCCTGATCTACATGATGCCCCAGGGGATCTTCAGCGTCGCCGTCACGACCGTGTTGTTCCCAACGCTGTCGCGGCAGGCTGCCCGTCGCGATGCTCGAGGAATGCGCCATACGCTGGCGACCGGAATGCGGCAGATCAACCTCGTGCTGATACCGGCCGCCGTCGGGATGCTGCTGCTGTCGGTGCCGATCCTGCAGCTCCTGCTCCAGCACCGGGCGTACACCCATTCGGACACGCTTGAGGCGGCCGAGGCGTTGCGGTGGTTTGCCGTCAGCCTGCCGTTCAGCGGCATCAACCTGCTGTTGACGCGCACCTTCTTCGCCCTCCAGAAGCCGTGGATCCCGACCGGTCTGGCGGCGATCAACATGACGGTCGACTTCGTCCTGTCGCTGACGCTGTACCAGCCGTTCGGCGTCGCCGGCCTCGTGATCGGGACCGCAGTGGCAAACATGGTGATGACCTACCTGCAATGGTGGCGGCTGCGGATCGGCTTCAACGGCAACCTCGAGGGCGCCCACACGCTGATGATCACCGTTCGGATCATCGTCGCGGCGGCGATCACCGGCGGGATCGCCAAGCTGGTCTGGTCGGCAGCCAACAGCTTCTTCGGTGCCTCGATCGTCGGTCAGATCCTGTCGGTCGGGCTGGCCGTGGTCCTCGGGGGCGGGTTCTACGTGTGGGCCGTCCTGCACATGCGGATCCCGGAAGCGGAGCAGGTGCAGCGGCTCATCCGCCGGCGGCTGCCGATTTGAGCGCCCACCCGCGTCTGGCCGGATAGGGTTGGTCGCGTGGACTTGGTGAAGCCCGATGACGCGCAGATTCAGGGGCTGTGGGAGCGCCATTTCAGCGACCCGCAGCGTGAGCGGGCCTTCCTCTCGGCCGTCGCCTTCAACGCCACCTTCGCGACGTGCCGGATCATCACCCACTCGATCCGCGCCGGTATCGGACCGTTCCACAACATGAGCGCCGGCGGGCGCCACCTGCACCACTGCACGTTCGGGATCTTCGGGCTGATGGGCGTCGGCTACCTGTGGACCTACCGGTGGGCGCTCGGCGAGCCGGGCTGTCACGAGCCGTCGCGATGGGCGTCACGCAGCACAGCCACGCTCTACGGGATGGCCTCGGCGCTGACGCTCGACGAATTCGCGCTGTGGTTTGACCTGCAGGACGACTACTGGACCACGGCGGGACGCAAGAGCATCGACGCGGTCGCGCTGTTCAGCAGCCTGTTGACCGCCGGCGTCGCCGGCCGCGGCGCCTTGCGCGAGCTGAGGCTGGTCGGGCGCAAGGCCGCCCGGCGGATCTAGGGGCGTTGGCAGCCAGCCAGGCCCGGGTCTGGAGTGCGGCGATCGTGGTCAGGCGGTCGACGCCGAGGTTCAGATCGAACAGGTGTGAGCCCCACGTCGGTGGGTACTGCCCGAACCGGCGCGCGTTACCGACCGGGGCATAGCGCAGGACGTTGGCGCCGTTGATCGACTGGCACGAACCCGTGTACCTCCAGGCGGGTTCGATCCAGGTCGTCCGCGCGCTCGGCAGCGACCCGTTCGCGGTGAGCCCGATGCCATCGGCGATCGTGCCGGACGCGAAACCCTTCGACGGGTAGGTCAGTCCGAACGGACCGCTGATACCGCTCAGCTTTGCCGGGTCGGTGCAGGCGATCTGATAGCCCGCCCCGTGCTGCGGCCAGCCGAACGGCACCCAATCGTCGTCGGTGGTCTCATTCCCGAGGATCGAGAGCGGTAACGGATCCGCCGGATAGCTGGAGTACGCCACCACGCAGCCAAATTCTCCGCGGAGGGTGCAGATCGGGACGTGCTGGAAATCGCCGCCGGTCGTCTTGCCGACCGGGACGTTGACCTGGCCGCCCTCGATGAACGCACCGACGAGCAGTCGGCGAACGCTGGGGTTGGGGTCGATCTCGGTGCGGATCAACTGCTCCAGCATGATCGCCCCCTGTGAGTGGCCGATCAGGATCACGCCACGCCCGTGGTTGTCCTGCGCCATGTACTGCTGCCACGCCGCGAGCACGCCCGAGTAGGCGATCGCCATCGGTGCCTCCGGGCCGAGCGTGACTGGAAGGAACTCGGCCCCGAACAGCCCGCTGGCGGTGACCTGCTGATACATCGGAGCGAAGACCCGGCACACGCTCGAGAACCGCGCAGCCTGCCATTCCGCGATCGAGACCTCCTCCGGATCAACCGCCAGCGTCGAGTTCAGCGTCAACTGGTTGGAGACCGTCGGGTACACGTAGAAGCAGTCGACCGGCCGCTTGGCCTGCGCAGCGCGTGCGGGCGTCTGCACCCGCGCAGCCCCGTTCGCGGCATCGATTGTCGTATCGAGCGGAATCTCACATGGGTCATTCGCCGTGCCTGGGTGGCAGAGCCAGACGACGTTGGCCCTGGCGGCGCCGGCACCGAGCAGGAGCGCGCTGAGTGCGAGCGCCGCGCCGACGGCGACGGACCTGCCGAGCCGCACGCGAACAGCTCGCGGCCCCGCGGCCACTGTGACCGTTCGCGGCCCTGCGGCGACCGCGACCACCCGCGGTTCGAACCCGTGCATCGGTGCCTCCCTCGATTCAGCGTGCCAATCGGCCCGCCGAGATTACAAGCATGGTGATTGTAAGTGCAAGCTGGTTGATGGCATTTACAATCGCTGAGCCGAAATGTAGGATCACCTCCCATGGAAAGCGGGGTGGTGGAGTCGCCCGTGGTGCTTGCGGCCGCCGAGCGGCGACGGGGCGGTCGGCGCGCACAGGCTGAGCGCAGCGCCGCGATGCGGGCGCGGATCCAGGAGGTGACGCTGGGATGCCTGAGCGAGCTCGGGTACGCCGGGACCTCATTCGCCGAGGTCTCGCGGCGGGCGCACGTGTCGCGCGGCGCGTTGCAGCACCACTACGGCACCAAGGCGTTCCTGATCGCGCACACGATGGAAACGCTGACCACCCGGCTGGTAGAGCAGATCGACACGCCAGCCGACACGACCGCTCGCAGCGCAGTCGACGTCCTCGACGCCCTCTGGGCGGCCGCGATCACGCCGCCGATCCCGATGATGACCGAGATCCGCGCCGCCCTGCGCACTGATCCCGAGATGCGCGAGATCCTGCAGCCGCTTGAGAAAGCCGCCCGACGGCATCAATGCGCGGTGATCGGCAAGGCGCTCGGAACCGAGTTGGCTCAGACCGCTGATTTCGCACTCCGTTTCGATGGCCTGATCGCCACGATCCGCGGCCTCAGCGTCCAACTCTTCTACCAGGGCTGGGACAGGACGGAAACCGAGCAGGCATGGGCGATCGCCCGCGACGACTTCCTCGCTGGGCTGCGGCGCGCCGCAAAACCGTCAGGGACGCGCTCAGTCGTGGCGGCCGCCTAACCTTCTGGCCATCACCGACCAGGCGCACATCCGTAACTTTTCGATCATCGCCCACATCGACCATGGCAAGTCGACGTTGGCCGATCGCATCCTCGAGCTGACCAATACCGTCGACCCCCGGTTGATGAAGGCCCAGCTGCTCGATTCGATGGACCTCGAGCGCGAGCGTGGGATCACGATCAAGGCTCAAGCGGTCAAGGTCTTCTACACCTCAAAGCGGGACGGCGAGACCTACCAGCTGCACCTGATCGACACGCCGGGTCACGTCGACTTCACCTATGAGGTGTCGCGGTCGCTGGCGGCCTGCGAGGGTGCGCTGCTGGTCGTCGACGCGTCACAGGGCGTCGAGGCACAGACGGTTGCCAACACCTACCTGGCGATCGATGCCGGCCTCGAGCTGATCCCGTGCATGAACAAGCTCGACCTGCCGGGCGCTGAGCCCGAACGCGTCGCGTCGGAGATTGCGGAGCTGCTCGGCGAGCCGGCCGATGACATCAAGCGGATCTCGGCGAAGACGGGGGAGGGTGTCACCGACGTCCTCGACGAGTTGATCGAACGGACGCCGGCACCCAGCGGTGACCCCGACGCTGCACCGCGGGCACTGATCTTCGACTCCGAGTTCGATCAGTACCGGGGTGTGATCGCCTACATCCGCGTCGTCGACGGGACCTTCACCAAGGGCGACGCGATCCGGGCGATGGCCGCCGGGACGGAGGCTGAGATCGATGACATCGGCTTTTTCACCCCGCAGATGACTCCGGCCGCCAGTCTCGGGCCGGGCGAGGTGGGGTACCTGATCACCGGGCTCAAGGACGTCACCAAGCTGCGCGTCGGGGACACGCTCACCGCCCGCGGCAGCACCGCGACCGAGCCGCTGCCCGGTTATCGCGACGTCAAGCCGATGGTGTTCTGCGGCCTCTACCCCCTTGACACCGATCAGTACGCGGACCTCCGGGACGCGCTCGAGAAGCTCTCCCTGAACGACGCCGCGCTGACGTGGGAGCCGGAAACGTCGGACGCGATCGGCTTCGGCTTCCGGATCGGCTTCCTCGGGTTGCTGCACATGGACATCGTGCGGGAGCGGCTGGAGCGCGAGTACAACCTCGATCTGCTGACGACGATGCCGTCGGTGGAGTACGAGGTGACGATGACCAGCGGCGAGGTGATCGACGTGCACAGCCCCGCCGACATGCCGGATCCGCAGAAGGTCAAGGAGATCCGCGAGCCGTACATTCGCGCCTCGATCCTGACCCCGAAGGAGTACGTCGGGACGATCATGGAGCTCTGCCAGGACCGTCGCGGCGAGCACGCCGGCATGCACTACCTCTCGAGTGACCGGCTGCAGCTCTCCTACGACCTGCCGCTGGCTGAGATCGTGCTCGACTTCTTCGATCAGCTGAAGTCGCGGACCAAGGGCTATGCGTCGCTGGACTATGAGGTCACGGGGCTGCGTGAATCTGACCTCGTCAAGCTCGACATCCTGCTCGCCGGCGAGCCCGTCGACGCGCTGGCGATGCTCGTGCACCGGTCCAAGGCCGAAGCCTTTGGCCGCAACGTCGCCGAGAAGCTGAAGGAGAAGATCCCGCGGCAGCAGTACGACGTCCCGATCCAGGCCGCGATCGGTGCCCGGATCATCGCCCGCGAGACGATCAAGGCCTACCGCAAGGATGTGATCGCCAAGTGCTACGGCGGCGACATCAGCCGTAAGCGGAAGCTGCTCGAGGCCCAGAAGAAGGGGAAGAAGCGGATGAAGCAGGTCGGCCGCATCGAAGTGCCGCAGGAGGCATTCCTGGCGGTCCTCGAACTGGGGGAGTCGAAGTAACCCGCCGCGCGCTCGTGCTCGCCGGCCTGCTGCTCGCAGCGATGCTGCCGGCCGCACACGGCGCGCTCATCGGTCGGTACGCGCCGGTCGCGAAGCGCCGCAGCCCGTCGACCTGCCCGGTGACGCGGGTGCTGCTGTTCGGGTCCTATCCGGCGGAGCTGCAATCGAACCTCTCGCGCGAGCGGATGGCGCCGGATCAGCCGACGGTCGTCGATGGCCACGACTTCTACCTCGGGACTCTGTACGGCAAGCCGGTGATCCTGGCGGTCGCGCAGCAGGCGCCTGCCGCCGTGACGGCAACCACCTCCGTGGCTTTGAGCCACTTCGACTGCATCAGTGCCGTGGTGTTCGAGGGGACGGCTGGGGGTGGGGCATCCCAGGGGCTCGGGGACGTCACGGTCCCAAGCCAGTGGACCGGCGACGGCGGCTCTTCGTACATGCAGGTGAACGCTGGGGCGCTGGCACTGGCGCATCGAGTGGCGGGGGAGGCGCAGGCGCATCTGCTGCGCTCAGATGTCGTCGACGACGGTTCTTGCGGGTGTGCGGGGTCTGGGTCGTCCTCGTCCTCGTCCTCGTCCTCGTCGGAGACGGTCTCGGTGAGCCGGGCGCCAGAGGTGTGGGTCGGGGGGATCGGCGTGACCGATGGGACGGGCACCGACGACACGTGCTCCGATACCGGCGGGGAGCTCGAGGGGTGCAATGCGTGTCCGCCATGCCCGGCGCAGGCGGCGGCCGATCTGCGGGCGGACCCCGGCCTAGCAGCGGAGCTCCGTCACCGGTCTCTGGGACGTCGCGCGGTGGTGGCGCGGATCGGGTTGGTGAGGTCGGGTGGGCTGGTGGAGCGGGCCGGGTTGGTGAGGTCGGGCGGGGTGGTGGCGCGCGCCGGGTTGGTGAGGTCGGGCGGGGTGGTGGCGCGCGCCGGGTTGGTGAGGTCGGGCGGGGTGGTGGCGCGCGCCGGGTTGGTGGCGTCGGGCGGGGTGGTGGAGCGTCGGGGGTCGCAGCGCCCTCAGGCGACGGCACCGCTCAACTACGTCGCGGACGACCAGCAGACGACCGCGGCGATGGCGGTCGCGGCGGCGCACAAGATCCCGTTCATCGCGTTCCGCGGGATCTCGGACACCGAGTCGGTCGGGGACGCGTGGCCGCTCGAATTCGCGATCTACCAGCAGCTTGCGGCCGACAACGCCGCGGTGATGGCGCGGATCTGGATCGCGAACTGGCCGGCCTAGCGCTTCTCAGGGTGCGTATGGGTCGTATAGGGCCATAGGGACCCTGAGAACGACGGGCGAGTCGTCGGCGTAGCGCTTCTCATGCGTTTTATGAGTCGTATACGCCCCTGAGGGGGAAAAGAACGACGACGGGCTGCTGGCACGCGCGGCGGGGCGATCGACGCCCCCGCGGGATCTGCGGAAGCGGAAGGGGACTAGAGGGAGTCGCGGTGGACGTGCACGTGGACGTGCCCGCCGGCGCGGCTGACGTGTGTGTACGCGTGGCGCCCGCGTCGGGCATGGCGCCCACCTCGACCACCGCCGCCGATCCGGCCGTGGTGGCCGCCGCGCAGGACCATCGCCACGATGATCAGCGGGATCAGGACGCCGGAGACGGCGACCGCCACCATCGCCAGCAGGCAGACGACCAGGGTGACGGCGACGAGCGCCGCCACCGCGAGCTCGGGATGCTGGCGGACCATGCGGCGCTTGCGCGACCGCGGGCGCGGCGCGGCCGCCGAGCCCGGCAGGTCGGCGATCACGTCGTCGAGCTCGCCGTAAGTCTTCGCGCGCAGCGCCGTGGCGAGCCGCTCCTCGAGTTCGTGAGCAAGGATCCGGCCCTCGCCGGCGGCCTCGCGCAGGCGCTCGGCGATGCGCTCACGATCGGCGTCCGATGCACGGAGTGATGAGCGCTTCGCCATTACGGCGAATCGTACCGCGTGCGGTGGCCCCGTCAGGTAGGGTCCGCGGCGAATTGCCTTCAGTAATCGTGACCGGGGCAGGACGCGGAATCGGCCGCACGATCGCGCTGCAGCTTGCGCGCGGCGGTTGGACGGTGCACGCGGGCGTCCGAAAGCTCGACGACGGTGAGCGTCTGGCGGCCGAAGCACCGGCCGGCACGATCAAGCCGGTCGTCGTCGACGTCACCGACGAGGCTGCTGTCAAGAAGCTCCCGGACGCCGTCGGTGGTTCGCTCGACGCGCTCGTCAACAACGCCGGCATCTCCGGCGGAGCGCCGCTTGAGGCGGTGCCGCTCGACGACGTCCGCCAGCAGTTCGAGATCAACGTGATCGGCTTGATCTCGGTCACCCAGGCGGTCCTGCCGCTGTTGCGGGCGTCCAATGGCCGGCTCGTGCTGATCGGCTCGGTCAGCGGCCGCGTCGCCGCACCGATGCTCGGCCCCTACAGCGCCTCGAAGTACGCGGTCGAGGCGTTGGCGGACACGTTCCGCCGGGAGCTGGTTCCGTGGGGCATCAAGGTCGCTCTGATCGAGCCGGGTTCGATCGACACGGATATGTGGCGCAACGCGGATAAGACCGCCACCGAGACCGAGGCGAAGCTCTCAGCTGAACACCGCTCGCTGTACGCCGACCAGCTCGCCGGCACCCGCAAGCTGATCGCGCGGATCCAGAAGCAGACGGCCCCACCGGAAAAGGTCGCGGACGCCGTCGAACACGCGTTGACCGCCGCACGACCGAAGACCCGCTACCTCGTTGGCCGCGACGCCCGCGTCCAGGCGACGCTGGGGATGCTCGCGCCGGACAAGGGCCTTGACTTCATCATGGCCAAGGTCGGCGGCGCCCGCTAATCGATCGACCGATTAGTTTCTGCCCGTTGGTTCGTTGAACGGGCATGTCAACTCCACTACTCACTGACAAGCACGCCGTGATCTACGGCGCCGCCGGCGGCATCGGTGCCGGCGTGGCGCGGACGTTCGTCCGCGAAGGTGCTCATGTGCACCTCGTCGGCCGCACCCGGGAACCACTCGAACGACTGGCGCAGGAGCTGGGCGAGGCGGCGAGGGTCGCGGTCTTCGATGCCGGTGACGAGGACGCCGTCATCGCCCACCTCGACACCCTCGATCGCGTCGACGTTGCGTTCAACCTCACGAGCCGCGGCGACGTCCAGGGCCGGCCGCTGACCGAGATGAGCACCGATGAGGTGATGCGCCCGATCGAAGGCGCCCGCTCTCAGCTCGTCACCGCACGTGCCGCGGCCCGCAAGATGGTGACCCAGAGCAGCGGCGTGATTCTGTGGCTGACGAGTGGCTCGTCGACCGGCGCCGCGCCCGGGATGGGCGGCACCGGCCCCGCCGACGCGCTGACCGACAACTACATGCGGCAGCTGGCTCGCGAGACCGGCCGCCACGGGGTCCGGGTCTGCGGGATCTGGACGGCTGGGGTGTATGAGACCTTCATGCTCGAGGGCGATGCCAACGTCACGCGCCGCGCCAGCGGCGTCACCGCCGCGCAGATCGACGAGATGATCGGCGGCATCGCTGCGCTCGGCCGAGCTCCCCGGCTCCAGGAGGTGGCCGAGGCCGCCGCCTTCCTCGCCTCCGACCGGGCGAGCGGGACGACCGGCACGGTGCTGAACGTCACTGCCGGGCTGGTGAGCGAGCGATGAGCGCGCTCAGCGAGGGCGCGCTCGCGACCCACCGCCGCGAGATCCACGTCCACTGCTACCGGCTGCTCGCGAACTTCGACGAAGCAGAGGACGCCGTTCAGGAGGCGTTCGTCAAGGCATGGCAGGCTCGCGACCGGTTCGTCGGAGACAACCAGCGAGCATGGCTCTACAGGATCGCCACGAACGTCTGCCTGGACCGGATGCGCCAGGCGAAGGCGACGGACAAGCCGTTCGTCGAGGTCGAATGGCTGCAGCCGTACCCGGACGTCCTGCTCGAGGAGGTCGTCGTCGCCCGCGAGACGATCGAGCTCGCATTTCTGACGGTGATGCAGCTGCTCCCGGCCCGCCAGCGAGCGGTGCTGATCCTCCGCGACGTGCTCGAGTGGAGCGCGCAGGAAACGGCGGATGCGCTTGAGATGACGGTGCCCGCCGTCACCAGCGCGCTGCAGCGTGCGCGAGCGACGATCGCGTCGCGCTGCGACGAGGAGCGGCCCGTGAGAGAGCTGAGCCCGCACGAGCAGAGGGTGCTCGACGAGTTCATCGATGCGCACGAGCAGATGGATCTCGACCGCTCTCTCGCGGCTGTTCGGGAGGACATCCGCATCTCGATGCCGCCGAACCACGGGATGTACTTCATCGGCAAGGATCACATGCGCGAGTTCTTCGGCATCGCCCAGACGATGGGTGAGTGGAAGCTCGTCGCGACCTGGGCCAACCACATGCCGTGCGCGGCCAGCTACATCAAGAAGCCCGGCGACACGATCTTCCGGGCGATGAAGCTCGACGTGCTCCGCGTTGAGGGCGATCTGATCACGGAGGCGACGACGTTCGACGCGAGCCGCTTCGTCTCCTTCGGCCTCCCGGAGGTTGTCGATGCCTGAGGTGGTAGCCCCGCGGGGCTACCCCAATCTAGCTCCGGAATGAAAGGCGTCCGCAGCCGCCGAAGCTGAAGTGGCGCGGGGTACATCTCCAGCGACCTCGCGTGCGGGTCGTTGGAGATGTGGCCCCGCGTCCCGAAAGCAGACGCTACGGCTGCGGAACGAGCCGAATGTAGGGTTTGGGCTCCTCCCAGGAACCGAAGATCTCCTTGGCCTGGTCGTTGTTGACCGAGCCGGCGATGATCACCTTGTCACCCTGCTTCCAATCGGCGGGCGTGGCGACCTTCTTGGTCGCGGTCAGCTGCAGCGAGTCGATGACCCGCAGGACCTCGTCGAAGTTGCGGCCGGTCGTCATCGGGTAGACGAGGATCAGCTTCACCTTCTTGTCCGGGCCGATCACGAACACGTTACGGACGGTCTGATTGTCGGCGGGCGTGCGCGCGCCGGCGTCGCCCTCGGTCGCTGCCGGGAGCAGGCCGTACAGCTTCGAGACATTGAAGTCGGCGTCGCCGATGATCGGGTAGTTGGGGGCGTACCCGGTCACCTCTTCGATGTCCGAGTTCCAGCCCTCGTTTGCCGTGACGGGGTCGACGGACAGGCCGATCACCTTGACGCCGCGGCGGTCGAATTCAGGCTTGAGGCGCGCTACTGCACCAAGTTCGGTGGTGCAGACGGGGGTGAACGCCTTGGGGTGGGAGAACAGCACCGCCCAGGAGTCGCCGATCCAGCCGTGGAAGTTGATCGTGCCCTCGGTGGTCTCGGCCTCGAAGTCCGGTGCGGTGTCGCCAAGCGAAAGGGACATTTCTCTCCTTTGTTGAGTGCGTATTGGGGATTTTACTGCGGGCGGCTGGCTGCGCGGGGTCGAACGTTCCTGAAACAATCAGCCACGGATGGCCCCGCTGGACAAGATCGGCAAGACCTACCCGCCCGGGGTATACGCGGTCGGCCGCGAAAAGATCCGCGAATACGCCCACGCCGTCGGCGAGACCCAACCGCTGTTCCTCGATCTCGAGGCAGCCCGTGCTGCCGGGCACGCCGATCTGGTGGCGCCGCCGATGTTCGCGGTCGTCTACCAGGGGCAGAACGTGATCCCGCTGTTATTCGACCCCGAGCTCGAGATCAACTTCGCGATGCTCGTCCACGGCGCACAGGAATTCAGCTGGCCCGGGCCCGTGATCGTCGCCGGCGACGAGATCACGACGGTGGCGAGCGTCAAGGACATCTACGACCGGCCAGGCCTGCGCTTCTACGTGTTTGAGTCGACCTCCACCAACCAGCGCGGCGAGACCGTGTGCGTCGGGACCTGGAGCAACATCGTCAGGGGGGTCGAGTGATGCAAGCCGGTCACGAGATCGAGCTGAAGGTGACGCCTGACTCCTACGTGACGGTCCGCTACGCGGGCGCGTCCGGAGACTTCAACCCGATCCACATCGACGAGGAGTTCGCGAACAAGGTGGGGCTCGACGGACGGATCCTGCACGGGCTGTGGTCGATGGCGCAGGTCGCCCGGACCGTCGGTGATGCGGCCGGCGGCCCGGTGGCGGCGGACGGCGGCTACGCGGTCAGCTCGCTGAGCGTGCAGTTCCGCGGGATGGGTCGGATCGGCGAGGAGATCGTCGTCACCGGAACCGTCAAGACGGTCGAGGACGGCATCGCCACCATCGGGCTCGAGGCACGTCAGGGCGACGCGAGGCTGATTCGCAACGCCGTCGCGCGCGTCAAGGACCGCTGAAGTTCCACCGAGCGTCAAGGACCGCTGGAGTCCTACCTAAACTCACTGACGTGCTGAGCGAACGTCAGGAACTCGTACTGCGCCGGGTCGTCGAGGAGTACCTCGCCGTCGGCTCGCCCGTGGGCTCCCAGGCCCTGGCGCAGAGCTTCGAGTGGGGGCCGTCGACGATCCGCCACGAGCTCGCGAGCCTCGAGGAGCGGGGACTGCTCGGGCACCCACACACCTCAGCGGGCCGTGTCCCCACAGAGGCCGGTTACCGGTACTTCGTCGACCGGCTGCTCCCGAACGAGCCCGCCGCCAAGGCCGGTCCGGCGCTGTCGCTGCAGCTCGTCCGCCGCGAACTCGACGAGGCGATGCGCGTCACCACCGAAACGCTCAGCCAGGTCACCGACCTGCTGGCGATCGTCACGGCGCCGCCGATCGAGACCGCCACGATCCGCCACATCGAGGTTCTGACGCTGCAGCCGCAGGTCGTGATGGTCGTCGTGATCACCTCGACCGGGGGCGTCACCAAGCGCCTGTTCACATTCGAGCGGCCGGTCGATCCAGGGCTTGCTGATTGGGCTTCGAGCTACCTCAACGAGCGGCTTGTCGGAATCGGGCTCGGCGCCCGGATGCTCGGGCAGCGGCTACGGGACGCCTCGCTGAGTGAGCGCGAACTGGCATTCCTGGGGGCGATCGGGCCGGTCTTCACCGAACTGGTCGAATCGGCGGTCGAGAGCCTGTACGTCGACGGAACCGCACGGCTTTTGGCTTTCGAGCGCCGCGGGGATGTGATCGAGCTGAGCGCGCTGATGGATCTGCTGGAGCGCCGCGTCAACATGCTCAGTGTGCTGCGCACCGCTTTGTCTGATCGTGATGTCGTCGTCCGGATCGGGACCGAGAACGACCAGCCGGCGCTGCAGTCGGTGGCGCTCGTGGCCGCCGGTTACGGACTCCCGCAGCGCAACCTCGGCTCGGTGTCGGTGATCGGGCCACTGCGGATGGACTACGGCAACGCGATCCGCGCCGTGCGCGACGCCGCCGCACAATTGTCGAGCTTTGTTGCCGATATCTACGATGAGCGATAGCGATAGATGAGCGCCTCGACGCCCAAACGCGACTACTACGAGATCCTCGGCGTACCCCGCAGCGCCGACGAAAGCGACATCAAGAAGGCGTTCCGGCGGCTCGCCCGCGAGCTGCATCCGGACGTCAACTCCTCCGATCCTGAGGCCGAGAGCAAGTTCAAGCAGGCCGCGGAGGCCTATGAGGTCCTGTCGGACTCCAGCCGTCGGGCGACGTATGACCGCTACGGACACGACGGGCTGCGTTCGGCGGCACGCCCCGAACTTCGACGGCTTCGGCTCCGTGGCAGACATCTTCGAGGCGTTCTTCGGTGGCGGCACCGGCGGCTTCGGCGGGGGGTTTGGCGGCGGCGGTGGCCGGACGGGCGGCCCGACCCAGGGTGCGCGACATCGCCGTGACGGCCGAGATCGACCTGCCCGAGGCGGCTCGCGGCACGCCCGTGAGGTCGATACGAGGCGATCGCCACCTGCCACAGACTGCCGCGGCAACGGCGCCGAGCCGGGGACGCCGATCGAGACCTGTTCGCGATGTGGCGGTTCCGGTCAGCTGCGGATCGTCAGCCGGACCCCGTTCGGCCAGGTGATGCGTGCCACCGCCTGCGATCACTGCGGCGGCGACGGTCGGGTCGCCAAGAACCCCTGCTCGGTGTGCCACGGCCGCGGTCGCCGCCCGAGCAGGAGCGGGTCTCGGTCGACATTCCGGCCGGCATCTCGCGCGGCCAGCGGATCCGGGTCTCCGGCCGCGGCCACGCCGGTGAGCGCGGCGGCCCCGCCGGCGACCTGTACGTGCTGATCCGCGGTCACCGACGACCCGCGGTTCGTCCGCGACGGCGACGACCTGCTGACCGCCGTCGACGTCGCGGCTCCGCTGGCGGCGCTCGGGACGACCCTCGAGGTGCCGACGCTCGACGGTCCGGTCGAGCTCGAGATCCCCGCCGGCACCCAGCCCCACGAGATGCTCGCGCTGCGCGGCAAGGGGATGCCGTCGCTGCGCGGCCGCCGGCAGGGCGACCTGCGGATCGTCGTCAACGTGGTCATCCCGCGCCACCTCAACCCGCGAGCAGCGGGAACTCCTCCAGCAGCTGGCCGGCCTCGCTGACCGACGAGAACCTTCGCACCGACGAGGGCGTGTTCGCCAAGCTGAAGCGCGCCTTCGGCGGGTAGCAGCCGTGCTCCGCCTCGCCCTCCGCGTCCGCCGCGCGCGAGGCCGAGCTGGTGCTGGCCGAGCTGCTCGAGCTGGCGCCGAGCGGGGTCGAGGAGGTCGACGTCTCCGCCGACATGGTCGAGTACGCGGTCTACGGCGCGCCGGGCGAGCTGCCCGCGCTGCCCGACCTGCGGGCCGCGGCCGGCGGTGCGCTCGTCGACGTGTCGCACCACCGAGATCGCCGACGACTGGGCCGAGCGCTGGCGCGAGTTCCACCGGCCGCTGCGTGCTCGGCGACCGGCTGGTCGTGCGGCCGCCATGGGAGCCGCGCCGCGGCAGCGCCGCTCGACCTCGTGATCGATCCCGGCCGGGCGTTCGGGACCGGCGCCCATGCCACGACGCGGCTCTGCCTGGAACTGCTGCTCGACCTGGAGCCGGCGAGCGGTGCCGGCTCCGGTGCGTCGATCTCGGCTGCGGCTCGGGCGTGCTGGCGATCGCCGCCGCCAAGCTCGGCTTCGGCCCGGTCCTGGCGCTCGACTACGACCCGCTGAGCGTCGATGCCACGCGGCGCGAACGCGGTGGTCAACGGGTCACGCTCGAGGTCCGGCGGTTCGACCTCCGTCGGAGGCGGTCCCGGCCGCGCCGCTTGTGCTCGCGAACCTGCTGGCGCCGCTGCTGCTTGACTGGTGCGCGGCGATGCGGGCCGGGGCGAGCGGGTGCCGGGCCGGGTGATCGCCAGCGGGCTGCTGAGCACCGAGGCCGATCGGGTGGCCGAGGCCTTTGCCGCCCGTGGACTGCGCGAGGTCGAGCGGCGCATCCACGGCGAGTGGGCGGCGCTGTTGGTGTCCAGCGCACCGATTGCGGCAGCGTTCTAGGCCATGAGTGCAAGCGAATCGTGATCGCCGGGGGCGGCTTCGGTGGCTATTACACGGCCAAGAAGCTCGAGCGGCTGGCGCCGCAGGACGTCCGGATCACGCTGATCAACGACACCAACTTCCTCCCCTACTCGCCGCTGCTGCCGGGCGCGGCCGCCGGCACGCTCGACCCGCGCCACATCGTCGTGCCGCTGCGCGAGCACCTGCAAGCGCACCGAGCTGCGGATGGGCTGGGTCACCGGCGGCGACCCGACCGCAACATCGCTCAACGTCGAGATGATCAGCGGCGAGCCGATCGAGTACGACTACGACCAGCTGGTCGTCGCGCTCGGATCGGTCTCGCGGACGTTCCCGATCCCCGGCCTGGTCGAGCACGCGATCGGCTTCAAGACGATCGCCGAGGCGACCGCGCTGCGCAACCGGGTCGTGCGCAACATGGAGCTCGCCGAGGGTCTCGACGATCCGGAGGACCGCCGCTCGTACCTCAGCTTCGTGTTCGTCGGCGGCGGCTACGCCGGGCTCGAGGGCTCGCCTTCCTGGCCGACTTCGCCGGTGATGCCCTGAAGAAGCTACCCGCGCTGCCAGCAGGCCGGTTCGTCGCTTCACGCTCGTCGACGTGGCCGATCGGATCATGCCGGAGATCCAGCCGCGGCTGGCGGACTTCACGATGAAGCTGCTGTCCAAGCGGGGGATCTCGTTCCGGCTCTCGACCTCGGTCGCGGAGGTGGGGGACGACGCTGTGATCCTGTCCACCGGCGAGAAGATCCACTGCCGGACCGTGGTCTGGACGGCCGGTGTAAGGGCAGCCCCGTCGCTGAGGCGCTGCACCTGCCGCTCACCGGTGGCAGGATCGATTGCGAGCCGACCCTGCGCGTCACGGGCTACGACAACGTCTGGGCGCTCGGTGACATCGCCGGCGTGCCCGATCCGGCCCGTCCGGGCAACCCATGCCCGCCGACCGCACAGCACGCGATCCGCCAGGGCAAGCTGATGGGCAAGAACGTCGGCAACGTCCTCAAGGGCAAGGAGCCGAAGCCGTTCACGTTCAAGACGCTCGGCTCGTTTGCCGATCTCGGCCGTCACAAGGCAGTTGCGAACCTGATGGGGTTGCAGATCAAGGGCTTCATCGCCTGGGCGATCTGCCGCTTCTACCACCTTGCGTGGATGCCGGGCCTTGACCGTAAATCGCGCCTGATCGCCGACTGGACGGTCGAGTTCTTCTTCCCCCGCGACACAGCCGAGATGGGCGAGATCGGCCATCCGCCGCCGCTCGAGTCTCCAGCGCTGCCGCCGCCCGCGCCGCGCCCCGCCGAGCTTCCGGCCGCGCTCCTCGCCCAAGACGAATCCGCGGGCGACGAGCCGACGACAAGCGCCGCCGCCTAGTCACTCCAGGCCGTTCAGAGTGGCTCTTAGTCGCTCGGACACCTCCGCGCAGCGAATTCTGTCCAGAAGGCCGATGCCCCCCAGGGCGGGTGACGGCATGCTTACGACACAACCTGCGAACCGGGCAACCGTCAAGGAGGTGATTCCCAAAATGTTGAATCCGCTCGCAATCGGCGTCACCCTCGGTGGCCAACTACTCGACCTGGTGGCTCCCCGGCCAAAGCTTCGTGCCGGCTATTCGCATGAGTTCTCTCTCCTCTCGCAGCGTGCCGTCACGAGGACACATCCGGGGTCGGTCGTGGTCGATGAGTACGTGGGTACGCCCCTGGTGAGCGGAAGTCGTCTTCAGACGGCCTAGACAAACAGGGAAACAGCGGAAGCTCTCGGCCCACGGGTGGGTGGCCGGGAGCTTTCGTCTGTTAAGGGGGCCGCCACTCCTACGCGACCCTACGAGGCCGGAGCGCCCTTGCCGGTGCTGGTGAGCAGCTCCGGGATCGGGGCGAGCGTCTCGAGCGCGGCGTCAACGTCGGCGTCGACCTGCTGGCGGGCACGCACCGGAAGGTCCTGGATCGCCACCCAGCCGCCGCCCGCCGTTTGCGTCGAGACGATCGTGTTGGAGAGGCTCGTGATCTCTGCGCGGGCATGGCCGACGAGTCCGGGGGCGATTGGGTTGAGCACGCCGACGAGCAGGGTGAGCAGCTCGCGGACGGCAGCGACATCGGCAGTGATCGAGGCGAGGTCGGTGCCGCTGCCGTAGTCGTCATCGGCGGTCAGTGAGTCGCGCAGAGCGTCCTCGAGCACCTCGTGCGGACGCAGTATCCAGTTGGCGACGCCGATGCCCGTGTACGGGAGCTCGCTGCCGAGCGGCACCTTGAACAGGTCAGTCACGAGCGCCTCCAGATGGTCAGCGTCGGTCATGGCCGCGCTGAGGCTCTGATTGGTCCAGAGGTCGAGCTCGATCTTGTGGAAGCCGGTGAAGTTCGGACTGGCCGTCCCGCCGACCAAGCCGGCGGCGGTCCCGTCGATCTCGCGCCCGAGCTCGCCGAACGCGCCGTAGGCACCGTCGTCCTGACCGAGCTTGAGCCAGGTCAGGTGCGCGGTCAGCCAGGCCGCTTCCGCGCCGGCGATGTCCCCCGACGCGACCGCGGCGACGAGCGCCTGAACCTGGCTCTGCAGCGTCGTGAACGTGCTCTCCACGTACCCGCGGTAGGCCTGGAGCGGTGCCGCCAGCAGCTGCAGGTACGAGCAGCCCGCGGCGATCTTGATGACGTTTCCGGTGGGACTCAGCCACTGCACGCCGCACGGTGGCGCGGCCTGGTTGATGTCGCGGATCACGAAGAAGTTGTCGTGCACATCGAGCGTCCGGGCGGCGGCGGTCTGATACGTGACGGTGACGGCGTGGACGCCGTCGGGGACGAGGCCGAAGCCCGGCGTGCCGCTGGTGTACAACAGCGCTTCGGGCGTCGGGCCGTTGGCGGCGCAACTCGGGCTGCCGGTGTTGCCGTGCAGGATCACGATGCAGACCGCGGCGTGGGCGGTACTGCCTGCGCAGCTGCGATTCGAGCTCGTGCTCCAGCGACCGTTCTCCGACCGGCAGGCAGCGTGCCGGGGCAAGCGGATAGGACAGCAGATGCTCGGCGGGGACGAGGTAGATCTCGCCCGCCGTACGCGGCGTGACCGAGCAGGCGGGTCCCGGACGCGATCAGACCGGAGGCGCTGAGCTCTGCGCGCAGCGGCCTGAGGTCGAGGCGATCGGAGGGTCGCTGCGGGCGGCGGAGGATCGCATAATGGCTGCTCAGCGTGGCGGGGATCCGTGCGGAAGTGGACGCCAGCGAACCCGGGGTCGGATACGAGGAACACGGTCGCAGAGCCGCGGCGGCGACGGGAGACCCGTGAGCTGCCAGCGAGGATCGCGACCGTTGCCATCGCGATCACGGCGACGAGCAGCGCGCCGGGGCGAGAATGGGTGCGCGCCGGTGACCGCACGGGCGCGAAGTCTCTCACAGTGTGAGAAAATTCATCACCGCACGTGACTGGCGCTCAGGCGATCAAGGTGGCGGCATGACCGTCGACCGGCGGCAGTTCCTTACCCGGTCCGGCGCGGCCGCAGTGGCGGCCGGGTGCTCGGCACCGCCGCGGAGGCCCAGGCAGCTGCCGGCGCCCGACCCACTGCAGGCGGACGGCCGGCTGCAGTACGCCGTCGTCCAGCGACCCCGCGGCCCGGCTGCCGGCGGTGCCGTTCCACGGCATGTGGCAGGCCGGAATCGCCACCGCGCCGCCACCGGCAGCGTGCTTCGCCGCGTTCAACGTCACCGCGGCCTCGCGCACGGAGCTGATCGAGCGCTGAGAACGCTGACCGAGCGAGCCCGGTTCCTGACCGCCGGCGGCGCGCCGGTCGACCTCGGGCCCGTATCGCCACCGTCGGACAGCGGCACGCTCGGTCCTGTGATCTCCGCCCGACGGGCTGACGATCACTGTCGGACTCGGCTCCACGCTGTTCGACGACCGCTTCGGGATCGCCGAGCGCAAGCCGGCCCACCTGACGCCGATGGTGTCGTTCCCCAACGACAACCTCCAGGCCGCGCTGACCGGTGGTGACCTGCTGCTGCAGATCTGCGCCGGTAGCGCCGACACCGCGATCCACGCGCTTCGGGACATCGCCAAGCACACTCGCGGCGGCATGCAGATCCTCTGGCGGCATGGACGGGTACGTCTCGCCGCCGCGGCCGGTCGGCGTGCCGCGCAACCACCTCGGGTTCGATGGACGGGATCGCCAACCCGAACGTCGCTGACCCAGCGGTCGCCGAACCGGCTGCTGTGGGTCGTTCCGCGACAGCGGCGAGCCGGACTGGGCCGTCGGCGGCAGCTATCACGTGTCCGGATCATCCGGATGTTCATCGAGTTCTGGGACCGCGTCTCGCTGGCGAGCAGCAGACGATGATCGGCCGCTACCGCGCCGGTGGCGCCGTGCTCGGCACTCGACGATCTCACCGACGTTCCCAACTACGCGGCCGACCCGAAGGGCAAGCATGGTGCCGCTGACCGCCCACATCCGGCTCGCCAACCCGCGGACGACGGAAACCGAGGACAGCCGGATCCTGCGCCGCGGCTACAACTACGACAACGGCATCGACCTCGCCGGCAACCTCGACATGGGTCTGGTCTTCAACTGCTTCCAGCAGAACCTCGACGCGGCAGTTCGTGGCCAACCAGCGGCGGCTGATCGGCGAGCCGATGGTCGACTACATCTCGCCGGTCGGCGGTGGCTACTTCTTCGCGGTGCCCGGCGTTCAGGACGCAAACGACTGGTACGCCCGCGGGCTGTTCGCCTAAGAGCACAGAATCGGGGAGTCGTCGGCACCGAGTCCTATCCTTACGGGTGACTTTGAGCATTCTTGAGCAGATCCGCGCCGACACGATCCGCGCGATGAAAGCGGGCGACAAGGATCTCGTCGGCGCGCTCAGACTGCTGACCTCCGAGCTGCAGAAGGACGCGAAAGAGGGGAGGGGCGACGAGCTCGCGGTGATGCGCCGTGAACGCAAGCGCCGATTGGATGCGGCCGAGCAGTTCGACGGAGGCGGGCGCTCCGATCTCGCAGAGAAGGAGCGGGCAGAGGCGGAGGCGATCTCCCAATACCTGCCCGCGGAGATTGGCGAGGAACAGCTTCAGGCGATCGTGACGGCCGCCGTCGAAGCGGCGGGAGCCACGTCGGTGAAGGACACGGGATCGGTGATGAAGCTCGTGATGGCGCGAGCCCAGGGGCAGGTTGACGGTAAGCGGGCACAGGCCGCGGTTCGCGCGGTGCTGGGCGGATAACGCCTCAAAGGAGAGGAATGAGGACCCAGATCGAGCTGGACAATGCGGCGGCCACGGAGCTGGCCGGCAGCAGTGACGCGATCCTCCGCACATTGCAGGATCACCTCGACTGTGCTGTTTTCCTGCGCGGCAACGTGCTGACGCTTGACGGGGAGCCGGACGCCGTGGGGGCCGCGCGGGCCGTGATCGACGAGCTGTCGGCGCTCGTGGCGCAGGGCCACGAGCTCGTACCCGGAACGATCGAGGCGGTCACCCATGCGCTCGATCAGGACGAGGATCCCGGTGCGATCCTCGAGGACATCGTCTGGCGCCACCGGGCGACCAAGGTCGCCCCGAAGACCGTCCACCAGAAGCGCTACGTCGACTCGATCCGCCGCAACACGGTGACCTTTGGGATCGGTCCGGCGGGCACCGGCAAGACATTCCTGGCGGTCGCGCTCGCCGCGGGGGCGCTGCATCGGCGCGAAGTCAACCGGATCATCCTGACGCGGCCGGCCGTCGAGGCTGGGGAGCGCCTCGGCTTCCTCCCTGGCGACCTGATGGCCAAGGTCGATCCGTACCTGCGGCCGCTGTTCGACGCGCTCCACGACATGCTCGAGCCTGAGCGGGTGAGTCAGTACCTGGAGCGTGGCGTGATCGAGGTCGCCCCACTCGCATACATGCGCGGGCGCACGTTGAATGACAGTTTCATCATCCTCGACGAGGCTCAGAACACGACGCCCGAGCAGATGAAGATGTTCCTGACGCGGCTCGGGTTCGGATCGCAGATGGTGATCACGGGCGACGTCACGCAGGTCGATCTCCCGCGTGAGCAGCAGTCGGGGCTCAACACGGTGACCGAGATCCTCGACGGGGTGGAGGGCATCGGGTTCGTCCGCTTTGGCGAGGAGGACGTGGTCCGGCACAAGCTGGTGCGGCGGATCGTGGCGGCGTACACCGACCACGATCAGCGGCAGGCGCCGGAGCTGCGGCCGGCGAAGCGGGCCTGAGGCGGACCGTGTCCGCAGCGGATGGACTGGACATCGAGGTGCTCGGAGTCGAGCGCCTCGGTGCCGAGGCTCCGACGGCGCTGGAGGTCCGTGAGCTGTGTGTGCTGGCACTCGCGTCCGCCGGGATCAACGAGGGTCACCTGGCGGTCGAGTTCGTCAACGGCGAGCGCATCCACGAGCTCAATCGCGAGTACCGTGGGAAGGACCAGCCGACCGACGTTCTGTCGTTCGGCGTCGACGAGGACGGCGAGCCTGCCGGCCCTCGGGAGCTCGGAGACATCGTGATCAGCCCCGAACACACCGTCGATCTGCGCGAAGCGGTCGTGCACGGGGCACTGCACCTGACCGGGATGGATCACGAGGTCGATGACGGCGAGATGCTCGCCGTGCAGGCTGAGCTGATGCGGTGGATCCGATGAATCCGGAGGGAGATGGCATGCCGGTCAAGGAGCAGTTGCCGACGAGATCGGGCTTCATCGCCCTGGCTGGGCGTCCGAACGTCGGCAAGTCGACGCTCACCAACGCGATCGTCGGATCGAAGGTCGCGATCGTCTCGGACAAGCCGCAGACGACCCGACGCGCGATCCGAGCCGTGGCAGGTGGCCCGGACTGGCAACTGGTGCTCGTCGACCTGCCCGGCGTTCAGCGGCCCCGTGACACGCTGACGGAGCGGATGCAGCGCCGGGTCGAGCATGAGTTGTCGGACGCCGACGGCTGCCTGATGGTCGTCAACGCCGAGCAGGGGATCGGCCCGGGGGACAGGTTCATCGCCGGGCTCTTGGCGAAGGCTCCGGTGCCGGTTTCGATCGCGGTCAACAAGACCGACGGAGCCAGTCGTGCGAAGACGATGGAAGCGCTGTCCGCAGCAGCTGAGCTCGGCATCTCCGACGACATCTTCCCCCTGTCCGCCCGGACCGGGGCGGGCGTGCAGCGGCTCGTGGACCACTTGGTGTCCCAGCTTCCGCTTGGTCCGATGTACTTCGACGTGCGTCAGCGCTCGGACCAGAGCGAGGCGACGCTGCTCGCGGAACTGGTCCGCGAGCAGGTGCTGTCCCGCACCCGTGACGAGGTTCCGCACGCGGTCGAGGTCGAGATCGCCCAGATCGAGCAGGTACATCCCGATCTCGTCCGGCTCGAGGCCGTCGTGCTCGTCGAGACCGAATCCCAGAAGGGGATCCTGATCGGCGCCGGCGGGCGCATGATCAAGTCGATTGGAACCGGGGCCCGGCATGCGATCGAGCGTGAACTCGGCAGCCGCGTGCACCTCTCCCTGGCGGTCAAGGTGCGCCGCCACTGGCGGGCCGACGAGCGGGTGCTCGATCGGCTCGGGATCGAATGAGCGCAGTCAGGGAACCGGCGGCGAGCACCGGCGGCTGGCGACAGAAGCTTCAGGACACGAGCGCGGACCGGCCCGTCGGCGGGCTGATCCTGCTCGGTGCGATCGTCGCGCTGATGTGGGTGATCGAGGTGATCAACACGATCGACTCCAACCACCTCGACCGCGACGGCATCTACGCCCGCAACATCTCGAAGTTCTGGGGGATTCTCACGAGCCCGTTCATCCACGCGAGCTTCCAGCACCTGCTCGACAACACGATCCCGTTCGTGTTCCTCGGCGTGATCATCGCGCTGCGTGGAGCGGCCCGGTTGGGGCTTGTGACGGCGTTCGTGATCGTGATCGGTGGCCTCGGAACGTGGTTGATCTCTCCGTCTCATCAGGGCGTGCAGCCGGTTGACACGATCGGCGCCAGCGGGGTCGTGTTCGGTTACGCCACGTACCTGCTGACGCGTGGGCTGTTCGATCGATCGCTGTTGGAGCTGGTGGTGGGTGTCGTTGTCGGCGTCGTCTGGGGTGGGGCGCTGATCGCGAGCCTGATTCCGCAGCAGGGAGTTTCGTGGCAGGCGCACGCCTGTGGGGCGGTCGCCGGGGTGATCGTCGCCTGGCGGTTGTCCGAGACCGACCATCGCCGGCGGGCGAAGCGGGGCCAGGCGGTCGCGCTGCCGCAGTGACGCCCGTCCAAGGCGGTGTACTAGCCTGATCCGCCAATGACGCGGATCTTCTCCGGCATCCAGCCGACGGGCACCAAGCACCTCGGTAACTACATCGGCGCGATCGTCCGGTACGTCGCCGGACAGGATCGGGGCGAGAGCATCTACTGCGTCGTCGATCTGCACGCCACGACCGTCGCGTACGAGCCGGCGGCGATGCGGACGGGGGTCTACGACCTTGCGGCGCTGCTGCTCGCCTCCGGGCTCGACCCCGACCGCTGCATCTTCTTCCGCCAGTCCGACGTACCCGAGCACACCGAGCTGACGTGGCTGCTCAATAGCGTCACCGCCTACGGCGAGCTGCAGCGGATGACCCAGTTCAAGGACAAGGCGGGCCGCCAGCGGACCTCGTCTCGGCCGGCCTTTTCAACTACCCGGTGCTGATGGCCGCCGACGTGCTCGCCTATCGGGCCACCGAGGTCCCCGTCGGCGATGATCAGCGCCAGCACGTCGAGCTGATGCGCAACGTCGCCGAGCGCTTCAACGGACGCTTCGGCACGACGCTGGTCGTGCCCGAGGGGGTCTATCCGACCGTCGGTGCGCGGATCATGGACCTCCAGTCCCCGACCGGAAGATGTCGACGACAGGCGGTAACCCAGCAGGGCACCGTGTATGTGCTCGACGAGCCGGACGTGATCATCAAGAAGTTCAAATCGGCGGTCACCGACTCGGGCGGAGGTCCGACGCGGCCCCGACAAGGCGGGGATCACCAACCTGCTCGAGATCCTCGCCGCGGTCCGCGGGGTCGAGCGTCGAGGCGCTCGAGGCGGAGTTCGCCGACGGTCCGGCTACGGAGCCTTCAAGCAGGCGGTCGCCGACGCCGTCGTCGACTACCTGGCACCGGTCCGCGAGCGCTACACCGAGCTGCGCGCCGACGAGGCGGAGCTTGAGCGCGTTCTGGCTGCCGGCGCGGATAAGGCCCGGGCGATCGCGTCCGACACCCTGCATGACGTGCGGACTGCGATGGGCGTCGGGCCGGTCCAGTTGGCTGAGTGCTCCGGGCCGGCGGCTAACCTCCGGCCGGTGAGTCGGCCCCCGCAGCTGCGGCTGGTCGACCTCGAGCTCGATCTCGAGGTGTTCGCGGGCCCGTTCGACCTGCTTCTGACGCTGATCCTGCGGGAGGAGGTCGACCTGCTCGAGGTCGACCTGGCCGATGTTGTGATCTCCTACATCGATCACCTGGAGTCCCGCGGCGAGCTCGATCTCGAGGCTCGCGACCGAGTTCCTGGTGCTGATCGCGGCGCTCCTGGAACTCAAATCGCGGCTGATGCTGCCAGGCGAGGAGATCGAGGAGCTCGAGCTCGACCCGGGCGATGCCGCCGCGGAGCTGCTCGCACGGCTGCTTGACGCGCACCGCTATCGCGCAGCGGCTGAGCATCTGCACAACCTGCTGCACGGCCAGTCCGGCTACCGCTTCCGCTCGGCCCCGCTGCCTGAGAAGCTCCGCAAGGCGTCGCTGCCGCTGGCCGACGCCGTCTATGACCCCAACCGCCTGACGCAGGCGATCGGCGTGCTCTTGACGCCACCGCCGGAGGTCGACGTCCGCCACATCCCGGTGCCGAAGGTGACGGTCGCCGAGCGGCTCGCGCACCTGCGGACGCTGCTGCGCCGCGGATCGTTCAACTTCGATGAGGCCGTCGCCGGCGCCGACCGCATCACCGTTGCCGTCACCGTGTTCTCGATGTTGGAGCTCTACAAACAGGGTGAGCTGACATGGGACCAGGACGAACCATTCGGGGAGATCACGGTGAAGGCCCGGCTCCGCGCGGTGGAGCAGGCGGCGTGAGCGTGACCGAGCCGGGCCCAGCCCTCGCGCCGCAGGAGCCGCTGGACGGCCTCGGGCGCACGCTCGAGGCGCTTCTGTTCCTCGTCTCCGAGCCGGTCACCGCTGAAGCGCTCGCTGACGCGGCCGAGGTTGAGGTCGAGGAGGCGATCGAGGCTCTGATCGGGCTCCGCGACGGATACGAGCAGTCCGGCCGCGGAATCGTTCTGCGCGAGCTGGGCGGCGGCTGGTCGCTGTCCTCGCATCCGGAGGCCGACGACGCTGCCCGGCGGCTGCTGGCGCGGCCCCGGACCCCGCCGCTGAGCGCCGCACAGGCAGAGACGTTGGCGATCGTCGCGTATCTGCAGCCCGTGTCACGGCCGGAGATCGCCCGGATCCGCGGTGTCAACGCCGAGTCCGCTGCGGCGACGCTGCTCGAGCGCGGCCTCATCGAGGAGTCCGGCCGCTCCCAGTTCGGCGCGGTTCTCTACCGCACCACCGATCTGTTCCTGCGCCTGTTCGGTCTGCAGTCACTCGCGGAGCTCCCTGATGTGAGCGCGTTTGATCCGTCCCCGGAGCTGCAGGAGGAGTTGCGCGAGCGGCTGCTGCGCGCCGGCGAGGCACGCACCGGGGACGGGTGAGGCCTGTCCGCGGTGCCGTCACGGTCGCGCTGATCGCGGTCACGTGCTGCCTGCAGTCCGGAGCTGCCCGCGCGGACCCGCTGACGGTTGGAGTCGTGCAGACCAACCCCCTTGGCAACCAGTGGCTCGTCACCGAGCCGAACATCGAGATGACGAGCACGCCCCCGGGGAAGGGCACGCCGCTCGTCGCCGTGCAGGACGGCACCCGCTATCAGCAGGTGACCGGCTTTGGCGCGGCGATGACCGACAGCTCGGCGTGGTTGATCGAACGTCAGCTGTCGCCGGCGACGAAGCGGGCGGTGATGACCGACCTGTTTGGCAGCGCCGAGCTGCATCTCAGCTGGATTCGGCTGCCGATCGGAGCCTCCGACTTCACCGTTGCCGGCACGCCCTACACCTACGACGACATGCCGCCCGGCCGCAGCGATCCGACACTCGCCCACTTCTCGATCGGGCACGACCTCGCGTACACCGTGCCGGCGCTGCGGCTGGCGCGCTCGATCAATCCGCAAGTGAAGGTGCTGGCAACGCCGTGGACGCCGCCGGCGTGGATGAAGAACAACGATGCGCTCTCGAACACAGGCAATCTCGGCACGCTCCGTGCCTCGGACTATGGCGTGTGGGCGCGTTATCTCGTCCGCTTCGTGCAGGCCTACGACGCTGCGAAGGTGCCGATCGCGGCGCTGACACCGCAGAACGAGCCAGGCAACCCCACGCGGTACCCCGGAACGAACCTCAGTGCCGGGACCGAGGCCGCGCTCATCAGCCGGCAGCTTGCGCCGGCGCTGGCACAGGCAAAGCTTCGTCCGCAGCTGTTCGGGCCCGACCTCGGATGGGACTCGCTGACCTACGCCCGCCAGCTCGCGACCAGCACCGCCGCCAAGGATCTGACCGGCATCTCCTGGCACTGCTACTACGGCAGCCCCGAGGTGATGAGCACGGTGCACGCGACCCGCGCAAGCCTGCAGGAGATCGTCAGCGAGTGCTCCCCGGGAATCAGCGCGATCCCGATCTCCGAGGTCGTGATCTCCTCGCTGCGCAACTGGGCCGGCTCGGTGATGCTCTGGAACCTTGCGCTTGAGCCGAGCGGCGGTCCGGTGCAGCAGCCGAACACCGGCTGCCCCGGGTGCAGCGGCCTCGCGACGATCAACCCGGCCACTGGCCACGTCGCCTACACGAGCGCTTATTACGAACTCGCCCAGGCGAGTGCCTTTATCGAGCCAGGCGCCCATCGGGTCGCCTCCAACACGTTCGATAGCTACGCCTACATGAAGCCCGGGGTGAACTTCATCAGCCCGGGCATCGACGACGTCGCGTTCGTCAACCCCGACGGCAGCCGCATCCTGCTCGCCTACAACAACGGCGATCAGCCGACGAGGTTCGCTGTCGGCTGGGACGGCAAGTACTTCAGCGACACGCTGCCCGCGGGCACGACAGCGACGTTCCGCTGGGACACACCGAGCCCATACAGCGCCGTGCGCTGACGGGTCGCGGCGTCCGCTGTCGAGTCAGGCGGCGGCCTTGGCTGCCAGCTGACCGCAGGCGGCATCGATGTCGCGGCCGCGGGTCAGCCTGACCGTTGCGCCGAGCCCGCCACGCTCAAGTTCGTCCCGGAACGCCTCGATCGCCTTCGGGGTCGAACCGTCGAATGCGGAATCCGTCGGGTTGTAGGGGATCAGGTTGACCTTGAACACCTTCGGATCGAGCAGGTCCACCAGCGCTCGCGCCTGCGAGACGGAGTCGTTGACCCCGGACAGCATCACGTACTCGACGAACACCATCCGGCGTTTGCGCTCGTAGAACGCACGGCAGGCGGCGACCACCTGCTCGAGCGGGTAGCGGTCGTTGACCGGCATCAGCTCCGAGCGCAGGTTCGGCTCAGCCGCATGCAACGACAGCGCCAGGCGCAGCGGCATCGGGTCCGCGGCCATCCTCTCGATCCCCGGAACCCAGCCGACCGTCGAGATCGCCGTGCGACGGTGGGTGATGCCGATCTCCGGCAGCCGCCGGCATGCCGCCAGGACGTTGTCGAGGTTGATCATCGGCTCGCCCATTCCCATGAACACGGCGTGATCGACCGAATGGGAGCGGCGGAAGTGCAGCGCCTGATCGAGGATCTCCGACGCGGTCAGGTTGCGGCCGAACTTCATCTGGCCGGTGGCGCAGAAGGCGCAGGTGAGCGGGCAGCCGGACTGCGAGGACAGGCACAGGGAGTTGCGGCCGTCCTTGTACCGCATCAGCACCGCCTCGATCGCGCGCCCGTTGTGCGTCGAGAGCAGAACCTTGACCGTACCGTCGCGGGCATGGGCTTCATGCTCGACCTTCAGCGTCGAGAACGGCACCTGTTCGGTCAGGGCCTGACGCAGGCTCAGGGGGAGGTCCGTCATCTCCTCATAGGACGCGGCGCCGATGGCGGTCCACTTCCAGATCTGGTTCAGTCGGTAGCGCGGCTGGCCGAGCTCGGTCAGCGTCTGTTCAAGCAGCTGCAGGTCCATGCTGGCGACTATGGTGGCAGGCACTCGCATGCGCCTCGTCAAATTCCTCGCAAACGCTGGAGTTGCCTCGCGTCGCGCGGCGGAGGAGATCATCCGTGATGGCCGCGTCACGGTCGCCGGCGCCATCGTGCTCGATCCTGCCTTCGGCGTGCAGGAGGACGCGAACGTGACGGTCGACGGTGATGCCGTGAAGCTCGTCACGAGCCGCGGCCTGGCCGTCTACGCGGTCCACAAGCCGGCCGGGGTCGTGTCCACCGCCAGTGACCCTCAGGGCCGGCGGACCGTTGTCTCGATGGTGAGGACGGACGCACGGCTGTATCCGGTCGGCCGCCTCGATGCCGACACCACCGGGCTGATCCTGCTGACTAACGACGGCGAGCTGGCGCACCGCCTGACACACCCGAGCTTTGAGGTCGACAAGACCTACCGGGCCGTCGTCCGCAACCCGCCGATCCGGGCCGGGGCGATGCGCACGCTCGAGCAGGGAGTACGGCTTGAGGACGGGGTCACCGGCCCGGCGCGGGTGACCCGGATCAGCTCCGACACACTCGAGCTCACGATCCATGAGGGACGCAAGCGTCAGGTCCGGCGGATGCTCGAAGAGGTCGGCCATCCGGTGGTCACGTTGCAGCGGGTCAGGTTTGGTCCATTACGCCTCGGCGAGCTGCCCGCCGGCTCCTACCGCCGGCTCAGCGCCCAGGAGGTCAGCCTCCTGCGGAGCGCTGGATCAGGAGCCGGTCGTGGTCAAGCGTCGTCGAGTGGAGCGCCGCGGAAAGCGCCGTCCGGGTCACGGTCCGGGGCCGGTCGGCGACGAGCTGCATCACCGTGAACTGCTCGATTCGCCGGCGCCACTGCTCGTGGAAACCGGCGATCCGATAGCGCGCCTGCATCTGCGACGGGATCAGGTTGCAGGCAGCGCCCCACCAGCACAGCGGCTGCTGCGGCGATCGGATCGCAATCACGTCGATCACACCGACGCCGGCGGCGGCAGGGGCCCGCAGGTACTCGAGCTCGGGCACGTAGAGGGCCAGCGGCAGCCGCACCTGGTCGTTCTGCAGGAGCACCAATCGCGCGCCGGTGGTCGGCGCTGCGCCGAGTGCCGCGGCCACCGGGCGCCAGTCCGGCCGCTGCAGGTTGGCGTCGCGGGCGACGCCGACCGTTGCGACGAGGCCGATCGCGCACAGGCCGGCGGTGATCACGGCGGCCACCCACGCACCCGGACCGGAGCGATCCGACCCGCGCATCGAGACGAACCGCTCCGAGCGCAGGCGCGCTCCCGTTCCCGGCTCGCTGACGGCCGCCAGACCGCCGGACACAGCCAGCGCCGCCGGTAGCCACAGCACGATCAGGTTGCGCGTGATCAGGGTGTCGGAGCCGGCGCTGATGAACGCGAGGCTGATCACGAACCCGGCGCCCGCCACGCCGCCGGCCAGCAGACCACGCCCACGGGCGGGCCAACGGGCCCGCCAACACAGCAACCCGAGGGCGATCAAGGCAAGCGCGAACGCGGCGAACTTCAGCGGTGTCCGCGCGGGCGTGCCGGTGCCGATCAGGAACTGCGGGATGATCTGGGCGAGGCGCAGGCCCAGCGATGCGTTCGCGATCCAGGCATCGTTGCCGGTGTTCGTCTGCTCGATCGCGAGCGGGACCAGCGCGGCGCCGCCGGCCGCCACTACCGCGATTGCGATCAGCGTGGCGCGCTGGCGCTGGCTCCACAGCAGGATCACGGCCTCGGGCACGATCACGATCGATGCGTAGAAGTGGGTGGTGAGCGCCAGCAGCGAGGCGATCACCCACAGGGCCAGCGCGCGTGGGCGCCGGTCATCGAGCGCCCACACGCAGCCGAGCAGGGAGAGCCCGCAGAGCAGCGCGACCATCTCGTAGGCACGCGCCTCCTGCGAGTACCAGATCAACAACGGGTTGCAAGCCGTCAGCAGCGCCGCGATCACAGCCGCCCGGCGGCCCATCAGCAGCCGGGCGGTCGCAAATGCGACCGGGACGAGCAGCACCCCGCAGACCGCTGAGAGCGAGCGCAGCCCCGTTTCGGTGTCGCCGAACACGCGCGTCCAGACCCAGGCGACGCAGTAATAGAGCGGCGGCGTCGATTCCGTGTGTGGAATCAGCCCGAGCATCTGGCCCGCCGAGAACTTCATCAGCAGCGCCGTGTCGGCCTCGTCGTACCAGAACCCCTGATGACCGAGGCGGTAAAACCGCAGCACAGCGGCCAGAACGACGATCGCGCCGAGGGCGCGCACAGGGATCGGCCCGGCAGCGATCGCGCGTCGCGAACGCGCCGTGCGCGGCCAACCTCCCGTAACAGGATCGAAATGCGCGGTCATCAAAAGTCCACCGTCATCGGGGCAGCATTCGTGGCCGGGTGTCTACTGAAAATGAGAATTCCGAGTCACTGAGGTTGCCCCAACCTTCGGTGCGCGCGACCTTACTCGACGGGCTCGGGGAGCGAGCCGGGTATCTGCGGGCAGGGGTCGGCCGAAGCCCGCTCGGCATTGCCGCCGGGACGATCGGACTGCTCGGAATCCTCGTCGCGATCACCGTGGTGGTGCTGTATGCGGCGGGTGCCTCGAACGTCGTCGCGCCCCACCCCGAGCACCCGGTGCTGGTGTTCCCGGCGTGGGAGGCGGGCCCGCTGCGCTCGATCCTGGGACGGTTGCCGCTGCCACGCCATCAGGGTCAGATCGCGCTCAGCCTGCTGATGGCGGCCCTGATCGGCGCCTACCTGATGGTGATCGCCGCGGCCCGCTCGCTGCGCGGATGGCAGGTGACGGGCTTCATCGCGTTGAGCGCGGCGATCCTGTTCCTGGCGCCGCCGATGCGGCTCAACGACGTCTTCAACTACCTCGGCTACGCCCGGCTGGGCGGGCTCCACGGGCTCAACCCGTACACGCACGTGATCGCCTCGGAGCGAGGCGACCCGGTATTCGCCTTCACCAGCTGGCGCAACCTCTCGAGCCCGTACGGCGAGTTGTTCACGGCGCTCACCTACCCCTTGGCGAAGCTGTCGTTGCCGGTCGCCTACTGGGTGCTGAAGGCCGTGATCATCCTGAGTGGCCTCGGCTTCCTGTGGTGCCTGGCGCGGTGCGCGAAGCTGCTCGGCAAGGACTGGCGGCCGGTCGTCCTGTTCGTCGCTGCGAGCCCGGTGTACTTCCTCTACGAGGTCGGCGGCTTTCACAACGACGTGCTGATGCTGCTGTTCTCGACCGCCGCGATCATGTTCCTCCTGGACCGCCGCGACCGCTCGGCGGGCGCGATGCTGACGTTGGCTGTCGCGATCAAGTTCACGGCGATCGTGCTGCTGCCGTTCCTGCTGCTCGCAGCCCGTCCGGTGAAGCGCCGGCTGCGGGTCCTGACCGGCCTTGTTGCGGCGGGGATCCCGATCGCACTGATGAGCCTGGCGCTGTTCGGCCTGTCGCTGCCGAACGTCTCCGGCCAGAGCCGCCTGGTCACCGGGTACAGCATCCCGAACCTGCTGGGGCTCGTGCTCGGGCTCGGAGGCAGCACCGCCGGGCTCGTCCGGATCCTCGACCTGACAACGGTCGCGGTCGTCCTCTGGGGCCTGCGCAGGGGCAACTGGGTGGCGGCGGCCGGTTGGTCGACGCTGGCGCTGACGCTCGCGCTGGCGTGGCTGATGCCGTGGTACATCGTGTGGACGCTGCCGTTGGCCGCGCTGTCATCGAGCACGGCCCTGCGTGGGGTCGCGGTGGGGATGTCGATCTTCGTGTTGCTGACGTTCGCCCCGGCGGCCGGCACCGTGATGGCGAACGCCGGCATCAACCCAATGGGCACGCCGGTCGGGCGGGCCGCGATCGTTTATCAGCGCAGCCTGCAGTGGGTGAGCCGGCCCGTGCGCCATCGTCGCCGCCACGCTCACCGTCCCGAGCGTGGCCGCGACCGGTTCATCGCGGTCCGCTCTGACACAATCGCGTGAGCAATGCAGCGGTTGTTCGCGCTCCGAGGCGCAAATAGCGTCGAGCGCAACGACGCCGATTCGATCCTGTCGGCGACGGATGAGCTGATGCGCGAGCTGATGGCTCGCAACGAGCTCCTTCCCGAGCAGATGGTCAGCTGCATCTTCACGCTGACCGACGATCTCGACGCGCAGTTCCCCGCCGTAGCGGCGCGGAGGCTCGGTCTCGACAAGGTGCCGCTGCTGTGCACCCGCGAGATCCCGGTGCCGGGATCGTTGCCGCAGGTGATCCGGACGCTCCTGCATTACTACGCCGAGGAGGGCCATGTGCCGCGGCACGTGTATCTCCGGGAGGCGCGCGCGTTGCGGACCGACCTCGACTCGGCTCAGTAGCCTCCAGGGCATGGCGCTCGAGTTCGCAGAGAGGATCCGGCGGATCCCCGTATATCCGGTTGCCGCCGGGTACAACCTCGGTGCCGACGTGGCGATGCTGGCCTCCAACGAGGCCCCGTTTCCGCCGCTCGAAGCGGTGGCGGCTGCCGCCGGCCGGGCCCTCGCCGAGGGACACCGGTATCCCGATCCGGCATATGAGCCGCTGCGGCGGGCGTTATCGGACCGCTACGGCGTTGCGGCCCAGCAGATCGCGCTCGGCAACGGCTCCTGCGACATCCTGCTGGCCGCCGGCGAGGCCCTGCTTGAGCCGGGCGCCGAGCTGATCTACGGCTGGCCGGCGTTCAGTGTCTACCCGCATCTCGCGGCCGCATCCGGCGCCCGGGCGGTGCAGGTGGAGTTGGACGGGGAGGAGCGCCACCAGCTCGACGCGATCCTCGAGCAGATCACGGTCGCCACCCGGCTGGTGCTCGTCTGCAACCCGAACAACCCGACCTCGACGGCGCTGCCGCTCGATCAGATCGAGGCGTTTCTCGAGCAGGTCCCACCGCAGGTGTGCGTGATCCTGGACGAGGCCTACGTCGAGTTCTCGCTGACGATCGGCGACCCGCTGGCGTCACTGCCGTTGCTGCAGCGCTTCCCGAACCTGGTGCTGCTGCGGACCTTCTCGAAGATCTACGGGCTCGCCGCGCTGCGGGTCGGCTATGCGCTGTGCGGTTCTGAGGCGTTCCGCGTCGCCGTCGATCAGGTCCGCCAGCCGTTCTATCTGAACGCCTCGGCGCAGGCGGCGGCGGTTGAGGCGCTGCGCCACCAGGACGAGGTCGAACGGCGGGTCATCGCTGTGGTGGCGGGTCGTGAACGGCTGATGGAGGGAGTCCGCTCGCTGGGGCTCTGGGTGGCCGACTCCGACGCGAACTTCATCTGGCTCAAGCTCCCGGCCGCGTCGGAAACCGACGCCACCGAGGTTGCGGCGGGTGAGGCCGCCGTTCTCAGCGGCCTGCGGGAGCGCGGGGTGCTGGTGCGCGCCGGCGGCGCGCTCGGCCGCGCCGGTTGCCTGCGGGTGACGGTCGGGACCGACGCCGAGAACGAGAAGTTCCTGGCCGCGCTCGGCGCGGTTCTCGCCTGAGGCATGCCCCACAGGAGTACACCCTTCGACGCCTGGCCCACGCTCTGGTATCGTCCGCGGCCACGCGTATGACCAGCCTTCGCACCCACACCTCCGGTTGGTCCTACTACGCGTACTGGCGATTTAGCTAGGCGCTCGGCTGAGCATTCCTAGCGGCCCGCGGACCAGCGCGTGCGGGCGAGCACCAGGAGCCGAGCGCCATGTCGAGGCAGTTCTCCGCGCCCGTCCTTGTCTAGAGTTTTCGCCAGCTTGCCCGAGAGGAACCCACCCCAGATGATGTTCGCCACCAGTTCGATAGCCGGAGAGTCGGTCCGCGATCAGCGGATCGAGCAGTTGCTCCCGCTCGTCACACCGCAGGAGCTCTATGACGAGCTCCCGCTCGACGAACAGCGCGTCCAAGTTGTGCTCGAGGGGCGCGCAGCCACGCACGCCGTGCTCGACCGCGAGGACGACCGCCTGCTCGTCATCGTCGGCCCCTGCAGCGTCCATGACCCCCAGGCGTGCCTGGAGTACGCCGGCCTGCTGGCCGCGGAGGCAGAGCGCCACAGACAGGATCTTCTGATCGCGATGCGCGTGTACTTCGAGAAGCCGCGCACGACGATCGGGTGGAAGGGCCTGATCAACGATCCGCATCTCGACGGCTCGGGCGACGTCAACACCGGCCTGCGTGTCGCTCGCCGGCTGTTGCTCGAGGTTCTCGGCCACGGGCTGCCCGTCGGCTGCGAGTTCCTCGACCCGATCAGCCCGCAGTACATCTCGGATCTGGTCGCATGGGGCGCGATCGGCGCGCGAACGACGGAGTCGCAGATCCACCGCCAGCTCGGCTCGGGCCTGTCGATGCCGGTCGGCTTCAAGAACCGCACCGACGGCAACGTCCAGGTGGCGGTCGACGCCGTCCGCGCGGCCGCCGCCCGTCACGCATTCGCTGGGATCGATGCTGACGGGCGCTCCGCGATCCTGCACACACGGGGCAACCACGACTGTCACATCATCCTGCGTGGCGGCAAGGGCGGACCGAATTACGGCCCCGAGGATGTCGCCGCGGCAACCGCGCTGCTGCGCGCCTCGAAGCTGCCGGAGCGGTTGATGATCGATCTCAGCCACGACAACAGCGGCAAGGACCCCGACCGTCAGCCGGCGGTCGCCCAGGCGGTCGCATCGCAGCTCGCGACCGGTGAGCACGCGATCACGGGCGTGATGATCGAATCGTTCCTGGTCGGCGGTGCGCAGCCTCCAGGCCCGCTGCAGTCACTGACCTATGGTCAGTCGATCACCGACGGCTGCATCGGCTGGGAGACCACGGTCGAGGTGCTCGACGGGCTCGCCGGCGCGGTGCAGGCACGCCGGGCCGCGCTGGTCGCGGGCTGATCCGGATAGCGCCCCGGACCGCCAGAGCCAGCCAGAGCCCGACCGAGCACGACAGAGGTAGAGGCGCATGCAGATCGCGATCATCGGCCTCGGCCTGATCGGCGGCTCGGTGGCATTGGCGGCGCGCGAGCGGGCCGGTGTCACGACGACGGGCTACGACCCCGATCCCGACGCCCGGAAGGGGGCCCGCGATGCCGTCGACTCGGTCACCGCGACCCCAGCCGAGGCACTTGTCGAAGCGGACGTCGCGTTTGTCGCGGCTCCCGTCGGCGTGCTGCCGGCTGTAGTGGCCGATGTGCTGAGACACGCGCCCGAGCGGTGCGTTGTGACCGACGTCGGCTCGACGAAGCGGGTCCTCGAACCAGCACACGCGGACCAGAGGTTCGTCGGTGGCCACCCGCTGGCGGGCGCCGAGACCGCTGGGATCGCGCATGCGCGCGCCGACCTGTTCGACGGCGCCACCTGGTACCTGACCCCGGCCGCGACGACCAGCGGCATCCTGTACGAGCGGCTGCACCGTCTGATCGCCGGTTTCGGTGCGCGGCCGGTGGCGATCGAACCCGAGGCCCACGACCGGTTGATGGCCGCGGTCTCGCACCTGCCGCACGTGCTCGCCAACGCGCTCGTGGCCCAGGCAGCGAGCACCCTCGGCGACGGCCCGCTGCCGGCGATCGGCCCGAGCTTCCGTGACGCAACCCGGGTCGCCGGGGCCAACAGCAGGATCTGGACCGACATCTACCTGAGTAACCGCGACGCGCTGATCGACCAGCTCGACGGCACGATCGCCCGGCTCCGGCAGGTCCGGGGGCAACTGCAGGCCGGGGACCGGGACGCGATCACGCAATGGAACGACACGGCAGCGGCCGAACGCAGCGCACTGACGGCGATCCGGGCGAGTGGCGAGGCGCTGATCGAGCTGCGGGTCAGCGTGCCGAACCGCCCGGGCGTCGTCGCCGAGCTGGCGCTGGCGCTCGGGCGGGCCGGCGTCAACATCGCGGACATGGCGCTCTACCCTGCTGCGGACATGCACGAGGGCGTCATCGCACTATGGATCGCCGGGGCACTGCCTGCCGAGCGCGCCACCGAGATCTTGAAGACCCTGGATTTCCAGGTGTTCCAGCCATGAACGTCCGCTTCGATCCGGCGCCGCCGCTGCGCGGGAAGGTGCGCGTCGCACCGGACAAGTCGATCTCCCACAGGGCGGCGATCATCGGCGCGATGGCCGCGGAGCCCGTCCGCGTCAGCGGCTATCTCGATGCGGCCGACACCAACTCAACCCTGCAGGCGATCCAGGACCTCGGCGCGATCGTCGAACGCGACGGCGAGCAGCTGCGGATCCGCGGCTGCGGGCTGCGCGGGGCGCTGGCTCCATCGACGGCGATCGACGTCGGCAACGCCGGCACGCTGATGCGGCTGCTGCCGGGATGGCTGGCAGGTCAGCGTGGCGGCCGGTTCACGTTCGACGGCGATTCATCGATCCGCCGCCGGCCGGTCGACCGGATCGCCGAGCCGCTGCGGCTGCTGGGCGCCACCGTCGAAGCCCGCGAGGACCGCTACCCACCGTTCACGATCATCGGCGCACAGCTGTCCGGCATCACATATGAGCTGCCCGTCGCCTCGGCGCAGGTGAAATCGTGCGTGCTGCTGGCCGGCGCGACGACGGAGGCCACAACCGTCGTCGAGCGCGTCCCGAGCCGCGACCACACCGAGCGGATGCTGCTGCGTGCCGGCGCCCAGATCAGCCGCAGCGTCGACTCGGCCGGCACCTGGCGCACCACGGTCGGCAACGTCGACGAGCTCGAGCTCGACACGATCGAGATCCCGGGCGATCTCAGTTCGGCTGCGTTCCTGATCACCGCCGGCGTGCTGGTGCGCGGGTCCCGACTCCTGCTCGAGCGCGCCGGCCTGAACTGGACGCGGACCGGGTTTGTGCGGATCCTCGAGCGGATGGGCGCGATCGTGCTCGGCGACCTCGAACCGGTCGGCGCGTTCTCACCCGAGGAGCCGGTCTCCGACCTCGATATCGCGCACGGGCCGCTGACAGGGACGACCGTCGAGGCAGACGAGGTTCCGCTGGCGATCGACGAGCTGCCGCTGGTGGCGCTGCTCGGCTGCTTCGCGGAGGGCGAGACGGTCGTCCGCGGTGCGGCGGAACTGCGGGTCAAGGAATCCGACCGGATCGCGACCGTCGTGGATGGGTTGACGGCGCTCGGCGCCGAGATCGAGGCGGCGCCCGACGGTTTCACGGTCACCGGTACCGGCGGCCTGCGCGGCGGCGTGATCGAAGCGCACGGCGATCATCGGCTGGCGATGCTCGGTGCGGTCGCGGGCCTGGCGTCCCGGGATGGCGTCGAGGTGGTCGGCTTCGAGGCCGCAGGCGTCTCCTACCCGACGTTCGCCCAGGACGTCGCTGCCCTGACGAGCCCCTGATGGTCATCGCGATCGATGGGCCGGCCGGCGCCGGGAAGTCAACGGTCGCCAAAGCGGTCGCCGAGCAACTGCATTTCACCTATCTCGATACCGGCGCCATGTACCGCTGCGTCGCCCTGGCGGCACTGCGCTCCGGCGCGGATCCGGCGTCCGTCGCCGCGAGGATCACAATCGAGCTGGGGGACCGGGTGCTGCTCGACGGTGAGGATGTGACCGCCGCGATCCGGACCCCCGAGGTCTCCCAGCGCGCGTCACAGTCGGCCGCCGACCCCGCAGTCCGCCGCGCGATGGTCGCCGCACAGCAGCGGCTGATGGCGACCGGCGACTGGGTGGCGGAAGGTCGTGACATCGGCACCGTCGTGATGCCCGCAGCCGAGCTGAAGATCTTCCTGACCGCCGACCCGACCGAGCGGGCGCGCCGGCGCGCCGCCGAGCTCGGAACCGACCTTGCCACCGTCCTCGCCGAGCAGGCCGTTCGCGACGAGCGCGATCAGACCCGCGAGGACTCACCGCTGGTGGCGGCAGCCGACGCCGTCGAGCTCGACACGACCGGCCTCACACTCGCGCAGGTGATCGACCGGGTCGTCGAGCTGGCCAGATCCTGAAGGGTCCAGTGAGGCCGCCCCCGTTGGGGCGGCCACCGTGCCGCTCAGGCGACCCACGCCCAGGTCGCCCACAGCCAGCTGAACACCCCGAGCAGCCCGGCGCAGATCACGTATACGGCGATCCGGGTGCGGGGCTTGTTGGCCAGCCAGCCGCCGACCCCGATGAACAGGGGAAACAGCGCCATGCTGTAGCGGTCGTAGCTCTGCAGGTTCTCGAATACCGTCGGGACGCTCGTGAAGAACGCGGCCGCCAGGACCGTGTACACGGTGTAGGCGACCGGAACGCGGCGCACCGTGACGATCAACGCCGCCGCCGATACCAGCACGAACGCGAAATCGATCAGCTCGTGGCCGTTCCAGCTGATCGGATCGCTGGCGTCGACGAGGTGCTCATTGGTGTGGTTCCAGACGGCGCTGATGTCGTGGGGCAGGACCTTGATCGCATCGACGACGCCCCCGAACGGGCCGGCGAAGTGGTGGCCCCAGAACTGCTCCTGGGCCTTGAACGGCTCCATCGGGGTCCCGTTCTTCAGCTGCAGGTACAGCATGAACAGGCCGAGTCCGGCCGGCACCAGCGCCAGCCACAGGACCTGGGGGCGCAGGTTGTAGCGGGGCACCCACCAACGCGTCTCGGCGCGATCGGGCGCCAGCTCCCGCGGGCCGTAGAAGAACATCACCGCCAGCGGCGCCAGCAGCAGCAAACCGTTTGAGCGGGTCGCGGTCGCGAGCAGGCCGCAGACGCCGGCCAACAGCCACCGGTCCTTGCGGGCGGCATAGATCGCGGCGATCGTCAGGAACAGGAACAGCGACTCCGTGTAGACGGCGGACAGGAACAGGGACATCGGAAACACCGCCATCAGCGTCACCGCGATCCGCGCGCCGTCCTCGCCGACGTCGAGAACGGCGAGATCGTGGAGCAACCACAGCGCCGCCAGCATCAGGACCACCGACACGAACAGACCGGCCAGCAGCGGAATCCGGAAGACCCAGGTGGCGACGTGGACGAGCAACGGGTACAGCGGGAAGAAGTTCTCCGACTGGACCGAGAAGTAGCCCTTGGTGGAGATCTCCATGTACCAGGCCGAGTCCCAGCGGCCGGCCGGAGCGAAGATCCGGTCGAGGTAGCTCGACTTGAACGGGTCGGTCAGCATGTGTGGGTCGAGGCCGAGAACGTTCGCCTTGTTGAGCGCGACGACGCCGAGCGCGACCATCGCGACGACCCAGATGAACAATCGGCTGAACAGCGCCGCCTGCCAGGACAGCGACCAGCCCGCGGGACTCAGTGCCCGCGCGGTGCCAGTAGGCTCAGATCGCCATGAAGGTTGCAGTCGTCGGATATCCAAACGTGGGGAAATCATCCCTGGTCAACCGCCTCAGTGAGTCGCGGGAGGCTGTCGTGCATGAAACCTCAGGTGTAACGCGCGATCGTAAGGAGCTTGACACCGAGTGGAACGGCCGCCGGTTGACGCTGATTGACACCGGCGGCGTCGACCTCGACGAGCGCGACTCGTTGTCGCGGCAGATCCAGGCGCAGGCACGAGCGGCGCTGCTCGATGCCGACGTCGCGGTGCTGGTCGTCGACGCGAAGGCGGGCATCCGTCCGGGCGATCAGGACATGGCCGAGCTGCTGCGGACCGTGACCGTTCCGGTGATCGTCGCGGCGAACAAGATCGACTCCGTCAAGGACATGACGCTCACCGCTGAGTTCCATGGTCTCGGGCTCGGGACGCCGGTCGCGGTGTCGGCGGCCCAGGGTCTCGGCACCGGCGATCTGCTCGACCGCATCGTCGAGCTCGGCCCGGCACCCGAGGACGACCTTCCCGATCCGGAGGATCCGATCCGTCTGGCGCTGATCGGCCGGCCGAACGTGGGCAAATCGTCGATGGTCAATCGCTTCCTCGGTGACGAGCGCGTGATCGTGTCCGACCTCGCGGGGACCACCCGCGACGCCATCGACCTGCCGCTGCAGTTCGATGGCCGCAAGATCATCCTCGTCGACACCGCCGGCCTGAGGCGGCAGGCGAAGGTGGGAGAGTCGCTTGAGTACTACACCGCTCTGCGTTCCCAGCGTGCGGCCGAACGCGCTGACGTCGCGCTGGTGATCTGCGATGCCGCCGAGGGTGTCACCAGCCAGGACCTGCGGATCGCCGAGATGGCGATGAAGAGCGGCTGCGGCACCGCGCTGGTTTTGAATAAGTGGGACCTGACCAACGAGGAGGGCGACGCGATGGTCGGCCCCGACCAACTCGACAACGAGCGCGCCCGCGTCAACCGCAAGCTGCGCCTGCGTCCGCGGGTGCTCACGGCCAGCGCCCTCACCGGTCGCCACGTCGAGCGGATCCTCGTGGAAGCGGTCGGTCTGGCCGACCGCAGCCGCGGCCGGATCCCGACGCCACAGCTCAACAAATTCATCTCCGACGTCGTCGCCAAACGCCAACCGCCCGCCGGCAAGGCGCACAACCAGCGTCTGCGGCTGTTGTTCATGAGCCAGACCGGGGAGCGCCCGCCGCGGTTCTCGATCCAGGTCAACAATCGCAACCTCGTCACCCGTGACTACGCGTACTACCTCGAGAACCGGATGCGGGAGCGCTACCGGATGGACGGGATCCCGCTGGTGATCGACTTCGTCGAGCGCAACGAGCGCCGAGGGCGCGGCAGGCGGGAATGAGCGCAGCGGGCCGGGGATGAAGACAACCGGCTCCGGGCCAGTCTGTGCGGCACTGCTGGCCGCACTGATCGCGGCTGGGCTCGCCGGCTGCGGGGCGTCGCAGCCAGCGCCGGCTGGGGCGGCGCGCCTGGTTCCGGCAAACGCGATCGCCTACGTCAACGTCTCGATCGACCGGCATCGCCCGGAGGTCACTCAGGCGGCACAGGTAACGGCGCGCCTCCCCGGGTTTCGCGGGCTGGTGCAGTCGCTTGAGGCGCGACTTGCAGCAATCACCGGCGTCCACGGCTCGTTCACCGCGGCGGCCAGCCACTGGCTCGGTGGCGAGGCGGCGCTGGCGATTCTGCCAGCGGGTGGCCTGCAGGCGAACACGCTGATCCTGCTGGCGGTGACCAAGCCTGCGGCGGCGCGACTGTTCCTGCGCAGGACGGGAGCCAGCGATGTCGGGGCTGCACACGGAGTTCAGGTCTTCGCCTACAGCGGTGGCGCCGACGCGGCGGTGCTCGACGGCTTCATGATTCTCGGAGAGCCGGGCAGCGTCGAAGCTGCGATCGCCGATGCCACCGGGTCCACGACCACGCTGGGGGCCTCCCGCGAGTACCGGCGGGCGGTGTCAGGCGAGCCCGCGGGCCGCGTGCTTGACGCATACGCACCGGCGGCCGGGGTGCGCGCCCTGCTCGGCACCACGACCGGGATCCGCTCGGCGCTGTCGTCGTTGCTGGCACCCGCGTCGAGTACCGCCGTGGCGCTCGCCGTGACGCCCACTGCCGACGGCGCGCGGATCTGGGTGCGGACGCTCCGACGCGGGCGCAGCGCCCGGCGCGGCGAGCAGACGGATGGCTCGCTGGCGAGCGCGCTGCCCGCCGGGCTCGCGCTGATGGCCGACGTCAGCGACCTGCCGGCGCGGGCACCGGGCCTGCTCGGGGTGGCCTCCGCGCTCGGACTCGGTCAGCACGTCGCGCCGCTGCTGATCCGGCTCGGGGCAGCGCTCCGAGCGGAGGGGATTGCGGTGACACCGCTGCTGAGCCTGTTCTCGGGCGAGAGCGCGGTCGGCGTCACCGCTGCCGGCGGGGTCCTCGTCGTCGCCCGCGTGCACGATCAGCAGCGGGCGCGGATCACGCTCGGAAACGCCGCGGCGGCGGTGTCCGAGCTGCTCCCGGGGGGTGGCGGCAGCGGTCAGGAGACGCAGCTGGGTGCCGCCACGGTCGCCGGCAAGACCGTTGGAGAGCTGCAGGTTGGGACCGACCTGAGGGTGCAGTACGCCGTCTTTTCGGGACTGGCCGTGATCTCCACGAGCGAGCCGGCGCTGGCAGCGATGATCCGGGATACGGATCCACTTTCGGGTAGCGCGCGGTACCGAACGGTGATGAGCGGCGGATCCGGCGGGGCCCGGACGCTAATCTTCGGCAACGTCAGTCGGTTGCTTGCCTTGGCGGGCCGCAACGGGCTGCTGGCTGGGGCGGGCCTGGGCTCGCTGCTGCCGGACCTCGAGCGGATCCGTGGATTCGGGCTGCGTTCGGGTGGCGGGGTAACTCAAACGACCGCGGAGCTGTACTTAATCTTCACATGACTAACTTCTCTGACAACGAGTTCTTGTTTACCTCTGAGTCGGTCACTGAGGGCCACCCGGATAAGGTTGCCGATCAGATTTCCGATGGTGTTCTTGACGCTGTTTTGCGTGATGATCCGACGGCGCGTGTGGCGTGTGAGACGCTTGTGAATACGGGCCTGGTGGTGGTTTCGGGTGAGATTTCGACGAGCACGTATGTCGATATTCAGGAAGTGGCGCGTGAGACGATCCGTGGGATTGGCTATACCGATGCGGCGTTGGGGTTCAGTGCTGATTCGGTGGCGGTGCTGAACGCGCTTGATAAGCAGTCGCCGGATATCGCTCAGGGTGTTGATACGGCGTATGAGACGCGGGTGAGCGGTGATGGTGATGAGCTTGATATCGCTGGTGCGGGCGATCAGGGAATGATGTTCGGGTACGCGTCGAATGAGACTGATGAGTTGATGCCGTTGCCGATCGCGCTGGCGCATAAGTTGGCCAAGCGTCTGGCGGAGGTTCGTAAGGATGGGTCGATTCCGTATTTGCGTCCTGATGGCAAGACGCAGGTGTCGGTTCGTTATCGCGATGGTCGGCCGGTCGCGATTGAGAAGTTGTTGATCTCGACGCAGCATGCGGAGGGGTCTGAGGGTTTGATTCCGGATGATTTGTGGGAGCAGGTTGTGTTGCCGGTGCTGCCTGCTGATTTGTTTGATCCGGGCACGTTGCGTAAGGACTTTTTGGTGAATCCGACTGGGCGGTTTGTGATCGGTGGTCCTGTCGGTGATGCGGGGTTGACGGGTCGCAAGATCATCGTTGATACCTATGGTGGGTTTGCGCGTCATGGTGGTGGCGCGTTCTCGGGTAAGGATCCGTCGAAGGTTGATCGCTCGGCGGCGTATGCGGCTCGGCATGTCGCCAAGAACGTTGTTGCTGCGGGGTTGGCGGATCGTGCGGAGGTGCAGGTCGCGTACGCGATCGGGGTTGCGCATCCGGTGTCGGTGATGGTTGAGACGTTCGGGACTGAGAAGATCGGTCGTGGCCGGATTCTTGAGCTGATCAACGAGCACTTCGATCTGCGGCCGGGCGCGTTTCGCGATTATCTGCGGTTGCATCGTCCGATCTATCAGAAGACCGCCGCCTACGGCCATTTCGGTCGGGAGGATCCGGACTTCACGTGGGAGGCGACCGAGAAGGCCGCCGCTCTCCGCGAAGCCGCCGGCCTCGGCGCACTCGCAAACGCCTGAGCGTTTCTGTGTGACCTCGGGGTCGGGTCGCCTGTCGGGCGGCCCGGCCCCGCTGTCGTTCTGCTGAGAAGTTCGCGCGACCCGTTCTTGGCAATGAACACGGGCTGGTTGGGGGCTCGAAAGCGTTCTGGCCTTCCGTTTAGGCGCTTGAGGGTGCTCGAAACGTCACGTCAACGCCGGAATCGGCGCATTGTCGAACGGGGTGCCCTGAGGGTGCTCGAAACGTAGGAGCGCCGATTCGCCGGCCGCTTCGACGTTTCGAGCACCGTAAAACCAGTGCATCGCCCGACACAAGTTCATCCGCTCGGCGCCAGGGACTCAAACGCACTCACTCCTCGTTGCAAGAAAACCCTCCGCGTTCCGCAGCGGCATCGGGCGGTCGGGACGCAACCCCCGCAGCGCTTACAGGACGGCGAACACCAAACCGAACGCCACGACGATCGCGGCCGCGATCGCGGTGAGCCGGGCGGCCTTGGCCGGCTCGTTGCCGGTGAAGTCCTCGTCACCCAGGCTCCACAGGGCCGGGGAGCCGAACAGGACGCTGGTCCAGGCGCCGTCGAGGTCACCCGCGACGGCGCCGGCGATCATGCCGACCGTCCGGGCGCAGGCGTCGAGCAGCAGGCCGAAGCCGAGGATCACATCACCGTCGCCGAGGCCGATCTTGACGAACCCGACGTAGAGCTCGATCACGACCGCGACGACGAGCGCCGCGCCGAGCTTGAGGCCGTCGGCCTGCGTACGCGGGCGGCCTGAGGGCCGCTGTGGCGCCACGGAGCCACTGGGCGCCGCCGGCGGGCTCGATCGCGGTGCCGAGGCGGTCTCGACTGCCACGGTCGGTGTGAACGGGATCGAATCGCGGCCTTGCCAGCCGCCCTCGGCCAGGCGCGTCCGCATCGCCTTGGCGACCGCGTCGGTGTCAGCCTCGCCACCGAGGTCGGCCGGGTCGACGGTCAGAACAAACAGGCTGTGTTCGGGAATCAGCTGCTCGCAGAGGCGCACGACGTCCGGGTCGGTACTCGCGATCACCACCACGTGGTTGCCGGCGTAGTAGGCGTCGACCACGATCCACTCGTCCGTCGACGGGTCACGCAGCCATGCAAACCGGTGTTGGCGGCGGCCTACCTCGCCAAGCTGCCAATCGAACCGGTTGAGAACGGCCGGTAGCTGGCCCGGCTGGTCCTGGCCGGTCGCAGCAGCCGTTGGCGAGGACTCGCCAGCCTGCATCCTGGGTCCACTCTACCCTCAGCGGGGTCGATGATCGAGCAGCCCCGTTTCTCCTGACGTGATCGCCCGGGTGCTGCCGTTGACCTCGACCCGCGCGGTCAGAGGCCTGTTCGACTATCGGGTTGCTCCCGAGCAGAGCGTTGCCATCGGCTCGCTGCTGCGGGTACCGTTCGCCGGCCGTGAGCTGGTCGCGATCGTCGCCGAGATGGCGGAGCACTCGGAGGTGGCTGCCGAGCGACTAGCGACGGTCACCGCCACGCTGCCGGCGCGGCTGCCTCCGGACCTTGTCGAGCTGGCGCAATGGATGGCGGGCGAGTACTGCTCGACCCCGGCCCGCGCGCTCGGCGTGCTGATGCCTCCCGGGGCGGCCCGGGGCGCGACTCGAGAAGCAGGTCCTGGTCGCGACCCTGAGCGGGAGGGGGAGAACGCGCTCCACGATCAGGGAGCTCGACTCACAGACGGCCAGCGCGAGGCCCTGCAGAAGCTGTCGGAGGCCGGCGGCCCGTTGGCCGCCGGGGACCTGGGCACCTCACTGCTGCGACGGCTCGAGGGCCGGGGCCTGGTCACGATCACGGCCGCGACCACGCGCCGGCGCCCCGCCCGGCACGACGTCTCGGCCGCCGCCGTGACGGCGCCGCCGCTGACACCGGAGCAGCAGGCGGCCGTCAGCCGGATCGTCAGCAGCCCCGGCGAGCGCCTGTTGCTGCACGGCGTCACGGGATCCGGCAAGACAGAGGTCTACCTGGCGGCCGCTGAGGCGGCGCTTGCGGCCGGGCGCACGGCGATCATCCTCGTGCCCGAGATCGGGCTGACACCGCAGGCGCTGCAGCGGTTCGAGGCCCGCCTCGGACAGGTCGTCGCGGTGCTCCACTCGGGGATGTCCGAGGGCGCACGGCATGACGAGTGGATGGCGCTGGCCAGGGGAGAGGCGCGCGTCTGCGTCGGGCCTCGCTCCGCCGTGTTCGCCCCGCTTGAGAACATCGGGCTGATCATCGTCGACGAGGAGCATGAGAGCTCGTACAAGCACGAGGGTGACCCTCGTTACGACGCGCGACACGTCGCTGAGCAGCGCGCCCGCCAACATGGCGCCACGCTCGTCTACGGCAGTGCCACACCGCGGCCCGAGAGCATCCCGAGCACCGTGCATCTGCGGCTCGATCGGCGCGTGGACGGGCGGCCGCTGCCGGCGGTCGAGATCGTCGACATGCGCTCCAGCCACAACGCGCTGCACTCCGAGACGACCCTGGCGCTGCATGACGTCCGTCGCCGGGGTGGCAAGGCGATCGTGCTGCTCAACCGTCGGGGCTGGTCGAACTTTCTCAGCTGCGGCGATTGCGGACATGTCTGGATGTGTCCGAACTGCGAGGTCGCGCTGGTCCTGCACCGCGCCAGCCGGACCGTCTCCTGCCACCACTGCGGCCATCACGAGAAGGTGCCGCGTCAGTGCCCGAAGTGCGGATCGGTATCCGTCGCCCGACACGGCGCCGGCACCGAGCGGCTCGAACACGAGCTGGCGGAGGCGCTCGAGCCTGACCCGGAGACGTTCCCGATCCTGCGCCTCGATGCGGACGTCTCGGGCATCGATGCCGGCGCGCGGATTCTCGAGCGGTTCCAAACGGCGCCGGCTGGCGTGCTGATCGGCACCCAGATGGTCGCCAAGGGCCATGACTTCCCGGATGTCGGGCTCGGCGTCGTCGTCGACGCCGATCAGACGCTGCGGTTCCCCGACTTCCGGGCCGAGGAGCGGACGTTCGCGCTCGTCACCCAGCTGGCTGGCCGCACCGGTCGCGGCGGTGGGGCGACGGGCCGCGTGATCGTGCAGACGCGATCACCCGGAGCACGGCCGATCACCCTTGCCGCCCGGCATGACTCCGACACGTTCCTCAGAGGTGAGCTCGAGCGCCGTCGCGCGCTGCACTACCCGCCGTTCGCGACGTTGATCCGGATCGTCACCTCGGCCGTTGACTCAGAGGCGCCGTACCGGGCCGCCGTCGCCATGCGCCAGCAGCTCGAGGCGAACCCGGGTGGGCGGGACCGATATACGCTGCTCGGCCCCGCGCCGCTGTTCATGCTGCGTGGGAAGCATCGAGCCCAGCTCCTGATCAAGACGACCGATCGGGCCGCGGCTGTGGCGGCCGTGGGCGCGGCAGTCGACACGCTCGCCGGCTCGAAGCCGCAGAGGGACGTCGCCTTCAGCGTCGACGTCGACCCGCAGTAGCCGCTCGGTGTGCGCGGATCGGTCACAGGCGCGCACGCACGCACATCGAACCAGCTGCGGCCCACCCGGATAGGCTCCACCGATGATCCAACCCGATGAGCACCAGCTCACCCGCCTGTTTGCCGAGGCCGGGGCCGAGGGCGACGGCCCCAAGGTGATGCTGAACCTGAACCGCTACCGCGAGCGCGCCCAGTACGAGGAGCCGCCGCCCGGCGGCGAGTCGACCGACGTCTCCGGCCACGAGGCATATCTCCGCTACGGGATGGTCGCCACCCAGGTGCTGGCCCGGGTCGGCGCCAAGATCCTCTGGTACGCCCCGGCGGAATGGTCCGTGATCGGAGCGGAGGGGGAGGGCTACGACGAGGTCGTCGCGGCCTGGTACCCGAGCCTCGAGGCGTTCAAGGCGCTGATCACCGATCCGGAGCTGCTCGCCGCGCACGTGCACCGGGCAGCGGCGCTCGAGCGGGCGCAGATCCTTGTTTGTACATCGACGCCCGACGCTGTCCTCCACGGCGTTCCCGTCGGCTGAGAGCCTTCGAGGGGTGGCCCAACGGGGCCACCCATCAGCCTGACCGCTTCAGCTTGCCGTGGCGCTTGGCGTAGCGCTCACCCGCTTTGAACACCGCCAGGCCGAGCGGGATCGAGACGACGCCGAGCACCAGCAGCGGCCAGATGTCGGGCCACCGCGATCCCAGCGATGCACCGTTGAGGATCGCCGCCCGGATTCCGCGCAGCGCATAGGTGGCAGGGGAAATGGTCGAGACCCAGCGCATCCACCACGGGAGAATCGAGACCGGGTAGTAGACCCCGGAGACGACAAGCAGCAGGCCCTGCGCGATGAAGCCGAGCTGCGCGCCCTTCTCGGGGAGATCAGCGGCAGCACCGAGGTGACGATCCCAAGCCCGGCGAAGGAGATCGAGGCGACCGCCAGCAGCACGAGCGCCGAGAGGAAATCGGCGTGGCTGAAGTGCAGGCCGAAGAACAGCGCGATCACCAGGAACAACAGGGCGGTGCGCAGCAGCCCGTAGAGGACCGCGAACATCGCGACGCCGCACAGGTGCACGACCCTGGAGAGCGGCGCCATGAAGGTGTACTCAATCGTTCCCTCCCATCGCTCCCACGCGACGGTCTCGGTCATCAGCTCGAAGATGATGCCCAGATAGGACCACAGGACCGCGCCGATCAGCAGCGAGGTCGTCTCCTTCTGGACGTTGATGTGGCCGCCGGTGGCCTGCACGCCCTTGGCGATGAAGACGATCGTCAGGGTGTTCGCGATCGTCCAGATGAAGAACGCGAGTTCCCACCAGCCGTAGCGCTTGATCAGGTAGGTGTTGCGTTCGACGACGCCCCACAGGCCGATCAGCTGGAGCCGCACCGATCCCCTCATTCCTCCTCCTCTTCGTCCGCGTCCTCTGCCAGGGCGATCCCGGTCGCGGTGAAAAACGCCTCGCCCAGGTCTGCCGCCCCGTAGCGCGCCAGCAGCTCCGGGTCTCCGACAGCGCCAGCAACCGGCCCGAGTGGATGATCCCGACCCGGTCAGCCAGCGCCTGCGCCTCCTCCATGTCATGGGTGCACAGCAGCACCGAGGTGTCGTGGCGCTCGCGCATCTGCTCGATGAACGTCTGCACCTCGCGCTTTGAGCGGGGATCGAGGCCGGTCGTGGGCTCGTCGAGCAGCAGCAGCACCGGCGAGGTCAGCAGCGCCCTGGCCAGCGCGACCTTCTGCTGCATGCCGCGCGACAGCGATTCCATCGGCTCCCTGGCGCGCTTGGATGGGAACCCGACACGCTCGAGGATCGGCGGGATCTGCGCGCGCGTCTGCGCCGGGGTCATCCCGTAGAACCGAGCGGCGTACGAGAGGTTCTCGAGCGACGACATCTTCTTGAAGAACGAGGCCTCGACCGAGACCCGGTTGACGACCCGCCGCACCGCCTGAGCCTCATCGACGACGTCGTGCCCGAACACCGACGCCGCTCCGCCATCCGGCCAGCAGCAGGGTCGACAGGACCCGGACCAGCGTCGACTTGCCAGACCCGTTCTGGCCCAGCAGCGCGACACATTCGCCGCGGCCAACGGTCAGCGAGACCCCATCGAGCGCCGCGCCGACTCTTGCCGCCGCGGCGGCGACTTGAAACGTTTCTCCAGTTGAACTACGTCGACTGCGTTGACTGACATTGCTCCAGAAAAGGGACGAAGGTGGGCACGGACGAGCGGCCGAGGCGGTCCTCGGCTCTGTCGGCGGGTTACCTAACGTCGGAGCAGCAACATCCCCAATGAAACTAGCGGCCGTGTCAAACCCGACATCTACACTTGAGGTGTGTCCGATGTGGCCCAGGAAATCGAGGAAGTCGAGCCGGTCGACGACGGTGAGGCGGAGTCCCCGACCCCGAGCTGATCCGCCGCCGCGATGCGGCGCTCGCGCACGTGCGCAAGTGGGGCGACCCGATCCTGAAGACGAAAGCGCGCTCGGTCGACCGTTTCGACGACGCGCTGCGCGAGCAGGTGCAGCGGATGGGCGTGCTGATGAACGACGGGCTCGGCATCGGGCTCGCGGCGACGCAGGTCGGGATTCTCAACCGCGTACTCGTCTATCGCGTGCAGCATGACGGGCCGATCGCGGCCCTCGTCAATCCGGAGCTCGAGTGGCATTCCGGCGACGAGGAGATCGCCCCCGAGGGGTGCCTCGAGCCTGCCGCGGGTGCATGTCGACGTCGAGCGGCCCGTGCACGTGCGGGTCACCGCCCGTGACGAGCACGGCGACCCGATCACGATCGAGGCCTCGGGCCTCGAGGCACGCGTGATCCAACATGAGATGGACCACCTCGACGGTGTCCTGATCCTCAACCGCACCTCCCGCGAGGAGCGCAAAGAGGCGATCAAGGCACTGCGCGAGTGGCAGGCGAACCAGGAGGCCTGATGGCCACCGTCTATCTCGGTACCTCGGCGTTCGCCGGGGAGGTTCTGCGTCGCCTTGCGGCCTCTGAGCACCGGCCGACTCTGGTCGTCAGCCGCCCCGATCGGCCCGCCGGTCGTGGCCGCCAGCTGACCCCGCCGCCGGTGGTCGAGGTCGCACGTGCGCTGGACATCGAGACGTTTCAGCCGGAGTCGGTCAACGACGCCGCGTCTGTCGAGCGGATCCAGTCGGTGGCGCCCGAGACGCTCTGCATCTGCGCGTTCGGGGCGCTGATCAAGGAGCCGCTGCTCAGCCTGACGGAATTCCTCAATGTCCATCCCTCGCTGCTGCCGCGCTGGCGTGGTGCCGCGCCGATCGAGCGGGCGATCATGGCCGGGGACGCCGTCACCGGTGTCTCGATCATGCGGCTGACGGCCGGGCTCGACTCAGGGCCCGTGTGCCTGCAGGAGCAGATGCCGATCGGCCCGACCGACGACTACGGCGTCGTCTCACGCAAGCTCGAGTGGCTCGGCGGCGAGCTGCTCGTCCAGGCCCTCAGTGAGAACTGGCCGTTCATCGAACAGATCGAGGACGGGGTGACCTACGCCGAGAAGATCTCCGCCGAGGACCGGCGGCTGGACCCGTCGGTGGAGAGCGCCGTCGAGCTCGATCGGCGCGTCCGCGCGCTGTCGCCCCATATCGGCGCTTATCTCGAGCAGGGTCCGACGCGCCTCGGTGTCCTCCAGGCGCGGGTTGCAGCTGAGCACCCCGGCTTGTTGCACGGGGTGCTCGAGACGGGAGCGGGTCACTTGATGCTCGGCTGTCGCGAGGGCGTGCTGGAGCTGCTGACCGTGCAGCCTCCCGGCAAGCGGCCGATGCCGGCCGCCGACTATCTCCGTGGTCTGCGCACGTGAGCGCGATCGCGCCGGCACGGGCGGTCGCCTATACGGTGATCCGTCGCGTGTTCGAGCAGGGGGCGTTCGCGGATCGCGCGCTGCACGCGGAGGCCGGTGGCCTGGGGCATCGGGATCGGGCGCTGGCGACGAACCTCGTCTACGGCACCGTGCAGCGCCGGCGGACACTCGATGCGCTGCTGGCGCCGTTCGTCTCGCGGCCGCTCGAATCGGTCGACGCGCCGCTGCTGGCGGCGCTGCGGTTGGGAACGTTCCAGCTGGTGCTGCTCGATGGGATCACGGTCTACGCCGCGGTCAACGAAAGCGTCGAGCTCGCCAAGCGTGACGGCCCCCGCGGCGGCTCCCAGATGGTCAACGCCGTGCTGCGCCGGGTCTCGCGTGAGGGGCGGGCGGCGCTGGCGAAGATGACGGATGAGACGCCGGAGCGGGCGGCCGTGCTTGACTCGGTGCCCGACTGGCTGGCGTCGCTGTGGTGGGATGAGCTCGGACCCGATGACGCGCGCGCGGCGCTGGCGGCGATCAACCGTCCGGCCGAGAATGCGCTGCGGGTCAACACGCTGCGCGCCACCGTAGAGGATGTGGTTGCCCAGCTGCCCAAGCATGTTGCGGCCCATCCGGCCGAGGGGCTGCCCGAGGGCCTCGTTCTCGATGGCGGCTTTGATGCGTTCGGGTCACCGCTGTTTCGAGACGGCCTGGTGATGCCGCAGTCCCGCGGTTCGATGCTCGTGGCGCGCACGCTCGCACCGGAGCCCGGTGATCGCGTCCTCGATCTCTGTGCTGCGCCCGGCGGCAAGACCTCACATCTGGTGGCGTTGATGGGGGGTCGCGGGGAGGTTGTCGGCGTTGAGGTGCACGCCGGGCGGGCGCGGGCGCTCGCCTCGACGCTGCATCAGATGGGCGCCGGCGAGATCGGCCGGGTCGTGATCGGTGACGGGCGCACGGCTGCCCGGGACCTGGGGGAGTTCGATCGGGTGCTCGTCGATCCGCCGTGCAGCGGCCTCGGCACGCTGCAGTCGCGGCCTGATCTGCGCTGGCAGGAGCGGCGGGGTCAGCTGGGTCCGCTGACGCTCAAGCAGGGCGAGCTGCTGGCCGCCGGTGCCGAGCGTGTCAGGTCCGGCGGGGCGCTCGTGTACTCCGTCTGCACGATCAGCCAGGCGGAGGGCCCCCAGGTCGTTGAGGGCTTCCTGGCTTCCGACGCGGGCAGGCAGTTCGAGCTGGATTCGGCGCGTCAGCTGCTACCGCACGCCGACGGCACCGACGGGTTCTTCATCGCCCGGCTGGTGCGCCGGTGCGCTGTCTGAACGTGGGACGAGCCGCACGATCACGGCCTTCGAGTTCGGCGTCCCGCTGATCTCGGCGGTGTCGTCGAGCGGCACCAGGGCGTTCGTCTCCGGGTAGTACGCGGCGGCGCAGCCCGGCGGTGTCGGATACGGGACAACCTTGAAACGGTCGGCGCGGCGTTCGATGCCGTCGTCGTAGACGCCGACGAGATCAACCGTGTCGCCGTCCTCGAGGGCGAGCCCGCGCATGTCGAGTGCGTTGACGAGAACCACCCGCCGGCCGGCGTGGATCCCGCGGTAGCGGTCGTTGAGCGCGTAGATCGTGGTGTTGTACTGGTCGTGTGAGCGCAGCGTCTGCAGGATCAGCGTGCCGGTCTGCTGCTCCGGTGCCCGGAGCTCGTTGACGGTGATCCGGGCCCTGCCGGTGGCGGTCTCAAACCGCCGCTCATCGCGCGGGGGATGGGGCAGGGTGAACCCCTCGCCGATCCGGTCGTTGAAGTCCTCGAAGCCAGGGATCGCCTGTGCGATGAGATCGCGAATCGCTCCGTAATCATTCTTGAGCGTTTCCCATTTGACCGGGTGGTTGGGTCCGAGCACCCGGTGAGCGAGCTCGCAGACGATCGCCACCTCCGAGCGCAGGTGCGGTGAGGCAGGGTCCAGGGTGCCGTGCGAGCCGTGGACGGCGCTCATCGAATCCTCGACGGTGACGAACTGCAGCCGTCCCTCGCGGACATCGCGCTCGGTGCGGCCGAGCGTCGGCAGCAGCAGGCCCTGACGGCCGTGCACGAGGTGGGCACGGTTCGGTTTGGTCGCGACGTGGACGGTCAACCGGGTGTTCCGCAGCGCCCGTGCGGTGACCTCGGTGTCAGGTGCGGCGGAGAGGAAGTTCCCGCCCATCGCCATGAACACCTTGCCGCGGCCGTCGCGCATCGCCCGGATGGCGCCGACAACATCGAATCCGTGCTGGCGCGGCTGCGGAAAGCCCAGCGTGCGCTCGAGGTTGTCGAGCAGCGACCGGGACGGTCGCTCGAAGATCCCCATCGTTCGGTCGCCCTGCACGTTGGAGTGGCCGCGGACCGGGCAGACGCCGGCGCCGGGCCGGCCAATGTTGCCGCGCAGCAGCAGGAAGTTGACGACCTCGCGGATGGTGGGGACGGCGTGGCGGTGCTGGGTCAGGCCCATCGCCCAGCAGACGATCGTCCGCTGCGATGCCGTCGCCATCTGCGTCAGCGCCTCAATCTGATCGTCGGACAGCCCCGTCATCCTCTCGACGGCGTCGTGGTCAAGGTTGTCGAGGTGCCGTTTCAGCTCGTCAAAGCCATCGGTGTGGGCGTCGACGAACTCGCGATCGATGTGACCGCGGTCGATCAACCGCCGGTTGACGGCCTGGAACAGGGCCAGGTCGCCGCCGATCCTGATCGGCAGATGCAGGTCGGCCATCGGCGTGCCGTGGCCGACGACACCGCTTGGCTTCTGCGGGTTGCGGAAGTTGACGAGCCCGGCCTCCGGCAGCGGGTTGATCGAGACGATCCGTGCCCCGTTGTGCTTCGCGATCTCGAGCGCGCTCAGCATCCGCGGATGGTTCGTGCCGGGGTTCTGACCGGCGACGATGATCAGGTCGGCGAGGTGCATGTCCTCGAGCGTGACGCTGCCCTTGCCGATTCCGATCGTCTCTGACAGCGCCGAGCCGCTCGACTCGTGGCACATGTTCGAGCAGTCCGGCAGGTTGTTGGTGCCCCATGCCCGCACAAACGCCTGGTAGACGAACGCCGCCTCGTTGCTGGTGCGCCCCGAGGTGTAGAAGATCGACTCGTCCGGGGAGGAGAGCGCCTTCAGCTCCTGCGCGATCAGCGTGTAGGCGTCATCCCAGCTGACCGGCCGGTAGTGATCGTCGCCAGGGGCGACGCGCAGCGGTTCGGTCAGACGCCCGAGCTTGCCGATCCAGTAGTCCGAGTGCCCTGCCATCTGCGCGATCGAGTGGCTGGCGAACACGCTGCGATCGGCCCGGGCCTTCGTCGCCTCCTCGGCGACCGCCTTGGCGCCGTTCTCGCAGTACTCGTTGGCGGTCCGGTGCTCGGGGTCAGGCCAGGCGCAGCCGGGGCAGTCGAAACCATCGCGCTGGTTGAGCTTCGAGAGCGTCTTGAGCGTACGGACAGGGCCCATCTGCTCAAGCGCGAGCTTGAGGGCATATGCCACGGCCGGTGGTCCGGCAGCGTGCTCCTGCGGGGCGGTGATCCGCTGCGGCTCATCGTCGCCGTGATCACGAGGGCTCGCCATGAATCCAAAGATACGCCGTCGTCAGAGGCCCGCGTTACGCTAGATCAGATGGACGAGGCACCAGTCAAGCTCGGACCTGAATGCCCGAGCTGTGGGGAGCCGTGGCTGCGTCCGACCGCCGCTCCCGGTCGTTACCGCTGCGTCTACTGTTTGCAGCGATTTGAGCTCGTTTCCGTGTGCCCGAACTGCGGTGAGCACTCGACGATGGTACGGATGTCGAGCACGGCGATGGTCAAGTGCAACCACTGTGAGGCAAGCATGCTGAGGGCCGTATGAGCTGGACCGGGGAGCAGGCGATCGCCCCATCGATCCTGTCGGCTGATTTCAGCGCGCTCGGCGCTCAGGTCGCCGAGGTGATGGGGGCCGGTGCCCGCGTGATCCACGTCGACGTGATGGATGGACACTTCGTCCCGCCGATCACGTTCGGGCCGATTGCCGTCTCGGCGCTTGCCGACCAGGTCCACACGGCCGGCGGTGTGCTCGACGTGCACCTGATGATCGAGCGGCCCGAGCGGCATGTGGCGGATTTCGCGTCGGCCGGGGCCGACGGCATCACGATCCACTACGAGGCGACCCCGCATGTCAACTACGCGCTGCAGCAGGTCCGCGCCGGCGGCTGTGCCGCCGGGCTGGCGATCTGTCCTGCGACCCCGGTTGAGGTCGTCTCCGAGGTGCTCGACGACGTCGACCTCGTCCTGTGCATGAGCGTCAATCCCGGCTGGGGAAACCAGAAGCTGATTCCGAACTCCTACGACAAGCTGCGGCGGCTGCGGGCGCTGCTCCCGGAGCGGATCGGGCTCGAGGTCGACGGTGGCGTCCACGGTGAAACGGCGGCGCTGTGCGTCGAGGCCGGCGCAAACCTGCTGGTGGCTGGATCGGCCGTGTTCGGCAGCGCGGACCCCAGTGCGGCCTTCACCAGCCTGCGTGGGGCCGCCTGGCCGTCCCGGGAGCCGTCCGCTCTGGCCTGACGGTAAGGTGCGCTCCATGAGCGACAGGGGTCGACGGCGTATGCCCGCATTCGGAACCCTGATCGCGACGGTGGCGGCTGTCGCAGTTCTGCTCGCCGGCTGCGGCGGCTCCTCATCATCGGGAACCGTTCGCGCCACTGCCTACGTCGGGGATGTGTGCGTCGTCATGCACAGGTTCGAGACGAGCCTCAGGAGCCGCGAGGAAAAGGTGCAATCCCAGACGGCGTCCACGATCTCGGAGGGCAAGGAGATCTTCAAGGCGTTCCTCACGGGCTTGGAGCGCGACGTCGCCTCCGCCCGGACCTCGCTCCAGAGCGCCGGCGTACCGAACATCGACGGCGGCAGGACCGTCGCAGCCTCGTTCGTCGGCGCCTTCAACCAGCTCGACGCGACGATCAAGAACGGGATCGCGCAGGTCGCCGTGCTTCCTGATTCCAACCGGGAGCAGTTCAAGACCGCGATCGCCACGCTGGGGGACAACCTGCAGAACGCGGCCGACAAGATCGGTAGCCGCGTCACCGGCTCAAAGACCGCGATCACGCAGCTGAACGCCGCCTCTGAGAAGGCGCCGTCGTGCAAGTCCGTCGGCCTCGGTTGAAGCGGCGGCGGATTACCCCGCGCGGGGGCTTCCAAACTTAAGTAGCGACTACTGATGTCAGCGCCTTGGGCGTCTGCAAGAGTGCCCCGGCGTGGAGGATCGGGACCGACAGGCGCAATGGCTGATCACGCGGCGGCGGTTCATGGCGGGAGCTGCGGTGGCGGCATACGGCCTCAGTGCGGGCGACGCCCTGGCTCGCCGTAGGGCGTTCACGGCATCGGCCCCCGCTCCACTGGGTGTCGGCCCAGACTACGGCTCGGACCTGACGTTCATGCTGCTGCGGCGCGAGGACTTCCTGTTCATCCAGGTTGACGCGTGGAACATGGAGCTCGCCACGGTCCGGACCCACGACGTCGGGGCTGGGTCCGGGAGAATGCAGGTTCTCAAGACGAAGAACAAGGACGCCGGGGTCCTGGTGTTCACGTTCCCGCCACAGTCCGTGGGGGAGCAGGCGTACAAGATCACCAGCGCTGAACTGAACGCGGGCGACGCGGGAGCGGGACAGATGGCCGGATCGGGGATCCCCGATGTGCCTGGTAACGCTCAGGGGCTGGTCTCAGGCTGGTCACGGCTGGCGTTCTTCACGTCCTACCTCACGGAGATCCCCTACACGCTGGCCGGCCTGCTCGACTGGTATCAGGACCAGATGGGCCCGTCACTGGCCGCTGCGGCCCTGTTCGGCTCCGAAGGTGTCCAGTACCTGCAGGCGCCCACCAATCAGCAGACCGCGATCGAGATGCCGTGGAGCGTCGTCCTGTCGCCACTGGACAAGTACAACCAGTGGAGCCACCCCGTCTCGCTGTCGCTGGCGCAGGGCGCGAGTCGTTACGAGCTGTGGCGGACGCGCCTGACCGCTCCGCAGGCTGCAAGTTCGACCCCGGGTAATCCCCTGGTGCCGGATGGCGGCGGGGCGGTCCGGGCGGTCTGGAACATGGACACGGACATCTCGGGGACGGCCACGCTCCTGTCCAAGACCCCGCCAGACCCGAACAACCTCGGTGGGCTCGGCGTGATCTCGACGAACACGCCGACCGATCGCTGGAACCTCGTGCATGCCACAAGCGACCTCAGCCTGAAGGGCCGCGCCGACATCACGACCCGGAAACTGTGGCTGTCCGCACGCGGCGGCTTTGCTGACTGGCACGGCACGTGGGATATCAATCCGAAGCAGGACTCGCTGACCGACTGGGCCCAGCTCTCGACGGTCGGCCGCGACCAGTACGTCCGCGTGGTCGAGGCCGGTTACCTGTTCCCCTGGGGCCTGCCCGCGGTGAAGACCACGATCAGCGAACGCGAGTTCCAGCTGCGCCCGGCGCCGGACTATCGCAGCGAGGCGGCGCTGCGTCAGATCACGTTCCTGACCGTGCTCGATCCGAGTGCCACCTACTACACAGCCGGCTCGGCGAACCCGAAGAACGCGCTGCCGTTCAGCTCGATCAAGACCCTGACGCTGCGCACACCGCCGGTCAACACCCCGGCGTTCGCGAGCACGGACGCGATGGAGATCCAGAACCTCGACGGCACGCAGTTCCCGTTCCATTTCGTGGGTACCGACTGGGCGGGTCGCCAGATCAGCTTCAGCGCGGCTGCGCTGTTCATCCAGGGCACCGTTCTCGGGGGTTCGGCGGCTGCGCAGAATCTCGCGGGCATCGTGGATGCGTATCGCAAGCTTGGCGCAACCGATCCCAGACGATTCAGCGACCTTGGCGGGCAGAAGGTCGCCTTCGCGCCCGCGGCGGCTCTCGGCGGAACCGATCACGCGGTCACATCGATCACGTGGGGGTCCGGAATTCCCGCGAGTGGAACGCTGCCGTTCCTGCCGTCCCTGTGCACCCAGATCACCCCCGGTACGGCGACGAATGCACAAGCGGTCATCCGCCTGGCTGCGGCCGAGCAGATCTCCGGTGGCGGGCACTTGCCCGGGAACGCCACGCCCTCGTTCGCCTACCACCCGAGCTACGTCCAGAACGGTTTCGGCGGCGCCAACAAGGGCGAGGTGTATCTGACCAACGCTGCCGTCGCCGGCGAGAACAGCCTGTCGGAGCCGCAGGCGCAGATGATCTACGGCAACGGCTCCGGTGGCGGCCTGCTGACGCCCAACATCGCGATCTCGGCGATCTCCCGGAGCGTCGGGCCGGTGGCGGGCACCGTCGAGAACATCGTCGCCGGGAAGTTCGACCCCGCCGACTACTTCGCCCAGCTCGAGTCCGCCAAGTTCCTCGGGGGGTTGACACTCGGTGACGTGCTGGGAGTGGTCAACGACTTCACCGGCGGACTGATCCCCCAAGACCGTCGCGCGCACGACGATCCGCAGTCGACAAATCCGCAGATCCCGCAGATCAGCTACAGCCTCCAGCAGAACCCTGCCGATCCGAGCAATCCGGCAGACCAGCAGCTGGTGACGACGATCAACTGGAGCCCGCCGTTTCGGGACACGAGCGGTGACAACCCGATCTTCATCACCGGCCCGAGCGACAACATCACCGGGAACTTCGCGGCGAACCTGACCGCCGTGATCACCTCCAGCGTCGCCCATCCGACCGATGCGAGCTATCAGATCAACGGTGAGCTCGACAACTTCGGACTGCTGCTGCTGACCGACGATGCGGCCCTGATCGAGATTGATTTTGCCGCGCTGACGTTCAGCAAGGCGACCGGCAGCAAGGCCAAGGTCACCCCGAGCGGTATCAGCGTCAACTTCCAGGGGCCCCTGGCCTTCCTCAACGATCTCGAGCAGCTGTTCGCGGCCTATTGCAACTTCAGCGGCGAGGATGACGGCGCCACGGGCGGCGCCAGCGTCAGCGTCACGCCAGCCGGAGTTGTCGCCGAACTGTCGGTTGCGATCCCGCCGATCGAGCTGGGGATGTTCACGCTGGCCGGGATCGGCTTCGACGCGATCCTGACGGTGCCGCTGGATGGGGTCAGCGCGACGACCTTCGAGTTCGACTTCGCCAACGCCAACGATCCGTTCACGATCAGTGCCGGCATCTTTGGGGGTGGCGGCTACTTCCAGATCGTCCTGTTCACCCACGACATCAAGTCGATCACTCTGTCATTCGACTTCGGCGCGATGATGGCAATCGATCTGTACGTGGCCTCCGGCCAGGCCTCGATCGTCGCCGGGTTCTCATTCACGGAACTCACCAGCCCGACCGCGCCGAAGAAACAGATCACGCTGATCGGCTTCGTCAAACTCGGTGGCAGCCTGACGATCCTCGGGATCTTCTCCGTCTCGCTCGAGTTCGACCTCCAGCTCGAATACCAGAGCGCCACCGGCACCCTCACCGGCACCGCTTCGATGGAGATCTCGGTCGGAATCTTCTGCCTGCACGTGTCGTTCTCCGCCAGCGCCACAGCGACCTTCGCCGGTGGCGGTGGCGCCAGCAGCACGTCACAGGGCGGTGTCGGTGTCGGCCAGAGCGCGCGGCGCGGCCATCAGATCACCGCAGGGGCGGGGTCGGGCCAACCTGTGGCGACCTTCGCCGACCAGATGCCGCTCGACCCAAACGGCACGACCTGCACCGACTGGCAAACCTACGCGCTGGCCTTCATCCCGCCGGCCTCATAGCGAAATGGCACTCAAACAAGCGATCAAGACAATCGTGTTGCCGAGCGGCATCGTGCCGGCATCCGGCGGCGTCAATGCGGGCGATCTGGCGCTGTCGGTTGCGCTCGTCCCGGAGCTGTCCGGGGGCTCCGGCTCCGGTGGCGCCGGAACGCTCAGCGATTTCCCCGACCTGCTGAACTGGCCGAATACCCTGACCGCGGCCGGGACCGACTTCGGCTTTGTCCTCACCCTCGCCCCACCGGCACCGAAGCATGGAACGGCGCCGGCGCCGGTTGTCGTTCACCTGCCGCTCACCACCGCCGGCTCACAGTTCCCGCTGAACGCCGACCTGTGGGCGACGCTGTTCAGCGCCAGCACGCCGTACACCCCCCGGACGCCGCCATGGGAGGACCCGACCACGTACCAGCCCGGCACCGTTCCGATGGGCGCCGGCGTCGTCTCCTACCCGACGGAGCCGATCGCCGGCTTTGCGACCGGGCAGTACGGCTCGCTCCCGATGGGCAGCAAGCCGACCTACGAAGACGTCGCGGCCGTCTACGGTCCGGTGGCCGACGGCCTGGTCGGCGCCGCGGGTCAGGCGGCGATCGCCCAGCAGGCAGAAGAGCGGCGAGCCAACGGGGTCAACGATTTCTCCGGGGCGACGGTGGCGGAGGCGCTGGCCGCCCAGCGCTACTACCACACGCCGGCGATCCAGCCGCAGACCGCGCCGGGCTCCCAGACCGTGGTCAACGAGTTCCACAGCAACCTGACACTGATCGGACAGCACCGTGCGCTGCAGCGTGCACTCGGCGTCGTCTTCGATTTTGAGATCCGGATCAGCTCGAGCGACCAGCTGGAAACCGCGGTGGCCGACCACGGCGGCGACGGTTGGAGCCTGTCGGCGCAGCTCGTCTCGTCGTTCTCGCCATTGACGCCGTACGCGCCGAGCGGAAAGGCGCAGGCGTCTCCCGTGGACATGGTGACGGTTGCGAACGTCACCCGTTCCACGTTCTATCTGAACGACCTGCCCGGCAACGGCTACTCGGTGATCCATGAGGGCGTCGTCCCGGTCGGCAACGGCGACGGCAACGGCAGCTACGGCACCCACCAGCACAACGTCGAGATGGCGGGACTGAATGCCGCCAACTTTGCTGAGAAGGTCGCGAGCTACACGTCGGTGCCGTCCGGTGGGCAGGACAGCGAGACCGTGATCGCCGTCGTGCCGGACGAGGTACTGCTCCCACCGACGCTCGACTCGGCCGGCATCACGTTGACGCTGATCCAGAGCGGCAACGCCTGGCAGTCGATTCTCGAGCGCCAAGCGTTCCTGTACGAGGAGTACGACCCGACGGCCGGCGACAAGTACAACACCGCCACGACCCCTGTGTACGCCTCCGATGTGGTCCTCGGGTTGACGCTTGATGTGCTCGACTCGCTTGACACCGCGCACGGCTACCTGTCCCTCAACACCCGCAACGTCACCTACAGTCCGGTCAAGGCAGGCGCGTTCACCGCGTTTGACGCGTTCGACGAGGCTGGCCTGCAGAGCCTGCCGACGCTCGGGCTCGCACCGCCCGGCGGCACGCTGCCGCAGTGGTACGTGGCGGAGTCGCTGATGCGCTTTACCGGCTGGAGCAATGCGGTGCCGCTGCCGGGCGTCGCCGCGCCGGGACCCAGCAACGCCGGGTTGACCTCGACCGGTGGTCCGTTCGCTGACGCGCTCAGCATTCAGGTCACCCGCGCGCCGGTCCTGCCCGGTTCGAGGAATCCGTCGATTCTGCTCCCCCGGCTGCGGTTCGGACGGACCTACACGCTGGCGGTGCGGGCCGTCGACGTCGCCAACAACGTCGTCCCGGTCGGCACCAACGTCGACCTCAACGGCTACGTCACCGACCCGCTCCCGTACGGACGCCAGGACGTGATCCCCTCTCCGGATGTTTTTCCGCAAAACGGCATCAGCGGTCGCTGGCCGAAGCACACATCCCCCAACGGCGGCTATCCGAACTACGGGGAGTCGTTGCGGACGCTGGTGGTCCGCGACATCGACGTGCCGGCGGGGACGGTGTCGAGGCGGATCTTCGCCCCGCCGAGCGCAGTGCCCGCGTTCGTGGTCGAGCATGGCCTGCTCGACATCGACGACGGCACTCTCGACAGCTCGCTGGATGGGGCGACCGCGGCGCGCAACTGGTTGGCCGCGTTCAGCGACCCGGCTACCGCGACCTACGTGCCGTCGATCGTCTCCGGCGCGGTTGCGCCCGCTCCGCCGGTCCCGTCGATCGATGTGACCCAGCCGGTCCCCTACATCGCCGATCCGCTCGCCCGCAAGGGCTGGCTGGCGGTCGCCGATGCGGCCACGGCGGACGGTGACGCCGTTGCCAACGGTCTTGTGGACCAGGGCGGGTACGCGCTGCCGGACGGGTTCGACTTCCAGGTCAACGGGACCTACACGCTCCGCGTTCAGTCCGACGGCAGCCTGAAGGCCGACCCGGTCCAGCCGGTCGCCTTCCAGCTGGTCCCCGGCGCCGCTGGCGCTGAGCGGTCCGTCACCTACGACGCGACCCCGAGCAACCGTTTGATCACGGCATCGCTACAGCCCGCCGACGTTGCGGTACTCGACCTGTCCTGCGGGTTCGATACCGATGACCTGAACGCGGCACCTCAGGGCTATCTGTTCGGCTCGATCGTGCAGACCAGCCCGAGCTTCGACGCCATCGGGGCGGCCACCGGTCAGAACTGGGCGCTGACCCCGGCAACCGCCCTGAAGCTCGTCTATACCGTTCAGCGGCCACTGATCCCACCGACGTTCACTGCGGTGAGCGCTGCGGCCCGCAAGCTCGGCGACACGTTCGTGCTGCTCGAGGGGTCGATGGAGTGGAGTCCCAACAGCACGAGCCATATCGACGTGTTCGCGAGCTGGACAGACGCAACCGACGGCGGCCCCGGTGCCAGCGCACCGAATCCAACCGTGTCAAACGTCGGTGTCGGCGGCGGTGGACAGACGTTCAAGAATGTCCCAGTTTTCACGGCTCCGGCGAACTTCACCCCGACGGCGGGCAGCGCGAATCCGCCTGTCAGCGGCTTTGCCAGTGCGGGCGAGGAGAACGCCCAGAAGACCGACGCGTTCAGCAATGGCCGTCAGGAGTTTCACGACACCAAGAACCGCTCGGTCTACTACACGGCGATCGGCACCAGCCGCTTCGAGGAGTACTACCCCGATGTCAGCGGCGCTGGCGCGTTCCAGAACCCGGATCCGAGCACGACGATCTTCGGGAGGTCGGTCAACGTCCAATCGAGCTCCCGGCCCGCCGCGCCGCTGATCGACTCGGTCGTCCCGACGTACGGTTGGACGGGACCGACCGCGGTCAACAGTGCCGAGATCCAGTCGTCGCGCTCGCCTTCCGCACTGCGGATCTGGCTCGACCGGCCGTGGTTCTCCTCCGGCATCGGTGAACTGCTCGGCGTGGTCACCTGGCCGGACGCTGAGGCCGCGCTGGACGGGCACGCCGTCAAGCGCGCCGGCGCGAAGGACGATGAGCGTGGGGAGGTGCTGCGGATCGATCACGCGGCTTCTGTCCGCGAGCATGAGGCCAGGAAGGCCATCGGCGAGCACGATGACACGGTCGCCGCGGACAAGCACGAGCTCGCTTCGAAGCACACGCACCAGCATGAGAAGGCCGCAAAGGGCAAGCACCCCGCCAAGCGGCGCGCGAACACGGAGGGGGTCGCGGAGGCGTCGATCCCCGATCCGATCGGTCACTACGTCAGCCAATGGGGCCACGACCCCCTGTTCGGCTCAGCCCAGGACCTGCCGACGCCTCACCCGACGCTCGAAGCGTTCACCGGTGCGTCGGTGTACGCGAACACGATTCCGCTGCAGGAGCTGTCCGGCACCGAGGTCAACGTCGCCGGGCACCCCGTCACCTATGACCAGGTCAGCGACCGCTGGTATGCGGATATCGAGATGAACTTCGGTGGCGCGTACGCACCGATGGTGCGCCTGGCGGTCGTCCGGTACCAGCCGAACTCGATCAGCGGCGCCGAAATCAGCCGGGTCGCCGTGGTTGACGTCCACTCGCTCGAGCAGGGCCGCACGGTGACGCTGTACCGGCAGAACCATGGCGGGTTCGACATCAAGCTGACCGGAATCTCTTATACGAAGGTGGGCGGCGGGACCCAGCTGCCGGACAACATCGGTGCGGACCAAGGCGGCGAATCGGAGAAGGTTGTTCCCGGGCTGGCGATCGCCCAGCTGCAGCAATCGGTCGGCGGTATCGCAGATCCGGACCTGGCGTGGAAACCGTTTGGCGATCAGATCACCCTGGACGGCTCAATCGCCTCCGACGGCACGGCCACGTGGACCGGATCGGTCACTCAAGCCCTGACGGGTCCGAGCTCGTACCGTCTCCACATCGTCCAATATGAGCAGCTGCCGAAGCAGCCGGACGCCGACTTCAACGTCCTCGGCCAGCGGATCCTGTTCCAGGACCTGATCGACATCAAGTTCTGATGCGTCTCCGCCTGCTCGTCCTCCTCTCAGTTGTGGCCGCGCTCGCGCTCCCGGCCGCCGCCCACGCGGCGGCTGACACCACCACAACCGGGGTCACCTGCACGCCTGCTTCGCCCGCGACCGCCACCGCCGTCAGCTGTCTCGTCACCGTCACGGACACCGCGTCGTCGGGAGCCGACAGTCCATCCGGAACGGTGGCGGTGTCAGCGGTCGAGCAGGTCGGCGGCGGTATCGACGCGGGTCAGTGCACGCTGGCCGCCAACGCCGATGGGGTCAGCGCTTCGTGCACGGTGCCCGTCACACCCACGGAGGGGGGACCGGACAACGTCAGCGCTCAATACCACGGGGATGGCGTCAACTGGGGCGCGAGCAACGGGACGACGACGATCGACGCTCTCGATCCGACGACCCTGGGACTGTCGTGCTCACCGGCGACGGTGGTCGTCGGTGACGGCGCGCAGTGCGTCGCGACGGTCACCGACACGACCGGCGATGCTGATATCACCGGGACGGTCAGTTTCACCGTCTCACCAAGCAGCGGTGGGGCGTTCTCGCAACCCGGCGCCTGCGCGATGCAGGTCGTCGGGACTGGTGCGACCGGCAGCTGCCCGATCAACTTCACGCCGAGCGCCGCCGGAACGTACGCGATCTCCGCCAGCTACGCCGGTGACAACGCCCATCAGGGCAGCTCGTCATCGCCGTTCACCGTCACGGCCACGACCACGCCCGCGGCGACAAGCGGCGATCTTGGCGCGGGGTCGCTGGCATCGGGCACATCAGGTGGCACGAGCGCCGCGAGCTCCCAGCTGTGGACGGTCACGCTCGGCCCATCGGCACGCGTCACCGCCAAGGGGGTCGCAGGCGTCGTGCTGAGCTGTGCCGGCCCGGTCGGCAGCACGTGCAGCGGAACCCTGGAGCTGAGCACGCTCGGAGCGGCGAAGAAGGTCAAGAAGGTCAAGAAGACGACCTCCAAGAAGAAGAAAAAGAAGAAGACGAAGGCGACGAAGACGACTCGCGAGCTGCCGGTCCGGGCAGATGCGAAGCGGCGCAAGCCGGTCAAGCCGAAGCCGGCGCCACCGCCGCGGCCGACGATCGTGTTCGGTTCGGCCGGTTACTCGCTCTCAGCGGGGTCAAGCGCGACGATCAGCGTCCACTTGTCCAAGAAGGGATTCGCGCTGCTGAAGGCCGACAAGGGCAGGATCACGGTCACCGGGGTCGCGGAGGTCGAGCCGGTCAGCGCTGCCGGCCCGGTGAAGCTGACGCTCGCCGGGAAGGTGAAGCCGAAGCAGCACCCGAAGAAGAAAAAGAAGAAGAGGAAAAAGAAGTAGCGGCTCGCTACCCCGCCTGCGCACGGTTGGAGCCGCGGTAGGCGACGGCCAGCAGTGCGGCCAGGATCGCGGTCGCGATCAGATATCCGGCCTCGACCCGCCAGACCTTCGAGCTCAGCGTCGGCAGCGTCACGAACAGCACGAACACGACCGCCGAGATCAGCCACGAGCAGGCGGCGCGCGTCGCACGGCCGCGGGCGAGCAGCGCCTGGTTCAGCGTCCCGGCGCCGAGGTGCAGACCCATCCCGATGCCGACGCATGCCAACCCGAAGCGGTTGTACGGGTAGACAGCGGCGCCGTGCACGTGGCTGTGTAGGACGTGCGCCATCACGAACGGCCCGATCGCCAGCAGGCCGACGGCGACCGCGCCCGCGAACGCTGCGATCACAAGCACGGTGATCCGAATCGCCTTGCGGAACTCCATGTCTGAGCCGGTCGCCTCCATGCTCGTCAGGTGGGGCAGGATCGACGTCTGCAGCGCCTGGAACAGCTGCAGCGGCGCCCGCACGATCAGCAGCACGTTGAAGACGAACCCGGCGAGTCCGGACGTGATCCCGCCCCCGCCCGCGCCGAGCGCCACGATCAGGACGCCCGCGTTCATCAGCGTCTGCTCGGAGGCCATGATCGCGACGACCGCGGCCGCGAAGCCGGAGCCGTGGCGCAGCGACAGGTCGGTTGCGGCCTCCTCGATGGCGGCGTGCGCCGGGCCCTCGCGGCCCGCGTCGAGAACCTCGATCTCGCCGGTGATTCCCGCCCGCGAGGACGGGGTGGTGACGCGCCGGAACGCGAACGGGATGACCGTCAGTGACGCGAACGGCGCGATCGCCATCCCGAGGCCGACGGGCGTCAGGTGCGAGCCGACCGCGACCGCGGCGGCGATCGCGAACACGAATCGGCTCGTGGACTCGAGGAAGACCAGGCCGCCGTACAGCGCGAAGCGCTTGTTGCCGGCCAGCCAGCCGCGGGCGAAGTACGACGCCGCATAGGCGAGGACGCCGACGACGAGGATCCAGTAGAGCGAGGCGGAGCCCTTGAACAGCTTGCTCTCGATGTCATGGTGCAGCGCCAGCGCGACGATCAAGAACAGCACCGCGAACGACGCCTGGATGATCGCCGGTGTGCGCAACACGTGCCGGCTGCCGGGGTGGTGGGCGGCATCCAATCCGCGGGCGTGACGGTCGGAGATCGTGCGGCTGAGCAGCTGCTCGACCGGCCGGTAGATCACGCACAGAATCACGTACATGATCGCCCAGCAGACCGAGACCTTGCTGTAGTCCTCGGGGCTCAGCAGGTTGAGGCCAGCGCCAGATAGGCGAACGTGAACAGCCCCGTCGACGCGATCCCGATCGACAGGATCCGCGCGCCCGAGGCGAAGTCGCTGGCGCCGCCGGCGGGGGTGGAGGGCGGCGAGGCCGGTTCAGCCGACACGAACGCGCAGCATGTCAGCCCACACGCACGAGCAACATCGTCCACGGGAACGGCGAGCGGGCCTCGATCACCTCGCCGTGCCGTGAGAGCATCGCGACGAACGCGCGCTTGCTCCAGTGGTTGATGTGCCCCGGTGTGTTGCCGAGGTCCGTGACGTAGGCCCCGCGGGCGACGTTCAGCACCCGCCACAGCGGTTCGTGCGGGACTGATACCAGCAGGTAGCGGGAGGCGACGCGCGCCATCTCCGCGACGACCTGCTCCGGGCCCGGCACGTGCTCGAGCACCTCTGTCGCCGACGACCATCTCGAACTCGTTGTCCTCGTATGGCAGTCCGCCCGTCACATCGAGCGCGCGGAGCTCGAGGTTCGGGCTGCGCACTCCGGTGCCCAATGAGCCACGAGCTTCGGATCCTCGAGATCGACGCCGACGACGCGCCCGTCGCCGAGCCGGGCCGCCCATTGCGACGTCAGCACCCCCTCACCGCAGCCGATGTCGAGGATCGAGCTGGGCGCCGCCCGACTGAAAAGCTGCTCGAGTGTGCCCTCGAAGCCGGCCATCAGCCGGCGCACAACCGGATTGGTGGAACCGTACTTGTCGAACGTATTGCCGGTTGGAACGGCGGGCGTCGGTGTGGGTGTGGTGCTCATACGCCGAGCGTCTCCCGATCCGTCTTCGGACCCGTCGTGCCGGGCTCGGGGTCGTCCGGCTGAGGCTCGCCCTGCTTGGGAGCGCCCGGCTCGTAATGGGATGGCCCGATCCCGAGCTGCAGCTCGATCCGGCGGACCCGCTCAAAGGTCCGCTGCGACAGCGTCCGCTGGGCGTCCAGGAGGTCGCCGATCACACCGAGGGCGCCAAGCAACATCGCCGCGTTGAACAGAACGCCGCCGAGGATCAGGGACTGGATGTGGCCCGAGATATGCGGATCCGAGATGAAGGTCACGACGAAGCGGATGAAGATCGCGAGCGCCAGCAGGCCCATCACCGCCGCCCCCGACCAGAACACCTTCAGCGGCTGGTACTGGGAGTAGATCCGGAAGATCGACAGGGCGTTGCGGCGGACGTATGCCGACATCGACGGGAACAGCCGGGACTCGCGGGTCTTCGGATTGGTTCTGATCGGCACGTCGGCGATCGCGACCTGATGCTTGCCGGCCTGGATCAGAGTCTCGAGCGTGTAGGTGAACTTGGAGACCGCCACGACCTGCAGTGCCGCCTCCCGGTTGTAGGCGCGGAAGCCCGAGGTCGCGTCCGGCACGGCGGTCGAGGAGGCCTGGCGCACAACCCATGAGCCGAGCCGCTGCAGCTGTTTCTTGGTCGGCGAGAAGTGGTCGATCGTCTGCACCTGCCGGTCGCCGACGACCATGTCGGCGTGTCCGTTGACGATCGGGGCGACCAGATCCGGCACGCAGTGCCCGTCGTACTGGTTGTCCGCGTCGGTGTTGACGATCACGTCGGCACCGAGCTTCAGGCACGCGTCGAGCCCGGCCTGGAAGGCTGCCGCCAGGCCCTTGTTGTTCGTCAGCCGGACGATGTGCTCGACGCCGCTCGCGCGGGCGACCTCGATCGTGCGATCGACCGAACCGTCGTCGATCACGAGCCATTCGACCGTGTCGAAGCCGTCAACCTCCCTCGGAAGATCGGCGAGCGTGCCGGGCAGGTGCTGCTCCTCGTTGAAGCAGGGGATCTGGATGATGAGCTTCATGGCGGTGGGTACGGTCAGCGGACGGTAGCGGGATACTCGCCTGCAGATGGAGATTGCCACGTTCACGGAATCCCCGAGCGTGCCCCGCCGACCCGCGGGTCGGTTCGTGCTGCAGCCCCAGCAGCGCACCACAAGCCGCACCCGCGCGCTGTCCTGGCACGGTATCGGCCTGGGGTTGCTGCTGGCAACGACGCTGACGCTGCGGTTGTGGGGCATCAAGCAGGGGTTGCCGTTCTCCTACAACTCCGATGAGGCACAGCACTTCGTGCCGAAGGCGGTTGGGTTCTTCTCCGGCAACTGGAACCCGGACTACTTCCTCAATCCACCCGGCTACTCCTACGTGCTGGCCTTGGTGTTCGAGCTGTGGTTCGGCTCCGCCGACGCCGTGATCCGGACCTACACGGTCGACCCGACGGCCGTCTTCATCGTCGCTCGGGTCGTCGCCTCGGTGATGGGCACGCTGTCGGTGCTGTTCACCTACCTTGCCGCCCGCAAGCTGCTCGACCGCTCGGTCGCATTGCTGGCGGCGGCGATCTTCGGCCTCGCGTTCCTGCCGATCTTCTACAGCCACCTGGCGCTCAACGACGTGCCGACGCTGTGCTGGGTGACCCTGTCTCTGTACGGGATCGCCGGCGTCTACGCGGACGGGCGCGCGCGCGACTACGTGATCGCCGGGGTCGCGATCGGTCTGGCGGCCGCCACCAAATACACCGGCGGGATCACGATCGTGTGCCTGCTGGTCGCCGGGGTCTGGGACGTGAACCGCCCGGCGAACGGCCACGGTGCCATGGAGTTGGCTCGCTCCTCGGACGGCCATGCCGATAGATCGGGCACCCAACGGGGTGCCCGGCCAGTGGCCCGGCGATCGAAGCTCCTGTTCCTGATCGCCGCGCTCGTGCTCGCGCTCGCGGCGTTCACGCTCGCCAACCCGTACTGGCTGCTTAACTTCTCGGCGTTCAAGTCCGGGATCTCCGAACAGGCGTCGAACGCGGCCGGGGCGCAGCCGGTCAAGCTCGGCACCACCCCGGGCGGCGGGATCCTCTACTACCTGTGGACGTTCAGCTGGGGGCTGGGGCTCGGACCGGCGCTGGCGGCGATCGGTGGGATCGGTTTGCTGGCGGTGCGACGGCGCTGGTGGCTGCTGGCGATGCTCGTGCCGGCCGGGGTGGCGTTCATCGTCTTCATGGGCCTCCAGCAGCGGTACTTCGGTCGCTGGTTGATGCCGATGTTCCCGATCGCCTCGATCCTGGCCGCCTACGCCGGCGTTGAGCTCGTCCGCTGGCTCGCCGGCGCGCGCGGGGTTCCGATCGTGGTGGCCGGCGTGGTGGTCAGCGCGGCGCTGCTGACCCAGAGCGTCGTCGCGGTGATCCACAACGACCAGGTGCTGTCGCGGCCCGACACGGTCAACCTCGTGCGTGCCTGGATGGTCAAGCACATCCCGCCGGGGCAGAACGTCGTGATCGAGCCCGTGATTCCGGCCAACTGGCCGACGGACGTCGGCGAGGAGCAGCCGTGGACGCCGACCGGGCAGCGCTGGTACCAGTACCCGACGTGGCTCTCGACGATCGGTCCGAACGGCCAGCCGCTTCACAACGGTGAGCGCCGGTACGTCCCGGTCGACGAGTACGAGCGGGTGCTGTCGCCTGCGTTGGTCACGCAGTACGAGAAGCTCGCCTACTGCTGGGTCGTGATCGGCTCGATGCAATACGGCCGGGCGTTCGTCACGCCCAGGGCGGCCCCGGCGGCGATCGCCTACTACCGCGACCTGGCGCGCTCGGGCACGCTGATGTACTCGGTCAGCCCGTACGGCAAGGGAGCGAACGCGGTTCCGTTCGGGTTCGATTGGTCGATCGACTATTACCCGCGTCAGTACCGGCTCGCCGGTCCCCAGATGAGCGTCTACCACCTCAATGGAGGTAACTGCTCCGGCTGAGCTGGGCCTATCCTTTCGAGTTGGTGGCGATCAGCACTGACACCGACGCGCGGCATCTGGCCCGGGCGATTGAATTGGCCGCGCTCGGCGAGGGCCAGGTCAGCCCGAATCCGCTGGTCGGAGCGGTGCTCGTGCGCGACGGCATCACGATCGGCGAGGGGTTCCACGGGCGGATCGGCGGGCCGCATGCTGAGGTCGAGGCGATCCGTGCAGCCGGCGACGTCGATCTGCACGGCACCACCCTGTACGTGTCGCTCGAGCCGTGTGCTCACACTGGACGCACGCCGCCATGCACCGACGCGATCCGCGAGGCCGGGATCGGCCGGGTCGTGATCGCCTCGGATGACCCGTCCGGGCACGCGTCAGGGCGGGGCCTCGGGATCCTGCGCGACGAGGGCGTCGAGGTCGTCGTCGCCGACGGTGAGATCGCCACGCGCGCGCGCCTGCAGAACCAGCCGTTTCGCAAGCACGCCCGCACCGGCCGCCCGTGGGTGCTGTTCAAATCGGCGATGTCCCTGGACGGGAAGGTCGCCACGGCCGGTGGTGACTCGAAGTGGATCTCCAGCGAGACCAGCCGCCTGCTCGCGCACCGGTGGCGGGCGAGCTGCGACGCGGTGGCGGTCGGGATCGGGACCGCCGTCGCCGATGATCCGCAGCTCACCGCCCGGCTCGACGAGCCCGTGCAGCAGCCGCGCCGGGTTGTGTTCGACTCGCTCGCACGGCTGCCGCTGAGCTCGCGTCTGGTGACCGATGCGTCGCTCGTGCCGGTGACCGTGATCGTCTCGCGGGCCGCGCCCCGGGCCCAGACCGACGCGCTCGAGAACCACGGCGTCGAGGTGATCGTCGCGACCGGGGAGAACGAACCGGGCCGCGTCCGCTCGGCGCTTGAGCAGCTCGGGGCCAGTGGCATCACCTCGATCCTGCTGGAGGGCGGGCCGAAGCTCGCCGGCGCATTCCTCGACGCCGAGGAGATCGATGAGATCCGGCTGTTCGTGGCACCACTCGTGCTCGGCGGGCGCAGCGCCCGCGACCCGCTGGAGTCAGAGGGCGTCGATCGCGTCGCCGACGCCGTCCGGCCACTTGCACTTGAGTGCCAGCGGGTCGGCGAGGACATCCTGTTGAGCGCACGGCTGAAGGAGTGGTGAGTGTTCACCGGACTGGTTGAGGACCTTGGAGAGGTCGTGGGCATCGAGCAGACCGGCGACGGCGTCGTCCTGAAGGTGTCGAGCACGCTGACATCGGAGATTGCGACCGGGGATTCGATCGCGGTCAACGGTGTCTGCCTGACGGCCGTCTCGATCGAGGATGGTGCCTTCACCGCGGACGTGATGAACGAGACGCTGCGGCTGAGCTCGCTGGCCGAGGTGCGCTCCGGCGCGCCGGTGAACCTCGAGCTCGCGATGCGGCCGTCAGATCGCTTCGGTGGTCACATCGTTCAGGGGCACGTCGACGGGGTCGGCCGGGTCAGCGCCACCGCCGCCGACGGATTCGCGCGCCGCGTCACGGTCGAGGCTCCGCCGGAGGTTCTGAAGTACGTCGTCCACAAGGGCTCGATCACGGTCGACGGCGTTTCGCTGACCGTGGCGGAGTTGGATGACCGATCGTTTACCGTTTCTCTGATCCCTGAGACGCTCGAGCGGACCAATTTGGGTGTCGCCGAGCCCGGTACCACCGTGAACCTGGAGGTCGACGTGCTGGCGAAATATGTGGAAAGGCTGATGGGTCGATGAGCACCGAGGTGAAGAGCCCGTTCGCGACGATCGAAGCAGCGATCGAGGACATTCGCCAGGGCAAGATGGTCGTCGTCTGCGACGACGAGAACCGTGAGAACGAGGGCGACCTGACGATGGCCGCTCAGTTCGTGACGCCCGAGGCGGTCAACTTCATGGCCAAGGAGGGGCGCGGGCTGATCTGCCTGGCGCTGACCCCCGAGCGCTGTGACGAACTCGGCCTCGACCTGATGGCCGCCAAGAACGAGTCTGCGTTTGAGACCGCGTTCACGGTCTCGATCGAGGCCCGCTCCGGTGTCAGCACCGGGATCTCTGCCGCCGATCGCGCGCACACGATCCAGGTCGCGATCGATCCCCAGTCAAGCCCCCGGGAACTGGTTCAGCCCGGCCACGTGTTCCCGCTGAAGGCGAAGCCGGGCGGCGTGCTGGAGCGGGTCGGGCAGACCGAGGCCGCGGTCGACCTGGCGCGCCTCGCGGGGCTCAATCCTGCCGGCGTGATCTGCGAGATCATGAATGACGACGGCACCATGGCTCGCGTCAAGGACCTCGAGCCGTACTGCATCAAGCACGGGCTGAAGATGGTCACCGTTGCCGACCTCGTCGCCTACCGGCGCCGGACCGAGAAGCTCGTCGAGCGGGTCGTCTCGACCGCGCTGCCGACGGCGTTTGGTGACTTTGTGGCGGTCGGCTACCGCTCGCTGATCGACGGCAAGCACCACGTCGCGCTCGTCAAGGGGGAGGTCGAGGGTCGCGACGATGTGCTCGTCCGGGTCCACTCCGAGTGCCTCACCGGCGACGTCTTCCACTCCCTGCGCTGCGACTGCGGCGAGCAGCTCGAGTCGGCACTGTCGATGATCGAGCAGGAGGGCAACGGCGTGCTCCTGTATCTGAGTCAGGAGGGGCGCGGGATCGGCCTGCTCAACAAGCTGCGCGCCTACAAGCTGCAGGAGCAGGGGTACGACACGGTCGAGGCCAACCTCGAGCTGGGGTTGCCGGCCGACCTGCGCGACTACGGAATCGGCGCTCAGATCCTTGGCGACCTGGGCCTGACGAGCATCCGGATCCTGACCAACAACCCGAAGAAGATCTCCGGCCTGGCAGGCTACGGGCTGTCGGTGACCGACCAGGTCCCGATCGAGCACATCCCGAACCCCCACAACGAGGCCTACATGCGGACCAAGGCCGAGAAGATGGGGCATATCCTCCATCACCAGGGGCTCGCGCTCGACGAGGAGATGCTCCAGGCCGAGCATGAGAGGGACGAACGTGGCGGATGAGGACCGCGTCGCGCTGTGCGTCGCGACCTTCTACGGCGACCTCGCCGCCAAGCTGGAGGAGGGCGCCCGTGATGCGTTGGCCGCCGCCGGCATCACTGAGATCGATCGCTACGAGGTCCCCGGCGCGTTCGAGCTGCCGCTGATCTGCCGGTACGCGACCGATTCGGGCCGCTACGCGGCCGTGATCGCGCTCGGCGCCGTGATCAAGGGCGAAACCGACCACTACGACTATGTCTGCGGCGAGTGCGCCCGCGGGATCTCGCAGGTGTCGTTGCTGTCCGGCACGCCGATCGGTTTCGGTGTTCTGACCGTTGACTCGATGGAGCAGGCGCTGGCACGCGTCAAGGGCGGGACCAAGCGTGACTCCGGTGAGCATGCGGTGGCGGCCGCCCTGCAGGCGCTTGAGGTCAAGCGGTCGCTGGTCGACCGGCCGCGGCGGACAGGCTTCGCCGTCGACTGATCAGAGGTAGCGCTTCAGCCAGGCGAGGTCGTCGGCGAGGTAGTGGAACAGCGTCAGGTGACCATCGGTGTCGGTGAGGATCGCCTCGACGCCCGGGATCTGGCCCGCGAGCCAGACGCCGTGGCCGTAGGGGACCATCAGATCGTGGCGACCCTGACGGAGCCGGACGGGGGTGCGGATCGCTGCGACGTCGAACCCCCACGGCATCATGAACGCCACCGAGTCGTCCCAGTAGCCCTCGGCCCCGGGTGCGAATCCGTCGCGGAACTGACTCAGCGTGAACTCCGTGAACGGCTCGTCGAACATCGCCTCGTCGACATCTGGAAGGATCGTGTCCCAGGCCGCGAGCAGTTCCTCCCTGCTGCTCGTCAGGATCTCGGCGCGGTCCTGCTCGGCCTTCTCCCAGGCCGCCTCGGGATCTGACTGCATCAGCTTGATGTCCTCGACGTTCAACTCGCCCATGCCCTCGAAGTAGTCGAGACCCTCCCCGTCAAACGGCGCCACCGCCGCCCACGAGACAACGGCGGGCACCAGGTCCTCGAGCAGCGCCGCGCAGGCGAGCGCGTGCGGTCCACCGCCGGAGAGGCCGATCACGCCGAGCCGCTCGATTCCGAGCGCCGCCGCGATCGCCCGGACGTCAGCGGCGGCGTCGGCGACCGTCCGCCCCTGCTGGCGGTCGGAGCGCCCGTAGCCAGGCCGGTCATAGGACATCAGCCGGACCCCTGACTCGGTCGCGGTGTCGATGCTCGTCGCCGCCAGGATCCGTGAGTTCGGGGTTCCATGATGAAACAGGACGGGAATCCCACTCGGGTCCCCGCCGACCTGCAGGGTCAGCCGGCGGCCGGCAGCGGTCGTGATCTCGATGTCTTCGGGCATGTCCACCTCGTTCAGTTGACGGCGCCGACGCCGGTGGCGCCGGTGGGATCTGCGACCGCGACCCGCCAGGAGGTACCCGAGGGTGCCTCGACGCGCGCTGTGTGCGGGACCGGCAGCTTGGCCGGCCCGACGACGTCCTCGCCACCGCCGACGCCGTGACCGCATGTCCAGGTGGCCTGCTCATCGCCCGGCGCGACCTTGATCGTGACCTCGCCGCCGCCAATGCAGACGACATCGATCGTCAGTCGGCGTGGTCGGGGAGATCCGAGCGCTTCAGACAGGGAAAGCGACCGCGAGCCATGGCCTGCGACGTCCGTGTACACGGCTCGATCACCACTGTCGGGCACCAGCAGGGGGAGCGTGGTGTTGGATGATGAGCTTCCGCAGCCACCGATCACGCTCGCCGCGCCAAGCACCGCGGCAGCCGAGATGACGCGCGACACGGCTGCTCCAGGCGCTGCGCTCGGTCTGCTCCGACTCCCCACAACTGCCATCTTATGGTGCGCCATCTGGGAAACGCTGCGGGGTGCGTATACTGGCCAGCCGAATGTCAAAGGTATGCCACGTATGCGCCAAGGGACCGTCGTTCGGCCACAGCCGTAGCCACTCGATGGTCGCCACGAACCGGCGCTTCAACCCGAATCTTCAGCGGGTCCGTATCGACGACGCCGGTACGCCGCGCCGAGTCTACGTCTGCACGCGCTGCCTCAAGGCAGGCAAGGTCAACAAGGCCAGCTGAGCGGCGGCGGTGTCCGTACCGCCTCGCCGCTTTTTGTCGTGACCGATCCCGCAATCGTTCGCTTCCGCACGCTCGTCGAGGCCGGCCTCGCCGCGCTGGAAGCACGCCGCGAGGAGGTCAACGACCTCAACGTGTTCCCGGTCGCCGACGGCGACACCGGCGACAATATGGTGCTGACGCTGCGCTCGGTGCTCGCCGAGCTCGACCGGCTGGTCGCGGCGTCGGATGACCGCACGATCGATGAGATCGGTCGCGAGGAGATCGTCAACTCGGTCGCTCGCGCGGCGCTGCTCGGGGCCCGTGGCAACTCGGGCGTGATCCTCTCGCAGCTGATCCGCGGCGCCGCCGAGGAGCTCGCGTCTCGGCCCGGCGAGCTGATCGACCCGGTGCTGATCGGTGCCGCACTGGCCCGCGCCGCCGACCAGGCCTACGGGTCCGTCCGCGACCCGGCCGAGGGCACGATCCTGACGGTCGCTCGCGAGATGGCCGGTCGTGTCGCCTCCGAGCTGGCGCACATGCCCGAGCCACGGCTTGACGGCACGGCCAGTGACGAGCAGCAGGACGCCGCCGCCGCGGAGGTGATCGAGCGCGCGCTCGAGGCCGGCAAGGACTCCGTCCAGCGCGGTCCCGACCTGCTTCCGGTACTGCGCGAGGCCGGCGTCGTCGATGCCGGCGGCTACGGGCTGACGGTGCTGCTGTCGGGGATCGTCGGAGCGCTGCGTGGGTCCGAGCCGGTCGCGCTCGACCATCAGGCCCCGGCCAAGGTCACGCATCCCCAGCACGCATCGAGCACCTACCGCTACTGCACGAACTTCGCCGTGACCGGCACCGGCCTGGATCAGCGGGCGTTCGCCCTGGAGCTCGAGAAGCTCGGTGACTCCGTGCTCGTCGTCGGCGACATGACGACGCTGAAGATCCACGTCCACACCAACGATCCCGACGCCGCCACCGGCCTGTTCGCGGACGCGGGAACCGTCTCCCACATTGACATCGCCGACATGAACGAGCAGGTCAAGGACCGTGACGCTCGGCTGTTCGGCACCGGGACGATCACCGCTGCCGATCCCGCGCCCGGCGCGCTCTGCGGCGGCCTCGCCGTCGTCACCGGTGCCGGCGTCACCGATCTGTTCCGGGGCCTGGGCCTGTCGGTGCTCGACGGCGGACCGACCCTGAATCCGTCGACGTATGACCTGCTGGCTGCGATTCACGGCGTTCCCGCCGAGGAGGTCGTGGTCCTGCCGAACAGCTCAAACGTGTTCATGGCCGCCGAACGCGCGGCCGAGCTCTCCGACAAGACGGTGCACGTCGTCCATTCGCGCTCGCTGCAGGCGGGGCTCGCGGCCGCCGTCGAGCTTGATCCCACTCGGCCCGCTGCCGACAATGCCACCGCCCTCGAGGACGCGCTTGCTGCAGTCCGAACCGGCGGCGTGGCGCGCGCCGCCCGCGACGACGCTCAAGGCCGGTTCAAGGCCGGCGAGGCGATCGGCTTTGTCGATGACCAGCTGATCGTGTGGGGCACGCCGGGGGACACGCTGCAGGAGGTCGTGGGACAGCTCGCGACCGACGCGGAAGTGATCACGTGTCTGCGGGGCGTTGACGCGCCGCTTGACGACGCCGCCGTGCGGGAGCTCGTCGACGGCCAGGTCGAGCTGGAACTCGTCACCGGTGGCCAGGAGAGCTACTGGTGGCTGCTGTCAGCTGAGTAGCTCGGCGTCTTTCTCGCCGAACGACGGAAGCTAGTCGCGGTCGGGGATGTCGTCGTCCTCGACCAGAGTGGTGCCGGACAGGCCCTCGATCGCCTGGGTGAGACGCTCGAGCGGCTCGATCACGTCGTCGCGGTTGACCTTCTGCTCGAGCATGATCCGGATCTCCGCCAGCTCTCGGGCCAGGAACTCGGTCTCGGCCAGTGAGCGGGCGTTCGTGTCGCGGTCGCGTTCGACCTCTTCCTTGTCACGGTCCGTCTGGCGGTTCTGGGCGAGCAGAATCAGTGGGGCGGCGTACGCGGCCTGGGTCGAGAACATCAGGTTCAGCAGGATGAACGGGTACTTGTCCCAGCGGAGCTCCCACGCGAAGGCGTTGATCCCGACCCAGACGATCACGAAGAACGTCTGCACCGCCAGGTAGCGCCCGGTGCCGAGGAAGCGCGCGACCGACTCGGCCCAGCGGGCGAACGCGTCGCTGTCATACCCGGTGCCGCCGCCGGTGCCCTTCGGGCTGCTGAGGTCGTCTTTCCGTGCCATGGGCTGCCTACTCGCCTGTGTCCTTGCGCGCCATTGAGTGACTGTTCGCCGCCGTCGGTGCGCGCCGTCAGGCGGCCTTGCTCGGGGTGTGAGTGATCCGCCAGCCGGGCGGCAGCACGCGGTCGAGCACATCATCGATCGTGACGGCGCCGAGCAGCGCCCCGGCACCGTCGGTGATCGGCAGCGCCACGACGTCGTAGGCCGCCAGGCGTCCAGCGACCTCGCGGTCCGAGACGCTCGCGTCGACCGGCTCCCAGTCCTCGTCGATGCAACGGCCCAGCGGCTTCGAGGGCGCCTCGCGCAGCAGCCGCTGGATGCCGACGACGCCAAGAAAGCGGCCGGTCGGTGTCTCCAGCGGACGCTGGCAGACGAACACCTGGGCGGCGAGCGGCACCGGCAGATCGGGATCGCGGACCCGGGCCAGGGCCATCGCCACCGTCGCGTCCGGGGCCAGGATCACCGGCTCCGGCGTCATCAGACCGCCGGCGGTGTCCGGCCGGTAAGTGAGCAGTCGCCGGACCGGCTCCGCCTCATCGGGGTCCATCGCGGCCAGCAGCTCCTCCTGGTCATCAGCAGAGAGCTCGCCGAGCAGGTCGGCGGCGTCGTCGGCCTCCATCTCGTCAAGCACGCGACCGACACGCTCAGGGTCGAGGCCCTCGATCAGGCGCACCTGCTCGTCCTCGGGCAGCTCCTCGAGCAGGTCGGCGAGCCGATCATCCTCGAGCGCCTCGGCCAGGATCCGCCGGCGGCTGAGCGGAAGCCGCCGGATCGCGGAGGCCATCTCCGCTGGGTGCAACCCGCCGAGCGTGGCGGCCTGGCGGTCGACGGACCCGTGATCTGCGAACAGCTCGCCGGCCTCACTCCAGTCGAGGACCTCCGGGGCGCGTCGCAGTCCCGGGACCCGGCGCTGACCAAGCGCGACGGTTGCGACCTCCCACGAGAACGGTTCGGGGGACGAGGTCAGGCCGATATCGACGACGCGACGATCGTTGATCTTGCGTCCGAACAGCTCACCAGCGCAGAGGCGCTCGCCGGGACGGAGCTCGAAGCCCTTGAGGTTGATCGTTCCGCGCCGCAGGCGCAGGCCACGTCCATCGATCTCCCCGACCCGGCCGATGCCGACGAACACGCGGCGGCGCTGGACGCCGCCGACGACGAAGCCGTTGACGCGCGGCGGCCGGCCACCGAGGTCGATGACGACGTCGACGATGTGGCCCACGTCGGACCCGTCGGCGCCGACGAGCGGAAGCCTGGTGATCCTGGATACGTAGACGATCCGCTCGTTCATGCTCTCAAGGGTACGGTGACCGGCATCTCGGTCAAGCTTTTCACGTGAGTCTCACAATCCCTACCCGATTTGCCGAGTCAGCGGCACTTGACGGGGACGAGCTGCGCGTCGCTCCGGTGCGGTTGCCGTCGCCGTCCCGGCTGGCTGAGCCTCTGCAGGTGCCCTACGGGCCGCGAGCCCAGGAGGCGGCTGTGGCGCTCGGGCTGGGAACCGTCGGCGACCTGCTCGAGCACCTGCCGCATGACCGCCGCGAGGCGCGGACGATCATCGATCTGAACGACGGCGAAACCGCGACGCTCGTCGTCGAGGTGCGTCGGATCAGCTCCCATCAGGTCCGTCGCCGGGGGATGAAGCCGCTCGTCTCCGCGACTGTGGCTGACGCCACAGGCACGCTCAAGGTCACGTTCTTCCAGCAGCCGTGGCTCGTGCACCGTTACCCGGCGGGTACACGGCTGGTGCTGCACGGAAAGTTCGACGAGCAGCGCGGCTTCACGGTTCAGGGCCACGCGATCACCTCAGAGCCGGTCGGCGCGCAGGCGGGCGCGGGCGGTGCCGTCGCCCATTACCCGGCGACCGAGCGCCTCACCTCGACCCAGATCCTGGCGATGGTCCGTGAGCACGCCAACGCGATCGACGACGAGCTCGAACCGCTGCCCGCCACGGTCCGCATCAAGGAGGGACTCCCTGACCGCCCGACGGCGCTCCGGGCCGCGCACTTCCCGGTCGGCGACGGTGACTTCGAGGGCGGCCGGCGCCGGCTGGCGTTCGATGAGCTCCTCTATGGCCAGCTCGTGCTCCAGCACCGTCGCCGCCGCCGCGCACTGGCAGCCGCGGAATCGGACCCCGACCACCCCGGCGGCGCCGCGCCGGTGCTCGCTGACCCACCGTCGCTCAGCGCCCGCTGGCTGACGGAGAGCCTGCCGTTTGCGCCGACCGGAGACCAGCGCGCGGCGTTTACGGCGATCGACGTCGATCTCGCACGACAGCTGCCGATGCAGCGGCTGCTGATGGGGGAGGTCGGCTCCGGTAAGACCGTCGTCGCCCTGTACGCGATGCTGCGGGCCGTTGAGCACGGCCACCAGGCGGCGCTGATGGCGCCGACCGAGACGCTCGCCGATCAGCATTTCCAGACGATCCAGAGGCTGCTCGGCTCAGAGCTCGTGCAGGCCGGTTTGCTGACCGGCTCGACCCCGGCCGGCCGTCGCCGGGAGCTGCTGTCGCGCCTGGCGAGCGGCGAGATGTCGCTGATCGTCGGTACGCATGCGCTGATCGAGGAGGCCGTCGCGTTCCGCTCACTGGCGGTCGTCGTGATCGATGAGCAGCACCGATTCGGCGTCGAGCAGCGGGCCGCACTCGAGGGGAAGGGCAGTTCGCTGTCGGACGGTCTCGCCGGTGATGGCCCGGCCCAACGGGGCCGGGCGGGAGTCCACACTCTGCACATGACGGCGACGCCGATCCCGCGGACGCTGGCGCTGTCTCGGCACGGTGACCTCGATCACACCGTCCTGCGGGAGCTGCCACGCGGTCGCCAGCCGATCGAGACGTTCGTCTGCTCCTCCGATGCGGAGCGGGCCCGGGCGTATGACCGGATCCGCGAAGAGCTGCGGGCGGGGCGCCAGGCGTTCGTCGTCTGCCCGCTGGTCGAGGAGTCCGACGCCCTGCAGGTCCGCGCCGCCACCGCCGAGTTCGAGCGGCTGCGGGGGGGAGAGCTGCGGGACTTCCGGGTCGAGCTGTTGCATGGGCAGATGCGCCCGGGCGAAAAGGCGGCCGCGATGGAGGCGTTTGCGAACGGATCCGCCGACGTACTCGTCGCGACGACCGTGATCGAGGTCGGGATCGACGTGCCGAACGCGACGGTGATGCTCGTCGAGGACGCAGACCGCTACGGGATCTCCCAGCTGCATCAGCTCCGCGGTCGGATTGGACGTGGCGAGCACGCCTCCGTCTGCCTGCTGTTCGGCCGGCGTGAGGCGGTGCGCCTGCAGGCGCTCGCCCGGGAGTCGGATGGGTTCGCGCTGGCTGAGGTCGATCTGATGCTCCGGGGGGAGGGCGAGCTGGCCGGCACCCGGCAGTCGGGGGCGACGCAATACCGGTTCGCGGTGCTGCCCGACGACGGCGAGCTGCTCGAGCGGGCCTCGCTCTACGCCCGCGGCGTGTTCGACACCGATCCGGAGCTTGAGGAACCCGAGCACGCGTTGCTCGCCGATGCGCTGCGGGCCCGGTTCGGGGCCGACGCCGACGCCGCTCTGAGGGCCTGACCGTGCGCGTTGTCGCCGGGCTCTACGGAGGGCTCGCGATCAAGGCACCGCGCGGCGCAGAGACCAGGCCGACGTCTGATCGTGTGCGGGAGGCGGTGTTCTCGATGCTCGGTCCGATCGAGGGCGAACGCGTGCTCGACCTGTACGCGGGATCGGGGGCGATGGCGCTCGAGGCGCTGTCGCGTGGGGCTGCGGAGGCGACGCTTGTCGAGAACGCGCGGGCGGCGCTGAACGTGATCCGGGACAACATTCAGGCGCTCGGAGTCGAGGCCGAGGTTCAGGGGATGAGTGCCGCTGCATGGCTCGATGCAGCGAAAAAGCGCGGCCGTCAATACGATCTCGTCTTCGTTGACCCCCCATACAGACTCGCGAGCACCGTCGGACCCGCGCTTCAGCTGACTCTGCCTCCGATCCTTGCGCCCGGCGCCTGGGTGGTGGTCGAGAGCGACAGGCGCGATCCGCTGGAGCTCGGACTGCCGCTCGTCCGCGAGCGACGGTACGGAGACACCCTGATCACAATCCACAGACTTGAATGAATGACGACCTCCAGTAAGCACACCGCCGTCTGCCCAGGCTCCTATGACCCGGTTACGAACGGACACCTCGACGTGATCGGAAGGGCGTCGGCGATGTTCGACGAGGTGATCGTGGCCGTCGCCAACAGCCCGTTTCGCAAGTCCTCGCCGCTGTTCACGGCCACTGAGCGGGTCGCATTCATCGAGCACGCGGTATCCGGGATGGGCAACGTCGTGGTCGAGCCGTTCACGACGTTGGTAGTCGAATTTGCGCGCGCCCGGGGGGCCAGGGCGATCGTCAAAGGCCTGCGTGCGATCTCAGACTTCGAGTACGAGCTGGAGATGAACCAGCTCAACCGGATGCAGGCGCCTGATGTGGAGTCCGTTTACCTGATGGCCTCCGCTAAGTACAGTTTCATCAGATCCAGTGGAGTCAAGGAGCTTGCGACGTTTGGCGGCGCCATCGACGACCTGGTCCCCGAGGAAGTGGCCGCGGCGTTGAAGGAACGCCTGGGTCGCTGACGAACAGAGGCTTTGAGAAATGGACGTACTGGTACTCATCGACAAGCTTGACGATCTGGTCCATAACGCCAAGGGCGTGATGATGACCGATCAGGTCCGCGTCGACAAAGAGGAGATCTACGACATCCTCGATCAGATGCGGGCGACGATTCCTGAGGAGATCAAGCAGGCTCGTTGGATCGTCAAGGAGCGTCAGGAGATGCTCGCCGAGGCCAAGCGCGAGGCGGAGCGGATCGTCAAGGAGGCGCGCGAGCGCCAGGACAAGCTGGTGTCCGAGGAGGAGGTCACGCGTCAGGCCGAGCGTGCCGCCGAGGACATCATCGAGGACGCCCGCGCTCGTGAGCGCGAGATCAGGCTCGGCGCGGAGGACTACGCCGACGAGATCCTCGGGACGCTCGAGGTCAATCTTTCGAAGTTCATCGCGGCGGTCCAGCGCGGCCGTGACCGGCTCGCCGGCAAGGACGAGCCCGTCGAAGTCTCCTGAGCGGGGCGGGATCGGACGTTCCGTCCGCCGCCGCTCGTAGGTTGTGCGGCGGTGACAGGCTGCCGCATCGCCTCAGCGCCCGACCGGCTCGCTTCAGAGCTGGCTGATGCCGTCGCGCTCGTCGACGGCGGGCGCTGGTCCGCAGATCGTCTGCGCAGCCTGATGGGGCGGGCGGAGTACCGCGGGTTTGCGATCGAGTCCTTCGTTGCTCCGCGCGTCTGCATGGCGCGATGCCCGGTCTCCGGCGACGTTGCGCGTGTCGCCTGGGGCCGTCCGCTGCGCAGCGGCGGGGGATCGCTCGGCCGTGGGGCCTGGCTGGTCGGGCCGGCAGTTCCGGTCGGCCCTGGTCGCTGGGTGTTTCTCGGCCGGCCGGTGGTCGTGGGTGCGGGCGCGCCGGTGTCGGCGCTCTCGAGCTTTGTGGGCTCGTTGAAGGCGCCGCGGGGGTCGCTGTGGACCGTGCACGGGGCGCTGATCGCCCGGACGGCCCGGGAGTGGGCGTATCGCGGGAGCGGGGCTCAGCGGGCGCTGCGACTCGCAGCCTGAACGGCGTCCTGCATTCCGTCCGGGGCGCGCGCGATGCTCGGACGCATGATCTCCTTGGTATGTCTGGTTGTGGGCGTTGTCCTTGGCGCGGCCGTCGTGTTTGTGGCGCTGCGGTCCCGCGTTCGCGCGCTTGAGGTTGAGGCAGCGCGGGCCGATGGGGAGGCTGCGCGAGCCTCCGAGCTCGAGCGCTCGCTCGTGCAGGCTGAGTCGTCGCTCGAACATGAGCGAACGCTCGCCGCCGAACGGCTGGAGACGCTGCGGGATGCTCAGGAGCGGCTGTCGACGCAGTTCAAGGCGATGAGCGCCGAGGCGCTGCAGGCGAGCATGGCGCAGCTGACCGAGCTGGCCAAGGCGCAGCTGCGCGCCGCGCAGGTCGAAGCCAAGGGTGATCTCGACAAGCGCGCCACGGCCGTCGAGCAACTGGTGGCGCCGCTGAAGGAGCAGCTCGGGCGCGTCGACGCACAGCTTGGGGCGCTCAACAAGGAACGGCACGAGTCCCGCGGTCGGCTCGAGTCGCACCTACGGACCCTGACCGAGAGCCAGGAGAAGCTGCGCAGCGAGACCGGAGCGCTTGTGACCGCGCTGCGCAAGCCCAATGCCCGCGGCCAGTGGGGTCAGATGCAGCTGCGCAAGGTCGTCGAGCTGGCCGGCATGGTCCGCCACTGCGACTTCACCGAGCAGTCCTCCTACGAGGGCGAGGAGCGGGTGCTGCGGCCCGATCTGGTCGTCAACCTGCCCGGTGGCAAGCACGTCGTCGTCGACGCGAAGGCCCCGTTGCAGGGGATCCTCGACGCCTACGAGGCCCGTGATGAGGAGACGCGCATGGCTGCCCTGCGGGATCACGCGCGGCTGCTGCGCAAGCACGTCAGGCAGCTGTCCGACAAGGCCTACTGGAACGGAATGGACTCGACCCCGGACTTCGTGGTGCTGTTCCTGCCCGGCGAGCACCTCTACAGCGCGGCACTCGAGGCCGATCCGGAGCTGATCGAGGACGCGATGGACAGGCGGGTGCTGATCGCCACGCCGACGACGCTGCTGGCGCTGCTGCACACGGTCGGCTACGGCTGGCAGCAGGAGCGGGTCGCGGAGTCCGCACAGGCGATCTCGGAGCTCGGCCGTGATCTGCACGGTCGGCTCGTCAAGCTCTCGACGCTGATCGCAGACGCTCGGAAAACGGTTGAACAGCACCGTGGCGGCCTACAACGAAACGGTCGGCTCCTACGAGGCGCGGGTGCTGCCAGGCGCCCGCCGGTTCGCGGAGCACGGGGCCGTCGGCCGAGAGCCGGGAGCTGCCGGAGCTCGAGCAGGTGACGCTCAGCGCCCGCACCGTCCACGTGTCGGCGCCTGAGGACCAGCGCGCCCGGGCCGAGGCCGACGCCGCCGAGCGCCCCCCGGCGCTCTTCGAGGTCACCCGCCGGGCGGGCTAACCGCCGGGCGGGCTCACCGATGTCCGCGCCCGCCACCAGCGCGCCAGATCCTCGCGCTGGTGGGGCAGCGGATCGGCGCTTGGGCGCCGCTCGCTACGCGGCGCAGCGCCTCGTCGATGTCGACGCCGTCCCGGAGCGCGATCACCCCGGCGGCGACGGACGCGGAGCGCTGCATTCCGGCACGGCAGTGGAGATAGGTGCGGACGTGGCCCTCATCGAGCCAGCCGTTGACGGCGCTCACGGCCCGTCGAGGAACTCGGGCGGGAGATCGCCGAAATCCTCGGTGCCGATCCGCTCCTCCTCGATCCCGGCCTGTGCCAGCGCGGTGCTGACAGTGGCGCGCGACCCGCGGGGGTACTCCTCGTCCTCGACCAGGTTGACGACGCGCCTGACCCCGAGCCGCGGCATCAATGCGACGTCGGAGCTCGTCAAGCGGGAAGGCTCCGATCATGAGCTCGTCGCTAGACTTCGGCGAAGCCGTATGTGCGAAACCAATCCGACATCCGTCGTCGATCATCCCAGGCTCGCCTCGGGATCGGCCGGCCGCTAGCGAGTTCCTAACTCTAAGCCTCATGACGATGGCACCGACCTCTTCGATCTCGGCGGCCTGCGCCTCACCTCGGGCGAGGGCCGCCGGCTCGAGCTCGCGGTCGCGCTCGAGCCGTTCGAGCTCGGCGGCGAGACCTACGCGGTCCGCCGTCACTCGATTCCGGTCGCGGCTCGACATCTCGCGGATGACCGGCCAGGGCTACGCGCTGCGGCTGCGGTTCGGAGCCGACGCTGAGCGGGCCGTGCATGCGCTGCCTGGAGCCCGCCGACGCCGACGTTCGCGGTCGACGCCCGCGAGATCTCGCAGCCCGGCGGGAGGTCGAGAGCTCGAGTCGCCGTACGTCGACCGACGGGGTCCTCGACCTCGCCGCGCTGGGCGCGCGACGCGCTCGCGCTGACGCTGCCGGCGGCGTGCTCTGCCGGCCGGATTGCGCCGGCCTGTGCCCGGTCTGCGGCACCGATCTCAACGCCGCCGGTCCCGATCACCACCACGAGTCCGGCCCGATCCCGCGCTGGGCGAAGCTCGTCCGAGCTGCAGTTCGACGTAGCGCCGCACGAGTCGCGCACGCGCCTGCGTAGCCTGCTACCTTCGCGCCATGGCCGTCCCGAAGCAGAAGCAGTCCCACTCGCGCACAACCAAGCGCCGCTCGACCCACAAGGCGAAGGCGCCGCCGCACAACGCGTGCCCGCAGTGCCACAGCCCCCGGCTGCCGCACCGCGTCTGCCCGGCGTGCGGTAGCTACAAGGGCCGCGAAGTCGTCGCGACTCCGACGCTCGCTCGACTGAGTCGGCTCACGCGGCATGGTGACGGTTGCCGTTGACGGGAACGGGGCCGATCTCGGTCCCGCCGAGGTCGCCGCCGGCGCCGCGCTCGCCGCCGCCCGCGGGATCAAGGTGCTGCTGTTCGCCGACGCATCGCAGATCGGCGAGGCCGCCGACGGGCGTCGAGGTGATCGACGCCCCGATCTCGATCGCCAAGGCCCCCGATCCGGCCGTTCGCCGTCCGCTCGACGCCCGGACGCCTCGATCGTCCAGGCGGCCAAGGCAGTCGCCGACGGACGGGCGCAGGCGCTCGTCTCCGGCGGTTCGACCGGCTCGGCGCTGGTCGCCGGCGTTCACTACATCAAGCGCAACCGCGGCATCCACCGCCCCGCGCTCGCACTGCCGATGCCGCGGCCGGGCGACCGACCGGTGCTGCTGCTCGACGTCGGCGCCAACGCGACCTGCCGGCCGGAGCACCTCGTCCAGTTCGCCCACATGGGCTCGGCCTTCGCGCAGGCCGTGATGGGAGTCGAGCACCCGCGGGTCGCGCTGCTCTCCAACGGCGAGCGAAGCCGATCAAGGGCACGCCGGAGCTCAGTCGAGGTCCACGAGTCGCTCTCCGGCGAGCGGCGGCGCCGGCCTGAACTTCATCGGCAACATCGAGGGCACCGACGTGATGGAGAGCGTCGCCGACGTCGTCGTGATGGACGGGTTCACCGGCAACGTCACGCTGAAGCTGATCGAAGGCGTCTCCGGCCGCACGCTGCGAGCGATCCGCGACGTGCCGCGATGAGCTCGACGCGGGCCAAGCTCGGCGGCCTGCTGCTGGCCCCAGCGGTCCGCAGGCTTTGCGCGACGAGATCGATCCTGAGGGCCCGGGCGGCGCCTACATGCTCGGGCTGCGCCAGATCGGCGTTGTCGCCCATGGCCGCTTCACGCGCAACGGTTTCGCGCGGGCGATCGAGGTCGCGGCGCGGGGCGTCGAGGAGGACGTCGTCGGCCGCACGCGGACCGCGCTCCAGGAAGCGGGTGCACTCCGGCGCTCCGGCGCAGAGGGCGACGACGGCAGCGGCGTCCGAACCGGCGGCTACGGTTGTCGGCCAATGACTCGCGAGCAGATCTTCAACACGATCCGCGCGCATCTGGCCGACGAGCTCGAGGTCGATCCGGCTTCGATCAGCGAGGCGACGCGTTTCCGGGAGGACCTGGAAGCCGACTCGCTCGACCTCTACACGCTGGTGCAGGAGCTGGAGGACAGCTACGGCGTGACGATGTCGGATGAACAGGCCGCACAGATCCTGACCGTCGGACAGGCGGTGGAGTTCGTGCTCGCGAGCGGAGGCTCCGTCCGCGACCGTCACGAGCCCTGCTTCGCAGTCCGGCAGTGACGACTGACGCCTCGGCGCAAGCGCTGCGTGAACTGCTCGACGACGTTCCGCCGGAACTCGCGGCGCACCGTGTTCACCCATGCGTCGTGGACCGCGCGGCGATCGGACTCCTACGAGCGGCTCGCGTTCCTCGGCGACAGCGTGCTGTCGCTGGCGATCACCTCCCACCTGTTCCCGAAGCTCGAGGCCGAGCGGTTCGGCGCCGGGGAGCTGACCAAGATCCGCGCGCAGACCGTGTCAGGGCGCTCGTGCCGGGCCGTGGCCGAACGGCTCGGGGTCCCAGAGCGGCTTGTGCAGGCGGCCGCGCCGTCGGGCGCCGCCGCCAGCGTTGCGCGCGCTGATCGCGACCGAGCGCGTGCTGGCATCCGTGATCGAGGCCGTGATCGGCGCCTGCTACCTGCAGTTCGGCTATGACCGGGTCGCCGAGGCCGTCGTCGACGCGTTCACGCCGGAGCTCGAAGACGGCGCTCGAGCACCCGGTCGACTTCAAGTCCGCGCTCCAGGAGCGGCTCGCCCGGCGCGGCGCGATCGTCAGCTACGAGGTCGTCGGCGAGCAGGGGCCGCCGCATGACCGGACGTTCACGATCGCGGCGGTGCTCGGCGGCGAGCGAGATCGGTCGCGGCGCGGGCGCAGCAAGAAGGACGCAGAGCAGCTGGCCGCACAGGCGGCGCTCGAGAACACTCCAACCAGCCGGCGCGAGCGCTAGTCATGTATCTGAAGAGCATCACGCTGAAGGGATTCAAATCGTTCCCCGATCGCACGCCGGCTTGAGTTCGGGCCAGGCACCAGCGTGATCGTCGGGCCCAACGGCTCCGGCAAGTCGAACGTGACCGACGCGGTGCTGTGGGCGCTCGGCGAGCAGTCGCCGGTCGCGGTCCGCGGCCAATCGATGCAGGACGTGATCTTCGGCGGCGCACCCGGCCGCCAGGCCGCCCCAGCGCCGAGGTCGAGCTGGTGCTCGACGACAGCGAGGGCCGGCTCGGGCATGGGTCCCGAGGTCTCGATCTTCCGGCGCCTCGATCGCGACGGTGACGGCGAGTACCGGCTGGCGGGCGCCAAGTGCCGCCTGTCGACGTGCTCGAGGTCCTGTCCGACACCGGTCTCGGCAAGGAGATGCATTCCGTCATCTCCCAGGGCCGGGTCGAGGCGATCGTCACCTCCAAACCGCGTGACCGCCGGCTCCTGATCGAGGAGGCCGCGGGCCTCGGCAAGCATCGCAAGCGCCGCCGTCGCGCCCAGCTGAAGCTCGGCCACACCCAGGACAACCTCGACCGCGCGCTCGATGTCGAGCGTGAGGCGCGGTCGCGCCTGAGACCGCTGAAACGCCAGGCGGAGGCCGCCGAACTGCACGAGCGGCTGCACCGCCAGACGCTCGAGGTCCAGTGGGAGCTCGCCCGCGACGCGCTCCGGGCGCGCCGCGTGGAGCTCGCCGATGCGACGCAGGCCGCCGACGCGGCCCGCGCGGCGCGGGTAGGACTCGAGCAGGAGCTCGCGGCGGTGGCGAAGCGGCGCGGTGAGGCCGAGGAGGCGTTGGCGGCGCGTTCCTCCCAGCGCGAGGCGCTCTCGCGGCGGAGCTTCGCCGCACAGTCCGCCGCCGACCGGATCGGCTACCGGGCCGACGCCGTCCGTCAGGCAGCCGCGCACGATCGACGCGCGCCTGCGCTCAGGCGCCGAGCAGCTGCAGCGGCTGCAGGCCGAAGCCGCCGCCGATCAGCCAGATCCCGAGGCCGAGGCCCGGATCGCCGAGCTCGAGCGTGAGCTCGACGCTCTGGAGCGCGACCGCGAGGCTGAGCTCGAGCGCCAGCTGCACGTGCTCGAGAACGAGCGCGCGCAGGCAGCGACGCTCGAGGCCAGTGCGCGGAGGAGGTCGAGCGGGCTCAGACCGCGCGGCGCGAGGCCGAGGCGGCCTACGAGGCGGCCCGCAGCCGAGGTCCGCGAGACCGAGCGCGTCGTCGACGCGGCCCGGCGCGAGAGCGCACGGGTCGGAGGCGAGCTTGCCGCGGTCAACCAGTTCCTGCGCGGCCACCAATCCGCCCCGGGCGGTGCCCGGTCGCTGTCGGACACGCTCGAGGTCACGCCCGGCGTATGAACATGCCGTCGCCGCGGCGCTGGACGGCCGTCTCGGTCCGCGGCGCTCGCCGGCTCGGCGCAGCCGACGCGCTGCTCGACCGGCCGCTCGTGAAGGCGGCCGGGTCTGGTCGCCGACGGTCGGGCCGCGCTGCTTCCTGCCGCCATCCCGGCGCCGAGCGGCTCCGCGCGCTGACTGCGCGAGGTCCGGATCGTCTGACGACCTGGCGCGGGACGGTCGACGTCGCGACTTCGACGGCGATCGCCGTCACGCGGACGGACGCGCGTTCGATCCGCGCACGGGGAGATGTGGCAGGCCGCGGAGGCGGCGAGGAGCGCGTGCTGGCCGAACGCAACCGCCGGGAGGCGTTGATCGCCGCCAGTGAGGCCGCGGCGCAGGCCGAGGTCAGCGCGCGCGCCCGTGTCGAGGGTGCGACAGCACGTGTTCGGGAGCTGGACGGCGTCCGCGAACAGGCGATCGCCGCTCACCGCACGGCCGTCGGTCGCCGCGACGAGGCGGCCGAGCAGCAGCGCCGGCTCGGCGTGCAGATCGAGCGCCGCCGGTCTGCCCCTGACGAGGGTGAGAACGCCGGACGTCGCGCCCAGCTGCGGGCCGAGATCCGGGCCGAGCGGTCGCGGACCGAACGCGAGCAGCGCGAACGGGAGCAGCGTGCCCGCCGGATCGTGCAGCTCGGCGCCACGCTCGAGCGGGACCGCGGGCTTGGCCCACAGATCGCTGGTGTCCTCGCGGACCTCGAGGCGCTGTCTGAGGCGATCGCTGTGGCACGCGGACGCTTCGACGAGGCGCTCGCCGCGGACCGCCAGGCGGGGGAGGAGGTCGCCGCTGAGCTGCGAGCGTGCGCACAGGAGGAGGCGACTCTGCAGCACCGTCTGAACGCCGCGTCCTCCGAACTGACCACAGCCGAGGTTCGGGCCCAGCGATCCCGTGATCAGGCAGCAGACGGAAAGGCGCAGCTTGAGCAGCTGGCGGGCGAGTTGGAGCTCGAGCCGACACCGGCGCAGGAGCCTTTGACGGATGAGGAGCGGGTGTCGCTGGAGGACCGGCTCAACCGGCTGGCTCGCCGCCGGGAGCAGCTCGGCCCGGTCAACCCGCTGGCGCAGCAGGAGTACGAGGAGGCGATCGCCCATGTGGAGGAGCTCGAGGCCCAGCGCACCGATCTCGAGACCGCCCTGCGCGAACTCGAGAAGCTGATCCGTGACACCGATCGGCAGATCCGCGAGACGTTCGAGGAGACGTTCAACGCCGCCGCAGCCAACTTCGAGGAGTTGGCGCCGCGCGTGTTCCCCGGGGGCAGCGGTCGCCTGCGGCTCGTGTCCGAGGAGGATGCGAAGCCCGCCTCGCGGGTGATCGGTGGCCAGGAGGCCGGGTCCGACGGCGCCGATGAGGGCGAGGTGACCGGCGATGAGGAGGCCGAGGAGCAGCCCGCCGAGGACCTGCTCGGGGTCGAGATCGAGATCACGCCGGCCGGCAAGGCGATGAAGCGGCTGACGCTGCTCTCGGGTGGCGAGAAGTCGATGACCGCGCTGGCGTTCCTGTTCGCGGTCTTCCTGGCTCGCCCGTGCCCCTTCTACATCATGGATGAGGTCGAGGCCGCGCTCGACGACCTCAACATCTCACGGTTCCTGGATCTGCTCGACACCTATTCCGCGCGCGCGCAGTTCATCGTCGTCACGCATCAGAAGCGGACGATGGAGGCGGCCGATGCGCTGTACGGCGTTTCGATGGGCGGCGACGGGATCTCGAAGGTGATCTCGCGACGGCTGCCTGACCGCGAAGCCGTCGCCTGAGGTTGCGGCTCCCAGGTTTCGGTGTTTGCCGGGCCGGGCAAGCCTGGAGTGGACAGCTCTCCACGATCCGACAGGAAGGAGCATCTTGATGCTCGCACTGACACCGAACGCCGCTGCCGCCGTCAACGCACTCCTCGAGAACCCGGAGTTGCCCGACAGCTCGGGCGTGCGCCTGCAACCGGGAGAGGATGAACAGGGACAGGCCGCGATCGGGATCGCGATCGTCGAAGCGGCCGCTGCCGGGGACGAACACGTCTCTGCCGGGCCCGACCACGACGTCTTCGTCGCGCCCGAGGTGATCGAGCTGCTTGAGGACCAGGTGCTGGACGCCGAGATCCGCGACCAGAGCGTCGCGTTCACGATCCGTCCGCAGGCCGCGGTCAACGGGAGCGGGCCGGGGTTGTAGGTCGGCGAGCGCCATGCCGCTGCTAACTTCGCGGCGGCATGGCGCGCGATTGGTCTGATCTCTTCATCGTCGACGGCGAGCTCCCGGCCGTCACCGTTGGGGACGCCGAACCTGAAGGCCGACGGGCCGGGCGGTTCCGGCGCCTGCGCGAGAACCTCCGTAAGACCCGCCAGGCGCTCGGCGCCGAGATCCAGGCGACGCTGTTCGAGGAGCTGAACGACGAGACCTGGGAACGGCTCGAGGAGGCGCTGATCTACGCAGACGTCGGCGCCAGCACGACCGCGAAGGTCGTCGCGCAGCTCGAGCGGGAGGCGACCGAGGGCGGGATCACCGGCGGCGAGGCGCTGAGCGAGCGCCTGATCGAGCTGCTGGCCGACATCACCCGCGTCGGCGATGACCACATCGACCTGCGCGCAAAGCCGACCGTGATCCTGATGGCGGGCGTCAACGGCACGGGCAAGACGACCACCACCGGCAAGCTCGCCTACCACCTGAGCAGAGAGCTCGGGCACAGCGTCGTGATGGCCGCCGCCGACACGTTCCGTGCCGCAGCGGTCGAGCAGCTCGGCATGTGGGCCGAGCGCGCGGGAGCGGGGTTCGTTCGCGGACCCGACGGCTCAGATCCCGGTTCCGTGGCATATGAGGGGGTGGCGACCGCGATCCGCGAGGGTGCCGACGTCGTGATCGTGGACACCGCGGGCCGCCTCCACACCCAGGACAACCTGATGGAGGAGCTGGCGAAGATCCGGCGCGTGATCGCCAAGCAGCTCCCGGACGCCCCCCACGAGACGCTGTTGACGGTTGACTCCACGACCGGGCAGAACGGGCTGCGACAGGCGCAGCTGTTCTCGCAGGCGATCGACGTCTCCGGCCTGGTGTTGACGAAGCTCGACGGCACCGCCAAGGGCGGGATTGCGCTGGCGATCGCGGGTGAGCTCGGGATCCCGGTGAAGCTGATCGGCACTGGCGAGCAGCTCGATGACCTGCGTCCATTCGAGGCGACCGAGTTCGCCCGGGCGCTCGTCTCCTGAGGCGCCTCTCGGGCATACGGTCGCGTCGGCGCTCAGCCGCACGACGGCAGCTCAGGGAAAATCGCAGTCCGTGTTGGCGTGGGTTGTCTTGCCCGCCGTGATCGTCGCCGTTCCGCGGCACTGACCGTCGGTCAGCGTGTAGGAGCCGGGCGGCAGCCCGACCGCGTAGCCGTCGCCGCCGCTGAGGTCGTCCGTGGTCGTGAACGTCGGTGAGGTGATGGTCAGGGTGCTGGGATCGCTCTGGCACTCGTCGAGCCCCGGTGCCGGCCCGCCCATCAGGTAGACGCCCCCTTCGAGCAGACCGTCGGTGGCAGGAATCATGAAGTTGACCACCGGGCCGCGGCAGGGAACGATCGCGGAGCCGACGAGGATCGGGTACGTCGGGCTGACCGCTACCACGCGTCCGTTCGAGACAAGCACAGCGCGCAGCTCGGATTCTCGGGTGCGGACATGCCACCTCAGGCTGAAGCGATCCGAATCGAAGCTGACGGCCCGCAATGTCTGCCAGCGCCCCGTGAGGCGGCCCTGCAGTTCGAGGTGCCGGTTGCGCGGGGGGTTGCTGACAGCCGCGAAGATCTTCACCGTCTGCTTGAGCCGGACGGCCTCCGAGTATCCGGGCCGCAGCTGCTGACCGGCGATCCGAGTCAGGCTGACGGAGGGCGGCGCTGCGGTCGCGGCCAGGGCGGTCGTCACACAGGCAAGCACGGCGCCTGTGCTGCAGAGAGCGAACGTGCGACGCATACCTGTTCTACGTTTCATTGACCGAAGTATCACTCCGCACGACGGGAGTAAGCTCGCGCTCAATGTCCGGCTGGATCGTGTGGTTGCTCCTGGCCTGTTGTTTCGGGGTGGGGGAGCTGTTGACCACCGGGTTTTTTCTGGCGCCGTTCGCGTTCGGCGGGCTGGCGGCAGCACTCGCCGAGGCGGTTGGAACGGGCGAGGGGATCGCCGTGGCCGTGTTCGCCGTGTTCTCGGTGCTGACGCTGGCCACCGTGCGGCCGATGCTGCGCTCGCGCTTGATGACCAATACACCGACGCTCCGGACCGGAGCCGCGGCGCTGATCGGCCGCCACGGCATCGTGCTGGAGCGCATCGCGAACCACGAAGGGGTCGGTTGCATCCGGATCGACGGAGATGTGTGGACGGCGCGTTCGTTCGATGACGAGCGCGAGATTGAGGTTGGCGCGACGGTCGAGATCGTCGACATCCGAGGCGCTACGGCGCTCGTCATGGAATAGGGAGGCTCGAAATGGTCGGACTGATCGTCGGAGTGGTTGTCGTTGTCCTGTTGGTGATCGTGTTCGCGCGAACCGTGCGGATCGTCCCGCAGGCCCGTGCGGGCGTCGTGGAGCGGCTCGGCCGCTACCACCGGACGCTCAACCCCGGAATGACGGTGCTGGTGCCGTTCGTCGACCGGCTGAAGCCGCTGATCGACCTGCGCGAGCAGGTCGTCTCGTTCCCGCCGCAACCGGTCATCACCGAGGACAACCTCGTCGTCGGGATCGACACCGTCCTGTACTTCACGATCAACGACGCCCGCTCCGTGACATATGAGGTCGCCAACCCGCTGCAGGCGATCGAGCAGATCACGGTGACGACCCTGCGCAACGTGATCGGCTCCTTGACCCTGGAGCAGGCGCTGACAAGTCGCGACCACATCAACACCCAGCTGCGGGCCGTGCTCGACGAGGCCACCACCAAGTGGGGCATCCGGATCAGTCGCGTCGAGCTGAAGTCGATCGACCCACCGACCTCGATTCAGGACTCGATGGAGAAGCAGATGCGGGCCGAACGTGACCGTCGCGCCGCGATCCTGACGGCCGAGGGCGTCAAGCAGTCGCAGATCCTCACGGCGGAGGGCGAGAAGCAGGCCGCGGTGCTGCGCGCCGAGGGCGAGAAGACCTCCGCGATCCTCCGGGCCGAGGGCGAGGCGAGCGCGATCGCGACCGTGTTCGGTGCGATCCATGACGGCAAGCCCGATCCGCAGCTGCTCAGCTACCAGTATCTGCAGATGCTGCCGCAGCTGGCGCAGGGGTCGGCCAACAAGGTGTTCGTGATCCCGAGCGAGTTCTCCCAGGCCGCGGGTGGACTCGGGCGACTGCTCACCGGCAACGGACAGGCGCCCGCTGAGGGTGCAGACACCGCGGCCGGCGACGGCGACTAGGGCCGAGAGGGAGGGACGGGGGCCCAACGGGGCCCCCACACCGCCTACCCTTCAGTCAGTGTTCGATTCGCTCGCAGACAAGCTCCAGGCCACGCTCGCGGATGTCCGCGGCCACGGCACACTGTCCGAAGCCGACATCAATGCCGCGATGCGGGAGATCCGCCTGGCACTGCTCGAGGCTGACGTCAACTTCAAGGTCGTGCGGTCGTTCACCGCCACGGTCAAGGAGCGGGCGCTCGGCGCCGACGTGATCGGCAAGCTGAACCCGGGTCAGCAGGTCGTCAAGATCGTCAACGACGAGCTGACGGAGCTGATGGGCGGCGAAGCCACGCAGCTGACATTCTCGCCGCGCCCGCCGACCGTGATCCTGATGGCCGGTCTCCAGGGCGCTGGTAAGACAACCGTCGTCGGAAAGCTCGCGCGCTATCTCAAGGAGCAGCACAACTCCTCCGTCGCGGTCGCCGCCTGCGACGTCCAGCGGCCCGCCGCCGTCGAGCAGCTGATCAAGGTCGGCAGCCAGGTTGGGGCCGACGTGTACGAGCAGGGCACCGACCGTGACCCCGTGCGGATCGCCGCTTGGGCTCGCGACCGGGCGATGTCCGAGGGCAAGGACGTGCTGATCATCGACACCGCCGGCCGCCTGCACGTGGACGCAGAGCTGATGAAGCAGCTGGTCGACATCAGAAAGGCGGTCCGGCCCGACACGACACTCCTCGTGGTCGACGCGATGACCGGTCAGGACGCTGTCAACGTCGCCGAGGAGTTCGGTGCCGCGGTTGATTTCGACGGCGTGATCATCACCAAGCTCGACGGCGACGCGCGCGGCGGCGCCGCATTGTCGGTCAAGGCCGTGACCGGCAAACCGATCATGTTCGCCTCGACCGGCGAGAAGCTCGACCAGTTCGAGCTGTTCCACCCCGACCGGATCGCACAGCGGATCCTCGGGATGGGCGACGTCCTCAGCCTGATCGAGAAGGCCTCGAACGCCTATGACGAGGAGCAGACCGCGGAGCTCGAGCGCAAATTCCGCCGCGCCGAGTTCGACCTCAATGACTTCCTCGATCAAATGCGCCAGATCCGCAAGCTTGGCCCGCTGCAGAACCTGCTGGGGATGATCCCGGGGATGGGCAAGGAACTGCGGGGCGCCAAGATCGATGAGCGCGAGTTCGACCGGATCCAGGCGATCATCCTGTCGATGACGCCGCACGAGCGGCGTCATCCGGAGCTGATCAAGGGGTCACAGCGGCTGCGGATCGCACAGGGATCGGGGACCAATGTCCAGGCCGTCAAGGCGTTGATCAAGCAGTTCGAGCAGATGCGCAAGCTGATGAAGCAGGTCTCGCAGGGCCGGATGCCAGATCTCGGCGCGCTGATGCGCCAAGGTCGCTGACCGCTGCTACATTCATCCGTCTTATGGCAGTCAGACTTCGACTCACGCGCGTCGGCGGACGCAAGAACCCCGTGTGGCGTGTCGTCGTCGCCGACCAGCGCTCAAAGCGCGACGGTCGTGTGATCGAGACCGTCGGGCATTACAACGCACAGACCGAACCGTCGACGATCGTGCTCGACGAGGCTCGGATCAAGGACTGGCTGGCGCGCGGCGCTCAGCCGACCGACACCGTTCGCAAGCTCCTGCGCACGCAGGACATCGTAGGTTGAGCGACCCTTCTCCTCGGGATCTCCTCGAAGCCCTCGCGCGGGGGCTCGTGAGTGATCCTGAGGCTGTGTCCGTGAAGGAAGTTCACGAGGACGCGCGGACGACGGTGCTCGAGCTGTCCGTCGGACAGGACGACTACGGCAACGTGATCGGCCGGGGTGGCCGCACAGCGGGCGCTCTGCGGACCGTGGTGAAGGCCGCGGCCGCCGGTACCGGTAGTCGCGTGTTCGTCGACGTCGTCGACAGCTGAGTTCTGACGAGCGGCCGTTCGTGGGTCCGCAGGCGGGTTTGCTGACGGCGGGACGGATCGGGCCACCGCACGGGCTTGATGGCAGCTTCCGCGTGCTGGAGCCGGTGTCTGGGTTACTGGTGGCCGGTGGCATCGTCTATATCGACGGCACCGCCCGGAGGATCGAGCGTCGGTTCGGACATGACAGGCGAGTGCTGCTGCAGATCGAGGGATGCACCGATCGCGACGCCGCGATGGCACTGCGCGGCTCCGCGCTTCAGGTCGAGCGTTCGGTCGCCCCTGCGCTCGAGGACGACGAATGGTGGGCAGATGATCTCGAGGGATGCGCCGTCGTCGACGGTGAGCTGGCCGTCGGAATGGTTGCGCGGCTGATGGCGCTGCCGTCCTGTGAGGTGCTCGTCGTCGAACGCGCCTCGGGCGGCCCCGATCTGCTCGTGCCGCTCGTCTCCGATGCCGTGCGATCGGTCCAGATCGACGCCAAGGTGATCGACATCGATCTCACGTTCCTTGGGGAGGAGTCCTGAGCCGTGGAGATCGACGTCTTCACGTTGTTTCCCCAGTGGTTTGAGTGGTTTGAAGGGCAGCGGCACGTGCAGAATGCACTGGCTGCCGGCCACTCTCTCGGGTACGTCGACTATCGCGACCACACGACCCTGTCCGGCCGGGTCGTCGATGACACCCCGTTCGGCGGGGGCGCCGGGATGGTGCTGCGCGTGGACGTGGTCGAGAACGCGTTGCGCGCGCGCTACGCGGTCGATCCGGTTGAGCTGGCGGCCTCGGGACGACGTGTGATCGCGCTGACGCCCGGGGGTAGGGTGCTTGACGACGCACTCGTCGACGAGCTGGCCGATGAGCCGGCGCTGACGCTGCTGTGCGGACGCTACGAGGGATTCGACGAGCGGATCATCGAGCACTTCTGCACCGACGCGTTGTCGATCGGGCGCTATGTCCTCGCCGGCGGTGAGCTCGCGGCGATGGTCGTCTGTGACGCGGTCCTGCGGAAGCTGCCCGGCGCACTGGGGCATGAGCACTCGGCGGTCGAGGAGTCGTTCAGCGTGGCTCTGGACGGCGCACCCGAGTATCCGCATTACACCCGCCCGGCGTCCTATCGCGGCTGGGACGTGCCCGAGATCCTGCTGTCCGGGCATCACGAGCGGATCCGGGAGTGGCGGCGTGCGCAGTCGCGCGCTCGCGCCGGCGGAATCCAGGATCGCCCCGGTTAGGAGTTGATTTGGGGGATGGAAGCGGACCGCTGGGGGTTCGCTACCATAGGCCGCCGCGTGCCCTTTGGCGCGCCGGTGCCGTATCACGGATGCCGGCCGCGAGCTACGGACACGCTGTAGGACTAACCCTGTTACCCGTGCCGGTGCGTCCGGCGACCAGATTGAGCCATGAGCACCGTCATTGAAAGCTTGGAGCGAGCCCAGCTCCGTCGTGTTCCGTCCTTCGACGCCGGCGACCGTCTTCGTGTCCACTTCCAGGTGATCGAGGGCACCCGCCGCCGGACCCAGGTGTTCGAAGGTGTTGTCATCAAGCGTCAGGGCCACGGCGCTCGCGAGACGTTCACCGTCCGCAAGCAGTCGTTCGGCGTCGGCGTTGAGCGCACGTTCCCGCTGCACTCGCCGAAGATCGAGAAGATCGAGATCGCCGCGCGCGGCGACGTCCGGCGCGCGAAGCTCTACTACCTGCGTGACCGAGTCGGCAAGCGGGCCCGCGTGCGTGAGCGCCGCAATACCGCCCCCGAGGCCGTCATCGTGCGTGAGCTGCTGTACGGCGAGGCGTTCGCCGACGAGACGCCGGAGGTCGAGGCCGTTGAGGCCGAGGCCGTCGAGACCACGGATGTCGAGACCACCGAGGTCGAGGCTCCCGTCGCCGAGGTCGTCGAAGCGACACCCGAGGCGGAGGCCGAAGCGCCCGCTGCGGAGCCCGCCGAGGCTCCTGAGGCTGAGGCTGAAGCGCCCGCGGCTGATGAGGCCGCGGCCGTGGAGCCGGACGCCGACGCGGACGCATAGGTGTGACCAAGGCCAAGAAGTCGCTCACGAGCTCCGCCGTGGAGCTCGTGGTGATTGTCGCGATCGCGTTGGGCTTGGCCTACGCGATCCAGGCCTGGATCATCAAGCCGTACCGGATCCCGAGCGGCTCGATGGAGCCGACGCTGAAGATCGGGGAGCGGATCCTCGTCGATCGGATTGGCATGGACTTCAGCTCCCCGGGCATCGGGGACATCATGGTGTTCCATCCGCCGGCTAATTACGAGAGCTGCGCTGATTCGAACCAGGGTCAGCTCGCCGATGGGCGCTACGCCGGGCAGGCCTGCGACGCGCAACAGACCAAGCCGTCGAGCGTGACGTTCGTCAAGCGGATCGTCGGCCTTCCCGGTGATCACCTGCGGATCCTCGATGGCGTCGTCTACCGCAACGGCAAGCCCGAACCGCACTCGTTCATCATCCCCTGCGACGGCAATGCGGTCTGCAACTTCCCCAAGACGATCGTCGTCCCAAAGGGCGACTACTACATGATGGGCGACAACCGCCCCGACTCCGAGGACAGCCGCTTCTGGGGACCGGTTCCGAAGTCGTGGTTGATCGGCAAGGTCTTCTTCAGCTACTGGCCACCGGACCAGATCGGCTTCCTCTGAACCGGGTCGGTCGCGGAGAGTTCTGATGCCATCGAGACCGAAGCGCAAGCGCGGCCCGCTCGGGAACGCGATCGAGCTCGTCATCACCGTGGCGGTGGCGATCGGCCTCGCGTTCCTGATCCAGCAGTTCTTCGTCAAGCCGTACAAGATCCCCAGCGGGTCGATGGAGCCAACGCTCGCGATCGGTCAGCGGATCCTCGTCAGCCGGCTCAGCACGAGTCCGGGGATCGGCTCGATCGTCGTGTTCCATCCGCCCGCGGGCGCCAACGATGATGCCGACCCACAGTGCGGTGACCCCAATCAGGGAACCGATCACCGGCAGGCCTGCGACCAGCCGAGTGGGACCGAATCGGCGCTCACGTTCGTCAAGCGGGTCGTCGGCCTGCCCGGCGATCACCTGCGGATCATCGATGGGAAGGTCTATCGCAACGGGGTGCGCGAGAAGGCTCCGTATGCCCAGCCCTGTCCATCCGGGCCTGATTGCAACTTCCCGCAGACGATCACCGTTCCGCCCGGCGATTACTTCATGATGGGTGACAACCGTGGCGACTCCGACGACAGCCGTTTCTGGGGCCCGGTCCCGGGCAAGTGGATCATCGGGACCGCGTTCTTCACGTACTGGCCACCTGGCAAGCTCGGCTTCCTGTAGCCGCGGCGCGCGTGGCGCTTGGCGATGGCCATGAAGCGGCGGGCCCCCGGACCGAAACTGTTCCGGCACGATCGGGCCCTCGGCGCCCGCTTTGTCGCCGGTGCCGACGAGGCCGGCCGCGGCTGCCTCGCCGGTCCCCTGGTTGCCGCAGCGGTGCTGTTTGACCATGAGCGCCTGCGCCCGGCCGACATCCGGACCCTCTCGGCGCTGAACGACTCCAAGCGCCAGTCTCCGGCTGCGCGCGCCGAGCTCTACCCGCTGATCATGCGGCTGGCGACGAAGGTCGCGGTCGTATCGCGCTGCGCGCCGGGAATCGACCGCCGCGGCCTGCACGTCACGAACCTCGCGGCGCTCCGGGATGCCCTGCTGGCGGTCGCCTGCGACGGATGTGTCTGCTTGAGCGACGGCTTTCCCGTTGCTGACACCGGCTTTGAGCAGCGGGCCGTTGTCGGCGGGGACGGAATCAGCGCTGCGATCGCGGCGGCCTCGGTGATCGCGAAGGAGACCCGCGACCGCTACATGCGACGGATGGATGCACGCCATCCGGGCTTCGAGTTCGCCCAGCACGTGGGTTATGCGACCCCGGAGCACCGTGACGCGATTGAGCGGCTCGGGGTGACGCCGCTGCACCGGATGTCGTTTCAGTCGGCGGCCTACCAGCAGCTGTCGTTCGGCTAGCCCGGTCAGAACGCCCCCTCGATGTGATCGAGGCGGACGAGCTCCTGGTTGCGGTCAAGCACGATCCCGATCGCGTCGAAGCGGAGTTCGGCGACGCGCGGGCGCTGGCCGGTGCGCGCCGCGAGCCATTCGGCCGCCATCCGTCGCACCTTTGCGCGCTTGCGTGGGTTGATCGCCTCGAGGGGGTCGCGATCGCCGCCGGCCAGCAGGGTCTTGACCTCGCAGAAGACGATCGCCCTGGAGTTGACAGCAACGATGTCCAGCTCACCGTTGCGGGTACGGAAGTTGCGGTCGAGGATCTCGAAGCCGCGTCGGATCAGATGCTCGGTAGCGAGTTCTTCGCCGATCGCGCCGAGCGGGCGCCGGTGGTCTGCGTTGCGGGTCGTCATGTCCCCAACGTAGGCCGCTGCACGTGACGAAACTGCGACGGGGCGTCGCGGGTCTGTACCAATTCCCGTCGGTGGCGGGAAGCCGTGACGAAGTCGTCTCAGAGCGTCTCGCTTGCGTCAGGAATCGCGCCGTAGCGTCAGCGACGTGCTCGCCCGGGTATCCACATTTGCGATCGATGGCGTCGAACCCCGGCCGGTCGCCGTCGAGGTCGATATCCACTCCGGCCTGCCGAGCTTTACCGTCGTCGGTCTCGGCGACACGGCCGTGCGCGAGTCGCGCGAACGGATCCGGGCCGCGATCCAGAATGCGGGCTTCACATTTCCGCAGCAGCGGCTGACGGCGAACCTGGCCCCGGCCTCCCTGCGCAAGGCGGGTCCCGGATTTGACGCGGCAATCGCGCTGGCGTTGCTGGCGGCCAGCAGTCAGCTGCGCGTCGAGGCTCTCGAGGGCGTTGCGGTGTTCGGCGAGCTGTCACTCGGGGGAGAGCTCCGTGACGCGCCGGGTGCTCTGGCGGTTGCCGAGGGTGTCCGCCGTGCCGGGATACCCCGGCTGATCGTTCCGATCGAGCGTGCGTCCGAGGCGGCGCTCGTCGAGGGGATCGAGGTGGTGGGCGTCACCGGGCTGCGGTCCGCCGTGGAGGTGCTCAGCGGAGAGCGGGCGCCGGAACGACCGCGACGCCGCGTCCAACAGGCCCGTGTTGTGGAACCGGATCTGGCTGACGTGCGTGGGCACCAGGTGCCGTTGATGGCGCTGCAGATCGCGGCTGCCGGCGGGCACAACCTCCTGTTCGAAGGGCCGCCGGGCACGGGCAAGACAATGCTTGCACGGCGGATTCCGTCAATCCTCCCGCCACTGACCCGGTCCGAGGCGCTGGAGGTGACGAGGATCCACAGCATCGCCGGTGTCCACTCCGGCGGGCTCATCGCTGCACGGCCGTTCCGGGCACCACATCACACAATCTCGGCCGCCGGCCTCGTCGGTGGCGGGGCGCCGCCACGGCCGGGTGAGGCGAGCCTGGCGCACCTCGGCGTTCTGTTCATGGACGAGTTGTCGGAGTTCCAGCGCACCGCACTGGAGGCGTTGCGCCAGCCGCTTGAGGATGGACGCGTTGCGATTGTGCGGGCGCAGCGCGCGCTCGTGTTTCCCACGAAGCTGATGCTTGTCGCGGCGACGAACCCGTGTCCGTGCGGTTACGCGGGCAGCGATCGCTGCACCTGCGGCGAGGCAGAGCTCAAACGTTACGAGCGGCGGCTGAGCGGGCCGCTGCTGGACCGGATGGACCTGCTTGTCACGGTTGGCCGGCCGACAGAGGCCGACCTGCAATCCCCACCGGTGATCGACTCGCAGACGGCCCGGGCCCGGGTCGCGGAGGCTCGCGAGCGCCAGCGGCAGCGGCTGGCGGGGAGCGCAGCAAGCTGTAACGGCGAGCTCGACGCGCCGCTCGTGCGCTCCACCGTGCGGCTTGAAGGCGGCGCGGAGCGTGTGCTCGGCCGGGCGTACACGAGCGGGATGCTGTCCGCACGGGGCCGCCACCGGGTCCTGCGGGTTGCGCGGACCGTCGCCGACCTCGCCGGACACGAACGGGTGCTCGAGGCCGATCTGCTGTTGGCCCTCAGCCTCCGCCAGCACGGGCCCGGGGAGGGGGTGATCGCGGCGTGACTGCCGCTGAGGACACGGTGATCGATGCGTGCGACGCCTGCCTGACGAGAACCTGGCTCCTGCAGGAGCTCGCCGGAAGGATCGACCGCGTCCGCAGCCAGGTGCTCGAATTGCTCGCCCTGGATGATGGCGCGCTGATCGAGGCGCTCGTGCGGCGCGAGCCCGACGTCGTTCATGAAGCTCGCGAACGGTTCCTCGCCGCGGGGTGCGACGGAGCTCGCGAACGGGCACTGGCGGGGGGGATGGGGGTGGTCTGCAGGTGCAGCCCGGCCTACCCAGCGTCGCTGCGGGAGCTCGACGCGCCGCCGGCGGTCCTACACGTGGCAGGCGCCCCGGGGCGGCTGGAGTGCGCGCTCGCCGTCCCGGCGGTGTCGATCGTCGGTTCGCGACGGTGCAGTGGCTACGGTCGGGAGGTCGCGACCAGCCTGGCACGGGACCTGGCGGGGTCTGGGACAGCGGTGATCAGCGGGATGGCGTTCGGGATCGACGCGGCGGCCCACAACGGTGCGCTGTCAGCCGGGGCCGACCAACCTCGGGCCGCCCAACCTCGGGGGGCCCAACCCGGTGCGGCCAGACCCGGGACGGGCAGCAGTGACACAGGCATCACGGTGGCCGTGATGCCGGGGCCCGCCAATGTCGCGTATCCGGCCAGCGGCCGGGGGCTGCACCGCCAGATCCTCGAACGGGGCGTCGCGATCAGTGAGCTCGGCCCGGGGGCTGAGCCACGGCGCTGGTCCTTCATCGCCCGCAACCGGATCATCGCAGCGCTCGGCGTGATGACCGTGGTCGTAGAGGCGGGGGCGAAATCGGGGTCGCTCGTGACCGCGCGGGCCGCCGCCGCACTCGGGCGCGAGGTTGGCGCGGTTCCAGGCCGGGTGACGAGCGCGCAGTCGATCGGGACCAACGCGCTCCTCGCCGAGGGCACAGCGGTGGTTCGAGGTGCCCAGGACGTGCTCGATCGGCTCTATGGGGTCGGGGCCCGCGTGGCATCGAGGGCCCGCCGGCCGGCGCTTCAGCCGGACCGCCAGCGGCTTCTCGATGCCGTGGGAGCGGGCGCGGAGACGGTTGGCGCGCTCGCCGCTGCCGGCTTCGAACCGGACGGACTGCTCGTTGATCTGGCGGCGCTGGAGCTCGACGGTTGGCTGCGGCGGGATGCGGGCGGGAGGTTCGTCGCGATGCCATAAAAGCGTCAACGCACGCACCAACTCGATTTTCTAGATAATCTGGGTCGAGATTGTTCCTTTTAGGCCGCCACGACTCTCGGACGAGGGTGGCGGGCTCGACTTTGGAGGTTCGTTTGTCTTTCTCAAAGCCGCGAGGGCTTTTGCTGCGCCTCGCATTGCCTGCCGTGCTGCTGAGTGCCGGTGCGGGCGCGGTCATCATGAGCCTGCCCGGTACGGCCACCGCCGCACTGCCGGAGTCCGACACGCAATGTGCCGGACATCTCGCGGGGGATCCGAGTGGGAAATCCCAGGGCGAGCCGAATCTGCTCGACTACACGTTCTCCTGCTCGACCAACATCAGCGCGTACACGGTGATCATCAACCGGCTGAACTTCGACGGCAACAACATCGATGACTACTCGCCGAGCGCGAGCGTCGTGTTGCCGACCCCGTACGCGGTGGATCCGTCGGCGGCCGGGACGATCAGCAGCACCGAGGCCGTGAACTGCGGCGGCGCGATCCCCTCGGATGGGATCAACTGCTATGCGACCAACGGATCGACGATCACCTCGGTGACGGCGGGGGATCTGATCGAGGGTTCCGTGGACCCGACCGAGCAGTACTGCTCGTACCTGCCGAAGGGCGCGAAGGCCGGAACGCCGGCGATCCCGCGTGCGACCGTGGAAATCGTCGTCACCGACAACACCGGGGCGCAGGACGGTCCGTTCGAGCTGAAGCCGACCAAGGCCTGCAAGAAGGTTGCGGCCGTGGTCCCCGCCAAGAAGGCCAAGAAGAAGAAGAAGACGACCACCAAGAAGAAGTAGAGCCGTACCGCGGGCCCCGGCCCGCCTGGCGATCGTGACATCGGCCCGCGGTGGTGTGACCCACCGCGGGCCTTTGTCATAATCGCGCCGTGCGCTTTCTGCGAATGAAGCCAGGACATGGTGAAGTCGTCATCGCGGAGGGCGATATTGAGCTCGCTGATGACGAGCAACGGTTGCTCGAGGAGTTCCGCCGCCAGCTCGATGAGGGCCTGTGGGCCGCAGTGCCGATCGCTGGCAGCGACGGGAGCCGTCAGGCTCGGATGGTCCGGGGGTTTGATGACGTTCCTCGCGACGCCGAGCGTGTGATCTTCTTCCCGCGCGCCGCGGGCGGCTGCTGAGGCCCGCGGATGCTGCTGGCGCTCAGTGCGTCTGCGCTGGTGGCGCTCGCACTTCTCTCCGATCTGATCGTCCCGCGGGTCACCGAGCTCTGGGCACGGCATCGGGCGCGCCGTCAGCTCGCGCCGCAGATCCCGTTCGACGACCCGGGCCGTGAGCGCCGGGCCGAGCAGCGGGCCCGCGAGCTGCTGCGCTCCTGCGTTGGTGAGGAGGAGTGGGCGATGTACCGGGAGCTGGGCTTCATCCGGGTCTGGGGCCAGCACGGGCACCGGCGATATGGCGGCGAGGTCGCATACCTCATCTACCCTCACGAGCCGATCGTCTCCTACCTGGTCTCGACCGGAAAGCTCCTCAACGAATACTGCGTCACGTTCCCCGACCAGACGCGACCGTACGGGAGCACCCGGCTTCCCGACTCAGACGACGTGCTCGCGAAATGGATGGCGCTGACCGGCGATGAACGCCGCCTGCTCGAGCAGGCGAACATGCACCTCGTCGGTCACCAGCTGGACGGCCGCCGACTGTCCCGCGACATCTGGCGCCTCTCCCGCTGGGAGCGCGCCCGCAGCGTCCAGGGCCCCGCCGGGCAGGGCACGGCCGGCCTCAGCTCCGCGGCGCAGTAGCGCTGTCACCTCCGCGGCGCAGTAGCGCTGTCACCTCCGCGGCGCAGTAGCGCTGTCACCTCCGCGGCGCAGTAGCGCTCCCAGACCCGCGGCGTAGTAGCGCTTTCTCGGACCTGCCGAGCACCGAGACCGCAACTTCGGCGGCCATACCGCATTAGAGCACTCAAGATCGTCGGATTGATCGAAATACTGCTACTCTCGCTCCTTCAAAGCGGATCGACATTGTGGTGTTTACCGCGATGACCCACGAAAGGAAGTTTTCTTGAGTCCCACCCGTTGGCGCTTCGGCGGCCACAAGACCCTTCACCTCAGCCGGCGGAGCGCCCGTGCGCTGGTCGCCACCGCGGTGCTCGTCCCTGTGGTCGCGCTTCCCGCGACGGCCGCCGCAAAGACGACCCTCGTCGGCTCGGGCTCCAGCGCGGCGCAGCCGTACATGCTGGCGCTGTTCAAGGCCTACAGCAAGATTCACAAGAACCTCCAGTTCGTCTACAACCCGGATGGCGGCAACGCCGGCGTCACCGACGTCCAGGGCGGCAAGTCGGAGTTCGCGATCCAGACCGCTGCGCCGGTTCCGGCTGACAGCGGCACGATCTTCGAGAAGCTCTTCCTCGACGCGCTCTGCATCGACGTCAACTCGTCGAACAGCCTGAGCAACGCGACGACGGGGACGCTGAAGAACATCTTCACCGGTATCGACACCAGCTGGTCGCAGGTCTCGGGTTCGTCGCTCTCGTCGACGATCGATCCGTACGGCCGCAACCCGACCGCCGGTCAGTACACGTTCTTCAAGAGCGCGGTGCTCGGCTCAGCGACCCAGTCCTCCAACGTTACCCAGCTGTCCTCGGACGGCCTGGTCGCAAAGTCGGTCGAGCAGAACGCCAACGGCATCGGCTACATCGGCCTCGCCAACTCCGCCCAGAAGGGTGAAAAGGCGCTTGAGGTCAACGGTGTCCCGTGCACCCGGACCTACGTCAAGAACAAGTCCTACCCGTTGTTCCGCTACGACTGGGCGGTGCTCCCCAAGGGTCACGCGAACGTCCAGGTCGAGCAGTTCTTCGACTGGGTTCGCACCAGCAAGGCAGCCGGCAAGGTCATCAACAGCGCCGGCGCGGTTGCCGCGTTCAACCAGTAGCCCGCAGGTATCGCAGTAGAAGCAGGAGCTGAGATGGACGACGCATTCCTCGACGAAGAGGAACCACGACGATTCAGCGACGACCAGCGCGCCGAGCTTTGGCTCGGCGCGCTCGTCTGCGGTGTGGTCTTCATCCTGCTGGCGATGATGGTGTTCATCGTCGCCCAGGGGTGGCCATCGTTCGCGCACAACGGCCTGCACTGGTTCGGCGCCGGCGGCAACGTCGATGATCAGCTCGCGAAGCTGGTCCAGGCCGGTGAGGACAAGAAGACGGCGTGGACGTTCCACGCCTGGGATCTGATCTGGTCGACGATCGTGACGACCGGATTCGCGGTCGTGATCTCGTTCGTCTGCTCGCTGTTCATCGCGGTGTTCATGGTCGAGTTCGCCCCGCCTGCGCTGAAGCGGATCCTCGAACCCGTCGTGCGTCTGCTGGCCGGCGTGCCGTCTGTGATCTACGGCCTGATCGGGGTCGTCGTGATCGTCCCCTTCATCCGCAACCACCTGATCACCGCATCGGAGCAGGCGTCGGTGACGCCGGTGATCTCGCTCAACGGCTTGAGCCTGCTGGCTGCGATCCTGATCCTGACGGTGATGATCTCGCCGATCATGGTGGCGATCTTCGCCGAAGGCCTGCGCGCAGTTCCGCGCGGCTGGCTCGAGGGGTCGCTGGCACTGGGCGTCAACCGCTGGCGGACGTTCTGGAAGATCGCCGTCCGCACCGCGCGGCCGGCGCTGATCGCCGGCACGGTCCTGGCGACCGCCCGCGCGATCGGCGAGGCGGTGATGCTGTCGATGGTGTCGGGCAGCGTTGCGTTCGCGCCGAACCCGGCGGATGGGCTGATCTTCTTCTTCGAGCCGACCCGCGGGCTGGCAGCGCAGCTGTTCGGCAGCACCGACGGGATCAGCCTGCCGCCGTTCAAGCACGCGATGTTCGCGATCGCCGCGGTGCTGCTGTTCTCGGCGCTGATGCTGTCGCTGTCCGGCTGGGCCGCGAAGCAGCCGATGAAGAAGTACTTCAACGTCGGCGGAGCGGCCGCATGAGCGCGCTCGCACAGAGCCCCCAGACGCCGCAGAAGAAGGCGGTCGAGTCGAGCAGCACCTGGAGCCTGCTCGACCGCGCCGGGCTCGCATTCGCCTGGTCCATCGGCCTGCTGTTCTGCGTGATCTGCTGCGCGATCGTCGTGTTCCTGCTGATCCAGGGAATCCGCTACGTGCATCCCGACATGCTGTGGACGAACCCGCAGATCTCCTCCAGCGGCTCCGAGACCGGCGGGTTTCTGGCGCCGCTGCTGGGGACGCTGCTCGTCACCGGGACGGCGATGGCGATCGCGGTCCCGATCGGGGTCGGCGTCGCCGTGTGGCTGTCCGAGTATGCCCGCCCGCGCTGGCTCGCGCGGGTGATCGAGTCGACGGTGGAGATGCTGGCCGGCATGCCGTCGGTCGTGATCGCGCTGTTCGGCCTGATCATCTTCCAGGCCGCCTTCCTCGGCTTCCTCAGCGAGACCAACCAGGGCATCGTCTACGGCAAGTCGTTCTTCGCCGCCGGGGCGGCGCTCTCGCTGCTCGGCCTCCCGTTCGTTGTGACCACCACCCGTGAGGGCCTGCAGGCGATCCCCAACCACGTCCGCGAGGCGTCCTACGCCGTCGGCAAGACGAAGATCGCGACGATCCGGCGCGTGCTGCTGCCCTCGGCGCGCCCGTCGGTGATCACGGGATCGATGCTCGGTGCCGGCCACGTCGTCGGTGACACGGCGATCATCCTCTACCTGCTCGGTGACACGACGCCGTGGCACACCGGCAGCAGCGTTCCGCTGCTGAAGATCTTCCAGGGCACCGGAACCACGCTCACCAGCTACATCTTCGATAACGCCCCGACGGGCGACCTCAACAACCCCCAGAAGGCGTACGCGGCCGCGCTCGTCCTGCTCGCGATCGTGCTGATCCTGAACCTTGTCGTCGACATCTTCGGACGGAAGTCCAGGGAGCTGAAATGGAACTGATGAAGCCACCGCCCATCCGTCGCCTCGAGCCCGGCTCACAGATCAGTCCGGTGCTGCCGTGGAGCGCGCCGGTCAGCGATCCGACGATTCCGGGCGGCGGCCTGGACGAAGGCAACGGCAACGGCACCTCGGCGTTCGTTGCGGCGCGCCGCGAGCATCGGGCCGTCACGGCCACGATCGACCGTATGCAGATCGAGGAGGTGTCGATCGCCTACAGCGGCAAACCGGCCGTGAAATCGGTGTCGCTGCCGATTCGCCAGGGCGAGGTGCTGGCGCTGATCGGCCCGTCCGGCTGCGGCAAGACGACGCTGCTGCGATCGCTCAACCGGCTGACGGAGCTGACCAAGACGGCCTCGCTCCACGGGCAGATCACGCTTGACGGCGTCGACATCTCGAGCTTCGAGCCGACCGAACTGCGCCGCCGCGTGACGATGGTGTTCCAGCAGCCGAATCCGTTTCCGATGAGCGTGTTCGACAACATCGCCTACGTGCTGCGGGAGCAGGCAAAGCGCCGTCCGGGCCGCTCGGCCCTGCGGCCGCTGGTCGAGGACGCGCTTGACCGTGCCGGCCTCCTCGAGGAGGTCAAGGACAACCTCGACCACCCGGCCCTACGGCTGTCCGGCGGCCAGCAGCAGCGCCTGTGCATCGCCCGCGCGCTGGCGGCGAACCCCGAGGTGCTGCTGCTCGACGAGCCCTGCTCGGCGCTCGATCCGCAGTCGACGAAGGTGATCGAGGATCTGATCGTCAAGCTTCGCGAGGAGGTGGCGGTCGTGATCGTCACCCACAACCTGCAGCAGGCGTACCGGATCGGCGATTGGGTCGCCTTCATGTACCTCGGCGAGCTCGTCGAGTACGGGACCGCGGGATCGTTGTTCGCCAATCCGCGCGAGCAGCGCACCAAGGAGTACGTCACCGGTGCCTTCGGCTAGGTCACGACGGCTGCTCGGAGTCGGATTGGTGGTTTTGGCAGCCGGCCCGTTGGCCGGCTGCACCACGACGCAGGAGACCGCTGCGCGGTTGCAGCTCAACGATGCCCGTCTGCGCGACACCCAGAACGCGGTCAAGGTCACCCAGGCGCAGCGGAGCACGTCCGTCACGGTGACGCGGCTCTCGACGCTGAACGATCGCGGCCGCACCGCGTTCCTGGTGACGATTCACAACGCGGGCCGGGCGACTGCCGACCTGCCGATCTCAGTCGGCTACACGCATGGCCGTCAGACCACATATCTCAACGGCGCTGCGGGCGCCGACTACTTCACCGCGCACCTTCCACGGATCGGTGCTCGTGCGACCGTCAGCTGGGTGGACGTCGTTTCGAAGAAGCTGCCGGTTGGTGCTCGCGCATTCGCGAATATCGGAGCGACTCCGTCGCCGGCTGCGCCAGCAGGTAGCTCGCCGGTCTCGGTGTCAGCCAGCTACGGCTCAAGCGGGGCGAGCCCACTGGTTGTCCACCTGAAGAACCAATCCGGCATTCCGCAGTACCAGCTTCCGGTGTACGCGTATGCAGTTCAGAACGGCCAGCTCGAGGCGGCCGGGACGACCACCGTCACGACGCTGGCTGCAGGGGCGAGCCAGACGGTCAAGGTGCCGCTGCTGGGCCGGGCAGGGACCGCTGTGACGGTCGAGGCGCTACCGACGATCGTGAACTGAAAGGGGTGGTTGAACCATGGATTCGGATGAGACTGCGAAGCTGAGGGTGGTGGCGTCACCTCCTGAGACAACGCCTGCGGCCGCGCCGGACTTTCAGCACTGCGACGAGTGCGGGGCACCGGTTGACGCCGCGCAGCGCTACTGCGTCAACTGTGGTGCGCACCGGCGCAACGTGCCGGACCCCTCAGCGCGCTACCTGAGCCAGTCCAGCGCCCGTAACCGCGCCGCCTCAGGTGCCCGCACCCGCGCGACGACACAACGGCGGCAGGGCGGCAATCTGGCGCTTGCGCTGGTGATCGCACTGATCCCCGTGGCGGCCGTACTCGGTGTTGAGATCGGGCGCTCGTCCAACAACGGAGACCCACAATTGATCCGCGCGCTCGAGGCCCGCCAGGGGGCGAGCACCGTCACGCAGACGACCACCACCGAGGGCGCTTCATCCTCGGCCGGCGGCAGCGCTTCGACCACCGGCAAGCACACGAGCAAGAACTCGACCTCGAAGCGCAGTTCCGGAAGCAGGGCAACGTCGACGACTTCCAATGGAACCGCGACCCAGATCACCGGCTCGAAGGTCACCTCAAGCGAGGAGCAGCAGGGTGCGGCCGAAGCCCAGAAGGTGCAGAACTCGACCGGCTCAAGCTACGTCCAGGCAAACAACAACCTGCCATCGACGGTGGTCCCGTGAACCTCGCGAGCGTGATCAAGGGCGCCACGAAGCCGCCCGCCGACGTCGCGACGCCGCAGGCGCCGGCACAGGACCCGGAGCTGATCGCACAGCGCGACCGTCTGGTCGAGCGCTTCGCGCTGATGCAATCCGAGCTCGGTGGCCTCTTCTACGAGATGGCGATCCGCGATCACGTGCGGATGGACGTCCTGATCGCAAAGGCCGCTGCTCTGCAGAAGGTCGACACGGAGTTGGCGCACGTCGAGCACCTGCTCGCGACCAATGGCTCCGCCGCCGGCGGGCATTGCCCGAACTGCGGGACCCCCTATGCCCGCGGAGCGGCCTACTGCTCGCAGTGCGCGACCGCGCTGCCCGGCGCCTGAGCCCGTCTCGCCGACGATGATGGGCCCGTTCTCGAACATCCGTATCGGCCGCCGGCCGCTGGCGCTGCTGGCGATCGTGTCGATCGCTGCCACGGTCCTGATCCTCACCAGCGGCGGCGACCGCAGTGACGCCCACGAGGCTGCGCTGGCCGCTCTGCGGGAGAAGCGGCCGGTGGACGTGATCGACCGGGTCGTGAGCGTGCCGAGCCCGACGAACGCGGGCTCATCAGACAACAGCGGCTCGATCTCGGGCGAAGGTGCCGGTGAGTCCGACACCACCAGCCCGGCCGCGGATACCACGGCGCCCGCCGTCACCAGCCCGACCGACGACGACACCGCGACCACGCCGTCGACCACCACGACTCAGGCGGCCACGACCCCAACCGATGCCGGCCTCCCGAAGGTCGGCCACGTCTTCCTGATCGCGCTCAGCACGCCCAGCTACAAGGACGCCTTCGGAAGGAATTCGCAGGCCCCATACCTGCGCTCGCTGGCGAAGAAGGGCACCGTGCTGCGCGGCTTTCACTCGCTCGGCCGCGCTGAACTTCCGGACATTCTCGCGATGCTGTCGGGCCAGGCACCCAACGCGGATACCGACGGCGACTGCAGCAAGTACGTGCCGTATCCCACGAGCGCGACCGCGACCGCCAAGGGAATCGTCAAGGGCAAGGGATGCGTGTACCCGGATACGGCTCTGACGCTCGCCGACCAGACGGTCTCCGCAGGCAAGACGTGGGGCGCGTTCATCGCCGATCTGGGGACTCAGGACTGCGCGACACCGGAGACCAATGCCTCGCTCTCCACGCCACTGCCGCGCACGACCGAGGGCTATGACCTCCTGCACAACCCGTTCGCGTTCTTCGGCTCGCTGCTCGACACCGGCGAGTGCTCCGAGGACGATGCCGATCTGACGACTCTGCCGAAGGCGCTGAAGTCCGCGTCGAAGACGCCGGCGCTGACCTACCTGGGCGCCGACTACTGCGCGGATGGCGATCCGCTGATTGCGGCGGCCACCAGCACGCCCAGCACCGCCACAACCACGACGTCGACTGCGACCACAACGGCCACGACGACGACCGGCACCGCGACGACCGGCACGACACCAACGAGCTCCGACACGCCTGCGGCCGTCGGCTGCCCGGCCGGATCCCCCTCGGGGATCGCGGCCGAGGACACCTTCCTGAAGACCTGGGTACCGCAGATCCTGAAGTCCGCCGCCTATCGCAAGAACGGCGTGCTTGTGATCGCGTTTGCCAACGCGGGCGGGAAGAACAAGGCTGTCACCGGCGCGTTGGTGCTGTCGCGCTGGACGGCGCGCGGGCGCACGCTGAAGGCGTCGTACAGCCCGTATTCGCTGTTGCATTCGCTCGAGGACATGCTGAACGAGCAGCCGGTGGCGAACGCGGCCGGGGCTCCGGCGTTCGCGCGATCAGTGCTGTGATCGCAGTAACTGAAGAAAACTTGTAAACTCGATCAAACTAGTCATATTTACCCCCCGGGGCGGCGCCTGGATGTGGCACCCCGAGAAGGAAGGAACAGACTTGAGAGACATCGCTTCGAGGTCGGTAATCGCACGGGTCGGGGGCGCGCTCGTCGCGGCCGCCGTAGCGAGCGCCGCCGTTGCCCTGACGGGCGCGGGTGGGGCCGTGGCGGCGACCACAACGACCACGACCACCAAGGCGCCGACGATCGCAACCCAGTACACGCCGAATCAGATTGGCGTGGGCCAGAGCTCGGGGATCACGTACACGATCACCGATCCGAATGCGAGCGGCACGCTCTATCAGGTCGAGTTCGCAGACACGCTCCCGTCGGAGACGGTCGTCGACACCCCGGCGAGCGCCACCAACAGCGGCTGTGGCACGGCGCCGACGATCAACGCCACCTCCGGCGCTACGTCGATCAGCGCGAGCGGGATCACGGTGAAGGCCGGGACCCCATGCACGATCTCCGTGTCGATTGCCGGCAATACCGCCGGGACGGGTAGCGACGCCTACACCCTGTTCGAGTACACGACGAGCTCCGCCTCCTATGCGGTGCCCGGCCCTGCTCCGACGGCAAACGAGACGGCGGCTGCGCTGCAGGTGATCGGCGCACCGATCGTCACCGTCGCGAGCCCGAAGAACAAAGCCGTCTACAAGTACGGCCAGTCGGTCAAGACCACCTATGCATGCAGCGCGGCGTCGGGCGATGATCCGACGCAGCTGACCTGCACCGCGTTCGACGAGCTGACCAGCAACGCGCTCAACAGCGGCGGCAAGCTCGACACCAAGACCCCCGGCGAGCACACGATCGATTACGAGGCGATCAGTGGCATCACCGGCGACACGACCGACGTGTTCGTCAGCTACAAGGTGCTCCCGGACAACGTCGTCAAGATCGTGCGGAGCAAGACGAACACCGCCGGGGCGCTGGCCCTGAAGCTGAACGTTCCGGGCGCCGGCAAGCTGTCGGTGACCGAGAAGGCCGGCAAGACGACGGTTGCCAGCAAGTCCGTGAAGGTCAAGGGCGCCAACAAGAAGCTCGGCCTGTTCCTGCGCCTCACCTCGGGAGGCTCGGCGCTGCTCGCAAGCGAGGGCGGCAAGCTGAAGGTCAAGGTGGCGATCGCCTACACGCCGAAGGGCGGCAAGAAGGCGACGATCTCGGAGACCGTCAAGCTGTAGCGACCGGGTTGCCCAGTCCCTACAGGCTGCCGGTGGTGGCGGTCGCGGCAGCAGCCGCGGCCGCCCGCTCCACCGACGTGACGTCACGGACCGCACCGGTGTCTGCGGACGTCGCCATCGCAGCGTAGGCACGCAGAGCGGGGGAGACGACCCGCTCGCGCAGCTTCGGGGTGTACCCGGTGCTCCCCTCGAGCGCCGCGCGGCGCTCCGCGAGCTCCTCGTCTGACACGGCCAGCGTGATCCGCCGGTTGGGGATGTCGATCTCGATCGTGTCGCCGTTCTGGACGAGGGCGATCGCGCCGCCGGACGCAGCTTCTGGGGAGACGTGACCGATCGACAGGCCCGAGGTCCCGCCGGAGAAACGCCCGTCTGTGATCAGCGCGCATGCCTTGCCGAGGCCCTTGCCCTTGAGGTAGGAGGTGGGGTAGAGCATCTCCTGCATCCCGGGACCGCCACGAGGACCCTCGTATCGGATCACCACCACGTCGCCGGGCTTGACGCCGCCGTTGATGATCACCTCGACGGCATCCTCCTGGGACTCGACCACGACCGCCGGGCCGGTGAAGGTCCAGATCGACTCATCGACGCCGGCGGTCTTGACGACGGCGCCACGCACGGCCAGGTTGCCGTAGAGGATCGCCAGGCCCCCGTCCTTGGAGTAGGCGTGCTCGACGTCGTGAATGCAGCCGTCGGCGGCATCGGTGTCCAGGGTCTCCCACCGCTCGGACTGCGAGAAGGCCTCGGCTGAGCGCTTGCAGCCGGGCGCGGCGTGGAACAGCTCGACCGCACGCTCCGAGGGCTTGGGACCGCGGATGTCCCACTCGCCGAGCCAGTCGTCGATGCTGGCGCAGTGCACGGTGTGGACTCCCGTGTGGAGCATGCCGCCACGGTTGAGCTCACCGAGGATCGCGGGAATGCCACCGGCGCGGTGGACGTCCTCCATCAGGTAGGAGCCGTTCGGTGCGGGCTTGCAGATGCACGGCACCCGCTTTGAGACCTCGTCGATGTCTGTCATCGTGAAGTCGAGCTCGGCCTCCTGCGCCGCGGCGAGGATGTGCAGCACCGTGTTGGTCGAGCCGCCCATCGCGACATCGAGCGCCATCGCGTTCTCGAACGCCTCGCGTGTGGCGATGCTGCGTGGCAGCACAGAGGTGTCGTCGTTGTCGTAGTAACGGGTGCAGAGCTCGACGACGGTATGACCCGCTGACTCGTACAGCGCCTTGCGCATCGTGTGGGTCGCCAGCGTCGATCCGTTGCCGGGGAGCGACAGGCCGAGCGCCTCGGTCAGGCAGTTCATCGAGTTGGCGGTGAACATCCCCGAGCAGGAGCCACACGTCGGGCAGGCATTCTCCTCGATCCGGGCGATGTCCTCATCGGAGACCGCATCGTTGACGGCCTCGGCCATCGCGGTGATCAGGTTCAGCCCCTTGCGGACGGTGCCGTCGACCAATGTGGCGGTGCCGCCCTCCATCGGGCCACCGGAGACGAACACGGTCGGGATGTTCAGCCGCAGGGCGGCGTTCAGCATGCCGGGCGTGATCTTGTCGCAGTTGGAGATGCAGACGAGCGCGTCAGCGCAGTGCGCGTTGACCATGTACTCAACGCTGTCGGCGATCAGCTCGCGCGAGGGGAGCGAATACAGCATGCCACCGTGGCCCATCGCGATGCCGTCGTCAACGGCGATCGTGTTGAACTCGCGGGGAATCCCACCGGCTGCGGTCACCGCGTCAGCGACGATCCGGCCGACCGGGGCCAAGTGCGTATGTCCGGGGACAAACTGGGTGTAGGAGTTCGCGACGGCGACGATCGGCTTGCGGCCGATGTCCTCGCGGGCGACGCCCGCGGCGCGCAACAGCGCGCGGGCGCCGGCCATATTCCGGCCGTGTGTGACGGTATGGGAGCGCAGGCGGGGCATCTCCGGAGCATAGCTCTGCGCGCTGAGGACCCAGATGCCTGCGAAAATCGAACCGTGGGTGACTCAGAGGGCTACGAGCCGGGCGTGACAACGGAGATGGTCGCGCTGCGAGCGGCCGATATTGAGCAAGGCGGACTGCGTGAGCAGCTGCCGGGTCTGGAGCCGGATCGCACGCTGACAGACTGGGGACGCAGCGAGCGGCTCACGCACCTGGCGGACGCGACGCTGCTGCGGTTCCTGTTCCATTACTGGCATCGCGTCGAGGTTGAGGGGCTCGAACACGTCCCGGCCGACGGCGGCGCGCTCCTGGTCGCAAACCATGCGGGGCCGATCCCGCTCGACGGCGCGATGATCTCGCGCGCGATCGCCGAGGAGCCCCGCCTGCGGCGGATCGTGCACCTGGCGACCGCGCAGACGTTCTCAGGCTGGCCGCTGATCGGGATGGCGGCGACGAAGCTCGGCGCCGTCGGCGTCCACCCGGCGAACCTTCACAGGCTGCTGTTCGACGAACAGGCGCTGGTGCTGGTGTTCCCGGAGGGCAGGCGCTCGCGCAAACCACTGCGGTGGCGCTATCGCCTGCGGCGGTTTGATCAGATCGATTTCGTCCAGGCCGCGATGCGCGCCCGCGTCCCGATCGTGCCCGTGGCCGTGATCGGCTCCGAGGAGGCACAGCCGACGTTCGCGTCGCTGCCGCGTCTGCCGTTCGCCGGACGGGTGCCGATCGGCGCCCCGGTGCCACTACCGGCCAAACTCCGGCTCCGGTTCCTCGAGCCTGTCGACACCCGGTCACTCGGAGATCAGCCGTGGCGCGACCGGACGATGGCGGGTGAGCTGACGGAGGACATCCGCGCTCTGATCCAGGAAAACGTGTTCGAGCTCGTGGCCGCCCGGCGTAGCGTCTGGCTGGGGTGAGCCCATGAGCGACTCCCGGCGGATCCTGATCTGTGGCCTGTCCTCGCACTGGGGCGGCCGCCTCGCGCAGCTGCTCGAGCGTCATCCCGCTGTCGAGGTGCTGATCGGGACCGACACCTCGGACCCGCGGCACGAACTGCAGCGGACGGAGTTCGTCCGGGTCGGCTCCGATGACTCGCTCCTGCGCCGGATCATCCGCGCCGCCCAGATCGACACGATCGTCGACACGCGTCTGATCTCGGATGCGTTCGTCTCATCGCCCGAGGTCGCCCATGAGATCAACGTGCTGGGCACCTACGCGATCCTCTCGGCCGCCGGCGGGCAGGGCACACCGGTGCGCAAGCTCGTCTTCAAGTCCTCGGCGCAGTACTACGGGACCCCTGCCGACGGGCCCGCGTTCTTCACCGAGGAGATGGAGCCTCTGAGCCGGCCGCGAACCACGATCGAGCGCGACGTGAGGCTCGCCGAGGAGGCCCTGCGGGAATTCGCCGAGGACAACCCCGAGGTCGCGGTCACGGTGCTGCGCTGCGCGCCGGCGATCGGTGCCGAGGTCGAGTCAGCGCACCTGTCGCTGCTGGGTCTGCCTGTCGTGCCGGCGATCCTCGGGTTCGATCCGCGCTGGCAGTTCGTCCACGAGGAGGATGTCGTGGCGGCGCTGGCCCACGCGGTTGACCGGCGACTTGTCGGTGCCTACAACGTCGCCGGCGACGGAGTCCTGGCGCTGTCAGAGACCGTGTCGTTGCTCGGCAAGGCGCTGCTGCCGGTACTGCCTCCGTGGGGAACGGTGTTCGCCGCGATCCAGATGCGCAGGCTGGGGTTACGGATGCCGGTCGAACTGCTGCGGGAGCTCCGCCAGGGCCGTGGTCTCGACAACCGCCGGTTGAAGGCGAGCGGCTTCAGCTACCGATACACGAGCCGGGAGGCGGTGCAGCGCCTGCGTGCCCACCAGCGGCTGCGCCCACTGCTCGGCTCGGGCGATGAGAGCTACCGCTACGAACGGGAGGTGGAGGAGTTCCTGCGCTGGAGCCCGAGCGTGCAATTCGCGTTGCAGGCCGGTGATCCGGACACGACAGGAACCGACGGCGCCGCTGCGCCCGGTCACCCGGCGAGCTCCGGCGACGGTGGCGGCTACGACGATCTGAGCGAGCCCGAGCTGCTCGAGATCCTGCACTCACTGGACCTCGATTCGATCCGGCAACTCCGCGACCATGAGGCCGGCAACCGGGCCAGGCCCGCGATTCTCGACGAACTCGATCGGCAACTCGAGCTTCGCGGCGGCGTGGGACGCTGAGAGGCCCCTGAGAAATGGCCTGCAATCGGGACAAACGCCGGTGCGCCAGCGATCATCACCGCTACCATGTCTGAAGGCAGCGCCAGCGCGGTAGTACCACCTCGACTCCAGATGAGTGCGACAGTCGAAAAGCTCGGCAGCTCCCGAGGTTCTCGGAGCCCTCGCCGGACCAAAACCTACGTGGCGCTGATCGCGCTGCTGGTTCCAGTCGCTGCATTGGCGGCGCTCGCGATCGTCCTCGTCGGCTCGAAGGCGACGCTGACGGCTTCCGACACGGCGCTGGCGAAGCTGAAGCTGCCGCTCGGCGGAGGTCAGGTCCTGAGCGTGCAGGCTCTCGTCGGGGGTCGGACCACCTCGTCCAAGGACACAATCGTCCCGGTGCAGATGCGGTCCGGCAACCTGATCTGGCCGACGGCCAAGATCGGCACCGGCGAGACCGTCACCGTCTCGGTCACGTTCAAGCGGCCAGGCTGGATCTCCTGGCTGACCGGCTCGAAGAAGACGATTGAGCTGACGCTCAAGACTCCGACCACGAAGCTGCGCTCGGCCTACCTCACGGTCAAGGCGGGCCAGCCCGTCGCACTCCACTTCCGAACGCCGGTCTCCGTCGTGCGGTACGGGCCCACGCAGGCCAGCCTGACGTCCGAGCCGCTGTCGAAGCCGACAGCGTTCGTCGACCTCAAGACGAGCGCCAGCGCCGGCACGATGATCGTCGCCGCCGCCCCACGAACGTGGGAGAAACCACGGTCGCAGGCCGTCTCCTGGTTCCCGGCGGGGGCCAAGGCAACGGCCGTCGCGACGCCGGCACCCGGCGGGCAGCTGAAGCCCGATCAGACGATCACGCTGACGTTCTCAAAGACCGTCAGCCAGGCGCTCGGCACCTCACGTCCGCCGGTGTCGCCGACGACGCCCGGCACCTGGCACACGATCAACTCGCACACGATCAAGTTCATCCCGACCGGCTACGGCTACGGGCTCGGTGCTGACGTCAGCGTCGCGCTGCCGGCCGGCGTGCAGCTCGTCGGCGGGTCTGGGGCGACCGGTCAGTGGACCGTTCAGGCCGGGACGACGACGCGCCTGCAGCAGCTTCTCGCGGAGCTGGGGTATCTGCCCGTCAACTTCGATTCCGACGCGACGGTCCCGAACACGATCAGCGGTCAGGAGAACGCCGCGATCGACCCGCCGAGCGGCAGCTTCCCGTGGCGGTTCCCGAACACGCCGGCGCCGTTGAAGGCACTGTGGGCAGCGGGCAGTTACGGGGAGCTGACCAAGGGCGCCGTGATGTCGTTTGAGAACAGCATGGGGATGGATCCCGACGGGGTCGCCGGCCCGGCTGTCTGGAAGGCGCTGATCGGCGCCGCGATCAACGGCCAGAAGTCGACGTTCGGCTACTCGTACGTGCACGTGTCAGAGGGTGATCCGGAGAACGAGTACACCTGGCACAACGGCAAGACCACGGTGACCGGCCTCGTCAACACCGGCATCGCCGCCGCCGGCGGCACCCAGACCGGCGTGTTCGCCGTCTTCGAGCACGTCCCGGTGACGACGATGAGCGGCTTCAACCCTGACGGTTCCCACTATTCGGATCCTGGGATCCCCGACGTGAGCTACTTCAACGGCGGCGACGCGCTGCACGGCTACATCCGTGCCTCCTACGGATTCCCGCAGAGCCTCGGCTGCGTCGAGATGCCGTACTCCGAGGCCGCCGCGGTTTACCCGTACACGCCGATCGGCACGATCGTCAACGTCGTCTCGTAGTTTTCCTGACGGTTCCGGACGCTCGGGCCATCGGGGCACAAGGTTGACGGAGTGTTATGGCGAACACTGTCGCCATGGATCTTGAAGTGGTGACGATCTCGGCTGCCTGGGAGACCGCGATCGCGGAGCTGACCGATGACCTGAAGCGCAGGGCCGTCGCGGAGAAGACGCTGCGGGCATACCTGATCGACACCGGCCAGCTCGCCCGATGGGCTTCGAACCACGGTCTCGAGCCGGCCACGATCGAGCTCAAACCGCTCCGGCGGTATCTGGCGAGCCTGTCGGAGTCGGGTCTCGCGCCCGCCTCGATCGCACGCAAGCTGGCGGCGATGCGCTCCCTGTTCAACGTTCAGGTCGTGCTCGGCAACCGCGCCGGGAACCCGGCCGAGCTGCTCGGCGCCCCGAAGCGATCCAACAACCTGCCGCGGGTGCTGCGGACCGATGAGGTCACGACGCTGCTTGAGCGGATCCCCGCCGAGGGCCCGCTCGATGTCCGTGACCGCGCGCTGTTCGAGCTCGCCTATGCGGGCGGTCTGCGCGCCGAGGAGCTCGTCAACCTCGATCTGAGCTCGGTCGACTTCGACTCGGAGATGGTGCGCGTCGAGGGCAAGGGCGGCAAGACCCGGCTGGTGCCGATCGGAGAACACGCGGCCCAGGCCCTCGGGCGCTACCTCGACACGGCACGCCCCGCCTTAGTGACCCCGCACGGTGCCGACGGTGCGACAACGGGAGCACCGTCGAGCGGATCACCTCTGTTCTTGTCCAAATCGGGCCGCCGGCTCGGCACCTCGGACGTGCGCCGGCGCCTGCAGATGTGGGCCCGAGCGGCTCAGGGGATGGCGCCGGGACTGGCCGACGCGCACCCGCACGCGCTCCGGCACTCGTTCGCCACGCATCTGCTCGACGGGGGTGCCGATCTCCGTTCGATCCAGGAGCTGCTGGGACACTCCACAATTTCGACCACCCAGGTTTACACTCGCGTGGAATCCTCCCGGCTTCGGTCCGCTTACGCTCAGGCCCACCCCCGGGCATAGGATTGGCGGCACATGGAAACGAACGTCAAAGCGATCGAGCTCAGAGACCTCTGGCGGCGGTACAAGACCGCCGGGGATGAGCGGGCGCGCGAACGGCTCGTGGTGGCCTACTCACCGCTGGTCAAGTACGTCGCCGGACGGATGAGCTCGGGACTGCCCGCGCACGTCGAGGAGGCTGACCTGATCTCCTACGGGCTGACAGGGTTGATCTCGGCCATCGAACGTTTCGATCTCGCCCGCGAGATCAAGTTCGAGACGTACGCGATCACCCGGATTCGCGGATCGATCATCGATGAGCTGCGCACCCTCGACTGGGTGCCACGCTCCGTCCGTGCACGTGCGCGTGACATCGAGCGCGCCAACCAGAAGCTTGAGTCGCGTCTGCAGCGGGCGCCGACCGACGAGGAGATGGCCGTTGAGCTCGAGATCTCCGTCTCCGACTTTCAGGATGCGCTGCTGCAGATCTCGCACTCGACGATCGTCGCGCTCGACGAGCTGTGGAACACCGGCGATCAGGGCGGCGATCAGGTGTCGCTGCTCGACACGCTGCCGGACCGCGGCGCACCTGACCCGCAGGCGCTCGTCGACCAGAGCGAACTGCGCGATCGGATCGCCGACGCGATCGCGGCGCTCCCTGAGCGCGAGAAGCTCGTGATCGCCCTGTACTACTACGAGAACCTGACGCTGCGTGAAATCGGCGAGGTTCTCGGCGTGACGGAATCACGCGTCTCGCAGCTGCACACCAAGGCGGTGCTGCGTCTGCGCTCAAAGCTCGCGTCAGAGCTCGAGTAGCGGCCCGCTCGAACTCCCGGCCAAAGCTCGCCCGCGCCTGTGCTTGAAGGTGTAGGGTCGGCCTTTGCACTGCACGAGCGCGCCCCGCGCTCGCTGCCGGGGTCGCTCTCAAATTGAGAGGAGCCCAGCATGCACAAGGCCGCGGATCGTATCCGCAATGTGGCCCTTGTTGGCCATCGCGGCAGCGGTAAGACCTCGGTTCACGAGGCCCTGCTCTATCAAGCCGGCACCGTCAACCGGCTCGGGTCGGTGGTCGAAGGGACGACCGCCTCCGACTGCGAGCCCGACGAGAAGGCGCGGCAGATGTCGATCTCCGCGACGCTGAGCTCGTTTGAGTGGATGGATCGTCGCGTGAACCTGCTGGACACGCCGGGCGAGCCGAGCTTCGTGGCGGACGCCCTGGGAGCGTTGCGCGTCTGCGAATCGGCGATCTTCGTTGTCAACGCCGTGATGGGCGTTGAGGTGCAGACGGCGCGGCTGTGGCGCCGGGCGGCCGAGCTCGATCTCGCGCGGCTGGTGTTCGTCAACATGCTCGATCGCGAGCGCGCCGATTTCTTCCGGGCACTTGAATCGATGCAGTCCGCCTTCGGCCCGCACGTCGTTGCAACCGAGATTCCGCTCGGCTCCGAGCACGAGGTCACGGGCGTGATTGACCTGATCGACATGCGCGCATTCGAGTACGCCGACGGTGACACCGGGCGCTCAAACCATGTCGAGATCGAGATCCCGGAGCAGTTCCGGGCACGTGCCGAGGAGTACCGCGAAAAGCTGATGGACGAGGTCGCCTCAAACTCCGACGCGCTGATGGAGCGCTACCTCGACGGCGACGAGATCTCCCACGAGGAGATCGTGGCGGCGCTGAAGGATGGCACCAACCACGGTCACATGTTCCCGGTGACCTGCGGAATCGCGACGCGCAACCTCGGTACCGACCGGCTGCTCGACGCGATCGTCGAGGACCTGCCCTCGCCGGTCAAGCACGGCGGGCTGGCAGCCGGTGACGTGGTGCTCGAGGCCGATGAGTCCCGAGAGCTGTTCGCCTACGTGTTCAAGACGCGTGCCGACCCATTCGCTGGTCGGATCAATCTGTTCCGCGTCTACCAGGGCGTGCTCTCGCACGAGTCCCAGCTGCTCAACACGCGCACGCACAACAAGGAGCGGATCGGACAGCTGCTCCGGTTTGAGGGCACGCAGACGGTCCACGTCGACGAGTTTGGACCAGGGGAAATCGGCGCTGTCGCGAAGCTCAAGGAGACCCGCGCGGGCGACTGGCTGGCAGCGCGCGACGAGCCGATCACGATGCCGCAGATCGCGCTGCCAGCTCCGGTGATGGCGTTCGCTGTCGAAGCGGCGACGAAGGGGGACGAGGACAAGATGTTCACGGCGCTGCGCCGCCTGCAGGAGGAGGATCCGACGATCGATCTGCATCGCGATCCGCAGACCGGCGAACAGATCGTGGCCGGCCTCTCCCAGGTGCACGTCGAGGTCCTGATCGACCGGCTACGGATGCGATTCGGGGTCGACGTGGTGCTGAAGCCGCCCCGGGTCCCCTACCAGGAGACGATCCGCCGGACCGCCAAGGCCCACGGCCGCCACAAGAAGCAGAGCGGTGGTCGCGGGCAGTTCGGTGACTGCCACATCGCGATCGAGCCACTGCCGCATGGCAGCGGCTTCGAGTTCGCCAACGCGATCAAGGGCGGTGTGATCCCGTCCGGGTTCATTCCGGCGGTCGAGAAGGGTGTGCTGGAGGCGATGGAGGCGGGCGCTGTCGCCGGCTATCCGGTCAAGGATGTGCGCGTGACCGTGTTCGACGGCTCCTACCACACGGTCGATTCGTCGGAGATGGCGTTCAAGCTGGCCGGCTCGATGGCGATGCGCGAGGCGCTCGAGAACGCAGATCCGGTCCTGCTCGAGCCGATCATGGTGGCGACGATCAGCGTGCCCGAGGACTGCGTCGGTGACGTGATCGGCGATCTCAACTCCCGCCGGGGGCGGCCGATGGGGATGGAGCCGGGCGTCGCCGGGATGACCGACGTCAAGGCCGAGGTGCCGATGGCCGAGATGGTCGCCTACGCGCCCGACCTGCGCGCGATCACCGGCGGCCAGGGCGAGTTCACGCTCGAATTCGACCGCTACGAGGAGGTGCCCCCGCACCTCGCGTCCAAGGTTGTGGGCGACGTGAAGCGTGAGCCTGCGCACACCTGAGATGTAGACGATGCGGGCGGGTCCGTTGACCCGCCCCGTCTACGCTCGGTTCACCCTGGGCCCCGGGCATGTCGTCTTGCGGAGACACCGAGGCCGGTCCGCTACGCTCGATCTCCGGGGAGCAGCACGGCGCACTGTTTGCTGCCGGTAGCAGCACCTTTTTGACACCCATGAGCACCAAGGACATCCGCCCGACCGACGCATACACGGTCTGCGACATCTGTGGCAGAACGCTGCTGCGTGGGGAAAGGGCCGAGGTCTTTCTCAACGGCGGCCAGCGCCGTTCGGTCTGCGAGCTGTGCAAGTCCCGCGCGCTGCATGAGGGGTGGGTCCGCGAGGGCGCAATCCCGGAGTACGAGGCCGGCGCGGGCGGCTCGGATCGCCGCAGGCCCCTGCTTGGCCGCCTGCGGCGCCGACCGATGGAGACCGGCGACGGGTCACTCGACGATGCGCTGTCGGGGGACTGGGGCACGCCACCCGACACCTACGGCGACCCGCCTGCCGCCGAGACCAGCCGGTCCGCCCGGGAGGAGTCGCGCAGCTCGCGCCGGTCGAGCGCCCGCCGCGCGCGGGCTGACCGGTCAGATCCGATGCTCGGCAGCAGCCAGCGTGGGCCGGCGCGGGAACCGCGGCATGTGCGGGCGGTTCCCTCCAGTGAGGATCAGAAGATCGTCTCCGTGCTCGACATGTTCAACCGTTCTGAGCACCCGCGGACCGTATCCGGCGTGGCGCGCTCGCTCGGTTCACCGACCGTCGCCGTGCTTCCCGACCCCGTGCATCCGACGGTGGCCAGGGTGGTTGTCTCGTGGGAACTGTGCTGGTACCGGTATGAGATCGATCTGGCGGAGGCCGTGTCCAGCATCAGGCTCGACGGCCAGGGCTACGAGCTCAGCGAGCTGACCGAGCCCGAGCGGATGCCGAACGCGGTGGCCGATGAGAACGGCCAACTGAAGCCGCTGTAGCGCGAGTTGCATCGCTGCGCCGCCGACTCCAATAGCATCACCGCACCGTGATCTATTGCGTCGTCCCAGAGGCCCTTGCCGGCGAGTTGTTCGAGAAGCTGACCGCGTACTACGACGACGATCCGAACGTGACCGTGATCGTCGACCGGCGCAAGGAGTCGCGCCGTGGTGCCGGTGGTTCCGGAGGCGGGGGCCAGCGGCAGGTTCGTGACCGCCGCCGCCCCCGTGTGGTCGGCGAGGTTCCGGACACCCCCGCGACCTAGAGGTCGTCGCCTTGACGGCGCTGGTGCTGCACGTCGACGGTGGTGCACGGGGCAATCCCGGGCCGGCGGCGATCGGCATCGTCATCTCCGACCCCGCCGGCGGCGTTGTTGAACAGATCGCCGAGACGATCGGTGTGGCGACCAACAACGTCGCCGAATACCGGGCGCTGCTGCGAGGACTCGAGCGTGCCGCCGCACTCGGCGCCCGGGCGGTGGAGATCGTCAACGACTCCGAGCTCGTCGCCAAGCAGTTGACGGGGGCCTACCGGGTCAAGCACCCAGCGCTTCGGCCGCTGTACGACGCAGCGGTATCGGCGTTGGCCGGATTCGAGCGCTGGGAGATCAGATCGGTGCCCCGGGCGCAGAACGCCGACGCGGACGCGCTCGTGAACCGGGCGCTCGACGCGGCGGGCTCGTAGCGGTTCAGCGTCCGGCTGGGTCTGACCTGTCGGCCCGGTTTCAGCTCGAGGCCGGGTTCACCACTCGCGCGGCGAACAGGATCGCGCCGCTTGAGTTGTCGCGCAGGAACAGCAGATACGGGTGGTCGACGTCGATGATCCTGCCGCCGACGAAGATCGCCGTCGGCTCCACCGAGATCCCGGTTGCCGCGGCGGCCGTGGTCCCCGCCTCGTTGACCTTGAGAACGGCCGCATGCTCGACGTCCTGGATCTGGAGCCCGGTCGAGCGGGTGATCCCGCCGAAGTCGGCCCCATTGCCGAAGGCGACCCCCAGCCCGAGCTGGGAGAGGACGCCGTTGAGCGAGCTGTGCAGCGACAGGTCGATCTTCGGGAACGAGAGCTTGACGCCGCCGTCCTTCAGCTTCGCGACGACCGTTGCGAGCGACTTGGGCGTCAGCGTGCGCTGAAAGGCTCCGATCGTGCCCTGGGAGGGCATCACGACCAGCATCGACAGGCTCGATCCCTTGTACGGCAGCTCGACGGCGGTGTAGCCGGAGCTGACCGTGTACGGAAAGCTCGTCGGGTTCTCCGAAGTCATGTACTGCGCCGTCACGTTCGTTGACGACGTCTCGTGGAACGGCTGAGACGTCGTCTGGTTTGCGTCGAACGGCGACGCCCACAGTGCATGCAGGTAGATGGCGCTGACCAGGGTCAGAACCGTCGCGTTGGTGATGCTCCCCGGCGGCATCACCTCTGGGATCAGGCCGTCGGTCTTCTGGGATGTCCAGTTGTTGATCTGGTTCGCCGCGGCCGTCGGGTCGCCCGAGAAGTCGACGCTCGTCGGGGCTGCGCCGAAGTCGTCCTGCAGCGTCGTCGTGAACGTGTTCTCCAGCCTGAAGCCCGATTGGACCCACAGGCTGGCGGCAGTGTTGAGGGTGGTGGAGCTGCCGGCATCCTTCTGGAGCTCCGCCGCGAGGCGTGAGTTCGACGGAGCGATCGTCTGCGGCGTGTATCCGGCCAGCAGCTTCGTGAAGGCGGTTGCGGTGCCGCCCCTGGCTCCCTGCGCGACCATCGCCAGCGCGGTCTCGATGCTCAGCGGGGAGAGGGTCGCGTTGCCGGAGCCACCGAGCTTCGGCAGCAGCTTCAGCGCGAGCGCGTTGGTGGCCTTGACCGCCGGGGTCGCCGTGGCGGCGCTCGCCGTGTGGTTTGTCGCGCCGTGCGAGGTGCCCGTGTGCGTGGCCGCCAGGGCGGTGGAAAGGGTGCCGGCCGCGATCCCGGTGACGACGACTCCCAGCAGCGTGTTGCGAATCCTCATCCTGCTGACACTACGCCGGATCGCGGCTGGCGTCACGGGCGAATCGGGGGAGGCCGAGTTCGTGACCGCCCGCCGCGCCGGTCTGCCCCACCCTCCCGCTCGCGCGCCGTCCCCGCCCCGCCCTTCGCTGTCTGTTCCTGCGATGAAGGAGAGGTGGGGCGGGGCTCGAGGCCGCTCTGGCTGTCCGTTTTGCGCTTGAGGGTGCTCGACCGAACAAAGCGGCGGCGAAATTCGAGCTTTGTCCGTCACGGTGCCCTGAGGGGCCCGAACGGACAAAGCGCCAGATTTGCAGGTGCTTTGTTCGTTCGGGTGCCGTAGAAACCGGTGCGTCGGACCGGGTCGGTGGCGATCTGCTCCGCGTCTCGGGCGGTTGCCAGCCGTTCGCCCCGGGCCGGCGAACCCGGCGTCAGTGGGACACGGCGACGGCCCGGAACATCTCGGCAAGGCGTGAGATCACCTGGATGTCGCCGTGCAGCGTCGCCCGCCCGCCGAGCATCGCCTCGGCCGGGTCCTCGAGGCCGAGGGTCAGCCGGACGAAGTCAGCCAGCGGCATTCGGATCGATGCAGATGGCGTGCCAACGGGCACGCCTGCGGATCCCTTCGCACCCGAGTCGGTGATCGTGATCAGCCACTCCAGCGGCTCGGATCCGGTCTGCGGTCGCAACAGCCGGAACGCGAGAACCCCTGTGAATCCGGGGACCACCGTCTCGTCATAGGAGGCTGCAACGCCCCAGAGCAGCAGCCGCTGAGCTGCCGCGGGCATCAGCAGGCGTTCGATCTGCCCGTCGGAACGACCGCCGAGAACGGCGGCAAGTGCTCGCAGCGCGAGATCACGGAATCTGCCCGGAAACATCGGCACCGAGTAACCTAGCCGTTGTGACCGATGCGCTCCAGGAGCTCCGTGTGCGGTTGCAGTCGGCGGCCACCGAGCTGCGTGCTGGTAACAACGAGCCAGAAGAAGTGCTGGCGACGATCGAGGAATGCGCCCGCCTTGCCGGCGAGGTCGCGGCTCAGGTCGACGGCTACGCGCGCGCCGCGCTGGAGCCGCTGCCGGATCTGCCGGGACAGCTGCTGCTGCCGGCCTCCTGACGTCGTCGATGCCTGGCGAGAGCGAAGCAACGGCCGGCGCCCCGGCCACGACCGCGCCCACCTACCCGGACGCCCTGCGCGCCCAGGTCGATGCCTACCTCGACAAGCTGCAGTTCGGCGAGGACTACGCCGCCGCCGGGCTGGTCGAGTCGATGCGCTATTCGCTGCTTGCCGGCGGAAAGCGTATCCGGCCGGTGCTGGCACTGGCCACCGCTGCCGCGATCGGCCGTGAGCCCGAGGCGGTGCTGCCGTTGGCTGCTGCGCTCGAGCTGATCCACACTTACTCGCTGATCCACGATGACCTGCCGGCGATGGACAACGACGAGCTGCGCCGCGGTCGTCCGACCTGCCACGTCGCGTTCGGGGAGGACGTCGCGATCCTCGCCGGCGACGGTCTCTACGCGGAGGCGTTCCGGCATCTGTTGACCCACCAGACCGGTGAGCCGGCAGCGATCCTGCGGGCCGCCGCCGAACTTGCCGCCGCGACCGGAGTGACGGGCATGGTCGGCGGGCAGTATCTGGACGTGGTCGCGACCTTCTCACCCGATGCCGACGGCCTGCGCCGCCTGCACGAACTCAAGACCGGCCGTCTGATCCGGGCGAGCATCGAGTGCCCGCTCTGGATCCATGGCGCTCCGCCTGACACAATCGCCCACTTCACCAAGTTCGCCGGTGAGCTCGGAGTTCTGTTCCAGATCGTTGACGACATTCTCGACGTGACCGGGTCGGATGAGGCTCTGGGGAAGAACCACGGAGCTGACGAGCGGCTTGGGAAGCGGACGTACGTGACGGAGTTCGGGCTCGACGGCGCCAGGCGCTTGGCCCAGGAAAGCCACGATCGCGCCCGCGACGAGCTCGAGGCGGCCACGGCCGGGGGAACCGGGGATCCATCACACCTCGAGCAGATCACAGAGTTCATCGCAAACCGCAGCTTCTGATGACAGACCGAATCCTCGACACGATCAACCGGCCCCAGGACCTCCACGGGCTCTCCGACGATGAGCTGCAGCGCGTCGCCCAGGAGGTGCGCGAGCACATCATCGACACCGTTGGAGAGATTGGTGGCCACTTCGGCGCCAACCTCGGCACCTGCGAGATTGCGGTCGCACTGCACTCGCTGCTTGATTCGCCGCGCGACAAGATCCTCTGGGACGTCGGCCACCAGGCCTATCCCCACAAGATCCTGACCGGCCGGCGCGACCAGCTGCAGACGATCCGCCACTACGAGGGCCTGGCGCCGTTCTGTGCGATCCACGAGTCGGAGCACGACATCATGGGCGCCGGGCACGCGTCGACATCGATCGGCTACGCGGTCGGTCTCAAAGAGGGAATGCGCCGCGGACATGGGGAGGACGGCAACGTCGTCGCCGTGATCGGCGATGGATCGATGACCGGGGGCGTTGCCTTCGAGGCGGTGACGGAGGCCGGTGGCCTCGGCACCCCGATCGTCGTGATCCTCAATGACAACGGGATGTCGATCGCACCGAACGTCGGCGCCCTGAGCAGCTACTTCAACCGCGTCAGGCTCAACCCGAAGCTGTGGCACGCCCGCGAGGACGTCGAGTCCGGGCTGACGAAGCTGCCGGCGCTCGGCCACGCGTTCGAGCGGCTTGGCCCGCACTTCAAGGAATCGATCAAGGCGTTCTGGGCTCCCGGCCTGTGGTGGGAGGAGCTCGATTGGGCCTACATGGGCGTCATCGACGGCCACAACGTCCGGGCGATCCGCCGCGCCCTGCGCGAGGCGCTCGCCGCCGGACGGCCCGTCGTGATCCACTGCGCGACCGTCAAGGGCAAGGGCTTCGCCCCGGCCGAGGACGGTGGCCTCGAGGGGATGGAGAAGTGGCACGCGGCCAAGCCGAAGTCGATCAAGAACGGGATTCCGGCCCCGCCCCCGCCGATGCCGGCCGAGCGGCCCACCAACGGCAGCGTCAAGAAAGCTGCCCCCGCCTACACCCAGGTGTTCGGTGAGGCCCTCGTCGCCGAGGCGCGCCGCGACGAGCGCGTGCTCGGAATCACCGCCGCGATGAACTCCGGCACCGGCCTGAACATCCTCCAGAAGCAGCTGCCGGACCGCTACTTCGATGTCGGGATCGCCGAGCAGCAGGCGGTGCTGCTCGCATCCGGTCTCGCACTTCAGGGCTGCAAGCCAGTCGCCGCGATCTACTCGACGTTCCTGCAGCGTGCCTACGACCAGATCATCCACGACGTCTGCCTGCAGAAGCTGAACGTCTGCTTCGCGATGGACCGTGCCGGCCTGGTCGGCGATGACGGACCCACCCACCACGGTGCCTTCGACATCTCCTACCTGCGCTGCCTGCCAAACATCGTCGCAATGGCCCCGCGCGACGAGGCGATGCTCGTCAACATGCTGCACACCGCCCTGATCTACGACGATGGTCCGACCGCGATCCGCTATCCCCGCGGTGAGGGCGTCGGCGTGCCGCTCCCCGCCACGCCGCAGGAGATCGCGATCGGAACGGGCGAGATCCTCCGTGACGCGTCGGCCGATGCCGGCCCCAAGGTCGCCCTGATCGGTTACGGCTCGGGCGTCGGCAGGGCCCTCGGTGCCGCCGAGCTGCTGACCGAGCACGGCATCGCCGCGACGGTAGCCGATGCCCGCTTCGTCAAGCCGATCGACACCGCGCTGGTGGCGGAGCTCGCAGCGGAGAACGACCTGCTCGTGACCGTCGAGGAGGGCGCGCTCGCAGGCGGCTTCGGAACCGCCGTGTGGGAAGCCCTCAACGATGCCGGGATCGCGGCTCCGCCGATTCTGCGGATCGGCCTCCCTGACCGGTTCATCACGCACGGCGCCCCTGCTCTGCTGTACGCCGAGGTCGGCTTCACGCCTGAGAAGATCGCTGACCGGGTCCTCGCCGCCGTCGCTCAGCGCACACGGGTCGCGTAGCTCGATCCCCGGCGGGTGACCCCGGTCGCACACACCCTGCCTCACCCGTTAAACCGAACGACCCGCACAAGGCGGGCCATTCGAGAGGGAGGAGAGATGTGTCATATATGGGCTGCCGAAGCAGCGGACACAAGAAGATCATCCACACTCTCGGGCAACATGACTGTGATCTCGCTCACGCATCCGTGAAGATCAGGCTCGATCAACTGCTCCTGCACCGCGGGCTGTTCGAATCGCGGGCCCGTGCGCAGGCGGCGGTACTGGCCGGCGAGGTGCTCGTCGGGGCCGGCCGCGAACGGATCTCAAAGCCGGGCCAGATGGTCGCCGACGACGTGGTTGTCGCAGTCGCGGGAGGGTTGCCCTACGTTTCCCGCGGGGGGGTGAAGCTGGCAAATGCCCTGGACACGCTCGGGATTGCGGTCGAGGGCCGCGCATGCCTCGACGTCGGCGCCTCAACCGGTGGTTTCAGCGACTGCCTGCTGCAACGGGGCGCGTCGCACGTGATCGCACTTGACGTCGCCTACGGCGAGCTGGCATGGAAACTGCGGTCCGATCCAAGGATGACCGTGATCGAGCGCTGCAACGCCCGCGCCATCACCTCTGAGGCGCTGCCGTACGCTCCCGACCTGATCGTGATCGATGTCTCATTCATCTCCCTGACGAAGGTGCTGCCCGCCGTGCTCGGCTGCGCCGGGCCGGAGTTCGACTGCCTGGCGATGGTCAAGCCGCAGTTCGAGGTCGGTCGCCGCGGAGTCGGCAAGGGCGGCGTCGTCCGCGAGCCCGCGCTGCGGCGCGAAGCGCTGCTCAGCGTGGCTCGCTGCGGCCGTGAACTGGGGGTGGGCATCGGCGGATTCGCATCGAGCGGCCTACCGGGTCCGAAAGGGAACCGGGAGACGTTCGTGTGGCTGCGGGCGGGGACGGGTATCGACGATCTCGAGGCCGCCGCAGCGGAGGTCGAACCGGGATGACCGTCGCCACCGTCCTCACCCACCGCCGCCCGGATGAGACCGGCCCGGCGCTCGAGACGCTCCGCGAGGTCGCCCGTTCGGTCGGGGCGACGCTGCGCTTCGATGATCGCGAGACGGTCAAGCACGACCTGGTCACGGGGGACGGGGTCGAGGTTGGAGCGCCACGGATCGCCGGCTCGGACGTGTCGATCTGCTTCGCCGTCGGCGGGGACGGCACGATCCTCAGCGCCCTGCGCCGCTACGCGGGCACCGGTGTGCCGGTGTTCGGCGTCAACTACGGGGAAATCGGATTCCTCGCCACGGTCGACCGTGATCGCGCCCGCGAAGGGTTCGAGCGGGCCTTCGCCGGTGACTTCGACACCCTGTCGCTGCCCGGGATCGGGCTGCGGGTCGAGGGGTCTGAGTCCGAGTGGATCGCGATCAATGACATCTCGGTCCAGCGACAGCAGGGACGCCGGGTCGCCAGCCTGGCCTACTCGATTGGCGCAGATGAGATCGGTCGTGTCCGATGCGATGGGCTGGTGGTGGCCACTCCGGCCGGATCGACGGGATACAACCTGGCCAACGGCGGCCCGGTGATGGCCTGGGGCGTCGAGGGGTTCGTGGTGTCGTTCATCGCACCGCACTCGCTGACTGCCCGCGCGCTCGTGGTGGCGCCCGGCGACACGCTCTCGATCCACAACCGCTCGGTCGATGACTCGGTCGATCTGGCGCTTGACGGGCGCCCAGCGGGGGCGCTGCTGCCCGGAGGCTCGATCCAGGCGCGGTTCGTGCGCGATCAGGGGACGCTCGCACAGATCGGGGGCTCGAACTTCTACGCACGACTGCGCGAGAAGTTCGGCCGGCTCGCAACCCTGCCCTAGCAGGCGCCCAAACCGGATTTGCCGCCGGGACGGCTGGTAGACGTTGTCCCGTGCTCTACGAACTACGTGTCGAGAATCTGCTGCTGATGGAGCGGGCGGAACTGCGCCTGGCGCCCGGCCTGAACGTGCTCACGGGCGAGACCGGTGCCGGTAAGACCCTGCTCGCGCAGGCCCTCGATCTCCTCCTCGGAGGCAAGGCGCGCGCCGGGATCGTGCGCGAAGGTGCCGCGGAGGCGTATGTCGAGGGCGTGTTCTCGCTGCCTCCGGGGGTGGGTGAGGGCGGAGAGCGGCTCGGCGGGCAGGCGGATGAACGTTTTGGCTCTCTGATCCCCGACGGAGCCGAGGAGCTGGTGCTGGCGCGTCGCGTTTGGCCGGACGGGCGAACACGGGCCTACGTCTGCGGGCGCTCGGCGACCGTCGGCGACCTGCGGGAGCTCGGTTCGCTGCTGCTGTCGTTCTACGGTCAGCATGAGCACCGCAAGCTGATGCTCGTCAGCGCGCAGCTCGACGCGCTCGATGCGTTCGGCGGCGCCGAGGTTCTGTCGCTGCGCCACGCAGTCGGGGAATTGCATGACCGCGTGCGGATCCTGGAGGCACGGCGGGACGGGTTGCTCGGTGATGCCGGGGCGCGCGAGCGCGAGCTCGACCTGTTGCGCTTCGAGCTCGAGGAGATCGAGACGATCGGTCCCGTGGTCGAGGAGGAGGCCGAGCTGCTGATCGAGCGCGAACGCCTCCGGCATCTGGCGGTGCTCCAGGAGTCAGGATCGTCGGCCGCCGAGGCGATTGCGCCCGATGATGGCCTCGGCGCGGCAACACTGCTGGCGCGGGCCGCCGAGGCGGTCGAGGTGATGGCGGCCGTCGATCCGTCGGTTTCCGCGCTCGCGGAGCGGCTGTCGGCCGCACGGCTCGAGGCCGAGGATGTGGTACTCGAACTGAGCTCCTACGTCGAGGGGCTCGAGGGGTCGCCGGGTCGTCTCGAGTGGGTTGAGGAGCGTCTGGCGGGATTCTCCCGCCTCTCCCGCAAGCATGGAGGGTCCCTGGCGGAGGTGTTGGCGCATGCCGAGCGCTGCCGGGAGCGCGTCGCCGAGCTCGCTGACTCCGAGGTCGCGCTTGAAGGGGTCGATGCCGAGTTGGCCGAAGCTGTCGCCGCGCGGGCGGCGGCCGGCGATCGGTTGAGTGCGCTGCGATCCGAGGCTGCGCCGAGATTGGCGGCGGCGGTGCGCGAGCGGCTCGGCGAGCTGGCGATGTCCGAAGCGCGGTTCGAGGTCTCGGTCAGCGAGCGCGGCAGCGGCTACGGCCCGCGGGGCAAGGATGCGATCGAGTTTCTGATCGCCCCGAATCCTGGCCTGCCGATGGGACCGCTGCGAGAGATCGCCTCCGGCGGCGAGATGTCACGGGTGATGTTGGCACTGCTCAGCGTCGCGCACGGGAGCAGCGACGACAATGGCGCGCATCGGGAGGAGTCGCTGCTCGTGTTCGATGAGATCGACGCCGGGATCGGCGGACACACGGCGAGGGCTGTCGGGGCCCATCTGCGGGCGCTTGCCCAGGGCCGTCAGGTCCTCTGCATCACGCACCTGCCGCAGGTGGCGGCGCTCGGTGAGCGGCACTTCACGATCGTCAAGGACGGCTCCCGGACGCCCGCGTTGACCACGGTCACGCCACTTGAGGGCGATGGGGTGCTCGGTGAGCTGGTGCGAATGCTCGGTGCCGACGCCGATGATCGGGCTGCCCGCGGGCACGCCCGAGAGCTGTTGAAGGCCGCCTGAGCGTGGTTGACGGCCGCCGAAGCGCGGTCAGGAGCCGCCGAACCGCGGCGAAGGGCCGCCGAAGCGCGGCGAATATCCGCAAAGAACGGGATCTATTGTCAGTGGAGCCAGGTAGCGTCCTACCTGGGTCCTAAGATTGGGGAGCAGAGCATGAACCAGGCCGAGACGCGATTCATTTTCATCACAGGCGGGGTCGTTTCCTCGCTTGGCAAAGGAATCGCTGCCGCTTCAATCGGCCGGCTCCTGCGCTCGCGCGGATACTCCGTGCAGATCCAGAAGTTCGATCCGTACATCAACGTCGATCCGGGCACGATGTCGCCGTACCAGCACGGCGAGGTGTTCGTCACTGAGGACGGGGCCGAGACCGATCTCGATCTCGGCCACTACGAGCGGTTCACCGACGCCAACACCTCGCGTGCGTCGAACGTCACGGCCGGCGGCATCTACAACACCGTGATCCGCCGTGAGCGGCGCGGTGACTACCTCGGCGCGACCGTCCAGGTCGTTCCGCACATCACCGACGAGATCAAGCAGCGGATCCGGCTGATGGCCGATTCGACCGACGTCGATTTCGTGATCACCGAGATCGGCGGCACCGTCGGCGACATCGAGTCGCTGCCCTTCCTCGAGGCGATCCGCCAGTTCCCGGTCGAGGCCGGCCGACGGCGCTGCATGTTCATCCACTTGACGCTGGTCCCCTACATCGGGCACGCCGGCGAGCTGAAGACGAAGCCGACCCAGCACTCGGTCAACGAGCTGCGGCGCATCGGTATCAACCCGGACATGGTCATGTGCCGTTCGGAGTCGGTGCTATCCGTCGAGATCCGTAAGAAGATCGCGCTGTTCGCCAGCCTGTCAACCGAGGCCGTCGTCTCCGCCTACGACGTCAAGGACGTCTACAGCGTCCCGCTGGCGTTCCATGAGCAGGGCGTCGATGACTACATCCTGCGCGAGCACTTCGGCATCCAGGACGCGCCGACGCCGGATCTCAGTCGTTGGGAGGCGATCGTCCACCGGGCTGCAGAGGTCGAGGGCGAGCTGCGGATCGCACTTGTCGGCAAGTACGTCCAGCTCGAGGACGCGTACCTGTCGGTCGTCGAGGCGCTGCGTCACAGCGGCGTCCACCACGGCCGCAAGGTCGTGATCGACTGGATCGATTCCGAGACGGTCGGTGAGCCCGAGGTCGACGCGCGACTGCGCGCCGCGGCAGGGATCCTGATCCCGGGTGGGTTCGGTTCCCGTGGCTTCGAAGGGAAGATCGCCGCAGCCAAGATTGCCCGCGAGGAAAGGATCCCGTACCTCGGCGTGTGCCTCGGCATGCACGTCGTGATCAGCGAGTTCGCGCGGCACGTGGCCGACATGCCCGGTGCCAACTCGACCGAGATGGACCCGGAGACCCCGTTCCCCGTGATCGATCTGCTGCCCGAGCAGAAGGAGATCGCCGACATGGGCGGAACGATGCGCCTCGGCGCCGACCCGATCAAGCTGCACGAGAACACCAGTGCCCGTGAGGCCTACGGCGAGGCTGTCGTCTACGAGCGTCATCGCCACCGCTATGAGGTCAACAACCATCACAAGCGCCGGCTGCAGGCGGCCGGGCTCGTTTTCTCGGGGACGACCCCGGATGAGCGCCTGGTCGAGATCGCGGAGCTTCCGCGGGATCTGCACCCGTTCTACGTCGCCTCGCAGTTCCACCCCGAGTTCAAGTCGCGTCCGGACCGGCCGGCGCCGCTGTTCCGTGAGTTCGTCGGTGCGGCCAAGGCGCACGTCGGTGATGACGGTGACGGCCCTGAGGAGGCCGACCGGCGCGAGGTCGTAGCGATCGACGCTCGCGGCTCCGGCGACCACGTCGTCTCTGAGTGAACCCCGGCGAGCTCGATCGCCGGCGGCTTCATGCCACCTTCGAACAGCTGTGCCGGATCCCGAGCGTCACCGGTGACGAGCGGGCGATCGCCGACTGGCTGACCCAGACGCTGACCGGCTTCGGGTTGTCGGTCGTCGAGGACGATGCCGGAGCGACCGTTGGGGCCAACGCCGGCAACCTACTGGTGCGGATCCCCGGTCGCTCTGACCGCTGGCTGCTGCTGTGCGCCCATATGGACACGGTGCCGCTGACGGCCCCGGTCGAGCCGATGATCGAGGACGGCGGCTTCATCAACTCCGGCGCCGGGATCATCGGTGCCGACAACAAAGCAGCCGTCGCCGCCCTGGTTGAGATCGCGCGGATGCTGACCGCCGGTGGTTCTGACGGTGCTGACGGCACCGGCGGTGCCGAGGCGGCGGCGCGGTCCGAGATCGGGGTGGAGCTGCTGTTCACGATCTCCGAGGAAACGGGCCTGCACGGCGCCAAGGCGTTCGACGTCGCGCAGCTGAAGAGCGGATTCGGTTACGTGTTCGACCACGCGACGCCGCTCGGGGAGGTGATCATCGCCTCTCCGACATACATGCGGATCACCGCCACGGTGCATGGCAAGGCTGCGCACGCGGGTCTGCACCCCGAGCAGGGGGTCAACGCGATCGTCGCCGCCGCCCACGCCGTCGCGACGGTGCCACAGGGCCGGCTTGACGCCGAGACGACTGCGAACGTCGGCACGATCACCGGCGGGACCGCGACGAACGTCGTCGCCGAGCGGTGTGTTGTCGCCTCGGAGGTCCGCGGCATCGCCCAGGAGCGGGTCGATGCGGTCGTGACCGAGACGATCGATCGCATCCAGGATGCCGCCGACGCGGCAGGCTGCGACCTTGATATCGAGGTGGCGAAGATGTTCAGCGCCTACCGGGTGCGCGCCGGGGAACCGTCGCTGGAGCTGGCGGACCGGGCGCTCAGACGCATTGGGTATGAGCCCCGGCCGATCGTCAGCGGCGGCGGCTCCGACGCGAACGCGTTGCGGGCGGCGGGGTTCCCCTGCACCAACCTGGCCAATGGAACCGAGCGGGCCCACGAACCGACCGAGCGGGTCAGCCTGCAGGCGCTCGAAGACGGGCTGGCGCTAGTGTGCGCGCTCGTCGATGAGGCCGGTCACGCGTGAACGCATTTGAATCAATCCGTAGCGAGGTCGCGTTCACCGGCAGGGTGATCCAGGCCGGCACGGAGTGGTACCGCCACACCGACGGCGAGGAGGTCTCCCGCGACAAGGTGTGGCACCCGGGGGCCGTCGGAATCGTCGCGGTCGACGATCAGCACGTGTGGCTTGTCCGTCAGCCGCGCGAGGTCGCCGGGCTCGCCGACTCGCTCGAGGTGCCCGCCGGCAAGCTTGACGTCGAGGGCGAGCCGCCGTCTGAGACCGCCAAGCGCGAGCTCGTCGAGGAGATCGGAAAGCAGGCCGAGCGCTGGCAGGAGATCCACTGCTTCTATTCGAGCGGCGGCTTCACCGACGAGAAGGTGTGGCTGTATCTGGCGACCGGGCTCAGCGACGCACCCGGCGGTGCCGCCCCGGAGGATGATGAACGGCTCGAGATCGTGCCGTGGCCGCTCGACCAGCTTGATGACGCAATCGCCCAGTCGCAGGACTCCAAATCCCTGATCGGACTGCTGTGGCTGAAGGCGAACCGGTAGCCGGCGACTGGACGCTCGGGGCCGTGCCGCTGTCAGACCCGCTCGGCGTCGCCGCCGACGGTGCCGCGCGGACCCGCGAGACGCTCGCGCTCGCCCGCCGCTACCTCGACCCGTCGCTGGCCGACATGCTGACGATCATCGGATTCGACCGGGAGTTCGCTGCCGGTCGCGGCTCCTACCTCTACGACGTCGATGGTCATGCCTACCTTGATTTCAACGGCGGCGAGGGGTTCGCCAGTATCGGCCACAACCATCCCGACGTCCGGGCGGCGCTCGAGGCGGTTCTCGCCGCCGAGATGGCCGATGGGGTCCAGATCCACTACTCGCCGCTCGGCGGGATGCTCGGTGAGGCACTCGCGGCGCATCTGCCGGCCGGCCTGGACGCGACCTTCTTCTGCTCGACCGGTGCCGAGGCCGTCGACTCGGCGATGAAGTTCTGCCGGGCGGCGACCGGTCGCACCCGCCTGTTGTCGATCGACGGTGACTACCACGGCGTCACCTACGGGCCGCTGTCACTGGTCGGGGCCGAGTTCTTCAAGCCCGGCTTCGGACCGTTTCTGCCCGACTGCGGTCTGGTCCCGTTCGGCGACCTCGACGCACTTGAGAAGGAGCTGCGCACAAAGGATGTCGCCGGGCTGATCATGGAGCCGATCCAGGGGCTCGGCGTCAACGTGCAGTCGGTTGCGTATCTGCAAGGCGCGGCTGAGTTGTGCAAGCGCTACGGGACGCTGTTCTGCCTCGACGAGATCCAGACGGGACTGGGGCGCACGGGGCGCTGGTTCGCGCTCGAGGAGGCGGGCGTCGTTCCTGACTTCGTTCTGATTTCCAAGGCGCTGAGCGGCGGCTACATGCCGGTCGCGGCGATGACGACGACCCGCGAGATCTACCAGCGGGCCGTCGGCACCCTGGAGCGCTCCTACGTCCACCAGTCGACGTACGGACGCAACCGGCTGTCGATGGCCGCCGGTCTCGCGACCGTTCGACTGATCGAACGCGACGGCCTGGTCGAGAACGCGGCACGGATGGGCACGAAGCTCCGCGACGGCCTTGTCGAGCTGCAGCGGCGCCACCACCTGATCGGTGACGTCCGCGGCCGCGGCCTGATGCAGGCGATCGAGCTGCAGGCGCCGCCCGGCCGGGTCGCCAAGGTCAACTGGCGGCTGATTCACCTTGCCAGCGAGGGCCTGGCACCGCAGCTGGTCGTGATTCCGCTGCACCGAGACCACCGGATCATCACGATGGCGTCGGGGATGAACGACGTGATCAAGCTGCTGCCGCCGCTCAACGTTTCCGCCGAACAGGTGGACACCTTCCTCGACGCGCTCGACACGGTGCTGACCGAGTGTGAGAGCGGCAGCGGCGGTGGCAACTGGGCGGTTGTCCGGGACATCGCAACGGCGACGCTGCAACGGAAGATGGGGCGGGGGGAGCGGTCCGGCGGGGGGTCCTCCGGCGCAAAGGCATCGTCGGTGGCCGGAGAGGCCGGGGTGGCCGGGGTAGCCGGGGTAGCCTGGGTGGCCGGCCCAACGGGGCCGGCATCAACCGCGGTCAGGGGGACCCCGGTCGACCCGAGCCAGGGCGACGTGTGCCTGGTCACGGGCGCGACCGGGTTCGTCGGTGGCCACGTCGTCACGGGGCTTTTGGGGGCCGGCTATCAGGTGCGGTGTATCGCACGGTCGACGAGCGACACCTCGCTGCTTGACACGCTGCCGGTGGAGATCGTGACCGGTGACCTGACCGATGCGGGATCACTGAGGCGAGCGGTGGTCGGCTGCCGGTATGTCGTTCACAGTGGCGCCCTGGTCACCGACTGGGCGACGGTCGAGGAGATCCAGGCGGCGAACGTGACCGGCACGCGGGACCTGCTTGCGGCCGCCACAGCCGCCGGCGTCGAGCGCTTCGTCCAGGTCAGCTCGACCGATGTCTACGGATACCCCGGGTCCGTCGGCGTCGACGAATCGTTTGGCGGGCGTGAGGGCTTCCGCAACTGGTACGCGGAGACCAAGCGCCTCGCCGAGGATGAGGTCCGGGCTGCCGCAGGGCTTGAGACGGTGATCCTGCGGCCGGCAACCATCTACGGGCCGGGCTCCAAGGAGACCGTCGGTGAGATCGCCAAGGCGCTCAAGGCCAGCGGGATGATGCTGCTCGTCGGCGGCGGTCGCCATGACGCGGGCCTCTGCTACGTCGAGAACCTCGTCGACGCGGTGCTGCTGGCGCTGACCTCGGATGCGGCGGCGGGGGAGGCGTACAACGTCCTCGACGGCGTCGACGTGTCGTGGAAGCAGTTCACCAACGATCTCGCCGACCGGCTCGGCTTCGCGCGGGCGCGGCTGTCGATGCCGTATCCGCTCGCGTGGGGCATCGGCGCGGGCCTTGAGCTCGGGTACCGGGCGGCCCGTAAACGGACCGGGTTGACGCTGCGTCCGCTGCTGTCGCGCCAAGCCGTCCAGGTGATGGGGCTCCCGCAGTCCTTCAGCAACGCGCGGCTGCGTGAACAGCTCGGCTGGGAGCCGCGTGTCTCCTACGACGACGCGATGGCTGCCACCGCCGTGTGGGTCCGCGACTCGTATCTGTAGTTCGGCCGCAGCGGACGTTGCAGCCGCAGGAGGGCCCGGTCGGGCACCGAACAGCGGTTCATGGCCACCGCAGAGATTGCGCCACCCACACGGCTCACCGAACTGACGCTCGACTTCCTCGCGTATCTCGAGCTCGAGCGGGGGCTGTCGCGCAACACGCTCGAGGCGTACCGCTCCGACCTGCAGCAGTACGGCGAGTTTCTCAGTCGCAGCGGGCTCGATCCGCTGTCGGTCGACGGCCGCGATCTTGCAGCATTCGTGACCGAGCTCGCGACCGGCTCCACCGACAAGCGCCCCGCCGCGCCCGCGACGCTGCAGCGCAAGGTCGCGTGTCTGCGCTCGTTCTACCGCCACCTGCGCCGCGAGCAGATCCTCGAGTCCGACCCGACCTCGGAGCTCCGCCCGCCGCGCCCGCGCGGGCGACTGCCGCACGTGCTCAGCCGCGAGGAGGTCCGCAGCCTGCTCGAGCAGCCCCGCGGAACCACCCCGGCGGCACTGCGTGACCGCGCGCTGCTGGAGACGATGTACGCCTGTGGCCTGCGGGCATCGGAGGCGATCGGCCTGCAGTTGCAGCAGCTTGACATCGAGGCGGGCGTGCTGATCGCCCGTGGCAAGGGCTCCAAGGAACGGCTCGTCCCGATCGGATCAAAGGCGATCGAGGCGCTTGGGAGCTACCTCGCGGACGGGAGACCCAAGCTCGTCGGCATCCAGGACGAGACCCACGTGTTCGTCAACCAGCGTGGCACGGCGCTGTCCCGTCAGGGGCTCTACAAGATCGTCCAGCGCCACGCCCGCAGCGCCGGGCTCGACGCGCGGATGAGCCCGCACACGCTTCGCCACACGTTTGCGACCCATCTGCTGGCGGGTGGCTGTGACCTGCGCTCGCTGCAGGAGATGCTCGGTCACGCGGACATCGGCACCACACAGATCTACACGCACCTGTCGGCCGAACGGCTGCGGGACGTGTACTTCGACGCGCATCCCCGCGCTCGAATCGCAAGCTGAGCCTCGCGGGCCGCAACGCGCCCCGCGAGGCGTGCGATTATCGGCGAGTGAGCTGCCGAGTCGGGAAGAGGTGCCGGGTCCCGGCGACACGGTCCTCCGTGCCCGTGACGGCTGCGCTTGCCGCCATCATCCTGGCGGGCTGCGGGATCAGCCAGGCGCGGGTGCCGAACCTCCAGGTCCCGGCCAAGCCCACGAAGATGGGCGTGCTCGGCTACCGAGATGACGGCGTCGCGATGTTCGCCCCGGCGAACTGGACAGAGACCAACCGGACGGCCCCGCTGGTCGCGACGATCACGTCCGGGCCGGCGGTGATCGCGCTGTGGCGCTATCCGCGCAGTGGCGCGGCGCTGACCGGACCGGGGATGACGGCGGCGCTTGATCAGGAGCGCAGCGCGCTCCTTGCCGCTGCGAAGAAGCACGACCCCGACTTTGATCTGCTCAGCTCGGCGCTCGTGACCGTCGATGGGGTCGGAGCGGTCGAGCTCGACGCGATCGAGCGGATCAACGGACGGCTGCGGCGGGCGCGCTCTGAGCACGTGTACGCGAACGGCGCCGAGATCGTGCTCGATGAATACGCGCCGGTGCCCGAGTTCAAGCGGGTCGATCACTACGTGTTCTCACCGGTGCGCAAGGGGCTGCAGCTGTTCCAGAGCGCCCGATGAGAGCGCGCCGGGCCTTTGTCGTGGTAATGGACGCCTGCGGGATCGGGGCGCTCCCCGATGCCGCCGCGTACGGCGACGCCGGCACCAACACCCTCGTGCACCTGGCGGAGCAGGCGGGCGGTCTGAATCTCCCGGTGCTGGGGCGGCTGGGGCTCGGCTCGATTACGCCGATCGTGGGTGTGCCACCGTCGCCCGAGCCGGCGCTGCACGGTGCCCTCCATGCGATCGGTGCCGGCAAGGATTCAACGGCCGGGCATTGGGCGCTGATGGGGATCGGACTCGAGGAGCTGCTGCCCACGTATCCCGACGGGTTCCCGCCGGACGTGATCGGCCTGATCTCTGAAGCGAGCGGCCGCGGGGTGATCTGCAACCGGCCCTACAACGGCATCACCGTGATCGACGATCACGGTGCCGAGCATCTACGCACGGGAGCGTTGATCGTCTACACCAGCCAGGATTCCGTGATGCAGATCGCGGCGCACGAGGACCTTGTCCCCGCCGAGGAGCTCCACGCGATCTGTCAGACGGTTCGTGGCCGCTTGCCCGCAGAGCATTGCGTCGGGCGCGTGATCGCCCGACCGTTCGTCGGTGACGCCGGCGCGTTCACCCGTACCGACGCGCGACATGACTTCGCTCGTGAGCCGCCGGGCATCAGCTACCTCGAGCTTCTGCACGCCGCCGGGATTCCCGTGCACGCGGTCGGTAAGGCGGGGGCGTTGATGGCCGGCCGCGGAATTGACCAGCAGCATCCAGGCCCGAACAACGCCGTCGCCCTCGAGCACACAGGTGAGCTGCTCGACAGCCTCGAGCGGGGCATGGTGTTCACGAACCTCGTCGATACCGACCAGGTCTACGGCCACCGTCACGACGTGGCTGGGTTTGCGGCTGCGCTCGAGGAGATCGACGCGCACGTCGGCCGCTGGCTCGAGGAGCTCAGACCCGATGACCTGTTGATCCTCACCGCAGATCACGGCTGCGACGTCACGGCCCCCCACACTGACCACACCCGTGAAGCGGTGCCGCTGCTGGCCGCGTTCGCCGGCCACGGATCACGGCGCCACGACGGTCCGATGCCCGATGTCGGCGCCAGCGTCCTACGCTGGCTGTGCGACACCGACGCCCCTGGAATGCCCGGGACGAGCTTCATCTGAGATCTGGACCGCATGCCTGAACTGCCCGAAGTCGAGACGATCCGCCGCCAGCTGGCCCCGCATCTCGAGGGCCTGCAGATCGAGACGGTTGAGATCCTCGATTGGCGCTGGACCCGGCCGCAGGCTCCGGAGGAGGTCGCCGAACAGCTGACGGGGGCGTGGGTGCAGCGGGTCAGTCGCGCAGGCAAATATCTGATCTGGGAGCTCGATGACGACCGGCATCTGCTCGTGCACCTACGGATGACCGGGGCGCTGCTGTTCGACCCGCCCGTCGAGCCGCCGCACACCCGCGTGCGGTTCATCCTCAGCGGCGGTCACCGGCTCGCCTACGTCGACCCGCGACGGTTCGGCACCGGGCACCTGCTGCACGGTCTGCCGGCCCGCACGGCCTACCTGGCCGAGCGGCTCGGCGTTGAGCCGATGACCGACGGGTTCACCCCGGCGTACCTGAAGGCGGCCGCGAGGGGCCGGACCGCGCCGGTCAAGTCGTTCATCCTTGATCAGCGCCGGATCGCCGGAGTCGGGAACATCTACGCCGACGAGGCGCTGTTCCGGGCTCTGATCCACCCGCTGCGGCCGGCTGGCCAGCTGACACTCGCACAGTGGACTGCCCTGCATCGCGGGATCGAGGAGGCGCTGAGCGCTGGAATCGACGCGAAGGGCGCCTCGATCGATGATTTTCGCCACATCGACGGCGCCCGCGGCTCGTTTCAGGACGTGTTCCTGATCCATACGCGTGAGGGCGAGCCGTGCGTCACGTGTGGCACGCCGATCCGCAAGATGTACGTCGGCGGCCGCGGCACCTACGTCTGCGAGCACTGCCAGCCGCGACCGCGTTTGCGCGCCAAGCAGGCCGCCGCGCGGACCGCCGGCTGACTCAGGCAGCGAGGAGCTCGGCGAGTTCGCCGCTGCGATCGGCCGCGCGCAACTCGTTGAAGCCGCCGAGCGGACGTCCGTCGATCACGATCTGCGGGAACGTCGCCATCCCGGTCAGCTCGACGATCTGCTGGCGGTCGTCCGGACTCCGGGTGAAAATAATCTCCTCGTATGCGATGCCACGCTTTTTCAGCAGCGCCTTGGCACCCTCGCAATACGGGCACATATTGGTCGAATACAGGGTCACGGGCTTCATGACTTCATTAAGTGTAGCGAGGCGATTGTGCCGCTGACGCTCGAAAGCGAGGCGATTGTGCTGCGCTCGATCCGGTATGGCGAGGCCGATCGGATCCTGCATCTCTACACACCGGATCACGGCCGGATCGGGGCGATGGCAAAGGGTGCCCGGCGCGCGAAGAGCCGCTTCGGAGCGCGACTCGAGCCGTTCATGCAGGTCACGCTGATGCTGCGGCAGGGGCGCGGGGACCTGTACACGATCACCGGCGCCGACACCGTCGACGCTCGCCCGGGGCTGCGGACCAGCGCTGCCGCCCTCGATAGCGCCGCCCGCGCATGCGACGCGGTCGCGCGGATGTTCGAGACCGACGATCCGCACCCCGAGGTGTTCGCGCTGCTCGCCAACGAGCTGACGCTGCTCGCAAAGGGGACGGCCGCCGATGTTCGGGCGCTGCGACCGAACATGCTCGCGTTCAACCTGAAGCTGCTGCTGGCAGCCGGGCTCGTTCCGCAGCTCGGGTCATGCGCCACCTGCGGTGAGCGCGAGCACCTCGGCGGGTTCTCAGCGGCCGCCGGCGGTGTCGTCTGCAGCGCCTGCGAGTCGGGCTCGTTCCCACTCGATGCGGACGCCTACGGTTTTCTCGTCGGTGCGCTCGGCAGCCCGTTGGCTGCCGCTCCGGACGCGCCGGACCGGGCGCTCGCGCAGGCCGAGCGTGCGATCCGGGAGACGGCCGCACATCATGGGCACGTCAAGCTGCGCCCGCTGCCCCAAGCCGCTTGATCGTCACATAGGTCGAGTCAACCGTCGTACCGAACAGCGTCGCGTCACTGGAATACTCCGGGTAGGTGTTGGACGGACCGAGCCGTACGTCCACTGTGAGCCGCCGATCCGCTCCCGCGGGGACGGTCTCGGTGGTGTCGGGGACCTGCGAGCCCTCCATCGCGATCGCGTAGCGGACGCCGGGCGCGTAATCGGGCGGGGTCGTGACCGTCGCAGAGCCGCTGCCCTCCAGCTGGAACCCGGCCGTGTCGGCGTCCTCGAGGTAGGAGAACTCGCGGACGGCACGGTGGGTCGTGACCTGCCAGCCGTACTGCGCGTACTGCGCATCGGCGCTCATGTAGCTGACCTGTGCCGGCGGTCCGAGCGGGTGCGCGAAGTCGAACATCACGTCATCGATCGACCAGCGCAGGTCGCGGGCCCAGTACGGCCAGCTGTGGGTGCCGTTGCCGTAGGCGTCGAAGTAACTCGAGATCCCCGAGCGAGTCGAGCCGGTTGTGGAAGTCGATGGTGCTGCGGTTGACGAGCCCTTCGATCACGCCCGCCTCGGGCGAATAACTCGTGTCGTAGGGCCCGGGAAGTCCGTTGCCGACCCACATGTAGATCCGGGTGTCGCCGAGGTTCTCGCCGATCGTCGCGGGGTCGTGGGCGGCCCAGTTGATCCCATCAGAGTTCTGGGGACCGAAGAAGCTGTCGTAGGGGACCCCGTCGAGGCCGACGGCGGTGGCGTCGATGATCGCCAACGCGCCGGCCCGGGCGTCGGCGGAGTAGTAGATGTCGGGGGCGCCGGAGTACGACAGCACCGTGCCGAACAGGTCGGGATATAGGGCGGCGTAGCTCGTCGAGCAGAAGCCGCCCTGCGAGAGGCCGGCGATCGCGCGCTCGCCGCGGGTGTTGATCGTCCGAAGGTTGCTCTGCACCCACGGCAGCAGCTGATGGATGTGAAACGTGTCCCAGCTCTGGGCGCCGTCCGGCCAGTTGCTGCACCAGCCGCCACCGTCGCCATCGAGGTCGATGTTCGGCATCACCACGATCAGGTTCCTGCCGGCGGTCGTCTGCTCGGCGCCGCCCATCGTCGTCCAGTCGGACGCGTTACCGCTCGTCCCGTCGAACAGGTACAGCACGGGGTAGTGGCGCTTTGGGTGCTGGGTGTAGCCAGCGGGGAGCAGGATCCGGACGTCGACCGGCTTCGGCAGCGCCGCGGTCTTGAAGTAGAACGCGTAGAGCCGCGAGTCGAGCTGCTTCTGCGAGGTGATCGTCAGGCCGTCAGCGTCATGGAAGGCCACTGCCGGGTCGTCCCGGGGTCGTGCCGGGCGTTGTCGTGGTGGCAGCCGCATGCGCAGCTGTGGCCAGACAGGCCGCAGCGACCGCCAGCAGCGTGGCGCCGACTCTCCTCACCGCACCGAGACTATCAATGGCGAACAGAGGTGTTCGCCACATGCCTGACACGCAACTTTGCGCCGGTCGGGCCGTTGAAGGTGCATGCGACGGATCGCGCTGCTGATTGTGACGCTGTATGTGGCGGCTGCTGCTCCGGCCGCCGCCTCTGCTGCCGCGCCGACGCTCAGCTGGAGCGCGCTCTCTGCGATCCCCGAGCCTCTGAGCTACACGACCGCCTATCCGTCTCTGGGGGCCGTCTCCTGCGCCGGCACGTTGTTCTGTGTTGCCGGGGACAGTCTCGGCGATGTGCTGACGAGCACCGATCCGACCGGTGGCGCTGCCGCCTGGCAGGCGAGCCGGCTCCAACTGCCGAAGCTCGGGACCGGTCTCAGCGACGGGGTCACCTCGATTGCGTGCCCGTCGACCAGTCTCTGCGTCGCCACCGACTCTGCAGGTCAGGTACTGACCTCCGCCGAACCGTCAGCAGGCGCGTCGGCTTGGGCTGCCGGTACGTTGGCCGGAACCGACACCGAGGGGCTCGGATCAGTCAGCTGTCCGTCGACGAATCTCTGCTTGCTGGTCGTCGGTGACAACGCCGAGATGTATCTCTCGACTGATCCGACCGGTGGTGCCGCCAGTTGGCTCGCGAGCCCGCTTCCGACTCATTTCGATTCGGTTTCCTGCGCGTCGGCGAACATGTGCGTTGCGGTCGACAACGGAGGATCGTTTTGGAGCACGAGCGATCCGGCCGGTGGCGCGAGCATGTGGAAAAAGACCGGGGCACAGTTCTTCGAGACGAGCCAGATCAGCTGCACGTCAACAGGTTTCTGCGCGGCGATCGCCGGTGATTGGGTCGTCAGCAGCGCGGATCCCACCGGTGGGGCAGGTGCGTGGACTGCCGTCCCGCTCTCGGCGCCGTATCGGATCGCCTGCGTGAAGGACGGATGCGGCACAAACGTCCTGAACGCGATCGGTTGCACGGGCCGAAGCACATGCGTCGCGACCGACAGCACCGGCGAGGTCTTCAGCACCGACGATCCCGGCGGAGGTCCGGGCGACTGGCAGCTGTCGTTCCCGACGTCACTCAACGATGCCGCGGGGCAGCTAAGCGACAACCCATCCGCGAGCGTGGATTGTCCCGGACTGGCGCTGTGCGTCATCGCCGATCAAGGCGGAGTGCTGACGAGCGTCAACCCCTCGAGTGCCACACCGCAGTGGCAGATCGCAGACAACGAAGCCGGCCCTGTGCTCATCCCCGACGACATCGATCCCAGCGTCGAGGGGCTTGCGTGTGTCGGCATCCGGTTCTGCGTCGCTCCGACGGACGACGGTGAAATCGTCGTCGCGCGGACGCCGGCCGCCGCCGGGACCACTGGCGCTGCGAGCTGGCGACGTGTCGCTCTCGGATCGGTGCAGGCGTGGACCGCTGCCGCCTGTCCGGCAGTCGATCTGTGCGTCGCAGTGGGCAACAGCGGCGGGGTTGCGGTGTCGACGGACAGTGCGCGTTCCTGGGACGTTGCAACGCTGGCCGGGGGCCCACCACTCGGTTCCCTTTCCTGCCCGACAACATCGTTCTGCGCCGCTGCCGGGGACGGGCAGTACGTGTACCTGGGCGATTCTCCGTTCGGAGGGGACTTCGGCTGGCGCCGGGTCGGTCTGCCGCGGCCCGTCAGCCGGATCGCGTGTGCGTCGGTCAAGCTGTGCGTGGCGCTCACCGACTCCACGCTGCTCGTCACCACGGACCCGGGGCGCGCGAATAGGTGGCGGGGGTTCTATCCGCCGAACATCGACGGCGGCGAGGACGCGGTGCTCGGGATTGCGTGTCCGACAGTCCACCTCTGCGTCGGTGTAGGCGCACTGGGGGGCGTGGTGTGGTCGACCGATCCAGCCGGGGGGCGGCGCGATTGGCACCTGACTGCGTCCGTGGACGGCGAGAACGAGCTGCTCGGAGTCAGCTGCCCCAGTGTCCACCTCTGCATCGCGTACGACCGCCACGATCACACCGTTGTGAGCACCGATCCGACGGGCGGTGCCCGCGCCTGGAGGGCCAGCCAGGTTGCAGGGCTCAATAGTGAGATCGTTGGCGCGGCGTGCCCATCACCCAAAGCGTGCGTGACAGTCGACCAGGGTTGGCAGGTCGGCATCGGGCGACTCAGGTCTTGATCTCGCGCCGCCGGGCGGAGATGCCTGAACCGGTGTCAGAATCGCTTATGTGAACCTTGTTCGTCAGCATCCGTCTGGACCCGTGGCCGAGGCGTATGCGGCGCGGATCATGGCGCGGGAGGAGGCGGATCTCTCGCCATTGGCGGTTCGGTCCTACCCGGCGGAGCGCGAGCGTCCCGAGCCCGACTGTGGCCTACGGACCCCGTTTCAGCGTGATCGCGACCGGATCGTCCACTCGAAGGCGTTTCGGCGCCTCAAGCACAAGACCCAGGTGTTCGTACTCCCCGAGGGCGATCACTACCGCACCCGGCTGACCCACACGCTCGAGGTCACCCAGGTCTCGCGCACGGTCGCACGGGCACTGCGGCTCAACGAGGACCTCGTGGAGGCGATCGGCCTCGGGCACGACCTCGGGCACCCGCCGTTCGGGCACGTCGGCGAGGACGCACTGCACCGCTGCCTGCAGGAGCGGTTCGGCGAGCGGTTCTGGCACAACGAGCACTCGCTCCGCGTCGTCGAGGTGCTCGAGCGTGACGGCGCCGGCCTGAACCTGACCGCACCCGTTCGGGACGGCATCCTCGGCCACTCCGGCCGTGCCGCCGCGCCATCGACGCTGGAGGGGCGGATCGTCCGGCTCGTGGATCGGATTGCGTATCTCAACCACGACATCGACGACGCGCTTCGGGCCGGCGTGATCGGGGCCGAGGACCTCCCGCCAGGCTTGATCGAGGTGCTCGGAGACACCGGCTCACACCGGATCGACGCGTTGGTCCACGACCTCGTCGAGCATTCTGAGCAGGCCGGGCAGATCGTTCAGGGGCCTGACGCAGGCCAGGCGATGAGCGCCCTGCGGGAGTTCATGTTCGAGCGCGTCTACCTGGGACCCGCAGCGACCCGTGAACACGCGAAGATTGACCTCGTGATCCGCACCCTGTTCGACCACTTCTGCCGGCATCCCGAGGAGATCCCCGACTCGATCCCCGACGGTCCCGTGTCCCGGCGGGTGACCGACTACATCGGCGGCATGACCGATCGCTTCTGCCTGGCCAAGTTCGAGGCGCTGACGGTGCCGGTCGCGTTCACACCGTGAGGCTGCCGTGACCCGCTACGCCGCTGACTCCCGGGACCGCGTCTTCGACGCCGTCGACATGGTCGCCCTCGTCGAGACGAAGGTCGACCTGCGCAAAGCGGGCGTCAACAGCTTCTTCGGCTGCTGCCCGTTCCATGACGAGCGCACCGCCTCGTTCCACGTCAGCCCCGACGAGAAGCTCTACCACTGCTTCGGCTGCTCAGAGTCCGGCGACCCGTTCAAGTTCGTGATGGAGACGCAGGGCGTCGACTTCAAGGGAGCGCTCGAGGCGTTGGCCGATCGCTTCGGTGTCGTGCTCGAGACCGAAGACGAGGACCCGGAGGCCGCCGCCCGGCGCGAGCGCCGGGAGCGCCTGTACTCGCTGCTCGGCCGCACCGCCACCTTCTACGAGCGCTGCCTATGGGAGTCGCGCGAGGCGGCGGGTGCTCGTCACTACCTGCTCGAACGCGGCTTCACCGAGGAGACGCTGCGCGAGTTCCGCGTCGGGTTCTCGCCCGAGGCGTGGGACAAGGTGATGAACGCGTCGCTCGCCGCCGGGTTCACCGAGCAGGAGCTCCTCGCCGCCGGTCTGATCCGCGATTCGACCAAGCGTCCCGGCAAGTACTTCGATTTCTTCCGCGGCAAGGTCATGTTCCCAACCCTCGATGCGCGTGGCCGGGTCCTGGGCTTTGGCGCGCGCCGCATGGGGGAGCAGGGGGGCCCAAATACGTCAACACCGCCGACGGCGACCTGTACCACAAGCGTGAGGTGCTCTACGGTATCTGGATCGCCCGCGCCGCGGCCGCCAAGGCCGGGAAGATGATCCTCGCCGAGGGCTACACCGACGTGATGGCGCTCCACCAGGCCGGGGTCACACACGCCGTCGGGATCATGGGCACGTCCCTGACCAAGGAGCAGGTCGCGGAGCTCGTCCGGATCGTCGGTACGCTCGAGCTCTGCCTCGACGCCGACCGCGCCGGCCAGGACGCGATGGTCCGCGCGGCCCAGCTGTGCGCCGACCAGAAGCTTGAACTGCGGGTTGTGCCGCTCCCGGTCGGTGCGGACCCCGGCGACCTGATCAAGTCAGACGGCGCCCCGGCGCTGCGTGCGCGGGTCGCGACCTCGGTTCCGTTTGTCGCGTTCGAGGTCGAGCGCGTGCTGGGCCGTGCGGACCTCGGCTCGGCCGAGGGCAAGGATCGAGCGATCAGGGAGCTGCGGCCCGCCTTCGCGGGCGTTCCCGCAAGCGTCCTGCGCGACGAGCTCGTCGGTAAGGCGGCCGGAGCGCTCGGGCTGGACGAAGCCCGCTTCGTCACTCTGCTGGATGTCGGTGGTGGGGCTGGCCCCGTTGGGCCGCCCCCCGGAGGCTTCAGGTCCCGCCCGCCGCTTGTCGTCGGTGGGAGCCGGGTGATCGTCGATGCGGAGCTCGGCGTCCGCTCGGAGCGGTCGTATCTGGCGATGTGCCTGGCAGCGGGCCATGCGGGTGCCGCCGAGCTCGCCCGGATCGATCCTGAGCACCTGTTCTCAAGCGGTGTGCTGCGCCGGGCCGCACGGCACCTCGCCGGCCAGCTGGAGGTTCCGGCAGACGGCACCGAGGCGGACGACGTGGAGCTGAACGAGACCCTGACCGACCTCCGCAAACGCGCCGAGAGCAGCAAGGGAAGCGGCAAGGACGTCGACGCCGATCAGCTCGAGCACGCCCGCCTGCTCCTCGAGATGGCCTGCATCGACCGTGCCATCGCGCGCGCCCGGGTGGACGGCGGGGCAGGGATCGTCGACCTCGCCGGAGAGCGTCAGCGGATCCGGCAGGCGCTCGGCACCGTCGTGTCGCGGATCGAGCGTCCCGCTTCGTGACCCGATGCGCTGCGTACACAGCTCACCCGCGCGCCCGCCAGATCTCCACGCCACCGCTCCCGACGCTTGACTTGCGTTGCTCAGTCGGGCGGGGCCGCGCACGTGTCAGGGTCCACCCAGATATAAGCCATCGGAAGGAGCGGCTCCCGGGCCAGCCGATACAGCCGACTGCCCACTCCCACCCTCGCAGCTGTCGAACCTCTCGCCGCCGCGATCGAAACAGTGCTTGAGGCGCATCCCGACGGGCTCGAATCGAGCGAGCGTTGGATCGGTCCGCTTGGCAACGCTTGACGCTGCCCGCGTACCTGGGGCTAATCGCGCTCAGAGGAACAACGCGATGTAAAGAAGCTGGGGAGGTGGGACTCGAACCCACAACCTTCCGATTAACAGTCGGACGCATCTGCCAGTTGAGCTACTCCCCAATGAGCGCTGCCAGCGGCAGTGTAGCCCGGGCAACGCGAGCTACTTTATCGACACGTCGCGAACGCCGTGCTCCACCTCGGCGTGACAGTTTGCGCATAACAGGACGCACTTGGACGCCTCCTCGCGCATCCGCGCGAGTGAGCGCGCGACCCCGCCCTGCGCGATGGTGAAGCTCTTGGAAGCGGGGTCCAGATGGTGAAACGCGAGTGCTGCGACACACCGGTCGTAACCGCACATCGCGCAGCGTCCGCCAGCTTCCAGGACCAGTTGCTCCTTGCGACGCTGCCGGGCGCGGACGACCTGCTCGGCCCGACAACGGACACAACGCCATCCCCCTTCGCTCCGAGCCACGAACTCGACTTCTCCGTGCAGTCGACAATCGCCGAGGCGACGGGTGCCGGCAGCGACATCGTCCTGTCGGCGACGCACTGACTCGCTGGTGCGTAGCCCAAACTGGCCCAGCCAGTACGACACGTTGCTCGGGCTTCTGTCCAGCTCTGCGGCGATCTGACGACACGACTTGCCGTCCGCTACAAGTCTCCGGAGAGCGATTTCATCAATCTCGCCAGTGGACACAAACGTATGTTCGCGATCGGCACGGACGGAATCGGTGCTTTGCCGTTGGCGACGGATGAAGGGCTGAGCGTGCTACATGAGAGCCTCTATGTGAGCGACTCAACGAGCTCGGCGGCGCGCATAGGGCCGTCATGCGCGGCCGACCAGGCGGCGGTCTCAGCCGCTCGGGCGGTGAATTCGTTCTGCGGATCGAGGGCACGCTCGACCGCGAGACGGACCGTGGTCGGGCTGAGCAGCCGCCACGGCAGCCGCACTCCGGCGCCGGCCCAGTCGACGCGGGCCGCGTTCTCACCCATGTCGCCGCTGTGCGGCACGGCCACCACCGGCACCCCGGAGGTCAGCGCGCGCACGAGTGTGCCGTGTCCGGCGTGGCACACCACGACGTCCGCCAACGGCATCGTCTGCGCGTAGGACAGCCAGTTGACGAGCGTCTGGCGCGGGCCGATCCGGACCGGGGTGGGGAGGGGGCGGCGGTTCGTGGTCGCCAGGACGCGCACGTCGGCGCCGGCCAGTCCCGGCAGGGCCATGCGCAGCATCCGCTGCGTCGGGTCCTGAGCGGTTGACGGCGCGACGAGCACCAGCGGCTCCCGACCCGCGGGCGGCGTCACGGGGTCAGAGAACGGCTCCCAGATCAACGGGCCAACCACGTGCACCGAATCCGGCCAGTCACGCGGATATTCGAGCTGCGGCAGCGTGCCCACCAGACACAGCCGCTCGCTGATGCCACCGTGCAGCCGCTCGCTCGGCGCCAAGCCCAATCTTCGCCGCGTCTCGTTGAGCTCCTCGCGCCCGATCCGCAACCCCTTCTCGACCGGCTTCCCCAACGCGTTCCACAACGCCCGCCCAATGGGCGTGCGCGGCAGCCGCGCCCCGACCGCGTATGGCGGAAAACCCGGCGCACCGACCGGGTACACGTGCGGCACCAGCGTCGCGGCTGGGATCCCCTCGAGCTCGGCGGCCAGTGCCGGCGCCAGCGTCAGGATGTCGTGGACGACAACATCTGGCCGGCAGGCCGCGATCGCCGCGCGGGTCGGCACGACCGCACGGACGACCGCCTCATACGGCTTCAGTGGCTGCTCCCGGGTCGGGAACACCGGGTACTCGGGCGCAGCGACGAACATGATCCCGGCCGCCTCAACCTCAGGCTTCCACCGCGACCAGGTCTCGAACGTGACCTGATGGCCGCGCGCGACGAGCGCGCGGCCGAGCGCCAGCATCGGGAACGCGTGGCCAGGCTGGCCAAACGCGCCGAGGAAGACCCTCAGACCGCCGCCAGGCCGGCGCACTCGGCCATCGCCTGCAGCTGCGCTGCCTGCTCCTCGAGGCCGAACGCGATCGGCGAGACGATCAGCGTGCCGACGCCCGCCTTCCGGAACGCTTCGATCCGCTTGGCGACGGCCTCCTTGGGCCCGCACAGCGACACGAGGTCGATCAGCTCATCGGGCAGCGCCCGGCACGCCTCCTCCTTCTTGCCCGAGAGGTACAGGTCCTGGACCTCCTGGGCGGCCTCGACAAACCCGTACTGCTCCATCAGGGCCTTGTAGAAGTTCTTTTCGCGCGAGCCCATCCCGCCGATGTAGAGCGCCAGCCCCGGCCGCATGAAGTTGCGCGCGGTCTCGACATCGTCGGAGATGTGCGCCGACACCTGGGGCGCGATGTCAAACCCATCGAGCGACCGGCCGACCCGCGCGGCGCCCTCGGCCAGGAGGTCACGGAAGTGGTCGATGTGCTCCGGCGCCATGAACGTCGGGATCCAGCCGTCCGCGATCTCACCGGCGAGCCGGGTGTTGTTCGGGCCGAGCGCTGCCAGGTACAGGGGGATCGACTCCTGGTGGGGGGAGATCGTCAGCTTCAGCGCCTTGCCGGGGCCGTCCGGCAGCGGCAGCTGGATCGTCTCGCCATCGAAGATCAGCCGTTCACGGGTCAGCGCCTTGCGGACCACCGCGAAGTACTCGCGCGTGCGCTGCAGCTGCTTGCCGAACCGCTGGCCATGCCAGCCCTCGGCCACCTGCGGGCCGGAAGTACCGAGACCGATGATCATCCGGCCGTTCGACAGCTGGTCGATCGTCGCTGCGGTCATCGCGGTCATCGCCGCGCTGCGGCCCGGCATCTGGAAGACGGCCGCTCCGAGCCGGATCGTCTGTGTCTGACCGGCGATCCACGCCAGGATCGTGGCGGCGTCGGAACCGTAGGCCTCCGCGGTCCAGACCGAGTCGTAGCCGAGCCGCTCCGCCTCCTGCGCGGCCGCGAGCTGTTCGGCCGGGCCCATCCACAGCCCCCAGTAACCGATGTGGAGTCCGAGCTTCATCGTGAAATTTTCCGTTCGTGTCGAGGAGATTGCTTGAGGGCCGCGACGGCCTTGAATAGATTGGGCCTCGACGGCAGAGCGTTCGCTGTGCCCGAAACCGCAGGTGACACGTTATGCGAGACCGACATCAGGCGACGATCAGAGACCTCCGGCTGGCGATTGACTGCCTGCCGCAGCGCACCCGCGTCGCGATGCTGCGCGGGATCAACGCGAACCCGATCATCGTCGGCGCCTACACCGACGGCACCGGAATCTGCCCGATGCTTGCCGCCCATCGCAACGGCGGCCGGACCGACTTCATCGGCTTCGCCAAGGCGTGGGACCGTTTCGCGTTCCTCGGCACGCGGCCGCGGCTGCGACGTCCGCGCCGCGCCACCCAGCACGAACTGCTGATCCTGCGCTCCGAGCTCGAGGCCAGTCTGATCGCTGAGGAGCAGCAGGCAGATATGGCGCAAGCCGTTCGCGAACACCGCGAGCTGATCGGCCGGCGCGAGCCCGCCGAGTCGGCCGAATCAACCGGGCAGATCAGCCTCGTCGAAGCGGTGCGGGAGCATCAGGAACTGATCGCGCAGCGTGAGCGCGCCGCGGTCGTCGCGACGGAAAACGCAGACCCCGGCGACGTCGACGCAGTCCGTCCCGGCGACGTCGACACCGTCCGTCCCGGCGACCCGGATCGCAGCCGCGAGCTGCGCGACCGCCATGGCTGGCGCTGGATGCGCGTCGTGCGCACCTACGACGATTACGAGCGCGTGCTTGACGCGCTCACGCATGAGCATGAGTCAGTGCAGGAGCGAGAGTCGCTGCTGCGCGAGCTCGAGCTGCAGCTCGAGCATTCCTGAGTGGCTCAGGCGTCGATGCCGTCCCGGCCGCCGGTTTCGGTGATCGTTCCCTTCCTCGGAACGGATCCTGAGCTCGAGCTGCTGATCGACCGGCTGCTGACGGTGACGACCCGTCCCGGCGACGAGGTGATCATCGCGGACAATCGAACCGCCGACGTGCAGGTCGCGCACGAGCGGGTGATCGTCCACTCCGCCGGGGGAGTGCATTCACCCGGCTTCGCGCGCAACCGTGGCGCCGCCCGGGCACGTGGGGAGTGGCTGGTATTCATCGACGCCGACACAGAGCCCGACCCGGAACTTCTCGATGCCTACTTCGATCCGATGCCGGACGCAAAGACGGCGGTGCTCGGCGGAGCGATCCGTGACGTGCTACCACCCGGCGTCGACTCGCCAGTGGCCCAGCACATCGTCGAGTCGGAGCAGATGGCCGAGACCGTGACGCTGGATCGCGCCCGCTATCCGTACGCACTGAGCGCCAACTGCGCGATCCGGCGCAGCGCGTTCGTCGCCGCCGGCGGGTTCGCCGAGGCGATCCGTGCCGGCGAGGACGCTGATCTCAACTTCCGGCTCCGGGCCGCCGGTTGGGACATCGAACGCCGCGCCGGGGCTGTTGTGGCCCACCGGGCCCGTGCAACGGTGAACTCTTGGCTCGCCCAGCTCGCAGTGCACGGTGCAGGTGCGGCGTGGTGCAATCGCCGTCACCCTGGGTCGTTCCCACCCTCCGGCACCGCGACGTTGACCCGCCGTCTGGGCCGGCTGACCGTCAACGGGCTGGGCGCGAAACGGCGCGGTGATGCGGCGGCCGTCGCCGCTGCCAAGCTCGATATCGCCGGTGCGCTCGCATTCGAACTCGGACGGCTTCTGCCCAACCGCGTCGTGCGAGACATGCTGGCGCCGGCGTCCGGGGGCCACCCGGCCACCCACCCGCGGGCGCGTCCGAAGACACCACAAACCTAACTGACTTAGTACTGTTTCTGGGCGATGTCCACGCTCCGCAGGATTGCGGCGCGCGTAGCCTCAGGGACGGCAGTGGCGCTTGTGGCCAGCTGCGCGCTCGCGGCGACGGCGCTGGCCACCACCGATCTGGGCGGCTTTCGGTCCGCTGCCGCCGCGCAACCCGTACACGGCACCCGACGGCGCCGCCACGATGCACGCCGATTCGGCCTCCTCGGGCGTCTCGCCGTGGCCTGGGCCGGGCCTCGGTACGGATACCGTGACCACGCAGACGCTGCTGGCCGCGTGCCCCACGATCGTCCAGGGGACCGACGGCATGCCGGTGGCGCTGTGTACGAAGATCGTCGGTGAGAAGCCCGTCGTCTATCTGCTGAACCCGGCCACGGGCGCCCCGCTGACATCGCTGGCGCTCGGCTCGGCGGGGAACCTGTTCGGCGGCGTCTACACCTACATCGACCAGGACAACCGCCTCGTGATGTTCGACTCAAACGGCGATCTGATCCGGATCGCCCATAGCGAGTCCGGTGGCCGCTGGTCGCTGCAGATCGCCTCCACGGTGCCGTCCGGCACCGTGATCGGCAAGCTCTGCGCGGATGTGTGTGGCGGGGTGGTCGGCATCGCCCCGGACTGGAAGGGCAACGTGTGGTTCGCCACAACCGACGGTGTCGTTGGCTACGTCACGCCCGCCGGTGACACCATGACGATCAGACTCGGTACCGATGAGAAGGTCGCCAACTCGATCTCGACCGTGCCCGGTGCGACCGCGATCGCGACCGACCACGCGCTCTACCTGATGAACATCAAGAACGGGCGCCCGCACATCATCTGGCGCTCCGCATATGACCGTGGCCCGGCGCGGAAGCCTGGCCAGCTGAGCTGGGGCACCGGCTCGACACCCGTGTTCTTCGGTCCCCAGGACGGGACCCGCTACCTGACGTTCCTGGACAACGCCGCCCCAGCTGAGCACCTCGTCGTGCTCGACACCTGGAAGCTCAGGCACGAGCGGCACACATTCGCAACCAAGCCGCGGGTCGCGTGCGAGCTCCCCGTACTCAACCCTGGGCCGTCGGGCAGCGAGAACGCGCCGGTCGCCTCAGGTGACAGCGTGTTCGTGGCGAGCACCTATGGGTACGCGTACCCCGCCTCGCCGTCCGGCGAACCCGATCCCGACCCGAAGATGGCCCCGTTCACCGGTGGCGTCACCCGTGTCGATCTGAACGCGAACGGCAGGGGCTGCCACGTCGTGTGGCAGGACGGCGTGCGCTCGGCAGCGGTGCCGCGCCTTGATGCCACCGACGGGATCCTCTACACCGCCCAGGACACCGATCCGCTGAGCGCAACCGCCACGAGCGTGTTCGACACGTACTCACTCGTCGCGATCGACGCCGGTGACGGCGACGTGATCGACTCAAACACCCTCGGCACCGGATATCAGTCGAACACCCTGCAGCTGTCGCCGACGATCGTTCCCGGTGGGGTGATGTACCAGGGCACGGTCACCGGGATCGACCGGATCGGCCCCTGAGCCTCACCGGAATCGACCGGATCGGCCGCTGATCTGAGCCGACTCCGGCGCCTCCCCGTAGCATCAGGGGCGTGCTCAGAGTCTCGGTCGTCGTTGCGACCCATGAGCGACCGGACCGGCTGGGTCGTCTGCTCGTGGCATTGCGCGGACAGTCCCTTCCGCGCGACGAATACGAGGTGATCGTGGTCGACGATGGGTCCGGCCCGGAGACAGGTGCACTGCTCGAGGCCGAACAGGCCCACGGCCACCTCGTCCTGCGCTCGGTTCGGCTGGCCCGGGCCGTGGGGCCCGCCGGAGCGCGCAACGCCGGCTGGGCGCTGGCCGAGGCCCGGCTCGTGGCGTTCACCGACGACGACTGCGTGCCGACCCCATGGTGGCTCGAGGAGGTCGTGCGCGCTGCCGGCGAAAATCCCGATCAGATCCTGCAAGGGCAGACACGCCCCGATCCAGATGAGCTCGTCGCCCAGAATGGCAAGCTGCTCCTCACCCGCACCGTGACCGTCGCCGACGCGGGGCCGCAGTACCAAACGTGCAACATCGTCTACCCGCGGTCGGTCCTGGCCGAGCTCGGCGGCTTCGACTCCTCCTACCGGCTGCGTGACACCGGGGAGGACACGGACCTCGCGCTGCGCGCGCTCGAGCGTGCCGTCGAGGTCGTCTACGTCCCTGAAGCGCTCGTCCACCATGCGGTGACACGGCTGAGCCCGCTCTCCGCACTGCGCGACGCCACCCGCTGGGAGAGCTGCGCGAAGCTGATCGCACGGCATCCGACCGCCCGGAGCGTGCTGTATCGCCGCATGTACTGGAACGTCTGGCACTTCCTGCTGGTGCGCAGTGTCGTCGCGCTGACCTTGCCGCTTCCGGAGTTCCCGCGCCGGCTGCTGCGCCGGCTTGTGCTGCGCTCGCACCTGCGGGCGCTGCGCAACCGCGCCGACGCGCTTGGCTCAGGACCGTGGGCGATCCCCTACCTCGTGCTGTACGACGCGGTCGAGACCGGTGCAATCCTGCGCGGGGCCATCCGGCATCGCACGCCGCTGCTCTGAGAAGATCGGTCGCGATGCCAGAACACATTCAGATCGATGGACCCGACGTCCCCGGACAGGAGCGGATCCTCACAGCAGAGGCGCTCGCCTTCGTGGCGGGCCTGCACTGCACGTTCAACCCCCGTCGCCTGCAGTTGTTGGATGCGCGGGAGGTGCGCCGTCAGCAGCTGCGTCACGGTGGCACGCTCGACTTCCTGCCCGCCACCGAGCAGATCCGCGCCGACCCGGACTGGAGCGTCGCGCCAGCGCCGCCGGCACTGACCCAGCGGTGGGTCGAGATCACCGGACCGACCGACCGCAAGATGCTGATCAACGCGCTGAACTCCGGCGCGGACGGGTTCATGGCCGACCTCGAGGACGCAAACGCGCCGACCTGGCACAACATGGTCGACGGCCAGCTGAATCTCGCTGACGCGGTCCGGCGCACGATCACCTATGACGGCTCCGACGGTCGCCACTACCAGCTCGTCGAGAAGCCCGCCAACCTGCTCGTCCGGCCGCGCGGCTGGCACCTCCCGGAGCGTCATCTGCTGGTCGACGGCGAGCCCGTCTCCGGCTCGCTGTTCGACTTCGGCCTCTACGTCTTCCACAACGCCACGGCGGCGCTCGAACGCGGTGCCGGTCCGTACTTCTATCTGCCGAAGATGGAGTCGCACCTCGAGGCGCGCCTGTGGAACGACGTGTTCGTGCACACGGAGGAGGCGCTCGGGCTCGAGCGCGGCACAATCAAGGCGACGGTGCTGATCGAGACGCTCCCTGCGGCGTTCGAGATGGAGGAGATCCTGTACGAGCTGCGCGAGCATTCCGCGGGATTGAACGCCGGACGCTGGGACTACATCTTCTCCGCGATCAAATGCTTCGCGGACGATCCGACCAAGACGCTGCCCGACCGCCTGAAGGTAACGATGACGGTCCCGTTCATGCGCTCCTACACAGAGCTGCTCGTCGCGACCTGCCACCGCCGCGGAGCCCATGCGATCGGCGGGATGTCAGCGCTGATCCCGTCGCGCAAGGATCCCGATGCAAACGAGCGCGCGCTCGCCGCCGTGCGAGCCGACAAGGAACGTGAGGCCGGGCAAGGCTATGACGGGACGTGGGTCGCACACCCCGATCTCGTTCCTGTCGCCCGGGCGATCTTCGAGCAGCTGGGCGTCCCCAACCAGCTCGCGAAACGCCGCGAGGACGTCTCGGTCACCGCCGCGGAGCTGCTGGCACTCGACAAGACTCCTGGAACCAGAACCGAGGCCGGGCTGCGCACGAACATCAGCGTCGGCTTCCAATACATGTCGTTCTGGCTTACCGGTCGGGGTGCTGCGGGTATCAATTCCCTGATGGAGGACGCAGCAACCGCCGAAATCTCGCGCTCGCAGATCTGGCAGTGGGTCAGGCACGGGGCCACGCTCGAAGACGGACGCACGGTCACACGGGAACTGGTCACCACGCTGCTCGATGAGGAGACCGCCGCGATCGCGGCCGAGGTCGGCCCTGAGACCTGGCAGGCCGGTCGCCCGGATGAGACCCGCGGCCTGTTTGAGCGGCTGACCCTGACCGATCAGATGCCGGAGTTCCTGACCCTGCTCGCTTACGAGTTGCTGGCATGAGTCGGATCCTGCTGACGGGCGGCACCGGTCTGATCGGGCAGCGGCTCGTCGCGGAGCTGCGCGAACGCGGCGACGAGGTCACCGTCCTGTCCCGCAACCCCGACCGCGCCCGCCAGAGCCTCGGCAACGCGGTTGAGGCGGTCGCCTGGGAGAACCCGCTTCAAACGTCTCCGCCGGCATCCGCACTTGTTGTTGCGGATGCCGTGATCAACCTCGCGGGGGAACCGCTCGCGCAGCGCTGGTCCGGGGCCGTCAAACAGGCGATCCGCGACTCGCGCGTGCTCGCGACGCGGAACCTCGTGGCCGGGATCGCGGCTCTCGATGAGGCCCAGCGCCCGCGTGTCCTGATCTCGGGCTCAGCGATCGGCTACTACGGCCCGCGTGAAGACGAGGAGCTCGATGAGTCGGCCGCGCAGGGCGCGGATTTCCTGGCCGGCGTGGTCGCCGACTGGGAAGCCGAGGCGCTCGTCGCCCAGCCACTTGGCCTCCGGGTGGCGCTGGCGCGAACCGGGGTCGTGCTCTCGGGGTCCGGCGGTGCCCTCGCGCAGATGCTCCCCCCGTTCAAGTTCGGGGTCGGCGGTCCGGTCGCCTCCGGCGCTCAGTACGTCTCCTGGATCTCGCTGGACGACGAGGCTGCAGCACTTGCATTCCTGGCACATGACGACCGCGCGTCGGGTCCGTTCAACCTGACCGCCCCCGAACCGGTCACCAACCGCGAGCTGTCAAAGATGCTCGGTCACGTCCTGCACCGGCCGGCTGTCATGCCGGTTCCCGGATTCGCCGTGAAGATGCTGTTCGGTGAGATGGCGACGGTCGTGATCGAGGGCCAGCGGGTCGTCCCCGCGGCGCTGCAGCAGCAGGGATTCACGTTCCGGCACGCGCAGCTTCACGACGCACTGCACGACGCGCTCGGGTCGCGCCACCACTGAATGCCACTCTACGACTTTGCGTGCGACGCGTGCGGCTCCCAGTTCGAGGAGCGGACCGGCGCCGGGGCGCCACCGCCCGCATGTCCGCAATGCGGCGCAGCGGCGACCCGACGGGTTCTGTCGGGCTTCTCGGGTCCGTTCACGATCCGCCCTCGCGGCGGTCAGGCCAAACGTTCGGATGCAACGCGCGGTGTCCGCGAGCAGCAGCGGGCCGAACGCATCGAGAAGCGGCGCGAGGAGCGGCGCGTGAAAGGATCTGACGCATGACCCCACCTCGTTTCGGATACAAGGCCTCGGCTGAGCAGTTCCCGCCGCGCCAACTGCTCGATTACGCCGTCGACGCCGAGAAGCACGGCTTTGAGATCATCGCGGTCTCCGACCATTTTCAGCCCTGGCGCCATCACGGCGGCCACGCGCCCAACTCGCTGGTGTGGCTCGGGGCGCTGGCCGAGCGGACCGAGAAGGCGACGCTGACCACAAGCGTCCTGACCCCGACCTTGCGCGTACAGCCGGTCGTGATCGCGCACGCATTCGCGACGCTCGGCTGCCTGGCCCCTGATCGCGTGGTCCTGGGGATCGGCTCCGGCGAGGCGATGAACGAGACCCCGGCGATCGGCGATCGCCTGGCCGAAGTTCAAGGAGCGATCCGACCGTCTGGCCGAAGCCGTCGATCTGATCCGCCAGCTGTGGGCCGGAGAGCGGGTCACCTTCGAGGGCCAGTACTACCGGACCGACAAGGCGACGATCTACGACCGCCCGAGCAGCCGGTCCCGATCTACATCGCCGCCGGCGGCCCGAAGGCGGCGGCGCTCGTCGGCCGCATCGGCGACGGCTTCATCTGCACCAGCGGCAAGGGCGAGGATCTCTACCACGCGCTGCTCGGGGCGTCGCCGAGGGCGCTCGGAGGCCGGTCGCAGCACCGACGCAGCTCGACCAAGATGATCGAGATCAAGGTCTCCTACGACCACGACGCCGCCTACGCCAAGGACGCGTGCCGCCCGTGGGCGGCGCTGGCGCTGACCGCCGAGGAGAAGGGCGGCACCGAGGACCCGATCGAGATGGAACGGCTCGCCGACGCGGCCGCCGACCGCGCGCACAACCGCTTCATCGTCTCAGCGGACCCCGAGGAGGTCGTCGAGAAGATCGCCTGGTACGTCGATCTCGGATTCACCGAGCTCGTCTTCCACTTCCCCGGCGAGGACCAGGACCGGCAGCTGCGCGCGTTCGCAGAAGACGTGCTGCCGCTGCTGCGAACGCGCGTGGAGCTAATCGACGAACAATGTCGCGGAGAGTCAGCTCGGGGTCGTCACCGTGCTGATAGGGCGAGAGGTCGGTGATGCCGGCCTCGGCGAGGACCTCGTCGTCGATCAGCTGCTGGCCGGTCTGCTCCATCGGCGGTCGCGCAAGGATCGCGTGGGCGGCGTCGGCCATGATCTCCGGCGTGCGCGAGCGGGCCATCGCCTGATCGCCGCCGAGCAGGTTCTGGACCGCGGCGGTGGCGATGATCGTCCGCGGCCACAGTGTGTTGGAGGCGATCCCGTCGCTCTCGAGCTCGGCTGCGAAGCCGAGCGCGGCGAGCGTCATCCCGTACTTGGCGAGCATGTAGCCGACGTTCGCGCCCAGCCACTGCTTGCTGAGGTTCAGCGGCGGCGACAGGGTCAGGATGTGCGCGTGGTCGGAGTTGCGCAGGTGCGGGATCGCCGTGCGGGTCAGCAGGAACGTGCCGCGGACCTCGATCTGCTGCATCAGGTCGAACTTCTTAGTGGCGAGGTCGGTCGACGGCGAGAGGTCGATCGCCGAGGCGTTGTTGACGACGATGTCGATGCCGCCGAATGCGTCGACGGTCTTGGCGACAGCGCCGACGATCGAGTCCTCGTCGCGGACGTCACCGACGATCGCCAGGGCCGCTGCCACCGGCCGCCTCGATCTCCGCCGCGGCGGTGTGGATCGTGCCCTCGAGCTCGCGGGTGGGGCTGGTCGGTCTTGGCCAGCAGCGCGACGTTGGCGCCGTCGCGCGCGGCCGCGGACGGCGATCGCGAGGCCGATCCCGCGGCTGCCGCCGGACATCAGGATCGTGCGGCCGCGCAGTGGCGAAGCGGTGTCAACGGAAATGGTCATCGTCGGACCTTATACGCGACAATGTGTTGATGCTCGACGACCTCGAGACGCGCAAGGACACGATCCAGGATGCGGTGGAGGGAGCCTTCCACCACGTGGGGCAGATTGCGGGGATTATCGCCGGCGCCGGACGGGAGATCACACGTGAACTCGGCGACTGGGCGACCGACCTGTTTGAGATGCGCGAGGCCGCTGCGCGGGCCAAGGCTGATCGCGAGCGCGTCGGCGACGGGTAAAGCAGAACTCAGGTTCAGATCTTGCCCGTATGCAGGGAATCGTCAGCTACCGGACAAAGTTCGCCACCACCGATTCAATCTGTATTCTTTCTCGTCAGGCGCTTGCGACCTGGACAGGGATGACGAGGAGTCGGGAGGCTCGGATGGAATTGCAGGTGACGGAGAAGATCGCGCGCACGGAGACGGGGAGCGCGAGCACGGCAGCGGAGCGGAGGATGCGCGACCTGCTGGTCTGGCTTGATGAGGCCCTTCCCACCGCGGGGATCGAAGGGCGTCCGATCTACGGTGGCGTGGCGCCCGTGCCCGGGCACGACCTCGGCGCCGGCCGCTCGCTGAGCGGTGTCGGCAGCGAATACTGGACCCGTCTGAACGATTGGTTGATGGATCTCCGTCTGCGGCTCGGTGACTCCCTCGCAGACGCGGTTCTCGTACTCGACATGCCGGTTCGCGACGCGCCGACCTCAGCGGTGTTCATTCCGCTCAGCCGCGATGCGGTGCCGCTCGACGGCCCGCTGATGTCGTGGCTCGATGCGCCCACCACGCCGACGCAGCACGCACTCGCGCCGGGCATGGCGTTGCCGCTCGGCCCGCTCGAGGACCTTGGATTGAGCGGTGTCGTTGTGATCCTCGATCCGGCGGCTGTCCTCAGGCCCTCACGGATGCACGGATCGAGTAGGCCGGTGATTCCGCACATCGAGGAGATCCTTCCGCAGGTCAAGCGGACGGCTCCGAACAAGCCACCGGTCCTCCACTGCGATGTTCGCGGCGGGCACGACCGCAGGATGCTTGAACTGACGATGCATCTCAGCCACGGCGAGATGCACGGCCTTGTCGCCAAGGTCCGCTCACACGAGGGAACCGTCGCGCGCGCGTTCGTCTCGACGCTCGACCGCCATCGGCATACGGTCAGCCTCCATCGACCCGACGGTCGCCGGTTCGGCGGTGGCGAGCACGAACTGATCGTGCAGGACGAGTCCGGCAGCGTCCTGTTCAGCGAAGTCCTGCGCCTGCGGCGCTAACGGCGCTGCCCAGCCCGGTTCTTCAGCCGGGCTGGACCGCGAATCGCACCTGGACATCGGGTGAGCCATAGCGCGCTGCGGATAATGGCGGCATGAGCCGCGGCGAGGTGCTCGTGATCTACACGGGCGGCACGATCGGGATGATGCCGCGAGACGGCGTATCCGGGGCGCCGCTGGAACCGATCCAGGACGAGCGACGGCTGACCAGTGACCTCCCGCAACTCGAGGCGCTGCGCGTGGCGGTTCCGTTCCGGCTCGCGCGCCTGACCGATGACGTCGGAAACCCCGTCGATGCCGTCGACTCCTCGGACATCGGCGTCCGCCACTGGGCGTGGCTCGCCCGTCAGATCGAGCGTGAGTACGAGCGCTACGACGGGTTCGTCGTCCTCCACGGGACCGACACGATGGCCTATACGGCCTCGGCCCTGTCGTTCATGCTCGGGGCGCTGGCCAAGCCGGTTGTGCTGACCGGGTCACAGCTGCCGATCGGCCGCTACGACACCGACGGCGTCTGGAACTTTGTCCATGCGGTGCAGGTCGCGGGGTACCGGCGCACCGGCATACCGTGCGTCCCCGAGGTCTGCGTCTGCTTCAACGACGGACTGTTCCGCGGGAACCGCGCCCGCAAGCTGAGCACGGTCTCCGCCCAGGGGTTTGACACACCAAACTACCCCCGGCTCGGCGCCATCGGTGACGCGATCCGGGTGGTGGCGCCGCGCGTCCTGAGGCCGGCGGCAGGAGCGCTATCCGTTGTGACGAGCTTCGATGCCCGTGTCGTCGACTTCTCGATCTTCCCCGGTCTCGAACCACTGGCGCTCGAGCGGGTGCTCGAACTCGAGACGGTCCAGGGGATGGTGCTGCGCAGCTATGGCGCCGGCAATGCGCCGTCGGACCCTGAGCTGCACCGGGTCCTGGCTGCTGCGGTCGCCGCCGGGAAGGTGATCGTCAACGTCAGCCAGTGCCCGGAGGGAGGGGTGGAGGCCGGACTGTATGCGGCCGGAGACGCGCTTGTGGCAACGGGCGTGATCAGCGGCGCGGACCTGACCCCCGAGGCCGCCCTGACCAAGCTGATGTGGCTGCTCGGTACCGAGTCCGACCGCACTGAGGTCGCGCGCCGGATGCAGGTCTGCGAGCGGGGAGAGCTCACCGCGTAGCTGACCGAACGCGCGCTTCTCAACCAAGTACACTGACATAGTGAACAAGCGCCGTGTGGATGTCGCGGTGGTGGGGTTCGGGTTCGCGGGGCTGGCGACGGTTGCGCATCTCGTGCGGACGCGGAGACCACTGTCGGTGGCGGTGATCAGCCCTGAGCACTCAGGCCTGGGACTTGCCTATTCGACGCATGATCCCGGGCATCTGCTGAACGTCCGTGCGATCAATATGGGGGCATGGGCCGACGCTCCGGGGGACTTTGTCAACTGGCTGGCGACGGCCTCGGCGGTGAGGACCGCCGATCGTCTCGGCGTCTCGGCGCCCCGCGCCAACGGATATGCGGCGCGGGTGTTGTACGCGGGCTACCTCGACGACCTGCGCGATCGAACGGTCCGTGACGCCGACGCCGCCGGGATCGAGATTGACTGGCAGGACCGAGAGGCCGTTGCGGTTGTGCCGGACGGAGAGCGATGGTCCGTCGAGACTGCTGACGGCGCTGTCAGCGCCGCGGTGGTCGTGCTCGGCACCGGCAATGAGCCGCGGCGGCTGTTCAGGGGCATCGACAGTCCGCAGCTCTACGACGGTCCCTGGGCGCTCTCAGAACCACCGGCCAACGGGCCGGTGGCCCTCATCGGTTCCGGGCTGACCGCGGTCGACGCGCTGCTGAGCTTGCGTCGGCTCGGGTATGCGGGCTCGGTCATCAGCCTGTCGCGCAACGGCCGCCTGCCGAAGCCGCACCGCCCGGGGCTTGCTCCCGTTTCACTGACCGGGGCCCAGGTCGCGGCCGTGCGTCGGCTCGACGACGTGCTCGAGCTGATCGGATCGCTGTCCGTGGAGCACGACTGGCGTGCGGTGCTGGATGCGCTGAGGCCCTACACCGCTGAGCTCTGGCAGCGCCTGCCTGACGCCGATCAGCGCCTGGCCGTGGAGCGATGGGGCGCGGTGTGGGGCGTCCATCGGCACCGGATGGCGCCGGAGTCGGCCCGGATGATCGACTCTGAGCTGGCCGCAGGCAGCTTCCGCGTCCTGGCGACCCGTGACATCGAGCCGACGGTTCGGCCAGATGATTCGATCGAGCTCGCATGTACGACGCGGGGTGGGGAGGCGGTGCGCTTCCGCCCTTCGGCCGTGATCGATTGCAGCGGGTCGCAGCTTGACTGCGCGCGCAGCGAACGGCCGCTACTGCGGCAGCTGATCGACGCCGGGATCGCTCGGCCACATCACACGGGCCTCGGCTTCGCCGCGGACGCCGATCATCAGATCGCGCCGCGGCTGTTTGCACTCGGGAACCTGCTCACGGGGCAGCTCTGGGAGACGATCGCGATCCCGGAGCTCCGCGTTCAGGCGGCCACGATCGCGGCACGGATCACCGGCACCCCGATCCCGCTGCCATCACGGCTCGGGGACGGTCAAACCTCGCCGTCCCAGTACTCGACGGCGTCGGCCGCGCGCAACATCACGGACTCGCCGGGGACGCCGTTGCGCAGCAGCCATTTGCCGCTGTCGGGGTAGAACACGTTCGACGGGATCTCCTTGGTGGAGAGGAACAGGACGCGGGCGGTGTCGTCGCCCGGGTTGGTGAGGCGGTGGGCTCCGGCCGGGCCGTGCGGGAAGCAGACCACATCGCCGGCAGCGAGCTGGTCTGCGCCGCTCGGATGTCGGAGGCTCGGGGTGCCTGCGAGCACCAGCACCCATTCCTCGCGACCGTACTCGCAGTGGTACGGCGCCGTGCCCTCGCCGGGATCGAAGGCGACCACGCTGGCGCCGAGTCGCTCCGCGCCGAGCAGCGGGCCGAGCATCGCCAGGCGATTGCGGAACCCGGCCGGGACATCGCCGTGGCGGTCCTGGAGCTCGACGTCCCAGACGTTGACGACGGGGAGAAAGGTGGTGATGACCGGCTCACGTTTGATCTTGAGGTCCTCGGGCGGCGCGTTCGGGCTCTCTCCGAACCAGTACTCAACCGCTGCGCTCCGTGGGAACAGGAGGCCGCCGGGATTGCTCACCTTGTCGGAGTCCGGGTAGACGGCGGTCCGCGGCTTCGAGTCGACCGAGAGCATCACGAACCGGCCTGGCCCCTTGACCGTGTGGGCGCCGACCGGCCCGGTCGGGAAGCAGACGATGTCTCCGGTCCTGAGCGTCCGTTCGCCGGCGGGTTCACGGAGGACCGGGCCGCCCTCGATCACATAGAGCCACTCCTCGCTGCCGTGGTGGTAGTGGTAGGGCCAGATCGGAACGCCCGGATCCGCGCGGTAGACGGCTGCGCCGATCCTTTCGGCACCGATCCGCTCGGCGATCTGCGCGGCGTCGAAGCGGAAGCCGGGGACGTCGATGAGCGAGTCATCGAGTTCGAGTTCGCCGACGTTGACCGACCGGACCACCGGCGTAACTCTAAGCGGCGGGTCGGGCGCGAGCTGGACGTGTTGGGCGCGCGCTCAGCTCTTGTGCGCGAGCAGGATCAGTCCGTAGATGACCAGACCGGCGGCGGCGGCCAGACCAACGGCTCCGAGCACCGCAAAGCTCGCAGCGGCACCGGAGCGGTGTGCACGCCGCATGTCGCCAGCGCGAACGATGCCGAGGATCGCGAACGCGAACACGACCGACACCCCGACGCCGGCTGCCAGCGCGGTGTAGAGGACCCGCAACAGCAGTCCGGGATCGATCGTCGTGGCGATCATGGAACCGCCGGCGCGGAGCCGGCCTGTTGAGCGCGACGCGCGAACACACCCGTGAGGGCCATCAGCAGGACGACCGTGATCACGAGCGGGCCGGCGGCACCGTGCCCGAAGAGACGGGTGAAGCCATAGACAAGCGCTCCGAACACGGCCGCGGCCGGCAGCGTCAGCAGCCAGCCCCCGACAATGCTGCCGGCGACGCCCCAGCGCACGGCAGACAGACGCTTGCCGGCGCCGGCCCCCATGATCCCGCCGGAGATCACGTGCGTCGTGGAGAGCGGATATCCCACGCTTGACGCGGCGAGGATCACGGCCGCGCCGGCGCCCTGGGCGGCGAATCCCTGCGCGGGGTCCATCCGTACGATCCGGGAGCCCATCGTGCGGATGATCCGCCAGCCGCCGCTGAAGGTTCCCAGCGAGATCGCGCTCGCGGATGCGATCACGACCCAGACGGGCACGTGAAACGCGGATGCTGAGATGTTGCCGTGGGCGACCAGCGCCAGGGTGATCACACCCATCGTCTTCTGGGCGTCGTTGGTGCCGTGTGAGAGCGCCAGCAGGCTGCTCGATGCAAGCTGGCCCAGCCGGAAACCCCGTGTGACCTGGCCGGGCCGGAGGCGTCCGACGATGCGGTACACGAGCAGGATCGCTATCCCCGCCGTGGCGAACGCGATCAACGGCGCCACGATCGCCGGGACGATCAGGTTGCCGACGAGGCCGCCACCGTCAACGGCATGGAAGCCGGCAGCAGCCGCGACCGATCCGACGAGGCCGCCGATCAGTGCGTGGGAGCTGCTCGACGGCAACCCGAAATACCAGGTGATGATGTTCCAGGCGATCGCCCCAACGAGCCCGGCGAACACGACGGTCGTGGTGACGTCGTGTGTGCTGACAAACCCCTTGCCGACGGTCGCTGCCACCTTCAATGAGATGAACGCGCCGGCGAAGTTCAGCAGCGACGCAGCGGCGATTGCGACCTTCGGCGCCACTGCCCTGGTCGAGATCGCCGTCGCCACGACGTTGGCGGTGTCGTGAAAGCCATTGGTGAAATCGAACGCCAGCGCCGTCCCGACGACGATCACGAGGATGATGTCGCCACTCATTTGTTCTTGATGACGATGCTCGAGAGAATGTCCGACGCGCGCTCGCACGCATCGATCGCCTGCTCGAGCCGTTCAAACAGGTCCTTCCAGCGGATGATCACGACCGGGTCGATCCGCCCGGCGAACAGCGATGCGATCGCGCCGCGGACGATCCGATCGCCGTCGTTCTCGAGTCGATGGACCTCGATCACCTGTTCGTGGATGTCACCGAACTCGCGAAGCTTCGGGAGCGCGAGCGCGAGTTGTGCAGTGGCGTCGGACAGGATCCGGGCCAGCTCGAGCGCCTGATCCATCGCCGCCTCGACCTGGTAGAGCCCGAGGTAGTCGGCGACCTCGTCGATGTAGTCGACGATGTCATCGAGCGCCGAGGCCAGGCTCAGCGCGTCCTCGCGCTCGATCGGAGTCACGAACGTCTGGTTCATGCGGTTGATCACCTCATGGGTGATCTGGTCGCCTGCGTGCTCGGAGTCGCGAATCTGCGCCGCCAGCGACATGCTGTCGGGGAAGTTGTGCAGCATCTGATCAAGCAGCTGGGCTGCGCGGAGGTTGTTATCGCCGGCGCGGGCGAACAGGTCAAACAGGGTGCGGTCGGTCCCGCGTAGCAGCGCGGCGAATCGGGTGGTGAGGCTCATTGAGCCTGATCCTAAATGTGAAAGCGGCGTGAAAGCTTTGTGATCGTGCGGCAGGCGGCGCAGCCTGGTGCCGCCGGGGCGTCAGCTGCCGACGATCTCGGTGAACGCGGGGTGACCGCGCAGTGCGTCGAAGTCGTCGTCCTCGCGGGCAAGCTCCGCCAACTGGGGCGAGAGCTCAACTGCCCGGCGCAGATTGGCGATCGCGGCGTCGATCCGTCCCGCTCCGCTCTGGAAGCAGGCGGTGTTGTAGAGGACGGACGATCCCAGCCCCGGGTTCTCGGCGAGCAGTGCCTCTGCCCGGTCGGCACCCTGCTCGTAGTCGCCGCTCTCGAACAGCGGGAACAGTGGCGCGAAGAGCTCCCAGCCGGTGACCTCGTAGGGCTTGTCCTCGGGCCCGGCACCGATCAGGAGCACCGTCGTGCCGGCCTCCCGCGCAAACGCCGTGCGCTTGATGCCAGGGGGCACCCGGACGAATGTGCCGGCGGGCGCGTCCTCGCTGTTGCCGTCGAGCTCGAAGGTCGCGTGCCCGGAGATGACGATGTACAGCTCCTCGCCGGACTCGGGCTCGTTCTCCTCGTGCTCGACGATCAGCCGGTCTCCGGCGGCCGGTGCGGTTCTCGCGTTGATCCCGAAGGTCCTGATCCCGAGGTGATGGCGGACCGCCCGGAACGGGAGGCGCCCGTCATCGATCTCGGGAATCTCCTCAAGCCGCGCGATTGAGTAGTCCGCCATGCCTGCTCCTTGTGCTCGGGTGACCCGCCGTCGCGATGCTACTTGTCGTTGGAGTCAGCGGTTGCGACGGCGGGTCCACCGAGGGTTAATGGAGGAGCCTGAGGGTGTTGAACCCGTCATCGACGTACAGCAGACCCTTGCCGCGCGGCGCGATTGCGAGGCCGAACAGGGATCCGGCGCCGGTCTTCGCGTCACCGGGCGCCGTGGCGATCTGGTGGCCAGCCGGCGTCGTCTCGACGATGTTGCCGTTACCCGCGTTGGTCGTCAGGATGTCGCCGTTCGGCGCGAGGATCAGCCCGAGCGGCTGATTGAGCTGGCCGCCTGAGGTGAGCGTGATGTTCTTATCGGGCAGCGCCGTCGTGCGCGCCAATGCATCGGGGATGGCGATGATCCGGCTCTTGAGCGTGTCGGCGACGTAGAGCGTCCCGTTCTTGGCCAGCGCGGCGCCAGTCGGGCCGATCACGAGCGCGGCCTTGTCATCGCGCCACGGGATGTCGTCGGCGACGACCTGCTCGCTCGCAACCACCGGTGCGTTTCCGGCGGCCGTACTCAGGCTGATGCGCACCACCGTCGAGTTGTCGATCGTGGTGCGGCCCGCGGCAGCCCCACCGTTGAGCGCGTTGCTGACGAACAGCGTCGTCGTTGAGCCCTCAGTCGCGGAGGTCATGTCCCACGGTCCCTGGATGTTCTTGCCGGCGATCGTCTCGACCGGCTGGCCATGGCTGTCGAGCACGATCAGGCAGCCGTCCTTCGCCGTGGCCGACATGCCATTGGTGGTCGGCAGGCTGCCGACGACGACATATCCACCGGGCAGGATGCTCAGCGCGGTCGTCAAGCCGACCCCGCCCGGGCACGCGCCGGGAAGCTTATGTGCGTTGATCTTCGCGAACACCGACAACTTTCCGCCCGGTGTCAGCTCGACGATCGTCGTCCCGGTGCCCTGGTTGTTCGACTTGGCGTTGAAGTTGCTGACCAGGTAGTCGCCGGCGGTCAGTGAGCCAACCGTCTTCGGCACCACGGACAGGCCGTACGGGTTCACATCGCCGTTTGCCGGGACCGTCGAACCGACAGTGCTGATCGTGCGCAACGAGGAGAGAAACGCGCCGCGTGCCGCGCTGGCATGCACAGCCGATGGCGGCGCAGCCGCGGGCGGCGACGCAGCGGCGCTGACCGCTGCTCCGGTGAGCGCCGCGGCGGCCAGGGCGGCGCCCGCGATCGCAAGGAATGACTGCTTGGACACTGGAAAGGCTCCTGTCGTAGAGAGAGAACGCAATGCGGTTCTCATCTCAAGACGCCCCGCTCGGCGGTTCCTTCCCGAGCCGTAACCGTGATCCCCTCGGATGCTCAGCCACAGGGGAGCAGATCCTCGCTACAGCCGTGTGAGCTGGGCCTTCAGTTCGGCAGCGGCCTGCTCGGGGTCGGCTGCGCGCGCGATGACGCCCATCACCGCGATCCGCGTCACGCCGACAGCGCCCAGATCCTTGATGTGCGACGCGTTGATACCGCCGATCGCGAACACCGGCAGAGCACTGTGGGCAGCCGCGTACGCAGCCAGTGCGACGCCGACTGCTGGTCGGTCCGCGAGGGTGGGCGTGCCGTAGATCGGTCCGACGCTGATGTAGTCGAGGTCGAGACCGGCGGCGGCGTCGACGTCAGCTTCGTTCTTCGTCCACAGCCCCACAAGACGTCCAGACCCGACCGCGTCACGTGCACGCGCGACGTTGCCATCGTCGACGTTCAGGTGCACGCCGTCGGCGCCAGCCGCGTCAACCAGATCCCATCGGCCATTGAGCAGCATCGGGACGCCGTATCGATCGCAGACAGCCTTGAAGCGGCGTCCCGTCGTCACGATGTCCTCATCGCGGGACTCCGCCGGGTGAGCGACCTGTACGAGGTCAACGCCGCCGCGCAGCGCGGCGTCCAGAGAGACGAGGTTGGTCGGCATCGACACCAGATACAGGCGGACTGCTCGCAGCCGTGCTCTCAGCTCGTCGGTCATGAACCGCACTCTGACAGCTGGAGTTCCACCATGTCCGCGGCGTGGAGGTCACGAGAGGGCGGCTTGCGGTACGTCCAACCATCAGTTTGTGAGATGCCCCACCGTTCGGTGTTCCTGCGGCATAAGCTGGCCGATCAGCTCGCCGACCGCGGGCTGGCACCACCTGGACGAGACTGCGCGGAAGGCGTGCTCCGCCTCCCGGGCGCAACCGAGAGGACTTCGTATGACCGATCCGCTGACCGCCGAATTGGCCGATGGCCTCGCGCTGTCACGCGAGACCGACTATTTCCTGATGAAGGAGCAGCTCTCCGCGGAGGAACTCGGGCTGCTCGAGAAGGTGCGACGTTTCGGGGAGGCCGAAATCCTCCCGGTGGTCAACGACTACTGGGAGCGCGGGGAGTTTCCGTTTGAGCTGGTGCCCGGGCTCCGCGACCTGCAGATCGTCGGCGACACGATGGAGGGTTATGGAACCGTGCCGATGACGGCAGTCGGCCAAGGGCTCGTGTCCTACGAGCTCGCACGCCTCGATGGCAGCATCGGCACGTTCCTGGGTGTCCACGTCGGGTTGGCGATGCAGTCCATCTACAAGCTCGGCTCCGAGCAACAGCGTTCTCGGTGGCTGCCCGCGATGGCGGACCTCAGCCGGATCGGGGCGTTCGCGCTGACCGAGCCCGATCACGGCTCGGACTCGGTCGCCCTGGAGACGACTGCCCGGCGTGACGGGGACTCCTGGGTCGTCAACGGCCGCAAGCGCTGGCCGGGCAACGCCGTCTGGTGCGACATCATCATCGTGTTCGCCCGCGACGTCGAGGACCATCAGGTCAAGGCATTCGTCGTCGAGAAGGACGACCCCGGCTACACCGCCTCGAAGATCGGCGGGAAGATGGCGCTGCGCATCGTCCAGAACGCCGACATCGTGCTCGATGACGTGCGGTTGCCCGAGGACCGCCGGTTGGTGAACTGCAACTCCTTCGCTGACGTCGCCAAGGTGCTGATGGGGACCCGCAACATGGTTGCGTGGTCGTCCACTGGGCACGCGGTGGCGGCCTACGAGCTCGCGCTGACCTACGCCGAGCGGCGCGTTCAGTTCGGTAAGCCAATCGCCAAGATGCAACTCGTGCAGGCCCAGCTCGTCGAGATGCTCGGCGAGCTCACCGCGATGCAGCTCTATTGCATCCGCCTCGGCCGGTTGATCGACTCGGGGCAGATGACTGACACGATGGCGGCGCTGGCGAAGTACTTCTGCAGCGTCAAGGCGCGTTATGTCTGCCGGCTCGCGCGCGACATCCTCGGCGGCAACGGGATCACGCTCGAGTTCCACGTCATCCGCCATCTCTGCGATATGGAGGCGCTCGTCACGTATGAGGGCACCGCCGAGATCCAGACGCTGATCGTCGGTCGCGACATCACCGGCACGAGTGCCTTTGTGTAGTACCACGAAAAGCCTTGGTGATCCTGGCTCCGTTGGACAGGAAGTAGACGGTGTTGTCAGATGGTTGGCGCTTCGACGGCGATTCCGTGGTGCTGACAACCGTCCTGGAACTGCGTATCGAACGTGAGGACGGCGCTGATCTCACCGGCCGAGTGCAGGTGTATTGCCCCGGTCAGGTGGATTTGCGTCAACCGATCGGACATTGACCGGTTCAGTTGTGCGGCTGCCGCGAGGATGCCCCGTGTGATCGGCGAGAACGTGACGAGCGAAAGTATCGTGCCGGGCACTCCGTGACCGTGATCCGACGCCGACCCATGCATCGGTGGTCCCATCGGGGTGCGGCTCGCCGTCAGCGATGAGGTTATTGAGCACGGCCAGCCGCTCTGGCCAGTGGCCGCCGGATGCACCACCTCGGCATCGGCACCCCACACGCCCGCAAACGCGTCCTCGCGCTCGCCGACGACCACCAAGTGCTCGTGACCGACCTGACCACCGGCGAACTCCTAGGCCGCCACCTCATCCAGCCCGAAAGGACCTACTGGCGCAACCAAAACAAAGAGCCAGGCCGCTGGCCTGGCTCCCTCAAAAGTGACGCATGACGCGACTCATCGGTGACACATGTCCCGACTCATCACAAAATGCCGGAGGAGGGACTCGAACCCCCGACACGCGGATTATGATTCCGCTGCTCTAACCGACTGAGCTACTCCGGCGGGGACGGTCAGTCTAGTACGGGTGGGCGCGCGCACATGCGGTGCAGACGGCGCCGGCTGCGCCCCAAAACGCCCGTGCCGGTATCACTCACGTCGATGCCGATTCTTCTCGCGATCCCGAACTTCTCAGAGGGCCGCGACCCAACGACGATCGCCAAGCTCCGGTCGGCGATCTCCACGAGCGCAACGCTGCTTGACACCCACAGCGATCCGGACCACAACCGGACGGTGCTGACAGCCACCGGCGCGCCCGGCGAGCTGAGCGCGGCGGTCCTCGAGGCGGCCAGGCAGGCAGTCGCAGCGATCGATCTGCGCGCCCAACGGGGCGCGCATCCACGAATCGGAGCCATTGACGTGGCGCCGATCGTGCATCCGCGGCCGGAGGACCGGGGCGCTGCCGCCGCGGAGGCGCTGGTGCTCGGCCGATCGGCTCGCGGACGAGCTCGACCTACCGGTGTTCCTGTATGGATCGCTCACGCAGAACCGACAGACGCGGGCGAACGTGCGCCGCGGTGGGCCGGGAATCCTGCAACAGCGGATCGACGCTGGTGAGCTGCAGCCCGACTTCGGCCCCAAGACGCTGCACCCGACCGCCGGTGCCGTGCTTGTGGCCGTGCGCCCGCCGCTGATTGCCTTCAACGTCGAGCTGGAGGCACCGGCGACTGTCGAGGATGCCATCCGGATCGCGGCGCTGATCAGGGAGGGTGGGCCGGACGGGCTTGCCTCGACGCGGGCGATCGGGATCCAGCTGCACAACCCCGACCGGGCACAGATCTCGACCAACGTTGAGGACCACCTCGCGACTCCGCTTGCGGCGGTGATCGCGGCGATCTCCCGTCACGCGACACCGGCGCGGGCGGAGCTCGTGGGACTCGCCCCGAGAAGCGCGTTTCAGGGGTTCCCAGCGGACCTCGAGGTGCGCAACCGCCGTCACCTCGAGGATGTGGTCCAAGCGCTGACTGACACCGTCTAAAGTCCACGCCAAGATGGCTCAGACGAAGCGCAAACGCAGCACCAAGCACCGCGGCAACGCGGCGGGTGTCGTGGAGTCGCGGGGCCGCACCGGCCGGCCGCCGACGAAGGAAGAGAAGAAGCGCGCCGCGCGGGATATCGCGCGTGAGGAGCGGCTCAACAAGCCGCCGACATGGCGCTCCTCGACGACCCGCGCGCTGATCGTCGCCGTGCTGATGTTCGTCCTGCTGATCATCAGCGAGAAGGGCAAGATCGTGCCCGCCCTGGCACTGACCGTGTTCGCCGCCGCGATCTACATCCCCGGCGGCTATTACGTCGAGCGCTACCTGTGGAAGCGCCGGATGGCGAAGCGCGCGGTCACGGCGAAGCGATGATTGACGTCCGCGCGTTCACCGTCGGGCCCGTTCAGGAGAACTGTTACTTCGTCCGCGCGGGAGCCGACGCGAGCACGGCGGTCGTGATCGATCCCGGGGAGGAGGCCGACCGCCTGATCCAGGCGCTTGACGCGCTCGGAATCACGACGGTCGATGCGATCCTGCTGACGCACACGCACTTCGACCATGTCGGTGCCGTCGCGGCGCTGCATCGGGCGACCGGCGCCCCGGTCTACTGCCCGTCGCTTGAGGCCGAGATCCTCGCGAACATCAACGACTACATGAACTTCCCCGGGCTCGGGCCGTTCGAGTCCTACAAGGCCGACCACCTCGTCTCCGGCGGCGAGGAGCTGCAGCTCGCAGGCCTGACCTTCGATGTGCGCTTCACGCCGGGTCACAGCCCCGGTCACGTGACCTACGCGGTCCGCGACGAGAACGCGCTGCTCTCAGGTGACGTCCTGTTTCAGGGATCGGTCGGCCGCGTCGATCTGCCCGGTGGTCACTGGCCGACGCTGCTGGCCTCGATCGAGGCGCTGCTCGACGAGTTCCCGGCCGAGACGACCGTGTACCCCGGTCACATGGGCGTGACCACGCTCGGCGCCGAGCGCGCCACCAACCCCTTCCTCGCGGAACTCTCCTCCAACCTGTGATCGAAGCACCGAAGGGCACCTATGACGTCCTGCCCAAGGACGCCGAGGAGCGCGGCATCCTCGAGTCGCACGCGCGGCGGATCTTCGGTGCCGCCGGCTACAAGCGGATCGAGACGCCCGCGTTTGAGGCGACCGAGCTGTTCGCGCGAGGCGTCGGCGCCTCGACCGACATCGTGCAGAAGGAGATGTACAGCTTCACCGACGCGGGCGGCCGCTCGCTGACGCTGCGCCCGGAGGGGACCGCGCCGATCTGCCGGGCCTACATCGAGCATGGGATGCACAAGCTCCCGCAGCCGGTCAAGTTCTGGTACTTGTCGAGCTTCTTCCGCGCCGAAGCCCCGCAGAAGGGCCGCTACCGCCAGTTCTGGCAGTTCGGAGCCGAGGTGATCGGGACCGAGCGCCCCGAGGCCGACGCTGAGCTGATCGTCCTGCTCGCCGAGTTGCTCGACGACATGGGCGTCGCCAACGTGCGGCTGCGCCTCACGAGCCTCGGCACGCCCGAGACGCGCGCCGAGTATCGCGACGAGCTGACCGCCTACCTGCACGCGCACGCGGACCAGCTGTCAGAGGAGGTCAAGGCGCGGATCGAGCTCAATCCGCTGCGGGCGTTTGATTCCTCGCACCCGGGCACCCAGCAGGTGATGGAGAACGCGCCGCGCCTGCTCGATCGCCTGAACGCCGAGGACCTCGAGCACTTCGGCGTCGTCCGCCAACTGCTCGATACCGCCGGCGTTCGCTACGAGATCGACACGACGCTCGTCCGCGGCCTCGACTACTACACCCGCACGCTCTGGGAGTTCACCTCTGACGCGCTCGGCGCCCAGTCCGGCGTCGGCGGCGGCGGTCGCTACGACCGGCTGATCGAGCAGATCGGCGGCCAGCCGACGCCGGGCGTGGGGTTCGCGGCCGGCGTCGAGCGGATCCTGCTGGCGGGCTCCCGCCAACCGGTCGCGCCCGACATCGTCGACCTGCTGGTCGTGATCGACCGCGCCTCCGAGGACGGAGCCACCGCTCCGGCGTTCGAGCTCGCCCGCGAGGCTCGCCGCGCGGATCTGGCGGCACAGCTCGAGCTGACGGGCCGCTCGCTGAAGGCGGCGCTCCGTCACGCAGATCGGCTCGGGGCTCGCTACGTTGCGATCGTGACCGACGCGGAGCACGCCCAGTTGAAGGACATGTCGAGCGGCGAGCAGCACGAGGTGACTGCCGACGCCGTGATCGCCACGATTCTGAGAGGACACAGCATCCTGTGAAGCAGCCGCCCCGCAGCAACGGATACCGCGATGCCTGGGCCGGCACGCTCACCGCGTCACGGGCGGGTTCTGAAGCCCGCGTGGCCGGCTGGGTGCATCGTCGCCGGGACCACGGCGGCCTGATCTTCATCGATCTGCGTGACCGCTCCGGGATCGTGCAGCTCACCTTCCATCCGGACACGGCGCCCGAGGCGCACGCGGCCGCGCACGCCCTGCGCTCCGAGGACGTGATCACCGCGTCCGGCACGGTCACCCGCCGCGCGCCGGAGAACGTCAACCCGAACATCCCGACCGGCGAGATTGAGATCGCGGTGAGCGGCTTTGAGCAGCTCGCCGACGCCGACACGCCGCCATTTCAGATCGACGAGGACTCACCCGTCGATGAGAACCTGCGCCTGCGCTACCGCTCACTTGATCTCCGCCGCGCCCCGATGCAGGAGGCTCTCGCGATCCGCCACCGCGTCATCCAGACGATGCGCGAGGTGCTCGATGCGCAGGACTTCCTCGAGATCGAGACGCCGTTTCTGACGCGCTCGACGCCCGAGGGCGCGCGTGACTTCCTGGTGCCGGCGCGGTCGGCGGCCGGCTCGTTCTACGCGCTGCCGCAGTCCCCGCAGCTGTTCAAGCAGCTGCTGATGATCGGCGGGCTCGAGCGCTACTACCAGGTTGTCCGCTGCTTCCGGGACGAGGACTCCCGCGCCGACCGGCTGCCCGAGTTCACGCAGCTCGACATCGAGATGGCGTTCGTCGACGTCGACGACGTGATCGAGCTGATGGAGTCGGTCTACGGCGAGGTGTTCGCCCGTGAGCGCTACGACGTGCCCGCGCCGCCGTGGCCGCGGGTCTCGCACTCCGAAGCGATGCAGCGGTGGGGATCTGACCGGCCGGACCGGCGGTTCGGGTTGGAGCTGCACGATCTGAGCGCGGCCGTCGCCGGCTCCGAGTTCAACGTCTTCAAGACCGCACCCGCCGTGCTCGGCATCAACGCCGGCGTCCGCGAGCTGCCGCGCTCCGACCTCGACGCCCTGACCGAGTTCGCCAAGGGCTACGGCGCGCGTGGGCTCGTCTGGGCGTTCGTGCTCGAGGACGGGACGCTGCGCTCGCCGATCGCCAAGTTCCTCTCCACCGAGGAGATCGAGGGCATCAAAGCGACTCTGTGTGCGTCCGTCGGCGACGTGCTGTTCATCGTCGCGGATGAGATCCCGGTCGCCCGTGCGGTGCTTGGCGCCTTGCGGCTCGAGCTCGCGCGGCGCTTCTCGCTTGTGCCCGAGGGCTCGCATGACCTGCACTGGGTCGTCGAGTTCCCGATGTTCCACTTCGATCCCGAGACCGGCCGCTATGACGCTGAGCACCATCCGTTCACGGCGCCTCTGGGTGAGGATCTGTCTGATCCCGCGAGCTTGCTGTCGAAGTCCTATGACCTCGTGCTCGACGGCAACGAGATCGGCGGGGGGTCGGTCCGCAACCACCGCCGTGACATCCAGCAGCGGGTGTTCGAGCTGATCGGAATTGACGAGGACGAGGCGCAGCTGCGGTTCGGGTTCCTGCTCGACGCGCTGAAGTACGGCGCGCCACCGCACGGCGGCATCGCGATGGGGATCGATCGGCTGATCGCACTGCTCGCGGGCCGCGACAACATCCGCGAGGTGATCGCGTTCCCGAAGGCGACTTCGGGAGCCGATCCGCTGACCGGCGCCCCCGCTCCGGTCGACGACATCCAGCTGCGCGAACTCGGTCTGAAGTTGCGCTAGTGGCGTGGCCCCGTTGGGCCACCCACGGCAGTGGACGGGTGTCCTAGAACGTGCGTCCAGTCGCTCAATCTCCTTCCTGGTTCGGTCGAAGCGCGTCGTATGAGGGTTTCTCCGGTCGGGATGGTGGGGCTGCTGGCGGTGCTGGCGATCGTCGCGTATCTGATGATCAGCTCGCTTGGGGCGGGCGCATCGTCGACGGGGTCGGGTGGCGGGCTCGGCGCCTACCAGGGCGCGATCAACGCCGCCAAGGCGTCGGTCGCCTCGCAGGACGCGGCGGCGCGCAGCACGACGACCCCCTGAGGGACCATTCGAGCGGCCTCTATCCTGAGGCGACGATGGACGCCGAGGTGTTCGAGCACCACCTGACCTCGCCGCAGGGCAGGGGCCACGTGCCCGACGGCGCGTTCACGATCACCGCCGAGGGCGGCGCCTGCGGCGACACCGTCATCTTCAGCCTCGCAACCGATGGTGCTGTTGTTCTGGATGCCGGGTTTGAGGCGCACGGCTGTGGCGCGACGACGGCGGCCGCGAGCGCCGCAGTCGGGTTGGTGCGTGGGATGGGGCTGCTCGAGGCAGCCCGCATCGGCGCGGGTTCGATTTGTGATGAGGTCGGTGGGCTGAGCCCCGGGAAGTTCCACGCGGCTGAGGTTGTGGCCGACGGGCTGGCGCGGGCGCTCGGCAGCGCCGCCTATCGCGCCGGTGCGCTGACGGCCACTGATCGGACATTGGTGGCGATGTCAAGCGGCGTTGACTCCACCGTCGCGGCGCTGCTGTGCGCGCAGCAGGGGGAGACGGTCGCGGTCACGCTCGAGCTGTGGGCCGATCGCGAAGGCGATGCCGAGAAGAGCTGCTGCTCCTCGACTGCCGTCTCCCAGGCGCGGAAGCTGGCGCACGACTTGGGTCTGCCGCATTTCACGCTGGATCTGCGCGAGCAGTTCCGTGCCGGTGTGGTGGAGCCGTTCATCGACGGTTACCGGCGAGGGGAGACCCCGAACCCATGCGTGCTCTGCAACGGCCACGTCCGCCTCGACGCGATGCTCGATCTCGCCGACCGCCTCGGCTGCGCGACGCTCGCCACCGGCCACTACGCGCGCGTCCAGGACGGGCTGCTGCGGGCCGCGGCCGACCCCGGCAAGGACCAGACGTACATGCTCTCGGCGCTCTCATCGGAGTCGCTCGCGCGGATGCGGTTCCCACTCGGCGAGATGGCCAAGACCGAAGTGCGCGCACTTGCCGCCTCTGCCGATCTGCCGGTCGCCGCCAAGGCGGACTCCCAGGACCTGTGCTTTTTGGCCGGGACCAGCCGCGGCCGGTTCCTCGAGAAGCATGGCGGAATCGCGCCGCATCCAGGTGAGCTCGTCGACCTCGAAGGCAACGTCCTCGCGGCCCACGACGGCCATGAACTGTTCACCGTCGGCCAGCGACGTGGCCTGGGTGCGGGAGCGAGCCTCCCCCTGTACGTGATTGAGAAGGACGCGGCGTCCAACCGGGTTGTCGTGGGGCCGCGTGAAGCTCTTTTTACGGATCGCGTGCGCGTCCGCGGCGCGCGGCTGCACCGGGAGGGGGCTCGCGTCAACCGGGTCAAGCTGCGCTACCGCACCCATCCATTTGCGGCACGGGTCGCGGGGCAGCCGGATGCGGGTCACCACCGGGAGCTGATGCTCGAACTCGACGAGCCGATCGCCGGTGCCGCTCCCGGGCAGCTGGCGTGCCTGATGGACGACGAGCTGATCGTCGGATGGGGCACGATCACCGCGCTGTAGTTAGGATCCGGTCGATGAGGGTTGGCACCGGGTTAGTCGCAGTGCTGGCGACCGCCGTCGCGTTTGCGGCCTCGTCGGCCAGCGCGGGCACGCCGGCAGCGCAGATCGCGTTTGTGCGCGGGACGAATTCGGAGAGCGTCTGGATCGCGGCCGCGAACGGAACCGGCGCGCGGAGGCTCGGCGCCGGGGTCGGGCCGGAGCTGTCTCCCAACGGGGCAGAGGTCGCCGCATCGACGGTCGCCTCGAAGGGGCCCGCGCTTGTGGTCTACGCGACAGCCGGCGGCAAGCACACGTTCTTCGACGCGGCGCTCGGCGAGGCGGAGCCACTGGCCTGGTCGGCGGACTCGCGATACCTCGCCGTCGAGCTGATGGACGGGGCCACCGCACGGAAAACCGAGCTCGCGGTCATCGACACAACCACCTGGCAAGTGCAGACGATCGCCACCGGCTATATCGCGCAGGCCAGCTTCGATCCGACAGGCACGGGCGACGAGATCGTCTATGCCGAGTCAACCGATCAGACCTTCCTGAAGGGCGTGAACCTGTATGAGGCCGCCCCGACCGGTGGCACGCCAACCCGGCTGACAAGCGATGGCCGCAGCCTGCTGCCGCTGTGGACGGCCAAGGGCATCGTCTATGACCACGAGACGCTGCGCAAGAACGAGGCACCGGTCTACCAGCTGTGGCTTCTCCATGGCTCGAGCACGCGGCAGCTGACGCACATGAAGGTGTCGTTCTTGCAGAGCGGGCTCTCACCGCTGGCGGCGTCCGCGAGCGGCAACCGGCTGATCGCGGCCTTCGGTGGCGAGGACACCGACCTCGCCTACATCGTGCAGCTCTCACCGTTTCTGGTGAAGCCGATCAAGGTCAAGGGCCAGTACGTGCAGCCCCAGGGGATCTCTTCGGACGGCACCACGCTGCTGATCGACCAGGGCGGGTTCGAGTCGCCGCCGTCGCGGGGGACGATCCAGACCGTGCGGTGGGGTGGCACCACCGCCACCAAGGTCGCAAAGGGCGACGACGCGAGCTGGAACCGCTGATCAGCGAACGCTGTAATCGGCGTTCTTGATCAGCATCTCGGCGTAGGCGGGCCAGTAGGTGCCGCCCTTCGGTCCGCCGTTGCAGGTGCCGCTTGAGCCGCCCGGGTTGTCGAGCCAGACGAACGCGTCGACGTCGGCGTATCCGGTGTCCGTCGTCGGCCTGGGGCCCAAACCGCGGCCTGGAGGATTGCAGAGGACCTCGTTGCCTTGCTGAGCTCGATCCTTTGGCACCAACGGGCCGCGGCCGCTCTCCCCGGTGGAGACGATGAAATGCTTGCCACCTGTGAGCTTGGAGATCTGGTCGCCGTAGGCGATCTCCTTGGAGGTCCAGTCGAAGTGCGTTGCGTCGAGGAAAAAGCCCTGGATCTTCGAGACACCCGCGCGCTCGAGCAGGCCTGCGGCCTCCCTGGCCGGGAGCGCGTCGGCCGCACCGGCGTCGAGGTAGATGATCAGGTGCGGACAGTGCTCAGTCAGGTAGTTGACCGCGTATTGGAGTTCCTGCATCCGGACCGAAACGCCGTGCTTCGATAGGCACCCGACCGTGATCAACGCGTCCTGCTCGAGCGCCACGACCGCCTTGGAGGTGCCGATCCCGGCGGCAAAGCCATCGATGAAGTTCTCGTATGAGCTGACGTCCTGCTGGGTGTCCGACCAATTGCCGCAGTGCCCGTCGACGATCCGGTAGGTCGTGAGAATCGGGATTGATCCGGGCGACTCGGCATTGGCGCGGGCCAGATAGCGCTGGACCGACACGGTCGCGTTCGGATAGCTGAACGAGCCGAAGCGGGCCGCTCCGGGCTGATCGGCGATCGCCTCGATCTCCGGGTCGCGCTTGGCAGCGGCAGCGGCCTCGTCCTGTGGATCGACGAAAAATCTCGCTCCGGTCAGCGGATTGGTCGAGGTGCTGGCGGCGTTCAGTTCAAGTGGGTTACTCGGGTCAGGGCTCGCGTCGCCGTCATCGTTGAGGATCGTCAGGACCTCGGTTGACGGGGTGGCCAGCCCGATCGGCGATGGGCCGAACAGTGAGACCGAGATGGTGGTCGGAAGCGACGTGACGCCGTGATCGACGATCGGCACATCGAAGCTGGCGGTTGCCTGGCCCCTGTTGAACGAAAGCATGCCCTTCTCGGGCGTGTAGTCGTAGGGCGCGATGGCGGTCAGGCCGATCGTGATGTAGCGAACCTGCGCGGCTTGCTGGGTATCGGTCCGGGTGACCGTGACAACCGCATTACCGGCGTTCTCGTCGACGATTTGCACCGGTGCGTTGAAGTGAAATCCGAGCAGGTCAAACGTCGCGGCGTGGGCCTGCGTCGTCGCGCCGGCGATGAATGCCAGCGCCACGATCGTGCTGATGAGGGCAGCCACGCGCCTTGACCGAGATGCGCACACAATCGTGAGGATCGGGCCGTCGGTGCAATCGCTTGAGTGGTCTCGTTCGCGTCTGGACGGGTGGACGAGTTCCCCGCATACACTGCGACCCCTATGGCGATGACCTCAGACGAGATCCGGCGGACGTACACCTCATTCTTCGAGGAACACGGTCACCTGCGGCTCGCGGGCGCATCCTTGATCCCGCCGGCGACCGACAAATCGGCGCTCTTCATCGTCGCGGGAATGCACCCGCTGAAGGCGTACTTCGCCGGCAGCGAGCAGCCGCCGAGCAACCGTCTGACGACCTGCCAGCCGTCGTTTCGGACCGGCGACATCGAGAACGTCGGCGTCACCGCACGCCACCTGACGCTATTCGAGATGCTCGGCAACTTCAGCTTCGGTGACTACTTCAAGCGCGACGCGATCCGTTTCGCATGGGAGCTCAGCCGCGACGGCTTCGGACTCAACGAGGACGACATCTGGGTGACCGTATTCGGCGGTGACGAGCAGCTCGGGCTCGGGCCTGACCAGGAGGCGATCGACCTGTGGCTGGAGGTTGGGATGCCCCGGGAGCGGATCGTCCTGCTCGACCGCGAGGAGAACTTCTGGGAATCCGGGGTCACCGGGCCATGCGGTCCCGACAGCGAGCTGTATCTGGACCGCGGCCTCGCATTCGGCTCGCCGGATGATCTTCCGGGTGGGGAGAACGCCCGCTTCCTCGAGTTCTGGAACCTCGTGTTCATGCAGTTCAACCAGGATCCGCCGAACTCGGTAACGCCGCTGCCGGCCAAGAACATCGACACGGGCATGGGGCTGAACCGGATGGCGGCCATCCTTCAGGGCAAGGAGACGGTCTTCGAGACCGACCAGTTCGCGCCGCTGATCGAGCTTGGCGAGTCATTGTCTGGCCGTCGGTATGAATCCGGTGACGCGGCGGTCGATCGGGCATTGCGGATGCTGGCGGATCACTCCCGCGCGATGACCTTCCTGATCGCCGACGGCGTCGTGCCCTCCAACGAGGATCGCGGCTACGTATTGCGGCGGATCATGCGCCGGGCGATCCTCCAAGGTCGCCAGACGCTGTCACTGGACCCGGGCTTCCTCCTGAAGTACCAAGAGGTCGTCAACGAGCTGATGGGCGGTGAATACGGCGAACTGCTTGCCCAGCGCGAGTCGGTGTCACGCTGGCTGGCGTCCGAGGAGGAGTCGTTCGGCAAGACGCTTGAGCAGGGTTCGCGGCTGCTCGACGAACTGATCGCCCGAGCTGTCGAGAACGGCGACGAGGGGATTGCCGCCGAGGACGCGTTCCTGCTGCACGACACCCATGGCTTCCCGGTCGATCTGACTCTGGAGCTCGCCGCCGAGCGCGGCCTCGGCGTGGACGAGGCCGGCTTCGAGTCGCTGATGGACGAGCAGCGGACGCGTGCCCGGGCAGCCGGCGGGCGGTTCACGGGCCCGGGCTCGTTGCGAGAGAAGGCAAGCGCGTTTGCCGGTTCTGCCGGATTCGCCAGTTCGTTTGAGGGTTATTCGTCGCTGTCTGTGGAGACGACCGTTGGGGCCGTTGCCGACGGGGAGGACGGCCGGATCCTGGTGAAGCTGGTCGAGTCCCCGTTCTACGCCACCGGCGGCGGCCAGGTCCATGACGCCGGCTCGGTCTCCTGTTTCGACGGGGATTGCGTCGCGGTGGTGGAGGATGTTCTGCGGTTGGGATCTGACCAGGTTCTGTCCGTATCGCTGGTGGAAGGGTCGCTGTCGGCCGGCGAACGGGTGCGCGCGGTCGTCGACCGTCAGGCCCGGCACGCGACTGAGTGCAACCACACGGCGACCCACCTGCTGCACGCCGCGCTGCGCGCGACGCTCGGCACGCACGTCCGCCAGGCCGGGTCCTACGTCGGCCCCGACAAGCTGCGGTTCGACTTCACACACGGCTCCAGCATGTCCGCCGAGGAGATTCTCGAAGTCGAGAACCAGGTCAACGAATGGATCCTCGGCGCCTACCCGGTACGGGCGCTGACGACGACCCTCGACGAGGCTCGATCGCTCGGGGCGATGGCCCTGTTCGGCGAGAAGTATGGGGACATCGTGCGGATGGTCGAAGTCGGGGATGGAACGTTCTCACGCGAGCTCTGCGGCGGCACCCACGTGCGCTCGACCGCGGAGATCGCCGTCTTCAAGATCTCCGCGGAGACCTCGTCTGCGGCCAACGTGCGCCGGATCGAGGCTCTGACCGGGCCAGTGGCCGTGGAGTTGCTGCGCGATCACGACCGGGTGGCGGCCGCCGCCGCGCGCGAGCTCCGGGTGCCAATCCTCGATCTGGTGTCGACCGCTGCTGAGCTGCGCGGGCGGGTGCGGTCTTTGGAGAAGGACCTGAAGCGCGCCGGCGGTGCCGGCTCTGCAGCCGGGTCGGGCGTCGATCTTGATGCGCTGGCCGCCTCCGCCGTGTCCGTCAGTGGCGTTCCGGTCCTGGTCTCGTCGGTGTCGGGCGTTGACAGCGGCGTGTTGTTCGACGTGGCAGACCAGCTGAAATCGCGGCTGGGGGACGCCGCTGTGGTCCTCGGGCAGCCTGGCGATGGCAAGGTCGAACTCGTTGCGGCGATCGCTCCTGCGATTGCGTCCCGTGGTGTTCACGCCGGCAACGTCGTCAAAGCCGCCGCGGCGATCGTGGGCGGCGGTGGGGGTGGTCGCGACACCTCCGGTCGTGCCGGTGGCCGCGATCCCTCCCGGCTCGATGAGGCGCTCGAGGTCGCGCGCGGCGCGATTGAATCGGCGCTCGCGGGCTGACCTGGGTTTCGGTCGGTTGAGGTTCGTCGGGTGAGAGTCCTCGCGCTCGACTACGGCAGCGCCCGCTGCGGCGTTGCGATCAGTGACCCGACAGGGGTCCTGGCGACCCCACTGGAGCCGGTGCTGCGCCCCGGCACGCGGAAGGGGATGGGGCGGCTCGTCGGGCTCGTCCGCGCCTCAGACGTGAGTCTGGTGGTCGTCGGGTTGCCGCTGTCTCTGTCAGGCGGTGACTCCGACCAGACCCGGGAGGTCCGCGCGTTCGCAGCTTCGTTGGCGGAGAAGATCGACGTGCCGGTCGAGCTCTACGACGAACGGTTCACGACTCGGCTCGCCCAGAAGGACGGGGGAGGGCTGGGGGCTCGGGCCAGCGAGGATTCGCGGGCGGCGGCGCATCTGCTCAGTGGGTGGCTGGACGCCCACCGCTCGGAGCCCTGGACGCCTGCTCCCGAGTGAGACGCATACACTCGCCCTGAATGGCCGAGCCGCACGAGCGATCTGCCGCGGAGCGAGAGGAAGAGCGGCGCCTGCGCGCGGAGGCGCGGGCCCGGCGTCAGGGCCTAGCCGCCGGCTCAGACGCGCAATTCCATCCACCAACTTTCGAGCAGCCGATCGTGTCCAACCCAAGTCCGGCTGCGCCACAGACCCAGCGTGCGGCGCGATCGCCACGTCGGCGAACGACTCGTCCTCCGCGTCCCACCGGCCCTCGGCGGCGGACCGGCCGGCGCACTGTCGCCGTAGCAGCGCTCGTGCTGGTCCTCATCGGTCTGTGGTTCCTGATCTCGCTCTACCAGCCATTCGCAGGATCGGGCACCGGCCGGATCGAAGTGACCATCCCGACTGCAGCGAGCGTAGGGGAGGTCGGCGATGTGCTCGTCAAGGACGGGGTTGTCAGCTCCGGCTTCTTCTTCAAGCTCCGGGCAGAACTCGACGGGGATCACTTCCGCGCGGGCACGTTCGCAATGAAGCGCGGCATGTCCTACGGCGCGGCGCTGCAGGTGCTGACGACGGCTCCGGCGCTTCCGCAGACCACGAATGTGACAATCATTCCGGGCAAATCGCGCTGGCAGCTTGATCAGCTGCTCCGGTCTCAAGGTGTTCCGGGGAGCTACCTCAGGGACACGATCAAGTCGCGACTGCTCAACCCTGCTCACTACGGAGCGCCCGCGAATACGCCATCGCTCGAGGGCTTCCTGTATCCCGACACATACGCTCTCAAGCGGCCGATCAGCATCACGGCGCTCGTCGCCGATCAGCTCACCCGCTTCAAGCAGGAGTTCGCTCGGATCAACTTCAGCTACGCCCGCTCGAAGAACCTGACGGAGTACGACGTCCTGAAGATCGCTTCTCTGGAAGAGGCGGAGGCGTTCAAGCCGAGCGATCTGCGGCTTGTCGCGTCGGTCGTCTACAACCGGCTCCGGCTCGGGATGGATCTCGGCTTTGACACCACGGCGGCGTACGCCGCGAACAACTACACGGGCAACCTGACCAACGCGCAGTTGAATTCGTCTTCTCCCTGGAACACGTTGAACCACAGGGGGCTGCCGCCGACACCGATCGACAGCCCGGCGCTGGGTGCGATCTTCGCGGCCGCCCATCCGGCGACCACCAACTACCTCTACTTCATCGTCAAGGTCTGCGGCGACGGCGCGCTCTCCTTCACCTCCAACTACCAGCAGTTCCTGGAGTGGTCGGCCGCCTACTCGCGGTCCCTGAACGCGCGCGGCGCCACCAAGACCGAGTTCTGCAGCGCGAAGAAGCGTGGCTAAGCGCACGCGTCTCGGAGTGACCGGCTGGCCGGTCGCGCATAGCCGGTCCCCGGCGATGCAGAACGCCGCGCTCGCCGCTGCCGGGCTGGACGGCTGGCGCTATCAGCTGCTGCCGATCCCACCAGAGCTATTCGATGAAACGGTGCGCTCGCTGCCGAGTGCGGGTTTCCGTGGCATCAACGTGACGATCCCGCATAAGGGGGCTGCGCTGCGTGTGGCGTCGTACCCGAGCGAGAGAGCGAGGGCCATAGGTGCGGCGAACACGCTTGTGTTTGACGATGATGGCCAGATCAGCGCTGACAACACGGATGCGCCGGCGCTGATTGGTGCTCTCAGGGATCTCGGCACCGAACTGAACACCGCCATGGTGCTGGGAGCCGGCGGGAGTGCGCGCGCGGCCGTATGGGCGCTCCGCGATGCCGGCGCCGAGAAGGTGTGGGTCTGGAACCGGAATCCGGCTCGGGCGTTCGAGCTGTGCGCAGGACTTGGGGGCACGGTGGTCGAATCGCCTCGTGTGGCGGACGTTCTCGTGCACTGCACGCCCGTCGGCTTGACGGCTGCGACCGAGGTGCCACTATTCAACGTATTGCCGATATCGGCCGATCAGCTGTGTGAGTACAAGACCGTGGTGGACTTCGTCTATCGAGAAGGCGGTACGCCGCTCATTCAGGCCGCACGCGAAAACGCGGCCACGGTGGTCGACGGGCTTGAGCTCCTCGTGCGACAGGGCGCGCTCAGCTTCGAGCAGTTCACCGGCTGTGTCCCTGATCTTCCACTGATGCGCGTGGCGGTGGTGGCGGTATGAGCGCGATGAGCGATCCTCCGATCGCGAATGTGACGTCGCTCGCAGCGCGCGAGCGTGCCAGTGACGGCCGCGCAATCCCGGCGATCAAGGGCCTCACTCCGCCGCGCCGGCGCGGGGCGACGGGGCGGTTTCTTACAGACGTGCTTGTGGAGCTCGACTACGTCGCGCGTGACCGAGTGGACCGAGCCATCGAAGAAGCGCGGATCGCGGGCGTCGCGCCCGAGAGACTGCTCCTCGACCAGCATGCGTTGAGTGCGGATCAACTGTCGCGGGCGATCGCCGAGCGCTACGGTCTGGATCACATCGACCTTGGCGTATTTCAGGTGGACATGGCGGCCGCCAACCTCCTGAACCCGACCGCCGCGCGCCGCTACGGAGCAGTGCCGGTGGCCTTGCTCGATAAGCGGACGCTGCTGTTGGCGATGTCGGACCCGGCCAACGTGTTGGCGCTTGACGACATCTCGCTGATGACGCGGCTCGACATCCGTCCTGCGGTCGCCTCCACTGATGATGTACTCGCGCTCATCTCGCGACTGAACAGGTTCGAGTCGGCGGTTGCGCAAGCAGTCGACGAAGACGCTGAGGACGCGTCGCTTGAGGTCGTGGACCTGCGGGAATCAGCTGACGACGCGCCGGTCATCAAGCTGGTGCATTCGATCATCGCCGATGCAGCTGAACGAGGCGCATCGGACATTCACTTTGAGCCGCAGCCAGACGGCTCATCGCGCGGCTCGAACGAGATGCGGGTGCGGCTACGCATCGATGGCGTTATGACAGAGGCAGCCTCGGTTCCGAGGCGCATGGCCGGCGGCGTCGTTAGTCGCATCAAGATCATGAGCGACCTGAACATCGCCGAACGCAGACTGCCGCAAGACGGCCGTGTAGGGCTGACGATCGACGGCAGGCATGTTGATCTGCGCGTGGTCACGATTCCCAGCGTCCACGGGGAGTCGGTTGTTCTCCGCATTCTCGACCAGTCGAACATGCGGATGGATCTCGACGTGCTGGGCCTGCAGCCGATGGAGCTCGAGCGGTTTCGTCGTGCCTTCAATCTCTCTCACGGAGCTCTGCTTGCGACCGGGCCCACCGGGTCCGGCAAGTCGACGACGCTCTATGGAGCTCTACTCGAACTCAACACCGAAGAGAAGAACATCATCACGATCGAGGATCCGGTCGAGTACCAGATCCCTGGGATCACCCAGATGCAGGTGAATATCAAGGCCGGGCTGACATTCGATTCAGGATTGCGATCGATGATGCGTGCGGACCCGGACATCCTGATGGTTGGCGAGATCCGTGACCGTCAGACGGCGCAGATCGCAATCGAGGGTGCCCTTACCGGTCATCTGGTGCTGTCGACGCTGCACACGAACGACGCCGCGTCCGCGATCTCGCGCCTCATTGAAATGGGAATCGAGCCGTTCCTGGTTGCCTCGGCGGTCGAATGCGTGGTGGGCCAGCGACTGGTGAGAACGCTGTGCCCACACTGCAAGAAGCGAGCAATCATCCCCGTCGACGTGCTCCGGGACAACGGATTCCACGCCCAATTCGACATTGAGGCCTATGCCCCAGTCGGCTGCGTCCGTTGCAACGGGATGGGGTACCGAGGGCGGTCGGGCATCTACGAGGTGATGATCGTCGATGACGAAATTCGCGACCTCACGCTCAAGCGGGCCGCCAGCGAGCAGATCGCCGTGGTCGCGGCTCGCAACGGCATGCGCCGGATGCGCGAGGACGGGCTCGAGAAGGTCAAAGCTGGGGTCACATCTCTTGCCGAGGTCGCGCGGGTTACAGGTTCGTCCTAAGTTGCCGATACATGTCCCGATCCTGTGGACAACACTGAGGTAAAGGGAACCTGTTAGATGTCGATCGACTTCGCTGAGATTCTGCTCGAGGTAGTTGATCGGCGCGCGTCCGATCTCCACCTCGCTGCCGGTGCACCGCCCACCCTGCGGATCCGCGGCCGGCTAACGCCGCTCGAGGGGTATCCGGTGCTGACGTCCACCGATACCCGCGAGATCATCTACTCGATCCTGACGGGGAGCCAACGTCAGAAGCTCGAGACGAACTGGCAGTTGGACTTCGCCTACGCCGTCCCCGGCCGCGCCCGGTTCCGTGTCAACGCCTATTTCCAGCGGGGCGCGCTCGGCGCTGCTTTTCGCCTGATTCCGTTTGACGTCGTCCCGCTCGAGACGCTGGGTCTGCCGCCCTCAATCCGCGACTTCGCCGATAAGCCACGCGGTTTGGTTCTGGTCACGGGGCCGACCGGTTCAGGCAAGTCAACGACGCTTGCCTCGCTGATCGATGTGATCAACGAGACCCGTGAAGAGCACATCATGACGATCGAGGACCCGATCGAGTTCCTGCATAACCACAAGCGCTGCATCGTGAATCAACGTGAACTGGGATCGGACGCGCAGAGCTTCGGCGACGCCTTGAAGGCCGCGCTCCGGCAGGACCCCGACGTGATCCTCGTGGGCGAGATGCGAGACCTCGAAACGATCTCAACAGCCATTACTGCGGCTGAGACCGGCCACCTTGTGTTCGCCACGCTGCACACTCAGGACACGCCGCAGACGATCGACCGCATCATCGATTCCTTCCCGTCCAACCAGCAGGGCCAGGTGCGCGCTCAGCTGTCCGTTGCGCTCCAGGGGATCGTGACCCAAACACTGCTCCCGACTGCTGACGGCTCGGGGCGTTGCGTCGCCGCCGAGGTTCTGGTTCCGACACCCGCCGTCCGGAACCTGATCCGGGAGGCGAAGACGCATCAGATCTACTCCGTTCTCCAAACCGGTGCCCAGCACGGCATGCAGACGATGGACTCCGCGCTCGCGACGCTGGTTCGGAACGGCAAGATCACCCGGCAAATGGCGGAGTCGAGGGCCCATTCGGTGGAGGAGTTGCGCCGGTTGATGGGCGCCGCTTCGCTCGGAGCGCCACAAGCCGTCGCATACTGAGGCAGCAGAGTCCCGAGATGCCGACCTACAAGTTCAAAGCGATGGATTTCGCTGGCGCGACTGCGTCGGGCGAGGTCGAGGCGCTGTCTCCTCAGGATGTGGCTGAGCAGCTGAAGTCGCGAGGTCTAGTCGTCGTCGACGTCGCGAGCAAATACAGCTCACGCGAGCTCAACTTCGAGCTTTTCCCGCACGTGAAGGCGGACGACCTGGCGGTGGCTACGCGTCAGCTCTCCACGATGATCAATGCGGGCATGTCAGTTCTGCGGGCGCTGAGCGTGCTCGAAGCGCAGACTGAGAGCAAACTGCTGAAAAAAACGCTCGCCGAGGTACGAGGGGACGTTGAAGCCGGGGCGACGTTCTCAGATGCGCTTGCAAGGCATCCAAAGGTATTCGACGATCTGTATGTGAGCATGGTGCGCGCCGGTGAGGCCGGCGGCCTGCTGGAGACGGTACTGATGCGCGTCGCCGATCAGCTTGAGAAGGACGCTGCCCTTCGCCGTCAGGTGCGCGCGGCAATGATCTATCCCGCGCTTGTGATCAGCTTCGCGATCGCCGTGATGCTCGCGCTCGTTGCATTCCTGATCCCCGTGTTCGTGAACGTCTTCAAACAGTTCCCTGGACATCTCCCAGCTCTCAGCCAGTTCATGGTCGATTTCTCGCACACGCTGACGCACAACTGGTACATCTATTTGGTCGTTGTCGTGGCTCTGGCTGGTGGGTTCATCTACTTCAGGCGGTCAGGTTGGGGCCGACCGTACTGGGATCGATTCAAGCTGCGCATCCCATTGAAGATCGGAGAGGTTGTCCAGAAGGTGGCGATCGCGCGTTGGTCACGGACGCTGTCGTCGCTCGTCGCTGCCGGCGTTCCGGTGATCCAGGCGCTCGAAATCACCGGGAAGACCGCCGGCAACCTGGTGGTTGAGGATGCGATGGCGAACGTGATCACCTCGGTGAAGTCTGGGGGAACGCTATCGGCCCCCCTGCGTGATGCGAGCGTGTTCCCCCCGATGATCTCCCAGATGGTGGCCGTCGGCGAGGAAACCGGCGCCCTTGATGAGATGCTCACGAAGATCGCCGATTTCTACGACGACCAGGTGACCGCGGCTGTGAAGGCGCTGACATCCATCCTCGAGCCAGCAATGATTATCATCGTCGGCTCGATCGTCGGCGTCATCGTCATCTCGATGTACCTGCCGCTGTTCAGCGTCTACAACGCTGTGCCGTAGCGAGCGGTTCTCTCCACGCGGATGAGCTCAGGGGTGCCGACGTCTGAGGTGGTTTTGCCCAATGTCGGCTCGGACTGAGTCGACGAGACGACGCCACAACTCGGGACGGAAATAGACGCGTAGTGCGAGCGCCAACAGCATCGGTACGACGGCGCACTGATAGATAGCCGCGCGGAGATCAAAGTTCGGGTTGTGTAGGGGCACCGTTACTGCGCACAGAATCAAGGTGAGGAGCACGCCGACGCGCGGTGGCCTGCGGATCTCGATCGCGTAGATAGCCATGACGAATGGCAGCTGGTAGTAGATGTTGTCCCACGGATCCATGGCGGCCCGCAGAAGGAACACGAAGGCGAGAAGGAGCAGGGCCTCTCGCTCGCGGTCACCCTTAGACGCCAGGTATTGGGAGCGCCATCGCCACCACGCCGCGGCGCTGACAGTGGCGGCTATCACGATCAACTCGTGTGCGTGGACCGAGATCCAATCGTGAGGTCCGAACCACCACCAAAGCTGCGGGAACTGAAAGATGCTGCCGGTGGCCACCCCTAGCGCAGCCGATGCGGACCCAGATGCGGTGCCGAGAAGATGGATGACAAGAACCGGCAGGTAGGCGACGCCGACGACGAAGCTGAACACGATCCCTCCGCGCACACGCTGGCCTGGCAGCGCGACAAAGGCGACCGGGGCGGCGACCAAGGCCCATGGTTTGTTGAATACCGCTATCCCGACCAGGAACATCGCCACGACGGGTTTGCCGCGGGACGCTTGAACCACGCCGGCAATCGCAAGTGAAGCACCGAGGACGTCCTCCGGGTGTCCCTGGACGAGACAGAAAATCAGGAGCGGATTGATCACTAGCAGGAGCCCGAACGGGCTGAACCAGGTCCACACGGCGCTGGGGTCGTCCACACGGCGGGTTCTAGCCAGCCAGGCCCCAAGGATCGGTGCCGCCGCTAAACATGGCAGCGACGAGACGGCGTAGACGGTCTGCCAGCTTCCTTTCGCGGCCTCGGCGACGAGGGCGAAGGGTGCTCGCAGGATTAGAGACCCCACGTATGCGGGGCTTGCGCGTAGGAAGTCGTCGAGGTGGCCCTGATAGAGCAAGCGGAGAGCTGGATAAGCCTCCTGAAGGAAGTCGTTGATCCTCCCGATCAATTCACCCGGTGTCGTGAAGTAGAAGGCCCCCATCGCAACCACCAGCGCCCACAACACGGTGACGCCGCATGCCGCGAGAAGGACTGGGCGGACGCTCGTCCGCCGTGCAGAGCTAGTGGTCATCGTTCGGATGAGATATCTGGACGTGCGAGGCGTTAAGGTCGCGTCCGGAGATGCCGATCCTAACGATGCGTATGGGGCTTGAACTCGCAACCACTAATACCGACGTGGTGTCGGGCGTACCAGCGCCAACGGACATTCCAGTTCGCGTCTCGATCGTGATGCCGTGCCTCAATGAGGCCACAACCATCACGCAATGCGTAGGTCGAGCATTCCAGGTGCTGAGTGATAGCGCTCTTGACGGTGAAGTGCTCGTCGTTGACAACGGCTCGGCTGACGGCAGCGATTTGCTCGCCAGCGAATCGGGTGCAACGGTAATCCGGGAACGTCGCCGAGGGTATGGCAATGCCTACCGAGCAGGATTTCTCGCCGCACGCGGGGACTACATCGTGATGGTCGATGCGGATCTGACGTACGACCTCGCGTCGATCCCACAGTTCATCGCAGAACTCGACCGCGGGGCGGACGTGGTGGTCGGCGACCGGATGAACAACATCCATCCGGGGGCAATGTCCTGGTCACACCGCTATATCGGGAACCCCTTCCTATCAGGACTCCTGAACGCGATGTTTCATACCGGAGTCAGCGACGCCCATTGTGGAATGCGCGCGTTTCGCCGAGACGTCCTGGAGCGCCTCGATTTGAGAACAACGGGGATGGAGTTCGCGTCAGAGATGGTGATCCGCGCGGCTAAGGAGGATCTCGTCGTCCGTCAATTCGCGATTGAATACTTTCCTCGCGGTGGCCAGTCGAAGCTGTCGAGCTTCCGGGATGGATGGCGGCACCTCCGCTTCCTCCTGGTGCATTCGCCGCGACATCTGTTCCTTTGGCCAGGGGGTGTGCTAACCGCCCTAGGAATTCTGGTTCAAACGATCGTCCTAGCCCACGTCGGAGTGTTCGGTCGATTCTGGGATGTCCACGCGACGATCGGCGGAGCAGTGTTGATCGTGATTGGTGTCCAAGTTATGGCGCTCGGCGCTTGTGCACGCACCTATGCAGCCTATTTCCTTGGCGAGAGAGACGCTTGGTTCAGCTTAATGCGCAGTCGGCTCCGCCTCGAGCACGGACTGCTGGCCGGGGCCAGTCTTGCTGTCGTCGGCATCGGGTTGGAGTCTTGGATTGTTGTCGACTGGATCTCAAACAGGCTTGGGTCGTTGGGCCAGCAGAACCTTGCTGTCGCGGCAGCAACGATGATCATCGTCGGCGTCCAGCTCTTCTTCACTTCGTTCTTGCTTTCCGTGCTCGGCTTGCGCCGCGCGCCCTGAAGCACGCTCACGGTGCGCGTCTGCCTCGTCTACGACTGTCTGTACCCGTATACCGTCGGCGGGGCGGAGCGTTGGTACATGAATTTGGCGCAACGTTTACGAGATCGTGGCCACGAGGTCACGTACATAACGCTTCGGCAGTGGGAACCAGGCGGATCGCCCAACCTCGATGGCATCTCAATTCAGACTGTCGGTCCCAGGATGCATCTATACGGACGGCGGGGGCGACGCCGATCCTTCCCGCCCCTAGCCTTCGGTCTTGGAGTTCTCATCCACCTGATAAGGCACGGTCGGCACTACGACATCGTCCACACCGCATCGTTCCCATACTTCCCTCTACTGGGGGCGGCGCTAGTCCGCCGCCCGTGCGGCTTTCGGCTGGTTGTCGACTGGCATGAGGTCTGGAGTCGGAGCTACTGGCAGCGCTATGCCGGCACGCTGAGCGGGTCGCTCGGATGGTGCATACAGAGAGTGTGCGCGTCTGTCCCTCAAACCGCGTTCTGTTTTTCAGAGCTTCATGCCAAACGCTTACGTGTAGGACGCGAGGGACGGACCACAACGGTTCTTCGCGGCGAATATGACGGTCCAACTTCCCTCACTCCGGTCGAGCCGAGAGAACCACTGGTTGTGTATGCCGGCAGGCATACGACGGAGAAACGTGTGCCGTCCCTAGTTGCGGCGATTGCTCACGCCCGCCTTTCGCGTCCAGACCTGCGAGCTGTGATCTTCGGCGACGGCCCGGAACGGGATCTTGTGCTTGAGGCAGTGGCGGATGCCAATCTCGGGGATTACGTCTCTGTACCAGGGTTTGTACCGCCGGGCGAACTCGAGGACGCCCTCGCACGTGCTGCATGTCTCGTGCTTCCGTCCGAGCGCGAGGGGTACGGGCTGGTTGTCGTCGAAGCTGCCGCACGGGGTACGCCCAGCGTCGTTGTCCGCGGGCCAGAGAACGGCGCAGTGGAACTCGTTGAGGCGGGCATCAACGGATGCATCGCCGACTCGAACGCTGCGGCAGCGGTGGGATCGGCAATCCTGGACGTGCTGGACAAAGGACTGGCCCTGCGGGAGAGCACGGCTCGATGGTTCATTGACAACGCGCACAGGCTCTCCATGAGCACGTCGTTGGAGACTGTCCTCCAGGCGTATGCCGATCGGTTTTGATCGGTGAGGTGAATGGCTGGCTACGAGCGGTGCCGTATCCGCCCCGGGATCAGGCTCTTGAGGCCTCCAGGCTGGTCCATCGTCATCGCCGCGACTACAACGAACGCCAGCACACCAGACAGGCTGGCCCCAGCGACGACAACGGCCGCGCCAAGTGTTGCATGCGCCAGTAAGACGTGGATCACGAAGCAGACGGGCACAACAATCGCTGTGGATTGAGTGATCAGTTGCGCGAAGTCGCTCCAGGCAGATAGCCCAATCTGCGGGAAGAGTCGACGAGGGATCGTGTAGCCATTCGAGACCGCAAACGTGGCCAGTGAGGCGCACGCAACACCGGTCGTACCCCAGAGCTCGCAGAGACCTATTGAGAGACCGAGGTTGACGACGGCCTCGACCAGCACGATCCGCACAAGCTCTGCGTGGCGGTCAGCCGCTATGGCCCACACCACGGCGAAGCGGAGCGGCCCGTTGAAGATCAGGGCTCCCGTCAGGAGCACGCACGGGAGCCATGCGTCGCTAAATCCAGAACCCACCCAGAGATGTATGAGTTGTTCCCCAAAGGCGACAAGCACGGCTACCAGCGCAAGTGCAACGCAGAGCGCGAATCGGGTCGCCGTTCGTATCTGATTGCGAACTCGAACAGCGGCACCGTCCTCGTGGCCTCGTGCCAGCCCCGGCAGAACCACATCCGAGAGCTGATTCATCAGCAAGGTGCATCCCTGAATTGCTCTCATCGCGACGGCATAAATCCCGGCACTGGCCGGACCGAGCATCGCGTCCACGATTAGCGTGTCGCTTGAGACGATGACTTGAGACGCCGCACTGAGGGCAAAGACGCCGCTAGACACGCGGATCAGATCGCGGGTGCCTGGCCACGAGATCTCTCGCGATGACGCTCTGATCCCGCGAGTCGTCAGCACTGTGAAAACGACGATCGCGAGATTCATCGCAACCGTGGTAGCCGATCCCGCAATCACCAGACCGAGCAGGCCACCTCCAGCAAGAACCACGATCAGATTGGCAACAAGGCTGACTGCACCACCAATAGCCAGTGCCGTGTTGCGGGCGACCTGGCGGTCAAGACCGTATAGGACATTCTGAGCGATGCTAAGCGGCAGAGAGACGCCGTTGGAGACGAGAACAATTCCGAGTTCGGCGCCAAAGGTCCGCGGCGAATCGTGTCCTGCCGCAAAGCACAGGGCCACGCCAGCTCCGCTTACGACAAGCCCCACGGCAGCCAGCAGAGCGGCCGCGGTGCTGACTGCACCACTTGTCGAATCGTCGTTCCGGGCGATAGCTACTGCCCGCGCAACCGCGGGGCCGACGCCCAGATCGAGCGCTGCCACGTAGCCGCCAACCGACAACAGAACCGACCATCGACCATACGCTGCGACGCCGTCAGTCGCGATCACGACGGGTGTGAGGACCAACAGGCCGCACGCCTGTAGGACAACTACGAGATAGTTTGAAAGAACTGCACGTACGAGTTCGGCGACCGGTGTGGCCGCTCGGGGCGCGCTCACCTCAGTTCACCACTAGCGACAGGACACGCAACTCTTGGAACATCGCATGCTGAACCAGGTGCTCCGGTATACGACGGTCTTGTCGCAACTTCAGCGAAGCGAAGGCGGGCAACTTCTGGAGGTCGGCAGTGGCAGCAGAGGCATCGCAGGCTACCTGGGTTCCGGCTGGAACATCACCGCGTGTGACATCTCGTTTGACGACTATGGGGCGCCCCATGTGGGAGACGGTCGTGGTGTGACGCGGGTGATCGGATCGGCTCACAAACTGCCGTTCGAGGCCGACAGCTTTGACGCCGTGATTGCGCTCGATCTGCTCGAGCACATCCCGCCAGATGACCGGGCACAAGTCATGTCGGAGTTGCGTCGAGTCACGCGGGAGCTTCTCGTCGTTGGCTGCCCATGCGGACTCGCGGCCGAGAAAGCCGATCGAGACCTAGCAGCGTTCTACGCCCGACGATCTCGGCGGCCCCCAGGCTGGCTGGTTGAACATCTCGAGCATGGCCTTCCAAGAACCGGCAACCTAATGTCAGGTGTCCAGCCGACTGATGACGTCCGGCTGATCTCCAACGCCGGTTGTCGATTGCATCTGCGTGTGTTGCAAGGGGAGGAGACGTGGCCACTCAATGTAGTCCTGCTGTGGGCGGGATCTGCGCTCGGAGCAATGATGCGCAAAGGCGGCCTTCCGGGCATCGCCGCACATCGTTGTGCCCGGGCACTCGCCGACGCCCGCCGTCGTCCAGCCTATCGGCAGATAGTCGTGATCAAACCCGAGCGCCCATAGCGAGACCCGTGGACATCTCGGTCGTCATTCCAACCCGAGACCGCTGTGCCCACCTCGTCAGGACGCTTGAAGCGTTCGCGGCTCAGGACGTCGGAGATCTTTTGGCCGAGGTGATCGTGATCGACAATGGGTCCTCCGATGACACGCTGATGCGCTGTCGGGAACTGATCTCGGAGTTCCCGTATCCCCTCCAGGTCATTGTCGAGACCACGACCGGCGTAAGCGCTGCGCGGAATCGCGGTGTTGCAACCGCGTCGGGTGAGGTCATCCTGTCGGTCAACGACGACACGCGCCCGGCCGGGCCGAGCCTCCTCCGGCACCATCTGGACGCTCACCGAACAGCTGGCACTCGCACTGCCGTTCTCGGCGCCATCCGGTTCGCCGCTGGCGCCGTGTCGGACAATCCGTTCCTGTCCTGGCTTGAGACTGGACCCCAATTTGATTTTGACCATCTTGACTCCGGGGATCCCGTGACAGTTCACCACTGGTACACCGCCCACATGTCGTTCCGCCGTGAGCTCTTCCTGGCGATTGGAGGCATGGATGAACGGTTCCCATTCGGCTTTGAAGACATCGAGTTCGGGCATCGAATGTCACTTGCCGGGGTTCGGTTGCTGTACCGATCTGACCTCAGGCTGATCCACGATCATCAACTGACGCCGTCGGATTGGAGGAGAAGGAACGAGCGGATGGGGGTCGCCGGTGTGTTCCTGAACCGAGTTCATCCAACAGATCCTCCTCTCGCTGAGCCGGCCGTCGGGCTGTGGTGGCGCTACCGGCGGTTCGAGGATGACATCTTGCGGCGTCTCCCGACGGACTGGTGCTGGGCGCCAGAACGGCTCCGCACCCATGTCTACAAAGCAATCCACGACGGCTCGTACGCTCGCGGCTACCAATCTGCTGCAGCGCGCCGAGCGAGAGCCGGCTGATGTCGATCACTGTTGGAGTGACGACGTTCAATGGGCGGGCACTCCTCGAACGAACTCTGCCGTCGATTGTTCAAGACCAGACCGAGCGTGAGCTTCATATTGTCGTGGTCGACGACGGTTCGACAGACGGAACCGATACTTGGCTGGCCGAGCGATACCCGAACGTCGAGGTGGTACGTCACGACTCGAATCGCGGTGTGGCTGCGGCGATGAACACTGCGCTGGCTGCGGGGATGAGTTCGGACTACGTAGCGTTGCTCAACAACGATGTGGAGCTCGCACCGTGGTGCCTGGAGCGGTTGTGCGCCGCGCTCGACAATCGCCCAGGATACGCCGCGGTGTCACCGAAGATGCTGCGGTTCGCCGATCGCAACGTCCTCGATGGGGCGGGCGACGTGTACAGCTGGATTGGGTGGGCCAAACGACGTGGACAGGGGCTGCCCGACGATGGCCGATACGCCGTACCCGAACCCGTTTTCGGCGTCTGCGGCGGAGCTGCGGTGTACCGCAGCTCCGCCGTGCGCGAAGTGGGCTTCTTCGATGAGGAGTTCTTCGCGTACTACGAGGACGTTGATTGGGCAGTACGAGCCAACCGAATGGGCTTCCGTTGCTTTTACGACCCTGCGGCTGTGGCGTTCCACATGGACGGGGCAACGACCGGAGGTGAGCTGAGTCCATTCACTGGCTATCACTCGTGGCGCAATGCGGTGTGGGTGGTGGCGAAGAATTGGTCCGCCGGCGATATTGCCCGATTTGGGTGGCTTTTCGTGATCGGTCAGCTCTTGACAGCGACCCTTGCGATCGAGCGCGGCATGTTTCGCACTTTGCTCGCCGCTTGGCGTGACGCGCTGCTCGGTGCCAGGCGGATGCGTCAGAAGGATCCTTATGGCGGTCATGCGGCGAACTCCCTTCGTCTCCCACTGATTCCGCCTGGAACGTCCGACCGCCTCAGTAAACTTGATATCCGTCGCCGTAGTCAACCGTAATAGGCGAGTAGATCTCGCTCGCTGCCTCAGGTCGGTCACCGTCGCGCTGGACCGTGCCGGGGGAGGCGAGATCCTTGTGATTGACAACGCGTCTACCGACGGATCGAGGGAGATGGTCGGTCGTGACTACCCGGACATACGGCTGGTCGAGGCTGAGACCAACCTTGGCTTCGCTCCGGCGATCAGGTGGGCCACCGAGCTTGCGGGCGGGGACTGGCTCGCCGTCGTTAACAACGATGCGGTGTTGGAACCGTCGTGTCTTCTGGCTCTCCTTGATGCGGGTGCTGCGAATCCCCGGATTGGCTCTGTGAATCCGCAGGTGCGATTTCTTACTCGCCCGGAGAGGTTGAACACGACGGGTCTCGTCATCGACCGCCTCGGGATCGCCGCTGATCGCCGGGCTGGAATGCCAATCCCAATTCACGAGGATCCACAGATCCAGATCTTTGGGTGTAGTGGATGCGTCGCCCTCTACAGAATGGAGATGTTGAGAGGCATTGGTGGCTTCGACCCGGAGTTCTTCGCCTACGCCGAAGACGCAGATGTCGCTTGGCGGGCGCGGATGGCAGGGTGGACGGCGATTTATGTATCGGCTGCGGTGGCGTTCCATCGCGGCTCGGCGACGCTTGGCGACGCGTCGGCTCGTAAGTACGAACTTGTGGGGCGTAATCGCGTGAGACTCATTGCGAAAAACGCGACGACGGCCCAGCTGCGGAACTGGGGCTGGGCGATGATCCTCTATGACCTCGCATATGTGTTTTTCGTGGGGGCCAAGGAGAGAACTCTGGCTCCGCTCAGGGGTCGGCTCTGGGGACTTCGGGAGTGGACGACCGCACGACGTGCGGGTGCTGTACGGCAGCCCGTTGAGTTTGATCGAGCGTTGGGCTGGCTCGACGCGTGGCGAATGCGCAGGGCTTACGCCCGGGCTGCCTCGGCAGATGATGATCAGAGCCCGTTATGGTTCGAGCGATGAGTCCAGACGCAGAACCAGATCGCACGACTTGCACCCCGTGCCGAGGCACCGGTGTGATCGTTTCGAACAAGGGCGGTGAGCAACACGAGGTGAAATGCCCGTGGTGCGGTGGCGGCGGCCGGTTTGAAAAGGGTCGGGACGCGCAGCAGGCAGCGCCGGCATAGGTCGGACTGCGTGCAAAACCCCTTCGCGAAAGACTTGTTTTTCGCTAAAGGTCCGTGAACGTTCCGTCGATAACTGCGTTGCCAGGGTTGCACGGTGCCAAGGGCAAACCACTCGCGAGGGTGGGACGCAAAGCCTCGAGCCTCATCGTGAGGTGGTCGGGCTACCGCCGAATCCAACGGGACCCAAAACACTGGCTCATATAAACCAGTTCTGTTTTTGGGGAGGAATCAACCCATGCTTACCAAGGTCCGTCGCCGGATGCAGCAGGAAGAGGGCTTCACACTGATCGAGCTCTTGGTCGTGATTCTGATCATCGGCATTCTTGCCGCGGTCGCGATTCCGACGTTCCTGTCGCAGAAGAACAAGGCCAACGACTCAAACGCGCAGTCGAACTTGAAGAACGCCCAGACTGTTGTTGAGTCATATGCCAGCGGTAATGCTGGCGTGTATCCGACGTCGGCGACGGCGGCAGCGCTGAGCGCCGTGCCCGGGCTGACGAACGACAGTGACACTACTGCGCTTGGTGCCTCGAGTTCCAACCCGGTCTACTACATCGGCAGCGGTAGCTCATCCGACACCTACGACCTCTGCTCCGAGGGCTCCGCAAACTCGACGCCGCACTACTGGTGGATCGAGGTCACGAACGGGGCGACGCAATACGCGGAGAGCAGCACTGCAGCCTGCACCGCCGCTACCAGCGCGACTGCCCCGTCCGGCCAGAGCGGCGGGTTCCCGGCAATCACCACCTCCTGAGCAGCGCTCATAGAGAGCCTGTCGCCGATGAGGGCGGCCCGCAAGGGCCGCCCTCATCCTTTTGTCCAGGTGCCTCAACGGTTTTGGTCATCCGACCGATAGAGGCCATGCCACGGTTTCTCGGTGCCAAAGGCAAACCACTCGTGAGGGTGGGACGCAAAGTTACGAGCCTCAGTCACGAGGCGGTCGGGCTGCCGCCGATAGGAATGGGATCCAGAGGACCTGGCTTGTTGTTACAACCACAGTCCAGTTCCCAGGAGGGTTCAGAATGTTGAGTAAGGTTCGTAACCGGCTCGCGCAGGAAGAGGGCTTCACACTGATCGAGCTCTTGGTCGTGATTCTGATCATCGGCATTCTTGCCGCGGTCGCGATTCCGACGTTCCTGTCGCAGAAGAACAAGGCCAACGACTCAAACGCACAGTCCAACCTGAAGAACGCACAGACGGTCGTCGAGTCTTTCGCCAGTGGCAACGCCGGGGCCTATCCGGCGAACACCACGACTGGTACCGCTCAGACACTTGATGCGGTTCCCGGTCTGTCGAACGACAGTGACACCACTGCGCTCGGCGCGTCGAGCTCCAACCCGGTCTACTACATCGGTAGCGGTGGCCAGAGCGACACGTACTCGCTGTGCTCCGAAGGGTCCGCTAACGCGACTCCGCATTACTGGTGGATCGAGGTCAGCAACGGCTCGACCACCTACGCCGAGAGTTCCTCTGCGAGCTGCACCGCCGGCTCGGCACCGAGCGGCGGCTCCAGCAGCGGCTTCCCGGCGATCACTACATCGTAACCACTATTCGTCAGGAGCTGGTGACTCAGGGCGGGCCTCACGGCCCGTCCTCGGTCGTTCTATCGCTCAGGGCGGCGAACTATCGGGCGGTGGACCCCAGCAAAACACGTGCGTGCTAAACGGTTTGACATGAGCTGTCGATAGAGATGGTTGCCAGGGGTTATCCGCGGTCAATGTCAGGGAGGGATTCGCACATGTTTTCTAGGTTTGATCGCTGGTTGCAGCAGGAAGAGGGCTTCACACTGATCGAGCTCTTGGTCGTGATTCTGATCATCGGCATTCTTGCCGCGGTCGCGATTCCGACGTTCCTGTCGCAGAAGAACAAGGCCAACGACTCAAACGCACAGTCCAACCTGAAGAACGCGCAGACCGTGATCGAAGCATTTGCGAGCGGCAATGATGGGGCCTATCCCGCCGCCACCGGCACGCTTGACACGGTTCTGACAGGCGACAGCGACGCCACGGCCCTCGGCGCCAGCAGCTCGAATCCCGTGCACTACATCCCGGAGGGCACGTCGTCGAGCGACAGCTATGAGGTCTGGTCGGAAGGTTCGGCGAACTCAACGCCGCATTACTGGTGGATCATCGTCACCAACGGAAGCACCCAGTTTGGAGAGAGCGCCAGCTCGGGCACGACTCCGAGCGGCAGCCTCCTGCAGAGCGTCGGCTTCCCTGCCATCGCGACGTCTTGACCGCGGGCAGTTTCGAGTAAGGCATCGCATCGTCGGGGCGGGCTGTCGGGTCCGCTCCGAGCACAATTATTTCTCTGATAGACAGCTCTTCCGTATGGCCATTGCGTTCACAGCAGTTCTGGGTCTGGTAATCGGCTCGTTCTTGAACGTCGTCATCTGGCGTCTGCCTCGGCAGGAGTCGCTGGCCACGCCGGGTTCTCATTGCCCCGGTTGCGGAACGCCTGTGGCGCCGTACGACAACATCCCCATCATTAGCTGGCTGCTGCTTCGCGGAAAGTGCCGCAGTTGCGGCACGAGGATCTCGGTCCGGTACCCAGCGGTCGAGCTGACGACAGCTGTCCTCGCGGTGATTGTCGTCCTCGCCAAGCATGGCGCCCATGACATCGTCCTGGGAGAGGCCCTTGTGCTCACGCTCGTGCCGGTCGCGATGATCGACCTCGATCATCGCGTGATTCCCAACATGATCCTCGCACCGGCAGCGGTTGCCGCACTAGCAATCGGCATCGCGACCCGAGTGTCTGGGGTGCCAGAGCAGCTGATCGCGGGCGCGGCGGCGGGTGGGTTCCTCTTCGCCTTCGCTCTCGCCTACCCACGTGGGATGGGGATGGGGGATGTGAAGTTGGCAGCTGTCCTCGGACTCTTCCTTGGCCGCTCGGTTGCTGTTGCAATCCTGACAGGGGTGGTGGCAGGACTTGTCGTCGGGAGTGGGGTGATCGCCAAGCGCGGAATGCGTGACGGACGCAGGGTGGCGATTCCGTTCGGACCGTTCCTAGCGCTGGGTGCGATGGTCGCGATCGTCGTGGGGCCGATAGTCGTGCACTGGTACCTGCATTCGGTTGCATAACTCTTGTTGCGATCCCCGGTTCTTACGCATAATCTGGTGAACGGGACGTTGCGCGGGTTGTATGTCCAATTCTGTGCTGCTTTAAACCGGGGTCCTGGCTCAAGCCAGGACTCTCTCAAACCGATAACAACGGTGCAATGTTTCGAACGGCGGGAAGATCAGTGGTGGGCCTGGACATCGAGCCGGGTTACATTGCTGCGGTCGAAACACAGCCAGGCAGCGTCACTGTCGAGCGTGCTGCCGTTGGCGAATTGCCCTCGGATCTGGTCCGTGACGGCGAGGTCCTAGACGGTGCCACGCTCGCGAGGATCCTGAAGGCCTTCTTTGCCGAACACAAGCTTGGCTCGCGGGTCAGGGTTGGCCTTGCCAACCAGCGGATCGCGATGCGAACGATCGATCTCCCGCCTTTGTCCGACAGCCGACAATTGGACTCAGCGATTCGCTTCCAGGCGCAAGAGCACATTGCGATGCCGCTTGATCAAGCGGTACTCGAATACCAGTCACTCGGGATCGTTGGGACGCCTGACGGGCCGCGGTCTCGCGCGGTTCTTGTCGCGGCACGCCGCGACATGGTCGAGAGACTGGTGGCCGCGGTCCGGGAGGCCGGGTTGCGTCTCGAGGGAGTCGATCTGTCCGCGTTCGCCATGATTCGCGCTCTTCACCGCGCAGCCGATGGGGAGGAGCTCGTGGCCTACATCAACCTTTCGAGCGTGACCAATGTCGCTGTTGCGTCTGGGACGCTCTGCCAGTTCACACGGGTGATCCCGACGGGCCTCGACGCAGTCGTCGCTGATCTAGCGGAGAGACGAGGCCTGACTCGTGATCACGCCCGCGGTTGGTTGCGACATGTCGGGCTCATAGAGCCGGTTGAGAGCGTCGAAGGTCAGTCCGACATCGTTCGCGCAGCCCGCGAGGCGCTTGTGGACGGTGTCGTGCGGATTGCCGACGAGGTCCGGACCACGCTCGATTTCTACGCGACGCAGGCCAATACACCCACCGCCACGCGCGCGGTAATCACCGGGCCGGCGCTGGCTCTGCCCGGTTTTGCGGACAGATTCGGCGAGGCCCTGCGTCTGCCGGTGGAAATGCGTACCGTCGTCGCCGCCGATCCCCACGCTGTGTCGGGCCTAGACCTCGGGCAGCTCACCGTGGCGACGGGACTCACAACAACAGAGGCACCTCAGTGAAGTCGGTCAACTTGATCCCCAGTGAGTCCCGTCGCGATCGGAGCTCCGTGACCGTGGGGACCGTCGGCCCGGCCCACTTCGTCGTGCTTTTGCTGGCAATTGCCGTAATCCTGGTTCTGTTGCGGGTGCTTACAGACAACACCATCAACAACCGGAAGGCGACGCTTGCCGCGACCCAAGTTCAGGTGACAGCTGCGCAGGCCGAGGCTTCAAAGCTCAGTGTGTATGTCCAGTTTGTGAATGCTGCGGAACAACGCGAAGCTTCGGTCCGCGCGATCGCAGATGGTCGTTTCCCCTGGAAGGAGACGTTTGACGAGCTTTCTCGGGTGATGCCGGCGAGCACAACGTTGACAAACCTCAGCGCGTCCACGACCGGAGGCACCAATGCAGCCGGAGCGTCAGTCCCGACGTTCACACTCGCGGGCTGTGCTGACACCCGGAACCAGGACGGCACGGCGACGCTGATTCGACGCCTGAGGCAGCTGATTGGCGTCACGACCGTGAGCTTCCAGAGCAGTACCCGCGCGGCGCACTGTGGTAACAGTTTCAATCTCTCGATTTCCTTTAAGCCACTGCCGGGCGCACCGACAACCGCAACGCCGACGGCTACGCCCGCCTCGACCAGCACGACGACGACGACCGCGACCGACACGACGACGACAGGGACGACCGGATGAGCAATCGCGATCGTTCGCTTCTGGGTGTGGTGCTTGTGCTCGTCGTCGCTGTGGGTGGTTGGTTTCTGCTCGTCCAGCCCAAGCGGAACCAGGCGGATCAGCTACAGACGCAGATCACCACGGCTCGCGGCGCATTGCTTCAGGCGGAAGCGAGCGTCCAGGCCGGCCTGGCTGCTGAGGCGGAATACAAGAAGTACGTCAAGCAGTTGAAGTCGATTCAGACTGCAGTTCCGACCGACGATCAGGTCCCCGAGCTGATCGATCAACTCCAAGCCGCGTCGACCAAGAGCAGAATCGGTTTCCAGACCGTGTCGCTTTCGAGTTCGTCGGCGCCGACAGCCTCGGCTGCGGGCGCGGGCGCGACGACGACCTCGACCTTCCCAAGCGAGCAGTTCGCGCTGACCTTCACGGGCAACTACTTCAAGGTTGCGGACGTGCTTGGAATCTTCGAGAGATACGTCCGGGCGGACAACAAACACTTCGATGCCACCGGTCGCCTCCTGACCTTGAGCATGATCAGCCTTACGCCGCTCCATACCGGCAGCGTCACCGCGGCAGTCACGGCCACCGATTACGACGTGCCGACGGCGCTCATCGGAGCGCCGGCGACCACCTCGGGCAGCGGAGCTACGCCATGAACCTCGACGGCCTCCGCCACGCGCTGTCATCGCTCGTCACTGACCTTCGAAAACGAAGGCTGCTGCCGGTCGTCGGTCTGTTGATCATCGCCCTCATCGCGATCCCGATTGTGCTTGCGAAGTCCGGAACCGCCACCGACGTCCCGTCGGCGGGCGTACTTCCGGCGGTGACGACGCCCACGCTTAGTGCGGGTTCATCGAAACATCGCGAGCCCAGCAATAACTTCCGGACAGGCCCCGCGCACAACCCGTTCTTGACAAAGACGTCCACGACGGTCACGACCGGTGCCAGCACGTCCAGCACGACGACACCCACCGGCGGCTCAACGACGACGACCGGCGGCAGCGGAAGTACCACTACGCCAGTCCGGACGGTCACGGTGACAGTCCCGACGCGCAGCTCCACGACGACCTCAACCCCGCCGACAACGACGCCGAAGCCCGTGTACACGGCGTATCAAGCCGATGTCGAGTTCGGCGAAGCAGGTCGGCCGCTGAAGAGCTACCCCAGGATCCAGCGGTACCAGGCGCTGCCGTCGGCCAGGAACCCCATCGTCGCCTACCTCGGGGTGGAACACGACCGGAAGACAGCGGTATTTGTGATCGCAGCTGATGCAACGCCCGCGGGGTCAGGGGAGTGCAGCCCAAGCGCGAGCAAGTGCACCTACCTCGCGCTCGAACCTGGAAATGAAGTGCTCCTGCTCGTACAAACGTCCAGCGGTGCGTCCAGCGAATATCAACTGAAGTACGTTGGTGTTAGGAAGGCGACGAGCGCGAAGGAGGTCAGGGACGTCATCTCTCCGAACGGCAAGAGACTGATCGATTGGGCCGCGAAGTTCATGAATCCGCTGAAGCAGATGACGTACGACGCCAGCACTGGCCTGATTGACATCCGGCTCGGCCGGCTGGCCCGGGCACGGGCGCACGGGCCGAGATGAGCACGGCGGAGTAGTCATGTGGCGCCGCGGCTCTAAGGATGGGGCACTCAATGCGCGGGCACGGATCGCTGACGAGCGCGGCTTCACGCTGATCGAAGTGCTCGTGGCGGGGTTGATCGGCGTCATCGTGGTCGGATTTGCCGGGTACGGTCTGTCGTACGCGTTCAAGCAGAGTTCGAACATCATCAATCGAACGCAGATGACAAGCACGGCTGAGCTTGGACTGAACGAGCTTGTGCGTGACCTGCGAGAGGCGAGCATGTGCCCGATCGGGCTAAAGCTGACGAGCACGACGTACCTAACCAGCTCGGCAACGGTGCAGGGCGGGATCGTCTACTCCACCGGACCGGAGCTCCAGTTCTGCGTCCCACAGCCGGGGCTCGCTGCGTCGGCCGCTGGCAGCCAGACTCCCGCGCAGTCGCTGGTGACCTGGAGTTATTCGTCCTCGTCGCAGGCACTTACGCGGACAATTCAGAGCATTAGCGGAACTGCGCTGACGGGCACGGCGAGCTCGCAGACGGTCTACGGCATCGCCTCTGCGCCCGTGTTCACTGGGTTGACCGGACCGTCAACCGCCGCTATGGGAACCCTGGCTACCGGGACGAACTACGTTCTCACACCGGGTTCCGCCGCGTCGCTCAGTTGGATCGGGATCTCGGTCTCACTCGCGGATCTTCAAGCTGTGGGTTCCACTACCACGACTGTCAGCGGGACCTCAACCGTGCCGGTCCAGACCGGTGCGGCGCTCCGGAACTTCGGCACATGATCCGTCGCTTCAGAACTGACCAGAACGGCTTTACGCTGATCGAGGTGATGGTCGCTGCGCTCGTATCTGTGTTGGCATTCACAGCGTTGGGCGTCGTTTTGTTAGGGGGTGTGAATCAAGCGACCGCTGACGTGCGTCAAGCTCAGTTGATCGATGTAGCCGACCAGCAGATCGAGCAGGTTCGCGCTGAGGTCGCCGCGGACGGGTTCACCGCTCTCGCGATGAGTTCAGCACCGACTGCAGCGGCCACCAGCAGCACGGTTCAGAGCACGTGGACAAACCCGTACGCCTTCCTACAGACCAGCGCGAGCTGTGGGACATCAAACGAATACCTCGAGATCGAGAGCAACTACGACGACATCTCGACCAGCTCACCCGCGAACCCGCCGCCTGGTTTCAATGCGTGGTCGAACTGTGGGACCGACGGCGAGCCGATCCAAGTGCTGGCGAGCTCGGCACTTGTTCAGCAACAGGCAACGGCGGCCGCGTGCTCAACATCCACCGCAACGATTTCGAGCCCATGCACTGAGTCACTGGGCGGCGCGGTCACCGTGACGATCTACACGTTCGTCACGGACACATACGTCGGCTGCGGCGAGTCGGGCAGTGTTTCGTGCCCCACCGCGACCTCTGGGACCGTTACGAGCTGCGCGAGTACCAACTTTCCGACGTCGTCTGCATCTAGCACACCGTGCGGCGATGCTCGCCGAGTGACCGTGGTTGTTGTGCCGAGCGGAGAGCTTCACGCGTCTCGGTCTACGCCAATCTACGTCAGCAGCATTTTTACGAATCCGACTCCCTCAACGAATCAGCAGGGAACCGGTATCGGGCTGCGACTGTCGGTGGGCGTATGACCGGACAGCGGTGGCTTCAACGGTTGATCCGAGATGACAGTGGCCAGGCGCTTGTCGTCGCGATTGCCGTCGTGGTGATCGGCATGCTACTCGCGCTGTCGGCTGTGGCCGTCGCCCTTAACGCCGGGCAGCAGAGCACGCACGACGAACGAAACCGCGGCGCTCAGCAGGCGGCGGATGCGGGTATTCAGCAACAGCTCTACGACCAATCTGATTCCGACGCGGTGGGGTACGACCTGACCGGGGGGCCCATTGGGCTCGGAACGTTCCTCGACTGCAACGTCAGGAAGCTGAACAGTTTGAACGTCCCGATCGGTGTGATTCAGATCCAAGTGAGTGCTGGAGTCTGTCCTAACGCTGTTACGTCGACCTGTTCCTTCGCGTCGACCTGCACGCCCGATGTTGTCTTCTCCCCTGTCAGCAACGAGGACTACTACGAGTCCGAGTTCTTCCCGAATAAGGAGACCCAGGGCTCGAGCAGCTCCGACGACGTCATCGAGTTTCCCGAGATCCTCTCCGTGGGCTGTCACACAACAGCGACGGGCTCGCAGGGCACCTCGTGTTCGAGCGGATCAACAACCAATAGCTACTCACGCCAACTCGGGATCGCGGATCCGACAGGGCCTTTGGATGCCATCGAAGGGGAGAACAACGTCACGCTGAACTCGACATTGACGAACCTCACATCGATCCTGCAGAGCGACATTCCGTGCGTAACAGTGCTGTTCATCACTACGTGCAGCTTGACGGGGCCGCTCTCGGGCCTTACGAGTCTCCTTGGGTCTCTGCTCGGGCTCGACAACCAGTCGAGCATTGTCAGCCAGATCTTGGACGGCGTTGGCAACATCGCCGTCGTGGACGGGAACATCTCAGCCGGCAACAACCTCACCGTGCCGACGACGATGCTAGACGTGAACACGAGTACGAACACACTGTCGCCAGGTCTGACTGATCTGACGGGAGTCTTGACCAACCTCGTGGGGACCTTGAGCAACCTAGGAAGTCTTAACCCGACGTTCGAGTATGGCGGCACCTGTACGCAGGGAACGTCAGCATGTTCGAGCACCGGTTTGCTCGTGAACTCGGGCACCTATGTCCACACGGGCGGTGTTTGCACTGCAGGCACGCCGAGCACATCGTGCACGGTCGCGCGACAGACCTTCCAAGTCTCCGCTGCTCCGACCTTGACATCGACCGTGACGACGATCTGCGGCACTTCATGCACGTATTCAGCGACTGGGACGAGCGCATACGACCTGAGCGTTAACAGCGGCGGGACGATCACGTTTACTCCGGGGACGTATGTGTTCTGCAACTTTTCGGCCCCGAGCAACGCAACCGTTACCAGCAGCGGAACCGGCGCCGTGCAGATATACATCCTTTCTCCCTCGAGCTCATACTGCGACGGGAACACTGGCTGGAATTCGACACCGTCCACACAAGGAAATTTCGCGGCCGCAAGCGGCGTCACAAATGCGCTGTCGGTCTCATCGAGCTCCTTGCTCACGTTGGTAAACGGCACCACCGCGAGTGTGACCAACGGGGTGCTGGCGCCGAGCGCGATGCAGATCTACGTCCAGGGCAACACTGCGGACACGCTGACCGTCGGCGGCAACGCAACCCCAACGACGAGCGTGACTATCGGCGGTTCGAGCGCAAGCGCAACACAAGCGCTAGTCGTCTACGCCCCGCGGTCGACGGTCAACATCAACACGGCAGGGGCCTTCGAGGGGTCCGCCGTCGGGTGGAACACGACGATTACGGCGTTGGCGATCCTGCAGGACCTGGACCTCGGCAACTATCCACTCTCGTCAGCGGTCAACAGCTACCAACTCGAGCAGACCGTTCAGTGCGACAACTCGGTTGAGTCGCTCACCACCAACACCACCGATCTCAGCGGCTGCTGAGCGGAGGACCGCGGCCGCGCGTCCCGCCGCGGTACCGGTTCGGAGCTGCGTAATCTAAGAGCAGAATGTCTCTGAAGCTGACCACCGCCGGGGAGTCCCACGGGCCCGGACTGACCTGCATCGTTGAGGGCCTGCCCGCAGGCCTGCAGCTCGATCGCGAGGCGATTGACCGCGACATGGCCCGTCGACAGCTCGGCCACGGCCGTGGCGGGCGGATGAAGATCGAGACCGATCGCGCGCTTGTCACCAGCGGTGTGCGGCACGGCCGGACGCTCGGTGGGCCGGTGACGCTCAACGTCCCCAACCGCGACTACGCCAACTGGGAAGAGCGGATGAATCCGTGGCCGGTGGACGCGGAAACGGCCGAGGTCCATCTTCCGCGACCGGGTCACGCTGACCTGGTCGGCACGCAGAAGTACGGCCTGTCGGACGTTCGGGACATCCTCGAGCGCGCGAGCGCGCGCGAAACAGCCGCCAGGGTCGCCGGCGGCGCGGTCGCGAAGGAGTTCCTGAGAGCCCTAGGCGTCGAGGTGTTCAGCCACGTGATCCAGATCACGGGCGTGAAGGCCCCGGTCCCGCAGGACCTGACACCGGCAGATTTCGAGCAGGTCGACGAATCACCGGTCCGCTGCCTTGACCCTGAGGCCACGAAGCTGATGGTCGAGGAGATCAACTCGTTGCGGAAGCAGAACGAGTCACTTGGTGGCGTGTTCGAGGTCCGGGCGTTCGGCCTCGTTCCCGGCCTGGGCTCGCACATCAGCTGGGAGGAGCGCCTCGACGGCCGTCTCGGCCAGGCGATCCTCTCGATCCAGGCGATGAAGGCGGTCGCGATCGGTGATGGCGTTGAGGTTGCCGGCCTGCCGGGCTCCCGTGCCCACGACGAGATCTTCTACGACGAGGACCGTGGCTATCACCGCGAGACGAACCGCGCCGGCGGTGTCGAAGGCGGGATGACCAACGGTGACCCGTTGATCGTGCGTGGCTGGATGAAGCCACTGCCCACGCTCACCAAACCGCTGCGGAGCGTCGACATCTCGACCCACGAGCCTGCCCAGGCGCTGCGCGAACGGACCGACAGCTGCACCGTTCCGGCTGCGGGAGTGGTCGGTGAGGCAATGGTCGCGTTCGTGTTGGCCGACGCGTATCGGCGGAAGTTCGGCGGTGACCACATCGATGACGTTCGTAGCGCCGTCGACGCGTACCGCCGTCGGATCGGCTGGCCCGAATTGGCGCCGCTGAGCACGACCGCCGCCGGTTGAGCGACCATAGTCGCGTGGCCATCGAACAACCGGAGCGCGCAGCGACGCGGAAGCTCGTCCTGATCGGGTTCATGGGCGCCGGCAAGACGACGGCCGCTCGCGCTATCGGTGAGACGGCGAAGGACGTCGATCTGGTGATCGAGGGCCGTACCGGCCGTCGCGTCCAAGAGATCTTCGCGGCCGATGGTGAAGAGACTTTTCGCGAGCTCGAGGAGCAGACCGCCCTTGAGCTCCTCAGCGACGGCGCCGTCACTGCCGTCTCGCTTGGTGGTGGAGCGCTCGGATCCAAGCGCACGCGCGAGGCGCTCAAGGACCACACGGTCGTCTGGCTTGATGTCACCGCCGATGATGCCTGGCGGAGAGTGCAAGGGTCCCCGGGGAAACGGCCACTCGCCGCCGATGAAGCAGCCTTTAAGAAGCTCTACCGCGACCGTCAATCCCGCTATGAGGCCCTGGCCGACGTGATCGTGCCCGGGAACCGCGCTCGTGACTTCGCTCAGGTGCTGCCGGCGTTGTCGCGGCTGCCCGCCAGGCAGCCCGACCCGCAAGCCCCCAGGACGTTGACGCTCTGGGCGGCGACGGCGTCCTCCGACTATCCCGTGTACATCGGCAACGGGCTTGTCACCAAAGACCGTTTCTGGCCTGCGCACCTGACCGGACGGCGGATCGTCGTCACCGACTACAACGCCGGCCGCCACTACACGGAGGCGTTTGAGCCGATGCTCGGCGACATCCGGATCATGCCCGGCGAGCAGTCAAAGACGATCGCGCACGCGGAGATCGTGTGGACCGAAATGGTGCGCAACGGCGTCACCCGGGCCGACATCGTCGCCGCGCTCGGCGGCGGCGTGATCGGTGATCTCGCGGGCTTCTGCGCAGCGACGTACCAGCGCGGGATTCGGGTTGTGCAGATTCCGACGACGCTCGTTGCTCAGGTCGACTCCGCCTACGGCGGCAAGACCGGTGTCGATTTGTCCGAAGCCAAGAACTACGTCGGTGCCTTCCATCAGCCGAGCGCCGTGATCGTTGACCCGGCCACGCTCGACACCCTGCCTGCGGAGGAGATCGCCGCCGGCTATGCGGAGGTCGTCAAGACCGCGCTGATCGCCGGTGGAGACCTGTGGGAGCAGGTCAGGGCCGGAGCACAGCCAACCGATCCGCAGGTGATCGCCCGCTGTGCGCTGACGAAGCTGCGCGTGGTCGCCCAGGACGAACGCGACGGCGGCCTGCGCCAGCTGCTCAACCTCGGACACACGGTCGGGCACGCGATCGAGACGGCGACCGGCTACGCCCGCTACCGGCACGGTGAGGCCGTCGGTCTCGGTCTGCTCGCCGCGTTGCGCCTCTCTGGCCAGGACGACCTTCGCGCGGAGGTTCAGGACCTGCTGCACGCCCAGAAACTGCCGATCAGGCTCGACCCCGACACCGAGCTCGAGCCGATCATCTTCAACACCGCCCGCGACAAGAAGCGCGTCGGGGAGGGTCCGACGCCGTTCGTGCTCGTCAATGCCCCCGGCGATGTCATCCACGGCCAGACGGTGTCCCCATCTGATCTCCGCGCGGCGGTCAGGGAGCTGATCTCGTGAAGGTCGAGGTGATGCACGGGGTCAACCTCGACCAGCTCGGGCGTCGCGACCCAGGTCACTACGGATCGCTGACGCTGCCCGAGCTCCAGCATCGGATCGAACGCTTCGCGGAGGAGGTGGGGGTGACCGTAAGCTTCTTTCAGACCAACCACGAGGGAGCATTCGTGGAGCACCTGCACGGGCTCACAGTCGACGCGATCGTGATCAACCCGGGCGCGTGGACGCACTATTCCTACGCGATCCGGGACGCGCTCGAACTCACGAAACTACCCGCCGTCGAGGTGCACCTCTCCGACGTGAACGCGCGTGAGGAGTTTCGCCACCACTCCGTGATCTCCGATCTGTGTGTGGGGCGGGTCAAGGGGCACGGAGCCGACGGCTACAGGGAAGCTCTGCAGATCCTGGCAACACGAGAGGCGACGACGTGAGCACGACGACAACGGGTCACGCGGCCCGCACCCAGCGACTGATCGACCTGTTTGACGGCTCAGACGCCGAGCTCCTGCTGATCACCGATGGTGTCTCGCTGCGCTACCTGACCGGTTACAGCGGCAGCAACGGCATGGCGCTGATCGGCCCCGACACCCGCACGTTCCTGACGGATTTCCGTTACAAGGAGCAATCGGCGGGCGAGGTTGACCCCTCGTACGAGCGGATGATCGTGTCGCAGAACCTCGCCGAGGGGCTTGCAGAACTCCTCCCGCCCGGTCCGTGCCGGCTCGGCTTCGACGATCGCCACACCAGCGTTCGTGGTCTCAAGACTCTGACGCAGCTCCTTGGCGACAACGTCGAGCTGATCCCGGTCGGGGGCCTCGTCGAGGCGCTGCGGCGGGTCAAGGAACCCGAGGAGATCAAGCTGATCGCCGAGGCTCAGCGGATTGCCGATGACGCGTTCGAGGCCGTCATCGCCGGCGGCCTGGCCGGCAAGACCGAGCGCGACCTGGCGATTGAGCTCGAACTTCAGATGCGGCGTCGTGGGGCCGACGGAGCGAGCTTCGAGACGATCATCGCCGCCGGACCACACGGCGCCCTGCCACACGCACAGCCGCGTGACGTCGTGATCAAGCAGGGCGACCTCGTCGTGATCGACTGGGGCGCCTACGCTGGCGGCTACTGCTCGGACTGCACCCGTACGGTCGCGGTGGGTTCCATTTCCGAGAAGGCGCGTGAGGCATACGAGCTCGTGCTCAGGGCGCAGATGGCCGGCCTTGATGCGGTCACCGCCGGGGCTGACTCCCGCGCTGTCGACACGCACGTCCGCGACATCATCGACGCCGCCGGCCACAAGGAGCACTATGGGCATGGGCTCGGCCACGGCGTCGGCCTTGAGATCCACGAGTCCCCGACCCTGTCCTATCGGATCAAGCCCGGGGCCGAGACGCTGCAGGTCGGCGAGGTGGTGACCGTCGAACCGGGCGTCTACATCCCCGGCGAGTTCGGGATCCGAATCGAGGATCTGACCGTCGTCACCGACGGCGCACCGCGGATCCTGACCTCGATCCCGAAGGCCCTGAGGATCGTGAGCTGAGCGGCTCGGAAGTCGCCTGACTGCCGGCGCTTCTACACTCGAAATCCGGATGATCTCGACTAACCAATTCAAGAATGGCAATCACATCGACGTCGAGGGCACGATCTTCAAGATCCTCGAGTTCCAGCACGTCAAGCCCGGCAAGGGCGGGGCGTTCGTGCGCACCAAGCTGCGCCGGTCCTCAGACGGCAACGTGATCGACCGAACCTTCCGGGCCGGGCGAGAAGTTCCGCGCCGTGCGCACCGAGGTGCGCAAGATGCAGTTCCTCTACAAGGACGGGACCGATGCGCACTTCATGGACACCGAGTCCTATGAGCAGCTGCAGATCCCCGAGAAGACGCTGGAGGAGCCGCTGCAGTGGATCCGCGAGTCCGACGAGGTTGAGGTGCTCTACATCGACGACAACCCGTCCGATGTGCAGCTGCCGAGCGCGATCGACCTGGCGGTCACCGAGACCGAGCCCGGCCTGCGTGGCGACACCGCCTCCGGCGGCGGCACCAAGCCCGCCACGCTCGAGACGGGCGTTCAGATCAACGTGCCGCTGTTCGTCAACATCGGTGACACCGTCCGCGTCGACACTCGCTCCGGCGAGTACGTCTCCCGCGCCTAAGGGTGGCCAGCCGCACCGATCAGCGCCGCGCCGCGATCTGGTCGCTCTACCAGAGTGACCTGCTGCATCGCCCCCTCATCGACAGCTTCCCCCGGGACGCCCACGAATTCACCAAGACGCTCGCCGCCTCGACCCAGGTCTACCAGGACGAGCTCGACGAGCTGATCACCCGCTACTCCAACGGCTGGCCGCTGGCACGGATCGCGCCGCTCGAGCGCGCGATCCTGCGCGTCGCGCTGATGGAGATGCTGCACCCGGACGCGGTTCCCGGCGAGCGGCCGATCCCGCCGGAGGGCGCGATCGACGAGGCGATCGAGACGACCAAGGAGTTTTGCGGGGCCGATGCCCCGAAGTTTGTCAACGGGATCCTGGGCGCTGTCTTGCGAGACATGCAGTCCACTCCCCAGTAAGGAAGACTGCCAACAGATGAGCTACACCACCGACTCCGGCCGCCGCCAGATCCTTGACGACGCGTCCTCCGCAGTGACACCGCTCCAGGGCGCGATCGAGGCGTTGACCGAACTCTACGAGCAGCTCGACGAGCCGACGGCTGACCGGCTCGAGGAGACGGTCTTCAAGCCGCTGCAGGCCGGCTACGGTCAGCTGCGCCGGACGCTGACCGAGTTCGCCACGCGCTACGGCATGCGGCCCCCGGTCTTCAATAGCCCGAACGTCGCCCTGCCGAACGATCCCCGGACCGTGCTCGAGCACGTTGCAGACGCGGCTGAAGAGGCCGACGAGATCCTCGCGGAGCTGCAGGACACGCTGCTGCCAGTCGAGGTCGGTGACACGGAGCTGCGCGCCGGCCTGTCCGGAGCGCGCACGCAGATCTCACGCGTTCCGGCGCAGTGCGGAGATCTGATCCGCATCTTCGGCCGCTGACCCGGCCCCGGCAACGCGCCGCGGTCAGGACAGCACTAAACCCATGGCTGACACGTTCGACCGGCAGCTGCTCGAACGCCTCGGCAACGAGACACCCGAGACCCGCGAGCACGACGCGGCGCTGATCCGCGAGATCGCCACCGAGTTTGCGACCGGCTTCGATGCGCTTTCGGACCTCGGTCCGGCGGTGACGATCTTCGGATCCGCCCGTACACCACGGGACCATCCGTCCTACGCGCTGATCCGCGAGACGTCGAGAGCGCTCGGCGAGGCGGGGTTCGCGATCATCACCGGCGGTGGCGGCGGCCTGATGGAGGCAGCCAACCGCGGCGCCAGGGACGCCGGCGTCACGTCGGTGGGCTGCAACATCGAGCTTCCGCACGAGCAGCGGCTCAACGACTATTGCGACATCGGCCTGCGGTTCCGGCACTTCTTCGCCCGGAAGGTGATGTTCGTCCGCTACGGCTGCGCGTACGTGATCGGACCAGGTGGCTTCGGGACGCTCGATGAGCTGTTCGAGGCGCTGACGCTGATTCAGACCCACACGATCCGTGAGTTCCCGGTGGTGATGATCGGCGATGGCCAGTGGGGTGGACTCGTGGACTGGCTCAAACACGACGCATTACAAGATGCTCGCATCTCGCAGCAGGACGTCGACGGCCTGCACCAGGTGAGCACGCCGGACGCGGCGGTGGAGATCGTCACTGGTGCCTGGCAGCGGCAGGTTGTCGTGCAGAGCGGCGCGACCGGCTAGTCCGCCGGAGATCAGGAGCTACGCTGAGCCGATGCTCGAACTGTCGGGCGTCACAGTCAATTTCGGTGCCACCAAGGCGCTCACGGACGTCGACCTCACGGTCGGCGGCGGTGAGGTCGTGGCGCTCAGCGGTGAGCCGGGCTCCGGCAAGAGCGCGCTCGTGCGCTGCATCGGCGGTGACCTGCCGCTGAGCGCGGGCAGCATTGTGCTTGACGGCACCCAGCTCGCCGGCGGCCTGCGCAACGCCGAGCGCAGCGGGATCGCGATCGTCTGGCAGGAGCTCGCGCTGTGCGAGAACCTCGACGTCGCCGGCAACCTGCTGCTCGGACGCGAGAGCTCCGGCCAGATGCTCTCGAGCGGCCGGTTCTACGGACGCGCAGCCGAGGTGCTGGCGCAGCTCGAGATCCCGATCGCCGACACCACGCAGCTCGCCAGCAGCCTGTCCGGGGGGCAGCGGCGGCTGCTGGCGCTGGCGATGGCGCTCGTCAAGCGCCCGCGCGTCCTCGTGCTTGACGAGCCGACGGTGGCACTCGGCGTCGCGGAGACGGCAGCCGTGGAGCGGCTGCTCGGTCGGGTCGCGAACGCCGGGATCGCGGTGCTGATCACAAGCCGTGACATCGGCCAGATGTTCCGGATCGCCGCCAGGATCGTGGTCTTGCGCCAGGGTCGGGTCACGGCGGAACTCGACTCTCACGAGGCTCACCCGGACGACGTTGCCGCGCTCCTGGCGGGTGGCCAGCTCGGTGGTTCCGCCCGCCGCCAGCTCAACCGCCTGCACGGCCTCGCCGACAGCCTGGCCCTCGCCGACCCGAGCTCCGGACTCGTCCTGATCGCCGGCGCACTGGCGGCGGCACTCGGGATCGACCGCAACCGCATCCGGATCCTCGAACCGAGCGGCGCGTCGCTGACGCCGGGCGCCACCGTCGGACCTGATGGCGATTGGCTGGTCCCCGTCAACGGTCCGACCGGACCAAACGTGGTGATCTCGGTGACGCCCGAGGGCCCGCGGGCGCCGACCCGCGACGAGGCCGACCTGCTCGCCCTCTACGCAGGGTATGCGGCGGCGGCGATCGAGCGGCAGGAGGCTGAGACCGCGCAGCGGGAGGCCGCAGCCCTCAGACGCTCCCGCGAGCTGCAGCGTGAGTTCCTGTCCCGGCTCAGCCACGAGCTGCGGACCCCGCTGACGGCAATTCGCGGCTACGCCTCAAGCCTCGCCGCGCCCGACATCGTCTGGGACCGCGACTCTGAGCAGAGGTTCCTCGAGCGGATCGCGGCCGAGTCCGCCCGACTCGGACGGCTCGTCGACGATCTGCTCGACTTCTCGGCGATCGAGTCGGGCGTGATGCGGATGCAGCGCGACTGGTGCGAGCTGAGCCTCGTGATCGAGGCCGCCGTCGGCTGCCTGCCCGCGACGCTCTCAGAACAGGTCACGGTGCGCGGCGACGTGCCCGTGATCTGGGCCGACCACGACCGCCTCGAGCAGGTGTTCGTCAACCTGCTGACCAACGCGCTGCACCACAACCCGCTCGGCACGACCGTGCAGGTGATCACCAGAACGCTGCCCGACCAGCACGTCGAGATCGTCGTCGCCGACGACGGCCCCGGGCTGCCCGACGAACTGAAGGGCGCCCCGTTCGACTCGACCGGTCGGCCGCGCTCACGGACCGCCGGCGCCGGCCTCGGACTGTCGATCACCCGCGGGATCGTTGAGGCACACGGTGGCACGATCGAGCTGGCGCCGAGCAGCGCCGGCACGCGATTCCTGATCGACCTGCCGATCGAAGCGCCCGGCGCGGAGTCGCCGCCGCCACCGGAGCCGGGCCCGAGCCGCGCCGCACAGGACGGGCAACCGCCCGCCCCCGCCGATCCAGCACCCGGCCCCCTGCTCGGGGTGAGCATCGATGCGTGACACCACCGAGCGCACCCGCGCACTGCTCGTCGAGGACGACCCCAACATCGTCGATCTGATCCGCTCGAACCTCGCGGTCCGTGGGTTCGACACGGTCGTCTCGGTCGACGGCGCCAAGGCGCTGCAGCTGCTCGAGACCGAAGAGCCCGACATCGTGCTGCTCGATCTGATGCTGCCCGACGCCGACGGCATGGAACTGTGCCGCCAGATCCGCGAGCGCTCGAGCGTCGCCGTGATCGTCGTCTCCGCCCGCGGCGGTGAGCGCGACAAGGTGACCGCCCTGAACATGGGCGCCGACGACTACATGACCAAACCGTTCAGCGTCGAGGAACTGCTGGCCCGGATCACCGCCACTCTCAGGCGCACCCGCGCCGCGGCCAACGCCGAGCATGCGCTGCCGCAGACGATCACGGCGGGGGATGTGATCATCGATCTGTCAAACCAGCAGGTGACCAAGGCCGGCAAGCTCGTTCACCTGACCCCGACGGAGTTCTCGCTGCTCCGGGAGCTCGTCACCAATCGCGGCAAGCTGCTCAGCCACGCGCACCTCCTGCGCCGGGTGTGGGGACCGGGCTACCAGACCGAGACCGAATACCTGCGGGTCTACGTCCGCCGGCTGCGCACGAAGCTCGAAGACGGAGAGGCTGAACTCATCCTGACGGCGCCACGCGCGGGCTATCGCTTCGCACCGGAATAGCGTTCATAGCTTTTTTACAAACATAAGCGCAGTATTAACGCCTCGTTCATGGGCCGGGGAATACCGTCCCGTCGGTCAATGCGGTTGATCGACGCCTGGGGTGGCGGTCAGCCGGGAGAGAGGACATAGGAGGTAACTCGTGAACTTGCTGCGCAACAGCAAGCTTTGGGTCGCTGTGCTGGCCGTTATTGCCAGCGCTGCGGTTGCCGCCTGCGGCTCATCGTCGAATACGACGACCAGCTCAAGCGGTGGTTCGTCAACGCCTGCGGCGACGACGACCAGCAGCGCCAGCACCAGCACCCCGTCGATTTCCGCAGAGTCGTTTACCAACGACTTCACGGCGATGGCCGGTTTGAAGGCGCTTGCCGGACAGGGTCAGGGCAAGATCGCGGCGATTCTGCCCGACACCACCAGCTCGACGCGGTACGTCGAGTTCGACGAGCCGGACATCAAGAAGGCAGCCGCGGCCGCCGGACTCTCGTCCAGCGACGTCATCGTCCAGAACGCGCTTGGTTCCGACCAGACGTTCATCACGGACGCTGAGGCGGACATCACCAACGGTGCATCCGTCCTGCTGATCGACCCGGAGGACTCCGGCACCGGCGTCCAGGTCGAGAACTACGCGAAGTCGCATGGCGTCGCGGTCATCAACTATGACCGTCTCGTGTTGGGCGGCCCCGCTGATCCGTACGTCTCGTTCAACAACGTTGAGGTCGGCACGCTGATCGGCAAGGGCTTCGTGTCCTGCGTCGGGGCGTGGCACGTCAGCCATCCGAACGTGATCATGATGCGCGGTGATCCAACGGACAACAACGCAACCCTGTTCTACCAGGGGTATGACGGCGTTCTGAAGTCGTACTTCAGCTCGGGCAAGTACACGCTGGTGGCCAACACGGCCGGCACGTGGACCCCGAACGTCGCGCAGACGGAGTTCGAGCAGGCCTACACGGCCCATTCGAACGCCAACTCCGCGGTCATCCCCAACGATGAGAACGGCGCGCCGATCATCACGTACCTGAAGGCGCACGGCATCAAGGCGAACACGTTCCCGACCACCGGCCAGGACGCGACCCTCACGGGTCTGGACAACATCCTGTCCGGCTATCAGTGCGGCACCGTGTACAAGCCGGTCTACAAGGAAGCACAGGCGGCAGTTGCTCTGGCGCTGTACCTGCGTGCCAAGCAGACCCCGCCGTCCAGCCTGCTGAACAGCACCACCACTGACCCGACCAACAAGGCCTCGGTCCAGTCAGTGCTGCTCTCGCCGACCTGGGTGACGCCGACCAACATGGTCTCGACGATTGTCAAGGACAACTTCGTCCCGACCAGCCAGCTCTGCGCCGGCCAATACAAGGCCGACTGCACAAAGTACGGGATCAGCTGATCTGATCTCGCAGTAGGTGAAACGGGTCCGCTCGCCGGCGTTATTGTTGGCGGGCGGACCTTCACCATTTCCTAACACTGAAGAGAACACGCAAAAATGAGCACGTCAGACGCAAATAACGGGGGCATCCTGCTGTCGCTCCGGGGCGTGAGCAAGCGGTTCGGTCCGGTCCAGGCGTTGACCGGTGTCAACCTCGACATTCCGGCCGGCAAGGTCACCGCGTTGATCGGCGACAACGGCGCCGGCAAGTCGTCCCTGATCAAGACAATCTCCGGCCTGTGGTCGCCGGACGACGGCACGATGAGCTGGAACGGCAAGCAGTTCCGGCTGCACGGACCCCGCGACGCCGAGGAGCTCGGCATCAAGACGATCTACCAGGACCTGGCGCTGTGCGACAACCTCGACATCGTGCAGAACATGTTCCTCGGGCACGAGCCGCTGCGGAACCGCATGCTCGACGAGGCGTCGATGGAGAAGACGGCCCGCCAGACGCTGAAGGACCTGTCGGTCACGACCGTCCGGTCGATCCGTCAGCCCGTCGCCTCACTGTCGGGCGGCCAGCGCCAATCGGTCGCCGTCGCCAAGGCGGTGATGTCACAGGCGCAGCTCGTGATCATGGACGAGCCCACCGCCGCGCTGGGCGTTGCCCAGACGAAGATGGTGCTCGAGCTGATCCAGACGTTGTCGGGTCGCGGAGTCGCCGTGCTGGTGATCTCCCACAACCTCAACGACGTCTTCCAAGTCGCCGATCAGATCTCGGTGCTGTACCTCGGGCAGCTCGTCGTCAGCGGTCCCACCTCGCAGTTCAACCGCCAGAACGCCGTCGAATACATGACCACCGGCACCGCCGGTGCAGTCGCCGCGGCGTAATCGGGATTCAGAGAGGAGTAAGTCTTGTCAACCCCGGAAGCACCACCACCGCCGATCGACGAGGCCCCAGGTCCGGCGCTCAGCGATGAGGAGCTGACGATCGTCGCACCCGAGGTGCTGGCGAACAACCTCAATGAGTACTTCCGCGCCTCGGTGGCCAGGATCAAGAATGGCGAATCCGGCGCGCTGCCGGTCATCGTCGGCCTGGTCGTGATCGTGATCTTCTTCCAGGTCGAGCGTTCGGAGTTTCTGCACGCCAACAACCTGGTCAACCTGCTCGTCCAGGCGACGACGTACATCATGTTCGGCGCGGCCGAGATCTTCGTGCTGCTGCTCTCGGAGATCGACCTGTCGCTTGGCTACGGCGCCGGCGTCGGCGCGTTCGTAATCGCCGAGATGATCGCGCCACCGGTGTCACTGCCGTGGTGGCTTGGCATCCTCTGCGGCCTCGCCGCGATGGCCGTGCTCGGGTTCGTCCAGGGCGCCCTGATCGCGCGGCTGAACCTGCCGTCGTTCATCGTCACCCTCGGCGGTTACCTCGGCTTCCTCGGGCTGATGCAGGAGGTCGCCAACGCGGACTCCTCAGCCGTCGGCGGCGTCATGCAGATCAACTCCAACAGCCCGGTGTACAACCTCACCAACGGCCACATGAGCACCACGCTCGGCTGGATCGTGATGGTTGCCGCCGTGGCGATCTTCGCGGCCGCGACGCTCTATCAGCATCGATCGCGCGTCGCCCAGGGCCTGACCGCGCCGCCGCTGGGTGTCGCGGTCATCAAGATCGCCGGAGCGGCGGTCGCCGGGATCGTGCTGGTGCTGATCTGCAACTCGAACCAGGGCGCGGCCGGCAGCGTCATTCGCGGCATGCCGTGGGTGATCCCGTTCGTGTTCATCGTCCTGCTCGTCTACACGTGGCTGCTCGGGCGCACGCGCACCGGCCGCTACCTGTACGCGGTCGGCAACAACCCCGAGGCCGCGCGCCGCGCCGGCATCAACGTCAAGTGGATCATCACGTTCGGCTTCATCATGTCGAGCGTCACGGCCGGCTTCGCGGGCCTGATCTACGAGTCGCAGACCGGCTCGATGTCGATCGACATCAACGGCGGCCAGTACGTCCTGTTCGCCGTCGCGGCTGCCGTGATCGGCGGCACCTCGCTGTTCGGCGGGCGCGGCAAGATCATGAACGCGCTACTCGGCGGCATCGTCGTCGCGGCCGTGTTCAACGGCCTCGGCCTGATGGGCGTCAGCGCCGCGATCCAGGACATCGTGACCGCGGTCGTGCTGATCGCAGCCGTCACCCTCGACGCGCTGGTCCGGCGTCGATCATCGGTTCGGTAGTCGCTATTGGGGGGCGCCCCGTTGGGCGCCCCTCCTCAGCGCTGCCCGCCGACGCGTCCGAGCGGGCCGTCTCGATCAGACTGGCGAGCGCCAGCCACCCGCGGAAGTGCCGGGCCGGCGCATCCGGAAAGCTCAACGTTCCCTCGATCGGGTCATGTGCCCGATCGAGTTCGAGCACCAGGCGGATGACGGGATCACGCGGCTCAGACATTTGGCCGAGCTTGTCCGACTGCACGGATCTGCGCGTCGGGGAACCCACCCTGAGGTTTGGGGTCCGGCACCCGCTCAGCTAGCCTGGCCGGTGCTATGGCACACGGGGGTGCGACCAGCGGGGCGCAGGCGTCAGCGTTGCTTGAGCGGGAATCGGAGGTCAGCTCGATCGCGGGCTGGCTGGCGGACGCCCGTCGCGGCAACGGGACGGCGGCGATCGTGCGGGCATCCGCCGGACTTGGCAAGACGGTCCTGCTCGAGCACGCCCGGACACTCGCCGGTGAACTCGGACTCCGGGTCTACCGTGCGCGGGGGTCGGAGCTCGAGGCGCAGATGCCGTTCGGGGTCGCTCGCCAGCTGTTCGAAGCAACCCTCCAGCGTCTCGACCCGGCGGACCGCGATGCCGCATTCCGGGGTGCCGCTCAGCACTGCCGGTCGCTCTTCGGGTTTGAGGCCGACAGCACCGTCGCACCGGATTTGCTCGGCGTCATCGACGGGCTGTACTGGCTGGCGGTCAACCTGGCCGACAGCGGTCCGTTGCTGCTGACGCTCGATGATCTGCACTGGGCCGATGCCCCGACCCTGCGATGGCTCGGGTATCTGAGTACACGGATCGGCGACATTCCACTGCTGGTCCTCGGCGCTGTGCGCGAAGGAGACCCTGGCGACGAGCCCGTGATGAGCACGCTCGGGCCTGAGGCCGCGCTCATCGGATTGCGCCCGCTCGGCATCGACTCGGCCGCAGCACTGGTCACGGCGCAGTTCGACGCACCCGCCGATCCTGCATTCGTCAGCGCCTGCCACCACGCTGCCGGCGGAAACCCGTTCTTCCTGATCGAGCTCCTGCGCGCCGCGGCGGTGGATGGCGTGGTACCGACCGAGGACCACGCCGCACGGCTGCAGCAGTTGGGCGTCCGCGACATCTCGCGCTCGATCCTGATCCGCCTTGCCCGCCTCGGCGAGACCGCGCAGCTGACGGCGACCGTGGTTGCTGTGCTTGCAAGCGATGCGCAGCTCCGCCACGTCGCCGATCTCTGTGAAATGCCGATCGGGCGGGTCCTGCAGGCGTGGGATGAGCTCGTCGGAGCGTCGATCCTCCAGTCGGTTCAGCCGCTCGAGTTCATTCACCCGATCGCTCGGACGGTCGTCTACCAGGAGATCCCGGTCGGCCAGCGGACGCGCCTGCACCGACGCGCTGTCGGGATCCTCGCGGCGGACGGAGCGGGCGCACAACAGATCGCCACTCACGCGCTCGCCTGCGAGCCGGCCGGGGACGAGGCCGTTGTCGGCTGGCTCCGTGCCGCCGCCCGAGATGCGATCGGCGCGGGAGCCACCGATGCCGCGAGCCGATACCTGCGCCGGGCCATCCAGGAACCGCCGCCCGTCGAGCTGCGTGGTGAGGTCCATTTCGAGCTCGGCCGGGCGCTGACCGACATGGACATCGCCGGGGCGGTCGCCAACCTCGATCGCGCCGCGGAGCTGACAGCCGATGACACGGTGCGCGTGATGGCCTACCGGTGGTCGGGCTACGCGCTGCAGTACGCCGGCCTGACCCGGGAGGGGATCACGGCGTTCGATAAGGCGATCGCCCTGACGGCGGACCCGGAGCTGTCGCTGCTGATCGCCGGGAGTCGGGATCAGTTCGCCGCGTGGTGGACCGAGGACCCCGACCGAGCGGGGCGGTGGGAGCGGATCCACGAGCTGGCCGGGACGCTTGCCGGCACGACCCCCGGTGAGCTGCGCGTTCTTGGAGCCAGCGGCGTCGAGATCTGCCTGAGCGGACGCGCCACTGCCGGGGAGGCACTGGCCCTGAGTGAGCGTGCCGCGGCGCGTGGGGTGACGTTTGTCGACCGCGGTGAGGGCGACGAGACCGCCGGCACCTTCGGGACGATCTCGCTGCTCTGCGACGGCCCTGAGGCGTCGGTCTACAAGCGGCTGTGGCCCGAGACGCTCAGGAGCGGCCGGATCTTCCAGGGAACGTTCATGCGCTCTGTCGCGGCCCAGGTGGCCTTCCGTCGTGGGGATCTGGTCGAGGCTGAGGAGGACGCGCGGGCCTGTTGGGAGCTGTTCGCAGCGCTCGGCGCGGCTCCGACGACGACGTACTGGTGGGCCCTGACGCCGCTGCTTCAGGTCCTGATCGGCCGCGGCCTCGTGGCCGAGGCAACCGCTCTGGCGCAGCAGACCGGGCTCGCTCGGGCGGAGCTCGAGATCGCGATCTTCCCGCACCCTGCCGTGATCTGGGGGCAGCTGCAGATCGCCGGAGGCCGGCCGGCCGAAGGGATCGTGACCTTGCTCGATATCGGCAACTTCCTCGAGTCACGCGGCTTCACCAATCCCACCCACATCCCATGGCGGGCGCACGTCGCCCCGGCGATGGCAGCGGCCGGCCGGGTCGATGAGGCGCGCGACGTGATCTCGGTGGCGGTGCAGCGCGCCCGCCGCTTCGGATCGCCGTGGGCACTTGGGATGGCGTTACGGGCCGCCGGGATGGTCGAGACCGGGACGGCCGGAATCGAGCTTCTGCAGCAAGCGGTCGAGGTGCTGGGACCGACGGTGTGCCGTCTCGAGCATGCTCACGCGGAGCTGGAGCTGGGGGCGGCGCTCAGGCGTGAGGGACATCGCGGGGAGGCTCGCCGGCATCTGAAGATCGCGCTCGATCTGGCATCGCGGTCTGCTGCCGACGATCTCATCAAGCGCGCCACGGCTGAGCTGGCCGTCGCCGGGGCCAGGCCGCGCCGGGTGATGCTCTCCGGCCCGGATTCACTGACCGCGAGCGAGCGGCGGGTCGCCGATCTCGCTGCCGACGGGCTGTCCAACGCAGAGATCGCGCAGTCCCTGTTTGTCACTCGCAAGACCGTGGAGACCCACCTGGGGCATGTCTACCTGAAGCTCGAGATCTCGGGCCGGGAGGAGCTGGCCGCGGCGCTCGCAGCGTAGAAAAGTTCGGGGTGGCTCCCCCGACGCCAACTCCGGGGCGAAGCTCGATGCTGCTCCGCAATGCGGAACGCGTTCAGCAGGCTTCGAGTTGGGGGGCGCAAGCCGCGCTGGGTACTCGCAATCGCGCTTGCGCTCGTCGCGGGCAGCGGGACGGCCTCGCTGGCCGTCGGCCAGGGCCCCTTTGCGCTGACCGGTACGGAGGGAACGGTCGTCAGTGGGACGGTCGCGACCGTCGATGAAGGCTGTAGCGGCAGAGGTGAGCCCGACTGCCCACCGCGAAATCCGGTGCAGATCGCCTGGGGCGACGGCCTGACCGGTACCGGAACGGTCGTCGGCCAGTCCCTCGACACCGCGGGCGCGGCGGTGGACACCGTCGCCGGCGCGCATGTGTTCACGACCGCGGGCGTCTACACCGCCACGGTCCAACACGACTTCGGGACTGCGACGGGCGTGATCTCGATCGCCGACGCTTCGCTCACCGCGACGCCGATCAGCGCGCAGGCACTCACCGCGGGGCAGGCGTTCTCCGGCACCGTCGCGACATTCACCGACGCCGATCCGGATGCGAACGTCTCCCTGTACACGGCAACCGTCAATTGGGGCGACGAAACCGCGGCCAGCAGCGCGACGATCACTACGGCAACCGGGGGCGGGTTCACCGTCAGCGCGTCACACACCTACGCCGACGCGGGCGACTTCACCGCGACAGTGACGATCGATGACAAGGGCGGAGCGACGGCGGCCGCCACGGACGGGTTCACGATCACCGCGCCGGTGACGACGAGCACCGTCACGCAAACGACGACAACGACCGCAACGACAACGACCGCAACGACGCCGGCCAACCCCGTCGCCGCGTTCAGCTGGAACGGACCGGTGCTTGCCAACGTGCCCGTGACCTTCGATCCCTCAGGCTCGACCGGATCGGGCCTGACGTACTCCTGGACGTTCTGTGGACCTCCGAGTGCCCCCGTCACCACGCCGCCGGCCAGCAACCCGATCGGGATCACCGTCAAGCACAGCAGCCGCATCCGCGCGCGGGCCCGGCGCCCACGCGACCGCCGTTTGACCCGCACACGCGGCCGCCGTGGAAGGACCACTCGGCGCGGCCGCGTGATTCCGGGTCCGATCGCCGTGTCGAACTATTACTGCGGCTACGTGTCACCGCCCACCTCGAGCGTCGAGAACGCGCAGTTCAGCTTCCCGTACGCGACGGTGCACGATGCCAAGTACTTCCCGCAGGGCGTCGACCCGACCCGCCGGCGTGAGACCTATCCGGTGACGCTGACCGTGACCGACGGCGCCGGTCAGCAGAGCTCCGTGACCCACGAGGTCACCGTCCTGCCCGACACGCCGCTGTCCGCCAACTTCGGACTGACCCCCGACACGCTGGCGCCGACCGGGCTTGTCACGATCACCCCTGAGGCCATCGACAACGACGCGCCGACCGGCCAGATCACCGAGGAGGACTGGTACCTGGGCGCGACAAACGGCCAAGCCGTGCTCGTCTGCACCCCGGGGTCGTGCAAACCGGGTCCGGGGCGCAGTCGCCGATCCGGCCGCTGCGTCGGCGGCGGGGCAGGAACCCCCGTACACCGGCGGCGACCAGTCCGATCTGCGACGGGGCCCAGACGCCATCGGGCCGACCTCGACGCCGATCGTCGAGACCAAGTGCCCGCCCTCATGTCGGCCGGTCGCGTTCCCGGCTTTCCAGTTCGACTTCATCAAGCAGGCGCTCCTGCAGGCCGACCTCGCCCCGTTGTCGGAGATCCCGGTGTCCCAGGCGTCCGGCCCGAGCACGCCCGGCGCCGCCGACTTCCCGGCAAACGCCGAGGCGGAGGCGTCATTCCTGCACGAGTACGCCTACCAGGAACAGCAGGACACGCCGATCGTCTACCCGGGCGAGGTCGAGGCCTACAGCCAGATCCCACGGGAGATCAGCGTCACCGTCAAGGACAACGCGGGTCAGACGGCCACCGTCACGCAGCCGCTCAACTTCTACGGCGAGCCGAGGCCGAACTCCGACTTCAGCTACATCCAGCCGACGCCGTCGCCAGGGTCGACGTCGGCCGCGACGTCCTCGATCACGAACTCCACGATCCCGAGCTTCGACCTCAGCCGGGTATCGACGGCAACCCCGTCCGGAACGAACTACTACGTGCTCCAGGTCGGCACCCCCAAGGACCCGACGTCCGGCTCGGTCGCGGCATTGCAACGCCGCGATCCCTGCCGTCGCCTCGCGCGTCGGCGACTTCGTCCCGAAACCGGGCTCGCAGAACAACCCGACGGGGCTCCCTGGCGAGAAGCCTCCGCCCGTCGCGACCGAGTCGACATCCGGCGTCCCGCCGGTGCCCTGGCAGCAGCTGCTGATGGGCGCAAAGGTGACACGCAACCCGGACATGTGCTCGACGATCGATCCGGAGATCACCAATCCGATCTACACGCTCGTGACGACCGATCCGTCGCAGCTCTCCGATCTCGCCGCGCTCCCCGGCAACGAGGGGCAGATCTTCGCCGACGCCACCGCCGGCAAGACCTACTCCGTGATGCTGACGGTCTATGACGCACTCGGCGCGTCGTCCCGGACGCGGCTCGACGGGTTCCTCGTCCAGGCGACGGGCTGCGGGCCGCTCCTGACCCAGCCGGTCACCGGCGGTGGAGTCTCGTTCGGGCTGTCCGGTGCGGCGGTCTGCACGAACAAGAGCCTGACCGTGTTCTCGAGCCAGGCGCCGATCGACATCAACGGCCTCAGCCTGGCACCGGAGAACGGCGACTACATCGACGTTGCCGATGTCGCGGGCGGCGGCACCCCGGATATCTGGACCTCGACGACCCCGGCATCCGGTCCGCCGAGCGGGCAGGGCGCATGCCTGCCGGTCGACCTGCTGATCGACGGCGCCGCCGACGGGAAGCTGGCAGAAGTTCTGCAAGAGCGACGGCGATGACCTTGAACAGGGACAGACGATCTCACTGACTCCTGCAGCCGGTGCCGTCTATGACAGCCAGCCGCTCGCCGGCCTGACCACGGCGCTCGGGAGCGCTTCGTCATCAACGATCGTTCTGACACCGCAGCTCCCGGCGATCTTCGCCGCGGCCAGCGGTGGCGCGGCTCGGCCGCCACCGGGGCGATCACGATCTCCCGCGCCAACCCGCCGCTCGTGCCGCTGGTCACGAGCACCGGTTCGAACCTCGTGCAAAGCCGGCGTCTGCGCGGCGCCAAGGTTCTGCCTGACTACGTGGCCCACGGCACCAACGCCGGCGATGTCCTGTCGGTCGCCGCAGCCGAGCTTGGATCGAGCATCCCGCTGCCGGCTGGGCTCTCGTTCGATTACGACCCGAGCACCGGCGACTGGACCGGTAGCGCCAGCATCGGCATCCCCGGCCTCCCCGGGGGCGGTGAGAACGTGTCCGTCGCGATCGTCTTCCACGGCACCTCCCTCGTCTCGGCGACCGGCACCTTCAACGGCACGATCCCGATCGCCACCGGCGTCGATTTGACCGGCGCCCAGTTCAGCATCACCGAGGACCCGCTGACGATCACGGCCGGCATCACGATCAACGCGCTCGAGATCCTCACCGGCAACGGCACCCTGACGGTGCAGCCGAACACCCCGTGGAAGGTGAGCTTCACCGGCACGCTGTCACTCGACTCTCTGGTGCCACTGGCCAGCGGCTACTTCGCGGTCGGCGAGCAGTCAGGGTTCGCGTTCGGAGGGGGATTTGCCTACAACTTCGGACCTGTCAGCCTGAGCGCGAACATCCAGGGTCAGTTCCAGAGCGCGACCGCCTGGTATGTCGAGGGGTCGGGCAGCGCCTGCATCGTCGTCTGCGTCGATGCGAGCGCCATCGTCTCGAACGTCGGCGTCGCGGGCTGTGGGTCGATTGATCTCGGTTTCACCACGATCGGGATCGGTGTCGGCTACACGTGGGACGACCACTCGCTGCACCTGCTGGGGGGTGCATGCGACCTCAGCAATTACGTGCCCGCGTTCTCAGGGTCCGAGAGTGCGCAGCTGACCACCGAGAACACGGCCGACGCCCGACTTCTCGCCGGCCGAGGACACATCACCCGCGCACAGTCCCCGGACACGTTCACCGTGGCGGCGAACGAGCGAGCGGTCGCGTTCAGCTTCACCGGCGCACCGGGGGAGCTCCCACCGCTGGTCACGATGTTCGAGCCGCCGGCGGCGAACGGGACGCCTGGACGGACGATCGATAGCCCGCAGGTGCTCGGCGACTACTCATTCGGCGACACCGCGACCGACCCGTCCACCGAGCATGCGTTCGTCGAGGAGAACCCCGTCAACGACACCACGACGTTCATCGTCGCCGACCCGAACCCCGGAACCTGGTCCTTCTCGCTCGACCAGGGTTCGCCGGCGGTGATCGACACCGACCTGGCCGAGACGCTGCCTCCGATCGGGAAGCTCGGCTCCCAGATCACGCGGCTGTCAAACACTCCGAAGGCGGTCATCCAGACGGCCACGCTTGGTCAGGTCGCCAGCGCGAGCCACCGGCTGCCGGCGTTCGAGATTCCTCGCATCCGTGAGCTCGACCTGAAGATCCCGGCCGGCAGCGGCGACGTGACGGTCGTCGAGGAGGGGAAGGGCGACGGGGCCCTGCTCGGGAAGTTCAGCGGCAGCAGCCGCCGGCGGACGAAGGGGATCGCGTTCGATCCGCCGCCGCCCGGGGCCGGCGAGCAGAAGGTGATCGCCTATTACCTCGGCGCCAACGACCTGCCGCGCGCCTCGCGGGTGCTCATGACGTTCATGCCGCCGCGGCTGCCGCGCATCGCACCGGTCAAGATCATCAAGGTGCTCCGGCACCGGACCGAGGCGGTGCTGCTCCTCAGCGGCGGACCGCTCGACAACCTGCCCGACGCGATCGACTTCCGTGTCGCCACGCTCGCCGGCGACGGGATCAATCAGACGTTCCTCGTCACCGGCCGGGAGGTCCGCTACCTCGATGGGCATCCGGCGATCGTCGACCACGGGATCCCGTCGACGGTGGGCGCCCGGTTCATCGTCTGGCCCGAGTACGACGGCACCGAGGGTCCCGGACGCCGGGCGGCTAGCGAACCCGCAGTTCAGCGCGGGCGAGCGTGAGTATTGGGGGTGCCCCGTTGGGCACCCCTGATCTGCGCTCCGGCTGACGCCCTGACGACTGTGGCTCGGGGCGGCAGCCGCGACCCGGGGGGCATCAGCGCCAGCACGCTGCCCCCGAACCCGCCGCCCATGATCCGGGCGCCCAGCGCCCCGTGGTCCTTGAGTGTGCGGACGGCATGCTCGACGGCGGGCGTCGAGACCTCGTAGTCGTCGCGCAGCGACGCGTGGCCGGCGTCAAGCAGCTCGCCCAATCGTTGTGCATCGTGGCTGTACAGGGCGTCCACTGCGTCGCTGACCCGCTGGTTCTCGGTCAGGACGTGGCGTGCACGCCGGCGTAGGCGATCCGGGAGCATCTCGATCGCGCTCGCCTCTGAGAGGGACGCGATCTGCAGGAGTTCACAGGCCTGCTCGCATTCGGCGCGGCGGGCGTTGTAGCCGGACTCGGCGAGCTTTCGGCTCTCGCCTGAGTCAAGGATCGCCCACGTGTGTCCGGGCAGGTCCAACGGGACCTGCCCAATCTGGAGGCTCTCGAAGTTGATCAGGGTGACCTGATCCGGCTGGCCGAGCAGTGACGCCAGCTGGTCGAGCAGGCCGGTGCGAGCGCCCGTCGCGCGATGCTCGATCCGCTGCGCGAGGCGGGCGGTGTCGAGCGGGTCTCCGGGGCCGCGCAGCGCCAGAATCGTCGCGACGGTGAGCGCCGCCGACGAGGACAGGCCGGCGCCCTGGGGAGGTCGGAGGTGATCGTCACGGTGACCGGCCCGACATTCAGCTCTGCGATTGCGGCGGCGACGAGCGGCGGCGGCGGTTGCGCCGAAGGCTCGCGGGTGACGGCTACGGTGACGCCCTGGGCGACCGCGAACGGCAGCGCCAGACCGCCGTTGTAATCGGTGTGCTCGCCGATCACGTTGACGCGGCCCGGCGCGAACGCGGTGCTCATCCGTTGACGGCGGCGTCGACGCTGGGAAACAGGTTGTGCTCCCCGATCCGCTGCAGCAGGCCGGCGCGCTGCAGCTCGTCGTGGATCGAGCGGTCGGCCCGGGCGATCGCGAACCTGATCCCCTCCTTGTCGAGCTCGTCAAGGACAGCGGCGAGGGTCTGGGTGCCGGTGAAGTCGATGTCGGTCATGCCGAGCGCGTCGAGCACGATCAGCTGCGGCATGCCGCGCGCGCGTCGGCGTGCGTTGTCCAGCTCGGTACGGAAATGGACGGTGTTGGCATACCAGAGCGGGGTCGCGAACAGGACCACGAGCACGTTCTCGATCTGCGCGGCGTTCGCTACGGCAGACAGCGGCACCCAGCTCGTCGAGCCCGGCAGGCGGCCCAGCACGTGCAGCTGTGGTTTGGCGCTGATCCGCGTGCGATCGAGGATCGCAAGCGCGACGGCGACGCCGATACCCCACTCGACACCGGCCAGCGCGACCGTGATCAGCGTCGCCAGCGCCAGCGCCAGCTCGAAATGGTCGAAGCGGGCGATCGCCCTGAGATCCCCGAGCCGGAAGACGCGGGTTGCGACGAACAGCAGAATCCCAGCGAGCGCCGCCAGCGGGACATGCTGGAGCAGGCCGGCCGCGGGCACGAGCGCGAGCAGCACCACCGCGGCGACGATGCTCGCGAGCTGGGTGCGCCCGCCGGCCCCGGCGACGGCCGCGGTTCGTGGCGGGCTGGCGTTGATCGGGAACGCGCCCGCCAGACCGGCGAGCACGTTGCCGGCTCCGATCGCGAGCAGGTCAACGCCGACGTCCTCGGTGCCCGACTGGGCGAACGCCCGGCTCGTCGCGGCTGACTGTGTGATCACGATCAGGGCGACGATCCCGGCGATCGGCGCGAGCTGGCCGATCGTGGTCAGGTTGATCCCGGTGAGGCCGAACGTGGGAGCCGCATGTGCGACGTGGCCGAGCACCGCGACCCCGTGGCGGTCGAGGCGCAGCGCCGCGGTGATCACGGTCGCGATCACGAGGGTGATGAGAGCGGCTGGGATTCGCGGCTTGAACCGCTGCACTCCGAACACCACGAGGAACACGGCGAGCCCGATCGCGCACGGCGTCGCCTGAAATTGGCCGAGGTGGTCCGTGAGCGTTTTGAGGCGGGAGATCGTCTCGCCCGAGCCGCCGGCGACCCCGAACAGGTCCGGGAGCTGATGCACGACGATCACGACCGCGATGCCCGCCAGGAACCCGGTGATCACCGGCGTTGAGAGGAACTGGGCGATCCAGCCGAGGCGCAGCAGCCAGACAAGGGCGAGCACGATTCCGACCATCACGGCGAGAATCGCGACAAATTCGCCGTAGCGTGTCGAGTTCGCCATCGCGAGCCTGCCGACGGACAGCGCAAACAGCGGTGCGATCGTTGAATCGGCGCCGACCGACACGTGCCTGTTGGTGCCGATCACGGCGAACGCGAACGCGCCGGCACCGAATGCGTAGAAGCCCGTGATCGGGGGCATGCCGGCCAGTCGCGAGGTGGCGAGCTGCTCCGGGACGGCGATCGCAAGCAGCGTCACGGCGGCGATCAGATCGGCGGTCAGCCAGTCGCGCCGATAGCCGCGGAGGGTGGGGAACAGCTTCAGCCGCAAGACCAGGATTATCGCGGCGGTTTCCGGGGTATCAGTGCTGCACCCGACAGAACCGAGCGAGGGATGTTCAGCACAGAAACCGAGGGGCGCCGAGCTGAGTCCAGTGAGGGCTTCCTGCTCAAGTCGCGATACGTCACCGACGGTGTCGAGCTCTACCGCGTGTTGGGAGGCTCCGTCAGCGGCGCTTCGGACATGGTCGGACTCGAGAACTGCCGGTCGTTCGAGGTGATCATGCATCCGCTGAGCGAGATCACGTCGTGCGCGCTGCGGCCCGTGATCCCCGCCGCTGAGGCCGAGGCCTGAAGCGCGTGGGCCGCGGGGCGTGATCCGGCTACGCCGGAGCCTGCTCGAACTGCTTGGCGGTGCGCTCGGCCGAGGCCAGCGCACGGGCCGTCGAGCTGACGAGGCCGAGCACGAGGATCAGGGCGCCCATGACGACGATGATCCACCAGGCGGGATGCGTCGCGGCGGCAAATGAGGGGTTGATTGCGCCGCCGGCGGCACTGGCTCCGGCGACCGCGCCGAGCACCGCGATCCCGAGCGTCGATCCGACCTGACGGCTCGTTGAGGCAACGGCGGCCGCGACGCCCGCCTGCGCCGGCGGCATCCCGGAGATCGCGGTGTTGGTGATCGGCGGGTTGACGAGGCCGACCCCGATCCCGAAGAGGGTGTAGGAGACGAGCAGCACCGCGATTGACGTGTGCGGTGTCAGTCCCGTCAGCATCACGACGCCGGCGACGATCAGGACGCCCCCCAGCACCAGCGGCCCGCGCGTCCCGCGGCTGCCGATGATCCGGCCTGACAACGGCGCGAAGATCAGCAGCATCGCTGCGACCGGCAGCGTGTACAGGCCCGCATGGAACGCCGACAGGTGGCGGACGTCCTGGAGATAGAGGGTGTTGAGGAACAGAAACCCACCGAACGACGCGAACGTGGCGATCGCGGTCGCACTGGCCGCGGTGAACGGGATGCTGCGGAAGAAGCGGATCTCGATCAGCGGCTCACGGCGCGTCAGCTCCCAGCGGATCAGGAGCGTCAGGGTCACGATCGCGACGCAGAAGAGGGTGATGATCTCCGGCGAGGTCCAGCCGTGGGTGTGGCCCTCGATGATCGCGTAGACCAGCGATGCGAGCCCGACGATCACCAGCAGCTGGCCGATCGGGTCCAGACGGCGGGGGTGCTCGGCGCGCGATTCGGGCACGAATCGTGTCGTGAGCGCCAGGGCGATCGCACCGACCGGCACGTTGACCAGAAACACGGCGCGCCAGCCGACGGTGTCGACCAGAGCGCCGCCGAGTACCGGTCCGAGCGCCATCGACAGGCCAAAGACCGCGCCCCAGATGCCGATCGCCTGTGCCCGCTCCCGCGGGTCCTCGAAGACGTTGCGGATGATCGACATCGCAACCGGGTTGAGCATCGACCCGCCGACTGCCTGGAGCACGCGTGCTGCGATCAGGACCCCGATCGAGGGCGCCGCCGCGCACAGACCTGAGCCGAGCGTGAACACGATCAGCCCATAGCTGAACACCCGCTTGCGGCCAATCCGGTCCCCGGTTGAGCCCGACAGCATCAGCAGGCTGGCGATCACCATCGTGTAGGCGTCGACGATCCACTGCAGACCGGAGAGCGAGGCGTGCAGCGAGCGATGGATCGCGGGCAGCGCAACGTTGACGATCGTCGCGTCGATGCCCACGAGCAGCAGGCTCGAAGCACAGATTCCGAGCACGAGAAGTCGCCCCGCTCGCGACAGCTGCGGCGCTGGAGAGCTGGTTCCTGACGCCGTATCTGCCACTCATGTCAGAGTACTCAGCGTCATCAGCGGTACCTGTCAGCGAAATGTCATCTATTAAGAGCCCGGGCGGTGCCGCTGACGGCGACGGATTGGCCGTCGACGGTGGCTGGCGCGACCGCCGGCTGCGCCGGACGGTTCGCCGGGGCCACACACCACGGCAAGGGAAGCACGCCGACGCCGGGCATGAGCTGTCGGTCGCCGGCGGCCTCGCGGCGCTGAGCCTGGACGCACTCTCGAGCGTCGCCTACGGCCCGGAGGCGATGGTCGTGGCGCTGCTGGCAGGCGGCGCCGCAGCGCTGACCTGGACCCTGCCGATCGCGCTCGTGATCACCGGGATGCTGGTGCTGCTGGTGATCTCCTACTCGCAGGTGATCGCCGCGCACCCGGATGGCGGCGGCGCCTACGCGGTGTCGAAGGCGAACCTCGGTCGGCTGCCCTCGCTGTTGGCCGCAGGCTCGCTCGTCGTCGACTACACGTTGACGGTTGCGGTCTCGCTCGCCGCGGGCGCGGCGGCATTGGGCAGCGCGTTCCCCGCGATGGGCAACCACGTGCTGCTGGTCTGCCTGGTCGCGCTGGCACTGCTGATGAGCATCAACATGTTCGGGATCAGCGAGTCCGCGAAGGTGCTGATGCCGTTCGCTGCGATCTTCATCACCTCGACGCTCGCGGTGATCGTGGTCGGCATCGTTCGCGGACATGTCGAGACGCGGATCGGCACGGTCGACCACATCAAGGTCACCGACGCGATCGGTGTATGGCTGATCCTCAAGGCGTTTGCCGCCGGCTGTTCGGCGGTCACCGGAATCGAGGCGATCGCCAACGGCGTGCCCGCGTTCCGGCCGCCGAAGACCCGCACGGCGCAGAGGACGATGCTGCTGCTCGGGGGTCTGCTCGGGACGATGCTGGTCGGCCTGATCGTGCTGTCGCGAGTCGATCACCTGACGGAGCGGGGCGGCGTCACCCTGCTCGCGCAGATGACCGCGGCGGCGTTCGGGAAGAACGCGGCCTTCTACGTGTCGAACCTCTCGGTGGTATTGGTGCTCGCGCTGGCCGCGAACACGTCGTTCGGCGGCCTGCCGGTGCTGATGAGCCTGCTCGCGAAGGACCACCGGTTGCCGCACATGTTCTATCTGCGCGCGGAGAAGCCGGTCTACCGGCACGGGATCGTGGCGCTGGCTCTCGCGGCCGCGGCGCTGCTGGTCGCGACCGGCGCGAACGTCAATTCGCTGATCCCGCTGTATGCGATCGGGGTGTTCATCGGGTTCACCCTGAGCCAGATGGGGCTCGTGCGGCACTGGTTGAAGGAGCGTCCCAATCATTGGCGCGTGCGCCTCGCATTGAACGGTTCCGGGATGGTGATGACCGGGATCGCGGCGGTGGTGTTCCTCGCATCGAAGTTCACAGAGGGAGCCTGGGTCATCTGTATCGCGGTCCCGATGCTGATCCTCTACTTCAGTCGCACCGAGCGCTATTACAAGCACGTCGCGATCGAGTTGAAGCTCGGCCTGACGCCCCCGCGTCCGCGGAAGCACGAGTCGATCGTGATCGTCCCGACCTCGACCGTCAACATCCTGACAGCGAAGGCGCTCAGCGCAGCGCTGTCACTCGGTGACACGGTGATCGCGGTGGCGGTCGCCGGCGACGAGGAGGAGCGCTCGGAGATCGTGGGGCAGTGGGCGGGTTGGGCATGCAACGTCCCGCTCGAGGTGCTGATCGATCCGCACCGCTCGCTGATCAGAACCGTCGTCAAGTACGTTCGGCGGGTGTCTCGCGATGACCCTGATGCGACGGTCACGGTGCTGATCCCTGAGCTCTTGCCGCGCAAGCGCCGTCACGAGGTTCTCCACAACCAGCGTGGGCGCCTGCTCGCCTCGGTGCTGAAGGCGCGAACCGACGTCGTGATCGCGACGCTGCCGCTGCATCTGCACGACTAGCCCGCTTCTGAGAACGTGAAGCTCCTGTGGGGCGGGACGTAGGGACCGACCTCGAGCACGATCTCCTGTCTGTTCTCGAGGGTGGTCGGAACCGTGGTTGTCCGGCGCCCGTCGATGTAGGCGCGTGGGTGACCGCTGAAGCTCGCCAGGCGGGTCTGTGTGAATGGCTGACCCCAGGCGGCGAAGAGATCCTGCAGCGTTGCGTTTCGCCGGAAGTAGACGACGCCGGTCGGAGCGAGGGTCACGACGTTGCCGTAACAGTGGGCTTTCAGGATCTGCCCGTCGCGTTCGATGCGGGGTGGCTGGGTGCCGACGCCGGCCGCGATCAGGACCACCTTGTTCTGCGCGAACAGCTCGATGTGGGCCTCCTCGGCGTGCTTCAGCGTTGGTGTGCATGTGCCTGTCGGGTGGCCAGTCACCGGCGGTGTGAACCTCTGGCCGCGACCGATCGGGCGGGCGCCCGCGAGCAGGGAGGGTGGGATTCCGGCTGTGGTCTCCTGATTGATCGCCGGTCTGCTGGCGCCACACCCGATCACGCTCAACGCGATCAGGATCGGTCCGATGGTCAATCCGAGCGCGGTCCGCTCGATGACAGTGAACGGGGCCGCCGCCAGTCCAGGGAGGCCGGGCCGCTTCACGCTGGAACGGCGCGGCGCCTCGCAGCGCGATCGGCCGCCATCGCCGTACCGAGGACCCGGACGCTCTGTAGGAAGAGGCTGAGTCCGCCGCCGAGGAGGACCACGGTCAGGACGCGCGACGCTGGGTAGGGCAGTGCCATCATCACGTAGTGGTGGAGCAGGCTGGGGGCAAGCATCAGCCCGATCCACAGCGCGATCAGCGCCGTCCCGAGATTCAGGAGGTGTTTCGAGCGCCCCAGGGCGAAGCGTGCGGCGGCGACCGCGAGCGTGCCGAGCTCAAGGAACAGGAGCAGGTACTGCCAGTCGCCGACATCGGGACGGCCGTGCAGCTCGTGCCCAACCGCGGCGACGCCGAGCGTGATGAGCAGGACGGCGGCGAGAGCCTTTGTCAGGCGCGTATCGAGAGTTGCGCTGCGGATCCGCCAGGCCGCGAGCACGCACAGCAGGATCACGGCGATTGGCCAAAACCAGATGCCGGACGGGGGAGAGGCGTGCCAGATGCCACCTTCGACGGCCGTCCTCGAGCCGTTGACGATCAGCGGGATTCGCCATGGACCGACATAGGTCGTGTCCGGTGCGATCGCCTCCTGCGTGAAGGCGTGCAGACGGCCGTCGCGCCAGGTGAAGTGGTGGGCGGATGACACCTTCACCCATCGGGCCGGGCTCTGCGCGGTGAGGTTCCTCGGCGGCAGCGCCGGCACCGGCACCTGGCTGACGAAGTACTCGATCGAATTGTGGTTGACGTAGACGCCTTCGCGGTCGAAGCGGATGTACGGAGCACCGAGCTGGTCGATCACCTCGACCGTGTCGTTGGCCGGGACCGACATGTACAGCTGCAGATACGCATCGACGACCTTCGCCTCGATCCCCGCCGGGGCGTGGTGCACCCTGGCCAGGTAATTCGTCGCCATCGGGGTGCTGCTGGCATCGGCGTGGGCCTTCGGTGCGAGCACCAGGGCGAACATCATCGCAACGAGTGCGGCCATAAACTGGGTGCTCGTGCGACGTCTCATTGCCGCCATTCTGGCGCTCGTCGCGGTATCGGTGCTGCTCGTGCGACCCGGCTCGGCGCTCGGCGACGGCGATCCCGCCAGCGACATCCTGCTTGCGCAGCAGGTGTTCATCCCAACCGAGTTGTCGGAGGTGGCGCCTGCGGCGCAGCAGCTGCAGCGCGAGCTCGCCGCGGCCGCCAAGGCCGGTTTCCCGATCCGTGTCGCCCTGATCGACACGGCCGCGGATCTCGGCACCGTGAGCGCGCTCTGGGACAAGCCGGCCGAGTACGCCTTCTACCTGCACAAGGAGCTGTCGCTTGATTACGGCGGTCAGGTCCTTGTCCTGATGCCGGGCGGATATGGCCTGCAGGGCCCGGCCTCCGGGCCGCACGCGGTCACCAAAGCTGAGTTCAAGGTGTCCGCACCGACGCCCTCTGCCGGCGAGGATCTCGCCGCTGCAGCCGCCGTCGCGGTCGCAAAGCTGGCCGCGGTGACCGGCCACCCGCTCCCCGCCTCAGCGTTGAAGGCGGACGGCCCGGCCGCGGCAGGCGGGTCTGGTGGCGGAGGGCTCCAGTGGATCGTGCTTGCCGTCGGCGCCGTGCTGATCGTTGCGGCATGGGGGGTGAGCCTGCGGGCACGGCCCCTGCAGTGGGGACGCAAGGCGGCGGCGTGAGAGCGTTTGCCACACTGCTCAGGCATTCCTCGATGCGCCCGATGGCTCGGGGTTGGCGGTCGATTCCGGCCCTCCGGCTGGTACTGGTTCTCGCCATCCTCTGCGTGCTCTGTCCTCTCGGCACCGTATCCGCCTTGGCCGACGGCGATCCGGGCAGCGACGTCCTGCTCGACCAGAACCTCTTCTATGGCTCCGACTCCGGGATCAGCACCGCGCAGGAACTGGCGCTCGGCAAGCTGCTGACCGCGACGGCTGCGGCCGGCGCGCCCGTGCGCGTCGCGATCGTCGCCCACGAGGACGACCTCGGCTCGGTCACCCGGCTCTGGCAACGGCCTGAGGCCTACGCCGGGTACCTCGGCTACGAGCTGTCCCTTGCCTACACCGGCCGCCTGCTGGTCGTGATGCCGGGCGGCTACGGGATCTACTGGCGCGGCCACAACACCACCAGTGCCTCGCGGGCGATCGCGTCCGCGCCGGCTCCGGGTGCCTCCCCGGCGTCGCTGATTGCGGGAGCAACGGCAGCGGTGAAGGCACTTGAAATGGACGCGGGCGTGGCACCGGCGAAGCTGCGTGCGGTGGCGGGGACCACCGGCGGCGCCGTCGGCGCGGCCACGACCTCCGCTGCGGCGCCGAGCCCTACTGCCGGGGTGCCGACGGTGGTCCCCGCCGCCAAAGCGCATGGCTGGAACGGCTGGGTGGTTGCCGTCGTTCTGATTGTCGTCCTAACCAGCGTCTTCTGGGCGCCGTGGCTGTGGCGGCGGCGTCATGAGGCGGCGGTGCCCGGGATACCCGCAGCGCTTGGTGCGGGCCGTGACCGGATTGGAGTGCCGTACGCGGTCGTGATCGCGCCGGTCGTTCTGGTCGTGGCACTGGCGTTCGTCATCCATAGCCAGGGGAACGGCGTGGTCAGCAACCTGGCCAACAACCCGAACCTCGACTCCGGCTCGGTCCCGAACGTCAAGAACGAGCCGGGAGTTGTTCCGAGAGCTCCCAATTTCAAGCTCGTTGACGAGAGCGGCCAGAGCATCAGCCTGAAGCAGTACCGTGGCAAGGTCGTGGTGCTGTCGTTCATCGACTCCGAGTGCCAAACGGTGTGTCCGTTGACGAGCGCCGCGATGCTCGATGCGAAGCAGTCGCTCGGGTCCGCCGGCAAGGAGGTACAGCTACTGGCGGTGAACGCCAACTGGAAGTCGATCCAGGTCGACGATGTCGCCAACTACACACAGCTCCACGGCCTACTGGGGAGATGGCACTTCCTCACCGGCACGCTCGGTCAGCTCAATCGGGTCTGGACCGCGTATGGGGTGAACGAGTTCAAGCTGGCGGAGAAGGACAAGCTCGATAGCAACCTGATCGATCACGTCGTCGCGACGTTCGTGATCGATCCGGCCGGGAAGATCCGGATGCTGTTTCAGTCGGTGACCTCATACGCCGCGATCCCGCAGCTCGGCCAGCTGATCGCGCGCGAGGCAGCGAAGCTGCTGCCGTCGCACCCGAAGGTCGAGACCCACTACTCGTACGCGGACATCACCGGCATCGGCCCTTCGGCATCCGCAAGGTTGCCGCTGGCCGGCGGGGGCAGCATCCAGATCGGGCCCGGGCACCCACACATGTACGTGTTCTTCGATACCTGGGACACTCAAACGACGCCGATCGCGGCTGAACTCGACGAGCTCAACGCCTACGCCCGCGCGGCTCGGAAGCTTGGGTTGCCGACTCCTGTGGCGATCGACGAGGCCAGCGTCGAGCCGTCGCCGTCAGCCCTGCCCGCCTTCCTGGCGAGCCTGCCGTCGAAGCTGGACTACCCGGTCGCGATCGACACCACCGGCAAGGTCGCGGACGGGTACGACGTTCAGGGTGAGCCGTGGTTTGTTCTGACGACGCAGTCCGGCGGCAGGGCCTGGTACCGGGAGGTCTACACATCCGTCTGGCCGTCCGAGGCAATCCTTCTCGCTGAGGCCCGAGCGTCACTGCACCCAGGCTCGATCTCACTGAGTCAGAGGCAGGTTCAGGCTGAATTGGCGGGCTCGCCCGCTCGGTTGGCATCACTTCACAGACAGGCGTCGCATGTCCTGAGCGGGGGACAGGCGGGGCTCGACGCCCGAATCAGGTCGTTGAAGGGCTATCCGATCGTCCTCAACATCTGGGGTTCGTGGTGTCCCCCGTGCCAGGAGGAGTTCCCGCTGTTTGCCCGGGCCTCCGCTGCATATGGGAAGCACGTGGCCTTTCTCGGGGCCGATACCCAGGAGACGATCGCGGGGTCGGGTCAGAACTTCCTCAGCGAACATCACGTGAGCTACCCGAGCTACGAGACCACGGATCAGTCACTCGACGCGATCTTGATCGGTGGTCTGGAGTCGACCCCGACCACCGTCTACATCGGATCCGACGGGAAGATCGAGCACACCAACTTCGGCCAGTACGACAGCTACGCCGCGCTCCAGCAGGACATCGAGCAGTACGCCCTCGGCGGCTGACCAGACGTCCTCGCGGTACTCCAGATCAGCTCACCGCCCCCGAACCCGCCCGGCCGGCGGGTCAACCCCCGAATCCCCAGAGCCGGTGTAACAACTTTGGAACGGTTTGGTTGGGGTCATCCGTGCTGCCCTACGTTTGGGCTCGTATGGATCCCAAACGTAGGGCAGAGCGAATTGCACACTCCCAGTTCGAGGTGATCACAACGGCTCAGCTGCTCGACTGTGGGTTGAGCCGCGCGGAGATCAAGGGACTCGTCGAGCGCCGCATCCTGCACCCGCTTCATCGCGGTGTTTACGCCTGGGGCCGGCGCCACGTCCCGGTCAACGGACTCCTGCTCGCTGCGCAGCTCGCTTGCGCTGAGGGCGCCTACATCACCCGGGACAGCGCTCTCGGCTACCACAAGGTCCGTGGGCAATACGTCCGCAGAATCGAGGTGTGTGTTCCGGGGAAGGCCATCAGACAGCGCGAACCGCCGATCGTCGTGCGCAGTACGCGTACCCCGCCCGACAGGGACGAGCTGACCCACAACGGCCCGCTCCGGATCGCGAAGATCCCTCGCGCGCTCCTCGACCTCGCGCCGGACACCCCGCCGCTGACGCTGAAGAACCACATCACCGAGGCGATCCACGCGGGAAAGCTGAACCATGCGGAGATGCTCGGGTTGCTCGAGCGTTATGCCGGGCACGTCGGCATCGGCACTCTCAAACGTGCGTACGCCTATTACCTTCCGAGACCCAACGCAAAATCCGGGCTCGAGAAGGCCTTCGATGCATACCTGCCGACCCGTCCGTGGATTCCGGAGCCCGAGCGCAACATCTACATGCAGGCGGGCGGGAAGACATACGAGATCGATCGGTTCTTCAGTCGATACGGCGTCGCTTGCGAGCTTGACGGCCGGAACTTCCACCAGGCGCAGAAGGACCGGGAGAGGGACCTGATCAAGGACGCAAGGTTGGCGGCGATCGGGATCGTCGTCATCCGGATCAGCGACGTACGGTTCGACCTCGAACCGGGTGCCTGCTTCGATGATCTCGAGGCCGTCCTCTACCAGCGTGGATGGCCGGGCCGGCCGCTGGCGGCGTAAAGCGAAACCGGGGCCGAAGCAAAACCCGGGGCGAAGCAAAACCCGGGGGCGAAGCAAACCCGGGCGACAAACCCGGGCGAAGCAAACCCGGGGCGAAGCAAACCCGGGGGGCCAAGCTAATTCCCGGGTGGTCGGGCGAGAAACGGTCTACAGCAGGCGGATGATCGCCAGGATCCCGACGATCACGATCACGGCGCGCAGAGCCTGGGGTGGCAGCCGGCGCCCGTAGCGCGAGCCGATCACCCCGCCGATCACCGATCCACCAGCGATCAAGCCGGCGATACCCCAGTTGACATGTGCGGCGAACACGAAGATCACGCCGGCGATCAGGTTCACCAGCCCGGCTAGCACGACCTTGGCGGCGTTCAGTCGCTGGATCTCGTCATCGACGGTCAGGCCGAGGATCGCCAGCAGCAGGATGCCCTGGGCGGCGCCGAAGTAGCCGCCGTAGATCCCACTGCAGAACACCCCGACCATGGTCCACGGACTGGCCCCGTCAGACGCCGTGCGCCGCCGGCTGCCGAACAACTTGGAGATTCGGTTCTGGCCGAGGATCAAAATCAGCGCCAGCGCGATGAAGAACGGAACGATCGCCTTGAACGCGTTCGCCGGCAGGCTGAGCAGGAGGATTGCGCCGGTGGTCCCGCCCAGTCCGGAAGCCATCGCGAGTGGCAGAACCCGCGCCCGCTGCCCCCGGAGCTCCTCGCGGTAACCGACTGCGCCGGAGATCGTGCCCGGCACGAGACCGATGTTGTTGGAGACGTTGGCGACCAGCGGGGCGTACCCGAACGCCACGAGCGTCGGGAAGGTGATGAGGGTGCCACTGCCAACGACCGTGTTGATCGTTCCAGCGGCGACTCCGGCGGCGAAGATCGCCACTGCATGCAGCAGGGTCACGGTCAGTCAACTTAGCCGAACAGGACCCCCGTACCATCGGCGGGAATGTCATCCGAAGACCCGCCGCAGGATCGCTCCGAGCCGCCGCAGCAGACATCGCACGAGCACTCGGAGCCTCCGCCGCCGGCATCGCGTGAGCACTCGGATTCTCCGCAGCCGGCATCGCAGGGGCGGCCAGACACGCCGCCGAAGCCCCCTGCGGATCACCCCGTCCCACACCAGGAGCCCGAGTGGCGGCCCCGGAACGCCCGTGAAGCACTGGCCGGACCCGGCGGCGCCCAACGTCCCGGCATGTGGGGGATGCCCGGCTTCCGGATGGCGGGCGACAACCGCAGCGGCGGCGGCAACGCCCAGCCGGGGATGCGGTCGATCCCACGCGGGCGGTGGGGAGTGATGCTGATTCTGGTCCTCCTGGTTGTTGCGATTTCCAAGGCGGGGCACGGGACGGTCAAGATCCCGAGCGTCAGCGGGCTCCCGCTCAGCCAGGCGTACCTGCTGCTCCACGACGATCAGCTCGACGTGACGGTGCAGCATTCGGTTGACGCCGGCTCGCTCTGCACGATCAACGCGACGCTCACCGCGCCCCGGGCCACCGCACGGGTGACCGACAACTACGCCGTGGTACTGGACTTTGCTCCGGCTGGCTGCAGCGCACCCGGGAAGCACGCACCGGCGAAGGCGCCGCCCGACTTCAGCGGACAGCGGTTGAGTAAAGCCGTCGACTGGGCTGCTGACGCCCACCGTGCCTGGAGCGCGACCCTGCCGCCGATCCGGGACGCCGACGCGCAGAATCTCTACGCGAACTTCCGCGTGATCAGTCAGAAGCTACGTGTCGGAGTGCTTGACCTCACCGTCACGGGGTGAGCTCGCGGGTCGCAGCACGACAATTTCCCCGGGGGCGTTGCGCAGCAGCCAGGCGACATCCTCGGCCTCAAACCCCCCGTTGCCGGAGCGCCCCGAGGCCGCCACGACAATCCGGTCAAAGCGTTCGTGGCTGACCATCTCTCGCAACGCGTGGCGATAGGAGCGTCCGCGTTCGATCCGCTGATCGACCGGGACCCCGTACCCGATCGCCCGCTGCTCGATCGCTTCCTGCAGCGGGATCACGAGTTGCGCGGTTCGTGGCAGCGGCGCGTCGAGCGGCAGGTCGAGGGACACCCGCGCGAGGAACACGGGGACCAGCGTTCCAGTCTCGGCGCGCGCCAGACGGAGCGCCACGTCCAGGGCGTTGGGAGTCGGGCCGCCCGCTCCATAGGGGAACAGGACCCGCCGCGGAACCTCCGTGGCACCGAGATCGCCGGCCCGTTGGCCGGCGCCAGAAGCGTTCGAGGGCCGACGCCACGCGTAGCCCACGGCTGCCACCGCCACGACGACCACGATCACGAGCGCAACGATCATCCGTCGCGCTCCTGGCGCAGTGTTCGGTCGGCGACGATTCGCAGATCGACTCCCGGCAGCGCCCGCAGCAGGCGACGATCGACGGGCGGTCCGAGCAGCCGCTGCAGCGCTCCACGCTGGCGCGGCGTCCCGATCAGCACGTAGGTCGTGCCGCGCTCCCGCGCAACACGCGCGGCGACGGCCGCGACGTCATCGCCCCGCTCGACAAGCAAATGCGCGCCAAGGACACTCGCCAGGCGGCGCAGCGCCTCGAGCTGGTCGGACTGCTCGGCGTTCGGCTCTCGGGTCGCCACCCATAGGACATCGAGCTCCGCCCCGAGTCGCTGCGCGGAGCGCCAGGCGCGGCGGACGATTCGCTGCGCCTTCGGCTCGGGCGTGACGAGCGCGAGCAACCGCTCGCTGATCGCCTGCGGAACGGCCAGATCGCCGAGCCGCTCCTCGCGGGAGCGTGAGCCGACCGGCGCCGAGGCCTCAGGGATCCGCTTGGCCTCCACATCCTGGGCGACCTGTCGTAGCGCCACCTCGCGGAGCGCTGCCAGGTTCTCGACCTTGAAGAAGTTGTCGAGCGCCGGCTGGATCGCGTCCTGTCTGTAAATCTTGCCGGCCAGCAGGCGCTCCAGCAGGGACTGCGGCGTGATATCGATCAGGACGACCTCGTCGGCCTCCGCAAGCAGACCGTCCGGGATCGTCTCTCGCACGCGCACGCCGGTGAGCTCGGTCACCTGGTCGTTGAGTGACTCGAGGTGCTGGACGTTGACGGTCGAGTACACGTCGATCCCGGCTGCCAGCACGTCCTCGACATCCTGCCAGCGCTTCTCGTGCTCGACGTTCGGCGCGTTGGTGTGCGCCAGCTCGTCGATCAGGCAGAGCTCGGGTCGGCGGTCGAGGATCCCGATGAGGTCCATCTCCTCCATCCGGTTGCCGCGGTAGCTGATTCCGCGGCGGGGCAGGATCTCGAGCCCCTGAGCCTGTGCGGCGGTCGCGGGGCGGTCGTGGGGCTCGAGGTACCCGACCACCACATCGCGGCCGGCCTCGGCCTCCGCCTGCCCCTCTTGGAGCATTCGGTAGGTCTTGCCGACGCCGGCCGCCATTCCCAGGAAGATCTTGTGGTGCCCGCTGGACACGGTTCGCAATTACGCGCCGAGGATGTTGTGCACGACCAGGTCAATCAGCTTGATCCCGATGAACGGCGCGATCAACCCACCGAGGCCGTAGATCCACAGGTTCCGTCGGAGCAGGGCGCTGGCACCGACCGGGCGGTACTGCACCCCCCTTAGGGAGATTGGGATCAGCAGCGGTATGACGATCGCGTTGAACACGATGGCTGAGATCACGGCTGAGCGTGGCGTGCCCAGCGACATGATGTTGAGCACGTGCAGGGGACCCTTGCCGCCGCTGCCGGCGTATGCCCACGTCGAGACGAAGATCGCCGGCAGGATCGCGAAGTACTTGGCGACGTCGTTGGCAATCGAGAAGGTCGTCAGCGCGCCACGGGTGATCAACAGCTGCTTGCCGACCTCGACGATTTCAATGAGCTTCGTCGGGTTCGAGTCGAGGTCGACCATGTTGCCCGCCTCACGGGCGGCCTGGGTACCGGTGTTCATCGCCACGCCGACATCGGCCTGCGCGAGCGCCGGCGCATCGTTGGTGCCGTCACCGGTCATCGCGACCATCCGGCCCTGACCCTGTTGCTCCTTGATCAGCTCCAGCTTCTTCTCAGGTGTCGCCTCGGCCAGGAAGTCATCGACGCCCGCTTCCTCAGCGATCTTGGCCGCCGTCAGGCGATTGTCGCCAGTGATCATGATCGTCCGGATCCCCATCGCCCGGAGCTGATCGAACCGCTGACGCATGCCCTCCTTGACGGTGTCCTTGAGGTAGATGACGCCCATCACCTGCGCGTCGCGGGCGACGGCCAGCGGCGTCCCGCCCTCGCGGGCGATCCTGTCAAGCGCCGGCTGAAGCTCGGCCGGCGGCCGACCGCCGGCGTCGGTGACAAACGCGATCACCGCGTCTCCTGCGCCTTTGCGCAGCTGCCGTCCGTCGAAGTCGACCCCGCTCATCCGCGTCTGCGCGGTGAACGGGACGAACTGGTGATGCATCTCGTTCATGTCGTGCTCACGGATGCCGTACTGCTTGGCGAGCACGACGATCGATCGTCCTTCTGGTGTCTCATCTGCCAGCGAAGAGAGCTGCGCGACCTCGGCCAGCTCGGCCTCGGAGACGCCGGGCATCGGGATGAACTCGCTGGCCAGCCGGTTGCCGATCGTGATCGTGCCGGTCTTGTCGAGCAGAAGCACATCGACGTCGCCGGAGGCTTCGACCGCACGGCCGGACAGCGCCAGGACGTTGCGGCGCACGAGCCGGTCCATACCGGCGATGCCGATCGCCGACAGCAGCGCCCCGATCGTTGTGGGGATCAGCGCGACGAGGAGCGAGATGAGCGTCGTGTCGGAGATGTTCGTGTGAGCGAACAGACCGAAGGGACGCAAGGTGGCGACGACGATCATGAAGATCAACGTCAGTCCGGCGAGCAGGATGTTCAGCGCGATCTCGTTCGGGGTCTTGCGCCGGGATGCCCCCTCGACGAGACCGATCATCCGGTCAAGGAACGACTGGCCCGGCTCCTGGGTGATCTCGACGACGATCCGGTCCGAGAGGACGCGCGTCCCGCCTGTGACCGCGGAACGGTCACCGCCGGACTCGCGGATCACCGGCGCGGATTCGCCTGTGATCGCCGACTCATCGACCGAGGCGATGCCCTCGACGACGGTGCCGTCACCCGGAATCAGTTCCCCGGCGACAACGACGACGCGGTCACCGCGGGTCAGCTCGTCGGCCTTCTTGGTGGAGCCGTCGAGCATGTTGGCCAGCGTGTCCTGGCGCATCGCGCGCAGCGTGTCGGCCTGGGCGCGACCGCGCCCTTCCGCGAATGCCTCGGCCATGTTCGCGAACACGACCGTCAGCCACAGCCAGATCGCGATCGTGCACGTGTACCAGGCCGGATCGTGACCGCCGAGCGCCGGTGCGCCGAAGACCTGGGCGATCCATGTGATTGAGGTGATCACGGCGCCGATCTCGACGACGAACATCACCGGGTTGCGAACCTGCACGCGCGGATCGAGCTTCACAAAGCTGTCGATGAGCGCTCGCACCGCGATGTCGCGGCGGAACAGGGAGACTGCATTGCGTTGGGTCATTTCGATGCGATCCGATTGAGGGCGAGGTTGAGTTCGAGGACGTTGACTCCCGGTTCACCCGAGAAGCCGAGTCCACGGCCACCGGTGAACTTCCGGACCAGCCGGTTGACTGTTGCCAGAGATAGGTGGCGAACCGCGGCGATGCGGTAGGCCTGGATGTCGGCGTTGCCGACGGAGATATCGGGATCGACCCCGGACGCCGAGGTGTCGGCGGCGTCGACAGGCACCTTGGCCGCGGTCAGGCCACCTGGGTAGTACCTGCCGTTGAGCGCGATGTAGCCGGCGATGTTCGACTTCAGCGCCGCCAGCGTGATCGTGCTGTTGGGGCCGTAGTTCGCGAAAGCCGTGGCGGCGTCGTTGTCGGCCGGGGCGGTCCCGGACGGACGCGTCTGGAAGTACCGCGGGTCGGGCGTCGTCACGAGTTCGCCGTCATCCATCTTCGGCTTACCGTTTGCGCCGAGCACGATCGTGCTGAAGCTCTGGCCGATCTCCTTGGAGCCGACCAGCTTGCCGCCCGCGAACGCCTGCTGTCCGTTGGCGTTGCCGGGGAACGCGAGCTGCGCGACCCCGGTCACCAGGAGCGGGTAGATGACGCCGCAGAGCACGGTCAGTACGAGGATGGCCAGCACCGCGGTTCTGATCTCTTTCAAATGCATCTCAAAACCTCAGCTGTAGAGATGGCCGGTAAGGCCCTGGACGATTGGACCGAGGAGCAGCGCCGGGAAGAACGTGAGCGCACCGACCAGCACGATCACGCCGATCAGCAGGACCACGAAGGTGCCGTTGTCGGTGCGCATCGTCCCGAGGCCGCCGGGTGAGACCCGTTTGCCCGCGAGCGAGCCGGCGACGGCCAGCGCGAACAGGATCGGTGCGTACCGGGCGAACAGCGCCGTGAAGCCGCCGAGCAGATCGGCGAACGTGATGCCATGCGATCCCGCGAGGTTGCCGACGGTCCCGTCATAGCCGGTGTATCCCGCGAATGCGGAGCCGTTGTTGTTTGCCTGGCTCAGATAGGCGTAGAACGTCTCACTGAAGCCCTGGGGTCCGGCGCCGGTGACAGCTGTGTCGATCGACGCTCGGCCGGCGCTGGACGCTGTCGCCAGCGCGGTCGAGAACAGGGCAGCCAGTGGCGTGATCAGGATCCCGAGCGCAACCAGCTTGATCTCCCTGGCCTCGATCTTCTTGCCTATGTACTCCGGCGTGCGGCCGACCATCAACCCACCGAGGAAGACCGCCAGCAGGACGTAGAGCAGGATCGAGTACAGCCCGGTGCCGACCCCGCCGAAGATCACCTCCGACGCGCTCAGGTTGGCGAACGGCACTGCTCCGCCGATCCCGGTGAAGGACTCGATCGCGGAGTTCACGGCGCCGCATGAGGTCACAGTCGTGACGACATCGAACAGGGCGGAGCCCGCGATACCGAACCGCTGCTCCTTGCCCTCGAGGTTGCCGCCGGAGCCCGCGTGGTAGGCGGTGTGCAGACCGGCCAGGTGCTGCGCCGGTGACCCGTGGGCCTCGGCGAAGTAGCAGACGATCACGGCCCCGAGGAACATGATCATCATCGTCGAGAAGATCGCGTAGCCCTGACGGCGGCTGCCGACCATCTTCCCGTAGGTGAAGACGAGTCCTGCTGGGATCGCCAACACCGTGAGCATCTCGACGAAGTTCGTGAAGCCCGTCGGGTTCTCGAACGGGTGGGCGGAGTTCGTGTTGAAGAAGCCGCCGCCGTTGGTGCCGAGCATCTTGATCGCTTCCTGGGACGCCACTGGTCCCATCGCGATCTGCTGCCCAAGGCCGGTGATCCCCTTGAAGCTCAGGTAATGCGAGAAGTTCTGGATCGACCCCTGGAACACGAGCACGATCGCGAGCAGGAACGAGATCGGGAGCAGCACGTAGAGGATCGTGCGGACGATGTCCTGCCAGAAGTTGCCAAGCGATTTGCCCGACTTCTGGATGATTCCGCGGATCAGGGCGACCGCGACGACGATCCCGACGCCGGCGGAGGCGAAGTTCTGTACCGCCAGCCCGACCATCTGGCTGAAGTACGACATCGTCGTCTCGCCGCCGTAGAACTGCCAGTTGGTGTTCGTCAAGAACGACGACGTCGTGTTGAACGTGACGTTCCACGGAGCCGACTTGAAGTGCATCGGGTTGAGCCCGGTGAAGTTCCACAGGCTCTGCGTCCGGAGAATGAAGTAGAGGAGCAGCCAGCCTGCGAGTGAGAACAGGATCAGGCTCTTGGCGTACTGCTTCCAGTCCTGCTCCGTGTCCGGATTGATCATGAAGAGCCGGTACAGGAACCGCTCCGGGACCCCCATGATCCGATCCATGAAGGTGTGCTCGCCGTTGTAGACGGCTGCCATGTAGCTGCCGAGCGGCAGCGCGATCGCCGTCAACAGGACGACGAAGATAAAGATTGTGAGCCAGCCGCTGACGGTCATTTAGAACCGCTCTCCCCGCAACAGCGCGTAGAGGAGGTAGGCGCAGATCAGCACCGAGATGACCAGCCCAAAGGCGTCCGCGAAGCTCATACCCGATCGATTCCTTCGATCAGGGCGAGCAGAATCGCGAACATCGCAACTCCGAGAACTACAGCCAGAATGTCCATGCGACCATCCTGGGACGGCCTGCGTCAATGCGCTGTACAGGAAAGCGGTGCCCTCATACAGATCTTGTGAAGGTGCTCTTCAAAAGAAATTAGGGTCACCTAATTAGGCAGGCCTAATCCGTGGTATGGTCCCGCCCGGAGCAATACCCACCGTTTCGGTCGGACATCTTCGGAGGACATCTCGAATGGGCCAGGTTGCGGCGCCGCGCAAGCGCGCCGGTGAACGGATCAGCTTCTACGTGTGGACTGCGCTGGTCCTGGCGGTCACGGTCACCATCGTCGTCATCAGCTGGCACGCCAGCGGCGGCACGACCGATCCGACGGCGCTGCCGGCCGGGCATCGTCTCGGGCGGACGACCGTCGTGATCAACAGCGCGATCCTGGTGCTGCGCGAGGGCCTCGAGACGATCCTCGTTCTGGCGGCCGTGATGGCGAGCTTCCTCGGCGGCAACAGGGTCTATCGCCGGCCCGTGGCGGTCGGTGGCGGACTCGCGATCGTCGCTGGGATCGCCACCTGGTTCCTGGTCGTGTGGTTCGTCGGCCAGCTCGGCAACGGCGGCCTCAGCGCCCAGGCGGCAACCGGGATCCCATCGCTGATCGTGCTGCTGATCGTGATGAACTGGTTCTTCCACAAGGTCTACTGGACCGGCTGGATCTCCAGTCACCACAAGCGCCGGCGCGGCCTGCTGTCAGCCGATCCGGAGACCAACAAGCGCCGGATGCTGCTCGGTCTGGCGCTGCTTGGCTTCACCTCGGTGTACCGCGAGTGCTTCGAGGTCGTGATCTTCCTGCAGAACCTCCGCCAGATTTATGGCTCGAGCGTCGTACTCGAGGGCGTCGTGATCGGCGGGCTCTTCACCGGCGCGGCCGGCGTGCTGACGTTTGCGCTGCACGCACGGCTCCCGTACAAGAAGCTTCTGATCATCACCGGAATCATGCTGCTGTTCGTTCTCGTGGTCTCCGTCGGCGAAGAGGTCAACGAGATGCAGCTGGCCAGCTGGTTTGGCTGGGGCCACATCAGCTGGCTGCATATCCCGGGGTGGGCGGGCACCTGGTTCTCGCTGTTCAACAACTGGCCGACGTTCCTGGGGCAGTTCATCGCCCTGGCACTGGTGGTCGGCTCCTATGTCGGCGCCCAGTACATGCGCGTGTGGCGTCCCCGGCGCCGGGGACTCGCGGCAGCGAAGCCAGCCGACGAGGTCCCCGAGCGGCCGGCCGACCTGGCCACCGGGGCCCCGCGGGTGAGCGGGCTGGCCTCAGCCGGCGTCTGACTCGGGAAGAGGCATGATTTTGCGATGGCCGCCCAACGGGGCGGCCATCGCCATCAGGAGCGGTCTTCGACCGACACGTAGGTGCGGTCCGCCAGACCCGTGTAGATCTGGCGCGGACGCACGGGCAGCTGCTCGCGGTCGAGCACCATCTCCAGCCACTGGGCGATCCAGCCGGCGCTGCGAGCGATCGCGAACATCACTCCGAACATGTCCTCAGGAAGCCCGATCGCCTGGTACGTGAGGCCGGAGTACAGGTCGGCGTTCGGGTGGATGCCGCGGGAGACGAAGTACTCGTCCTCGGCGGTCCGGGCCGCGAGCTCGTCGGCGAGCGCCAACAGCGGGCTGACCGGTCGCACGGTGTAGAGCTCGTCGAGGCGGGCCCGGAGGATCTTCGCGCGCGGGTCGGGCGCGCGGTAGACCCAGTGGCCGAAGCCCATCAGCCGGCGATCGCCCTTCTTGACCGTCTCCAGGTAGGCCGGGACGTTCTCGACGGTGCCGATCTCTCGGAGCATGTGCAGGGTCTCGCGATCGGCCATGCCGCGGTAGGGCCCCGAGAGCGCGTACACGCCAGCAGCGACCGCCGCATACGGGTCGACGTGGTTGGAGCCGACAGCGCGAACGGCGGTGGTGGCGGCGCTCTGTTCGTGATCGGCGTGAACGATCAGCACCGTGTCGAGCGCGCGCTCGACGATCGGATCGGGCTCGTAGCTGAGCTCGCTCATCTTGAACATCATCGACAGCAGGTTGCCCGCGTAACTGAGGTCGTCGGAGGGGTACACGAACGGCTGACCGTTGCCGTAGCGGTAGGCATAGGCGGCGAGCGTCGGCATCTTCGCCAGCAGGCGCAGGATCTGATATTCGCGGGTCGTCTCGTCGTCGATGTCACCGGCGTCCGGATAGAAGCTCCCGAGGGCGCCGACGGTCGCGGCGAGCATCGTCATCGGGTGGGCGTCGTAGCGGAAGCCCTTGATGAAGCCCTTGACGTTCTCGTGCACGAACTTCCGGGTCGAGATCTCCTGCCGCCAGCTGGCAAGCTCCTCGGTGGTCGGCAGATCTCCGTGGATCAGGAGATAGGCCACCTCAGTGAAGGTCGAGCGCTCCGCCAGCTCCTCGATCCGGTAACCGCGGTGCCGCAGCACGCCGTCGCTGAGGCTGATATCGGTGATCTTGCTGAAGCACGACGCAGTGTGCAGGAAGCCGGGGTCGTAGATGACGAGCCCGGGGCCGGTGGCGGTCGCGAACGGCTCCGTCAGGTCGGTGGCAGCGATCGCCGCGTACTCGCTCGGCTGATCAGCGATCGGAACCTCGAAGCTCGTGCCAGTGCGGTTGTCGGTCACCGTCAACGTCTGCTTGCTCATCGAGGCTCTCTCCTGTTCGTGGCGGTGAGTACCTACGTATCCTGGCACCTGAACGTGCGAGGCGTCCGCGTGGGGGTGGTCAGCATCTACAGATTGGGTCGGTTGCTGGTGATGGCCGGGGTGATCGCGGCGCTGCTGGTCGGTGCCTGCGCAGGCTCAGCGGTCTCGGCCGCGACCGAGACGTGCCCGCCCGGCATCAAGGCGCCCTCGCCGTATTGCGAGACCGGGGGGTCTGCCAAGAAGACCTCGAGCGGGAAGACCAAGACCAAGACCAAGACCAGGTCCAAGACCAAGACCAAGTCCAGGACGAAGCCCAAGACGAAGCCCACAGGCAGGGCGAAGACACCGGTCAAGGGGTCAGGGAAGGCCGGCTCCGCGGGCAAGAAGTCGAAGCCCAGGGGACCATCGAAGACCAAGAGCCGCGCTCGCGGCTGAATACCGGCTTTAATCTGGCTCGGATGCCGGAACCGAGCCGCGTACGCGGCAACAGCACAATCGTCATGTCCGTCGCCATGGTGGCGATCGGCGTGGCGCTCGTTATTCGCACATTGCTTGCCGGGGGCGGCGCGCTCGCCACCGGTCTGATTCTTGGGGTGTTGTTCATCGCGGCGGGCTGTGGCCGCATCTACATCCGGCGCACGTCGCGGTGAGCGGCGCCGGTCACGAGCATCGCGAGGCGACCACACAGGGCGGACAGGTCAGCGCCTGGGCGCTGTTTGGGATCGTCTACGCGACGTCAATCAGCTCGGTCTACTTCGCGCTCGGCGTCGTCGCCCGGCACGCCGACGGACTGACCCCGGAGGTCTTCATCCTTGCGGCGGTCTTCTTCCAGCTGACGGCGATGACCTATGCCGAAGGGCTCAGCCTGCACCCAGGGGAGCGCGGCGGCGCCGCCGCCTTCGCGCGATACGCCTTCAACGAGCTCGTCAGCTTCATCGCCGGCTGGGCGATCGTGCTCGACTACGCGATCCTTGTTGCCGTCGCCGCGGTGAGTGCGCCCGCGTACCTCGGTGTGTTCTGGCCCTGGCTCGGCCACGGAACCGGCCAGCTGATCGCCGGTCTGACGATCGTGGCGCTCGTCGTGACCGACGGCGTGGTCGGGGTCAGCGCCCGGCGCCTGCGGCGCCGCGTTCTGATCGCGGGTGCCGATCTGATCCTGCAGGTCGTCGTGATCGTGCTCGGCGTGGTGCTCGTGTTCCACCCGTCGCACCTCAGTCAGGCGGTGCACTTCGGCACCGCCCCGAGCGCATCCGATCTCGCGTTCGCGCTGCCGGTCGGCGTGATCGCGTTCGCCGGCATCGAGTCGGCTGCCGGCCTGGTATCCGAGTCGCTGGTCAACAGACGGGAGCTCAAGCGCCTGCTCGGGCCGGGGACGCTCGCGATCGCGATCGTCTATGTCGGGATCTCGATCGTCGGCGTCGCGGCATTGCCCGTGCATCACGGGATCACTGCGCTCGGCCAGCACGACATCGACGCGCCGGTACTGAAGATCGTCGAGGGCTTCCATCCGCACGGGGTCGCCGACGTGCTCAAGTATCTGGTCGGGATCGGTGGCGCGGTGGGCCTGATCGCGGCAGCAGGCGCGTCGATGATCGGCGTCTCACGGACCGGCTACGCGCTGGCGACCAACCGGCAGATTCCCAGCGCCGTCGGGCGGCTCAGCGGCCGCTGGGGCACGCCGTGGGTCGTGATCGTCGCTGCCGGCCTCGCCGCCGCGGCGCTGGTGGTACCGCACGATGTCGGGCTGCTCGTCGGGATCTACGCCTTCGGCGCGCTGACCACGTTCTCGATCGCCCACCTATCGGTGCTGGTGATGCGCTTCCGCGACCCGCAGCGCGAACGGCCCTACAAGGTGCCGTTCGGGATTCCGATCCGCGGCGCCTCGGTACCGCTTCCGGCGATCATCGGGGCGCTGCTGTCGCTCGGCGGCTGGGTGTCGCTGCTGATCTTCCACCATGGCGCCCGCTACGTCGGCGTTGGCTGGCTGCTGCTCGGGGTGACGTTCTACACGATCTACCGCAAGAGCCAGGGAAAGCCGATCACGCGGCGGATCACGATCCACGAGCGGGCGCTCCGGCACGAGACCAGCGAACCGGACTTCGCCTCGATCCTGGTGCCGATCACCGGTTCCATGCTCGATGACGACATCGTCCAGACCGCGGGCCAGCTGGCGGGGGAGAACGAGGACGACCTGGACCACAAGGGTGCCACGATCGAGGCGATCTGGATCTTCGAGATCCCGATGTCACTGCCGCTCGACGCGCCGCTGCCGGCGGCCCAGACGCAACTGGCGCGGCAGGCACTCCTGCGGGCCAAGGAGGTCGGCGAGGAGTACGAGGGCGTTGAGGTCGCCACCGCAATGGTCCGCGCCCGCCGGGCTGGTCAGGCGATCGTCAACGAGGCGCGGCGCCGCGGCGTCGAGGTGATCGTGCTGGCAGCCGACGCGGCTGACGAGAAGGGCGTGGTCGGCCGAAGCCGCAAGTTCGGCGGCGAGGTCAAGTACGTGCTCGAGAAGGCCCCCTGTCGCGTGATCCTGACGGCGCCGGCGATCGACTCGGACGCCTCTGCCCATGTCTGAACGCACCATCCGCACCGCGGAGTCGCGCCGCGGCAGGCATCATCGGACCAAGCAGCAATCGGTCCTGGTCGCCTTCGATTACCGCTACTACATCCCGGAGGTGATGGCCACCGCGGTGAGGCTTGCGGACGGTCACGGGCGCGGCATCCACGTGATCGTGACGATTCCGGTCGCGACTCGTGTCGCCCTGGACGCAGTGATGCCCGAGGAGGAGAGCCAGGCGCAGTCCGTGCTCGAGGAGATCCGCGTGCAGGTCGGGCGGCGCGTCACCGGTCACTGGGAGAAGGTACGTGAGCGACAGGCGGGCCACGAGATCGTCCGCCAAGCACGGTCGCTCGGGGTCGGCACGCTGGTGTTGCCGGTGGCGCCGAGCAGCCGCAGCGACTGGAACCGCACCGTCGAAACGGTGATGGAGGAGCGTCCGTGCCAGGTGATCATCGAGTCGGTTCCGGCCGCGTTGCGCTCGTCCACTCCCGCATCCCGCTTCAGCACCAGCCCGGTATCCGCGCGACCCGAGCCGGTGACGGCAGAACCGCCGCGCCGCCGAGCGGTGACGGCTGTGAGGAGTGCGTCCGGAGCTGCGCTGCGTCCCTGGGAGAACGTCCCGGTTGCGCAGACGGCGCCCCAGGAGGACGACCTCGGTGACAACGCGGACGTGATCCTCCATGCGTCCAAGCTCGTGCTGGCCCTCGGTGCGCTCGGCGTCGTCTACGGTGATCTCGGGACGAGCCCGCTGTACACCGAGCAGACGATCTACAGCCTGCATGCGGCCCACCACATCAACACGGCCAACGTCTACGGCATCACCTCGCTGATCTTCTGGGCGCTGACGCTGATCGTCTCGTTCAAATACGCGACGCTGATCATGCGGGCCCACAACCGTGGCGACGGCGGTGGCATGGCCCTGGCGATGATGATTCGCAGGCACAAAGTGGCGCACATGGTCGCGCTCGTGACGCTCGGGATCGTGGGCGCCTCGCTGTTCCTCGGCGACGGCGTCATCACTCCGGCGATCTCGGTGCTCTCGGCGGTCTCCGGCCTGTCGGTGGTGTCGCCGAGCCTGACGCACCTGGTGGTCCCGATCGCGCTGGCGATCCTGGTGATGCTGTTCGTGATCCAGCGGCAGGGCAGCTCGGTCGTGGGCCGCCTGTTTGGTCCCGTGATGCTGGTGTGGTTCGCCGTCATCGGGGTGATTGGTGTGTCCGGCATCGTCACGGACCCGAGCGTGCTGCAGGCGCTCTCCCCGACCTGGGCGGTCGAGTTCTTCGTCAACCACGGTTTCGACTCGTTTTTGACCTTCGGCGGAGTGGTGCTGTGCGTCACCGGCGCCGAGGCTCTGTACGCGGACCGCGGTCACTTCGGCCCCGGCGCAATCAGGCTCTCGTGGTTCGCGATCGTGATGCCGAGCGTCGTGCTCAACTACCTGGGCCAGAGCGCCCACGTGCTCAGAAACCCCGCCGACCGCTCCAATCCGTTCTTCCTGTCGGTGCCGTCGTGGGCCCAGGTGCCGCTCATCATCCTTGCGACGGTCGCGACGATCATCGCCTCCCAGGCGGTGATCTCCGGTTCGTTCTCGGTTGCGCGCCAGGCCATGCGGCTCGGATATCTGCCGCGGCTGAAGATCATCCACACCTCCGACTTCGAGGGCCAGATCTACGTCCCGGTGATCAACTGGGCGCTGGCGGCGGGCGTCATCGTTCTGGTGTTGATCTTCCAGAGCTCACAGCGCCTCGCGAACGCCTACGGGGTGGCGGTGACCGGCACCTTCGTGCTGGACACGGCCCTGTTCCTCGCCGTCGCCCACTACATCTGGCACCGGCCGAAATGGGAGCTGATCGGACTGGCGTTCCTGCTGTGGACGGTCGAGGCCGCATTCCTGCTGGCCAACCTGGCCAAGGTCCTGCACGGCGCCTGGGTTCCGTTGCTGACCGCGTTCACGCTGACGACGGTGATGCTGATCTGGAATCGCGGCCGTGGGATCGTCACCCGCAACCGAACCGAGCGCGAGGGTCCGATGGCGGAGTTCATCGCGGGGCTCCAGAACGCGGACCCGCCCGTCAACCGGGTGCCGGGCGTTGGCATCTTCATGAGCCCCGGCCGTGACACGACGCCGCTGGCGATGCGAGCGGCGCTTGACTTCACCAACTCGCTGCACGCCAAGGTCCTGGTCGTCTCGATCGTCAACGCGAGCGTTCCGCGCGTCAAGGAGGAGGACCGATTCCTGATCGAGCGGCTCGGGCCTCAGTCACTGGCGATCCGCCACGTCTGGGTCCGCTGCGGCTACCAGGAACGCATCCAGTTGCCGCAGTCGTTGAAGGCCGCGCGCCGGGAACTGCTGCTCGAACGCGAGCTGGATCTGGAGCACGCCGCCTACTTCGTCTCCCAGATCGTGGTTGTCCCGGACAAGGAGTCGGAGATGCCGGCCTGGCAACAGAAGCTGTTTGTGGCGATGGCCCGCAACGCGGCGGGCGCCGCGGACGAGTTCGGCCTGCCCGCGGAGCGGACCGCGAGCCTCGGCGGCCAGATCCGGGCCTGACCAGGTCGCCTGGCGGCAGCCCTCGACCTCACCGCCTCGACCTCGCCCCCTCCAAGCTCACGGCGCGCGCTGCTCAGGGCGCGAAGCGATAGCCGACCCCAGACTCGGTACGGATCAATCGGTCCGCACCGGACGACTCGATCTTGCGGCGGAGGTTGGCGATGTGTGCGCGCAGAACCTGCGTGTCGTCGGCATATGCCTGGCCCCAGACGGTCCGCAGCAGATCCCTGTGCGTGATCAGCCTGCCTCGGTTACGCGCCAACACCCTGAGCAGCTCGAACTCCGTCGGGGTCAGGTGCAGCTCGGCGCCGTCGCGAGTCACAACGCGGCGCGAGAGATCAATGGTGACGGCGCCCGCGGTGATCACCGCGTCGTCGTCGGCTCCGTCGCCGGCGCGGCGGAGGTTCGCCTGCAAACGGGCGATCAGCTCGCGCGGCCCGAATGGCTTGGTGATGTAGTCGTCGGCACCGGCGGCGAGCGCGCGCACCTTCGCCTCCTCTTCGCCGACGGCAGAAAGGACGATCACGGGCATCTTCGTCCACTCCCGCAGCCGGGTGCAGAGCTCGACGCCGTCCCCGTCGGGGAGCAGCAGGTCGATGATTGCCGCCTCCGGCGTGTTGACGGCGGCGATGTCGAGGGCCTCCTCGACGCTCCCGGCCGGCAGCGCCTCGTAGCCGGCGTCGCGCAGGATCACGCGCAGCGCTCGGAGGATCTGGGATTCGTCGTCGCAGACGAGGATCTTGGGGCGGGGGGCGGTGGTCATGTCAGCGGGAGCGAGATCAGGAAGCTCGCGCCCTGGCCCGGCAGCGAGTCAACAGTGATCGTGCCACCGCCAGCCTCGACGAAACCTTTCGCGATCGCCAGTCCCAGGCCTGACCCGGATGTCGACGCCGACCCAGAGCCCCGGTAGAACGGCTGGAAGATCCGCTCGCGATCGGCGGCGGCGATCCCCGGGCCGCGGTCGACGACCCCGATCACGGCCCGACCGCCGCTGCGCCGGACGTTGACCGAGATCATCGGCGAGAACCGGGCGGCGTTCTCGAGCAGGTTGGCGAGCGCCCGCTCGAGCTGCGCCGCGTCGGCACGGATCTCCGGCAGCTCCGGGTCGATCGTGACGTGAACCTCGACGCTCGCCGGCAGCCCCTGGCGGGCGCTGTCGATCACCTCCTCGATCGACACCCAGTCGCGGCGTGGTGTGGCACCCCCGGCCTGCAGACGGGAGAGGTCGAGGAGCTTTTCGACGAGCGCCGCGAGCCGTTCGCCCTCCTCGACCACGGCCGTCGCCAGCTCGCTGCGGTCATCATCTGTCAGCGACGAGGAGCGCAATGCGTGTCCGGCGGTGACGATTGCCGTCAGCGGGGTGCGGAGGTCATGCGAGACCGCCCGCAACAGCGCCGTCTTGACGTCGTCTGAACGCCGCAGCGCCTCGGTCTCGACCGCCTCGGCCTGCATCGCGTCACGGCGCAGGGCGATCCCGACGAGTGCGGCGAGCACAGGGACGACTCGGGTCTGCAACTGCTCGCCAACGGCCGGATCGACACCGCGCGGTACGAGGAGCGTCGCGATCTGGGCGCCGGCACCGTCACGCAGCTGCAACGCAGACCGGCGCTGATCGGCGCCGACCGAGCCGAGTTCGAGCGACGCGGAGCCGAGCCCGAGCGCCGACGCGAGCCGGCGCGCCGTCGTCTGCAGTGCCTGCTGGGTGTCCTGGCCGGCGAGCAGCTCCCGTGCGAGCGCCGCAGCCAGGTCGGCCTCCTCGCGCCGCCGCTCCGCCTCAATCGACCGTGCCCGGGCGAGCTCGGAGATCGCCGAAGCGGCGATTGCGACGGTCGTGAACGCCGCCAGCGCCACCCAGTCCCGGGAGTCCGCGATCGTGAACCGCCCGACGGGCGGGACGTGGAAGAAGTTGAACGCGGCAGCGCTCAGTACCGAGGTCCCGAGACCCATCGACAGGCCCCAGAGTGCCGAGACGAGAAGCACCGCCGGCAGGTAGACGACGCTGAGCGACACCACGGGCGCGACCTGCTTGAGCCCGTAGATGGCGCCTGTCGCCGCAGCGACCCCGAGCGCCGCCGCCACGAAACCGAGCACGAGCGGCGGCCGCCGGAGTGTCAGCACGCCGGGCAGTCGCAGTCTCGAAACCATGAACCAGAGCGTATTCGGCGCACCCATACCGTGGAACGGGAAGGGATCGCGGTCACAGCCCCGAACCCCCAAAGCATGCTTCTACGCAACCGCGCTCCCGGGATCGACGTGCGTCCCGCCACCACCACCAAAGGCTTCGAGCACGTCCCAGCCGCGTCCATCGCGGTGCTCCGGTGGCTGAACGCCAACCGGGTCGACTTCGTTCTCGTCGGACCGGTCGCACGGGCTGTCCGCGGTGACACCGGCACGACCGGTCCGGTCACGATCGTGCCGGCGCCCTACGGCCGCAACCTCGATCGCCTGGCCCGCGCTCTGTGGGCCGCTCGTGCCAGGGAGCGCACCGCCGTGTATCTCGCCGGCGCGACCACGCAGGACACGACCCCCGTCCGCGTCACCGCCGAGAAGCTCGTCCGAGCCGAGCGTTGGACGCTGCGCTGCGGCAACCATGACCTCGATATCGAGGGCCGACCCGCCGGTACACCGCGCTATCAGGAGCTGCTGTACGAGGCGGCCAGGATGAGCCTGGCAGACGACGTCACCGTTGAGGTCGCGGCACCGGAGGACATCGAGCATTACGACCACATGCGGCGCACCGGGCGCGCGCCCGAACTCACAGTGACACGTCTCACACTCCAGGACGAGCCGACTTAGGTCGGTCTGATGCTTCCCTTAGGTGCGTGGGTAACCCTGGGGGCATGCACGAGCTGATCCCGATGCGCGCGCGGCGCGCCTTCACAGGCGCGACGGTCCTGACGGGTCTCATGGCGGTGGCCTGGTACGCCATCTTCCACAGCACGTCGATCTCACGGATCGACGCGAACATCTACATCGGGTTCCACAACCTCGGGCACCACCGATTGCTCCACCTGATCGCGACTGCGATCGCGAACAGCTGTGATCCATCGACGTACGTGCTGCTGGCGATGATCCCCGTGGTGGTGGCGCTGTTCCGCCGTCGTCCGCTGGTCGCGGGCGCGGTTGTTCTGATCCTGGGCGGCGCCAGCGAGACCACGCACCTGCTGAAGCCCCTGCTGGCAACCGCGCGGCCCGTGACCGTCCCGTCCCAGCTCGGCACCGGCACCTGGCCCAGCGGCCACTCGACCGCGGCGATGGCGCTCGTCCTGTGCTGCGTAATCGCGAGCTCGCCGCGGCTGCGCCGCTATGTGGCGGCGCTCGGCGCCGTGTTCGCGCTCGGCGTGATGTACTCGGTCGTGACGCTCGCGTGGCATTACCCCAGCGACGCGCTCGGCGGTCTGCTCGTCGCCTCGATCTGGACGCTGATCGGGCTGGGCTGCCTGTTCACGGCCGAGGCCCACTGGGGTCACAGGGTCGCGCGGGTGGCCGACGCCCGCTACGGCCTCGGCCACGAGCTCGCGCCGACGGCGCTCGGCGTGGCCGCCGTGGCCTGCGTCGGTGTGCTGGCGATCCTCGCCCACCCGCAGGCGCTGTTCCTTCACACGAGCTTCGTGGTCGGCGCCGCGGTGCTCGCGTGCCTGGTCGTGGCCGCGGCCAGCACCGTCGCGGTCAGCCTCAGACGCTGATCCGGCAGCCCAACGGGGCTGCCGTCATCCGGGACCCGTTACGGCTCCCGGCTCGCGCCGGGCTGCCACAGCGGCTCCTCGTCGCCGTTCGCGCCACGGCTGAGGATGAACAGCAGGTCTGAGAGGCGATTGAGGTAGCGGACCACCTCGGCGTTCACGTCCTCGCCACAGGCGATCGCGAGGCGCTCGCCACGGCGGCACACGGTCCGGGCGACGTGCAGGTGGGCGGCCGCCGGGGTCCCGCCCGGCAGCACGAACGATTTCAGCGGCTGCAGGGTCGCGTTGACCTCGTCGCAGCGCTGCTCGAGCCACTCGGTCTGGCTGGGGACCACCCGCAGGCGTTCCTTCGCGGGGTCCTCGGGAGCGGCGATGTCGGCGCCGACGTCGAACAGGTCGTTCTGGATCCGCTGCAGCCAGGGCCGGTAGTCGGCCGGCAGGTCGGCGAGCGTCAGCACGACACCGATCTGGGAGTTGAGCTCATCAACCGTTCCGTAGGCCTCGATCCGCGGGTGGGTCTTCGGGACGCGGCTCATGTCGCCGAGATGGGTCTCGCCACCGTCGCCGAGGCGCGTGTAGATGCGGGTCAGGTTAACCGTCATGATGGCCCCACGGCGAGGGTCGGCTTGTGGGTCCCGAACGCGTACACGACGACGCGCCATTTGACCGTCGATGGCGCGTCGACGGCGATCTGCACGCTCGCGGCGGGGGTGATGTTGACCCTGGTCGCGCCGAGGCCTGAGAGACCGTGCTTGACACACGCGATCGCGAACGAGGCGGCCTTCGGAACGGTCACGAGGCTGGCCTTGCCGCCGCCGGTGCAGGACATCGTGAAGGCGAGGTTTCCGCTGAGCGTGTGACTGCCGAGGTCACTGTCTCCGGTGCCGGTGACGGCGGCGAACGCGGTGTGGCCACCCGGCCCGGGGGTCGGGATCGCGAACGTCGGCTTGCTCGAGCCACATGCGGAGATGCCGATTGCGGCCACGATCGCCGCGGCCGGGAGAGTCGCTCTCATGACCACAATCTCGCACAAATCCTGAGTGGCCTAAGATCTGCGGCCGTCCGAGGTCGGACGACTTGGGAAGCCGGTGCAGATCCGGCGCGGACCCGCCACTGTGATCGGGGACGCCTACCGCAGGACAGCCACTGGCACCGTCGAGGTGCCGGGAAGGCGCGGTAGGTAGGCCCGTAAGCCAGGAGACCAGCGCCGACCTAAAGCCGATAAGCCCTCGTGGAAAGGGGTGGCTCTCCATGAATCGCACACACATCCTCGCGTCCGGAGCAGCGTTGCTGGCATCCGCCGGCCTCGCCGTACCGGTCGCACTGGCGGCCAATCAGGGCCCGAAGGTCTCGGTCCGCATCGAAGGTCTGAAGAAGACCCTCCTGCCCGCCGACCACGCTCAGTCGGCACCAAGGTGTCGAAGCTCGGCCACACCTGCGCCGCTGATACCGGGGCCGGCGCACTGAACGTCGGCCACCGCCGGCAGTTGGGGCGGCAGCTGGTCCAGCAGCTACAAGGACTATGAGGTCACCAAGATCAAGGGTGAGACCGACAACTACGACACCACCAAGTCCTACTGGGAGGTGTTCGTCAACGACGTTCCGGCCACGACCGGGATCTGCGGGATCAAGCTGAAAGCGGGTGAGCAGCTGCTGTTCGCCGCTGTCAGCTCGACGACGAGCCCCGGTGACCCGATCGAGATCAAGGGGTCGGCCGGTGGTCCGTACACGGTCGACTTCGTCAGCTCCAAGGGCAAGGTCAAGCCGCTGTCCGGCGCGACCGTGAAGCTCGAGAAGGCGAAGTCCGGCACCGTCGTGAAGTCATATACGAGCAACGCCAAGGGCGTTGTGACCCTGGGCGCCGGCCCCGGCTCATACGTCGTCGTCGCCAGCAAGACCGGGTACATCCGCGACGAGACCTCGTTCACCGCGGTCAGCTGATGCGCCTGCGCCGCACCCGACCCAGCGTCTGCATCGCAGCGGTTGCCGCGGTGGTTGCGCTGGCCGGGTGCGGCCTCGGGCCCGGCCCGGGCAGCACGAACGCTCAGGTCCAGGTGACCGAGAACTTCGGCGCCACCACGCTGGGTTCGGCCGACCAGAAGAAGATCCCCGGGGCAGAGACGGTGATGTCGTTGATGCAGCGCTACTTCAAGGTCACGACCAAGTACGGGGGTGGCTTCATCGAGTCGATCAACGGCCACAGCGGCGGTGCGAACCACAACGACTGGTTCTATTACGTCAACGGGATCGAGGCCCAGAAGGGCGCCGCGACCACCTCCGTGCACAAGGGCGATCACGTCTGGTGGGACCTCCACAACTGGACTGCGACCGAGACGATCCCGGCGGTCGTGGGCTCCTATCCCGAGCCATTCACCAACGGCCTCGGCGGTCAGCGCTACCCGACGCTGCTGACCTGCGCCCCGGATGTCACGGCGGCCTGCAACACGGTCACGCAGGCGCTGATCAAGTCCGGGATCAAGGTCTCCGACCAGGCGCTCGGCACCGGCTCGGGGTCCGACTCACTGGCGATCGTCGTCGGCACCTTCAAGGACCTCCAGGGTGTGATCGCCTCTGAGCTGATCAAGGCCGGGCCATCTCAGAGCGGGGTCTACGCGGAGCCGGTGGGCAGTTCGGCGCTCGAGATCGACGATCCGCTGGGTGACGTCGTGACGACGCTGCGGGGCAACGTCGGCCTGATCGCCGCGACCGAGCAGCAGAACCTCAACCAGCCGACCTGGATGATCGAGGGGACGACCGTCGCCGGCGTCGACGCTGCCGCCGCGGAACCTGACCGCGGCAAAGCTGCATGACCACTTCGCCGTCGCGATCACAAACTCCGGAACGCTGACGCCGCTACCGATCACCACGGGGCAGTGAGCATCCCGTGATCTACCGGCGCCGCGCGAGTCCGCTGCACGCGACCCGGGCCGGCGTGGCGATCGCCTGGTGCTTCGCGCTCGGGATGACCGCGTTGGTTGAGTCGAACCCGCTGCTGCTCGGAGCTGTTTGTGTGTCGGTTCTTGGGGCCGGCGCCCTCGCCGGGGTGTGGTCCGGTGTCCTGCGGGCGCTGCGCTGGGTGGTGCCGCTGGCGCTCCTGGTCTGCCTGATCAATGCCCTGATCACCCGTGACGGGCTGACCGTGATCTGGCGGTTCGGGAATCTGCCTGTCGTCGGAGAGACCAACGTGACACTCGAGGCCACGGTGTACGGCGCCGTGCTGGGGTTGCGAGCGGCGGTGCTCGTTCTGATCGGAGTCCTGTACTCGCTGGCGGTCGACCCCGACGACGTGCTGCGGATGCTGCGGCGCGTGTCGTTTCGCTCGGCGCTGACGGCAACGATCGCGACCCGGATGGTGCCCGTGCTGATGCGCGACTCGCGCCGGCTGGCCGACGCCCAGCGGACCCGCAGCGGCCCACCGCCCGGCCGCTTCCAGGTTGTCCGCGCGACGACCTCCGGGGTATTCGATCGAGCCCTCGACATCGCCGCCACGCTCGAGGTCAGGGGGTACGCGCTCGGCGGCCGTCCGGCGGCCTCGGGCCGGCCGTGGTCACGGCACGACATCGCCTTCGGTGTCTCAGCGGTGCTCGTCCTGGTTGTCGGGTGTGGGGCCAGGCCCGTTGGCCTGGCCCGCTTCCAGGCCTACCCGTCCCTTTCTGTCGCGACCGGCCCCGGGGCGTGGGCGGCCGCGGCCCTGGTTCTGGGGTGCGCGCTGTTTCCGTTCCTCGACCGCCGGGGGATCGAGCTGTGATCGCGCTGCAGGATGTGACCTACCGCTACCCGGGAGCTGCTGCTGACGCGCTGTCCGGCGTGTCCCTGGATATCGAGCCGGGCTCATTCGTGGTGGTGGCCGGGCTGTCAGGCTCGGGAAAATCGACGCTGCTGCGGGCGATCGGCGGCCTCGTCCCGCATTTCTTCGGTGGACGGTTCGCTGGGCGCGTGACGGTCGGGGAGCTCGATACGCGGGATTCGGGGCCGGCGCAGATGGCCGCTGTCGTCGGATCCCTGTTCCAGGATCCCGAGACGCAGGTGCTGATGGGCACGGTCCGGGCGGAGCTGGCGTTCCCGCTGGAGAACCGCGGATGGCCGGCAGGTTCTGTGGCACGGGCCGTCGAGGAGACGGCGCTGGCCCTGGCGATCGATCAGCTGCTCGACCGGCCCTGCTCGGAGTTGTCCGGAGGTGAGCTGCAACGCGTGGCGCTGGGGGCGACCCTGGTGGCGCGGCCCGCGGTCGTCTGTCTCGACGAGCCGACCTCGCAGCTGGATCCAGTGGCGGGGGACGAGCTGATCGGCCTGCTGACGCGGCTCCGGGACGACCTCGACCTGACCGTGGTGCTGTCTGAACATCGACTGGAACGGTGCCTGGGAGTTGCCGATCGAGTCCTTGGGCTGGTGGGCGGGTCTGTGGCGTTCGACGGTTCCCCGGAGGCGTTCCTGGGATGGGCGATGAAGGAGTCGCCTGCGTTGGTGACTCCGGGAGCGCGGCTCTTGGATGGCCTGGGCCTGGCGCCGGTCCCCGGGGTCCGTCGTGCACGCCGGTCGCTGCGTGCGGCGGGTGTCAGCTGTGCTGTGCCCTATGTTTGGGCTCCCAGCGCGCCCAAACGTAGGGCAGAGGGTCCGGCGCTCGCCTTGAAAGGCGTTTGGCACGAGATCAAGGACGGTCCCGCGATCCTCCGTGGGGTCACGTTCGAAGCCGGGTCGAGGGAGCGGATCGCGCTGATGGGGCGCAACGGCGCCGGGAAATCAACGCTCCTGAAGCATGCGGCCGGTCTCATCACCCCGACCAGGGGCAAGGTCGCGGCCCAGGGTCGTGTTGCGCTGCTGCTCCAGAACCCAAGCGACTATCTGATCCATGACACCGTCGGGGAAGAGGCAACGCCCGAGGCCCTGGAGCGGTTCCACCTGTCTTCATTGCAAGAACGCAATCCCAGAGACCTCTCAGGCGGCGAGAGACAACGCCTCGCCCTGGCGATCGTGGCCGGCACCGACACCCCTGCGGTCCTCTGCCTCGACGAACCGACCCGCGGCATGGACCGCGGCCACAAGGACCAGCTCTCGACCCTGCTGCGGACGATCGAGAGCGCCGTCATGGTTGCCACCCATGACCCCGAGTTCGCCGCCTCATTCGCCGATCGCGTCGTGCTGCTCGCCGATGGCCGGGTGATCGCGGACGGCCCGGCCGAGGAGCTCCTTGCGGGCGGCACCTACTTCTCCACCGAGACCGCACGGATCCTCGGAGGCAGCGCGCTCACCCCGGAGCAGGGCATCCAGATGCTCAGCGAGCGGGTGAGCGTATGAGCTGGCAGATCGGTTCGCTCGCGATTCTGGCGGTCGGCCTGCTGGCCGGGTTCGTCTGGTACGAGCGCTCGAAGCCCGATGCGAAGATCGTCGCCCTCGTCGGGACGCTCGCGGCGCTCGGCGTGATCGGTCGGATCGCGTTTGCGGCGATCCCGAACGTCAAACCGACGACCGACATCGTGCTGATCGCCGGGTATGCGCTCGGCGGCGCGCCCGGGTATGTGGTCGGCGCGCTGAGCGCGCTCGTGTCGAATTTCTTCTTCGGGCAGGGCCCGTGGACCCCCTGGCAGATGGCCGGGTGGGGTGCCGTCGGGCTGATCGGGGCCGTCCTGGCACGCGCCACGAGGGGTCGGATCGGCCGCTGGCCGTTGGCAGTCGTCTGCTTTCCGGTCGGGTTCGCGTTCACCGCGCTGCAGGACGTCGGAGACTGGGTGACCTACTCCGACCACAGCGTCGACCAGCTCGGGATCTACGTCGGCAAGGGCGCCGGGTTCGATCTGATCCATGCGGTCGGCTGTGTGGCATTCGCGCTGGTCTTGGGCCCGGCGCTGATTCGCTCGCTGAAGCGGTTCAAGGTGCGCCTCGACGTCACCTGGGTCGCACCGGCCGCCACGGTCCTGGTCGCGCTCCTGGTCGGTCTGCCGGCGCTCGTACACCCGGCAGCGGCGAGCGCCGGGCAGACGCCCGTCCAATACCTCGAGACCCAGGAGCCGAACAACGCGCTGTACGACGGCTGGGCCGCGCTCGGGCTCGAAGCGGCCGGGGTCCGGCCCCCGCCGGCGATGATCCGGTTTATCGAGACCCACGAGGCGACCGACCCGGGGTCGGTTGAGCGCACGATCCTCGCGCTCCGTGGTGCCGGTGTCTCCGTCGCGGGCGAGCTGGCGCGGCTGAGGCGCGACATCGCATCCAACGGCTCAATCAACGACCAGACCAACTGGACGGCGTTCGGCGTGCTCGCACTCCGCGCCGGTGGCCTGGCGCCATCGCTGCGGATGCTCGCCTGGCTCGCCGCTCAGGAGGACTCGGACGGTGGCTTCAACTTCGCGACGCGCGGTGGCCAGAGCGACGTCGATGACACGGGCGCCGTGGTCGAGGCACTCGCCGGCACCCGGTACACGCTCCAGGTCGGGCGGGCCGTCCGGTTCATCGAACGCCAGCAGAACGGTGACGGTGGAATGCCGTCGCAGGCGGAAGGACCGTCGAATACGCAATCGACCGCATTTGCGATTCAGGGGCTTGTCGCCGCGGGGCAGAAGGCGACCGCGGCGGTCACTCGCGCCCAGGCCTATATCCGCGCGCGGATCCGCCCGGACGGCGCCACCAACTATGCGAAGGACAACTCGCAGTCGCCGGTGTGGGTCACCGGAGAAGCGCTGATGGGCCTGGCCGAACGGCCGCTTCCGTTCACCTAAGTACCAAACGCAACGACCTCAGCCGTCTCGATCCGCTCCTAACCGGTACCCTCCGGCGCCGCATGAACATCGGGATCCTGAAGGAGGCGCGCGACGGGGAAACCCGTGTCGCCGCGACCCCAACCACTGTCGGACAGCTGATCAAGCTCGGGTACGAAGTGGTCGTGGAGGCCGGTGCCGGCGACCTGTCTGCGTTCGCCGACGGGGCGTACGAGCGAGGCGGGCGCCACGATCGGCGACCCGCTGTCCGCCGACATCGTGTTCGGGGTCAACCCGCCGTCCCCGTCACAGCTCGACGGGCTCAAGGAGGGCGCGACGCTGATCAGCTGGCTCTCGCCGATGCTCGACCAGGAGCTGGTCGATGACCTCGCCCAGCGGCCGATCACCGCGCTGGCGCTCGACGCGGTGCCGCGTATCAGCCGCGCGCAGACGCATGGACGTGCTCTCAGCTCGATGGCGAACATCGCCGGCTACCGCGCCGTGTCGAGGCCGCGCACGAGTTCGGGCGCTTCTTCACCGGCCAGGTCACGGCCGCCGGCAAGGTCCCGCCGGCCAAGGTGCTCGTCGCCGGCGCGGGCGTCGCCGGCCTGGCGGCGATCGGCGCGGCCGGCAGCCTCGGCGCGATCGTCTACGCCACCGACCCGCGGCCCGAGGTCGCCGACCAGGTCGAGTCGCTCGGCGGCGAGTACCTGGGCGTCGACACCGGCGAGCGAGGAGGCGTCCGCCACCGGCTACGCCAAGGAGATGGGCGAGGACTACAACGAGCTGGCCGCGCAGCTGTACGCCAAGACCGTCCCGGACATCGACATCCTCATCACCACCGCGCTGATCCCCGGCCGTCCGGCGCCCCAGCTGATCACCGCGGAGATGGTCGCCTCGATGAAGCCGGGCAGCGTGATCGTCGACATGGCCGCGGCCAACGGCGGCAACGTCGAGGGCACGGTCAAGGGCGAGCGGACGGTCACCGACAACGGCGTGACGATCCTCGGCTACACCGATCTCGCCGGCCGCCTGCCGACCCAGGCCTCGCAGCTGTACGGGCAGAACCTCGTCAACCTGATGAAGCTGCTGACGCCGGAGAAGGACGGCCAGCTCGTCCTCGACTTCGACGACGTCGTGCAGCGCTCGATCACGGTCGTGCGCGACGGCGAGCTGACCTGGCCGCCGCCGCCGGTGCAGGTCTCGGCCGCCCCGGCCGCCCGCGCGCGGCCGCTGCGGCGAAGGCGCCGGCGCCGGTCAAGGAGCCGATGTCCGACACCGAAGCAGCTACGGGCTGATCGGCGCTCGCCGCCGCGATCTTCTTCGTGCTCGTCGGCGATCGCCCCGAGCAGCGCTGCTGCCGCACATCACCGTGCTCGCGCTGGCGATCGTCGTCGGCTACTACGTGATCGGCAACGTCCACCACGCGCTGCACACGCCGCTGATGTCGGTGACCAACGCGATCTCCGGGATCATCGTCGTCGGCGGCGTCCTGAGATCGGCCACTACACCACCGCGGTCACGATCGTCTCGGCCGTCGCGATCCTGCTGGCGTCAGCATCAACATCTTCGGCGGCTTCGCGGTCACGCGCCGGATGCTCGCCATGTTCACCAGGAGCTAGCGACCAGATGAGTGTCCGATACCGCGGCCGACGCCGCATACATCGTCGCTGCCCTGCTGTTCATCCGGGCGCTCGCCGGGCTGTCCAAGCATGAGACCGCCAAGGCCGGCAACGGCTTCGGCATCGCCGGCATGGCCGTCGCGCTGGTCGCGACGATCGTGCTCGCCGCGCACAACGGGATCAACGCGCTCGGCGTCGTGCTGCTGATCGTCGCCGTCGGTCGCCGGCGCCGCGATCGGCCTGTACCGCGCGCGGGTCGTCGAGATGACCGGCATGCCGGAGCTGATCGCGCTGTTCCACAGCTTCGTCGGCCTGGCGGCGGTGCTCGTCGGCTGGGACGGCTATCCTCAGCGTCGAGCAGCAGCCCTTCAGCGCCGAGGCGGTCGGCTTCCAGGCTGCTGGGCACCTACGGGATCCACCACGGCGAGGTGTTCATCGGCGTGTTCATCGGCGCGGTGACCTTCACCGGCTCGATCATCGCGTTCCTGAAGCTGTCGGCGCGGATCAACTCCAAGCCGCTGATGCTGCCGGGCAAGAACTGGCTGAACATCGGCGCGCTGGTCGCTGTTCGTCGGCGCTGACCGCCTGGTTCGTCGCCAGCCCGCACGCTTGCGCTGCTGGTGCTGGTGACGCTCGTCGCGCTGGCGCTCGGGCTGCACCTCGTGGCCTCGATCGGCGGCGGCGACATGCCGGTCGTCGTCTCGATGCTCAACAGCTACTCCGGCTGGGCGGCGGCCGCCTCGGGCTTCCTGCTCAACAACGACCTGCTGATCATCACCGGCGCCCTCGTCGGCTCCTCCGGTGCCTACCTGAGCTACATCATGTGCAAGGCGATGAACCGGAGCTTCATCTCGGTGATCGCCGGCGGCTTCGGGATCGAGGCCCCGGCCGGAGAGACGGCCAAGGACTACGGCGAGCACCGCGAGATCAACGCCGAGGAGCGTCGCCGAGCTGCTGAACGGACGCCAAGTCGGTGATCATCACCCCCGGCTACGGCATGGCGGTCGCCCAGGCCCAGCACGGCGTCGCCGAGCTGACCCGCAAGCTGCGCGACCGCGGCGTCGAGGTCCGCTTCGGCATCCACCCGGTCGCCGGTCGCCTCCCCGGCCACATGAACGTGCTGCTGGCCGAGGCCAAGGTCCCCTACGACATCGTGCTCGAGATGGACGAGATCAACGACGACTTCGCCGATACCGACGTCGTGCTGGTGATCGGCGCCAACGACACCGTCAACCCGGCCGCGACCGAGGAGCCCGAGCAGCCCGATCGCCGGGATGCCGGTCCTGCACGTCTGGGAGGCCGGACACGTGATCATCTTCAAGCGCTCGATGGCCTCCGGCTACGCCGGGCGTGCAGAACCCGCTGTTCTTCCGTGAGAACTCGGCGATGCTGTTCGGCGACGCGAAGGACCGCGTCGACGACATCCTCCGGGCCTTGTAGGGCTCGGAATCTCCGTGTCACCCGAGTAGCGGCGCGCCGCGAGCGCGGATAGAGTCGCGCTCACTCTTCTCGATACGCGTTACCCAGGAGCGATCAATGAGCATGGATCCAGGCAGGCTGACCGCAATTCCGCTGTTCTCACAACTCGACAGCGCCGAAGCAAGGCGACTGGCCGCGTTTGCTTCGGAGACCAGCATCGCGAACGGGCAGATCCTGATGAAGGAGGGCGACTACTCGACCGAGCTGATCGCCATCGAGGAGGGCACCGCGGACGTGCTCAAGGGCGGTCAGAAGATCGCCTCGGTGGGACCGGGTGATCTGATCGGCGAGATGGGCCTGCTGTCGCGGGAACCGCGCAGCGCCGACGTCGTCGCGACCTCGCCGATGCTCGTGATCCGCCTGACGCATTGGGAGATCCGCCGGATGTCACAGGAGACGATCGAGCGGATCGAGGGCATCGTCCGCGACCGTCAGGCCAAGGGCGTCGCCGACCCGGCGCAGTAGCGCTGTTCACCGGCGGCCCCGTTGGGCCGCCGCACCAACGGCTCCGGGGATACCCTGAGCGGCGATGCTGAGCCGCGAACAGGCCGTCAGCTCGCTGGCCGGCGAGGAGTTCGATGTCGTCGTGATCGGCGGCGGGATCACAGGCGCGGGGGTCGCACTCGATGCGGCGTCCCGCGGCTACAGCGTTGCGCTCGTCGAGCGTGAGGACTACGCGTCCGGCACCTCCAGCCGCTCGTCGAAGCTCGTCCACGGCGGCCTGCGTTACCTCCAGAACTTCGACCTCGGCCTGGTCCGCGAGGCGCTGCTCGAGCGCCAGCTGCTCGTCCGTTTGGCGCCGCAGATCGTGCACCCGCTGAAGCTGGTGGTGCCCGCGTTCGGGGGTGCCCGGCCGGCTCTGATCACGGGCATCGGACTGAACATGTACGACGTGATGTCCGCGACGCGACCGCGCGGCCGTCGGGCCGGCAGGCGCGAGCGCGAGGCGGCGCTCGACGGCCTCGAGGACTGGAGCCCGGAACGGCATCGGATGATCTCCGGCGAGGAGGTGCTCGAGCTGCTGCCGGCGCTCGAGCGTCGCGATCCGACCAGCGGCTACCTGTTCTACGACTGCCAGACCGACGATGCGCGGCTGGTGCTGACGGTACTGGCGGAGGCGGAGCGGTTCGGGGCCGTGTGCGCCAACCGGCTCGAGGTGACCGAACTCGCGCGGCGCGGCGACGGCCTCGTCTCCGGCGTCCGCGTCCGTGACCGCGAATCCGGGGAGAGTTTCGATGTCCGTGCCGACAACGTGATCAACGCAACCGGGGTGTGGGCGGACCGGATCCGCCCCGAGGAGCTGCACTCCGAAGCCGAGGTGCCACGGATCGCGCCGAGCCGCGGCACCCACATCACGCTGTCGAGCTCGGCGCTGCCGCTCGTCTCAGGCGCGATCGTTCCGGCGGGCGGTGAACGGACGATCTTCGCGCTGCCGTGGCTCGGGCGGAGCCTGATCGGGACGACCGACGAGGGGTACCAGGGCGACCTCGATCACGTGCACCCGGCGGCCGATGACATCGCCTACCTGCTCGATGCCGTCAATGCGTTCTTCGCGACCGACCTCGGCCCCGATGACGTCACCGGCGCGTTCGCGGGCGTGCGGCCGCTGATCTCGACCGGTGACTCGAAGAAGTCGGTCGACATCTCCCGCAAGGCAGAGCTGTACGAGACCTCCAGCGGAATGATCACGATCACCGGCGGCAAGCTGACCACGTTCCGCCGGATGGCGAAGCTGGCGGTCGACGCGATGGTCGAACGCGACGGCCGCTACGCACCGTGCCGGACCGCCGAGATCCCGCTCGGCCAGCTTGTCGCCCCCGAGCGTCTCACCCGGGTCGAGGGCGTGGCCGAGGAGGCATACGCGGCGCTTGCCGGCCGCTACGGCCACGACGCCGAGCGGGTCCTGGCGGTCGCCGCCGAGGAGCCGTGGCTCGCCGCCCCGATCGTCAGGGGATTTCCCGATCTGATCGCCGAGGCGGTGTACGCGGCGCGCCATGAGCAGGCCCGATCGCTGACCGACGTGCTGATGCGGCGCACGCGGCTCGGACTGCTCGCCGGCCGCGCGCTCAGTCGTCCAGAGGCCGTCGAGCCGGCCGTCGTGGCGCGGATGGTGGGGGAGGAGCTCGGCTGGAGCGAGGCCCGCCAGGCCCGGGAGGTGGCGGCGTTTGCGGCCGAGGCGACTGCCGTCGACGTTCCGGTTGCCTGAGGAGCGCGTTAAGGTGTCGCAGCGGTGAGCGTTCGCGGGCATGATGGGGCGGGTCCGGCGGCGGGTGAGCTGCTGCAGACAGCGCTGGGGCAAGAGCTGTCCGAATTCGGGGCCCGTGTCCTGGGTGATCGACGCGTCGGCACCGAGGCGGCCGCGGCGGCATTGGGGGCGGGCCCGGCCAGCCGGCTTGAGCTGATCGCTCGAACGGCGGTTGAGGCGCGGCAGCGGTTGGGGAACGTCGTGCCGGTTGCACCGAATGGCCACGTCCCGTCCAACCTGGCGGAGGCGGTCACAAGCGAGCTGATCGTGGCCAACGCGGCGCTGCCGAATCGCCAGCGCGAGGCGCTCGCCCTGCGCGATCTGCTGCACCTGAGCTATGACCAGATCGGTGCCGTGATGTCGCTTGAAGGACCGGCCGTCGCCTCGCTGCTCGCTCGGGCCCGGCTGCTGCTGCGCGCGGAGCTCCGCGGTGGCGTCGTCGACGTCGAGCCCCGCTGCACACCGCGTGAACATGCTCTGCGGCTGCTCGCCCGCCGGCAGGACTCCGAGCCGATCGGCACCGTCGACCTCGACTGGCTCTACGGTCACATGGCGGAATGCCCCGGCTGCGAGCGGGCCCACGCGGCGATGCTCGAGGCGTCGATCCGCTACCGGGCATGGGGTCGGCCGTGAACACACCGCCGGTGGTGCTGCGCACGACCCGCGGAGACGTTCAGTTCGGAGGCCGGACGCAGCTGATGGGGATCGTCAACGCGACCCCCGACTCCTTCTCAGACGGCGACGGTCAGCGATCGCTCGAGGCGCGCGTCGAGCTGGCTCGGGAGCTGTTGGCGGCCGGGGCGGACGTGATCGACATCGGTGGGGAATCAGGACGTACCGACCGGCCGCCGGTGACCGCCGCCGAGGAGATCGAGCGTGTCGTCCCGCTGATCGAGGCGGTCGCCGGCGGCCTGGGGGCGCTGGTCTCGGTCGACACCTACAAGCCGGCTGTCGCGCGCGCCGCAATCGCCGCGGGTGCCGCGATCGTCAACGATGTCAGCGGCCTGCGCGATGTCGAACTGGCGGAAGTCTGCGCGCAAACGGGTGCCGGCCTGGTGCTGATGCACACGCGGGCGGCTCCGAAGCAGAAGCTGCTTGACACGCGTCTCGACGACACCATCGTCGCGGACGTCAGAACATTTCTTGCGGAGCTGATCGAGACGGCGTTGCGCCGTGGCGTCGCGCGGGAGCAGCTGATGCTCGATCCCGGGCCGGACTTCGGCAAGACCCCGTTTCAGACGGTTACCGTGCTGCGGGCAGTCGCCGATCTGCACACGCTCGGCCGGCCGCTGTTGCTGGCGATTTCACGCAAGGACTTCATCGGTGCGATCACCGGCCGTCCGCCCCGCGAGCGTCTCGGCGGCACGCTGGCCGCACTCGGATTTGCGGCCGACACGGGAGCACATCTCGTCCGCATGCACGACGTCGCGGCCGCGCGGGACTACCTCGCTGTGCGCGACGTCCTCACCGGAGAGGCGGAGCTTGCGAGCGGGACGCAGCTTGCAGAGGGCCTGCGGCGCACGCCCAGCTGATTCAGTACCGCTAACCTCGCAGGTCGAGGACGCCCGCCCGGGCGTTCCGGGGAATTCGCCGACCGCTGCCGACAACGCGGCCGGAGCCCACCGACCCATCCGAATCACACAGGAGAAGAAGCAATGTCAGTACTCGACCAGGAGTCGCTCGAGGCCAGCCCGCTCGCTGACCTCCACACCATCGCCTCCGAACTCTCGATTGACGGCTACCGCCGACTGCGCAAGGCCGATCTGATCGACGCGATCCTCGACCGCGAGGGTGATGGTGCCGCCAAGCCGGCCGCCCGAAAGCGTCCCGCTCGCGCGGCAGCATCGAAGCCGGCCGCCAAGCCCGCCGCGAAGCCGGCTGCCAAGGCCGCCGTCAAGGCTGAGCCCGAGCCCGCCGCCGAGGATCTCGACGACGATGACGACGCCGAGGAGGGCTCCGGCGCCTCCTCGAGCAGCCGCAGGCGTCGCGGCCGCCGTGGCGGCCGCAGCCGCAGTGGCGCTGCCGGTGGCCGTGAGAACGAGGAGCGTGGCGAGCCCGAGGCCGACGAGGACAAACAGCCCGAGGAGGTGCAGATCGTTGAGGGTGTCGTCGAGCTGCTGCCCAACGGCTCCGGCTTTGTCCGGGTCAGCCCGCCCGAACCCAGCGACGATGACGTCTACATCTCCGCCGCCCAGGTCAAGCGCTGTGAGCTCGTCTCGGGCGACCGGATCAGCGGCCCGCGCCGTCCGCCGCACCGCTCCGAGCGGTTCGCGTCGCTCGTTCGGATCGACACGATCAACGGCCAGGCTGCGTCCGAGGTTGCCGATCGCGGCCGCTTCGAGGACCTGCCGACGTCGTTCCCGAACGACCGCTTCCGTTTCGCCTCCGAGGATCCGACGCTCAAGGCGATTGAGTTCCTGACCCCGCTCGGCCGCGGCTCCCGCGTCACGATCGTCGGCGGAGCCTGGTCCGGCAAGTCACATGCGATCAGGCGCCTGGCGCAGGTGCTGGCCGATGATGAGCAGCTGAAGGTGTTCGTCGCGCTTGCGGGCGTCCGTCCCGAGGAGCTCGGCGACTGGTCGGGCGCCGACGCGCCGCTGACCCCGGCCGCCGCGGTCAGCTTCGCCGCCTCGGCCGAGGCCCAGGACCACGCCGTGGAACTGGTGATCGACCAGGCCCGCCGGGTCGCGACGCGCGGCGCCGACGCGGTCGTGCTGATCGACTCGCTCGATGGCCTGCACGCGCCGGCTGCGCGCAAGGCACTGGCCGCCGCACGCAACATTCAGGATGGTGGCTCGCTGACCGTGATCGCCACGGCGACGAAGCCGTTCGGCGGCGAGACGACCGTGATCGCGCTTGACCCGTCGCTGGCAGCGACCGGTCGCTTCCCGGCACTCGATCTGGGCGCCAGCGGCACGCTGCGTCCCGAGCTGCTGGTCGGCGAGGAGGGCGCCAAGGCGATCGCCGACGCCCGCCTCGAGGCGCTCGCTCCGTAGTCAGTACGCGGTGCAGCGGGAGCGGTGGCGCGGCTTGGCCTTGTAAGTCGCGCCCTGCCCGCGGTGCCACAGCAGCTCGTCGACCTGAGCGGCGGCGACGGGGTGGGGAAACGCAGCGACGATCAGCTCGACTGCGTGCAGTGCGCAGGCACGGATCTCGATCTCCTCGGTGGAGCCGTGCTCGATCAGCTGCTCGGCATCGATCCGTCGCACGAGCGCCGGGGAGAAGCTGAGGATCCCGTCAAGTCGCAGCACATGCGGTACGAGGTTGTCGGCGAACATCGTCAGCTGGTCGAGATCGTCGAAACGGGCGACGCCGGCGCGATGAAGGTCGGCGGCCGCGATCTGGGCGCGTTTGAGAAACGGGACGCTCGTGTTCGCGTACGTGGAGCTGTCAGCGAAGCAGGGCCAGCGCTGCAGGGTCTCGACGAGCGCGACGGCGGAGTCCCCGATCAGCTCGAGCGGATCTCCGATCCTCGCTCCGAGGTCATTGAGCGAGGCGGCGAACAGAGCCATCAGCTCGTGGTCGGAGCGTTGCCCGAGCGTGCGGGCGATTTCGGCCGGGGTGACCTGTGTCAGGTCCTTGGCGCTCCAGGGCCCGAAACGGTCGAAGCGCTTGGTGATTCCGGCTGAGACGGTCGCGTAGCCGCTGCGGCCCGGCCGCTTGTTGAGGGTCGGAAACCAGCCTGACCCGAAGTTGATCGCGTTGAGCGTCAACCAGTACCAGGCGGCGCGCTCGCGCTCTTGCGGGGACAGAGTCGGGGTCTCCGCAGGCAATTCCGGGATCGGCAACGTGGCCGCGTACAGCGATATCTGCTCGTGGTTGAGCACCACATCCCGTGCCTGCGCAGCGATCTGCTCGCATGCTTCCCGTAACCGATTGACGACCACCCGGGTCGCTACCGTAACTGGTGGACGATGATCGAGGCGACCGACCAGCTCGAGAACCTGCTCGACGGGCTCAACGGGCCGCAGCGTGAGGCGGTCATCCACGGGGCCGGCCCGCTGCTGATCGTCGCCGGTGCGGGCTCGGGCAAGACCCGGGTTCTGACTCACCGGATCGCCCACCTGGTCGCAACCGGCCAGGCGCAGCCGTCGGAGATCCTGGCGATCACGTTCACGAACAAGGCCGCTGCCGAGATGCGCGACCGCGCCGAGCTGCTCGTCGGTCGTCGCGTGCGGGCGATGTGGGTGATGACCTTCCACGCCGCCTGCGCCCGGATGCTGCGCGCGCACGGCGACAAGCTCGGGTACACGCGGCAGTTCACGATCTACGACCAGGCCGATTCCCGCCGGCTCGTGAAGCGGTGCCTCGAGGAGCTCGGCGTCGACATCAAGCGCTACACGCCGTCGGCGATCCATTCGCAGATCTCCGACGCCAAGAACCGGCTGCTCGACGTCGACGAGTACGCGCAGCGGGCCGGATCCGTGTTCGAGACGATCGTGGCCGACGCCTACCGGGCCTACCAGGGCGCGCTGCTCAGCGCCAACGCGATGGACTTCGACGACCTGCTGGTGCGCGCGGTCGACCTGCTGCAGCTGTTCCCGGAGGTCAAGCGTGCCTACCAGGACACGTTCAAATGGGTCCTCGTCGACGAGTACCAGGACACCAATCCGGTCCAGTACCGGTGGCTCGAGCTGCTGGCGGGGGAGACGCGGAACCTGTGCGTGGTCGGGGACCCGCAGCAATCGATCTACTCGTTCCGCGGCGCCGACATCCGCAACATCCTCGAGTTCGAGGAGGACTTCCCCGACGCACATGTCGTCAAGCTCGAGCAGAACTACCGCTCCACCCAGACGATCCTCGATGCGGCCAACGGCCTGATCAGCGGCAACCGCGGCAACCTCGGGACGCGCCTGTGGAGTGAGCTGGGGGAGGGCGATCCGATCAAGATCCGGGAGCTCGAAGACGAGCACGCCGAGGCGCGGTTTGTCGCGGGCGAGATCCAGCGGCTCGTCGACGGGGGGACGTCACGATCGGAGATCGCCGTCTTCTACCGGACAAACGGTCAGTCCCGGGTCCTGCAGGAGACGCTCGGGCGCGCGGAGATCGGCTATCAGGTGATCGGCGGCACGAAGTTCTATGACCGGATGGAGGTCAAGGATGCGCTCGCCTACCTGATCACCCTGATCAACCATCAGGACGTTGAGGCGTTCACGCGGATCATCAACCAGCCCAAGCGCGGGATCGGGGCGACATCGGTCGCGAAGGTCGTGTCGTTCGCCAACACTCTCGGCCTGCCGATCTGGGACGCGTTCACCGCTGCCGCCGGCGGACAGGTGCCCGGCCTGGGTGCGGCCGCCGTCAAGGCGATCGGGCGGTTCATGGAGATGCTCGAGGAGTTGCGCTCGGTCGCCGGCCAGAACGGCTCCGTGGCGCCGCTGCTGTCCGACGTGCTCGAGCGCAGCGGCTATCTCGACTGGCTGCGGGCGGAGCGAACGATCGAGGCCCAGGGCCGGATCGAGAACCTCGACGCGCTGATTGACGGGGCGCACGAATACGACGCGGCGGATCTCCCCGACGGTCGCGAGCACACGCTCGCCGATTACCTGCAGCAGGTCGCGCTGGTGGCCGATGCCGACGCTCGTGTCGATGACGACGGGCTCGTGACGCTGATGACGATCCACAACGCCAAGGGACTCGAGTATCCGATCGTGCTGATGCTCGGCATGGAGGACGGCGTGTTCCCGCATTCCCGAGCGCTCGAGGAGGGCAACGTCGAGGAAGAGCGTCGCCTCGCCTACGTCGGGATCACGCGTGCCCAGCGGGATCTGTACCTCGTCTACGCGCGGCAGCGCACCGTTTTCGGGGCCCGCAGCTACGCGATCCCGAGCCGGTTCCTGTCGGAGATCCCCTCGTCACTGACCGACCGTGAGGCTCAGCGCCCGCGCGGCGGCGGTGGTGGCGGCGGGTTTGGGAGCGGCTCGTGGCGCGAGCGTCAGACCACCTGGGCCCCGAGCGCGCCGAGCTGGTCAGAGGGCGGCACGGCCCAGCCGATCATCGCCTACCGGCTCGGGGATGACGTCAGCCATCCGAAATTCGGTGAGGGCGTCGTCACCGGCCTCGAACCCGGTGGGATCGTCGTGATCCGATTCTCCCGTGACGCGACCGAGCGCAAGCTCGTCGCCGATATGGCCCCGATCACCAAGAAGTAGCGGCGAGGTCAGGTAGCCTCGAGAACATGAGCGCGACGATCATCGATGGCAAGGCGATTGCTGCCGAGGTGCGGTCCGAGGTGGGGCGCGACGTGGCGGCGTTCGTGGCCGAGCACGGATACGCGCCGGGGCTCGCGACCGTCCTTGTCGGTGCCGACCCGGCCTCCGAGGTCTACATCGGGATGAAACGCAAGCAGTCGGTGGAGCTCGGCATCGCCGACCTGCATCGGCACCTGCCCGAGACCGCCTCACAGGCCGAGGTGGCGGCGCTGATCGAGGAGCTCGCCGCCGACACGGCCGTCAGCGGGATCCTGCTGCAGCTGCCGGTCCCGAAGGGGCTCGACGGCCAGGCGCTCACGGCGCTGATCCCGCTGGAGAAGGACGTTGACGGTCTCACCGCGCGGAGCATCGGCGCGCTGTGGCAGAACAAGCCGGGGCTGCGGCCGTGCACGCCCAGCGGCGTGATGGAACTGCTCGCTCGCCACGATGTCCAGATCGAGGGTGCAGAGGCCGTGATCGTCGGTCGCTCTGACCTCGTGGGCAAGCCGGTCGCGGGGCTGCTGCTGCACCGCAACGCCACCGTCACGATCTGCCACTCGAGGACGCGCGATCTGGCCGAGGTCTGCGCCCGCGCCGACATCCTGATTGCCGCCGTTGGCGTGCCGCGGCTGCTCGGGGCCGAGCACGTCAAGCCCGGGGCCGCGGTGATCGACGTTGGGATGAACCGCCTGCCCGAGGGTCTGTGCGGTGACGTGGACTTCGACGCGGTCAAGGACATCGCCGGATTCCTGACCCCGGTCCCGGGTGGCGTCGGCCCGATGACGATCGCAATGCTGCTGCGCAATACCGTGACCGCCGCACAGCTACAGGCTGGCGCTGCGGCGCCCGTCGCCTGAGCCCAGCGAGCCGTCGGTGCGCTCGCGGGTTGATGTCTGGCTCCGACTTGGCGGTGCCGCGGCGCTGACCGTCGCGATGTTCGCGATGCGTTGGTATGGGGCCGCTGGTCCGACGAGCGGGGCCTTCACGGCGCCGGCGTCGCAGACGCGCGGACCGTGGCAGGCACTGACGATCATCCGCTGGCCGCTCGTGGCGACGGTCATCGTCACGCTCCTCGGGGTCGCGCTGGAGCTCAGCGGCAGTGCCGACGCGCCGCTTAGCCGCGGAATCCGCTCGGTCACGGTCGGGCTCGCGGCGGTCAGCTTCGTGGGGGTGTTCTACCGCGTGCTGATCAACCCGCCGGTCCCCGGCGCGATCGATGACATCAAGCTTGGGGCGTACGTCGGGTTGATCGCCGTCGGCGCGATCCTGGTCGGCTCCTACCAACCTCGTGTCGGGCCGGTCCCCGGTAGGGTTCGGCGCGCCGATGGTCTTCGACACTGAACGGATCCGCGCGGCGGAGTGGCTGATCGGGCTCGCGTCGCTGTTGCTGCTGATCGACCTCTTCGTCCTCCCGTGGTACGGGCTCAACGGCACGTTCGGGCCAACGGCGGCAGCACTCGGGCAGTCGACGACCGCGACCGGTTGGTCGGCCCTGTTGGTGCTCGGCCCGATTGCATTGGTGGCCGGCCTCCTTGGCGTGTGGCTGTGGTGGGTGCAGGCGACGCGCTCCGCGCCGGCACTGCCGGTGGCGCTGACGCTGGTGGAGTTCGGGCTGGCGGGGGCGCTGCTGATCGCGTTCGTCGTCCGGGTCGTGTTCTCACCACCCAACGTCCTGATTCCGGGTGCGCCGGGCGTCAACTCGATCGACTCGCTGTTCGGGGCCTACGCCGGGCTGTTTCTGACGGTGCTGATCACCGCCGGGTGCTACGTGTCGCTCCGTGTCGACGGGATCGCGGCGGCTGACGCGCCGCAGGACATCGAGGTTCTGCGGCTGACGCCGCGGCATTAGCCACCCTGTGGCGTCACGGCGTGTCGCGGGGCGCCCGCCTAGAATCGCACCCAGATGCTGGCTCGCGAACAGGTTGATCACGTCGCCCGGCTCGCACGGCTGGCACTGACCGACGAGGAGTCGGAGCGGGTGGCCGTGGAGCTGTCGAAGGTCCTCGATCACATCGAGAAGATCCGGGAGCTCGACCTCGCGGACGTCGAGCCGACCGCGCACGTCGTCGAGGTCACCGACGCCCTGCGGGCGGACGAGCCGGCTCCGTCGCTCCCACGAGATGTGATCCTGGCGCAGGCTCCGGAGCCGGTCGAGGGTGGCTTCGGCGTTCCGAGTCCGGGCGCGAGCGCCGAATGAGCGACCCGATCCTGGAGTTGTCCGCCGCCAGGGCGGCCGCCGCCGTGTCCGCCGGGGAGCTGGATCCGGCCGAGCTGTTCGAGACCTACCGGGCCCGCGCCGCGGCCGATCAGCTGAACGCGTTCACGTGGGTGGCGGCGGATGCGAGCAGCGCACTTGCGGCTGACACCGCGCGCGCCACGAAGCTTGGCGGGGTTCCGCTCGCGGTCAAGGATCTGTTCTGCACCGAGGGTGTCCCCAGCCAGTCCGGCTCGAAGATTCTCGAGGGCTACCTGCCGCCGTACACGGCCAGCGTCGTCGCGAAACTGGCTGCGGCCGGGGCGACCCTGCTGGGCAAGACCAACCAGGACGAGTTCGCAATGGGCTCCTCGAACGAGAACTCGGCGTTCGGTCCCGTTCTGAACCCGTGGGACCGCGGTCGCGTCCCCGGCGGCTCCTCCGGCGGCAGTGCTGCCGCGGTGGCCGCCGGTCTCGCGCCATGGGCGCTCGGCACCGACACGGGCGGTTCGATTCGCCAGCCGGCGGCGCTGTGCGGGATCGTCGGCCTCAAGCCGACCTACGGCGCCTGCTCGCGCTTCGGGATGATCGCGTTCGCCTCATCGCTCGATCAGGCCGGCCCGCTGACCCGTGACGTCACCGATGCGGCGCTGCTGTTCTCGCAGATGATCGGGCGCGATCCGCGCGACTCAACCTCGGTCGAGTACCCGGGCACGGTGGCGCTGCCGTCGCGGACCGATCTGGCCGGGGTGCGGCTCGGCGTCCCCGAGGAGCTGCTGCACGCCGCCGACGGGATCGAGCCCGGCGTCCGCGCGCGGTTCGACGAGGCGGTGGCGCTGGCCGAACAGCTGGGCGCCACGATCGTGCCGTGTCGCCTACCGCACGCTCCGCATGCACTCTCCGCCTATTACATCCTGGCGCCCGCCGAGGCGTCCGCGAACCTCGCTCGCTTCGACGGCGTCCGCTACGGCCTGCGGGTCGACGGGGACGGCACCCTTGAGCAGATGTACACGCAGACCCGCGCCGCCGGATTCGGGCCTGAGGTCAAGCGCCGGATCATGCTCGGCACCTACGCTCTCTCGAGCGGGTACTACGACGCCTACTACGGCACCGCCCAGCGGGTGCGGACCAAGATCTCGGAGGACTTCACGTCCGCGTTTGAGGACGTGGATTTCATCGTCACGCCGACGAGCCCCGGGGTTGCATTCGCGTTCGGCTCGAAGTCCGCCGATCCGCTGGCGATGTATCTCAACGATTTCTTCACGGTGCCGATGTCACTTGCCGGCATCCCGGCGATCTCGATCCCCAACGGGCTGAGCGAGGGGATGCCGAGCGGCTTCCAGATGGCGGGGCCGGCGTTCAGCGAGTCCCGGCTGCTTGACGCCGCCTACGCGCTCGAACAGGCGATCGGCTTCGACGGATCGACGCCACGCGCATGACCGAGTACGAACCCGTCATCGGCCTCGAGATCCACGTCCAGCTCGGAACCGCGACGAAGATGTTCTGCGGATGCGAGCTCTCGTTTGGTGATGAGCCCAACATTCACACGTGCCCGACGTGCCTGGGCCTGCCCGGCGCACTGCCCGTGGTCAACGCCCGAGCCGTGCACTACGCGGTCATGATCGGCTTGGCGCTCGGCTGCGAGATCGCTCCGCGATCACTGTTTCATCGCAAGAACTACTTCTATCCCGACAGCCCGAAGGCGTACCAGATCTCGCAGTACGACATTCCGATCTGCGGCGCCGGTCGCCTCGGCGAGGTCCGGATCCACCGGGCCCATCTCGAGGAGGACGCGGCCAAGCTCGTCCACGTCGGCTCGAGCGGGCGGATCCACGGAGCGCAGCGGAGCGTCGTCGACTTCAACCGCTGCGGGACACCGCTTGTCGAGATCGTGACCGAGCCCGATGTCCACTCACCAGAGCAGGCGCGTGAGTGGCTGACGCTGCTGCGCACCACCCTGCGGGCGCTCGGCGTCTCGGACGTCGATATGTCACAGGGGTCGCTGCGCTGCGACGCCAACGTGTCGGTGCGACCGGTCGGCACGACCGAGCTCGGCACCAAGACCGAGCTCAAGAACATGAACTCGTTCGCGTTCCTCGAGCGCGGCGTCCGGGCGGAGATCGAGCGTCAGATCGGGATCCTCGAGTCCGGCGGCGCCGTCGTTCAGGAGACGCTGCACTTCGATCCGGTATCGGGCCGGCTGAGCACGCTGCGGTCCAAGGAGGAGGCACACGACTACCGGTATTTTCCGGAGCCGGATCTGCCGCCGCTGGTTGTCACCGAGGCGATGGTCGCGACGGCGCGGGACGCGCTTCCGGAGCTTCCCGCCGCGCGTGCCGAGCGCTTCGAGCGTGAATACGGCCTCCAGGGGGGCCGTGCGCAGGAGCTGGCGTTCCGATCAGATCTGGCCGACTACTACGAGTCTGCTGTGGCCGCCGGTGCCGACGGCGCCGACCCGGCCGCGATCGCCAACTGGATGCAGGCGCTCGTCGAGCGAATCGGATCCGACGCCGACCCCGCCGAGTCGAACGTCAGTGCGGCTGCGTTGGCTGCGCTCGTCGGCCTCGTCGCCGCCAAGGCGGTCAGCCGTGACGCCGCTCGCGAGGTGCTGACGATACTCGTCGCCGAGGGTGGGGAGCCGACGGCGATCATCGCGCGCGAAGGACTTGGTGCCCTGGCGAGCGACGATGGCGGCCTCGAGCAGATCGTGGCTGCTGCAATCGCCGCTGAGCCGGACGCGGCCGAGAAGGTCCGCGGCGGCAACATGAAGGCGATTGGCCCATTGGTCGGCTACGTGATGCGCGAGACCAAGGGCCGCGCGGACGGCGGCGAGATCAGCCGGCTCGTCCGCCGGCAGCTGGGCCTCTGACCTCACGGCTCGGGTCGCTCCGCGCGCCTGCGCGGGCATTCGAGTTCTGGAGCGGAGTTCTGGAGCGATCCCCGCTGAGCGTGCGGACCGCCGGAGCTGCACGGTCCCCGGCCGGTGCTACGCGGAGCGGCGCAGCACTTGGCGGATCGTGAACCCGCCCATCAGCAACAGCAGGCCTGCGACGAGCAGCGGACCGGCGTTGAAACCGGTGAACGGAAGCTCGCCCTCGGTGAGGTGCTGAATCTGGCCGGCGCCCGAACCATTGCCGCCAGAGCCGTGCGCCGCGTTGCCGGCGGCGGAGGCGTTGCTGCTGCCCGGCTCGCCTGAGGAGCTGGAGAGATTTCCACCGTTGCCGCTCTTGGTGTTCGGGGTCGTGGGCGTCTTCGTGCCAGGGGCCGAGCCTGGGGCTGCACCCTTGGAGGCGCCGCTCGAGTTAGTGCTCGTGCCAGATGAACCAGCGGACACCGTGATCGTCACGCAGGTGCCGCTGTCGGCCTGCGACCCGTTCAACGACGTGGGGCCGGCAATGCCAGCTGTCTGCGGGTTGTACCCCTGGCAGGTCGAGCTGTTTGCTGCAAGTGCGTACCCCGCGGTGATGCCAAGTAGCACCAGCACCGCGGTCACTGCTCCCATCCAGCTCATTCCTCGACGCACGATGACCCCTTTGGCGGTCTCCGGAGTTGGTGACCTGGTGGCACCACCCCCGGGAACTTCATCCTAACGAAGGATAGGCGGTGCGCGGACGGCTATGCAAGGAGGAACCCGCTCTTGCATCATTCCAAACGTTGGAGAGCTGACCTCTGCTCGATTATTCGGTCTCGGTGAGCTCGTAAATCGCGTACAGCGGCGGGATTGGGACGGGGCTCGCGACGGCGTGCAGCACCTGCTCGATCGTCGGTTGGCTGCGGTCGATCGAGAGCGCGACCCGCAACGCGTGTCGGGCCTGCGGGATGTGTCCCAGGGCCGACTGCGCCAGACCCAGGCCGAACCATCCATACCAGCCGCCAGGTTCACGCTTGGTCGCCTCACGGAACCAACTCGCCGCCTGCTCTTCCCGGCCGGTCTCGAGCGCGATCGTGCCGGCGAGTCGGCCGGGCTGTGACCACAGCGGGTTGAGCTGGGACGCGAGCTTCAGATCCCCGAGCGCTTTGGCGGGGTTGCTCGTCTGGATGTTGTCGGCGCTTGAGACCTCGCGGACCGCGATGTATGGGACGGTTAGGGTGAGGGTGGCGGCAGCGATCGCGACCACAATCACCGCGCCGATCGCCGTGCGCCTGATCCGCCGCCGGGTGTGGGTCTCGACCCGCGTGCGCCGGCGGACTGGTTCGATCGGAGCACTGGCCGCGTCATCAGGGGTGGGCTGGCGCTGTGACAACGCCACCGCCATCCCGAGAAACCCGAGTGCGGGCCCGCTCAACGCCGGGAACTCCCAGAACCAGTCGACCGATCCGTGCAGCAGCCAGACGATCAACGGCAGCAGCGCCGCGGCAGCAACGGCACGTCCGAGCCTGGCGCTGCGCTGCCCATGCCCGAAGCGCCGGATCGCGATCGCCGCCGCGGACAGCGCTGCGATCAGAAACCCGGCGAACAGCAGAAACCCGACGATCCCGGTGGACGCGAGCAGCCGCAGCTCGAGGCTGTGCGTGTATGCGGGGTTCTCGGCCGTCTGGCGGTGCAGGAGGTAGTAGTCGGCGAAGTTGTCCTGACCCAGCCCGCCGATCGGATGCGAGCTGAACGCGTCCAGCGCAACGCGCCAGAAATCCCAGCGTCCGCTGCCGACGGCGGCGAAGTTCGTGGTCTGGTGGGTGCCCGTCTCACCGTGCGTGAGACCGTTCCATTGGCGTGAGATGAAGTGGCCGGGGTGGCCATGGGTCGCGATGTTCGCCCCGATCGCGGCAACCGCGATGATCACCACGATCACCGCGATGCCCAGCACGCGGCGCTGCCGCCGCGAGCCGACCGCGTCTGGCGTCGAATCGTCGAGCCACGCGAACGCGAGTCCGGCGACGGCCGCAGCGGCCGCGATGATCAGTCCTGTGTGGCCTGCGGACCTGGCGGCCTGCTCGAGGGCGGCCAGCGACTTGTTGCTCGCCGTGTAGATGCCCAGCAGCCGGTGGATGTTGAGCAGCGTCCCGCCGAGCGGGATCAGGACCGCCACCCCGAAGCGGAAGCGGTTGCGCACGACCAGCACGGTGAGGGCGGCAACGAACGGCAACGTGAACAGCCATCCGCGGCTCTGACCGGCGACCGCCACCTGCAGCGATGCGGTCGCCAGCCCCAGCAGCACGGCGCGCACGACGCTCGGTATCTCCCGGCGCGTCGCCAGCGTCGTCGCCAGGAGCGTCGCCATCGTGAACAGGCAGGCCGTCGCGTTGAAGTAGCCGGTCAGCGCCGACACCCGGCCCTCGATCATCAGCGCGGCGAGGTCACGGTCGCCTGAGAGCCGGTAGAGGACGTCCACTCCGAGCACTCCGATCGCCAGCGAGTACAGCGCCAGCGCCACCAGAGCCCAGCCGGCAGTCCACGGCAGAACCGCGAACAGTCCGAAGATCAGCAGGTAGAGCAGGGTGCGGTTGCTGCCCTCGAGCGCGTCGCCAGGTGATCCCGCCCAGGCGATCGACAGGTACGACCAGATCGCGTAGGCGCCGAACAGCGCGATCGACCAGCGCGCCGGACGCGACATCCGCCGCACCGGCGCCAGACGGATCGAGGAGACGACCACCAATACCAGCAGCACCAGCGCGCCCCAGTACCAGGTGTCGTCGTCATAGCCGCCGTCGTGCTCGGCCCAGATCACCATCAGCGCGACCGCGGCGTACCCGGGCAGCATCCAGCGCAGCTCCCGGAGGCGCTGTGTCAGCGACCAGCTGACCGTCAAGCCGCGGCGCCTCGTGATCTGGATCGAGCTCAAATGTCGCCCCTGACTCCGGCCCGCGAGGGTACCGGAGCCTCCGGGGGATCCGAGCCGATCACGGCCGCCGGTCCCAACCCGATTTCATGAACTTTGTACGTGCGGCCAATGTTCACTTGAGGTTCCAGGAGCATGATGATGCCCATGAGTCCCCAAGGAAATCCGTCGAAGGTCCTGTTGCTGGCAGACGCCCGCGGCAGCGCGGCGGTGGGCAAGTCGGCGCCGATTCGCCGATTCCGTATCGCGCGGCTCCGGCTCGACGGCCGGCCCGCGGTCGGTGCTTCCCGCTTCGACCACCTCAAGCGCGTCTACGACTGAAACGTTGGTCTGCGCAGCGCGCCGGTGGGACATCGCCCGCCGGCGCGGTACGCTGTGAGTTGATGGCACGTGAGCTTGAGCCGACCCGCACACGGTCGCCGATCCTGAAACGGGCGGTTGCCGGGCTGGTTCTGATCGCGATTGCGGCCTTCGCGATTCACATCGTGATCGGCTTGGTCGTCACGGTCTTCTGGATCGTGGCTGTCGTCGCCGTGATCGCCGCCGCCATCTGGGCGCTCAACACCGTTCTATAGGAGCGGGTGTGGGCGGCGCTGACGGGCTCGGTCTGCTCGTGGTGATGTTCTTCTTCGGGTTGGCCGGAGGGATCGTCGGACGGATGAAGGGCAGCTCCTTCGTGATCTGGTTCTTCGTGTCGTTCGCGATTCCGTTCCTTGGTCTCCTGTGCGCTGTCTTCTACCGCTACGACACCGATGAGCTGCTGCGGAGCTGTCCGGATTGCAACAGTCTGCTGAAGCTGCACGACGCGGTCTGCATGCACTGCGGCTGCGAGCTCGAGTTCCCGGATGTGGCGATCTCTCCCCGCGCCCGGATCGTTCGACGCGATCCGGCAGGCGTCGGGGACTGATCCTCGCGCGCGCCCACTAGACTCTGGTTGCAATCCGCGGCCGCGAAAAGTGCCGCGCACGACCTGATTAAGGGAAGGAGGCGGGCGCTATGCGTGCAGTCGACGCTTTGATGGAATGTCTTAAGGCAGAGGGTGTGGATGTCGTATTCGGGCTGCCCGGTGGCGCGAACCTCCCGACCTACGACGCGTTCTACGACGCCGGTATCCGGCACATCCTCGTCCGTCACGAAGCTGGCGGCGGACATGCCGCCGAGGGATACGCGAAGGCGACCGGCAAGGTCGGCGTCTCGCTCGGCACCAGCGGCCCCGGCGCGACCAATCTGGTGACGCCGATCTGCGACGCGATGATGGACTCGGTCCCGGTCGTGTTCCTGACCGGCCAGGTCCGGACCGACCTGCTCGGCACCGACGGCTTCCAGGAGGCGGACACGATCGGGATCACGATGCCGATCGTCAAGCACAGCTTCATGATCCAGCACCCGCTGGAGATCCCACGGACCCTGCACGAGGCGTTCCATGTCGCGCGCAGTGGTCGGCCGGGCCCGGTCGTGGTCGACATCCCGACCGACCTCAGTCGCGTCGACATCCCATACGAGCCGGTCACCGACGTGCACCTGCCCGGATACCAGCCGACGACCGAGGGCAACCAGAAGCAGATCCGTCTGGCGGCCAAGGCGCTCGCCAACGCCAAACGTCCCGTGCTGTATGTCGGCGGCGGCGTCGTCGCCGCCAACGCCAGCGCGGACCTGACTGAGCTGGCGCTGTCGGACCGGCTGCCGGTGACCACCACGCTGATGGGCCTGGGGGCGTTTCCCGCCAGCCACCCGCAGTGGCTCGGGATGCTGGGAATGCACGGGACGCGCACCGCGAACTACGCGATGGACGAGGCAGACCTGATCGTCGCGATCGGCTCGCGGTTTGACGACCGGATCACCGGCAAGCTGTCGGAGTTCGCCCCGCGGGCGAAGTTCATTCACATCGACGTCGATCCGGCGGAGATCTCCAAGAACGTGCCGGCGCACATCCCGATCGTTGGCGATGCGGCCAACATCCTGCCGCGCCTGACGGCCGAGTACCGCGCGCTGTCGCCTGACTCGACCCGGCTCGAGGAGTGGTGGCATCGGATCGAGGGCTGGCGGCAGCGTCACCCGCTCGCCTACGCGGCGGCGACCGGCACCGAGATCAAGCCCCAGGACATGATCAAGGCGCTGTACGAGGTGACGGGCGGCGACGCGATTGTCTGCTCGGACGTCGGTCAGCATCAGATGTGGGCCGCGCAGCACTACGGCTTCGACAAGCCGCGACGGTGGATCAACTCAGGCGGTCTCGGGACGATGGGCTTCGGCCTGCCGGCCGCGATGGGCGCGAAGGTCGGCTGCCCGGATCAGACGGTGCTGTGCATCTCCGGCGACGGTTCGATCCAGATGAACATCCAGGAACTGGCCACGTGCACCCAGAACGAGATCGATGTGAAGGTGTTCATCATGAACAACGGATATCTCGGCATGGTGCGGCAGTGGCAGGAGCTGTTCTGGGACCGCCGCTACAGCCACGTCGAGAAGGGCCAATGGCCTGACTTCGTGAAGCTCGCCGAGGCGTACGGAGCGACTGGTCTGCGTGTCACCGAGAAGGACTCGCTGGCCGACACGATCCAGCAGGCGATCGAGACTCCCGGATCGGTCGTCGTCGACGTCGGCGTCACCGCCGAGGAGAACGTGTACCCGATGATCGCGCCCGGCCAGGCCGCGCGCGACATGGTGGGATGACCGTCATGGGTGAGCCAGGAACGAAGGAGATGCTCTCGCTCGACGAGCTCGAGGCCGCTGGCAACCTGCGTAGCGGCCGCAAGCACGTGCTGTCGATCCTCGTCGAGAACAAGCCCGGCGTCCTGACCCGGATCACGGGGCTGTTCGCGCGCCGCGGGTTCAATATCGACACCCTCGCGGTTGGGCCGACCGACGATGACAACGTCTCGCGGATCACGTTGACGCTCGACGGCGCCGTGCATCCGATCGACCAGGTGACCAAGCAGCTGCACAAGCTCGTCAATGTCCTGAAGATCCGCGACCTCGAGCCGGATGAGACGCTGGCCCGCGAGCTGGCGCTGTTCAAGGTCTCCGCCGACGGCACCGCGCGTGCCGAGGTGATGCAGATCTGCGAGATCTTCCGCGCGAAGATCGTCGACGTCAGCAAGCGCTCCGTGACGATTGAGGTCACAGGAACGCACGACAAGGTCGAGGCGTTCGAGCGGTTGATCCGCCCATTCGGCCTGATCGAGATGGCCCGCACCGGGGAGATCGCGATCTCCCGAGGCCGGAGCGAGACCTGATTCGCTGGTGCTGACCGCGTCGCGCAGCCCGTGGTTGAGCGAGGCCGCTGCAGCTCGGCTGCGGCGGCACCTCGACCAGGCGCTGCGCCAGGCGCGGCGGCGCGGCGGGCCGGTGCTCGCCTCGGTCAGTGAGCGGCTGAGAGACCCGGCCGATCCGAGCGCGCTCGTGCTCGGGTCGCGGCGGGTCGCCGAGCCGTGGATGTGCTTCGAGCAGCCCGACCGCGATGGCTTTGCCGTCGCCGGGATCGGCTGCGCGACGGAGCTGAGCGCAGCCGGCGCGGACCGGTTCGCTGTGGTCTCCGCCGCCTGGCGCAAGCTCGTCGCCGGCGCCGCAGCCGACCCCCCGGCCGGTCCGGCAGGCGCCGGGCTGGCGGCGCTGGGTGGCTTCGGCTTCACGCCCGATCGGCCGCAGAGCGCAGAGTGGGAGCCGTTCGGAGCCGCATCGCTGGTCGTGCCCGAAATCGCGTTTGCGCGTGGCGGCGGGTGCACCTGGCTGACGGTGAGCGCCGCCGTTGACGCCGATGATCTCGTCGACGACCTCGAGGCACGGTTGAACGAGCGATTGGCCGCAATTGCGCAGCGGCCGCTGCCGCTGCTCGACCCCAGTCCCACCGGCACGTTCCGGGTGCGCAGCGCGATGCCGCCCTCCCACTACGAGGAGGCCGTGGCCCGCGCGGTCGACCGGATCCGCGATGGTCAGCTCGACAAGATCGTGCTCGCCCGCGAGGTCGAGGTCGAGGCCCCGGTGGCGCATGATCCGGCCGCAATCTACGCCGTGCTGCGTGACGGCTTTCCGTCCTCGTTCGTCTACGCGGTCGGCAGGGGGGAGGCGACCTTCATCGGCGCGACACCGGAGTTGCTCGTTCGCCGTCAGGGACAGCGGGCCAGCACCGTCGCGCTCGCAGGTTCGACCCGACGCAGTGCTGATCCGGCGGTCGATGACCATCTCGGCGAGCAGCTGCTGCGCAGCGACAAGGATCGGCACGAGAACGCGATCGTCGCCCGACGGATCGTGCGTGCCCTGCAGCCGCTGTCGATCTGGGTCACCGCCGCCGATGAGCCGGTCGTGATCAAGGTCGCCAACATTCAGCACCTCGCGGCGCCGATCCGGGCCCAGCTCGCGGAACCGGTCGGCGCATTTGAACTGGCCGATCTGTTGCACCCGACGCCGGCTGTCGGCGGGGAACCCGGAGCTGTGGCCCAGCGCATGATCCCGTCGCTCGAGGGCTTCGAACGCGGCTGGTATGCCGGTGCCGTCGGCTGGGTGGACGCGATCGACGACGGGGAGTTCTGTGTTGCGCTGCGGTGCGCGCTGCTGCGCGGTCGGATGGCCAGCTGCTACGCCGGCTGCGGGATCGTCGGCGACTCCAACCCGGCCTCCGAGCTCGCTGAGACCGAGGTCAAGCTGCAGGCGCTGCTGCCGGTCCTGGCTGGTTGACCGCCCGCAGCGCCCTCAGCGCCGCCGCCTCAGCGTCGGCATGCAACGCGCGGTTGGCGACCCGCTCGGTCCGCACCTCGATCAGCCGTGTCCCCGGCTCGCGTGACCGCGCGAGCAGCTCGCGCAGCTCCGCCACGGTCGTGGCCAGCTCGTACTCACACCCGTACAGCCGGGCGGCATGCTCGAATTCGAGCGCGTGCGGCGTCGCCACGTACTGCTCGAACATGTCGGTCTGCCCGGCGATCGCCAGGAAGTTGAAGATGCCGCCACCGTCGTTGTTGATCAGCACGATCGTCACGTCGAGACCGGCCCGCCGTGCTGCGAGCAGACCGCCGAGATCATGTGCCAGTGCGACATCACCGATGAGCAGCGCGACCGGACCATCACTCGCAGCGGCGACTCCGAACGCGGTCGAAACGGTGCCATCGATCCCGTTGGCGCCCCGGTTGGCGAGCACCCGCGGCGGGTGATCGCGGACCGGAAAGAACTCCTCGACATCGCGGATCGGCATTGATGCGGCGACCACCAGCGTCGTGTCGGTGGGAAGCTCGGCGCCGAGCAGGGTCGCCACCGCCGGCTCGGACAGACCGGACCCTCCGAGAACATCCTGCATCGCCGCGGCCACGGCATCGTCGGCGGCGCGCCAGCGGGCGAGCCACTCGGGCGGTGCGGGGTCGACGTCGTCGTTCTCGAGGCGGTCAAAGAGGTCGGCCAACGGGCCGACCGTTCTCGACACCAGCCGCGAGCTGGGGTCCGACCAGGCGTCATCGGCGGCGAATGCGACGTGCGCCGCCGCATCGAGGCTCTCGATCCAGGCGCGCAGTGGCTTCGATGTCGGCAGCTCGCCGATCCGGCACACAACCTGTGGCTGCAGCGCGGCCCGGCTGGCGGGGTCGCGCAGGATCAGGTCGTAATGGGCGATCGCAGCGCTGCCGCGCCGGGCGCCGGACAACGGGTCTGCGAGCAGCGGAACCCCGGCACGGGACGCGAACTCCGCCAGCCGGGCGCCGTGCGCATGGGCCTCAGGCCCATTTCCGAGTTCACCGGCGACGAACACGACGCCGGTGAACGGGTGGCGGCGCGGCGTGCGCGGAGCCGAGGACGCATGGTCGATTGACACCCAGGGGGTCCCGTCGGCACGGCCGCTCGCATCCGGCGGCAGCGGCCCGTCGAGCACCAGTGGCTCGTGGAGTGGCACGTTGAGATGCACGGGGCCGGCGAGTGGACCGGCGGCGGTCCCGTAGGCGCGGCAGGCGAGCGAGCGGATCCAGCGCAGCCGTGCGTCCGTCGCCTCGGCCGTGTCGAGCTCGAAGAACCAGCGGACCGCGTCCCCGTAGAGCTTCAGCTGATCGATCGTCTGGCCGGCGCCGACATCGCGCAGCTCCGGCGGCCGGTCGGCGGTCAGCAGGATCAGCGGCACCCGTGCGTGGTGCGCTTCGATCACCGCCGGGGCGAGGTTCGCGGCCGCCGTCCCTGACGTGCACGTCACGAGCACGGGCGTTCCTGAGCTCTTGGCAGCGCCGAGGGCGAAGAAGCCGGCGCAGCGCTCGTCGATATGCGACCAGGTTCTCAGCCGATCCTCGCGAGCGAGCGCCTGGGCGATCGGCGTGTTGCGCGAGCCGGGGGATGTGACCGCGTGGCGGGCGCCGCACCGGGCGAACTCGTCGATCAGGGCGCGGAGCAGGAGGTGTTGGTCGGCGGCGGCGGTCATGATCTGTGGGTGCCCACGCTCGTGCTGCTGCATGGCTTCACCAACACCGGTGCCTGCTGGGACCCGGTGCTGGCGGCGGGCGCCGGTCAACGGTACCGGGCGCTGACTCCCGACATCCGCGGGCACGGGGCGGCCCGCGCCGTGCGGCCGGTGTCGCTCGGCGGCGTGCTCGATGATCTCGACCTGCTCAGTGACGATCCCTTCGTTCTCGGCGGGTACTCGCAGGGCGGACGGATCGCGCTCCACGCCGCGCTCGACCCCGTCGTTGGGCCGCGCGTGCAGCGGCTCGTTCTGATCGGGGCGAGCCCCGGGATCGCCGATCCCGCCGAGCGCGCGGCGCGGCGGGCGTCCGACGAGACGTTGGCCGCTGAACTCGAGGCTGGTTCATTGGAGGAGTTCGCTCTGAGGTGGGCGCAGACGCCCGTTTTGGCGGGGCTTCCAGCCGACGTCGCGGCGGCGGCGCATGCCGACCGGCTGCGCAACAGCGTCGATGGGTTGGCGGCCGCTCTGCGTGGCCTGGGGACCGGGGCGCTGCCGTCACTGTGGGAGCACCTGGGCGCTCTGAAGGTGCCTGTGACGCTGATCGTGGGGGAGCGCGATGCGAAGTTTCGGGATCTGGCTGCGAAGATGAGCGGGCTGATCCCGCAGTGTGTGGTTGAGGTCGTGGCCGGGTCCGGGCACGCCGTTCATCTGGAGCGGCCAGAGGTGGTTGCCGAAATGCTGTGAGGATGCAGAAACGCATCCATTTGGTGTATTTCTGCAGCGCCTAGCGGTACCAGTCGACCACACCGCTACTGAGCCCGGGAGCGTCGAGGTCGATCTCCGGGACGCGACGGTCGAAGCGGCCGAGGGTGGCGAGACCGGACGGCCGGTCGGGACCGATACACGCGGCGGCGTGCAGCGCGGCGGCGATCCCGAGCGGACCGTCCATCGTCGAGGCGAGGTAGAGCTCATACCCAACCGCCCGGGCCGCAGTGGCATCACGGAGCAACGGGGTGATCCCACCGGAACGCGAGACCTTCAGGCAGGCGGCCGTACACCACCGCCGCTCCAGGGACCCAAGCTCCTTCATCGACTCGTCAATCGCCACCGCCACATCGACGGAGCCGGAGACCGACGCCAGCTCCTGCAGTCCGTGCACCGGCTCCTCACAGCACTCGATGCCCAACGGCTCGAGAGCACGCAGGATCTCCACTGCTTCGTCAACGCCCCAGGCGCCGTTGGCGTCGAGCCGCAGCGCAACGGACGGACCCACCGCTTCGCGGACGGCGGCCACGCGCGCCAGATCATCACCGACGCCGACCTTCACCTTCACCGCCTCGAACCCGGCCGCGACGGCGCCCTGGGCCTCCAGTGCCGCGACACGCGGCTCCGACGCCCCGATCGTCGCGTTCAACGAGACCGGGTGGCGAGGACCGAACAGGGCGTGAACGGGTTGGCCGGCCCGTTGGCCGGCCAGGTCAAGCAGCGCCATGTCCACGGCCGCCAGGGCCTGCGGGAGCGGGTCGAGCGCGGCGCACGCCGCGTACAGCGCCGCGCGGTGATCCTCAGGCGCCGGGGCCTCGGGCGTGGCGCTGTGGGTCTCGAGCGCCGGGCGGTACGCCTCGAGCGTCGGGCGGTAGGCCTCGAGCGCAGCGAGCACCCGATCGACGCCGACGCCATCGTAGGACGCCAGTGGCGCGGCCTCGCCATAGCCGTCATCGAGCCGCAGCAGCACCAGCGGCCGCGCGCCCGGATCGGGGTCGTGGGCGGAGCGCAGCGGGGCCCGCCACGGCACCCGGTGGACGGTGAGCGAGAAGCGCACCGTCAGCCCGTCAGCGGCTGAGCAGCAGTCCGGCTGACAGCAGCACGCAGAACACGAGCTGCAGCTGACCCGTACCGGCCAGAACGCCGTTGAGTGTCGGCCCGTCCGTCTTTGTCGCGATCGTCCGCATCAGCTTGATCTGCAGGGGCAGCGTCAGCCACGGCAGCAGCAGCCACAGCTTGAAATGGAAGTGGCCGGCGTCGATCAGCGCAATCGGCAGCAGCAGCATCGTCGCCGCGTAGAGGAGGACGCCGTACAGGATCCGCGAGCCCCGGCGACCCATCCGCACCGCGAGAGTGTTCTTGCCGGCGCGGCGGTCGGTGTCGAGATCCCGGGTGTTGTTGACGACGAGGATCGCCGCAGCCAGCAGGCCGACCGGCACCGCCAGCGCAAACGGAGCCCAGCCGAGGGACTTGGTCTGCGAGAAGAATGTGCCGGCGACGGCGACGAGCCCGAAGAACAGGAACACGAACGCCTCGCCGAGGCCCTCGTAGCCGTACGGTCGCGGCCCGCCCGTGTAGAGCACGCCGGCAGCGATCGACGCGATCCCGATCACGAGCAGCTGCCAGCCGGCGACAATCACCAGGTAGAGGCCGAACAGGACCGCCAGCCCGAACGCCACGTACGTCGCGATCAGCACCCGCCGGGGCGGCACCAGTCCGCCGGCCGTGACGCGCACCGGTCCGAGCCTGTCCTCGGTGTCGGTGCCGCGACGGGCGTCCGAATAGTCGTTGGACAGATTCGTCCCGATCTGGATGAACAGCGCCGAGAGCAACGCGGCGACGAGTCGCAGCGGGTGGAAGATGTGCAGGTAGCCCGCCAACGCCGTACCGACGAGCACCGGCGCGACCGCGGCCGGAAGCGTCTTCGGCCGCGATGCCATCAACCAGATGCGGGCCCCGCTCGGGCCGGGCGCAGCCTCGGTGCTCACGCGCGGTAGGGGAACTGCTCGAAGTCGGGCTTGCGCTTCTCGAGGTAGGCGTTGCGGCCCTCGGCCGCCTCGTCACTCATGTAGAAGAGCAGGTTCGCGTCGTGCGCCAGCTGCTGGATCCCGGCGAGCCCGTCCTCGTCCGCGTTGAACGATGCCTTCAGCAGGCGCAGCGCGAACGGGGACAGCGCCAGCATCTCCCGGCACCACTGGACGGTCTCGGCCTCGAGCTGCTCGAGCGGCACGACCGTGTTGATCAAGCCCATCTCAAGCGCCTGGTGCGCGTCGTACTGACGGCACAGGAACCAGATCTCCTTTGCCTTCTTGGGGCCGACGAGCCGGGACAGGACGCTGGCGCCAAAACCACCGTCGAAGCTCCCGACCTTGGGGCCGGTCTGGCCGAAGCGGGCGTTGTCAGCGGCGATCGTCAGGTCGCAGATGACCTGCAGCACGTGACCGCCGCCGATCGCGTACCCCGCGACCATCGCGACGACCGGCTTCGGCAACCGGCGGATCTGCATATGCAGATCGGTGACGTGGAAACGACCGACCTTCGTCTGGCGGCCGGCGTCGGCGGGGTCGGCACCGGAGGCGTAGCCGCCGTGCGCGGTGCGGACACGCTGGTCCCCGCCGGAGCAGAACGCGAGCGGACCCTCGCCCGTCAGCACGATCACACCGACGTCCGGATCCTCCCGGGCGTGTTCGAACGCCTCTGAGAGCTCGACAACCGTCTCCGGCCGGAAGGCGTTGCGGACTTCGGGCCGGTTGATCGTGATCTTGGCGATCCCGGCGGCGTCCTGCGCGCCGATCTCATAGCGGATGTCTTCGTATTCGTGTTGGGGTGTCCAGGCAATCGTCACGGCGGCCAGACTACCGTTTCGTCGATGCCCGACTGGCTTCACCGCGCTGCCGTCCGCGATCCCGAGTGGATCGCGATCGAGCATTCCGGCGGCGATTCACTGACCTATGGAGCCCTGTACGCCGCGGCACAACGCAGCGCGGCCGACCTCGCCAGGGGCGGGGTCGTCCCCGGGGCGCGCGTCCCGCTCGATGACGGCGACCGGCTGAGCTTCGCGGTTGCGTTGCACGGTGCGCTGATCCATGGTGCCGCCGTCGTCCCGATCGACCTGCGTCTCAGCGACGAGGAGCAGACGCGCCGCAAACAGCCGGGGCACGCCCGCGCGGCTGACGTCGCGACGATCATGCACACGTCGGGAACGACGTCAGAGCCCAAGCCGGTCGAGCTGACCTACGCCAACTGGGAGGCCAACGCGATCGGCTCGGCGCTGGCGCTCGGGCTCGACCGCGACGAGCGGTGGCTGTGCGTGATGCCGCTGGCCCACGTCGGCGGCCTGTCGATCCTGCTGCGCTCCGCGATCTATGCCACCACGGCCGTCGTGCACGACGCGTTTGATGTCGATGCCGTGCTCTATGAGCTGATGAACCCGTCACGGCGGATCACGCTCGTCTCGCTGGTCCCGACGATGCTCGCGCGCCTGCTCGATGCCGGCCTGCGCCGCCCGCCGATGCTGCGCTGGGCGCTGCTCGGGGGCGGCCCGATCGCGCCGAATCTGCTGAGCCGGGCGGCCGAGGCGAACGTCCCGGTCGCCCCGACCTACGGGATGACCGAGGGCTGCTCGCAGATCGCCACCTTCGGCCTCCCGCTCCACGGTGCCGAGCTTCGAATCGACGGCGGTGAGCTGCTTGTCCGCGGGCCGATGATCGCCGGCAACTCCGTCTCCGGTGACGGCTGGCTGCACACGGGCGACCTCGCCGCCTTCGACGACGATCACCGGCTGCAGATCATCGGCCGCAAGGCCGACACGATCGTCTCCGGCGGTGAGAACATCGCGCCGGCTGAGGTCGAAGCCGTCCTGCTCGAGCATCCGGCGGTGGCCGACGCGGGCGTCTTCGCCCGGCCGGACCCGGAGTGGGGAGAGGCCGTGATCGCGAAGGTGGTGCTCCGTCCCGGGCACGCTGTGAACCCCGAGGAGCTGAAGGAGTTCTGCGCAGCCCGGATCGCGCGGTTCAAGGTTCCCAAGCAGGTCGAGTTCACCACCGAGCTGCCCCGGACGCCATCCGGCAAGCTGCTGCGGCGCGAGCTCGATTAGGCTCAGCCCATGAAGATCCGAAACATGGTGATGGTCGAGCTGAAGGCCGACGCTGATCTCGAAGCGGTCGCCAAGATCCAGGACGGCTTCCGGGGACTCAACTGTCCTGGCACGATCAGCTACACGCTCGGCAACGACCTCGGCCTCAAGGACGGCACGTGGAGCTTCGGGATCGTGGCCGACTTCGAGGATGAGGACGCCTACCGTGGCTACGACCTCGATGCGGAGCACAACCGCCTGCGCGCCGAGCTCTCGCAGCACGCCGAACGCCTGGCCCGCGTTCAGTTCGCACTCGACTGAACGCGAGACGCCACCACTTGATGTGACATCGGACGGCGCTATGATCGCGTCCGACGATGGCAACCCGTAACGGCGACTCCCCGGATTCCCCAAACCAGCTGACGATCGAGCAGCTGGCGGCACAGTCCGGGATGACCGTCCGCAACATCCGCTCTCATCAGGCCCGCGGCCTGATGTCGCCCCCCGAGGTTCGGGTGCGCGTCGGGTACTACGGCCCGGACCATGTGGAGCAGTTGCGCCTGATCCGGGACCTCCAGGACCAGGGCTTCAACCTCAACGGAATCAAGCGGCTGGTCGATGACACGCAGGGCACGGCAGAGCGGCTGAACAGCTTCAGGGAGAGACTCTCTGAGATCGGGGACGAGCCGCCCGAGACGTTCACCCTGTCCTCGCTCGCCAAGCGCATCCGGGTGACCCGCGAGGAGACCCCGGAGGTGCTCGAGCGAGCGCAGCGGCTGGGGTTGCTCGACCACACCGACGACGATCACTGGGTGATCACCAGCCCGTCACTGCTGGCGATCGCGGCCGAGGTCGTCGAGCGGGGGATCCCGCTGGCGGCCGCGCTCGATGCGTTCGAGACGCTCGAGGGCCACTGCGACGCCGTCGCCCGGGCGTTCGTCGACCTGTTCATCGCGCAGGTGTGGCGACCGTTTCAGCAGAGTGACATGCCGCAGGAACGCTGGTCGGAGCTCGACGAGTCGACGCAGCGCCTGCTGCCGCTCGCGTCCCGCGCGCTCAATGCGATCTTCAACCGCCGGATGCAGGAACAGATCGACGCTGCGTTCGGCACCGCTGTCGAGCCGAGCTGAGCATGGACGACGAGCGCGAGCTGCTCCTGGACGGTTGGGAGGCCGCGGCCTCCGGCTGGGCGCGCCAGGCCGACAGCTGGGCAGAGACGATCGCGCCGCTCACGGAGCGGATGCTCGACCTGGCGGAGTTGCGTCCCGGCGTGCGGGTTGTCGAGCTCGCGGCAGGACCGGGCGACCTCGCCCTCAAGGCCGCGGAGCGGGTCGCTCCGACCAAGGTCCTCTGCACCGACGCGGTTGAGGCGATGGTCGAGGCGGCCCGTGAACGCGCTGTCGACGAGGGCGTTGAGAACGTCGAGTTCCAACGGCTGCAGCTCGAATGGATCGACCTGCCCGCCGGCTCGGTCGACGTCATTCTCTGCCGCTTCGGAGTGATGTTGACGGTCGACCCGGAGGCGGCCGTGCGGGAGTGCCGTCGGGTGCTGGCCCCAGGCGGACGGTTGGTGCTCGCCGTATGGGACCAGCTCGGGCGCAACCCCTGGATGATGGTTCCGACGGAGGCGGCCCTGGGACTCGGTTTCATGCAGCCGACGGAGCCCGGTGGACCCGGACCGTTCGCCCTCTCGGCGCCGGGGCGGCTGGCGGGTCTGCTGGACGACGTCGGCTTCTTCGACGTCAGCGTCGAGCCGGTGGCGCTCGAGTGGAGCTACCGCAACGATCTCGCCTGGCTCGGTGAGAAGCTCGACCACTCACCCGCCTACGGAGCGATGTGGAAGGGCCTGCGCGACGGGCAGCGCGCGGAGCTGCGCGCGGCGGTGCGGGAGCGCGCGGAGCCGTACGCCGATCCCGACGGCACGCTGCGGCCGACCGGCCAGGCGCTCGTCGCGGTCGCCCACGCCTGACCGCGCACGGCGGCGACGTTCCGTCGCAGCCGCACAGCGGTTCGAAGGCTGACGTCGCTAGGCTCAGCGCCATGTTCTATGACGACGATGCTGACCTCACCCTGCTCGACGGCAAGACCGTCGCAATCATCGGCTATGGCTCGCAGGGCCACGCCCACTCACGCAACCTCAAGGACTCGGGCGTCAAGGTCGTCGTAGGGCTTCGCCCCGACTCGGCCAGCGTCGCCAAGGCCAAGGAGCACGGCCTCGAGGTGACCGACCCAGCCACCGCCGCCGCCGCCGGCGACATCGTGATGGTGCTCGTCCCCGACGAGCTGCACGGTCAGGTGTGGGACGAGATCAAGGGCGGGATTGAGCCCGGCAACCTGCTGCTGACCGGCCACGGCTTCTCCGTCCTCTACGAGACGATCCAGCCGCCGAACGACATCGATGTCGGCCTCGTCGCGCCGAAGGGCCCGGGCCACATGGTCCGCCGCCTCTACGAAGAGGGCACCGGCATCCCCGGCCTCGTCGCGATCCACCAGGATGCGACCGGCAACGCCCAGAAGCTGGCGCTCGCCTATGCGAAGGGGATCGGCTGCACCCGCGCCGGCGTCTTCGAGACCACCTTCAAGGAGGAGACCGAGACCGACCTGTTCGGAGAGCAGGCCGTCCTCTGCGGCGGCGCATCGGCGCTTGTCCAGGCTGGGTTCGAGACGCTCGTCGAGGCCGGCTACAACCCGCAGATGGCGTACTTCGAGTGCCTCCACGAGCTGAAGTTGATCGTCGATTTGATGTACGAGAAGGGGCTGCAGGGGATGCGGTACTCGATCTCCAACACGGCCGAGTACGGCGACTACACGCGCGGCAAGCGCGTCGTCACCGACGAGACGAAGGCCGCGATGAAGCAGATCCTTTCGGAGATCCAGTCAGGTCAGTTCGCGCGCGAGTGGATCGCCGAGAACCAGGCCGGCCAGGAGCACTTCAAGGCGATGCGCGCCGAGCAGGCCGCGACCCAGGTCGAGAGCGTCGGCAAGGACCTGCGCTCCCACATGGCCTGGATCGACACGAGCTTCAACGAATAGTTCACGAAAAGTGCACCCGTCGACGGAAGTCGACGGGTGTATGCTCAGATTGCCCGTTGCAACTGGCGCGATCGAGGTGGACCCAACCACCGGGGAGCCACGGGCCGTTCTCATAGAGCCGCGCGCCTGGGCATGACTTTCCCGCGAGCATCGAGGAGTTCCGCATGTCCCAGACCCTCCTGGAGATCCCAGCCCACCTGAAACCCGTCGACGGCCGTTTCGGATCGGGCCCATCCCGCGTCCGCCCGGAGCAGCTGCAGCATCTGCTCTCAGACGGCGCCGCGGTGATGGGTACCTCCCATCGACAGAAGCCCGTCAAGTCCCTGGTCGGCCGCGTCCGCACCGGACTGAGCGAATTGTTCTCGCTTCCCGACGGATATGAGATCGCACTCGGTAACGGTGGCACGACCGCCTTCTGGGACGCGCTTGCCGCCGGCCTCGTGCGCGAGCGCGCCGCCCACCTGACCTACGGGGAGTTCTCCTCGAAGTTCGCGTCCGTGACGAACGGCGCCCCGTTCCTGGGCGATTCGCTGAAGCTGACCACCGAGCCCGGCGACGCGCCCGATCCGCAGGACGCGGCCGCGCTCGTCACCGAGGGTGGCGCGGACGTGATCGGTTGGGCGCACAACGAGACGTCCACAGGGGTGATGGTTCCGGTGGTCAGGCCAACGGGCCTGACCGCACAGGACGCGCTCGTCCTGATCGACGCGACCTCCGGCGCGGCCGGGCTTCCGGTCGACATCGCCCAGACCGACGTCTACTACTTTGCGCCGCAGAAGGGGTTCGCCTCCGATGGCGGCCTGTGGCTCGCAATCCTGCCGCCTGCCGCGCAGGAGCGGATCAAGGAGATCGAGGAGCAGGCCCGACCGTCGGTCCGGTCCGCTGGATCCCCGAGTTCCTATCGCTGACGACGGCGCTCGACAACTCGGTCAAGGACCAGACCTACAACACGCCGGCGGTCGCGACCCTGTTCCTGCTCGCCGACCAGATCGAGTGGATGCTCGCCGGCGGCGGCCTCGACGGGATGGTCGCCCGCACGCAGGCGTCGAGCGGCCACCTGTACGGGTGGGCTGAGGCCCGGTCGGAGACGACCCCGTACGTGACCGACCCGGCGAAGCGCTCGCTTGTTGTCGGCACGATCGACTTCAACGACGAGATCGACGCCGCTCAGATCGCCGCCACGCTGCGCGCCAACGGCATCGTCGACGTTGAGCCCTACCGCAAGCTGGGTCGCAACCAGCTGCGGATCGCGATGTTTCCCGCCACCGACCCCTCTGACGTGCAGGCGCTCACCGCCTGCATCGATTGGATCTTGGAGCAGCAGTCATGACAACCGCCACCGCAATCCGCCCACGCGTCCTCGTCGCCGAGAAGGTCGGCGCCTCAGGGATCGAACTGCTCGAGCAGTACTTCGACGTCGAGCTCGGCATCGGCTGGAGCCGCGAGGAGCTCGCTGAGCGCCTCGCCGATTTCGACGGCATCCTGATCCGCTCGGCGACGCAGCTCGACGCCGAACTGATCGACGCGGCCCCGAAGCTGCGGGCCGTGGGCCGCGCCGGCGTCGGCGTCGATAACGTCGATGTCGCCGCCGCGACCAAGCGCGGGATCGTCGTTGCCAACGCCCCGCAGTCCAACGTGATCACCGCCGCCGAGCACACGATGGCGCTGCTGCTGGCGCTCGCTCGCAACGTTCCGCAGGCCAACCAGTCGCTGCGCGAAGGCCGCTGGGACCGCTCGAAGTACTCAGGTGTCGAGCTGTACGAGAAGACGCTTGGCGTGCTCGGGTTCGGCCGGATCGGCCAGCTCGTCGCCGAGCGCGCGCTCGGCTTCGGGATGCGGGTCGTCGCCTACGATCCGTTCGTCTCAGCTGAGCGCTACAAGGAACTCGGCGTCGAGAAGGTCGAGAGCCCCGACGAGCTGTACGCGGTCGCTGATTTCCTCACCGTGCATCTACCGAAGACGCCGGAGACGACGGGGATCATCAACGCCGAGGCCCTTGCCAAGTGCAAGGACGGGGTGCGGATTCTCAACGTCGCTCGCGGGCCGCTGGTGGTCGACGAGGACCTGCAGGCGGCACTCGATTCCGGCAAGGTCGCCGGGGCCGCGCTCGACGTGTTCCAGACCGAGCCGATCACCGAGCACCCGCTGTTCTCCTACCCGAACGTCGTCGTCACGCCGCACCTTGGCGCCTCGACGGCCGAGGCCAACGATCGCGCCGGATTCCAGGCGGCCGAGCAGATCATCGCGGCGCTGACCGGCGGTTCGGTCACGACGGCCGTCAACATCCCGGCGATTCCGGTCGAGGACCTCGAGGCGTTGACACCGTTCGTGCCGCTGTGCCGCTCGCTCGGAACGATCGGTGCTGCGTTGATGGAGGAGTCGGCGATCGACAAGATCGAGGTCGAGTTCCTCGGGCGGATCGCCGATCGTGACACGCGACTGCTGGCGATCGAAGTGCTGCTCGGCGCGCTGCGCGGCACGACCACCGGTGACCTCAACGCGGTCAACGCGCCGGCACTGGCGCAGGAGCGCGGGATCACGGTGCAGACCGACACCAACGTCAACGCCCGCGACTACACCGACCTGATCCGGGTCAGGCTGACCAGCGGCGAGGAGTCCGTGCGGGTCGTCGGCACGGTGATCGGGAGCCAGAACCGGCCGCATCTGCTCGAGGCATGGGGCCAGCGGTTCCAGGTCCAGCTCGAGGATCACCTGACCGTGTTCCGCTACCGCGACCAGCCCGGTGTGATGGGTCGTGTCGGAACCCTGTTCGGCGCTCACAACGTCAACATCGTCTCCTCGATCATCGGCCGTGACCCCGGCGAGGAGGCTGGCGACGGGCTGGCGACGATGGTGATCACGACTGACGTCGCGGTCCCGCAGACGCTCGTCGACGAGGTCGTCGCCGGTGACGGCTTCGTTGCGGGGCGCACCGTTGAGCTGTAGGTAGGGATAGCCCCACTTGACGCGCTCCTCCCGTTGCGGGAGGTTCGCTGAGGTATGTGGGGCACAGCGACGGGGATACTCGCGACGGCGACGAGCGCGACGCGTGACGGTGCGGCACCGCCGCACCGCTCGCGGCGGGGTGCGCGATTCGCGGCCGCGAGCGCGGTCACGGCACTCGCAGGCGCGATGGTCGCGACGATCGCCCTCGAAGGCCCGTTACAGCCAGCCCGCGCACCCGCTCAGCCAGCGTCGCGTGCGCCGTCCCGGCCGGCCGCCGTCCCGGCGGCGGCGCTGCTGGCGATCGAGCGTGTCCTCGGCACCGACCCGCACCGCTTCGCGGTGGCCAGCCATTCCGGGAGCGACGGACTCGCTGGCGGCGGGGTCGTGGGCAGCTTCCGGCGCGACCGGGCGACCGTTGACGCCGCCGGGGTCAACTGGCGCCTGGCCACACCGCGCGGCGCCACGGCCGCCGTCGCGGGAAACAGGGTGGTCTTTCACCACGGCGGCACGCAGGAGTGGTTCACAGCGGGCCCCACAGGGATCGAGCAGGGCTTCACGATCAACCGGGGGCCGGTCAGCGGGCGACTGACTCTGCCGGTGGGGAGTCTGCCGGCCGGCGTGCGGGCGCGAACGCGCTCGGCGACAGCGCTCGACCTGTTACGCGATCAGCGTCTCGTGATGCGCTACGAGGGTCTTGCCGCACACGACGCCGACGGCCACCGGTTGGCCGCCACGCTCGCGCTGAGCGGGAGGCGGCTCTCGATCAGCCTCGACACCCACGGTGCGCACTACCCGATCACGGTCGACCCGTTCGTGCAGGCCGCGAAGCTCACCAGCGGAGCAAGCGGGGAATCGCTCGGTGCGAACTCGCTGGCGATCTCCGGTGACACGATCGTCGCCGGTGCGTGGCAGTACCCGAACGGTGACGGGACGAAGCAGGGCGCCGTCTACGTGTTCGAGAAACCGGCGGGCGGATGGACAGACACCTCCACCTACACCGCACGGCTGACCGACCCCGCCAAGGGCGACACGGCATACGTCGGTTATGAGGTCGCGATCGACGGTGACACGATCGTTGCGGGCGGGGACGGCTTCGCCGACGTGTTCGTCAAGCCGACCGGCGGCTGGAGCTCCACCAGCACCCCGACCGCGACGCTGACTGACGCATCGATCACCGGCAACAGCGGGTTCGGTCGGCGCGCGGTGGCGATCGCCGGCGGGACGATCGCCGTCACCGACGGCAACGGGGGCGGCAGCGATAACGGCTTCGGCGCCAACCCGCCGCGGATCACCGGCACCACCAGCTGCGGTGAGGTTGACGTATTCAGCCGACCTGACGGCGGGTGGGCGACGACAGATCAGCCAAGTGCGCTCCTCGGAGACCCGTCCGCGTTCATGTTCGAGGGCTCCTGTGCCGACCTCGACCTCGGGTACTCCGTCGCGATCTCTGGCGACGGCGACACGATCGCGGCCGGTGCGTCGCAGGGCAGGACGGGCACCGAGCAGACCGGCACCGCGCTTGTGTACGCCGCGCCTGCCGATGGCTGGACCTCCCATACGAGCGCCGTGACCGTCGAGCGGCTGCAGGCATCGTCCGCCAGCATCGATGCCAGTCACTACGACATCCAGCTGGGCGGTTCGGTCGCAATCGAAGGCAGCTCGGTGATCGCCGGCGCGCCGTACTGGTACGACACCTCGGACGCGATCACCTCCGGTGCCGCGTACGCGTTCGAGCAGCCCGCCGGCGGCTGGGTGAACAACGCGACCGAGAACGAATCTGCGCTGCTGACGCCGTCGAACCCCGTCGCCGGGGGCGAATTCGGCTACTCGATCGCGGCCTCGGGATCGACGGTCATCGTCGGCGCCCCACAGGCGGGCACCGATTCCAGCGGTATCGCGTACGTCTTCACGCAGCCCTCGGGGGGCTGGGCGAGCGCCAACGAGGGCCAGCGGCTGACGGCGTCCCAGACGACCAGCGGGTTGGGCGATGCGGTCGCGCTCGACGGGAGCGTGATGGTCGCCTCGGACGCGTCCGCGAACGGCGCGCTATACGTGTTTGCAACGCCGGCGCCGTCGGTCACGACCGCCGCGCTGCCGGCAGGGATGGTGGGAGCGTCCTACAGCACGACCCTGGCCGGCAATGGCGGCGACCCCCCGTACAGCTGGATGGCAAACGGGCTTCCGGGTGGGCTGACGCTGAACGCGACCACCGGTGCGATCACAGGTACCCCGACGACGGCGGGCACCTCCAGCGTCGAGGTCACGCTGACCGACGCCGATGACCAGACGGCGACCGCGACGCTGACGCTCGACGTGCGCGCGGCGCTGAAGATCACCACCAGCTCGCTGCCCGACGGACAGACGGGCGCCGCCTACTCCGCAACGCTCGCCGGCACCGGCGGCCTTGCCCCGTACAGCTGGACCGCGACCGGCCTGCCGGACGGACTGACACTGGACAGCGCCAGCGGCGCGATCACAGGCACCCCGACGGCTGTCGGGACCGCCACGGTCGACGTGACCATCACCGACGCCGCCGGGGCGACAGCCAACCAGACGCTGAGCCTCGACGTCGAACCACCGCCGTTGACGATCACCACCAGCTCGCTTCCCGGCGGCAAGGTCGATACCGCCTATTCCGCCACGCTCGCAGGCAGCGGCGGCACGCCTCCGTACCAGTGGTCGGCCTCCGGGCTGCCCGCGGGGCTGACCCTGAACCCGTCCACGGGCGCGATCAGTGGTACCCCGACGGTGGCTACCACTGCGACGGTCGACGTGACGCTGACCGACGCCGACGCGCGACACGTCACCGCCGCCCTGTCGCTGACCGTCGCCAAGCCCGATCAGCACACGTTGACCGTCCAGGTGTCGGGCGCCGGCGGCACGGTGACCGACGGGTCGGGCCTGATCAGCTGCCCCACCGGCTGCTCGGCCGCATACAACGCCGGTACCGCCGTGACGCTCAGCGCAGGTCCGGCGTCCGGCTGGAGCTTCACAGGCTGGTCGGGCGCGTGCAGCGGGAGCGGCGGCTGCACCGTGACGATGTCGGCCGATGCGAGCGTGACCGCGACGTTCGCGCCGATCATCCGGACGCTGACGGTGACCCGAAGCGGCAGCGGGTCCGGCACGGTCACGGGCGAGGGGAGCCCGGCGATCGCCTGTGGTGGCACGTGCTCCGGGTCATATCCCGACGGCACTGTCGTGACGCTGACGGCCGCCGCGGGACCGAACTCGACGTTCACGGGGTGGACCGGCGGCCCATGCGCCGGTACCACCGCCGCGACCTGCGCGGTGACGGTATCGCCAGACGTCGCAGTCGGCGCCACCTTCGATCGGGTGCGCCTGGCGAACCTGGCCGCGCCGGCGGTCACCGGAGGGCTCGCACCCGAAAGCCGGCTGGGCTGTCAACCAGGGACCTGGAACGACTCGACCGTGACCTTCACATACGCGTGGTACGCGGACGTGCCACCGCCGCTGGCCCCGAGCAACCCGCTGCTCACTTCGAAGGCGAAATCACTAGGCCAGAAGAGCGGCAAGAGCAAGCTCGCGACGCCCAGCCTGGCGGCGATCCTGCAGATCCCGGAGCTGACGCTGGTTGGCGCCGGCCAGACCTACACCGTCGGGTTCCTCGACGAGCCGCTGCCGTTGTACTGCGCCGTCACGGCGACGACCGACGCCGGCCAGACGCTGACCGCCCGATCGGCGACGGTCACGGTCAACCCCGGCCCACCACAGCTGGCCCAGCCGGGGTTCGGCGACGCCCATCCCGGCCGGCCGCGGATCACGCCCGACGTCGGCGTTGGCGGCACCAATGCCTGTCAGCCCGGCTCGTGGCTCGGGAACCCGACGCTCAGCTACGCGTGGGAAGCGGTGACGATCCCGCACGCGGTCTCCGCCGCGTCCCACCTGAACCCGGGGGGCTCGAAGTTGGGCGACACGAAGCTGGGCTCACAGCAGACGCTGGTGATCACCCCCGACGACGAGGGGTTGGACTTGCAGTGCAAGGTGACCGCCACCAACAAGTGGGGGACGACCACCGCCTGGACCAACCATTACACGGTGGCGCTTGGCGCGCCGGTGGCGAGCGCGCCGCCGACTGTCACGGTCAACACGAAGCAGCCTGATTCCTCCGCCACGATCGGCCCGGCCGGCGGAGGGGGGATCGCCGAGCAGTTCCACCTGGCCTGCCAGCCCGGCACCTGGAATCGCAGTGATCTGCACTTCTCGACTGCGTGGGTGCTCGATCCGGCGGGCAGCACCGACACCCACTCGGAGCCCGGCACGACGCTCGATTTCGACATGCGACCCGGTCACCTCCAGTACCACGTGACGGTCCGCTGCGAGGTGACCGCCACCACCAAGCACGGTGTTTCGTCGGTGGCCATGTCCGGCCCGATTACGGTGGACAACGGCTGCAGCGAGATCTACACACTGAACGACGACAACAACGATCACCACCTGATCGTCCCGTGGCTCGACGCAGCCGATCCCGCCACCTCTGCGGGCGACGTCACCGGCCTGTTCGGACTGCAGGGGGAGGCCTTGCCCAGCGGTCGCTCGCCGCACCGCGCCGAGACCGACGGGCCGAACTGCGGCGACTACGGCGCCTATCTGCTGGGTCAAGGGTTCGACGTCAAGCAGGGTCCGGACCCCGACGGCGACGACTTCTGGGTGGTGGACTGAGCTGCTCACCGCCCGTCCGCGCCCCTCGCCCCGACGCTGAATCGCGCGCCGCCGGCATCGCGCCAGGTGAGCGCGGCGGCCACCCGCCGGTTGGCCAGCAGCTCAGGCGGAAGCTCGAGCTGTCCATAGATGTCGCGGATGTGCTTCTCGACGGTCTTGGGGCTGATTCGCAATCGCCTGGCGATCACGGCGTTGGCGTGCCCTTCCGCCAGCAGCTCGAGCACCTGCCGCTGGCGCGCGGTCAGGCGGCTGACCGCCTGGTGGGCATCCACGTCCGGCACCCCGGCATCGCGGAGCCCCTTGGCGTCGCGGAGCCCGTCGGCATTGCGGAGCCCGTCGGCATCGCGGAGCCCGTCGGCGTCGCGGAGCCCGGCGGCCACCATCTCCGCGACCAGCGACAACAGCTCCGGCTCGTGGGCGAGCGCCGGCCCGTGCACGACCGTGCCGTCAGGCAGGATCCGCAGCTGCCGGTCGCCGGTTGCCGAACGCAGGCCGAGCTCGAGCTCCGGCAGGGCCGGTCGCCGCGCAGCCAGCATGGCGATGCGCGCGCGGATGCCCTCAACCGCGACGACGCCCGCGGCGATGCAGAGCGGCAGCGTCAGCAGCCCGAGCGCCCCGAGTACCGCGAACGTGTCGTTGACCGTCGCGGGCAGGTTCGCACCGATCGTGATCCAGTCATGAACCGTCTGGGCGCCGACGAGTACGGCTGAGACGAGCACGCCGGCGGTGAACAGACGCAGTCGCCGGAAGTCGGGGGACAGCCGGAGGCGGCGCCCGACCAGCGCCGGGATCACGATTGCGAGACCGACGGCAAGCCCGTCCTGCACGTGCCTGATCACCGGTGCCGCGCCGGCCACGTGTAGCGCCGCGATCGGTGAAATTGCGGTCCCGTGCGCCGAGGGAGGATCGAGCAGCTCCCGCAGCACCGCCAGGCCGATCGATCCCGCGTAGGCACACGCAACGGTCGCTCGCTCGAGCCGATCGTGCAGCCGTCCGTCGGGGAACCCGAGCACGACCTGGGCGAACATCGGGTCGAAACCGTCCTGCAAGACGGATCCGAGCACGAACAACGCCGGAATCCGGGACGTGTCGAGATCCTCGGTGAACCAGGCGGCGGCTGCGAGCAGCAGCAGCCAGCTGATCCGGCCGCTCGCGTCCCGGCCGTGCAGAAGGACCGCCACGGCAAGGTAGCTCCCGCCGGTCAGCGCATCGAGCGCGATGTCCGGAACGCCGTGTCCGCCGCCGGCGATCTTCGATCCGAGCGCGAACGTGGCCAGCGCGAGCACGCCAAGGCACGCACGGCCGAAAACCGTGCGCACGCCACCTGCCGGTCCTCCAGGCGGTACCACCTTGACGCCACTGTTGCAGAAGCGCGGCACGGATTCATCAGTGCTGGCACTGTGCGCTAGGCTTCGCGCAGAGATGGCAATCCGCGCTCTCGACCTTCGACTTCTTCTCCTCCCCCGCAAGGGGGAATAGCGCGCCGGCGGCCGCACGTAGCCGCGAACTGAAAGCCCGAGAAGAAGCAGGACGAGCCCTCAGAGAGGAATGACATCCGATGGACCCCAACCGAGTACTCATTTTTGACACGACGCTGCGCGACGGCGAGCAGTCGCCCGGCATCTCCCTGAACCCGCAGGAGAAGCTGGAGATCGCCCAACAGCTGGCGCGCCTCGGCGTCGACATCATCGAGGCCGGCTTCCCGATCGCCTCACCCGGCGATTTCGAGGCCGTCCAGGGCATCGCCCGCCAGGTCGACGGACCGGTGATCGCCGGTCTCGCCCGTGCACAGGCACCTGACGTCGACGCCGCCTGGAACGCGGTCAAGGACGCGTCCCGGCCGCGGATCCACACGTTCATCTCGACCTCGGACATCCACATCATCCACCAGTTCAACTCGACCCGCGAGGACATCAAGGGCCAGGCGCGCGCGGCCGTCGCGCAGGCGAAGGGCTACTGCGAGGACGTCGAGTTCTCGCCGATGGATGCGACCCGCGCCGACCCCGAATACACCGCCGAGGTGCTGCAGATCGCGATCGACGAAGGCGCGACCACGATCAATATCCCCGACACCGTCGGCTACACGACCCCGGACGAGTACGCCGCGTTCCTGACGCAGCTCTACGAGTACGTGCCCGACCTGCGCAACGTCGTGCTCAGCGTCCACTGCCACGACGATCTTGGCCTGGCTGTCGCCAACAGCCTCGCGGGGCTACAGGCCGGCGCCCGCCAAGTCGAGTGCGCGATCAACGGGATCGGCGAGCGGGCGGGCAACGCGTCGCTTGAGGAGATCGTGATGCTGCTGGCGACCCGCAGGGACCGGATCGGCCTGCACCACGAGATCAACACCAAGGAGATCGCCCGGACGAGCCGGATCGTCTCGCGCCTGACCGGCTACCCGGTGCAGCCGAACAAGGCGATCATCGGCCGCAACGCGTTCGCGCACGAGTCCGGGATCCACCAGGACGGCGTGCTCAAGCACCGCAACACGTACGAGATCATGGACGCGACCAGCGTCGGCCTCGACGCCAACAGCCTCGTGCTCGGCAAGCACTCCGGCCGCCATGCGCTGCAGCAGGCGCTGTCCGAGCTCGGATTCGAGGTCACCGGTCAGGCGCTGAACATCGCCTTCAAGCGGTTCAAGGAGATCGCCGACCGCAAGAAGCAGGTGACCGCGATGGACCTCGAGGCGCTCGTCACCGACGAGATCCGCGAGGCCGCCGGCGCCGGCTACACGCTCGAGTGGTTCGAGGTCGAGGCCTCGTCGAACCGCACCCCTCATGCCCGCGTGGGCGTCCGCGCCCCGGACGGCACGGAGCTGACCGGCTCCTTCACCGGCGACGGTCCGATCGACGCCGTGTTCCACGCGATCAACGCCGCCACCGGGATCGATGCCAATCTCCGGGAGTTCCGGGTCGACTCGGTCACCGCCGGGCACGACTCGCTCGGCGAGACCTCGGTCGTGCTGGAGATCGACGGCATCACCGGCGCCGGCCAGGGTGTCTCCACCGACATCATCGACGCCGCCGGCCGCGCATACGTGCGCGCGCTGTCCACGGCGCTCAGCCGTCGCGGCGTCGCCTCGGAGGCCGAGGCGGCGACGGCGGAGGCAGTGCGTGGCGCCTTCTCGACCCCGTAAGGGAGTCGTCCTCAACTCGCAGCAATCCGGCTCGGGCCGTCCGGACCAGAATCCGGGCGCTCGGGCCGGTGCCGTCGTCCTGGCGCTTGTCATTGGCGTCTTCAAGGTCATCGCGCTGCGCAATCTGCTGCACGACGGGCGGGTGTTCATCTACGTGATCCTGGGACTCGGCGCGATCAGATCGCTGTACCGCGGGCGGCCGCTCACGACCGCGCTGATGATCGCGGTGATCATTCCGGTTGCGATTCGGCCCCACCCGCTGCTGGCGGCGATCGGCACCGGAGCGGTGGCGTTCTTGGCGCTCGGGATCTTCTGCTATCTCCTCGGCGCCCTCCTCAACCTGTTCGAGAAGTAGCTGTGCGCCCGCCCCCGTTGGGGCGGGCATCCGGTCCGCCGCTCACCCTGGGGAGAGCGTGAGGCCCTGGCGGTAGCCAAGCGCCAGGATCGCCTCGCGCGGAGCCCGCGCCATCAGATCGGCCGGCAGCGGCGGGTCGGGCGCGATGAACGTCACCCGGGCGCCGCGGGCGCGGAGCTTGGCGATCTCGATCTGGGTGGCTGCCCGCGAGCCGAGGCTGGCGGCGCCGACGTTCCAGCCGGCGGTCGGGCTCAGGCACAGGACCCGGCTGTCACGCCGGGCCGGGGCGACGTCGAGGTTCGTCGGGCTCCAGACGCCGCCGTCGACGTATCGCCGCGCGCCGATCGCGACCGGTCTGAAGATGCCGGGCACCGTGCACGAGGCCTCGACCGCGGCGCCGACCGTTGCGAACGGCGCGCCCGGGGCGCCGAACACTACCCGGGCACCGCTTGACCGGTCGACCGCGACGATCCGCAGCCGACCGTCGAAGCGGGCATTGTCGAAGTGGCGGCGGAGTTCCGAGAGCGACTGCTTTCCGTCGGGCACGGCGCGCAGCGCGATGCCGCGCATCAGCCTGCCCGGTCCCGCCGTGACCGCGAGACTCGGCCCCGCCAGCGGTGATCCAAGCGCCAGGGCCCAGGCCGCCGCCCGGGCGGCCGTGCCGCTGCGGCTGGAGGCCTCCGCCTGCTCGGTCGCCTCGGCGTCGCTGTCGGGCAGTGGGGTGCCGGGCCGCTCGAGCGGTCGGCCCGTGGCCAGCCGAGCGGCGATGATCGAGCCCGCCGAGCTGCCGACGAAATACTCGCAGCGGCCGAAGTCGATTCGGTGGCGGTCCTCGAGCCCGGCGAGCACGCCTGAGAGCCATGCCTCGCCGAGCACGCCGCCGACGCCGAGCACGAGGATGTCGGGACGCGATGGCATCGGCCGCAGGCTACCGCTCACCGCTGTACGTGATAACGTACGCTCGTATGACGGCAGACTCAGTGGAGGTCGCACCGGTGCCAGCGGCTCCGAAGATCGGGGCGCGCGTGAAGGCGCTGCGCGAGGCGATGGACATGTCGCTGCGCGACCTCGCGGACCGCTCCGGCGTCAGCGCGCCGATGCTCTCCCAGGTCGAGCGGGGGGAGACCTCGCCGACGTTGCAGGTGGCGACCCGCATCGCCGCGGGCCTTGAGCTGCGGCTGTCACAGCTGCTGCGCCTGGACGAGGACGGAGCCGTGTTCGTCGTCCGCCGCGGCGAGAGTCGAACGGGGCCGACGCGAGCCGGCGGTGCCGCCGGGCACCGGTACGAGATCCTGACGCCGCCGTTGCCCGGTCAGCGAGCCGAGCTCTCGCGCCACATCTTGGCGCCCGGCGCGTCGACGGGTGGCCCCGGCGACCCACCGATGCACGAACCCGGCAGTCGGGAGACGGCCCTGGTCGAGTCGGGTTCGGTCGTCCTGGCCTGCGATGGCGAGCGCTACGAGCTGCTGGCGGGGGACACCGTCACCTTCGACGCAGACCTACCCCATCACTTCGAGAACCGTGGAAACGACGAGGCAGTCCTGCTGGCAGTGGTCAGCGCCGGACTGCGCCGCAGTTAGGAGAGACACTCACCGATGCCGAAATCGCTATTCGACAAGATCTGGGAGCGGCATGAGGTCGCCCCAGGGCTGATCTACATCGACCTGCACCTGGTCCACGAGGTCACGAGCCCGCAGGCGTTCGACGGCCTCAGATTGAACGGGCGCACGGTCCGCCGACCGGACCGCACGCTCGCGACCGCCGACCACAACACGCCCACCGACGGCACGCCCGTCGCGTCGCAGATCAGGGACGCGCTGTCCCGCGTCCAGGTCGAGACGCTCGAGCACAACGCAGCCGAGTTCGGGATCCCGATCTATTCGCTCGGGTCCGAGCATCAGGGGATCGTGCATGTGATCGGGCCGGAGCTGGGCGTCACCCAGCCCGGCATGACAATCGTCTGCGGCGACTCGCACACGGCCACACACGGCGCCTTCGGCGCGCTCGCGTTTGGAATCGGAACCAGCGAAGTCGAGCACGTGCTCGCCACCCAGACAATGGTGCAGAACAAGCCGAAGTCGATGCGGATCCGCTATGAGGGCTCCTTGGGATATGGGGTCACCGCCAAGGACCTGATCCTCTATACGATCGGTCAGATCGGCGTCGCCGGCGCCACCGGGTACGTCGTCGAGTTCGCCGGGCCGGCGATCGAGGCGCTGTCGATGGAGGGCCGGATGACCGTCTGCAACATGACGATCGAGGCCGGCGGCCGCGCCGGCATGATCGCCCCCGACGAGACGACCTTCGAGTACGTGATCGGCCGTCCGGCAGCGCCCTCCGACGTGCCCGCCGACTGGCGCGAGCTGTACACGGAGGACGGCGCTCACTTCGACGCGGAGGTCGTGATCGACTGCGGCCAGATCAGCCCGATGGTCAGTTGGGGGACGAACCCCGGGATGGTCGTCGGCGTCACCGAGGCGGTGCCCGTCCCCAGCTCCGAGCAGGACGAGCGCGCCCTGGAATACATGGGCCTCGAGGGCGGCACGCCGATCGAGGAGATCCCGCTCGACCGCGTGTTCATCGGGTCATGCACGAACTCCCGGATCGGAGATCTGCGGGCAGCGGCCGAGGTCGTGCGCGGACGCCGCGTCGCGGACGGTGTGTATGCGATGGTCGTCCCCGGTTCGGTGCAGGTCAAGGGCCAGGCCGAGGCCGAAGGACTCGACGAGATCTTCCGCGAGGCCGGCTTTGACTGGCGTGCGGCCGGCTGCTCGATGTGCCTGGGGATGAACCCGGACATCGCCGCCCCCGGCGAGCGGGTCGCGTCGACCTCGAACCGCAATTTCGAGGGCCGGCAGGGCCGCGGCGCGCGGACCCACCTGGTCTCACCCCAGATGGCGGCCGCCGCCGCGATCGAGGGACATTTCGTCGATATCCGCTCCTGGAGCGGTGACCGTGAGGAGGCGCTCGCCTGATGCGTGCAATCGAGACGATCACGGGACCGGTGTCGGTCCTTAACCGCGACGACATCGACACCGATCAGATCATGCCCAAGCAGTTTCTCAAGAGAGTTGAGCGGACCGGCTTCGGGGAGTTCCTGTTCTATGACTGGGCCAAGGAAGCCGATTGGAACCTGCCGAAGAATCCGATCCTCGTGACCGGCAAGAACTTCGGCTGCGGATCAAGTCGTGAGCACGCCCCCTGGGGTCTTGAGGACTACGGCTTTCAGGCCGTCATCGCTCAGAGCTTTGCGGACATCTTCTACTCCAACTGCACCAAGATCGGGCTGCTGCCGATCGCATTGACCGGCGAGCAGTGTGCGTCGATCGCCGCAGCGGGGGAGGCCCAGGTCGATCTCGCTGCCCAGGAGGTGCGCTGGCCGGGAGGGACCGCCTCGTTCGAGATCGACCAGGAGATCAAGCACCGGCTGCTGAACGGGCTCGACGACATCGGCGTAACGCTCACCCAGGAGGACGCAATCGCCGCGTACGAGTCCGGGCGGGAGCGCTCCGGCCCGGTCACGACCTCGCTGTGAGCACGCCGGCGGCATCGGTCGCGTTCTCGGCGCACGCGTCGGAGTACACGGCGCTGCGCCGGCGGCTCGTGCCCGACTACGACCAGTTCTACGGCGCGGCGATCTGTGGTCTGCGGCTCGCCGGCGGTCCGATCGAGCGGGTACTCGACCTCGGCGCCGGCACAGGACTGATGACGGCGATGGTCGCCGAGGCGTTTCCCGCTGCACGGTTCGAGCTGCTCGACGGCTCGCCCGAGATGGTGGCGGAAGCGGGCGAGCGGCTGGCGGACAGGGTCGTCGCGGTCCACGTCGGTGATATGTCGGACGGGATCCCCTTGGGTCCGTTCGACGCGGTGATCTCGGGGCTCGCGATCCACCATCTCGACGATGCCGATAAGCGGGTGCTGTTCGAGCGCGTGCTGCAGGTCCTGCGGCCGGGCGGCGTGTTCGTCAACGCCGAGCAGGTCCTTGGTCCCACGCCGGAGATGGAGGCCGCCTACCAGCGGCGGTGGGAGCGGGACTGCCGCGAGCTCGGCGCCTCCGAGCGGGAGATCGCAGACGCGCGCCAGCGGCGCAGCCACGACCGCTCGGCTGATGTCGAATCGCAGCTGCGGTGGCTGCGGGAAGCCGGCTTCGCGACTGTCGACTGCCTGTACAAGCGATGGGGAATGGCGACGTACGTCGCACTCAAGGAGGGGTCGCAATGACCGACCGCAACTGGAACGCCACCCGCTACCACGAGATCTCCGCACCGCAGCAGGCGTGGGCGGCGGAGCAGTTCGAGCGGCTCGCGCTCGTCGATGGCGAGTCGGTGCTCGACGCCGGCTGTGGCTCGGGGAAGATCACGGCGCAGCTCGTCGAGATGACGCCCCACGGGCGGGTCTACGGCGTGGACGCGGCCGCGTCAATGGTCGCCCACGCAAGCGCGGAGCTCGGCGAGCGCGCGGTGATCCTGCATCAGGACCTGACGGAATTGAAGCTGCCCGAAGAGGTCGATGCGATCTTCTCGAACGCGACCTTTCACTGGATCAAGGACCACCCCCGGCTGTTCGCGGCGCTGCTGGCTGCCCTGAAGCCCGGCGGCCGTCTCGTCGCCCAGTGCGGGGGAGAGGGGAACATCGACCACTTCCGGAAGATCGCCGAGGAGCTGATCGAAGAGCCTTCGTACGCGGGTTACTTCACCGACCATCCGTGGAATTACGCCGGGGCTGAGGTCACCGCTTCACGACTGACCGACGCTGGGTTCGTCGACGTCCAGACGTGGCTTGAGCCGAAGCCGACGGTGCTCGAGGATCCTCGCGAGTTCATCACGACCGTGTGCCTGCTGCCGCACCTCAGTCAGTTGCCAGAGGAGCTGCGGGAGCCGTTCGTCGACGAGGTGCTCGAGCGCACCGGTGTGCCGTTGACGCTCGATTACGTGCGGCTGAACATGGTCGCTACGAAGCCGCGCTGAGCCACTCGAGCAGCGCCTCGCGGGAGAACCGCCATTCGCTGCCGATCCGCCGGCCGGGAACGTCGCCCGCCGCCGCGGCAGCCACGAGCTGCTCGGTGTCGATCCGCAGCAGCGCGGCCGCCTCGCCGGGCGTGAGGATCTCGGGCGCATCCTCGCGCAGCGTTGCCCGGCCGACGACGAGGCCGGCTTCGGTCAAGTGCTGTTCGACGGCGTCCTCGATCAGTCGGCGCTTGCTGCAGCCACAGGCGGCCGCGGCCTGTTCGAGCAGCTTGGCGTTGTCGGCGTGGAGCCGGACGTAGAGCGGAACCTGAGGTTCTGCGGGCATGGTCAAACGATATCAAGTGATATCAATCTGCTATCTACTACCCTGATCCGCCGTGCCCGCCCTTCAGATCACAGACCTCATTAAGCGATACCCGACCGGCGTGGAAGCGCTCAAGGGCGTCTCATTGGAGATTGCAGAGGGGGCGTTCTTCGGTCTACTCGGGCCCAATGGCGCCGGCAAGTCGACGCTGATCCACTGTACGACCGGTCTCGCGAAGCCGACGTCGGGCGACGTGCGCGTATTCGGTCACGACGCCGTGTCGCACTACCAGGCCGCGCGGGCCGCCGTCGGCCTCGCTCCACAGGAGATCAACCTCGACATCTTCCTGACGGTCGAGGAGGTTCTCGACTACCACGGCGGCTACTTCGGTATGTCGCGTCGCGACCGCCGTGCCAGAGTGACCGAGCTGCTCGACGCCTTCTCGCTGACCGATAAGCGAGACGACCGGACACGCACCCTGTCCGGCGGCATGAAGCGCCGTCTGACGTTGGCGCGCGCACTGATGCACCGGCCGCAGCTGGTGATCCTCGACGAGCCGACGGCGGGCGTCGATATCGAGCTCCGGCTGGAGCTGTGGCAGTACATCGAGAAGGTCAACGCGGAGGGCACGACGATCCTGCTGACGACGCACTACCTCGAGGAGGCGGAGCGGCTGTGCGACCAGATCGCCTTCATCAATCACGGGGAAATCGCCGCGCAGGGGACGATCCCGGAGCTCTCGAGCCGGTACGGCGTCGACTCCCTCGAGGACGCCTACCTCGAACTCGTCGGACGCCGCGAGCTGTCCCGGGCACACCTGGCCGAGGAGCCCGTATGAGCGCCGCCCAGATCCGCCTGCTGGCGCTCGTGCGGCGCGAGGTCACGCGCTTCATGAAGATCAAGCGGCAGACGATCGGCGGGCCGCTGCTGGAGACATTCCTCTACATCTCCGTGTTCGGGGCCGCGCTGGGTTCGCGGATCCACACGCTGCACGGCTTCCGGTACATCGTGTTCGTGGTCCCCGGCCTGATCATGATGGCGTGGGCGACGAACGCGTTCGCGAACAACTCCTCCTCGATCCTGCAGCAGAAGTTCCAGCGGGCAATCGACGATCAGCTGTCGTCGCCGGCCTCGCCGTTCGAGTTGCTGCTCGGGTTCACTCTTGGCGGGTTCCTCCGCGGTCTGCTCGTCTCGGCGATCACGATGGCCGTGTCCGCGGTTCTGATCTCGATGCCGGTGGCCGAGCCGCTGGTGCTGATTCCGTCACTGATCCTCGTCGGCCTGTTCTTCGCCCAGGCCGGGGTCCTCGTCGGGGTCCGTGCCGAACAGTTCGACGACGTCGCGCTCTATCAGACGTTCATGCTGCAACCGCTCATCTTCCTCGGAGGCGTGTTCTACTCCGCCTCGCTGCTGCCACAGCCGTGGCAGACGCTCAGCAAGTTCAACCCGGTCTACTACATGATCGGCCTCGTCCGCTACGGGTTCCTGGGGTACCGGGAGACCGACATCTGGCTGTCATTCGGGCTGCTGGCGCTGGCGACGGTGTTCTTGTTCGCTGTGAACCTGCGGCTGTTCGTGCGGGGGACGTACCTGCGGGCGTAGGTCCGTCCGGCCGTCCGGTGTGAGCGGCGCGCTGTCTTGATGCAATGTCGCAGCTCGAAGCGGCCGCAGAGGGCCAAACGCCCCTACGAGCTCCAGGGTGCGATGATCGGGCCATGCATCCCTTCAGAGCTGCGATCGAGGCGTGGGACTTTGACCGTGTCCCAGACGTCCTTGCGCCCGACGTCGTCTTCTACAGCCCGGTCGTGTTCAAGGCATACGAGGGCCGAGACGTCGTCGCGGTGATCCTGCGCGCCGTCTCGCAGGTGTTCACCGAGTTTCGCTACGAGAGCGAGATGGCCAGCGAGGACGGCCGCAACCATGCGCTCGTGTTTCGCGCCCAGGTCGGTGACCGCGAGGTGGAGGGGTGCGATTTCCTGACGACGGGTGACGATGGGCTCGTGACCCAGCTCACGGTGATGGTTCGGCCACTCAGCGCGGCGCACGCGTTGCGCGACGCGATGGCTGCAAAGCTCGCCGAGTTCGGCGCCTGATGTCGCTGAGGACCCGGCCCGCGGCGGAGCTTCGGCTCCCCTCCGGGGAGAGCCGAAGCCGCCGCGACAGACGGGTCTGCTAGAAGCCGGCGACCTCTTCGACGTCGTCGTTGTCGGTGTCGGCGATCACGAGCTCGGTCCCGGCCGGGTTCACTGCGACACCCTCGGGCTCGTCGAGCGAGCTGCCGAGTGCCGGCCCATTTGACGGTGGGAAGTCATCGCCGCCGTTGCCGGCGAGGACGGAGACCGCCCCCGCAGGGGTGATCCGCTCGACGTAGTCGTCGTCAGTGTTGGCGACGTAGATGTTGCCGGCGGCGTCGACGGCGATGCCCTCCGGGTCATCGAGCCCGCTGTAGGGGGCCGGCGTTGCAACCGGCTCGTCCTCATTGTTGGGGCCGCCGGCGATGATCGAGAGCGTGCCACTCGGGGTGACCTCGTCGATCTCGTCGTTGTCGGTGTCGGCGATGTAGACATCGCCGCTCGAGTCGACCGCGACCCCCTCGGGATCATCCAGCCCGCTGCTGAGCGCCGGCCCTGCGGTCGCCCGGCCGCAGGTTCCGTCCCCGGCGATGATCGAGAGCGTGCCAGCTGTGAGCTTGTCGATCTCGCAGTCGTCGGTGTCGGCGACGTAGACGTTGCCGCTGGAGTCGACCGCGACGCCTTCCGGGTAGTCGAGGGGGCTCGCGAGCGCGGGACCATTGACCGCCTGCTTGCAGCTGCCGGTCCCGGCGATGATCTCCACGCCTCCACCGCCGGCTGGGATCTTGTCGATCTCGCAGTCGTACTCGTTGGCAACATACAGGTTGTCGCTGGAGTCGACGGCGAGCTGCTCCGGATCGTCGAACTGGCCGGTTGCAACGATCGACAGCGTGCCGCTCGGCGTGAGCTTGTCGATCGAGTCGTTGTCGGTGTCGGCGATGAAGATGTCGCCGCTCGAGTCGATCGCGACGCCCTCCGGGTCGTCGAGTGGGCTGTCCGTGCCCGGTCCCGGGACCTCCGTGCCGTCGAGCGGACCGAAGCCGGTGACCACCGACAGGATGCCTGCGCTGACCTTGTCGATCGAGTCGTTTTCGCTGTCAGCGATGTACACGTTGCCGGTCGAATCGGCGGCGACGCCATACGGGTCTGCGAGGTAGCTGCTCGTGGCCGGACCCGGAACCTGGGGCCCGTACCCGGACTTGCCGGCGAACGCCGTGATCGTGCTGCTGCCGTTGGCGGGAGCGGCGACCTTCTCGATGTCCTGGTTGTACGCGTCCGCGATGTACAGATTGCCGCTGGAGTCGAGCGCGACCCCTTCCGGGTTGTCGAGCTGGCTGACGTCTGCGGCGCCGCCGAAGGTCGGGTGGCCGTTCGTGCCTGCAGAGCCGGCAACGATCGAGATCGTGCTCGTCCCCGCCGTGATCGGGTAGCTGACCTTGTCGACCACGTCCCCGCCGGAGTCGGCGATGTACAGGCCCTTGGAGCTCCCGGTGGAACTGATGGCGAGCCCGGCGGGGTCATTGAGGTCGGCGTGGGTCGAGGCGACCTCACCGTTGCTCGGAAAGCCGGAGGTGCCGTCGCCGACGACGACCGAGAGCTGGTCGGACGGGGTGACTCGGACGATCTCGTGCTCGCCCGCATCGGAGATATAGAGGTCACCGGTCGTCGGGTCGACGGCCAGGCCATCAGGGTATTCAAGTGGGCTGTGGGTGGCGGGTCCGGCGACCGGTGCGCCGCCGTAGCCGTCGCCGGCGATCACCGACAGAGTGCCGCTTGGAGTGACCTCGTCGACAACGTCGTTATAGATGTCGGCTATGTAGACGTCGCCTGCGGCATTGACTGCGACCGCCCGTGGATTTTCGAGCGGGGTGGATGTCGCCGGCCCCGCCACCGAAGTTCCCTGTTCCCCAGGAATGCCAGCGAAGATCGACAGGGTCCCGCTGGGAGTGACCTTCTCGACGACGTCGTTGGAGTCGTCGGCGATGTAGAGGTTCCCGTTTGAATCGACGGCCACATCATTCGGGTACACGGGGGTGGCGGTCGCTGGGCCCGCGGTGACCAGGTGGTTGCGCCCGGCGATGATCGACAACGTTCCATCGCTGACCGGGGTGGGGACCGTCGTGGTCTGGGTTGTCGTCTCGGTCACCGTTTTGCCGGGTGTCGTCACCGTCGCCCCTGGCGTCGTCACCGTTGCCCCGGGGGTCGTGACAGTGCGCGTCGGGGTTCCCGGATACGTGTACACGGCCTTCTTCGACTTCGCTGAACTGCCGTGCTTGGTGACCACGATGACCGGCACCTGGCCCGGCGCCTCCGTCGGAGGTACCGCGGTCAGCTTCTTTGACGAGAGAACCTTGACCTTGTGGGACTTCACGCCGCCGAACTCGACCGCGGTCACCTTCGTGAAGCCGCTCCCCGTGATCGTGACAACACCCTTGGAGAGCTTCGACACGCTCGTGATCACTGGCGCCGATGACTTCGCCGCGTGGGCCTGCGGCGCGCGCCCAACCGTTGAGTCCGCGCCGGCCGGGGCCACTGCAGCCAGTGCCACTCCTGCGGCTGCGGCAGCAATAGCCAGCCCCGTGCCCAGGACTGTGCGGATGCGATCTCTTCTCATGACGCCCCCAAATCATTGAATGTGTGGCCACGCTCGGTGCCGGTCTCGATGCACCGATGGTCCAGCGAAGTGCTTCGCACTCTATGTCCGTCGCGCAGCCGCCGTCAACCCCGGCGAAACGCTCCTCGTTCGGGGAACCGGGGATGCCGGTCGTGGCGGCCCCGCGCCGGTGACGCCCGCTACGGTGTGCGCCGATGACAGTCGGCACGCCTGAGCGCAAGCGCCTGACCGTGGGAGTCGCGTACGAGACGCTCGCCGTGTTCGTCGTTCGGCGCAGGTGGTGGGTTGTGGCGTTCTGGATCGTCGTTGCGATCCTCTGCAACGGCGCGTTCCCGACGCTCGCCAGCCAGGTCAACGACAACAACAGCGCCTTCCTGTCGTCAAGCGAACCGAGCTCCAAGGCCGCCAATCTGGCGGCACCGCTGCTCGGGGCCAACGCCGATGCGAAGGTCGAGGAGATCCAGGTGATCGCCACGGCGCCGCGCCGGCTGACCTCGGCCGATCTTGATGCGATCGGGCGGTTGGGACTGGCGATCAGCGCCCAACCGGACGTCCAGTCCGCCAAGCTCCTTGGCATCTCACCCGACGGCATGGCCGCAGAGGCCCAGGTCCAGGTCGGAATCGGGCCATCGGACATCGGCGACTTCTCCGCCGTGCTCAACCGGATCTCGGGCGCGTTCGGGCAGGTCAACGCTCCGGCCGGCCTGACCTTCAACCTTGCCGGTCAGGTCGCGACGGCAATCGCCAACCAGCACAGCACGAGTAGCTCGGGCAACGACGTCCAGGATTTCTCGCTGCTGTTCGTGATCGTGCTGCTGCTGATCGTGTTCCGCTCGGTGCCAGCTGCGATCGTGACACTGCTGCCGAGCGCGATTGCGCTGTCGATCTCGACGCGCCTGATCGGAGGCCTCGGCAAGGCCGGCCTGCAGATCTCGTCGCTGACCGAGGTGCTGCTGATCATCCTGTTGATCGGAGCCGGCACCGACTACGGGCTGTTCCTCGTGTTTCGCGTGCGGGAGGAATTACAGAACGGACTCGAGCCTGACGACGCCGTGCGCCGCGCCGTCGTCAGCGTCGGTGAGTCGATCACGGGCTCGGCCGGCACCGTGATCGTCGCTCTGCTGACGCTGCTGCTTGCGAGCTTCGGGATCTACCACGACCTCGGCGCCCCGCTGGCCGTCGGCGTCGCGGTGATGCTGGCGCTCGGTCTGACACTGCTGCCCGCGCTGCTGGCGATCCTCGGACGCAGGGCGTTCTGGCCACGAATCCCGAAGCCTGGCAAGCAGAAGCAGGGTGTCTGGGCCAAGCTCGCCGCCGGCCTTGTGAAGCATCCCGGCGCCACGCTGGCCGCCGGGATCATCATCTTCCTCGCGCTTGCGATCGGTGCGCTCGGATACAAGGCATCAGGGTTCGGCGGCGCCACGACCGCTCCGGCCGGGTCGAGTGCGGCGGCGGGGAACGCGGCCATCAACAGGCACTTTCCGCAGAGCTCGACGAACCCAGCGAACCTCGTGTTCGGATACTCGAGTTCGGTGTGGGCCGACACCGCCCGCCTCTCGACGGCGGGCGCCGTGCTCGAGCGATCACGGCGTTTCACGCGGCTTGCCGGTCCACTGGACCCGAACGGAACGCCGCTGACGTCGGTCCAACTGTCGACTCTGCACCGGCAGCTCGGTCCGCCGCAGAAGCTGGCGCCGATCGAACCGACCTCCGTCACGGTTCCGCAGCAGCTCTACGAGGCCTATCTGGCGGATGCCCGATTCATCTCGGCGGACGGACGCGTCACGCAGTTCGAGGCGGAGCTCGCGGCAGGGGGACAGCAGTCGACCCAAGCGAGCAACGCGACGCCGGACATCCGGGCCGTCGTCGCGGCGGCAGCGCACGCCTCCGGCGCCTCCCAGTCCGGTGTCGCCGGCGAGGCGGCAGCGGTCTACGACATCAATCACACCGCCAACGGCGACCTCAAGACGGTCGTCCCCGCGGCGATCATCGCGATCGGGTTGCTGCTGGCACTGGTGCTGCGCTCGGCCGTGGCCCCGCTGTACCTGATCGTCAGCGTGGCGCTGTCCTATTTCGCGTCGCTCGGGGTCGCGGTGATCGTTTTCATGGACCTCGGAGGACAGAGCGGGATCAGCTTCATCCTGCCGTTCTTGATGTTCATCTTCCTGCTCGCTCTGGGGGAGGACTACAACATCCTCGTGATGACACGAATACGCGAGGAGGCCCGGCAGTTCCCGCTCGGCCTCGCGGTCGTGCGGGCGCTGTCACGTACCGGCGCCACGATCACCTCCGCCGGCATCATCCTGGGTGGGACGTTCGCGGTGTTCGCGATCGTCGGCGGCGGGGGCGCCCAGGGCGCCCAGCTGCGGGCGATCGGTTTCGGGCTGGCGTTCGGGATCCTGCTCGACACATTCGTCGTGCGGACACTGCTGGTGCCCTCGACGGTGATGCTTCTCGGGAAGTGGAACTGGTTTCCCGCCACCCACCCCCACCGGCCGACGGGCTTGGGAGGCTCAGATCGCGAGGGATCCGCTAGCGTGGCGCCCCGCCATGACCTACAAGATCCTGCTTCTCCCTGGTGACGGAATTGGTCCTGAGATCACCGCCCCCACCGTCGAGCTACTGAACACGCTCGGCCTCGACCTGGAGTTTGAAGAGCACCTGTTCGGCGGCGCCGCGATCGACGCGTACGGCACCGCCCTCACCGATGACACGGTCGCCGCCTGCAGGGCATCCGACGCGGTCCTGCTGGCCGCCGTCGGCGGCCCCAGGTGGGACACGACCGACCCGTCAAAGCCGCGTCCCGAGCAGGGCCTGCTCGGCCTGCGCAAGGCACTCGGCCTGTACGCGAACCTGCGGCCGGTCCGTCCGCTGCCGGCGCTCTACGACGCGAGCCCGCTGAAACGCGAGGTGATCGAGGGCACCGACCTGCTGGTGCTGCGCGAGCTGACCGGCGGCATCTACTTCGGCGAGAAGACCCGCACCGATGATTACGCCTCGGATCTCTGCGGCTACAGCCGCGAGGAGATCGAGCGGATCGCTCGCGTCGCGTTCGTTGCCGCGCGCGGGCGGCGCAACCGCGTCGCCAGCGTTGACAAGGCCAACGTGCTTGAGACCAGCAGGCTGTGGCGGGCGGTTGTGGTCGAGCTGCACGAGAGCGAGTATTCCGACGTCGAGCTCGAGCACATTCTGGTCGACAACGCCGCGATGCAGCTCGTCTCGAACCCGTCCGCGTTCGACGTGCTCGTCACCGAGAACATGTTCGGTGACATCCTCTCCGATGAGGCGGCGACGCTCACCGGTTCGATCGGGATGCTGCCGAGCGCGTCGCTTGGGACGGAGGGGTCGCCCGGACTGTTCGAGCCCGTTCACGGCTCGGCGCCGGACATCGCCGGCAGCGGCGCGGCGAATCCGCTGGCCATGTTCCTGTCCGCCGCCTTGATGCTGCGGCACGGACTCGGACTGGAAGAGCCTGCAGCGGCGATAGAATCCGCGGTTGACCGTGCGCTGCTCGCTGGGCTGCGCACGCGAGACCTCGGTGGCAACGCGGGAACGCGCGAGGCCACGGAGGCCGTCCTCACCAACCTCTAAGGAGCAGTCGTGGAACAAGCGGACTTCATCTGGCAGAACGGGAATCTCGTCGCCTGGGAGGACGCGAAGGTACACGTACTGACTCACGGTCTGCACTACGGGACGGGAGTCTTCGAGGGCGTCCGCGCGTACGAGACCGAGCGCGGTCCGGCGATCTTCCGCCATCACGATCACGTCGACCGCCTGTTCAAGTCGGCCGAGCTCTACTACATGCCGGTGCCGTTCACGCGCGCCGAGATCCGTCAGGCGGCCCATGACCTGCTGGCCGCCAACGGCCTGCGTGAGTGCTATCTGCGCCCGATCGTGTTCCGTGGCTACGGGACGATGGGGCTCAACCCACTCGACGCCACGGTCGACGTCGTCATCGCCGCGTGGCCGTGGGGCGCCTATCTCGGCGAGGACTCCAAGCTGAATGGGATCCGGGCCAAGGTCTCGAGCTGGCGACGGATCCCGGGCGATGCGCTGATCCCTCATGCGAAGGCCTCCGGCCAGTACCTCAACAGCGTCCTGGCGAAGATCGAGGCGACCAAGGCCGGCTATCAGGAGTCGATCCTGCTCGACGCCCAGGGGTTCGTCTCCGAGGGCAGCGGCGAGAACATCTACGCCGTCCGTGACGGTGTGATCGTGACGCCGCCGCAGACAGCCGGGATCCTCGACGGCATCACCCGCAAATCAGTCCTGCAGATCGCCCGCGATCTCGGGTACGAGGTCGTCGAGCGCAACCTCGCTCGAGCGGAGCTGTATCTCGCCGAGGAGGTCTTCCTCAGCGGCACGGCAGCCGAGCTGGTGCCGGTCTCAGAGGTCGACGACCACACGGTCGGCAATGGCGTCCGCGGGCCGATCACGGCCGCGCTGCAGCGCGTGTTCGAGGACGCGATCCGCGGCCGCGATCCCCGCTACGCCGAGTGGCTCGACCTGGTCGAGGTGCCGGCGACGGCGCCTGCTTCCGCGCCGTGAGCGAGGTTGAGCTGTACGACACCACCCTGCGGGACGGCATGCAGGGTGAGGGGATGTCGCTGTCGGCGGCCGAGAAGGTGCGGGTCGCGCACAAGCTCGACGAGCTCGGCATCGACCTGATCGAGGCCGGGTTCCCGAGCTCCAACCCGAAGGAGCTGGAGCTGTTCGAGCTGCTCGCCGGCGAGACGTTCCAGCACGCGCAGGTCGCGGCATTCGGGATGACCCGGCGCCGCGACGCGAGCGCCGAGCGACGATCCCGCGCTGCGGGTGCTGGCCGACTGCTTCGCGCCCGTCTGCACGATCGTCGGCAAGACCTGGGCGCTGCACCTGGAGAAGGTCGTCGAAGGTCGACCGCGAGGAGAACCTGCGCGATGATCTCCGAGTCGGTCGCGTTCCTCGTCGGTGCACGGCAAGCGGGTCATCTACGACGCCGAGCACTTCTTCGACGGCTTCGCCGATGATCCCGGAGTACGCGCTCGCCTGCCTGCGCGCGGCGGCTCAGGCCGGCGCCGAGACGATCACCTGCTGCGACACCAACGGCGGCACGCTTGCCCGACGGCGGTTGCCGCGGCGATGCGCGCGGTGGTCGCGGCGCTCAGTCCGGAGCGGCGTCACGGTCGGGATCCACTGCCACGACGACGCCGGCTGCGGCGTGGCCAACTCGCTGGCCGCGGTCGGCGCCGGGGCGACGCACGTGCAGGGGACGATGAACGGCTACGGCGAGCGCTGCGGCAACGCCAACCTGATCGACGATCATCCCGAACCTCCAGCTCAAGCTCGGCTATGACTGCGTCACCGAGCGAGCAGCTGGCGGCGCTGACCGCCGGCCGCGCACTTCTTCGACGAGCTGCTCAACTTCACGCCCGAACCCGGACCAGCCGTACGTCGGCCGCAACGCCTTCGCGCACAAGGGCGGGATGCACGTCGCCGGCGTCAACGCCGACCCGAGCACGTTCGAGCACATCGATCCCGCAGTCGTCGGCAACGAGCGTGAGCTGCTGATCTCCGAGCTGTCGGGCAAGGGCACGGTCGATGGCGCGAGCCGCCGAGGCGGGCGTCGCGCTTGACGACGCGGGCGCCGCGCGCGTGATCGAGCGCGTCAAGGAGCGTCGAGCACCGCGGCTACCACTACGAGGCGGCCGACGGCTCCTTTGAGCTGCTGCTGCGCAAGGAGTCCGGTGAGTACGAGCCGCTGTTCCGGCTCGAGTCCTGGCGCGCGATCGTCGAGAAGCGGGCCGACGGCCGCGTCGAGACCGAGGCCACGATCAAGATCTGGGTGGACGGCGAACGCTACGTCCGCACCGCCGAGGGCAACGGCCCTGTCAACGCGCTCGACAGGGCCCTGCGCGAGGCGCTGGTCGAAATTTATCCGCACCTGCGCGACATCGAGCTGGTCAACTTCAAGGTCCGGATCCTGGACGAGTCGAAGGGCACGGGCGCGGTCACCCGCGTGTTGCTCGACGCCTCCGACGGCGAGCAGGTCTGGGGTTCGATCGGCGTTTCCGAGAACGTGATCGAGGCTTCGTGGGAGGCGCTGGTCGATTCGCTGGAGGCGGGCATGGAGGTTCAGCGACGCGCCGCCCGAGAGTCGATTCCCGCCCGACCCCAAGCCGAGCTGTGAGCACGCCGAAGCCGGCATCTGGCCCAACGGGGCCGGATGCCGAGCCGATCCCGCTCGCCCGGCCGGTGATCGGCGAGCGCGAGGAGGAGCTTGTGCTCGAGGTGCTGCGCTCGGGGTACCTGTCGCTCGGTCCGCGGCTGCCCGCATTCGAGCGGGCGTTCGCGGCCAGGGTCGGTGCAGCGCACGGCAGCGCCGTGTCCTCGGGCACCGCCGGACTTCACCTGGCGCTGCGCATGGTCGGCGTCTCCGATGGCGACGAGGTGATCACGACCCCGTTCTCCTTCGTCGCCTCGGCCAATGTCGCCATCTACGAACGCGCCCGTCCGGTATTCGCGGACATCGATCCTGTCACGCTCAACCTCGACCCCGACGGCGGCCGCTGCCGCCGTCACCGACCGCACCGCGGCGATCCTGCCCGTGCACGTGTTCGGCTACCCGGCGGACATCGCCGCGTTCGAGGGGCTGCGGCTGCCGATCGTCGAGGACGCCTGCGAGGCGCTTGGCGCCACCTACGCCGACACCGGTCTCCCCGTCGGCGGCCGTGGCCACCCGGCCGTGTTCGCGTTCTACGCCAACAAGCAGCTCACCACCGGGGAGGGCGGCGTCGTCTGTGTCGGCTCGCAGGAGGCGAAGCAGCAGATCGACTCCGAGCGCAACCAGGGCCGCGCGCCGAACATGGACTGGCTCGACCACGACCGGCTCGGTTACAACTATCGCCTCTCGGACATCGCATGCGCACTCGGGCTGGCCCAGCTCGAACGGCTCGAGTCGATGCTCGCCGGGCGCTCGCGGGTCGCGACGACGTACACCGAGGTGCTGTCGACAATCGAGGGTCTGACGCTGCCCTGTCCGGATCGGGAGCTCGGTCGCCGCGGTTGGTTTGTCTACGTGGTGCAGCTGCCCCGTCGCGTCGATCGCGACGACGTGATCCGCGCGCTTGGCGCGCTCGGCATCCCTGCGAAGCCGTACTTCCCGGCGATCCATCTGATGTCGTATTACCGCGAGACGTTCGGTCACCGGGAGGGACAGTTCCCCGTCTGCGAGGACGTCGCTGCACGCTCGATCGCGCTGCCGTTCTTCCCCGAGATGACCGAGGGGCAGGTCGCCCGGGTCGCCGAGGCGCTGCAGACGGTGCTGAGCCGCGATCAGGTGGAGGCGTGATGCTCGAGCACCGCTTCGGGATGTCGCAGGACGACGCGTTCCGCGCGATCAACGATTCGCTGGCGTTCGACCAACGGCTGTGGCCGTACGACGTCGCGCAGTCGATCGCGCATGCCCGGATGCTCGCCGCGCAGCGGCTGATCCCCGTCGAGGACGGGGACGCGCTCGTCGCCGCCCTGGAGCAGGTGCGCACCGAGCTGACCGGCGGCACGTTCGTGTTCGATCCCGGTGACGAGGACATCCACATGGCCGTCGAGCGGCGGGTCACCGAGATCGCGGGCGAGGCCGGAGGGCGGTTGCACACCGCCCGCTCGCGCAACGATCAGGTCGCGACCGACGTGGCGATGTTCGTCCGTGACGCGGCGCTCGGCGCCGGCGCGGAGGCGCTGGGGCTGGTCGAGGTCCTGCTCGACCTCGCGGAACGCCACGTCGACTGGCCGATGCCTGGCTACACGCATCTGCAGCGGGCGCAGCCGGTCTACCTCTCGCACCATCTGCTGGCCTACGCGTGGATGCTCCTGCGCGATCAGAAGCGGTTTTCCGACGTGCTTGACGGAGTGTCACTGCTGCCGCTCGGAGCGGGCGCACTGGCCGGGGTGAACTTCGATACCGACCGGCTGTCGGTGGCCGCGGCGCTGGGGTTCGCCGGTGTCAGCGAGAACTCGATGGACGCCGTCTCGAACCGAGATTTCGTGCTGGATTTCCTCGCCGCCGCGGCGACGTGCGCGACGCACCTCTCCCGGCTGGGCGCAGAGCTCGTACTGTGGTCGAGCGAAGAGTTCGGGTACTGCGAGGTCTCCGATGCGTGGGCATCGAGCTCGTCGATCATGCCGCAGAAGAAGAACCCGGATGCGGCTGAGCTGCTGCGCGCCAAGGCGCCGCGCATCGTCGGTCACCTGAGCGCGCTTCACGGCGTCCTGCACGCGCTTCCGCTCGCCTACAACAAGGATCTCCAGGAGGACAAGGAGCACCTGTTCGACGGCGCCGACACGCTGGCGCTGACGCTGGCGGCGGCCCACGGGATGCTCTCGTCGATCACGTTCAGACGCGAGCGACTTGCCGCGGCGGCCGCTGACGAGATGCTGGCCGCCACCGATGTCGCCGACTTTCTGGTCAAGCGGGGAATGCCGTTCCGGCAGGCCCATGGGGTGGTCGCGCGGCTGGTCCGCACGGCCGTATCCAGTGGCCGCGTCCTGTCCGATCTGACACCGGAAGAGCTGCAGGAGGCGTCACCGCTGCTCGATGACGCGTTCTACCTGCTGCTCGGCGACGGGGCCTGGCTCGAGTCGAAGGTGTCGCGAGGCGGCACCGCGCTCTCCTCGGTCCGCGAGCAGCTGGTCCACGCGCGCGCGGCTGTCGAACGCGTCCGTGCTGCCGGCGGCTGAGCCCCTCGCGGCCGCGTTCTACGCGCGGCCGGTGGTCGACGTCGCGCGGGACCTGATCGGCTGCGTCGTCGCGGTGGGGGAGTGCAGCGGCGTGATCGTCGAGGTTGAGGCCTATCACGATTCCGAGCCCGCCTGTCACGCGTTCGTCGGGTTGACGTCGAGGACCGAGGTTCTGTTTGGACCCCCGGGGATCGCGTACGTGTACCGCTCTTACGGCATCCACGCGATGCTGAACGCCGTCTGCGAGCCGGAGGGGGTCGGCGCCGCGGTTCTGATCCGCGCCCTCGAGCCTCTGTCTGGTGGCACCGTCATGACCGCCAGGCGTGGGCTCGACGGCATCCGTGAGCTGTGCTCGGGACCAGGGAAGCTGTGCCAGGCGCTCGGGATCGAGCTGGCGGACAACGGCAGCTCGCTCGGCTCGGGGCGGATCGTGTTCTGGCCCCGTCCGCCGGAGTTCCGGGACCCGGAGCTGATCGTGGGCCCGCGGATCGGGATCACCAAGGCGGCCGAGCTGCCGTGGCGCTTCGGGCTGGCGGGCAGTCGCTACGTCTCGCGCCCGTTCCCGGGCGCCTGACTCAGCCCCCGCCGAGCCCAGTGCCGCCGGTACCGCTCGACGAGGACGGGGTCCCCGATGAGGGCGATTCGGTCCCCCCGGCGCCAGCGCCGGTGCTCGGGGCCGCCGACGGGGTCGTGGTCGCCTCTGACGGCGCGGTGACAACGTTCGTCGGGGCCGTCCCGGCGGTGTTACCCGTCGCGGCCCCGCCGGCCGTCCCCGCGGTACCGGCCGTCCCGGCAGTGCCGTTGGTCTTGGCGGCGGTGCCGGCGCCGTTCGTCTGACCCGCTGCCGTGCCGGCTGCGGTACCTGTGTTTCCGGTCGCGGTCGTGTTCGGGACGGTGCCGCTGGTGATGTCGGTGCCGGTGCCCTGGTCGGCGGTGGTGCTTGAGGCCTCGTCAGCGAGGTCGCCCAGCGCCTGCTCCATGTAGTTGTGCCAGATCGTTGCGGGGTAGGTCCCGCCGGTCACGGGGCCGCCGTCCCAGAGCGTCTCCATCGGCTTGCCGGTGTTCGGGTACCCGACCCAGACGCAGGTCGTCAGCTGCGTGGTCCAGCCGCAGAACCAGGCGTCGACGTAGTTGGAGGTCGTCCCAGTCTTGCCGGCGACGACGTACCCCGGGATCTGTGCCGACATGCCGGTCCCGTGGGTGACGACGCCCTCGAGCATCTCCTGGATCGTGGATGCGACGTCGGGCGAGAGCACCTGCTGCTCCTGCGGCTTGTTGACGATGTTCTCCTGCGCGCACTCCTTGCAGCCGACGATCGATTGGATCCCGATTGGCCCCCGGTCGACGTCACCGAGGACGTTGTTGTAGCTCTTCTCGCCGCCGTTGGCGACGGTGGAGTACGCGTGGGCCATGTCAAGCGCCGAGACGCCGGTCTTGAGTCCGCCGATGATCATCGCCGGGTTGGTCGAGATTGAGGTGCGGATCCCCATCGCCTTCGCCATCTTGGCGATGTTCTTGGTGCCGACGTGCATGCCGACCTGGGCGAACACGGTGTTGTCCGAGACGTCTGTGGCCTCCTGCAGCGTGATCGGACCAAGATAGGAGTCCTCATCGTTGTGCACGATGAAGTGGCCGACGGCCCCGTCCGGGAGCTTGAACGGGATGTTCTGCGCTGCTGAGTCGATGACCGAATCAGGGCCGTAAGCGCCATCGCTGAGCGCGACCGCGAGCGTGAAGATCTTGAACGAGGAGCCCGGCTGCCGGTCGCCGTAGACCGCCAGGTTGTACGGGTCCTGTTGGTAGCTCTGATCGCCGCTGACCATCGCCCGGACCTCCCCGTTCTGATTGTCGATCGAGACGAGGGTCGCGGTGGGGCCGTCCGGGTTCTCGGCGAACTCGTCGTCGATGGCCTGCTGGGCGGCCGTCTGCAGCTGGAGGTTGACCGAGAGCTTGATCTTCAGGCCGCCGTAATAGGCCTCGTACTGCGCGTTGGTCGGGGACAACCCCTCCTTCTCGAGCGCCCGGACGATCAGCGGGCGGACCCAGGCGGTGAAGTACGGGGCCGAAGCAGGCTCCTGCGGCTGCTGGATGTCGCTTGCCTGCGGCAGCGGCATCGTAATCGCCTTTTCATATTGGGCCCGGGTGATGTAGTGGTACCGGAGCATGTCCGCCAGGACAACGTGGTTGCGTCGCCACCTGGCAGCTGCGGGGTGGGCGATCGGGTCGTACGCGCTCGGGTTGGCGACCACGGCCGCCAGCAACGCCGCCTGATAGGGCCGCAGGAGCTCAGCGCACTCCCGACGGTGCGGGTTCTGCGCTGTTGGATCGCCGCAGCGGCCGGAGCCGGGGTTGCTGGCGTCGTAGCCGAGCTCCTTGCCGAAGTACACGCGAGCGGCGGATTCGATTCCGTAGGCCCCGTTGCCGAAGTAGATGTCATTGAGGTACGACGTCAGGATCCGCGTTCGCTTCCAGCGGTGCACGAGCTGGAACGCCATCCCGGCCTCGCGGAGCTTTTCGAAGACGGTGCGGTGATCCTCCTGGGACTCGACGACCTTGACGAACTCCTCGGCGATGGTTGAGGCGCCCTCGTACTGACCGCCGGTGACGTCGGACAGCAGCGCGCGCCCGATGCTCTTCAGGTCGATGCCGGGATCGGTCCAGAATGCGTGGTCCTCGACCGACACGATCGCGTGAACCATGTTCTGCGAGATTTCGGACCAGCTGTCAATGACCTTGGCGTTCGGCGGCGCGAGCACGCCGATCAGCTGACCGCTCTGGTCATACAGCGTTGAGTCGACGACCGAGCTGGCCTCGGCCTTGTTGTTGAGCTGGGGGAGGTCGGAGGCCAGCGCCATCAGCACACCGAATACGGTCGCGATCCCGGCGATCACCACGAACGCGACGAAGATCATCAGCAGCCGGAGCTTGCGGAGCTTCGGCTTGCGGCGCGGCGGCTCCGGGGGACCGCCGATTCGCAGCGGCGGCGCAGTGCGCTCGGACTTGGCGGCCCGTTTGGGCTTGTCGGTCTGCGGTTGGTGGTCGACACTCATAGGAGGCGTACGTACGCGACCGCACCAGATGATGGCCGATCGCGGGCCAGCGGGGCGCGGACAGACCGGGCTTCGACCCCGGCCCGAACGAGAGACGGCGCGGTTGCCGCCGGGGGCGAGAGTCTAGCATTCGGCCGCATGGACAAAGGACTCTCGGGAGCTGCTGCGATGGCCGGAAGCGGGGCGTCTGACGACGCCGAATTGGGTGCCGCGTGGCTCACGCGCAACGCGGTTGAGTGCCTGCCGGACGGCGCCCTGCTGACCAAGCTCGCGCTCGATCGGCCGCTGCGCGTCAAGCTCGGGATCGATCCGACCGCCCCGGACATCCATCTGGGACACGTCGTCGTGCTGCAGAAGCTCCGCGAATTCCAGGAGCTTGGGCACAGGGTCGTCCTGATCGTCGGCGACTACACCGCCCGTGTCGGTGACCCGAGCGGGCGCTCTGCGACCCGTCCCGTGCTCAGCGTCGAGCAGATCGACGAAAACGCCGCCACCTTCAAGGCTCAGGCGCTGAATGTGCTGCTGCCCGAGAGGCTTGAGATTCGCTTCAACAGCGAGTGGCTCGAGTTGACGATGCCCGAGGTGTTCAAGCTCCTCGGTTCGACCACCGTCGCGCAGGTGATCGAACGCGAGGACTTCGCCAAGCGGCTCGCGGAGCGGACCCCCGTCTCGATGCTCGAGCTCCTCTACCCGCTGCTGCAGGGCTACGACTCCGTCGCGATCGAATCCGACGTCGAGCTCGGTGGAACCGAGCAGAAGTTCAACCTGCTGCTCGCCCGCGACATCCAGCGTCACTACGGCACGGCCCAGCAGGTCGTGCTGACGATGCCGCTGCTGACCGGAACCGATGGCGTTCAGAAGATGTCGAAATCACTGGGGAACTACATCGGTGTGACCGAACCCCCCGAGGAGATCTACGGCAAGACGCTGAGCATCCCGGACACGTCGCTGGCAGAGTGGTATCGACTGCTGCTGGGGCAGACCGTTCCCGAGGGCCTCGGCCCGCGTGACGCCAAACGTGCGCTGGCCCGGGCTCTGGTGGCCCGCTTCCACAGCGAGAAGGCCGCAATCGACGCCGAGGCGGCCTTTGACCGTGTGCATATCCGCGGGGAGCTCCCTGCCGACATGCCGACGGTGAGCTTCGCCGTCGAGGGCGGTCCAGCCGGGTCCGTACATCTCCCCGCGCTGCTGGGCGCCGCCTTCGGGGTCTCCACCTCGGACGCGCGCCGGACGCTTGCGCAGGGAGGCGTACGGATCGACGGCGAGGTCGTCACCGAGCTGGATGTTCCCGGACCCGCGGTCGATGGGCACGTGCTGCAGATGGGCAAGCGCCGCTTCGCGCGCATCGCGTTGGTCTGAGGATCTCCAGCTCGCACCGGGGTTTTCGCCGTCGCGCACGTTCCGTGGCGGCGGTTCGCAGAACATGCGCTACATTCTTCGACGCAGCGAAGTGAGCTGCGCAACGGAGTCGCTGGGCTTTGCCCCGAACCTGTTGCGTGAGCTATACTCATCCGTCTGCCCTGAATCCGGCAAACGGAGCTCAGGTGCGCCAGAAGTAGAGGGAGTCCCCCTCGCCGAGGTGCGGCGGTCTTTGAAAACTCAACAGCATGCGCACCTCGACCTACCCAGGTCGAGTGTGTGTCCAGGTTCGACGCCGTCGATCTGATGACCCTTGGGTCATGAGATGCGACGGTGCCAAGATTGACCCGTCTCGCACTCCGAGAGCTCGCCGTGTACAACAGAGCTCTCCGAAGCCGGCAACAGTTGCCGGTGGGCGTGACTGCGATGGCCTCATTAACCCCTGCCAAGGGGGAGGCCGAGGATCATTCAGCTGAGGCCACGGCAAAGTCCGCGGTCGCATCAAGCTGAGTGGAATTCCTGACAGCTTTTCGTGAAGTTCTTCACGGAGAGTTTGATCCTGGCTCAGGACGAACGCTGGCGGCGTGCCTAACACATGCAAGTGGAGCGACGAACCGGACTTCGGTCTGGGGCAAAGCCGCGAACGGGTGAGTAACACGTGGGTAACCTGCCCTGATGATTGGGACAACCCGAGGAAACTCGGGCTAATACCGGATGTGCCCTTGGCCATAAGGCTTCTGGGGAAAGGAAGCTTCGGCCTCCGCATCGGGATCGGCCCGCGGCCCATTAGCTTGTTGGTGAGGTAATGGCTCACCAAGGCGACGATGGGTAGCTGGTCTGAGAGGACGATCAGCCACACTGGGACTGAGACACGGCCCAGACTCCTACGGGAGGCAGCAGTGGGGAATCTTGCGCAATGCGCGAAAGCGTGACGCAGCAACGCCGCGTGGGTGAAGACGGCCTTCGGGTTGTAAAGCCCTTTCAGTTGGGACGAAGCTTCGTCGGTGAATAGCCGGCCGGAGTGACGGTACCTTCAGAAGAAGCCCCGGCTAACTACGTGCCAGCAGCCGCGGTAATACGTAGGGGGCAAGCGTTGTCCGGAATCATTGGGCGTAAAGCGCGTGTAGGCGGCTCGATAAGTCTGCTGTGAAAGTCCAGGGCTCAACCCTGGAATGCCGGTGGAAACTGTCGAGCTAGAGTCCGGAAGAGGCGAGTGGAATTCCTGGTGTAGCGGTGAAATGCGCAGATATCAGGAGGAACACCAATGGCGAAGGCAGCTCGCTGGGACGGTACTGACGCTGAGACGCGAAAGCGTGGGGAGCAAACAGGATTAGATACCCTGGTAGTCCACGCCGTAAACGATGGGTACTAGGTGTAGGGGGTGTCGACTCCCTCCGTGCCGACGCTAACGCATTAAGTACCCCGCCTGGGGAGTACGGCCGCAAGGCTAAAACTCAAAGGAATTGACGGGGGCCCGCACAAGCAGCGGAGCATGTGGTTTAATTCGACGCGACGCGAAGAACCTTACCTGGGCTTGACATGTTTCTGACCGCCGTGGAAACACGGTTTCCCTTCGGGGCAGAATCACAGGTGGTGCATGGCTGTCGTCAGCTCGTGTCGTGAGATGTTGGGTTAAGTCCCGCAACGAGCGCAACCCCCGTCGCATGTTGCCAGCATTAAGTTGGGGACTCATGCGAGACTGCCGGTGACAAACCGGAGGAAGGTGGGGATGACGTCAAGTCATCATGCCCCTTATGTCCAGGGCTACACACGTGCTACATTGGCGCGTACAGAGGGCAGCAAGACCGCGAGGTGGAGCGAATCCCTTAAAGTGCGTCTCGGTTCGGATTGCAGGCTGAAACTCGCCTGCATGAAGGTGGAGTTGCTAGTAATCGCGGATCAGCATTGCCGCGGTGAATACGTTCCCGGGCCTTGTACACACCGCCCGTCACACCATGGGAGTGAGCAACACCCGAAGCCGGTGGCCTAACCCGCAAGGGAGGGAGCCGTCGAAGGTGGGGCTCGTGACTGGGGTGAAGTCGTAACAAGGTAGCCGTAGCGGAAGCTGCGGCTGGATCACCTCCTTTCTAGGGAGCTCCCGTATGGGACACCCGGAGCCCGTCAGGCAATACTGCCTGGCGAGTCGGCATTCTGGTTGAACCTCGAGTTCACCGGTGTCAACAGAGCATCGGACTAGAAATGTCGACCGAATCTGGAAAGGTCTGTTAGAGAGCCAGCTCCCGTCCGCGGAGCGTCTGCATGCTGTTGAGTTTTGAGAGACCGGCGCATCGCCGGCAGCTCACTGCCTGGGCTGAGCTGCAGGTCACGCGTCCGAGCCTCCTCGCGGACCTTGAAAACTACACAGTAGCCAATGTAAACGGGTATCACCGAGTGGTGACATTCGTGTCACTACCTCGAGTGATGTCACTTGTGTTGTACTCAACAAGATCACCGTCAAGATAGTAAGGGCACATGGTGGATGCCTTGGCACCTAGAGTCGATGAAGGGCGTGAACGGCTGCGATAAGCCGCGGTGAGGCGCTGAATAGCCTTTGACCCGCGGATGCCCGAATGGGGAAACCCAGCACCGGTAATGCGGTGTTATCCCGTGTTGAACACATAGGCACGGTGAAGACAAGCGGGGGAAGTGAAACATCTCAGTACCCCGAGGAAAGTAAATCAAAAGAGACTCCCTGAGTAGTGGCGAGCGAAAAGGGATCAGCCCAAACCGTGTACGTGTAAGCGGTCATGCGTTGCGTATGCGGGGTTGTAGGGCACCTGTTCCGGGTCGTGACCGACCCAGCGGCAGTTACAAAACCAAGCGATAGTCGAAGCGCGTGGAACCGCGCACCAAAGAGGGCAATCGTCCCGTAGACGAAATCGCTTGGTCTGCCGCAGGTGTACCTGAGTAAGTCCGCACCCGTGAAACGCGGACTGAACCTGGGGGGACCACCCTCCAAGGCTAAGTACTCCTTAGGTGACCGATAGCGGACTAGTACCGTGAGGGAAAGGTGAAAAGTACCCCGGAAGGGGAGTGAAATAGTACCTGAAACCGCGTGCCTACAAGCGGTGGGAGCGGACTTCGTGCCGTGACCGCGTGCTTTTTGCATAACGAGCCGGCGAGTTACTCGTCTGCGGCAAGGTTAAGCGATGAGCGGAGCCGTAGCGAAAGCGAGTCCGAATAGGGCGTCATAGTCGTAGGCGGTAGACCCGAAGCTGAGCGAGCTACCCATGGGCAGGTTGAAGCGGGGGTAAGACCTCGTGGAGGACCGAACCGACCTAGGTTGAAAACTGGGCGGATGACCTGTGGGTCGGAGTGAAAGGCTAATCAAGCTCAGTGATATCTGGTTCTCTCCGAAATATATTTAGGTATAGCCTCGGATAAATTCCGTGGCGGCCGTAGAGCACTGTTTGGACTAGGGGCCCTACCAGGTTACCGAATTCAGGCAAACTCCGAAGACCGTCACGGCTACTCCGGGAGTCAGTTGCTGGGGGATAAACTTCAGCGTCAAAAGGGAAACAGCCCAGACCGCCAGCTAAGGTCCCTAAGTACTAGCTAAGTGGTAAACGATGTTCGAGTGCATAGACAACCAGGAGGTTGGCTTAGAGGCAGCCACCCTTGAAAGAGTGCGTAACAGCTCACTGGTCAAGTGTTCGAGCGCGGACAATGTAACGGGGCTCAAGCTAGTCACCGAAGCTGCGGGTGCGATCTTCTAGATCGCGCGGTAGGAGAGCGTTCCCAGGGCAGTGAAGCGGCGGGGTAACCCAGCCGTGGAGGCCTGGGAAGTGAGAATGCCGGCATAAGTAACGAAAGAGGGGTGAGAATCCCTTCCACCGATTGCCCAAGGATTCCTGAGTAAAGTTCGTCTGCTCAGGGTTAGTCAGGACCTAAGGCGAGGCCGAAAGGCGTAGTCGATGGCCAACGGGTTGATATTCCCGTACCACGTCGCGTTCGTTTGACCGATGGGGGGACGAGGAAGGCTATGGGATCCCAGGCGATAGTTGCCCTGGGGTAAGCGTGTAGGGGTGGTTCTAGGCAAATCCGGAACCGCATTAACCTGAGGCGCGATGCCAGCTGGCTTTAGAGCCGGCGAGTCCCGGACGCCATGCCTCCAAGAAAAGCCTCTAGGGAGAATGCGCGTGCCTGTACCAAAACCGACACAGGTGGGCAAGTGGAGAACACTAAGGTGATCGAGATAACCCTCGTTAAGGAACTCGGCAAAATCGCCCCGTAACTTCGGGATAAGGGGCGCCCCAGTAGGGTGAAGCACTTCGCGTGTGGAGCCCGAGAGGGCCGCAGTGAATAGGTTCAAGCGACTGTTTACCAAAAACACAGGTCTCTGCTAAGTCGAAAGACGACGTATAGGGGCTGACGCCTGCCCGGTGCCGGAAGGTTACGTGGAGGTGTTAGGGGTAACCCGAAGCACCGAAACTAAGCCCCGGTAAACGGCGGCCGTAACTATAACGGTCCTAAGGTAGCGAAATTCCTTGTCGGGTAAGTTCCGACCTGCACGAATGGCGTAACGACTTGAACGCTGTCTCAACGAGGGGCTCGGTGAAATTGCAGTCTCGGTGAAGATGCCGAGTACCCGCGGCTAGACGGAAAGACCCCGTGAACCTTTACTACAACTTGGTATTGGGGTTCGATGCATCTCGCTCAGGATAGGTGGGAGGCTTGGAAGCACCGGCTGCGGCCGGTGTGGAGCCAACCTTGAGATACCACCCTTGGTGTATTGGATCTCTAACCGCACGCCGTGAATCCGGGTGCGGAACAGTGACAGGTGGGTAGTTTGACTGGGGCGGTCGCCTCCCAAAATGTAACGGAGGCGCGCAAAGGTTCCCTCAGCACGGTCGGAAATCGTGCGTAGAGTGTAAAGGCAGTAAGGGAGCTTGACTGCGAGACAGACATGTCGAGCAGGTACGAAAGTAGGCCTTAGTGATCCGGCGGTAGCAAGTGGAAGCGCCGTCGCTCAACGGACAAAAGGTACTCCGGGGATAACAGGCTTATCGGGCCCAAGAGTCCACATCGACGGCCCGGTTTGGCACCTCGATGTCGGCTCGTCGCATCCTGGGGCTGTAGTAGGTCCCAAGGGTTGGGCTGTTCGCCCATTAAAGCGGTACGCGAGCTGGGTTCAGAACGTCGTGAGACAGTTCGGTCCCTATCTGCCGTGGGCGTTGGAGATTTGAGAGGATTCGTCCCTAGTACGAGAGGACCGGGATGAACGCACCTCTGGTGTATCAGTTGTCGTGCTAACGGCACTGCTGATTAGCTACGTGCGGATCGGATAACCGCTGAAAGCATCTAAGCGGGAAGCCGGCCTCAAGATGAGATCTCCCATCCCCTAGAGGGAGTAAGACCCCTGGTAGACCACCAGGTTGATAGGCCAGATCTGGAAGGGCGGTAACGCCTGTAGGAGACTGGTACTAATGGGTCGAGGGCTTGACGGTATTTTTGATACCCGTCATACATTGGCGCTGTGTAGTTTTGAAGGCCCGCGAGGGGCCTGGTCTCTCACCGTTTTCCGGTGGTTATAGCGAGGGGGAAACACCTCTTCCCTTTCCGAACAGAGCAGTTAAGCCCCTCAGCGCCGATGGTACTTGGCTTGAAAGGGCCTGGGAGAGTAGGTCGCCGCCGGTTTATTTACAGTCAAAGCCGTCCGTCCCTAGCGTTGGGACGGGCGGCTTTGTCGTTCCCACGAAGCGTCAGCCGAGCTCGGGGTGTCGGCTGAGTCGAGTCGTGGGGTGTCTCAGTCGCGCTCGAGCGACGTGTCCGGCGCGACGGGGACTTCTGCATCTGAGGCGTCGGGCGCGACGACGTCCGGCGCCACGGTGTCCGGGGCCGCTTCGATTCGTCCGGGTCCTTGCAGGCGCGAGCGGACCCGGTGGAGCGGCCGCGCCACGTTACTCAGGTGCTGGACGTGCGGCTCGAGCCGAGCGAGGCCGGCGCCGACCTCCGTCATTTCGAGCCCGAGGGCGCCGATGTCGGACCGCAGCTCCTGTACGGAGAGGTCGAGCCGCTCGACGGCCGCGTGCATGCCCTCGACCTCGAGGTCGACATGCTCGATGTGGACGCGAATCGCGTGCAGGTCGCGAGCGATCTCGGGCAGCGCCGCCAGCAACGCCATCGTGTCCTGAAGCGAGTCCGATACGAACCCGCCGATTCCGGGCAGGCGTCGCCGCGCTGAATCGGCTGGGTGGGCCATCAACAAGAGCATAACCCGGAGATCGGCCCCGGTCAGCCGGCCGTCGAACTAGCGGGGCAGCGCGGTCTCGCGAGCGCGCGCGTCGCCACCGGCGTCACGATCACGCTGAGCGTCGTGCCGTACCGGGCACAGGCAGACGGCAGGTGCCGCAGGCACGGTTCCCGGCCGACGCCCGCGACGTGACCCGAGCGGAGCCCGGTGTGCGTGGCGGCGGTGGTACTCGACCGTGCTCTCGGCGACCGTGGCACCCGTGCTCTCACCCGACGGATCAGCGGTGGCGCCGACGACATCGTCGTAATCGAACAGGCGGGGGGCGACGTCCTCGTTGGAGGCGATGGACGGCAGGTCGCCGCCGAGAATGTCGGCCGTGACCTCGTCCCACCAGGTCTTCAGCAGGGCTGTGGAAGAACGGAACATGTGTTCGTGAGAGTAGGGGTCGCGTCGGACGGAAGGGGGCATTTCACTGCAAGATTCCTTGCATGTGATCCTGCCCCCAGTGGGCACGGGCGAAACCCAGATGAACGTCGCCGCTGAGGCGACTCAGGCGCCGGGACCGAGCGCCGACCAGACGTCGAGCTTGGTGCGGATCCGATCAACGACCGCGGTCGTGAACTCTGTCGTTCCGGCGCTGCCGCCGAGATCGAACGTCTTGGTTCCCGAGGCGACCGTCTCAAGCGCGGATTCGTAGATCGCCCGAGACGCCCGTTCCGCCGCGGGCCCGTGGCGGTCGGCGGCGTAGTGCATCACCGCACCGCAGGCGAGGATCATCGCCAGCGGGTTCGCGAGATCCTTGCCCTGCAACGTTGGGGCGGTGCCGTGCGGGGCTTCGGCCATCGCGCACGTGAGGTCGTAGTTGTCGTCGAACGCCAGCAGGATCGACTCCGCGCCGGCGATCGAACCGTACATCGGCAACACGAGGTCGGAGAGGCAATCACCATCGCGGTTGAGCGCTGGGATCACCAGCGTCTTGTCGGTCGCTCCGGACAGCAGGCCCGCGTAGGTCGCGTCGATCAGCACCGGCTGGTACTCGACGTCAGGGCTGCGGGCGGCGGCCGCGTCCATCTCCTCTTTGAGCATCCCCTCGTACGTCGGGGAGACCGTCCACTTCGGCCCGCCGTAGACGCGGGCGTCCATCGTGCGGGCGGTCCGGAAGGCGAACTCGGCGACGGCCCGGCAGGTCGAGCGGGTCACCTTCTCCTCGCGGTAGGCGACCTCGTCCGGGGCGCCCGGGATACCTTCCCGACGCTCGGCGGCGCCGTATGCGTCCTCCACGGCCATCCGCACGACAGAGATCGGATAGTGGACACCGAGGATCGGAGCGACGCCGGGAAGGCGCCGACCGGTGCGGAGGATGACCTTGCCGCCGATCCCCTCGCGGACGATCCGATTCGGAGTGCCCACGTCACCACGTCCCTCGGGGGTGATTGTCGCTGCCTTCAGGCCAAGACCGGCCTCGCGCATCGCGGTCGCGGCGGCGTCGACGACGGCGTTGTTGGTCTGGCGCCGCGATTCGAGCGACAGGTCGAAATGCTGGAGCTCGACCGGTAATGACAGAAGCGAGGGGTCGAGGACCCGCAGTGACTGCTCGAGTAGCTCCTGGCCGGTCTCGTCACCGTCGAGGACGACGATTTTGATCGCGTCGGGCATCGTTTTTCGGACCTTATCCCATGGGGTAATCAGGCGCGGTGAGGGCCACGGCGTGGAATTTCGTCAGCGCTCAGGACGCGAGGATAGGTTCGGCGGTTGCGCGACGCTCGACCCCCGTTCGTATGCTTTTGATTATTCGAAGCTGCCCCCCGAACGGCGGCCGGCCCACGAAAGGGAGTGGATGATGGTGAGCAGGATGACGTTCGGCCGGCTGACGGCCACAGGCGGCGCGGTGCTCGCGGTGCTCGCGGTCGTGCTGAGCGCCACCGCTGGAACTGCCGGTGCGGCCACCTACGCGCCGACCACGTTCACCTCGCAGGAGATCGGGCCGATCAAGACCGCGCACGGATGGACCATGTTCCTCAACGAGAGCGACTGCGGTCAGAAGGAGTCGCTGCTTGACGTCTACTACACCCGGGACCTCGGCAAGCACGAGGTCGTTGCGCATGACTACCTCGGCGGAGCATCGACCTGCACGCTCTCCTCGACCGATCCGGCGGGGGGAACCCTGACGGCACACTGGGGCAAGCTCCTCGACATCTCCCTGCAGTTCGTCGATCCCGGAGCCGTCAAACAGGACCCGGCACCGAAGGGATGCACCGGCGTCGGCCCGACTGTCGTTGACGAGGTGGCCAGCGGCACGATCACCGCGAGGTTCCATCCCGCAGTGCTGGGAGCGGTGAGCGCACACTCCGCGAGGACCTTCGCCAACGAGTATTCGGTCACCGCGGTCGAGAACGAGAGCTGCAAGAACGTCGGATTTACAGGGCTCGACATCGGTTTCGGCAAGGGCCTGCTGCCCGATCGCTCCGTGGTCGCGGCGGCGTCCGGCCATCAACGAGAGATCGATATCGATGACGAGAACGGCGACAGGCCGGCCAAGGGGATCTTCGGGGACACGTCGTTTCTGCTGACGGGCCCGAGCAAGCTGTTCACCTGGTCACACAACCTCATGCACGCCGCCGTCAAGGTCAAGTCCAAGGAGGTGACTGGCAGCTTCCGGTTCACCGGCCTGGCGATGTGCCCCGGCTCACCCGATGCCCGCAATGGCACGCTGGCAGGAACGCTGAGCATCGACGATCCGATCCTCGGGAAGGTCAGGTTGAACGGGACCCGAGCGACGAACGCCGGACTCAGCGGGCCGAAGGGCAACCCCGGGATCTGTAACGGCATCGGCAAGATCGAGGTCAAGGTGGTCAACAGCTGCGCGAAGAAGCTCGACGGGTGCAAGGCGAGCTTCCTGCGCAACAAGGTGACGGTCGTCGACGAGTCGTACTCGGGCACCGAGAAGATCAGCTCCGAGACGGTCAACTTCGGCGACGGGTCCAAGCCGGTCAAGATCCGGCTTGACGGCTACGTCAAGCACACCTATAAGCGACCGGGCACCTATAGGGTGACGCTGACGCTGAAGGGCAGCAAGGGTGTGCACGCGGCCCACACGACCGTGCATATCGAGAGCTAGGAAGCGGGGAGCAGGGCGCTCGACTGCTCGGCGAGCGCCTCAACCACGAACTGCACGTGCTCATCGAACGGGACTCCGAGCTGCTCGGCGCCCTCGACGAGGTCCTCGCGGCTGACGGCAGCGGCGAAGCTCGGCTGCTTCATCTTCTTCTTCACCGACTTCGGCGTCATCCCGGTCAGCCCCTCGGGCCTGACGTATGCGACGGCGAGGATGAATCCTGAGAGCTCGTCGACCGCAAACAGGGTCTTCTCCATCGGGCTGTCGCGGCTGACGCCGAGGAAGTCGGCATGCGATGCGATGGCGCGGATCAGCTCGTCGGGATAGCCGAGCTCGGTCAGGACGCGCATCGCCGTCCGGGGATGACCGTCGGCGGCGCTGATGTCGGGATACCGCTCGTAGTCGAGGTCGTGCAGGAGCCCCGTCAGTCCCCACAGCTCCGGGTCCTCGCCGAACCTGACGGCATAGGCACGCATCGCTGCTTCGACGGCGAGCATGTGACGGCGCAGCGAGTCAGATTCCGTCCACTGCATCAGCAGGGCCACAGCTGCAGGCCGCGAAAACCGATCCATCATGGCCGCCACCATATCCCACACCCAGCCCGTGCCCGACCCCGCTTCCGGGATCCGAGCAGCTAACCTCCGGCAGACGCGCTCCACCCCGACCGCGCTGAAACCGCCCATGGAGAAGTTCATCATCGAAGGCGGCGTGCCGCTGTCCGGCACGATCACCCCCGCCGGAAATAAGAACGGCGCGCTGCCGATTCTGGCCGCGTGCCTGCTCACCGATGAGCCCGTGACGTTGCGCAACGTCCCGCGGATCAGTGACGTCCAAGCGATGATCGGGCTGCTGCAGTCCCTTGGCGCTGAGGTCGAGTGGATCGGCGACGGCGAGGTGTCGATCGACACCTCAGGTGTCGATCGGACCGACGTCGACACCAACCTCGCCGAGCAGATCAGGGCATCGTTCTTGCTTGCCGGTCCGCTGCTGGCGCGTTTCGGCCACGCCGTGATGCCCCCGCCCGGCGGCGACGTGATCGGCCGCCGCCGGCTGGATCCGCACCTTGACGCATTCCGTGCGCTCGGTGCCGCGGTCCGCCACGATGTCGAGATCGAGCTGACAGCACCCGCGCTCGGGCTGCGGCCATGCGACTTCCTGATGGACGAGCCGTCCGTGATGGCGACAGAGAACGCGTTGATGGCCGCCGCGTTGACCCGTGGCACCAGCGTGATCCGCAACGCCGCATCCGAACCCCACGTCCAGGACCTGGCGCGGATGCTGCAGGCGATGGGGGCCCCGATCGACGGCATCGGATCGAACGTGATGACCGTCCACGGGACCGGGGAGCTCCGCGGCTGCACCCACACGATCGCGCCCGACCACATCGAGATCGGCTCGTTCATGGCGATGGCCGGAGTGACCGGCGGCGAGCTCGTGCTCAAGGACACCGTTCCCGCCGATCTGCGGATGATCCGCCTGGTGTTCGAGCGCCTTGGCCTGCGCAGTGAGCAGAACGGCAACGACATCATCGTTCCGGGTGGCCAGAAGCTGCGGATCGAGAACGACACCGGCGACCACACCCCGAAGGTGCAGGACGGGCCGTGGCCGATGTTCCCGGCGGACCTGACGAGCATCGCCGTTGCACTGGCGACCCAGTCCGAGGGCTCGGTGCTGATCCACGAGTGGATGTTCGAGAGCCGCCTGATCTTCACGGACAAGCTGCTGCAGATGGGCGCCGCGATCACGATCTGCGATCCCCATCGCGCGATCATCGTCGGCCCACGGCGACTGCACGGAGGTCGCGTCGACTCCCCCGATATCCGCGCCGGAATGGCGATGCTGATGGCGGCGCTGTGCGCTGACGGCGTCACCGAGATCGGCAACATCCGGCAGATCGACCGTGGCTACGAGCGGATCGACGAGCGCCTGCGCGAGCTCGGCGCACGGATCAGCCGCGTCGAAGACATCGCCCGAACGTAATCCCCGGCAACATCTAGGTATGGCCGACCGCATCCCGAGCGGAACCCGTGACGTGCTGCCCGACGAGATGCGCGAGCTCCGCGCGCTCACCGAGCGTCTGCGCGGCGTCTTCGACGGTGCCGGTTACGGCGAGGTGTACACGCCGGCGCTCGAATACGAGCGGATGTTTGACACCGACACCACGGCTCCCGCCTACCGGATGTTCGACGAGCACGGCAACGTGCTGGTGCTGCGATCGGACATGACGGTGCCGATTGCGCGGGTCGCCGGGACGCGGTATGCGAACGCCGAGGTGCCGCTGCGGTTCTGTTACTTCGCTCACGCCTACCGGGGTGTGCGGCCACAGCGGGGCCAGTCACGGGAGTTCCTGCAGGCTGGCGTCGAGCTGCTCGGAGCTCCGGCGCCGGCGGGGACGGCCGAGGCGTTGACGGTCCTGTGCGCCGCGCTCGATGCGGCCGGGCTCGAGAACTACCGCGTCGCCCTGGGCGACGTGACCCTGTACCCGGCGCTGCTTGATTCGGTCGGCGTTCCGTCCCTGACGCGCGAGCGCGTGATCGCCGAGCTCGCCGATGGGGATTTTGTCGGCGTGGAACGCGAGCTGCGTGCGGTCGAACTGTCGGCTGAGGACCGGGAGCTGCTGCTCCGGGTGCCGCGGCTGCGCGGCGGGCCCGCGGTGCTCGACGGACTCTCCGGAGCGCTTCACGACGCCGGTGCCGGCATGCGCGACGTGCACGCGCTGCTCGCCCCGGCCACCGCCGACCGCGTGATCTTCGATTTCGGGCTGGTGCGGAGCATCGGCTACTACACCGGTGCCGTGTTCCAGGTCTATGACCCCGCCTACGGTGTCCCGCTCGGATCCGGTGGCCGCTACGACGAGCTGCTCGGCCGCTTCGGCCGCTCGCTGCCGGCAGTCGGCTTCGCGCTCAACGTCGAGCGTGTCCACATCGCGCTGACCGGCGAGGAGCGAATCCGTGGCTGACCTGCGGATCGCGGTCCCGCGCGGCGCGCTGCTGACGGGCACCCTCGACCTGCTCGACAAGGTCGGGATCGACACCTCGGAGGTCCGCGCCAACGATCGCAAGCTGCTGTTCGAGGACGCCGGGATCATCACGATGCGGCCCTCGGACGTCCCGACGTACGTCGAATCGGGCGCGGCCGACATCGGCATCACCGGCAAGGACGTGCTGCTGGAGCAGTCCGAGCGCGAGCTCAATGAGCTGATCGATCTCGGGTTTGGCCGCTGCGTGATGGTGGTCGCCTCCGTCGCCGGTGAGGATCGCGCCGCCGAGGCGCTGAAGCGTCTCGGGGTGATCCGGATCGCGACCAAGTACCCGCGGATCGCCTCACGCTACTTCGAGCGGACCGGCCGCCAGGTGGAGATCGTCGAGGTCAAGGGATCCGTGGAACTGGCGCCGCTGACCGGCATGGTCGAGGCGATCGTCGATCTGACCGCGACCGGTACGACATTGAGGGAGAACAACCTCGTGATCCGCGAGGAGATCACCGTCTGCACCGCCCGTTTGATCGCGAACCCCGTGGCCGATCGCCTCAAGGCGGACGCGATCGACGCACTCGTCGAGAAGCTCCGGTGAACGCCCGGCAGTTCACGCTTGACGGCGATGCTCCGGCCCTCGTACGACGGCTGCGCGGGCTGATTCCCGCTGCTGCGGACGTCGCCCAGACGGTCACTGCGATCGTCGAGGACGTCCGCGCCCGCGGGGACGCAGCGGTGCTTGAGTACACGCAGCGTTTCGACACTGGCGGCGCCGTTGCGCCGCCACTCACGGTCCCGGTCGACCTTGTCACGACGGCACCCGATCGCCTTGACCCCGACGTCTTCGAGGCCCTCAAGGTGGCGATCGCCAACGTCGGTGAGGTTGCGCTCGCCGCGTCCCGGCCGGATGTCTCCGTCGACTGCGACGGCGCGGCCGTGGTCGTCCGCGAGGCACCGCTCGGGTCGGCTGCCGTGTACGTCCCCGGCGGCCGGGCTCCGTATCCCAGCACGGTCGTGATGGGGGTGACCACAGCGCGCGCCGCCGGCGTCGGCGACGTGGTCGTGTGCTCGCCGCCAACCTCCGCCGGCAACGAGATTGATCCGGTGATTCTCGCCGCCTGCCGGCTCACCGGGGTGCGAGCCGTCTACCGGATGGGAGGGGCCCAGTCGATCGCCGCTCTGGCCTATGGCACCGAGTCGGTCGCGCCCGTCGACGTGATCGTCGGGCCTGGCAACCTCTACGTGCAGGAGGCCAAGCGTCAGGTCTCAGGCGCAGTCGGCATCGACGGCTTCGCCGGCCCCAGCGACCTGCTCGTGCTCGCGGATCCGGGCGCTGACCCCGGCCCGATCGCGCTCGATCTGCTGGCGCAGGCCGAACACGGACCGGGAACGCTTGTGGTCGCGGCCTCCGAGTCAAGCGAGCTGCTGCGCGCGCTCTCCGAGGGCATCGCCGCCGTCGAGGACACCGGAGCTGTCGTCGCGCTGGTGTCGCTGAGCTCTCAGCAGCGGGGATTTGAGCTCGCGCAGGCATTTGCGCCCGAGCACCTGCAGCTGATCGGACCGCTCTCCGAGGGGTTGTCCGAGGTGGTGACGCGAGCCGGTTGCGTGTTCGTCGGCGCGGCGGCCGGAACCGCCTTCGGGGATTACATCGCCGGTTCCAACCACATCCTCCCGACCGACGGGGCGGCGCGGTTCGCGTCGTCACTGTCGGCGCGGACGTTCCGGCGGACGTTCACCGAAGTGCGGATCACCGATCCGTCGCGGTTGTCGCGCCTGGCCGCACCGCTGGCACGGGCAGAGGGGTTTGAGTTCCACGCACAATCGATGGAGGCCAGGGCTTTGCGGGAGAATTCAGGTTGATGAGCCGGACTGCGACAGTTGAACGAAGCACGGGGGAGACCACGGTTCGCGTGTTCCTGGGCCTCGACGGGCGTGGCGGCGGATCGCGCGCGACCGGCGTCGGCTTCTTCGACCACATGCTCGACCTGCTCGCCCGGCACGGGCGGATCGATCTCAACATCTCGGCAACCGGTGATCTTGAGACCGGCGCACATCACACCGTCGAGGATGTCGGGATCGCACTCGGACGGGCGCTGGACGAGGCGCTCGGCGACCGCGTCGGGATCTTCCGCTACGGCCAGGCAACCGTCCCGATGGACGAAGCCCGGGCGAGCGCCGCGATCGATATCTCCGGACGTGGGTTGCTGGTGCTGGAGGGTGAGATTCCCTCGGGCGCGATCGCCAACTACGACCACGAGCTGACCGAGGAGTTCCTGCGCGCATTCGCAACGAACGCGAAGCTGACCCTGCACGTCGTGATCGAGGCCGGCAGCAACGTCCACCACATCATTGAGGCGGTGTTCAAGGCGGTCGCCCGCGCGCTGCGCGGCGCCGTGGCGCTCGATCCGACTGAGGACGGTGTCCCGTCGACGAAGGGCACCCTGTCGTGATCGCCGTTGTCGATTACGGGATGGGGAACCGCCGCTCGGTCGAGAAGGCGCTCGTGCACATCGGTGCCTCGGCCGTCGTCACCTCGGACCCTTCGGTCCTTGCCGCTGCCAGCGGCCTCGTGGTGCCGGGGGTCGGCGCGTTTCCCCGCGGAATGGCACAGCTGCGCGCACGCGGACTCGAGCCACTGCTGCACGAGCGGGTGGCCGCAGGCGTGCCGGTGCTTGGGATCTGTCTGGGCATGCAGCTGTTGTTCGAGCGCTCCACGGAAATGGGCGGCGCCGCCGGGCTCGGCCTGATCCCCGGGACCGTGACGGCGCTTGATGCCGGCACGCTGCGCGTCCCGCACATCGGATGGAATGAGGTCCGCTTCGAGCGGGAGTCCGAGCTGACCGCCGGCCTGCCACCCGGAGGTGCGCCCTTCTACCACGTGCACTCGTTCGCGGTGCACCCCGCCGACGCCGCTGATGTCGTTGGCACGACGGCATACGGTGAACGCTTCACGACCGTCGTGCAGCGTGGCTCTGTGTACGGCGTCCAGTTCCATCCTGAGAAGTCCTCGCGCGACGGGCTCCGGCTCCTGTCGTCGTTCGCCGCTCTGTGCGGCGCCGGCCAGGCCAGGGCCGCCGCGTGATCCTGCTGCCGGCGATCGACATCCTCGGCGGCAAGGCGGTCAGGCTCGATCAGGGCGATTACCGCCGTGCGACCGAGTACGACGCGGACCCGCTCGACGCTGCGGTGCGGTGGGTGCAGGAGGGGGCACGGGCGCTGCACGTCGTCGACCTCGACGGCGCGCGGAGCGGCGCACCGGTCAACCTGAAGGATGTGGCCCGGATCGCGTCGGGGGTTCCGGTTCCGGTCGAGCTCGGCGGCGGCCTGCGATCCGTCGAGGCGGTCGATGCGGCGCTTGCCGCCGGGGTCGGGCGGGTGATCATCGGCACCGCCGCGTTCCGCGACGTCGATTTCCTCGATGCCGTGATCGCCGCTCACGGTGATCGGGTGGTCGTCTCGGTCGACGGCCGCGGTGGCAAGGTCGCCGCCGCCGGATGGCTGGAGCAGACCGAGATTCCCGTCGTCGGCGCGATCGAGCGTCTCGGAGCGCGCGGAGTCCGCCGGTTCGTGTACTCGAGCATCGAACGGGACGGGATGCTGACCGGCCCGGACCTGGATGGGGCCGTGGCGGTCGCAGGGGCCGTCCAGGGGTCATTCGTGTACTCCGGGGGCGTCTCCTCGCTCGAGGACCTGGAGGCCCTGGCGAGGCTGCGACAGGTCAACCTCACCGGGGTGATCGTCGGCAAGGCGCTGTTTGAGAAGAAGTTCTCGGTTGGGGACGCGCAGGCGTTGCTCGACCGCACGCGTTGATCGGGTGCACGCCGCCGCTCGCTAGCCTCGTCGTCGACGTGCACTACAAACGCGTGATCCCGTGCCTGGACGTCGACCGTGGTCGGGTCGTCAAGGGCGTGTCGTTCCTCAACCTGCGCGATGCGGGCGACCCGATCGAGCTTGCCCGAGCCTACGACGAGGCCGGCGCCGACGAGCTCGTGTTCCTCGATATCACCGCCACCTCCGACAAACGTGACACCGTGGTCGAACTGGCGCGACGGACGGCCGATGACGTGTTCGTCCCGTTCACGATCGGTGGCGGGGTGCGCTCCGTCGATGACGCCCAGGCAGTCCTTGACGCCGGCGCCGACAAGGTCTCGGTCAACTCGGCCGCGCTCGCTCGCCCGGAGCTGATCACCGAGCTGGCGGGGACGTTCGGCGCCCAGTGCGTGGTGCTGGCGATCGACGCGAAGCGGACCCAGGGTGATGGGGCCGTGACCGGTGCGCCAACGGGCGCACCGACATGGGAAGCGTTCGTCGCCGGCGGCAGGACACCGACGGGTCGTGATGCCGTTGCCTGGGCCGTGGACGGTGTACGACGGGGCGCCGGTGAGATCCTGCTGACGAGCATGGACCGAGACGGCTCGGCCGCCGGTTATGACCTGGAACTGCTCAGCGCGGTCAGTTCTGCCGTCTCCGTTCCAGTGATCGCCTCAGGGGGCGCGGGGGAGCTTCAGCACCTGGTCGACGGCCTCAATGCGGGCGCTGATGCGGTGCTGTGCGCGTCGATCTTCCACTACGGCCAGCACACGGTGGCCGAGGTCAAGGATTACCTGGCGGCGGCGGGGATTGCCGTACGGATCTCGTCCGCAGGGCAGGCCCCGCCGCCGGTCAGGGATCTTTGAGGGGGAGCTACGCGGCTTCTTCGACGTACCCCGCTGCCGAACACGTATCGCAATACGCGGCAGGGGGGACGCGGGGCTCATAACAGCCCGGGCGGCAGCAGGTCGAGGAACGCTTAGGGCGACCCCGGCCGATGCGAGCAGCTGCCGCATCTTTGAGCTCTTCTCGCATGCGATCAAGCTCAGCTGCGTGCTCCGCACAGAAACGACGGCCCTTGACGACCGGTTCCTGGCAATGACTTCCACTACGACAACGCATAGACGAGAAAGAGTACCATATTGTGCCCGCTCGTGCCGGGTTTACCCTGCTTCAGCCTTGCCTGGGCGACCGACGTCGACACCCTTCCTGATAACAGGATCATAGAGCGAGCCGACGGTCATTGGATCGTGCGCTCGCCCGGGAACCCCGGCCACTATTGGGGGAATTTCCTTGTGTTCGACGACGCTCCGGTCGACGGCGACGAGCCGCGATGGGAGGCGGCGTTCGTGGCGGCGTTCGGATCGACGCCCGGGGTGAACCATCGGACGCTCGTCTGGGATCGGGTGGACGGCTTTCAGGGTGAGGCGCGCGAGGAGTTCCTGGCGGCCGGCTACGAGCTCTGGCAGAACGCCGGGCTCACCGCCTCTCCCGCGGACCTGCACCCACACCCTCGCGCGAACTCCGAGGTTGAGGTCCGCGAGCTCGATCCGGTCGGCGATCAGGCGCTCTGGGATGCGGTGCTCGCGATCTGGGTCGCCGGCAACAAGGACAAGATGCCCGAGGAGGACTACCGCCGTTGGGCGGTTTCCCGGATCGCTGAGCTGCGGGCGATGTTCCAGGACGGGCGGCGCGGCGGCTGGTTCGTCGCGCTCGACCGGGGCGAGGCGGTGGGATCGCTGGGGATCGTCGTGACCGGGCCGCGGGCCCGGTATCAGCAGGTCGACACGGTGCTCTCGCACCGCCGCCGCGGGATCGCCTCGCGGCTGGTGTTCGACGCTGCCGACACGATCCAGCGCCGGCACCCGGAGGTTGAAACGTTTGTGATCGTCGCCGACCCCGAATACCACGCACTCGCGATCTACGAATCGCTCGGGTTCCGGATCGCCGAGCGCGTCACAGGCGTGTTCCGGACTCCTACTTCGTCCGCTTCCTCTTCCTGACCTTGGCCTTGGCCTTAGCGCGGGCTCGCGGCCGCGTCGCCTTGCGCGCCGTCGGCTTCCTGACTCGGGTCACGGCCTTCTTCGCTCGGGTCGCCGCCGTCGAGGTTGTGGTGGTCGGGGTCTTTGGCTCGTCGGTTGGGATCAGCTCGTACAGCGTGCTGTAGCCGGCCAGGAACAGATGGCCGGGGTCGGCGACGATCGGCGAGTAGACGCCGTCGTTCCAGGTGAACACGACCTTGCCGGTGTCGATGTTGAGGCCATAGGTGTGATGGTCGAAGTCGGCGTAGTAGACGACGTTGCCGACGACGGTCGCGGAACCGGAGATCCGTGCCCCGTCGTCGTGGGCCCACCGGATCGCGCCCGAGCGAGCGTTGAACGCGTAGAAATAGCCGTTGTAGGAGCCGATGAAGACCGTCGGTCCGAGGCCCGGCGGGTCGGCGACCGCGGCGGACGCGTAGACGTAGGACCCGGTGCCGTGGGCCCACGCGACCTGGCCGGAGTTGGCGGCGAACGAGTAGACGAAGCCGTCGGTGTTCCCGAGGTACACACGCCCGAACGCGACCGCCGGCGTCGAATAGAAGGTGCCGCTGCCAAACCCGAACTCGGAGCCTCCGCTGGAGACCGCCCAGACCTGCTTGCCGGTGTGGGCGTTGATCGCGTACACGCGGCCGGCGTAGTCGGCGAAGTAGAGCACCCCGTTTGACAGGGCCGGTCCGCCCTTGACCGCACCGCTGGCCTGGTAGGTCCAGTTGACGTGCCCGCTGCGCGCGTTCACCGAGTACACGGTGCCGGACTGATCGCCGAAGTACACCGTGTTGCGGTCGACGAGCGGCGAGGACTCGGTTCCCGAGGACAGCGGAATCCGCCACAGGACCTTGCCTGTGCGCATCGAGAGCCCAGCGAACGATCCGTCACCCGGAGTCGAGCCACTGTCCGAGAGGATCGGGACGAACAGCATGTTCTGCCTGAGGCCGAGTGCCGGCGAGGCGGCTGACAACGTGCCGACGTGCGTCTGCCACAGGCGCTTTCCGGTGGTGATCGAGATCGCCTTGGCGGTCGCGCCATCGTCGATGAAATACAGCGTCTCGTCATGGATCACCGGTGGGAACTCGAGCAGCGCGTTGCCGCCGTAGATCCAGCCGAGGCGGAACGGGGGCTTCAGCGTCGAGCGGCCGGGGAAGTCACGATCGCGGTCATCGGTGTAGCCGTACAGCGACCAGTTGAAGTTGTACGCCGTCCGCCTCTTGGTCGACGGTTTCGAGGTGGTCGTGGCACTGGTCGTCGGCTGCGTGAAGGACAGGTTCGGGTGGGAGACGTTGTGCGGCTCGTGCACGAGCACGAAGATCACCCCGGCAACGATCACCACCACCAAGATTCCTGCAGCGACGAGCAAGCGCCGCGTGCGCGGGCCAAGGCTCGACATCGCTGGCGGAGGTTAGCGACTGGGAAGATGGCCCTGTGACGCCCCTCGACACCGACACCCTGCTGGAGCGTGCAGCCGCGCTGCCGGGCCTCGGGGCCCTGCTGGGCGCCATCGGCGAGGGGTTCCAGCCGCGGCTCCTGCTCGTCGGCGGTGCGGTCCGGGACCTGCTGCTCGAGCGGGACGACCCGGCCGACCTCGATCTGATCGTCGAAGGGGACGTCGAGCCGGCGCTCGCTGCGGTGGAGGCCGCGGGCGGCTCGGTGACGCGCGCCCACGACCGCTTTGACACGGCCACCGTGACGGTTGCTGGGATCACGATCGATCTTGCCCGCAGCCGCACCGAAACGTACGCGTTTCCAGGAGCTCTGCCTGCGATCGCCCGGGCGCCGGCGTCAGAGGATCTGGCGCGTCGGGACTTCACCGTCAACGCGGTGGCGCTGGTGTTGACGGGGATCGGACGGGGGTCGCTGTTGGCGGTTCCCACGGCTCTGGACGACCTGTCGGACGGGGTGCTGCGCGTGCTCCACGACGCGAGCTTCCTCGACGATCCGACGCGGTTGCTGCGGTTGGCCCGCTATGCGGGGCGCCTCGGCTTTACCGTCGGCCCGGAGACCGAAGAGCTGGCCGTCGCGGCTGTTGCCGGCGGCGCATTGGGCACGATCAGCGGTACCCGGCTGGGGAACGAACTGCGGTTGCTGGCTCGGGAGCCGGAGCCGCTGGCCGGGTTTGCCTGGCTGCGGCGGCTGGGGGTTGATGCGGCGATCGCGCCGGGGTTCGGAGTCGATGATCCGTCACTTGTGGCGCGCGCGCTGAGGCTGTTGCCGGATGACGGCCGGCGTGAGCTCGTCGTGCTGGGGGTGGCTGTACTCGGCGTGCCGGCCGCTGCGGAGCTCGGCGTCCCGGCGGCCGCTGACGGTTCGTCGGCAGGCGCTGCCGGCTTGATCGAGGAGCTGGTGTCCTCACTCGGCTTCGTCGCCGCGGAGCGCGACGCGCTCGTGACGATTGCGCTGAGGGCGGACAAGCTGTCCGCACGTCTGGAGATGGCGGGACCGCCGTCCGAGATCGACGAAGCCGTGCGCTGGTTCGTCGGCTCCGGGACTCACGCGGTGGGCGTCGCGGAGCTGGTGGCGATCGCTGGAGCGATCCATCCGGCGTCGGCGGCCCGCGAGTGGCTTGTCGAGCTGCGCGGACGGTCGCTGGCGATCGACGGCGCTGACGTGATCGCGGCCGGGATCGCACCCGGGCCGTTGGTCGGGCAGGCGCTGGGGGCCGCGCGCGCGGCGATGCTCGACGGCGAGGCGGTCTCGGCCGAGGCGCAGCTGGCTGTGGCGCTGGCGGCGGTGCAGCCGGGCTGAGGACGTCGGCGGCTTCCCGGGGATGGCACCGAGAGACCCCCACGAGGGCCGGATCGCTCGATGGCAGCTCAGGGGGATCGGGCTCAGCAACGATCAGATCCTCTTGGGGTAGCGGAGAGCACCGTTTAGCCTGAGGGGCGTGGAGCTTCCGGACCCGTTCTACGCACTCGGTGACCACATCGGGATCGATCTTCCCGGTGCTCGGGCCGTGTTCACGACCCGGCGTGGGGGCCACTCAAGCGCACCGTACGACACGCTCAACCTCGGGATCCTGACCGACGACGACCCGGACGCCGTCAAGCGGAACCGAAGCGATCTCGAGGAGCAGTTCGGCATCCGGCTGGCCTGGCGCAGGCAGGTGCACGAGAACACCGTCCACATCGTCGACGGGCCCAACGATCCCGATGTCGTCCCGGCCGACGGCGATGGCGTCGCGACCGCAACGCATGGGGTCGCGCCGCTGGTGCTTGCCGCCGACTGCCTGCCGATCGCGATCACTGACGGGCACGCGGTTGCGATGGTGCACGCCGGTTGGCCAGGGTTGGCAAAAGGTGTGATCGCTGCCGGCATCGCCGCCGTCCACGCCCTGCGCCAGGGCGAGCGCGGGCACGGCGGCGACATCGACACCGATCCGAAGGCGGAGCCGCGCGCCGTCGCGATCGACGCGAGCGACAACTCGCGGCCGATCGTCGCGGCCATCGGTCCGGGCGCTGGGCCCTGCTGCTACGAGGTCGGCGACGAGCTGAGGGAACGCTTCGCCGAGTATGGGCCGGAGGTGCAGAACGGCCGGAACCTCGACCTCAAGAGGATCGCGGCATACCAGCTCAGAAGCGCCGGGGTCGAGGTCGTCTACGACGTCGACATCTGCACGATCTGTACCGACGAAGACCTGCTGTTCTCGCATCGGCGCGACAACGGCGTCACAGGCCGTCAGGCGGGGATCGCATGGTTGAGCTGATCCATGACCTCGATCCGGAGACGGTCGCAAGCAATCTGGACCGGATCCACCAGGAGATCGCCGCGACCGGTCGGGACCCGGACACGGTCGAGATCGTCGCCGCGATCAAATACCTGCCGGCGGAACACCTGCCGGCGCTCGCCCACGGTGGGATTCGGACGGTGGGGGAGAACCGGGCTCAGGAACTCCAGGCGAAGCAGGACGAGCACCAGGATCTGTTCGAGACCTGGGACTTCATCGGCGCCCTGCAGAGCCGCAAGGTCAAGGATCTGGTCGGTCGCGTCCGCTACATCCACTCCGTCGCGAGCGAGTCGGCGCTTGAACAACTCGGTAAGCACCCAGACACAGAGACGAAGATCCTGATCGAGGTCAATATCGCCGGCGAGACGGGAAAGAGCGGCATCTCCCCGGATCAGCTCGAGGCGTACCTCGAGCGCTCACCGGTACCCGTTGTCGGCCTGATGACGATGCCGCCACAGGCTGTGGATCCTGACGACAGCCGCCCGCATTTCGCCGCACTCAGGGAGCTTTCGGAGCGCTACAACCTCAGGGAATTGTCGATGGGAACGAGCCAGGATTACGTGGCCGCGGTACGGGAGGGCGCGACGATCATTCGACTCGGAACGGGTCTGTACCGAAAAAGCGCGCCATAATCGTCCCAGCGGGAGGGAATTCCCGCGAGCAATCGAACCTTCTGGCGATATGGCAATGCGCGACACATGGCATCGGACGCTCGTGTACTTCGGCCTCGCTGAGGATGAGGCCTACGAAGACGACGAGTACGACGAGCCCTACTCGGAGCCGGAGGTTCAGATGCAGGACAGCTATCGGGAACGCCCGACCGTCCGGCGGCTGCCACAGGCTCGTCGGCGCCGGGACGAGTTCGACGACATCTTCTCGGACGACGTTGACGACCGCCGGACCGCGCCGCTACGGCCGGTGCGGAGCGCCAACGGGCGCTCCGGCGACGTGCGCGTCCACTTCGTGGCGCCCAAGAGCTTCAACGACGTTCAGGACGTGGCCGACAAGTTCAAGGACGCGATTCCCGTGATCCTGAACCTGCAGGGCACCGACAACGACCTCAACAAACGGCTGATCGACTTCTCCAGCGGGCTCACCTACGCCCTCGACGGCGGCATGCAGCGGATCGCGGATCGCGTGTTCCTGCTGACGCCGCACAACGTCGAGGTGTCGGCAGAGGAGCGAGCCCGAATCATCGAGAAGGGCTTCTTCAACCAGAGCTGACCCGCCGCGGCGTCAAGGTAGGCTCTGCGGCAATGAAGGTTGGGCTGATCGGCGCTGGAAACATGGCGCGCGCAATGGCGCGCGGCTGGGGTGATCCCGTGGTCGTCTCCGACAGCGGCTCGGGTCGGGCGCGCCAACTCGTCGATGAGCTCGGCGGCGAGGTCGCGACCAACCCGCAGCTCGCTGAGCGGGTGGACGTGATCGTCCTCTGTCACAAGCCCTACCACCTTGCCGAGGTCGCGGCGGAGATCGGGCACACCCACAAGCCGGTCGTCTCCGTGCTCGGCGCGACGCCGACGGCGGCGATCCAGAAGGCGTACCCGCAGACCAACGTGTTCGCGCTGATGCCGAACACGGCCGTCGAGGTCCGGCGAGGCGTGCTCATCTACGCGCAGCGCGAGCCGGACGCGGATTTCGTGCTCAGTCCCGCCGTCGAATCCGAGATCCTCGACCTGTTCGGCCGGCTAGGGACCGTGATCACGGTGCCCGAATCGATGATGGATGCGGCGACCTCCGTCTCCGGTGTCGGCCCGGCCTACCAGGCGCTGCTGGCCGAAGCCCAGGTTGACGCAGCGGTCCGGCACGGGATCCCGGCGCCACTGGCCGCTCGGCTCGTCGTCGAGACGATGGCCGGCACCGCCGAGCTGCTCAAGCACAAGGACTACGACACGCTCGCGGTCCGCCGCGAGGTGACCTCGCCCGGTGGCTCGACCGCCCGCGGCCTCGCAGCGCTCGAGAACGCCGGTGTCCGAGCGGCCTTCCAGGACGCAATCGACGCGGTCACCAGGAAGGCCCGATGATCGTTCTCGCTTCGAGCGTCCGCGTCGACATCGCCAACTACGTCCAGGCGGTGTTCTACGTCTACCTGATCGCGCTGTTCGGCTACCTGCTGCTGAACATGATCTTCTCGTTCGGCGCCAAGCCGCCGTACGCGCGCTGGAGCGACGCGCTGTTCAACTTCCTGCGTGACGTCAGCGAGCCGTACCTGCGGATCTTCCGCAAGATCATGCCGCCGATGCGCGCGATCGACCTGAGCCCGATGCTGGGGATCATCGTCCTGTACGTGGTCGAGACGATCGTCTACAAGCTGATCCACGGTTGACGGCGGTAGGCAGCACAACTGCCGCGCGCGGTCTGGCGCTGGCCCGGGCAGGGCTGGTCGTGCTGATCGTGATCGGCATCGACCAGCTGTCCAAGCACACGGTCGGGACCTCGATCAAGCCGAATCAGACGACTCACCTCGTCGGCAGCCTGCTGGAGCTCGTCTATGAGCGCAACAGCGGCGTCGCGTTCGGATTCCTGTCGGGCGGGGGTGCCGCCGTGTACGTCGTGACGGCCCTGGCGCTGATCGCGCTGCTGGGATTTCTGTTGCTGCGTCCGCGCCGCCAGCTGCTGTGGTTGCCGACCGGAATGCTGATCGGTGGCGCGATCGGCAACCTGATCGACCGGATCGCCCGCGGCTCGGTGATCGACTTCATCAAGCTGCCGCACTGGCCGGCGTTCAATCTCGCCGATACGTCGATCACGGTGGGTGTCGTCATCCTGGTGATCGTGATCGAGTACGGGAGTAAGGGTGAGTGAGATCGAGGTCGGGCCCGACGACGCCGGGCAGCGACTCGATCACTACCTCGCGGAGACCGTCGGCTCACGGGCACAGGCGGTCAAGCTGATCACCGCGGGCGCGGTCACCGTCGACGGCCGGCCGGTGCAGAAGCGCCACCTGCTGGCCGCAGGTGAGCGGATCGCGGTGGCGGAGCAGGAAGCGCCGTTTGCTGCCGCTCCCGTTGGAGCGGCCACCACGCAGGGCGTCCGCTTCGACGTGCCCTACGAGGACGAGCACCTGCTCGTCGTCGACAAGCCGGCCGGGGTGGTCGTGCATCCGGCCCGCGGACATGCCGAGGGGACGCTGGCCCAGGCGCTTGAGGGACGGGGCGCCGGAGGGGAGGACCCGTTCCGGGCGGGGATCGTACACCGGCTCGACAAGGAGACCTCGGGCCTGCTGGTCGTCGCCAAGAGCGAGAGGGTGCACCGCAAGCTCAAGGCGCTGCTCCAGGACCGCGAGCTGCGCCGCGAGTATCTGGCGCTCGTGCAGGGGACTCCGAACGCGCGGACGGGGTTGATCGACGCACCGATCGGCCGTGACCGGCGTGACCGCCTGCGGGTCTCGCTCGATTCCGACGTGCTGCGGGAGGCGCGCACCCACTTCGAGATCGAGCGGCTGCTGGGCCCGTACACGCTGCTGCGGGTGGTGCTTGAGACCGGTCGCACCCACCAGATCCGTGTGCATATGCAGGCGATCGGGCATCCGGTGTGCGGTGACCCGGTGTACGGCGGGACGGCCAGCGCGGCCGCGCTCGGTCTGGAGCGGCAGTTCCTGCACGCCGCCCGGCTGGCGTTTCCCCACCCGATCACCGAGGAGCTCGTCGACGTCAGCTCGCCGCTGCCCGCCGACCTCGAAGCGGCGCTCCGCAGGGCAGGCACGGGCGCGAGCTAAACTCGTGCCCGTCGTTTCCTTCTAAACCCAACCCTGCCCCACTCAAGGCGCGGTCGCGACCCTGCTCCGATCACGGAGTCCGCGAACTGCGCAGGTGGCAGGTAGCCGTTCAATCCATACATACAAGGGAGTAAGACAGTGGCTCAAGTCGGCATGAAAGAGCTGCTGGAGGCCGGCGTCCATTTCGGCCACCAGACACGCCGTTGGAACCCGAAGATGCGTCGTTTCATCTTCGGTGAGCGCGATGGCATCTACATCATCGACCTGGAGCAGACAGAACAGCTGCTCGAGAACGCCCGCCAGTTCGCCGAGGGCATCGCCCGGCGCGGCGGCACCGTCATGTTCGTCGGCACCAAGAAGCAGGCTCGCGACTCGATCAAGGAGATCGCCGAGGCGGCGAGCATGCCGTACGTCAACCACCGTTGGCTCGGTGGCCTGCTGACCAACTTCCAGACAATCTCAGGGCGGATCAAGCGTCTGCACGATCTCGAGCGCTACGAGACCGAGGGCCAGCTGCAGCTGCTCCCGACCCGTGAGCGGATGGCCGCCCAGGCCGACCTCGAGAAGCTCCGCGCCAACCTCGGCGGCGTCAAGAACATGCAGCGTCCGCCCGACGCCGTGTTCGTGATCGATCTCAAGGTCGAGGCGATCGCCGTCAAGGAGGCGCAGCGCCTCCGGATCCCGATCATCGGGCTCGTCGACACCAACTGCGACCCGGAGGGCATCGATTTCGTGATCCCCGGCAACGACGATGCGATCCGTTCGTGCGCCGCTGTGACCCGGGCGATCGGCGACGTCGTTTCGCACGGCCATGGCATCTTCCGCGCCGAGGAGGAGGCCGCACGGCTCGAGCGCGAGCGGCGTGAGGCTGAAGAGCGGGCCCGCCGTGAGGCCGAGGAGCAGGCACGGCGTGAGGCCGAGGCCGCTGCCAAGGCTGAGGCTGAGGCGGCGCGTGCAGCCGAGGCTGCTGCTGCTGCAGAGGCCGCCGCTGCCGCTGAGGCTGCCGCTGCCGCTGAGGCTGCCCCGGCACCTGTCGCCGAGCAGGCCGCGGCACCCGCCGCCGAGCAGCCGGCTGCGCCGGCTGAGAACGCCGCTGAGGGCGCCCCTGCCGATGTGGCAGCCGGCGAGCCAGCTGCTTCGGCAACGGATGCCGCTCCGGCAGATGCTGTGGCGCCAGCCGCTCCGCAGCCTGCTGAGGCCGCTTCGGCAGATGCGCCTGCGGCCGACGCTGCTCCGGCTGCTCCCGCTGAAGCTGTGACCGGGTCGGCGCCTCAGGAGGGTGCTGCCGAGCCGGCTGCTGACACTACCGCTGAGACCACCCAGGAGAACTGATGAGCACGACGTCCCCATCCGCCGGAGAGGTAAAGGCCCTTCGCGACCGCACCGGTGCGGCGATGATGGCCTGCAAGAACGCGCTGGTCGAGGCCGCCGGTGACATTGAGAAGGCCGTGGAGCTGCTCCGCGCTCGCGGTGAGGCGCAGGCGGCGAAACGATCCGGCAACGATGCCACGCAGGGCACCGTTCAGTCCTACGTCCACACCGCCGGCGGGGCGCCGGTCGGCGTGCTCGTCGAGGTCGACTGCGAGACAGATTTCGTCGCTCGTAACGACGCGTTCGTCGCCTTCGCGAAGGATCTGGCGATGCACATCGCCGCCGCCGCGCCGCTCGGCGTCAGCGTCGATGACATCCCTGCCGATGTGATCGAGAGCGAGAAGCGGATCGCGGCCGAGCAGGCGCTCGACCGGCCCGAGAACGTCCGCGAGAAGATCGTCGAGGGCAAGGTCGCGAAATTCCTCGACGAAACGGTGCTGTTGCGCCAGAAGCACGTCAACCCGAAGTACGAGGACAAGACGATCGAGGATCTGCGCGCGAAGCTCGCATCGGACACCGGCGAGAACGTCGTGATCCGCCGCTTCGCACGGTTCCAGGTTGGCTCGTAGTATCACCGGCTGGTGAACGAGCAGAGTAACGGAGCAGCACCCGCCTACCGGCGGGTGCTCTTGAAGCTGTCCGGGGAAGCCCTGATGGGCGAGCAGCCCTACGGCACCGATCCTGCCCGGATCACGGCGATCGCGTCGGAGATCGCGCGGGTCCATGCGCGGGGCGTCGAGGTCGCGATCGTGGTCGGCGGCGGCAACATCTACCGCGGGCTTGCGGCTGCCGCTGAGGGGATGGACCGCGCGACCGGTGACTACATGGGCATGCTGGCGACCGTGCTCAACGCGATGACCTTGCAGGACGCGCTCGAGAAGGCTGGAATCCCGACCCGTGTACAGACGGCGCTCACGATCTCAGAGGTGGCGGAGCCCTACATCCGTCGCCGCGCGATCCGGCATCTCGAGAAGGGCCGGGTCGTGATCTTCGGCGCCGGGACCGGCAATCCGTTCTTCACGACCGACACCGCCGCCGCGCTGCGTGCCGCGGAGATTCACGCCGAGGTCGTGCTGATGGCCAAGCATGGGATCGAGGGCGTCTACACCGCCGATCCACGCAAGGATCCGAGCGCGGAGTTCATTCCCGAGATCACCCACAAGGATGCGCTGACGCGCGGCCTCCAGGTGATGGACTCGACCGCATTTGCGCTGTGCATGGATAACAAACTGCCGATCGTCGTGTTCAACATGGCGGACGGAACGAACATCGACCGGATAGTGTCGGGCGAGCGAGTGGGAACGTTGGTGAGGACATGAGCGACGACGATCTAGTTGGAGACCTGCTCGAGGACGCGCGCGAGCGGATGGTGAGGTCCGTGGAGGCGACCAGGAACGAGTTCGGCTCGGTCCGTGCCGGCCGTGCGAACCCGGCGATGCTCGATCGCATCAGCGTCGACTACTACGGGACCCAGACGCCGCTGCGGCAGCTCGCCACGATCAACGCGCCCGAGCCGCGGCTGCTCTCGATCCAGCCGTTCGACAAGAGCTCGATCAAGGCGATCGAGCGGGCGATCCAGGAATCCGATCTTGGGCTGACCCCGGGAAACGACGGCGCCGTGATTCGACTGATGCTGCCGGAGCTGACCGAGGAGCGCCGTCGTGAGATGGTCAAGGTCGCTCGCAGCATCGCCGAGGACGGTCGCGTCGCGATCCGCAACGTTCGCCGCGATGTGATGCAGGATCTGCGGGAGCTCAAGGAGTCTGGCGACACCGGCGCCGACGACGAGCATCGTGCCGAGGTCGAGCTGCAGAAACTGACCGACGCCCGAGTCGCGGAGCTCGAAGAACTGCTGAAGCTCAAGGAAGCCGAGATCCTCGAGGTCTGATGCCCTCCGCCGAGGGGCCGCAATACGTCGCGATCATCACCGACGGCAACGGCCGCTGGGCGAAGCGAGAAGGACTGCCGACGCTGCGCGGGCATGAGGCCGGCGCTGATGTCGTCAAGGCACGCCTGCGTGACGCCGTCAGATTCGGGATCAAGGAACTGACCGTGTACTCGTTCTCGACGGAGAACTGGAACCGATCCAAGGCCGAGGTCAGCGGACTGATGCGGATGTTCGCCCGGCGGATCCAGGCCGAGACGCCGGAGCTGAAGGCCGAGGGCGTGCGGATGCGCTTCATCGGCCGTCGTGGCGCCCCGGTCTCAAAGCGCCTGGTCGAGATGATGGAATGGGCCGAGGCGGAGACCGCGGCGAACGACCGGATCACGCTGTTCGTCGCGTTCAACTATGGCGGTCGGGCTGAGATCCTCGATGCCGCACGCAACTTCACCGGCACCACCGAGGAGGAGTTCCGCGCCCACCTGTACGCGCCGGACATGCACGATCCCGACCTGATCATCCGGACGAGCGGTGAACGGCGCATGTCCAACTACCTGATGTGGCAATCGGCCTACTCTGAGCTGGTGTTCCGGGATGAGCTGTGGCCGGACTTCGACTCCGAGGCGTTCGCGGCGAGCCTCGAGGAGTTCTCCGCGCGCCAGCGGCGGTTCGGCGGCCGCTGATGCCTCAGGCACGCAGGGAGCAGAGAGACCCGGAGCGTCCGCGCCGCTCCACGCAGCGCCAGCCCGATCCGCGGCGGCGCACCAGCGGGCCGTCCGGCAGCCGTGCGCGTCGTGAGGAGCCGGAGCAGAAGCGCTCCGATCTGCTCGGGCGCGTGCTCGTTGCGGTCCCAGCTGTGATCCTGGCGGTCGGGTTTGCCGATCTCGGCGGGATCGGCTGGGCGCTGCTGATGGCGGTCATGGGCTGTGCGTGCATCTACGAACTGTTCGCGATGCTCGAGCGGTGGAAGCCGGTCGCTGCCGTTGGGTACGTGGCGGTCGCCGGCATGTGCGTCGTCGCACGCTATGGCGGTCAGCGCGACACCTTCGCGGTCGCGGTGGCATCGGTCCCGGTGCTGTTCCTGTTCATCGCCTCCCGGGCGCAGGTCCGCGGTGCCAGCATCGCGATCGCCGGCACGATGCTCGGCGTCTTCTGGATCGGGCTGGCGTTCGCCCATGCTGTGCTGCTGCGCCAGCTCCCGCACGGAAACGGGATCCTGATCGACGTGATGGTCGGCACGTTCCTGGGAGACACCGGGGCCTACTTCGGCGGGCGGCTGTTCGGGCGCCGGCCGCTGGCCCCCGAGATCTCCCCGAACAAGACCGTTGAGGGCCTGATCTGCGGGATGCTCGTCGCGATCGTCGCGGTCTTCTGCGCCCACCTCTACCAGTCGACCTGGCTCTCGCAGGGGCAGGCGCTCGCGCTGGGGCTGGCGATCGCCGTGCTTGGGCCGATCGGCGACCTGTTCGAGTCGCTGATCAAGCGTGACGCCGGGGCCAAGGACGCCGGGAGCATGTTCGGCGCCCACGGCGGCGCGCTTGACCGGCTCGATGCGATCAGCTTCACGATCGTCGCGGCCTACTACATCTGGGCAGCCGTCCCACACCTGGTGTCGTGAACCGTTCCCGGGCCCATACCTAGTCATGTCGCGACGTGTTGTGATTCTCGGGTCGACGGGCTCGATCGGCGTTCAGGCGCTCGAGGTCGTCGCCTGGAGCGGCGGCGAGCTCGAGGTCGTCGGGTTGAGCGCCTCAACCGGCTGGGAGCAGCTGCTTGAGCAGGCCCGTGCCCACGGGGTCAGCCGGATCGCGCTCAACGATCCGCACGCCGCCGCCCGGGCCGCTGAGGCGTGGACCGACGGCGACGTTCTGTCAGGGCCTGATGGGCTCGTGCAGCTGATCACCGAGACCGAGTGCGACATGGTGCTCAATGCGATCGTCGGCTCCGCCGGCCTGCTGGCGACCGTCGCGACGCTCGGCGAGGGTATCCCGCTGGCGCTCGCCAACAAGGAATCGCTGGTGGTCGGGGGAGAGCTGGTCAACCACCTGTCGGAGGCAACCGGCGCCCAGATCATTCCGGTGGACTCAGAGCACTCGGCGATCCACCAGCTGCTGGCGGCGGAGCGGCCCGGGACCGTGCTGGGGCTCGTGATCACCGCTTCTGGCGGACCATTCCGCGGCCGCACCGCGGAGGAACTGCAGGACGTCACGATCGAGCAGGCGCTCAACCACCCGACCTGGGCGATGGGAGGCAAGATCACGATCGACTCGGCGACGCTGATGAACAAGGGGCTCGAGGTGATCGAGGCCCATCACCTGTTCGGGACGCCGTATGACGAGATCGACGTGATCGTTCACCCGCAGTCGATCATCCACAGCATGATCCAGCTGTGCGACGGCGCCACGCTCGCCCACCTCGGCTACCCGGACATGCGCGTGCCGATCTCCTACGCGCTGCACCACCCGGAGCGGATTGACGTGCCGATCAGGCCGCTCGACTTCGCCGAGCTCGGCTCGTTGACCTTCGAGGCCCCCGACCTGGCGACGTTCCCGTGCCTGCGACTCGCTCGCGAGGCCGGAATCGCCGGCGGCACCGCGCCGTGCATCCTCAACGCCGCCAATGAGGTGGCCGTGCACGCGTTCCTGTCGGGGCGGCTGGCGTTCCGGGGAATCGCCGAGGTGATCGACGAGACGCTGCAGTCGATCGACACCCGTCAGGTGCACTCGTTCGATCAGCTTGCCGCGACGGATGCACAGGCACGTCAGGTCGCGGCAGAGCTGATCTCGGACAGAGAGGCCGTCGAGTAGCAGCGGCGACCGCGGGCGGGCGGGCCGCGCGGAGGGTGACCATCGCCGCTGGTCAGCCAGGAGAAGAGGATCCTAAGAGCGTCTGCGCGGAAACCTGAATCGCCGTTTTCGCCTGTCACACTCGAACCGTGTCGTTCGCACTGGCGTTCCTTGGTTTCGCGGCGCTGATCATCCTGCACGAGGCCGGCCACTTCGTCGCCGCCAAGGCCGTCGGGATGCGCGTCGAGCGATTCTCGCTGTTCTTCGGGCCGATGTTCCTCAAGCGGACGATCGGCGAGACCGAGTACGGGATCGGCGTGATCCCGCTCGGTGGCTACGTGAAGATCACGGGGATGTCACCGGAGGAGGCGTACCTGCCGGTGGAAGATGAGGGTTTGGCTGCCGAGCCGGCGACGCCCGCATCAGGGCTCGCTACGGCGATGAGCCCGCTGCAGGCCACCCCCGCGATCCCGTCCTCACTCACCGCCCCGCCCGAGCGGATCCTCGACGACCGGGCCTACGTCAATCAGCCGGTGTGGAAGCGGATCGTCGTGATCCTCGCGGGGCCGTTCGTCAACCTGGTGATCGCATTCGTGTTGCTGTTCGCGGTGATCATGGGCAGCGGGATCCTGACCACCGGCAACGGGAACTGGATCGAGGCGCTCGACAAGGGAAGTCCGGCCGCGAACATCCTCAAGCCCGGGGACAAGCTGATCTCGGTCGACGGACGGACGACCGAGAAGGGGATCATCGCCGCGATCAGCGCCACCCACTGCGCCGGCGGCGCGACCACGAACGGCTGTGTGACCTCCCCGGCGGTGCGGATGACCGTCAAACGTGACGGGAAACTGCTGACCTTCAGCGTGCACGCCCGCTATTCCACGGTCTCCAAACGTCCGCTCGTCGGCTTCTCGATGGGCAACGAGTACGTCGCCTACCAGAGCGCCGGCTCCGCGGTCGGCTGGACGTTCCGCGCGATGGGCTCGGAGATCGGACATACCGCCTCCGTGCTCGGCCACATCTTCCAAGCCAAGGACCGCAAGCAGCTGCACAGCTTCGTCGGGATCTACGACCTCACCGAGCAGTCGATCCAGTACAGCCCGAGCCAGGCACTGGAGATCCTGGCGCTCGTGTCACTCGCCCTGGGCATTTTCAACCTGCTGCCGTTCCTGCCGCTCGACGGGGGCCACATCTTCTGGGCGATCACCGAGAAGCTCCGAGGCGGCAAGAAGATGTCGCTGGCGACGATGGAGCGCGCCAGCTTCATCGGGATCGCGCTGATGCTGTGCCTGTTCGCGATCGGCTTCAGCAACGACATCTCGGGGCTTGCGAACGGCACCCTCCACTTGCACTGACGCTCGGTACGCCCGCGTACTAGAGTTCGGCGCATGGAGAGTGGGACAATTTCAGCTGAAACAGCACGGGCCGTAGACGCCCCAACCGTGACGCTCGCGCTGCGCAGGACCGCGGCGAGCCATCCGGACATCGTTGCCGTCAGGACGGTCGATGATTCGACCGCATACACCTGGAAAGAGCTGCTCGAGCGCGTCGATTCCGTCGCCGCCGGGCTCGCCGCACTGGAGGTGGGTGCCCGCGACACGGTCGCGGTGATGCTCAGCAACCGCGTCGAGTTCATGTTCGTCGACCTCGGCATCGCCACCCTCGGTGCGATCCCGTTCTCGATCTACAACACCTATCCGGCCGAGCAGATCCAGTATCTCGTCGGCGACGCGCAATCGCGCGTGATCATCACCGAGCAGACCTACCTTCCGGTCGTGCTCGCCGCGCGAGCCGAGCTGCCTGGGGTGGAGCACGTGATCGTGATCGACGGCGATGCACCGGACGGCGTGCTGACCCTGGCGGAGGTCGAGGAGGGCGGCTCGCCTGACTTTGACGGCGAGGCAGCCGCAGCCGCCGTCGGGCCTGAGGACCTGGCGACCCTGATCTACACCTCGGGAACGACCGGCCCGCCGAAGGGCGTCCAGATCACCCACCACAACGTGATGGCAACCGCAAGGACCGTCGAGCAGGTCGTCTCCTTCCCGACCGGTTCGAAGGTGATCTCGTGGCTACCGGCGGCGCACATTGCCGAGCGGATGGCCCACCACTACATCCCGACCGTCTACGGGGGGACCGTCACGGTCTGCCCGAACCCGCGGGAGATCGCCGGCTTCCTCTCGCAGGTGCGGCCGAACTGGTTCTTCGCCGTGCCGCGGATCTGGGAGAAGATCAAGTCCGGCCTCGAGGCGATGCTCGCCGGTCAGCCGGCCGAGGCGCGCGCCCCGCTTGAGCAGGCGCTCCAGCTATCTCTGCGGCGTGTCCGCCTGCGCCAGGCCGGCGAGCCGGTACCCGATGATCTCGAAGCGGCCTGGAAGAAGGCCGACGACGAGCTGTTCTCGAACCTCCGCGCGATGCTCGGTCTCAACGAGATCCGGGCGGTCAACGTCGGTGCAGCCCCGACGGCCGTCGAGGTGCTCGAGTTCTTCCACGCGATCGGCATCGAGGTCGCCGAGCTGTGGGGGATGTCCGAGACCTGCGGCGCGGGCACATGCAACCGTCCCGGCGCGGTGCGGATCGGCACGGTCGGCCCGGCGATCCCAGGCGTCGAGGTCGCGCTCGCCGAGGACGGCGAGCTGCTCGTCCGCGGCGAGCGTGGTCATGCCCGGCTACCGGAACCTGCCCGAGAAGACGGCCGAGACGCTCGATCGCCGACGGCTGGCTCCACACCGGCGATATCGCCCAGATCGACGCCGACGGCTACGTCAAGATCGTCGACCGCAAGAAGGAACTGATCATCAACGCGGCCGGCAAGAACATGTCGCCGGCGAACATCGAGGCGGCGCTCAAGTCCGGCGGCCCGATCATCGGTCAGGCATGCGTGATCGGAGATGCGCGCTCCTACAACACCGCACTGATCGTGCTCGACCCCGACTACGCCCCGGTGTGGGCGGCGCAGCACGACCTCGCCGGCAAGTCGATCGGCGAGCTCGCCGACGAGCCCGCCGTGCGTGACGCGGTTCAAGCGGCGGTCGATGCGGCCAACGAGACGCCTCGCCCGCGTCGAGCAGATCAAACGGTTTCACGTGATCATCGCCGACGAGTGGCTGCCCGGCGGCGACGAGCTGACGCCGACGATGAAGCTGAAACGCCGGCCGATCGCGGACAAGTACGCCGCCGCGATCGAGTCGATGTACCAGTAGTCGTTGCTCGTCGCCGTCACCGACCACGCGATTGACCGATTCCGTCAGCGCGTCCGAGGCACACTCGACGCGCGGACGGAGATCGCCTCGCGCGTTGCCCGCGCCCGGCTGGAGGGGCGCGTCGAGGCCGGCGACAAGGGCACGGTCCTGGTTCGCGACATCGAGCGACGTGATCTCGTCTACGTCTGCCGCCCGGAGCGGGACGAGCTCGTGGTCGTGACGCTGTGGGAGGAGGGGGAGACCGCAGCCGTGCCGAAGCGGTTCACCGACGTCCTGCGCCGCACCGACCCCTTCGTCTCACCTCGCCGCGACGACTAGCGACCGACCGGCGGTCGACGAGCGGGACTAGCGGGCTGCCTGCAGCGAGCGCCAGAGCAGCTCGACCGGGTGCTCGACCGGCAGCGGCTGCCCGAGCTCGCGCGTGTGGCGCGCAAGCTGGGCAGCGCATCCGGGATTGGCGGCCGCGATCACCTCGGCGCCCGACGCGAGCAGATTGGTCGCCTTGCGCTTACCGAGCGCGGCGGCCGGCTCCGGGGCGACGACGTTGTAGATCCCCGCAGAGCCGCAGCAGACGTCCGGCTCGGCGGCGACCTCGAGCAGCTCGAGGCCCGGGATCCCCTGCAGCAGCGCGCGTGGTTGCGCCCTGATCCCCTGCGCGTGCCGCAGATGGCAGGCGTCGTGATAGACGACGCGCAGCGGCAGCGGACCCCGCGGCGCCCGCGGTTCGATCTCCGCGAGGAACTCGGTGATGTCCCTGACCTGCGCGGAGAACGCCGCGGCAACCGGATCACCTAGCAGTTCGCCGTACTCCTTCATCGCCGCCCCGCAGCCGGCCGAGTTGACGATCACGGCGTCGAGTTCACCGAGCTCGGCGAACGCCGCGACCGTCGCCTGTGCCCGCGCGAGACCGTGCTCGGCCTCGCCACCGTGCAGCTCCAGGGCTCCGCAGCAGTCCGGCAGCACCGGCGCCAGCACCTCGTAGCCCTCGGCGGCCAGCACCTCGATCGTCGCGCGGTGGACGTCTGAGAAGAACACGCGCTGGACGCAGCCGAGCAGCAGTCCGACCCGTCCGCGCTGGGTGCCACGTGCCGCCGTCCGCTGCGGCAGCGGTTTGCGCAGCTGCTCCCGGGTGGGAGGATCCGGCGCGACCCTGGCGAGGACCGCAACCTTTTCGGGAAGCCGGTCGGCGCCGAGGCGTTTGCTCGTCCGCAACAGCGGCGCCAGGGCGCGCAGTCGCCTCGGGTAGGGGAGCGTCTCGAACAGCAGCAGTCGCAGTGCCCGGTCGGCGGTGGACCGCTGCTGCTGGCGCTCCACTGCCGGCCGCGCCCGCTCGATCAGGCGGTCGTAGCGGACGCCCGAGGGGCAGGAGGTGACGCACGCCAGGCACCCGAGGCAGCTGTCGATGTGGGTCGCCATCTCGTTGGTGACCTGGCCTCCGTGGGCGATCGCGTCACCGATCTGCACGATCCGGCCGCGCGGCGAATCGGTCTCCTGGGCCCACAGCACGTACGTCGGGCAGCTGTCGAGGCAGAACCCGCAGTGGACGCAATCATCCACAAACGGTTGGGCGGAAGTCAGATCGAGGACGCTCATGCGGGCCAATCGCTACGGACGGCTCAGATCCCACCGACGAAGACGCCGGGATTGCACACCGCTGCGGGATCGAATCGGGCCTTGACCGCCTGCATCAGCGCCAGCTCGGGCGCGCCGGCGAGGCCCCACACATCGAGCGTCGGGGCCGAGCGGGGCGGCAGGTCGAGGACCACCGCACTGGCGCCGGCGGGGAGCCCCTCGCGAACCGCAGAGATCTCTGTCGGGTCGAGCTCGAGGTAGCTGACCCCGAGCGCGGCACGGCCGACGAGGGTCGCCCGGTTGCGGTCGGCGAGCTTCAGCACGTCGGCGAGCAGCCCCGGCCGGGTGCTGACCCGCACGATCGCCCGTTGCGCCGATCGCTGGCCCGCCCGTTGGCGGGCCCACAGGGGTGCGTCCTCCGTGGTCACATCGACGTGATCAAGGCCTGCCGCCTTCATCGCCGCGGCGACCCGGACCGCCCGGCGTCCCGCCTCGCCGCCGGCCACCTGTGCGAGCAGCCCGCCACGGCCCCCGCGCCACGCGATGTCGAGCGCCTCGAGCTCGAACGGCTGCCGAGCGATCGCGCGCGCGGCGGCTGCCAGGACGTCTGCGTCGGCGGCGGCGCCGAGCGCGGTCGCGGTCGAGGCAGCCATCGTGTGCAGGCGGACGTTGACCGAGAGGATCAGACCGAGCGTTCCGAACGCGCCGGTGAACAGCTTCGAGAGGTCGTAGCCGGCGACGTTCTTGATCACCCGGCCGCCGGCCCGGGCGATCGTCCCATCGCTGAGTGCGACCGTGATTCCGAGGATCTGGTCGCGGGGCGACCCGTAGCGGTGCGACAGCGGACCCGAGTCGGCCGTGGCGAAGACGCCGCCGATCGTTGCGGACGGCTCCCCGGCGGCACCGCCGAGCGGCGGATCGATCGCGAGGATCTGGCCGGCAGCGGCCAGCTCGGCCTGAACCCGGGCGAGTGGCACGCCCGCGGCGAAGCTGGCAGTCAAGTCGCCGACGTTGTGTTCGAGCGTCTGGTCGATCCCGCTGGTGCGGATCACGAGGTGCGGATTCGCTGCGCGCCCACCCCGTGCGCCCCAACCGAGCTTGGTGCCGCCGCCCTCGATCCGGACGGCATGGCCGCCCGCCGCGGCGCCGGCCAGCGCCGCTGCAGCAGCCTCGAAGCTTGTGGGTGTGACGATCTCGGGCATTGCGAAAGACCCGCTCAGAAGCGCGTGGCGACGCCCGCGCGCTCAAGTGGGTGCTCGCGGTAGTGGCCTGGCACCTCACCGCACAACCGGGGCGTCGGCATCACCTTGCCGGGGTTGGCCAGACCCCGCGGATCGAACGCGCAGCGTAGTCGCCGGAACGCATCGAGGTCGGCCTCGGAGAACATCGCCGGCATGTAGTCGCGCTTGTCGACCCCGACGCCGTGCTCGCCGGTGATCGAGCCGCCGGCGTCAACACAGGCCTTGATGATCTCCCCGGCCAACTGCTCTGCCTTCTGCGCCTCGCCCGGCACGGCAGTGTCGTAACAGACCAGCGGATGGAGGTTGCCGTCGCCGGCATGAAAGACGTTTGCGACGCGCAGACCGTGGCTGTCGGCGAGCTGGGCGATCGTTCCGAGCACCTCCGCCAGCCGGGTGCGGGGGATCACGCCATCCTGGACGTAGTACCCCGTCGCGATCCGCCCCATCGCCGCAAACGCCGCCTTGCGGGTCTGCCACAGAAGGGCGCGCTCCTCCGGATCGAGGGCAACGCGAACGTCGCGGGCGCCAGCGCGACCGCAGAGCGAAACGACGTGCTCGAACGTCGCAGTGCACTCATCCCGCGGACCGTCGAGCTCGACCAGCAGTGCGGCGCCGGCGTCACGGCGGTAACCGGTCCCGGTGGCCTGCTCAGCCGCCTCGATCGAGAGCGCGTCCATCATCTCGATCGCGCCGGGGACGATGCCCGCCGCGACGATCCGGCTGACCGCGTCGCCGGCGGCGATCGTGTCGTCGAAGAACGCGACCAGCGTCCGGATGTGGTCCGGGGCCGGGATCACGCGCAGGTAGATCCGGACCGCGACCCCAAGCGTGCCCTCGGAGCCCACGAACGCACCGAGCAGGTCGTACCCCGGGTTGCCGCGGCGCAGCTCGACCAGCTGCCCGTCCGGGAGCACGACATCGAGGCCGATCACATAGTTGGTGGTGAAGCCGTACTTGAAGCAGTGCGCGCCGCCCGAGTTCTCCGCGATGTTGCCGCCGATCGAGCAGACGACCTGGCTGGAGGGGTCGGGAGGGAAGAAATGCGTCGGCGCGACGGCCCTGGAGATCGCCAGATTCGTGACCCCGGGCTCGACGACGACCTCCGCGTCGTCGAGATCGACGCTGATGATCTGCCGCATCCGCGACAGCACGATCAGCAGCCCCTCGGCGTGGGGCAGCGCCCCGCCCGAGAGCCCGGTGCCGGCGCCGCGGGCAACGAACGGAACACCGGCGTCGTGACACGCCGTGACGAGTTCGACGACTTCCTCAGCGGTCGCGGGCAGCACCGCCGCCAACGGGACCTGACGCAGGTGCAGGAGCCCGTCGGAGCGGTAGGTGGCGAGAGCGACCGGGTCCGTGAGGACGTACTCCGGCCCGCAGATTTCCCGCAAGCGACTGACGAACACCTCGACGTCCATCCGCCGAAGGTTATTTGACCGTTACCTGCACCGTTCGGCTCTGCAGGGTCTGGCCCGCGTCCGCCAGCAGTTGGTCTTGGGGAACCGTCCACCGGGCGATCAGCGTTCCGCTCGACGGGAACGCGAGATGCGTCTCGAAATAGCCGGCGCCGTTGGTCAGCGTCACGGTCCCGAGCTGCTCGTATCGGCGTGACCCGGTGGGCCTGAACATCAGCTGTGCCTGCTCGTCCACCGACGGGAGATCGAGCAGGGCAAAGGCCGCTGGTTTGACCGCGCCCCACACCAGCAGCCTGACGGAGGACGATGCGGCCGTCGTGTGCGGCAGGTAGAGCGGCATCCGGAACGCCGCGTACCCCGGCTTGTCGGTGCCGTCGTAGAAGCTCAGCCCGCTGGCGTAGCCGCCGTAGTTGGTCAACCGCGACACGGGGACGTCGTCCTGGAGCAGGTACTGGTCAAACGACGCGATCCTCGGATTGTTGTACGAGATGTACTCCGCCCAGTTGTCGTACTCGGCCGCCGTCTGCAGCGACGGGTAGTAGTCGCTGTCTCCTCGCCAGTGACGTTTCGGCGGGTCGGTCATGTAGCCAAACTCGGTGTCATAGATCGGCAACTTGACGTGAACGCGGTACGCAGCCAGCAGCCGGTTCAGGGCGCTCTCGAGCTGACCGATCCGAGCCAGCGACGTGTACTGGGAGACGAGCTGGGAAAAGTCCCCGACGCGCGGGACCGTGTTGCGCTCGACGTCGGGCGGGAACCAGCGCATGTATGGGTGGTCTGAGACGCCGCTCGCCTGAAACAGCGCCGGGTTGTCCGCGGCAAACCGCCTGCGCGCCGCCCGCGTGGGCGGACAGTGGATCTGGGCCGCGGCTGCCCCGGTCAGCGGCTCGTAGGTCGGGCCGACGCAGTACACGGCACGCAGGAACGCCAGCGGTGTCATCCCATTGAACGTCCCGAAGGTGGGCGTGCCACGTGGGTCGAGCTCGCCCCAGATGATCGTGTCCCCCTTGGTTGCCGCGTAGGCGCTGTACGGGGAGGTGCGGTGTCCGGCGGCACGCAACGCGCTCCACCCGTGGTCGAGAAGCGCCCGGAACCGCCACGGGGATTCCGGGACGCTGTCTGAGCCGGGGACGGCCTGCGGCGACAGGCTCGGGCCGTAGTTCGGTTCGTTCCACAGCGACCAGAAGCTCACGCGCGGCAGGTCGTTCGCGTTGCCCGGGTCGAGCCTGCCGGTGACGGGGTCGAAGTCGCCGCTGTACCGCGTCGCCACGGCCTTCACGAAGGCGCCGTACGCGGACGGGTTCGGACGCCAGTCATGGAACGGGTACCCGCTCGTCTGCTTCGGCATTCCAGGTCCGGTCGCCCACAGCGGTGCCCCGCCCATCACATCCATGTCGATCGTGATCCCGTCCTGCGCGGCCGCCGTGACGACGCCGTCAAACGGCGCCCACTTGGCGGCTGGATAGTCGGTGGGATCGGCGGCGTCGAAGTGCCGTGGCTTCGTGAACGCATCGGGATCGGGGGCGATCGTCTGCCAGAAGGCCATCACCCGGAGCGTGTTGAACCCCTCTTCGCGGATCTGCGCCATCGTCGCGACCGGGTTCGTGTACAGACTGCCGTCCGCCTCGAGGATCTGCAGCTCGGTCGTGCTGGCCGCGGCCTCCGCGGGGAAGAGTGCGCCCGGGAGCAGGGCGCAGGCCAGCAGCGCGCACGCCATCACTGCCAGCATCGCTGCGGGCAGCCCGCCGCGACGCGGCGTGTTCACGCAGCGCTCCGGATCGTGCCGGCGGCGTGGGGGTGCGGGGCCGGCAGCGCGCTGCCGTGGGAGGAGGTGTTGGCCGCGTACGCGATGAACATGAGTGCGAGAATCACTGCCCCGAGGAGCCGGCGGCGGGAGTTCAGCTCACCGACGCCCACCGTCAATAACACGACAAGCAGCGCCAACGGATCGGTGTACTTCTCCCACGGGAACCGGATCGCCACGGCGCTCACCAGGAACGTCGCCGCCAGCGCCACGACCAGCCAGGCCCGCGGGGCGCGCGGCACGCGTAACGCCAGCACAGCCCCGCTGAGAGGTACCAGCAGCCAGAACACCAGCGAGCTGCCATCAAGCGTCGGGAGCTTGCTGGCGAGCTTCCAGACGGTTCCTGCGGCATGCTGGCCCGGGATCGCAGGGAACAGCAGCAGCAGGACGATGCCGGCAAGCACCGCGCCGATCACCAGGCGCCGTTCCTGTGGGCGCAGCCGCCAGCGGTCCCGCGCAAGCAGCAGCGGCGCGAACAGAATCGCCCCATAGGCCCCGATCGACGCGAGCGTCAGCTCGGCGGTCTGCACCTCGAGTCCGCTCGTTGAGAGTCCTGTGCCGTGGCCTCTGGACACGCACAGGCCGCAGGAGCTGGGATCACCGCCGACCGGCACCAGGCCATGCCAGTTGAGGAACAGCAGCCCGGCTGGCACAGCCGAGACGACTGCGGCCGCCGCAGCGGCCGCTCGGACGCCCATCGGGAGACCGCTGCCCGGTCGCACCGCATAGAGGAATCCCACGGCCACCATGAACGCCGTGCTCTGGCGGGTCAGGACCGCCGCCGCGACACACACACAGCCGATCAGGAACGCCGGGATCGAATCGCTGTCGCGGAATGCTTCGAAGCGGTCGAGGGCGAGCACGACGAACAGCAGCGCCAGGTTGTCTGTGACCACGCGGAAAGCCTGCCCAAAGACGTAGGGGGAGAGTTCGAACAGGAGTGCGAGCGCGAGTGCCTGTCCGGCGGCCATTCCGACCCGGCGCCGTAACAGTCGGTGCACGCTCAGCACGAGCAGGTAGGAGATCAGCACCTGCACGAGTCGTAGCCGCCAGAGCTCGTACCCCGTCACCTTGCCGACATACGCCATCAGGACGTAGAGCAGCGGCGTCTGCGCAGAGCCGTACGCGTGCAGATCGGGGAACGGCAATTCGTGCGAGAACCGCAGGATCGTCGGGTACTGGTAGACGACCTCGTCGGTCCCGTGGAAGATCGGCAGCGCGACGGTCATGCCCCGCAGCACGGCGACCATCACCAGCAGCGGCACGGCGAGCACAAGCGGCGCGGCCCACCGTCGCTCGAGCAGTTCTGTCACTTCGCGGTGATCGCCTGGGTGCGGCTGTAATCGGTTGTGGAGCCGTCGGGGTAGGCCAAGCGGACCGAGCCGCCGCCGCTGAAGCGGACCGGAACCTTGAAATAGCAGCCATCCGCGGAGCTGAGCATCACCGTTTTGACGGTATGGAAGCGTCCCCCGCTGGGGGCGAACTGGATCTCGACCCGCTTCGGTCCGCCGGTGTTCGCCGGGCGGGCGCAGCCCCAGACGAGCTGCGGGCCGGCGCCGGCGCCTGAGGTCGTCGGAAGCCACAGCGGCACCCGGTAGGCGTCGTAGACGTCGGGCTTCGGCTGGCCGGTGTCGGTGGCGACGCCCGTGAAGAACTGTGACTGCGCCGGATTGGGATCATCCATCAGGTACTGGTCGTAGGAGCGAATCCGGCTGCTGGACCAGCTGAGGTACTCGCTCTGGTTGAGCCACGCCGCCGCATCACGCAGTGAGACCGCGTCCTCGGCGTTGCCGGGAGGCATTGTCTTGTAGCCGAACTCGGTGCTGTAGATCGGGAGCAGTCGGTGCTGCCCGTACGCGGTGAACGCGCCATCGAGCGTCGGACTGAGGTCGCCGAGCGCGGCGAAGTCGGCGTACCCGGTACCGGTCGGAGGTGGCGTCTTGACGGTCGGCGGGAACGTGTCGGGATAGGGATGGTCGGCCCAGCCGGTTGCGTCGAACAGCGGTGGGTTGTCGGTGACGAAGGCGGATCGGCCGCCGGCCGACGGACACCCCAGCTCGGTGGCGGCGGACCCCGTCAGCGGCTTGAAGTCAGAGCCGACGCAGTACAGACCCTCGATGAAGCGCAGCGGGGTGATGCCCTGGCCCTGCAGCGTTGGATCGGCGAACCCGCGTGGTGCGGTCTCCCCGATTAGAACCGTGTCGCGGCTCGTCGTATGTCCGCTCGCCTCAAGCCCCTGCCATCCGGCGTCGACGAGCCGTCGGTAGAACAGCGGAGAAACCGCCTGATTCGACCCCGTGATCTGCGGCGCCAGGTTGACCCCGTAGTTGGGCTCGTTCCACAACGACCAGAAGTTGATCCGCGGGAGTGGGGCGGACTGCCCCGGCGGCGTATAGCTGCCGTCGTATCGTTTCCCGACGGCTTCCACGAATTCCCGATAATCCGCCGCCTTGGGCTTCCAGTAACCCGGCTGCTTATCGCTGGCGGGCGCGCCGGGCGTTGCTGCCCACAGGGGCGCCGGCCCCATCAGCGTCAGGTAGATGGTGAGGCCATCATGGGCGGCGTCCCGGTCGATCGTGTCGAACGTGCTCCAGTTCGCCTGGTGGTAGGCCGACGGATCGGTGGCATTGAACGCCGGCTTGGTTCGCGATGTGGCGTCGGGTGCGAAGTTCTGCCAGTACACGTCGAACCGCAGTGTCGTCGCGCCGAGCGCCTTGATCGCGGCGTTGAGGCTCGTTCTGCGCGGGGTTCGACGCGTACTCGACGTACCCGTCGTCCTCGAAGATCGAGAGCAGCGGGGTCGAACGGTGCTGAGCCGTCGAGGCCGTCGGCGTATTGCTCGAGCCGCCGCAGGCGGCGAGCATGACCACGACCGCAAGCGCGGCGAGAGGCGTGGTGATGTGTGGAAAGGACAGCCGAAACATCGGATAGGGGCAGGACGTTCCGGCACCCGCGGCCCGTCCACTCTAAATTACCCGCCCGTGACGCGTCGTATCCGCCTCTTCAGTGCTTTTGCGTTAGCGACCGGTGTTCTGGCGGTGCTGCCAGGCGCGGCGCTGGCGCTCAACCCCGTCGTCGCGAACTGCAACGCTACTCTGGGTCGGCTGACGCACCACTACACGATCGCCCAGCTGCAGACCGCCTACAACTCGATCCCAGCCGCGAACCGCGAGTACTCGACCTGTGGGCAGGTGATCGAGAACCAGCTGCAGGCGCAGCTCAAGGGGATTCACATCAAGCCGAGCGGCTCCGGCGGCGGTTCGAACTCGACTGTGCCGATCGTGATCGGGGTCGTGATCGTCCTGATCCTCGGTGGCGGCGGCGTGCTCGCGCTGCGCAGCCGCCGGTCCGGCTGAGTCGCCAGGGCGGATGGGCGGGGGTCCAACGGGACCCCCACCCAAACCCGACAGTTACTTGATCGTGACCGCCTGCAGACGGCTGTAGATCGGGGCCTTGCCGCCGGTCCAGGCCAGTCGCACGGTGCCACTCGTGGTGAAGGGAACCTTCACATCGAAGTAGCCGCGCACGTTCTTGATCGGCACGTTCTCGACCGTCGTGTACGACGTGGCACCGAGCGGCGCGAACTGGATCTGCACCTGTCCGTAGGCCGACAGATCGGTGACGGCCGGGCGTGCCGCGCCCCACACGGTCAGGCTCGTCGGCTTCGAGGCGACGACGGTCGGCATGTACAGCGGCAGCTCCCAGGCGTTGAGCGTCGCCTTCGGGGTGCCACCGACGGTGAACAGGCCGTCGGTCCACGCCGTCCCGGCGGGGTCATATACCTGGTACTGCTCGTAGCTGGCGATCCGCGGGTTCTCGTAGCTGATGTATTCGGCCCAGTTCATGTAGTAGGCCGCCGTCGTCGTGTTGAGCGTGTGCGGCGCGGTCGATGGCGGCGTCCAGTACCCGAACTCGGTGTTGTAGATCAGGTACTTCTTGCCCGAACCGTTCGCTCGGTTCCACTTGTCGAGATCGCTCTCAAGCCGCGGGATCTCCGCGAAGTCCGCGTAGTACGGATCGCTCTTCTTGGTCGTCGCGTTCCAGCAGAACGTCTGCCCGCATGCGTACGTCGGCAGGTTCGGGGCAACGCCCTGCGAATACGGGTGCTCCGCAAATCCCGAGGCGTCGAACAGCGCCGGGTTCTCGCGGCGGAAGGTCGATGCGCTGGACGGGCAGTCCTCGTTCTTTGCCGCCGTTCCGGTCAGCCGCTTGCCGGCCACCGTCGAGCAGTACAGGCTCGCCAGGAACAGGATCGGCTTCGTCCCGCCGAGCTCGCCGGGCTCACCACCTGTCGAGATCCCGCGGGGAGCGGTCTCGCCGATCAGGAAGGTGTCGGAGCCGTGGCCGGTCGCGTGCAGCCCGGACCAGCCGGCATCGAGGAGGTTGCGATACGAGATCGCGCCCTCATCGATCGTGTTGTTCTTGAGGCCCTGCGGCGCCAGGTCGGGGCCGTAGTTGGGCTCGTTCCAGATCGACCAGGTGCCGACGCGCGGGAGCGGGCTTGACTGGCCGGCAGGCTTGTACTTGCCGCTGTACCGCGTGCCGAGCGCTTCGACGAACTCCTTGAAGTCGGTCGCGTTGGGCTCCCAGTGGCCTTTCGCGTTGGAGAGCGCGCCGGGGCCGTCGGCCCAGAACGGGGTCGGGCCCTGGATCTGGAGGTAGACCTTCAGGCCATCCGCAGTGGCACCGCGCACGACCGCGTCGAGGATCGACATGGCCGAGGCGTTGTAATCGGCCGGGTTCGTGGCGTTGAACCCCTTGGGCGCCTTGCTCGACGAGGGATCGGGCGCGTAATCAGTCCAGTACACGGCGAACTTGACGGTCGTCGCTCCGAGATCCTTCATCTCGAGGAGCGTCGCGGTCGGGTTCACGCTCAGCCGGCCGTTGTCCTGCATGATCGCTACCTGCGTCGTCGACGCGCTTGCCGCCGAGACAAAGAGGGCGCCGGCAAGCCCGCAGGCGGCCAGGGCTTTGAGGAGTCGCTTGGTGTAGGGCATGTCTAAAAGGAACCAGATCGGGCGGCATGAAGTTGCTGCCGCAGGTTGTGAGAACGTTGGGATGCTGACTACGCCTATCCTCTCAGGAGAATGGCGTCCGAGCGGCAGATCCATGTCGGAGGCGTCGCAATCGGTGGCGGAGCGCCGGTTGTGGTGCAGACGATGACGAAGACCGAGACGGCCGATCTGGCGGCCACGCTGGCGCAGATCCAGCGTGTCGCGGAGGCCGGGGCGGACGTCGTTCGCTGCGCGGTGCCGCGCGAGAAGGACGCCGAGGCACTGCGCACGATCGTGCGAGCAGTCGCCGATTCCGATCATCGCCGACATCCACTTCAACCACACGTTGGCGTTGAAGGCGATCGATGCCGGAGCGCACTGCATCCGTTTGAACCCGGGGAACATCGGCGGCCCCGACAAGGTCGCCCAAGTCGTCGAGAAGCGCGCGGATCGCCGGGATGCCACTGCGGATCGGCGTCAACTCCGGCTCGTTGCCGCCCACCTGCGCGAGCTCGAGTACACCAACCCCGTCGAGGCGCTCGTCGCTGCCGCACTCGGCTTCGTCGAGCTGATGGAGTCGCTGAAGTTCGACAACTTCAAGGTCTCGATGAAGTCGACGTCGCGTGCCGAACACGATCGCGTCGAACCGCCTGCTGGCCTCGAAGATCCCGTACCCGCTGCATCTGGGGATCACCGAGGCCGGGACCAAGTGGAGGGTTCGCTGAAGAGCGCCGTCGGTCTCGGGACGCTGCTCGCCGATGGGATTGGCGACACGATCCGGATTTCGCTCTCGACGTTCCACGCCGAGGAGGAGGTCAAGGTCGCCTGGGAGATCCTCAAGGCGCTGAAGCTGCGCGAGCGGGGCCCGGTCCTGATCGCCTGCCCGACCTGCGGCCGCCTGCAGTTCGACATGGACACCGTCGTCTCCGAGGTCGAGGAGCGTCTGGCTGCATACGAGGATCCGATCGAGGTCTCGATGCTCGGCTGCGCGGTCAACGGGATCGGCGAGGCCCGCCATGCGGACTTCGGGATCACCGGGGCCAAGGACGCCGGCATGATCTACTCCCGCGGCGAGCCGTTGAAAAAGGTGCCGACCGAGCATCTGGTCGACGAGCTGTTCATCGAGATCGACAAGTGGTACGCCGCCGGCAAGAAGATCGTCGTCGACGAGGCCGCCGCCGCCGAGGCGCGCCAGTGGCTGTCCGAGAACGAGGACGACACGGCTGTCACTCCGGAGCGTCTCGCTGCGGCTGAGGCCGAGCAGGCCAAGAAGGAGGCCGAGGCAGCTGCCAAGGCCGAGCAGGCCGCCAAACGTGAGTCCGAGTCGCCCACTGCCGGGCGACGCTTCACCCGCGCCTAGCGGTTCCTCCTCGGAGCCGATGGGGCCGCCGGGCCGTGTGGTTGTCACCCGGTGCGTCACGGCGAACTCGCGCCCGCCCTCGCGAGCACTGGAGCTGGGCGTTCAGGCCCGGTGGAGCTGGGGATCGTCCGGCCGGCCACGACGATCGGCGCTGAGCGGAGCTTGATCGGGTGGTCACGGTTGGCCCGCTCGACGACGAGGTGCGCGACGCGAGGTCCTGCGAGACGTCGCCGGCGGGTTTCTCCCCGGAATCCATCCCGTGAAAAGGGTACGTACTCGTTCTTTGGTAAGCAATGCACCCAGGCGGTACATCCCTTACCAAAGAACGAGGGAGCGGCGGGAGGCCAAGGTCGGCGACGCCCCGACGCGGGCGGGGCGGGGACGGCGCGCGAGCGGGAGGGTGGGGCAGGCCGGGCGCGGCGGGCGGGGTGAGAACTTCGTCGTAGAGACGAACTTCTGCATGCATCAGCCCACATTCACGCCAGTGAGCCAAGCAAGCGCGTGACCGGGCGAGGTTTCAGAAAGGCGAACGGCCCCGGGGGTGCCGCGCAAAACGACCTCGCGTGCGGGTCGTTGGGCGCGACGGCCCCGAGGCCGTTCGACGAGTGAAGCGCTAGGTCAGGAAGCCGCGGCGAACCGCTCGGCCACCTTGTCCCAGTTGATCACGTTCCAGATCGCGTCCAGGTAATCCGGGCGCTTGTTCTGGTACTTGAGGTAGTAGGCGTGCTCCCAGACGTCGATGCCGAGCAGCGGCGTGGCGCCGTCGGACAGTGGCGTGTCCTGGTTCGGCGTCGAGACGATCGCAAGACCAGAGCCGTCGTGGACGAGCCAGGCCCAGCCGGAACCGAAGCGGGCGATACCGGCGGCCTTGACCGCAGCCTGGAAGTCGGAGAAGGAACCGAACTTGGCGCTGATCGCCTCGCCGAGCTCGCCGCCCGGCTCACCGCCGGCGTCGGGGGCAAGCGACTCCCAGAACAGGGTGTGGTTGTAGTGGCCGCCCGCGTTGTTGCGGACCGGGCCCTGCTTCTCGCTGGGCAGCGAGGACAGCGAGGTGAGGATCTCCTCGACCGACTTGTCGGCCCATTCGGTGCCTGCAAGCGCCTCGTTCGCCTTATCGACGTAGGCCTGGTGATGCTTGTCGTGATGGATCTGCATCGTCGCCTCGTCGATGTAGGGCTCGAGGGCGTTGTAGTCGTAGGGGAGGGGTGGGACGGAAAAGGCCATTGAAACTCCTTGGCAGGGTCTTGAACCTGGTGTGAACCTAGAGGTTTCCCTTTTATCAGAGGGGCCAACGCCACTGGGGGCTGGGTTGCAACCGCGGCCCAGCTGAGGCGGACGACCGGACGCGCTGACCGCGTCGACTGAACCCGGCTGGGCCGGACAACTGGACCCGCTGATCTGACCGACGGGGCCCGGCTGACCCGGAGGACCGAGGCGCAGGTACGCTTGACCCGCAGATGACCCGCCTGTCCGAATACCTGCTTCCGACCGAGCGCGATCCGCCGGCCGATGCGGAGGCGCTGAGTCACAAGTTGATGGTCCGCGCCGGGCTCGTCCGACAGGTCGGCGCCGGTCTCTGGTCCTGGCTGCCCGCGGGGTGGAGGACCCATCAGAAGATCGTCGGAATCATCCGTGAGGAGATGAACGCGATCGGCGGGCTGGAGATGCTGATGCCGGTGCTGCAGCCCGCGGACCTGTGGAAGCGCAGCGGCCGCTACGCGATCGACGAGTTGTTCAAGCTTCAGGATCGCCGCGAGGCCGAGATGGTGCTGGCGATGACGCACGAGGAGATGGTCACCTTCCATGCCGCCTCGCTGATCCGCTCCTATCGCGATCTGCCGCGGATCCTCTACCACTTCCAGGTCAAGGAACGGGATGAGCAGCGTCCCCGCGCCGGGGTGCTGCGGACCCGCGAGTTCATCATGAAGGACGCCTACACCTTCGACCGCGACGGCGCCGGGCTCGACATCGCCTACGACAAGCACGCCGATGCCTACGCGCGGATCTTCGACCGCTGCGGCCTTGAGTGGTACCGCGTCGAGGCCGACGTCGGCGTGATGGGCGGACACGGCTCCGACGAATACATGGCGCCCTGCGCGGCGGGCGAGAACGACGTGATCCTCGCTCCCGGCTACGCGGCGAACATCGAGGTCGCAAGCGCCGAGCCGACGCCGGTGCAGTTGCCCCCGGCGATGGACGCACCGCAGGAGGTCCACACGCCGGGCACGAACACGATCGATGCGCTCGCTCGGTTCCTGGAGCTGCCGCCGGCGGCGCTGACAAAGGCGTTTCCGGTGGTCCGGCTCGGTGACACGGAGGAGCTGATCCTCGTGCTCCTCCGCGGCGACCACAAGGTCAACGATGTCAAGCTGCGGCTCGCTCTGGGCGCGGATTTCCGGCAGGCGAGTGCTGAGGAGATCGAGCGCGCAGATCGGCCCGCCCGGTTTCCTCGGTCCAATCGGAACCGACGTCCCGGTGCTGCTCGACAAGGCGGTCCTTGCCAACCCGGGCGGGTACGTCGCGGGCGCCAACAAACCCGACACGCATCTGCGCGGCGTTGAGGCGGGACGTGACTTCTCCTACGAGGAGGTCGATATCCGCGACCGTCGCCGAGGGCGACACGATCAACGGTGCCCCGATCCGGATCGAACCGGCGATCGAGGTCGGCAACATCTTCAAGCTCGGCACCCGCTACTCGGACAAGCTCGGCGCGTCGTATCTCGACGAACAGGGCAAGCAGCAGCAGATCTGGATGGGCTCCTACGGGATCGGGCCGGCGCGGATCGCGGCAGCAGCGGTCGAGCAGCAGGCCGACGAGAAGGGCATCAGCTGGCCACGGTCGATCGCGCCGTTCGACCTGCACCTCGTCACGCTCGGCAAGCCCGGCAGCGAGGAGCGCGAGCTGTCGGACCGCCTCTACGACGAGTTGCGCGCGACCGGGCTCGACACGCTCTACGACGATCGTGACGGCGGCCCGGGCGAGAAGTTCGCCGACGCCGAGCTGCTCGGCTGTCCGGCCCGTGTGACGGTCGGCCGCCGGACGCTGCAGTCCGGGGAAGTGGAGGTTCAGGTGCGACGTGGCCGCGAATCACGGTCGGTTCCGGTGCAGGGCGCGGCTGAGGCGGTCGCCGAGCTATGGCGCAGCCTCCCCTGAACGAAGGTTCGCGTGCCGCGATGTGGCGGGCGAGGACCAAGAAACGACTGTTCGGAATCGACCGGTCGGGTCCACCACCTGAACCGACACGTGCCGGGCAGCCGCTGAATCCGTGGACGTTGCCGAACGCGATCGGGTATGTGCGGCTGGCACTGGTGCCGGTGTTCCTGGTGATCGCGTTCTCGAGCCGCCACGGCCAGAACGCGCTCGCGGTGGCGCTGTTCGCGGTGATCGGCTGGACCGACTACCTCGATGGCTTCACAGCGCGCCTGACCGGCCAGTTCAGCCGACTGGGGGCGCTGCTCGACCCGATCGTCGACCGTTGCCTGGTGGTGTCCGGGATGGCGGTTGCCTGGCACTTCCTGCTGCTCCCACGCTGGGCGATCGGGGTCGCGGTCGTACGCGAGGTCGCGATGGTGTTCCTGACGCGCTATGGACTGTCAAAGGGTGTTGACATCAGGATCAACTGGGCGGGCCGGCTGGCGGTCGCGCCGACGATGGGCGCGCCGTTCTTCGCGATGGCGGGGGTGCACTGGCTGGCGCTGGTGATGCTGTATGTGGGACTCGCGCTGTCGCTTTCCGCTAGCGTCCTGTATCTCCGCAGCGGCCGCGAACAGACGCGTGCCCGCCGTGGAGGATGAACGCTTCGTCCCAACTCTCAAGCTCAGCTTGAACCTACGGGGTCCCGGGATATACTCGGCGCTCGCATACGACCGGTCTACAAGACCTCCCGCCGGACGGGGGTAGGAGTGCACATGGAAACGTTTCCGGACCTCGGCTCACTGACGGATCAGGAGCTGAAGGATCTGATCAAGGAGCTGACCGCCGAGGAGATCGAGATCTCCTATCGGCGCCGCATCCTCCACGGCAAGATCGACATCCTCCGCGCCGAGCTGGTCAACCGGCTGCGCAAGAAGGAGGAGGGTGGCGAGCTGGTGATCACCGGCGCCGACGTCCAGCAACTCACCGACATCCTGACCGGTCGCGTGCCGTCCTCCGACGGTGGCGACGGACTCGAGTAGTCGGGGATCCCAGTGGCCCTGCACTGCCCTGAGTGCGGTTTCGCCAACGCTGAAGGTGCGAACTACTGCCAGCGTTGCGGCGCGTTCCTTGCCAGCACGGAAGCCGGCACGGGGGCGACGACCGCGAGCTTCAAGCTCAGCGACGACTTCGAGGACCTGCCGCCGCTGCCGCCGACACGTGGAGCGACGCTCGTGATCCGGGCCGGCGGTGGCCGTGCCGGTGAGCGCTTCGGCCTCTCCGGCGACCGTCTGACGGTCGGGCGTCGGCCCGACAGCGACGTGTTCCTCGACGATGTCACCGTCTCGCGTGACCACGCTGTGATCGTCCGTCGCGGCGGTGATTACTACCTGGATGACTGCGGCTCCCTCAACGGGACCTACGTCAATCGCCGCCGGATCGAGTCCCAACGCCTGGGCGACGGGGACGAGCTCCAGGTCGGCAAGTACAAGCTGGCGTTCCTGCAGAGCTGATGGCGACCACCGACCACACCCCGTTCGAATCCGGCATGCCGCTGGACCCCGTTGTCGCGGAACCGGACGGACAGCGTCCCCGGCACAAGGCGGTGACGATCGGCGCGGTCTGCAAGGCGCTCGAGCAGGAGTTCCCGGACATCTCGATCTCAAAGATCCGCTACCTCGAGGATCAGAAGCTGCTGAACCCGCGGCGGACCGCGGGCGGCTACCGCCTGTACACCCCCGCCGACGTGCAGCGGCTGCGCACGATCCTGCGGCTGCAGCGTGATGAATTTCTGCCGCTGCGGGTCATCCGCCAGGAACTCGCCGGCGGCCGCTCCGACAGCGAGGTGGCGGCCCACACGGCCACGGATCCCAGGACGCTGCGCCGCACCTCCGTCCAGGGCAAGGAAGCCGGGGCGTTCTACAGCCTCGAGGACGTCGTCGACGACACCGGCGCCGAGGCGAGCCTCGTCACCGAGCTCGTCGACTTCGGTGTGATCAAGGGAGACGTGCGCGGCGGGACCCGCTACTTCGACGAGACCGAGCGGGAGATCGTCCGGGCCGTCTCAGAGCTCGCCCGCTACGGCGTCGGAGGGCGCAACCTGCGCGTGTTCCGCAGTTCGGCTGATCGCGAGGCTCAGCTCCTGCAGAGCATCCTCGCTCCGGCGCTGCGCTCGCGCAATCCCGAGCGTCGCAAGGAGGCCGTCGAGGCGCTCGAGAACCTGGCGTCGGTGACGACCCACCTCAAGCATCTGCTGCTGATCCGGGATTTGCGTAAGATCGCGACCTGAGCGGCCGGACGCCCGGCCCTCAACCCTCAGGATGTCCTCCGCCCGTTCGTCAGAGAGCATCAACCTGCGTGGATTCGTCCGCGACATCCCTGATTTCCCGCATGACGGGATCCTGTTTCGCGACATCACGCCGCTGCTGCTCGATCCGCGGGCGCTCGACGCCGCCGTGTCCCGGCTGACGCAGTTCGGCCGTCAGCTGGAGGTTGACTTCGTCGTCGCCGCAGAAGCGCGCGGATTCATGCTCGGCGGAGCGCTGGCGCGGAGCCTGCAGGCCGGATTTGTCCCCGCCCGCAAACGCGGCAAGCTCCCCTACGAGACGATCAAGGCCGAGTACGCACTCGAGTACGGGATCGACGCGCTCGAGGTCCACGCCGACGCGTTCGCCGGGGGAGCCCGGGTCCTGATCCACGACGATCTGCTGGCGACCGGCGGTACCGCCCGGGCGTTGGCCGACATCGTCCAGCAGCTGGGCGCCGAGGTGGTCGCCTGCGCATTTCTGATCGAGCTGACGCCGCTGGGCGGACGGGAGCGCCTGCAACCGCTGCCGGTGCACTCCCTGATCGTGTACGACGACTGACGTGCCGTCCGTTCGCGTCAGCCGCAGGTACGCGGCACCGCTTGAGGATGTCTGGGCACTGCTTGACGACGCCTACCACCTCGCCCGGTGGTGGCCGGGGGTCAACCGGATCGAGGCCGTCACCGGCGATCGCTTCACCCAGGTGATGCTGACCAAGAAGGGACGGGCGATGCGCGTCGATTTCCGGGTGCTCGAGTCACAGCCACAGCGGCTGCGGACGTGGGCACTGGAACCGGAGGGGACCCCGTTTGAGCGGGTTGTTGCAAGCTGGGAGACGACCGTCCTGCTCGACGGCGACGCCGACGGCACGACGGTGACGATCGAAGAGCGCCAGCAGATGCGCGGGACGCTGCGCCTCGCAGCCTACATGCAGCGGAGAACCGTCAAGAAGCGCCTGAAGGGCGCACTTGACGGACTCACTGAGATCTTCGGCTGACGCTACTCGTCGAACTTGCCCTGAAGCACGACCTGGCCGGGCTTCGTGGGCTTCTGTGCCGTCTCGAGCGTGATCAGCATCTCGTTGTAGCTCGTGGCATCGGACGGGAGCGCCTCAGCCGCTTCGAGGCGTCCGTTGGAGGTCACGCGCTTTGAGTAGAAGCCGAGGAACTTCCCGTGATCGGAGGTCGTGTTCCACAGCCAGACGCCGTAGGCGTTGTGCGTGGTGTTGGCGGCCAACCCTGAGGCGATGATCACGATTCCGGTGGTCGTGCCCTCGCGGGCCACCTGGACGACGGCCGCGACCTTCTTGCTGCCATCGGGCGCCAGCAGGTTGAGCTGTTTGAGCAGCTGAGCGGAGGTCGAGGTCCCCGTGGTCGAGGTGCCCGTGCCCGTCCCGCTGACGGTCGAGCTCGACGCGGTGCTGCCCGCGTTCGGCGCAGTCGTATTGCCGCTCTTTCCGGAGTTGCCGCTGACGAGAATCACGACGACGACCGCGACGATGATGATCGCGACCAGTCCACCGAGCAGGATCGCGCCGCCGCGACGGGAGCTCGGGCGCTCGTCGCCGTGCTCGCCAGCCGCCTCGGCATGCGCGGCAGTTGCGGGTTCGCGGGCCTCGGGCGTCCGGACCGAGGGCTCGGCCGCGTCCGCGGCCGTGCGCTCCCAGACCGAGAGCTCATCGCGACGATCGGGAACCTCCGCCGCGGCCGGCTCAGGTGCCGGTTCAGGCCGTCGGCGGCTGCTGGCAGCCGGAATCTCGGGCAGTGGGTTCTCCGCGATCGCGCTGATCTCTGAGGCGACGACCCGGGCCCAGGCGCGCTGCGGGGGTGAACTGCCGAGCCGGGCGCGGACCTGGTCGGCGACCTTCGTCGGGAGCTGTCCAAGCAGGTAGTCGGTCACCAGCCCGCGCTCGATGTCGGAGACGGAGGTGCTGGGGCCGAGCTCGTCAAAGGCGTCGAGCGCACGCTGACGGACAGCGGCGCGGTCGATGCCGAGAAGCTCAGCGATCTGGTCGTAGCTGCGTCCGCGCTGCAGGACCATCTGCAGAACGGCGCGCTGGTCGGGAGGAAGACTTTCGATTGGAGCCATTGGCTGCCGAAGGGTAGTGAGCAACGCCATCTGGCGCGTCACCGGTAGGGTTCCCCGCAGGATATGGACGTGATGCCCCGCAGCGCTGAAGAGTTTCGTACGACCGGGTTCGACGCCCTATATGGACTGAACCTGCTCGAGATCACGCCCGAGCTGGCGACGGCGACGGTCCCGGTTCGTGACGATCTCAAGCAGCCATTCGGTCTCGTGCACGGTGGCGTGTACGCGTCGATCGCCGAGAGCCTGGCGTCGGTCGCGACGGCGTTCGGCGTGCATGCCGACGGCAACATCGCGATGGGACTCTCCAACCAGACGAGCTTTCTGCGGCCGATCACGGCCGGCACGATCCACGCCCGGGCGGTCCGCAAGCACGCGGGTCGCAGCACCTGGGTCTGGGAGGTCGAGATGAGCGACGACCAGGGCCGGCTGTGCGTTCTGACCCGGATGACGATCGCGGTCAGGCCACGCGCCTGACGAGGGGCGGCCCAACGGGGCCGCCCGCACACTGACCCGCAAGGATCAGCTGGCGGGCAAGGCGCCGGTCTGCGCGCGAGCGCCGGCGCCACGGCCAAGGAACTGCTGGGCGAACTCCCGGAGCGCCGGTTTGTCGACTCCCGGCAGGCGCAGCAGGTGGGTCCAGGCAAGGGCCACGAGTCCGCTGACCCCCGCCCGTGGCGCCAGGATCACCGCCTGGCCGGCCGCGGCGAGCGCACGGCTGAACGGCGCCGCAAGGGTCCTGAGCACCTCGGGGAGGCCCGCTGGCGGGCTGCTCGCCCCGTAGAGCACCACGACGTCGCCCGCCGCCAGCGCCGTCAGCAGCTGCGCGTCTGAGAGCGCTCGGCCGTTGGCCGTGACCGGCGCGGGGACGTGCGGACCGCTCGTCGGCGGGGAGGAGTCGTAGTGCGGGCGCGCCGAGCCTGGCGCCAGCAGCTGGTCACCCTGATCGGCGTAGTGGAGCGCATCCAGGCCGCCGCCGAACACTGTCGCGGCATCGTTGCTGGAGAAGTATCCGGCCGCCAGCGCGATCAACCCGAGCGCCACTGCCAGCGAGGCGACGACGATCGCCAGGCGCTCAAGCCAGATCCACCTCACGCGGTCGACTGTGCGGGCGCGCCTGCAGCGGCGCTCAGCGCGCTGATCGCGTCGCGGACGTCGTCGGCGAGCAGCTCCAAATCGGGCAGGGCGTCGTAGTCGGAGATCAGGCCGAAGGAGATCGTCCCGTCGTAGCTCATCAGCGCGATTCCGAGCGCAGTGTTGTCGGCCAGCGGGACCATCGGGTAGATGTGCTCGAGCCTGCGCCCGAGCACGTACAGCGGGAACTGAGGACCGGGGACGTTGGTCACGACGAGGTTGAAGACGCGCTGGCGGGCCTGCAGGCGGGCGGCCTGCGCGACGATCGTCGGCGGCGCGAAGCCGGGCAGCTCGGTCAGCAGCTGGGCGCCGACGGCCTGCCCGGAGCGCTTGGCCTCCTCCATCGAGGCGCTGATCAGCTCCAGACGCTCGAGCGGGTTCTCGACGCCGACGGGCAGCGGCGCCCACATCGCGGCGACCCGGTTGCCCAGCGCGCCGCGTTCGATGTCCGCCCTGATCGAGACCGGCACCATCGCCTTGAGCACCAGGTCGTCGGTCTCGTGGCCGTTGCGGCGCAGGTGCGCACCGAGCGCTCCGGCGACGGCCGCGAGCACGACGTCGTTGACGGTTCCGCCGAGCGCGTCCTTGATCCGCTTGACCTCCTTGAGGTCGACGTTGACCCAGGTGAAGCGCCGATGCGGGCCGATCTGGACGTTGAACGGGCTCCGTGGGGCTGGCCGGAGCACCGTCGGAGCGAGGAACGAGCCCGCTGCCGACGCCGCCTCAGCGACCCGGCCCGCCATCTGACGGGGGCCGCGGAGCATCGCTCGGACGCCGCGGACGATCTCGGTCGGCGCGGTCGTCCGCTCGATCAGCGCATCGGCGATCAGTTGCGTGGAGGTCGGGAGCGGACGCGGCATCCACGGCCGGGCCGGAGCCGCGGGCGGCGCCGCGTCGGGCTTGACATCGAACAGCACGGTCGCGATATCAACGCCGGATACGCCGTCGACGAGTGCGTGGTGAGTCTTCGTCAGCAGCGCGAAGCGGTCGTCCACAAGGCCTTCCACGAGCCAGATCTCCCACAGCGGGCGGCTGCGATCGAGCGCCTGGGAGAACACCCGGCCGGTCAGGCGCTTGAGCTCGCGCTCGCCACCCGGCTTCGGCAGCGCGGTGTGTCGCACATGGAAGCCGATCCGGAAGTGGGGATCATCGACCCACACCGGCCGGCCCTGCTGCAGTGGGACGAACGCGAGCCGCTGGCGATATCGGGGGACGAGATGCAGCCGCTGCTCGATCGCGTCAAGCAGGTCCGCGTAGGCCGGGGCAGGCCCGTCAAAGACGGCGCAGGCGGCCACATGCATGTGGGCTGCAGCGCCCTCCAAATGCAAGAAAGAGGTGTCTAGGCCCGTCAGCCTGTCCGGATTCGCCACTGGGACAGATTCTTGCAGGGTGACCCACCTCACATACACCGTCCGGGTGACCTGCCACCCTCATCCCGTCAGTTCGATCAGAGCTCAATCGCCGCTGCCCTGAGCAGCCGCGAACGGGGGACCCAAGTGCCGACTGTGATGAGAGCCAGTCGGCGGGGGCGAATCGGGCCGCGGTTTCTGACCGTTTGAGCCCGTAGCGATCGACCGGGAAGCGCTATTCCAGCGCCTCCGGCCGCCGCGAGTCCGTCAGCTAACTCCGTCGGCACCCGGTCGAGACGTTCAACAAAGGAGGCCCTCACATGAGAGCCAAGCGCACATTGCGCGCGCCTGCCGCGGCACAGATAGCCGCTGGCGCGCTGATTCTCGCCCTGCCGACCGCTGCAGCTGCTGCGGTCGTCACGAACACCCAGCCCGCGACGGCCGCCAAGCGCCCGGTCAAGGTGCATCGCCGGCACCGGACCGAGATTGCGGAGTATTCGCGATTCCACGTGCCGGCCCGGAGCAGGACTGCAGTCGCAGGCGACGAGGTCGCCTTCAGCGGCCGGCTGCTCCCGGAAGCGCGTGGACGGATCGTCCACCTGCTGGCCCGCGACGGCTCCCACTGGAAGCAGGTCGGGTGGGCCCGCACCGGTCGCCACGGCGGCTTCAAGGTTCGCTATCGCGCACTGGAGAGCGGCACCACGGCGCTGCGCGTCGACTTCCGCGGCAACCGCCGCAGCCGCAAGGCCTGGGCCGAAGCCGGCTCGGTGACCACGCTGCACGACGAGGTCGCCTCGTGGTACGAGGACGCCGGCAACACCGCCTGCGGCTTCCACGCCTACTACGGCGTCGCCAACAAGACGCTCCCGTGCGGCACGCACGTGACGATCTCCTACGGCGGCCGCACCGTCGTCGCGACGGTCGATGACCGCGGCCCGTTCGTGCCAGGTCGTGACTACGACCTGAACGAGAACGTCGCCGACGCGCTCGGTATGCACGCGGTCGCGACGGTCCTCACCTCGATCTGATCGAGCACCCCGAGCGGCAGGTTCGCGTCTGCCGCTCGGGCGTTTCTCGGAAGTTCGCCTGAGCTTCCTGGTGCCGGCCCCGTTGGGCCGGCACAGAACCGCCCCGCGAACGCCTGTTCCGGCCGGGGCGCCGGGTAGCCTCGCTGTCGGGATGTCCGACGAGCGCGTTGTTGCCCATCTCGACATGGACGCGTTCTACGTGTCGGTCGAGCTCAGGCGCCGGCCTGAACTGCGCGGCCGGCCGGTGATCGTCGCCGGCACCGGCCCGCGATCGGTGGTCACGACGGCGTCGTACGAGGCCCGTCGATTCGGCGTCGGCTCGGCGATGCCCGCCGCCCGGGCGCGGCGGCTGTGCCCCGACGGGGTGTTCCTGCCTCCCGACTTCGCCTATTACCGCGCCGCCTCCAAGCAGGTGATGGAGATCGTTCGAAGCAATGTCGAGATCGTCGAGGTGATCGGCCTCGACGAGGCCTACCTCGAGCTGACGGGACTCCCGGCTCCGCGGGCCGGGATGCGCCGGGTCGTGGCCGAGATCGAGCAGACCACCGGTCTGAATGCGAGCATCGGAATCGGCCCGAACAAGCTCGTCGCCAAGGTCGCATCCGACGCCGAGAAGCCGCGCGGATTCGTCGTGCTCTCGCGCGAGCAGGCGTACGCGCGGTTCTCCGGCTCACCGTGCGGGCTGATCCCCGGTATCGGTTCGCGGACCGCCGAGCGGCTCGCGGGGGTCGGGATCCGCACCATCGCGGAGCTGGCGCAGGCCGAGGACAGCGTGATGGCCGCGACCGGTTTCACCGCGCGCGGCATCGAGTCGCTGCGACGGATGGCGCGGTTCGAGCACGACGCGCCCGTCAGCGAGGTGCGCAAGGTCGTCTCGGAGTCACGCGAGCGGACCTTCGATGTCGACGTCCGCTCGGTTGAGGAGCTCGAGCAGATCCTCGCCTCCCAGGTTGACGAGCTGTGCGCCGCGCTGGTGCGGCAGGGAATGCGCGGCCGCACGATCGGGATCAAGGTGCGCCTGCACGACTTCACCACCCACACCCGAGCGCGGACGCTGGCGGAGCCGGTCAACGCCGTCGATCAGGTCGGCCCGGTCGCGCTGCGGCTACTGCGCGCCTTCGTGGCCGAGCATTCCGGCGAGCCCGTGCGCCTGCTGGGGGTGCGTGTGGCCGGGCTGGGGGAGGGGGATCAAGCGGCCGAGCGGCAGCTGACGCTCGCCGTGTAGGGCTCGGAGCGTGAGCCTCGCGGCTGAGCCACACCGTCGGGTGGCTCACTCGCAAACCTCAGGTGTTGGGCTCAGTACAGCGCGGCAGCGAGCCGGCGGCGCGAGCTGCGGGCCAGGTCGCTGTCCGGACCCAGCTCATCAAGGACGCCCACGACGATCTTGCGGACGTGGTCCTTGGCCCCGTCGGCGTGTGGGAGGACGTCGAGCAACAGGTCGAGCGCCTCCGCATGATCGCCCGCGTCCAGTTTCGCGAACGCGCCGGCCAGATCGGGGGTGTCGCCGTCCTGTTCGAGCTGAATGTGGGCGGTCAGGCCGTCCGCCTGGAAGCTGCCGGGGATCCGCCTCAGGATCTCCAGCGCCTCATCGTTCTCCCCACGCGCATGGAGGATCTTGGCCAGCGGAACCGCTGCATCGGCCCGGGTCGGTTCGAGCTTGAGAGCCGCTGCGAGCGAGGCCTCGTCACCCGCGGCGATCAGCCCGTCGGCCTCCGAGGGGAGCAGCGCATCGAGGAACCGATCGATCTGCGCCGGGGGCTGGACACCGACGAACTCGGAGACGACGCGGCCCTCGGCGAACGCCTTGACGGCGGGGATGCTCTGGATGCTGAAGGCCTGGGCCAGTCGCTGGTTCGCATCGGTGTCGACCTTGACGAGCTCGACCTTGCCGCCGCGAGCGGCGACGGCGCGCTCGAGCAGCGGCCCGAGCTGGCGGCACGGTGCGCACCACTCGGCCCAGAAGTCGACGACGACGGGCAGCTGCTGCGAGCGGTCGATCACGGCCGCCTGGAAGTTCTGTTCGGTCACGTCCATACCATCCATCTTAGGTACAAAGCGCTGATGGACTCAGAAGCGTTCACCGTGGAGGCGGATGGCGTCGTGCTCGCCGGGGATGACTCCGGGGACGGTCCGACGGTCGTCCTGCTGCACGGACTGACAGCGACCCGTCGGTATGTGGTGATGGGCTCGAGCTCGCTGCAGCGCTCCGGGCATCGCGTGATCGCCTACGACGCCCGCGGGCACGGCCATTCCTCCGGGGCGTCGCCGACGGATGCGTACGGGTACCCAGCGCTGACCACCGACCTCGAGGCCGTGCTCGACGCGCGCGGAGTCCAGCGGGCGGTCCTGGCAGGGGTCTCGATGGGCGCTCACACGATCACCCGCCTCGCGCTGCAGCATCCGGAGCGGGTCGCAGGACTTGTCGTGATCACGCCCTCGTTCGATGGCTCCGCGCTCTCAACTGCGCGTGCGGCTCACTGGGACGCGCTGGCAGGCGGGCTGCGGAGCGGTGGGATCGACGGGTTCGTCGACGCCTACGACCTCGAACGCGTCGCACCGGCGATGCGCGACACGATCGTGACGGTCATCCGGCAGCGGATGGCCCAGCACGACGACCTCGGCGCGGTTGCCGACGCGCTTTCGGTGGTCCCGCGTTCGCGCCCGTTCGACGCGCTTGATGACCTGCGGACGATCTCTGTGCCAGTGACCGTGATCGCGTCAGGAGACGCGGCCGATCCCGAGCACCCGCAGGCCGTCGCCGAGGCCTATGCGGCCACGATCCCGGGTGCCGAGCTGCTGCTCGACGAGCCCGGCCGGTCGCCGCGAGCCTGGCAGGGGAGCCAGGTCTCGCAGGCGATCGCCGGGGTCGTCAACCGACTGTGACGGTCTCGTTCTTGGCCATCGACGAGCCGACGTAGCCGCTGCCCTGGTAGCCGATCTTGACGGTCAGCTTCTCGCGGGCGCCCTTCTTGCCGGGCTTGTGCTTGATCGTCGTCGTCGCGCCGAACGTGCAGTTCGAGGACACCGTCACCTTCTCAAACGACAGGCGCTTGCGCCCGTAGTAGAACGCGACGGTCGCGTTGCTGGCGGTGCAGGCAACGGTCTGCGGTGTCGCCGACGAGTACGTGATCGTGCCGGTCGTGGTGAACGTGAAGGGCCCGCCGCTCTCCGAGCGTGGGGTCGTGCTCGCCTGCAGCGTCGTCTTCGGACGCGGGTCCGGGTAGGTCTCGAAGCTCTCATCACCACCGCCGAACGGCGTCGCGTCGGTATGGACCGCGACCAGCTGGTAGTGGAAGGTCGATCCGGATGCGAGGCCCGTGAGGTTGGCGCTGACACTCAGTGGTGCCGTGCCGGCCGGGACCGTGACCAGCGGAGTCTCGCTGCCATAGGCCGTCGTCAGGCCGTACTCGAAGTAGTAGGTCGTCGGAGCGTTATTCGGATAGACGATGCCGGTGACGGTCGCAGACGACGTCGTCAGCGTCGAGTGACCGCCGGTTGTCGCGCCCGGAGGCGGCGCGCCGCCGGTCTTGAAGGTGTGGACCGTCGTGGTCGAGGTTCCGGCGTGGCTTGTCGCCTGGAGCTCGTAGTAGTAGACCGTTCCGGGCTCAAGGTCCTTGATCGGCACGCTGACCGAAACCGCCTTGGTGCCGGCCCCGAGCGTCTGCGCTGCGCTGGTCGTTCCAAGCGCCGTCGTCGGCCCGTAGGAGAAGTCGTAGGTGGTGGCGTAGCCGTTCGGATTGATGGAGCCGTGCAGCGTGACCGAATTCGGGGCGACGGCGCTCGGCGCCTTGATCGCGATGGTGGGGGGCGAGGCGGCAAGTGCCGCCTGCGTGGCCGTGAGCAGTACTACCGTGGCCAGTGAGATCGTCCTTAACAGGTGGGTTCGCATATGCAAGTGCGGTACCCGCAATGACGCGGGGCTAAAACAGCACGACCTGCCGCACCGCTTCGCCACTGGCGAGGCGATCAAAGCCCTCGTTGAGCTGATCGAGGGTCAGCGTGTGGGTCAGGAGCCGGTCGACCGGCAGCTGGCCCGCCTGGTAGCGCTCGATGAAGCGGGGGATGTCGCGTTCGGGCACGCACGAGCCGAGATAGGAGCCCTTCAGCGTTCGCTCCTCGGCCACCAGCGAGACCGCCTGGATCGAGAGCTGCTGTGAAGGGTGCGGCAGGCCGACGGTCACCGTTGTTCCACCGCGACGGGTCGCGGCGTAGGCGTGACCGAGCACGATCGCGCTTCCGACCGTCTCCAGCGCATGGTCAACGCCACCGTGGGTGAGATCGCGGACCTGGTCGGCGATGTCGTCGGTTGCCTGCAGTGCGTAGGTCGCGCCCAACTCTGTCGCCAGCTCGAGTTTGGAGGCGACGCGGTCAATCGCGATCACGTTCGCGCCGGCCTCGATCGCCGCCATCGCCGCGGCCAAGCCGACGCCCCCGAGGCCGAACACCGCGACGGTTTCGCCCGGCTCGATATGGGTCGCGTTGAGGGCAGCACCGGCGCCGGTCAGGACCGCGCAACCGAACAGCGCCGCAAGCTCATAGGGGAGGGTGGGGTCGACCTTGACAGCGCTGTGCTCGGAGACGACGATCCGCTCGGCGAACGCTGAGACACCGAGATGGTGGTGGGGCTGCTCGCCCGTGATCGGATCGGTGAACCGGCGCGCACCCGACAGCAGCGTGCCGGCGGTGTTCGAGGCGGCGCCGCGCTCGCAGAGCGCCGCCCGCCCATGCAGGCACGGGGTGCACTCACCGCAGACCGGGACGAACGCGAGCACGACGTGGTCACCCGCTGCGAACTTCGTGACCCCGGGGCCGGTGCCGATGACCTCTCCGGCGGCCTCGTGGCCGAGCACCATCGGCATCACCCGCGGACGCGACCCATCGATCACGCTCAGGTCCGAATGGCAGAGCCCGGCGGCCCTGACGTCGATCAGAAGTTCTCCAGGCCCGGGGTCGTCGACGATCAGATGGCTGATCTGCAGGGGTTCCGAGGCGGTGTAGGGAGCGGACAGGCCCATCTCGGTCAGGACGGCGGCGCGGACGGTCCCTGCTCACGTGATGATCTCCTCCAGCTTCTGCTTGATCTGCGGCGGTATCGGCGTCGCGCGCCGCGTCTCCCGGTCAACGAACACATGCACGAACCAGCCCTCGGCGATCTGCTCGCCGTCCGCTCCGAACAGGCCGACCTCGTAGCGGACGCTGCTGTTTCCGACGTGAGCCGTGCGCAGACCCGCGGTGATCGTGCCCGGGTACGCCGCCGCGGCCTTGAAGCTGCAATGCGACTCTGCGCAGAGACCGATCGCCGATCCACCGTGGATGTCGAGTCCGCCCTCGCGAATCAGGAACTCGTTGATGACCGTGTCGAAGAACGAGTAGTACTCGACGTTGTTGACGTGTCCGTACACGTCGTTGTCCTTCCAGCGAAGGCTGATCTCGCTGGCGTAGTGGTAACCCGTCGGCGGCATCGTGCGGGCGCAATCATGACGCCTACCGCGCGTTCGGGTTCGGTTCGGTCAGGTACGCGTACTCGTAGGCGGCGGTGAACCCGATCTGTTCGTAGAGACTGATCGCCGCGTGGTTGGTGCGTTCGACCTGCAGGTACGCGTGTCGGGCGCCCCGTTGGGCGCCCCACTCAAGGAGCGCGGCGAGCACCTGCTGCCCTGCGCCACGACGTCGCCGGCTCGGAACCGTGCCCATGTTGAACACGCCGAGCCATCGGCCGTCGAGGACACCGAGGCCGACCGCCGACGGGTCCTCAGCCGTCCCGGCGACCACGAATGCGGCCGGACCGGTGATCCGCTGAAACAGTGCAGCGACGCCGTGCGGGCGCTGTGTGTCGATGCCGAACGCCGCCGCCCATATGCGCCACCAGCCAGCCGTCGATCTCCTGCTGGTGCATTGCGGGCACCGCACGCGTCGCGATGTCCTCGAGCGCGGAGATCGATACCAGATGCATGTCCGTATGCTGACGGCCGTGTCGAGCGAGCCGGCGGACCTGGCTGAACTGCGCCGCCGGCGGCAGCTGACGGAGGACGCCTCCCGTCCGGACGCCATCGCACGCCGGCACGAGCGTGGTGGACGGACCGCTCGCGAGAACATCGCTGACCTCGTCGATCCCGACTCGTTCACCGAGTACGGCCGCTTTGCAATCGCCGCCCAGCGCGCCCGGCGCGACCTCGACGACCTCCGCGCGTCGACTCCGGGAGACGGGCTCCTGGCCGGCACCGCGACCGTCAACGCTGGACTGTTCGGCGCGGACCGGGCAGCCGCCGCCGTGCTGGCCTACGACTACACGGTGATGGCCGGGACCCAGGGCGCGATTGGCCATCGGAAGCTTGACCGCTTCTTCGAGCTGATCGAGCGCATGCGGCTGCCGTCGATCTTTTACGCCGAGGGTGGCGGGGGGCGGCCCGGTGACACCGACCATCCGGTCGTCTCCGCGCTCGACGTGCGCTCGTTCGCGAAGTGGGCATCGCTGTCGGGCCTGGTCCCGCGGATCGCGATCGTGCACGGGCGCTGCTTTGCGGGCAACGCCGTGCTCGCCGGGTGCTCCGACCTGATCGTCGCCACCGAGAACGCCTCGCTGGGGATGGGTGGGCCGGCGATGATCGCCGGCGGCGGCCTGGGGGAGGTGGCGCCGGACGAGGTCGGTCCCGTCTCGGTGCAGGCTCCCAACGGCGTCATCGATGTCGTCGTCGCCGACGAGGCCGAGGCGACTGCAGTGGCGCGTCGGATCCTGGCGTATTTCCAGGGCCCGGTTGACGCCTTCAGCGCACCCGACCAGACCGCGCTGCGCGGGCTCGTCCCGGAGCGCGAGCGCCGCGCCTACAGAGTCGCCCCGATCGTCGAGACGCTCGCGGACGACGGCTCGGTGACGTGGCTGCGCGAGCGGTTCGCGCCAGAGCTCGCGACGGCGCTCGTGCGGATCGAGGGCCGCCCGGTCGGGATCATCGCCAACAACACCTACGCAATGGCGGGCGCCGTCACAAGCGACGCCTCCGACAAGGGCGCCCGGTTCCTGCAACTCTGCGACGCGTTCGGGATCCCGGTCGTCTCGCTCGTTGACACGCCCGGGTTCATGGTCGGTCGCGACGCGGAGGCGACGGGTCTCGTCCGCCACGCGTCGCGGTTGCTGCTGGCCGGAGCTGCGTTGCGCGTGCCGCTGATCGCCGTGGTCCTGCGTCGCGGCTACGGACTCGGCGCCCAGGCGATGATGGGTGGAAGCCTGCACGAACCGCTGCTGACCGTAGCCTGGCCGAGCGCTCACCTCGGCCCGATGGGGCTCGAGGGCGCCGTGCGACTTGGGATGCGGCGCGAGCTCGAGGCGATCGCCGATGACGCCCAGCGCGAGGCGCGCGTGCGTGAGATCACCGCTCTGGCCCAGGACAACGCGCGAGCCCTGAACGCCGCACAGCTGTTTGAGCTCGACGACGTGATCGATCCTGCGGACACCCGGAAGCTGATCGCTGCGACGTTGCGCTCAGCGCACGCCGGTGAGGCGCCGTCGGGTCGCCGACCGCGCTTTGTCGACGCGTGGTGAGCTCGGGCCGCCGCTGAGGCAGGGGGCCCAGGGTTTGTAGATTCGGAGCGTGGTCGGCTCCGAACCGTATTCGCCGGACAACGTTCTGGACCGCCTCAGCAGCGACGCCGCGCTGCAGGCCCACTACCGATACCTGGACCTGCGCGAACAGCGGCTGCTGGCGCGGCGGTTGCCGCTCGATCGGGGCGACGTGCTGTCGGTCGGCTGCGGCTGGAACCCGGGTCGTCACCTGTTTCCGGCTCCTCAGTTCCGTCTTGTCGCGGTCGACACCGATCCTGATCGCGTCCGCGGCGTGCAGTCGACGGGACGCGCCGACGAGGCGTTCGTCGGGCGCGGGGGACACCTCGACCTACCTCCGGGCAGCTTCGACATCGTGCTCTACCGACTGGTCATGCACCACATCGTCTTCCAGGAGCCGCTCGACGTCTGCTTTGCGGACGCGTTCCGACTGCTGCGGCCCGGCGGGGCGCTGATCGCAATCGAACCCGGCCTGTGGCATCCCGTTGGCGCCGGCCTGGCGCTCGCCAACCGGGTCGGCCTCGGGGTGGCGGTGCACGGCACGCCGGATGACGTGCCGCTGTCACCGAGGCTCCTGCTGTCGCTGGCACGGGAGGCCGGGTTCGTCCCGGAACTGCACGCGGTGACCTACTCGTGGAGACGTCTCCCGCGCGGCCTGCAACGGGCGCTGCATCCGCTTGACCGCCTCGGGTCCAGGGCGAGACTCGCCGGGCTGGGGCATACGCTGATGCTGATCGCGCGGAAACCCGCACAGCCGGAACGGCACGGCCCTCACGCTCCCGCAGCGGAGTGAATACGCGCGGCGGAGGCTCAGCGATCGAGCGCGGCGATCGCCGCCGATACGCCGTCCCGCGCAGTCGGGTATGCCGGTGACCATCCGAGTTCGCGTTTGATCCGGGCGTTGCTGCTCTTCGCGGAGCGGACCACCGCCGCGATCGGCTCGCGGCCTCCGACGGTCTGTGCGAGCCAGACGGGCACATGACGGGGCGCCCCGACGCCCAGTGCCGCGGCCGTCAGGCTGACAAAGCTCTGCTGCGTCTGCGGCTCATCGTCGACGACATGGAAGGTCGATCCCGGCTCAGCCCGTTCGGCGGCCAGGACACAGGCGCGGGCGACGTCATCGACGTGGACGACGTCCCAGAAGTTCTCGCCGCGGCCGATCACGACCATCCGGCCGGGCGAGCGCAGCCGCCTGACGATCTCCTCCGCGTACCAGCCTCCGGGGCCATACACGTGGCTGGGGCGGATGATCACCCAGGGCAGACCCGACTCCCGGACCAGAGCCTCACCGTCCTGCTTCGAGCGGCCGTACGTGGTCTGCACGGGGAGGGGCGTGTCCTCGTCGAGGACAGCTCCGTGCGCATCTCCTGTCACCACCGTCGATGTGAACACGAACTTGGGCGGCGTCGGGAGCTTCGCGCAGGCTTCGAGCAAGGCGCGGGTCCCGTCGATATTGACGGCGTGGATCTTGGCCGGATCGCGCTGAGTGGCGATCTCGGCAGCGAGGTGGATCACGCACCCCGGCGCGCTCTCGTGGACCGCGCGGGCGAGTGAAGCTCTGTCGGTCATGTCGCCCGCGACGGCGTGGGTTCCCGGAGGCTGGGAGCCGGGACGCCGGACGAGCGCGCTCACGGTGTGCCCGCCAGCTGTCAGCTGCAAGCAGACGGCTTTGCCCAGAAAGCCGCTGGCGCCGGTCACGAGGACGTTCACCAGCGCGATCCTATCCGTGCGCTCTCGACGCCACAGCAGGTCCGATTTGTTCGTCGGCCTGGACAGTCGCTTGAGGCACCGGTTTCTGGGGGCGCCTCAACGAACAAAGCGGCGGCCAAAACGGCGCGCATACCATTCGAGCGCCCTCAGGGCGCTCCTACGAACAAAGCTCGAAATCGGCCGGCGCTTTGTTCATTCGAGCACCCTCAAGACCGAAAGCTCTGGGAGAACGGCGTCGAACGCTGCAACGACACTCGCCTGTGGGCGAGCTACGATCGCCGCATGGCGTTCTGGAAGCGGCGCAAGCGGGACGAACCAAGGCCGCAGCGCCCGGTGATCCCGTGGCATGAGGCACCGGCGCCGGTGCCGGTCGAGGAGAAGAGCCAGTTTCCGTTCGCGGGTGCGCTGACGCCGCTGATGGATGACCTGGCCGGGGACAACATGCCAGCCGAGCTCACCCCGAAGGACGATTTCGCCAAGGAGAAGGTCTTCGACGATGAGGTCGATCCGTCATGGCGCGACCCCGGTACCGCTGAGTAGCGGACAGCGAAGCGGTCTACATAACACTGGGGCCGAGATCTGACCGGGCGCGTGTAGCCTGCGGCAATGAAGAAGGGCATTGCATGGCTCAAGTGGCCGAAGCATCTGCCGCAGGGGTGGCGTCTGACCTTGTCGTTCGTCGCGTCAATCGTCGGCTTTGGCACAGCGGTGCTGGTTAAAGCGCTCCGCGGTTCGGGCGCTTGGGCGCCGATCATCGGTCTGATCGTTCTGACGCTCGACGTGGTACTCGTGGCGGCGTTGGCCCACGGAGTGGCTGCCCGCTACCCATCGGTCCAGGACACCGCGCCCGTTCAGTGGCCTGATGAGGCGGCAATCGCGCGGTGGCGTCGTACGAGAGTGGAGCGCCGCGAGAAGAGTGGTTCCTAGAGCCCACAGGTGCCCCAATCCGCCCATCATCAATGCTCGATAATCTGTCTTATGTAGACCCCATGACATTGGACCGCGTGAGAGGGCGTCGTTGGGTACCTCGAGGCGGCGCGTCAATCGTTATGCGGCGGCCTGTCGAACGAGCGACGGGTACAAGCCGGTGATGTCCGGATTCGACAGTGCGGACCTGACCATCCGGGTCGTGTCGTCGGCGAGCACCTCGTGATCGCCGTGCTCGATGGCGTCGGCCGTCAGCACAGCGATTGCTCGAGGATCGGCCTTGGGCACGTCAAGGTGTGCGATCAGATCGGTGTCCATATATCCGACGTGGAGCCCGGTCACTGTGATCCCGGAACCGGCGAGCGCCAGGCGCAGCGCGTTTGATGCCGACCACGCGGCGGCCTTCGAGATCTCGTATCCACGTCCCATCGACAGCCACGACAGGACCGACAGCACGTTCACCAAGGACGCCGGCTGGTTTGCCCGAAGCGCCGGTGCGAACGCCCGTGCCACCCGAATCGGTCCGAACAGGTTGGTGTCGAGCTCGGCCTCAATGTCTGCGAGCGGCGATTCCAGAATCGCCGACCCGTTCGAGATTCCGGCGTTGTTGACGACGATCGTGACGTCCGACGCCGTGGCGGCCGCGGCGGCGACGGATGCGTCGTCGGTCACGTCGATTACGACCGGCACGATCCGGGCATCGCCGGGTGCCTGCGGGCCGCGTGCCGCGGAATACACCTTCTCCGCGCCGCGGGCGAGGAATTCGTCGACCAAAGCCCTGCCGAATCCGCGGTTACCGCCTGTGACCAGCACTGTGGCTCCGCTGATCTCCACCCCACCATGTGCACTCATGCGTTCGGCTCCTTGTGATCACCACTTGCTGGCTTAAGCAAGTGTTAGTCAGGAGAGCCTAGCATGCTGGCTGTTGGTGGCCTAAGTCAGGTCAAGCTCGATCACGACATCGCTGCCGCGGTAGAAGACCGTCGGGTGCCGAGCGCGCAGGTGTTTGCTGATCGCGGGCTTGGCACCAGGCGGCGGCCGATGGTGACGGATGACCATCAGGTTCCAGAACGCGGTCGCTGCGACCTTGAGCCCGTGGAAGCGTCCCTCGATCGTCACGGGACAACCCGGGCGGTCGCGCCGGCAGCCCGGAATGAACACGGTCGTCCTGCCGCCGATGAATCCGCGGAGGCGTGCGACCAGCTTCGGCGGTGTCAGCGCGCTGCGGCCACAGAGGTCGCCCGCATTGCAGCCGGTGAACCCGGCGGCTCGGACGATCCCGGGCGGAAGTTGCCGTTGGTGGAGGGCGGATTGAGCGGCTTTGAAGGCGGGCTGAGCGTCGCGTGGCCGCGGGTTGGACAGAGCGCTCGACCCATCGCCAACCAGTGCGCGGATTCCGAAGATCGCAACGAGAAGCACGGCCGTCGCCAGCGCGACGCGAAGCCAGAGCCGTGCCTCCATCTGGGGAGCCGTTCGCACGCTCAACCGACGCGGACGGCGCCGTCCTCGGTGAGCGTCCAGAACGGATTGTGTGCAACCTCCCACGGGTGGCCATCGGGGTCGATGAAGATCGCGCTGTATCCGCCCCAGAATGTCGCCTCCGGCTCCCGTCCGATCCTCGCCCCGGCACGGCGGGCCTCCTCGGTGACCGCGTCAACAGCTTCGGGGGAATCGACGTTGATCGCGAGCGTCACCCCGCCCCAGCCGCCGCCGTCCTCCACGCAGCTGTCATCGGCGAGCTTCTCGCGGCTCCACAGCGCGACGACCATGTCGCCGGCCTGGAAGAACACCACCTCGTCGTCTGGGCGCGAGGTCGGCGCCCATCCGATCGCCTCGTAGAAGCGGACTGAACGCTCGAGGTCGGTGACCCCGAGAGTGATGACGCTGACACGTTGACGCATGCGAACCAGCGTATCCGCGCTCAGCTCGGGACTGACGTGAGATCAGCCCTGGCTGATCGCGCTCGGCGCAACAAGGGACACCGTCACGTCGCTCCCGCGAAAGAACACCTTGCGACCGGCGGCTCGGCGCGTGATGGTGCCGACTGGCGGCGACCCGTGAACATGCTCGAGCAGGTGCCAGAACGCAATCGCGTCGACCGTGAAGCCGTCGAAGCGGCCGAACACCACCGTCGGACATGCGTTCGCCGGACACACGCCGTTCAAGAGTCGTGTCGCCGCGTTCGTGACCGGCGTCCGGCCGGGACCGGCAAATCCACGCAGGCGGGCGGCAAGCTGTGGAGGGTTTAACTCGCTCTGGCCGCAGAGGCTGCCGCCGCACGATGGGCCCACGCGTTTGATCCCGGATGGAAGACTTCGGGCCGCGAGCGCACGGTTGGCGCGTTCATACCTGATCAGGAGCTGGACGTCGTGCTGCTGTCGCTCCGAGTTGGAGCGGGCGTTGGTCAGCGACCCGACCCCGAAGCCGGCAGCGACCAGCACCGCAGCCAGCAGCGCAAGCCTGAATCCGAGCCGGATCTCCGTGAAGCGATGACGCACGATGAGCCAGCATCGGCGGACGGCCGGCCTGCCTTGAGCGTGCGTCAGATCTCGCCGGTTGAGACCGTGGCGATGGTCACCGGCACGCGGCCGATCTTGAGCTCTCCGGCAGTGATCTTCAGCGCCGGATCGTCCAAGTAGAGCGCTAGGCACTCCTCCAGGCACACGTGGAGGTCGCTCAGCGTTCGGCCGATCGAGAAGCACCCTGGGTACTGCTCGACCTGGGACCAATAGTTGCCGTCTTCGCGATGTACCTCGACCGTAATCTCCATGCGTTCAGATCCGTTCTGTCCAGTCCAGCTTCGTTGAGGAGTTTCTGCGTCAGCCCTTTTCCGTAGTCACCCCGGTGCCGGGGTAAAGCGATGGATCGATGTCCCGGCTTACCCATCAGCGCATGCTTGGTCCCCCGCTCTGGACGCCAACCGTGGTGACGGAGGAAACGTGTCATCTCCCGCTGATTTGAGATGACCATGGTGGCCACCGTAAGCGGGGTTATCCCTGCACAGAGTGGTTTTTACAGTTCCGTCGCAGAACCGGCTCAGACGTGTGACGCCACGTGACAGCAGCGTCTCAAGAACCCTCAATCTGTCCTCGAGAGTGTTCCGCGGAACACTCCGGCGGATCATTCCGCCGAGCGAGCTCAGCTGATGCGGTAGGTGATCTCGACCGAGCCTGTGGGGAGACCGCGCGTGCGTTCGAGCGCGAGTCCCGAGGAGACTTCAAGTCCGTCCGTCAACCGCATCCCGCCGCCGAGCAGGAGCGGTAGCACGACGAGCTCGAGTGAATGCAGCGCGCCAAGCGCGCGGACCGCCTCGATCGTCCGCGGCCCGCCGACGAGGTGGACGTCCCCACCTCGGTTGCGCTCGCGCACCGTCGCCACCAGGCGCGCGGGGTCACTGTCGGTGACGACGTCCTCAGGTGTCCCCTCCGGCCGGGTCGAGCAGAGCACGAACGCGGCGAATCCCGGCCACGGCCAGCTTGGGGCACCGAGCGCCGGCTCAAACGTGGTCCTCCCCATCAGCACGCTCTCGCACGTCGACAGGAACTCCGCCATCCCGTGCGTTTCGTGGGGCGCCCACGTCGGGTCAGCGAGCTGAGCGGGCCACCCATCAGGCGTCGTGACGTAGCCGTCAGCGCTGATGCAGAGTCGGGCCCGGATCCTCACCGCCCGTCAGCTTAGTGCTCAGAGGATCAGTCGGAATCGGTGTCTGATTCGGTGTCGGCGAAGCTCCTGAAGCTGTCGGTCATTTCGCTGTCTGGCGTCGACTCGGGGGGGTTCGGTTGGTCCTCAGATGCCTCGGGCTCACTCTCCGCCTCCACGGCGGAGTTCGCTTCGAAGACCGCGCTCTCAAGGAAGTGCCGGACCTTCTCCTCCTCCCCCGGAGCGACCGTGGCGATCCGCACCCGGCGTTTCTTCAGCTCGATCGTCTCCCAGGTGCCGTGGTTGAGCAGCGTTGTCGTCTTCAGGAAACGGGCGGACCATTCGTCCGATGGCTTGTCGCTGAGTTCCACTGCGAGTTTGCCGTCGCTGACGCTGGCGGTCGACCAGTCGACCTGCACCTGTGTCTGTACGTGTGCCATTCATGCCTCCGAGTCTCGGCTGTGGACAACCTCTCTGTTCTCTACCCCAAACGCGGCTCTGCCACGATCACGCCCGTGACCCGCTATTGCTGGCGCTGCGCTGCGCCGCTCGATGCACCACCCCCAACAACCTGCTCGAGCTGCGGCGAGCCGCACTACAACAACCCGAAGCCGGCAGCCGAGGCAGTCGTCGTCCACGACGGGAATGTCCTGCTCCTCAAACGGGCGATCGACCCCTACCGGGATCATTGGGACATTCCCGGCGGCTTCTGCGAACCGGGCGAGCACCCGGCCCGCGCGGCCGAGCGTGAGCTGCTTGAGGAGACCGGCCATCACGCCCGCAGCACCGAGCTGCTCGGGATCTGGATGGACGTCTACGGCGACCCGGAACCCGACGGGCTGCAGGCGACGACGATGAACGTCAGCTATCTCCTCGAGCTGACGGAAGGAGAGGCGATCATCGCTTCAGACGGCGAGGCGACGGAGCTCAAATGGTTTCCGCTCGACGGTCCGCCGGCTGAGCTGGCGTTCCCTGAGCACGCGCACGACGTCCTCCGGGCCGCCGTCGAGCGGCTCAGCCGACGGTAGCGACCGGGCCGCTCTCGGCGGGGACCGGATGCCCGGCGGCCGGGATGAACGTCATCGCCCGCTCGGTCAGGGCGGTGATCGTCAGGCTCGGGATTGGCGCCGACGTTGGCCGGAATCGCCGAGCCGTCGCAGACGAGCAGGTTCTCGTAGCCGAACACCCGTTGCTGGCTGTCGATCACGCCGGTCTCGGGCCGACGCGCCGATCACCGCGCCGCCGAGGATGTGGGCGGTGGTCGGGATCGCGAGCAGCGCCTCGGTGACGCCGGCGTGCGGCGTCGCCGCCGATCTTCTCCGCGAACCAGCGGCGGCGTCGTAGGCGACCGGGATCTTGTCCGGGTTCGGGTGCAGCGGATCCTGCTCGGTCGTCAGCACGACTGCGCCGCCCGGCAGCCGACGCTTGACCTTCAGCCGGATCGAGTTGTCGAGCGACTGCATCACCAGCAGGATGATCGTGCGACGCGAGCGTCCCCTTGATCCGCGACGCCTTGATCGCCGCCCGCGGATTGCGCAGTGCTGCGAGCAGGAAGTGCAGGGGCTGGGTCCCGCGCTTGCCGGCCTCGACCATCAAATTGAAGAGCAGCGATTGCGAGTCGCCGCCGCTGCCGTAGGTGACCGTTTCGATGTGGGTCGTCGGCGTCTGTGTAGATGCTCGAGGTGATCGCGATCGTCTTCGTGAAGTCACGGGGATCGCTCCTCACCCGCGGTGACGGCCATGATCGACTCGCTGTTGGTGCGGACGACCCATCCGAGACGGTCAGAGAGCCGGCCGAGCGAGCCGCTCAGCTTGCAGCGCGCCAGCAACCGGTTGGTCCCGAGCGCCCCGGCGGACACGATCACGGCACGCGCCCGGAGCGTCTGCGTGTCGCGCTTGAGCAAGCCGCCGGAGCGGATGTGCGTGACCTCGTAGCCGTCGGCGCCGCTGGCCGACGGACCACCGACCGGCACGACGTCGACCACCGTGCGCTCGGGCGTCACCGTCGACGCCGAGCCGCTCCGCGAACCACAGATAGTTCTTGACGAGCGTGTTCTTGGCGCCATGGCGGCAGCCGACCATGCAGGAGCCGCATCGCAGGCAGCCGGTACGGTCGGGGCCCTCGCCGCCGAAGAAGGGTCGGGGACCGTGACGCCGGGCTTCCCGAGAAACACGCCGACGCGGGCGTGACGGAAGGTGTCGTCGACGCCGAGCGTGGCCGCGTACTCGCTTCAGCAGCAGATCAGCCGGCCCGTCGCTGTCGTACTCGACGACGCCGAGCATCCGCTCGGCCTCGTCGTAGTGCGGCGCCAGTTCGGCCTCCCAGTCCGCCAGGCCCGACCACTGTGGGTTCTCGTAGAACCCGGGCAGCGCCCGGTACAGCGTGTTCGCGTAGCCGAGGCTGCCGCCACCGACGCCACAGCCCGAGGCGATGAAGATGTCCTTGAACAAGGTCATCCGCAGGATCCCCTTCAGTCCGAGCTGCGGCAGCCAGTAGTAGCGCTTTGCGTCCTTGGTCTCCTCGGCGAACTCGTTGTCGGCGAACCGGCGCCCGCACTCGAGCACGCCGACCTTGTAGCCCTTCTCAGCGAGACGTAGCGCCGAGACGCTACCGCCGAAGCCAGAGCCGATGATCAGGTAGTCGTAGTCATAGCCGGTCATCGCCGCACCAACGCGATCACCGGAATCACCCGGTCCGTCTTGGCTGCGTACTCGGCGAACTGGGGCACCGCCATCGCCTGGATGTTGTAGATCCGGTCGCGCTCGTCACCCGTCAGTTCCTCGGCGTGAACGTCAATGGTCTCGACGCCGACCTCGATGCTCACGTCCGGATTGGCCAGCAGGTTGTGGTACCACGCCGGGTGTGTCGGAGCCCCGGCCTTTGAGCCGAAGATGATGTAGCGGTCGCCATCGGCGAGGTATGCGAGCGGCGCGATGCGCTCGGTGCCGGACTTCGCACCGACGTGATGCAGCAGCAGCACCTTTGAGAACCCGGATACGACGCCCGCGTTCGCGCGGAACTCCTCGATCACCCGCTCGTTGAACTCCGTCATCGACACCGGCGCACCCCTCTCAGATCGCTTTGGCCCGGCAGCGAGTTTATGCGCTCGCACCGGAAAGCTGCGCGCGCATAGGATGCACGAGATGCCGAACTACGGAGACTTCCAACTTGAGCTGTACCTGGGCGGGCTGGCCGGCCTGCGCCCGTCGCTGCCGATGAACTACGCCGAGCTCGAGGAGCGCGCGCGGCATGCCCTGCCGGCCGATGTGTTCTCATACGTCAAGGGCGGCGCCGGAAACGAGTTCACGCAGGACCTCAACGTGACCGCGTTCGACCGCTACGGCCTGATGCCACGGATGCTGCGCGGGGCCGCTGAGCGTGACCTCAAGGTCGAGCTGTTCGGGCTCGAGCTGCCCTCCCCCGTGATGCTCGCGCCGGTCGGCGTGATCGGCCTGTGCGCGCAGGACCGGCATGGCGACCTGGCGACAGCGGAAGCGGCCAAGCGGACCGGCACCCCGATGATCGCCTCGACGCTCTCCAACGATCCGATGGAGGACGTCGCGGCCGCGCTTGGTGACACGCCCGGTTTCTTTCAGCTGTACACGCCGGCCGACCGGGAGCTCGCCGCCAGCTTTGTCACGCGCGCCGAACAGTCAGGCTTCAAGGGCATCGTCGTCACCCTGGACACGCAGATCCTCGGATGGCGACCACGCGATCTCGGGCTGGCGAGCTTCCCCCAGCTGCAGGGCAAATGCCTCGCCAACTACTTCAGCGATCCGATCTTCCGGGCCAAGCTGGAGAAGCCGCCGGAGGAGGATCCGCGCGCAGGCGCGCTCGCGTGGGCGCTGGGGTTCTCCGACCCGACGCTCAGCTGGGACGACCTGGCATGGCTGCGCTCGCTGACGAAGCTGCCGCTGCTGCTGAAGGGCATCTGTGACCCGGAGGACGTCCGGCGCGCGATCGACGGCGGCGTCGACGGGATCTATTGCTCCAACCACGGCGGACGACAGGCGAACGGGGGCGCCGCGGCGATCGACATGCTCCCGGCCGTCGTCAAGGCCGCCGGCGAGACGCCGGTGATCTTCGACTCCGGCATCCGTGGCGGTGAGCACATCGTCAAGGCGCTGGCGATGGGCGCCACCGCGGTCGGGATCGGCCGCCCGTATGCGTGGGCGCTCGCGCTCGGCGGGACCGACGGCATCGTGCACCTCCTGCGATCACTGCTCGCGGAGGCCGACCTGCTGATGGCCGTCGACGGGTATCCCTCGATCGCATCACTGACGCCCGAGTCGCTGATCACGCGCTCCTGAGCGTAACTACACTCAACAGCCATGCCCAAGCAGCAGCGAGTAGTCAGGATGGAGCAGCGCGGCCTGCTCGAAGCGATGCAGGCGCTCGAGACGAAGTCCGACGAGGAGCTCGAGGCCGAGACGCGATTCAAGGCTCAGGCCCAGGCGATCCTCGGCGCCCGTGCCGCAGAGCGCTACGACGCCAAGAAGGCCCGCGCCCACTTCCAGAAGGCGATGGTCGCCGCCAAGCCCAGGAGCGGATGCAGCTGCGCAAGATGGCCGACGCGTCGCTCGCGCTCGCCGAGCGCCGCGCCGGCGACCTCAAGGCGGCCGCGGAGAAGCTTGGTGTTGAGGCTCCGACTGGCCGCCAGCTGTTCGGGCTGCGCGTGTTTGGCCTGATCGCCCCGCCGGCCAGCGCCGGCGCGCTGGCACGCGTCCGTGGCATCGTCCTCGGCCTGATCCTGGTGATTTTCGTCGCGTGTTCTTCGGCGGTCGGCTTCGGCATCGTCAGCCTGATCGCCCTCGCCGCCGGCAGCGTCTCGACTCGACCACCGGATCTTCTACGCGATCGCGCTCGGCGCCATCGGCATCGGCGTGCTGGTCTGTTCGGCCGCCGACGCCAGAAGGCGCCGAGGCCAAACGCGCCGAAGCGCTCGCAGCTCGCACCGGCGCAGCGGGAGCCGCCGAGGGCTCGGAAGATGTGCGGGCGCTACAGCCTCGCGACGCCCGACCCCGCGCAGCTGCGCGCGCGCTTCGGTCGGCCGAAGCGGTCGAGATCCGCCGCGCTACAACGTCGCCCCGGGCGACGACGTGCTTGCCGTCACCACCGACCAGGAGGGCGCGCCGCGTGGCGAGCTGCTGCGCTGGGGCCTTGTGCCGCCCTGGTCCAAGGACGCCGACGCCGGGCGCGAAGATGATCAACGCGCGCGCCGAGACGGTCGCCGAGAAGCCGGCCTACCGCGGCGCCTTCGAGCGCTTCCGCTGCCTGATCCTCGCCGACGGCTTCTACGAGTGGCAGCGCGCGCGGCCGAGCGGGCCCAAGCAGCCGTTCCACATCACCCGCGCAGGCGGCGAGCCGTTCGCGTTCGCCGGGCTCTGGTCGGTCTGGCACCGCGGCGAGCCGGACGAGTCCGCTCGTGCACGATCATCACCACCGCCGCCAACCCGACCGTCGCGCCGCTCCACGACCGGATGCCGGTGATCCTCGCCCGCGACCAGAGTCGATCTGGCTCGACCACGGGACACCAGCGCCGGCGCTGCTCGATCTGCTCGCGCGGCCTCCGCGCCGAGCAGACGCGCTGCGCGCGGTCGGGCCCGGCCGTCAACGACGCGCGCTACGACGGGCCCGATGCCTCGCCGACCCCGTCCCGGCGGCCGAGCAGACACTGTTCTGATGCCGCCTCTCCCCCCTGTCGGCTCCTACGACAACGTCATCCTCGATCTCGACGGAACCTGCTGGGTGGGCCGCGAATCACACGCCGCGTGCCGCCGACGCGATCGCTGCTCTGCGCGTCGCCGGCAAGGGCATCATGTTCGTCACCAACGACGGGACCGCCACGCCCGAGGAGTTCGTCCGGCGGCTGTGGTCGATCGGCTGTACGGCCGCCGCCGAGGAGATCGTCAGCGTCGGCTCGGCGATCCAGTTCGTGCTCGCCGAGCGTCCCCGCGGGACGGGCGCCTATGTGATCGGCGCGCCCGCGGTGTTCCGTCACGTCGCCGATTCCGGTCACCGGATCCTCAACCACACCGACGAGGCCGAGCAGGCCGACATCGTCGTGATCGTGGCGCACGCCGAACTGAACTACGCCGAGCTGCGCACCGCCACTCGGGCCGTGGTCGCGGGCGCGACGATGTTCACCGGCGGACGGGATCCGAACTACCCCACGACCGGCGGTCTGGCCCCCGGCACCGGCGCGATCACGGCGGCGCTCGAGTTCGCGACCGGGCAGACGGCCCGCAACGTCGGCAAGCCCGATCCCGAGGTGTTCAACGTCGCCGTCGACCGGCTCGACGCCGGCCGCACGCTCGTGATCGGTGACCATCTGACAGCGGATCTGGGCGGCGCGACGGCGGCTGGGCTCGACGCCGCGATCGTGCTGACCGGTGTGACCAGCAGACATGCCGCGGAGGCCGCCGATGGTCCGAAGCCGATCGCGATCGGCGAGGATCTGGCGTCGCTCGTACTCTCAGATTGAATGCTGTCGTTGATCGTCAATCCGGCGTCCGGCGGCGGGCGTGCCGGGAGGCTGCTTCCGGCCGTGCAGGCTGAACTGCAGCGGCGAGGCCTCGAACACCGGATCACCCGCACCCGGAGCATCGAGCACGCCCGCGAACTTGCAGCCGCAGCTGCGGCAGCCCGGGAGACCGCGGTCGCATTCGGTGGCGACGGCATCGTCGGGGCGGTGGCCGGTGAGCTCCGGGACACCGGCGGCGTGCTCGGCGTCCTTCCCGGCGGCCGTGGCAACGACTTCGCTCGCGTGCTCGGAATTCCGTTTGATCCCATCGCCGCCTGCGAGATCCTGGCCGGAGGAATCACTGCGACCGTTGACCTTGGCGAGGCCGACGGTCGCCCGTTCATCGGCATCGCCAGCTGCGGATTTGACTCGGACGCCAACCGGATCGCCAACACGACGCGACTGGTTCGCGGGAATCTCGTCTACGCCTATGGCGGCATCCGGGCGCTGGTGACGTGGAAACCCGCGCACTTCACGCTGACGCTCGACGGGACCGAGCGCGAGCTGCGCGGATACACGGTCGCGGTCGCCAACTCCGGCGCTTATGGCGGCGGCATGATGATGGCCCCGGGCGCCCGGCTCGACGACGGCCTGTTCGACGTCGTCCTGATCAGCGACGGGCCGAGGCTGCAGTTCCTGCTCAACCTCCCGAAGGTCTTCAAGGGCGCCCACGTGCAGATGCCCTCGGTCGAGGTCGTGCGCGCCCGTGAGGTCGTGATCACGGCCGATCGACCGTTCATGCTGTACGCCGACGGGGACCCGATCGGCGAACTGCCGGTGACAGTCAGGGTGCGGCCCGCGGCCGTCAAGGTGCTGGTCCCGAATGGCTTCGCTGCCGGTCCGGCCCCGTTGGGCCAGACCGGCGAACCGGACGCGCCCGCTCGGGATGCCGTGTGAGCGGCCTGCGCGCCAAGATCGTCGCGGCTCGCGCCGTCGGTGGTGTGGTCCGTGCCAGCGGCCGCGGCGGTGGCACCAGCCTGCCCGGCAAGGTGATGCTCACGCTTGAACCGCATGCGATCGGACGGCTCGCGGGACGGCTCGAGCATGGTAGTGCCGTGATCTCGGCGACCAACGGCAAGACGACCACGGCGGCGATGACCGCCTCGATTCTCGAGCGGGCAGGACACACGCTCGTGCACAACCGCTCCGGCGCGAACATGGCCGGCGGCATCGCGGCGACGCTCGTTGCCGCGGCCCGCCCGCGCCGCCGGATGGACGGGGATCTGGGGCTGTTCGAGGTCGACGAGTTCTGGCTTGAGCGCATCTGCGGCGAGCTGCATCCCCGGGCGCTGCTGCTCGCCAACCTGTTCCGCGATCAGCTCGACCGCTACGGCGAGCTCGAGACGATCGCCGACCGCTGGGCTGACGTCGTTGGGGCGCTCGATCACACCAGCACGCTGGTGCTCAACGCCGACGATCCGCTGATCGCCGACCTCGGCCGTGACCGGGAGCCGCTGTACTTCGGGGTCGAGGACCCGGGCGTCGCGCTGGCCGCGATGCAGCACGCGTCCGACTCCAAGCACTGCCGCCGCTGTGGTGCCGCCTACGTCTATGACGCGATCTACCTCGGCCATCTCGGCCGCTACCACTGCGCCTCGTGTGGCCAGCGCCGGCCCGAACCGTCGATCGCCGCCGAGGACGTCGCGTTCTCGGGCACGAGCAGCGTCGCATTCACGCTGCGCACGCCGGTTGGCGAGCGTCGAGTCCTGCTCCCCCTCCCCGGCCTCTACAACGTCTACAACGCCCTCGCGGCGGCCGCCCTGTCGATGTCCTTGGGCGCCGATCTCGACCAGATCGTCGAGGGGCTCGAAGCGGTCACGGCCGCATTCGGACGGGCTGAGCGCGTGATGATCGGTCCGGTCGATCTGCAGCTGCTGCTGATCAAGAACCCGGCCGGCGCAAACGAGGTGGTCCGCACGCTGGCGCTTGAGGCCGGCTCAGTGGATGTGCTGGCGGTGCTCAACGACCTGACCGCCGACGGTCGCGATGTGTCGTGGGTCTGGGACGCAGACTTCGAGCTGCTGGCCGGCCAGGTGCGGACGCTGACCTGCTCAGGAACACGCGCGGCCGAACTGGCCCTGCGTTTCAAGTACGCGGGTGTGCCGGCCGCAGCGATCACGGTGATCCCGGAACTCGGCCCCGCGCTCGACGCCGCGCTGGCGACCGCGACCGACGGCCGGTTGTTCGCGATCCCAACGTACACAGCGATGCTGGCGCTGCGCCAGGAGCTCGTCGAGCGCGGACACGTCGGGCGCTACTGGGAGGCGGCGGCGTGAACGAGGTGATCTGGCACGACATCGAGTGCGGCACCTACACCCAGGACCTGGCGATGTGGTTGGAGATGACCAAGCAATATGGGGCTCCGGTGCTCGACATCGGCGCGGGGACCGGACGGGTCGCGTTGACGCTCGCCCGCGCCGGGCATGCGGTCGTGGCGGTCGACCGTGACCCGGCGTTGCTCGTCGCCCTCGCCGCGCGCGCAGAGGGCCTGCCGGTGGAGACGGTCGCGGCGGACGCGCGCGAACTCAGCCTCGGCCGACGCTTCCCGTTCTGCATCGTGCCGATGCAGACGGTCCAGCTGCTCGGCGGCACGGCCGCACGCACGGCGTTCCTGGCCCGGGTCCGCGACCACCTCGAGCCGGGCGGCACCATCGCGCTGGCGATCACCACGACTGTTGAGGAGTTCGAGTGGCGAGACGGCGACGCACTGCCGCTGCCCGACATCGTCGAGCTCGACGGGACCGTCTACTCCAGCCAGCCGGTCGCCGTCCGCGCCGACGGTCCGGTGGTCGTGCTCGAGCGCCTGCGGGAGACCATCCTTGCCGACGGGTCGCGGCAGACCGCCGAGGATCGGATCGAGCTGCACCGGATCACGGCAACGGGCCTCGCGGCGGAGGGCGCCGCCGCCGGTCTGCAGCGCGCCGGAGTGCGCATCGTTCCGGCGACCGATGAGCATGTCGGTAGCGAGGTGGTACTGCTGGCCGCCCCAACGGGGGCGGCCGCGACGGGACGTTCCAGTGTCTGAATCCCTGCGTGTCTGCGCGCTGTATCCCGACCTGATGAACATCTATGCCGACCGCGGCAATCTGCTGATGCTCGAGCGGCGTTGCAGCTGGCGGGGCCTCGGGTTCTCGCTGACCGGCGCCGGGATCGGTGCGGAGCTGACCGGTGATGAGGCTGACCTGTACTACATCGGAGGCGGCCAGGACCGTGATCAGGCGTTGTGCGCTCGTGATCTGGCCGGCCCCAAGCGCGGGCCGCTGCATGCGGCCGCCGAGCGCGGCGCGGTGGTGCTGGCGGTGTGCGGCGGCTACCAGCTGCTCGGCAGCGACTACGAGCTCGGCGACGAGCGGCTCCCCGGAGTCGGACTGGTCGATCTCCGCACGGTTCGCGCCGCCGGCCCGCGGCTGATCGGGAATGTCGCGATCGAGGTGGATCTGCCGGGCGCCGGGCAGCGGACGCTCGCCGGGTTCGAGAACCATGGCGGCCGGACGCATCTCGGTCCCGAGGCGCAGCCGCTGGGACGCGTCCTGCGCGGATATGGGAACAACGGCAGCGACGGGCACGAGGGCGTCGTCGCGGGCAACGTGATCGGCACGTATCTGCACGGGCCGCTACTGCCAAAGAACAGCTGGTTCGCCGACTGGCTGATCGCGACGGCACTCGGACTCTCGCCGGATCAGCTCTCGCCGCTCGACGACGCGCTCGAGGACCTCGCGCACGCGGATGCCCGGAAGGCGGCGGGCGTATGAGATTGCGCTGGGCGATTCTCGCCGTGATCGCGGCACTGGCGGGCGCGGGGCTCGGCGCCTGCGGTTCCTCGAGGCCGGTGACCACGATCACGCGGACGCTGACCGTCCCCAGCAAGGGCTCGACCACCACTGTGATTCAGGTGATCACCACGAGCACCGACGGCACAGCCGTGACCGGGACCACGACGACGACCGCACTTCCCGGCACCGGTAGGCCGATCGTCCTGCTCGGCGATATGAATACGCCCGAGGAGTTCATCCTGGGTGCGATCTACCAGGAGGCGCTGGCGACGCAGGGCTACGCGGTCGAGCTGAGCCGCAACATCGGGACGACCCAGGTGTCGCTCGCGTCCCTGGCCCAAGGAAGCCTCGACATCTTCCCGGAGTATCTGAATATCTGGGACTCGCAGGTGGTCGGCGACAAGCATCCGCCGACCTCGCTGGACTCTGCGTTTGCGATCGGCGAGGAGTGGGCGGAGGCACACAAGCTCGAGCTGCTGCCGCCGACGCCGTTCAGCGACACCGGCGGGATCGCGGTGCTGTCGACGACCGCAAAGGCCGACGGGCTGCGTTCACTCGGTGACCTCGGGAAGGTCGCGGCGCACCTCGTGCTTGGCTCACCGCTTGAGTACACGAACGATCCCGCGGGCCTGCCGGCGATCGAGAGGGCCTACGACTTCAAGCCGTTTGGCGTGCAGTCGGTGAACATCGGTTCGCAATACGCGGATCTGAAGATCGGTTGGGTGCAGGCCGCCTACGTCTCCACCACCGATGGCCAGCTTCAGCAGCCCATGTTCCGGCTGCTCGCAGATCCCCACAAGGTGTTCGGCTTCGGGAACGTGGTGCCGGTCGTCAGCCAGGCGACGCTCGAGGCCGAGGGCCCCGATTTTGCTGCCACGATCGAGCAGGTCGACGCGCTGTTGACCCAGGGCGCGATGCGCGGGCTCAATGCGGAGGTCTCGCTCAATCACCACGACCCCGACCTGGTCGCCCGGGAGTTCCTGCAGGGGTATGGGATCCTGCCGCCGGCGCAATGGCCGTCCGCGACGACCACGACGGTGACCTCGACGACGCCGACCCAGAGCACGACAACCGGCTGACGTAGCCTGCGGCGATACCGTTGACGTATGGACGCGGATCCCGCTTGGTTGCGCGCGTACGTGACGACCGCCGAGGAGCTCCACTTCGGACGGGCGGCGCTCAGGCTCGGAACCTCGCAGCCGCAGGTCAGCCGGCAGGTCCGGGCGCTCGAGGAGCTGCTGGGCGTTGAATTGTTCCGCCGGACCCCGCGTCAGACCGAGCTGACCGATGCCGGGCGGCTGCTGCTCGACGATGCGCGGCACGCACTGGCCGCGTCCGAGCGGCTGCTCGAACGTGCTGCGGCGGCACGGCATGCAACCGGATCACGGGTCTCGGTGGCGTTTCTGTGGAGCACGCTCGGCGGGTTTGTGGCGCCGCTCATCTCGGCAGCGGCCGAGCGCCATCCGCAGATCGAGCTGTCGGTCGCGCAGATCGCTCACCGCGAGCTGGCGGGCGCGCTACGCCGCGGAGATCACGACATGGCGATCTCCCGGCCGCTGTTCGCGGAGACGGAGCTGACCGAGCGGCTCCTGCGCCGGGAGACGACGATGCTCGCGATCCGCCCGGACCACCCGTTTGCGACACGTGAGGCGCTGTCGCTCGCCGATCTCCACAGGGAGCCGCTGATCACGCTGGCGCGCGAGCTCGTGCCGGATGCCTACGACACGCTGATCCGGCGTGCAGGCGAGCGCGGGATCGAGATCACCGTCGTCCGGCACGTCAGGTCGGCCGCGGAGGCGTTGGCGCTCGTCAGCGCCGGGATCGGGATCTACCGCGTTCCGCTGAGCGCCGCGGCGCCGTTTCCCGGCGTCGTCTACCGGCCGCTCAGCGACTCGCAGAGCCGGCTCGTCCTCATCCATCCGCCGTTGCTGCGGTCCGCCGCACGCGCGATCGCCGCGCTGGCCATAGAGCTATTCAGTGATACGGATTCTGCATCGGATAATGCTGTGGCTGTGTTGGACTCAGTGCCCGGGGGTGCGTAGGGTCCCCCGGCGGTGAGCATCTCCGCTGCGCCCCTCCCGCGCCTGCGCTCCGACCGGCTGTTTGAGGCGGTCTCTTCGGCCCCGCGCGTGCGCGCGCTGGTGCTGCTGTGGCGCGCGAGCCCGTGGCTGTTCGCGGGCGCGTTCGCATTCATCATCGCCGAGGGCGCGCTGCCGGTGCTGGTGCTGATCGCGATGGGCCGAGTCGTGGCTGCGATTCCTTTTGCGGTCGTGTTCGGCCTGTCATCGTCATATGGCCACACGCTGCTGGTGGCGCTTGCCGAGGGCGGCGGCGCCTACGCGCTGTCGCTTCTGCGTGGACCGTGCGAGGACGCGTTGACCGCCGCCGCCAACGCGCGGGTCGACGCGCTGATGCAGCGTCGTCTGGTGCGTGCCGTGTGCGCCCCGGCCGGGATCGAGCACCTGGAGGACCGGGAGGTGCTGGGCCAGCTGGCCTCGGCACGGGGCGAGCTGCTGGGCAGCCAGCCCGCCAGCGCTCCGATGCAGCTCGTCTCACAGCTCGGGGACATGCTCACCGGCGTGCTCGCATGCGTGGTGTTGATGGTGTTCCGGTGGTGGATCGGCCTGGAGCTGCTGGTCGTGTGGCTGGTCCTTCGCCGACCGCTTGCCACGGCCCTGACGCAACAGGCCCGGCGGGCGCGCTCGGCAGCTGAGCCGCTGCGGCGCAGCTGGTACATGCTCGGTCTGGCGTGGAAACCGCCGGCCGCCAAGGAGGTCCGGGTGTTCGGTCTCAGCGATTGGATCGCCGACCGTCACCGAAAGGAATGGCTCGAGGGAACACAGCCGGCCTGGCAGGCGCTGAACGACCTCAATGTGCGGGCGCTCGCGGCCGGCGTCGTCGTGCTCGGCGCCTACGCGGCCGCGGTGGCTGCGATCGGCGTCGCCGCCTACCACCGGACCGTCTCGCTGCGGGCGATCGCCACGATGTTGCCGATGCTGCCGACGACGATGTCCGCCGGCTCGATCAGCTTCGCCGACATCAGCCTCGCGCAGGCGCTCTCATCACTCCCGGACCTCGATGCCCTGACCACGGCGCTCGGGCGGCGCGGTCTCGAGGTCGGCTCCGGCTCAGCGGTCGGTCGTCCAACGCAGGGGGTCGTGCTGCAGCAGCTGGCGTTCGCCTATCCCGGCGTCGCCCGGGAGGTGCTGAGCGGGATCGATCTCGACCTGTCGCTCGGCAGCTCACTGGGTCTGGTCGGCGTCAACGGCGCTGGCAAGACGACGCTCATCACACTGCTGGCCGGGATGCGCCAGCCGACAGGCGGGCGGATCCTCGTCGACGGCAGCCCCCTGGCCGAGCTTGATCCGCGCGCCTGGCAGCAGCAGGTCGCGGTGGTCTACCAGGACTTCGCGAAGCTGCCCCTGAGCGCGGCACAGAACATTGCGATGTTCGATCCGGATCGGCCGCCCGACGCCGCGCTCCTGCGTTCAGCGTCTGCGCGCGCGGGGGCGCTCGAGCTGATCGAACAGCTGCCGAACGGCTTCGACACGATCCTCTCCCCCCGCTACCACGGCGGCGTTGACCTCAGCGGCGGCCAGTGGCAACGGGTGGCCCTTGCGCGGGCACTCTATGCAGTCGGTCGCGGCGCGCGGGTGCTGGTGCTCGACGAGCCGACAGCCCAGCTCGATGTTCGCGCCGAGGCAGCGTTCTACGACCGCTTCCTCGAGCTGACGGCCGGCGTCACCAGCATCGTCATCTCACACCGCTTCGCGAGCGTGCGCCGTGCGCAGCGGATCGCGGTGCTCGATGGCGGCGTGATCAGCGAACTCGGGTCACATGACGAGCTCCTGGCCAGCGGCGGCACATACGCCGAGATGTTCCGGATCCAGGCGGAGCGGTTCACTCAGGGCGGGCGCCGACGTGAGGCGAGCTCATGACCGACATCGGTTCGCTCGACGATCCGGTCAAGCGTCAATCGCGGCGCCTCATCGGGCTGCTGATCACAACGGACTTCGGGGCCGCGCCGTGGACGACCAGTCTGCTGATGGCGACCACGCTGGGGGCCGCGGCCGCGTCGGTCTGTTACAGCCTTGGCTTCCGGATGGTGATCGACGGTGCGATCGCGCACAGCGGCGGCAGGATCGCCGTCGGTTCGGTACTGGTCGCAGCCCTGTTCACCGTGTCCTGGCTGCTGGCGATCCTGCAGGGCACGCTTGGCACACTGCTGACCGACAAGGTCAACCTGCTGCTCGGCGTGCAGATCGCGCGCTTGATCGGCGGGCTGCCGACCCTCGGTCACTTCGAGCATTCACAGATGCTGGGTCGCATCGAGCAGCTGACCGGCAACCGACGGACGCTGGCCGGGTCCACGCGCCAGGTCGTCCGGCTGCTCGGGCAGGCCGTGCGCGTGATCGGGATCATGATCCTGCTCGCGACCGTCTACCTCCCGATCCTGATCGTGCCGCTGTTTGCTATCGCGCCAGCGCTCTCTGACCGCTGGGCGGCGAGGCTGCAGCGCCGCTCCGATGATGAGCTGGCCGAGGACCGTCGAATGCTGGCGGACCTGTTCGATCTGGCAACCGAGCCGGACAGCGCCCGGGAGCTGCGCACCTACGGTGTGACCCCGGCGCTGATCGCCCGTCACGACGAACTGGCCGAGCGGGTCCGCCGGCGGGCTGTGCGAGCGGCGTTGCTCAGCGCCCTGCTCGAAGGGGTCGGCTGGGTCGTGTTCGCGGTCGGTGTCGTCGCGGCGATCGTCCTGCTCGTGCTGCGGGCCGCGCACGGACACGTCAGCCCCGGCTCGGTGGTCATGTCGGTGTCGCTGATCCGGCGAGGCCAGACGCAGATCTCGCGCTCGACCGACACGGCCTCGAGCTTCAACACGGCGATGACCGCGGGCCGGCAGCTGCTGTGGCTCGAGGACCAGGCCGCCGCAGCGTCGCATGCGGTCGGCGTGCGGGCTCGCGTGCCCGAGCGGCTGCAGCACGGGATCACGCTCGAGCGGGTTCAGTTCGCATACCCCGGTTCCGAAACGACCGTGCTCGGTCCGATCGACCTGTACCTGCCCGCCGGCCGGACGGTCGCGTTGGTCGGTGAGAACGGCGCCGGCAAGACGACGCTGGTGAAGCTGATGGCAGCGATGTACCGGCCGAGCTCCGGACGGATCCTGATCGACGGAGTTGACCTTGCGGAGATCGATCCGGTCCATTGGCGCGAACGGATCACGGCCGCCTTCCAGGACTTCCAGCGGATGCAATTCGTCCTGTCGGAGTCGGTCGGGCTTGGGGACCTGGTCCGGATCGAGGACCATGAGCGGGTGCGGGCGGCGCTCGGCGGCGCCGGAGCCGATGGAATTGAGGAGCTACTGCCCGATGGTCTCGCCACTCGGGTCGGCAACCGCTTCACCGGTGGCCACGAGCTCTCGGGCGGCCAGTGGCAGCGGCTTGCATTGGCGCGCGCCCTGATGCGAGAGGCTCCGCTGCTGACGATCCTCGATGAGCCGACGGCCAGCCTCGACGCGCCCTCCGAGGCCGCGTTGTTCGCCCGGTACGCGGCCGCCGCACGGGATCTGGCGGCCCGCAACGGCGCCATTACACTGCTCGTGTCACACCGGTTCTCAACGGCGAGCACTGCGGACCTGATCGTGCTGCTCGACGCCGGCCAGCTGATCGAGGTCGGCTCCCACCAGGAGCTGCTCGGCGCCGCGGGCCGCTACGCCGAGCTGTTTGAGCTGCAGGCTCGCGCCTACGCGTGAGCAGCGCTTAGGTCTGAGCGCTGCTTGAACTCCTGGCTGGGATCGAGCTCTGAGTGCGGACGAGCAAGGCGTGCAACGCCTCCCGCGCTCCCGAGGTCGGAGCGATCGTGAGGAGACCGTGGTAGAGGTTGATGATCGTCTGCTCGTCGGTGATTCCGGTCCGGGCGCGATCGCAATGCGCTGATTGGATCGCGGCCTCGAGCTGAAAGCGACCGAGCGGGGCACCGAGTTCGTGTGCGCGACGGAGGTAGGACTCACCTTCGTCGATCATCGCGGCGTCCCACAGCTGCGGGTCCTGCTTGTCCAGTGGCGGCCAAGGCGTCGTGGCCCGTGCCGGGGCCCGTGACTGCGCCAGCGTCAGGAGCGCAGCGAGGCCCCACGCCTCTGGTTGATCGTCGAGCATTGTCGCGGTCAGCACTGCCAGCCACCGGGCGTCGTCGGCGGTTGAGTCCCGGATGCGCTCCTGTTGGTCGAGCCAGTCGATCGCGTAGGCGCCATAGATCGCCTCAAGAACCGCTGGAAGCCGGGTCGGAAGATCTTCCTTGGCTGGAACGCGGAACGGGATCCTGGCGTCGCGGATACGGCGCTTGGCGCGGACCAGACGCTGTGCCATCGCCGCGGACGCTACGCCGAAGACGCTCGCGATCCGCTCTGCGTCGAAGCCGAGGACGACCTGCAGCATCAGTGGCGTGCGAACCGTCGGCTCGAGAGCCGGATGAGCACAGGTGAACAACAACTCCAACCGTGTGTCGGGGATCTCCTCGACGCGCGCGTCAGGCGCCGCCAGCGATTCCGCAAGGTGATCATCCAGGGGTGTGCCGGTGCGCCACGCTGCCGAGGCGAACACGTCGCGGAGCCGATTACGTGCCACGGTCAGCAGCCATCCCTGCGGGTTCGCCGGCACGCCAGCAGCCGGCCACGTACGCAGAGCCCGCTCGAACGCATCGCCCAGTGCATCCTCGGCGAGCGCGATGTCGCCCGTCGAGGATGCAACCAGCGCCAGCAGGCGGCCGTACGACGCACGGGCTGCGTGCTCGGCGGCGGAGGTCGCGGTATCGCTCAGCTGACCGGCTGTGAGCCCTGCCATACGCCATCCACGAACCGGGTCGCGGTCGGTCGGATCTCGACGGCACCCCAGGCCACAGACGGTGCTTTGCGCGCCCATTCGAGCGCCGCATCGAGGTCGGGCACGTCGATCACGAACGTCCCGCCGAGCTGCTCCTTGGAGTCCGAAAAGGGACCGTCCTGGATGATCAGCTCCCCGCCTACGACGGTCACTGTCGTGGTTGCGTTCGACTGCTGGAGCACCTCGGCACTGCGGAGGATCCCGGCCTCGTCGAGCGCTTCCGCGTACGCCTGAAACGCACGCATCCCCGCGGCCAGTGCCTCTGGCTCGAGGTCCTCAGCGGTCCGCTCGGGGTAGTGAAGGAGCAGCGTGTATCGCATCGTCTCGTCCTCTCAGGTGGTTGGGATTGTTCCACCCCTATGACGAACCGCTGCGTCCCGAATCGACATCTGTCGTGGATCGACCGGCGAGCCTGGTCAGCTGCCGCTTGAGCCGAAGCCGCCGCTCCCACGCTCTGACTCGTCGAGCGAATCGACCTCTTCGACGGCATCGGTGTTGATGTCGACGAGCACGAGCTGCGCGATCCGGTCGCCAGGCTCGATGAAGAAGTCCTCGAGCCGATCTGTGTTGAGCAGCAGCACCCGCACCTCGCCGCGGTAGCCGGCGTCGATCAGGCCAGGAGCGTTCACGAGCGCGATTCCATGCTTGGCGGCCAGCCCGGAGCGTGGCAGCACCAGTCCCGCCTGGCCGTTGGCGATCGCGATCGCGATCCCGGTGCCGACCGAGATCCGCTCGCCGGGTGCCAGCGAAGCTGACTCGACCGCGTACAGATCGAGGCCCGCGTCCCCCGGGTAGGCGCGCGTGGGCAGGCGCGCGTCGGGGCGCAGGCGCTGGACCTGCAGAGCCTTGGATGGCTGACCGCTCATGTCGCCGGGGTCAGGGCGAACGGAGCGAAGCGGTCGGCGATCGGTCCCGGGAGCCGTGCGCTGACGCGCACCCCATCAGGTGTGTCCTCACGCGCGAGATCGCCCGCGAGCTGATGCAGCTCAGCGAGCCTGGCACCGTCCGCGAACGGGATCAGCAGTTCGACCGGGACGAGCCTGCGGGCGAACTCATCCTCGATCCGTTCGACGAGCTCGCCGAGGCCCTCGCCGGTGAAGGCGGAGAGCAGGATCGCGCCCGGATGGCGGTTGACGAGCTCCAGTCTGCAGTCGTCGTCGACCAGGTCGACCTTGCCGATCACCAGCAGCCGCGGAACCTCGTCGGCGCCGATCTCGGTCAGGACGTCGTTGACGGCACGAGTCATCGACTGACGGTCCTCCTCTGGCGCCGAGCCATCGACGACGTGCAGGATCAGGTCGGCCAGGCGCGTCTCCTCGAGCGTCGCTCCGAACGCCTCGACAAGCTGGTGGGGCAGCTTGCGGATGAACCCCACGGTGTCGGTCATCAGGTAGTCGCGGCCGCCGGCGCGCAGGACGCGCGTGGTCGGATCAAGCGTGTGGAACAGCTGATCGCGGACGCCAACCTCGGCACCGGTGAGAGCGTTGAGCAGGGTTGACTTGCCCGCGTTGGTGTATCCGGCCAGGGCGATCTGGGGCAGGTGCGCCCGTTCGCGCTCGGCCCGCATCACCGATCTGTTCGCGCGGACGTGCTGGAGGCGGCGCTTCAGCGCGGAGATCCGGTCGCGAGCCAGCCGGCGGTCGGTCTCGATCTGGGTCTCGCCGGGGCCTCTTGTGCCGACGCCGCCGACCCCGAGACGGTCGAGATGCGACCACAGGCCACGCATGCGCGCCATGTTGTATTGCAGCTGCGCGAGCTCCACCTGCAGCTTGCCCTCGGCGCTGCCCGCGTGCGCCGCGAAGATGTCGAGGATCACGGCGGTCCGATCGATCACCGCGACACCGAGCGCCGCCTCGAGGTTGCGCTCCTGCCGCGGCGTCAGCTCGTCGTCGCAGGCGACGACGTTGGCGTCAGCGGCCTTGAGCAGGTCCTTGACCTCATCGATCTTGCCGGGACCGAGATAGGTGTTCGGGTGCGGCCGCTCCCGTCGCTGGACCAGCTCGCCGACCGCAAGCACGCCGGCGGTCAACAGCAGCTCCCGCAGCTCTTCGAGCTGCTCCTCCCCACCGTCCTCGACGGCGCCGATCATGAATGCCCGCTGCCGTGCCTTGCCCTGAGCCTTGTTCGGGCTGGCGTTGGTCTGGCTTGCGCGTCCGTCTCTCGTCCGTTGCAACCCCACTGATGGTAGAGCGCTACGCGAATTGTTCGGTGGAGCGGCCCTAAAGGGTCCGGATCCGCTCAACCGCCTCAAGCAGGCGGTCGTCGGGCGTCGTCAGCGAGATCCGGAAGAACCCTTCGCCCGACCGGCCGTAGGCGCCGCCCGGCGAGACCACCACTGCGGCCTGCTCGAGCACGTGCTCGCAGTAGGCGGCGGAGCTCGCGAAGCCCTCGGGGATCGGTGCCCAGATGTAGATCGTGCCCTTCGGCTTTGTGACGCTGACGCCAGCCGCGGCGAGCGCGTCGCAGACGAGGTCACGGCGGCGGGTGTAGATCGCGTTCATGTTCGCGACGTCGGCGTCAACCTCGGGCTGCAGCGCCGCGATGCCGGCCAGCTGGATCGCCTCGAACAGACCGGAGTCGATGTTGGACTTCAGGCGCCAGTAGTGGCTGATCGCCTCGGCGTTACCGACGATCGCGGCGCACCGCCAGCCGGTCATGTTGTAGCCCTTCGACCAGGAGAACACTTCCACACCGACGTCCTTGGCACCCGGCGTCGCGAGAAACGACGGTGCCACGTAGCCGTCGTAGGTGGTCTCGCTGTAGGCGTTGTCGCTGACGGCGAGGAGGTCGCTATCGGCGGCGAGCTTGACCGCCCGCTCGAAGAACCCGTCAGGCACGATCGCGCCGGTCGGGTTGTTCGGGTAGTTGAAGAACATCAGCCGCGCCCGCTCGAGCGTCTCGGCCGGGATCGCGTCGAGATCTGGAGCGAAGCCGAGCTCGGGAACAAGCGGCATCACGACCGGCTCCGCGCCCGCCATCAACGGCCCGCCGGTGTACACCGGGTAGCCGGGATCCGAGGCCAGGGCGACGTCACCGGGATCGAGGAACGCCAGGTTGAGGTTGAAGATGCACTCCTTGGCGCCGATCGCCGGCATCACCTCGGTATCGGGATCGAGCTCGACACCGAACCGACGCGCGTAGAACGCCGCGACCGCCTCACGGAAGTCCTGGCGGCCGCGGTTGGACGGGTACTGATGGGTGCTCGGGTCGGCCACAGCGGCCTGGGCGGCGGCCACGACCGGCGCGTAGGTGGGCGTGTCCGGATCGCCGATGCCGAGGCTGATCACGTCGATGCCGGCGGCCTTCTTCTCCGCGATCTTGCGCTCGAGCTCGGCGAACAGGTACGGCGGGATCTTCTCCAGGCGGCTACTCGGCTTCACTGATGAGCTCCTCGATCATGGCTGGGGACAGCGTGCCGGCGTAGACCGGCAGCGCCCAGCCGCTCAGGTTGATGTGCAGATCCTCTTCGACCTCGACGACAAGCTCGCCGCCGTCCAGGACGACGGTCACGGGGGAATCGCCGCCCGCGACCACGTGCGCGACGGCGGCCCCGGTCGCGCCGGTGCCGCTCGATTCGGTCTCGCCGACGCCGCGCTCGAAGATCCGCGCCCGAATCCTGTCGGCCGCGAGCGGCGTATAGAACGAGACGTTCGTGCGGTTCGGGAACAGCTCGTGATGCTCGATCCCGGGGCCGATCAGCGGCAGGTCGAGTGCGTTGAGCGTCTCCAGGTCATCGACGCGGATCGAGCACTGTGGATTGCCGACGGCGATGTGCCGGAACGTCCAGCCGCGCGGACCGTCGGTCAGCTGCCCCCGGCCGTCGGGAGCGCCGCTGGGGTAATCGGGCGAACTCAACCGCGCCCGGCCCATGTCGACGGTGCAGGTTCGGTCTGAGGTGATCGTCGGGCGAATCTCGCCCGCCGGCGTCTCGATGCTGAACTGATCAGAGTCGGTCCAGCCGCGCTGGCGCAGGTACAGGACGGCCTCGCGGGCCCCGTTTCCGGACAGGCCGGACTCAGAACCGTCGGGGTTGAAGATCCGGAGGCTCGCGACGAAGCCTGGCGTCTCCGTTCGTGCCAGCAGCAGGATGCCGTCGGAGCCGACCCCGAAGTGCGGCGCGCAGAGTTTGCGGATCCGCGCAGGCGTCAGCTCACATGGGAGCTCGTCGGCCTCGATGATCATGTAGTCGTTGCCGAGGGCCTGCCACTTCTCGAATTTCATCCGGCGGGCAGCGTAGCGACGATCGCATCCGCGACGTCCTGCGCGCTGCGATCGGTGACGTCGAAGAGCTGCACGGCCGGCAGCTTGCGCATCCAGGTCAGCTGCCGGCGCGCGTACTGCCGCGTGCGCCGCTGCATGCCCTCGACATCGCCCTCCAAGAGCTCCGCGAAGCCAACCGCTTTGCGGGCGCTGACCCCCGCGCCCGCCGCATTTGCGCGCCTGACCTCATCGATCGCGCCCTGTGCGACCATCGCCTCCACCCGTGCGTTGATCTGCGCATACAGCCGGTCACGGTCCATCGTCAGCCCGACCAGCACGGTCGGGTGACGCGTCTCCTGCACCCAGAGCTGGGTCTGCCGGACCGTGGGGTCCGCAACGCCACTGGCGAGCAGCTCAAGCGCGCGGACGATCCGCTGCGTGTCGGTGGGAGCAAGGGCGCGCGCGGCCTGAGGGGCGCGGCGGTCGAGCTCGGCGTAGAGCGCGGGAAGACCGTCCTGCTCGAGTCTCTGGAGGAGCTCGGCGCGCACGCCTGGGGCGGGCGGCGGATGCAGCGACAGCTCTGCGAGCGCGGCACGCAGATACAGTCCCGTCCCCCCCACGACGATCGGCCGCCGCCCGGCCGCCAGCAGGTTGTCGATCTCCTGATGGGCCAGCTCCGCGTAACGTCCCGCGCTGAACTCCTCGGCCGGCTCGATGATCGACACGAGGCGGTGCTCAAGCGCAGCCTGCTCCTCTGCGCTGGCGGCGCCGGTGAGGGTCTCGAGACCTCTGTAGACCTGCAGCGCATCGGCAGAGACGGCGATCGGATCCTCACCCGCCGCGCGCAATCGATCGGCAACCGCCACGGCCACAGCGGTCTTGCCAACCCCGGTCGGTCCGAATATTGCGATCAGGTGTGGTGCTGCCACAAGCGCAGTATCGCGACGCAGACTGCTTACACTCCGGCGCGATGAAGACGCTCAGCGGGAACGTCCTTGTCACGGGCGCAACCGGCGGCATCGGAGCAGCGATCGCCCGTGCGTTCGCTGCCGAGGGAGCACAGCTCACGCTGCACGGGCGCCGGGCGGCCGCGCTCCAGGACCTCGCGCGTGATCTCGGTGCTCGCACCGTCACGGCGGACCTCGCCTCCCGGGCGGACGTGGCGCGGCTTGCCGAGGAGGCCGGCCCGGTCGACATCCTGGTCGCCAACGCCGCGCTTCAGGCCGGCGGCTGGTTCACCGACCTCAGCCAGGACCAAATCGATGTCCTGCTCGAGGTGAACCTACGCTCACAGATCGCCCTCACCCATGCCCTGCTGCCCGGCATGCTCGAGCGGGGTGCGGGGCACATCGTGTTGATCTCGTCGCTGTCAGCGAAGGCGGCCTCGCCCGCGTCGACGCTCTACAACGCCAGCAAGTTCGGGCTGCGCGGCTTTGGTCTGGCCCTGCGAGAGGATCTGCGCACGCGCCCCGTCGGCGTGTCAATCGTGCTTCCCGGATTCATTCGCGACGCCGGCATGTTCCACGACTCCGGCGCCGAGCTCCCGCCGGGTCTGGGCACCCGAAGCCCGGATGACGTCGCGCGTGCGGTCCTGCGGGCGATCCGCCGGAACCGGGCGGAGGTGCACGTCGCTCCGCTGATCCAGCGGATCGGCGCCGACATCGCGGCTGTCGCGCCGGAACTCGCAGGAAAAGTCGTCTCTCGGTTCGGCGGAGCCGACATCGCCACCTCCATTGCTGCCGGAACCGAACGGAAATCCGCGTCGCGGAGCTGAGATGACGCCTGGAGAGGCGCCGCGCCCGGCGGCTCGCCAGCTAACGCGGGTGACGCTCCGCACGACGCTGATCGCCGCAGCGGTGCTCGGAACCTCCGTCCTGTGGGTGTCGGCGACCGAGGTCCGCCCGTCCTACGACGCGTTCGGGTGGCTTGTCTGGGGACGTGAGACGTGGCGCGGGTCGCTGAACACGTCGGCCGCCCCATCGTGGAAGGCGCTGCCGTACCTGTTCACCCTCCCCTATGCGCTGTTCGGTCGCGTCCAGATGTGGCTGTGGGAGGTCACGGCCACGGCTGCGGCCCTGGCTGGATGGTTGCTCGCCGGGCGGATCTCATACGCACTGGCGGGCGGCCGTCGGCCCGCCGCCCGCGGCGCTCGGCATTGGCCGTCTGTCGTCGCTGCGATCGGCGGCTTCCTTGCGATCCCGCTCCTCACGGGATGTGGCATCAGATGCTGATCGCCGATAGCGACGCGATGGTCGCGACGCTGTGCCTGGCGGCCGTCGCCGCCCATCTCGAGACGCGGCACCGGCTGGCACTGGTGATGCTGGTGCTGGCCGCTCTCGGCCGTCCGGAGGCAGCTCCGTTCGCGGTGCTCTACGGCCTATGGCTGTGGCGCCGATACCCCACGGCGTGCTCTGGTCATGCGTCCGGCGAGCGGTCGCGTGCGGGGTTGTGGTGGCCGGCGATCGCGTGGCTGATGGTGATTCCGGTCGGGTGGTTCCTGGTGCCGGCGCTCACCTCCAAGAGCTGGTTCATCGCCGGTGATCTCGCTCAGGGCTTTCGGATCCGCGATCCTCCACGGCAGCAGGATCACGGCGGTCCTGGATCGCTTCGGGAGCCTGTACCCGCCGGCGGTCTGGATCGCCGCGGGGGCAGGGTTCGTCTGGGCCTTGTGGCAGCGTCGGGCGCTCTGGCTGTGGCTGTATGCCGCTGCCGTCGCCTGGGTCGTGGTCGAGATCGCGTTCGCCTACCACGGCTGGCCGGCCGCGCCGAGGTATCTGATGGAGCCGGCGGCACTCGTTGGCGTGCTGGCGGCAGCGACAAGCGGGCAGGCGCTCCGGTATGGCGTCGCCGGACTGAGGCACGCTGGACGCAGCGTGACGTGGCTCAATGGTCGGGTGCCGCGCGGCGGCATTCTGATCGGCACGGCCGTTTTGGCGGTCACGCTTGTGCCGGCTGCGCGGGCGCGGGGGCACGCGCTGCGTCATGACCTCCAGCACGAGCGCTATGTCGCGGCGCGGATCACCGGTCTGCAGGCCGCGATCGCACGTGTCGGAGGCGCCGCCAGGGTCGACGCCTGTGCCCGGCGCTCAGCTTCGTCGGCAATCAGAGCCAGCTTGCATGGGACCTCAACCTCGACGTCGGGGACATCGGCTACCAGCCGGGCAAGGTCATCGCTCGCGATCAGCCCGCTGTGTTCTTTCGGCCGCAGGGCGAGCGCTGGGAAGTCCGAGCGATCGATGTTCCGCCGGGTGCTCGCAGCCGCTGTGCTGGGATTCCGATCATCCTCAGCCGCCGTCGGGGCCTGGAGATTCCCGCCCGGTCCCGCCGCGACCGTCACCGGCTGCTGCGCGCTACCGGCGCCCGGCGGCGTCGGTCTCGACCGGGGAGGTCACATGGTGCTCACCGGTGACGTGCGCCAGGGCGGCGATGATCTCGTCGGCCAGCTGCGCGCCCTGCGAGCGCCGATCGGGAACAGCCTTGACGCTGACGGTGACGGTGTCACCGTCGATCGACTCGAGCGCACCTCCGGGGCGCTTCCGGTCGGGGTCGCCACGTGTGAGTCCAGGATCTCCTGCACCTGGCTCAGGCGAACCGTTGAGCTGAAGCTCACCGTCGACATCGACCGCCTCCGGCTCGCGGAGCGGCACCACCACGGAGGCGAGCACGAGGCTGTTGGGGATCATGATCCGGTCATCGCCACGTGCGAGCGTCGTGTACAGCAGGCCGAGTGAGGAGACGATGCCCTCACTGGATCCCGATTGCACCGGCCTGCAGCCGGACACGTTCTCCCAGACGGAACGGCCGCGCACTGAGCAGCACGATCCCCGCGAACAGGTTGCCGAGCGTCTGCTGCGCGGCGAGGCCCAGGACGATCGCGGTCAGGCCACCGCCGACGGCGACGGCGCCCGCGTTTGTTCCCGCCACTCCGAGAGCGGCGAGGATCGTGGCGGCGACGAACAGGAACCGGACCGTGAACTCGACGGTGCCGGCCGTCCGACGGGTCCATCCGGCGGAATGCCTTGGGTGACAGACGGCCGACGTCACGCGAGATCAACCAGCCGAGCAGCAGCACCAGCAGGACGGCAATGGCCCGCACCTCAGTCTTGGTCACGAACCCAAGCCAGGGATGGCCGCGCTTGGCGTTGTGCACTTCGCTCAGTGCGTGCGCCTGCAGGATGAACACGGCAATGACAGCCGGCAGGCTGAGGTAAGCGCGGCGCCAGGCGGCGCGTTCGACCTTCTTGTTCATCTCGACGTTCAGGCCGACTGCGGCCCACGCGTCGCTCCGCGTCTCGAACATGCGATCGAGAGTGCGGTCAGATCGTCGCTTCAGCGGTCCCTTCATCAGGCGTCAGGTCCTCTCATGCGATCGGTCCTTTCGTCGGGTGGTTGGGGTCAGAATAGCCGTGGTTGAACCGGCTCTGGGCGCGGCAGGCTCCGCCGCGCCGGCACCTGCGTCACATCTTCGACGATGCGGCTGAAGCGTTCCTCAACAGCCCCCGACGAACCTTCGATCAGCCGCGTCAGTCGGCGACGGTCCGCGGCCGGCATGTATGCGCCGGGGCCATACAGCTGACGGTACTGCGGCACAAGGTCAGGCCGGTGCTCCTCTAGCCACTCCATGAACACCTCTCGCACGCCCTTGCGGAGATGCAGGGCGATTCCGGTGATGTAGCTGGCTCCGGCCTCGGTCGCCAACCGCACGACTTCCCGCACCTGCTCTGGGGAGTCGTTGAGTCCAGGCATCAGCGGCGCAACCAGCACTCCCGTCTTGATGCCCGCTGCGGACAATGCTGCAACGGCATCGAGTCGCGCCTGGGGATTCGGGCTCCGTGGCTCGGTTGATCTCCAGGCTTTCCGGTCGAGCGTCGGAATCGACAGCGCCGCGCTGAAATCGGTGACCGCATTCAGCTGTTGCATCAGGTCGAGGTCCCGCAGCAGCAGTGGCGATTTCGTCAGCACCGAGCATGGATTGCGGGCGTCGCGCAGCGCCTCCCAGATGCCGCGCATCAGCTCGTAGCGTCCCTCGACCCACTGGTACGGGTCGGTGTTGGTGCCGAGCGCCACGTGCTCGTGCTCCCACCTCGGCCGTGCCAGCTCCGCCCGCAGGCGCTCGGGCGCATTGACCTTGACGACGATCTCCCGCTCGAAGTCGCGCCCGGCATTGAAGCCCAGGTATTCATGGGTCGGACGGGCGAAACAGAATGCACACGAGTGGGTGCAGCCGCGAAACGGATTGACGGTCCAGCGGAACGGCATCTGCGACGCCTCGGGCACGCGATTGAGGATTGATTTGGCCTGGACCTCATAGAAACGGGTGTCGACCGCCTCGGGGGCGTCGAAGTGGCGGACGACGGCGTCCCGGTAACCCGGCAGGCGGGCTCCTTCATCGGCCTTAACTGACTGCTGGCTCCAACGCACGAACACATGTTCGCTTTGGGGTCGGACGGAAGGGGTTCGGCGGCCTACACGCGCCGGGAATAGCCGAAGCGATTGGCCGCTGCGGCTTCGAGCAGACGGACGTTTGCGGCGCGAATCTCGTCCGCAATCTGGTCGATCGCCTCGTCGACGTCGGCGGTTCGCTGGACCACCCCGCGCGAGCACAGCTCGAGCACTGCGAGGGTCTCATCGTCCTGCCGGACCGGGACCAGCGCGAGCGTATGCATCCCCTCGTCGAGAATCTCGGCGATGTGGCGCTCCCCGCCGGGATCGGGCTCAACCAGCCACCGGGTCTCGTCCCCCGCCCCGGTCTGTCCGACCGTCGATTGCTCGCGGTCCTGACGGCTCTGCCACATCGAGGTCTCGAAACGCGCCATCGCCAACGCGTCGCGGGCCCATGTCGCGGCGCAGACGTATGCGCTCGATCCGGTCTGGACGGTCCACGCGTTGACCGCATCCCAGCCCGCTCCAGCGCCGACCAGCCGAACGGCCTCGGTCAACACCGACGTCAGGGAATCACAGTTGCGCAGGCCACCAGCGAGCGCGTTGGCTGCGTCCGGGGCCCACGAAACCGTTGCGGGGGCCGCTGGCTGATCGGCTCGGACGGGCGCCACCGCAGCGGGGGGCGCAGCGCGGGTGAGCGGCGAACGCCAGGCGGGCTGCCGGAGCGCCGGAGCAGGCTCTGACGGCATGCCGGGTGCCCCCGACTCGGCGGGCGGTGGGTTCGACTGACGGGCGAGGGCGGCAGCCGAAGCGGCTGCAGCGGCCGCACCCTGCGCTGCTTCGAGCGCTGCGCGCAGAGAGTCGATCTCGGCGTGGAGCGCTCCAGCCTGAGCACGCGCTGCCTCGGCATCGGCGCGGGCCGAGCTGGCGTCTGCAAGCGCAGAGTCGGCGAGGTTGTGGACGGACGCTGTGTCGGCGCGGGCTGCATCAGCATCCGCCCGGGCGCTCGCGAGCTCCCCGCGCGCACTCTGCAGCTCGCGCAGCGTGTTCTCAAGCTCGGCCCGAACACCGTCGGCCTCGTTCGGGGCGCCCTGGAGCTCGGCCCGGGCGGTGTCGGCTTCGGCGCGGACGGCCTCCGCGTCTGACCGGGCGGCCTCGGCCTCTGACCGGGCAGCGTCGCTGCGAACGCGCGCGGCGTCAGTTTCGGCTCTCGCGGCATCGATCTCGGAGCGGACCGCCGCGTTCTCAGTCAGCGCTCGTTCCAGCTCGGACCGAACCGCACCAAGTTCGGCGACGGACCGTTCGAGCTCGGAGCGAGCGGCGGTCGTCTCCGCCTCGACACGCTCCAGCTCGCGCTGCAGTGCGTCAGCGTCGCCGCGATCCCCCTCGGCCGCGGCGGACGCAGCTTCCGAACGGGCCCGCTCCGCGGCGAGCTCGGCCTCCAGGGCGTCGAGCTGGTTCTCGGCGACGGCACGCTGAGCCTGTTGCTGCGTCAGCGCCGCCCTGATGGTCTCCAACTCTGCGTGGGCCCCGTTCAACTCAGCGCGTGCCCCGGTCAACTCGCCCTGAGCCGTGCTCAGTGCCGCTCCGGCCCGATCGAGCTCGGTGCGTAGTGCCGCGGCCTCATTGCGGACGCCCTCAACTTCACCGCGCGCCACGTCGCGTTCGCCCTGCGTGCGCGACAACTCCTCACGCAGCGACACGACAGCCGTGTCTGTCGCCCCGGCCTGATCCCGGATCCGAGCCGCTTCGTCTCGTGCGGCCGCAAGCTGCTGCTCGAGATCATGCACACGGGCCTCCGCGGCGATCCGTGCCGCCGCTGCCTTCTCGGCGCGATTCTCCGCGCTCTGCGTGCGCTCGAGTTCCACGTGGGCGGCGCCCAGCTCCCGACGCACCTGCTGGAGCTCAGCCCGCAGGCCGACCAACTCATCGTCAGCATTGCCGCGCGCGGCGTCGCGCTCCGCATAGGCGTGGGACAGCTCACCGCGCAGGGACTCGACCTCCGCCAGCGCGACTGCGCCCTCGTGGCGGGCGCCGTCCACCTCCGCGCGTGCCTCGGCGACAGCGTTCTCAAGCTCAGCGACACGCTCCGCGCTCCCGTCCCGGTCCCGGATGAGGCGATCGGTGGTGGCCGCGAGCCGGTCCCGGTCTGCAGCAAGCTCATCGCGAGCCCGGACCAGTTCGGCGCGCTCAGCAGCGAGACGGTCGCGCTCCTCGACCAGCTGGGAGCGTTCAGCGATGAGCCGCGAACGCTCTTCATCGAGCGCGCGACGTCGGAGGTCGAACGTTTCACCGGCGCCGGCCAGTGCCACATCGAGCTCCCGGACGCGGTCCTCGGCGGCGGCGCGGGCCTGGTCGAGTTCCCGGACGCGGCCTTCAGCGGCCGCGCGACCGTGTTCCAGCTCGCGGATACGTTCGGCTGCCGTCTCCCGCGCCTGTTCCATCTCGCGGACGCGCTCCTCAGCGGCGATGCGGGCCTGATCGAGCCCGTGGATGCGTTCCTCAGCCGTGGCACGCGCTTGCTCGATCTCGCCAGCGCGCTCCTCAGCGGCCGCTCGACCGGCCTGCATCTCTGCGGCGGCCGCCTGAGCTTCCTCGCGGTCGCGCTGAATCACGGCGACCCGCTCCTGCACGCCGGCACCCCACTCCTCGAGCTGCGCCACGCGGGCCCGCGCGGTGTTCCGTTCCTGGCCGACTCGGGCCAGATCCGTTCGGAGCCCATCCAGCTCCTGGCGGAGCTCGTGCAGCTGGCCTTCGAGCTCGGCCCGAACGCCGCCCGCTTCCGCGAGCGCGGCCGTCTGTTCGTCAGCGGCGCCGGCCGCCTGCTGCTCGAGCGCTGCGATCCGCTCTCGGGCCCCGCGGAGCTCGGCGTCGCTCGATTGCAGGCGCTCCTGGAGTTGTGCGGCGAGCGCCTCCGCCTGCGCGCGTGCCGTCTGCGCCGCTGCGGTTGACGCCTCGGCTGCCCGCCGAGCGACTTCAGCGGTCCGCGCCTGCTCATGTGCAGCGGTGAGCTCCCCGGCCAGCGGCTCTCCGCCTCCGCCTCCGCCACCGGCCGTGGAGGTCTGCGCGACGATCGAGACGACCGGTGCGAGGTTCCAATCTCGCAGGACGGTCTTGCGCCGCTGGGCTGGTTCCCCGCTCAGCCACGCGGCGACCTCCAGCAGCCGGACGCACTCCGTTTGCGCAACCTGCATCTTGTCCAGCGGACTCGCGACGCCGCAACCCGCGACCGGCTGCCCGTCGGGGGCCCGCAACGGGAACCGCAAGGCTGAGAATGCCGGCCGCCTGTCGAAGGCGGGAATCGTGTACTCGAGCTGCAGTGGCCCGGGCCCGGCGGTCGAGCCACGATTGCGCGGGCCGTCGATCGCCTCGGCTTCTCCCAGGTCGGCATCCGTCGCCCCGATGACGCGCCCCGCATCGACTCCGAGCGTCTCGCAGTAGACCGCGTTGACGTATAGATAGCGACCTTCCAGGTCCCTGACCCAGATCAGTGCCTTGCTGTCGGTGGTGAACTGTTCGATCACCTCACAGACCCCCTGCGGCGATCCGTCCGGTCGCGGTAGCTGCGCTGAGACCAGCGCCAGACGTTGCTCGCCGCCCTGCAGGGCTGCCTCGACCTGAGCGACGATCGGCCCGCCTGACCCCGTCAGCGAGATTTCGGCGGCCTCGGCAGCCCCGGACAGGATCCGGTTCACAGCCTCGGCCACGCCCGATGCGGCAAGCTCAGGGGCGCCGACGAGCCGACCAAAGACCTCGTCGTGGCGCAGCACGACGCCATCCCGACCCACCAGCGCGAACGCGGGAGCGGGTGTTGCCACTACGGGATGAGCGTCACCCGGCTGCTCGGGCGACAAGGGACATCTCCCCGGTCAACGTCTGGCTGGTGGCGCCCGTGATCTCAACCGGAACTCGCTCTCCCGCGGAGCCCAGTCCGGCGAAGTTGACGACCTTGTTGTGCCGGGTGCGACCACGCAGCCGACTTGGATCGGTGCGAGACGGGCCTTCGATCAAAACCTCGAGTGTGCGTCCGACGAACCGTTGCGCCTGTTGGTGGGCGCGACGCTGAACGACCTCGACGAGGCGCTCCATCCGGGCGACCTTGACCTCGTGCGGGATCTGATCCTCAAGCTCGGCCGCCTCAGTCTCGCGACGTGGCGAGTAAATGAACGTGAATGCGCCGTCGTAGCCGACCTCCTCGCACAGGGAAAGTGTCTGCTCGAAGTCGGCTTCGGTCTCGCCGGGAAAACCGACAATGATGTCCGTTGTGATTGCGCAGTCCGGAACGTGCTCGCGGATCAGCGCGACCCGGTCGAGATAGCGCTCACGGGTGTAGGTGCGCCGCATCTGCTTGAGCACCGCGCTCGAACCGGACTGCAGCGGCAGGTGAATGTGCTCGCACAGCGCCGGGAGCTCGGCATGGGCGCGGATCACGTCCTCACGCATGTCCTTGGGGTGCGGGCTGGTGTAGCGGATCCGGTCGATGCCGGGGATCGCGTCGATCCGACCGAGCAGCTCGGCGAAGGTGATCCGCTGCTCGAGCGGCAGGTCCCGCCCGTAGGAGTTGACGTTCTGGCCGAGCAGCGTCACCTCGGTGACGCCATCCTCGGCAAGCCGCGTCACCTCCTCGACGAGCGCCTCGGGGTCGCGGCTGACCTCGCGACCCCGGGTCGAGGGAACGATGCAGTACGAGCACTTCATGTTGCAGCCGACGCTGATCTGGACCCAGCCCTGGAAGTCGCGGGAGCGCTTCGACGGAAGGTCGCCGGTGAAGCCCTCGAACTCGAAGAACCCCTGGGCCGTCAGTGAGTCGCTGGTCAGGAACTCGGCGAGCTTGTGCACCTGTCCAGGCCCAAACGCGACGTCGACGAACGGGAATCGCGTGAACACCTCGTCCTTGACCGACTGGGCCCAGCAGCCGCCCACCCCGATCACCGTGTCCGGTGCGCGCCGTTTCAGCGCCTTGGCCTCGTGCAGGTGAGCGATGAACCGCTCGTCCGCCTTCTCACGGATCGAGCAGGTGTTGAACAGGATCAGATCCGCATCCGCGCGTGACTCCGCCTCGCTGTAGCCGAGCGACTCGAGCATACCCTTCATCCGCTCGGAGTCATGCTCGTTCATCTGGCACCCGAAGGTGGTGACGTGGTACCTGTTCACGGCTGCCAAGGGTATCGGCGCCTCAGCGGGCGTACTCGACCGCCCGGGATTCCCTGATCACGGTCACCTTGATCTGACCCGGGTACTCGAGGCGCTTCTCGATCTCTCGTGCGATCTCAAACGACAGGACCGTGGCGGCATCGTCGTCGATCGCGCCGGGAGCGACCATCACGCGAATCTCACGTCCTGCCTGCATCGCATAAACCTTGTCGACGCCCTCGTGTCGATTGGCGATCTCCTCGAGATCCCGGAGCCGCTTGACGTACTGCTCGAGCGATTCGCCGCGGGCGCCCGGCCGCGCGCCGGACAACGCATCGGCTGCCTGCACGATCACGGCCTCGATCGTCTGCGGCTCAACCTCGTTGTGGTGCGCTTCGACGGCGTGCGCCACAGCCTCGGATTCGCCGTGCCTGCGCACCAGCTCCCCGCCGACGAGGGCGTGAGGGCCCTCGACCTCGTGCGTGACCGCCTTGCCGAGGTCGTGGAGCAGACCCGCGCGGCGAGCGGTCTTCGGGCTCGCGCCCAGCTCTTCGGCCATCATCGAGGCGAGCCGCGCGACCTCGATCGAGTGGGCCAGCACGTTCTGGCCGTAGCTCGTGCGAAATCGAAGCCTGCCGAGCAGGCGGATCAGATCGGGCTCAAGTCCTTGGACGCCGGCCTCGAAGGCGCCCTCGTCACCGATCTCGATGATGTGCGCCTCGAGCTCCGACCGCGACTGGTAATACATCTCCTCGATCCGGGCCGGGTGGATCCGGCCGTCCTGCAGCAGCTTCTCGAGCGTCAGCCGGGCGATCTCCCGGCGGACGCCATCGAACGCCGAGAGCACGACCGCGCCCGGAGTGTCATCGATGATGAAGTCGACGCCGGTGAGGTTTTCCAGCACGCGGATATTGCGGCCCTCGCGGCCGATGATCCGGCCCTTCATGTCGTCGGATGGAAGTTGCACGACGGACACTGTCGTCTCGGCTGCGTGGCCGGCTGCCAGCCGCTGCATCACGACCGAGAGGATGTTGCGCACCCGGCGCTCGGCCTCGCGCCGAGTCTCCTCCTCGATCTGCCGGATCTTGCGTGCCGCGTCGTGCCGGGCGTCGTCCTCAACCGTCTCGAGCAGCAGCTGCTTGGCCCGACTGGCGGACATCCCGGAGATCCGCTCGAGCTCAACCAGGAGTTCGCGTCGCTGCGCTTCAACTGCCGTCCGTGCCTCGCCCAGCTCGATCTCACGGAGGCGGAGGGCCTGCTCCCGCTCGAGCACCTCTGTCGACACGCTCGTTCGCGCGATCTCGTGGCCCGTACCGTTGCGGCCAATCAGCGGCGCCGACACAACGGCGTTGGCGCCGGAGCGGGCAGGATGCAACGCCGCCCCGGGCGACGACGACGGGACGCCCGGGGTTGCCAGAGCCCGGCCGTGGGAGACGTTGTGTCTGGAGTAGACGGCGGCAGCGACGATGATTCCGACCGCAATCAGCGCTGCCGCAACGATGGTGTCCATGGTCGTTCCTCTCACGAGCACCCGCGGTCTCGCGGGTCCTCGACTCCTGCTTTGATCTTTTTGGGAGCGACCGAGCGGCCAACGCAGACACGCCGCCCTGAACCGGGGGCGGTGTCAAGCCTCAACGCCGTGGGCGGAGGGGCTTTCAGCTATTGGCTGTGGAGCGGTGTGGGCCGATACGCGGCCCGCAAGGGACTGGAGTCAACGCTGTTTGCAGCTTCGTTTCGTCGAAATTTGCTGGTTCTTTTCAGCGGCCCGGAAGGCCGTTCGTTCGCTGCTCAGCATCGTAGTACCGCGCCGGAGGCGGCGCAACGCTTGACCAACCGCGGGTCATTTCACCGTGCAAACACGGCTCAATCCGCGGCGCACCATGCCCTGATCGCGTCCACGGCAAGCTCGCTGTCGTACCCCTTGCGGATCAGGACGCCGAATGCCCGCTCGCGCTCGCGAGGTTCACTCGGCGGTTGCGGGAACCGGCGCTCCAGCAACTCGAGGGCGCGCCCGAGTTCGCTATCGCGACCATCCTTGCCGCCCGGCCCGGCCGCTGCGGCGAGCGCCTGTGCGATCACGTCGTGGTCGATCCCGTGAGCGGCCAAGCCGCGCACGATCCGCTCGCTTCCCCAGCGCTCGAGGTTGCGTTTGTCCTCGACGAACAGCCGGGCGAAACGGGCGTCGTCGAGGTATCCGAGCTCGACCAGTTCGGCGACGGTCGACTCGATCTCGCTGTCAGCGAGATCCGCGCGCTCAAGTCGCGCACGGACCTCGCTGACGGTACGTTCACGCCGATTCAGGTAGACGAGCGCGAGCGCCATCGCGTCGGGCACGCCGACCCCCTGACCCGCAGGCGGCGGCTAGGCCGCCTGAACGGTTTCTTCTTCGTCGACAGCGGTCAGGGCCGGGTCACGGGGCTCGATTGGCTTGACCGAGTCACGACCGATGTCAAGCGCCTCATAGACCTTGACCTCGATCTCCTTGGCGATCTCCGGGTGCTCGTCGAGGAACGCCTTGGCGTTGCCACGGCCCTGGCCGAGCCGCTCATCGCCATAGGAGAAGAACGAGCCCGACTTCGTGACGATGTTGTGCTCGATCCCGTAGTCGAGCAGGCAGCCCGAGGTCGAGATCCCCTTGCCGAACTCGATGTCGAACTCGGCCTGCTTGAACGGCGCCGCGACCTTGTTCTTGACCACCTTCACGCGGACGCGGTTGCCGACCGCCTCGGTCCCGTCCTTGAGCGTCTCGATCCGGCGGATGTCGAGCCGCTGCGAGGCGTAGAACTTCAGCGCGCGACCACCGGGCTGCGTCTCCGGCGAGCCGAACATGACGCCGACCTTCTCACGAATCTGGTTGGTGAAGACGCACAGCGTCTGGGTGCGGTTCAGCGTGCCGGTGATCTTGCGCATCGCCTGGGACATCATCCGCGCCTGCACGCCGACGGTCTGGTCGCCCATCTGCCCCTCGAGCTCTGCCCGCGGCGTCAGCGCCGCGACCGAGTCGACCGCGATCACGTCGACCGCGCCCGAGCGGATCAGCATGTCGACGATCTCGAGCGCCTGCTCGCCGTAATCCGGCTGGGAGACGAGCAGCTCGTCGATGTCGACGCCGATCTTCTGGGCGTAGAGCGGGTCCATCGCGTGCTCGGCATCGACGAACGCGCACACGCCGCCGAGTTTCTGTGCCTCGGCGAGGATGTGGTAGACGAGCGTCGTCTTGCCCGATGACTCCGGGCCGAAGATCTCGATGATGCGGCCGCGCGGCACGCCGCCGATGCCGAGCGCGATGTCGAGCGACAGCGCGCCGGTCGGGATCGCGTCGACGGCCACGCGCGCGCCCGGGTCGCCCATCCTCATCACGGTGCCCTTGCCGAACTGCCGCTCGATCTGCGTCAGGGCGCCCTGCAGCGCGGCCTGGCGCTTGGCGTCCGACTTGGATCCGATGTGGCGCCGGACTTGGCGCCTTCTGTCCTGCTCGCTCATGTTCGCGTGGCTCCTTGTCTCATGCCCTGTGAATCGTTGAAGTTAGGGCGCGTGTCGGACGGAACCGCAGCCTAGGCTCGGGCGTTGTGACGGAACAAGACGCGTTCGTGCCAACTCTGTGAAATCTGCCTCGACCGTCAGACCGTGCAATGCGCCAGCGCACCGGCGTAGAAGCCGAGGTAGGCGCCCCAGTGGGCGTTCCAGTAGTCGAAATCGTGGCCGCCGGGCCACACATGCAGCGGGATGCCCAGGTCCCGGGCGAGCATCTCGTCGTAGGGATGGAATGGATCTTCGCTGCCTCCGTCCAACCACAGGGCGGTCTTCCCGAAGAGATGGGGGTTGCGGGCCGCGTCGCCGATCAGGTCGTTGTGCGCGAAGTCAGCTGCGTCGTCAAAAGCGCCCGGGGCCGCATCGCCAGCGGCCGGCCACACAGCCGCGGAATGGCCGCCGACGGCACAGAACATGCCGGGACGGACCCGGGCGAGGTCATAGGCCCCGAAGCCACCCATCGAGATCCCGCCGATCGCCAGGCGCTTCGGATTCGCGCCGAGATCCTTGATCGCGGTCGGGATCACCTCCTTGAGCACATACGAACCCCAGTCACCATCGGCACGGTTGTGCCAATACGAGTCCGGGCCGCCATACGGGAACACGACATCAGGGGCACGCGACCCGAGCGCTGCCAGCGCCTGGAAGAACTGTGGGTAGAGCTCGGCGTCCTGGTCACCACCCTTGCCGTGCAGGAAGGTCAGCAGGGAGTGACTCGGGTCGCCACTCTCCGGGATCACGATCACGACCGGCATCGCCGCATGGACGTACCGGGAGTGGATCGTGATCTGGTAGACGCGCGCCCCGTCCGTCGTCGAAGTGCCTTGGGCTGCAACTGCGGCGATGAGCATCAAGGTCAGGGTCACCCCCAGAGCGGCGGTGACTGAACGTAGGGCCCGCATGACTGCCGCAACGCTACGCGAAGATGCTCGACATTACGTTGTTGTCGATGGAGAGCGGCAACGTCAGGCCGAGCATCGTCTGCCCTACGTTTGGGCGCGTACGGAGCCCAAACGTAGGGCAGGTGCTCAGAGTGAGACCGAGTGGAGCGGCCGATACGCGCCGGCCGCAGATTCGAACAGGGTGACGCGGGCGCCGGAGAACTCGACGCCCGGCGGTCCATCGAGAGGCGAAGGCCGGACCTTGAACCCGCGCCTGACCCGCGCGACGGTGATATGCGGGAAGAAGATCCGCCGTTCAGGCTCGAAACCGGTCGCCCGCCGCAGGGCCGACAGCAAGAGCGACTGCGTCTCACGGAGCCGGCCGTCGTCGTCCTCGACCGCAACACACAACACGCTCGGTCTGCGGCGGGGCAGCCACCACGGTGAGCCGAGAGCAAGCGGCGCGGGTCCGGCGCCGGTGAGCTGGTCCAGAGCCTCACACAGTGCGGTGAGCGTGGTCGGGGGGTGCGGCGCGGGACTGGTCGGGGGGTGCGGCGCGGGACTGGTCGGGTGCCGAGGCCCAGAACTCGTCGGATGACGCCCCGGAGTCATCTGGACCAGGAGCGCGGGCGCGTCGGGATCGATCTCCCCAAGGAACGCAAGCGTCACGTGCAGCGACTCGTCCGGAACAGCCCGTAGGCCCTCCTTCGTTCCGACCACGCCATCGCGCCAGGCGACCACAACTGGGACCACCGGAGCTGGCAGCTCCAGAGCGACGAACAGCCGCACGGTCGAAGCTAGTCGCTGTCGCCCTGCAGCACCCGGGCGAGCAGGTGCATGGCAACGGTCGTCGAGCGGTCGCGCACATCGCCGCGCCCACCCGGCAGCCGGACCCGGCGCGTCAGCGCACGCCCGTCGTCGGAGGAAACCGAGAAGCAGACGGTGCCGACCGGCTTGTCCTCGGTCCCCCCTCCGGGTCCGGCGATGCCGGTGATCCCGACGCCATACGCGGTCCCGAACGTCGAACGGGCGCCGTCCGCCAGCGCGCGCGCGACCTCAACCGACACAGCCCCAAACGAAGCCAGCAGCTCGCCGGGCACGCCGACGACCGATTCCTTGGCCTGATTGGAGTAGACGACCGCACCGCCGGCGACGTAGGCAGAGGATCCGGCCCGCTCCGTCAGCCTGCCGGCCATCAGGCCGCCGGTGCATGACTCGGCCACTGCGACCATCGCCGAATCCGCGAGCAACCGTGCCGCGACCTGCTCGTCGATCGTCGTGCCGTCCCGCGAGAACAACTTGGCGCCGTACCGATCTGCGACGAACTCGAGCAGCCGCGCGTAATCGTCAGCGGCGTCCGGCGAGAAGCGCGTCGCGATCTCGATTTCGCCGCGCCGCAGGCACGTCGTGATCTCCAGATGCTCGAGTGAGATCCCGGCGGCGTCGGCGTCGCGCAGGTCGGCCGCAATCGCCGCCTCCGGAATCCCGTAGAGCCGGACGATCTCGCGGCGCATTACCTTTCACTCTATACTCATCACATCGTTCGTCTGTCTCGTCCCTGCTGTTCCCCATCAATCAGCACATACTAATACTAGTTTATTCGCGGATTCCCATCGGTGTCATCTGTATCTGTCTGTCAAATAGGTTGCTCTAGCAAGCTATTAGCACTCATATACTCATCACATCGTTCGTCTGTCTCGTCCCTGCTGTTCCCCATCAATCAGCACATACTAATACTAGTTTATTCGCGGATTCCCATCGTGTCATCTGTATCTGTCTGTCAAATAGGTTGCTCTAGCAAGCTATTAGCACTCATATACTCATCACATCGTTCGTCTGTCTCGTCCCTGCTGTTCCCCATCAATCAGCACATACTAATACTAGTTTATTCGCGGATTCCCATCGGTGTCATCTGTATCTGTCTGTCAAATAGGTTGCTCTAGCAAGCTATTAGCACTCATATACTCATCACATCGTTCGTCTGTCTCGTCCCTGCTGTTCCCCATCAATCAGCACATACTAATACTAGTTTATTCGCGGATTCCCATCGGTGTCATCTGTATCTGTCTGTCAAATAGGTTGCTCTAGCAAGCTATTAGCACTCATATACTCATCACATCGTTCGTCTGTCTGTCCCTGCTGTTCCCCATCAATCAGCACATACTAATACTAGTTTATTCTGCTATTCCCATCGGTGTCATCTGTATCTGTCTGTCAATAGGTTGCTCTAGCAAGCTATTAGCACTCATATACTCATCACATCGTTCGTCTGTCTCGTCCCTGCTGTTCCCCATCAATCAGCACATACTAATACTAGTTTATTCGCGGATTCCTCTCATTGGTGTCATCTGTATCTGTCTGTCAAATAGGTTGCTCTAGCAAGCTATTAGCACTCATATACTCATCACATCGTTCGTCTGTCTCGTCCCTGCTGTTCCCCATCAATCAGCACATACTAATACTAGTTTATTCGCGGATTCCCATCGGTGTCATCTGTATCTGTCTGTCAAATAGGTTGCTCTAGCAAGCTATTAGCACTCATATACTCATCACATCGTTCGTCTGTCTCGTCCCTGCTGTTCCCCATCAATCAGCACATACTAATACTAGTTTATTCGCGGATTCCCATCGGTGTCATCTGTATCTGTCTGTCAAATAGGTTGCTCTAGCAAGCTATTAGCACTCATATACTCATCACATCGTTCGTCTGTCTCGTCCCTGCTGTTCCCCATCAATCAGCACATACTAATACTAGTTTATTCGCGGATTCCCATCGGTGTCATCTGTATCTGTCTGTCAAATAGGTTGCTCTAGCAAGCTATTAGCACTCATATACTCATCACATCGTTCGTCTGTCTCGTCCCTGCTGTTCCCCATCAATCAGCACATACTAATACTAGTTTATTCGCGGATTCCCATCGGTGTCATCTGTATCTGTCTGTCAAATAGGTTGCTCTAGCAAGCTATTAGCACTCATATACTCATCACATCGTTCGTCTGTCTCGTCCCTGCTGTTCCCCATCAATCAGCACATACTAATACTAGTTTATTCGCGGATTCCCATCTGTGTCATCTGTATCTGTCTGTCAAATAGGTTGCTCTAGCAAGCTATTAGCACTCATATACTCATCACATCGTTCGTCTGTTCGTCCCTGCTGTTCCCCATCAATCAGCACATACTAATACTAGTTTATTGGATTCCCATCGGTGTCATCTGTATCTGTCTGTCAAATAGGTTGCTCTAGCAAGCTATTAGCACTCATATACTCATCACATCGTTCGTCTGTCTCGTCCCTGCTGTTCCCCATCAATCAGCACATACTAATACTAGTTTATTCGCGGATTCCCATCGGTGTCATCTGTATCTGTCTGTCAAATAGGTTGCTCTAGCAAGCTATTAGCACTCATATACTCATCACATCGTTCGTCTGTCTCGTCCCTGCCGTTCCCCATCAATCAGCACATACTAATACTAGTTTATTCGCGGATTCATAGTTCGGGCGCGCCGGCCACAGCTGCCTTGAACGCCGCGGTCTCGGCCGCGGTCCGCCACATCGGCTGCAGCTCCCGTGGCGGCCCCGGGAGAACGACGACGGTCGGCCCTGACGACCCGGAGGCGAAGGGCACGACCAGCCCGGGCGCGGTCCCGATCGGGTCCAGCACGGTCGATCCGTCTGGGATCACCGCCTGCTTACGGTTGGCGGCAAAGACCGCCTCGGGATCGGTTCCCGGCCACCGCGCCATCAACGGCCGCACGATCTCTTCGATCCGGACCTTGAGTGCCTCGTCGAGCACCATCGGCCGCCCACAGAATTCACCGACGATCGCAGCGGTCAGGTCGTCGGCGGTCGGGCCGAGCCCACCGCTGGTCACGATCAGCTGGACGCCCTCTGACGCCATCCAGCGCAGCGCCGACAGCAGGTCCTCGGGGCGATCACCGACGACCGTGATCATCTCAGCGTCGACACCGAGCAAACGGAGCTGCTCGGAGAGCCATGGACCGTTGCGGTCGCTGATGATCCCGGTCAGCACCTCGGTGCCGGTGATCAGGATCCCGGCGCGGACCGTGGCACGGCCGGTGTAAACGGCGGCGTCAGACACGGCGCATCAGGCGCACTGGGGGCCCTGCGTCAGCTTGGCGACGCCCGTTGGTGTGACACGCAGGCCGATGGCGGTCGCCGAGCTCGTGAGCGTGTACGGCCTGCCGTTGACCGTCATCGTGACGTTCGCGTTACCGAGCGTCAGCAGCAGCTTCTGCCGCGTTTCCACCGGGATCGTCTCACCGGTCGCGTAGGTGACGCCGTCGATCAGCTTCTGACCGAAGCCCGACTGCATGCAGACCCATACCGGCCCTGTCGGGACGAGCTTCACGGTCACGGACGTCGGGGCCGCTGTCGTTGTCGTCGTCGTGGTTGACGCGGTCGTCGTCGACACGGTCTTGGAGGTGTGGGTGTCGGTCACGCCGGCCGATTGGTTCGCCTTCGGCGTGCCGTTGTTGTGCTTGCTGCCGAGGTTTCCGATCAGGTACAGCGCGACCACCACGACAACGAGCACCGCGGCGATCAGGGCCCAGGGCGGAGCACAGGCGTGCGCGGCGGCTTGTGCATCCGCTCACGTTCGCGGCTCAACGTCGACAGCGATCGCACCTCATGGTCGGAGGGGCGCTCGTAGCGGCGACGGAACTCATCAACCAGCAGACGGCTGTCGAGCCCCAGATAGTCACCGTAGGTCCGCAGGAAGCTCTTGACGTACACGGGGCCCGGAAGCAGGTCCCATTCCTCGTTCTCGATCGCCCGCAGGTACTTCGCCCGGATCTTGGTGCGCGCTTCCACCTCACCAATGTCGATCCGGGCTCGCATCCGGGTTTCCCGCAGCGTCGAGCCGATGTCCATTGCCGCTAAGGCTAGGTCATCCGTCGCTGAGATCCCCGGGGGCGTCGAGCTCGGGAAGGCTCGGCTCCTCGGACGGCCCGGGCGCTGACGTGGGCGGCCCAACGGGGCCGCCCCCCTTGCCCTCCGCCAGGGCAACCAGAATACGGGGAACGTCGGCCTCGGTGATCAGCACCTGCCGGGGCTTCGAGCCCTCGTACCCGGAGATGATGTTGCGGCGCTCGAGCATGTCGATCATCCGCCCGGCGCGGGTGTACCCGAGCCGCAGCCGGCGCTGCAGCATCGACGTCGAGGCGGTGCCCATCTGGGCGACGAGCGCAATCGCCTCCTCGAGCAGCGGATCCTCGTCGGGGTCAAAGCCGTTGTCGTCGGCACCGGTGGTGGCCTCCGTCTCGTCCTCGACCTCTTCGAGCAGCTCTTCGCGGAGTTCGGGCTCGCCCTGCTTGCGCCACGACTCGGTGATCTCGGCGATCTGCTCCTCGTCGATGTAGGCACCCTGGATCCGCTGCAGGCGCGAGGACCCGACCGGGGAGAACAGCATGTCGCCCTGACCGAGCAGCGATTCGGCACCTCCCTGGTCGAGGATCACGCGCGAGTCCGTTTGCGACGAGACCGAGAACGCGATCCGGGACGGGACGTTGGCCTTGATCATGCCCGTGATCACGTCGACGCGCGGAGACTGGGTCGCCAGCACCAGGTGCATGCCGACCGCTCGCGCCTTCTGGGCGAGGCGGATGATCGAGTCCTCGACGTCGGCCGGCGCGACCATCATCAGATCGGCGAGCTCGTCGATGACGCAGAGGATGTAGGGCAGCGGCGGCTCCCCGCGTGACTCGCGGACCTTGTTGAGCTCCGGCAGCGAACGCGTCCGCGCCAGCGACATGATCCCGTAGCGCATCTCCATCTCCTTGACGAGGTTCTGGAGCGCGTTGGCCGCCATCCGCGGGCTCGTGATCACCGGGGTCAGCAGGTGCGGAATCGACTCGTAGTGGTTGAGCTCGACCTGCTTGGGATCGACCAGGACAAGGCGAACCTCGTGCGGTGTCGCGCGCAGCAGGATCGAGGACAGCATCGAGTTGACGCACGCCGACTTCCCGGCGCCGGTGGTCCCGGCGACCAGGAGATGCGGCATCTTCGCGAGATCTGCGCCGATCGCCTTGCCGGAGATGTCCTTGCCGAGCCAGACCGTCAGTGGAGACCAGCCTTCGGGCGGCTCCTGGTAGACGTCGCCGAGGTGGACGATCCGGCGCCGAGCGTTCGGCACCTCGACGCCGACAGCGGTCTTGCCCGGGATCGGCGCCAGGATCCGGATATCGGTGGCCGCCAGCGCGTAGGCCAGATCGTCCTTGAGGTTCGCGACCTTCGACACCTTGATCCCCGGAGCCAGCTTGAGTTCGTAGCGTGTGATGTGCGGGCCCGTCACCTTGCCGACGACCTTCGCCTCAACCCCGAAGTGTCCGAGCGCCTCGACGAGCGCGGCGGCGACCTGCTCCTGGCCGGCGGTGTCCGGTTTGGCCGCCTCCCCTGTCGAGCGAACGAGGAAGCGGGTTCCGGGCGTGCGCCAGACGAAGGCTGGGTCCTCGGTGACCGACGCCCGGTAGCGGCCCTGCGGAGTCAGCTCCGAGGCGTCGACAACCGGCCTGCTCGGGATCGGCTCGTCGTCCGGCTCCTCCAGATCCTCGGGATCGGTCCACTCCCCGGCCGCGGCCTCGTCGTCGGGGAGCTGCAGTTGCTCGGGCTGGAACTCGGGAATGTCCTCCTCGCGCAGCTCCGGGATCACCGGCGTGTTGTCGACCGGCGGCGCCTCGACGTGCGTCGCCCGGATCACCATCTCGGTGGTGTCGGGCTCAGGGACGACGAGCAGGTCGTCGTCCTCATCGGAGTAGAAGTCCTCGTACACGGGCTCAGGTATCGGGCGAGCTGTCCTGCGCGACGCAGAGCCCGACGTGGCCGCCGGGCTGATCCGGGAGGCGCGGATCTGCTCGGAGCGGCGGATCGCCGTGGATGCGTGGTCGCGCGTGGTCAGGAGGAACCCGGCGAGCGTCGCTCCGCTGAGCAGGATCGCTGCGGCGATGAACAGGAAGATCGCAACGATGTCAGCCCCCGCACTCGAGAGCAGATGCTCGAGCGCGTAGAACTCGATCCCGCCGAGGACCCCCCCGCGCGGTTTCAGGCTGGCCGCGGCCCAGAAGTGGGCACTCGATTCACGGCCAGGTCCAATCCCGAGGGTGCCTGCGGCGAGCGCGAGTGCGAGCGCGAGGACGAAGCAGACGGTTCCCGCCTTGATCGGGCGCAGCGGCGGCCCGCTGCGGAGGTCACGGCCGAGGATCAGCGCGCCGCCGAGCAGCAGCAGCACCGGAATCACGTAGGCCAGCACGCCGACGAATAGCCGCAGGCCGGTGACGGCGCCATGTCCGAGCGTGCCCCCACCCCAATGCAGGTAGGTGACGCCACCGAGGAAGATCCCGAGCGCGACGAGCGCCAGGGCGAGCAGGTCGATCTGATGCGGCTCGAGCTGCAGAATCGGGCGCAATGAGCGGGCGCTGGCCAGCAGCGAGCGGTGAGCTCGGGCGGGCGGGCGCTTCTTTGACTTGGCAGGGGCGCGCTTTGCGGGCGCCTTCTTGCGGGATGGGGTCTGTGTCCGGGTGGCTGGCATCCGGCTTCTCAACTTCGCCGCCGGCGCCCCGGACCCTTTCCCGGGACCGCGAACTGTTTCGGGACTTTGCGGGAACGCGGAGCGGCCCAGGGTCGCTTATGGACCCCGATGCGCTCGCTTACGGGCACGGTCGGCCACCCCCAGCGGGGCGGTGTCGACGTGGCCATCGGCCCAGCACTCCTGTCCCCCGTGACAGTTGGCGAGCTTGCCCAACTCGACTCGCAGCAGCTCCTGTTGCGAGTACGAGAGCTCGTTGTAGATGTTGTGCAGCTCGTAGGGGTCGTTCTGGAGGGCGTAGAACTCGTGCTCGCCGTCGGCGTAGGCGACGTAGAGGAACTGTTTGGTCCGCATCGCCTCATACGTTGTCGGGTTGCCCTCTGCCGCTGACTGCTTGTCCGGGTCGTTGAGGCTTATCGCCGGCCCGTGATGCTCGATCAGGACCGCGTTGCGCCAGTCAGCCGGGGTCTCCCCTTCGAGCAGATCGGCGAGGCTGTGGCCGTCGCTGGGGAGGCTCGTATCGCCGATCTGAGAGAACGTGTCGGCCAGATCGATGTTCTCGGCCATGTCGTTCGTTGGTGCTCCCGGCGGGGACATCGGGCCCGGCGATGATCAGCGGTACGTGGATATCGGTGTCGTAGGCGGTCAGCTTGCCGGGCATCAGCCGGTACTCCCCCTCGTGCAGCCCGTTGTCGGAGCTGAAGACGATGTAGGTGTTGCCCGAGATCCCGTCGGCCGTCAGCGCCGTCTCACGCGACCGAGCAGGTCATCCTACCGCCTGCACCGCCTCGACCCGCTTCTGGAACACGTGATTGATCTCGCGGATCTGGCCGAGCGACAGCGGCTGGTGGCCGGCGAGCCAGCCCGGGGCATCGGTCGGCAGCCACATCGAAGTTCGGGCGGCTCCGGGGCCTTCAGGTCCGGGAACAGATGCCGATCGCGTGGGGCCGGCACATACGGGCGGTGCGGGGCGAAGCTGGCGACCTCGAGAAAGAACGGGCGCCCGCGGCCGGCGGACTGGTTGATGAAGTCCACGGCCTTGCCGGCCAGGACGTCGGTCAGGTAGTCCTGGGCCGCGTGCCCGTACCAGTGCAATCGGCCGTTCTGGTTGAGCCAGTAGTCGAACTCCGGATAGCCGTTGCCGGCGACGTCCCAGTCGTTCCACCCCGGCGGGACGGTCCTCGCCCCGATCGGCGACTGGCGCTTCTCCAGGTAGCCGTTCAGGTACTTCCCCATCATCGCGGTCGTGTAGCCGGCCCGCTGGAGCGCGATGTTGAAGGTGTGGGTCTCGTCGCCGTTGGCGTAGAAGGAGCGGATGCCGCCGTCGGGACCGACGTTGTCGAACACGCCCGTGTCGTGCGGGTAGTCGCCGGTGAAGATCGACGCGCGCGATGGGCAGCACAGCGAGTCCGAGACGAAGTAATCCTCAAAGGACATCCCCCTGGCGGCGAGCTGCTGCACCCCGGGCATGTACGGGAGCAGGTCAAACGACAGGTCGTCGGTCAGCACGAACACGATGTTCGGGCGGTCGGCGCGGCCCCCGCCGATTCCCTGCTTGTACCGCGGGCTGCGCGGGGGTGTGGTGCGCGTGGGCTGCCCGATCGCCTGAATGCCGGGCTGCGTCCGCGTGCCCGTACTCAGCGCCGGCACCGTCGCCGTCTCGGTGTGCGCGAGCACATGGGTCGCGTTGATCTTCGTCTTCGCGGCGCTGCCGGGATAGCCAACCACGAGCAGCAGCACGATCACGGCACATCCCAGCGCCGCGCTCGTTGCCGCGATTCTCAGCGGCCGCCGCTTCATCGGTCGGTGATCATCGTCAGTTCTTCAACGTGTGCGCCAAGCCCGCTGGGCCGGATCGAGGGGATCGTAAGGGTTCGTCTGTTCGACGGACCGTCTGCGGTGGCGCGCCGACAGGCACCGTACCATCAGAGCTGTGTCAGATTTCGAGCGCCCCGCACGTGTCCTCGTCGTCGAGGACGATGACGCGATCGCCCAGGTCCTGCAGCGGTCACTGCGGATGGAGGGATACGACGTCCGGCTGGCGGGCGACGGCGAGGTCGCGCTCGAGCAGGCCCATGCCTTCCTGCCCGACCTGGTGATCCTCGACCTGGGACTGCCGAAGCTCGACGGGATCGAGGTCGCAAAGCGCCTGCGGGAGCAGGACGACGTGCCGATTCTGGTCCTCACGGCCCGCGACGCGGTCGAGTCCCGGGTCGAGGGGCTTGACTCGGGTGCCGACGACTACCTCGTCAAGCCGTTCGAGCGTCAGGAGATGCTGGCGCGACTGCGGGCCCTGCTGCGCCGGCGCCCGCCGCGTGGTCAGGCCGCGCTGGCGGTCGGCGATCTGAAGCTCAATCCCGACACCCACGAGGTGCATCGGGGCGAGCGGCGCCTGGAGCTGACGCAGCGTGAATTCGAGCTGCTCGAGTACCTGATGCGCAACGAGCGGATCGTGATCTCGCGCCAGCGTCTGCTCGATGAGGTCTGGGGTTATGACCCATTTAGCATGACCAACACAATCGAAGTATTCGTGTCCAACCTCCGGAGAAAGCTGGAAGCGGATGGGGAGCCTCGGCTCCTCCATACGATCCGCGGCGCGGGCTACGTTCTCCGCGTATAGGACCGTTCCGGTCCGGTGGCGGCTGGCCGGTGGTTCGGCGGCTTTGACGTGCGTGATCCTGGCCGGGTTCGCGGTGGCCGCGGGCGTCCTCACCGACCGCCAGCTGAACAACACCTTCACCGCCGAGATGCAGGCGGCGATCCAGCGCCTGGAGGACGAGGTGCATCCGACCGCCGACGGCCTCAGCGTGATCTGCAACGAGAACCTGTCGAGCTTCGACTTCGACCTCAACCCGCAGATCAGGCTGTTCAACGACTCCGGCGCGGTGCTGTGCGCACAGAAGACCACGATCAACGGCAAGCCGCTCAACACCGACCCGCACCTGACGCCCCCGGCGCTGCTCTCGACTCCCTCCAACCCCGTCAGCGGCGTCCAGGGCTCCTACGCCTACCAGGCCGTCTACATCACGTGGAAGCCGATCGGCTCCGGCTGGCTGATGTACGCCCGGCCGCTGTCGGAGGTCGACCAGACGATGTCGAAGGTGCGCGCGATCCTCGGCCTTGGCGTGCTGGGCGGCTCGATCCTGGCCCTGCTCGCGGGGCTCTACGTCGCCCAGCGAGCGATGCGCCCGATCGCAGAGCTGACCGACGCGGCGCGTGAGATCGAGCGCACCCGCGACCCGACGCTGCGGATCCCGCACCCCGAGGCCGACGACGAGGTCGCCGAGCTGGCGCGGACGCTCGAGGGCATGCTCGGGGGGCTGTCGGATTCGCGCGCTGAGACGGAGGCAGCCCTGACCCGCCAGCGCGAGTTCGTCGCAGACGCCTCTCATGAGCTCCGTACCCCGCTGACGAGCGTGCTCGCAAACCTCGAGCTGCTCGCCGACGAGCTCGACGGTGAGCAGGCGGAATCGGCCAAGTCGGCGCTGCGCTCGACCCGCCGAATGCGTCGCCTGGTCGGCGATCTGCTGCTGTTGGCCCGCGCCGACGCGATGCGCGAGGCGCCGCACGCGCCGACCGATCTCGGCTCGGTGCTCGCCGACGCTGCCGGCGAGCTCGGTCCGGTCGCCGAGGACCACGAGCTGACCGTGTTTCCCGGCCGGGCTCTGATCGAGGGCAACCCCGACGACCTGCATCGGCTGGTCCTCAACCTGCTCGAGAACGCGTTGCGGCACACCCCACCGGGCACGCCGATCCGCGCCCGGACAGGGATCGACTCCGGTGTACCGACGTTGGTCGTCGAGGACGGCGGCCCTGGCATCCCGCCGGAGCTGCAGCGCCGGGTGTTCGAGAGGTTCGTGCGCGGCGGCGGTGACACCGGCAGCGGCGGCCGCGGCACCGGTCTCGGACTGGCGATCGTGCGGGCCGTCGCCGACGGGCACGGCGCCGACGTGACCCTGAGCAACCAGAGCGACGACCTGGTCAACCCCGGCACGCGGTTCGAGATCACCTTCCCGGTGCCGCCGGACGACGCCTTCGACGCCGCCCCGGAACTGGAAACGCCGGTTCAGACCTCGACGACGACGGGCAGGACCATCGGCCGGCGGCGCAGCCGGTCATAGACCCAGGCCCCGAGATCATCGTGGAGCTCCTGCTGGATCAGCTCCACGTCGCGGATGCCGTCCGTCGCGCAGCGCGCCAGCGACTCCTCAACCTGCTCGCGGATCTCGTCGCGCAGGCCGTCGGCCTGTTCGATGAACGGAACGCCGCGGAAGATCACCTCGGTGTCGGCCACGGTGGTGCCGTCCTGCTCCGAGATCGTGGCGACGACGATGAAGATCCCGTCCGCCGACAGCATCCGCCGGTCGCGGAGGGCGACATCGGCTGGATCCCCGATGTCGACGCCGTCAACGAAGATCATGCCGGACTGCACCGGGTCCCCGAAACGGGCGCGGCTGCCGTCGATCTCGAGCGGCAGCCCGTTGTCGCCCTGGAAGATGTGATCGGGATCGATCCCCACGGCCTCGGCCAGCCCCGAATGCAGATGGATCCGCTTGTGATCGCCATGGACCGGCAGCACGTACCGCGGTTTGACCAGGTTGAGCATCAGCTTGATCTCCTCGGCGTACCCGTGCCCGGAGGCGTGGATCGGGGCGTCGGCGGTCGTCACCACCTCGCAACCGATGTGGTACAGGCGGTCGACGGTGTCCGCGACGGCGCGCTCGTTGCCGGGAATCGGTGTCGCCGAGAAGACGACCGTGTCCCCCTGCTTGAGGCGGATCTGGCGATGGTCGTTGTGTGCCATCCGCCGCAGCGCCGAGAGCGGCTCGCCCTGTGATCCGGTCGAGATCACGACCACCTTGTGGTCGGGGAACTGCTCGACCTCCTGAGGCTGGATCAGGATCCCGTCGGGGACCTCGATGTGGCCGAGCGAGCGGCCGATGCCGACGTTCTTGCGCATCGAGCGACCGACCAGGGCGACCTTGCGGCCAAGTGCCGCCGCGGCGTCGACCACCTGCTGCACGCGGTGGATGTTGGAAGCGAAGCTGGTCACGACGATCCGCCCGTCGGCGCGGGCGAACACCTCCTGCAGGTGCGGTCCGACGCCGGCCTCAGACGGCGAGAATCCGCTGCGGTCAGCGTTCGTGGAGTCGCCGCACAGCAGCAGCACGCCCTCACGGCCGAGCTCTGCCAGTCGCGACATGTCGGCCGGTTCGCCATCGACCGGGGTCTGGTCGAACTTGTAGTCACCGGTCACCAGAACCGTCCCCAGATCCGTGTGCAGCGCAACCGCGCACGCATCCGGGATCGAGTGCGTCATGTGGATCAGCTCGATGTCAAACGGTCCGGCCTCGATCTCCTCGCCGGGGCTCACGTCGTTGAGGTCGACGTCCTTGAGCTTGTGCTCATCAAGCTTCGAGCGGGCCATCGCGATCGTCAGCTTGGCGCTGTAGACCGGCGGGGTGGCGCCCGCCCGGCCGAGCTCGCGCAGGACCCACGGCAGAGCCCCGAGGTGATCCTCGTGGCCGTGCGTGATCACGATCGCCTCGATGTCCTGCGCCCGCCCCAGCAGGTAGGTGAAATCGGGGAGCACGAGGTCGATGCCGAGCATCTCGGCGGTTGGGAATCGCAGGCCCGTGTCGACCACGACGATCCGATCCTCGTACTCGAGGAGCATCATGTTCTTGCCGATCTCCCCCAGGCCGCCGAGCGGCAGGACCCGCAGCTTTTCGCGCGGCACCGGTTACGCCCGAGCCGTCTGGAGAAGACCGTGGCGTTCGAGCATTGCCCGGAGCGTCGCGGTTTCGCCCTCATCGAGTTCCACGTACGGGAGCCGCGGGGAGCCGACCTCAACGCCGATCAGGTTGAGCGCCGCCTTGACGCTGCACGCTGCCGGCGCGATCGCCATGTCGCGATAGATGTCGCCGAGCGATGCGTCGATCTCCGCACGCCGCTGCGGCTCGTCGACCATCGCGCGCATCTCTCGGCCGAACAGATGGCTGCCGGTCAGGATGCCGCCGGGCTCACCCATGTCGAGCACGGGTGCGAGGAGGTCGTCGTTGCCGGCATACACGCACATCCCGTCGATCGTGCCGAGATTGTCCGCGTTGGCCTGCTTGACGCCGACGATGTGCTCGATCTGCCCGAGTTCAGCCAGGAACGCGTTGTCGAGATCCGCGCCCGTACGCTGAGGAATGTTGTAGAGCAGGATCGGCAGGTCGGTGGCCTGGTCGACCTCTTCGTAGTGGCGGACGATGCCGCGCCGGCTCGGCCGGTTGTAGTACGGGTTCACGCTCAGCAGGGCGTCCGGGCGCAGCTCGGTGGCCGCCTCGGTGAGCTTCACGGCGTGCCGGGTGTCGTTGGAGCCGACACCGGCGATCACGGTCTTGCCGGGAAACGACCGTCGCGTCTCGCCCACGACCAGCTCGATGAACCCGAGATGCTCATCGTCGTCGAGCGTCGCCGCCTCACCGGTGGTACCGCACACGACCACGCCATCGGACCCGTTTTCGAACAGGTGCGCGAGCAGGCGAACAGTCGCGCCCTCGTCGACTCGGCCTGCGGAGTCAAACGGGGTCACCATCGCAGTGAGGATCGCGCCGAGGTTGGTGGGGCCCATCGACGCGATTATCGCAGGGGTATCGGTCCCGACGCGGGACGGGTCGGGGGACTCCCGCAAACGCGAGCAATGCCGGCCCCGTTGGGCCGGCGATCCTGCGCTCGAGTTCTGCCGATGCCGCGGGGCAGTCAGAGCAGGTGCTCGAGACCGACCGTCAGCGGCTCGGGCAGCGCAGCGACCCGACGGACCGCCAGCAGCACGCCGGGCATGAACGACAGGCGATCGATCGAATCGTGGCGGATCGTCAGCGTCTGTCCAACGTCCCCGAGGATCACCTCTTCGTGCGCGACGAGGCCCGGCAGCCGGACGGAGTGGATCGGCGGCTCCCCCTTCTCGGGCGCCGCCTCCCCCATCAGCTGCGCCGTGCGTGCGGCGGTGCCGCTCGGAGCGTCGAGCTTGCGGTCATGGTGCAGCTCGATGATCTCGGCCTTTGCCATGTACCTGATCGCACGCGACGCAAACTCCATCAGCAAGACGGCGCCAATCGCGAAGTTCGGGGCGATGAAGACGTTCGCTCCCCCGAGCCCCCGGATCTGCTCGAGGTCGAAGCCGGTCGTGCCGACCACGACGTGGACGCCGGCTGTGACGGCGGCCGTGATGTTGGCGACAGCCGTCGACGGGATCGAGAAGTCGACGAGCACGTCGGGGCGATGCTGTGCCAGAGCACCGTCCAGATCAACGCCCAAGGAGGGATCGATCCGCGCGACCAGCTCCATGTCAGCCGCTCCCGACACCGCCTCGCAGACGGTCTGACCCATCCGCCCGGCGGCGCCACTGACCGCAACGCGGATCATGCGGCCTCGGGAACAGCCAGGCCACTGACCGCCTGATCGAAGCGGTCCTGATCAGGTCCGATGCCCGCGATCGACAGACGGGCCGGATCCCACAGTTCGGTCGCGAGCTCTTCGAGGTCGGCGATCGTGACCGCGTCGATCCGCGCCTCGAGCTCGTCGAGGTCGAGCAGCTGCGCGCCCGCCAGGAACTCCGACCCAAGGCGGTTCATGCGCGCACCGGTCGATTCCAGGGCGAGAAGCACACGGCCCTTGAGGTTCTCCTTGGCGCGCTCGAGCTCCTCGGCCGAGGCCGGCTCGCGGCGCAGACGGCCGAGCTCCTCACCGACGATCGTCAGGGCCTGCTCGACGTTGTCGATCCGGGTGCCGACGTAGAGACCGACCTGCCCGGAGTCCTGATAGGAGCTGGTGAACGAGTACACGGAGTACGCGAGGCCGCGGCGTTCACGGATCTCCTGGAACAGCCGGGACGACGACGTCCCGCCGAAGATCGTGTCGAGGACCCGCAGCGCGAAGCGGCGGTCGTCGTGCCGGGAGAGTCCGATCCCGCCCACGCAGACGTGGAACTGCTCCGTCTCCTTGGCCTCGAAGCGGCTGCGCGCGGCCGGGGCGACGGTTTGCGGCGCCGGCTCGATCGCCGGCGCTGCATCCTTGGCCGCATCTGGGATGTCGGCTGCGACCATCGATACCAGTTCGTCGTGATCAACCGCGCCGGCCGCAGCGATGACGATGTTCGACGGCACGTAGCGGCCGTGGTGGAAGCGTGCGATCTGCTCCGTCGGCGTATCGGCGATCACGGGCGCATAGCCAATGATCGCGCGGCCGAGCGGGTGTTTGCCGAAGACCGCTTCGCCGAGGACATCAAACACCTTCTCCTGCGGGTCGTCCTCGTACATCGCGATCTCCTCGAGGATCACGGCGCGCTCGGAGTCGATGTCGTCGAGTGATGGCCGGAACACCATGTCCGTCATCACATCGAGCGCCTTCGGCATGTGCTCGTCGATGACCCGGGCGTAGACCGAGGTCGTTTCCTTGCCCGTGCCGGCGTTGAGCTCGGCGCCCATCCCGTCGAAGATCTGGTCGATCTCCAGCGAGCTGTAGCGCTCGGAGCCCTTGAACAGCAGGTGCTCAAGCAGGTGCGATAGCCCTGCCTGAGCGTCGGACTCGCCGCGGGAGCCGGTGCCGATCCAGAATCCGAGCGAGACGGACCGGACGGAGGGCATTGCCTCCGTCACGATCCGCACGCCTGAATCGAGCGTCGTCAGCTTGTGGTTCGGCTCCACGCGACGGTTCCGATGACCGGTCGCTCAGGAGCGGTCCGGATCGCTGTCGCGGACCCGCGGACGCTCACCGCGGCCGTTACCGCGATCACGGTCACGACGGGGACCGCGGTCTCCGCGGTCGCCACCACCGCTGCGCGGGCCGCTGCTCTTGGCGTCGGCTGCGACCACGGCGGCCAACTCCTCGACCGACTTGCCGGCGATCTCCGGGTCGTCCGAGAGACGCAGACCAATGCGGCCGCGCTCGCGATCGACCTCGACGACCTTGACGGCGATCTCGTCGCCCTTGTTGAGGACCTCCTCAACCGTCGCGATCCGCCTGCCGGGAGCGACGTTGGAGATGTGCAGCAGGCCGTCGGTGCCCTTGGCGAGCTCGACGAACGCGCCGAACGTGGTCGTCTTGACGACCTTGCCGGTGAACTCGTCTCCGACCTCGACCTCCTTGGTCATCGAGCTGATCCGAGCCACGAGCGCGTCTCCGAGCTCACGGTTGGATGCGTAGACGAGCACCTGGCCCTCGTCGTTGACGTCGATCTGGGACTCGAACTCCTCCTGGAGCGCGCGGATCGTCTCGCCGCCCTTGCCGATCAACAGGCCGATCTTCTCGGGGTCGATCTTGACCGACGAGATGCCCGGCGCGTACTTCGACAGCTCGCCGCGCGGCGCATCAATCACCTCGTGCATCTTGCCGAGGATGAAGTGGCGGGCGACCTTCGCCTGCGTCAGCGCATCACGCATGATCTCGAACGTGACGCCCGTGATCTTGATGTCCATCTGCAGGGCGGTGATCCCGTCCTCGGTGCCGGCGACCTTGAAGTCCATGTCACCGAGGTGATCCTCGACGCCCGCGATGTCAGTGAGGATCGACGTATTCGTCGCCCTCCTTGATCAGACCCATCGCGATACCGGCGACCGGCTTCTTCAGCGGCACGCCCGCATCCATCAGGCTGAGGCTGGACCCGCAGACGCTGGCCATCGAGCTCGAACCGTTGGACTCGAGGATGTCCGAGACGACGCGAATCGTGTAGGGGAAGTCCTCCTGGCTCGGGATCATCGGCACCAGTGCCCGCTCGGCGAGCGCACCGTGGCCGATGTCGCGGCGCTTCGGACCGCCGAGGCGGCCGGCCTCCCCGACGCTGAACGGCGGGAAGTTGTAGTGGTGGAAGTAGCGCTTCGAGGTCTCCAGCCCGAGCGTGTCGAGCCGCATCTCCTCGCGGGTCGTGCCCAGCGCGACCGTCGACAGTGCCTGCGTCTGACCGCGGGTGAACAGCGCCGAGCCGTGTGTCCGCGGCGTCACGCTGACCTCGATGTCGATCGGACGGATCTCATCGGTGCCACGGCCGTCCGGACGCTTCTTGTGAACCGCGATCCGCTCGCGGATGATCGTCTTCTCGAGCTTGTCGAATGCGAGCTGCGCCTTGGCGCGGTACTCGGCGTAGGTCTCAGACTCCGGGTCACCGGAGTACTGCTCGAGGACGGCGGCCTCGACGGCCTTGGTCGCGTCCTGGCGCTCGAGTTTGTCCTCGACCTGGGTCGCGGCGTCCAGCGCCTCGCCGTGCGAGGCCTTGACCTGCTCAAAGAGCTCGGGGTCGACCTGCGGCACCTCGACGACTGACTTCTCCTTACCGGCCAGCTCCTGCAGCTCGCGCTGCGCGCCGACCAGCTTCTTGATCGCGTCGTGGGCGATGTCGAGCGCGTCGAGGATCTCCGCCTCGGGGATCTCGTTGGCGCCGGCCTCGACCATCAGGATCGCCTCGTCGGTGCCGGCCACGATCAGATCGAGGTCGGTGTTCTCGAGGAGGTCCTCCTCGTCCGGGTTGACGACGAAGTTGCCGTCGATCTTGCCGATCCGGACCGCGCCGACGAGACCCTGAACGGGAACGTTCGAGATCGCGAGGGCCGCGGAGGCGGCGTTCATCGCGAGGATGTCGTACGGGTTTGCGTGATCGACCGACAACGGGATCGCGACGATCTGCGTCTCGTTCCGCCACCCCTTCGGGAACAGCGGGCGGATCGGACGGTCGATCATGCGAGCGGTGAGCGTGCCCTTCTCACCCGCACGACCCTCGCGCTTGAAGAACGAGCCCGGGATCTTGCCCGCGGCGTACATCCGCTCCTCGACATCAACGGTGAGCGGCAGGAAGTCCACGTCACGGAGGTTTCCGGCGGTTGCGGTGCAGAGGACCATCGTCTCGCCCGCTTGGACGACAACTGCGCCGGAGGCCTGCTTGGCCAGCTTGCCCGTTTCGAACGAGATCTCCTTACCGGCGATCTCGACGGTAACGCGCTTGACGGCGTCAGACATATTCAGTTCCCTTCTGCTCCGCCCTTCGGTCGGCGGAGTGCTTCGTTTATCTCTTTCCGAACCCCGGGCATGCTAGCGGCTTGCCGCTGAGCGCTGCGGTTGTGCGGTTGAGATTCGCCCTGCGGAGTGTGGTCGATCGCGTCAGGCTAAGCTGGACCCGCCGGTCCGCTTCAGTGGTCCGCTTATGCGGACCGTCCAGTCCAGTTTATCAACGGAGGTCCTCCTCACCGTGCCGACCAGCACATCTCAGTCCAACCGCTGGCTGATCCTCGTGATCGCCTGCCTCGCCCAGTTCATGGTCGTGCTCGACAACACGATCGTGAACGTCGCGCTCGCCTCGATTCAGCGCGGCCTGCACTTCTCTCCGGCGAACCTCCAATGGGTCGTCAACGCCTACACGCTGATCTTCGGTGGCTTCCTGATGCTCGGCGGACGCGCCGCTGATCTCCTCGGACGGCGCCGCCTGTTCGTGGTCGGCGTCGCTCTGTTCTCGGGCGCTTCGCTACTCAATGGCCTGGCGCAGTCCTCGACGATGCTGATCCTCGGCCGTGGCCTTCAGGGCCTCGGCGGCGCGCTCGTCTCGCCGGCGGCGCTGTCAATCATCATGACCACGTTCCGGGAGAACAGCGAACGCACCCGCGCGCTTGGCGTGTGGAGCGCGATCGCCGCCGGCGGCGCCGCTTTCGGCCTGTTGCTCGGCGGCGTCCTCACCGACCTCGTCTCGTGGAGATGGAACTTCTTCGTCAACGTCCCCGTCGGGATCGCGACGGTGATGCTGGCGCTGCGGTACGTGCCGGAGTCGCGGGCGGACCTTGGTCACCGGCGGTTCGACGCGTTCGGCGCGACCGCCGTCACCGGTGGTCTGCTGACCCTGGTGTTCGGAATCGTCAAGGCCCAGAGCTGGGGCTGGGGCTCCGGCAAGACGCTCGCCGTGCTGGCCGCAGGCGTGATCATCCTGGCCGCGTTCGTCGCGATCGAGTCACGCTCCGCGGCACCGCTGGTGAAGCTGTCGATCTTCCGGGTCCGGTCGATCTCGACCGCCAACATCGTGATGCTGCTCGTCGCTTCGGCGATGTTCGGGATGTTCTACTTCATCTCGCTCTACGTCCAGGAGATCCTCGGATACAGCCCGTTGCACGCCGGGTTGGCGTTCCTGCCGGTTACCTTCGGGATCATCATCGGGGCCGGCCTCAGCCAGAACCTGATCAGCCGGATCGGAGTCCGCAACGTTGCGGTCATCGGCGTCGCCCTGGCGACGGCCGGACTGATCGTGCTGACCCAGGTACCGGTGCACGGCGCCTACGCGGCCAACATCCTCAGCGGCCTGGTGCCGCTGTCGATCGGGATGGGGCTGACGTTCGTGCCGGTGACGCTGATGGGCACCTCCGGCGTCTCCAACGATGACGCTGGGCTTGCCTCGGGCCTGTTCAACAGCGCCCAGCAGGTCGGCGGTTCGCTGGGTCTGGCGATCCTCGCGACGCTGGCGGCCGATCACACCTCGAGCCTGATCCACGGCGGCGCGACGTCACAGGCGGCGCAGATCGCGGCCCGCGTCTCGGGGTATCACGTGGCGTTCACCGCCGCGGCCGTGATGATGGCCGTCGGAGTCCTCCTGCTGGTGACGATGCTCCGGCGCCGTCACCTTGAGGGCGTCTCGGTCGATCCGAGCGCGGTGGTCGCCGCAGCCTGATCGCGACTCTGGATGCCGGTGCTCGCTTGGACTGGCGGGCGCCGGCATTCTGTCGCTATTCCTACCTGCAAACGCTAGATTGACACCATGGCTGTTGAGGAACATGAACTCGGCGCCCAGCGCCACCAGCGAGCGGACGCCGCACGCAACCGCGCGCGCCTGCTCGAGGTCGCGACCGAAATGTTCCGCGAGCGCGGAATCGAGGTTGGCGTCGGGGAAATCGCGGACCGCGCAGGGGTCGGCCGCGGCACCCTGTTTCGCAACTTCCCAACCAAGCAGGACCTGATCATCGCGGTGGTCGTCGAGCGGATGCACGAGGGCATCGCCGACGGTCGCGCACAGCTCGAAGCCGCGGGCGACGAGGGCGTCCTGTTCCAATTCCTGGAGAACCTCGTCGGTGCACAGCAGGCCGATCGCTGTCTGTTCGAGGTGGTCGGCGAAGACGACTTCCTCGACCGCGAGGAGGTTCGCGAGGGCCACGCGGCGATGGTCGACATGCTGGACGAACTGATCGCCCACGATCAGCGCCTCGGCATCGTCCGTGACGGCGTCGGCGCGTTCGACGTGCTGATGCTGACCAAGGGCGCCTGCGCGGTCGCCGCCGCAATGGCTGACGCGGGCCCCCAGGCGCTCGAGCGACACCTCTCGTTCATCCGGGCGGCGCTGGCCGCTCCCGGTCGTGACTGCCCGCTCGAGGGCGACGCACCGACGCTGGCGGACCTGCATCCGCAGCTCTCACCCGAGCAGTAGCGCTTTGCGCCGAAAAACGCCCCGCAGCACACGGGCGCCCCAGCGGTCAAGCGGGCTTAGGCGCTGAGGCCCTCGAGCAGCAGCTCGACGGGCGGCAGATCCCCCGGCGAGTCCGCGAGGTAGGACCAGCGCACCGCGGCGTCAGGCCCGACGACAACCAATGCCCGCTCGCAGAAACCGCCTGGGTGCAGGACGCCGAACACCGATGAGGCGGCGCCCTTCGGCTCGAAGTCGGACAGCTGCTCGATCTCGATGTCGAGCGAGGCCGCGAACGCCACCTGGGACGGCGACGCGTCACAGGAGACGCCGTAGACGACGGCCTCACCGAACTGTGCGCGGGCGTCGTCATAGACCTTCAGCTGCTCGGTGCAGACCGGGCTGAACGCAAACGGATAGAAGACCAGCGCGGTCGTGTGACCGCGCAAGTCGTCCACCGTAAATGCAGTGCGGTCGGCGCGGGCAAGCCGGAACTCCGGCACCGCAACCCCCGCCGCGAGCGGAGTCAACGACGCAGGCCCAGCTCGCGGATCACCGAGCGGTAACGCTCGAGATCGTCGCGCTGCAGGTAGTCGAGCAGGCGACGGCGGCGGCCAACAAGCATCAGCAGGCCGCGGCGCGAGTGGTGGTCCTTCTTGTGCGTGCGAAGATGGTCGGTGAGCTGGTTGATCCGCTCGGTCAGCAGCGCCACCTGGACCTCGGTCTTGCCGGTGTCCTGGGGAGAGTCGCCGAACTTCTCGGTCAGCTCGAGCTTCTTTTCTGAAGTCAGAGTCATGCGGCGTTCGAGGCTAGCAGGTCGCGGTCAGCCGAAATCAGCCGCAGAGCTCGCGCGTCCGCTCGACGTCACGCCGCATCTGGGTGACCAGGTCCTCGACCGAATCGAACGCAACCTCGCCGCGAAGCCGCTCGACGAACTCAAGCGTCAGCGACTGGCCGTAGAGGTCGCCGTCGAAGTCGAGCAGATACGCCTCGATCAGCGGTCGCAGCTCGTCACCAAAGGTCGGACGGACGCCGATGCTGACGGCCGCCGCGTGGCCGCCGGCACGGCACGCGTAGATGCCGAAACCGGGACGCACAAGCGCCGGATCCGGGACGAGGTTGGCGGTCGGGAAGCCGAGATCACGACCGCGCTTGTCCCCGTCGACGACCGTGCCGCGGACCCGGAACGGCGCCACCAGCAGCGACGCCGCATGCGCGACCGCCCCGTCCTCGACCAGTTGCCGGATCCGTGTCGAGGAGATCGTCTCGCCGTCTGCCTCGACCAATGACACGACTCGGGTCTCGAACCGCCGATCGGCCAGCAGCAGGTCGGTGTCTCCACTGGCACGGTGTCCGAAGCGGAAGTTGTCGCCCACCGACACTCGGGTCGCCTCGAGCCGGTCGACCAGGATCGCGTCGATGAACGCCTCCGGGCTCTGGGCGGCGAACCCCTGGTCAAACGGAATGACGACCAGCTCCTCCACCCCGAGCGAGGCGATCAGCTCGGCCTTCAGCTCGAGCGTCGTCAGCAACTTGGGAGCGCGTTCGGGATGCACCACGACAGCGGGGTGGGGCTCAAACGTCAGCACCGTGTCGCTCCCGGCGATCACCTCGCGGTGACCGCGATGCACGCCATCGAACTCCCCGACGGCCACCCGGCGCGGCCGCCGCACCACCTGATCGAGCATCGTCACCTGCATCGCCGGGGGAAGGCTAGTCGGTCAGCCGCGGAAGCCGACGATCGGCTTCGCGGTCGCGGTTTCCGGATCAACGGAGGCGAGCGCAATCGGGCCCTCGCCGTCCAGCAACCGGACGGTGCCCGTCGAGTTGAGCAGCGCGCCAGACGGGATCTGCACCCTGACTCCGTGGGCGGCCCGCCGGGCGTCCTCGGCGCCAAGTGCGACGCCGGGGATGAAGGTCAGAGCGTCGCCCAGCGGGATCAGCCGCTCCGGATCCGCGTCGCCGACGTCGAAGGGTCCGATCGCGGTCCGTCGCAGCGCCGTGCAGTACGCATCACCGAGATCCGCGATCAGCGACCGCACGTAGGTGCCCGAGGAACACTCGATCACAAACGATCGCGAAGCCCCGTCGTGGGCGATTTGCTCGAAGCGCATGACCGTGACCTCGCGCTCCGGAATCTCGAACTCCTCCCCTGCCCGCGCGAGCGCGTAGGCGCGCCTGCCGCCGATCTTCACGGCTGAGTACGCCGGCGGCCGCTGTCGGAGCAGTCCGGTCGGGAGCTCGAGCGCACCATCGGGAACGGCGCCTGTCTCGGTGATCTCCCCCTCCGGGTCCCCCGTCGTCGAGACGGCCCCAAAGCGTGCCGTCACCTCGTATCGCTTCGGCAGTTCCATCATGAACCGCTGGACACGCGTCGCACGGCCGATCAGCACCAGCAGCACCCCGGTGGCGAACGGATCGAGGGTGCCGGCGTGCCCGACCTTTGCGGCGCGGCGGCCACCGAGCGAGCGCCGCACGGACGCGACCACGTCGTGGGAGGTGATCCCGGGTGGCTTGTCGTACAGCAGGATGCCGTCGGCCGGGCTCACGCCGCGGTCGTGGCAGCCTCGAGCTGCAGCGCCAACTGGGCGCGGAGGAACTCAACGAGCTCCTCCCAGCCGAGCGCGGTCGTGAAGCCGGCGGCAGCGCGGTGGCCACCGCCACCCTGAGCGCGGGCGATCGCGGACACATCGACGCGGCGGTCGGAGGCACGCAGCGATACCTTCCGCAGCCGGGCCCCGTCGTCGGACTCGGCGGCTTCGCCGTCGCTGGCGAGCCGGTCCCGGACCAGCCCAGCCATCGCCGTGCCGCGCACGGCTCGCAGGTGATCGATCACGCCCTCCGTGTAGCTCTCCTCAGCGCCCGTGGCGTCAAAGTCCTCGGCGGTCAGCTGGGCGACGGTCAACCGACCGCCGTCGTAGCGCTCGATGTTGCCGAGCCCGCGCTCGAGCAGCAGCAGCTTCTCGAGCGGAACGCCCTCGTAGACGTGCTGGTAGATCGCGTGGACGTCTACGCCGTGCCCAATCATCTCAGCCGCCATCAGATGGGCCCGTGGCGTGGTGTTCTCGTACATGAAGCACCCGGTGTCGGTGATCAGACCGACATACAGCGCCTCGGCCATCTCGCGGCTGAGCTCGGCGCCGAGGCCGTGCGCGAGCTCCCAGACGATCTCCGCCGTGCAGGACGCCTTGGGGTCGACGTGGTTGGCGGTCCCGAACCGGGTGTTGTCGTGATGGTGGTCGATGTTGAGCAGCTCGGCGTTGGGGCCGACAAGGGTGGCACCGGCCGGGTTGCGATCGAGGTTCCCGCAGTCGAGAAACACGAGCGTGCGCTCCGCAATGTCCTCGGGCGCCGTGCTGACATGCCCCTCGATCGGCAGGAACCGATACTCATACGGGAGCGGAAACTCATCGGCGGAGATGAAGATCAGGCTGTCCTTGCCCAGCGAGGTGAGCAGCAGCTGCATCGCGACCAGCGAGCCGAGCGCGTCGCCGTCGGGATGCTCGTGGGTGACGACAACGAACTTGCGGGCATCACGCAGTCGGGCGAGCACCCGGTCGCGCTCCGAGATGGCGCTACTCATCGTCGGCGGCCTCGGTGACGGGGAGCTCATGCAGGATCTCGGTGATCCGCATCCCCTTGTCGATCGAGTCGTCGTAGTCGAACTGCAGCGTCGGCGTGTGCTTGAGCCGCAGCTGCTGGGCGACGCGGGCCTGGAGGAAGCCGTGAGCCGAGCGGAGTCCCTCGAGACTGGCTTCGCGCTCGGCGTTGTTGCCGAGGATGCTCACGTAGACGCGGGCGTGGCGGATATCGGGGCTTGTCTTGACGGAGGTCACGGTCACGAAACCAACGCGCGGATCCAGGAGATCCTTCGTAATCGTCTCGCTGAGAACGGCGCGCATCGCCTCATCGACACGCCGCATCCTTGCACGGGGCATCCTACCCCTCCCATCCAGATGACGGCGACACGCGGACACCGAGCGTCACTACGTCAGCGAGCTCGTCGACCGACAGCAGCGTGCGGCGCACGCCGACCCCCTGCGGGCAGCGGCCGTCGAGGTACCGCTCGACCTCATCGACGTAGTGATCGAGCTCGCTGGCGCTCGGGCCGGTCAGCGCGACCGTGACGGTAGCCCGCTGCCAGCTGTCGTGATGGTCGGTCTCGGACACCGCGGCGCCATAGCGCCCGCGCAGGATCGCTTTGATCGACTGGAGATCCTTGCGCTTCGCCTTGAGGCTGCCGGCGTCGGGGAAATGCAGATCGACCTGCAGCACCGCCACGTAGCCGGCCATCGCAGCTGGTCGCTAGGCGAGCTCGCGCTCGACCTGACGGGTGGCGTATGCCTCGAGCACGTCGCCCTCCTTGAGGTCGGCGTAGTCCCTGAGAACGATGCCGCAGTCGAACCCAGCAGCAACCTCGCGAGCATCCTCGTTGACACGCCGCAGGCTCTGGATCTCGCCGTCATAGATCACGGTGCCGTCGCGGACGAGCCGCACCTTGCCGCCGCGGGTGATCTTGCCCTCGGTGACGTGCGACCCGGCGATCGTGCCGACACGACTGGCGCGGAAGATCTGGCGGACCTGTGCGGATCCGACGGGCTCTTCGACCTCCTCCGGTGCGAGCATGCCCTGCATCGCCTGACGGAGCTCCTCGATCGCGCGGTAGATCACCGAGTAGGAGCGGATCTCGACGCCCTCTCGCTCTGCCACGGCGCGGGCATCGCCCACGGGACGCACGTTGAACGCGAGGATCACGGCATCGGAGGCGGCGGCCAGCATCACATCGGACTCGGTCACGGCGCCGACCGCGCGGCGGATCACGTTGACCGTGACCTCGTCCTGCGGCAGCTTTGCGATCTCGTCCTCGATTGCCTCGAGCGAACCCGCGACATCGGACTTCAGCACGAGGTTGAGCTCCTGCAGGTCCGAGCCGAAGATGTTCTCCAGCGACACACGCTTGCCGCTGCGGCGCGCGAGCGCCTCGGTCTTGAGCCGGTTGGCACGCTCGGTCGCAAGCTGCTTGGCGCGGCGCTCGTGTTCGACGACATGCATCCACTCGCCGGCCTCGGGCACGGTGTCGAAGCCGAGCACCTCGACCGGTTCGCCCGGGAACGCCTGGGTGACGCGCTTGCCGAGGAAGTCGTGCATCGCCCGGACCCGGCCCCAGTGGGCGCCGGCGACGACGGCATCGCCGACCTCGAGTGTTCCGCGGCCGATCAGCACGGTCACGACCGGTCCGCGGCCCGGGTCGAGCTTTGACTCGATCACGGTGCCGGACGCGGCGGCGTTCGGGTTGGCGCGGAGCTCCATCAGCTCGGCCTGCGCCACGATCGTGTCGAGCAGGTCGTCGAGGCCCTGGCGCGTCTTCGCGGACACGTCGACGAAATCGATCTCTCCGCCCCACTCGACCGGCTGCAGTCCGAGCGCGGTCATCTCGGTGCGCACGCGGGTCGGGTCAGCGCCTTCCTTATCCACCTTGTTGACCGCAGCGATCATCGGCACGCCGGCGTCCTTGGCGTGGTCGATGGCTTCCTGGGTCTGGGGCTTGACGCCGTCATCAGCTGCGACGACGATCACGGCCAGGTCAGTGACCTTGGCACCGCGGGCGCGCATCGCGGTGAACGCCTCGTGGCCCGGGGTGTCGAGGAACGTGACGACGTGATCACCGTGGTGGACCTGGTAGGCACCGATGTGCTGCGTGATGCCACCGGCCTCGCCCGCGGCGACCTCGGTCTCGCGGATTGCGTCCAAAAGCGATGTCTTGCCGTGGTCGACATGACCCATGATCGTGACGACCGGCGCCCGGTAGACGAGATCCTCGTCGGCGTCGTTGAAGACGGGCTCGGCCGGCTCCTCGTCCTCTGAGTGGACGATCTCGACCTGCTTACCCAGTTCCTCTGCGAGCACGAGGATCGTCTCGTCGGGGAGCGTCTGGGTCTGCGTCTTGGGGTCGCCGAGCATCATCAGCGTCGCGACGATCTTCGGCACCGGGACATCGAGATACTCGGCGACGTGCTGAACCGTCGAGCCGGAGTTGATCCGAATCGTGTTGGGCTCACCGATGCCGGTCTGCGACGGACGCGACTCGGCCTCCTCGTCATAGACGCCGCGACGACGACGGCCACGGCGTTGCCGGCGCGGCGGCTGACTGTTCCCCGCGCCCGGCCCTCCGGGCCCACCGGGCCCGGCGGCGCGGCGTGAAGCCTGGGCGTCGATCACCACACGTCGGCGTCCGCCGGCGTTACCCGGAGCACGCTCACCCTGCAGCGAATCCCGCGTCGGTCGCTGCTTGTGCGCGTCGTCGCGCTTGGGTGCGTCTTCAGGGGTGCTCATCTATGTCCAGTGTAGGAGGGGGTGCCGCGCTAGGCGACTTGGTCGGTGTCCTGGCCCACCAGCGCCTGGTGAGCGTCGAGACCGCAATAGCGGGAGCCTGGCAGCGACGCGTTCGGGCAGCGGCGGCCGTTGGTGAGGATCGCGGCGCAGCGGCCGGAGGTCTCCTCCTCCTCGTACCCGTGCTCGGCCTCCTCGGCGGCGAACTCGGTCTCGGAGCGGATGTCGATCCGCCAGCCGGTGAGACGCGCGGCCAGGCGGGCGTTCTGTCCCTCGCGGCCGATCGCCAGCGACAGTTGGTCATCGGGCACGATCACGGTGGCCTGCTTGGCGTCGTCATCGACGAGAACCTCGCGAACGCGGGCCGGCGACAGCGCCTTGGCGACGAACCGGGCGGGCTCGTCGTTGTAGGGGATGATGTCGATCTTCTCGCCGCGGAGCTCGGAGACGACCATCCGGACGCGGGATCCTCGTGGTCCGACGCAGGCGCCGACCGGATCGACGCCGTCGACGTGCGAGACGACCGCGATCTTCGAGCGGTAGCCAGGCTCGCGGGCGACGCCGGTGATCTCGACGAGCCCGTCGGCGATCTCCGGCACCTCGAGTTCGAACAGGGACTTGATCAGCTCCGGGTCACGCCGGCTGACGATGATCGACGGCCCCTTGGTCGAGTTCGAGACGTCCTTGATCACAGCCTTGATCCGCTGGGAGTGGTCATAGCGCTCGCCGTCGACCTGCTCGGACTTGGGGAGCAGCGCCTCGACACGCTCACGCAGCTGCACGAGCGTGTAGCGGCTGTCGGACTGCTGGACGATGCCGGTGATCAGCTCGCCGACACGGTCACGGTACTCCTCGAACATCATGTCGCGCTCGGCCTCGCGGATCCGCTGCAGGATCACCTGTTTGGCGGTCTGCGCGGCGATCCGGCCGAAGTCCTTGGGTGTGACGTCGACGGTCTCGATCTGATCCTCGTAGAGCTTCAGCTTCTCGAGATCGATTTCCGGCTCCGGAGGCTCGCGCATCTCGCCGGTCTCCGGGTCCACACTGGGCTGCTGGTCCTCGGTCGCTTCGATCAGAAGCTGCTCCTCGAGTTCCGGCGGAATCTTGAGCTCCCAGACTCGGTAGTCACCGGTCTCACGGTCCATCTCGACCTTGGCGTACGGAGCCGAACCGGGCGTCTTCTTATAGGCGGACAGCAGAGCGTCCTCCAGCGCCTCCATCAGCTTCTCGAGGGAGATGTTCTTCTCAGCGGCGAGCCCACGCAGGGCCTCGACGATCTCTTTGCTCATGTTCTCCTCAGTCTCCGGGTACCAGGTTGGAGCGAGCGATCTGCTCGTACGGAATCGAGACAACGCCCTCTGCTGCTGCAATCGTGATCTCCTCGTCGGAGACCCCGACCAACTCCCCAGTCACCGACTTGTGACCATCCTTCGCTTCTCTGAGCCGAAGCTTCGCCCGGTGTCCGAGGAAGCGGCGGAAGTGCGCGGGCTTCGTCAGCGGCCGGTCGATACCGGGCGATGACACCTCCAGCGCGTACCGGTCCTGATAGTCCGTCAGCAGAGCGGTGACCTGCCCGCAGAGATCGAGCGTGACGCCGTTCGGGTGATCGATGAACACCCGCAGCGTGTCCCCGTCCACGACCTCGACCAGCAGCACCTCGACGTCCGGCGCAGCGGTGCTGAGCTGGTTCTCGATCTCGGTTTGGATGTCACTGCTCACGGTCATGCCCTCGCATCAGGTCATAAAAAAAGCGGGCGAGCGCCCACTTCCGGTACGGCCGCCAGGTTCGCCCTGGCCTAACAGAAGCTGTGCGGCCAATGTAGCACCACAGCCCGGGGCTGTGCCCGGTCCGCCACCCTCGGCCCAATGCAGCGCAAACGCGCTGCTCACGTCACTCAGGCGGCATCCCGGCGGGCGTTGTCAACGTCATCGGTCTGCGCGTGATGCTCATGTTCGGCGGCGGCCCGGGCCCGATCGCGGTAGAGCCGATAGTCGCTGCGGGCTGGCCGCATTCCAGCCGCCTGGGCGAGCGGACGACGGGCTTCCTCGTGGCGACCGAGCAGTTGCAAGCAGCGGCCGAAACAGAACAGCGCATAGTCGTTGGTGGGCGACTGTTCGGTGACCGCGCGGAATTCCTCCGCCGCCTCGCTGTAGCGCTGCGTGTGAAAGAGCGCTCGGCCCAGCGCCTCTCGGATCGATGTGTGTTCGGGCGACAGCTGCCGAGCGCGCATCAGCGGAATCACTGCCTGATGGTTGTGGCCGTCCGCGAGGAGCTCTGATCCGCGCCGGAACAGCTCGTACACGTCTTCCATGAACCATCAGTGTAAGACCGCCGGCGGCAGCGCCAGTAACGCTCTGAGCCTGCCGAGCGGACCACGGCCGCGGGCCAGGCGACGGCGGACGGCCGCACGACCGGGACCCGATCGCACCGCACCGTGACCGGTCGGCGCGTACCGGGCGTCGCACAGCGAGGCAACGTACGCCGCCGCGGCCGGCGTGTCGGCGAGGCGCCGTTCGAGCTCTGTCAACGTGATCGCGGGGTCGAGCGGGACGCCACAGCGCGCGAACGCGCTCTGCAGCTCGCGCGCCAGCTGCTCCACGGTCAGCGGCTCGCGCCGCGTCCACCACCAGCCCACCCCCGTCATCAGCGCCAGGACGACCAGGCCGAGCAGGATCCAGCCGGCGAGCACCGGCAGACCACCGCCGGTGGCGCGTCGTGAACGACGGGCAGATGCTGCGCCACCTGAGCCGCTCGCAGCGCCGCCGGTGGCGTGCCCGTGGGTCAGCGTGCTGCCCGCGCCAGCGCCTCCCCCGATCGCGCTGGCACCGGTGCCGGCGAGCGCGTCGCCGCCGTCTCCGCCGATGGTTGGCGGCGTCGGGTCGAACGTCACCCAGCCGTACCCGGGAAACCACACTTCGTCCCACGCGTGGGCGTCGAAGTCGGTGACCTCGTAGCGGTCACCTCGCTCGAGCGTCCCGGGCATGAAACCGACCGCAACGCGGACCGGGATCTGCTCGATCCGCAGGAGCAGCGCCGCCGCCCCGGCGAACTGCTGGCAGTACCCAGCATGGGTATGCAGCAGAAACCTGACGAGCGGGAAGCTGCCGCCGGCGCCTGGGTCGATGGTGTAATTCTCGTGGCTTCGCAGGTACGCGATCACCGCCTCCAGGTATGCGTACGGCGTGCGCGTCTGAGCCCAGAGCCGCGATGCGAGCGCGGCGACCGGCCCGTAGCCGCCGACCGAGGGCAGGTCCACCGTCCGGTACGGGTCGAGCGCGGCCGGGTACACGGTCCCGGCGACACCGAGTTCGGCCGCGCTCGGAGTCGGGGCGTAGACCCGGGCTGTGTAGCGCTCGCCGGAGTGCAGACCGAGCGGCGTGACCCAGACGCCCGGGTCCGGACCGGCGACGGCCGATGGCAACGTCGGTCGATACGCATACCCGGCCGTGATCAGCTGGGGCGATGTGAGTCCCTGGACGTGGACCGTGATCGTCTCGGTGTAACGCGCCAGGTTCGCGGCCGTGACACCCTCGAGCCCCGTGTCGTCGCTGCCGGTGTCGACCCATCCATGGCCGTCGAATCCGTCGAGGTCGAGCGCCTTCCAGTAGGCGGCGTGGGGCGCGTTCACGGTCAGTACCTCAGCGCCGGTCTGGGGCCAGCTGAGGGGCCCGTACCCCTGGTTCCAGTCAAACCTCTCGCCCGAGACGCCTCCGATCCTTGACGTCAGTCGCGCCACGCTCAGCCACGGCGAAGGCTGGTTGATCGCGGCGGCACCGATGACCCCGACGATCGCCACCGCGAACAGCAGCAGCGCGGCGCCCCCCACGCGCGGGGCATTCAGTCGTTCGGAGAAGACCAAGGCTGCGACCAGCACAAACAGGATGAACCCGTGGAAGTAGGCGATCTGCGGTCGGGCCAGTGCCGCCGGCACCGCGGACAGCACGATCAGCGGCAGCGCTGCCGCGGTCAGCCTGCCGCCACCGAGCGGACGGCCCGAGACCCCGAGGGTCAGCGCCGAACCGAGCAGCAGCAGTCCCTGTCCGAGCACGATCACCGCTGCGGTGAAGGGGTCGTCGCCGGCATACGGGACGATGACGCTCGGCAGCGTCGAGATGCCATGACTGATCCCGCGAGCGAGCCGGGCGAGACGGACATCGAGCAGCCAGCTGAGCGGGAGCCCGGCGCCGGGCAGCATCGCAATCCCCGCGAGAACGGCAATCGCGATCACGACGCCCCGCCACCGGCGCGGGAGGTCGCGCTGCAGATGGGCCCCACCCGCGACCGCAAGCGAGAGCAGCAGCATCACGAACAGTCGGCCCTGGAGACGCGGCGCCAGCATCGTCCCCCAGCGAAAGGTCCCGTAGGTGGCCAGCAGCGCGAACGCGACCAGCGGTGCGCCGGACCGCGCTCCCTCCCCCTGCTGCGCGGCCTGCCGGTCCGGGATCGACAGTGCGCCGATGCTCATGCGGTCCTCCGGCGCACGGCCATCGGCAGCGACCGAGCCGATCGGTACCCGCCCGCACGTACGAGGCGCCCGGCACAGCCGGCAACCTGCAGCACGGTGTCTGGACCAGGCTCGGCGGTGACCGGCGCCACCAGCAGCAGGCCGTCGTTCCACCGGCGCGTCGCGACCTGTGCGACGCCGGTGGAGACGTAGATCAAGAGCCCCCGCGATGTCTGCGGCAGCACCGGCGGCGGTGACTGAGGCGCGCCCGGCGCAACCAGCGCCAGCGCGACGTGGACGTTCGGCCAGCCGGCGAGACCGGCGGTCACCGTCAGCGGACCCCTGACCCCGGGAAGCATCACCCGGACCCCGCCACGGCGGCCGAGATCGAGGGCCAGTGACGCTGCGGCGCGGACGGCGGCGTCAAGTTGACGCGTACCCTCGGCACCCGGCTCGGTCCGCGGGTCGAGCACGATCACCGGAATCGAAGGGGCGTCCTCGACCAGCAGCAGCTCCTGCAGCCCGGCTCCCCGCGCAAGCGCCGGCCAATGGATCCGCGTGGCCGGAGCACCGTCACGGTAGGGACGCAGACCGTCGAGGTCGCCGGCGCCCGACGGCTCTCCGAACGGCAGCGACCGGACCCGTGCACCGCCGGCGCTGCGACCGAGCACCCAGCGGACGGGTTCGGTGCGGGGGAGCACCAGCAGCTCCCGGCTCCCCCCTTCACCGACCCGGATCGCGCGCGCGAGTCCAAGCGGGTCCGACACCGTCAGCCATGGTTGCCCGATCCGCACGCGGCCTCGCCCACGGGCCGTCGTCGAGAACATCAGGTCGAGCGCGCGCCGAGGGCGCCGGCCGCTCAGCGACACAGGCCCCGCTGCGAACGCGTGGTGGAGATCGACCCCGCGCAGGGTGTGCGGGAGCCGCCGGCGACGGCTGCGCCCCGGTCGCTGCGCACCGACGATCCGCGCGCTCACCTCCAGCGGCTGCCCTTCAACCACCCGCGTCGCAAAGTCGCCGTGCGATACCCGAAGTCGACCGGCCGTCCACGCGACCCAGGCGACGCACGCGCATCCCAGCACCAGGAACGCGACCCCGGGGACAAGCAGCGGAGCGGCCCCGAACGTCAGGGCCGCGGTGGTCAGTGCCACCCCGGCGAGCGCAACCCTGAGCGCCGGCTGCGCATCGAGTCGGTCCTGTTGGGGCGGTGCGGCCGGGTGCGGGCGGGCAGACACCGGTCAGGCCGTCATCCGGTCAGAGTGCTGGGGTACGGCTGAGGGCACCGGAGACGACCTCGGCGGCCGTGGTGTGCATCGCCTCCGGCGCGAGCATCAACCGGTGGGCCAGGACCGGCCCCGCCAGCTCCTTGACGTCATCGGGCAACACGTGCTGGCGTTCGCGGATCAGCGCGAGAGCCTTGGCGGCACGCAGCAGCATCAGTCCGGCCCGGGGACTCGCGCCCAGTTCAACCCTTGGGTCCTCACGGGTCTGCCACATCAGTGCGACGACATAGTCGCGCAGGGCCTCCGAGGCGTGAACCGCGCGCGCGGCATCCTGTGCGGCCAGAAGATCCGCGGCGGTGGCCACCGGCCGCAGCGCCGCCAGCGGGTCGCCGTGGTCGCGTCCGGCGAGCATGTTCGCCTCGGCGGCCCGGTCGGGGTAGCCGATCGAGACCCGGATCATGAAGCGATCGACCTGCGCCTCGGGCAGCGGATAGGTGCCCTCGTATTCGACGGGATTCTGCGTCGCCAGCACGATGAACGGCCGCGCCAGCTCGTGGGTGTGAACGTCGACGGTCACTCGGCGCTCCTGCATGCACTCGAGCAGGCCGGACTGGGTCTTCGGCGAGGCGCGGTTGATCTCGTCGACGAGCACGACGTTGGCGAACACCGGCCCGGGCCGAAACATGAACCGCTGCTCACGCTGGTCGTAGACGTTGACGCCGACAACGTCTGAGGGCATCAGATCCGAGGTGCACTGCACGCGGGCGAACTGGCAGTCAAGCGAGCGGGCGAGCGCGCGGGCAAGGGTCGTCTTGCCGACGCCCGGAAAGTCCTCGATCAGGACGTGCCCCTCGGCCAGCACCGCCACCATCACCTGCTCGAGCACGCTTGCCGGGATCTCAACGGCAGCGGCGACGTTCGCCTGCAGCGCCCGCGCGATCGCGGCGCCGCGTTCAACCTCGGGTGGGGCTGAGCTCGGCTCCACGCCGACTCCCTTCCCGCAACCGCTGCGCAGCATCCAGGATCGCGTCTGCGACGGCCTCCTTGGAGGCCAGTGGCACGCTGACCTCCTCCCCACCCCGCATCACGATGACGACCTCATTGTTCGCTGAATCAAATCCGATCTCGGACCGGGAGATGTCATTGACGACGACTGCGTCGAGTCGTTTGCGGGTCAGCTTGTCGCGCGCGTAGTCGAGCGCGCCCTGCCCGTGCTCGGCCGCGAAGCCGATCAGCAGCTGGGCTGAGCCCCGACGTGCGGCGAGCCCGCTGATGATGTCGTCTGTGGGCTCGAGCTCGACCGTCGCCGGTGCCTCGCCGCCGGTCTTCTTGAGCTTGTGGTCGACCGGGTTGACCGGTCGGAAGTCCGCCACGGCGGCGGCCATCAGCACGACGTCGGTCTGATCGAAGCGAGCGTCGCACTCTGCCTTCAGCTCGGCCGCGGTCTGAACGCGCACCAGCGTCACGCCCGCCGGGTCGGGGAGCCGGACATTCGCCGCCAGCACCGTGACCTCAGCGCCACGAGCGGACGCCCGCTGGGCGAGCGCATAGCCCATCCGTCCGGATGAGCGGTTACCGATGTAGCGGACGCTGTCAATCGGCTCCTGGGTTCCGCCAGCGGTGACGAGCACCCGCACGCCGGACCAGTCCGGTGCCGGCCCAACGGGGCCGGCGGCGAAGAGCCGCTCCACGGACGCGATCAACTCCGGCGGTTCCGGGAGCCGGCCGATCCCGTGCTCGCCGCGGGAGGCGAGATCGCCTTCGCCGGGTTCCAGCACGGTGATCCCGCGCGCGACCAGCAGCCTGAGGTTCTCTTGGGTCGCAGGGTTCAGGTACATGCGCGCGTTCATGGCCGGCGCCACGATCACCGGACAGGCGGCGGCGAGCGCCGCGGTGGTGACGAGGTTGTCGGCCTGCCCGTGCGCGAGTTTCGCGATCGTATTCGCCGATGCCGGGGCGATCAGATACACGTCGGCCCGTTCAACCAGCGCGAGGTGGCTGATCGGCAGATACGCCGGCTGCGGCTCGCCTGGATACGCGCCGCGGGCGGGGTCGGTATCGAACTCCCCCGTCAGCACCGGAGCGCCGGTGATTGCCGCGAACGTGGCGGCGCCGACGAACCGTTCGCTCGTCGGCGTCTGGATCACGCGCACGCTGTGGCCGCGTTTGACGGCCAACCGCGCGGCCTCAACGGCCTTATACGCGGCGATCCCGCCGCTAACTCCAAGCAGCAGTCGCACGCCGGGGTCCTCGCGCCGGCGCGCTACCTACCGGTAGGTGTACTTCAGCTTGCCCTGAGCGACCTCTTCGAGAGCGATCGTCAGGTAGTTCTTCGAGCGAGTCTCCACCATCGGCGGCGGGAACTCGTCGAACGTACCCTCGCCGAGGGTGTGGTAGTAGCTGTTGATCTGGCGGGCGCGCTTGGCCGCGACGATCACGCTCGCGTAGTCGGAGTCGACGTGCTCGAGCAGCTTGTCAATGCGGGGTGAGATCACGGGTCAGTGCGTCCTTTGAAGTCGGGTGACAGATCTAGATTAGCGGTAGACGGTTAGCATCCTGCCGCCGTGGCCACTCGTACTGACCGCCTGGTGCAGGAGATGCGCCGCCAGTGGCTGATCCGCTCACACCGTCAGGCGACGGTGGTGATTCCCGCGGGCACCCGAATCGGCCCGCGCTTCCATCTGTTGCTGCCGGGCGGTGGCGAGCTCCGGATCGGCGAACGCGTCGAGTTCCGCTACGGCACCGTGATCGAGATGAACTGGAACAGCCGGCTGACGATCGGCGACCGGACGCAGTTCACGTACAACAACGTCGTGCAGGTGATGCTTGAGATGCGGATCGGTTCGGGCTGCATGTTCGCGCCGTTCTCGACGGTCGTCGACGGCTCACATATCTCGCCCGCCGCTGGCCAGACGCTGCGTGACGCCGGCTACGAGCATCGTCCACTGACGATCGGTGACGATGTCTGGGTCGCCAGCAAGGCGACGATCAACGCCAATGTCGGTGACCGTGCGGTGATCGGTGCCGGCTCGACGGTGATCCGGGACATCCCCGCGGCAGTTCTGGCGGCCGGCTCTCCGGCGCGGGTGATCAGGCCTACGATCCCGTCCTGAGCAGGCGGGCTCGGATCAGGGCTTGCGTGCGAGGACGATGTTCTGGAAGGCGAAAAAGGGCCGTAGCGGGGTGTGCCCGAGCATCCTCGCGTAGCGGTCGTGCCGCGTCGGCCATCTGCTGGAGAGCCGGTAGACGCGGCTCAGCGCGGCGAACTCCAGTCCCGCCTGCTGGACCAGGGCCTGTGCATCACCGGCGGTGAAGTACTGCAGGTGGGTCCGGTCGTAGATACCCGAGCTGTGGCGCGGCCATTCCCCCTTCCAGCCGATTTCCCAGAAGGTCTGCCAGAAGCGGATGTTCGGCAGGCTGACGACCGCGACCCCGCCCGAGTCGAGCAGTGCCGCGGCGCGGCTGAGCACCGTCCAGGGGTCGACGAGATGCTCGAGCACGTCGGCGGCGATCAGGCAATCGAACCGTCCAAGCGCCGCCACCGCCGTCGGATCGTCGAACAGGCGCTGCAGGTCCGATGTGATCACCGTGTCGAGGCGCTGCGCCGCCCGAGATGCATACTCGGGGTCGATCTCGACGCCGACCACGGTCGCATTGTGGCTTGCCTTGAGTGCCGCCCCGAGAACCCCCGAGGAGCACCCCAGATCGAGAATGCGCGAGGCCCCTGACGGCACCAGTGCGCGGACCTCTGCCCGGTCGTTCTCGTAGGCGTCGGCGCGGTACGCGTGGGTGGGCGCCTCCGTCACGGCGCCGAGGATATCCGGCCGGCGCGCGACGGACGACCGAGCGCATCGCGGCCTGCGTGCAGGTGCAGGCGTGCCCAGCCGTAGTACTCGTCGCGTGCCCTGGCGAAGCGACCGGGCGCCAACCTCGCCGCCGGCACGCGCCACAACCAACCCAGGACCGCTGCGGCGGCGTTCGCAGCGAGCACGCCGAACGCGGTGGGGCGTCCGCGGCGCTGCGCAATCCAGGCGTAGGTCTCGCGCTGCCATCGCAGGGTTCGCTCATCGCCCCATGCCTTGGTCGTCGATGCCGACAGCTCGTGGTGCACGCGAGCGGCGGGGACGTATCGGGTGGCCCACCCGGCCTGCTGCAGCCGCCACCCGACATCGAGGTCCTCCGCGTACATGAAGCGGTTCGGGTCAAATCCCCCGAGCGCGTCCCACGCCGCGCGGCGAACCATCACGAACGCTCCCTCCGCCCACGGCGCCCGCCGCTCGATCTCAGGGTCCCAGTAGCTCTCCAGGAACTGCGCGTCCGCCCAGCGACGGTCGTGGCGTTGGCGGCCGAGGCTGAACTGCACAGCGAAGCCAACAGCCGGGAAGGGGTGCAGCGAGTGCTGGGTGGAGCCGTCGGGGCGAATCAGGCGGGGCGCCAGCAGCCCGGCGCCCGAATCACGCTCGCCGGCATCCAGGAGTCGCTGAAGCGCGCCCGGCTCGAACACGAGATCGGCATTGGCGGGTGCCACCCAGGGCGTCTCGGGAGCTCGCTGGGCTCCAAGGTTGACGGCTGGCCCGAATCCGAGGTTCTCGGTCGAGGCGATCAGCTCGACCCATGGGAACTCATCGCTGACCATCTCTGGGGACCCGTCGTTCGATGCGTTGTCAACGACGATCACGCGGGCGGTGCCGCTGTCGTGGTCGCGCTGGAGCGACTCGAGGCACAGCTTCAGCAGATCGATCGTGTTCCACGAAACGATGATGACCACCACCTGGGCCGCGGCCATCGGGGCGCCGGTCGCGCGAGAGGCGGTCATCCGCGCCTTCAGGCGAGTGCGTCGTGGACGATCGCCACGAGCTGCTCGACCGCGTCCTCGAGCCGGTCGTTGACGATCACGTGTCCGAACTCGGAGCGGGCGGCGAGCTCACGATCTGCGGTCGCCAGTCGCGCTTCAACCTGTTCCGGGGAGTCCGTGCCCCGACCAACGAGCCGCGTGCGCAGCGCCTCGAGCGACGGCGGCGCGATGAACACCATCACCGCGTCCGGCAGCTTTTCGCGAACCTGCCGGGCCCCCTGCACTTCGATCTCGAGGACGACCGGCCGCCCCTCGGCGACGCGCTTCTCGAGCTCAGATTTGAGTGTCCCGTAGCGATTGCCGACGTACTCGGCGTACTCGACGAAGTCGCCCTGCTCCAGGCGTTCGGCAAACTGCTCGCGCGTGAGGAAGTGATAGTGGACGCCGTCGATCTCACCCGGGCGCGGGGCGCGAGTCGTGGCCGAGACCGACAGCTCGAGGCCCGGCACGCGGTCGAGCAGCTTCCGCGCGAGCGTGCCCTTCCCGACGCCGGCTGGACCCACGATCACGAATACCTTGGCCACGTGACCGCGGGCTCCAACTCCGACGTCGAACGCCGCCCCTAGCGGCGGCGCATCAGCTCGACGAGTTCGGTCCGCTGCCGCTGAGACAGTCCACCGATCGTCTTGCTGGGAGAGATCCGACAAGTGGTGAGGATCTTGTTGACCTTCACGCGTCCGTACTTCGGTACTGCGAGCAGCAGATCGAAAACCTTGGCGGTTTCGAGATATTCAGGCGGATTGAGCAGCAGCTCATGGATGGGCTGACGCCCCGCCTTGAGATCGCGCTTGAGCTGGGCTCGGCGGGTGCGGATGTCGTTGGCGCGCTGAAGCGCCTCCATCCGCTGCACGAGCGATCGCTCCGGAGCGGCGATGGCTTTCGTCGTAGGCGAATCACTGACCGGCGGCATGGGCGGCGACTATACATCGTGAGAGGGGTCGATCGGGCACGCACGGGCCAATTTCGTATCGACCTCAACCTGAGGTTGAGGAATGTCGAGACACGTTGCGACAATCACGTTTGTTTGCAGGAGGTTTCCTGGCCACATGGACATAGCCATATGACCGAAGCCGTGTAGGCACCGGATTCTGGTGGTGAGTCTGGAACGCTCAGGAAGCGGGGGTCGCCTGGGCGTAGATCTCCTGCAGGGAAACGACCTCGGGCTCCCCGTGTGCGGCGGCCGCGATCGCCCGGACGGCGGCCACTGCGCCGGACATCGTCGTGATGCATGGAATCTTCCTCGCGACGGCGGCGCTGCGGATCTCATATCCGTCTGATCGGGCCCCTGGTCCGGTCGGGGTGTTGATCACCAGACCGACGTCTCCGCGCTCGATCCAGTCGAGGACATGCGGCGATCCCTCCCCCAGCTTGTTGATCTGCTTGGCGGGGATCCCCATCCGGTTGAGCGCCAGCGCGGTGCCGCGGGTGGCGATCAACTCGAAGCCGAGATCATGAAGCTGGTATGCGATTCCGGCGGCGCCGGCCTTGTCCCGGTCGGCGACGGTGATGAACACCGTCCCTGCTGAGGGAAGCCGCGAGCCGGCAGCGGCCTGCGCCTTCGCGAACGCGGTCGGGAAATCGTGCGCGATTCCCATCACCTCACCGGTCGAGCGCATCTCGGGGCCGAGCAGCACGTCAGCGCCGGCGAAGCGGTCGAACGGCAGCACCGCCTCCTTCACGCAGACGTGTCCGTTGGTGGTGTCAGACGGCAGATCGAGCGAGGCGATCGACTCGCCAAGCATCACCCGGCATGCGAGCTTCGCAACCGGAAGGCCGATCGCCTTGGACACGAACGGCACGGTCCGTGACGCTCGCGGGTTCGCCTCAATCACATGCAGGCCCTCGCTGGCGTGAACGGCGAACTGCACGTTGAGCAGGCCGACGACGCCGAGTGCCATCGCGATCCCGGCCGTCTGTTCCCGAATCTGGCTGAGCATCTCGTCGCCGAGCGAGTGCGGAGGCAGCACGCAGGCTGAGTCCCCGGAGTGGATCCCGGCCTCCTCGACGTGCTGCATGATCCCGGCGATCCAGACCTCCTCGCCGTCGCAGAGCGCGTCGACATCGACCTCGATCGCATCCTCGAGAAAGCGGTCAAGGTAGATCTGAGCGCCGGACCGGGTGCCCGATCGGACAAGGTAGTCGCGCAGCCCGTCGACGTCGTAGACGATCTCCATCGCACGGCCGCCGAGCACGTAGCTCGGTCGGACGAGCAGGGGGAAGCCGACCTCGGGTGCGCGGGCGAGCGCCTCCTCGGGGGTCGTGGCCGTTGCGTACGGCGGCGCCTTGTATCCCAACCGGTCAAGCAGCGGCCCGAACCGGGATCGGTCCTCGGCCAGGTCGATCGCGTCAACCGAGGTACCGAGGATCCGCACACCGGCCGCAAGCAGGCCGGCGGCGAGCTTCAGCGGGGTCTGGCCCCCGAACTGGACGATCACTCCCTCGGGCTGCTCGACCTCGCAGACCGCGAGCACGTCATCGAGCGTCAGCGGCTCGAAGTAGAGGCGGTCTGAGGTGTCGTAATCGGTCGAGACGGTCTCGGGGTTGCAGTTGATCATCACGGCGTCTCTGCCGGCCTCGCGCACGGTCTGGGCGGCGTGCACGCAGCAATAGTCGAACTCGATCCCCTGCCCAATCCGGTTCGGTCCCGATCCAAGGATCGCGACACTCGGCCGGCGCGGGTCCGAGAACGTCACCTCGGAGGCGCGCTGTCGCTCCCAACCGGAGTAGTAGTACGGCGTCCTCGCGGCGAACTCGGCGGCGCAGGTGTCGACCGACTTGTAGCTGCGCTCACCGGCGAAAACCGTTTCGAGATCGGTTGCGACGGTCTGGAGCTCGTGCAGGAACCACGGGTCGATCTTCGTCTCGGCATGCAGCCGCTCGACGCTCACGCCCCGTCTGAGGGCCTCGAGCAGATGGTCGAACCGTTCGGCACCGGGAGAGGCCGCCAGCGCGATCAGGGTCTCGAGGTCGTCGGGGAAGACCGCCTCGGAGTCCAGCTCACGGGAGCGCAGGGCCTTGGCGAACGCCTGCCCGAACGTGCGACCGATCGCCATCGCCTCGCCCACCGACTTCATATGTGTCGTGAGCTCCGGCTCGGCACCGGGAAACTTCTCGAACGCGAACCGCGGCCATTTGACGACGCAGTAGTCGATCGCCGGCTCAAACGACGCCGGGGTCGCCCTGGTGATGTCGTTGGTGATCTCCTGCAGCGTGTAGCCGACGGCGAGCCGGGCTGCGATCTTGGCGATCGGGAACCCTGTCGCCTTCGACGCCAGCGCGCTCGAGCGGGATACCCGGGGGTTCATCTCGATGACGATGATCTCCTCGGTCGCCGGATTCACGGCGAACTGGACGTTCGAACCGCCGGTCTCGACGCCGATCGCGCGGATCACCTCGATCGCCTGGTCGCGGAGCTGCTGGTAGAGCTTGTCGGTGAGCGTCTGCTGCGGGGCGACGCAGACGCTGTCTCCGGTGTGGACGCCCATCGGATCGAGGTTCTCGATCGAACATACGATCACGACGTTGTCGGTGCGGTCGCGCATCACCTCGAGCTCGAACTCGCCCCAACCGATCACGGACTCATCGATCAGCAACTGGCTGATCGGCGAGGTCTCAAGGCCGCGACGGATCACCGGCTCGAACTCCTCCATCGTGCGGATCACGCCGCCGCCGGCGCCGCCGAGCGTGAATGCCGGACGGACGATCACGGGCAGTCCAATCTCCGCAACCGCGTCTCTCGCCTCATCGAGCGTGTGGGCGATCGCCGAGCGCGGCACACGCAGGCCCGCCTTCTCCATCGTCTGGCGGAACAGCTCGCGGTCCTCGCCGCGATTGATCGCGTCGTAGTTGGCGCCGATCAGCTCGACGCCGTACTTGTCGAGGACGCCGTTCTCATGCAGCGTCTTCGCCAGGTTCAGCGCGGTCTGGCCTCCCAGGGTCGCGAGCAGCGCGTCCGGTCGTTCGCGGGCGATGATCTGCTCGACCGGTCCCGGCAGCAACGGCTCGATGTAGGTCGTGTGCGCCACCTCCGGGTCGGTCATGATCGTCGCCGGGTTGGAGTTGACAAGGACGACCTCATAGCCCTCCGCCATCAGCACGCGCGCGGCCTGAGTCCCGGAGTAGTCGAACTCCGCGGCCTGCCCGATCACGATCGGCCCCGAGCCGATCAGGAGGACCTTGTTGATGTCATCACGCCTTGGCATCGCGGATCTCCTGGACGAAGCGATCGAAGAGGTACAGGCTGTCATTTGGCCCCGGGCCGGCTTCCGGGTGGTACTGCACGGTCGCGCCCTGGACGTCGAGCAACCTCAGCCCCTCGACCGTGCGGTCGTAGAGGTTGATATGCGTCAGCGCGGCACGCCCGAAACTGGTCTCCCATTCGACCGGCTCATCCTCGGGGACGGTCCGTTGACCATCGGGTCCGAGGACCGCAAAACCATGGTTTTGGCTGGTGATCTCAGTCCGGCCGGTCGTCAGATCCTTGACCGGGTGGTTGGCGCCATGGTGGCCGAACGGCAACTTGTAGGTCTCGAGTCCAACGGCCCGGCAGAGCAGCTGATGACCGAGGCAGATCCCGTACACCGGCTTCTTGCCGACCAGCTGACGGACCGTGTCGACCACGTAGTCGAGCGCGGCCGGGTCGCCCGGCCCGTTGGCGAGGAAGATTGCGTCGGGGTCCTCATCGAGCAACTCCGCCGGCGATGCCGTACACGGATGCAGGGTCACGGCGGCCCCACGGTCGCGGAGGTTGCGGATGATCGAGAGCTTGACGCCCGTGTCGATCATCGCGATCCGCACGGTCGTGTGCGCGGGGTCCGACGCGGTGCTGGCGAGCACGATCGGCGTCTCCGGGGTCACGCCCCTGGCGAGGTCGCGGCCGTTCATCTGCGGTTCTCCCGCGATCAGCGCTGCGGCCTCAGATACGGTGATCCGCGCCGGGAACACGCCGCCGCGCATCGCGCCCTCGTCGCGGATGTGGCGGACGAGCGCTCGGGTATCGAGGTCGGTGATGGCCGGAATGCCATGCTCGGTCAGCCACCGAAGCCAGCCGGACTCAGCCAGCGGAGCGTCATCGCGGTCGACCGCGGCGCGCATGATCGCGGCACGGGCATGGATCCGGTCCGACTCCATCGCTGCGCCCGACACGCCGTAGTTGCCGACCTGCGGAAAGGTGAAGGTGATCAGCTGCGCGGCGTAGGACGGGTCGGTCATCGCCTCCTGGTAGCCGGACATGCTCGTCGTGAACACAATCTCCCCGACCGCGGGTTGATCGGCGCCGCAGGCGACACCCTCGAAACGGGTGCCGTCCTCGAGCAGGACGTAGGCGGTGGCATCGGTCATCGGGCGACCTCCGTCAGGCGCACGGGTTGGAGGCTGAACACCTGGCGACCGGCGGCAAGCGTCAGCTCGATCCGTCCGTTCAGGGTCTGCCCGTGGAAGCAGCAGTTCTGGGAGCGGCTGGCGTAGCCGTTGGCCCCGACGATAAACGTCGCATCGAGATCAACGAGCGTCAGGTTGGCCGTCTCGCCTGTGGCGATCAGTGGGGTCCGCAGACCGTAGAGCGCTCCTCCAGCGGTGATCCGTTCGACGATCAGATCAAGCGGGAGGACACCCGGCCTGACGAGATGCGTGTACACAGCCGGGAAAGCCGTCTCCAGGCCCGTCGTTCCCATCGGCGCCTGCTCGAACGGCATCTCCTTCTCGTGGCGTGCGTGCGGTGCGTGATCGGTCGCGATGCACTCGATCACCCCGCTCCGCAGGCCCGCGATCAGCGCCCGGCGGTCCGCTTCGGTGCGCAGCGGCGGATTCATCTTGAAGCGGCTGTCGAGACTCTCAACCGCCTCGTCGGTGAGCGTCAGGTGATGTGGGCTCGCCTCGCCCGAGACCCGGGCGCCGTGCTCCCGCGCCTCGGCCAGCGCTTGGACCGACTCGGCGGCGCTGAGGTGCTGATAGTGCACCCGAGCATCCTCGTACAGAGCGATCTGGCTGTCGCGGGCGATCATCACCGACTCGGAGATCGACGGGATCCCGTGCATCCCGAGCCGGGCCGAGACGGCTCCCTCATGCATCACGCCGGCGCCCGACAGGGTCGGATCCTCCTCGTGCAGGGCGACCACGCCGCCCGCGAGCCGCTGGTACTGCAACGCCCTGCGCAGCATCCCGGCGGAGGTCACGGGCTTACCGTCATCGGTGAACCCGAGGGCCCCTGCATCGGACAACGCAGCCATCTCGGTGAGATCCTTGCCCTGGAGTCCGACGGTGATCGAGGCCAGGAAACCGGTCGGAACCTTGGCCTGGCGATGGGCGGTTTCGACGAGCGAGATCAGGACCGGAACCGAATCGACCGTCGGGGCCGTGTTCGGCATCGCGATCACCTGGCAGAACCCCCCGGCGGCGGCTGCTGCGGTCCCCGTCTCAATGCTCTCCTTGTACTCCTGGCCAGGCGTCCGGAAGTGCACATGCGGATCGACGAACGCCGGGAACAGGTGCTTGCCTGTTGCCTCGACCGTCGTGCCGTGGTCCGGTGTCTGGAGCGAGCCGACTGTCCCGATCTCCGTGATCACGCCGTCCGTGACGACGACGTCGAACTGCCCGTCGAGCCCGGTCCGCGGATCGAGCACGTGCGCGCCGGTGATCAGGACGCTGGTCTGCTGCGCGTCGGCGCTGATGAACAACTTGTCATGCATGCTCATGCGACCGCCTGCAGGATCGGGGCGCCGACCAAAAGCTCGTAGAGGACGGCCATTCGCACCGCGACACCGGCCTTGACCTGCTGACCGATCAGCGCCTGCGGTGAATCGATCGCGTCGGCAGAGAGTTCGACGCCGCGGTTGACGGGGCCCGGATGCATCAGCAGTTGGCCGGGCCGCAGCCGCGTCAGGCCGACCTGGTAGCGCTGGGCGTATTCGCGGATTGAGGGGATATAGGACTCCTGCATCCGCTCGTTCTGCATCCGCAGTACGTAGACGACATCCGCCTCGTGCAGCCCCTCGAGCGTCGGCCGCGCCGCGCAGCCGAGCGCCTCGATGTGGCGCGGCAGCAGTGTCGGTGGTCCGGCCACGGTCACCGTCGCGCCCATCCGCTGGAAGGCGGCGATGTCCGAGCGGGCGACCCGCGAGTGCAGGACATCCCCGACGATCCAGATGCTGAGTCCATCGAGTTCGCCGAGGCGTTGCCTGAGCGTGAACACATCGAGCAGCGCCTGCGTCGGGTGCTCATGCTTGCCGTCCCCGGCGTTGACGACGCTCGCCTCGGTCCAGCCGGCGACAAGCGCTGCCGCCCCGGCGTGCGGGGAGCGGATCACGATCGCGGCGGGGTCATACGCGGACAGGGTCTGAACCGTGTCGCGCAGCGACTCGCCCTTGTCGACGCTGGAGCCCGCGGAGCGCATGCTGACGACGTCTGCAGAGAGACGCTTGGCGGCAAGCTCAAAGCTCGAGCTCGTCCGCGTCGATGCCTCGTAGAAGAGGTTGACAATCGTCCGGCCGCGCAAAGCCGGAACCTTCTTGATCTCGCGTCCTGAGACCTCGGCGAATGACTGGGCACGGTCGAGGATCCGCTCGATGCCCGGACGATCGAGGTCATCGATGCTGAGCAGGTGCTTGCTCATGCGAGCACCTCCGCCGCGACGACCGGCGCGATCGTGACCTCGTCGACCCCGTCGATCTCCTCGACCCGGACGTTCACCCGCTCGCGCCGCGAGGTTGGGATGTTCTTGCCGACGTAGTCGGGCCGGATCGGTAGTTCGCGATGGCCGCGGTCGACCAGCACGGCCAGTTGGATCCTCGCGGGCCGTCCGTAATCGAAGATCGCATCGATCGCGCTGCGGACCGTGCGGCCCGTGTACAGAACGTCGTCGACGATCACGATCGTCGTGTTCTCGATCGGGAAATCGAGTTGGGTTGAGAGGACCACCGGGCTCGCCTTGCGGCTCCCCAGATCATCGCGGTAGAAGGAGATGTCGACCGCTCCGAGTGGGACGTCGGCGTCGAGCAGGTCGCTGACGTTCTGGCGGAGCCGCTGCGCCAGAACCGCCCCGCGGCGATGAATTCCAACGACCGCGATGGCCGCATCGGCGCGATCCTGCTCCGGCGGGTTCTTCTCGACGATCTCATGCGCGATCCGCACCAGAGTGCGGCGCATATCATCGCGGTCGAGAACGACCGTTCTGTCTGTCACCTTGTTTCCTTCCTGGCCTCACGGGACCGGGTTAAAGGACGCTGTGAATGAAGACCCTAGCAACGGGGGCGGTTGGAACTCGCGCCGGTCTGGTCAGCCTCGCTCCAGACCTGCGTTCCTCCCCGCCGGCGAGGTCGGATCACGCGTCTGGAGCGTGGCTGACCGCCGGTTGGTCGTCCCACCTTGTGAGGGCCGGCTCACCCTTCTCCGCGAAGGGGATCTCGATCGTGTCGAAGTCCCGCGGCACGACCGTGTTCGCGAAGATCTCGCGGGCCTCCTCGCGCAGGGTCCGCACCGGGTAGCGGATGCTGATGTGGTTGAGGGCGAGCATCGTGACCTCGGCGTCGCGGGCGATGCCGGCGGCTTGGGACGCCGTCGAGTGACCCGTCTGATGGGCGCGCTCCGCCTCCTCGATCGCGAAGGTGCTCTCGTGGACGAGCAGATCGGCCTGGTGCGCCGCGGTTCGGAGCGTGTCGCACGGGCGGGTGTCGCCGGAGAAGACGAGCTTGCGCCCCGGGCGGGCCTCCCCCATCACCTGATCTGGCCTGACGCCATCGACCGTCTCGCCGCGCTGCAGGCGGCCGAAGTCCGGCCCCGGGCTGACGCCAAGCTGTTTTGCCGTCTCGGGGTCGAAGCTCCCCGGCCGATCATGCTCGTAGAAGACGTAGGCGTAGGCGGTGCCGCGGTGCTGGACCGGGACGGCGGCGATCTCGTACCCGTCGCGCTCCAGGATCTCGGCGGGCTCGAGCTCGTCGATGTAGAGCTCGTAGGTGGTGCGGCCGGCGAAGCGCATCACGCCGTCGATCAGTTCCCTGAGGCCGCGCGGCCCGTGGATCGTCAGTGGCCGGTCCCGGCCGCGGAGGTCATAGGTCTTGAGCACGCCGGGTAGGCCGAGCCAGTGGTCGGCGTGCAGATGCGTCAGGAAGATGTCATCGAGCTCGGTGAGACCGATCGAGCGGATCAGCTGACGCTGGGTGCCCTCGCCACAGTCGATCAGGATCCGCTCTCCCCCTCGCCGAAGCTCGATCGCGGGCAGGGCACGGCGCGGGGTCGGCATCGAACCACCGGTACCGGCAAAGAAGATTGAGAGGTCCATCGCGCCCGAGTGTGCCAACTGCCGGCGGAATCCCGCTCGGCGCTACGCTCGGGAACGTGTCGACGCAGCAGGCGCCAACCCCGCTGCCGCTCCCGGAGCGGTTCGCGAATTGGGTCAAGGCTCACAAGCCGTCACTGAAGGTTCAGTTCTTCCTTGCGTTTCTCGTCGCGGCGGTCGCGATCGTGGCGCTGATCCGATTCGTCGACAGCGAGAACCCAAAGGTCGAGCAGGCCTCGAGTCCGAGTCAGAGCCAGTTCACGACCGAGCAGCAGGAGGACGAGGTCATCGTTCGCCAGCAGCAGGCGCCGCACGTGACGAAGCTCCCGGCCGGCAGGACACCGCTGCAGGCGATCGACTCCGCGGTGCGGAGGTTCGTGAGCTACGAGGTCGCACGTGGGATCTTCGGCGGCCCGTTCAAGAGCGCGACGTGTGTGGCTGATGGCGTCAGCTCGTCGCGGCTCCTGTACCGGTGCAAGGCGGTGACGGCAGCGCTGACGTACCCGTTCGACGGCGTCGTCGACCGGGCTCAGCAGCAGGTCGTGTACTGCCAGGTCGTGCAGCCCCCGATCCCGAGCATGAAGATGCCGGCGATCAGCAGCCGCTGCCTCTGAGCCGGTCGCCTGAACCGCCGCGCGGCACCGGGACTACGTGATCAGCGCGCTGGCGAGCGCGGTCCACTCCCGCTCCGGAACTCCGGTGGCACCGACCGTCTGCAGGCAAACGTGATCGGCCCCGGCGTCGAGGTGCTCCTGCACCTTGGCGGCGAGCGCCGCCGGATCACCGCTCTGCGGGACGACCGTGTCGATCAGACGCTCGGAGCCGCCGTTGTTCAGATCGTCCTCGGTGTATTCGAGGCGCAGCAGGTTGCTCGTGTAGTTCGTCAGGTTCAGGTACAGCTCCGCGTACCGGTGGGCGCTCGCACGTGCACGGTCGCTGTCACCGTCGAGCACAACCGCCAGCTCGGGCGCGATCACCGCCTGGGGGCCGAGGTGCTCGCGAGCGAACCGCGTGTGTGACGGGGGAACGAAGTAAGGGTGGGTTCCGAGCGATCGCGCGAAGCTCAGTTCGAGCATCTTCGGCCCGAGCGCGGCCGCGATCATCGACTCGCGCGGCACCGGTTGCGGTGCCTGAGCGAGCCCGTCGAAGAAGTGACGCATCTTTTGCAGGGGCTTCTCGTAGACGCTCGTCGCCTCCGGGTGCCCGATCCCGATGCCAAGCAGCAGCCGCCCGGGGAACTCCTGGTCGAGCTGGTGGAACTCGGCCGCGAGGTCGGCCGGCTCGTACTGCCAGACATTGACGATCCCGGTCGCGATTGTGAGCGTGCTCGTGGCCGCAAGCAGTGGGCGCACCGCCGGCAGCTGCGGCGAGCCGCCAAGCCAGAACGTGCCGTATCCGAGGTCCTCCACCAGCGTCGCGGCGTGTCCGGCGTTCTCCTCACCGATCGCCCGATAGGACGTCCAGATTCCATACTTGCCGAGTTGCATCCTGCAAGCCTCTCACACGCGCCTGCTCGGCTTGGGAATGCGACACTCAGTGTCGCGCGTCGGTCTCACGACACTAGTCGCTGCGGACGATCGCCGGACTGCCGAGTGGGACGTGCTCGATCAGCCAGCGCCCTTCCGGCAGCGTCAGGCGCATGCAGCCGTGACTCACCGCCTTGCCGATCGACCAGGTTTCCGGCGTGGAGTGGATCGCGACGCGGTCACCGCCGTCCCATCCTTGGATCGCGTGTGGCGCGACCGCTGAGAGGGCGAGGATGCAGCACCCGTAGGGGCCGGTCGCGTCACCGGTCAGGAGCCGATCGGTAACCGCAAAGTAACCGGTCGGCGTCGGAGCATCCGGCCTCCCGATCGCGATCTTGTACGTCTTCTCGAGCGTCGTGCCGTCGAACACCTGGATCTCGCGCTTCTTCAGTGAGGCGTCGATGTGCCATGAGACGTAGCTGATCTTGACCGCGTTGGTCGGCAACCAGGCGAGCTTGTTGTTCCCGGCCTGATAGGCGACGACCCCGAGCCAGTTCCCCTCCGTGCGTCGGACGAGCAGGACGGCGGGTGACCCAAATGATGTTTCCTTCGCCTCGACGGCAAGCGGCACGCCATCGGGGGTGAAACGGAGCAGCACCTTGCGAGTGACAGTCGCCACCTCATACCGGACCGTGGCCAGGGCGCCGGACTTGTTCTGCAGCGGTTGCAGGACACCGGCTGCTCCGGGCTTGGCGGACCCGCCGGTGACGAGCACGATCACGATGATGATCGCTGCCAGCGGGATCAGCGCGGCGGTCGCTCCGAGCAACAGCCGGCGCCGGCGGACAGCACGACGTGACCGCCGGCGCGATCTCGTGCCTGGCGGCAGCGGTGCCTGCCCTGGGCCGTCCTGCTGCGTTCCGCCGCTCGCCTCCACGGCTTCCGATTACACCACGGCGAGCGGTCAGGGGACGCCACTCGACCAATTCGCGAGCGGGACTAACCTTGAGGACATGTTCGACTTCCTCAGCCGCAAGTCCTCGATGGTCGATCCGGAGCGTGCGCTGCCGGGTCGTTCGACGCCGATGCCCGTGCCCTCCAAGCACGCTGTCCTCGGGACCCCGTTGCAGCCCCCGTTTCCTGATGGTTTTGACACCGCGATCGTCGCGCTCGGGTGCTTCTGGGGCGCGGAGAAGGACTTCTGGCAGCTGCCAGGCGTGTACACGACAGCTGTCGGCTACGCGGGCGGCTTTACCCCGAACCCCACCTACGAGGAGGTGTGCAGCGGTTCGACCGGGCATGCCGAGTCAGTCCTCGTCGTGTTCGATCCCGCGCAGACCTCGTACGCGACGCTGCTGCGGACGTTCTGGGAGCACCACGATCCGACCCAGGGCATGCGTCAGGGGAACGACCACGGCACCCAGTACCGCTCAGCGATCTTCTACACGAGCGATGATCAGAGGGCGATCGCCGAGCAGAGTCGCAACGCCTATCAGGGGAAGCTGACCGCCGCGGGCTACGGCGAGATCACGACCGAGATCGCCCCGGCAGGTGAGTTCTATTACGCCGAGGACTACCACCAGCAGTACCTGCAGAAGAACCCATTCGGGTACTGCCCCGACCACGGAACCGGCGTCAGCTGTCCGATCGGGCTCGGTGTGCCGGCTCAAGTCTCGGTGCTGCCGCCGCAGGGCTGACGATGACGACGCTTGCGGACCGGCCCGCGACCGCGCTGCTCGTGGTCGACGTTCAGACCGGCGTCGTCGCCGGCACCCACGAGCGCGACGGCGTCGTCGCCCGGATCGCGTCGCTGGTCGAGCGTGCCCGGGCGTCGGGCACCCCGGTCGTCTGGGTCCAGCACAACGACGACAACACGGTTCGCGGGAGCGACGGTTGGCAGATCGTCCCCGAGCTCTCCCGCGCCGAGGATGAGCCGCTGGTCGAGAAGAGCTACAGCGACTCCTTTGAGTCGACCGACCTCGAGGAGGTTCTCGCCGACCTCGGCGTCGGACGTCTGTTCGTCGCCGGCGCCCAGACCGACCAGTGCATCCGCGGCACCCTCCACGGCGCACTGGTCCGTGGCTACGACACGATCCTTGTCTCCGACGCCCACACGACCGAGGACGGGACGGCCTGGGGCGCCCCGCCGCCGGAGGCGGTGATCGCGCACACCAACCTGTACTGGAAATACGAAGAGGCGCCGGGGCGCGTCGCGGGGACGGTCAAGGCCGCGGAGGTCGAGTTCTCGCAGTGATGCACGCCCGTCGGCGAGAAGCGCATCGGATCGCGATGCACTTCTCGCAGACGGTGCGATGCGCCCGGCAGGATTTGAACCTGCGGCCTTCCGCTCCGGAGGCGGACGCTCTATCCCCTGAGCTACGGGCGCGGGGAGTGCAAGGTTAGCCGGTTGCGTCAGCGGCGCATGAAGGCTCAAGCGGCTCCGCCAACGAGAGGCGCCAGCGCTCGAAGACAAAGTCGGACGCCATCCGGACTCCGGAGCGCTGGCTGTTCGCCGGCGGTTTGAGCCGCAGGAACCCGCGCAGCGTCGGGCACTGGTTCACCGACAGCACGAAGATCTGGTCGCGTTCCGGCGCGTACACCACGATCAGGTCGGCGCGGCCGCGATAGTGGCGCGCCCCGTGGCCGTGGTCGGTACTGGCCGTCTTGAACTCGACGCAACCGTTGCGAACCCAGCCCGTCTTCACCTGGATACGAACGATCTGATCGTCAGGCAGAACGGCAGCGAGATCAAACGGGCTGCCATCGCCAAACGGCATCAGGACCTGCAGGCCGGAACCGACGAGCGCGTGAATGACCGCCGCCTCGGCTGCGTTTCCCCGCGTGATCGTGTCCATGCGGTGAGTGTTGCGTGCGTTCCGGCGGAACGCACGTTCGCGTAGACGACGGGTTTGACAGGGCGGCCCGGGCCCCGCGGCTGAACAACAAGTCAGCCGCGGGCCGGAACGCTTACAGGGGTCAGCCGCCGGCGACGGCGGGCAGGATCGTGACCTCGTCGCCCGCTGAGACGGGGGTTTCCAGGCCGGAGAGGAAACGGATGTCCTCGCCGCCGACGTACACGTTGACGAAGCGGCGCAGGCCACCGTCCTCGGAGATGCGGGCCTTCAATTCCTCGAAGCGCTCATAGAGCGCGTCGAGCACCTCGCCGACGGTGGTGCCGTCGACCTGAGCGGTCGCCTCGCCGTCAGTGGCGAGGCGCAGCTGGGTTGGGATCTTGACTGTCACTGACATTGGACCGGGAATCCTCTCATGCGGCGACGGCGGCCCGCTCCTGGGCCGCCTGTTCGAAGCTGTCGGCCCGGGCGTCGATCTCCCACGCCTCGAAGGTCCCGCGCGCGCACTCGAGCGTCTTCAGTCCCTCACCGGTGATCACGGCGACGACGCGTTCGTCGTGGCCGATGTCGCCGCGCTCGGCGAGCTTGCGCAGGACCGCGACCGTGACGCCCCCAGCGGTCTCGGTGAAGATGCCGGTGGTGCGGGCGAGCAGCTTGATGCCGTCGCGGATCTCATCGTCGGTGACCGCATCGATCGAGCCGCCACTGCGGCGTGCCAGATCGAGTGCGTAGGGTCCGTCCGCCGGGTTGCCGATCGCCAGCGACTTGGCGATCGTGTCCGGCTTGACCGGCTTGCAGAAGTCCTCGCCGGCCTCGAACGCCGCCGCCACCGGGTTGCAGCCCGTCGCCTGAGCGCCGTTGAACGTCGGCAGCTCTCCTTCGAGCAGGCCCGCGTCGATCCACTCCCCGAAACCACGTGCCAGCTTCGTGAACAGCGACCCCGAGGCGATCGGCGCGACGACCCGGTCGGGCAACTCCCACCCGAGTTGCTCGGCGATCTCGAACGCCAGGGTCTTGGAGCCCTCGGCGTAGTACGGCCTCATGTTGATGTTGACGAACGCCCACTCGTGCTCGCCCGAGAGCTCGGTGCAGAGACGGTTGACGTCGTCGTAGTTGCCACGAACCGCGACGAGGTTCGTCCCGTAGATGCCGGTCGCGAGGATCTTCTGCTCCTCGAGATTGGACGGGATGAACACGTAGGACTCGAGTCCTGCCGCGGCCGCATGCGCGGCGACGGCGTTCGCGAGGTTGCCGGTCGAGGCACAGGCGATCGTCTTGTAGCCGAGCTCCTGAGCCCGGGCGATCGCGATCGAGACGACTCGGTCCTTGAACGAGTGGGTTGGGTTGGCGGCGTCGTTCTTGACCCACACCTCCCCCAGCCCCAGTTCCTCGGCGAGCCGGTCTGCGCGGAGCAGCGGCGTCCATCCGGACGGGAGCGCGTACCCCTGCCCGGTGACCGGAAGGAAGTCGCTGTAGCGCCACAGCGACAGCGGTCCGGCCTGGATCCGCCGCTTCAGCTCGGCGGCGTCATGGTCAGAGTGAGTCGCGTAGGCGACCTCGAGCGGCCCGAAGCAGCGCTCGCACACGTACCGTGCGTCGAGCGGATATTCGGTCTTGCATTCCTTGCAGCGAAGCGATTCTGGCGGCATATGAAAAAACCTCCGCCGGGACTCAGGGGTCGGAGGTTTTGAGCCGCCCTTCCCACATCTCCCAGGCTAGTCGTTGGAGCCTGATGGAATTGGCACCGTGTCCTTAAGGCCGGTTGCCGGGGCTTCGTAGGGCCATTACCCTCCACCCCTCTGGATGCGTACTGCTATGTGACCGGCAGTATAACCGTGTCATCGGCCCGGAAGATCCGAAGCTGAGAAGCACCTCAGTCGACGAGCGTGATCCCGCGCAGGTGGCGCTGCCCGAGATCCCGGTAGGCGATCGGGTTCATCTTGATCCACATCTCCGAGGGGGTACCGGCAATCGGTCCCTTGACGACGGCCGGATTGCCGACCGCAAGGACGCCCTCGGGAATCTCCTGCCCGGTCCGCACCAGGGAGCCCGCGGCGACCAGCGACCGGCTGCCGATCCTGGCCCCGTCGAGCACGATCGCTCCGTTCGCGACCAGGCTCTCCTCGCCGAGCACGGCACCGTGGACGACGCAGAGGTGGGCGACCGTGGCGCCCGCCCCGATGTCAACGGGCATCTCCGGCGGCGCGTGGAGGACCGATCCGTCCTGGACGTTGGCTCCTGCCCGGATGATGATCGGCGCATAATCGGCCCGCAGCACGGCGCCGTACCAGACCGAGGCGCCATCCTCGACGGTGACCTCACCGATCAGCGACGCCGTCGGGGCGACGAACGCCCCCGGATGAACGTTCGGACGTTTTCCTTCGAACTCGAACTGCGGCATTCACTCCTCCATTGATCTGGTCCCATCCGCCGGGCCCGGGACGTTATTCGTTTTCGCCGCGCGTAACTCATGACGGTCGGCGGTGTTCGGTCTCGGTCCGATGAAGCGACTGTTGGTGATCGTCAACCCCTACGCGACGACGGTCTCCGACCGTCTGAAGAACCTCGTCGTGTATGCCCTCCGCGGGAGCTACCGCGTCGACGCGGTCGACACGGAGCGGCGCGAGCACGCCACCCTCCTGTGCAGAGAGGCGGCAGCCTCGGGTGACTACGACGCAGTGATTGCGTTCGGCGGCGACGGTACGGTCAATGAGGCGGCCAACGGCCTGGCCGGATCCAGCGTCCCGCTGATGTGCCTGCCCGGCGGCCGCGTCAACGTCTACTGCCGGCTGCTCGGGATCCCGCCCGACGTCGTCGACGCGACCGAGCACGTCCTTGGTCTGGCCGAGGACTGGCGGCCACGGTCGGTGGATCTGGGGAAGGTCAACGATCGCTTCTTCGTCGTCAACTCGGGAGTCGGGCTCGATGCATCCGTGGTCGAACGGGTCGACGCGCACCCACGGCTGAAGACACGTGTCGGGGAGTACTACTACATGTGGGCCGGAACGACGATCTTCACCAGCCGCTACCTGCTGCATCCCCCGCAGCTGAACGTCACCCTGTCCGATGGCCGCAACGTCAACGGCGTCACGCTGCTGGTCCAGAACACAACTCCGTACACGTACTTCGGCAACCGGCCCGTCGAGGTTGGCGACGGAGCGACACTTGAGAGCGGGGATCTCGCCGGCGTCGTCCTGAAGCGGACCAGCCCGCTTGAGATTCCGACGATCATGTGGCGTCTGCTGTCGGCCCGCGCGAAGGTCGGCGACCATCGGCAGGTCGAGCCGTTTCAGGAGATCAAGACGATCACCGTCCGCTCCGGCGACGAGCGGCCGCTGCCGATTCAGGTCGACGGCGACTACATCGGCGACAGCCACGTGGCCGAATATTCGGTGCTGCCTGGTGGGCTGGTCGTTGTCGCCTGAAGGTGGACAGTGATGGCGGCCCCGTTGGGCCGCCTCCTGCAGGGCTGCGCCGCCACGGTGGTGACCGCGGGAGCGCTCGCCGTCGGTGGACCGGCCGTGGTGAGGGCGACCGCCTCAAGCAAGGCTGCGCCGCGGCTCCCCGGTGCGCCGCGGTGCACCGTCTTCCCAGCCGACAATGCCTGGAACGAACCGGTCGCGCAGCTGCCCGTCGCGGCTGAGTCCGCGCGCTACGTCGCAGCGATCGGCGCCGACGATCCCGTGCATCCGGACTTCGGCACCAGTTACGACGGCGCACCGAACGGGATCCCGTACGTCGTCGTCGCTGGCACGACCCGGAAGGTTGCGGTCCACTTCCAGTACGCCAGCGAATCCGACGCCGGGCCGTATCCGATCCCGCCGAACGCGCCGATCGAGGGTGGCCAGCACGCCACCGGCGACCGGCACGTGATCGTCGTCGACAGCGCCACCTGCACCGACTACGAGCTGTGGGACGCCTATCCACACGCCGGCGGCCGATTCTGGACGGCGGGGTCGGGTGCGATCTTCAATCTCGGCTCCAACGCTCTGCGACCGGCGGGCTGGACCTCGGCCGACGCGGCCGGGCTGCCGATCCTGCCGGGCCTCGCCAAGTACGGCGAGGTCGCCGCCGGCGTGATCAACCATGCGCTGCGGTTCACGGCTCCATGCACGGCCGACCAGTACGTCTACCCCGCACGACATGCGACCAGTGGCACCGGGTGTCCGAACGGATCGCTCAGCCCGCCGATGGGCCTGCGGCTGCGCCTGAAGGCGTCGGTCAAGATCTCCGGGCTCCCCTATCAGGCCCGGGTGATCGCGCAGGCACTGAAGACCTACGGAATGATCCTTGCCGATAACGGATCTCCCTGGTACATCTCCGGGGCGCCCAGCAGCCATTGGAACGACAGCGCTCTCCACCTGCTCGACGAGCTTGACGGCAACGACTTCCAGGTCGTCAACACCAGTCATCTGCGATGAGTTTCTGAAAAAGAGGGGCGGAACTTCACTCGCCCACGCCTCTATGAGAGGTGAGCACTTCTTCCTCCCCCTCCAATCCGCCGCCGGAAAACAGAGCGTCCGGCGATCGCGGCCGGGCCGCGCCGGAGCTCGACGAGACCGATCGGCAGCTGCTGACGCTCCTGGCGGAGCACCGAGCGGTCGCCGCGCCGCAGATCTCGGCGTGGCTCAAATGCTCTGACCAAGCCGCCGCGGCGCGGCTCGAGCGGCTCAATCACGCGAAGCTGATCCTCGCCGACGCCCCGAACACCGGACAACCGGAGGTCGTCACGATCCGAGGAGCCGGTCTGAGAGCGCTTGGATTGCGCTGCAGAGAGCCGCAACTCAATCACCAGGAATACCGACACGACGTCGGCCTCGCGTGGCTCTGGATCTCCGCCCACCAGGGAGGTTTCGGACCGCTGCGCAATGTGATCTCCGAAAAGGCGATGCGATCCGCTGACCATCGCTTTGATCGCTCCTCCGAAGTCAAGCGCTACCTGTCCGGTGAGAAGCCCTTCGGCATCCGCCACGGCGCCACCACGCCGACCGGCCGCGAGCGTCGCCATTACCCGGATCTTCTGCTCGAGACCCCAAGCGGGCACCGGATCGCAGTCGAGCTCGAGCTGACCGCCAAGGCGCCCGACAGGTTGCGTCAGATCATGAGCGCCTACGGCAACGACGACCGGATCAAATCGGTTCTCTACATCGTCCCAACCGCGGCGCTGGCCAAGCGCATCCGGTCGGCAGCCCGCGACGCCGGGGTCTCAGACCTCGTCCAGATCCGTCCATTGATGTCGACGCCGCGTTCGGCGGCGAGCGGGACCGACCGCGCTGTTGAGCACCGCAGGAGCGCAGGGAAGCTCCCGGACCAGCTCGGACCGGGCCACAACGTACGTTCCCGCCGTCGCGACCGCGGAAAGGAGGCGCAGCGATGACCGCTCATCTCGAGGACCAGTGGCCGGAGCCGTGGCGTCCGCCGCCGCCGCGTGTCCCCCGTCATCGTCGCCACCGTCGCTTGTGGTTGGCGGTGGCGGTTGGCTTGCTGGCGCTCCCAGGCTCTGTGGCCCCGTTGGTAGTGGGGGCTCTGCTCCTCGGCAGGGTCGCCCTGGCCGCAGTCCGCTGGACGCGCGCGCGAGCGCAGCAACAGCACCAGATCGCCGATGAGCGACGGCGGTTGGCTCAGGGCGACGTCCTCCTCGGAACCGACGGTCACGGACGGCGCGTGATCGTCGGCGAGCGCGAGCTCGGCGCACATGGGCTCATCCTCGGCGCCACCGGCTCCGGGAAGACGACCACCCTGACGAACGTGCTCTGCTCTCGGATCGAGCAGGGCGCGCCGGTCGTGGCGCTCGATCTCAAGGGATCTCCAGAACTGGCTGAGCAGCTCCGCGCCGCGGCGCAGGCCGCCGGACGGCCGTTCCGGATGTGGAGCATCGATGGCGACACGAACTGGAATCCGCTCGCCACCGGCAACGCGACCGAGCTCAAGGACAAGCTGATCGCCAGCGAACGGTTCACCGAACCGCATTACCGCCGCGCCGCCGAGCGCTACCTGCAGATCGCGCTGCGCGTCATGCAGGAGACCGAGCCCGACCGCCCGGCATCGATGTCGCGGCTCGTGGAGCTGCTCGAGCCCAGACAGCTGCGCACCGCCGCTCGCGCATTGGATCCCGAGCAGCGGCTGCACATCACCTCCTACATCGATGATCTCGGCAGCGATCAGCTCAGCGCGATCCGCGGACTCGGATCGCGGCTCGCGATCATCACCGAGTCGCATGTCGGCCCGCGGCTTGAGCCCGGCGACGACGCGATCAACGTTCGCACCGCGATGGCCGGCGACGAGGTTGTGCTGTTCAGCCTCAACTCGAGCTCCTACGGTGGGTTGGCGGCCCAGCTGGGCACGATGATCGTCCAGGACCTGACCGCGGCCGCCGGCCGCCGGCTTGACCAGGGTGGCGCCGCCAAGCAGCCGCTCGCGCTCGTCGGTATCGATGAGTTCTCGGCGCTCGAATCCGCCAACCTCCTCGCCCTGCTGTCCAAGGGCCGCGAAGCCGGCGTTGGAGTGATGCTTGCGACACAGGAGCTGGCCGATCTCGACCGTGCAGCCCGTGGATTCAGGGAGCAGGTCGTCGGGAACACGGCGATCAAGGTCGCTCACCGGCAGGATGTCCCGGAATCCGCCCGCATGGTCGCGCAGATGGCCGGCACCTACACCGCCTGGGAATACAGCTACCAGCAGGACGCGTCAGGCAATGTCGGTCGCCGAGCCGGAGCCGACCGGACGACGGCACGCCAGGTGCAACGGCTGCGAATCGATCCTGAGCGTGTGAGCACGCTCGGCGTCGGCGATTCCATCATCGCGATCAAGTCACCGGAGGCGCACTCGCACCTGACCCGGATGCTCCCTCCCCGCCGGTCGGCCGACCGTGGAGGGCCTGAGCGGTGAGCGTTATCGTGGGCCGCGATGGTGCAGGTCATCCAACTCGACCAGCTCGACCCGATCGCAGTCGCCGGCGTCAACTGGCGGCCGATCCGCAGAGCACTCGGGATCACCGCCTTCGGCATCAACGCCTACACGGCCAACGCCGGCCAGGCGTTGATCGAGGAGCACGACGAGACCGGTGGTGGCGCCGGGCAGCATGAGGAGCTGTACGTCGTGATCAGCGGCGAGGCTCGCTTCACCGTCGATGGTGAGGAGATCGCAGCGCCGGCCGGAACGCTCGTGTTCGTGCCCGAGCCGGGGACGCGGCGCGCTGCCGTGGCGCTCATGGACGGAACAACGGCGCTGGTCATCGGCGGCGCGACCGCAACGATCACGCCGTCGGCGTGGGAGCACTCCTTCGCGGCGCAGCCGTTGATCGACGCCGGCGATCCGCAGGGCGCCTACGATCTGGCGAGCGCCGGACTGGGGGATCACCCAGACAACGGCTCGCTGCACTACAACCTCGCCTGCTTCGCGTCGCTGGCGGGGAACGCTGAGCTCGCGATCTCTCATCTCGAGAAGGCGTTCGCGAACGCCCCGAAAACACGCGCATGGGCAGCGACCGACGATGATCTGGCGCCGCTTCGCTCCCGGCCCGACTGGCCGGCCTGAGCGGACACGGCCCGGCGCGCCCTCCATGCCTAATGAGACCGACGATACGCCGTGAGCCGGCAGCTTCGGGCTAGGCGCCGGAGGTGCCGGGCGTGACCCGGTAGGCGTCGAACACCGCATCGATGTTCCGCAACCGGGTGATCGTCTGTTCAAGCGTGCGGGTGTCCCCCACCTCGACGACGAAGCGATTGCGGATCATCGGATGGTTCACCGTGATGTGGGCATCGAGGATGTTGATCCCGGCGTCCGCAAAGGTCCGTGACATGTCCTCGAGCAGACGGTGGCGATCCCAGCCCTGGATCTCGATCTCGACCCTGAACGCCGTATCCGCGTCGCCCTCCCAGTTGACGGTCGTGAAGCGGTCCGGATCCTTCTTCAGCACGACGACGTTGGGGCAGTCGTCACGGTGGATGGTGATCCCACGGCCGAGCGAGATATAGCCGACGATCGGATCGCCCGGTACCGGACGGCAGCACTTCGCGATCCGCAGCATCACGTCGTCAACGCCGTCAACCACGATCCCGAAGCTGGTCGATGACGTGGTTGGACGCGAGCGGCGGCGTCGGGTTTGGAGCAGGTCGTCGGCGGCGGTGGGTTCGGCCTCGGCGGCCTCGCCCTGCTTCAGCCGCTGCATCACCTTGTTGATGACGACCTTCGGCGAGATCTTGGCCGCGCCGAGCGCGATGTAGAAGTCGTCGCCCTTGCGATAGCCCATCTCGCGGATCACGTCAGCCATCAGCGGCGAGGCGACAATCTTCTGAGCCGGAAGTCCCTGCTTCTTGAGGTGGTCCTGCAGGAGCTCGCGTCCGGCATGCTCGGTGTCACGCCGGTTCTCCGCCTTGAACCACGCCTTGATCTTGTTGCGGGCACGCGTCGTCTTGACCAGCGACAGCCAGTCGCGCGACGGACCGCGTTCGCGCTTGGACGTGAGGACCTCGACGATGTCCCCGGAGCGCAGCTGGTAGGACAGCGGGACGATCTTGCCGTTGACCTTGGCGCCGACGCAGCGGTGCCCGACATCGGTATGGATCTCGTACGCGAAATCCAGCGGTGTCGCGCCGGACGCAAGCGACTTGACCTCGCCCTTCGGCGTGAACACGAAGACCTCGTCCTCAAACAGGTCGACCTTCAGTGTCTCCACGAACTCCTTCGGGTCGGACATGTCCTTCTGCCAGTCGACGAGCGAACGCAGCCACTTCAGCTTGTCGTCCGGATCCCGGGTGGCGGAGGCGCGACCCGGCCGGCGACCGGTCTTCGGATCTTCCTTGTACATCCAGTGCGCCGCGATCCCGAGCTCGGCGAGATCGTGCATCTCGCGGGTGCGGATCTGGATCTCCAGCGGCCTGCCCTCGGGCCCGATCACCGTCGTGTGCAACGACTGATACATGTTGAACTTGGGCATCGCGATGAAGTCCTTGAAGCGTCCGGGCAGGGGCTTCCACAGCGAGTGGATCACGCCGACGGCGCCGTAGCAGTCCTTGACCGAGCCGACGATCACGCGCATCGCCGTGAGGTCGTAGATCTCGTTGAACTCGCGGCCCTTCTTGGTCATCTTCGAGTAGATCGAGTAGAAGTGCTTGGCGCGCCCGGAGATCTCGGCCTCGACCCCAAGCTCTGAGAGCTCCTTCTGCAGGTACTCGCCCGCCTGGCTGACGTAGCGCTCCCGCTCCTCGCGCTGCTGCGCGACGAGCCCCTTGATCTCGTTGTACTTGCGCGGATGCAGGGTCTGGAATGCGAGGTCCTCGAGTTCCCACTTGATCGAGTGGATACCGAGCCTGTGCGCGATCGGCGCGTAGATGTCGAGCGTCTCACGCGCCTTGTCGATCTGCTTCTGCTTCGGCATCGCGCTGATCGTGCGCATGTTGTGCAGGCGGTCGGCGAGCTTGATCAGGATGACCCGGATATCCGAGGCCATCGCGACCATCATCTTGCGATAGTTCTCGGCCTGGGCCTCATCACGCGACTGGAAGGTGAGCCCGGTGAGCTTCGTGACGCCGTCGACGAGTCCGGAGATCTCCTCGCCGAACTCCTCCTGCACCTCTTCGAGTGATGCGCTTGTGTCCTCGACGGTGTCGTGCAGCAGTGCCGCGCACAGCGTCTCGGTGTCGAGTCGCATGCCGGCGCAGATCTTCGCGACCGATGACCGGATGAACGATGAAGTCCTCGCCGGACCGACGCCGCTGATCGGCGTGATGCTCGCAGGCGTACACGAACGCGTCCGCAACACGCTCGCGATCGACGGCGCACCGCGGCCTGATCGGCGTGCTCCTCGACGATCGCGAACAGGTCCGAGAGCAGCTCGCGCTCGGTGTCGGTCAGCTCCGCCTGACGCGCCTCGACGATCGCGGCCGCAGCCCGAGCCGCCGCCTCGACTGGTGCGCATCGGCCGTGCCGCCGACCTGGCGGTCCGTCGAGACCGTCGATCAGGCGTTCAGTGGAGCTGTTGCTTGTTTCAGGAATCGGAGACCATCCTCGTACGCACCAACATACGCCCGGAAGCCGCCGAACGCTCCAGCACGGTGCGCTGGGCATCCGCCAGCGCCAGAGCCGGCTGTTTCCGGTCGAGGCTGACAAGCTCGAGCTCCGCGAGAACCCTCAGCAGCCGCCCGGCCATCACGGCCGAGCGTGCGTGCGGTCCGTCGCCGCGGAGCAGGCGCTCGAGCTCCTCGCCGGCAACCCTCCGCCGCTCCCGAAGGCTCCGGTAGAGGGCCACGAGCGAAGCACGGATTCCGTACTCCAGCTCGTGCATCTGCTCTGCAAAGCGTAGCTCAGCGTCGCCCCACGCAAAATGGGTGTAACCACGCCCACGGCGGATCGCCGCATCCGCAGCAGCGCTGCGCCGGTGGGTCCAGCACCACCACATGCTCGAAGCTGTCCGCCAGCGCCGGGTCGCTCCTGCAGCGCTCGTGTGCGAGATCAGCGTGAAGCCGCCGGTCCGTGTTCGCAGCGCCTGGAGGCGTCTCGGTACGTCGGCGCACACGACCAGGACCGCGGGTCGCCCGCTCGCGCGGATGCGCGCGTCGGCGCAGTCCCGCGCAGACGTTCCCACGCCACCGGGCAGGATGAACGCGAAGAACATCTGCGATAACGGCCAGGGGGCTCTCGCCGCGTCGATCCAGCACCGCCGCTGAGAATCGGGCCCGGCGCCCTGCGCACCCAGCGCGGCACGCTGTGCATCCAGCGCAGGCGCCGATCGGTCATCGCAGGCGACTCGCGATCGAGCTCAGTAAGAACCGCGCACAAATAATCCCGCGGTTCGCCGGCGGTGACGATCGGCGCCGGAGCGACAGCAGCGGCGTGCCTCAGCACCAAGCGCGGCTCGACCCGTCCCTTCCAGACATTCCGCTCGAGGCGGAAGGATGCGTCCAGCAGGCCAGCATCGGCGCCGTCAACGCGGCCGTCGCAGCCGAAGGAGACCGCGGCGGCGCGGACGCCGCCCGTGATCACGGTGAAGCGCGCATGCTTGCCGTCGGAGAGGGGCCGCACGTCCTCGAAGCGACAGCCCGGCACCAGCAGGTTGACGGCCGGGTTGCCGATCCCGGTCGGCTCGATCGCCATCAGCTCCTCGGCAAGGCCGAGTGACAGCTCGGCTCCCGAGGCGACGGCATCGACACGCTCAACCGGCGTCAGCATCTGGTCGGTCAGCACCGCCGCGGCGTGGTCCTCGACGGCTGTGCGGAACGCGTCCAGGCGCTCGGGGGCGATCGTCAGGCCGGCGGCGGCACGGTGGCCGCCGTAGGTCAACAGCTCGGCCGCACCGCTCTGCAGGGCGGCCAGCAGATCGAAGCCGGGGATGCTGCGACCAGAGCCGTGCGCGGGCGCCGCCGGATCATCGGCGTCAAGGCCGATCACGACCGCCGGGCGGTGGAACCGCTCGACGATCCGCGAGGCGACGATGCCGACGACACCCGGATGCCACCCCGCTCCCGCCAGCACGTAGAACGGGCGCTCCCCCATCGCCGCCGCCTGGGCCTCGGCCTCCCAGCAGATCCGCTGCTCGACAGCGCGACGGTCGGCGTTGACCTTGTCGAGCTCGCGTGCGATCTCCCGCGCGCGCTGCGGATCCTCGGTCAGGAGCAGATCCAGCGCCGCGTCGGCGCGACGCAGGCGTCCGGCGGCGTTGATCCGCGGCGCCAGCCGAAAGCCGAGCGCGCTTGTGTCGAGTGCGCCCGGATCCGTCTTGGAGACGGCCATCAACGCCCGCAGGCCGGGGCGGGCGGTGCCCCCCAGCCGGCGCATGCCATCCCGGACGAGTCGCCGATTCTCACCGACCAACGGCACGAGGTCCGCGACCGTCGCCAACGCCACCAGCTCGAGATCATCGTCGACCGTCTGAGCCCCGAGCGCCTCAGCGAGCTTCCAGGCGACCGCGGTCCCGCAGAGCTGCGGCGACGGATACCCGCAGATGGCCGGATGCACGATCGGACATTCCGGCAGCAGCCCGTCGGCGCGGGGCGAGTGATGGTCGGTGACCACGACATTCATCCCCAGCGCGCGGGCATCGGCCACCTGCTCGACCGCGGTGATCCCGCAGTCGACGGTGATCAACAGATCGACGCCATTGCCGGCGAGCCGCTGCACCGTCGCCGAGGCGAGCCCATAGCCGTCCTCGGTGCGGCTCGGCAGATAGAAGCCAACCACAGAGGGGTCTGCAGCAAGCGACCGCAGCGCCCGAACGAGCACGGCGGTGGCGCAGACTCCGTCGACGTCATAGTCGCCGTGGACGACGATCCTGCTCCCTGCTCGTAGATACCCCTGGATCAGCGCGACGGCGGACGAAATACCCTCGAACTCCAGCGGCGAGTGACGCTCCACCGGCGATAGGAATGCGCGCGCGGCGGCCGGATCCGCGAACCCTCTGCGGACCAGCACCTGTGCGAGCACGTGCGAGACGCCGAGTTCGCGTTCGAGCCTGGACGTCGCGGTCAGGTCATACGGTGCCAACGCCAGCCGCCGCCCTGGCGGCCGCTCGACGGCCGATCGATCCAGCTCAGACGCGATGGTGGCGGGAGCGACGTCCAGTACCGACATCGCGTCAGCGTAGGCGCCGCACCGGCGGAAACGGCCTTCACCGCGCGCCGGGACAGTCGTTGCCGGCGCTCGAACCGCACGTCTCAGTCGACGCGCGCCAGCTCCCCCGGCCCGACGGCAGCAACGCCCAGCACCACGAAGGCGATCAACCCGATCACACCGACGGCCTGCATCCACCAGTCATCCCCGAACACAAGCAGGATTGCGCCCACAATCAGACAGCCGGCCGCGCCCCGCGCCGCAAGCCCGGCCCGCGCCGCCGCCAGCACCCGCGTGGGAGACGCGGTCACCGGCGATTCCGCAGGGTGGGCGCCGAGCGACCCGCCGAGCGTCAGCCGGAACAGCAGCGCCAGCGAGGGAAACAGGATCAACCCACCGCCGATCACCGCAACGATCACCGCCACAAGCGTGTCGTGCGGAGCCGCCGCCTGAGCGACGGTCAGCCCCGGCAGCAGGATCGGCTGCTGCGCGAGCGCCCACCCGGCGACAACCGCCGCGACCGCGACCGCGGCGGTGTAGCGGGCCGGCTCGTAGCGGCGGACGGCAACGAGCCCGAGTGTCGTGACGCCGGCGACGATCGATACCACGAGCGCCGGCAGACCTGATCCCGACAACAGCGGACCGGCGAGGACGGAATCGTCGACATGCAGGACCACGAGTCCCGCCACGGCCGCAGCTCCGGCGACGGCGCCCGACACCAGCGCCCGCGTGCGGAACGCCGAGGCCAGGTCGGCATCCGAGCGGCGTGCCGCGTCGGCTGCCAGGAACACCGCGGCCGTGTATCCGCACAGCAGCACCGCCACGACCCCGATCAGCACCGCCGTCGGGTTCAGCCAGCTCGAGAACAGATGCCCAGCCGCGTTGCCGACCGGGACGCGGCGTGCGGCGATCGCCCCGACGACCGTGCCCAGCGCGAACGGAGTCAGGACGCAGGAAAGCGAGAACGCAAGATCGAGCGCGCGGGACTCACGGCCTGCACGCGCCCCCGCCCGCATCGCGTACGCGGCGCCGCGCAGGACGATCCCAAGCCCGGCGAGAAACAGCGGCACCGCCAACGTTGAGAACACCGATCCGAAGAACGTCGGATACGCGGTCCAGGTCACCGTCAGAACGAAGATCAGCCAGACGTGATTGGCCTCCCACACCGGCGCCATCGACGCATGCGCGTGGGATCGGATCCGCTCATCGCGGCCCGCCAGCAGCTCCCACAGTCCGACGCCGAAGTCGGCTCCGCCGAGCACGATGTACAGAACCAGCCCGATCAACACGAACAGGAGCGGAATCTCGTACAGGTGCATCAGACCCGCTCACCGGGAGGCGACTGCAGTGGCGCCAGCGACAGCCGACGCAGCACCCAGAACGTGCCGGCGATCACCGCGGCGTAGATCACGACGAGCGCGCCGTAGCCGACCGGGATCCCGGGCGCACCGGTCACCGCCTGCGAGGTGCGCATCACGCCGTAGACGACCCATGGCTGGCGGCCGACCTCGGCAGTGACCCAGCCGGCGACCACCGCCACCACCGAAGCCGGACCGGCAACCGCAACCGCCCAGTAGAACCAACGCCAGGCAGGCAGCGAACGCCACCGGACCCGCACGATCAGGAAGATCACGCCGAGCAGCGCCAACCCGGTGCCGATCATCACCATCAGCTGGAAGCTGATCCGCGTGATGTTGATCGGCGGCCGGTCAACCGCCGGCACGGTGTCAAGCCCCTTGACGACGGCGTTCCAGCTGTGGAAGGCCAGGAGTGACAGCAGGTGCGGGATCGCGATCCCGTCCTTGACCTGCCCCGCCGTGTACCAGCCGAGCAGGTGCTCCGATGCTCCGCGCGTGGTGCGGTAGAGACCCTCGATCGCCGCCAGCTTGACCGGCTGCATGGTCGCCACGTCCCGTGCAAGCCAGTCGCCGATCACGATCTGGATCGGTGCGGCCAGCGCGGCGACGGTCAGCGGAATCGCAAACGCCGTGCGCTCATAGCGCCCCCAGCGACCAGTCCGCAGGCGCTGGACGGCGTAGGCGCCGGCGAGCAGGAACCCTGTGACCATGTACCCCGCCACATACATGTGGATCAGCTCCGACCACAGCATCGGGTTCGCGAACAGCGCCTTCCACGGGTCGACGTCGACGGCATGTCCGCCGAGAAGCCGGAATCCGCTTGGATGGTTCATCCAGGCGTTGACGGCGATCACCATCAGCGAACCGGTGAACCCCGCGAGCACGACCGGGAGGCCGCTGATGAAGTGCGCCCGAGGGGACAGGCGCCCCCACCCGTAGATGTAGATCCCGAGGAAGATCGCCTCGAGGAAGAACGAGAAACCCTCGATCGCGAATCCGAGCCCAAACACGGGTCCGAACGTGGCGGTGAAGTTCGGCCACAGCAGCCCCATCTCGAAGCTCAATATGGTCCCCGTGATCACGCCGATCGCGAACAGCGCCACCATCACCCGCGTCCACCGCCGCGCCAGTGTGCGGTACAGCTCGTCCCCGGTCCGCAGGTACCGCCACTCGACGAACAGCACGATCGCGGGAAGCGCGATGCCGAAGCACACAAGCGGGATGTGCACCGTGAACGACAGCGCCTGCATCTGGCGCGCCTCGAGCAGGTACGCCTGGTGCGCGGGCGCCAGCGACACTGAGGTCGACGCCATGGGACTCGTTGTACTCCTCGCCGGAGCTTGTGGCCTTTATGACGAGCCGGCCGGCTCTGCCGGCGGGTCGTGCCGGTGGTGCAGGAACCGACCGACCTTGGCCATGTCCTGCTCGGCGACGGCCACCGGAGCGAGGACCTTCGTGATCTCGGTCAGCTGCGCTGTCAGCGCCTCGACCGCAACGACCAGCGGAGGCAGCGAGACCGCGAGCGTCTCGATCGCCTCGACGTGATCAGCGATCGACTCGGTCGCCGACCGGATCGCCTGCTCGGTGTCGAGGATCCGCTCCTGGATCTGCTCGATCCCATGAACCGGAACTTCCTTCTCGACCTCGCGCTCGACGTCACCGAGCAGCGCGCGTAGCGGAGCGGTGACGGCGTCGAGCAGACTCATCGGCTCAGCTGATGCCGATGCCGCGGTTCTCGGCGGCCCGTTCGCGACGGTCGCCCTCGAAGTACACGATCGCCATCCCGATCAGCGCCCCGGGAATCCCCTCGAGCGCGGTGACCAGGTGCGTAGCGTGACGCGCCGGAATCGTGAAGCCGTTGATCGCAAGACCGATCACGACGGCGCCAATGATCGCGCCGATCAGCGCGCCGACGATTCCGCCCCAGAACCGGTCGGGGAGCCAGATCGTGAAATGCCACAGCGCCAGCCCGAGCATCGCCCATGCGAGTACGCCCATCAGCGCCTTCTTCCATGTCGACGGTTACGGGACTTGCCGGAGGGCTTCGGCTTCTGGACGGGCGAGACGCCACCCTCCTCAGCGAGATCGGGCGCATGCTCGAAGGCCTCGCCGTTCTCCGCCGGGCCAACGGGCCCGGCACTCGGGGCCTCCGGGGTCGTGGTCGGCGGCGCAGGCGTCGCCGTCGGACGCACCGGCTTGCGCGCCGCCGGCCGTGGGGCGGGCCGCTGCTGAGGGCTGTGGGAGGTCCGCTTCGTCAGGCCCGAGGTCGGTCCCTTGTCCTGGACGTCGTCGGCGATGTCGCGCTTGAGGGCCTCGAACTCGGCCCGCGAGAGGTCCTGCTCCGGCGAGGTCAGCCGGCCGGTGCGCCGCGTCGGCTTCTGGGTCGGATCGACGTCGGCACCGGCGCCCTCTGCGAATGCGGGGACATAGCCGAGCTCGGATTCGATCCGTTCGCGGCGCAGCCGGTAGCCGTGCTCGCGTTCCTTCCAGTGGGTCAGGACCGGTGAGGCGATGAAGATCGACGAGTACGCACCCGAGGCGACGCCGACGAGCAGCGCAAACGCGAAGTCCTTCAGCGTCGCACCACCGAACAGCAACAGGGCCACCACCGGCAGCAGCGTCACGGACGTCGTCGCGAGCGACCGGGTCAGCACCTCTGACATCGAGCGGTTGACGACCTGTGAGAACGCGGCACGCGGCATCCTCGGGATGTTCTCGCGCACACGGTCGAACACGATGATCGTGTCGTACATCGAATAGCCCAAGATTGTCAGGAGGGCCGCCACGGTATCGGCCGTCACCACCCTTCCCGTGAGCGCGTACACGCCGGCGGTGATGAGCAGATCGTGGGCGAGCGCGATCAGGACCGGCACGGCGAACTTCCAGTCGAACCGCAGCGTGACGTACAGCGAGATCACGAGCAGCGAGACGATGATCGCGACGAGGGCACTGTCGGCCACGGTCGATCCGAACGTCGGCCCGACGGAGGTGTTGTCGAAGTCCTGGTTGCCCGTCTTCGTCGTCTTGATCCCATATCTGGACTCGAGGTCGTTGCGGACGGTGGTCGTCTGGTTCAGGGTGAGGTACTTCGACGAGATCTGCACGCCGTTCTCGCCGAGCGGAGTGTTCTTGCCGCTGACGAGCTGGACCTGTGCATCGCCCTGGCCGACCTTCGAGAGAATCGACTTGATCTCGGGAACCGTTGCGTGCCGGACGAGACCCACCTGGAGCTGGGTGCCTGAGGTGAAGTCGATGCCGAGGTTGAGGCCGCGTCCACCGATCGCCAGCGCGCCGATCAACAGGATCAGGCCGGACATCGAGAAGAAGTAGCGTGACGCGCCCATGAAGTCGAAGTTCCAGCGGCGCTTCTTGCCGCCGGCACCGAGCATCGAGGGGCTGTGGATCGCCTTCGATGAGCCGAGCGTCGAGAGCACGGCCTGGGTTGCCATCACGGCCGTGAACAGCGAGGCGAAGGTGCCGACACCGAGCGTGAAAGCGAAGCCCTTGACGTCCTGGGTGGCGAGCACGAACAGGACAAACGCGGTCATGATCGTGACGACGTTGGCGTCGATGATCGCGGTCAGGCCCTTGCGGTAGCCGATCGAGATGCCCTGTCTGATCGTGCGCCCGCCGCGGATCTCCTCCTTGACGCGTTCGAAGATGACGATGTTGGCGTCGGCGGCGACGCCGATCGTCAGGATCAGGCCGGCGATGCCCGCCAGTGACAGCGTGATCGGAACGAGCTTGATCAGCGCGTAGAAGTACACGCCGTAGACCCCAAGACCGCCGATCGCGATCAGACCGAGGAAGCGGTAGTAGGAGAGCAGGAAGACCGCGACGACCGCGAGGCCGATCAGGCCGGCGATCAGGCCCTGGTGCAGCGCCTGCTGACCGAGCGTCGAGGAGACCTGCTCCTCGGAGATCTGCTTGAGGTTGATCGGCAGCGCGCCGAGCCGGAGCTCGTTGGCGAGATTCGTGGCGCTCGAGATCGTGAAGTTGCCGCTGATGTCGGCGCCGCCCGAGATCCCGTCGGGGTTCGTCTTGAAATCGATGTAGGGAACCGTCAGCAGCTGGTTGGAGAGCGCGACGGCGAAGTGCTGGTAGTACAGGTTCGAGCCGATACTCAACAGCGACCCACGCTGGGCGATCGCCCCGGTGACCTTCGTGAACTCGGTGTTGCCCTTGCTCGTGAAGCCGAACTGGACATCCGGGGCGCCGGTCGAGTCCGTCCCCTCCTCGGGGTTGGTGATGTCCTTGCCGAACAGCGCTACGTTGTCCTTGAGCACGTAGTAGCCGGCGGTCGGGGTCCCGTACTTCGGCCACTTGTTCTCCGCGAAGCTGTTGGGCGAGGCCTGCAGCACGGTGATGCCCTGTGGCACGACCAGGATCTGCGCGCCCCGCTTCTCGGTGGCGGACAGTCCGTTCTCGAGGCCCTCGATCGCCTGCGCGCGCGGCGTCGCGGTCGTGTCCGGCTGGTACGGGCCCGCGATCAGGCAGTGGACGCCCTTGTCGACCTTGGTGTTGTTCGCCGCCGCGGCCGCGGCGCATGCGGCGCTTCCGGGCGAGCCGAACAGGAAGTACTCGGGACCGAAGCGCGAGTTCGTGGTCTTGTTGATGTATGGCGGCTGCTCGGACGCAAGCTTGACCGCCGCATAGAAGCCCATCGCGCCCGACAGCGAGCTGTTGGAGCCGGGACCGGCACTGGAGGACCCCTGACTGAGGGTCAGCGCGTTCGAATCGCCGCTCGGCAGCAGCGAGGCGACGGTCTGAGCTTTGTGTCCGCTCGTCGGGACGACGAGCGCGTTCCCCTCCCAGTCGTAGAACTCCAGGCGGGCGGTGGTCCCGACCTCCCGTTCGGCCTGGTCGACGTTCTGCACATCGGGGAGCTGAACGACGATCTCGTTACGACCCTGCGTCTGCACCGACGCCTGCGAGACGCCGAGCTGGTTGACGCGGTTGTCGATCACGTCGACGGCGCGCTGCAGCGCGGCCGCGGTGACGTTCGACTGCGGGGTCCGCTCGCCCTGATAGACGAGCTCGACGCCGCCCTTGAGGTCAAGCCCGAGGTACGTCTTCATCGTCCCGATCACAACCGCGGAGGCGGCAATCAGTCCCGCGACCAGGAGCAGAATCAGGCCGTTGCGCTGGCGGTCGGACATCTGAGTGGCTGATGCTAGACGGTCTGAGCCGGGGAGCGGCTCAGTGGTGGTTGGAGGGTGTCAGCACCAGCAGGATGCCGCCCTCCTCGTCGTCGTAGGCAGGGAAAATGTCGGCGACGGCGCTTGCGCGTTCGGCGCCCGCGGTCAGCGTCGCGGGCTTGCCGGCGACCTTGACCTCCCACTCGATCGCCGTGGCGACGTGGTCGGTGCCGTCGGCGAACTCAAGCGCCAGCGCCTCCTGGACGGGTCGTCCGATCGCGCCCTCGGTCCGCAGGCCGGTGAGCTCGAAGCTGCCGCGGCCACAGTCGACGATCCGCCCCGTCTTGTCGCACGCGAAGAACGCCGCGTTCGGAGCCGGGTAGTAATCGTCGAGCAGCTCGAACAGATACGCGAAGCCACACTTCTCGCAGCCACGGGTGTTCTTCGTGAACCCGAGTTTCAGGTCGGTTCCCATCGAACGGTTGCCGCAGTGGGGGCAGATGAAGTAGTGCTCGTGAGGCATCAGAGCGCCTCAGGATAGAAGGGTTGTGGCTGCCCCGTTGGGCAGCCGCGTAAGGGTTACAGAAGTCCGAGCTGTCCAACGTCGGAGGGCGGCTCGAGCCCGAGGTGCGCAAACGCCCGCCTTGTGGCGCATCGGCCACGCGGCGTCCTTTCGAGCAGAGCCCGCTGCAACAGGTACGGCTCGTACACGTCCTCGATCGTGTCCTGCTCCTCGCCGACGGCCGCGGCGAGCGTCGACAGGCCCACCGGCCCCCCGCCGAAGCTCTCGCAGATCGTCCGCAGGATCTCGCGGTCGAGGCGGTCAAGCCCGAGCGCGTCGACCTCGAGCTGGTCGAGCGCCGCGCTTGCAACCTCGGCGGTGACGATCCCGCCGCCGCGAACCTCGGCGTAGTCGCGGACCCGCTTGAGCAACCGGTTGGCGACGCGCGGGGTGCCGCGGCTGCGGGTCGCGACCGCGACCGCACCCTCGTCGTCGATCGTGACGCCGAGCAGGTACGCGGAGCGGCGCACGATCCGCGCAAGGTCGCGCGGCTCGTAGTGGTCGAGACGGTGCTGGATTCCAAAACGATCTCTGAGCGGTGTCGAGAGCAGACCGGTGCGGGTGGTCGCCCCGATCAACGTGAACGGCGGCAGATCGATCGTCATCACCCGCGCGCCCGCCCCCTGACCGATCGTGATCGGCAGCTGCCGGTCCTCCATCGCCGGGTAGAACGTCTCCTCGAGCGCGCGCGGCAGCCGGTGGATCTCATCGACGAAGAACACGGAGCGCGGCTCGAGTGCCGAGAGGTAGGCGGCAACGTCGCCCTTGCGCTCGAGCGCGGGGCCGGCGGTGGCGATGAACGGCACATCGAGCTCGGCGGCGACGATCTGCGCCAGCGACGTCTTACCGAGGCCCGGCGGCCCGGCGAACAGGACATGGTCGAGCGCCTCGCCGCGATTGGTGGCGGCCTCGATGGAGACGGCAAGCTGATCCTTGAGCTGCTCCTGGCCGATGAAGTCCTCGAGCCGCCGGGGTCGCAGCGAGCTCTCATAGTCGTCGTCGGGCAGCGGCTCCGGAGTCAGGAACGTGCTCATCGCCGCGCGCCTCGCAGCGCCGCCGCGATCAGCTCCTCGGGTTCGTCGCCCTCGATGCCCTCCAGCAGCTCATCGACCTCCTGCGGGCTGTAGCCGAGACCGACGAGGGCCTCCCGGGCGAGCGCGCGCGGGTCGTTGGAGCGCGTGACGCGGATCGCGTCCGGGACGGTCACGCCGACCTTCTCGCGAAGCTCGACGACGATCCGCTCGGCTGTGCGCTTGCCGATCCCCTTGACGGCCTGGAAGCGAGCGACATCACCCGCGGCGAGCGCGCCCATCAGCTCGCGGACCGGGCCACCGGAGAGGACCTCGAGCGCGACCTTGGGGCCGACGGACTGGACGCCGAGCAGCATCAGGAACAGGTCCCGCTCGTCCTCGGTCGCGAACCCGAACAGGTTCAGCGAGTCCTCGCGGACGATCAGATGCGTGTGCAGCACGATCGGGTTGCCCACCGCCGGGACCTTGTTCAGCGTCTCGGCGGAGACGGCGAGCCGGTAGCCGACGCCCTGCACGTCGACAACGACGTGATCGGAGCGGCGGACGGCCACGGTGCCTGAGACGAGCGCGATCATCGGGCGCCAATTCTCGCCCGTGGAGCGGCGGACCGATTCTGGGCAGCCCGCCGCGCCGCGACAGCGGCCATCGCGTTTGCCAGCGGGGCACGGTTGATGTCGCAGACGGCGACGGCGAGCGCGTCGGCGGCGTGATCAGGGCTCGGAACCTCGCGGAGGCCGAGCAGGCGCGCGACCATCCTCCCCACCTGCCCCTTGTCAGCTCGGCCCGACCCGCAGACGGCGGCCTTGACCTGCTGCGGCGTGTAGGAGCGGACGGGCAGGCCGGCCTGGCCGGCGGCCAGCAGCACGACGCCGCGGGCCTGACCGACCGCAAACGCCGTGCGGACGTTGGCGCCGAAGTACAGCTCCTCGACGCCGACCGCCTCGGCGCCGAACTTCACGATCAGCTCGGCGACAGCTTTGTGAATGTCAGCGAGGCGCCGCTCCAGTGGGATCCCGGCGCGCGTCTCGATCACGCCGGCGTCGAGCGGCCTCAGGCGGTTGCCCTCACTCTGCACGACCCCGTAGCCGGTCGAGGCGGTGCCGGGGTCGATTCCCAGAACGATCATGTGTTCGATCATTCTCCGTCTGGCCGCGGACGCCTGCCTCGGGCATCGGGATGCCTGCCCATTGGCACGCAGATGTCTGCTGTGAACGTCCGTGGCCGTTATGTGGCGCGGATGGTCTCTTGGCAATGAAGAAGGAGTTGGGCTGCGGTCTCTGAGGCCGCTCGGACTGCCTGAACTCCGCCGGCGTCGCGTCCGCTCGAAGCGTGATTCCCGCTTCACGCGATGCGCCGGTTTCCGGGGGTGTCGAAACGAACAATGCGACGCCGGAAACGGAGCTTTGTCCGTAGGGGTGCGGCGGCCCTCAAGGCACGCTGGCGAACACAGCCCAAAATTCGCGGTCGCATTGTTCGTTCGAGCACCCTCAAACGCCCCGGCACGGCCCGCGGAGCGGCTAATGGCCCCCGCAGGCCGGGTACGGCTGGCCTGCGCGCGAGACCTCCTGGATGCTCCAGGCCCCGACCTGCATGATCTTCTTGGCGGTGAAGTTGAACAGCACCGGCGGTTCACCGCCGTCGATCGAGTCGTGCGGCCCGACGAACGCCAGGCCCGGTGAGCGCAGCACGGTCTCGACACGCTCGAGGTTGGTGCCGGCCTCCCACGCCATCGCGGTCTGGAGCGAGTGGTTGATCGTCAGCTGTGAGGAGGCGCACGGCAGGATCGCCTTGACGCCGCCGAGCCGCTTGACGGCCGTGCCGAGCTCATCGATCCGCTGAACCGCGGCCGCCGCCAGCGGTTCCTGCGCCTTGACGGTGGCCCATCGGGACGGCACCGTCGCCGAGGACTCGGTGACGTAGTGCCATGAGCCGACGAGCATCGCCAGGCAGGCGATCACGGCGATCGGGATCCGGAACCGCTTCAGCGCCTGCAGCGCGTTCAGTGGCCGCGCCAGGTCGACGGTGATCACCTCCGCGATCACCGAGGCCAGCCACACGATCCCGAGCCCCGAGAGGACGCACGTCATCGCGGTGGCGGGCAGGAAGAACCGCTGCAGACCCGGATACCCCTTCCAGGTCATGCCGACGACGATCACCCACCAGACGGTGATCGCACCGGCCAGGCGCGAGCACGATCCGGTCGCGTCCGCGCCACAGCGCCAGCACGAACGCTACGACCGCGAAGCCGAGGGACGGCAGCGGCTGCAGGCTCTCGCCACGCTGGAGCACGGTCTTCAACCGAGTCGGACCCGAGGTCACCGTTGTACTCAGCGGCGTGCGTGGCGGCCAGGAACGGCTCGCCCGTTGCAGATCCATGGCGGCACGAACCAGCCGACCGGCTGGGCGATCAGGCCGATCACGACCCAGATGCGCGAACTTCGGGAACTTCCACCACAGCCATGCTCCGTAGACGAGCAGGAACGGCCACGCCTCTGGCCGCATCAGTCCCTCGCAGGCAACCAGGAAGTACGCCTGCCAATAGCGCTTTGCCAGCAGGCGCTCGATCGCCCAGAGCCAGACGGCGATCAACAGCGCCTCGGAGGCGCCGCGGAAGAAGTAGTAGGCCCACCGACTCTCCGGATTGCGAAGACGATGCCGGCGGCCGCGAACCGCCGCCGACGACCCCCGCATACCGCGGCAGGTCCATCCGCTTGCAGAGCAGTTCGAGCAGCCGCAAGGCGCCGATCAGACCGGCGATCCCGCCGACCCGCGCGGTGACGACCCACATCCGCGGTGCCGCCGAGCCGAAGATCCCGTAGACGGTCGTGAACAGGAACGGCAGCGGCTTCCAGGAGGGGCCGCCGCTGACGAGGAAGCTGGGATGCCCGGGGCCGTGACCTCGCGGCCCCACACGACCCACGAGAACGGGTCGTAGCTCGGGATCGTCGGCCAGACGATCCCGCTGATGATCGCCAGTCCGATCGCGACGCCCCACCAGAACAGGAAGGGATGGGCGTCCTGGCCAGTTCGTATCCGCGCCGGAGAACCTGGCGCAGCGAGTCGGTCGCGCCACCACCGCTGCTCGGAGCCCGCTGGACCGTAGTTGCCTCCACCGGCCGGATTACCGGTTGGGAAGCGACAGCGCGCAGTGTCCGCAGCACGCGGACACCGTCGTAGGCGGTCAGCTTCTTGCCTTCTTCGTTGGCGCGCGCCCGGTAGTGCACCGGAACCTCGAAGATCCGCTCGCCTGTGCTGCACCAGCCGAGCGGTGATCTCGGGCTCGATCGCGAAGCCCGGCTCACGGCAGCGGCAGGCTGCGGAACAGATCGGTCCGGATCATCTTGTGGCAGGTCATGATGTCGTGCAGGTACACGTTGAAGAGGACGTTGCAGGCGAGCGTGACGCCCTTGTTCCCCATCACGAACAGGAACGAGTGACTGGTGTAGCCGTCGAACGCACGGACGCCGAAGCAGGCGTTGGCGCGGCCGTCGATCAGCGGCGGCATCAGCAGCGCCAGGTCGGCTGGGTCGTATTCGAGGTCGGCGTCGAAGATCGCCGAGAACTCGCCCCGGGCCTTGGTCAGAGCCGTCTGGATCGCGGCGCCCTTGCCCTGGTTGACGCTCGTGCTCGAACAGCCGCACGCGGTCATCCCAGTTGCCGGCGCGCAGGATCTCGCGGGTGCCGTCGGTCGATCCGTCGTCGACGATCACGAGCTCGAAGTCGTCGGGCAGCTCGGTCGCCAGAACCTCGGCGATCGCCCGCTCGACGCGCTCGCGCTCGTTGTACACGGGCATCAGGATTGACAGCATTCGGTCGAACCTCGGCGGAAAGGGGATCGTTGAGCGGGCACGGAAACGCATGATGTGCCCGCGAGGGTCGCCGATGCGTAGCGAACCGCGCAGGCGATCCGAGAGGATGCGCCGATGACCAGACTTCGAGCACGACGGGACTGCTCGATGGACTTGAAGGCCCGTTGAACGGACCGGCACGCCTCGAACTGCTGCGAGCGGCTCGACCGTGACGGCGTCCCGCTCGAGGAGCTGATCGCCGCAGCCGAGCGAGGACCGCCTCGCCCTGCTGCCGGTCGACGCGGCTGCTCGGCGGGACGCTACACCGCAGCGGAGGTCGAGGAGCGCACGGGCCTCCCCGCCAGCCGTGATGCTGCGTCTGCGGCGGCTACTCGGACTGCCCGAGGCCGGCCCCGATGACCGCGTGTTCAGCGAGGACGACATCGCCCAGGCCCGCTCGCGCGGCTGTTCCTCGATGCGGGCTTCGAGGTCGAGGTCCTCGGCGAGCTGACCAGGGTGATCGGCGAGAGCATGGCGCGGGTCGCCGCCGCCGTCGCGGGGTCATTCGTCGGACACGTTCCTGGAGCCGGGCGACAGCGAGAGCGAGGTCGCCGAGCGCTTCGACGCGCTTGCCGAACGGCTGACGCCGGCACTACAGCCGGTGCTGCATCGGCAGTTTCAACGCGCACCTGCGCGAGCGGATCCGACGCGGCATGATCACCCGCGCCGAGCTCCTCAGCGGGAGCGCCCGGCGGCGCCACCGAGCTGGCGGTGTGTTTTGCCGACATGGTCGGCTTCACCCGGCTCGGCGGGGAGCTCGAGCTGAAGGAACTCGGCGGCGTCGCCGAACCGCCTTGCGCGATCTCGCGACCGAACGTGCGCAGGCCCCGGTCCGCCTGGTCAAGACGATCGGCGACGCCGCGATGCTCGTCTCAAACCCGATCCGGCGGCGCTGGTCGGTGCCGCACTTGGGCTGCTCGAGGACGCGGAACAGGCGGAGCTGCCGAGCCTGCGGGCCGGGATCGTCGTGCGGGCCCGCCCTTGAGCGCGCCGGCGACTACTTCGGCCATTCGGTCAACCTGGCCAGCCGGGTCACCGGCGTCGCACGGCCAGGCAGCGTCCTGTGCACGCAGGAGGTGCACGAACGCGCCGGCGATGCGTTCGAGTGTTCCTTCGCCGGGCGGTTCAGGCTGAAGGGTGTCGGCGAGCCGGTGCCACTGCACCGCGCCCGCCGACACGAGACTTCAAGCGCCGATCGCTTGCGCGAACCCGGCGAGAAAGCAAACGCTACTTCGAGACCTTCAGCAGGTCGACCACGAAGACGAGCGTCGAGTTAGCCGGGATCGTCGGCGGACTGACCGGCCTTCCCGTAGCGCGAGGCTCGGCGGGATGATCAGCTCACGCCGGCCGCCCACGCTTCATGCCGACGAGACCCTGGTCCCATCCCTGGATGACCGCGCCCTGGCCGAGCGTGGAACGGTGAACGTCTGGTCGCGCTCCACGAAGCGTCGAACACCTTGCCGCTCTTGTACAGCACGCCGACGTAGTTGACGGTCAGCGTATCCCCAGTCCGCGGCCGCCGGACCGGTGCCGGTGATCAGGTCCTTGACCACGAGCTTCGTCGGAGCCGCGCCCGTCGGAACGGTGAACACGGGCTTCTTGGAGAGCGGTCCGCTGGTCGGAGTCTCGTCGGCGGGTGGTGGTGGTGCGTGGTGACCGGCCGTGGCCTGGTCGCGGCCGCCGCTCGCGGGGCGAGCGAGACGCCAGGGGCCTTGGAGGCGCCGCATGCAGCGACGCCGAGACCGAGGCCGCCGGCCGCCAGCACTGTGATTAGCGCCTTGCGGGTTCATCGCGGCGAGAGGCTAGCGAGTCGGTTTCCGAGAACTGCGGTCAGCTCAGCCCGGCGATCCGCTCGAGGACGGCGGCGTCGACGTCGAAGTTCGCGTGAACCGCCCCGACGTCGTCGTTCTCCTCGAGCGCGTCGATGAGCTTCATCAGCTTTGCGGCGTCGTCCTCCTCGACCGGGACGCGCGACCTTCGGGCGCTGCGCGAGCTCGGCGCTCTCGATCTCGACCTCGGCCTCGCGGAGCGCGTCGCGCACGGCCGTGAGGTCGCCGGCTCGGTGACCACCTCGAAGACGTCGTCGTCGAGCACGATGTCGAGCGCGCCGGCATCGATCGCCGACCATCAGGTCGTCCTCGTCATAGCGGTAGGCGTCGACCACGATCACGCCCTGCTTGTCGAACAGGTAGGAGACGGAGCCGGGCTCGCCGAGGATGCCGCCGTGCTTGCCGAGCAGGTGGCGGACGTCGGCGCCGGTCCGGTTGCGGTTGTCGGTCAGCGCCTCGATCAGCAGCGCGACGCCGCCGGGACCGTAGCCCTCGTAGAGCACCGTCTCGATCTGATCGGCATCGACCCCCTCGCCGGTGCCCTTCGCGATCGCGCGCTCGATGTTGTCCTTCGGCATCGAGGCGTCGCGCGCCTTCTGGATCGCCAGGGCCGAGCGACGGGTTGCCGGTGGGGTCGCCTCCCCCCTCCCGCGCGGCGACCGTGATCGCCCGCGCGAGCTTGGTGAAGTGCTGACCGCGCCGCGGTCGACGATCGCCTTCTTGTGCTTGATCGAAGCCCATTTGGAATGCCCGGACATGCGATCAAGTTTAGTACCACCGTCCGAAACTCCTGCGGGTTTCGACGGCCTCCGGACGCGCCTGACGGGTAGGATCGAGCGCCGACATGGACTCCGCCGTCTTCAAGGCCTACGACATCCGCGGCATCCACGGCCACGAGCTGGACCGCACGCAACGCCGAGCAGATCGGACGTGCGTTCGCGCGCGTCATCGCAGGCATCGAGGGCAAGGCGACGACCGCGCTGCGGCTCGGCCTCGGCCGCGACATGCGGCTGACCGCGCCGGAGATGGCCGCCGCCTACCGCGACGGCATGTTCGCCGAGGCGCGCACGTGCTCGACGCCGGCCAGGTCGGCACCGAGATGCTGTATTTCCTCGTCGGCTCGCGCGACCTCGACGGCGGGATCATGTGCACCGCCTCGCACAACCCGAAGGCCTACACCGGCGCCAAGCTCGTCGGCCGCGGCGCGCTGGCGCTGTCCGGGCGACACCGGCATCGGCGAGATCCGCGATCTTGTCCTCGGCGACCAGCTGGGTCCTGTCGCCGACACTCCGGGCACGGTCGCAGAGCGTCGATGTCTACCCACGAGTTCCAGAGCGCGCGCTCAGCTTCATCGACCCGGCCGCGATCAAGCCGCTGAAGGTCGTCGTCGACGGCGGCAATGGGATGGCGGGCCCGATGGTCGGCCCGCTGCTCGAGCAGCTCGGACTCGATCTGGTCGACCGCTACTGGATGCCCGACGGCAACTTTCCCGACCACGAGCCGAACCCGCTGCTGCCCGAGAACCGCGAGTTCATCATCGACGAGGTCGGGCGCCAGGGCGCCGACCTCGGGATCGCCTGGGACGGCGACGCCGACCGCTGCTTCTTCATCGACGGCACCGGAGCGTTCGTCGACGGCGACTTCCTGACCGCGCTGCTCGCCGAGGCGATGCTGCGGAAGAACCCCGGCGAGACGATCCTCTACGACGTCCGCGCCAGCCGCGCCGTGGCCGACACCGTCGAGGCGGCCGGCGGCACGGCGCTCGTCAACCGCGTCGGCCATGCGTTCTTCAAGCGGCGGATGCGCGAGGAGGGCGGGATCTTCGGCGGCGAGGTCTCCGGCCACTACTACTTCCGCGACTTCTACTGCGCCGACTCGGGCACGCTGCCGGCGCTGCTGATCCTCGAGCTGCTCTGCCAGCACGGACGCGACGCTCGCCGAGCTCGTCGACCGCTTCCGCGCGAAGTACTTCATCTCCGGCGAGATCAACTCCGAGGTCGCCGACCCAGCAGGCGAAGATGGACGAGATCGCCGCGAGCATACGCCGACGCCGGATCAGCGACGCTCGACGGGATCTCGATCGACTACGACGACTGGCACTTCAACGTCCGCCCCTCCAACACCGAGCCGCTGCTGCGGCTGTGCCTGGAGTCACTCGTCTCCCCCGCAGGACATGGAGCGCCGACGCGACGAGGTGCTGGCGCTGATCCGCTCGTGAGTCCGACCCCGACCCGGGCCACGCTGCCGCGCCGGGATCCACCGGCTGGCGATCTCCGACCCCGTTCCTGGTCGGGCGGGTCAACTGCTACCTGATCGAGGACGAGCCGCTGACGCTGGTCGACACCGGGCCGAACTCGGGCACCTCGCTCGACTGAGCTCGAGCGAGGCGCTGGCGGAGCACGGCCGCCGCGTCGAGGATCTCGAGCTGATCGTCATCACCCACCAGCACATGGATCACTCGGGTCTGCTGGAGATCCTCGCCCGGCGCTCCGGCGCCGAGGTCGCGGCGCTCGCACCGCTGGCGCCCTGGCTGCGCGCGATTTCCGCGACAGCGCTGCCGCCGACGACGAGTACGCGCAGCGGCGTGATGCGCCGCCACGGCGTGCCGGACGACCTCGGCACCGTGCTCGGCGCGGTCGCCGCCGCGTTCCGCGCCTATCGGCTCCGGCGGCGACGGTCACCGATCCGCTGCATCGACGGCGGCGTGCTCGAGCTGCGTGACCGCAGCCTGCGCGTCCTCCACCGCCCCGGTCACAGCCCGACCGACACCGTCCTCTGGGACGCCGAGCGTCGCGGATTGCTGATCGCCGGCGACCACCTGCTCGCCCACATCTCCTCGAACCCGCTGATCTCCCGGCCGCTCGACGCGACGACCGCCGACTGCCTGCGGCCGCGGCCGCTGCTCGACTACGTCGCCTCGATGCGGGCGACCCGCGAGATGCCGGTGCCAGCTCGTCCTGCCGGGGCACGGCGAGCCGGTCAGTCGACCACGTCCGGCTGATCGACGATCGGCTGCGGATGCACGAGCGCCGCGCACGCGAAGATCCTCGGAGATGCTGGCCGACGAGCCGCTGACCGCACACGAGATCGCGCAGCAGATGTGGGGCAACGTCGCGGTCACCCAGGCGTTTCTGACGCTGTCCGAGGTGCTCGGCCACCTCGATCTGCTGGCGCAGCGCGGCGAGGTCGCCGAGCAGGACGACGGCGACGTCGTCCGCTTCGCGGCCGTCTGAGCGTTACGCGCCCGGATCGGCCGTGTCGCCCGCCAGCAGCGGCGAGAGCGTCGCCGACCCGCACTCCGTGAACGCGTTTGGCACCGACACGTTCAGGGGCGCGGTGTCGTTGGGAGCGATGATCTGGATCCCCGAGACAGACGCGCAGCCGGTGGTGCCACCGCTCGAGTTCTGATCGGGCACGACCAGCCGGAAGCTGGCCTCTCGGCCAGGCGCGATCGACAGATCGGTCGCGGAGGTCTGTCCCATCAGGTCGGTCGTCGTCCGCGACGGCGTGACCGACAGTGCGGCGCCGGAGGAGTCGAGGAACGCGACGCCGGGCCAGCCGTAGGTGTGGCAGGTACTCGTGCTGCGATTCTCGAGCGCGACGCCGACCACCACGTTGCCGGTGGCGCCGTTGGTGCCGAGGAAGACCGGCTGGAGGTCCGCGGCGACACAGGCGCTGCTTGTTGCTGCTGTCGTCGTCGTGGTCGGCGTCGTCGTCGCAGCCGCGCTGGTCGTCGTTGTGACCGTGTCCGCTGCGGTCGGCGTCGAGGGCGTGGTGATCGTCACCGTCTGCGTGGCGACCGGCGTCGTACTGGCGGAGTTCGACGCGCCGCCGCAGGCGGCGAGGGCAGCTGCAGCCAGGACAGCCGCCACGAGGAGGGCGAGAGCGCGAGAGCGACAGGGCATTCTCAGCAACATACGACGGCCCAGCATCCGGTCCTGCCCTACCGTTCTGAGGATCGACCCCGGCGACAGGCAGATCCGCGAGATCGGAACCGAGCTACACCGTGCGATTCCGGCGCCCTGGCGGCACCCGCGCCGGACGCTCGACGACGCCGCGATGAAGCTGAGCTCGTCAGATCCGGAGCTCGGCGCAGCGCTGTTCCGGTTCGTGGACGTGGCGCCGGCGTGCCGCTCCAATCAGGACCGGGCCGAGCATCTGCTGGCACTGCTGGCGGAGCTCGAGCGCCCCGCGGCGCCCGTACGAGCGCTGCTGGCGATCGGTGACCGGCCGGCGGTCCGCGCGGCGCTCGGCGCGGCATCGTCCACCTTCGTCCGCCACATGGCGCGCCGGTTCATCGCCGGGGAGTCGCTTTCCGAGGCGGCCGGCCCGTTGGCCGGCCAATGGGCCGCGGGTGTGGCCTGCTCGGTCGACCTCCTCGGCGAGGCCACCGTCACCGCCCCCGAGGCCGACGACTACGCGGCGCGCTGTGACCAGGCTCTGCGGGATCTGGCGCGGATCACGGCTGGGTGGCCCGCCCGGCCGATCCTCGAGACCGACTCGTGGGGCTCGGTCCCGCGAGCCAATCTCTCTGTGAAGCTGTCGGCGCTGAGCCCGCTGCTCCGACCCGAGGCGCCGGAGCTCGGCCGCGATGACGCCGCGCGCCGGCTGCGGCCGCTCCTCCGGGTCGCCGATGCCGTCGGAGCCCATCTGCACGTTGACATCGAGTCGTTCGATTCGCGCGAGGCGATCGTCGAGACCGTCCTCGGCGTGCTCGGCGAAGCAGAGTTCCGCGAGGGTCCGTCCGTCGGGGTGGTTTTGCAGGCCTATCTCCGGGACGCTGATCAGACGCTGTCCGAGCTGCTCGCGTTCGCCGGCACGACGCCGCGCGCCGAGCCATTGCAGGTCCGGCTCGTAAAGGGGGCCTACTGGGACCACGAGGTCGCGCTTGCGCGCCAGCACGGCTGGAGCGTCCCGGTGTTCGAGCACAAGGCGGAATCGGACCGCAGCTTCGAGGCGCTGACTCGGCGGCTGGTCGCCGCCCAGGCGGGCGGGACCCCGATCCGGGTGGCGATCGGCTCGCACAACCTCCGTTCGGTCGCCCACGCGATTGCAGCGAACCGCGCCGCCGGCGCTGCAGATCACGATCTGGAGCTTCAGGTGCTGCGCGGTCTTGGGGATCCGCTCGCGGAGGGCCTGGCGACGCTCGGCATGCGCACCCGGGCCTACAGCCCGGTCGGCGGGCTGGTCGCCGGGATGGCGTACCTGGTCCGGCGTTTGCTCGAGAACTCGAGCCAGGATTCGTTCCTGCGCGCGCAGGCGAGTGGCATGCCCCTGCGCCGTTTGCTCGCAGCTCCCTGACGTGTGCCGATTGCATGGTTAGCGCTTGTCAGACGAGCCTTCGCGAGCTAGCGTTTACGGACAGGTTTACACCGGGGCGGTACCGTTCAACAGGGGATCTCGCTGGAGCGCCAGATCATTCGGTTCGGACGATATGGATGTCGACCAGAGTTAAGAGGGGTTTGTGAGTAGTTTCGAGCTTGGGTCGATCGCAAATTCGGGCGATGGAAGCGGCGTGCGCATGAGCGCCTCCGTGTCAGTTCCCGCGGTCCCCCATCGCGCGCCGGCCGGCGCGCCGCTGCCTGTGCTGCTGGACGCGTTCGAGCACGGCGTCGATCTGGGTGCCGAGGAACGGCCCGGGGCGGCCCGGCGCGACGCGGTCTTCCGTCGTCTGCTGGCGGCCGCCGACCTGCTTGCGGCTTTTGGCGCGCTGTCACTCGTCCGGGTGCTCTCCCACCATGCGGTCTTCGCTCTCAGCACCATCTCGATCCTCGCGATGCCGATCCTCGCCAAGTTGCTCGGTCGCTACGACCAGGAGAACGTGAGGATGCGCCGCTCGACCCTCGACGAGGTTCCGGCGCTGTTGACGCTTGCAGCCTTCTGGGCGGTCGCCTGGTCGGTCGTGATGCTCGCGCTCGGCGGCGACCACCTCGGCCTCGGCAGTGGCAGTGTCGGAGCCCTCTGGGGCGTCTCCGCAGTGCTGCTCGTGACGCTGCGCTTCTCGGCCCGGGGCGTCGCGCGGCGGATCAGCCCGCACGAGCGCGTGCTGATCATCGGCAACGCGGAGACCCGCGAGCGGCTGGTCCGGATGTTCGCCACCGATCCGGGCGCACGGATCGACATCGTCGGCTATCTACCGCTCGAAGATGAGCGTCGCGTGAACCGGGACTGGGCCGGGCCCGAACGGCGCAAGCGTGCGCGCTCGTTCGAGCACCTCGCCGAGGTCGTCGAGGAGCTGCGCGTTGACCGCGTCCTGCTCACCCCGACGACGGCCGACAGCGAACTGATGCTCAACGCCGTCACGGACACGGTCAGCCTCGGCCTTGGTGTCTCGATCGTGCCACGCCTGTTCGAGGTCGTGGGCTCCTCAGTCGAGTTCGACACGGTCGGCGGCGTCACGGTGCTCGGCATGCGCCGCGCCGGCCTGAGCCGATCCTCACGCGCGATCAAGCGGCTGATGGATCTGTTCGGCGCAACCATCGGGTTGGCGCTGCTCTCACCGTTCTTCCTCGCGATCGCAATCGCGATCAAGCTCGACAGCCGCGGTCCGGTGTTCTTCAGGCAGTCACGCGTTGGACGAGACGGCGAAAAGTTCGAGATGTTCAAGTTCCGGAGCATGGTCGACGGAGCCGAGGCGCAGCAAGCCGCGCTGCTGGCGCAGAATGAGACCGACGGTCTGTTCAAGATCGCCGATGACCCCCGGATCACCCGCGTCGGCAAGTTCGTGCGCAAGACCTCGATCGACGAGCTCCCGCAATTGCTGAATGTGTTGAACGGCGATATGAGCCTGGTTGGGCCACGGCCGCTCGTCGCCGAGGAGGACCGGCTGATCGAAGGTCGCCACCGCGTCCGCCTGACGCTCGCACCCGGCATGACCGGGCCATGGCAGGTCCTCGGCCCGACCCGTCCGCCGCTGGCGGACATGGTCAAGACCGACTACCTGTACGCGACCACGTGGTCGCTGTGGGCGGACATCAAGATCCTGCTGCGGACCTTCTCGCACATCAGCGGCGGCCGCGGCGTCTGAGGACTCGCGCGCCGGTCCGAGCTCTGTCAGCGCGGCTTGCGGGCGAGCACGTACATGCGGTCGCGGAAGTCAGGCGCCCACATCCGCTGAGCCAGTCCGACGCGCTCGGCGCCACCCACGAGCGCCCGGCCGGCCGCCGGCGAGTAACCACCGATCCGCTCGAGGTAGTACTTGACGGTGAAGGCCTTCGGCGAGGTGCCGACCTCGAGGACCTCGAGGCCACCGTTCTCCATCAACCGCCGAATCGACCGTCGCGTGAAGTACTGAACGTGCGTCGGGATCACTGACCACCAGCGCTTGCCGAGCACCCGCGCCAGCGGGCTGCCGGCATCAGGAAGCGCCATCCATACGACGCCGCCGGGAGCAAGCAGGTCCCGGATCCGGGCGACGGCCTCGGAAGGCTCAACGAGATGCTCGATCACATCGCCGAGCGTCACGGCGGCGAACCCCTCGGAGGGCAGCTCCGCCTCGAACAGACCGGTCTCGATCACCTCAAGACCGAGCTGCTCACGGGCGTACCTGGCACCGAACGCGCTCGGCTCGACGCCGAGCGTCTCCCAGCCGCGGGCCTGAGCCTCCGACATCAGGAAGCCGACCCAGCAGCCGAGGTCGAGCAGCTTCCCGCGGCCCGGCTGCCACCGCTCGATCGTGTCAAGCACCCGCCGCGCGGTTTCGCGCTGACCCGCCTCCTCGCCGACGTAGTCGTCAGAGGCGGCGGTCGCGTAGGCGCTTGCCAGCAGCTCGTCCGACGGCATCGGCTGCAGCTGCATGTGACCGCATGCGTCGCAGCGGTAGATGTCGCCGAGCGCCGTCCCGAACTGGTCGGTGGTCGGGATCAGGCCGTCAGCGCCGAGCTCGCCGGCGACCTTCATATGCGGAGCCAGCTGCGGTGAACCGCAGACTGCGCAGGCGGATGTGGTGCCCGTCCGGGCGGTGGTTGTACTCATCGGCCCGGATGTTAGGTTGACTGCGGTGCCGACCACGCCGCCATTCACCAACGAGCCACCGCTCGAACTCCGCAGGGCCACAGTCAGAGCGACGCTCGCACCCGCTTTAGCCGAGCTCGACGCCAGCCTCCCGCTTCATGTGCCGGTCATCATCGGCGGCGAACGCCAGGCCTCCCCCGCCCGCGCTCAGTTCGCCTCCCACGATCCGGGCAATCCGCACAACGAGGTGGGGGTCGCCCTGTCCGCGACCGTGACGGATGCGGATGCGGCGGTCGCGTGCGCTGCCGCAGCCGCACCGGCATGGGCGCGGACCCCGGCAGGCGAGCGCGCGGACGCCCTGATCAAAGCGGCCGGACACATGCGCGCTCACCGGCTCGAGCTGGCCGCGCTCGCGGTCAGAGAGTGCGCCAAACCATGGCCGGAGGCGGACGCGGATGTCTGCGAGGCGATCGACTTTCTCGAGTACTACGCGCGCCAGGCGATCCTCCTGTCCGCCGGGCGACCGTTGGAGCAGGTCCCCGGCGAGCGCAACGAACTGCACTACGTCGCCCGCGGCGTCACGGCGGTGATCGCCCCGTGGAATTTCCCCCTGGCGATCGCGTGCGGCATGACCGCAGCCGCTGTCGCGACGGGCAACGCCGTGATCCTGAAGCCCGCCGAGCAATCGCCCGCGTGCGGACTGCGGGTCATCGAGGCGCTGATCGCCGGCGGCGTCCCGGCGGGCGTCGTGTCGCTGCTGCCGGGAGACGGCAGGGTCGGGGACGCCCTGGTCCGCCATCCCGCTGTCCACACGATCGCGTTCACCGGATCACAGCCGGTCGGCCTGGCGATCATCCGCGCCGCCGCCGAGCCGGCGCCCGGTCAGCGGCACATCAAGCGCGTGATCGCCGAGCTCGGCGGCAAGAACTGCGTGATCGTCGCCGCCGACGCCGACCTGGACGAGGCGGTGCCGGCGATCATCGACTCGGCGTTCGCCTACGGTGGCCAGAAGTGCTCCGCCGCGGCCCGAGTGCTCGTCGAAGACGCGGTCGCCGAGCCACTGCTGGCCCGCCTCGCGGGCGCCGCACAACTGCTCGAGGTCGGTCAGGCGGACCGGCTCCGCACACAGGTGCCGCCGCTGATCGAGGCCGACGCCGCTGACCGCCTGGCGCAGGCGACCCGCCAGGCGCACGCCGATGGCCGGGTCATCGCCGAGGTGACGCCACCCGACGGAGACGGCTACTGGGCCGCACCGATCGTCGTCACCGATCTGCCCGCCGAGGCCGAGCTCCTGCACCGGGAGCTCTTCGGACCGCTGCTCTGCGTCGAGCGGGTCCGCTCGGTCGAGCAGGCCTGCGACCGGATCGATCAGCTGCCGTACGCGCTCACGGGCGGACTGTTCACCCGCAACCCGCGCACCGTGGTGGCGGTCGAGGACCGGACGCCGGTTGGGAACCTGTACGTCAACCGCGGCATCACCGGCGCGATCGTCGGTCGTCACCCGTTCGGTGGCAACCGTCTGTCCGGCGGTGGGACGAAGGCCGGCGGGCCTGACTATCTGCTGCAGTTCGTGGAGCCGCGCGCCGTCAGCGAGAACACGATGCGCCACGGACTGGCGATCTGACCTGCGCGCCGATCATTAAGGCTTGATTTCGCGTCGTAATGCGTAATCATCACGTCAGTCGCTGTGCTGCATACCGTCGAACACAATTGGAAGCTGTTCGTCACGCTGGGGCTGCTCAGCTGCATCCTGCTGAGTCTCTGCGTCCGCGCCCCACAGCGTGAGGTCGAGAGCAACGAGCTCCGACGGCTCGTGCTCGCCGGCGCAATCCTCTACCTGGTGGGCGGTCTCGCCTCGATCTCACACCGTCCAGCGCTGGCCGCCGGCGTCTACGCCAGCGGAATCCTTGTTTGCTCGGTCGCCGTCTGGCTCTCCCGTGGGGTGCGGCGCGACGACGGTGACGGCGGCTCCGACAGCGACGGAGGCATTGGGCCCTCCGACGATCTCAGGCCGCCACCGGACCCCGACGGCCTGCCGGAGTTCGACTGGGACGAGTTCGAGCGCGAGCTGGCCGAGTACAGCGAGCGGGTCGAGACCTGATCCGGTCTGAGCAGCGGGGTTGATGACCGGTCCCACAGGACCGGTATTCCGATCACGCTTCAAGCAGCAGCCGGTGAAAGCGCGTCTCGCCGAACAGCTCGGGGTGAAACGCCAGCGCGAGGATCTTCTCCTGCCGGACGGCGACGGGGTGATCGTCGACGGAGGCTAGAACCTCGACCGCGGGGCCGTGCTCGGCCACGTACGGTGCGCGGATGAAGATCGCGTGGACCGGTGTGTCGAAGCCGGCCACGTCGAGGTCGGCCTCGAAACTGCGGCTCTGGCGGCCGAAGGCATTGCGCTCCGCCACGATGTCGAGCATCCCGAGGTGGTGGCGGTCAAGCATGATCATCCCGGCGCACGTTCCCAGGATCGGCCGGCCGGATGCGCCGACCTCCCGCAACGGCTCGGCCAGCCCGTTGCGCTCGATCGCCAGCGTCATCACCGTCGACTCGCCTCCGGGGATGATCAGCGCGTCAATTCCGTCGAGATCCGGGCCGGTCCGGATCTCCCGACTGTCGACGCCGAGCCCAGCGAGGATCTTGCGGTGTGCGGCGAACGCGCCCTGAAGGGCGAGGACTCCGACTACCACCCGCGCGGCGAGAGTCGCTGCTCAGGCTCGAGCTTCGATGTCTCGAGGCTGTCCATCGCCCGGCCGAGGCCGGTGGAGACCTCAGCGACGATCGCTGCGTCGGCGTAGTTGCGCGCCGCTTCCACGATTGCCGCGGCCCGCCGGGCCGGATCCGAGGACTTGAAGATCCCAGAGCCGACGAACACGCTCTCGGCGCCGAGCTGCATCACGAGGCTCGCGTCGGCCGGGGTCGCGATCCCGCCGGCGCAGAACAGCGGCACCGGGAGACGACCCTCGCGGGCTACCCGCTGCACGAGCGGCAGCGGGGACTGGAGATCCTTGGCAGCCGCAAACAGCTCCTCGGGGCGCAGCAGCTGCAGCCGCCGGATCTCGCCGGTGATCGATCGGAGATGCGTGACCGCGTTGACGATGTCACCGGTGCCGGCTTCACCCTTGGAGCGAATGAGCGCAGCTCCCTCGCCGATCCGGCGCAGCGCCTCACCGAGGTTGGTCGCACCGCACACGAACGGAATCCTGAATGCCCACTTGTCGATGTGGTTGGCCTCATCGGCCGGGGTCAGCACCTCGGACTCATCGATGAAGTCGACGTCGAGTGCCTGCAGCACCTGCGCCTCGGCGAAGTGGCCGATCCGCGCCTTGGCCATCACCGGGATCGAGACTGCCTCCTGGATCCCCTTGATCATCTCCGGGTCGGACATGCGGGCCACGCCGCCGTCGCGGCGGATGTCAGAGGGCACACGCTCGAGCGCCATGACCGCAGCGGCACCGGCATCCTCGGCGATCTTCGCCTGCTCGGGATCGACGACGTCCATGATCACGCCGCCCTTCAACATCTCTGCGAGGCCTTCCTTGACGGTGAAGGTCGCCTCGTCGCGGGGTGTGTGACCGTTCGTGCTCATATCTGGGATTGAGTCTAGTGTTCCGCCGATGGCCGCGTTGTACGAGCAGAGAGCCGGATCGGTGTTCGCCACGGAGTACACCCGCGGGCCCTGGGATCCCGGTGCCCAGCACGGCGGCGCCCCGGCGGCGCTGCTGATGGCGTGCCTTCGAGCGCGACTCGCCGGAGCCGAAGATGCAGATCGCCCGGGTCACCTACGAGCTGCTGCGACCGGTGCCGCTCGGGGAACTCCACGTCGACGTGTCGGTCATCAGACCGGGACGGCGGGTGCAGCTCCTCGAGGGAACGATCTCGACGCCCGACGGCACCGAGGTCGTGCGGGCGCGGGCGCTGCGGGTCGCGCGGGCCGACGTGACCGTCGGTCCCCAGTCACCGGCGCCGCCCACCTACGAGGGCGTCGCCGCATCGACCTTCTTCTCCGACGGCGTCACCCGGTTCCCCGGCGAGGGCATGGAGATCCGGTTCGTCCACGGCGACTTCTTCGAGCGGGGCCCGGCGACGGCGTGGTTCCGTCTGCGGGTGCCGGTGGTCGGTGGCGAGCGGATCTCCCCGCTGCAGCGGATGGCGGCGGCCGCCGACTTCCCGAACGGGATCGCGACCGAGCTCGACTGGGACAAATACCTCTTCATCAACCCCGATCTCACGCTCTACGTCGAGCGTGAGCCAATCGGCGAGTGGATCGGACTGGAGGCGGTGATGCGCGTCAGCGACGGCGGCGCCGGCGTGACCGAAGCGGTTCTGTTCGACTCGCGGGGGCGGGTCGGACGCTCCCTTCAGTCTCTGTACGTGGCTCCTCGGTAGCGATTCTCCGTCCGGATATGGGCGCTATCCGCCCGCCACGGGACAGAGAATCTCTCACTTCAGCCGAAACGCCTTGATCCTGACGTCGTACTGCTGGGCGTCACGGGCATATACCCCATATGCGAGCGCCTGGATGATCGACAACAGCGCGGTGTGGGAGCGCACGAACGCGGGTGTGTTCGACGAGTAGTACAGCCGGATCCGCGCGAGCCGGGCCACTTCCGACAGAGTCGCGTCGGTAATCGCCAGCGTCTTGGCCTTGCGGTGACGCGCGAGCTTCATCGTGCGCGTGATCAGGGGATGGGGGCGGCCTGCCGAGAGACCGATCACGAGTGTGTTCTCATCGATTCGGGAGAGACGGCCGAGCGCGTCCTGCGACGGGCTTGCGACGATCTCGGCACGGATGTCGAGGAGGTTCAGCAGGTGCCGGAAGTAGGAGGCGAAGAACGCCATCTGATCGGCACCTGCGATCAGCACCTTGTCGGCGGTCACGATCTCATTGATCGCCGCCTCGACATCGCCGCGAGACAGCTTGTGTGCCGTGTCCTCGACGTTGACGTGATCGGCGGCAAGCGCCGATTCAAACTCGGTGTGGTCCAGTGAGAACAGCGGTGCGGCCGTTCCGAGTGCGATCCCGTCAATTCCGGCAGCGACAGGTGGCCGGCGACGGTACTCGTCACGGGCGGCCTGCTGGAGCTCGGGGAAGCCTTCGAATCCGAGCGCTTGCGAGAAGCGGACGACGGTGCTCGAGGAGGTGTTGGCACGACGGGCCAGTTCCTCGGCGGTCTGGAAGGCGGCCTCATCGAGGTGGTCGACGATGTACTGGGCGACATCCTTCTGGGATCGCGAGAACTCGTCGAACCGGGCGCGAATGTACGCGGAGAGGGCCTGATGGCCGTGGGGCGCCTCAGGCGCCGCTGTGGAGCTGGTTGCTTGCTTCATAGGCAGCGTCTGATTCGACGCTGCCCTTCCGCCTTCCTTCCGGCTTTGTCGCCGGAAGCCGAAAACTCCTACAGCTCGTGATGCGCGTCGAACTCGCGCATGCGCTGCTGGTTCTGACGGCGCTCGGCCATCACCATCCCGACGATGTAGACGATCAGGAGGTTGACGATGACCCCGATACCGAGGAACGTGATCAGCAGCGCCAGGGTGGTCCCAAATGCGCTGGGGGCCTTCCCCATGCCGAGGATCGCAGCGTTCAAGAGGTTCATGCGCGGCATCATACTTGTCACCGCGGCCCTGTAGCTCAACGGTCAGAGCAGTCCGCTCATAACGGATCAGATGCAGGTTCGAGTCCTGCCGGGGCTATCCGCACTTCGCCTGCTAGCTTGAGGGATACGGTCGGCGCCGCCGGCCGTGAGGCACTTGCTTTTCAGGGTCCCGCCCACGAGCGGTTCGGTGAAGCCATGAGCCTCCCCGAATCAATTCGCGGGCCCGCACGTGCGGTGCCGCAAGGAGTCTTTATGTCCGAAATGCAGGACGCCGGCATTGCCGGCAAAACCTTTGCCGCGCTCGGCTGCTCGAACGCGGTCGTCGACGCTCTATCGAAGCGCGGGTTCACCGCGCCATTCGCGATCCAGCAACAGGTGATCGAGCCGATTCTGGACGGTCGCGACGTGCTGGCCCGCTCCCCCACCGGCTCGGGCAAGACACTCGCCTTCGGCGTGCCGATGATCGACCGGATCGCGGCCGAGGCCCGCCGTCCGGCAGCACTGATCCTCGCCCCCACGCGTGAGCTTGCGACGCAGATCGTCGACGAGATCCGTCCGATCGCCCATTCCCGCGCGCTGCGCGTGACCGCCGTCTATGGCGGTGTCGGCCTCCACAAGCAGGGTCAGGATGCCGCCCGCTCACACATCGTCGTGGCGACGCCAGGCCGTCTCGAGGATCAGCTGCAGCGGCGTGCCTTCACCCTTGACCACGTCCAGATTCTCGTCCTCGACGAGGCCGACCGGATGCTCGACATGGGCTTCCGCCCTGCCGTCGACCGGGTCGTCGCGATGTGTCCCGGCCGTCGCCAGACATTGTTCTTCTCCGCGACCCTGGACGGGCAGGCCGGCGAGATCGCCGCCAGCTACACGAAGGATCCGGTGCGCTGTGAGCATGGGCACGTCGAGCGTCGAGCTTCCGACGACGTCGAACATCGCTTCGTCGAGGTCGAGCACGAGCATCGCGTCGAAGCGCTCGTTGAGCAGCTTGGCGCCAAACGCGATCTGACGCTCGTGTTCGTGCGCACGAAGCGGGGCGCCGATCGGCTCGTCAAACGCCTCGACGGACACGGCCTCAAGGCCGTCGCGATGCATGGCGACAAGACGCAGCGTCAGCGCGAGCGCGCGTTGGCCGATTTCGAGAACTGGAAGGTCGACACCCTCGTTGCCACGGATGTGGCCGCGAGAGGAATCGACGTCGAGGGCATCTCCCACGTGATCAACTTCGATCCGCCGGAGGACAGCGAGACCTACGTGCACCGGATCGGCCGCACCGGTCGCGCTGGCGCGACCGGTATCGGCGTCACGCTCGTGGCTCCGGATCAGCGCCGTGAGGTCGGCAAGATGGCCGGCGAACTCGGGATCGCGCACGGCCTCAAGACCGAGTCCGCCCGTGGCGGGCGGCCCGCACCGAGCCGTGGCGGGCGTTCCGACGGTATCCGTGGCGGGCGGCCCGAGGGTGCCCGCGGTGGACGGCCCGAAGGGGCGCGCGGGCGACCCGACAGTTCCGGCGCCAGCGCGCGCGGTGGCCGCTCGGGCCAGCAGCAGCGGCGCGGTCGCCGCTAGGCGATCGCCCCAGTGGCTGGGCGCGAGAGGGTCACCGGTGCGGTCGGGGCCCGAACAGCCCGGCCGGTTGAGGAATGGGTCGAGAAGCCCCGGCCGGCTCGGGAGTGGGTCGAGTAGCTCCAGCCGGTTCGGGAGTGGGTCGAGTAGCTCCAGCCGGTTCGGGAGTGGGTCGAGTAGCTCCAGCCGGTTCGGGAGTGGGTCGAAAAGCCCCGGACTGTCCGGAACTTATCGACCCACGCCCAACCAGCACGCGTTACCGACCGACGCCCAACCAGTCACTGTTGCGACTGACTAGAGCGCCGGGGGCGGCGTGCGCGGCACCGTCGGATCGGCCGAATACGTCCGGTCCGCCGCGACATAGCGCTCGCGATGATTGACGTACCAGATCAGGGTCAGCAGCAGTCCAACTGCGCCGACGATCATCAGGATCACGCCAACCGTTTGAATGTTGATGCCGCTGGTGGTGGCGGTGACGGCGAACTTGAGTACGGCGCCGACCGCGATCAGCAGTAGTGAGGTTCCAATTCCCATGCCGATCTGCTTCCCGCTGTAAGCCTCTGCTAATCCCCGGCGTCTGTTCGACGCTGGGTGTGGCGTCAGTTTGTGCGTCGGCGTGACGTCAGTTTGTGCGTCCGCCAGAGCCTGCCGGCCTGTCGTCCCCGAGGCCGAGAAGCACCCCCATCCGCGTCCAGTTGGTTCGCAAACGGACATACCGGGCATAACAAACGTATGGCAAATTCGTCAACGATCCGTTTGTTCGAGGAGGAACCCAGCCTCGTCCGGTTCTTGGATCCGGCCGACGCCGAGCGGGCCAGCCACCTCCGGTTGCCCGTGCACTCGCTTGGCAAGGGCGATGCGCACATCGGGCAACTGTTCGAGCGCAACGGCGCATTCGGCGCGATCGTGCTCGAGGGAATGTTGCTGCAGTCGCTGCGTCTCTCGGGTCACACAGGACAGCGTCTCCTGGGTCCAGGAGACGTCCTCTCGCTGACCCAGACCCCATCGTCGATGCTGGTCGTCGAAGCGACATGCCGGGCCACCGTGCCGACGAGACTCGTGTTGTTCGACCGAGATCTGCTGTTGGCGGTGCGGCGCTGGCCGAGCATCGCCGCAGGCCTGCACGTCCATATCGGCGAGCAATCCGAGCGCCTGGTCACCCAACTGATGATCTGCCAGCTGCCGCGCGTCGGCGACCGGCTCTTGGCGCTGCTCTGGCTGCTGGCCGAATCCTGGGGTCAGGTGACCCCCAACGGGACGCTGTTGCCGGTGCCGCTGACGCACGCCTCACTCGGCGGGCTGATCGGTGCGCGGCGTGCCACGGTGACGCTGGCGATCGGTGCCCTGTCGGAGGCCGGCCTGATCGGCCGCGAGCCCCGAGGTTGGCTGCTCCGCGGCACTCCGGATCAGCTGACCGCCCCCGTTCGGGCTCGACCTGTCAGCGACTGAGCCCGACGGGTAGTCCCCCTGTATGGCCACATTCGCACCACTCACAGACCCCATGCAGCAATCGCCGACCCTGACGGTTCCGGATCCGGTCGAGCCGGTGACTCCGATCGGACCGGTCGAGCCCGCCACCCCGATCGTGCCCGATCCGGGAACTCCCGCGGATCCCGCCGAGCCGGCAGAGGTACCGCCGGCCGTCGAACCCCCTCAGCCGATCGATCCTGACCCCGGCACACCGGCCGACCCGGCCGACGCCGCAGGCCGCGGACCCGGTACCCATGCGCGAGCCGCCGTCGCTACCCATGCGCGAGCCGCCGTCGGCGAGGGGATTCCGGTCCCCGATCCGTTTCCGCATCCCGGGCCGTCCGGGCCGCTGCCGGATCCCCGGCCGCCGGTTCCGACGCCGGACCCGATTCCAACGCCGGATCCGGCGCCGACCCCGGACCCCGAGCCGGTGCCGATGTAGCACCCGGTGGCTTGTCAGGCGTCCGAATGCTGATCGGTATCGCCCAACGGTGAGCTGTCCTCGGTCGGATGACCGGGCAGGCTGTGCGCGGCAGGGCTGTCAGAGCCGCCCTCCGCGCCCGGAGTCCCCGGTTGGTCCTCGGCTTCTCGGCCGGCCTTCGCAGGGACATCGTCGTTTGTGGCAACGCCAAATGCGCGTTTGATTTTGGTGAACGCAGACATGTGTTCGATGTACCCGAGAGTCAGCGCGAGGAATCAAGCGCCACACCCGTAGACGCAGCGCTGTTCACCCTCGGCAGTGCCGATCGCGTTGCCACCGCCTGGCCTGCGTTCACTTGCGAGCGTCCACGGCGCGCTGCAATTCAGCTTTACGCATCCGTGACCGGCCCGGCACACCGAGCTTGCGCGCCTCTGCGTACAGCTGATCGCGGGTCCGGCCCTTCGGTCGTGACGTTCCGGATCGCAGACCGCCGCGCCGCGAGGAGGAGATGTCGTTTGTCGAGGTCCGGGAAGCGGTGCGCGATTCGCCACTCCGGGCCCGCTCCTTGTTGACCGTGCGCGCGGCGATCTCCGCGGCACGACGCTCGCTCGCTCCCTGCTCGCGCTCGCTGTCCTTGATGTGTTCGTATTGCCGGGCCCGCTTGGTTCCGGGTTTGACGCCTGTGGGCGGCATCGCGTCTCCTCTCGTGATTGTGTGTGGTTACGCGGCGGCGACCGTCTCGATCACCGCCAAGCAGAACGCCGGCAGGTGATCCGGCTTGCGGCTCAACACGAGCCGCCGGTCGACCTGGACCTGCTCGTCGACCCAGTGGGGCCATTGCTTTACCTGCCTGTCGGTCATAAACGGCTCTTCCGGTACCCTTCCCCTTGGGGCACGTCTCGACACCGCGCGACCGGCGGCCGCATCCAGGGCTTCAGTCAAAACACGCAGTGGTCGGGAAAACCCAAATGGATTCCCCCTCTCACGACACCCACGCCGCAACGACGGACGCCGAGCTGTTCGTCCGGTGGCGCCGTCACGCAGATATGGCGGCCCGTGACGTCCTGATCCAGCGGCACCTGCCGCTTGCGCGGAAGCTCGCGGCCCGATATGCCCGCGGGAGCGATCAGCTCGAGGATCTCGTGCAGGTCGCCAGCGTCGGCCTGATCAACGCGGTCGAGCGATTCGAGCCTGAGCATGGCTTTGCGTTCTCGACCTATGCGGTTCCGACGATCATCGGTGAGCTCAAGCGCCATTTCCGCGACACCACTTGGACCGTCCGCGTCGATCGGCGCGCACAGGAGCGCGCCCGAGCCGTCGTCCAGGCGGAGCGGACGCTCGCGGAACGCGGTCGGACTGCCACGGTCGACGCGCTGGCGCAGGAGCTCGGTTATGACATCGAGGATGTGCTCGAGGGCCTGCAGGCAGCGCTCGTGCGCAACGCCGTATCGCTGGACGCGCCGGCAGGCGCAACCTCACCTGAAGGAGCCCAGCTGATCGACACCGTCGGATTCGCGGATGCCCGCCTGGAACAAGCCGACGACAGGGCGACGCTGAGCGCCGCCGTGCGGCATCTCCCTCGACTCGAACGCAGGATCCTGTACCTGCGCTTCGGCGAGGACCTCAGCCAGCGCGAGATCGCGACCCGCGTGGGGATCTCGCAGATGCACGTCTCGAGGTTGCTGCGCCGCGCGCTCGACCGTCTCCGGGAGATGATGGATGACCGCCCGGCCACAGCCTGACCCCACGATGTACGCTTGCTGCCCGTGGACAGCCACTTTCGTCTAGCCGGTCGCACCGAGGGTGGGGCGCACGTCATCACGGTCAGCGGCGAGCTCGATCTCGCGGTCGCCGCCTCACTTGAGAGTGAGCTGTCGCGCGCCGTCGAGTCGGGTGCCGAGCACATCGTGATCGATCTCTCGCAGCTCGAGTTCATCGACTCCACCGGTCTTGGCGTGCTCGTGAGCGCACACCAGCGCGCCGCAGAGGCAGGATGTCGGCTCGGCGTGACCAATCCAGGAACGCAGGTCGCCCGGTTGCTGCAGCTGACCGGCCTGACCGAGCGGCTCAGCTTGGCCGACGACGCCTGACCGAGTGGCTCAGCCTGGCGGACGACGCTGACCGAGCGTCGCCGTCAGTCCCGCGGCTCGACGAGGACGACCGCGAGTCGCTCCTCGTTACCGAGCGGCACAGCGTCCACCCGTTCGAGGATCGGACGCAGGGCGTTGCCTGTGGCTTCATCCTCCAGCAGTGCCGCCCCCGTGCCTGCCGGCAACGGTGCAATTGAGATCTCGATCCGCCGGGGGCTGCTGGTGAGGGCAAACCCGATCTCGACCTGATCGTCACGATCGGCGGCGCGCACGCTGATCGCGCTCGTGAGCTGATGCATCGCCGGGAACCGGTCGACGGGGAAGTGGGCGCCGGCCGCGACGCCGCGCACAAGCCGACCGAGGACTTGGGGCAGCAGCTCAACGGGGGCGATGGCGGCGGTGATGTCACCGGCGGGCAGCGCCGGCGCGGGCCGGACCAGCATTGGAACCGCGAGCTGCCCGCTGTTGCCGCCCGCGTGGCTCGCGAATGACATCCGGACCTCGGTCCCCTCACCGGGAGAGCTCTGAAACTCAGCACGCTCCGCCAGAGCGCTGATCACGGCCAGTCCCACGCCCATCCGATTCTCCGCCGGGGACACGCGCTGAATGCCGACCCCGTCGTCGGCGACCAGCACGTGAAGGCCCTCGGAGTCGACCTCCAGGTCGAGCCGCATCGGACCCAACTCGCCTTCGTAGGCATGCAGGACGACGTTGTTGCACGCCTCGCTGACGGCGGTCTTCAGGTCATCTTGCAGCTCGGGGCCGAGGTGCAGGTACTCGCCGATTCCGGCGAGCATCGAGCGCACCAACGTCACCGATTCGGGCCGGTTCTCCAGCCGAAGCCGAATACTCGCCGCTGCCCCGATCGTGCCTTCGGCGTTCCTTTCGGCTGCGTCCATGAATCCCGGTGTCTTGAATAGCGCGTCGGCGGCCAGGGGTTCCTGGCCGCCCCGAGACTCTAATGGTCCGGGCACCGGTCCACACGCCGAACTGTCAGAGCTGTCGGTTGAGCTAGCGGTCGCGTCGGCGTCGAGCTGTTCCGGAGGCGGCAGTCGGGTCAGAGGACTCCTCGACCAACTCTGACATCGTCGCCAGCGCTCGGCGCAGGAGTCGCGACACCTGCATCTGTGAGACACCCTCGACTTCGGCGATCTCCGTCTGGGTTCGATCCTCGAGGAATCGGAGTCCGAGGATGCGGCGCTCCTGATCGCTCAGATGAGCCGCGGCCTCCGCGATGGTGGCGCCCGCGTCGACCAGCTCGAACCGCCGGTCCTCACTGCCGAGCACGTCAGCGATGGTTCCGGCTTCCGAATCACCGTCGTCGCGCGGCGTGTCGAGCGACACGGAATGGTGCGCCTCGGAGGCCTCAAGCCCGTCGAGCACGTCCTCCACGCTTAGCTCCATGAACTGGGCGAGCTCCTGAACGGTCGGCGCGCGACCGGTGCGCGACGTCAGCGTCCGCTGCGCGTCCTCGACCTTGAGCGCGCGCTCCTGGGCGCCGCGCGGCACGTGGACGGCCCAACCGAGATCACGGAAGTAGCGCTTCAGCTCCCCGAGGATCGTCGGCACGGCGAATGACGTGAACGCGTTGCCGCGGCTCGCGTCGAATCGGTCGATGGCCTTGACGAGACCAACGCTCGCGACCTGCACAAGATCGTCGAACGGCTCCCGCGCGCCGAGATAACGGCGCGCCAAGCGGCGGGCGAGCGGCATGTACCGATGGACCAGCTCTTCCCGAGCGCGCTGATCCCCCTGGCGCTGCCAGCGGTCGAACAGGACTTCTGCTTCAGACGCATGGATGTTGGTTTCGGTTGTAAGCATGCACTTCGTATACCCAACCGAGAGCTATCTGAAACCTGATTCCGTCAGTTCGCGGGTTGGACCGAAAGCCGGTCCATGCCGATTACGGCCGCAGATACGAACGAATCGCGAGGCGCAGCTCATCGAGAACCGCCGCCCTGTCGCCCGTCAGCGTGCGGGCGGCGATCACCGGACCGCGGCCGATCAGCTCGATCGTCGCCGCCATCACCTCGGGATCTCCCGCCCGGATCGCGCCCGTCCTCTGGGCCTCGACGATCCAGCCCGCCATCGCCGCACGCCCGGTCTGCTGGAAGACGCCGACGCGCTGTGACAGATACGGCATCAGCACCTCCGGCTCGAGCTCCAACAGCCGCAGCAGCAGCGGATGCTCCATCAGCATCGCTGCGGTGCCGACGACAGCTCCGACGATGCGGTCCAGGGGATCGGCAAGCTCGCGCGTCTGCGCCTCGGCCTGCAACAGGACCTCGCCGAATTCACGCGACATCAGGGCACGCATCAACTCCGGCGCGTCCGAGTAACGACGGTAGACCGTCATCCGACTGAGGCCCGCCCGGCGAGCGACCTCGGTCAGCGTCGCACGGCGCACACCGAAGTCGAGCACGGTCGCGTGTGCGGCGTCCAGCACACGGTCTTCATCCCTGTTACGATCTTCCATTAGATGTCACACTATCGCTCGACGACGTCGTGGTCGGGATGGGGTGATCCCACCGCGGCGACTGCATTGTCGCCGCAAATGCTCGCACTTGCACAGACGGCGCTCGGGCTCGCCCCGACCGGTACGCGGGTGCCGGTGCTCGCTGAGCTCCGTCCCACCCCGTCGGCCCTGCCCGTGGCCGTCGCGGAGCAGTTCGTCGAGCTCCTGGGAGCCGCCGGCGTCCGCACGGATGCTGAGTCCCGGATCCGTCACTTGCGCGGAAAGTCAACTCCCGACCTGCTGCGGATCCGGGCCGGCGACCTGGAGGGGGCACCCGACGCCGTGCTGCTTCCCGCGCGCCACCAGCAGATCCTCGAGCTGCTCCAGATCTGCGCCGAGCACCGGATCGCGGTCGTGCCCTTCGGGGGCGGAACCTCAGTCGTTGGAGGGCTCGAGCCCGACGCTGAGGTGTTCGCGGCTGTGGTCGCGATCGATCTTCAGAATCTCACCGAGCTGCTCGAACTGGATGAGGTATCACGGACGGTGACACTTGAGCCGGGCCTGCGCGGACCCGAGGCAGAGGCGCTGGTCAACGCACGCGGTTACACGATCGGGCACTTCCCGCAGTCATTTGAGTACGCGACCATCGGAGGATTCGCGGCGGCACGCTCGAGCGGCCAGGCCTCGGCCGGATACGGGCGTTTCGACGAACGCGTCGTCGGCCTCCGCGTCGCAACTCCGCGGGGCACGATCGAGGTCGGCAATGCACCGCGGTCGGCGGCAGGGCCGGACCTGCGCCAGCTGTTCCTCGGCAGCGAGGGCGCGTTCGGGATCATCACCGCGGTCACCGTCGAATTGGACCGGCTGCCGGAGGCACGCGCGTACGAGGGCTGGAGGTTCCCGTCGTTCAATGAGGGCGCGGCCGCGCTGCGCGCGCTCGCCCAGGACGGTCCGCGCCCGACGGTGCTGCGTCTTTCCGACGAGGTTGAGAGTGCGATTAACCTCGCCAACCCGGACGCGATCGGAGCCGACGGCCAAACCGGCGGCTGTCTGGCGATCGTCGGGTGCGAGGGGACAGCCGCAGCCGTCGAGGAGCGCGTCTCCACCCTGGCAGCGATCCTGACCCAGCTCGGGGGCGTGCGTGACGCCGACGCCGGCGCCTCCTGGGCCCACGGCCGCTATGCGGCGCCGTACCTACGTGACGCGATGATCGACGCCGGCGCGACGGTTGAGACTCTCGAGACGGCGTGCTTCTGGTCGCGCCTGCCCGACCTCTACGACGCCGTCCGCACAGCGCTCACAGAAACGCTGACCGAACTGGGTACACCACCGCTGGTCCTCTGCCACATCTCGCACATCTACCGCTCAGGCGCCTCCCTGTACTTCACCGTCGCCTGTGCCCAGGCTGACGATCCCGTCGCGCAGTGGCGTCGCGCGAAGGGGGCCGCCAGCGACGCGATCGTCTCCACTGGCGCCGCGATCACGCATCATCACGGAGTCGGCCGCGACCACCGCGACTGGTACGTGCGCCAAACCGGCGAGCTCGGGATTGCAGCGCTACAGGCGGTCAAACGCGAACTCGACCCCAGCGGCATCCTCAATCCCGGCGTGCTGCTGCCATGAGACCTCCGGTTGGCGCCACGTTTCTGAGCGCCGAGCGGCGGACCGCCGAGCTGGACCGCCTGACTGCGGGCGAGCAGGTCGACGTGCTCGTGGTCGGTGGCGGTGTCACCGGGGCCGGCGTCGCTCTTGACGCGGTCGGCCGCGGGCTGTCGGTGGCGCTGGTCGAGCGCACCGACCTGGCTGCCGGGACGAGTGCCTTCAGCTCGAAGCTCGCGCACGGAGGTATCCGATACCTCGCCAAGCTCCAATTCGGCGTCGCCTGGGAGTCGGCGCGCGAGCGCGCCATCCTGGCCGACGTCACCGCCCCGCACCTGATTCGAGCGCTCCCCCAGGTGACGCCTGTCTACGGTCGCGCCGAGCTGCTGAGCGCCTTGCCGATCGCGCTCGGCTTCAAGATCGGCGATGTGATGCGCGCGCTCGCCGGGACCAGCGCGCGACGCCTCCCGCCGATGCGGCGCATCACCTCCGCGGAAGCGCTGCTATGGACACCGGCGCTGAGCGGCCCCCGGCTGCGCGGCGGGATCCTCTCGTGGGACGCGCAGCTCGAGGACGACGCTCGTCTGGTCGTGGCGCTCGCGCGCACCGCCGCGGGCCGCGGTGCGCGGATCCTCACCCACTGCGAGGCGCTGTCGCTCGATCGCAGCGGCGCCGAGGTGCGCGACCGGCTGACCGGCGCGACCGGGCGGATCAGTGCCCGGCATGTGATCAATGCCGCCGGCGTGTGGGCCGGAGAGCTCGCCCCCGGGATTGCGCTGCGTCCAAGCCGGGGTTCTCATCTGCTCGTGGCCGTTGAGCGGCTCGGCAATCCGCGGGCTCAGCTGAACGTGCCGTTGCCCGGCCACTTCGGGCGGGTGGTCTTCGCGATCCCGCGCGCCGACGGGCTGGCACTGATCGGGCTCACCGATGAGCCGGTCGATGCCGACCACATTCCCGACGTCGCGGAGGTCCCGCCCGCTGATGAGAGTTTCCTACTGGAGGCCGTCTCCCGCGTGCTGGACGTCAGGCTGACGCCCGCGGATGTCGTCGGTCGCTACGCGGGGTTCCGGCCGCTGCTCGAGGCGGCCGCAGGTAGCACCGCCGACATCTCACGCCGCCACGCCGTGATCGAGGATCCCGAGCACGGGATCGTGACGATCGTCGGCGGCAAGCTGACGACCTACCGGCAGATGGCGCAGGATGCCGTCGACGTGATCGCCGCTCGGCCGGGCGTCCTCGCGGGTCGGTGCCGCACCACCCGGCTCCCTCTGGTTGGGGCGCCGACGGCCGACCGGCCTCTCGGCTCAGTGCCGGGCGTGCCGGCACAGCTGTGGCGGCGGTTCGGAACCGAAGCGCCGGAGATCGCGGCGCTAGCGACCGGTCGGCCGGAGCTCCTGCGCCCCGTCGCCGACGGCTCAGACGTGCTGGGCGTCGAACTTCTCGCGGCGACCCAGCGCGAAGGCGCGATCACGGCTGCCGACATATTGGATCGGCGTACGCGGCTTGGTCTCGTGCCGGCCCGCCGTGCCCAAGCCGCCCCGCTCGCTGAGCAGCTGCTCGGCGGTCAGCTGGTCTAGCAGCGCCTGGACCACCATTGGATCGAAGTGGCTGCCCGCGCAGCGGTGGATCTCCGACGTTGCCATCTCATGTGTCATCGCCCGGCGGTAGGGCCGGTCCGTGGTCATCGCGTTGAACGCGTCGCAGGCCGAGATCACGCGGGCTTCGATCGGAATCGCCTCTCCGGCCAGCTTGTCCGGATAGCCGCTACCGTCCCAGCGCTCGTGTGAATGCCGGACGACGCGCCCGACGCCCGACAACGTCCCGCCCACCTGCCGCAGCATCTCCTCGCCCCACACGGTGTGCTCACGCATCACCTGCCATTCGGCCTCTGTCAGCGCTCCCGGCTTGTGGATGATCTCCTTCGGCACCCGGATCTTGCCGACGTCATGCAGCAGTGCGCCGAACTCGATGTTCAGCCGGGTCCGCGAGTCGAGGCCGAGTCGGTCAGAGACCGCCAGGCTGAGATCGACCACGGCCCGGCTGTGAATGCCGGTGTACTCGTCGTCGTCCTCGATCACGTCGCCGAGCAGCAGCGCCGTGCCCCGGTAGGCCGTGCTGAGCGCAAGTGTGTTGTCCATCCGCTCCTGGCGCTCGCGGGCAAACAGGCCGAACAGTCCGATCAGCGGCACGACCAGCACCAGTGTCAACGGGTGACCGTGTCCCGCCTCGGCGGCGAACATCAGGCCGACGCATGTCAGTGCAGCGTCGGTGCTGTACGCCCACAGGATCTTCGGCTGCGCAGAGGGCCGGACCCCGGCGCCGAACCAGTCGCGCAGCAGCCAGGTGCCGGCGTCAAGCGCGATCTGTGCCGTGAACGCCAGCACGTAGATTGCGCAGTGGCCCCACGAGAATCGCGACCCGCCGAGCGCGGAAACCACAAGCACCGGTGCCAGTGTGTACCAGCAGTCTGCGATCTTCACGACAGACTGGAACCCGGACGCGCTGCCCCGGATGAGCCGTGGCATGAGGTCGAGGACACGTAACGCTGCCACGAGGAACGGGACCAGCCACAGCGGCAGCAGAAACACCATCGGCACGAAGGCAAGCTGCGTCGGCCACGTCCAGCCCGATGCAACCGGGAACTTCACCCGCTGCGCCGCCGCGAACACGGCACTCGTCGCAAGCAGCGCTGTCCACGAAAACGGCCGGCTCGGTGCGAACAGCACTGAGACGCACGCGGCGCAGACCAGGAACAGCGCCGCGGCCGTCAGCTCGGTGACGAGCTGACGGTGCGGAGTCCGGTCAGCGCCGAGGCGCCCCTGCGCAACGCGCAGGAGCGCCTCGGATTCCGGCGACTCGTAGGAGTCGAAGCTCATCCGCCCCCGCCGCCCATGGGATCAACGTACAGATCGTCGACCTCCCAAGAGCCGCGGCTTCCCTGTGGGCTAAAGCTGAACGTGACCGGAGTCTGATTGTTCGGGAGCAGGGTCAGGAGATTTTCAGCGATCGCGAGCACCGGGGAGGGCTCCCACGTGCCGGTTGCGCTGATGTCTCCGATCGGCAGGGTGACCTGCAGGCCGAGCGTGGTCATCATCGTGGCGCTGACCAGCAGCGTCGAGGACGACGAGCCGCTGTTCTCCGCAAAGAAGCGGATCGTCGGATCGTTGACACCGACGCAGACCACCGGCGTCGTGGCCGAGCTGCCGGACGGCAGCGACAGTGATTCCGTGCTCGCGGGCTGACCGGCGAGCGTGTAGCCGTCGCCACCGGCGACCGCGGCTGCGCCGCCGCTCAGCGACCACGTGGCCGCCAGACCGGCGAAGTTCCCATCCGGCGCGAGCTGGTACTCGGAGGAATCGTTCCACGGCAGGAACGTCTGTGCCTCCGGGACGTTGGGGCAGTTCGTGGCGCTGCTCGTAAGCAGGGCTGCCTGGGCGCTGCCGGTGGTGATCATCGTCGCCGTGGCTGCGACGAGACCCAACGGCAACAGGCGATGCAATTTGAACACTTCTCTCCTCAGAGTGGTGGACAGGCAGAAGACTTATCGGCCCGCTGCCGCCATACGACAATCCGACAAGCGTGGATCACTCCGGGGACCCGAAACTAGTACAAATGTCCACCCTCTGAGGGCAGCCCAACGGGGCTGCCATGAGAACACGTCGAAGGTCAGCCGAAGAGCGCCGGGCGCTGCGGAGCCCAGGGCCGCGCGGCCTCGACCTGACTGGCGAGCGCGTAGAGCAGATCCTCGCTGCCGTGGCGGCCCATCAGCTGGATGCTCAGCGGCAGACCATCGCCGCCGAAGCCGGCCGGGATCGCGATCGATGGCTGACCGGTCACATTCGCCAGCGGGTTCCACGGCATGAACCGTGCGGCCTTGTCGAGGGCCATCACGGCGTTCTTGCCGTAACCGCCCTCGGCCGCGATCGGGGTGCTGCTCAGCACCGGCATCAGCAGCACGTCTGCGTCGTCCCAGAGTTTCAGCACCCGCTCGGTCGTCACCCGTCGCTTCGCGCGCAGCTTCGTGCGACGGCTCGGGGATACGAGCCTGTGGGCGGCGGCCGCGAGCTGCCGGGTCGAGCGCTCGGCGACGCTCGGATCGGCGAGGCCGTCGTAGAGATCGGCGGTGCCGGTGAAGAACGTCTGAGTGAAGTCGAGGCTCACCAGCCCGTAGCTGGGATGGCGCTCAAAGACGTCGTGGCCAAGTTCCTCGAGCAGTCGCGCGGTCCGCTCGAACGCGAGCTTCTGATCGGCGGAGATGAATGCCATCAGCCCCGGTGGGATCTTTCGCGAGATCGCGATCCGCAGCTTGCGGTCCCCGAGTCCGGCCGCGGCAGCCGCGGCGTACGTGTTCTCACCGGTCATCACATCGAGGAGCAGGGCGCTGTCGGAGACGGTCCGCGCCAGCGCGCCGAGTACCGTCAGGCCGAGGTGCAGCTCCTCGGCGGGGGCGGTCGGAACGAGCCCGCGTGTCGCCTTCATCCCGACGAGGCCGTTGCAGGCCGCGGGAATCCGGATCGAGCCGCCACCGTCGGAACCCGTGGCTGCGGAGACGAGCCCAGCGGCAACCGCGGCGCCAGAGCCCCCGGATGAACCGCCGGGCGTCCGGCTCAGCTCCCACGGGTTGCGGGTGACACCGTTGGCGGCTGTCGCGGTCCACGGGAATGCCATCAGCTCGGGCACGTTGGTGACGCCAATCGGGATCGCACCGGCAGCACGCAGCCGTGCGACGAGCTCGCAGTCGGCTGCCTGCGGACGGGCGGGCGAACGTGAGCCGTAGGTGGTGGCCTGACCGGCCAGGGCCATGTCGTCCTTGATCGCGACCGGAACCCCCGCCAGCGACCCGGCCTCGGTCAGATCGGTTCCCGCCAGCGCGTCGGCCGCCGTCCATGCCTCGTCGGCCAGCACCACGCGGAAGGCGTTCAGCTTGGGGTCATGGGCCTCGATCCGGCGCAGGTACAACTCGACCAGCTCGCGCGGGTGGATCTCCCGCGCCTTGACCATCGCCGCCTGGGCTCCCGGCCCGGCGAACGCGAGATCAGTCTCCTCGGTGGTGGCGCTCATGCGTCCCATCCTTTCATCTGGCACCGCTCAGCGCATCGACGATCCCGGCAATCGCGGCGGGGTACCGGTATGCCAGCCCACCATGTCCCCCATCGAACAGCTCCAACGTGTGCGCGACTCCGTGCCGCGTCAGTTCTGCCGAGAGCGCCGTCGCCCCGAGATCGAGGAACGCCTCGTCACGACGTCCGGCCTCGAGGTGGAGATGTCGCAGGCCCCGCAGGGCCTGCGCTCGGTGGGCCACCATCCTGACGGGATCCCACCGCAACCATCGCTGCCACACCTCATCGACAAGGCGGCCCGTGGCGAGCTCGAACGGGAGCTCGAAACCCCCCCGATCGTCTGGTTTCGGCGAGTACGCGGCGGCGTAGGCACACAGCTCGAGCGTCGCTCCGAAGCGGCCGTAATCAAACCGTTCGCGAGCTGCGAAGGCGCTGTGAAAGCGCTCGAGCGAGCCGCCGAAGCCGTACTGAATCTGGCGTACCGCCTCCGGGACGATCGGTAGGTAACAGGCCTCGAACAGCGCATCGGGCGCGTGGGCCGCGACCGCATCGAACAGCCCCGGCGCGAGCATCGCCGTGACCAGCGCGCCGTACCCCCCGGAGGAGTGGCCCGTGATCCCACGCCGCCCCTCGCCCGTTGGATATCGCGCATCGATGAACGGCACGACCTCGTTGACGAGGTAGTCGTGATATCGCCCGGTGGCCGGGGAATTCAGGAACTGCGAGCCGCCCAGCGAGGTCCAGGCGTCGACGAACACGACCACCGCAGGCGGAACCTCCTCAGAGCAGAACAGCGCGTCGAGCCGTTCGAAGATCGTCGGCTCGAACGCGGACCGCGCCAGCCACTTGTCGAGCTGGTTGGTGAAGCCCTGCAGCACGTACACGCTGGCGACCGGCGCGTCGCCGACACCGGGTGCGCGGTACACGTAGAGCGGCCGGGTGACCGGGTCCCCGAGGGCGTTGCCTGCCAGCGCTTCGGATACGACCGTGTAGTAATCGACGGCACCCGCCAGGGGCCGCTCCCACGGCGGGCCGGGTGGTCCGCTGAGCACGCTGAGCGCCATCGCTGCGAGGTTATATTGCAGGGAGTCGATGTCCGACACCGCCTCCGTCCCGAGCTCGAACGGCGCCTCCGCAAACGGAGCGCCCACGGACATCGACGCGGTTGAGACCGGCGAATGGGTTGAGGCGCTTGACGCGGTCGTCGAGCATGACGGCCTCGACCGCGCGCGGAGCCTGCTGACGCGGGTCGTCGAGCGGGCGCAGCACAAGGGCGCCGGTCCGATCGCGAGCCTCAACACGCCCTACATCAACACGATTCCCGCAGCCGAGGATGTGCCGCTGCCCGGCGGTGACGAGGCGGCCGAGATTGAGCGGCGACTGCGATCGATCGTTCGCTGGAACGCGATGGCGATGGTCGTCCGCGCCAACAAGGTCTCAAGTGAACTCGGCGGCCACATCGCCTCGTTCGCCTCCCTGGCGGTGCTCTACGAGGTTGGCTTCAACCACTTCTGGCATGCGCCGTCCGCTGAGCACGGCGGCGATCTCGTCTACTTCCAGGGCCACTCCTCCCCCGGCAACTACGCGCGCGCCTTCCTTGAGGGCCGGCTGACGCCGGAGCAGCTCGACAATTTCCGCCAGGAGGTGGGCGGAGGCGGCCTCTCCTCGTACCCGCACCCATGGCTGATGCCCGAGTTCTGGCAGTTCCCGAGCGTCTCGCTCGGGATCGGGGCGATCACCTCGATCTACCAGGCGCGGTTCATGAAGTACCTCGGTGCGCGCGGCCTCAGCGACACGGCCGGCCGAAAGGTGTGGGCCTTCCTCGGCGACGGCGAGATGGACGAGCCGGAGTCGATGGGCGCGATCGGTCTGGCCGGACGCGAGCAGCTCGACAACCTGATCTGGGTCGTCAACTGCAACCTGCAGCGGCTCGACGGCCCCGTGCGCGGCAACGGCAAGATCATCCAGGAGCTCGAGTCGGACTTCCGAGGCGCCGGCTGGAACGTGATCAAGGTGATCTGGGGGTCGCGCTGGGATCCGCTTCTCGCCGAGGACTCGGACGGCCGCCTCGTGCACGTGATGACCGAATCGGTCGATGGCGAGTACCAGACGTTCAAGTCCCGTGACGGCGCCTACGTCCGTGAGCACTTCTTCGCCAAGGATCCGGTGCTGCTCGATCGCGTTTCGCACATGAGTGACGAGGACATCTGGCTGCTCAACCGTGGCGGCCTCGACCAGCAGAAGGTCTTCTCGGCCTACTCGCGCGCGGTCAGCGAGGTCGGTCGCCCGACGGTGATCCTCGCGAAGACGATCAAGGGCTACGGGATGGGCGTCTCCGGTGAGGGCCAGATGATCACCCACCAGGCCAAGAAGATGACCGAGGAGGCGCTGCTCGCCTTCCGCGATCGATTCGAGTTGCCGCTCACCGACGCCCAGGTCCGGGCAGCCGAGTACTACAAGCCGCCCGCCGATTCACCCGAGATGCGGTACCTGCGCGAGCGCCGGGACGAGCTCGGGGGGTCGCTACCGGTCCGCCGCCGCACCGCCGGGGAGCTGCCGGTGCCGTCGATCGATCTGTTCAAGGCCCAGCTCGAGGGATCGGGTGACCGCGAGATCTCGACGACGATGGCGTTCGTCCGGGTGCTGGCCGCGCTGCTGCGCGACAAGCAGCTCGGCAAGCGGATCGTGCCGATCATCCCCGATGAGTCACGGACCTTCGGGATGGAGGGCATGTTCCGCCAGATCGGGATCTACGCCCCGTTCGGCCAGCATTACCAGCCGCAGGACTCCGAGCAGCTGATGTTCTACAAGGAGGACGCGCACGGCCAGATCCTCGAGGAGGGGATCACCGAGGCCGGGTCGATGAGCTCGTTCATCGCCGCCGGAACGTCGTACAGCGCTCACGGCGAGCAGATGATCCCGTTCTACATCTACTACTCGATGTTCGGCTACCAGCGGGTCGGGGACCTGATCTGGGCGGCGGCCGATTCCCGGGCGCGCGGTTTCATGCTCGGCGGCACCGCCGGGCGCACCACCCTCAACGGCGAGGGCCTGCAGCACGAGGACGGCCACAGCCACGTGCTGTTCTCCGTCGTGCCGAACTGCCGTGCGTATGACCCGGCCTACGCCTACGAGGTCGCCGTGATCATCCAGGAGGGTCTGCGGCGGATGGTCTCCGAGCAGGAAGATGTCTTCTATTACCTGACCCTGATGAACGAGAACTACGTCCAGCCGGCGATTCCGGACGGCGCACGCGAGGGGATCCTGAAGGGCATGCACCTCGTGCGCGACGCCGGCCAGGCCCGCTCACGCAAGCCGCGCGCGCAGCTGCTCGGCTCCGGCACGATCCTCCGGGAGGTGCTGGCGGCGGCCGAGCTGCTCGAACAGGACTTCGGCGTGCTCGCCGATGTGTGGAGCGTCACCTCGTTCACCGAGCTGCGCCGCGACGGTGTCGAGGTCGAGCGGTGGAACACGCTGCACCCGCTCGATCAGCCGCGGGTGCCCTACGTCACCGCGCAGCTCGAGTCGCGCAAGGGTCCGGTGATCGCCTCGACCGACTACATCCGCACGCTTCCGGATCAGATCCGCGCCTGGGTGCCGGGCCTCTACCGCACGCTTGGGACCGATGGCTTCGGCCGCAGCGACTACCGCAAGGCGCTGCGCTGGTTCTTCGAGGTCGATCGCCACCACGTCGCCGTCACGACGCTCAAGGCCCTCGCCGACGAGGGCACGATCAAGCGGGAGGTGGTCGCGGAGGCGATCGCCAAGTACGAGATCGATCCCTCGGCGCCGCTGCCGACCACCGTATGACCGCGACCGCCGGCGGCGTCAAACCGGTCACCGTCCCGGACATCGGGGACTTCTCCGACGTCCCGGTGATCGAGATCCTGGTCGCCGTCGGCGACACGGTCACCGCCGAGGACCCACTCGTCACGCTCGAGTCCGACAAGGCCACGATGGACGTGCCGGCGCCGTTCGACGGGGTCGTCAAGGCGATCCACGTTGCCGTTGGCGATGCGGTGTCGCAGGGCACTGTCGTGCTGGACTTGGAAGCTGGGTCCGGCGGCTCCGCTTCGGAACCTGTGTCCGGTGCCTCCACCTCGGAACCAGCACCGGAGGCGGCGACCGAACAGGCAGCCGCCCTGTCGGGGGGTGCCGGAGGCCCGACGGAGGGCGCTCGCGAACCTGCAGCGCCGCCGCGCGCGTCCGAGAACGGCTCCTCAGGTTCGCGAGCGCCATCCGGCGGACCTCCGGCACCCCCCGTCTACGCGAGTCCCTCCGTACGTCGACTCGCCCGGGAGCTGGGGATCGACCTGCACGGGGTCAGCGGCACGGGGCGCAAGGGGCGGCTGACGCCTGATGATGTGAAGGCTGCAGCCTCGGGGGCTCCGAAGGACGGTGGAGCGCCTGGTGCGGCGACGTCTGCGGGCGGTGGTGGCGCTGGGATTCCCGGGCTGAACCTGGCGCCGTGGCCAAAGCTCGATTTTGAAAAGTATGGGCCGGTGGAGCGGGTCCCGCGGTCGCGGATCCAGAGAATCTCGGCGCCGAACCTGGCGCGCAACTGGGTGATGATCCCGCACGTCACGCACAACGACGAGGCAGACATCACCTCGCTCGAATCGTGGCGCAAGCAGCTCAACGCCGAGCAGTCCGAGGCGAAGGTGACGATGGTCTCGTTCCTGATCCTGGCCTCGATCGCGACGCTCAAGGCGTTTCCCGACTTCAACTCCTCGCTCGACGGCGATGAGCTCGTCCGCAAGCAGTACTGGAACATCGGCTTCGCCGCTGACACGCCCGGCGGGCTCGTCGTGCCGGTGATCAAGAACGCCGATCACAAGGGCCTCCTCGAGATCGCCCAGGAGCTGAGCACCCTGTCGGCCAAGGCCCGTGACGGAAAGCTCCAGCCCGCCGACATCACCGGCTCGACGTTCACGATCTCGTCGCTCGGCGGCATCGGCGGGACGTCGTTCACGCCGATCATCAACGCTCCCGAGGTCGCGATCCTCGGCGCCACCCGCTCGCAGCTGAAGCCCGTCTGGAACTCCACGACGAGCGAGTTTGAGCCGCGGCTGATGCTGCCGCTGTCGCTCTCCTACGACCACCGCGTGATCGACGGCGCCGCCGCCGCCCGGTTCGTGGCGCATCTCGTGAAGGTTCTCTCCGACTTCCGCCGCATCCTGCTCTGATGGAGGTCCGTGTCCCTGACATCGGCGATTTCGCCGACGTCCCCGTGATCGAGATCCTCGTCGAGGTCGGCCAGGAGGTCGCGCCCGAGGATCCGCTGCTCACGCTCGAGTCCGACAAGGCCACGATGGACGTCCCCTCCCCCGCCGCCGGCACGATCACGCAGCTGCGCGTCAAGGTCGGCGACCGTGTTTCCGAGGGCAGTGTGCTGCTCACGCTCGAAGCAGCACAGCCGAGTGACGAGCCGGCACCGCCCGCCTCGCAACGGGATGTCCAGGTCGTCGTCATCGGCTCCGGTCCCGGTGGCTACACGGCTGCCTTCCGAGCGGCGGATCTGGGGCTGAAGACGGTGCTGATCGAGCGTTACGAGTCGTTGGGCGGCGTCTGCCTGAACGTGGGATGCATTCCGTCGAAGGCGCTGCTCCATGCTGCCCGCTCGATCGCGGAAGCTGAGGAGATGTCGGAGCACGGCGTCTCGTTCGGGAAGCCGAAGGTCGGCCTCGGCAAGTTGCTGGGCTGGAAGGACGACGTCGTCGGCAGGCTGACCGGCGGGCTCGCGCAGATGGCGAAGCAGCGCAAGGTCGAGGTCGTCCACGGCGAGGCGCAGCTGACCGGGCCGAACACGGTGAAGGTCGGCGACCGCGAGCTCAGCTTCGAGAACTGCATCATCGCGGTCGGATCGCGGTCGGTGCGGCTGCCGATGATGCCGGACGATCCGCGGATCATCGACTCGACCGGTGCCCTCTCCCCTGATGACGTTCCCGGCAGGCTGCTGGTCGTGGGCGGCGGGATCATCGGTCTGGAGATGGCGACCGTGTACGACGCGCTCGGGGCCCGGGTCACGGTCGTCGAAATGCAGGACCAGCTGATCCCCGGCTGTGATCCCGACCTCGTGCGGCCGCTGCACAAGCGCATCGGCGGCCGCTATGAGGCGATCCTCCTGAACACGCAGGTGACGGCGGTCAAGGCCCAGAAGAACGGACTGAAAGTCGAGTTCTCGGAGGGCAAGGCGCAGGTCTTCGACCGGATCCTGGTCGCCGTTGGCCGGATCCCCAACGGCAAGGGCCTCGGTGCCGACGCGGCCGGCGTCAACGTCGATGAACGCGGCTTCATCGCGGTCGACCGTCAGCAGCGGACGAACGTCGCGCACATCTACGCGATCGGCGATGTCGTCGGTGGGCCGATGCTCGCGCACAAGGCGACGCACGAAGCCAAGGTCGCTGCCGAGGTGATCGCCGGGGAGTCCGTCGAGTTCGATGCCCTGGCGATCCCGTCGGTCGCCTACACCGATCCCGAAGTTGCATGGATGGGTCTCACTGAGGCGGCGGCCAAGGCCACGGGCACCGAGTACGAGAAGGCGGTCTTCCCGTGGGTCGCCTCCGGTCGCGCGCTCGGGCTTGGCCGGCCCGAGGGATCGACGAAGCTGCTGTTCGACAGGGAGTCCAAGCGCCTGCTCGGCGCCGGGATTGTCGGCATCGGCGCCGGCGACCTGATCTCCGAGACAGTCCTGGCGCTCGAGATGGGGGCAACCGCCGATGACATCGGCCTGACGGTCCACCCGCATCCGACCTTGTCGGAAACGGTCGCCTTCGCGGCGGAGATCGCCGCCGGGACGATCACCGACCTGCTGCCGCCACGCAAGCGGCGCTGATCAGCCGCCGCCGAGAGCCGGGCTGGTCAGCCCCGGCGGCGGAGCTTCGACGCGACCCCGCCAACGAACAGCAGCGCCGCAACGCCGACGGCCACGCGGGGTGACCAGTCGCGCAGGGCGGAACCGGTGGGTGGTGCGACATCGACGCTGACCCTGCCGGCAGGCATCGCGAACTCCTCGGCCGCGAGCACGTCGTGCGGATCCTCGCTGCCATCGGGGTCGTTGGGATGCGGCGGTGGGGTGACCGCGCGATGGAGCACCGGATCGGGCGCTGGCATCGCGAACTCCTCAGCCGCCAGGACATCGTGTGGCGGTTCCTTGCGCAGCTTTGGGTCGGGTGCCGGCACGACGAACTCCTCGGCGGCGAGGATGTCGTGGGCGGGTTCGGACGACTCTGGCTTTCGATCTGGCATCGCTGACGAATCTTGCCAGATCCGCCCGCCGTTCCGCCAGCGCGCTTACCTCAATAGGTACGTGGTGATAATCTAAGTCTCTCCTACTGAGATCTCTGCAGGCACGTCGTGAATAACTGATATTCTTGACTTACGTTTTGTAAGCGCCTGGTGAAAGTGAAGCACCGATGACCCGTCTTCTACTAGTCCCCCTCGACGACGCAGTCGTGTTCCCGGGTATGTCCGTGACGCTCTCCGTCGATACCGGTAGCGACGAGGAGCACGTCCTACTGGTCCCCCGCCACGAGAAGGAGTTCGCCGCGGTTGGCACGGTGGCCAAGGTCGCCGACCGCATCCGGCTGCCCGGTGGCGCACGCGCCTCCGTGCTCGAAGGCCTCCACCGCGGCGTCGCCGGCGCCGCCTCCACGCTTCCCGATGGCCGCCTGTACGTCGAGGTCGAGGAACGACCCGACCCGACCGGCGTCCCCAGCCGTGAGGTCCGTGAGCTCGAACGTGAATACCGCGCCGTCGTCGAGGAGATCCTCGAGCTGCGCGGTGATGACGGCCGCATCCAGGCCTTTTTGCGGAGCATCACGGAAGCCGGATCGCTGGCCGACACGAGCGGCTACTCCCCCGATCTCAGCTTCGAGCAGCGCCTCCAGTTGCTGCAGACGGTCGACATCGTCGAGCGCCTGCAGCTGGCCCTGACGCTGCAGCGCGAGCGGCTCGCCGAGCTGCAGGTCCGCAAGCGGATCCGCGACGACGTCGAAACCGGCGCCGAGAAGCAGCAGCGCGAGTACTTCCTGCGCAAGCAGATGGAGTCAATCCGCAAGGAGCTCGGCGAGGACGATGCGTCCGTCGTCGAGGAGTACCGCACGAAGATCGCCGAGTCGGGAATGCCCGATGACGTGCGCGAGCAGGCCGAGAAGGAACTCGGGCGGCTTGAGCGGGTCGGTGAGCAATCGGCCGAGTCCAGCGTGATCCGGACCTACCTGGACTGGTTGATCGCTGTGCCGTGGGGTGTCCGCTCCGAGGAGCGGCTCGATCCCGAGTACGCACGCGAGGTGCTCGACGCTGATCACGCCGGCCTCGAGGACGTCAAGGACCGGATCGTCGAGTACATCGCGGTCAAGAAGCTCCGCGTTGATCGTGAGATCACGGAGGACCGGCGCTCGGGCGCGATCCTGACGTTGATCGGACCTCCCGGTACCGGCAAGACCTCGATCGGCGAGTCGATCGCCCGGGCCACGGGCCGGAAGTTCGTCCGGATCTCGCTCGGGGGTGTCCGCGACGAGGCCGAGATCCGAGGCCACCGCCGCACCTACATCGGCGCGCTCCCGGGCCGCCTGGTGCGGGCGCTCCGCGATGCCGGGACGATCAACCCGGTGATCATGCTCGACGAGGTCGACAAGGTCGGCGCTGATTGGCGCGGCGACCCGTCCTCAGCGCTGCTCGAGGTGCTCGATCCCGCCCAGAACCACAACTTCCGCGACCACTATCTGGACGTGGAGCTGGACCTGAGCCATGTCCTGTTCATCGCCACCGCGAACGTTGCCGACACGATCCCCGGCCCGCTGCTGGACCGGATGGAGGTGATCCGCTTCGACGGATACACAACTTCCGAGAAGGTTGCGATCGCGCACGACTACCTGTGGCCACGCCAGCTGGAGCGCAACGGTCTGCGCACCGAGGAGGTATCGGTTTCCGACGAGATCCTCCGCACGGTCGTGACCGAGTACACGCGTGAGGCCGGCGTCCGCAACCTCGAGCGCGAGATCGGCAAGGTCCTGCGCAAGACGGCCACGCGGATCGCCTCCGCAACGGCCGAGGCCCCGGTGACGATCGATGTCGATGCCGTTCGCGACGCGCTCGGCCGGCAGCGGTTCTTCCAGGAGTCGGCGGTGCGCACGGCGGTGCCGGGCGTCGCAACCGGATTGGCGGTGACCGGCGCCGGCGGCGATGTCCTGTTCGTTGAGGCGACTCGGATGACGGGCAGCGCCGGGCTGACCCTGACAGGCCAGCTGGGCGACGTGATGAAGGAGTCGGCGCAGATCGCCCTCTCCTACGTCCGCGGCCACGCGGAGGATCTGCACATCGATCCGAGCTCATTCGAGGAGAAGGCGTTCCACATCCACGTCCCGGCCGGCGCGATCCCGAAGGACGGGCCGAGCGCGGGCGTGACGATGGTGACCGCGCTGACCTCGCTGCTGACCGACCGTCCGGTCCGCCACACGGTCGGCATGACCGGGGAGGTCACGCTCCAGGGCCGCGTCCTGCCGATCGGCGGGGTCAAGCAGAAGGTTCTGGCTGCGCACGCGGCCGGGCTGACCGAGGTTGTCCTGCCCGAACGCAACCGCGGCGACATCGACGACGTCCCCGAAGAGGTGCGCACGGCGATGACGTTCCACTTCGCGATGACGATCGATGAAGTTCTCGCGGTGGCACTCGAGCCCGCGGCGGTCCCCGCCGCCTCCTGAGCGGGTAGCACCTCCAGCGATACCCCTGCGCGCGCCGCCGAGCCGGAGCGGCGGCGCTCGCAGTAGGGTCCATACGTACCCCGAATTTTCGAACGAGATTGGTGGTCGAGATGAGCGCGACGATCGAAGCGCAGGAGCAGCAGGTAGTCGATTCCGTACCGCACCAGTTGCTGATCAACGGTGAGTGGCGGGACGGCAGCAAGGGCACGCTCTCGGTCGAGGATCCCTCCTCCGGTGAGAGCCTGACGGATGTCGCCGACGCCTCAGCCGACGACGCCATGGCGGCGCTCGATGCAGCCGTGGCGGCTCAGGGTGAGTGGGCCGTCCACCCGCCGCGCGAGCGCGGAGAGATTCTGCGCCGGACGTTCGAAGCGATCGTCGCGCGCGCGGATGAGCTGGCGCTGCTGATGACGCTCGAGATGGGCAAGCCGCTGTCTGAGTCGAAGTCGGAGATCCTCTACGGCGCCGAATTCCTCCGCTGGTTCAGCGAGGAGGCGGTCCGGATCGACGGCCGCTACGCCGTTGCCCCCAACGGCGCCAGTCGACTGCTGACGATGCGCCAGCCGGTCGGTCCCTGCCTGCTGATCACGCCCTGGAACTTCCCACTGGCGATGGGCACCCGCAAGATCGGCCCGGCGATCGCCGCAGGCTGCACGATGGTCGTCAAGCCCGCGCAGCAGACGCCGTTGACGATGCTGGCGCTCGGTCAGATCCTGCAGGAGTCAGGCCTGCCCGACGGCGTGCTCAACATCATCACTGCCTCGTCGGCCAGCGAGTCGACCGGACCCCTGATCGCCGATCCGCGGCTGCGGAAGATGTCGTTCACCGGATCGACCGAGGTCGGCCGCAAGTTGATGGCGCAGGCGTCTGAGGGACTGCTGAAGCTCTCGATGGAGCTCGGCGGCAACGCCCCGTTCATCGTTTTCGAGGACGCCGATCTCGACGCGGCAGTGGAGGGCGCGGTGATCGCGAAGATGCGCAATGTCGGCGAAGCGTGCACGGCGGCCAACCGCTTCCACGTCGCCGCTCCGGTCGCCCAGGAGTTCGCGGACAAGCTGGCCGCCCGGATCGGCGCCATGAAGCTCGGGCGCGGCACCGAGGACGGCGTCCAGGTCGGCCCCCTGATCGACGCGGCGCAGCGCGACAAGGTCGCCGAGCTCGTCGACGACGCGACCGGCAAGGGCGCGCGCGTCCTGACCGGAGGTGGGACCGTTGACCGTGCCGGCTACTTCTACGAGGCCACGGTCCTCTCCGACGTTCCCGAGGACGCCCGCCTGCTCAAGGAGGAGATCTTCGGTCCCGTCGCACCGATCCGAACCTTCAAGACCGAAGATGAGGCGATCGCCGCGGCCAACAACACCGAGTTCGGCCTGGTTTCCTACCTCTACACACGTGACGTGAAGCGCGCGCTGCGTGTGGTCGAGCGGCTGGAGACCGGCATGGTCGGCCTCAATCAGGGTCTCGTCTCCAACCCCGCAGCGCCGTTCGGCGGCGTCAAACAGTCAGGATTCGGACGCGAGGGCGGCGTCGAGGGAATCGACGAGTACCTCGAGACCAAATACGTTGCGATCAACCTCGACTGACGGAATCGACGCCGCCGCCTGCGCCGCTACGATCTAGCCGCAAAAGGGAGCTTGAGCGCTCGCAACAGGGGCCAGTGCACGGGGGTGTCAGACGTTGCACGGCGAGCGCGACATCCCGTGGCTGAGACAACAAGCACTGGAGTAGCGCGCTGTGAGACGACGACGGCTGTACCCGATTCTGCCAACGATCGGGGTCGCGGCGCTGCTGGCGCTCGCCCTGGTGGCCACACCCGCGGCGAGCGCACGCAGGCATATGGCCGGCGTCAGCACCTCCGGAAACGTGAGCCTCAGCGCCTCGACGTACACCGTCAGCGAGGACGCCGGCTACGCGACGATCACGATCGTGCGCTCAGGCGACGCCGACGCGCTGTACGGAGAGGAAGAGGTCCGCTACGGCGTCAAGCAGCAGGACGCGATCAACGGCGTCGACTTCGACGTGGTTCCGAACACGCTCGCAACCTTCGAGCCGGGCCAGACGACGTTCACGTTCAGGGTCAGGATCATCGACCGCGGCATGGCCGATGCGCCGGCGGTCCACGCCAAGGTCTATCTGTTCGGCGCCTCCCCACAGCCGCTCGGATCGGTCAGCACGGCCGATCTGACGATCCTTCGCGACGATCCGCTCGAGACCCGCAATCCGGCCAATCCGCTGTCGTTCGGGAGCCCCTACTACCTGGCGCCCGGCCACCTTTGGCGACCCGCTGTACGGGATCAAGTGGTATCGGCCCGGCTCGGCCAGCGCGCCGGGCAAGGTCGCCAAGCAGATCCGCCGGAAGCACCCAAAGCAGGCCGAGGAGCTCGATGTGATCGCCAACGCGCCGATCGGATATCGATTCTTCTACTACAACACCCAGCACAACACGGCCGGTCTCGTGTCCCATTATCTGCTGCAGACCCAGCTCAAGGAGCCCAACACCACGGTTCAGCTGACGACCTATTCGCTCGTCGGCAAGGGCGCGAAGACGGCGACTCCCGCGTTCGCACGCAGCTATGACCGGTGGATCGGCAACGTCGCCGCCGGAATCGGCAACTACCACGTTGTGATGTTCCTGGAGCTCGACGCCGCTGATCACCGCCGGCGGCCTGACCCCGGCCGAGCGGAGGGTCCGCTTCGGCGAGATCTCCTATGCCATCCAGGCGCTCGAGAAGGATCCCCACACGGCCGTCTACATCGACGCCGGCGCGGCTGACGCGCTGCCGTGGCAGCGGGCTGCGAAGTGGCTCGCCCAGGAGGACGTCAAGCAGGCACAGGGCTTCTTCCTCAACTCGACCCACTTCGACTGGACCAGCCGCGAGGTCGCCTACGGCCAGCTGATCGCCAAGAAGCTCGGTGGCGTCCACTTCGTGGTCAACACCGCGGGAGGTGGCCGTGGTCCGCTGGTCCCGAAGAACCGCGTCAAGAACGGCAACGAGGTCCTCTGCAACCCCCCGGGCCGGGGTCTTGGCCCGCTGACCACGAGCACGGGCTACAAGTACGTCGACGCATTCATCTGGATGTCACTGCCCGGCAACTCCGGTGGCCCCTGCGTCAAGGGGGCTCCCCCCACCGGCGCGTTCTGGCCGGCCTACGCCGAAGCGCTCGTCAAGAACGCCAACTACAAGGTGTCCGGCCCGCACGAGCACCTGATCAGGCAGGGCAAGTTCCGCGAGGAGCAGCCCAAGTAGAACGGTTTGGTTGGGGCTGGCCCCGTTGGGCCAGCGCCCAGCCGCCCCGGCGCTCAGCTCAGGGTCGCGCTCTCCGGCATCGATCCATGCAGCCAGGTGACCGTGTCGCCGGTGATCGCCAGATCGCTGAGGATCGGCGGATCCGTCGAGGACTCGGTGGACGTGTCGAGGAGCCGGGTGCGATTGGGTCGCCAACAGCAGCTCCCGACCGTCAGGCGAGAACCTCGGATCGGCCGGATGCGCACCGCATGCTGTCGCCTTCCTGCAGATCCAGTGCTTCGCGGAACCGTTGGCGTTGACGAGAACGATCCCACGCCCGGTCAGCGGCTGAACGGCCAGCTCTCCGTTGCGCCCCGGAAAGGCCGCGTGCGCAGCCCCGGTTGCGATCAGACAGACCGCCGTCGTCACCGCCGCCACGACTGTCCTCATGGTGGTGCTGAAACGGCGCGCTGGACCAGAAGTTGCGCTCAGTGCGGCAGGGGTCCGAGCCACCCCAGAATCGTCGTGGTCGTCGTCGCGGGCGCGGGCGTGGTGGTCGTGGTGCTGACGCTCGTTGTCGTACCGGAGGCCGTCGGTCCCTGGCCGAGCACCTTCAGGATCGTTCCGCCGACGGCCCCCGCCGTCTGCGACACCGTGTTGCCGACGGGAGCGGGGAGCTTCGACGCCACCGTCGACACCTGGCCCGTGACGCCGGCGACGGTGGTCCCGACCATGGCCTTCGTCGAGCACGTGAGGTCCGACGAGCCGCAGGTGGTCGTCGTCGAGGTGCTGGAGGTTGATGTCGTCTGCCCGCCGCCAGAGCCGGTGTGACCCGAACCACCATTGCCACCCACGCCGGTTGATCCGCGGTCGACTTGCCCCGACCGGGCACGACCGCTACTGCTCGTCCCGGCGCTGGAGGTCCCGCCGTCAGCGTGGGGCGCCAGGCGGCTAGCGCCGGTGACCCCGCCGATCGCCGTGACGGCCGCCGCCAGGTGCCGGCCCTCGCCAGCCGCTCCGGAACCGCCGGTGAAGTTTGCGTTCGCTGACAGCGATGGGCCGGACAGCACCTGACCGACGGCACCGATCGGGCCGAACCCGCCCGTCAGCGCCAGCACCACGGCCACGCCAGCGACCACCACAGGGACGACGAGTGCCACCCCTGACGCCTTGGAAAGCTGCCTCCGCCAAGCAACCACGAGGTCCATCGCACCTGATGGTAGCCTCAGATTCCCCGGTATGCAGCGGCTTTCGATCGCACGACTCCTGCGGCTGGCGCTCATCGGGCTCACGGTGGTGCTCGCCGGCATCGCCGCGATCGGCGTCGCCAGCCTGTACAACGCGCGCCAGCACTACGAGAACACGTTGCTGCGCAGCTCCGAGCTGTCGAGCGCCGCCGCCAACCTCGCCACCGCGGGCGTTGTCGAGCTGGAGGTGCGCCGCGACGCCCGGGGCAGCGCCGCCCCGTCCGCGCGCCGTCAGGCGGCGGCCGGCTATGAGATCGCGGCTCGCAAAGCCCAAGCGCTCGCTTCGGGGGATGCGGCTAGCCGTGCGTTGCTCACCAGGCTGCTCGCGGATCGCTACAGCTACGCGTCGTTGGCCGCAGCCGCCAAGCTCGAGAAGCATGAGGTTCAGCGTCAGCGCGGCGCACGGGCGACGGCCACGACAGCGTCTCGCCACGCGCTGACGCTCGTCATCGCCGCCGGCGCCGTTGCCCTGATCGCCGCGCTGACACTGATCGCGCTCCTGATCCGGTCGATGCGTGAGCCGCTTGACTCGCTGGTCGCGGCGACCCAGGACCTTGCGGCAGGAGCGTTTGACCGCCGTGTCGAACCATCCGGGCCGCGCGAGCTCCGCGATCTCGGCCAGGCGTTCAACGCGATGGGGGCAGACCTCGCGAGCGCAACCGAGCGTCTCGAACAGGAGCGCCGCCGGCTTGCGACGACGATCGAGAGCCTCGGCGATGCGCTGCTCGTGACGGAGCCCGGCTCCAGCCAGATCGCGACGGTGAACCCAAGGGCGACGCAGCTGCTCCCGGAGCTGGCTCCGGGCACCGAGATCGGAGCGTCCGGCGGACCGTTGCCGCCGCTGCTGGCGCTCGCCGATGGCGAGGCGACGATCGAGCACAACGGCCGTACGCTGTCTGTGACCGCTGCCGCGCTCGGCCCTGGACAGGGGGCCGGAACGGTCTGGACCGTGCGCGACATCACCGAGCGAGCCCGGCTCGAGCAGGCCAAGAGCGACTTCGTCGCGACCGCGTCACATGAACTGCGCAGTCCCCTGACCTCCATCAAGGGGTTCGTCGAGCTGCTGTCGAGCTCCCCGGGCGGGATGAGCGACCGCCAGCGCGAGTTCGTCTCGATCATCCTGCGGTCGACCGATCGGCTCGTCGACCTCGTCAACGATCTGCTCGACGTTGCCCGCCTCGAGGCCGACCACGTCGAGATCAACCGCCGACCGACCGACCCTGCAGAGATCATCACGGAGGTCATCGAGCTGATGGGCCCAGCCGTCTCGGGCAAGCAGCAGACACTCACGAGCGAGCTACATCCCTCGCTTCCCCAAGCTCTTGCCGATCCGGGCCGGCTGCGACAGGTGATCGCCAACCTCGTCACCAACGCCCACCTCTACACCCCGCCGGGTGGGCGGATCGTCGTCGGCGCAGCAGGCGACGGCGACCATGTCCGGATCTGGGTCAGAGACAGTGGAATCGGGATGACGCCGGACCAGGTCGACCGCGTGTTCGACCGGTTCTACCGCGCGGTCGATGATCGAGCGTCCGCCGGAACGGGACTTGGACTCTCGATCGTGAAGTCGGTGGTCGATCTGCACGGCGGCACGATCGACGTGTCCTCGGAGCGGGGTCAGGGCACGACATTCACGGTCTCGATTCCGGCCGCCTCCGCTGCCCAGATGGCACCACGGGCTCTGGAGGCGCTGCGTGGGCGACACGTGCTCGTCGTCGACGACGAACGCGACATCGCGCAGCTGATCGCCGACCAGCTGGCGCCGTTCGACGTCCAGGCGACGATCGCGGCTGACGGTGAGGAAGCGCTGGCGCTGCTCGCCCGCGAGCACTTCGACGCGATCACACTCGACATCAAGATGCCCAACCTCGACGGGATGACGGTCCTCACGCGGATTCGCGAAACCCCCGGCCTCGAGATGATCCCGGTGGTGTTTGTGTCGGTGTTCGCCAACCGCCAGGAGCTCGCCGGTGAATGGCTTGTTTCGAAGCCGATCGACGCCGACGAACTCCGCGATGTCCTGGGAGCGGCGGTCAGCACCGGACGCACGCGAGTGCTCGTGGTTGCACGCCCGGAGCTGCAGGCGCAAGTCGAGCAATCGTTGCGCTCCCTCCAGATCGAATACCAATGGGAGTCCAACGGAGTCGCTGTGGCGCGTGCCTGCCGGGACCGACGCTTCGAGGTGGCGCTGGTCGACGTCGGGCTGCCGACCCCGCAGGCGGTTCTGCAGGCCCTGAACCTGCGCGGCCGTCGCGTGCGCCGCGCGATCGTGCTGTTCACCGATGGGTCAGTGCCGGTTCCAGCCGGAATCGAGCGGCTCGGTCTCGAGGTCGTCCCACTCGAGGACGTTGCCGGGTCGCTGCTCGACGGCCTCCAACCGCCCGCCAAGCCGGGCGCAGGTGGCGGTCAAGCTGCAGACTCAGGCGCCGCAGCGCGGTAGATTGCGTGCAGTGTCGACCAGGGAGCGGTTGGTGAGCGCAGGGCCGGAACTGGCGGATGAGCTCCAGCGCCTCCGCAGCGAGAACGCGCGCCTCCGGGCAGAGGTCCAGGAGCGTGTGGCGGAGGCGGAGAGCAAATCCCAGCAGCTGCAGCGCTACGCCGCGGATCTGCGCGAGACGTTCAAGCAGGAGCGAGCGCGCGCCCAGGAGCTGCAGCAGTCCTACATGCTCACGGTGCGAGCGCTCTCGAATGCCGTCGAAGCCCGAGATGCGTACACCGCCAAGCACGCCGAGCGCGTGGCTGCCTACGGGCTCGCGGTCGCCCGCGCGATGGGCCTGCCGCTGGCTGAGGACCCGGTCACGGAGTTCGGGTTCCTGCTGCACGACGTCGGCAAGGTCGCGATCACCGACGCGATCCTGCACAAGCCGGGGCCGCTGACGGCGCAGGAGCGGCAGGTCATGGAGCAGCATCCGGTGATCGGCGCCGCGATCGTCCACGAGATCGACTTCCTTGGCAGTGCTGCGGCGGTGGTGCGTTCCCATCACGAACGCTGGGACGGCGCTGGCTACCCAGATCGGCTGGCGGGCGAGGCGATCCCGCTGGCAGCTCGCGTATTCGCGGTCGCAGACGTCCTCGATGCGCTGACCACGGACCGCCCCTACCGCCCGGGGTCGCCACTGACCGAGGCCCGCGCAATGATCGTCGCGGAGAGCGGCAGTCAGTTCGACCCGACTGTCATCGCCGCATTTGCGGAGATCCCCAATACGACGTTCGAGCAGATCGCCGCGGAGATCAGGTGAGTGACTCCGTGCTGATCGTCGACGACGATCCGTTCATTCGCAAGCTGATCACGACAACGCTCGAAGATGTCACCGGTTTCGAGCTCCACGAGGCCGGCGACGGCGTCGAAGCGCTGGAGCTGGCCCAGCGCCGGCCGCCCCGGCTCGTGTTTCTCGACGTCGACATGCCCCGTCTCGACGGCATCTCCGTCTGCCGGGAGCTGCGCGCCCACCCCGAGACACGTGCGACCACGATCGTGATCCTGACGGCTGCCAACGCCGATCAGGTCGAGGAGCAGGCGAGTGAGGCCGGAGCCGACCTGTTCCTGACCAAGCCGTTCAGCCCGCTCGACCTCCTGCGTCTCGTCGACCGCCTCAGCGGCGCCGACAGCTGAAGGCCCCGGTTCAGCCGACTTTGATCAACACGACCGTGTTGATCGCCCACAGCACCGCGAAGAAGACCGTCCAGCGGTTCAGATTCTTCTCGACCGTTGACCCGCCGCCGAACGGCCCGGCACCGGTGCCGACGCCGAATGCGCCGGACAGCCCCGCGTCCTTCCCGGAGTGCATCAGGATCAGCAGCACCAGCACGATGCTGATCAGCACCTGCAGGAAGTCGAGAATCGTGGTGACCATCGGCGACGATAGTAGCTACTCGCCGGGCTCAGGCCGCTGTCCACCGTCGCGAGCCTGGACGCGGTCGAGGTTCCGCAGGATCTCGATCGCCTCTGCGCGCAGCGCCGCATCGATCGCCGCAAAGTCATCATCGGAGAGCTTCCCGGTCTGGTGATCGAGTTCGGCGTCACGGATCTCCCGGTACTTGGCGTCGCGCGCCGCCTCGAGCTCGATCAGCTCCTCCGACGGACCGGGGTCGGGTTGCCGCTCACCGGCGTCAGGGGTCTGCGGACCGAGCGGCCGACGCAGCGGACCGCTGAGCACAACCACGACGCCGACCAGCAGCACCACCACGATCACATACGTCATCGGTGCGGTTGCTACGCCAGCTCGCGGGCGAGCCGCGCACGGTACAGCGCCAGTTGCCGGCGGCGAGCAGCGAACGGTGCCGGCCATAGCGCGATCAACCCGCCGAAGATGGCAATCAGGGCGCCGCACCACAGCCATGTCACGAGCGGTGAGACGATGAACAGGAACTCCACCGGGAACGGATGCCGGGTGTACTGGCTGGCGATCCCCTCGACGGCGAGGTCCCGGTACTCGTAGAGCGTATTGAGCTCCTTATTCTGCGCTGCGCTCAATCGGCCGCTTCCCGTCCCGACAATCGAGTTGTAGAGCGCGGCGAACTTCCGGTTGCCGGCGCTGACGTCATTGGTCATCGTCTGGCTGAGTCCGGAGTTCACAACGGCCCAGATGTCTCTGAGCATGCCGGCATCAAGCCCGACGGCGCTGTCGGTGTTGTCGCTGTCGAAGAAGCGGCCGATGACCCCGTCGCTGGAGCTGGTCGACGGATAGAAGCCGCGCTCGGTGTTGAGCCTGGCCACACGCTTGCCGTTCTTGGTGACGAGCAGCAGCGCGCCGAATGACACCTTCTCCGAGCTGACCTTGGCCGTCGGGCGGACGTAGTGGAAGGTGTAACCGTTGACGGTCGCGCTCTGACCGGGCATCAGCGTCGCGTTGCGGGAGTGCTGGAACGATGAAGAGGCGGCCACCCCGATCAGCAGCACGGCGATCCCGACGTGCACCGTATATCCCCCGTACCGGCGACGGTTGCGGCCGACCAGCCTCACGAGCGCCACGGGCCACGGGTCGTGGGTCATCGCCCGGCGGGCGCTGGTGCCGCGGTAGACCTCCTGGAGGACACCGGCGATGACGAACGCGCCAAGCCCGAACATCGCCACCGCCAGCGGTTTGCGCCCGGCATCGGTCAGAACCAAAACCAGGATCAGCGTCAGTATCCCGACCGCGACCGGCAACGTGAAGTTCTTCTTCAGGTTCGCGACGCTCGCCCGGCGCCAGGAGATCATCGGTCCGATCCCCGTCAGCAGCACGAGAACCAGTGCCAGCGGCACCACGAACGGCGTGAACGCCGGCGGCCCGACAGACACCTTGGTACCGGTGATCGCTTCGGAGATCAGCGGGAACAGCGTGATCCAGAAGATCACGAACACGATCGCGACGAGCACCAGGTTCTGGAGCAGGAACATCGCCTCGCGCGACAGCAGCGAATCGATCTGATTCTCCGAGCGGAGCATGTCGCGCCGCCACACGATCAGGCCGACCCCGGCGATCGCCATCACCGCGAGCAGGGAGACGAACGGGACGCCGAGCGTCGAGGCTCCGAACGCATGGATCGAGTCGAGCACGCCCGAGCGCACCAGGAAGGTGCCGAACACGGTCAGGACGCCGGCGAGCATCACCAGTGAGACGTTCCAGATCTTGAGCATCCCGCGTTTTTCCTGGATCTGGATCGAGTGGATGAACGCGGTCATCATCAGCCACGGCATCAACGCCGCGTTTTCAACCGCATCCCACCCCCAGTAGCCGCCCCAGCCGAGCTCCGTGTAGGACCAGCGGGCACCCAAGATGATTCCGGTGCCGAGGGCCAGCCACGCGGCGAGCGCGAACCGGCGGGTGTCGCGGATCCACTCTGAACCGAGGCTGCCGCTGATCAGGGCGCCGACCGCGAACGCGAACGGGATCGTCATCAGCGTGTACCCCGTGTACAGCATCGGCGGGTGGATCATCATGCTGGCATGCATCAGCAGCGGGTCGAGTCCGTTGCCCTGCGCCGGCACCTGACTGGCGGCGAAGGTGTCGAACGGGTTGGCGGCGAACGCGGCCAGACACAGGAAGAACGTCGCAAAACCGAGCAGTACGGCGGTCGCATACGGCGCGATCTCGCGCATACGCTTGCGCGTCAGGAACAGCACCCCGCTCGACCACAATGACAGCAGCGTGACCCACAGCAGCAGCGACCCCTGCTGACTCGACCACGGCGCCGCGGCCTTGTAGAAGATCGGGGTGGTGGTCGACGACGTCTGGGCGACGACCTTGAAAGCGAAGTCGTTTCGCAGAAATGCGGTCTCGAGCGTCGCGAACGCGATCAGCATCAGCGCGGCCAGCGTGTAGATCGCTCGGCGTCCCGACGCGACCCAGTCCGGCCGGTGGGTGCGGACGCCATAGAGCGAAGCGCCGATCCCGTAGATCGCGACGGCGATGCCGATCAGCAGGATCGCGTGCCCGAGCGCCGCCATCAGCTGGCCAGTGCCCCCGACGCGGCCTGGTACTTCGACGGGCACTTGGTGGTCAGCGAGTTCTGCTGGCCCACGAACCTGCCGCTGTCGTCAGACACGTTGAGAAGCACTGCCCGTCCCGGCGCAAACGGGTCCGGCACGATCCCGGTGTAGCTGACCGGGACCGCGACCTTGCGATTGGGCGAAAGGACGCTGAAGCCGACCAGCGTCGAGCCGTCGTACCTCAGCGAGCCGTTCTCGACCGTGCCGGCCAGGATGTACTGGCCGCCTGGGGTGGCTCGCTTCAGCAGTTGGGAAGCGGTCAGCTCGTCACGGCCGGCGGTGAAGCTCACGTAAATCAGCGCCGTGGCAAGCAGCAGCGCCGCCGTGAGCGCGACGGTGAGGCGGATCGCGCGCTTACGACTCGGGTCCATGCGGGAGTTGATTGTCCCACACAGGAGGATGTGACCACCGGTTCACCGCACCCGTTTCGGTTGTGGAAGTGTTGTCGCGAGGGTTCTGGCCACCGCGGCGATTGTTAGCGTTGTATTAGCAGGCCGGAATCGAGCGGCCGCCGGCGAAACGAATTCACACGACCGCCGTTGGTGTGAGTAGACGTGCCTGTCCGAGCAACAAGAAGCGAGAAACTCCGCAAGCGCCCGCGCACCGGTCGCGGTGTCGCCCGCTCGCTCCCGGCCTCGCCCGTTCGCGAGCCCCAGCATGCGACCGACTTCGACACGCCGAGGGACACCGCGACGTACAACTGCAGCTGCGGGATGGTGTTCGAAGCCGACGTCAACACCAGCGTTGGCTGCCCGCACTGCGGCGACCAACAGGCCTGGTAACGGCGCGCGACGAGCCCGGTAGCGGAGCGCCCGGCCTACTGCCGGACGCACCGCTTGCGACGCAGGCTGGTTACTTCTTGAGCTTGTCGCGGGCGCTGATCAGCCCGTCGGCAAGATCCCGGATCAGCTTCGCCTGGGACTTCGCGAGGTGTGCGATCCAATCGATATCGCTGAACGGCGACCCGTCCACCCCCTTCTCCAGGCCACCGGCGAGCGCTTTCAGCGCCTTCTCATAGCTCGTCAGCGTGTTTTCGCCCGCCTCGCGGCCAGCTTCGATGATCCGCTCGTTGAGTGCGCGCAGCCGCTGTGCGACGGCGTCGAGCGTGGCATCCGGACTCGACTTGCCGCTGCCCTTCTTGGAAGCCTTTGCCTTCGGCGCGGGCTTGGCGGCTGCGGCCTTGGTGGCCTTCGGCTTCGCCGCGGCCTTGGCGGCGGGCTTTGCGGCCGTCTTGCGTGCCGCCGGCTTGGCGGCAGCTGCGGCCGGCTTGGCGGTGGTCGCTGCCGGCTTCCGAGCAGCGGTTGTCCGGCGCGCCGTGGTGCCGCCGCTGGCCGCGGTCGAGCGGGCAGCGCTGGTGGTGCGGCGAGCGGTCGTCGCAGGCTTGGCGGCGGGCGTCGCGGAGGTGGTACGGCGGGCGGCCGGTCGCCGGGCCGGCGTCGGCTCCGTCGAATCCCCACCGCTGGTGGGCTGCGGCATCAACTAACTCCTTGATCGATTGAACTGATGGGGCGACCTTACAGCGCGGCTATGGGTCGAGCACACAAGAACTTGATGCACGCTACCCCGTTGTTTGACATGCATCACACACGCGTCACCGAACACACGCACGAGCGTAATAGTCGTTGATGCATGAGCAGCCCGAAATGGATGACAGCCTCGACCTCCACGTCCGGGCAGCAGGGCGTCCTCGGAACGAGACCGCTCTCCTCGCGGAACAGCTGCTCAACGAATGCTGGCCACGGGGCCACGCGGACCGCAGCGAGCCGGTAGCCCGCGGCTGGCTGCGCATGTGGGGCCCGGTCCGGATCGTCGTGGCTCTCCCGCATTGCGGCTGCGCACACGGGCGCTGCACGATCTGCAACTGAGGCCTACGGACTCCAGCTGAGCCGTCCGGTCACCCCAGCATGCGGATCGAACCGCACCGCGGTCACTTCTGCCCTCGACGGAACGGCGAGCACGACGCATCCGCTACGGCGTTCACCGGGCTCGATGTAGGAATCGAAATCGTTCAGGGGTGTCCTGCAGATGCCACGGGTCGCAAGCACCGGGGTGACCGGCCCGGCGGACGCCGCCAGCGCAAAATCACCGGTTGCGGAGCTGTCGTAGATCGCAGGGCCTGCGTTCGAGATCTCCACCAGCACGCCCACGGCGCGGGTCCCGCTCTCAAGCGCCGCACCAGAGCCGCGCAGCGGGTCGATCACGCGCTCGACGGTCACGGTCAACGCTGCGCCCTGGCTCGTCACGTGCTGGGCCGTACCGATCGCGGCGAGCTGACCCGCCAGTAGCTTGACCGGAGCGGTCGTCGTCAACGACCCGGGAGGCAGCGACCGGATACGCGGCGCCGTGGCGCTCGATCCGCAGCCGGCCATCACGAAGCCAAGTGCGACGCCGGCCAGGATCATGCGCGCTCGCATCGCGCTGAGACTAGCCGCCCGCTACGGTGCTCCGCGATGTTCGAGATCCACACCCGTGCCACTGATTCGCAGGCCCGAACCGGGACGCTGCACCTGACTCATGGTGACGTTCGGACGCCTGCATTCGTCCCGCTGGCAACCCGCGGCTCCGTCAAGACGCTCGAGCCGCGAGATGTCCTGGCGCTCGGCTACGAGATGGTGCTCGGCAACACCTTCCACCTGATGCTGTCGCCAGGTCCGGAGCTCGTCGACAGCTTCGGCGGTTTGCACGAGTTCATGCGCTGGCCCGGACCAATCATCACTGACTCTGGCGGGTTCCAGGTGTTCTCGATGGGGCACGGCAGTGTCGCTGACGAGATCAAGGGCCGCAGCGCAAGCCGCCGCGGAAGCTCCGCTCGCGGCGGGAGCGGCGGTAGCGGCCTATCGGGCGGCGCGATCCTGTCGATCGCCGAGGACGGCGTCCACTTCCGCTCCTACCTGGATGGCAGCGAGCAGTTCATCAGCCCCGAGATCTCGATGGCGGTCCAGGCCGCGCTGCACTCGGACATCGCGCTGGCGTTCGACGAATGCACTCCCTTCCACGTCACGCGCGACTACACGGCTCGCTCCACTGAGCGCACCCACCGCTGGCTTCGGCGCTGCCTCGCCTGGCATGACCAGCACCGTCCGCAGGGTCAGAACCTGTACGGAATCATCCAGGGCGGCGTCGAGCACGACCTGCGCGTCGCTTCAAGCGAGGAGGTGGCGGCCAGCGGCTGCCCGGGGATCGCGATCGGCGGGTCGCTCGGCCAGGACAAACCGCAGATGCGCGAGGTCGTCGGCTGGACAACCGCAACGCTCGATCGCGTCGCCGCTGACCGGCCACGACACCTGCTCGGGATCGGCGACATCGACGATCTGATCATCGGCGTCGCCCAGGGAATCGACACGTTCGACTGCGCGATGCCTACCCGGCTCGCGCGCCACGGCGTCGCCCTGATCCCAGCGCCGGAGGCACGCTGGCGCGTCGATCTCGCGAAGGCCCGCTGGCGTGGTTCGCAGGAGCCGGTGCTCGACGGTTGCCCGTGCCCGACCTGCACCGCGGGATTCACACGCGGATACCTCCATTACCTCAACAAGGCGGGCGAGACGACCGGCCCGCGCCTGCTGACGCTGCACAACCTCAGCTTCATGAATCGCCTGATGGCCGACCTCCGACAGGCGATCGATGAGGGACGGTTGGCCGAGCGGTCCGCCGAGCTGTTCGCCGGCGCCGCGCCGGGGCCGCGCCCCTAGTCCGGCTATTTGCCGGACGAGGTGTACTGGCTGATCAGCTGCTTGATCGAGTTGATCGCGCTCTGAGCGTCGCCGGCGACGATCTGCCGGTAGTGGACGACCGTCTGATCGGTCTTATGGGCGACGGCCAGCACCACAACCGCGACCACCGCCGCAACGACGCACAGGAGCAGCAGCGACAGCAGCATCCTGCGCAGCGCTCGCCCGGCGCCGCCCGTCCGGCGGCGCGGGGGTTCCTCGGCGGGGGGCGCGGGGCGCCGCGCCGGCACCTGACGGGCAGGAACCGCCCGATTGCCTGCAGCCGGAGTCGCCCGGGCGGCCCGCGGCGAGGCTGCGACCTTCGGCGCGGACACCCGCGTGGCTGCTGTCGGCGGCTCCCCTCGAGGGAGAACCTGTGTTGCGGCACCGGAACCGAGGTGCCGCGTGGGCGAATGATCGTCATACGGTGAGATCCCCTTGGCGCCGTCCCGGATCAGCTCTGACATCTCTGCGGCATCAGTGGGGCGCCCGCTCTGATCGATGTCGATCGCGATCCCGACAGCCTCAGCGAGCTCCGTCGGCACCTGCGGGTTCAAACGCTGCAGCGGGATCGGCGACTCACGCTGCTGCTTGAGTGCCAGCTCTGACAGCGACGTCGCCTCGTACGGCAGCCGGCCGGACAGCAGCTGGTAGGCCACGACGCCGAGCGAATAGATGTCGGCACGCGGCCCAGCCTCCTCCCCGCGCGCCTGCTCCGGCGCCAGGTACGCGGCCGTTCCGAGCACCGAGCCGACCTGTGTGATGCTCGACTGATCGGTCGCCCGCGCAATCCCGAAGTCCGCCAGCTTGACCAGGTCCGCATCCGAGACCAGCAGGTTGCCCGGCTTGACATCGCGATGCACGACGCCGTTGCGGTGCGCGTAGTCAAGCCCGCGGCAGGCCTGCGAGATGATCTCGACCGCCTGCTCGACATCGAGATGGCCACGATCACGCAGCAACTCCGCGCAGGACTGGCCGGAGACGTGCTCCATCACGATGAAATGCTGTTTGCTGACCTGGTCGAGACCGAAGTCGAAGACCTGGACGATGTTCGGATGGACCAGCCGTGCGGCGGCCAGCGCCTCGCGCCGAAACCGCGAGACAAAGGTCGGATCGTCAGCCAGATGCTCAGCGAGCAGCTTGACCGCCACGTAGCGCTCGAGTCGCTGGTCGAAGGCCAACACGACCGTCGACATCCCTCCGACCCCAAGCCGACCCTCAATCCGGTAGCGACCGGCGATCTTGTCCGGGATGCCGCTCATTGGCCGTTCTGATCTCCGCCGGCACCGGTGCCGCCACTGTCGCCGGCTCCACCGCCGTCAAGCCCGCTGCCGCCGGTCGTCGGCGTCGTCGGGGTCGTTGTCGTCGTCGCCGGGAAGAAATTCGTTGACGTCGTGACGGTCACGCTCGGGGTGGTTGACGTCGTCGTCGTCGCGGTTGTGGTGGTGGTCACAGTCGCGGTGCTCGTGGTGGTGGTTGAGGCGGTCGTGGTCGTCGTTGAGCCCGTCGAGGTTTCCGTGGATTCGCCGGTTGGGCATTCCCGCGATGCGAGGTTCGCGGTCGTGGTGACGCCCTGCTGGAGGTTCGCCACCAGCGTCGAGTTGATCCCGCCAAGATTGCTCAGGCCGCTCTTCAACGCGGCGAGCTCATTGGCGGCTTCCTGGCAGTTGTCCCGCTGAAGCGCCGAGGAGACCTGTGTAAGGGCTGCCGTGAGCTGGCTTGCCTGGCCTGCGCTGAGGAGACTGCCGCTCGTTGAGCCGCAACCAGCCAGCGCAGCAACCGCAAAGCCTGCTCCAGCAGCAGCAATTGCCCTGTGTGCCACACGCATTGGCTGACTGACTTTAGAGAGCCAGCCGCTCAGAGGGCGATCACTGGCCGTACTGCAATCTCTCTGCCAGGGAATCGGGCAGCCCCGCGGCCCTGATCGCCGCGGCCGCGCCGGCGATGTCGTAGTCCACGCGGCGATACACCGCTCGCTGACGATCCAGGTCGAGTTCCAGCCACGCCGCGCGTGGATCTCCGTCGCGTGGCTGCCCCACGCTCCCCGGGTTGAGCAGCCACTCGCCGGCCTCGATTGTCAGCTCCTCGCCCCCGGAGCGGGCTTGGCCCGTGACGCTCTCTCCTGGCATCCGCGAGAAACTGAGCGCCACGTGCGAATGCCCGATCAGGGCCACCCGCGTCTTCTGGACATCAAGACACTGCCCCGCCTGAACCGGAGACAGCACGTACTCCCAGATCGGATCACGCGGGCTGGCGTGGAACAGTCCGACGCCCGAGCTCTCGGCCAGCGGCTGCAGTGACTGCAGGTACTCGAGCGTCTGCGGTGTGATCGTGGCGCGGGTCCATTCGGCTGCGATCCGCGCCGAACTCGAGAACTCGGCGATCGAGATCCCACCGGTGACCGCCAGATCGTGGTTACCGGCCAGACACACGACCGCGTGAGCCCGCGCCAGCTCCACACAGGCGTCGGGATCCGCCCCGTATCCGACCAGGTCACCGAGACACCATGTCTCCTCACAGCCTGCCTCGGCGATCGCCGCGAGGGCGGCCTCGAGGGCGTGCCGGTTGCCATGGATGTCGGTGATCACTGCGATCGACACGCGTACAGTCTCCCTGGTGAGCACGACAGAGCGCGTCAGCGGCGTCGCGGCGGTCGGCGTCGCCCTTGCCGCAAGCGAGCTGGCGGTGCGCGCGCTGTCGCCCAGGCCACCCGCTGCGATTCCGCCACGCATCGATCCGCTGACGCAGTTCACGGCCGCCCAGATCAAACGCGGGAAGCGCTATTCGCGTCCCCAGTTGGCCCTTGGTCTGGCAGGTGGCGCCGCTCAGCTCGGCCTGCTGACGATGATCGTACGGCGTCGCGCCAAGCACGAGTCGGCGCCAGACGAGCCGCCGCCGCGGTCAACCCGACGCGAGCTGGCTGCCGCCGCCGCCACCGCCGCGGCTCTGACGGTCCAGCTGACCGCCATCGGGCTGCCGCTGAGCGCTCTCTCCCGGCGACGGGCGCTGCGCGCGGGGCTTGCGACCGGAACGTGGCGGACCTGGGGCTCCGATCAGCTCAAGTCAACCGCGATTGAGGCGAGCTTCGCAGGCGCCGGCGCCGCGGTGACAACCGCGCTCGCCCGTCGCTGGCCGAGCGGCTGGTGGCTGCCGGCCGCGGGTGGATCGGTGCTCGTCGGCGCCGGCCTCGGGGCGCTCGGTCCGATCGTGCTCGATCCGCTTTTCAGCAGCTTCGACCCGCTGCCAGAAGGTGAACTGCGCGACGACGTGCTCGCGCTCGCCCGTGACGCAGGCGTCACCGTCGGCGGCGCCTATTCGATCGACGCGAGCCGCCGGACGAACCTCCCGAACGCATACGTCAACGGACTTGGACCGAGCCGGCGCGTCGTTCTGTTTGACACGCTGATCAACAACTACACCCGCGACGAACTGCGATTCGTCGTCGCTCACGAGCTCGGGCATGTCCGCTATAGGGACATGCCACGGCTGCTTGCGTTCGCGGCGCTCAGCGCCCCGGCGACCGCATTTGCCGTGCAACGCGTGAGTTGGAGCCTCAGCCGCGAGCGTGGCACCGCGGGTGCAGTTCCGGCGCTGCTGCTCTCGACCTATCTCGTCTCGGCGCCGCTCGGCGTGCTTGTTGCGCGTCTGTCACGCGCGATCGAGCGGCGGACGGACCGGTTTGCGCTGTCGCTCACGCACACGCCCGAAGCCGCCGCGTCGCTGTTCAGGCAGATGGCGCTCCAGGGTCTCCGCGATCTCGATCCGCCACGCTGGCTGACCGCGGTTCTGGCGACCCACCCCTCAACCAGTGAGCGCATCGCTGCCGCGCTGCTCAGCGATAAAAAGGGCGGGCCGCATGGCCCGCCCCAATAAAAATCAGTCGTCTCCGAACTCCGGCAGGTTCTTGATGTTTTCGCGCGTCTGCCACTTGGAGTAGTTGTCCTCCATCGCGTCGATCAGCTCGCGCATGAACTTCGGTGAGAGGTTGATCCTCGAGACCACAACGCCGGGAATCTCCTCCTCCTCGATCTCGTGATCGACCCGCGCGAATGTGACGGTGAACTCGTAGTCGCTGTGGCTCACGTTCGCGAAGTTCGAGTAGTTGCCCGCCATCATCTCGGGCGAGAAGTGAATGTTGATGTGTCGCTCAGGGCGGTTGTCGTCCATATGCACTTAGTATCCCATCGTGCGTATCGTCGTCGTCGCTGTGGGCCGTCTGCGACCACCGTTCGCCGACGACATCCAGCACTATCAGAAGCTCCTGGCCCGGCACACGCGCCTCGAGCTGATTGAGGTGCGGGAGGACGAGCACGTCCAGCGACGGCTGCCAGAGCGGGCATTTGTGTCGCTGCTGGCGGTCGACGGGGACAACTTCGACTCCGTTGGGTTCTCACGATTCCTGGAGACACGGCGGGCGAGTGGCCGGGACCTGTGTTTCGTGATCGGCGGGCCGTTCGGGGGCCTTGACCTTGACGGCGTCGACCACCGGCTGTCGCTCGGCGCGATGACGCTCCCCCACCAGCTGGCGCGCGTGGTACTTCTTGAGCAGCTGTACCGCGGACACAAGATCCTCGCCGGCGAGCCCTACCACTACTGATGAATCCCACTTCCGAACGTCAAGCCGTAAGGCGCTTTGGCGTTCTGATCGCGCTGCTGCTGGTGGTGATCATCGGCGGCACGGTCGCGTTCTCGATCGTCGAAGGAGTGTCGCTCGGGTTCGGTCTGATCTGGACGATCGACACGATCTCGACGGTCGGGATCGTGCCCGAGCCGCACAACGCCGGCGGTCGGGTGATCATCAGCGTGCTGGAGCTACTGGGCATAGGTACGCTCTTCTACGGGCTCGCGACAGTGGCGGAGTTCTTCGTCTCGGGCCAGCTCAACGGCCTGCTCGAGGCCCGGCGAATCAGGAACATGATCGACTCCTACTCAGATCACTACATCGTTTGCGGCTACGGTCGCGTCGGCCGCCAGGTGGCGAGGGACCTGATCGCGCAACGGGCTCGGGTCGTCGCGATCGACGAGGACGCGGGGCACCGCGAGATCGCCATGTCCGACGGCGCCGCGTGGCTCGAGGGGACCCCGACCGAGGACTCGATCCTGCAGGGCGCCGGCATCGAGCGAGCGGCCGCGGTCGTCACCTGCGTCGACTCCGATGCAGACAACATCTTCGTCGCCCTGTCGGCACGTGAACTGCGACCCGACATCCTGATCGTCGCCAGAGCGTCAGCAGAGGACTCAGAGAAGAAGCTGATGCGGGCCGGCGCCGACAGAGTCGTCTCTCCGTACAAGACGACGGGCTCCGAGATGGCGCGGATCGCGTTGCACCCTCAGATTGGCGGTGCCGTCGAGATCGCTGATTTCCGGGTCGAGGAGATCGCGGTTCCGGTTGCCTGCGTCGGGGTCGGTCAGACCGTCGGTGCGGTGCGGGGCCGCGCCGTGATCGTCGCGCTCCGGAGGGCCGACGGAGTTCTGGAGGCGCAGCCGTCGCCACAGGCGACGATCGGTGCCGGGGATCACGTGATCGCGCTCGGCACGCCCGCTGCACTGGAGGCCCTCGAGGAGCTGTTCCAACCCGCATGAGCGCCATCTCTGTTGATCCTGTCGCCGGACTGCGGGCATCGTTGGACGAGGCCGTCGCGGCCGTGCGCGGTGGCGAGACCGGGGGTACGGCGGCACCGAAGCTCGAGCGGCCGAAGCGGGCTGGTCAGGGCGACTACGCCACGAACGCGGCGATGCTGCTCGCCCCGGTGCTTGGCGAGCCGCCGCGCGAGATCGCCGATCGCCTCGGCGCAGCGCTAGCTGCGGGACTGGATGCGAGCTTGAATGCGTTTGAGATCGCGGGACCGGGCTTCCTCAACCTGACGCTGTCCGACGACTGGCATCGCGACGCGGTCCGCTACGTGCTGTCGGCGGGCTCGGAACTGGGCGCCGGGGGTGCTGTCGCGCCCGAACGGATCAACCTCGAGTTCGTCTCGGCGAATCCGACCGCGCAGCTCGTCGCCGCCAGCGGCCGCCACGCCGCGTTCGGCGATTCATTGGCGCGGATCCTGACCCACTTCGGCCACTCCGTCTCGCGCGAGTACTACTTCAATGACGCCGGATCGCAGATCACGCGGCTGGGAGAATCCGTCCGCGCGAGGGCGCTCGGACGCGAGGTGTCCGAGAACGGCTATCAGGGCAACTATGTCGCCGCGCTCGCGGATCAGATTCCCGGAGCAGCGGACGAATCCGTACCCGTGTCCGAGGTCGCCGCGGCGGCCGTCGAGATCCTGCTGACGCAGATCCGTGGGACGCTGCTCCGGTACGGCGTCCACTTCGACACGTTCTTCAGCGAGCGGACACTGCACGAGGGTTCCCCGTCGGCACTTCAGACCGCGATCGAACGGCTGGAGCGGCCCGGTCACGTCTACCGGCACGAGGGTGCACTGTGGTTGCGAACGACCGAGTTCGGTGATGACAAGGATCGCGTGCTGCTGCGCTCGACCGGAGAGCCGACGTATTTCGCCGCCGACGTCGCTTACATGCTCAACAAGCGAGAACGCGGGTTCGACCGTGAGCTGCTGCCGGTTGGGGCCGATCACCACGGCTACATCGCCCGGCTGAAGGCGGCGTTCGCCGCCCTCGGCGACGATCCCGACCTGCTCGAGATCCTGATCATCCAGTTCATGCACCTCGTCGAGGGATCCTCGCGGGCCGCGATGTCAAAGCGCCGCGGAGAGTTCGTGACCCTCGACGCGCTGCTGGACGAGATCGGCGTCGACGCGACGCGGTACTTCATGCTGCAGAGTTCGCACGACCGGACGCTTGACCTCAACCTCGATCTGGCGCGGTCGCAGTCGGCGGAGAACCCCGTGTACTACATCCAATACGCGCATGCCCGGATCTGCTCGGTGTTGGAGCGGGTCGGTGCCGACCGCGTGGCCGCGGCAGTCGCTGTCGACGCCGATTGGGCGTCCGAATCGGAGTTGCACCCGTCCGAGCGAGAGCTGATCAAGAAGCTGCTGGCGCTGCCCGAGGAGATCGCCGAGGCGGCTGACAAACGGGCGCCACACCGGATCGCCGGATACGCACTCGAGCTGGCACAGGAATTCACCGCCTTCTACCGCGACTGCAAGGTCCTCGGTGCCGGATCGGACGGCGTCGAGTCGTTTCGCGTGTCGGTCTGCGTGGCGACGCGGACGACGCTTGCGCTGGTGCTCGACCTGCTCGGGGTCAGCGCACCCGACTCGATGTAGCTTCACCGTGGCGTTGCGCACCGATAACGGCGCGCAACGTCAGGCAATGCGCTCAGACGAAGCGCTCAAGCTCGTCATTGAGGCGCTCCTGATCCTCGGCGTTGAGCGTGACGGTCGCCGTCGATGGCGCCTGCGCCACGTTTCTCCGTGACCGCTCCCGCCACTTCGGCAGCGTCACGGCCAGCAGCGCCAGGCCTGCGACCACGACCGCCGGGGGCAGGATGTAGATCGTCAGGTTGAAGCCCTTGGCGGGCGGCTGGGCGAGGACGTTCGCGCCGTATATCTCAACCATCGCCGACTTGATCTGGGCGAGGTCGTACCCCTTGTCGATCAGCTCGACAACGGTCTGCTTCTCATCGATCGCCTCCGGGGAGTTGACCTGTGTCAGCTGCTCATGGCATGAGGTGCACATGAAGTTGCCCTCGACGCTGAGCGGGTTCAGGGTCGAGGCGCCGGCTGCGAACACCGTGGCCGGCACCGCCGCCAGGGCGGCCAGCAGCGCCGCCCCGACGAGGAGCGCGCGCAGCCGCGAGCTCACGAGCTCTCGTCCAGGATCTTCGGCAGCGTCTTCTCGACCCAGGCGTCGGTCAGCTGGTACTCGTTGAGCGCCTGGACCTTGCCCGCTCGGTTGATCACAAACGTGTCGGGCACGCCGTTGACGCCGTAGGCGTTGGCGAAGTTGCCGTTGATGTCGCGAACGACCGGGTAATCGAGGTGGTAGGACTTCATGAATGCCAGCGCGGCACCTGGGTTGTCCTCATAGGTGACGCCGAGCACGGTGCCGCCGTGGGCCGCGAGCAGCTTCTGCGCCCGCGCCATCACCGGCGCCTCGGCCTGGCACGGCGGGCACCAGGACGCGAACAGGTTGAGCAGCACGACCTTCCCACGGAAATCGGCCAGGCTCTCGCTGTGGCTGCCCGAGCCCAGGATCGGCAGCTTCGCGGTCGCGTCCGGGGCGATCACGTAGTCGCCGCGGGCGACGTCCGACTGCAGCGAGTTGTTGGCGCCCTCATGCGAGATGCCGAAGGCCAGCACCGCGAGCAGTGCAACAACGATCGCCATGATCACTCCTGGCACCAGGAACCTGCGCATCGGAGCAAGGGTACCGGGGTAGGGCTGCGACGGTTCGCGACGCTCGACCTTTCGTTTGTGTTCTCTGCGAACAAGAACGTAAGGTCGAGCGTCGCGGCGGCATAAGGTCGAGCGTCGCGGCGGCATAAGGTCGAGCGTCGCGGCGGCGTCTAGCCTTGGGGTCATGTCAATCGACGATCCTGAACAGCTTGCCGGACTGCGCCGGATCGGCAGGCTGATCGCCGAGACGCTGCGGGTGCTCCAGGACGCCATCCGGCCCGGGGTCACGACCGGTGAGCTCGACGAGTTGGCGGCACTCGAGCTTGAGTCGCGCGGGGCGCAATCGGGGCCGATCCTCACCTATGGGTACCCGGGGTTCATCTGCATCTGCGTCGACGACGAGATCGTCCACGGTATCCCCGGGGACCGTCGGCTGCGCGAAGGTCAGCTGGTGACGCTCGATGTCGCCGCCGAGCTCGACGGCTTTCACGCCGACGCCGCGATCACCGTTGGCGTCGGGCAGGTTCTGAGCTCGTCACAGCGTCTGGTCAGTGCCTCGCAGGCAGCACTCGCAGCCGGGATCCGCGCCGCACGGCCCGGCGCCCAGCTGCGGGAGATCGGGGCCGCCGTCTCCCGAGTCACCGAGAGCCGCGGCTTCTGCGTGTTTCCGGACCTAACCGGGCATGGCATCGGCCGCGAGATGCACGAAGAGCCGACGGTGTTCAACTGGGACGCCCCCGAGGCCGACCTCGTGCTCGAACCCGGCATGGTGTTCACGATCGAGCCGATGATCGGCGCCGGCAGCGCGGAGACGACGCTTGCCGACGACGGCTGGACGATTCGCACCATCGATGGATCGCTCGCCTCGCATCACGAGCACACGATCATGGTCGCGCCTGGCGGCCCGGTGATCCTCACCGCCGCGTAGCCACTCCTGGGCATCGCGACCCTGATCCCCGCGGCTGACTCTCGCCGCCTACAATTCCCGCCAGCGCGGTGGTAGCTCAGTTGGTAGAGCGCAAGCTTCCCAAGCTTGAGGTCGCGGGTTCGAGGCCCGTCCGCCGCTCTCTTCGAATCGAGGGTGCGGGCAACCCTCAAGGACGAGTTGAGAGTGTTCCGCGGAACACTCGATGTGATGGAAGTTCGGCGGCGCACCGGGCTGTCGCGCTGGATCGTCGTGCGATGATCCCTCGGGTGCCGACACGGCTGAGCGGGCTGGTCGTGGTCATCGTGACGATGGCCGGGCTGCTGGCCGGTTGCGGCTCCGTCAGCCTCCTTCCGGGCCATCACGGTCAGGCGCCAGGGACGAGCGCAGGCGGATCGACTGACGCAGCCGCCGTCGCGGTGATTCGCGAATGGTCGCGGGCGCTGCGGCGCGGCGATCTCAGCAGGGCCGCGCATTTCTTTGCGCTTCCCAGCGTGTTCGCAAACGGCGTTGGCAACTCCGGTCAGCTCATCGGAGTCGTGATCCGCACCGAGCAGGAAGCCGAACGGATCAACGAGTCGTTGCCGTGTGGAGCATTGCTGATCTCCACGATCCGTCAGGGTAAGTACGTGAATGCGGCTTTTCGTCTGACCGGCAGGGCTGGCCCGGGCGCGGGGTGCGGCTCGGGTACCGGCGAGACGGCGAACACGGACTTCCTGATCAGGGGCGGTCGCATCGTCGAGTGGCTGCGGGCCCCCGCGGCGTCAAGGAACCCGCCCCACGTTCCGAAAGTCCCAGCGAGCCCTCAAGGTTCCGGCGTCGCGATTTGACGCGATCACCTGACGGTGGTCACGGTGAGGACGCGCAGACCATTCGATCCCGGCCGCCGAACCCGAGAGTCAGGAGCTCGCGGTCTCGCCTACCTAGTGGGAGACCGAGACCCGCGGACGCTGATGGCCCACCGACACGTTCAGGCTGCCGGTGGTCAATAACTGACGGTGCCGGCGGTGACAGCGGCGGATGATCTCGGAGCGCTTCTGCTCGTTGGTCTGCGTGACCAGCGGGTCGACGCGGCCCCCGGGGCTCGGTTCAGCGGCCGCACCCGGCCGCCAGTGCCGCAGGATCTCCTCGTAGGCGGCGATCGCATGGGCGGTCTCGCCGTCAGCTTCGAGGAACGCGGCGCGGTGAGCCAGCGCATCGACCAGCTCGATCTCGAACTCGTCGCCGGGGTCTGACGCGGCGCGCTCGATCGCCAACGCAAGGGTGCGATCGGCCAGCCGCCGATCCCCCAAACCGCGCGCGGCCCAGACCTGGACCATCAACGCCCGGACCACGAGCAACCGCTCAAGCTTCGCCGGACGGGGTCCGGCCTCCTGGATCAGTGACGCCGCCAGCGCATATGCGGCGCCCGGGCCGCTGCCCTCCGTGAGGTCGACCGCGACCATGGATTCAGCTGGCCGAGCGCGCGCGTCATGGTCGGCATCGCGAATCGGCCCCAGGACATCGAGTGCGTCCGCCCATTGGTCCGAGGCGATCATCGCCGTGACACGACCGAGCTGAGCATCAAGCGCAAAGTCGACCGTGACCGGCGGGATGCAGGCCCACAGGGCGGCAGCATCGGAGACCGAACGTGCAGCCTCGACCAAGCGCCAGAGACGCAACTGCGCATCAGCGAGCCGCATCAGGCCATCGGCGACCCGCTCGAGCTTCTCATTGCTGGCCCCCCATGGGAGCCGGTCGAGATCGTTACGTGTCAGCTCCGGCATCCGAGCAACCGATGTAACTAGCCGGCGAGCCATTAGTCAAGGGTTCTGACCATTTGCTCATATTCGGATTCTTCAGGCTACGCGGGCGAGTTCGACCGCTCGGACGCGTTTCGTCAGCCGGTGGAGGTTGACCCGAACTGTCGCCGCCGGCATACCGAGCTCCCGGGCGATCTCGCTGCTCGTCTGTTCGAGGACGTACCGCCTGACCAGCAGGCGCCGGTCATCGGAGCCGAGCTCGGCGAGCATCTGATCGGCGCCGATGCGCTCGAGGACCTCTTCGGAGGTGTCCGGGCCGCCGACGTCAACCGACTCGTCGAGCTCCGCCATCGGTCGCGGGGCCCGAGCGTGGACCCGAAACGCCTCGCGGCGGGCAATCACACGGACCCAGGCGTGAGGGGCGTCCGGCGTCAGACATCGACTCTTGGCGCGGTAGGCCCGGATCACCGCCTCTTGTGCCGCGTCCTCGGCGTCCTCGCTCCTGCTGAGAACATGGCGCGCCTCGTTGAGCGCGACCGCGTGTAGCTCGCGCCAGTTCCAGCCTTCGCCGTGCGTCGACCTTCCAGAGCGCATGTTCCGTGAAAATTCTCATTGATGAAACACTTTGACCACTACCCCGGGTCTCCCATGCATGAGCACAATTCACATGCCGCGGGTGACCCGACCGGCGTCGGACCCATATGACGGGTTGGCGTCGGCCTACGACATCTTCAGCGGCGCATACCAACACGACCGCTGGCTGCAGTGCATCGAGGAGTTAGCACGGAATCACGGGATGAGGGGGATGCGCGCGCTGGATCTGGCGTGCGGCACGGGCAAGAGCTTCCTCCCACTGCTCGATCGTGGGTACGACGTGACCGCCTGCGACGTCTCGCAGGCGATGGTCGAGATCGCCCGACGTAAGACCGCGGAGGCGGAGATCTTCGTCGGCGACATGCGCAGCCTGCGCGTGGTCGGCGAGTTTGACCTGATCACCTGCCTCGACGACGCGGTCAATTACCTCCTCGACCCGAGGGATCTGACACTGCTGTTCCGATCCGTTGCCCGCAACCTCGCTGCCGACGGCGTGATGGTGTTCGACCTCAACACGATCAAGACGTATGAGGGGGCGTACACCAGCCAGTGGCACCTCGATGATCCCGGGGCGTTCATCGCCTGGAACGGTCGCCCCGATCCCACGCGGACGCCGGACCACTATCAGGCGGAGATCGTCGTCTTCACTTCAGGGGACTCGGGCTGGACTCGCACCCGCAGCCTCCACCACCAGCGTCACTGGTCCGAGCCCGCGATCCGCGCGGCGGTCGCCGAGGCTGGGCTCCGCGTCGCGGCCGTGCACGGCCAGCGCCGAGGGGTGCGGATCGATGCCGCGCTTGACGAGCTCGTGCACGACAAGGGCCTCTACTTCATCACTCACGACGACACGGAAGGGACGGTGAACACGATGGCCTCCATCGAGCCGTAGTGACCCGCTGGCGCGCCCGAGTCGTGTTCTCCGCACGACTTGGGCGCTGGCCAGCTGCCGCGCAATTCGCTACGGTCCGGTATATGGGAAAGAGTGCTGGACGCGGGCCGATCACCGGAATCGATGACCCCCGCTACGTGCGGGCCCTGGCGCATCCGCTTCGGATCCGGATCTTGGCGATGCTCGGCGAGCGCGATGCCAGCCCTGTTCAGCTGGCCCAGCATCTCGAAGCACGGCTGGGCACGATCGCCTACCACGTCCGCACGCTCGAACGCCTTGGGCTGATCGAGATGGTCGCCACATATCAGCGCCGCGGAGCGACCGAGCATGTCTACAAGGCCTGCCCGCACCCCCTGATCAGTGACCAGGCATGGGCCGAGGCGCCGCAGATCGCCAAGCAGGCGATGGTCTCGGCGACACTCGCTCAAGCCGGCGAATATGCCACCCGCAGCAGTGTTGCCGGCGGGTTTGACCGGCCCGACGCCTATGCCGCGCGCGTCGCCATGCAGCTCGATGAACAGGGATGGAGCGAGATCGCAGACGCCGTCAGGCGGATGCGGGAGGAGATCAAGGAGATCGAGACCCGCAGCGAGGAGCGGCTCAAGGACACCCACGACGAGCCCCTCGACGTGGGGTTCGTGATGCTCCTGTTCGAGGCGCTGCCGTTCTTCACCACCAGTCCCACGGACGACCATTCCGGAGCCGCGAAGCCCCGCAAACGGGCCGAGCTCGCGGCGTAATCCTCAGCGCCTGCAGCCAGAACCAATCCTGCTTCGATCGGGCTCGTGTTGAGAACGGTCACCGCCACCCGTTACGCAGCACCGCTGCGCGAGGGCGGCTCGCTGCCCGGTCTGATCGAGGCCGACGACGACGGCTTGTACGTCGTGAAGTTCCGCAACGCCGGCCAGGGGCTCAAGGCACTCGTCGCCGAACTGCTGGTCGGTGAGCTGGCCCGAGCCGCCGGTCTGCCGGTGCCGGAGCTGGTGCTGATGTCCGTGGATGACCAGCTCGGACGCACCGAGCCCGATCCCGAGATCAACGAGCTGGTGACAGGCAGTGCCGGGATCAATGTTGGACTCGACTTCCTGCCGGGCTCGCTCGACTACAACGCCGCGTTACCGCAGGTCATCGATCCTGAGCTCGCCGCAAGGATCGTCTGGTTCGACGCATTCGCGACCAACGTTGACCGGACCCCGCGCAACCCGAACATGCTCGTCTGGCACGGCAAACCGTGGTTGATCGACCACGGGGCGGCGCTCTATCAGCAACACGGGACCTCCGACCTGACATCCCGCGCGGGCGACCCCTTTCCACTGATCAGCCAGCACGTGCTGCTGCCGATCGCCGGCGATCTTGCGGCGGCCGACGCGGATCTGTCAGCGCTCCTGACGCCGGCGGTGATCGACGCCACGGTCGAGCTCGTTCCCGACACCCTCATCGAGGGCGACGGGAACAGCGCCCGGGCGATGTACAGGACCTACCTGCACGACCGGCTGCGGGCACCACGCGCCTTCGTCGAGACGGCACAGGCGGCGGCACAGACCGCTCAGGCGGCACAGGCGGCACAGGCGGCACAGGCGGCACAGGCGGCACAGCGGCACAGCGACGTGCGTGAGCCGTTTCAATACGCGACGATCCGGGTCGTCCCCCGCGTCGAGCGTGACGAGTTTGTCAACGTCGGCGTGATCGTCTTCTGCCGCACTCGCAGCTACCTCGCCGCCAGCGTCATGCTCGACGACCTCCACCGCGAGGCGATCCATTCAATCGATCCGGCGCTGAACCTGTCGACTGTGCGCGAGAACCTCGAGGCGCTCGTGCGGGTTGCCGCCGGCGACGCCGACGCGGGCCCGCTGGCCGCACTCCCCCAGTCCGAGCGGTTTCACTGGCTGGTCGCTCCTTCGAGCACGATCGTTCAGACCTCTCCCGTGCATAGCGGTCTCTGCGACGACGGCGATCACGTGCTCGAGCGGCTGATGCAGACGCTCGTCAGCCGGCCGGCGTCCTCTTGATCCGCTTCTTCGGCTTCGAGCCCTTCGGCTTCGAGCCCTTCGGCTTCGAGTCCTTCGGCTTCTTGGCCGCCGGCTTCGCGGCCGTCGGGGCCAGATGCTTGGACCGGGTGCTCCCGATCGAGGCGATCTTTGGGATCAGGCCGTCCAGGTAGTCCTTGACGACTCCGACGGCGGCGGTCGGAGCAAACAGCGAGTTGAACATCAGCGCGTCGGTGTCCGGGCCGAGCCACGAATACTGGTCGGCGACGCCCCACACGGTGAAGCCAGTGCAGTTCCCGGCCATCCGGCAGGCCTCGGCGTAACGCTCAAACACCGCCTGCTTGGCGGCGGGATCGTCGATGCCGTTGTCATCATTGACGTCCAGCTCGGTCACCTCAACATTGAGCCCCGCGGCCTTGTACTCGGCCCACAACGACAGCAGCTGGTCGAGCGTCGGTGCCGTATCAGGCGTCACGTGCGCCTCGAATCCGACGGTGTTCAACGGGATACCGTCCTGCTTGAGCGTCGTCGCCATCGACAGCATCGCACTGGAGTCGGGGCCCGGGGCGCCAGATCCAACGTCGTTGAGCACGAGGTCGGCACTCGGGTTGGCCGCGTGGGCGGCCTCCAAGGCCAAGCGGATGTAGCCCGGACCAATTGCCATCTCCCACGGGTTCATCGCAAGCGAGCCATTGGCATTGAACGGCTCGTCGACAACGTCCCATTCGGTCACGACACCCGGGTAGTCGTCGGCGAAGTGACCGACGACGGTGGCGATGTAGCTCTGCATCACCTTGGTCAGGGCGGAGGCTGTCCACGGCAGCAACGGATGTGACAACCAGGCGGGGTTCTCCCGCGACCACAACAGCGTGTGCCCGCGGATCGTCTTGTGGTACTCCTCGGCGAACTGCGCGATCTGGTCGGCGAGGGTGAAGTTGAACTTCCCCTGTGTCGGCTCGGTGTACATCATCTTGAACTCGTTCTCCGGCGTGAACCGGGTGAAGTTCGCGAGGAAGGTCTGCAGGTACTCCGGGTTGTAGGGCACCGGGCAGCGCAGTCCAGCCGGCCCCGAAAACGTCGGGGTCGTGCAGGCGAACCAGAGCGCCGCCCCTTCCGGGATCGGTGTCTCCGCCGCTGCCGCAGCCCCCGCCGTCGTGCCCATCGCCCCGATCAGCGCCAGTGCCCCCGCGCAGATCAGAATCGCTGCGCGCACCCGCATCGTGGCGCGGGCGCGTCGCCGTCCATGCGCTTCCACCCCCATGACTTGGCGCCAAAGTACCAGAACGTACGCAATTGCAGCGCCAGTTTTACCCTAAGTCAAGTTAACGGCGGCCCCGAAGTCCCGTTCATCGCCGGCCGAGACCATCAGTGTTCGGCGATGAAGCCGCCGGACTGGCGCGCCCAGAGCCCCGCGTAAACGCCGTTGGCGTCGAGCAGATGGTCGTGGGGGCCGTCCTCGATGATGTGGCCGTCCTCGAGCACGACGATGCGATCAAGGCCCGCGACGGTGGAGAGCCGGTGGGCGATCACGATCGCCGTCTGTCCCTCCATCAGCTCCCGAAGCGCCTGCTGGATCAAAGCCTCCGAGTACGAGTCAAGTGCGCTGGTGGCCTCGTCGAGGATCAGCAGCGGTGTGCGCTTGAGGAAGGCCCGGGCGATCGCGATCCGCTGCCGCTGACCACCGGAGAGCTTCGTGCCGCGCTCGCCAACGAGCGTCTCGTACCCGCGCGGCAGCTGCTCGATGAACTCCGAGGCGCGGGCGAGCTCCGCGGCCTCGAGGATCTCCCGTTCGGTCGCATCCGTGCGGCCGTAGGCGATGTTGTCCAGGATCGAGCGGTGAAACAGCAGCGGCTCCTGGGGCACGTATGTGACCTGCTGACGGAGGTCCGCCTGGACGACGCGGCTGATGTCCTGGTCGTCGATCAGGATCGACCCCTGCTGGAGATCGATGAACCGCAGTACCAGCTTCGAGAGGGTCGTCTTGCCGCTTCCGGAGGGTCCGACCAGACCGACCCGCTGCCCCGGCTCGACCTTCAGGTTGAAGTCGGTGAACAGCGCATCCCGGCCCGGGTAGGCAAACTCAACGTCGCGGAACTCGACCGAGCCTCGGCGCAGCGAGAATGCAGCCGGCCGTGCGACGTCCTGAACGCTCGGCTCGGTGGCGAGCACCTCCATCATCCCGCGCGAATCGCCAAGCGCCTTGACAACGTTCTTGAGCGATCTCTGGACCTGGTGCAGACGCTGGAACAGTGACTGCGTGTAGCTGACGACGAGCAGGATCGTGCCGACCGGCTGATGCCAGGTGACGACCGCGAGGATCGCGAGGCTCAGAACCACCAGCAGCGTCACGCGGTTGACCGTTTCGGCGGCGAGGAACCCATTGGTGTTCGCCCGCATCAGCTGCGTCTCGGCACCGACGTAGTTGTCCGTCCGGCCCTTGTACAGGTGGTCCTCGTGGCGCTCGCGTCCGAACGACCGAACCGTGGCGATGTTCGTCACCGTGTCGGCCAGCTGCGAGGTCTGGCGGGAGTGGCTCCGCGAGGTCTTCTCGGAGAGTGGCAGCTCCCGCCGGCGCGAGCGCACGCCGACGCACATGTACAGGATCGCCATGACCACCAGCGCCAGGACGAACCACCACATCGTCCACACGAGCACGGCGAAGATGAAGACGATCGTGACCGCGGTCGACCAGTAGCTGAACACGAACTCATCGAGCAGCCGCTCATAGGCGCTGACGAACTTCGTCTGGTCGGCGACCAGCGCGCCGCCGAAGTTGTCGAGGTGGAACTGCTCGGACTGCACCGCGATGTGGTTGAAGGTCTGTTCGGCTAGATCCCGGCGGACGTCCATCTCAAGCGTCCACAGCCAGCGGATACTGAAGTGCCAGCCGAGTACGCCAACTCCCTGCAGCGCCAGGACGACGACGGCGGGCGTGATGAACGTCGTCCACGCGGGATGGCCGGTGGCAAGCCGATCAAGCGCATGCGCGATCAGCAGCGGCACCGCTGAGTCGGAGGCGACGGCGACCGTCGAGGCCACCAGCATCAGGATGAACGCGCGCTTGTAGCGAATCGACGCGCGCCAGAAGAAGATCAGCGTGTCTTGGTCGCGCATCGTCTTCTGATCCTAGAAACCACGGCAGACGAACACACGTTCGCGGCCTGTCGACCAACAGACGCGCGCCGAACCGACGCGCTCCGCCTTGACTCCGGGTAAAGTGCCCGCGGTCCGATCGGAAGGAGACGCAGTGCGGGGTGTGTTGAGGGTGACGGTGGTGGCGCTTGCGCTCGCCGTCATGGGCAGTACGGCTGGCATCGCCCACGGTGCCGCGCAGAACGTGCCGACGATCCAGGTCCTGTCGGTGCGCGCGGATCTGGTGACCGGTGGCCAGGCGCTGACCGAGATCACGTTGCCGAGCGGCGCCAAGCCGGCGACCGTCAACGTGTTTCTCAACGGCCGCAAGGTCACGAGCCAGTTCGCGCTGCGCGACAACGGGCTCTACGAGGGCCTCCTTACCGGCCTCAAGCTCGGCTCAAACACGCTCACGGCGACGCTCCCAGGGGGCCGCGGCGCCCGCATCACGATCACGAACCATCCGATCGGCGGCCCGGTCTTCTCGGGCCCGCAACCCGAGCCCTGGGTGTGCGAGAAGGGGGCAGTCGACGCCAAGTGCGACAAGGCTCCGTCCTACGGCTGGCTGTATCTCCCCAAGGGCCAGACGAAGCTGGCCAGCTACGACCCATCAGACCCGCCGGCGGCGTCGAAGATCGCGACGACGACCACGACCACAGGCGTCACGGTGCCATTCATCGTTCGCCAGGAGATCGCCTACGAGGACCGCGACACCGTGCTCGTCCAGACGCTCTACCAGCAGAACAAGCCGTGGACCCCGTGGGACCCGCAGCCCCAGTGGAATCACAAGCTGTACGTGATGCACGGATTCGACTGCCATGACACGCACGGCGTCACGACCCCTCCGACCGGTGATCTTGCGGGCACCCTCTCCGGCCTTCCCGTCGGTCCCGAGGACAGTTCGGTCGAGGCCCTCGGAATGGGTTTCACGTTGATGTCGACCGCCCTCGACAACGCCGCCGTCGACTGCAATCCGGCGCTTGAGGCCGAATCGGTGCTGATGGCCAAGGAGCACGTGATCGACCAGTTCGGGCCGCTCAAGTTCACGATCGGGTACGGCTGCTCCGGCGGCTCGCTCGCCGAGCAGTGGATGGCCAACGCCTACCCGGGGATCTACCAGGGGCTGATCCCCCAGTGCGCGTTCCCGGATGCGGGCTCGGCGGCCCAGCAGATCTTCGACTACGAGGCGCTCGGCGACTACTTCACGGCCGCGAACGGTTCCAATCCGCTGAACTGGACGCCGGCACAGGAAGCGGAGGTCGACGGCACCGCCGAGTACAACGTGCCCGCGCTCGACTTCGACGCGACCTTCAGCGCCAGCGCGTTCTTCCCGTTTGCCGAGCCGAGCAACTGCACCGACTACGACGGATACCCCGGCGGCGACGACTACGTGCCGGCGAAGGAGATCTACAACGCCCAAACCAATCCGGACGGCGTCCGCTGCGGCCTCACCGACTGGGACATCAACCTGCTCGGACCGGATCCAAAGAACACCTGGGACACGCAGGAGACCGAGGACGGCCACGGCTTCGCCAACGTCCCGATCGACACGGTCGGCGTCCAGTACGGCCTCGAGGCACTCCAGAAGAACCAGATCACCCCGGCCCAGTTCGCCGATCTCAACGCCACGGTCGGCGGTTTCAACGAGGACTGGGGATGGATCCGGACCCGGTACCGCGCGAACGCGGCCGGCCTCGCGAACGCCTACCGGACGGGGATCATCAACGAGGCCAACAATCTCAACCAGGTTGCGATCCTCGACATCATGGGCCCCAACGATCCGGGCCTGGCCCACGACACGTTCCGAGAGTTCGCGCTCAAGGACCGACTGCAGGCCGACTTCGGCACGACCGCCAACATGGCGATGTGGCAGGGCCCGGTCCCGCTGCTCGGTGACGTCGATTTCCCCGATGAGGCGCTGAAGGCGATGAATGCCTGGCTCGACGCGGTGTCCGCCGACACGAGCGCCAGGACCCTCCCGCAGAAGATCATCGCCGACAAGCCGGCCTCGATCCCCAGCCAGGAGTGCACCGACGGCGCCGGCACAATGCTGACGAACGCGTTGTGCCCGCAGGCGGTCGTCCCGGTCTACGGAACGCCGCGCACGGTCGCCGGCGAACCCCAGCGGACCGATGTCAACGCCTGCCAACTCGAGCCGCTGAACCGGTCGAGCTACGACGTCACCTTCACCGACGCCGAGTGGTCGGAGCTCGAGACGGCCTTCCCGGACGGGGTCTGCGATTGGTCAAAGCCGGGAGTCGGCCAGCAGCCGACGGTCGGCTGGATGACCTACCAGACGAAGTCCGGCAAGGTCATCTACGGCGGCCGCCCGATGCCGCCGGCGCCGGCGTCGCAGGCGTGCGTGGTCTCACGCGGGAAGCCGGGCGCCTGCGTCGTCGGCAGACACAAGCGAGAACGCGCCTGACGCGGACTCGCGAGGCGGGACCGCCGTCATCGCGTGTTCGGCGAGCGCCGTGATCGTCAGGCTCGGATTGACGCCCGGGTTGGCAGGCACGACCGAGCCGTCGCAGATCAGCAGGTTCTCGTAGCCGAACGTGCGCTGGAACCGGTCGACGACGCCGCGGTCGGGTCCGGAGGCGATCACGGCACCGCCGAGGATGTGCGCGGTCGCCGGCGTGTTCGACGTCGCCTCGGCGAGGTTGCTCTGGGCGATGCCGCCGATCTCGCGCGCCAGCAGGGCCGCGGCCTCGTTCGCCTCCGGGATGAAGGTGGGATTCGGATGCTCGGGATCCTGACGGGTCGTCAGCAGCACCCGCCGTCCAATCCCGTGCGCCCTGAACGACATCTTCCCCGGCAGCGTCTGCATGACCAGCAGGATCATCGTCCGCCGCGACCAGGAGCGGCGCCCGAACAGGATCCGTGCCGCGGTCCGCGGTTTGGTGATGGTCTCTCGCAGCAGCTTCAGCGGTCGGGTCAGACGCGTGCCGGGACCCACCAGCGGTACGAACAGCCAGCTCATGAAGCTGCCGCCGTGGCCGTAGGAGACGTTCTCGATATGCGTGTCCGGGCGCGGGTAGATGCTCGACGTGATCGCGATGCTGTCGGCGAAGTCATAGCCGTCGCTGGGCGCTGTCACCGCCAGCAGGGCCTCGCTGTTGGTCCGCACGCTCTCGCCGACCCGGTCCGACAGTCGCGGCAGCGCCCCGGTGCGCCGCGCGCGTGCCAGCAGGACGCCCGTGCCGACGGCACCCGCGGCGATGACGACGCCACGAGCACGCAGCGTCTGACGGCGGTGGCGCACCCAGGCGCCCGAGTGCACCGAGGTGACGGCATAACCGTCCGATCCGTCGTGCGCCCCGAGCGGCCGCACATCCTTGACGGTGCGATCCGGCATCACGACGACCCCACGTCGCTCCGCCAGCCAGAGGTAGTTCTTGACCAGCGTGTTCTTGGCGCCGTAGCGACACCCGATCATGCAGCCCCCGCAGCGCACGCATGCCGTGCGCTCGGGGCCCGCACCACCGAAGAACGGATCGGGGAACGTCTCGCCGGCAGCGGCGACCGAGCGCTCGTCCGCGTCCGGCCCGAAGTAGACGGAGACCTCTGGCCGCCGGTAGGTGTCGGCGACTCCCATCCGCTCACCCAGCGTCGCGATCAGCGTGTCGGCCTGGGTCACGAACGGTGGTGACGCCGCCCCGAGCATCCTCCGGGCCTGCGCGTAATGGGGAGCCAGATCCGATTCCCAATCCCCGAGGGACGCCCATTCGGGTGCCGTGAAGAACGCCTCACCGGGCTGATAGAGCGTGTTCGCGTAGACCAGGCTGCCACCGCCGACCCCGGCGCCCGCCAGGACGACCATGTCCTTGAAGAAATGCATTCGCATGATTCCGCGCAGCCCGAGCGCCGGGGCGTACAGGAACTTCCGCAGGTTCCACGTCGAGGTCGCAAAGTCCTCGTCCGCAAATCGCCTGCCGGCTTCCAGTACAGCCACCCGGTAGCCCTTCTCGCTGAGCCGTAGCGCAGCCGTGCTGCCTCCGAATCCTGATCCGATCACGACCCAGTCGTAGTCAAACCCGTCGTCGCGCGCATCAGCATCCATCGTTTATTTACAGTACCGCAGCTTCGGGGGCCCACCCGGCTGAACGGTACGATTTGCACCACCAGCAACCGCAGGGAGTTGCCGTGACCACCAGCGTCGAGCAAGCCGATGTGCAGCCTCCGGCAGGTGCCGAGCACCCGCCGGCGATCGTCGTCCGCGACCTGTTCAAGAGCTATGGCGACAAGAACGCCCTCCGTGGGATCAGCTTCATGGTGCGCACCGGCGAGGTGTTCGCACTGCTCGGCGCCAACGGTGCCGGCAAGACCACGACGCTCGAGATCCTCGAGGGCCACCGCCACCGCAGCGGTGGCCAGGTGGCGGTGCTCGGCTTCGACCCCGAGCGCGGCGGTCAGCGCCTTCCGCGACCGGATCGGGATCGTGCTGCAGGCGGCGGGCATCGACCTCGAGCTGAGTATCGGCGAGCTGCTGTCGCTCTACTCCGGCTTCTACTCCCGGCCCCGCGATGCCGCGGAGGTGCTTGAGCTCGTCGGCCTGAGCGCCAAGCGCAAGGCCCGGGTCGGGACGCTGTCCGGCGGCGAGCGGCGGCGGGTCGACCTGGCGCTGGCGCTGATCGGCGACCCTGATCTGATCTTTCTCGACGAGCCGACGGTCGGGTTCGACCCACGTGCTCGGCGGGACTCCTGGGACCTGATCGACCGGCTGCGGCAGCTCGGCCGCACGATCATCCTGACCTCCCACTACATGGACGAGGTCCAGCACCTGGCGGATCGGATGGTCGTCCTCGCCGGCGGTCAGATCGTCGCCGAGGGCACCCCCCAATCGCTCGGGGGCGACGCCTTCCACGGCACCGTCGTCCGTTTCCGGCTGACCGACCGCCGCGCCGCCGAGCGATTGCCCCCCGGGTTGCTCAACGTGATCTCCGCAAGCAGCGGCGAGTTCACCGTCCGCACCGGTCAGCCGACGCAGCTGCTGCTGGAGCTGTGCCAGTGGGCGCTGTCCCAGGATGTCGAACTGCAGGCGCTCGAGGTGATGCAACCGTCGCTCGAGGACATCTACCTCGACCTGATCGCCAGCCAGCATGAGTCAAACCCCGCAAGCCCGGCGGAGCCCGGGTCATGAGCCGCGCAACCCGGTTGATCGCAGGTCAGGTCCGCTACCAGCTGCGGCTCCTGGCACGCTCTCCGATCGCCGCCTTCGCCACGCTGGTGATCCCGCTGATGGTGCTGCTCGCAGTTGGTCTGCTGTACAACGGCACCCGCCTACCGAGCCTCGGCAACGTCACCTACATCCAGTTCTTCACCCCGGCGATGGTCGCGTTCGCGACGGTCACCGCCTGCTACACGGGCGTGATCACGGCCACGGTCGTCGCCCGCGAGCAGGGGATCCTCAAGCGGCTGCGCTCAACTCCGTTGCCCGGCTGGGCCTACTTCGCCGGGCGCATCCTGGGCGCGGCGCTGATCACCGCAACCTCGGCGATCGCCGTACTCGCCGTCGGTGCCGGTGTCTACGGGTTCCACATGAACTGGCTGATGCTGCCGGCGCTGCTGCTGACCCTGATCCTCGCGGTCGTCTGCTTCACGACGCTGGCACTTGCCGTCAGCGTGCTCGTCCCGACTGCCGAGGCGGCACTCCCGATCGCCTGGGGCACGCTGCTGCCGCTGTGCTTCGTCTCGGATGTGTTCGAGCCGATCGCCTCCGCACCCGAGTGGCTGCGCGCGACCGCCTCCTCATTCCCGGTCAAGGCGCTCGCCGACCAGCTCGAACGTCTGTTCAACCCGACGATCCACGGCCCCTCACTTGACGTCCGCCACCTCGAGCTGATGCTCGTGTGGGCGATCGGCGCGACCCTGTTCGCGCTCGTCGCCTTCCGCTGGGACCCGACGCCCGTCACCGGCGGGCACCGGGCGGTCCGGGCGGTCGCCTCAGCGGCCGCCGAGCGGTTCCGGGAGATCGTCTCGCCCCGGCGAACCAGCCCGCGCTGAACGCATCCGGTAGCCGCAGCGGTGGCAGATCCGCGCGTGCGCGTGGATGTATTTGTGGCAGTCCGGGCACGGCCGGAACAACCGCAGCGTCACCACCAGCGCGACCCAGCGAGCGATCCGAAGGGAGCGCCGCACGCTCGCCAGCCACAGTCTGAATCCGACCCGGACACCGGCCGCCGTGACAAGGGCAGCGACGATCGCCGCCAGCCCAGCCGCAGCACGGCGCCGCGGGTTCATCGGATCAGCGAGACGCCCGTCATCGCCGCGGGCTGCTCGTAGCCGAGCAGCTCCAGGACGGTCGGCGACACGTCGGCGAGCACGCCCCCGTCGCGCAGCTCGAGGCCCTCCACGGTCACGATCAGCGGCACCGGATTGAGCGAGTGGGCGGTGTTCGGCGAGCCGTCCGGCTCGAGCATGTTGTCGGCGTTGCCGTGATCGGCCGTGATCACCAGCGCCCCGCCCGACGCCTGCACCGCCGCGACCACGTCACCGAGGCAACGGTCGACCGTCTCGATCGCCTCGACGGCGGCCGGGATCACGCCGGTGTGCCCGACCATGTCGGCGTTGGCGAAATTGATGATCCCAAACGCGGGCTGATCCTCCCGCCAGGCGCCGACGAACGCGGCGGCGGCCTCCGGAGCGCTCATCGCCGGCTTGTGGTCGTACGTCGGGACGTCACGCGGCGAGGGCACCATCTCGCGCCGCTCACCTGTCGCCGGGGTCTCCTCCCCACCCGCGAAGAAATACGTGACATGCGGGTACTTCTCTGTCTCGGCGACGTGCAGCTGCTTGCCGCCGTACTGCGCGATCACGACCGGCAACGTGACCGACGGGTGGTCGGGCGGGAACGCCACCGGATACGGCCACCCCTCCTCGTACTCGGTCATCGTCACGTAGCGGGCGACCGGTTCTGCGCCACCACGGTCGACGTCGGTGAACGCGGGATCAGCAAGCGCACGGGTGATCTCGCGCATCCGGTCGGGGCGGAAGTTGAACGCCAGCACGGAGTCGCCGGGACGGATCCTGGCCTCGTCGCCGACCGCTGTCGGCCGGATGAACTCGTCCGTCTCTCCTCGGGCGTACGCCTGCTGGGCGGCCCGTTGGCCGCCCACAACAGCGTGGTCTGCGGTGCCGTGAACGAGCAGATCGTAGGCAAGCTGCACGCGCTCCCAGCGGCGATCACGATCCATTGCGTAGTAGCGGCCGATGACGGTACCGATCCGGCCGGTGCCGGCCGCAGCCATCCAGCCCTCGACCTGCTCCAGATAATCTGTGCCCGAATGCGGCAGCGTGTCACGGCCGTCCGTGAACGCGTGCAGCACGAGGTCCTCCACCCCGAGCTCAGCGCCGAGCTCGATCAGGGCCTTCAGATGACCGTCGCTTGAGTGGACGCCGCCGTCGGACACGAGGCCGATCAGGTGGACGCGGGCTCCGGTGGGCACGTCGAACGCTGCGCGCAGCACAGGGTTGGCGGCGAGCTCGCCGTCCTCGACGGCCTGGTCGATCCGGGTCAGATCCTGCATCACGACCGCGCCGGCCCCGAGGTTGAGATGCCCAACCTCGGAGTTGCCCATCTGCCCGTCGGGCAGACCCACGGCACGGCCACATGCCGTCAGCGTCGTGTGCGGGTAGCGGGCCCACAGCGCGTCGAACACCGGCGTCGAGGCCTGTGAGACGGCGTTACCCGGGCCGGGCGGCGCCAGCCCCCAACCGTCGAGCACCACCAGCGCACACGACGGGACCGATGTCATCAGCCGGCCGCCACCACGATCGCCTCAAGCGATGCGGCGTCGAGGCTGGCCCCGCCGACGAGGGCACCGTCGACGTCCGGAAGCGCGAGCAGTTCAGTCGCGTTCTCGGGCTTGACGCTGCCGCCGTACAGGACCCGGGTCAGCTCGGCCTGCTCACGTGACCGGTCGGCGACGAGGGCCCGCACGAACGCGATCGCCTCCTGGGCCTGCTCGGGCGTGGCGACCTGACCGGTGCCGATCGCCCAGATCGGCTCGTAGGCGATCACAACCTCGCCGAGCCGCTCGCTGGCGACCTTGAGCAGTCCCTCCTGGACCTGGTGGCGGAGCTTGCGCTCGGTGTCCCCGCGCTCACGCTCCTCCTCGGTCTCGCCGACGCAGAGGATCGGCTGCAGACCGGCGTCGAGCGCGACCAGCACCTTCTGCGCGAGCGCCTTGTCGGTCTCGCCGAAGTACTCGCGGCGTTCCGAATGGCCGAGGATCACCCCGCTGACCCCGATCTCGGTGAGCATCGGCGCCGACACCTCACCGGTGAACGCGCCCTCGGCTTCGAAGTGCATGTTCTGCGCGTATACCCCGACCCGCGAGCCGCGGGTCGAGTCAACCATCGCCTGCAGCGCCAGGAACGGCGGGCAGATCGCGACCTCGACGGTGTCAGGGAGGCTCGATACGCGCGGCAGCAGCCCCTGGATGAACTCCTCGGCCTGCGCGACGGTTTTGTACATCTTCCAGTTGCCGGCGATCAGCGGCCTACGCGACATGGTGCCTCCTTGCGCTCATGAAAGTACCTGCACTCCGGGCAACTCCTTGCCCTCGATCAGTTCGAGCGCGGCTCCCCCGCCGGTCGACAGGTGCGTGACCTGCTCCGCCAGCCCGAACTGCTGGATCGCCGCCGCGGAGTCCCCGCCGCCCACGACCGTGATTCCCGGCGCAGCCGCGACCGCCTCGGCGACCCCGCGAGTCCCGGCCGCGAACGGCGCCAGCTCGAACGCGCCCATCGGGCCGTTCCAGAACACCGTCCCGGCGCCGCCAATTGCCGCGGCGTACTCGGCGACCGTGCGCGGACCGACGTCAAGACCCATCAGCCCGTCGGCGACATCGACGCCGTCGATCTCGACGGCCTTCGCCTCGCCGCTGAACTCAGCGCCGCCCACGAGATCAACCGGCAGCTTCAAGGCTGCGCGTGAGCCCGCCCAGGAGGCCAGCGTCTGCGCGGCCAGCGCGGTGTCCTCGTCGGAGCACAGTGAGTTACCGACAGCGTGTCCCTGCGCCTTGAGGAACGGGAACGCCATCGCGCCGCCGATCAGGATCGCGTCGGCGACCTGGCGGAAGCGATCGATCACCTGGATCTTGTCCGACACCTTGGCGCCGCCGATCACGGCCACCAGAGGGCGCGCCGGATCCTCAAGCAGCGTCCTCAGCGTCTCGACCTCGCGTTCCAGCAGTAGGCCGGCCGCGCGTTCGGGCAGCAGTCGCGCCGCACCCTCGGTCGACGCGTGCGCGCGGTGGGCGGCGCCGAAGGCGTCGTTGACGTAGACATCGGCCAATGCCGCAAGCGCGGCGGCAAGCTCTGGATCGTTGGCCGTCTCGCCCGGCTCGAAGCGGACGTTCTCGAGCAGCAGGACGTCACCGCTCCCCAGCGCCTCGACGAGCCTGGTGACCTCGGGTCCGACAACGGCCGGCGCCAGTGACACGGGCGCGCCGAGCAGCTCCGAGAGTCGCAGTCCGGCAGGCGCCAGCGAGAGCGCCGGGTCGGCGCCCTGGGGTCGGCCGAGGTGCGAAACCAGCACCAGCCTCGCCCCGCGGTCGCGTAGATACCGGATCGTCGGCAGTGCCGAGCGAATCCGAGTGTCGTCTGTGACCCGCCGCTCACGATCGAGCGGCACGTTGAAATCGACCCGCACGAGCACACGCTTGCCGTGCAGGTCCGACAGCTCGCCGAGTGATCTCACAGCAGCTTCTGCACCAGATCAACGATCCGGTTGGAGTAGCCCCACTCGTTGTCGTACCACGACACGATCTTCACGAGCGTTCCGTCGATCACGGCGGTCAGCCGCGAATCGACGATCGAGGACGCCGGGTTGCCGACGATGTCCGAGGACACGATCGGGTCATCGGTGTACTCGAGGTATCCGGCCAACGGGCCGGATACGGACGCGGCCTTCAGGGCAGCGTTGATCTCCTCGACCGTGGTCTCACGGGCAGCCTCGAAGGTCAGGTCGACGACGCTGCCGGTCGGGACCGGGGCCCGCACGGCGAAGCCGTTCAGTTTGCCGTTGAGCTCCGGGATCACGATGCCGATCGCCTTGGCGGCGCCGGTCGAGGCCGGAATCAGGTTGAGCGCGGCGGCGCGCGCACGGCGCAGGTCCTTGTGGGGCGCGTCCTGCAGCCGCTGATCGGAGGTGTAGGCGTGGATCGTCGTCATCAGGCCGTGCTTGATCCCGACGGTCTCGTTGGCGACCTTCGCGATCGGGCCGAGGCAGTTCGTCGTGCACGACGCATTCGAGATCACCGTGTGCGTGGCCTTGTCGTATGCATCGAAGTTGACCCCGAGCACGACGGTCACGTCCTCATTGGTGGCCGGCGCCGAGATCACGACCTTCTGCGCGCCTGCGGCGATGTGGGCCTTGGCCTTCTCGGCGTCGGTGAACAGTCCGGTCGACTCGATCACGACCTCGGCGCCGAGCTCGCCCCACGGCAGGTTCGCGGGGTCCCGCTCGCCGAGGACCTTGATCTCCTTGCCGTCGACGAGGATTCCGGACCCCGTCGCTTCAACCGAGCCCGGGAAGCGTCCGTAGCTGGAGTCGTACTTGAGGAGATGCGCGATCGTTGCGGGGTCGACGAGGTCGTTGAGCCCCACGATCTCGATGTCCGCTCCCTGCTCGGCCGCGGCGCGGAATACGCTGCGGCCGATCCGGCCAAACCCGTTGATGCCTACTCGCACTGCCATTCGTTCGCGCCTCCGCGTTTCGATCTCGATCGGGGACTCTCTCCAGGCCCAGAACAAAGAACGCCGGCTGTGCCGGCGGCTTCTTAGCGTACCGCTAACGCCGGGAAACGACCTCGACCCGCAGAAGATCTGGGTCGAGCAGATATCCGGCGTAATAGCGGCGGCCGTACTGCGGTCGGGGACCCGGAGGGCCGTCATCGGTACCACCGTGGGCCAGGCCGGCCGCATGCGCGGCATCGACGGCGACCTTGCCGCTGGCCTGCAGGGCGACGTGCCCGTAGCGGGGGTTGGGCGGAATCGGCACGCCACGCGCGACGATCCAGAACACCGGGCCGTTGACCCCATACGCGATGCCACCGTCGGACTCGACCATCCGGCGGCCGCCGAGCGCGAAGAACACCGGGTCATAGAAGCGCGCGGACCGCTGCAGATCGGAGACCTCGAACCCGACGTGATCGATCATGCGGGCTTTCCGACGTCGCGGTGGCGCACCTCCACCAGGTACTCGCGATCCGGCTCGTAGCGCGCGGCGAGCGCCTCCGCGATCGCGACCGAGCGGTGCCGGCCCCCGGTGCAGCCGACGCCGACGACGAGGTGGGCCTTGCCCTCGGTCAGGTACTGCGGCAGCAGGTAATCGAGCAACGGGAACAGGTGCGCATAGAACGCGTCGAGCGCCCCGCCGGTATTGACGAACTCCACGATCCGCGGATCCAGACCGGTCAGCGGCCGCAGTGCCGGCTCGTAGTGCGGGTTGGGCAGGAAGCGCACATCGAACATCAGGTCGGGATCGCGGGCCGGCCCGAACTTGAAGCCGAAGCTCTCGAAGGTCACGGCCAGGCGGCCCGGGGTGCGCGTCGGCAACAGCTCGTCTGCAAGCTTGCGCCGCAGGGCCGCAGCGTTCAGTCCGCCGGTGTCGATCACGACGTCGGCCCGCTGGCGGACCGGTGCCAGCAGCTGCTGCTCGCGAACGATGCCCTCGGCGACGCTGCCACCCGGTGAGAGCGGATGCCGGCGGCGCGTCTCCTTGTAGCGGGTCTGGAGTGTCTCGTCCGATGCCTCCAGATACAGCACCCGGTACGGGACGCCGTTTGCCTTGAGGTTGTCGAGCACCGTCTCGAGGCCCTCGAAGTAGCTGCCGGCGCGGACGTCGGAGACGACAGCGGCGTTGGCGACCTTCGACCCCGAGTGCATGAACAGGTCCACCAGCGACTTGATCATCTCCGAGGGAAGGTTGTCGACGCAGAAGTACCCCTCGTCCTCGAATACGGCCATCGCGGTCGACTTACCGGCCCCGGATAGGCCGGTGATGATCACGAGGTCCTTCAGCGCGAGCTCGGCGTCCCCCATGTGCCGCACAGCTTGACGGGTTCAGCGGACGGCCGCCATGCCACTGCCGCATACGTCCGCACGAACCGGCAAGATCATGCCGCGTGGCGACCCGCAGGCGACTCGTTCCGGCGCTTGCTGCCGCCACCGCCAGCCTGATCGGCGCGGCGCTGATCGGCGCACCCGTTGCCCGCGCCGACGACGGGGCCCCCTACGCGCTCGAGCCGATCCAGGTGCAGGTTTCCAGCGGCGCCGAGAGCGGGCCGCTGCCGACCGGGTTCGTCGGCCTGTCGCTGGAGTACCCGGCGCTGCATGAGTACGCCGGCTCCGATCCCGCGGCTCCCAACCCGCTGTTCCTCGATCTGATCCGGCAGCTCGCCCCGACAGGCTCTCCGATCCTGCGGATCGGCGGCAACAGCGCCGACGGCACCTGGTGGCCGCTTCCCGGCGTGATCCCACCGGCTGGTGTCAGGTACTCGCTGACCACCGGCTGGCTCCGTGTCGCGCACGCGGTGGCGCGCCGCCTGAACGCGCGGCTGATCCTCGATCTCAACCTCGCCGCTGGATCCTCGGCGCTGACCGGGGCCGAGGGACGCGCCCTGGTCAGCGGGGTCGGACGGCGCTACATCGACGCCTTCGAGCTCGGCAACGAGCCCGACCTCTATACGTCGGGCACCTGGTTTCTGAGCGCACGCGGCAAGGTCGTGCACGCCCGCTCGCACTATTCCCCGGCGGCTTATATCGCCGATGCCGACCGGCTCCGGGCTACGCTCCCGAACGTCCCGCTGGCGGGGCCGGCGCTCGCCAACACGGGCTGGCTGCAGTCACCGCAGCAGTACATCAGCGGAATCCCGTGGCTCAAGATCTTCACCGATCACCGCTATCCGCTGCTCGCGTGCGAGGCGAACCCGACCAACCCGATGTTCCCGACGATCCCGAACCTGCTCGCGGACTCGTCGTCGATCGGCCTCGCCCAGAGCATTGCGCCCGCCGTTGCGATCGCCCACCAGGCGGGGCTTCTGTATCGCGTCGACGAGCTCAACTCGGCGGCGTGCGAGGGCAAGCCCGGGGTCAGCGACACGTTCGCGTCCGCACTGTGGGTGCTCAACACGCTGTTCAACCTGGCCGCCGTCGGGGTCGATGGCATCAACCTCCACACGCTGCCAGGCGCTGACTACGCACCGTTCAGGTTCACGCACACCGGTGCGGCGTGGAGCGCTGAGGTCCAGCCGATCTTCTACGGGCTGCTGATGTTCGAGCGGGCGTTCCCGGCGCAGTCACACCTGTTGAGCGTGACCTCCCCGGCTGGCGCTCTGAAGGCGTGGGCGACGGAAGCCCCCGACGGCAGTATCCAGGTGCTGCTCATCAACGAGGACCCGAGCGATGCGGCTCAGACCCAGCTCGACCTCCCGGATGACACCCGGACGCTGACCGAGACACCGCTGCTGGCACCCGCGATCAACGCGACCGACGGGATCACGATCGGTGGCCAGAGCTTTGCGCAGCCGACCGCCACCGCCGCGCTCACGGGCGAAGTCCAGGAGCCACAGATCACCCCGCAGGACGGGGGCTACGATGTGGCCGTGCCAGCCGCCAGCGCGGTGCTGCTGAGCACCAGCGACGTCAGTCCCGCGCGACGACCAGGGGCGGCGCGTCACCGCTGACGGCCCCCGTCGCGGTGTGCCACGATGGCCACGTGCCGTCTCGCCGTCGCCGTCCTGCGCTCTCACAGGCGGTCGCGATCCTTGCCGGCGCCGCCGCATTCGCACTGGGCGCAACCCCGGCTGCGGCGCTCGTCACGCCGGTCGTGGTCAATGTCTCGGGGACCACGGCGAGCCAACCGCTGCCGCCCGGCTTCGTCGGGTTGTCGTTCGAGTACACGGCGCTGCACCAGTACGCAGGACGGGACGCAACCGGGCTCAACCCGGTGTTCCTGGCGCTTCTCCGGGCACTGGCCCCCGGCCGAGTCGCCGGTGCTGCGCATCGGTGGCGATTCGACCGATGCAAGCTGGTGGCCGACCCCCGGGATCATGCCGCCCGCCGGCGTCAGCTATGCCCTCACGCCCGGCTGGCTGAAGGTCGCGCACGCCGTGGCAGCGGCCCTGAACGCGCGGATGATCCTCGGCGTCAACCTTGCCGCCAACAGCCCGACGCTCGCGGCGACCGAGGCACGAGCCCTGCTGAACGGCGTCGGACGCCAGTACATCGCGGGCCTCGAGATCGGCAACGAGCCCGATATCTACGCGGGCGCGGTCTGGTACCGGACGCGTACTGGCGAACCGTTCTACGCCCGCACCGGTAACTACGGGGTCGCCAACTACAGCCAGCAATTCAGCGAGTGGCGATCGGTCATGCCGACCGGAGCGCCAATCATCGGCGGCGCCTTCGCCGAGGGCGCATGGATGGAGGATCTGAGCGCATTCCTGAGCGCGGAACCGGGCCTGGCAGCATTCACCTATCACCGGTATCCGCTGCGCAGCTGCGTCAACTCGGTCACCTCGAGCGTCTATCCGTCGATTCCTAACCTGATGAACGAGACCTCGTCTGCCGGCCTCGCTGACGGCATGGCGCCGTACATCGCGATCGCACGCGCCGATGACGTCCCCTTCCGGGTCGATGAGCTCAACTCCGCCTCGTGCAAGGGCAAGCTCGGGGTCAGCAACGCATTCGCGTCCGCACTGTGGGTCCTCGAGACGCTGTTCGACTTTGCGGGAGTCGGCGTCGACGGCGTCAATGTCCACACCCTCCCGGGCGCTCCCTACGCCCCGTTCAGCTTCACCCACACCGCGGCAGGTTGGTCCGGGCAGGTAAACCCGCTGTACTACGGGATGCTGATGTTCACCCAGGCGTTCCCGACAGGTGCTGACATGCTGGCCACTGCCGGCTCGACGAACACGCTGAAGGCGTTCGCCACGCGCAGCTCGACGGGCATCGTGAGGATCGAACTGATCAACAAGGACCCCGACAACACGGCGCTGGTCCACCTCACGTATCCAGGGGGCGGTCACACGACGCTCACCACGGAGGCCCTGAGCGCACCGTCGCTCGGATCGACCAGCGGCGTCACGCTCGGCGGACAGAGCTTCGGCCCGAGCACCACATCCGGCGTCCTCGCCCCCCCGCAGACCGCCTCGATCAGTCCGCTGCTCGGCGGCTACACCGTCACCGTTCCCGCGGCGAGCGCGGTCCTGCTCACCTCCTGACCCGACCCCGGATCCACGGATGGACGAGCAACCGCCACAGAGGCCAGACCGCCTCCAGCTGACCGGCATGCGGCTGCAGTTGACCGGCGTCAGGATCGCCGAGCAGCCGCCCCGCCGACCGCTCACTCCCCGGACCGCGATCGCGCTCGGAGCGCTGCTGGTGGTGATGGTCGCGGTCGCGATCCTGTCGATCTCGACGTCTCCGAGCCGGCTCGCGCTGAAAATGACGGTGGAGGCGGGAACTGCGAGCGCTCGCCTGCCGTCGGGCTTCGCTGGTTTCTCGGTCGAATATCAGGCGCTGCCCGCCTACGCCGGCACCGACCCGAAACACCCCGACCCCGTGTTCGTCTCGATGATCAGAGCGCTGACGGCCGGGCATCGGGCGGTGCTGCGGGTCGGGGGCGACTCGACCGACCACACCTGGTGGCCGGTGGGCGGCACGACTGAGCCCCCCGGCGTGAGCTACACGCTGACCCCAACCTGGGTGGCCGTCGCCAAGGCGGTCGCACACAGAGCGCACGCGAAGCTGATCCTTGGGATCAACCTGGCTGCGGGCAACGCGACGCTGGCCGCCGCCGAGGGACGGGCGCTGGTCGACAGGATCGGGCGATCGCACATCGCCGCGCTGGAGATCGGCAACGAGCCCGATATCTACACGAGCGCCGTCTGGTACCGCGCCGCCGACGGCAAGCTCATCTACGCCCGCAGCGGCGCGGATTGGAACCCCACGACCTACGCCGCCCAGTTCAGCTCCTGGCGCAACGTGCTGCCGGATGTGCCGTCGGCTGGTCCGGCGTACGCCAAGACCGTGTGGATCAGGCAGCTCTCGACGTTTCTGGCCGCCGAACCCGGACTCGGGCTCGTCACCGACCACCGCTATCCGCTGCGCAACTGCAAGGGCGGATCAGGCCCCGGCGACGCGCCGTCACCAACGGTGGCACGCATCCTCGACAACGCGTCGGCTGCCGGCCTGGCCGCCGCTCTGGCGCCTGCCGTCAGCGCGGCGCGCGCGGCCGGGATCCCGTTCCGGCTCGATGAGATCAACTCGGCGTCATGCCAAGGTCGTGCCGGGGTCAGCAACACGTTCGCCTCGGCCCTGTGGATTCTCGACGCCCTGTTCCAGCTGGCAAAGCTCGGCGTGAGTGGGATCAACGTGCACACGCTCCCGGGCGCGGCGTACGCGCCGTTCAGCTTCAGCGATACCTCCACCGGGTGGGTGGGGCACGTCAACCCGCTCTACTACGGGATGTTGACCTTCGCCCGCGCGTTCCCGGCCGGCGCCACGTTGATGCCGGTCCAGCTGCCGGCGGGCGCGGTGAAGGGCTGGGCGACTCGAGCCCGAAACGGGCGGGTCCGAGTGGTTCTGATCAACAAGGGCGCAACGCCGGCCACGGTGACCGTGTCATTGCCGTCCGGCGTCGCTGAGCGGTTGTACGTCCAACGCCTGACGGCGCCATCGATCACGTCGACGACCGGGGTTTCGCTCGGTGGTCGCACGTTCGGCGCCAAGCACGACAAGCGGCCGCCTGCCCGCGCCGCTTCCAGACCCGATCCGCGCGCGTCGGGGTCACTTCACGGTCGCGGTCCCGGCCTACAGCGCCGCCCTGCTGAGCAGCTGAGCCCGGCGTGGTGGCACCCCAACGGGGGTGCCCGCATCAGAGCGCTACACCCCTGTCCGGTGCAGCTCGCGGTGTAGCTCCCGCGCGAACTTTCCCCCGAGTCCCGGAACCGATTCGAGCTCCTCACGCGACGCGTTGACAACGGCCTCGGGTGAGCCGAAGTGGGTCAGCAGCGCCCGCTTGCGGGCCGGACCGATCCCGCGAACCTCGTCGAGAATCGACGCCGTCATCTGGGCGTCGCGGCGCTGGCGGTGATGCGTGATCGCGAAGCGGTGCGCCTCGTCGCGCAGCCGCTGCAGCAGTTGCAGCTCCGGCGTGTCGTGGGGGAGCACGAGCGGCTCGGGCTTACCCGGGATGAAGACCTCCTCGATTCGCTTCGCGAGCGAGACGACCACGACGCCGCGTTCGCGGAACGGGCCCAGCGCGCGCAGACCGGCGGCGAGCTGCCCTTTGCCGCCGTCGATCACGATCACGTTCGGAAGCGCGGCGAAGCTCGGGTCGTAGTCCTTGTCGTGCGGTGAGCGGTCGAGCTGGGACTCGAACTGCGCCATCCGCCGGCCGAGGATCTCCTCCATCGAGGCAAAGTCGTCGGGGCCGTCCATGCCATCCCCCACGACCCGGACGTTGAACCGGCGGTAGTCGGACTTCTTCGGAGCGGCGCCCTCGAACACGACCATCGACGCGACCGTGTTGGTCCCCATCAACGTCGAGATGTCGTAGCACTCGATCCGCAGCGGGATCGTGTCGAGGTTGAGCGCGGCCTGGAGGCGATCGAGCGCCTCGACGCGCTGCTGGCGCCGGCGCTCGGACCGCAGCTTCTCCTGGTCGAGCGCGAGCCGCGCGTTGCGCTCGGCGAGCTCGAGGATCCGGCGCTTGTCACCGCGCTCGGAGGCGCGGACCTCGACGCCGGCGCCGCGACGCTCCGCGAGCGCCTCGGACAGTGCGGTGGTGTCGGTCAGCTCGTGCTGGACGATGACCAGCGGCGGGATCACCATCGCCGAGGCGTAGTACTGGAGGATGAACGCCTCGGCGACCTCCGCCAGGCCCGCCTCGCTGGCGTTCTCGAGATAGAAGCTCTGGCGGTCCGCGAGCACGCCGTCGCGGACCTGGAAGACCTGGGCGTTGGCCTCACCCTCGTGCGTCGCGATCGCAATCGCGTCGAGCGTGCCGATCGTGTCGCTGGCGACCCGCTGGCGCTCGAGCAGCTGGCGCACCGCCCGCAGGCGGTTGCGCTCGCGGGCTGCGTCCTCATACCGCTGCTCGGCGGACGCGAGCTCCATCTCGAACCGCAGCTTGCGCTCGATCTCCTTGTAGCGCCCGGAGAGGAAGGCGACGACGCCGTCGATCGACTCCCGATACTGCTCCTGGTCGACGTACCCGACGCATGGCGCCTCACAACGCTTGATGTAGTAATCGAGACACGGCGAGCCGCTGCGACGGCCGGGCTCCGGGCCCTCGCAGCTGCGGAACATGAACACCTTCGCGAGCACCTCCAGGGTGCTGCGCACGCGCTTGGCGTTGGAGAACGGGCCGAAGTAGGCCCGATCGCGGCGGTGACGCTCGCGGGTGAAGTACACCCGCGGGAACGGCTCGTCAAGGCTGATCGCGATGTACGGGTACGACTTGTCGTCGCGCAGCCGGATGTTGAACCGCGGCTTGTACTGCTTGATGAAGTTCTGCTCCGCAATCAGCGCCTCGGCCTCGGTGTGCACGACGAGCGTCTCGATGTGATCGATCATCGGCAGCAGGTCGCGGCCGGCGCGGGTGCTCGGGTTGCTGAAATGCGACGCGACGCGCTTGCGGATCGAGTTGGCCTTGCCGACGTACAGAACCTTCCCGCGCTTGTCGCGGAACAGGTACACGCCCGGCTCATCGGGCAACTCACGGCGGCGGTCGGCGGCGTAGATCGACACTCGGATCGAGTCTATGCAGGGCCACGGTCACGCCCTGGCCGCTGGCTTGAGGTGCTCGAAAGCGTCAACCGGCGTCGCGCGACGGGCTCGCGGCCCCGAGCCACCACCCTGGTCGCGAGGTCCCCGGCAGTCAGTCGCGGCCGGCGTCCAACCATTGGCTGGCGATCGAGCCCACCAGCCCGAGGAGCGCGAGGAGCAGCGCGAGGAGCGCCACCGTCTCCCCTGGGCCGTCGGTCGCCGGGTCGCTCACATAACGGTACGAGCTCCCGACGCTGTGGGCGTCGAGGATGCCATTCGTCGGAGGCACCGCCAGCGCATGCACGACGAAGATCAAGGCGATGATCGCGGCGCCTGCCACGGCAGTGCGTCCTCCCCGGCCGATCGAATGGCCCAGGAACGTCGCCAGGCCGAAGCCGGCGATCGCCGCAGCGACCACCGCCAGCAGCACATCGACGATCCCGAACACCTGCCAACCGTCGGGGTTCGCGAGCACCCCGTAGAGCGCCGGCCCAGGCCCGACCTCGGCAACGAACCGCTGCGGCAGCTGGTGGCTCCAGGCGAGGAACAGCGATGCGAGCAGCAGCACCGCCGCCCACAGCGTGACCACGGACCAGATCAGTCGGGGCGAGCCGGCCGCCCGGATATCGCTCCCGCTTCCCGGGGTAAGCACACGTCTGTCGTCCGCGTCTCGGTAACCGCTCACAGCCGGGCGCAGTCTAGGACCCCACATCACCCACCAGGTCACAGCCACCGAACGAACAGGAGGCGCTGATGGCACCGCGCACAACCAACGATTCAGGCATCCCCGCCCCCAGCGACGAGTTCTCACTGACCGCCGGCGAACAGGGGCCGGCGCTCCTGCACGACCACTACGTCGTTCAGAAGATGCAGCACTTCAACCGCGAGCGCGTGCCCGAGCGTGTCGTGCACGCCAAGGGGAGCGGCGCTCACGGGTACTTCGAGGTGACGGCTGACGTCACCGAGTTCACCAAGGCGGCGGTGCTGTCGAAGGTCGGCAAGAAGACGCCTGCGTTCGCTCGATTCTCGACCGTTGCCGGCGAGCAGGGCTCTGCCGACACCAACCGCGACCCGCGTGGGTTCGCGATCAAGCTGTACACCGAGGAGGGCAACTGGGACATCGTCGGCAACAACACGCCGGTGTTCTTCGTCCGCGACCCGTCGAAGTTCCAGGACTTCATCCACTCGCAGAAGCGGTTGCCGGACACGGGCATGCGCTCGAACCAGATGCAGTGGGATTTCTGGACCCTGTCACCGGAATCGGCCCATCAGGTGACGATCCTGATGTCGGACCGCGGCACGCCGCGGACATATCGCAACATGGACGGCTTCGGCAGCCACACGTTCTCTTGGGTCAACGCGGCCGGTACCAAGCACTTCGTCAAGTACCGCTGGCGGACCGAGCAGGGAATCGAGAACCTCACCGATGACGAGGCCAAGGACATGGCGCGCGAGGATCCGGACGCGCACCGCCGTGACCTGCGGGCAGCGATCGCGGATGGGAACTTCCCCGAATGGAAGCTCACCGTCCAGCTGATGCCGTTCGAGGACGCCGCCGCCTATCGGTTCAACCCGTTCGATCTGACGAAGGTGTGGCCGCACTCCGACTACCCGGAGATCGAGGTCGGCCGGTTGGTGCTCGACCGCAACCCGGAGAACTTCTTCGCGGAGGTCGAGCAGGCCGGCTTCAACCCCTCGAATCTCGTCCCGGGCACCGGCCTCAGCCCGGACAAGATGCTGATGGCGCGGATCTTCTCCTACCACGACACGCACCTGTACCGGATTGGGACCAACTACGAGCAGCTGCCCGTCAACGCCCCGAAGTGCCCGGTGCATTCCTACAACAAGGACGGGGCGATGCGGTTCGAGGCCGACGCCAGCCCGGTCTACGCGCCCAACAGCCTCGGCGGGCCCCAGGCCGACACCGAGCTCGGCGCCGACCTGACCTGGCCGCTCGCAGAGGGAGAGATCGGCCGCTTTCCGAATCGCCACCATGCAGAGGACGACGACTTTGTCCAAGCGCGCGCACTCGTCAACGACGTGATGAATGACGGGGACCGCGACAACCTGGTCAGCAACATCGTCGGCCACGCCTCCGACAAGGAGGTCACGGACGAGATGCACCATCGCGTGATCGCCTACTGGGCGAACGTCGACCCGAACCTCGGTGCCCGCGTCGCGGCGGGTCTGCACAAGGACAACGGTCACTCCGATGACGGCGCCGGCCGCAAGCTGGTCGACAGTCGCGCGAACCGGGCGTAACCGGCATACCGGGCGCAGCGGCCGAACCGGGCGCGGCGTGAGTGGGCAGCGCGCCGCGCCCGGCCCAACGGGGCCGGGCCACCCTGGCTAGCGGGGGACTCCGTGGGCGTTGAGCTCGGCGCGGAGCTTGGCGTGACCATGGTGGACGTCGTGGTGCGTGAAGCGGATCACGGTAATGCCGTGGGACTCGAGGATGGCCTGATTCGCGGCGTCTCTTGCTTTCTGAGCGGCCGAGTGGTGGTTTCCCTCGCCGTCGAGTTCGATCGCGAGGTTGAGCGCGTCGTAGATCGCGTCCGGGGTCACACCGAACCGCTGGCGGTTGAACTTGGGGATCGCGAATCCCTCCTCCTCTAGCCAGAACAGGAAGGCCTCCTCGAGGGCGCCGTTGGTATGGGCGAGCTCGGGTTGATGAATCGCGAGCGCCTTCTTCGTTGCCGTGCTGCCTGGGCGGCCCCTGGAACAAGCAGCGCTGATCGCCCGGACGTCGAGGTTGTGCTGGAAGTCGAGCGAGGAGAGCGCGCGGCGGACCATCCTCAGGTTCTCGGTGGCCGCGAGGTCCAGGACCATCTCGGGGATCGGGGCGACGGGCAGGCCTTTGACGAGGACACGGGCGTAGTCGCGGCGCGAGTAGACCTTGATGCCTGGCGGCCGGAACCGGGGATCTCTCGGCGTTGCAACGTGGATCAGCCGCGGCTCGTAGCTCAGCAGGCCGCGTTGATAGGCGCCGGCGGCAGCCGTCAGGCTCGCCCCGGGCCCGGCAAACAGAACCGCCTCCCAGAGTCTGGCAATGAAGGACGTGGAGACGTAGCCCAGCGCATAGACCCGCGGAAGTACGCGCCTCAGTTCGCCGCGCCCGATCGCCCCGTTCACTTCTCTCGGTGTGAGGCCCGCCTGCAGGAGTTGGGCGTAGGTGATCCGCCCCTCCTGCTGCGCCGCCCGACACCTTGCTCGTTCTTTGGTAATTGATGTACCCATACGGTTCATAGAGGCGTGGAGAACGAGGTTTCCGCCCCACTTTCTCTCGAGTACGCGTCAAGACTTGACTCGTTCAAGAAAAGGAGGGAGACTCGAACCTTCGTGGCCTCCACCCCGACCCACGCACTCGAGCAGCTCCTCAAGGCGAATGGCCTGCGCGTCACCAAGCCCCGGGTTGCGGTCCTCGAGGCGCTCCAAAGCGCTCCCCACGCCGATACGACGTCGCTCATCGCCGGTGTTCGTCAGACGCTGGGTGACGTCTCACATCAGGCGGTGTATGACGTCCTCGCTGCGCTCCACGCCCACGGAATCGTCAGACGGATCCAGCCGTCGGGGTCGGTCGCGCGCTACGAGCTGCGCGTCGGCGACAACCATCACCACCTTGTCTGCCGCTCCTGCGGCGCCGTCGCTGACGTCGACTGCGCTGTCGGCTCGACACCGTGCCTCGATCCGTCGGAACATCACGGTTACACGATCGATGAGGCCGAGGTGATCTACTGGGGCCTCTGTCCCACGTGCCTCGTGAGTCCCATCCCCAACCCTAACCAGAACCCATCTGAAACCCGAAAGGAAGCCCGTGTCTGAGCGCCCTGACGCCGCCCTTGGCGAGATGAATGAACCGCATCCCGCCGCCGGCGGCTGCCCGATCGTCCACGACGGTCTGACCCATCCGACCCAGGGCGATGCGAACGCTGAGTGGTGGCCGAACCGTCTCAACCTCCGGCTGCTCGCGCCGAACCCGAGCGTTAGGAACCCGCTGGGCGAGGACTTCGACTACGCCGCGGCATTCCTGACCCTCGATCTCGACGAGGTGAAGAAGGACATCGAGGAGGTCCTCACAACCCCGCAGGAGTGGTGGCCGGCCGACTTCGGTCACTACGGCCCGCTGATGATTCGGATGGCGTGGCACAGCGCCGGCACCTACCGTGTCCGCGACGGTCGCGGCGGCGGCGGTCACGGCGAGCAGCGTTTCGCGCCACTCAACTCCTGGCCGGACAACGGCAACCTCGATAAGGCGCGCCGCCTGCTGTGGCCCGTCAAGAAGAAGTACGGCAAGAGCCTCTCGTGGGCCGATCTGCTGATCCTCACCGGCAACGTCGCACTCGAGTCGATGGGCTTTGAGACGTTCGGCTTCGCCGGCGGTCGCGAAGACACGTGGGAGCCGGATCCCGCTGCGTACTGGGGCCCGGAGACCGAGTGGCTGGCCGACAGCGACAAGCGATTCCACGGTCCACGCGAGCTCGACTCACCGCTCGGCGCCGCCGAGATGGGCCTGATCTACGTCAACCCCGAGGGCCCCAAGGGCAATCCGGACCCGGTCGCCGCCGCTCACGACATCCGCCAGACGTTCCGCAACATGGCGATGACCGATGAGGAGACGATCGCGCTGATCATCGGCGGCCACACGTTCGGCAAGACCCACGGCGCCGGCGAGGTCGAGAACGGGCCTGAGCCGGAGGCCGCGCCGATCGAGCTCGCCGGCCTCGGCTGGAAGGGCAACATCGGCACCGGCAAGGGACCGGACACGGTCACCTCGGGCCTCGAGCTGACCTGGACGACGAAGCCGACGCAGTGGACGCACGACTTCCTCGAGATCCTGTTCAAGCACGAGTGGGAGCTTGAGAAGAGCCCGGCCGGGGCCAACCAGTGGGTCGCCAAGGATTCCGAGGAGATCATCCCGGACGCCTATGACCCCGCCAAGAAGCACAAGCCGCGGATGCTCACGACCGACCTCGCGCTGCGCTTCGACCCCGAGTTCGAGAAGGTCTCGCGCCGGTTCCTCGAGAACCCGGAGGAGCTGGCGGACGCGTTCGCTCGTGCCTGGTACAAGCTGACCCACCGCGACATGGGCCCCGTCTCCCGGTACCTCGGCAGCGAGGTTCCCAGCGAAGTGCTGCTGTGGCAGGACCCGTTGCCCGAGGCTCCGGCGGAGACGATCGGCGCCGACGACGTCACGACGCTGAAGCAGCAGATCCTCGCCTCCGGCCTGACCGTGTCCGAGCTCGTCTCGACGGCATGGGCGTCGGCCGCGAGCTTCCGCGGCAGTGACAAGCGCGGTGGCGCCAACGGTGCCCGGGTCGCGCTCGAGCCGCAGCGCAGCTGGGAGGTCAACAACCCGGCCCAGCTGCAGAAGGTGCTCGGCAAGCTCGAGGACATCAAGGCCGCGTTCAGCGAAAGCGGCCGCAGCGTCTCCCTCGCCGATCTGATCGTGCTGGGCGGCGTCGCCGCGGTCGAGCAGGCGGCACGCGAGGCCGGCACGGCCGTCACGGTCCCGTTCACCCCCGGCCGGGTCGACGCCACGCAGGATCAGACCGACGTCGAGGGCTTCGGGCACCTCGAGCCGAGAGCCGACGGGTTCCGCAACTACTACGGCTCCGGTAACACGCAGCCGGCGGAGTACCTGCTGATCGATCGCGCGAACCTGCTGACGCTGACCGCGCCAGAGCTGACGGTGCTGATCGGCGGCCTGCGGGCCCTCGGCGCCAACTACGACGGCTCCGGGCTCGGCGTCCTGACCGCGACCCCCGGCAAGCTGACGAACGACTACTTCGTCAACCTGCTCGACCTCGGGACAACCTGGACGGCCAACGACGACTCAACCGCGTTCACCGCAGCCGGCACCGGTTGGACCGCAAGCCGCGCCGACCTCGTGTTCGCCTCCAACTCGGAGCTGCGCGCCGTCGCAGAGGTGTACGCCTCAGACGACGCGGCGGAGAAGTTCGTGCATGACTTCGTTGCCGCCTGGGACAAGGTCATGAACCTCGACCGCTTCGACCTCAACAAGTAGAGCGTTTGCGCCGGGGTGGCCCGCCCCGTTGGGCGGCCACCCCGGTCCTCGCGCGCCGAGGACCGGTTCGGTAGCTCCGGACGCTGCGGAAGGCTTCAGTAGCTCCGGGCGCTGCGGACAACTTCGAACAGCGCAAACGCGGCGGCCGCGACCAGCACCAGCCAGGCGACGCTGCCGAGACTGGTGTTCCACAGGGTTCCCGTGGCGGTGAGGGTGACGGCGAGGACACCGAGCGCGATGTAGAGCAGCGCCCGGTTGCGCTCGCCGAGTGAGTACAGCTCCACGCGGTGCTCACGGTAGAGACGCGAAACGATCCAGGCGAGCACCGCCAGGAACGCCAGATACAGGGCCTGCGCGACCGTCTGAGCGGCCGGCCCACCCCCGGGAATCGCGTCGACACCGGCGGCGATCAGGAGGATGATCCCGATGTTGCGGATGTTCTTTGAGATCGCCATCAACGGTGATTCTAGGCGTGGGCCTGTGCGGGAACCAGTGGTGGATCAGGCGCTGTCGCCAGCGCCGAGAACCGGATGGTGACCTCAAGGCCGCCGGCATCAAGCGCTCGCAGCTCGAGCGTGGCGTCGTGCGCGAGCGCGATCGCCCGCACGATCGACAGCCCCAGGCCGAGCCCCGCCTCGGTCGTGCGCTCGCCGTGCAGCCGACGGAACGGCTCGAGCAGATCCTCCGCCCGCTCGGACGGGATCTGCTCCCCGGAGCTTGCCACGCGCAGCACCGGCATCCCGGCGGTCGTCGCCGTCTCGACCTCGATCCAGCCGCCCGCGACGTTGTGGACGATCGCGTTGTCCAGCAGGTTGGCGAGCAACCGCTCGAGCAATGCCGGATCACCGGCGGTCGCGGCAGGTCGCAGGGTCGCACGCAGTGCGAGTCCGGCGTCGTCGATCCGTCGCTGGCGGATCTCGAGTTGCTCACCGGCGAGCTCCGCCAGCTCCAACCGTTCGCGGGTCGCGCTGCCCGCCTGTCCGCGGGCCAGCATCAGCAGTGCGTCGATCAGACGTTCCTGCTGATGGCTCGCGGCGAGAACGCGCTCGCAGGTGCGACGCAACTCGTCGGCGTCCGCGTCCGGATCCGCCAGTGCGACCTCGACGAGCGTCCGCTCGAGGGTCAACGGAGTCCGGAGCTCATGGGAGGCGTTGGCCACGAACCGCCGCTGCGCGTCAAACGCCCGCTCGAGCCGGGCGAGCAGTTCGTCGAACGTACCGGCCAGCTGACCGAGCTCGTCCTCGCGGGGCGCCGGCCCAAGGCGCTCGTGCAGGTTGTCCTCGGTGATCTCCCGGGCACGCTGGTTCATCGTCCGCAGCGGCCGCAAGGCACGACCGGCGATCAGCCACCCGAGCCCGATCGACAGCAGCGCCATCACCCCAAGCGCGATTCCGGACCACAGCAGCAACTTCGAGCGCGACAGCGAGGCCTGACGGTCGATCACCACGTCAGCCCGTGCGCGGAGTGCATTGAGCGACTTCTGATCAGCGGTGCGTTGCTTTGCCAGCGTGCTCAGGAAGACGGGGACGGAGTGGTTCAGTCCGGGCTTCTGGGTGCTCGTCATGCTGATCACCCGACCATCGCGGATGACCTCGGTGATCGTGCCGTTGGCGACGTCCCCGGAGGCTGCGGTCGAACCGATGGCGCCCGTGCTCGGGCTGACGGTGGTGCGCGTCGGGCTGACGTTGCCGTTCGGACTGGGGCCGGCGCTCGCCGAACTGCCGCTGCTGATCACGCCGCCACTGCCGCTGCTCAGCTGGTTGGGCAACGGCAGCGCCACCTGTTTGAGGCTCGCGCCACTGATCCCGACGAACGCTGGGGACGTCGAGTCGGTCGCGGAGAAGAGTCCGTAGGTGACCCCCAGCAGCCCTGCCCCGGCGACCACGAAACAGGCGCCGTACAGGACGGTCAGACGGACGCGCAGGGTCACCGGCAGCCGCCAGCGCCGTGCCAGCCCGAGCAGCCTAGATCCGGTACCCGGCACCTTGCACCGTTTCGACCAGCGGCGGTTCGCCGAGCTTGCGCCGCAGCCGGCTGATCGTCACCTTGACGACGTTCGAGAACGGGTCGGTGGCGTCGTCCCAGGCGCGCTCGAGCAGTTCCTCGGTGGACACAACGGCCCCGGCTGCAGACAGCAGCAGTTCGAGGACCGCCAGCTCCTTGGCGCTCAGATCGAGCCGCGTGCCCGCCCGCGTCGCGCTCCGGCGCGCGACATCGAGCTCGAGGTCGCCGGCGGTCATCACCGGCTTCAGCGCCGGCTGGGCGCGCCGGGAGAGGGCGCGGATCCGAGCGATCAGCTCGGCGAACGCGAACGGCTTGGCCAGGTAGTCGTCGGCGCCGAGCGTCAGCCCACCAACGCGATCCTCGATCTCACCGGCCGCGGTCAACATCAGGATGCGCGCACGCGCCCCGTCGCCGATCAGCGCCTGGCACACCTGGTCACCGTGGAGCCGCGGCAGATCGCGGTCGAGCACGACGACGTCGTAGTCGTGCACCCTGGCGCTCGTCAGCCCGCTCAGGCCGTCGTGGCTGACGTCGACGGCCATCCCCTCACGGCGGAGTCCCGCCGCAACCGTTTCCGCCAGCTCCACGTGATCCTCGACGACCAGTACGCGCATCTCTTCCACAGCAGTGTGCCGCGGTCCGGTTACGGAGTGGTAACAGCGGTTGTTCCCGTCGTGTAACCGGGTCCCGGATACCAATTGCGACATGTTCCGACTTCGCACTCTCCTCGGCCTGCTGATCGCCGGCCTCGTCACGGTCATTGCCGTGGCCGCCTGCGGCGGCTCTCGCGGCACCGGCGGTTCGGCCACAGCGGCGAGGACGGCCGCCCTAAAGTTCGCGTCCTGCATGCGCGCCAACGGCGTCCCCAACTTCCCCGATCCCGGGCACGGCAGCGGCGGGGGTGTCCAGCTCCAGGCCACCCAGAGTCCCAACGGCCAGCAGACCCTCAAGGTCAACGGCGTTCCGGTCAACGCCCCGGCGTTCCAATCGGCGCAGACGAAGTGCCAGAAGTACGTCCCGCAGGGCCCTGCCCTGACCAGCTCCGACGTAGCCAGGATCAAGGCGAGAGCGCTGAAGATGGCCGCGTGCATGCGAACCCACGGGGTGCCGAACTTCCCGGACCCGACCGTCAGCACCGGCCCGGGCGGCCATGGAATCTCGATCGGATTGAAGTCGTCCGTGGCTGACCCCGTCCACCTGAACCCACAGTCCCCCGCATTCGAGGCGGCACAGAAGATCTGTGGCGGTGCTCAGAAGCTCGGCCTCGCCAGGGCCTCAGGATGAGTGATCGACGCCGCAACCGGGTGGTCGTGCCGGCCGCGGCGGCACTGGTGCTGGCAGTCGCCGTCGTCGCTTATCTGGTCATCTCCAACAATGCGTCGAACTCGGGCGGCGACGGCGGCCATCGCACCGCCGCGCTCTCGGGATCGGCGGTGGTCAGGTACCGCAACCTGATCGAGACCGACACCGAGTCCGGCACGCTCGGATACGCCAGCTCCCAGACCGTCTACAACCGGCTAAGCGGCACGATCACGTGGCTACCGGCGGTCGGCGAGGTGATCCAGCCCGGCCAGCCGCTGTTCCGGATCGATAACGAGCCGGTGTGGTTGCTGTCCGGGACGACCCCGGCCTACCGGGAGCTCGACTCCTCTGACTCGGACGGCCCCGACATCGAGGAGCTCAACGCGAACCTCGTCAAGCTCGGCATGAACCCGGATGGGATCGTGGTCGACGACGAATGGCAGGCCGCAACGACAGCCGGCATCGACGAGCTTCAGGAGGATTACGGCGAGACCGAGACCGGCTCCCTGGCACTCGGCGACGTGGTCTTTCTACCAGGCCCGCAGCTGGTCGGCACCCTCGATGGCACGGTCGGCTCCACGGGCGGCGGCTCGGCCGCCGCGAGCCTTGAGGATCCGGTGTCGCAGGACGAATTCGTGTCGCTCGACACAGCCACCACGACGACCGGCACCTCAACCACGGACACAGCCGGATCAGACACCACCACGACCGGTGCAACCGGTACGCCCACGACGTCAGGCTCATCAACGGCAACGAAGCACCACAAGAAGCTGACCGCGGCACAGCGACTCAAGAAACTCGAGAAAGAGCTGAAGGCCGAGCAGAAGGCGCTCAAGGCCCAAAGCAAGGCGGCAAAGAAATCTGGCTCGCCGAAATCGGGCTCCGGTTCGCCGAAGTCGAGCGGCGGCTCACCGAAGTCATCGTCCGGTTCCCCCGGCGGCACCTCGGGCAACGGGGACAACGGGAACTCCGGCGGCGGCTCGCCGGTGGCGATCCTGCAGACGACCTCGACCCAGCTGGTCGCGACCGTCGACCTGTCGGCCAGCTCGCAGAGCGAGGCACGGCTGGGTTCGCACGTGAGCGTCGAGATGCCGGACGGCGCGTTCGTCGGAGGAACGGTCAGCGACGTCAGCTCGATCGCCCAGAGCTCGAGCAACGGCAACAACGGCGATTCCGGCAACGGCACCGGGGACAGCGGCTCCGGCTCGGCGACCGTCCCGGTGACGATCACGCTCAACCGGCGGGTCAAGGGTGCCGGCCTGGATCAGGCCGCTGTGTCGGTCAACTTCACCAAGCAGAGCGCCCGGCATGTCTTGTCAGTGCCGGTCACCGCGCTGATCGCACGGTCGGGGTCGACGTTCGCCGTGCAGTCGGCGACGGCACCATACCGGCTGATCCCCGTCACCACCGGTCTGTTCGCCGCCGGCGATGTGCAGATCTCCGGCCCTGGGATCGTCCCCGGCCTGAGGGTGACGGACTCGCAGGGATGACGATCGAGCTCGACAACGTCGTCAAGCGCTACCCCGGGGACGTGACCGCGTTGCGCGGTGTCAGCGTCACGATCGACGGTGGCGAGCAGGTCGCCGTCGTCGGTCCGTCCGGGTCCGGCAAGACGACGATGCTGACGATCCTCGGCACGCTCGAACGACCGACGGAGGGCAGCGTGATGATCGAGGGCCTCGACGTGGGTGGCGCGTCCGACAATCAACTGGCAGGCCTGCGCGCACACCGGATCGGCTTCGTGTTCCAGTCGTTTCATCTCCAGGAATCGATGAGCGTCGTCGACAACGTCGCCAACGGGATGCTGTACACGGGCGAGCCGATGCGACTGCGCCGGGAGGCCGCCAACGAAGCGCTGATCCGGGTGGGGCTCGGACACCGTCTCGATTTCCGTCCCAAGCAGCTCTCCGGCGGTGAGCGCCAGCGCGTCGCAATCGCCCGCGCGCTGGCGAAGCGGCCAGCGATCATCCTCGCCGACGAGCCGACCGGGAACCTCGACTCGAAGTCCGGCAACGGGGTGCTCGAGTTGCTGCACGAGCTCGGCGACGACGGTTCGACGCTCGTGCTGATCACTCACGACGAGCGGATCGCCGGGGGCTTCCCCCGCCGCCTGGCGATGCGCGACGGCGAGATCCTCGCCGACGAGATGTCATGAGCTTTGCGGCGAGAGCACGCCACCGGGGAACCAAGTGGCGTCCCTCGGATGGCGACACGCGACGCGACCGGGCGCGGCTGCCGCCACACGAGCTGTTCGGCGTCGCGCTGCAGGGCCTGCGGACCCGGAAGCTGCGAGCGGCTCTGTCGGCCCTCGGGATCGCGATTGGGATCGGCGCGATGGTCGCGGTCGTGGGCGTCTCATCGTCGGCGCAGGCGAATCTGCTGTCGGAGATCGACCGGCTCGGCACCAACCTCCTGACCGCGTCGCCGGGCCAGGACTACCTCGGCAACGCGACCACGCTGCCGACATCAGCGGTGCCGATGATCGCCCACATGCCCGACGTCGAGTCAGACGCCGCGATCTACCAGCTGAGCAACGCCAACGTCTACCGGACTCCATACATCCCAACCGAGCAGACGGGCGGGATCGGCGTTGACGCGGCCGATGACAACCTTCCGGGCGTCGTCGAGACCGGACTCTCCTCGGGCCATTTCCTGGACGCGGTGTCCAACCGGTTCCCGGAGGTGGTGCTCGGCTCGCAGGCGGCGGCGACGCTGCAGATCCCTCGGGCCGGCCACGGCATCCTCGTCTACATCGGCAATGCCTACTTCACGGTCATCGGGGTCCTCAAGCCGGTCGCGCTCGATTCGAGCCTTGACTCTGAGGTGTTCATCTCGCTGCCGGTCGCCGAGCGTCTCTTCCAGACCGAGCCGAACGCCGACGAGATCTACGTCCGCACGACCCAGACAGGCGTCACGCACGTCGCCAACCTGCTGCCACCGACGGCGGACCCGGAGGATCCCAGCGGCGTCTCGACCACGCGCCCGTCCGACGTGCTCGAAGCGCGCGCGGCAGCCAAGGGCCAGTTCACGACGCTGCTGCTCGGACTCGGCGCGGTGGCGCTACTCGTCGGCGCGATCGGGATCGCGAACATCATGGTGATCTCGGTGCTCGAGCGGCGCGGCGAGATCGGCCTGCGCCGGGCGCTCGGGGCGATGCGCCGCCACATCGCGATCCAGTTCCTGTGCGAGTCGGCGCTGCTGGCAGCGATTGGCGGTCTCGCCGGATTGGCGCTTGGTGCCGGCGCCACGGAGATCTATGCGGCAACCAAGCACGAACCGTTCGTCGTGCCGACCTACGCGCTGATCGCTTCGCCGGCGGCCGGCTTCCTGATCGGCGCGCTGGCCGGCCTGTACCCGGCGATGAAGGCCTCCCGCCTCAGCCCCACCGAGGCCCTGCGGGCATAACGCGTGCCCCGTTCGTCGGTTCAGCCGGCGACCTGCTCATAGCGCGCATACAGTTCGTCCACCGCTCGCTTGGCAGCCTCGTGGCGCTTGGTCGACCGCGCCGACTTCTCCGGCGTGTCCCAGGCGCCCGGGTCGGCGAGCTCCTCCTCAAGCGCGCCCAGTGCGGCCTCGGCGGCTTCGATCTCGGCCTCGAGCTTCGCGGTGTTCGCCTTCGGCGGGTTGCGCTTGCCGTTCGGGGAACCCGTGCGCGACCCGCGCTCCGACGGGGTCGCGGCCACCGCAGCCGACTGAGCCGCCTTTGGTTTGGCGGCCTTCGCCTCCGCCTCCAGCGCGGCGCGTTCCTCACGGACCCGGAGGTACTCGGGCCAGCCACCGACGTAGCTGTGCAGCGTCGCAGGCTGTCCGGGATCGGCGCGTTCAAACGCGATCGTGCGCGTCCCGACCGCATCCAGCAGCGCCCGGTCGTGCGAAATCAACAGCAGCGACCCGGTGAACTGCGACAGCGCGTCCTCAAGCGCCTCGCGGCTGTCAACGTCGAGGTGGTTCGTGGGCTCGTCGAGCACCAGCACGTTCGCGCCAGATTGCACGAGAATCGCCAGAGACAGCCGCTGGCGCTCACCGCCGGAGAGGCCGTCGAGCGGCTTTTCGGCGTCCTCGCCGCTGAACAGAAAGCGGCCGAGCAGCGACCGGGCGCCGTTGGGCGGCAGCCGCGTCTCCTTCTGGCATGCCTCGAGCACGGTCCGCGCCGTACCGGAGCCGGACAGGGCGTCGGCGTGCTGGGAGAGGAATCCGATCTTGACGTTGTGGCCGGTCGAGAGCTTGCCGGTGACCACCGGGCCGGCGGCATCTGGTTCCCCCGCGCCTGCCGTGGGTGTCCCAGCGGGGACACCCCCCTTGATCGCCATCCCGCGCGCATCGCGCGCATCGCCGGGGTCATCAGCGAACGGGCGGGCGCCCGCGATCGTCTCGATCAGGGTGGTCTTGCCGGCGCCGTTGGGACCGACGATCGAGACGTGCTCGCCGCGCTCGAGCCACATCTGGCCGTTCTCGAGCAGCACCCGGTCGCCGATCCGCACCTGCGCCTCGGAGAGCTCGAAGATCACCCGGCCGGAGCGCTCCGGCGGCTTGAACGCGAACGCGAGGCCGTCGCTGTCGCGCGGATCGCGCTCGATCCTGTCGATCTTGTCGAGCCGCTTCGCGCGGGCCTGGGCCTGGCGGGCGCGGGTGCCGGCGCGGAAGCGGGTGACGAACCGCTCGAGCTTGTCGATCTCGGCCTGCTGGCGTTCGATCGCGCGCCCCAATGCCAGTTCACGCGCGGCCTTCTCCTTGCGCCACTGATGCCAGGTGCCCGGGAAGAATTTTCCCCGGCCGGCCTCGAGCTCGAGCACGCTGGTACCGACCGCCTCGAGGAACCAGCGGTCGTGGGCGACGAGCACGATCGCGGCATCGAGCGTCACGAGGTGCGCCTCGAGCCACTCGAGCGAGGCGATATCAAGGTGGTTGGTGGGCTCGTCGAGCAGCAGCAGGTCAGGGCTGCCGGCCAGCGCCCGGCCGAGCGAGGCACGCGTCAGCTCGCCACCCGAGAAGGTGTCCAGCTTGCGATCAAGCAGGCTGTCGTCGGTGAAGCCGAGGCCGTGCAGCGTTGATAGCGCCCGCTCACGCCACGTGTAGCCACCGGCGTTCTCGAGCCTCGCCTGGGCGTCGGCGTAGGCGTTCAGGGTCCGTTCCTCGTAATCGCCGTCGGCCATCCGCTGCTCCAGGGCGGCCAACTCGGCCTCGAGCGCCACCAGTTCGGGCGCACCGGACAGGACGTAGTCGCGCAGGCTGATCTCGCGGTCGCGCGGCGGCCGCTGATCGTGCAGCGCGACCTTCGTTCCCTTCGCGAACACCAGCTCGCCGCCATCGATCCCGTCCTCGCCCGAGAGCATCCGCAGCAGCGTCGTCTTGCCCGCCCCGTTGCGACCGGACAGCGTCATCCGGTCCTTGCGCTCGAGCTTGAACGAGATGCCACGGAACAGCGGCTCCCCGTTGAGCTCCTTCTTGATATCGGAGGCGATCAGGACGGCCATCGCCGCCCATGGTAGGCAGGTTCAGCGGTGACCCGAGATCGCCACGGCCTGGTAGAAGGTGCCGCGGTTGTCGAGCGGCTGCGCGGGGAGCTCGACCGCGCCGACGGTTTCCGACGAGACCTCGTCACACGTTGTCGGTGCCGTCGAACAGATCGTCGGATAGACCCAGCTGGATTCCGACGCCCCGTACTGCTTGACCAGCTCCGCGTCGGCCTCAAGCAGCGTTGAGATCAGGAGCGCCCGGCACCGCTTGAGCTCGCCCCCGCCGCAGTACGTGCGCGAGAACCGGCCTGCGACCTTCTCCCCCAGCACCTGCCGCAGGTCCTGCTGGACGTCGTTCTCCCAGCCGGCCGTGAACGCGTTGCCGGTCCCGTCGGTGAGCCCGTCGGGCGAGATCGCGTTGAGGTTGGAGTTAATGAAGTCGGTCAGCGGAGCCCCCAGAGCCGGCTGGAACTCCGCGCGGACGAGCAGCGGCCACCACGCGTCCATCAGACGGATCGCAGGCCCATACTGGGCGTCGCCCGCATACGTGAGGCTCCGCCGCTGGGAACCGCCCGCGTACCAGCCCTGGAGCAGCGCGACGAGCTGATTCACGGTCGCGTTGCGCGAGCGTCCGATCACCCGCCTGATCACCGGCCAGTCCCCCATCCCCCGCAGGTCGCTGGTCGTCGCGGGCGCGGTCACCATCCCGGTCAGCTTCGCCAGCGTGACCGAGCCGGTGTCAAACACCTGGTGCAGGTCATCGAGCAGCATCGAGGCGCGCACGACCGAACCCTGCGCCCAATATCCGGCCGCGATCGGCCAGCCGTGGGCGATCTCGTTGTTCCAGTTGACGAGGTACCCGTCCCGGGGGTCGATCGAGGTTGGATTGTCCTTCGCCGGCAGCCGGTCGTAGGTGCCGGTCGCGGCGTTGAAGCCCTTCCAGTCGTAGTGCCCGGTGCCCCAGATCGGGAAATCGGGATCGGTGCCCGGGGCGCGGTCGGGGTACCAGCCGGACTGCAGCAGCGCGATGTGCCTGTCGTCGACGTACCACCAGTTCTCGCCGCCGGTGATGTAGCGCATCGCCTGCACGAAACTCTGTGGCGAATCGACCCGGTTCTCGGCCAGGCGCTCGAGCGCGATGTAGCTGCGGGCGGCATTGCCGACGGTCGCGTTGGCGGTGGCGAGTGCCACCGGCGTGGAGCCAACCATGCCGTATTCGGTGATCGGACCGTGCACCGAGTTCTCGGTGTGCATCGTGATCGTCTGCGGCAGGCTCGGGCTCGTCACCGCGATCGGCGTCTTGTCGATGATCGTGCCCGTCACGAACGGGATGCACCGGCCCTTGTACAGGTAGTGGGTCGAGGCGAAGGACGGCGTCGATCCGTCGGGATTGCACAGCTTCTCGGCGAACATGTCGGCGTTGCTGGAGAACGCCGAGGTGCCGGTCCAGGCGTAGTCGATGCCGTGCCCGATCACCGGGTACGGGCTCGCGCCCGGAAAGCCGATCCCGCTGACATCGATCCCGGGCGCGTGCAGTTCGTACTCGAGGAAGATCTCCGGCGTGTAGTAGTTGACCTGCGGACCGCCCACCATGTACGCCTGACCATCGCCGCTGCGTTTGGCGTCGACGAGCACGACGTTGGAATCGCCGGTGTGCATGTCGATCGGCGTTCTGACAAGCGCCTGCGCCCACGCTGGCAGCCGGGCGAGCGCCTGGCGCTCGGCGCCACCGTCCCCCGAACCACCAACGGCCTCAGGGCCTCCGGTCTCGGCATCGCGCAGCTTCAGGGTCCCGGGGGTGATCATCGCCTCGGACCGGCGGTTCACCTTCCCGAGGTTCTGGCCGTTGAAGCGTTGCTGCAAGGAGACGACGTCGGCAGCGCTGTCGTTCTGGCGGAGGTCGTCATAGACCTCCGTGCCCTGCTTGACGCCGAGCTGCTGCTGCGCCAGCAGCAGCGCCTCGGACTGCTGGGCCTGATCGTCGGCGAGCACGAGCTCCTGACCGATCAGGTAGGTGCCGACCGCCATCGTGTCGGCGAGCGTCCAGGTCGTCGGCTTCACGCCGAGGGCGAGGTACTCCGCCGGCAGCTTCTCGGGGTCAAGCTTGGTGACGTTGATGTAGGCGTTGATCCCGGCGACGTACTCGTTGAGGTCGTCAAGCGCCTGCTGGCCTTCGGCCCCGGCCTCCTGCGGCAGCTGTTCTGCCTCCGCTGTGTACTGGGCGGGGGTCTGGTCCTGGACCCCGAGCTCGGTGCTGTCGTCGGGAACCTCGCTGGCCCCGAGCAGTGACGTCATCGTCCCCTCGGCCGTGTGGCGGAGCACGTCCATCATGAACAGCCGATCCTCGGCGGTGACGTAGCCCGCGGCCCACATCGCCTCCGTGCGCGTGGCGGCGTAGATCCGGGGTACGTCGTATGGCGGCTGGCGGACGATCGTCACGCCCTGCTGCGGGCTCTCGACTGCGGGCGGAGAGCCGGTCACAGTCGTGTCAAGCTGCCCGCTGAGCGTGTCGAGCGCGCTCGACGACGGCTCCGCCTCGAAGCCTGAGTCCTTGTAATAGGTGAGCATCTGCGAGCTCGTGAAACCGGGCCATGCCTGCTCCAGCCCCTCATACATCGAGAGCTGGTTGGTGTCGGCCGCCGGAATCGTGTCGAGCGCCGTGTTGGTGGCGAGATCCTGCGCGGAGGTGCCCTCACCCTCCCCGTAGGCCAGCACCGAATAGAACCCCGTGAAGATCGGCGAACCCGAGGCGGCGCGGGCGCTGCCGGCGGCGGCCGCGGACGCGGCGAGCAGCACGGTCATGAGGATCAGCGCCCGCCTCAGCATCGGCGGATCGTACCCGCGCTTCACAGTAGGATCTCCGGATGCGGGTCAACGACTTTCCGCCGGAGCCGCCGATCGAGTTCCCACCCGCACGGACGGTGCACGTCGTCGGCCGCGGCGAGTTCTTCCTCCGCGACTCCGGTGGCGACGGCCCGGTCGTGATGCTGCTGCACGGCTGGATCGCCAGCGGCGATCTCAACTGGGCGGGCTCCTACAACGCGCTGATCGACGCCGGCTACCGGGTGCTGGCGATCGACCACCGCGGGCACGGGCGGGGCCTGCGATCGCTCGTTCCGTTCCGGCTCGTGGACTGCGCCGCCGACGCCGCCGGGGTGCTGCGGACGCTCGAGGTCGGCCCCGCCGTGGTGGCCGGATACTCAATGGGCGGCGCGATCGCGCAGCTGGTCAGCCGCGACCATCCCGATGTGCTCAAGGGGCTGATCCTCTCCGGGACGGCGCAGCACTGGCAGGACCCCGAGCTCCGCCGCTCCTGGAAGCTGATGGGCGTCCTTGGTGCCGCGCTGCGGATCTCGCCGGACCGGTTCTGGACATGGGGCTTCAAGCGGGTCGGCTTCAAATCCGGTCCGCAGGCGGCGTGGCTGCACTCCGAGCTGCTGCGGCACAACGCGGCCGCGATCGCGGAGGCGGGCCGGGAGCTGTCGCGGTTCGATTCCCGCCCGTGGCTGCGGCCGCTGAACGGGATTCCAGCGGCCGTGGTCGTCACCAGCAAGGACACCGCGGTACCGCCCCGTAAGCAGCACGAGCTGGCCCGTGCTCTGAACGCGCTCGTGTTCGAGGCTCCAATCGACCATCTCGAGGTCACGACCGCGGGCCCGCGCTACAACGAACCGCTGCTGGCGGCGGTCGCGGCCGTATCGGCCCCCACGCCACCGGTAGCCGGTCAGCCGTCCACCACGCAGGTCGCCTGACACTCAGATACGATTCCGCCGATGCGTCGTATCCGACTGTTCACGCTGCTCCTGGCGCCGGTGATGGCGCTGCTCGCGTTCGCCCCGCAGGCGCTCGCGGTCACGCACAACGGCGAGGGCATCTACGGCCCCACCAACGACAAGACCATCACCGAGTTCATGTTCGGCGTGATGATCTTCTTCGTCCTCGTGATCGTCGTGTTCTCGGTCATCCAGAACTGGCTCGATCACCGCAAGCATGCCCGGATCGATGCCGCCAAGGCCCGTGAATCAGCCACCGACTGGAAGGGCGGCTGGTAGCAGCAACGTCGCGACGGCGTAGGCGTTAGGGTTCGCCCATGGCCTACTTCGTCACGGGAGCCACCGGCTTCATCGGCAGGAACCTGGTCGAGCGCCTGCTCGTCAGGGTGGCTGGGACGCAGGACGCGACCGGCGACATCTACGTGCTTGTCCGCGCCAGCTCGCAGGAGCGTCTGGCCGAACGGATCGAGCAGTGGAAGAGCATCAATGCATCTGCCGCAGAGCGGATCAAGCCGGTCGTCGGCGACCTGACCCAGCCGCGTCTCGGCCTTGACGACGCGAAGATCGCCGAGCTCCGCGACGCGGGAATCGAGCACTTCTTCCACCTCGCCGCCGTCTATGACATGACCGCCGATGACGAGGCCAATCAGCGGACCAACGTCGAGGGGACCCGCCACGCGGTCGAACTCGCGAACGCGCTGGAGTCAGGGGTCCTGCATCACGTCTCCTCGATCGCCGCGGCCGGCATGTACAAGGGCCTGTTCCGCGAGGACATGTTCGACGAGGGTCAGAAGCTGACCCATCCCTACCACCGGACGAAGTTCGAGTCAGAGAAGCTCGTCCGTACCCACTCGACGGTGCCGTGGCGCGTCTACCGGCCCGCGATCGTCGTCGGCGACTCGAAGACCGGCGTGATGGACAAGATCGACGGTCCCTACTACTTCTTCACGGCGATCAAGATGGCCCGCCACTGGCTGCCGGGCTGGTTCCCGCTGGTCGGCCCCGAACTCGGCTGGACGAATATCGTCCCGGTCGATTTCGTCGCCGACGCACTCGACCACATCGGTCACACCGAGGGCCTCAACGGTCAGGCGTTCCACCTGACCGCACCGAAGTCCGAGCGCTCCGGCGAGGTGATGAACGAGATCGCGAAGGCCGCCCACGCCCCGCAGCTGTCGATGCGGATCGACACGAAGGTGCTCAGCGCGCTGCCGAAGGGCACGCTCTCGATGCTGATGCAGCTGCCGGCCGCCAAGAACGTCCGCAAGGCGCTGCTGGCGGACTTCGGGATTCCGGACGAGGTGATCGGCTACGTCGGCCTGACCGCCCAGTTCGACACACGCGACACCGAGCGGGCGCTGAGCGGTTCCGGGATCAGCGTGCCGCCGCTCAGCACCTACGCGGACAAGCTGTGGGACTACTGGGAGCGCAACCTCGACCCCGACCTGTTCAAGGACCGCTCCTTTGAGGGCGCCGTCAACGGCAAGGTCGTCGTGATCACCGGCGGGTCCAGCGGCATCGGTAAGGCCGCCGCGATGAAGATCGCCAAGGCCGGTGGGATCCCGATCCTCGTGGCCCGCGGCATGGAGAAGCTCGAGGAGACGCGCCAGGCGATCGAGGACGCGGGCGGCACCGCCTACGCGTATTCGGCCGACCTCAGCTCGCCCGACTCGATCGAGGAGCTGGCCAACCAGATCCTCGCCGACCACCCCGTCGTCGACGTGCTCGTCAACAACGCGGGCCGCTCGATCCGCCGGTCGATCGCGCTCTCCTATGACCGCTTTCATGACTTCGAGCGCACGGTCCAGCTCAACTACCTGGGCACGATCAAGCTCGTGATGGGTTTGCTGCCCGGCATGCGCGAGCGCCGTTCCGGACACGTGATCAACGTCTCCTCAATCGGCGTGCAGACCAATCCTCCGCGGTTCTCCGCGTATGTCGCCTCAAAGGCAGCGCTGGACGCATGGACCCGCGTCGTCGGCTCGGAGTGCATCAGCGACAACGTCCACTTCACCACGATTCACATGCCGCTCGTGCGGACGCCGATGATCGCCCCGACCAAGATCTACGACAGCTTCCCGACGATTTCGCCGGACGAGGCCGCCGACATGATCTGTGAGGCGATCCGCGCCAAGCCGAAGCAGATCAACACCCGCCTCGGCACCTTCGGCGAGATCTCCTACGCCCTGTTCCCGAAGGCCGTCGATCAGATCCTCTCGACCGCCTACAAGGTGTTCCCCGATTCAGCGGCCGCCAAGGGCGAGAAGGACCCGAGCGAGCAGGCGTCGACCGAACAGGTCGCGTTGGCCTACCTGATGAAGGGCGTGCACTGGTAGCAGCTGGTGCGGGTGCCCCCGTTGGGGCACCCGGCTAGGCCGCTTCGGCAGTGAGCCCGACCACGTCGGCGTCCTGCGCATCCGCGGCCGCCGATGACGAGTTCAGCTGCGGGACGAGGATCGCAGACAGCGCACAGATCGCCAGGAAGATGGTTGCCATCCAATAGCTCTCGGTGAAGCCGGTGACGGTTGGGTGGCCATGCAGCACATGGCCTGCGATGAAGGTCGCCGAGATCTGGCCGCCGAGGGCCCCGCCGAGCGTCCGCATCACCGTGTTCATGCCGCTGGCGATCCCGGTCTGATGCGGAGGCACCGCCTGCACGATCAGATTGCCGAGTGCGGAGAAGGCCAAGCCGATCCCGACGCCGAGGAGCGCGGAGGTGATCAGCATGTCGTACGGATGCGCGTGCTCGAGCGCGGCGAACAGGAAGGCGATGCCGCTGACCACCGAGCCGACCACGAGCGCGCTCTTGGACCCGAACTTCCGGGCCACCCTGCCGGCGAAGCTGCCGAGCAGTGCCATCGCGAATGCCGATGGAGCGAGATACAGGCTGGAGTCGATCACCGATGCGCCGAAGCCGAATCCGGTGCTCTTCGGCAGCTGGGCGAACTGCGGGAAAGATGATGAAGGACGAGTACATCCCGGCACCGAGTAGGAACGCTGCGAGGTTGGTGGTCCACACGCCGCGGATCCGCATCATCGTCATGTCGACGAGCGGGTCCGTACTGCGGACCTCGATCAGGATCCACCCGGCGCAGACAACCAGTCCGATCGCGAGCAGGATCAGCGTCTTGGCGCCACCCCACCCCCAGACGGTGGTCTGCGCGATCGCGATCAGCACGAGCGACATGCCCAGTGACATCACCCCGGCGGCGACCCAGTTCACCTTGCCGGGAGCCTTGATCGGCGACTCCGGCATGTACCGCCACGTCGCCCACGCGGCCACACAGGTCACAACCAGCGGAATCCAGAAGAGCCAGTGCCAGCCCAGATGCTGGGCGATGATCGCTCCGATGATCAGCCCGACGCCGGCGCCGACGCCGAGGATCGACGACATCAAGCCGATCGACCCGGCGACGCGATCGGGCGGAAACTCGTCACGGGCGATCGAGAACGCGAGCGGGAAGATCCCGCCGGCGACGCCCTGGATCACGCGAGCGACGATCAGCAGTCCGAGAGAGCCCGACAGTGCCGCCAGCAGCGTGCCCGCCGCCAGGATCAGCAGTGTCCACAGCAGCAGACGTTCCTTGCCGTAGATGTCGCCGAGACGCCCGATCACGGACGTGCCGACGGAGGCGGACAGCAGGAAGGCGGTGAGCAGCCACGTCGTCCCGGTCTCTGACGCGTGAAGCGCGTGTTGGAAGGTCGGCAGGGCGGGAATCACCGCCGATGACAGGACAGCGTAGGCCAGGCCCGACAGCGACAGGACGATCAGGATCAGCGTTGGGTGGACCCGGTGCTCGGCGTGCTCGGTATTTGGCGTCTGCATCGGTGCAATACAGTAGCGGAATGAGCATTCCGGCCCCGCTGCCATCCAGCCTCGTCGAGGATCACTGGGCTGTCACGGACCGCGAGCTGGCGTGGGCGACCCTGAGCCCCGACGCCAAGCACGAGCGGATCCTGTGCGCCGCCGGACACGTGTTCACGACCGAGGGGCTCGACGCTCCGATGCCGGCCGTCGCGGCCGCCGCCGGAGCCGGGATCGGCAGCCTGTACCGGCAGTTCCCGTCCAAGCGCGAGCTGCTGGCGGCGCTCGTCATCCGCCGTCTCGATCAGATCACCGCGCTCGCCGAAGCAGCCGTCGCGGACGGTGGGGATCGCTGGAGCGCACTGACCGGGATGCTGCGCGACCGTCGTCGGCCGTCAATGGGCCGACGACTTCCTCGGCGAGGCGTGGCTGCAGGTCTCCGATCATCCGGATGTCGCGGCCGTCCACGCCGGGCCCAGGAGGTCCTCGAGCAGCTGCTGGCCGACGCTCGCGCCGAGGGCCGGCTGCGGGCGGACGCGACGACGCTGGACATCCGTCTGCTGTTCACGGCTACCCGCGCGGCCAAGCAGGTCGAGCCGGAGGCGTGGGAGCGGATGCTGACGCTGTTGATCGACGCCCTCGATACCGGGGACGCCGCCGTGCGGTCGGCCGACTGAGCGGCCTGCCATCCTGTCGGGAGATGTCGCTGCGCGCGCGCTCCTGGCAGCAGGCCCACACGTTCGAGCACGGGCAGTTCCCACCGGCGCTGCTGGCAGCAGAGCGCAGCCGTACGGTGTCCGTCTGCCTGCCGGCACGCAACGAGGAGGCGACGATCGGACCGATCATCGCGGCGCTGCGGCCGCTGCTCGATCGCGGCGTGATCGACCAGCTCGTCGTTGTCGACGACTCGACCGATGCCACAGCCGGATCGCCCGTGAGCTCGGCGCCGACGTGTACGCACAGCGCGAGCTGATGCCCGAGCTCGGACCGGTGCTCGGCAAGGGTGATGCGATGTGGCGGGCGCTGACGGTGCTCACCGGCGAAATCGTGTGCTTCCTCGATGCTGACTCGGAGGAGTTCGGCGCCCACTACGCGACGGCCTGATCGGACCGCTGCTGCTCGACCCCCAGCGCTACGCGTTCGTCAAGGGCTTCTACCGCCGGCCGTTCCGGGTCGGCGAGGTCGACCCTGCCGGACGGCGGCGGCCGCGTCACCGAGCTGACGGCACGGCCGCTGCTCAACCTCTTCTATCCGGAGCTGGCAGCGATCCGTCAGCCGCTGGCCGGCGAGATCGCCGCCCGCCGTGAGCTGCTCGAGCGGCTGCCGTTCACCACCGGATACGGCGTCGACATCGCGCTGCTGCTCGACGCCTACGCGGAGGTCGGGCTCGACGCGATCGCCCAGGTCGACCTCGACGTCCGCCAGAACGCGCACCAGTCGCTGCGCGACCTCGGCCCGATGGCGTACGCGGTGCTGCAGGCGGTCGCCTGCCGGCTCGAGCGCGACGGCCGCCTGCAGCGGCCCGCTGCCGGCCGCCTTCCGCGATCCCGGTAGTCGACACGCCGGACGCCGATGCGCTGGCCGCTCAGCTGGTCGAGCGCCCGCCGCTGGTGGAGCTCCGCGCCGCGGCCTGAGCCTCCGGGGCCTGCGCGACGTTGCCAGGGACCATCGCTGCGCTCTGAGCCGTCGGGGCCTGCCCCGCGGTCGCACCGCCGGGATCGACAAGCGTCGCCAGGATCCGCCCGAGGCTCGAGCGGAAGAAGTGGTGGCCCTCGTCGGGGTCAAGGAACACCCGGCAGCGCGGTAGCGTGCGCGGCCAGCTGCAGCGCGTGCTCGACCGGCACCAGCGGATCGGCCGCCGCCGTGCCACAGCTGCACCGTGGCGTTGATCGCGGCGACGTCGAAGCCCCATGCCTGGGAGTACACGAGGAAGTCCTCGATCAGCCCGCTGACTCCCCGGCAGCGGCGTCGAGAAAGCTGCTCGAGGCGGCACGCGCGCTCGCCCGCGTCCGGCCAGGCGCTGCTGCTCGCCGGGCGCGGCGTGGGCCTCGATCACGGCCGTGACGCAGACCGGGATGGCGCGCGATCACCGGCAGCACACGTCGCCGAGCGCCGCACAGTTGCCGGGGGCTGGCGCGGAGCGCCGTCAGCGCCAGCCGGACCCGCCTGCGCAACCCGGGCGTGGCGTGCGGCGGGCACAGCGGCGATAACGAGCTGACAGACCGCGACCCGCTCGACCCGATCGCCGCAGCGCGTGTGCGCACGGCGAGCGCGTAGGGACCGCCGGCCGAGACACCGACGACCGAGAAGCGCCCGAGGTCCAGCGCGTCGCGAGCTGCCTCGACGTCGGCGGCGAAGTCCGATGATCGTGCGGCCGGGCTTCGGCCTCCGAGCCGCCCGACGCCGGGCCGGCTCGGCGCGATGTAGCGGACCCCCAGCAGCTCGGCCGATCTGCCCGAGATCGACGGTGGCGTCGACGGGCGTTCCGATCGCGCCGTGGCAGTAGATCACGGGCTGACCGTGATCCGGCCCGGTCACCGTGTAGGCGAGCCGACGGCCGTCGGCGAGCGTGCAGCAGTCGGTGACGGTCTCGGAGCGGAGCGCATCGCAGAAAAGTCCTGCTCAGCGCAAGATAGACCGATCTCCCTGCGTAAGATGTTGCGCTCGTGTCAACAGCGCGGACATAACCGTCGAGCAACTCCGTCAGCGCCGCGATGAACGCACCGGGCCGCTCGACCATCGGCACGTGGCCCGTGCCCGCCAGTCGCACCACCCGCGCATCCGGGCGAGCAGCGAGCAGCTCCGTCAGGGCCCGGATCGGCACGGTGCGGTCGGACTCTCCCCAGATCACGCCGATCGGCGCCGCTGATCGCTTCGAGCTCGGGACGGCAGGTCGGCCTGGGTGATCGTCTCGAGCGCCGGCCCGGTCCGCCGCGCCGTGGCCGAGGCCTCGACCATCGCCGCGCGCAGCGCTCGGTGACGACCGCGGCGCCGTCGGCAGCGGTCAGCGCGAGCAGCAGCCGCCGTCCCCAGGCGAGGTCCGCGAGTGACGCCGCGCCCCGGCGTGCCGCGAGGACCGGTCGGCGCCGACGGCCAGCAGCATCGCCGAGACCGCGGCGGGAACGGCCGCAGGCCGGCCGGGGCGACGAGGATCAGGCGCCGCACGAGCTCGCGGCCGACGCGCCGCCAGCACGATCGCGACGCCGCCCCCGAGCGAATGACCGACGAGGTCGAACGGCCGCCATCACCCGCTGCGCCGCCAGGCCGCGGCAGATCCGCTCGGCGACCTCGTCGAGCTCGAAGCCCGTCGCCGACCGGCGCCGACGCGCCGAAGCCGGGCAGATCCACGCGTGACTGACGCGGCGCTCGCGGGCGAGTGGTGGCACCACCGCGCTCCAGATCCGGCTGTCGGTCGCGATCCCGTGCAGCAGCACCAGCGGCTCGCCGCGTCCGGCAGTCTGCACCCTGACGAGCGCGCACATGGCCGCGATCGTAACCGGGTAGGTTCCTGGCATGCCCGACGCCTTCACGATCTCCGCCGAGAGCGCCGACGACGGCTCGTTTCGCCGTCAGGAAAGCCGGTTCCGCAACTGGGTCGACGCCGGCGGCCGACCGTTTCCGCCGGTCGCCGGCCGCTACCACCTCTACGTCTGCTCGCGCCTGCCCCTGGGCGCATCGGACGATGATCGCCCGCGAGCTGATGGGGCTCAGGAGGCGATCTCGATCTCGTTCGTCGACCCGATCCGTGACAGCCGCGGCTGGGCGTTCACCGGCGCGACGGCTACGACGATCCCGTCAACGGCTTCAGCCTTCCTGTCCGAGGCGTATCTGCGGACCGATCCCGCGTTCGACGACCGGGTCACGCGTCCCGGTGCTGTGGGACCGTGAAACGGGCGTGATCGTCAACAACGAGTCGGCAGATGTCCTGCGGATGCTCGAGACGGTGTTCGCGCCGCTCGCCGACACACCCCGTGACGCTCTATCCGGCGGCGCTCGCGGAGGAGATCGACGCTCTCAACGACCGGATCTACGACACCGCTCAACAACGGCGTCTACCGCGCCGGGTTCGCCCGCAGCCAGCGCGCCTACGAGAGCGCCGTCGACGAGGTGTTCGCGATGCTCGACGAGCTCGACGCCCGGCTCGCCGACCGGCGCTTCCTGTTCGGCCCTGCCCCGGTCGAGACCGACTCCGGCTGTTCACGACGCTCGTCCGCTTCGACGCCGTCTACCAGATCCACTTCAAGTGCTCGCTGCGCAAGGTCGCCGAGTACCCGAACCTGTGGCCCTAGCTGCGTGACCTCTACCAGTGGCCCGGGATCGGAGAGACCGTGTCACTTCGACGAGATCCGCGCCCACTACTACCGCACGCATCCCGAGGTCAATCCGTCGGGCCTGGTCGCGGTGATGCCGGCCCTCGACTTCGATGAGCCGGCCGGACGCCAGCATTTGATCTGAGCGCCTGGAGCGGCCGCCCCAACGGGGGCGGCCACACGACCACCCAATCAGGGTCGGTGGGCGAGCACCTGGTAGACCGAGGCCCAGCCGGTCGTGAAGCCCTGGCGGGCGGCGCGCAGGTAGAGCTTCCAGACGCGCGCGCGCTCCTCGCCGGCGATCCGCACGGCCTCGTCGTAGCGGCCCTCGTAGCGCTCGATCCAGTGGTCGAGCGTGCGGGCGTAGTCCGTCGGCGATCCCCTCGACGTGGCGCGGCGCGAGACCCGGTCCGCTCGATCGCCTGCACGATCCGCGAGAGCGGCAGCGGAACGCCGTCGGGGAACACGAACCGCTCGGAGAACGGCGCCCTCGTCCTTGGTGTCGAAGTCGGCCAGCTTGGCGATGCCGTGGTTGAGCAGCCGGCCGCCCGGCCGAGCAGCTCGTGCAGCGTGCGAGCGTAGAGATCGATCCGCTCCTCGCCGACGTGCTCGACCATCCCGATGCTAGCAGATCGCGTCGAACGCGCTCGGCTCGGCGAGCTCGCGGTAGTCGGCGACGCCGAAACTCGACCTGGTCGGCCACGCCCGCCGCTGCGGCCCGCTCGGCGGCGAGCCTGACCTGCGGTTCCGACAGGCTGACGCCGAGCACCGCGACGCCGTGCCGGGCGGCGGCGTGGATCGCCATGCTCCCCAGCCGCAGCCGACGTCGAGCAGCCGCTCGCCCGCGCTGCAGCTCGAGCTTCGTGCAGACGAGCTCGAGCTTGGCCGTCCTGCGCCTCCTCGAGCGTCGTGGCGCCGCGTCCCGCCAGTACGCGCAGCTGTAGGTCATCGAGTCGTCGAGGAACAGCGCGAAGAAGTCGTTGCCGGCGTCGTAGTGATGGCGCACCGCCCGGCGGTCGCGGGCGATCGTGTGGCGCTCGCCGCGCAGGCGCAGCTCGGTCACCGGGATCCGGAGGCGGCGCCGTCAGCCCGGTCGCGCGGACGAGCGCCGCGGCCAGGCGCGCGATCTGCGCCGGGCGCAGCGGCGGCGGCTCGAACGTTGTCGACGAGCAGCAGCGCGCCGTCGATGTCGTCGGTCTCGATCAGACCCTGCGCGTAGGCGCGGCCGAGTCCGAGCTCGCCGGGCGCGCGCAGCGCGTGGGCCGAGCGCCTTGCGGCGAGCGGACGAAGAAGGTCGGCGCCGTCCGGCTCGGTCGCGGGCACCGTCGTCCCGTCCCAGAAGCGACCGTGAACGGCCGGCGATGGCAGCGCTGCGATCGAGTTCGCGCCGCAGCGGCGCGGTGTTCGAGAACGGCACGGCCGCGATTAGGGCGCGGGCCTACGCGGCCGCGCAGCGACTTGCGCGCCTGCGCTCGCGGAGATCGCGCACGACGTCCTAGGCGATGCCCGACCTTCTCCATCATCTCGATGAACTCGCGCTGAGATCGATCTGGCGGCGCGTCGGCCCCGTGGCGGTAGGAGGTCGGGAAGGCGTGATGGGTGTTGTGCCACGCCTCGCCCCAGGTCGGGATCGCCAGCCACGCGAGGTTGCGCGACTCGTCGCTCGTCTCGTAGTCCTGGTTGCCGAAGAAATGGCACAGCGAGTTGATGCTGAAGGTCGCGTGGTGCATCAGGAAGATGCGCGCGGCGCCGCCCCACAGCATCGCGGTGAGGCCGCCGACGACAGTGCCGCTGATCGCGACGCCGAGGCCGAACGGGAGCGCCAGCCCGAGCACGACCCACAGGACGAAGGTGCGATCGACGAACCTGATCAGCGGGTCGGCGAGCAGATCCTTGGCGTAGCGCTGCTCGTCGGCGACCTCCATGTCGCTGAAGACCCAGCCGATGTGGGCGTGCACGCAGCCCCTTGAACGCGCCGCGTGAAGCCGTGGTCGTGGCCGGCGTGCGGACTGTGCGGGTCGCCCTCCTCGTCGGAGAACTGGTGGTGCTTGCGGTGGGTGGCGACCCAGTCGATCACGGGCCCCTCGGCGCGCACCGACCCGAGCGCCGCGAACGTGGCCCGCACCCAGCGGTTGCACTTGAAGCTGCGATGCGTCAGCAGCCGGTGGAAGCCGACCGTGATCCCCATCCCGATCCCGGCGTAACAGACGGCAAAGATCAGCAGGTCCTGCCAGTTCAGCAGTCCGCCGGTCCAACCGAAGTACATCCCGATCACGAAGATGACCGGCGGCACCCCGGTCACAAGGGCGCTGGCGAACCGGTCGATGAACGGCATCGACACCGCCCGGACGTCGTTGGTCGTGGTCGGCGCGACGAAAGCGTCGGCAGTCGGCGCGTCATCGGTTACAGACGGTGGCGCGCTTGAGGTCATTGCCCCCGGCAAGGTCCGGCGATAGTAGCGGTGATCAGAGGCCCGATGAGCCCTGTATCGGCTGAATTTAGGGGCTTCTTAGCCAAATCCCGCCGTTCGGGGGGCGGACCGTGCGGTCCGCCCCGCGTCCGGCATCTCGCCGCCGCGGTTCAGTCGAACTCGAGCGTCCAGAAATAGCTGACCAGGATCCTGCCTCCGACCGGCGCCCAGCGGATCTCGCCATCCCCTTCCGGCAGTGATGTCATCAGCTTCAGCCTCACCGTCTGTGCGGGCGCGACGGTGGCCGGCAGCGCTCCGCCGCTGGCGTTCGTGACGGTCGGGTGCAGAAGCTTGCCGTTGTAGGTGATCACGGTGAAGTCATCGGCCGCCAGCGGCACTGTCCCGGTCGCTCCGGTGAACGTCACCTCGAACGTCGACGGGACCGACTCGCCCTCCTTCAGCTGGCCGTCGGAGGCCTGGCTCGCGACCCAATCCGGGACCGACGGTCCCTCCGCGAAATAGCGGACGGCGCCCCCGCTGAACCGGGCGTCGACCGGATATCCCTCCATCGCCTTGAGATCGGGATGCCGCGGCGTGGCGATCACCGCCTTGACGGCCGGGGCCTCCGGAATCCTGTCCCAGCTCGGCACCTTCCCGTAGACGCTTGAGGTCTGTAGATGCCCGGCCGCGAGTGAGCCTGTCGTCGGGCCTCCCGGCTTGATCGCGATCACGGCGACGGCAGCGACGAGAAGTGCGATGACGGCGGCTGCGACCTGGATCACGCGGGGGCCGGGCCTCCCGGCCCGGCCCCCCTTGCGATCACCGGACGCGATCTGCGGTGCGTCGGTGCTCATGTCCTTCCCTTCGATCTACCGTTTCGACAGCGCCACGGTCAGCGTGACCTTGGTGCCGCGCTTCTTCGTTGTGCCGACCGTCGGGCTTGCCGCATTGACGACCTGTGTGTAGCCGTGCTTTGCCTTTGGCCCCTTGACCGACCCCAGCGCGCACTGGGCAGCGATCAGCAGCTGCCTGGCCTCGGTCAGGCTGTCACCGACCACGTCGGGCACGACGCATTCCACGCCGGCGACTGTCGTCGTGTGGGTGATCGTCGTGGTGTGCGTGACCGTCGTTCCGGGAAGGACATCGAAGAACGAATCTGTCGAGGTCGGTCCCTGGTTCGTCACGGTCCCGGTCTGGGTGACGGTCGCGCCAGGCGTCGTCACCGTGTTCGTCGCGGTGACCGTCGGCCCGGGTGTCGTCACCGTGTTGGTCACGGTGTCAGTCGTGGTGTCGGTGGTCGTATCGAACGGCGAGTTCGAGAACACGTCGGTCCCGAACGGATCCAGTCCGGGCTGGGCCGCGTAGCCGAGGTGACCGTTTCCGTCGACGCCGGTGCTGACGTTGACTGGGCCGGTGTACCCGGTCGCGCTGCCGGAGCCTCCTGACACGTCGAACATGTCCTCGATCGAGCGCAGCAGGCTGTAGTGGTTGTAGTAGACGTTGGAGACGGTGCCACCCTTGATGTAGGGACTGAGCAGCAACGCTCCGGAGTCACCACCGCCGTTGGCCGGGTCGAACGCGTCATACAGCGGGTCCGTGGCGGCGGTGTGCGCACCGAGGGTGATCGGGAAGCTGCCGGTCGAGCCGCCCAGCGTCACGGGGTTGCCGTCGGCATCAACGAGCTGGAACGACGCGGTGCCGTACTGATCGGCGCTGGTTGTGTCCGTGCTCGTCGTGGTGCTCGCAGCCGGCAGGTTCGAGGTGACCTGACCGACGTAGAACGGCCCGGTGCTGCCGGAGTCCCCGTCGATGTCCGATCCGGTCACCCCGCCGCCGAGCGTCACCGTCTCACCCTCGTCGTCAGGGGCGATCAGGTTGTAGTACGAGCCGTTCGCCGGGGTCGTGATCGACCCGCCCGTCGACCCGGACACGGTCACCGTGCCGGTCACGTTGTTGTACGTGTCGCCAGCGCTGCCGCCGGCCGTGTAACACCCGCCGGTCGTCACCGTCGCGTAGCCGTTGCCGAGGGGGGTTCCGGCGGAGCAGCCGACGAGCGGTGCCGTCGCCGCGCTACCGGGACGGTCGAGGTACTCGTTGTAGCCCGGCCCACCGGCCATCTGCTGGCCGACGGCGGATTGCACGTCCGGGACGTTCGGGCCAGACGGCTCCCAGTTGAGGCTCTTGCCGAACAGGGTCTCGCCGGCGGCATCGTTCTGCAGCGAGTTGGCCGCGGTCGCGCTCGTGGTCGTCGAATCGACGAACGAATCGCTGGAGTACGTGAACTGCGGGTACGCCTCATCCCACACGACAGCGATCAGACCGCCGGCCGTGTAGGCCGGGGACTGCATGATCTCGGGGATCACGTGCTCCAGGAACAGATCCGAGGAGTACGCGCCGCCGACGTTGTTGATCGGCGTCCCCTCACTGGCGTCCGTCGGAGCGTCAGCAGCCATCCCCGAGAGGTTGTTGCCGGCGCAGACGGCGTCGTGGCCGTTGGAGCAGTTGTCCGGAACGATGTAGCTGAGATCGGGCGTTGAGCTCGCGGCCTGCAGGTCGTTGTAGAGCGTGTCGCCCGAGCCGTCCATCAGGTTCCCGAGGTGGGCGCTGTCGCACTCACCCGAGTTGAGCATCGACTCGAACCACGGCAGCGGGTTGTGCTTGGACACGTACTGGTCGTTCGCGTTGGCGCTCGAGTCGTTCGGATAGGCGCTCTTGAGGTTCGATGGCTGGCTCGAGCTCGGCACGGGGCCGACGCTCGAGTCCGGCGCGCCGCACGCCGAGACGCCCGCGTTCTGCCCGGCAGCGCTGGTCGTGTTGGCCATGTCCTGGGCATACACCTTCCAGCTCTTGCCTGCAGCGTCGAGCTGGTTGAACAGCGTCGGAACGGAGGAGGGGTAGACGCACCCGTTGTCGCCTGCAGGCGCATTCGGCCCGGCCGCCGAAGCGAACTGGCCGTAATCACCGTTGGAGGCCAGAGACCCTCCCGCGGTATCGATGCCGCCGGTGTAGTTGCTGCCGGTCGCGCCGGCGAGCGCCGTGTAGCCGTCGGCACCGCAATCATCCTGATCGTCGGTGATCGGCGCCTGGCCCGACACCATCGACAGGTAGTTGTCGAGACTCGAGTGGCCGGTGCCGTAGTAGTGCGTCAGCTCGGCGCCGTACTGCGGCAGCACATGCGACAGGTAGTCATTGTTGTTGAGGCCGGTGAAGTTGGACTCATACGCATGGTTCTCCATCACGATCACCCACACGTGCTTGATCGAGCCGGCGGGCACACCGAGCCCGCCGTTCTGGGATGCGGTGTAACCGTCTGGAGCCGCATAGCCCAGCGGGGCGGAATCAGGAGTCGTGACGAAGCCAGGCCCCGAGACGCCGGGCCCACCCGAGGCGGCCAGGGCCGATACAGCGCACGACAGAGACAGCGCCAGCGCGGCGGCAACGCCAATTCCGAACCTCGCTCGGATGCGGCGGTGACGCGCTGGACGCGTGCGAGTCGCGGACCTGCCGCGACGGTTGATGCTGTTCACGTCGATTCCTTTCCTTCACCGGGAAGCGCAGCCCACGGGTGCGCTGGGACGGGGCAGCGGGCATCCTTTGACCGTGCGCCGCCGGTGAGGTGACGATCTCGTGAAGAGGAACCTCAGTGGTCAGAATCCAAGCCATCTTCACAGCTTGGAACCAAGCTGTTCACAGCCTGATCGCAAGTTGGCCCCGGACCGCTCCTAGCGTTCCCGAGCAGTGCGATTGGCGACGGTTCTGAGCGCGACCGCGGCGATCGTCGGGATCGCTGCCTGCGGCTCCGGTCGCGCGCACCCGCAACCCTCCAGGAGGGCGCCGGCGACCACGACGACGGCGTTCGTGCGGCCGCCGGCGGGGATCGGCACCGTGCAGCTGTTCCAACCGATGGGGTTCTACACCGAGTATGTGGAGGGCCTGTTCACGCGGTTACGTCCGCAGCTCGCCGCCCTGCAGAATGCGATCGCGTCGGGCGATGTCACGGCCGCGCGCCACGACTGGGTGACCGGGCATCTGCTCTGGCTCGAGATCGGCCAGGACGATGGCGCATACGGCGCCTTCGGGCCGCTCGGCGGCAAGATCGACGCAACCGCGACGGGTGACGTCGGCGGTACCGCCAGCACGCGGTTCACGGGGTTCCACAAGGTCGAGTACGACCTCTTCCGTACCCGCGACTTGACCGCGGCCGCCCACGACGCCGCAGTGCTGAGCGCGCTGGTGGGTTCGATCAACCAACACACTCTCAATACGGACCTGGCGCTGACGTCCACGTCGCTCGACGCGTGGGTGCTCCGCTGCCACGAGATCCTCGAAGACGCGCTGCGCGATTCGCTCAGCGACGAGGACGACTACGGCTCGGGCACCGACCTCGAGGATGTCGGCGCCGACGTCACGGCCACGCGCGAGATGCTGAGCGTCCTCAGCGGCGTGATCACGCCCCGTGCGCCGGGCCTGGAGGCGAAGGGCCGCGCCGAGCTGAGCGCGATCGACACGGCGATCGACGCAGGCCACCGGCCCGGAACGACCTGGCGCGAGCCGAGCGCGCTGCCGTTGCGGGCGCGCCAGCGACTGAACGCGGCCGTCGGGGCGGCGCTCGAGACACTCGCGCCGGTCTCCGAGCTGCTGCAGATCTCAAACGTCAATGGCTGACGATCACGATCCCGGTATCCCGGGGCCTGGCGGCCTTGACCGTCGCGGCTTCCTGCGGCGCGCCTCCGTCGGTGCCGTGGGGGCCGTCGCAGCCGGCGCAGTGAACGCACCGGCCGCAGCGGGTGGCCAACGGGCCACCCACACTGCCCCGCCAACGCTGCCGACCGATGGCCCGCTACAGATCCCAACCGTCCCAGACCCAGCGGCCGCCCTGGCGCCAGTGCCGTTTCACGGCCTCCACCAGGCCGGGATCCTGACACCACCGCAGCCGGCCGCCACGTTCGTCGCGTTCGACGTGATCGCCGGTGACCGTGCCGGCCTGATCGAGCTCCTGCAGACGCTGACGGAGCGTGTGCGATTCCTGACCGCCGGCGGGTCTCCCCCGCCGGCCACCGCCAGCGCGCCGCAGCCCGACAGCGGCACGCTCGGTCCAACCGTGCCCGCTGACGGACTGACGGTGACGGTCGCGCTCGGCTCAAGCCTGTTTGACGACCGTTTCGGGATCGCCCACGGCAAGCCGCTGCACCTGCAACCGATGCTGCCGTTCCCCAACGACGACCTCGATCCGAGCCGCACCGGCGGGGATCTGCTCCTGCAGATCGGCGCCGGCAGCGCCGACACGGTGATCCACGCGCTGCGTCAGATCGCGAAGGCGACTCGGGGCGCGATGCAGATCAACTGGCGCCTCGACGGCTTCAAGTCCCCGCCGCGCCCCGCCGGCGTGCCGCGCAACCACTTCGCGTTCAAGGATGGGATCGCCAACCCCGATGTCTCAGATCCGGCGGTCGCCGACCGACTGCTGTGGGTTGTGCCGGGCCTCGGCGAGCCGGACTGGGCGATCGGCGGCAGTTATCACGTCGTCCGTGTGATCCAGCAGTTCATCGAGTTCTGGGACCGCGTCTCGCTGGGCGAGCAGCAGGCGATGATCGGCCGCTACCGGGACAGCGGAGCGCCGCTCGACGGGACGACGGAGGGTGACATCCCCGACTTCGCGGCCGACCCGACCGGGAACGTGATCCCGCTCACCGCGCATATCCGGCTGTCGAATCCGCGCACCCGGGAGACGGGGGACAGCCGCATCTTCCGGCGCGGATACAACTACGACCGCGGCGTCGACATCAACGGCAATCTCGACATGGGGCTGATCTTCAACTGCTTCCAGCAGAACCTCGTGCGACAGTTCGTCGCCACGCAGACGCGGCTGATCGGCGAACCGATGGTCGACTACATCACGCCGGTGGGCGGCGGCTACTTCTATGCGGTGCCGGGCGTCGCCGACGCCGGTGACTGGTACGCGCGCGGCTTGTTCGCCTGATCGGTGGCGGCGGCGGTGGCGACATCACGCGGGTAGTACGTTCGCGAGCGCAGCATGAACACGCCGGCGGCCGCCAGCGTGCCGAGCAGGACCAGGAAGCTCCACATCAGGCCCCGTGCGGCCCCTGGGTTGATCGCGGACAGATGCGTGCCGGGGGGTGCCTGCTCGGGCGCGAAGCCGGCGATCAGATCGGAGATCCCGCCGAAGATCGTCGGCGCCAACGCCTGGGCGAGCGAGCGCACAGCGGTGCGCGCGCTCTCGGCGCGGCCCCACAGGCCGGCGGGCATGATGTCGAGCCGGGCCGCATCAAGCGGTGGGTTGGCGGCGCACAGCAGCGCCGCCCCCAACGTGTCGAACCAGATCGCCGGGGTGAGCGAACCGCCGAGCACGCCTGGCACGAGTATCACTGTCGCCGCCAGGTAACAGACGGCGGGGAACCAGACGCGAACACCCAGAACCCCGCGGCGCAGCAGCATGTCGGTGAAGCGTCCGGCGAGCAATGTTCCGACCATCGCGCCGATGACGAGCATGCCGAGGACCAACTCGGCCGTGCCCTGACCCGTGTGGTAGCGACCGCGGATGAACAGCAGCGCGAACGTCGAGAGCCCGGTGAAGTAGAAGTAGCCAAGCGATGAGCTGATGATCATCATCAGGTTCGTCGGAACCGAGACCACGTATCTGATGGCCGAGAACAGGTCAAGCGAGCGCACGCCGCCGCTGAGGACGCGCTCCGGGTCCGGTTCGATCCCCAACCGTTGGACCGCGACCCGGGCCAGGTCATCGCCCTCGGCCCCCGCCGCCGAATCGGTCTGCGCGGTGCGTCGTGGTTCGGGCAGCGTTCGCATCAGCTGCCAGGCGAGGACCGCGCCGGGAACGGCCAGCAGCGCGAACGCCGCTCGCCAGCTGATCGCGCTCGCAAGCGTGCCCGAGACGATAAATCCGAGAGCGTTGCCGGCGAGCTCACCACCGAGGATGTACGCGTAGACGCGACCTCGGTCCTTGGCCGGGAAGTAGTCACCGGTCAACGACGCGATCGCAGGACCGGCGGTGGCAACGACGGCGCCGAGCAGCAACCGCGTCAGCAGCAGCTCCGAGTACGAGCCGGCGAACGCCGATAGCAGCGAGGCGACGCTCCACAGGATCACCCCGATCCACAGCAATGGCATCCGCGGGATCCGGTCGACGAGCAGGCCGACCGGAATCGTCGTCACGGCACCGGCCAGCAGCGCCACTGAGCTGAGCAACCCGATCTTGGTATTGCCGATGTGCATCGCGTGCTCGAGCTGCGGGGCGACCGCGCCGACCGTCGCCAGATCAGCGCCGTTGAGCCCGAGCGTGACCGCGAACAGCACGACTGCCCGAGCACGCATCGGGTCGCCACCGGTCCGGGCGATCAGCCCGCTGCGCGCTCGCTCGGCGACCCAGCGCCACGCCCGGGCGCCTGCGCTTGGTGGGCCGTAGGTTCGCTGCACCGGCCAGAAGTATGTACCCGCCGCCGTCCCGGCGGCGGCTCGGGGCTCAGCCGGCCTTGAGCTCCGGGAGCACCAGTGTCTCGAGTTCGGTCGGCTCGGCGTCGTTGATCGGCACCACGTCGAGCTCCGCTTCGGGCTCGGCGCCCATCTCGACCGCACCGAGCCCGGCCGGGCCAACGGCGCCGAGTTCGTCCGGCGCCGCGCCGGTGAGCAGCTCGCGCAGGCGCTGCAGCTCCGACAGGACGCCTTCCCTCCGGCGCTCAAGGCCGATCACCTCGGCGCGGATCCGGTCCCGCTCGTGCTCGAACTCAGCCAGAATCTCGTGGTGCTCCTTGAGGGCGCGGTCGGCCTTCTCGCGGGCGTGCATCTCCGCGTTGTCGATGATGTCGCGCGCATCGGCCCGGGCTCGAGCGAGCAGTTCGCGGGCATCGCGCTCGATGTGGTCGCGTACGTCCTGGGCCTCGGCCTCCGCCAGCTCGAAGATCTGCGCGAGTCGCGGGCCGAGCTCCGCTTGCGGCTGGAACATCGGGCCGCGCTCTGCTTCACGGGCGCGTTCCTCGGCTTCCCACAGCAGCGCCTGCAGGCGATCGACGTACTCGTCGACCTGGATGCGGTCGTAGCCGCGCAGGGCGACCGTGAACTCGGGGTGCTTGGTATCGAGATCCGTCATGCGGCATTCCTTTCGATCGAAGATGAACTCCCCACCCAGTGCGACTGTGGGGCGGGCGCGATGTCGAAGGTTCCGGCCTGCTCCGGCTCGCGGTGCAGGCCCTTGTGTGCTGTCTTCTCCCAGCCACGCTGTCCACGCAGCTCGCGGTACACCGCGCGAAGCGCCGCCGCGGCCAGGATCACCTGGTAGAACGGGGCCCCGATCAGCAGCCGCAGATAGTCCCGGAAGCGGGCACGTACGTAGTAGACCCGGCAGAACTCGCGCAGGCCGACCGCCTCAAACACGAACATCGCGATCGTCGGCACGGCTGGCACGAAGCTGATGAGGGCGATTCCGATCGGCACCTTCAGGTAGACGGCGCAGAAGATTGCGAACGGGATCGCGATCCCACTGAATGCCTGCAGGAACGGCTGAGCAAGCGTGTAGCGGGCGAGGATCCGCTGGCGGCGCCGCGGCAGCTCCTTCCAGTGTCCCTTACGGAGAACCTGCAGGAACCCCTGGTTCCAGCGGGTCCGCTGCTTGAGCAACGCCCACAGCGTGTCCGGCGTCTCCTCGCGCGTGACGAGGTGCGGATCGTATGCCACAGCCGTCGTCGCGCCCAGCGTCGAGAGCCGCACGCCGAGCTCGCAGTCCTCAGCCAAGCAGTCCTCGTCCCACCCGTCGACCGAGCGCAGCAGTTCGGTCCGGATGAACACGGTGTTGCCGCCAAGCGGCAAAAACCGGTGTCTGGACTGCAGGTGCAGCCGGCTGCGGAACCAGAAGAAATACTCCAGGCAGTTGCGCAGCGAGTACCAGCTCGAGCGAAAGTTGATCAGCTGCACGCCGCCCTGGACCACGTCGGCCTGTGCCTGACGGAAGCTCCTGTCGACGGAACGCAGCAACCGCGGATCGACCTCGTCCTCGGCGTCAAACACGCCGACGATCTCCTTGGTGCAGTACGGCAGCGCCGTATTGAGCGCCTTCGGCTTGTTCTTTGGCCAGTTCTCGTCGACGACGACGCGCACGCGATCGCCGTGCAGCTGGGCCGTCGCATGCGCGACCGCCGCTGTCTCGGGGTCGTCGTGACCGACAATCGGGATCACCTCGAAGTCGGGATGATCGAGCGCCAAGAGACGTTCCAACGTAGGTCCGAGCACCGCCTGTTCGTGCCGGGCCGGTACCAGCAGCGAGAACGACAGCGCCGGCCGGGAGTCACTGGCGGCCAGGAAACCGGTGGCACTCAACGTCTCCGGATCGCGCCACGCGTGCAGCATCCACCACAGCGTCAGCATCGCGATCACGAACAGCGTCACGGACACGGCTACGAGCAGAAAGGTCAGCACGGTCGTCATTGGGCGCCTCCTGAGGACGGGGCGGCACAGCCGCCAAGCTGACCGCTGAGCAGCGCTTCGCCCAGCGCCAGCCAGGCGCCGCCGTAATAGGTTGGGTAGGTGTGCTGGGTGTGCCGTGCCTGCGCCAGGAGCATGTTCGCGGCGCTGTCGTTGCCGGCCGCGTGGGCGCCAGCCGCCGCGGCGACCGGTGACAACGCATTGGTCTGACCGTCGATCACGTCGCCCTGCTGGGTGAGCGCGATCGCGCCCGTGTTGCCCTGCCGGCTGAGAACGGTCCACCATCGGGCGGCCAGAGCACGATCGGTCGCGTCACAGCTGACGGCCATCCATACGACCAAGCGCTGGGCATCGAGCCCGTAGCGGATCTGTGGCGCCTGATGGTTGGGTGCCGGCTCCGCCGCTGCGGTCGCCCCAGTCAGCTTTGCCCAGTCGGGTGGGAGCAGGGCGCCGTCATCCGTCAGCTTCTGAGTCGCTCTCGTGGCCGCATCGGCGAGTTGGGTGAACCGCGGGTCACCGGTGAACCTGGCGAGAGCCGCGAACGCCGGGGCTGCCCAGTAGCTCGGGTCAAGCGACGCCGGCTCGCCCGTGGCCCATGGGCCAGCCGTCAGGAATAACTGCCCACCTCGATCCACGGTCTCGTTGGCGAGGATCGAGTCGGCGATCTGGTGCGCCTGCGCGCGGTACTCGCTTGTCTCTGCTGCGCTTGTGCCGGTGGCCTGGCTCAGCGCCCAGGCGGCCAGCAGGTCCGCGTCGCTAGCGGGGTTTGTGTCCACGACCGTTCCGTCCGGACTCATGTGGCTTCGCAGCTCGCCGTTGGCCTGCTGTAGATGTGATGCGGTCCACCGCCAGATCCGCGCAAACGTCTGCGGCTGATCCGCAACCTCAGCCAGCAGCAAGCCGTACGCCTGCCCCTCACTGACGGTGTCGCCGCCCTGATCGCGGCGCACAACGCGTCCGTTCGCGGCGACATAGGTTCGGAGGAACGCACGGGCATCGGCTTGCGCCTCGGTATGCACGCCGGCGTCGCCGCCGGATGTGTCGATCGTGACGGTGGCCGCGGTCGCCAGCACGATCAGCGCCAGCGCGAGCGCCACCGGCCCCCAGCCCAGTCCCGTCCTCGGTGACTGTCGGTGTCGGGAGAACCCCGCTGTCGCGGAGACGGGAATCGGTCGTAACCGCCTCATGAGGCACTCCCGTTGAAGCCCGTGCTCTGAACCTTGCGGATCTGGATCACTGAGCCACCCGTCTGCGACCCGAAGCTGGCCACCGGCGTCGAATGGGTGATCGCGTCCTGGACCTGCGGGTAACCGCCTGGGTCCTGTTGCAGCGCCGAACGAATCACTGGCGAATCAACGACGTAGTCGAACTGCTTCCACCCGTGGGGGAGGTGACGCATCACGGCCGGGTCCAGGTTGTTGCCAAAGCCGAGCTTGTAGAACCAGACGACGCCGTAGCGCGGGGTGAAGCCCGCTCGGACGAGGTCGACGTACATCGTGTCGTCGATCAGGACACGGTCCTTGCGCGGGACGTGGGCCTCGATCCAATGCTCGGCCTGGACCTGGGGTCCGGTCGCCGTCGCCGTCGTCGCCAGCGTGTCGCCGCTGACCCAGCTTGGCGTGATCACGGCAGCGAGGATCGCCGTGATCGCCAGCGCAGATGCCGGCCTGATCCAGTCCTTCGCCCGGCGAGCGCGGGTTCGGTACACCCGCGGCTGTTGCCGGTCGTCTCGCTCCGGTCGGTCCTCGGCGTGGTTGCTGGCACGGCTGCGCTCGTCATCGTCCTGCTCAGACACGTGCGTCGGAGAACCCCACAGCGAATCGAGCAGGCCGGCCGGCAGCAGCGCGAGCAGCGCCAGCAGGCCGATGTCGAACGGTTCCGGTAGATAGCCGCCATGAACCGCGATCACGATGCAGCAACCGAGCCCGAACGCAATCGGCCGCAGCCGGCGCACGAACAGTGCCGGAACGATCGAGATCACACCAAGGCCGAGTAGCCACGGATCGACATCGAGCCAGGTGACGACGAGGTGATGAGCCGCCGAACTGGGCGAGAACACGCTGCCGGTCGCTTGACGGGTGAACAGCTGCCACACGACGGCCTGCTCGAGGCTGACGTGGCCGGGCCCCGGCAACAGCTCGCCCTTGAGCAAGGCGTACAGGGGGTATGCGAGGGCGATCAGGATGAACGCCGCGAAGAATCCCGTGATGCAGAACGAGCGGGTCCGGCGATCGGCGTGGTAGTAGTTGGCCAGCAGCACTCCCGGCAGATACAGCAGGAACGTCTCCTTGCAGAGGACCGCCGCGGCGAAGCAGGCGCCGCTGCCGGCGAACGCCGACAGCCGCCGCCGCGGTGAGGCCGCGAGGATGAACGACGCGAGCAGCCAGGGCATCGCGAAGTTCTCGAGGTAGATCTCGCGCAGCGAGACGACGCCGAGCGGGCTGCAGATCAGCGTCAGGACCGCGAGCACGGCAAAGCCGCGGCGGATCTGCAGTCGGCGCGCCAGGATGTAGAGCAGGCCGGTCGTGATCAGCGCCGGGATCAGCATCAGCGTCCGTGCGGTCGCGACCGCCGTCGCGCCCTTCACGAGCCCTCCGAAGATCCATGTCAGGACCCCCATCTGAACCCACGCCAGCGGCGGATGGTCGTACCAGTAGGTGTAGTGCGACAGCTGGCCATGGCTGATGAACGCCCAGGCCTCGGCGACGTAGGTGCCCTCGTCATCCGCGAAGCTTGGATACCGGGTGATCCCCGTCCCGATCAGTGCGGTGGCGATCAGCAGCAGCCCGAGCACGAGCGGCAGGCTGCGCGCGTGACGCCGCACCCAGGCCCGGCAAGCTCGGAGCAGGAGCGTCGCTAGCCCGAGTTCGGTGTCGGTGGTGCGTTTGGTGCGCGGCCCGCGCGTGACGGGAAGGTCAACGGCGGGCTCGGCAACGGCACCGGTCATCGCCATCCGCGGAACCGCCGCGAAGCTCGCGTCGTCGATGGCACTGGGGTCATCGGCGGCGACACCCGCTGCCGAGGCGGCCGCGCGCATCCTTGCCGCGCGGCGACGATGGCGCTCGGTGAGGTCTGTTTGGGGGCGTGCGCTCGCGCGGCCGGTGGGTCGACGAGTCCGGTTGCCCGTACTCTCCGACTCGACCACGCTGGCGCCCGCTCCCGGCGTCTCCAGCGGCTCGGTCATTGGCGAATCTTTTGCCACGAGCGGCGGGTAGCTAAACAACATCTCGCGGATCGTCAGCGGTTGTTGACGCCTCTGTGATTGATCGCACGCGAGTCGCGACGAACGGCGCTGCGGATGTGTTTGGGCGCGGTCCGACGGCCGCCCATCCCCTGGCTCTCGGCCGGCCACCCCAGGTCTGTGCGCGGGGCTCAAAAACCGGGATTTCTGTCTCAGTACCCTCGCGCTATCGAGCGTCCGGTTCAGTTGTATTCACTTCTCGATGCGGTGATCGCCGACGGTGATCCCGCTGCCCGGCTGCGCGCCCTGCGCAAGTTGCGGACCGAGCTTGAGTCGCTCGAAACGGAGACCGCGGCCGACGCGCTGCGCGGCGGCTTGTCGTGGCGATCGATCGGTGATGCGCTGGGGATCTCAAAGCAGGCGGCGCACCGGCGCCATAGCCACAGCGTCTCCGAGCTTGACCTGGCTGCGGCCACCGACCATCACGGTAGTCCCGTCGTCGTCACGCCCGAGGCCCGACTCGCGGTGCGGATCGCGCGGCGCGAGGCGCTCGTAATGGGGACGCAGACCGTCGGCACCGAGCACCTGCTGCTCGGACTCTTGCAATGTCGCGACACGACCGTCGACGCCGTGTTCCGGCGGCTCGGTGTCACGGCATCCCGGGCGAAGACGGTCGTCAGCCCGACGGTGCAGATGCCGGTCGAGCAGGCCCGCGGTTTGCGGTCGGACTCAAGCGAGCGCGAGTCGCAGGCGCCGCGTGCACCTGTCTCCCCGCTGGCGCGGCAGGCGCTGCAGCTGGCGCTGACGGTCGCGATCGCTCGCGGGGCACAGACACTTGGGCCGATCGACATGCTGTCCGGCGTGCTCGATCGAGATGAGGCGGGTGCCACACGCACCCTGTCGTCACTCGGGGTCTCGAGCAGCGCCGTGCTCAGTGAGATCGATCGGCTGAGCGGGCCAATCAGGGCTGAGCGGCCGCTCTGACCGCGCTCGCAAGCTGATCGAGCTGCTGGTTGAGCGTTCCCGCATGATGCTGGATGCGCGGTTGAGCAGCACGGTTGGCACCGCTGAAGCTCGACACGATCACGAACAGGGCGATCGCTACGACGATGAGAGCGGCGAGCGGCAGCAGGCGCCCCCGGGAACGCGTCGTCGATCCAGGATGAAGCCGCGTCGGTGCCGGGCCAGCGTCGAGCAGCATCATCGCTTCCGCCGCCGTCGCCGGCCGGTCGTCCGCCTGCTCTGCGGTCAGCCGTGTGATCAACGATCCCAGCGATCCCGAAGCTGCAGACTCTCCTCCGGCGTCCCGCAGCAGGACGCCGAGCGCGTACAGATCGCTGGCTGGCGACGGTTCGCTGCCGTGCAGCAGCTCCGGCGCAAGGTAGCGAAGGGTGCCGATCACCTCTCCCGGGAGCGTGAGGTGTGTCGTGTCGTCCATTCGTGCGATCCCGAAGTCGGTCAGGCGCGCTCGTCCGTCTTGGTCGAGCAGCACGTTGGACGGCTTCACGTCGCGGTGGAGCACCCCTGCGTCATGCACGGCTCGTAGCGCCGCCAACAGGTCTGCCGCGAGCGTCACCAGCTCAGGCTCATCCAGTACGCCGTGATCGAGCCAGCGCGCCAGCGTCTCGCCCGAGATGTACTCCATCACCAGGTACGGGCGACCGGTGCTGATGCTGTAGTCGAACACCCGGACGAGGTTCGGATGCGAGATCCGCGCCGCGGTACGCGCCTCGCGAGCGAACCGGGTCACGCAGGCCGGATCCCGCGCGAGCACGTCGGAGATGACCTTGACAGCGACGGGGCGGCCCAGCATCAGGTCGCGACCACGCCAGACGGTCGCCATTCCTCCGGATCCAGCGATGTCCTCGAGCAGGTACCGGGAACCGAGCTCCACCCCGGGTGCCGGTTCGGTCATGGCCGCCGATCTAGTCATCCCCGCCCGCTCCCGGCCACGCCGCCGAACGATGGCCGTGATCGTGATGGTGATGCTGGTGCTGGAGCCAGGTCCTGAGAGCCCTGGGGCCCTGCTTCGCCTTACCCGGCGGAAGCTGGGTCGCCGGGGACGCAGGGGTGTTGGTGGCGGGCGGTGACCCGGCGGGTCCCGCTGCGGGGGACGTGGGCATCGTCTGTCCGGGCGTCGCCGGCAGCGTCTGCGCCGGCGCGGCCGGCATCGTCTGGGGCGGCGTGGTCGCCGTCGTCAGGGCCGGCGTGGTCGTCGGCGTCGTGAGAGTTGTGGAGCTTGCGTCCGCGGTTGCCGGGCCTGTACCAGCAGCGGGGTCAGCTGGGGCGGCCGAACCGTTCGCGGACGGCATGGCGATCAGCGCGTGGGCATCGGTCGCGGCCGTCGCGGCCTCCGTTTCCAGCGAGGTGGCGGTGGTGGCCGTCAGCGTGCCCTGGTGACGCAGCGCCGTCACCTGCCCCACAAACTGCTCAAGCGCTCGGTCAGCCGCCGCGTCGTGGTGGCGAGTCGCATCGCTGCGGGCCGTGGCGATCAGGCCCAGCAATCTGCGCTCGGCGCCCGCATTCAGATGCTGCGCAGACGTGCTCGCGCCGCAGCCCGTCACGGCAGCGGCCGCAGCGCACGCCACTGCGAGCCTCGGCAGCTGGCGGCGCGCAGCCGCCGGTGTCAGTCGATACCCCGCGACCACCATTCACCGTGTTTGATACCCGTGGACGCACCGCTGAAAACCCGGGTTGCCGCCGTCCGGCGTACGCTGCCGCCGTGACCCAGCGATGGACGCGGCAGGCGCACGAGCCGTTGCTGCGGCGGCCTCCTCAGCTGCCTGCCCCGACGGGACCGAGCTGGTCGTCAGCTCCTTCGTTCCGCTAGGCGGCTGCGAGTGCCTTCAGCTCGGCGGCCGACTCACGGATGCGATCGAGCAGCGGGGCACCATCCTGGTCGGCGATCCACGCAGCAAAGGCGATCCGGAACACGGCGACCGCCGACTGGGCGGCGAGACTGGCCGCCGGCTCGCCGGTGCCGCGATCACGAAGCGTCCGCGTCAGGTCAGACACCAGAGCGGCCATCTTGATCAGCTCACGCTCCTGCAATTCCGGGCTGGCGGCGATGATCGCCTGACGCCGCGGTCCAAAGTCGCGACGAGCCTCGAGCATCTCGGTCGGGGCCTCGACGCCGACGAGCGCCGCGTCCAGCGGCGACAACTCCGGGGGCGCCGCGGCAGCAGCTGTGACGATCGATTCCACGAACAAGGTCGTGCCGGCGAACAGCACGTCGCGCTTGTCGGAGAAGTGCCGGAAGAACGTCCGCTCGGTCAGCCCGGCACGGGCGGCGATGTCGGCCACCGTCGTGCCCTCGTAGCCACGTTCGGCGTAGAGCTCCATCGCCGCCTGCTCGAGTCGACCCCGCGCATTGGGTTCCCAGCGTGTCATCACACCTGATGGTAGTGATGACAGCGCCTGTCATCCGTCGTCAGAAGATGCTGTTGATCAGGTCGTCGCCGAGACCGAAGCCGGCGCCCATCTCGATCGCACGGCCGAAGCCCGAGTTCAGGAACCCTCCCAGGCCCCCACCGCGCTGGCCGTACTGCTGTTGGTAGGCGGGCATCTGCTGGTTGTATTGCGTGTGCTGGTTGTCGACGTATGCGTGGATCGTCGACAGTAGGTTCTGTGCCTGCATCTGCTCGGATTTGATGTTCAGCGCCAGTCCCTTGAGGTCCAGGAGCCACTCTTGGGCGTGCTGGCCACCGGCGCTGGCAGCGGTCGAAAGCTTGCCTGCGAGCGACTGCAGCGTGCTCGCCACCTCGTTGAACTCCTGCTGGAGCTGGTTGTATGCCTGATCGATGCTTTGGGGATCCATGTACGAATCGTCCCACATCACCTGACCATGCCGCAGCCCGTCCGCAACCTCGTCAACTGTTTCAATCTCGGGAAGGATTACGCCGCTCGAACGATCCTCGACGGCGTCACGCTGGGGATCGCCGACGGAGATCGGATCGGGATCGTTGGCCAGAACGGACAGGGCAAGTCAACGTTGCTGCGGTTGATCGAGGGCAGCGAGCAACCCGATCGCGGTCAGGCGGTGCGGACTGGCACGCTGACGGTGGGACGACTCGCGCAGGGCGATGATCTCGACCGACACGAGACCGTGGAGCACGCACTGGCCGGAGATCGTCCCGAATATGAGTGGACCGCTGACCCCGACTTCAGGGACGTGCTTGGCGGGTTGCTCGGCGGGATCGAGTTCACGCGGTTCTCGGCCGGTCGCGAGACCCGCACGGAGACCCTGTCCGGCGGCGAGCGGCGGCGGATCGCGTTGGCAAACCTGCTCTTGACCAAGCCGGAGCTGCTGCTGCTCGACGAGCCGACGAACCACCTCGACGTCGAGGCGATCACCTGGCTCGCCGCGCACCTGCGGCGCCGCCGTGGCGCGATGGCGATCATCACCCACGACCGCTGGTTCCTCGACGAGGTCTGCACCCTCACCTGGGAGGTCGCAGACGCGACCGTGCACCAGTACGACGGCGGCTATGCCGCTTACGTCCTCGCCCGTGCCGAGCGCACGCGCCAAGCCGCATCCACCGAGGCCAAGCGCCAGCAGCTGCTCCGCAAGGAGCTCGCGTGGCTCCGTCGGGGGCCGCCCGCGAGGACCAGCAAGCCGCAGTTCCGGATCGACGCGGCCAATGCCCTCATCGCCAACGAGCCGCCGGCGCGCAACACGACCGAACTGCTGCGCTTCGCGCACTCACGGATCGGGAATACCGTGCTCGAGGCCGAGGCGATCGGCTTCACCTATCCGGAGGGACCGCAGGTGATCACCGATCTGACCTGGCGCCTCGGCCCTGGTGATCGCGTCGCTCTGGTCGGCGTCAACGGCAGCGGCAAGACCACGCTGCTGCAGCTCCTCGCCGGTCGCCTGCAACCGAACTCGGGAACGTTGGTCACGGGAAAGACCGTCAAGCTGGCGCTGCTCTCGCAGCACGCCGCGGAGCTTCCGCCTGTGCGCACGGTCCTGCAGACGCTCGAGGACGTCAAGCACGTCGCCACGCTTGCCGGCGGCGAGCAGATCACCTCCGGGAAGCTTGCGGAGCGCTTCGGATTCCGCGGTGAGCGGCTCCGCACGCGTGTTGGGGAGCTGTCCGGCGGCGAGCGCCGCCGGCTCGGGCTGATGACGCTGTTGATGGGCGAACCGAACACGCTGCTGCTCGACGAGCCGACCAACGACCTCGACATCGACACGCTGACGGCGCTCGAGGACCTGCTCGACGGTTGGCCGGGGACGCTGGTCGTCGTCAGCCACGACCGCTATTTCATCGAGCGCACCACAGATAATGTGTTCGCGCTCACGGCTGGCGGCGGGATCCGGCATGTCCCTGGCGGGATCGAGCAGTATCTGGCGGAGCTGAGTGGCGCCGGCACCTCCACGGCTCCGAAAAGCATGGCCGGCCCGAAAGCGTCCACCGCCGCCGCTGCCGCTGGCAGGGACATACCTGGTCGCGGTGCTGGTGCTGGTGGCCGCGGCCGCGCCGCCCGTAAGGAAGTCGCACAGCTCGAGCGCGAGCTCGAACGCGCAACCGCGCGCGAGGCCGCTGTGCAGGAACAGATGGCTGCCGCCGCAACCGACCACCTGCGCCTCGCCGAGCTCACCGGCGAACTGAGCGCCACCACTGCCGCCCGTGAGGCGCTCGAGGAACGATGGCTCGAGGCTTCCGAGGCGCTCGAGAACGCTTAGACGCGAGCGCCGGCCTGCGCTGCGGCGGCGACCGCGAGCACGTCGGCGCGCTCGTTGAGGTCGTGGCCGATATGACCCTTGACCCAGTGCCAGCGAACCTGTTCGTGAGCGGCCGCCGCGGTTTCAAGTGCGATCCACAGCTCCTTGTTCTTGACCGGGTCGCCCGAGGCGGTTTTCCAGCCCTTGCGCTTCCAGCCCGTCATCCACGAGGTCATCCCGTCGTGCAGGTACCGGGAGTCGGTGACGACACACACCCGCGATCCGGCGGGCACGGTCCGCAGGCCCTCGAGCGCGGCGGTCATCTCCATGATGTTGTTCGTCGTGTGTGGGAGGCCACCGCTGCGCTCCTCGACGATCCCATCCTCCCATGCGACCAGCGCCGCCCACCCCCCAGGACCCGGGTTGCCCTGACAGGCGCCGTCCGTCCACACGAGCGCCTCACCCGGCCCAGCTTCGGGCAGGAGCCCAGGCAAGGACTGGGATCGGCGTCGCGGAGGCGCGGGCATGCCGGGCGATTCAACCATCAGGGGCCGACGGACCCCCACATCGAGGTCTCTGCCCACCCCTGAATCGGTGCCACCCCACGATCACAAAAGGTTTGCGCACGATCCCCGAACGATGTAGCGTTTTTGGTGGTGGCAGGACGCAGGATCGGTCGTGTGAGTCAGATCGCTGGTGGCATCGTGGCAGCCCTCGTAGGCGCGGCAATCGCTGCCTTTGCTGCCGCTCCACCGGCAGCGGGATCGGCGTCGACCGGACCGGCCTACAACCTCTTGGGGACCTGGGCCGATGCAGACAACGTCGCCGCGACGTACACCGTGACGTCGATGGATATGACCACCGGCACCTACGCGGGCTCCGGTTCGGGGACGACCCTCAGCGGCGCCGAGACCGGCTGCACCGCCACGATTACCGAGTCCGCGGTCGTCACCTACATCGCAAGGTCCGACGGACCCCGCGGTTTGACCCCACACACCGCGCCGAACCAGACTGGCTCTCTCGCCCTCACGGTGCTCCCGGATGGGCACCTGGTCGCGAGTGGCAGCGGCAGCTCCGGCGCACTGATCAACCTCGAGCAGACCTCACCAGCCACCACGACTCCGGTCACCGGCTGTGCCTCACTGGCGGGCGGAAACGCCGCGTCCACAACGCAGGTGACGTGCACCGCGGCCGGCGGCGGGGATCAGTGCACCGCCACCGTGAGCGCCAGCTCCGGCGCTCCGACCGGCACGGTCCAGTTCGCCGTCAGCCCGGGCGCGAGCGGCACCGTCAACGGAAGCACCAGCGCGACGTGCAGCCTGCAGTCCACCAGTACGCCGGGTACTGCCAGCTGCGGGGTCCTCTACGCGCCGGCGGTCGCCACCGGCAGTCAGCCGCCGGTGTACGGGACATACCTCGGAGACACGAGCTTCGGTCCCTCGAGCGGGGAGGCGGGCTATGCGAGCGGAGGCAGTGGCACGACCACGACAACGACAACGAGCACGACAACGACCACGACAACGACCGCAGCCACGACAACCACCCAGACCACGACCCCATCGGGATCTAATGGCGGCCAGGGCGGCAACGGCGGCGCGGGCGGCCTGCTCTTCGGCCCAGGCACCCCCACGAGCACGACAGGGTCGAACGGCGGTGCCGGCGGCAACGGCGGAGCAGGCGGCCTGCTCGGAGGGACGGGCATCCTCGGGCAGTTCGGATCGCTGGGCGGGGGGCTCGCGGAAATCGAGAAGTTGGAGCAGGAATACGCGAGCCAGTGGTGGCAGGACGCCAGCGGCATGGCCGGCGCCAGCGGCGCCGCGCCCGGGACGGGAGGGTTGACGCCGATCGCGTTCAGCACGGCGGAGCTGACATTCAGTCAGTTCCTCGCCGAGCTGCAGGCCGCGGCGCGCGCCTTTGCAGCCCTGACCATGGCATCAGCCTCCCGTGCGACCGCGAGCGATCGCGACCCGCCGGCACTGGCCGCCCGCGACGACCTGGGCGTAGTCGTCAGACCGGCGAGGATCAAGCTCGTCCTTGCACCCGGGCACGACGCGTCGGATCGGCTTCTTGATCGGCTGCTCGACCGCGAGGCGATATTCGTCTCCGATGCGCACGCCCTCAAAATCACCGCCGGACGCTCGATCGCTGCGATCAAGCGGCGGCTGTCGTCGGATGCCAGACGCCAGCTCACCGCCCTCGCCCGCTATTCACGTGTAACTGCCCGGGCCATCGTGGGCCTTGCCGCTGCCGAGCGGAGTCTTGCGGCCCTGCTGGTCGCTGCGCTCCGGCGCCACGTCCCAACCTCGACAAACATCCAAGCCGCCGGTCGCGCTCTGGCGCATCCATCGCGAGCATTGCGCCTCGACGCGCGGCGCCTCGGCACGCTGGGCGCCCTGCGCCGGCTGAGCCGCGCCGCCCGCACCGTCGCCGGCACGACGCCGCGTCGCGCCACCGCGATCTCACTCCTGGCGCACAGCAGCGCGACCGCTGTGACCGTCGCGCACACGATCAGCGCCCGACTGCTCCGATTCGCCAAGCTGACAACGGCCGCCGCGCGCCAGTTCTGACGCACGCGCTTCAGCGGAGCGCGATCCACAGGGTTTCGTCCAGGCGCGAGGTCCAGCTGGCATCTTCGAAGTTGCGATGTCACGGCTGCCGCCAGCTCAGGCCGTCCCGGAGCCCCGGCCAGTACCGGGAACGGTCGATCCAGCAGTGCTCACCGGTGCTCGTCGCGCGTGGGCGCCGACGGTCGCGCGGCTGATGGTCCGGTTCCCCGCTCGTGACGGGGACCGGACCACTGCGTGGTGGGCATGGTCGATCGTCGCTGCGGCGATCGTGTGGAACCTGATCAGCTTGCGCGCGCTCATGCTCGGAGTCGCGTACCTGAACGACAGCTCGCTGCATGAACAGATGGTGCGGTTCGCGACGGCGCAGCTTCAGGCCGGACATCTGCCGCTGTCGAGCTGGTTCCCATTCCTCGGGGAGGGCTCGCCGCAGTTCCTGCACTACCAGAGCCTGCCCGCGCTCTTCACCGGCCTCGCGGGCCTGGTGGTTGGGCCAGATCCAGCCTTTCGCTGGTCAACGTATCTGCTGCTGTCGCTGTGGCCGATCAGCGTCTACCTGTCGGCTCGCCTGTTCGGAGCGGGCCGGGCAGCGGCGGCCGCGTCAGCGGCGATCTCGCCGTTCCTGGTCAGCATCACCGGGGTTGGCTACGAGCAACACGCGTACGTATGGACGGGGTACGGCGTCTGGACCCAGCTCTGGGCGATGTGGACGCTGCCGCTCGCCTGGGGGCTGAGCTGGCGGGCGATCCGCGACGGTCGCGGCTATCTCCTGGCGGTCGGCTTCACCGCGCTGACTGTCGCGCTGCATTTCGAGACGGGCTATCTCGCGCTCTCGGTCCTGATCGTCTGGCCATTTTTCGCCGGCAGACCGTTGCTCACCCGGTTGCGACGAGGCGGCGTACTGCTCGGCGGATCTCTGCTTGCGTCTGCGTGGGTGATCGTCCCGCTCCTGCAGCAACGCCAGTGGGCGAGCGTCAACGAGCCGTTGCAGGGCACCGGATTGGTCAACGGATACGGCGCGGGCCGCGTTCTCGATTGGCTGATCTCGGGCCAGCTGCTCGACCATGGCCGGCTGCCGGTCGTCACCGTATTCGCGGCGCTCGGACTCGGGGTCACGTGGCTTGCCTGCCTTTCGGATGCCGACGGTCGCGCCCTGCTGGTGGCACTTGGCGTGTGCCTGCTGCTGGCGTTCGGTCGTACGACGTTCGGCTCGCTCGTGAACCTGATTCCGGGCAGCGGCGACCTCTTCTTCCGCCGCTTCATGATGGGCGTCCAGCTCGCCGCGCTGCTGCTCGCCGGTCGGGGAGTGGCGTGGCTGGCGGCCGCCTGCGTGCGGCGACTCGAAGCCCGGAACCGGAGGTGGCCATCGGCGATGCCGACGGTGGCCGTTGTCGCTGTGACGATCCTCGTATTCGCCCCCGCGTGGCGGGAGCTTCGCGCCTACGACCGCGGTGACGCGGTCGCGATCGCCGCCCAGCGTTCCGCCGACGCGACCGAGGGCGTCGAGCTTGATCGCCTGATCGCGGTGATCAAGCTGGACGGCGGCGGGCGCACATACGCCGGGATGCCGTCGAACTCCGGAGCGGACTTCACCGTCGGGGCCGTCCCGGTATTCAAGTACCTCGAGAGCCGCGACGTCGACAAGGTCGGGTACACGCTCCGCACCGCGTCGCTGATGACCGACCCGGAGTACTTCTTCGACGCGACCGACCCCTCCGACTACCGGCTGTTCGGGATCCGCTACCTCATCCTGCCGGTCGCCAATACACCGCCGGTGCCCGCCCGGCCGCTGATGCGCTCCGGTCCCTACGCACTGTGGATGATCGCCGCCGACCACTACATCGACGCCGGTCAGATCACGGGTGAACTCGCTGCGAACCGGACGAACATCGGCACCCGCACCATCCCCCTGCTGCACTCCGATCTCGCCGCGCGCGGCGCATATCTCGCCGTTCGGTACGGATCAGGGGCTGCCGAGCGCAACCGTCTGCCGACGGTCGGCAGCCAGTCCTCCCCCGGCACAGTGCTCACGCAGAGCGGCAATCTCGACCACGGCATGGCCTCGGCGACGGTCCGCATGCGCCGCGCCGGAGTCGCCGTCCTCAGCGCCTCATACGACCCCGGCTGGACGGCAAGCGTCGACGGCCACCGGCAGCCAATCCGGATGGTCGCCCCGGCACTCGTCGCGATCGATCTCCCCGAAGGCACACACCACGTCGTGTTCAGCTTCCACGGGTACGGCGACTACCCGGAGCTGCTGACGCTGAGCGCGCTCACGCTCCTGTTCATCGCCCTCGTCGAGACGGCGCTGCTCACCAGCGTCTTTTCATTAGCGGCGGGGCAACGAACTGTCAGTGCAACGTGAACGTGTCGTGCGCCACGCAGAAGGAGAAGCCACCGCTGATCGCGGCCGGGCCCGTGCCGATCCCGATGGTCGCCGACCCTCCGTTGGCGTTGACCTGGCCCTGGCCGTTGAAGGTTGTCGAGCCGCCAAAGTTGAAGCCGAAGCTGCCGCTCGCGCTGACCGGAACGGAGCTCGGAATCGATGCACTGTCACTGAACGGGCTGCTTGAGTTGCCCTGAGCGGTTTCCGCGTTGCACGCGCCGTTGTTTGTCGTTGCACTCAGTGAGGTGACCTTGTTGTCACACACCGAGACGTGAACCGACCCGGCGCTGTTGGAACCGCTGAAACTGCGGCACAGCGGGGTGGCGGGTGGCGGTGGAGGCGGCACGTTGATCATTCCGGTGCCGCTATGGCCGGTACCGGTGCCGTGCTCGCGGCACGTCCACGAATACCCACCGTTCGTGACGCTCTCGACCGCCTCGACGGCGATGCCGGGATACTCGTACTGGCAGGCGGTTGTGAAGTCGACGGGCGTCTGCTGACCGTTTGTGCCGCCGACACAGAAGAAGTCGTACGCGCTGGCGCCTTCGAGCACGCCGTTGGTGTAGCCGATGAGCCGACAGTAGCTGTCGAGATCGACGCCGCCGAGCACGATGCTGTCGCCGTCGAGCAGCTGCTCTGCAGTGAACACGGCCTGGGGCGGGATCGCGGTGCCGGTCACGACGTTCGTCGGTCCGATCTCGCCTTCGGTGGTCCCGGCGGAGTTCGTCGCGAAGTACAGCACCCGGATCGCGAACCCGACATCGCTCCCCTGCACCACGTAGGTCTGGGCGTCGGACGGGTCGCTCGACGTGCCGGGGATCGCCGAGCACTCGTCGGTCGCACCGCGGCAGTCCTCCCACTGGTAGGAGAGCGCGGTTGGCGTGCCGGTGAAGCTGCCGTCGAAGGTCAGCTTGTCGCCTCGCACCGGGCTGCCGGAGATCGTGGCACCCGGGACGATCTGCGGTGAGGCGCCCGTCTGCACCTGCTGTCCCTGGTTGACGACCGTGTAGGTGACGGGCTTGCAGGCGACCGTCATCGGATCGCTCGTGCTGCCGGCCGCGGTGTGTGCGCGCGTGCCCTTGTGGTGCAGCCTGCGCCACAGCGCGATCCCTTTGGCGGTCGGGACGATCGGGAGGTAGTGGCGTCCGGCGCCCGCGACGGCGAGACGGACGGGCCTGATCAGGCCGAGCGGCTTTGCCCGCCGTCGAGCGCGGGCGGCGCCAGCGAGGTTCGCGTTGGTCGCCGGAGCCTCGCTGAGCGAGAGGATGCAGGACCCGCTGGTCTGTACCGGCAGGCTCTCGCTGCCGTCGGGCAGCTCGGGGCCGATGACGACGCCGCTCTGCGGATGCGCCTGGATCGTCAGGCCGCCCCGGGGTGGCGCGGGTGCGGGCGGCTGCACCACCGGCGAGGTGGGGACCGGGAGCGGCGGTGCGTTGACGACAGCGGTCGGCGCCGATGCCGCGGGCGAGCCGGGTCCGGAGGCGTTTGTGGCCGTTTCAAGCACCCTGATGGTGTGGCCGACGTCGCCTGCGCTGAGCGTATCGGTGCGGCCGGTCTGCCCGTTCGGCGTGCAGCCAGCCCCAGCGGCGTTGCAATCCTCCCACTGGTCGCTGATGCTCGTCGGACCGTTCGTCCAACTCCCCTGGCTCAGCGTGAGCGTCTGGCCCTCAGCGGCCTCACCGGACACGGTCGGCGCAGCGGTGTCGACGGGAACTCCGGGCGCTGGCTGCGCGACCGTCACGGTCTGCGCCGGCGAGGTCGAGCCGGTGAAGTTCGTGTCGCCCGCATACGAGGCCGTGATCGTGTGCGTGGCCGCCGAGGAGTAGCTGACGGTGCATGTGGACTGATTGCCCGAGGTCAGCGGCTGACCCGAGCATGCGGCAATCGGCGTGCCACCGTCCTCGAAGGCAACCGTTCCGGATGGCTCGACCGCATCGCCTGCCTGCGTGGGCGCGACCGTCGCCGTGTAGGTGACGGGCTGCCCGACGGCGGGGTCGTTGGTCGAGGCCGAGAGCGTCGCCGCAGTTGCCCCCTGGGTGACGGAGAGTGCCGTCGCGGGGCTGCTCGTCGAGCTGCCGAACCCCGAGCCTCCGTCGTACTGAGCGGTGATCGACTGCTCGCCGACACCGAACGACGCCTGACAGGTCGCGGTCGCGGGATCACCCGACAGCTGCTCGAGCGAGCAACCGTTGATCGGCGTGCCGCCATCGAGGAATGCGACCGTGCCGGACGGCGTGCCCGCACCGGCGGTGACCTGGGCGGTCAGCGTGACCGGTTGGTCGCTCACCGCGCTCGACGGACTGGGCGCCTGCAGCGTCGTCGTCGTCGGAGTCGTGCCGCCGGCAGTCTGCACCGTGGCCGTGACCGTCGTCGACGTGTAGTTGATCTGCACCGTTGGCTCGGTGCCGCCGGAGCAGCTCACCGGAAGTGTCGACCCCTCGGCGGCGTTCGTGAACGTGCCGGTCACTGATCCGGCGCTCAGCAGCGTGAGCACGTCACCCACATGGAGCGTCGGGCATTGCGGGGGCGCACCCGACGCTCCACCGAGCGAGAGCGTCTCGCCGCTGCCGATGGTGACGGTGCCGGTCGCGCTCAGCTGCCCGTAATCCGAGCCTGCGGTCATGCCTGCCTGATCGGCGAACATCGAGAGCGTTCCGAGCGACATCGACGCATCGCCGTCGACCGTCAGCTCCTGGGAGCCGGACGGGTTGGCTCCCGGCTGGCCGACGATGATCGATCCGCCGGTGACCGTGAGCGGTCCGGTCTCGCCAGGCTGCGCGAGCAGACCCGCGTTGTCCGTGAAACTGACTGCGTTTCCGTCGCTGGCGTTGAGCTCGCCAACGGTGGCTCCGGTCCCGCTGTGAGCCCCGAGCTCGAGGAGACCCGGATCCGTACCGCTGCCTGTGACCGTCACCGGACCGACCTCGTCATCCGCCGCGAGATCGAGCGACGCGTTCGTGCTGAGCGTCACTCCGAGCGTGTCGGAGCCGCCGGTGACCGGGCCGGTCAGCAACAGGGACTCGCCGTTGGAGCCGCCGGTCACCGACCAGGTCTGGTCCGCGCTCAACGCGATGGGGAACGCGAGGGAGGCGCCGCCGAAGCCGGTGACGCTGCCCAGCGGGGCAGCGTCAATCCCACCGGAACCGAGCGTGATCCCGGTACCTGTCAACGCGTACGCATCCTCCGAGGAGCCGTGGTTCGCATCATCGATCGAGACCCCGGTCGCGGTGATCCCGCTGAGATCGTTCTGGCTCTGGTAGCACGTGGCGGTCGGCGGATCGGCGGTGCAGGCCGAGCTGGTCAAGGCCGGGAAGCTGAGCGCACCCACCGAGCCGCTCGGGGCGGTACCACCCGACCAGTTGCCGCCGGCGGACCAGTTCTGCCCGCTGGTCGCTCCGCTCCAGGTGAAATCTGACGCTGCCGAGGCAGGACCCACCGCTGCCACGAGGGCCAGAACGGCCGCGGCAAGTGCGACGCGACGCACGACGACTGCGCTCGGTTGACTCCTCATCGTCCCGGTGCGAGTAGAGCATCGCGAAGCGCTGGCGTATATACGGAAAACTCCGTATGCTCGCCGGCGAGGACTGAAACGCTTTGGACGGGGCTGAAACGTTGCCACGCCTCGGGGTCAAGGACCTTCATGCCGCGCTCGAGTTCACGCGAGACGCTCTCGCAGTGGTGGGCCTGCACGCGTTCCGCCACGAGCTCGTTCCCAAGCTGCGTCACCTGGTGGACTGCGACCGGCTCGGCTACAACGAGATCGACCTCAGGCGAGGAACCGCATTCGCCGTGACCGACCCGCCGACGTTCGACGGCGTCGAGCAGCGCTTCCTGGAGTTGGCTGAGCAGCATCCCCTGGTTCCTCGCCAGCGCTCGGGCGATCTGCAGGCGTACCTGCTCTCAGACTTCCTCTCCGAGCGATCGTTTCACCGCCTGGAGCTCTACCACGACGTCTACCGGCCGCTGGAGGTCGAGGATCAGCTCGCGCTAGGCCTGCCCGGACAGGTGATCGTCGCGATCAACTTGTCCCGTCGCACGCGCAGCTTCACCGCGCGGGATCGAGCCGTGCTCGAGCTCGTACGCCCGCACCTCACGCACGCCTATCAGCAGGCATGCGAGTACGACCGCGTGCGCATGCTCATGGAGACGGTCGAGGCGGGACTCGAGGAACACCACACGGGCGTGGTCCAGGTCGACCCTTCCGGCCGAATCATCCACGGCACGAGCGGCGCGTGTGAGCTTCTCGCGCTCCACGACGGAGTGTCGGGAACTCCGCCCCGTCTGCCTGCCCAGGTCCGCTCCTGGCTGCAGGCAACCGCCGACCGTGCGTGCAGCCACCCGCGCGAGCTGCTGATCGACGGTCCCCGGGGCCAGCTGCATCTGCGCGAGCCGCCGCAGAGCGGATCCGCGGAGTGGCGTGTCCTGATCGTGGAGGAACGCCGCGCCAGTCCGCCGAGCATCGATTCACTACGCACGCTTGGACTCACCGGCCGTCAGGCTCAGGTGCTCCGGCTGCTGGCATGCGGCAAGCGCAACCGGCAGATCGCAGTCGAATTGCAGATCAGCACCGGTACCGTCGAGAAGCACCTCGAGCACATCTACGAGCGCCTCGGCGTTTGCACGAGGGCCCAGGCGGTCGCACTCAGCTACGGCGCGGCCGGCGGTCAAACCGCCCCCAGCTCCCGTTAATCGAAACGACCTCCAGTGCGGAGGCCGGTTCGCATTCTTTGCAAAGGTGGAGACGGCGGGAATTGAACCCGCGTCCGCGGTCGCGTAAGAGGTGGCGTCTACGAGCGTAGCCGGCGTTCTGATCTCGCTCTCCGCTTGCCACGCCGGCGGGGTCGCGGAGAGCCAGCTCCCTGAAATGTCCTCAGATCGGAGGGAGTAAATCCTCACCGAGTGAGCCCACTGATTGATCCCGTCATCCCCACCGCGGGCTAGTGGGGAACGAGATGAAACTCAGCTAGCTGTGATTAAGCAGCGAGGCCGAGATCAAAGTTGTGCGAATCCGCACTTATTGTTTCCCAGGTTTTTTACGAGGCCTCCCGGGACCCTCGACTCGCAACCACCCCCACGATCCGACCACGTCGAAGCCTGTCGTCCCCGGGGGTGTCCTGCACTTCCAGTCTACCCCGCAACTGCTGCGCAGCTCCCAGCTCGGGCGTGGAACACCACAAATCGCGCTTTCGATCCCCGGCCGACAGAGCTGTGCGCCCGAAAATCAGGGCCGCGGCAGGCGGTAGAGCACGTGCGCCCGCACGCGATCGGCAGTGACCAGCGGGTGATCGAAGTCGTCGGCTGGGTTCCGGGTCATTCCCAGCCGTTCCATCACCGCGCGGGAGCGCTGATTGCCAACCGCGGTCATCGACACGAGCTCGTCGACCCCGACCGTGTCGAACGCGAACGCAACCGCCGTCCGGGCGGCCTCGGTCGCGTATCCGTTGCCCCACGAGGAGCGCGCCAGTCGCCAGCCGACCTCCAAGGCGGGCGCGAACGGCATCTGCTCAGGGACAGCGTTGAGACCGACGAAACCGATGAACGGTTCACCGCCGGTGACCTCGACCGCCCACAGCCCCCAGCCAGAAGCGGCCATCCAGCCGCGGATCCTCTCGGCCAGCGCGTGAGTTTGATCCCGCGTCAGCGTCGAGGAGAAGTACCGCATCGTCTCGGGATCCGCGTTCAAGGCAGCGAACACGGGCAGGTCGGAGTCGCGCCACTCCCTCAGCACCAGCCGCTCCGTTACCAGCGAACCCACGGCCAACAGTGAAGCGCCTACCATCGAGCGAGGCAGTCATGGACGCTTTGCCACCACCCTCCTCGGTTCCGCCGCCCGCAGCGGAGCCACGGCCGCTCGGCCCGCTCGGGCCCGCCCAGCCCGGAACCAATGGGCCGCGCAGGAGGCGCGGGCTCGGCGCGATCGGAGCCGCGATCATCGCGTTTCTCGCGAAGCTGAAGGCGATCCTGCTGTTGCTGGGCAACGTCAAGCTGCTGGCGACCGGCGGCACGATGCTCGTCTCGCTCGTCGCCTACGGATCGATCTGGGGTTTTCAGTTCGCCGCCGGGTTCGTCGTGCTGCTGCTGATCCATGAGACCGGCCATGTGATTGAGCTCAAACGCCACGGGATCAAGGCGAGCGCCCCGATCTTCATTCCGTTTCTGGGGGCGATGATCGGCGCCCGCTCACTCGGCGACGACGCCCTGACCGAGGCCAAGGTCGGACTGGCCGGGCCATTGCTCGGCAGCCTCGGAGCGCTCGGTTGCGTCGCGATCTACCACGCGACCGGCAACGACCTGTGGCGGGCACTCGCCTATACCGGCTTCTTCCTCAACCTCTTCAATCTGATCCCGGTGCTGCCGCTCGACGGCGGCCGCGCGATGTCGGCGATGTCACCGGTCGTGTGGCTGATCGGGTACGCCGGCCTGATCGTGCTCGCGATCATCGACCCGAACGTGCTGTTCGTGCTGATCCTGGTGATCGGCGGCCTCGAGACCTTCAAGCGGATCCAGCGCTACCGCGCCGGCGACCGCTCCTACTACAAGGTGCCGGCGATTGACCGAGCACTGGTCGCCGCCGTGTACATCGCCCTGATCGCGCTGCTCGCGGTCGGCATGCACGCCACGAACCTCCCCCGCCAGATCATCTAAGCGAGCGTGAAACCCGCCGGGAACCTCGATCGGCAGACCGGTGCGGTTTGGACCCCCGGCTGCTCTCTCACAAGCGGACGTCGCGCGAGCGACGAAGCGGTCGGACCTGAACCCTGAGGAGTGGTGCCACGGACGACCGCATCCGCCCTCGGCCGTTATTGAGAAAGAAGCTGGGTTTCGTCAGAGGAACGGCCGAGGGCGGATGCGGGCGCCCGTGGCACCGCGTACCAAAGCTCAGCGACCGACTTCGCGCAGCTCGCGCGCCACGTCCCGCGCCGTGTCCCGCTTGCGGATCGTGTCGCGCTTATCCCACAGGTCCTTGCCCTTGGCCAGCGCGATCTCGACCTTCGCTCGCGAGGAGCCGCCGTCCTCGCCGCCGCCGGAGAAGTAGATCCGGGTCGGGACAAGCGTCAGCCCCTTCTCGTGGGTGCGGCCGATCAGCTTCTCGATCTCGGCCCGGTGCAGCAGCAGCTTGCGCGTCCGCTCGGGATCGTGGTTGTCCCGTGCGGCGGCCGGATACGGGGCGATGTAGAGACCGATCAGGAACACTTCCTGATCGCGGACGATCGCGTAGGCGTCCTTCATCTGCGCGAGGCCCTCGCGCAGGGACTTGACCTCCGTTCCGGTCAGGACGATCCCGCACTCGAACTTCTCGAGCAGGTTGTACCGGAAGGCCGCCTGCCTGTTGGTGGCGACGTCACCCGCCGCCGCTTTGCGTTTCTTGCCCTTGGCCATAACGAATCAGCCTTCAACTGGTAGCAGGTCGACACGACCGCGTGGGGCATCGATGCCGCCGACCCGCACGCTGACCGGGTCTCCGAGCCGCAGCGCGCCGCCACGATCTCCGATCAGCGCGGTCCCGTGTTCGTTGAGCTCGTACCAGTCGCCGCGGAGCGCCCGGACCGGCAGCAATCCCTCGAACTCGCCCGAAACACCGAACGACACGAACGCGCCGGCGCCAATCACGCCGACGATCTCCCCTTCGAACTCAGGGGACCCACCCGAAGCGGCGATGACCCGCGCCAGCAGGAAGCACCGCGCGACGTCATCGGCATCGCGCTCGATCGTCAACGCGGCGCGCTCGGACGCCGAGCAGATCGGACCGGCAGCGACGACGAATGAGGATTCCGGCGGCGGTGCATCCCCGACCACGGCCGACACCAGCGAGCGGTGACAGATCAGGTCGGGATAGCGCCGGATCGGGGAGGTGAAGTGGCAGTAGGACTCGAGCTGCAGCCCTGAGTGGCCCTTGTTGACGGGGTCGTAGTACGCCTGCTTGAGCGAGCGCAGGACGATCCGATTCAGAGCGCGCGCCCCGCGGCCGTCGTGCGACGCGACCCAGTCGGCGACCATCGCCGAGGTCTCGCCGGCGACGTCGGCCGCCTGCTGTGGCGTCAGCGGCCCGCGCGCGACTGGCGGCGTCGGCACGCCAAGCGATGCAAGCTGGTCGACCATCCGCTCCACCGCCGTGGCTTCGGGGCGCTCATGCACGCGGTACAGGGCCGGCAGCTTGTGCGACTCGAGAAAGCGGGCGACCTGCTCGTTGGCGGCGATCATCAGGTGCTCGATCAGGCGATGCGATTCGGTCTGGACCACCGGTGCGACCCCGACGACGTTGCCCTGCTTGTCGAACGAGAAGTCCGGTTCCGAGGACTCGAGCACCAGTGCTGACTTCGCGGCACGACGCTCGCCCAATGCCGCCGCCGCCCCGCGCGCCGCCTCAAGACACTTCCCCCATCCCCCTGAGGCACGTGACCGACCGGCGAACACCTCATCGACTTCGTCGTAGTTGAGCCGCTTGTCCGAACGGATCACCGACCGGTAGAACGCAGCCGAGACGACCACATCGCCGCGAACGAGCATCTCGACCGTCACGGCCCAGCGGTCCTCCTGCGGCACCAGCGAGCAGGCACCGTTCGACAGCTCGACCGGCAGCATCGGCTCAACAAGCCCCGGCACATACACGCTCGTTCCGCGCCGGTACGCCTCACGGTCGACAGGGGAGCGCGGCGTCACGTACGCCGAGACGTCGGCGATGTGGACCCAGACACACCATCCCCCACCGTCCAGCGCCTGGCATGAGATCGCGTCGTCGAAATCCCGCGCCGTCACCGGGTCGATCGTGATCGTCTGAAGCGAACGCAGATCGCGGCGCGACCCGAGCTCGATCGGTGCCTCAGCAGAGGAACGGGCGGCCCGCGCCACCGGCGGCTCGAATGAGCGCTCGAGCCCCTTGTCGAGCATCAGCGCCTCGAGCACGTCACGGGCGACGTCGGGCGACCCGATCCGCCGCGCCACCCGAGCGCGGCTGCCGCGACCCTGCCGCCCCGACACCCCCGGGACGACGAGCACCAGATCACCGACGTCATAGCGGCTGTCGCGGCTGACCGCCAGCCGCGGACCGGGCCCAAAATAGGGCTCGGCGACGAGAAACTTTCCGCGCTTCTGGATCTGCGCGACGAAGCGGTCGCTCACCGGACTTCGCCGGCCAGCAGCTTCTCGGCCGCCCGCAGCGCGGCGGGCCCGGGATCGTCCGGATTGTCGTACACGTAGAGGTTGGGTTTGATCCCCGGTCCGCGCGCGATCGACTTGCCGTTCTTGACCGACGGAGCGCCGAGGTTGGTGCCGTTGGGCGTATAGAACTGGCCGACGGTGATGTCGAGTGTGCCGCCGCCGTCAACCGTCTGGCTCTCCTGGAACACGCCCTTGCCGTAGGTCCTGGTGCCGACGATCTTGGCGCGGCCCCGTTCCTGCAGCGCGGCGGTCACGATCTCCCCTGAGGAGGCGGTCCCGCGATCGACGAGCACAGCCATCGGGATCGACGGCGCGATCGCGTCGCCCGCCGCGGTGTAGACGGTCGTCGGCTGCGACCGTCCCCTGGTGGTGACGATCGTGCCGTTGGGGATGAACAAAGAGGCGACTGCCACGGCCTGGTTGAGCAGCCCTCCGGGGTTGTCGCGGAGATCGAGGATCAACGCCTGCGCATGATCGGCAAGCATCTTCTTGACCTGCCTGCGGAGCTCCGCCGCCGAACCCTGCGTGAACTGGGTGTAGAGGAGGTAGCCGATTCGCACGCCCTTGTATGTGACGATCTGCGAGGTCGCGACCGGCACCGTGATGTTCGCGCGCTTCACCGATACCTGCCGGGAATGGTTCTTCGATTCGATCGTCAACAGGACCGTGGTGCCGACCCTGCCGCGGATCAGATCGGCCGCCTTGGTCCACAACTCGCCGCCGATCCGCTTGCTGCCGACCGCCGTGATCACCTCGCCCGGGTGGAGCCCGGCGCTGGACGCGGGCGAGTCCGGGAACACGTCGGAGATCAGCAGGCCGTGCGGGTCGCTGGAGACATCGATTCCGATCCCGCCGTCATCGGTGGGATTCGTCTCCTCCTGGAACTGTTGCTGCTGGCTGGCCGGGAAGTAGTGCGAGTACGGATCGCCCAGCGCTTTGACCGCCGCCACCAGGCCGTCGTTGGCCAGCGTGTCCGTGTTGACCGGCCGGTAGTAATCCTTCTGGATCAGCCCGAGAACCTGGCTGACCTCCTTCTGCGCCGAGGTCTGCGGCGCGAACGCGCTGCGAATCCAGTTCGGCATCCAGCCGGGGTGCCCGCCGAGGAACACGCCGAGCACGAGTACGACGATCGCTACGAGCGTGACGCGAGGCCACAGCTTCTGAACTCGCGGTGCTGGATCCATCGATATCTCAGGGTACCCGGGCGTCCGTCGCCCCGAGCCGCAGGGTGAGGAGGCTGCCGTGGGGCTCCCAACGGGGAGCCCCACACACAGACCCTCAGATCAGACCCGCAGGAACCGCCGCAGTGACAATCCCGAGCCGACGGAGGAGACCGCCACGCCGGCGAAGATCAGCACGAGCGTCAGCGAGATGAACGGAATCGTCCGCGGTGCGGCGATCAGCGTCCAGCTGCCGGCCAGCGGGTCGAGCAGCGCCAACTTGGCGATGCCGAGCACCACCAGCGCCCCGACCGCGCCCAGCGCGCCGACGATCGTCCCCTCGATCACGAACGGCCAGCGGATGAACCAATCGGTCGCGCCGACCAGCTTCATCACCTCGACCTCGCGACGACGGGCATACAGCGACAGGCGGATCGTGTTGGCGACGAGCAGGATCGAGGCGATGATCAGCAGCGCCGAGAGCAGCGCGGCGGTGATCGTGACCAGCTTCGTCACCTCGAGGATCTTCTTCGTCTGGGACGTGTGCTGCGAGATGCTCGCCACCGCGCCGTCGAAGTAGTGCGTCGTCCCGTCGGTCTTGCTGACCAGCGCCGATCGGATCGCCAGCACGTTGCTGGGATTGTTCGGATACACGTGGAAGGTGTCGGGCAGCGGGTTGGTCGACAGCAGCGTGTAGGCGGCCGGGTCCTGCTTCTTCTGCTGGGCGAACGCCTGCGCCTTGGATTCGAACGTCACCTTCGCGACGTTCGGGATCGCCTTCAGCTCGCGCTCGACGCGAGCGTCCATCCCGGCGGTCGCGCGGGTGTTCATGAACACCTCGACCTGAACGCGGCTGCGGACGCTGTTGGACGCGCCCTGGGCGGCCTGCACGATCGGGATGAACACCCCGACGACGACCAGTGTCACCGTGACCGTCGCCAATGCCGCGAAACTCGGGGCGGCGTTACGGCGCATCGAACGCCACGACTCCTTGAGGAAGAAACCAAGCTTCATGACTAGATGCTGGTCGGGCGATCGCCGGTCGCACGCATCCGCTGCGCAAATTCCCTCGTCGTCTCGTCGCGGGCGTAGAGGCCGGTGGCCTCGTCACGGACGATCCGGCCACGGCTCAGCTCGAGCACGCGACGGCGCATCTTGTCGACCATCGCGTGGTCGTGGCTGGCGACAAGCACCGTCGTGCCGGTCCGGTTGATCCGGTAGAGCAGCCGCATGATGTCGATGCTCGTCTCCGGATCAAGGTTTCCGGTCGGCTCGTCGGCCAGCAGCAGCGGCGGGTGGTTGACGAACGCCCGGGCGATCGAGACGCGCTGCTGCTCGCCGCCGGACAGCTGGTCCGGGTAGTTGTGCAGCTTCGTCGAGAGCCCCGTCAGGCGCAGGATGTCAGGGACCTTGGCGCGGATCTCCTTACGGGAGTGGCCGGTCACCTGCAGCGCGTAGGCGACGTTGTCGTAGACGGTGCGGTTCGGCAGCAGCTTGAAGTCCTGGAACACAACGCCGATGTTGCGGCGGTAGTGCGGGACGCGCTTACGCGTGATCGAGTTGAGATCGTGGCCGGCGACGCTGATCGTGCCCGTGCTCGGCTCGAGCTCCTTGATCAGCAGGCGCATCACCGTCGATTTGCCGGAGCCGGTGGCGCCGACGAGAAACACGAAGTCGCCGCGATCAACGGCGAAGGTGGCCTGATCGAGGCCGAGATCGCCACTCGCGTACTTCATCGTGACGCCTCGGAATTCGACCACCGGCGCGTTCACGCTCGGGGCTCCGATCGGGCGCTTCAGTGGCGGCGCAGGCCGCGGTGTTGTGTGCCCCGTGGCCGTCCGAGAAGAGCGGCGGCGACTGCGGGACGTCTGTGTGTTGTCAGCCATATGCTGCCGTCCAGAGTAACGGTCAGACCCGGTCAGGTACCGCAAATCCGCTCCGCTGCAACGCGATTTGCAGGACCTTTTTCTAAAGCGATTGTTAAGTCCCGTGCATCTGCCCTGGAACTGGTCGCAGCTGCATGTTGCCGTCCGGGCACTCGCTACCGTTAGCTCCCGATGGGTTCGGTCACGACCACAATCCTCAGCAACGGCCTTCCCCTGAGCCGCATCGAGGTGCCCGGAACGCGAGCTGTGACTCTGCTGGTCGCGTTCGATGCGGGCGCCCGCACGGAGCGCCCTGAGGAGAACGGGATGGCCCACTTCCTCGAGCACCTCGTGTTCAAGGGCGGCGAGAAATACCCCACCTACAAGCACGTCAACGAGGCCGCCGAGCGCAGCGGCGCCGTGCTCAACGCCTACACCAGTCACGACCTGGTCGCGTTTCACATCACTGCGCGCTCGACGAAGTTGCTCGAAGCCGCCGATCTGCTCACCGACTTCGTCGGACGTCCGAAGCTCGACCTCGAGGAGCTCAACCGCGAACGCGGCGTCGTGATCCAGGAGATTGCGCGGTATGCCGACCAGCCGTCCTCGGTCGCCGAGCATCTGATTGACGAGGCCGTGTTCGGCCAGCACCCGCTCGGCCGGGCCGTGCTCGGAACGACCGAGCACCTCCGCGACATCTTCACCCGCGAGGGGATCATCGCCTTCCGGGAGCGGCAGTGGGCGCCGAGCAAGGGCGCCGCGTTCGTCGTCGGGAACCTCGAGGCGCTCGAGGCCGACGGCGGTGACGCCCAGCTCGAGCAGCTGTTCGCGGAGCGCTTCACGGCGTATCCCCCGGGCCCGTCATTCGAGCCGGCGCCGGCTCAGGATCCCCAGATCCTCGTCACCGAGCGCGACTCCAACCAATCGCACCTGCGCCTCTCCTACCGCCCGTCGATCGACGTCAGCGATCCGGCCCAGCGGGCGGCGCTGACGATCTACTCGACGCTGCTCGGCGGTTCGATGGGCTCGCGGCTGTTCGACGAGATCCGTGAGCAGCGTGGTCTCGCATACTCGGTCGGCTCCTACCCGCGTGCGTACGCGGACGTGCCGGTCCTGCAGCTGAGCGCGGGGCTGCAGAGCGACAAGTGCCTCGAGGCCTACGAGCGGATGAAGGCGATCGTCAACGAGCTGCGCGACGAAGGACCGCGCGCAGAGGAGGTGGAGCGGGCCCAGGCGTACGCCGCCGGTGCCCGCGCGATCGCCTTTGAGAACACCGGCGCGATCGCGAGAATCGGCGCCAGCCAGGCGATCGTGTTTGGGGAGTCGGTCGACCCCGACGAGGTGCTGGCGCGACTCGACAACGTCACCTACGACGACGTTGTGGACGTGGCGCGTGGGATCTCCGAGGAGCTGTCCGTTGCGTGTGTCGGCCCCCATACGGTGCAGGAGTTTGAATCGGCTTAGGGGTCGAGCTGCTCGGTCCCTCCGTGGCTGGCTGAGGGCCGCCCCCGTTGGGGCGGCCATCGTGGTGCTGACCTTCTCCGTGACGGGCTGCGGAGACGGCGGCGCTGCCGCAGCTGCCGCCGCGGGCGGTGCGAGCGCATCTGCGAACGCAGCCGCGCCGTCGACGACGACCGCGACGCGAACGACCGTCATCACGACGGCGACCCAGCCGCCGACGACCCACAACCGGTCGGCGCCGCTGCGGCACCTGCAAGCGGTGATCAAGTCGACCGTCAGCCAGCTGGGAACGCGTGTCGGCGTGCTGGCGATCGACCTCAGCCATGGCGATCAGGTGCTGTACAGCGACAACGCCGGCATCGGCCGCGCCCCGGCCTCCGTCGAGAAGCTCTACACCTCGCTGGCGGTGCTGAAGCTGCTCGGCCCGGACGCCAGGCTGCACACCGACGTGCTCGGTACCGGCCACCTCGGCCCGGGCGGCGTCTGGCACGGCAACCTGTACCTGCGCGGCGACGGCGATCCGACCTTCGGTGACGGCGGCTGGAACAGGGCGTTTGAGACCGGTTACGGTGGCACGCCGTCGGAGCTCGTCGCGCAGCTGCGCAGGCAGGGCATCCACCGCGTGACCGGCGCCGTGTACGCCGATGCATCGCGGTTCGACACCGCTGAGGGCGGCCCGGCGACGGACAACAAACCCGATCTCCCCGACTACGGCGGCGAGTTGAGTGCGCTCGTGTTCGATCACGGTGCCACCGGCGCCGGTGAGGGTCCGGCGGTGTTCGCCGCGCGGGAATTTGTGATCACGATGCGCGCGCAGGGGATCAAGACCGGTTTCGCCCATCACATGACCGACACGCCGCCGGGAGCGCGGGTGCTCGCGCAGATCACCTCGCCGCCGATGACGACGCTGCTGAAACTGATGGATGTCCCCTCTGACGACCTGTTCGCTGACCTCCTGACCAAGCAGCTCGGTTACCACGTGTTTCACAGGGGGACGCTGCGGTCGGGGGCGCTGCTGATCAAGCAGGTCCTGACGGAGGACTTCGGTCTGCATCCGCGGCTGTTCGACGGCTCCGGCCTCGATCAGGCCGACCGATCCTCCCCGGCGCAGGTCGTGTCGCTGTTGCGCCAGCTCTGGCGGACGGCGGACGGCGACATCCTCTGGAACTCGCTACCGATCGTCGGCAGGACCGGGACGGTGCAGGGAATCGGGGAGGGCACCGCTGCAGTCGGCCGGTGCGTGGCGAAGACGGGCACGCTCAACTACGTCACCAACCTGGCCGGATATTGCAACGCAAAGGGGGGCGATACCGTCGCGTTCACAGTGATGATCGACGGTCCGGGCAATTGGACGTCGATCGTGGCGCTGACCCGGATCGTCGGCGCCCTGGCCGCGTACTGAGGGATCGGGCTCCTCCGCGTGATCGGATTGCTTGCGAACAGCCCACGGATCGGGGGACAATGATTGGTGTGGAGGTGAGCGTCGGGCTCAATCGCTCGGAACTGCGCAGATACCTGACGCGAGTGGGTGACCGCTGGCCGATCGACGCCGCCTATGTCGGCGGCGCGCGGGTCGCCGACGAGCGCGGCGCGGCGCCGCAACGCGAGCGCGGCCCGGAGTTCGTGATCGTGCTCGTCTCGGAGGCGTTCAACCACGTTCCCTGGCTTGAACGCGCCTACGTCGCCGGCTCGCTGTGGGACGGTCTCGAGATGGGCGCCGGCGCCGACGTCCACTGCTACACGAAGGCCGAGTTCAGCCGTAAGTGCGTGTCGCTGCCGATCGTGCGCGAGGCGGTGTGGCGCGGGATCGACCTGCTCGCCCCCGCCTGAGCAGCTTTGCTGTCCGTTTCAGGGCTGATAGCGCCCATGCAGGGACAGACAATGCGGCGGGTCAGCCGATCGCGACCATCCGCTCGATCGGGATCCGGGCCCGCTCGGCGATCTCCGCCGGCACGCGGACCTCGGTCCCACCGGAACCCCGCAGCGTGTCGCGCAGCTTCGGCAGCGTGATCATCTTCATGTAGCGGCATGAGGCGGCCTCGTTGGCGGCGATGAAGTCGATGTCCGGCGCCGCCTCGCGCAGGCCGTGGAGCATGCCGGTCTCCGTGGCGACGATCGCCGTGCGGCGAGTGCCCGGTGCGGCCGCGTCATGGGCGTGGTGGTTGGCGTAGTCGAGCATGCCGCCGGTCGAGAGCATGTGCACGCCGGTCGTGTCGACATCACCGGCCGCGACGTACTCCATGACGCTCGTCGAGCAGCCGCACTCGGGGTGGATCAGAAAGTCGGCCCCGGGGTGCTCGGCGCGTACCGCGGAGATGTCGTCGGGCCGGATCCCGGCGTGCACGTGGCACTCGCCGTCCCACACGTGGAGCTTGCGTCCGAGTGTCCGCTCGACGTAGGCGCCGAGGAACATGTCGGGGCCGAACAGGATCTCGGTGTCCTCGCCGTGGGTCTCGTAGATGTGCCGGACCACATCGACAGCGTTGGCGGAGGTGACGCAGTAGTCGGTCTCGGCCTTGACGTCGGCGGTTGTGTTGACATACATCACCACCACGGGCGGGTGGGCGGGATCGAATTTTGTCTTCCACTCCCGCAGCTGATCGGCCGTGATCGATTCGGCCAGCGAGCAGCCGGCGTCGGCATCGGGAATCAGCACGCGCTTGCCGGGCGAGAGCACTGAAGCGGTCTCGGCCATGAAGTGCACGCCGCAGAAGATGATCTCCTCGGCGTCGGTGGCCGCGGCCTGACGGCTGAGACCGAGCGAGTCACCGACGTAGTCAGCGACCTGCTGGATCTCCGGGAGCTGGTAGTTGTGGGCGAGGATCACCGCTCCGCGCTCTGCGGCCAGCGATCGCACCTCCGCCTGCAGGGCGGGGATGTTCTCGAGCATCAGTGGCGCGAGTTGGGCGCCCGCATGGGGCTCCTCGGCAAGCATCGGGAGGTTCATGAGTGCGGCTCCAGCAGAAGTGAGAGGTCGAGGGCTGGGGCGCTGTGGGTGAGTGCGCCGACCGAGATGAAGTCTACGCCGGTCTCCGCGACGCTCCGGATCGTCTCCAGCGTGAAGCCGCCGCTGGCCTCGAGCTCGGCGCGGCCATCGACGTATGCCACCGCCTCGCGGAGCCGCTCCGGGGTCATATTGTCGAGGAGGATCCGCGGGGCGCCGGCCGCCAGCGCCTCCTCCACCTCCGCCAGGTTCTCGCACTCGACCTCGAGCGGAACGCCGGGCGCGTGGGCGAGCGCCTTGCGCACCGCCTCCCCCACCCCGCCGGCCATCGCCGCGTGGTTTTCCTTGATCAGGATCTGGTCGAACAAGCCGATCCGGTGGTTGGCGCCGCCCCCCGCCTTGACCGCCGCCTTCTCGAGCATCCGCAGGCCTGGGGTGGTCTTGCGGGTGTCAAGGATCGTGGTGCCGGTTCCGGCGACCGACGCGACGCAGCGGGCGGTCAGCGTCGCCACGCCTGACAGCCGCTGGAGGAAGTTGAGCGCCGTGCGCTCGCCTGCCAGCAGCGCGCGCGCTGAGCCCTCGATCTGCATCACGGGACCGGACTCTCGCCACACGCCCTCGGGACCGAGCCGTGTCACGGTGATCGACGGATCGATCGTCGTGAACGTCAGCGCGGCGGCGTCCAGGCCGTAGACGATCCCCGGCGCCTTCTGCGTGATCCGAGCGACCGCTTGGATCGCCGGGTCAACCGTCGCGGCGCTGGTGATGTCGCCGTCGCCGATGTCCTCTGCCAGCGCGTGGCTGACGATCTCCGAAAGCGGGCGATCCATGGTTCACGAGCATACGTAAACGTTCACCTTGGCCCCGCGGCCGGTTAGGCTGCCCCATTCTCCCGGGGGCCCGGGAGCACAACGTCACAAAGGAGGAATCATGCGCAGATTTCTGGCGCCGCTCGCGGCGCTCACCGGGGCGGCGGCTCTGGCCGCGGGCTCAGCCCTGGCCGCAGCCGGATCCACCCCGACATCGACCTCGGGGCAGGCCGTGCAGCTGCTGGCCAGCGGCGTGATGACGCCGACCTCGTTCGCGTTCGGCGACGGTCAGATCTTCGAGGGCGACGGTGGCAACAGCTCCAAGGTGCCCAACGGAGGCCTGTATACGCTCGCCGACGGTAAGGCGACGGAGGTCTCGACCGGGCTGCTGTTCGTGGGCGGGCTCGAATTCCACGCCGGCAAGCTCTACGCCAGCGGCGCCAGGCTCGTCGGCGGCGCGCCGACCTTCCAGATCGTTGCGTTCAGCGGTTGGAACGGCACCGGCTTCACCGGTGAGAAGGCGATCTATACGGCACCGAAGGGGTTCCAGGGCTTCAACGGCCTCGGCTTCGGCGCCAACGGCAGTCTCTACGTCGGGGTCGACGTCGGCCTGCTCAACAACAACGATCACGCTGCCGCCAGCACCTCTCCATACCTGTACGACATCCTCTCGATGAGCGCGACGGGGAAGCATGTCAAGGTGTTCGCGTCCGGGATCAGGCAACCGTGGCAGCTGGCGTTCCCAGCCGGCTCGAGCTCACCGTACGTGTCGGACTTCGGCCAGGATTCAGGCGCGAAGAACCCGCCGGACTTCCTGCTGCGGGTCACGGCTGGCCAGAATTACGGCTTCCCGAAGTGCAACCAGACCTCCGCGGCAGCCTGCGCGGGCGACGCGAAGCCGTTTTTGACGCTGGCACCGCACACCGACCTCGGCGGCCTCGCGTTCGTCGGCAAGGCGCTCTACGGCACCGAGTTCGGCTATGCGCATCCCGCGGCCGTCGTCTCGATCCCGTTGAGCGGCAAGGGCGCCCCGAAGACGGTCGTCAAGGTGCCGAAGGGCTACCAGGCGATCGGCCTGGGCGCAAACAAGGGCTACCTGTACATCGGCGTCACGAACGGCAAGGCCGGCAGCGTGTACGTCGTCAAGGCCTGACACAACCGGTCCTCCGGCCGCGCCCCTGCGGGGGCGCGGCGGAGCCGTTGTGCGGCCAGCCCATCGCCCGAGACAGCTCCACGGAGCCGCCCACGACACGTTCAGCCGCGGGGACCAACCAGCGTCACCGTCCCGCCGGCGCTGTCACCACCGCGGTTGGCGACCGTGACCCCCACGACAAGTTGATGGTGCGCGGCGTGCTCGAGCTGCTTGAAGGCGCTCTTGTTGAGCGTCACTTTCACGTTCGTACGGGTACTGGTCGCCATCGTGTAGGCGCTCTGCGCAAGCCGCGATCCGAGCACCCGCTTGCCATGCTTGGTGCGCACCAGCCACAGCGCGACGTGTCCGGTGCAGCCACCGGTGACGGTGGCGCCCGGCCCGCAGTCGAGCGCCAGCCGCGCCTGACGGTCGGCTGAGACCTTGGCGCTGCGAGCGACCGACAACCCTTTCAGCCGTGTGATGCCGACGGACACCTCCGAGCCGCTGGTGAACGTCGAACTCGCGCTCGATGAGCCGGAGCCCGATCCCGATCCGGATCCCAATCCCGGCCCGCCGCTGGTCACGGTGGTGCCCTCCGGCGCGGCATTCTGCGCCCCGGTGATCTCGCCCATGATCGGGTTGCCGTTGGCGTCCTGGGCCGAGAAGAACACCGTGTTGGTGCCGCTCGGGCCCGCCGCGATCGCATTGTTCATGCCGAGGGCATCGCCGTTGTCGGGAACCGCGTACTCGCTGATCGTGCCGGTGGCGACGTCCAGCTCACCGACAGCATTGGTGCCGTCGTCCATGAACCAGATGTTGCCGTCCGCGGCGGTCAGGGTGGTCGGGTTGGCGCCCGAGGGCATGCCCTGCGCGTTCCCGTAAGTCTGTTCCACGGCGCCTGTAGCGGGGTTGATCGCGACGATGTCTGTCGCGTTGCCGTCCGATCCCTGGCCGCCGGCGGCGTACAGAAGGCCGTTCGCACCAGCGACCATCGAGCCGGCGGTCGAGCTGACGGTGCCGTTGCCGCGGCCGTCGTCCCCGAATGGACCTGACAGCAGGCCGGAAAGGGTCAGGCTGCCGAGTTCTGCGTTGTCGGTGGAGAAGAACAGTTCGTTGCCGACGGCAGCGATCGCGTCGGGGTCGTTTGCGGAGAAGAGGTTCGAGAGCAGGTCGGTGGAGCACGTGGCGGGGGGACCGCTCGAGATCGAGCAGCGGATGATGTCGCCATCACCGTTGTCAGTGATGTAGAGGGCTCCGTCGGAGCCGAGCGCCATGTCCTCCGCGTCACCGCCGGGGGTCCCGTAGTCGGTTGCGGTCCCGCCGGCTGTCACCTGCCACAGGTCGCCGCCCTCGGCCTGGAGCCAGCCGGCGCCATTGGCTGTCACCGAGGCGACCCAGCTGTCGCCATCCGGCAGCGATCCGTTGATCTCGCTGAAGCTACCGCCCGTCGTGACCTCCATGACGGGATCAGTGGTGCCAGCGTCCGCCAGCACGAACCACTCACCGCCGCCGTCGGGCGCGGGCATCATCGCCCCCTCGATGTCCGGAGAGTTCGCCGAGTACGGGGCAGGGACCGTGTACAGGGTCATGGTCGGGGTTGCGGCAAACGCTGCGGGGGCGCTGGCAGCAAGGCCGGCGACGACCGCCGCCGTCGCAGCGGTCCGTGCGATAAACGTCGGCGACGGAAGCGATCTCATGCTCTTTGTCTCGGCGCCGCGCCGGCGCACTTGAGCAAAATGGTCGCGCGGTCAACAATCAGCTAATCAGTGCACGGAGCGTGCGGAAGCTCGGATCCGCGGCACCGTGCAGCCGCGCTCCGGCGGCGGTCAGGCTCTGGAGGTAGGCAACGACCTCGGCGGTGACCCGCTCTCCCGGCAGCAGGGTTGGGATTCCCGGGGGGTAGCCCGCGATCGCCTCGCATGACACGCGTCCGACGGCATCCTCCACCGGCACGGCCTCCGATGCCCCAAGAAACGCGTCGCGAGGCGAGACCACCGTCTCCGGTCGGGTCGCCGGGGGCGGCTGCGGCGCCGCCCAGGACGAGGCTTCCTGCGGTCGCCCGATTCGGCGGACCGTCTCGGCCAGGTCGTGTGCGAACCGCTCGAGCGGCTCGACCGGCTGCGCCATCCCGAGCACGAGCACAACCGTCGCATGCGTCGCCAGTTCGAGGTGGATGTCGTAGGAGGCCCGCAACGCCACCGCCAGGTCGTAACCCCGCAGGCCGGTACCCCGGACATCGATCACAATCCGCAGCGGGTCCCAGCCGCTGACACCGGGCCGGCCGACGAGGCGCTCACCAACCACCTGACAGCCGGGAATCGCATCAATCGCGACGCGCGCGTTGGCCGCAGCACGCAGCGTGCGGTCGAGCAACGCCTCGCCGTGGACCGCGAGCTGCCTGCGGGCCGCGTCAAGCGAGGCCATCAGCAGCGAGCTCGGGCTTGTTGAGCGCAGCAGCCTGAGTGCACGTCCCACCGCACCGGCGTCGACCCGCCCGGAGTCGGAGACAAGCAGCATCGCCGACTGCGTCAGCGAGCCGACGATCTTGTGAGTCGAGGCGAGCATCGCATCGGCGCCGAGCGCAAGCGGTGAATCCGGCAGGCCTGCGTGGAACCCGAAATGCGAACCCCACGCGCAGTCGACGATCAGCGGCAGGCCTGCTGCGTGCGCGACCTCGGCACAGCCCGCGACGTCAGACGCGAGCCCGTAGTAGGTCGGCGAGACGATGAACACGGCCTGCGGAGCGTCGGCTCCGGACGGAGCCGCGGCCAGCACTGCGGCGAGCGCGGCGGGCTCCACCCCGTGCGCCATGCCAAGCTCGGGGTCGTATTCGGGAGCGACGAACAGCGGCCGGCCGCCGGACAGGACGAGCCCGTCGATCACGCTCGCGTGCGAGTTGCGCTGCAGGACGACGTTCGCGCCACGGGCGAGCCCGAGGCACAGTGCGTGGTTGCCCTGGCTGGCGCCGTTGGTCAGAAACCAGCAGCGCGCCGCTCCGTAGGCGTCCGCTGCGAGCTGCTCGGCCAGTTCGTACGGGGTCGGCGTCGAACCGATGTCAATCCCCTCGATGTCCTGCGGGACATCGAGCAGGAGCGCGTCGTCGCCGAGGGCACTGCGCAGGCCCGGGTCGGCGCCACCGCCGCCCTTGTGGCCGGGGACGTGGAACCGGGCGGATCCGCGGAAGCCGTACGCGGTGACCGCTTCGAGGTAAGGAGCCGTCGGCTGCTGCGCGGGCGGGAGCTGGCTATCCGGCATTGGCGGCCCGCAGCAGATATGCCCGCACGAACCCGTCGAGGTCACCGTCCAGCACCCGGTTGACGTCGCCCATCTCGTAATCGGTCCGATGGTCCTTGACCATCGTGTACGGGTGCAGCACGTAGGAGCGGATCTGCGAGCCGAAGTTGACGTCCTGAGCCTCACCCCGCTCGCGCGCGATCTCTTCGCGCCGCTTGCGCTCCTCGAGCTCGACGAGCTTGGAGCGCAGCATGTTCATCGCCACGGCCTTGTTCTGCGTCTGCGAGCGCTCGTTCTGGCATTGCACGACGATCCCGCTCGGTCGATGCGTGATCCGCACCGCGGAATCGGTCTTGTTGACGTGCTGGCCGCCGGCGCCGCTGGCACGGTAGGTGTCGATCTGCAGATCGTCCTCATCGATCTCGACGGCGCCGACGTCCTCCACGACGGGCGCGACCTCGACGCCGGCGAACGATGTCTGGCGCCGGTTGGCCGAATCGAACGGCGACAGCCGCACGAGCCGGTGCACGCCTTTTTCGGCCCCATACAGGCCATATGCGTTGTCGCCGTGGACCCGGAAGGTCGCGGACTTGATCCCCGCCTCCTCCCCGGCCGATGCCTCGAGCAGCTCGACCCGAAAGCCACGTCGCTCGGCCCAGCGCATCTCCATTCGCAGGACCATCTCGGCCCAGTCCTGGGCGTCGGTGCCGCCTGCTCCGGCGTTGACCGTGACGAGCGCATCGCCGGCGTCATATCGCCCGGAGAACAGTCGCTGCTCCTCGAGCTCCTGGAGCCGTGTCTCGACGCTCGCAAGCTGCTCCTGGAGCTCCGCCTGGATCGATGGATCCTCGTCCGCGAGCTCGGCCAGCGGTTCAAGATCGTCGACGTCAGACTCAAGTGCCCGGAACGTCTCCAGCCGCCGGCTGGAACGGGCGTGCTCGGCGCTGACCTGTGCGGCCCGCTCCTGGTTATCCCAGAAGCCGGGCTGTCCCATCTCCGCCTCGAGCGCTTCCGCGCGCTCGCTCAGTCCAGCCGGGTCAAAGATAGTCCGCGAGCAATTTGAGCTGATCGCGGATGGCAGCGAGACGCTGGTTGAGCGGCTCTGAGGGGGCGGTCGTCATGGCGCAGGCAACCCTAGCATTGGTACTTGATGCAGCCGCTCGAGCTCCGCTTCCGCACCGTGATCGTCGGCCCGATGGAGCGCAGCTACTGGATGCCGAGCGGGCAGCCCCGCTCACCCGCACCGCTGTTGATCATCTGCCATGACCACGGCACGACCGGCCAGCGTCTGGCGCAGCGCTCACCGCTCGTGGAGCTGGCGACCGGGGCCGGCTTCGCGGTCGCGTTCCCGGACGCGATGGAACGCGTGTGGGATGACCACGGCAGCGGCCGGCGTGACCGGGCTGACGACGCCGCCTTCATCAGAGCGCTCACGGAGCATCTCCAGCGCCGCGGCGACTGTGGCGAGGAGCCACCGTTCCTGATCGGGGTCGGCAACGGCGCCTGCTTCGTCGAATGGCTCGCACGGGCGACAAACGTCCCGATCGCCGGCATCGCCCTGGTCGGCGGTACGACCCGCGAGGCAGCGCGATCAAAGGTGCGACAACCCCGCGTGCCGCTACCGGTGTTCGTGGCCGTCGAGGATCGGCCCGGCGGTCGGCGGATCGGCCTGCGGACCCGGTTGGCGCTGCGCAACGTCAGCGGCCACCGGCAGATTCCGGCGGCGGAGCTGATCGACGACTGGCGCTCCGTCAACGCTCCCGCCGGTGTCGGCGTCGATCTGCACCCCCTCGGGAAGCTGCGCGGCGACTGGCCACGCGGCGCGGCCGGCAGCGAACTGGCGACCGCGATCGTCGCGTTCGCCGCCGCACACGCGCCAGCCTCTGCGTGAGGGTCGGTCAGAACCGCTCAGGCGCCGTGGCACTTCTTGAACTTCTTGCCCGACCCGCACCAGCACGGGTCGTTGCGCCCTGGCTCCTCGTCGGCGTAACGCTGCTGCACGACGGGCGCCTCACCGGCCGGGGCACCGCCGGGCGCCTGGCCGTCGTAGCCGAGCCCACTCGGACCAGCACCGACCGGACCGGCAGCACCAGCGCCGGCCGCTGCGGCGATCGCCTGGGAGCCGGCCGGCAGGCCAGTGCCACCTGAATAGCTGACGCGGCCACCGCCGGTTGCCGAGCTTGCCGCTGCACTGGGGGTGCGCTGCGGCGGCTGTGCTCCACCGGGACCCTGGCCGGGAGGACCTTCCTGCACGGTGACCGTGACGTGGAAGATCATCCGCGAGAAGTCTCCCCAGATCGAATTCATCAGGTCACCGAACAGGCCGAAGGCCTCGTTCTTGTATGCGACGAGAGGATCGAGTTGAGCGGCTGAACGCAGATGGATGCCCTCGCGCAGGTAGTCCATGTCGTGCAGGTGCTCACGCCAGTGCTGGTCGATGATCTGCAGCAACAGGTACCGCTCCAGCGCGCGCATCAGCTCTTCACCGAGCTCCTGCTCGCGCCGCTCGTAGCTGGCCAGCGCCTCTTCCTGCAACCGCAGCGCCAGATCCTCGCGGTCGACGTGGTTCGGATCGATCTCCAGGATCTCATCGCTCGGGGTGAAGATCTGCTGGACCTGGGTCAGCAGTCCGGAGATGTCCCAGTCCTCGACGAAGTCCCCGGCCGTGTACTCGCTGACGAGGCGGTCCATCACGTTGACCAGCTCCTCCGTCGCCGCGTCGCGCATGTCGCGGCCCTCGAGGATCTCGTCGCGGTAGGTGTAGATCACCTCGCGCTGCTGGTTGAGCACGTCGTCGTATTCGAGCGTGTGCTTGCGCATCAGGAAGTGCTGCTCCTCGACCTTCTTCTGCGCCTTCTCGATCTGCTTGGAGAGCATGCCGGCCTCGATCGGCTCTTCGTTGCCCTCTTCATCCACAGAGCCGAGGCGGTCGAGGATCCGGTAGATGCGGTCACCGGCGAACAGGCGCACGAGGTCATCCTCGGCAGACAGGAAGAATCGTGACTCGCCCGGATCCCCCTGGCGGCCGGCACGACCACGCAGCTGGTTGTCAATCCTGCGCGACTCGTGCCGCTCGGTGCCGAGGATGAACAGGCCGCCCGCGTCGAGCACCTGCTGCCGAGCGTCGGCGACGCGCTGCTCGATCGTCGGCAGGACCTTCTGCATGTGGTCGTCATAGTCGGGCATCCCGGGCTGCAGGCCGAGCTTGCGCAGCTCGATCTCCGCCAGGTGCTCAGCGTTGCCGCCGAGCTTGATGTCGACGCCGCGACCGGCCATGTTCGTTGCGATCGTGACACGTCCGGGTGCACCCGCCTCGGCCACGATCTCACCCTCGCGCTCCGCGTACTCGGGCTTGGCATTGAGGACCTCGTGGGCGATTCCCCTGCGTTTCAGCTGCGCGGACAGGAGCTCCGAGACCTCGACCGAGATCGTGCCGACGAGCACGGGCTGGTTCTTCTTGTGACGGTCGGCGATCTCGTTGACGACCGCCGCCCACTTGCCGTCCTTGGTCTTGTAGACCTGATCGTTGCGATCATCGCGAACCATCGGCTGGTTCGTTGGGATCTGCACGACCGGCAGCTCGTAGATCTTCATGAACTCGGTCGCCTCTGTGAGGGCGGTACCGGTCATTCCCGCGAGCTTGTCGTACATCCGGAAGTAGTTCTGGAGCGTGACCGACGCGAGCGTCTGGTTCTCCTCCTGGACGCGAACGCCCTCCTTCGCCTCGACCGCCTGATGCAGGCCCTCGGACCAGCGACGGCCGTCAAGGATGCGCCCGGTGTGCTCGTCGATGATCTTGACCTCGCCGTCGACGACGGCGTAGTCGACGTCACGTTTGAACAGCGACTCGGCCTTCAGCGCCTGCTGGAGGTGGTTGACGAGGTGCCCGTTCTCCGCCCGGTAGAGGTGGTCGATCCGCAGGAAGCGCTCGGCCTTGGCGACGCCGCGCTCGGTCACCGACACGGTCTTGTACTTCTCGTCGATCTCGTAGTCGAAGTCGGCGACGAACTCCTTCTTCGTGCGCGGATCCATCCCCTCCGGGGTCTCACCGACCTGCATCTGCGGGGCGAGCTTGGCGAACTTCACGTAGAGGTCCGCCGCCTGCTCCGGCGCGCCGGAGATGATCAGCGGTGTCCTCGCCTCATCGATCAGGATGTTGTCGACCTCGTCGACGATCGCGAAGGAGTGATACGGCGACAGGCCGCCCTCCGGCTTCGGACGGCCCCCGTGCTGGACCTTCTCGTCCAGGGAGGTGGCCATGTTGTCGCGCAGGTAGTCGAAACCGAACTCGGAGTTGGTGCCATAGGTCACGTCGGCCGCGTAGGCGGCGCGCTTCTCCTCGTAGGGCTGCATGTTCTGCAGGATCCCGACGGTCACGCCGAGCATGTCGTACAGCGGCTTCATCCACAGCGCGTCGCGGCGGGCGAGGTAGTCGTTGACCGTGACGACGTGGACACCGCGGCCGGCGAGTGAGTTCAGGACGACGGCGCTGGTCGCCGTCAGGGTCTTGCCCTCGCCGGTCTTCATCTCGGCGATGCACCCGTCGTGCAGGACCATCCCGCCGATCAGCTGCACGTCGAAGTGGCGCATGCCCATCGCACGCTTGCCGGCCTCGCGCACGAGCGCAAAGCACTCGTACATCAGGTCCTCGAGCGACTCGCCGTTACGGGCGCGCTCGCGCAACTCGTCCGCGAGGTGCCTCAGCTCCTCGTCGCTGGAGGCCTCCATCTCGGCCTCGTAGTTGGAGATCCTGCTGACTCGCTGCTCGTAGGACTTGAACTTCTTGGCTTCGCCCATCCGAAGCGCGCGGTCCAAAAACGACATGTGCCTAGCGTATCAGCGGACCCCGGGTCGACTGGCCGCAAAACGGCCCGGCCCGAGGTCCGCTGGGCCCGTGCGTCAGGCTGTTGCCGGCGGCAGCGGGTCACCGCCGACCGGGGTCATCGCCCGAGCCGCGACGATCGCCCGCGTCTCGCGGCGCTTGCGCCGCTTGTCGCGATGGCGCTTGACCTGCACGGCCAACTCCTCGCTGACCTTGTTGATGGAGTGGTCGAGGTCGGGGCTGGCACACCTGGCGCGCAGCGTCACGCCCTTGAGATGCAAGGTCGCCTCGGCAACCTCACAGTCAGGGTTCGCCGGATTGCGTTCCTTGAACACTTCCACCTCGAGCTCGGCAAGTTGTGAAACCTGCCTGTCGATCACCCGGAATCGGCGCGCGACGTGCGCTCTCAAATCATCCGATACCGGAAGGTTGCGGCCCTTGACATCAATCCGCATCAACCGACCTCCTCGATCTACGAGGGTTGTTGGTGAACTGTGAACAGACTACGCCTCCGCGTGGCGCGCGACAATGGCCTGAGTCGTGTCACCCCCGATCGTCTGGACATACGAGCCGAGCGTGTTCGTCGGGATGTTCGGCATCTCGATCGCCTATGTCCTCGGTTGGCGCCGGGCGCGACGCCCCGGTGAACCGCACCCGCCCGGGTACGGGCGGCTGACTCTGTTCGTCCTCAGCATGCTCAGCGTGTTCGTCGCGCTGATCACTCCGATCGACACGCTCTCGACCGACCTGATCGTCGCGCACATGGTCCAGCACCTGTTGCTGCTCGACGTGATGCCGATCCTGCTGATCCTCAGCCTCACCAAGGGGATCCTCCGCCCGATCACCCGCCGGGTCACGGAGTTCGAACGACGGGCAGGGCCGATCGGTCACCCCGCGTTCGCGTTGGTGCTCTACATCGGGATGATGTTCCTCTGGCACGTGCCGACGATGTACGACCTGGCGCTTGCGCACCCGTTCATCCATGTGCTCGAACACGTCTGCTTCGCGGTCGCGGGCGGGCTCTACTGGTGGCACCTGCTGTCGCCGATCAAGGGCCGGATGCATCTGCGCGGGATGGGCCCGGTGATGTACATGGTGATCACCAAGCTGTTCGTCGGGATGATCGGGGTCGCGCTGATCTTCGCCCCGGCATCGTTCTACCCCTGGTACTCCGAGCACCCGGCCTACTGGGGGCTCTCCCCGCACACCGATCAGGCGATGGCGGGCGGAGTGATGGCGCTTGAGCAGTCGGTCGTGATGGGCGTGGCGTTGATGTACCTGTTCATGAGGATGCTGCAGGACTCAGAGCGCGACGCCCGGCGGGCCGAACGGCTCGAGACCGTGTAGTGACCACTGATCTCTGTCCGTCCGCCGGCCCCGTTGGGCCGGCATTGTGAGGCCCAGGGCGCTACCTGAGATCGGTGGCCGCGAGACCCTCGACCGCGATCCGGCCGTTATCGAGCGTGATCGTCAGCCTGTGTCGAGCGCTCCGCGCGCTGGTCTGGAACAGCACCCCGCGCACGCCGCTGCGAAGGCGCAACCGGGTGTGGGTGCCGCCGAATGTGAACGTCGCGGTGCCCTTCCCCGAGCCGATCACCTTGAGGGCGCCGCCCGTGTACGTGTAGCTGTAGGTGGCGCCCGGCCCGGTGGTGACAAGCGCCCTCCCCTCCCAGGCGCCCGCGACCTTCTTCGACGTCCAGCGTCCGGTCAGCGCCGCGCCGGCCGGCTTGGCGACGGTCGGCACGACCACGGTCGAGCTCTTCCAGCTGCCGATCACGCCGGCGCCACTGGTCGCGCGGACCCGCACCGAGTAGGTCACGCCCGGCGTCGTCGTGTAGCTCGTGGTCGTCGCGCTGGAGCCGGTCACAAGCGTCTTCCAGGCACCGCCGTTTGGCTTGATCTGCACCTCGAAGGTGGAGCCGGCGGTCGGCGAGGACCAGCGCAATGTCAACTTCGGTGTCGACGAAACGCTCGATAACAGCGCCGGTGATCTGAGATCGACCGCGGGCGCCGAGCTGCAGTTGGCGGTGAAGATGTCGGGGCCGAAGTACGTCTCTGCGGGCAGTCCGGCGTAGCCGAGATGCGAGAGGCCGAAGATGTTCTCGACCGATCCGAGCATCGTGTAATGGTTGTACGGCGTCTGCGTGACGGTGCCGGGCTTGATGCACGGCGACAGCAGCACCGCGCCGACGCGGCCGCCACCGGGGCCGCTGCCACCCGGCTCGGCGGCGCCGGGGCCGGGGATCTCGTTGCAACAGCTCGAGGCGTCGCTGGTGGCCGCCTCGTCGAAGGTCACGATCAGCAGCCCGTTCTGCTGCTTGTAGGCGGGCGAGTTGGTGATTGCCGGCACCCATTGCGACAGGAACTGGTTGATCCCCGCGAATCCGCCCGGTCGGCTCGTGTCCTTGCAGGTGGCGTCGTGCCCGTCGCTGCACAGGTCGGGCGTGATGAACACGTAGTTCGGCGTTGTCGAGGCCGATTGCAGGTCGGTCGTCAGGTCGGTCAGGTTGACCACGTGCGTGTCGCACAGGGTCGTGTCGTCGATGATGTTGTGGAAGTAGACGAACGGGTCGTGACGGGTCGCGTAGGCGTCGGTCGCGGTCTCGCTCTGGGTGCCGTCGATGCTGCCGACCGCCGGATGCCCGCACTCCGCCGCCTCACGGGTCGGATCGTTGCCCATGCTCTGGTTGTAATCGCGCCAGGTGTCGCCGGCGGCATCGAGCTGCGTCGCGATGTTCCCGATGTCCGACGGGTAGACGCAACCGTCGCCCTCCTGCTGGTCGTAGGCGCCCGTCGCGTCGCTGGGGAAGTTCGAGAAGGTGATGCAATCGTCGCGATTCGACGTGTTCGGAGCCTGTCCCGAGATCATCGAGATGTAGTTGTCGTTGGAGTTGTGGCCGGTCCCGTAGTAGTTCGGCACGAACGCGCCCTCGGAGACCATCGTCTGCGCGAGGTACGGAGCGGGCGGGTTGGAGCCGAACGTGACCGAGGCCGATTCGTTCTCGAGCACGATGATGAACACGTGCCTGATCGGGGGCGGTTGGTACGTCGCAGCTGCGGCCGGGTGCGCCTTGAACGCGTGAGCCTTCTTCAACCGGTTCGCGACGTTGACGGTCAGTGACTGATCGGAGGCGAACACGCGCTGGTCACCCTCCTCGGCAAGCCACACGCAGACCATCATCCGCCCCTTCGCGTTCGGCTTCGCAGCGCCGGCGACGACGCCGTTGTACGCCTTGCCGATCGACGGCTGTGGGGACAGCGCCCTGTTGACCAGCGTCACACCGGGCGTGTGGTCGAAGGTCGCGCCACATTCCGGGGACAGCTTGACCTGGACTCGCAGCGGCGCGGTGCGAATATCGAGCACGCTCGGATCGGCCGCGACGTCGACCCGGATCTTCAGCGACGTGCCGACATGAGCGGTTCGGGCGATCTGCGTCGTCAACGTCACCGGTGTGAAGCTGTCGGCGAGCGCCAGCGCCGCCACAACGAGCCCGGTCACCGCGACGAGCCCCGCCGCGATCATCAGCCGCCACCTCTTCATACGCGCATCCCCAGTGACGACGGATGTCGGAACATGGTCGCCGGTGTCGCCGGTTTGTAGTTGAACTTCAGCTTCTCGAGGTACCCCGATGTGACCATCGTGTACGCGTCGTGGGGCTTGCGATCACTCGGCAGCAGCGGCACGCCGATGATGCTGCCGTCGTCGATCGCCGTCCCGCCCGTATCGACGGGCGCCGTCCCGGCGCAGGCGCTCGCGTAGATCTCCTTCGGGGTCGGCAGCGACGGGGGCTCCAAGCGCGGCTTGGAGTCGAAATCGAACGCCGCCGCGATGTTGTTGGCGAACAGGTCGCGGGTGGTCAGCGGCGGCAGGCCGAAGCGGTACCGGATCATCTTCAGGATCGACTCGAAGCCGTAGATCGAATGGTCGACGTAGCCCTCTCGGGCATACGGGGAGACGAGGATCGCGGGGATCCTGAAACCCATCTGACCGAAGTCGTTGGCCAGGTTCGACGAGGCGCGGATATCGGGCACCCGCGGCGGCACGACGTGATCGAAGAAGCCGCCCCACTCGTCGTAGATGCAGAACAGCGCCATCCGCGGCCACTGCGGTGACTCCATGCAGGCGTGCACGATGTCAGCCATCCACGCCTGACCGACCCGGACATCGGCGAGCGGGTGCTCGTCGCCGGATGTGCCCTGGTCCTCGCCGGCGAATGCCGGGTCGACGAACGAGACCTGTGGCAGGTTGCCGTGTGCCGCCTTCTCGTAGAAATCCTGAACCTGGGATGAGCGCTCGACGCCGGCCGTCCCCCACAGCGCTGCAAACGGAATGTCGGTGAAGTAGTACTCGTGGGAGATTCCCGCGTCCGCCAGGAGCTTCCAGATCGTGGTGTCGGGGAAGCCGAGCTCGGTCGTCCCGAACGGCAGGCTGTTCGCGGTCTCCCCGTAGGACTGGGCGGCGTGCATGTACTCGCGGTTGGGATAGGTCGACGACAGGATCGAGCAGAAGAATCGGTCGAAGACGGTGAATGCCTTCGCATTGAACGGCGTGAACGGCAGGTCGGGCTCCGTGTAGTAGCCGATCGCGAAGGTGTCGCTGGCCGACTTCAGGAAGCCGTCCATCCTGCCGCCGTCAAGTTCGGTGCGGCCGCCGTCCCATGAGTGGTCGGGATCGAGGAACCCACACGACTGGTAGAAGTCGATCAGCCGATGCGTCTCGTGGGAGTGGCCCTTGCTGTCGGTGAAGCTCAGCCCGGCCTGCCGGCCATCGGCCCCGGGTAGCCAGCCCAGGTAGTGATCGAAGGACCGGTTCTCCATCATCATCACGACGAACGTGTCGATCGGCATGTTCCGCGCCGATGGCAGCTTGACCTCGCGCTGACGACGCGCTGCCTCGGCGACGACCGTGTCGGGGTCGAGCAGCAGCCCCATCCCGGCGCTCAGTCCCGCGGCCATCGCGGTGCGGGTCAGGAATTCACGGCGGGTGTGGAACGCCTCCGGCGCGGCTGCTTCGAGTCGCTCGGCCTGGTACGGGTCACGGAGATCCTCCATCGCGAGCGGGATCATATGGACAGCGGTTGAACCTTTGTGACTCAAATGTGAATCACCGTGTCCCCGTAACATGGGATCCGTGGCTGACGCCGACGACGCGCTGAGACGGATCGATGCGCTCGTTCAGATCGCGGTGCGCCTCGCCAACCAGGCCCCGAGTGGCCGGATCGCGCTGGCAAAGCTCGTCAAAGTGGTCGATCCGGCGTGGGTGCCACCCCCGTGGAACCGGACCCTGTGGCCGGGCGTCGTCGCAAGCTCGCACGACGCGGCCGCCGAGCCGCTCCCGTTCAAGGCCGTCGAGTCGGTTCTGCGCGATGCCTGGGGTGTGAAGCCGACGGCCGAGTTGGATTCGCTCGATTCAGAGCCGGTGGCGGTGACGCCCGTCGCCCAGGTCCATCGTGGAGTCCTCGACGGCGGGGCGGTCGCGGTCAAGGTGCTCCGACCCGGGCTCACCGGTTCGGTCCGGCAGGACCTGGCGCTGCTCGATGCATTGGCGGCGCCGCTCGGTGGCGCCTTCCCGGGGATCGACCCGGCCGCCGTCGTCCGTGAGGCCCGTGAGCGCGTGCTCGACGCGCTGGACCTGGAGCACGTGGCCGGGATGCAGCGGCGACTGTCGCGGGCCGTGCGCGGGCTCGATTTCGTGGTCGTGCCGGCCCCGGTCACGCGGCTGGCCGCCCCCGAGGTGCTCGTCAGCGAGTGGATCGACGGAACGCCGCTATCCGCGGCCGATGGGTTCGATCACGATCTCATCGCCGGCCGGCTGCTGCGCTACGTCGCCGGTGGGCTGCGGGCCGGACTCGTCGACGCGGATCTCGATGCCGATGACGTGCTGGTGCTGAACGACGGACGGCTTGCGATCGTCGGGCCGGGCTCGCTGACCAACGTCGACGCCGAGCGTGCCACCTTGACCGCGCAGGTGATCGAGGCGTTCGCGGCTGCGGACGGGCCCGCGCTCGGGTCGGCGCTGAGTGCTTTGAAGCTGCTCGATTCTGGCCACGGTGAGCTCGCCCTGTCGGTGGCGCAACACGTTCTGGGATCGCTTGGCGGTGAAGCGGCCTCAACGCTCGACACGCCTGCCCTGCTCGCGGCGGCTGAACGCGCGGCGGAACGCGACCGCGATCTGGTCGCGCTCCTGCTTGCGGGCTCGTTCGAGCCCGTCGATCTGTGGCCGGGTCGCGCTCTCGGGCAGGCGTTCGGCCTGATCACCCGGTTTGGCGCCACCGCGCCCTGGCGCTCGATCCTGCTCGAATCGCTGCGCGACGGCTGGGGTTGAGGTGAGAAATACACCAAATGGATGCGTTTCTCATCTCGCCGGTTGCGCGCAGCCGCTCCGTCGCCTCGATTAGGATCGGACGATGCGCGCAGTGACGTTCAACGAGTTCGGCGGACCCGAGGTACTCATGGTCACCGAGGTGCCCGACCCCGAGGCCGGCCCCGGCCAGATCCGTGTCGCGGTCCGCGCTGCCGGCGTCAACAGCTACGACTGGAAGGTGCGGCGCGGCCTGATGGGCGGGCAGCTGCCGAAGCGGACGGGACTTGAGATCGCGGGCGTCGTCGACCAGATCGGCGAGGGCGTCGAGAGCGTGATCATCGGCGACCGCGTGTTCGGGTTCGCCGTCGGCGGTGGTGCCGCCGAGTACGCGCTGTCGGCCGACTACGCGCTGATCCCGCCGTCGCTGGACTTCGTCGCCGCGGCCGGCCTCCCGGTCGCGGTTGAGACCGCCGTCAGGATCCTCGACGCCGTCGGCGTCGCCGCCGGCACCAAGCTCGTGATCAACGGCGCGACCGGCGGCGTCGGCAGCGCCGCGACCCAGCTCGCCAGCTTCCGCAACGCCGAGATCGTCGGCACTGCCAGCGCGGCCAACCACGAGTACCTCCAGACAATCGGCGCTCGCCCGGTCGTCTACGGCCCGGGTCTGGTCGAGCGCGTCCGCGCGATCTTCCCCGATGGGGTCGACGCCGCACTTGACATCGCCGGCGGTGGCGCACTCCCCGATCTGATCGAGCTGACCGGAAGCCCTGAGCGCGTCGTCACGATCGCCGACTACGCCGGGGCTGAGCAGTACGGCGTCCGCTTCTCCGGCGGCATGGGCGACGAACGCGCCACGCATGCGCTGCGGGAGATCGGAGCCCTGATCGAGGCCGGGCGCTTCTCACTGCCGGTCGCGCAGACCTTCCCGCTCGATCAGATCGCCGAGGCCCATGCCCAGTCCGAGACCGGGCATACGCGCGGCAAGCTGATCGTGCTCGTCTAAGCGAGTCCTGCGGCCGCCTCGAGCGCCGCCAGGTCCTCGGGCGTGTCGACGTCGATCGTCGACCCGAGGCCGTCGCACGGCACCGCCACGGTGGTGAACCGGTCGACGAGTGCGCGCGCGCCGTCCTCGCCGGTCAACGCCCCGACGGCCTCGAACACGGCACGAGCGAGCACCACCGGATGGCCCGGGACGCCGTCGTAGGTGGCCCGCACGATCTCGCCGGGAGCGTCGAGTACGCGCTGCACCGCTAAGCGGCTGAGCAGCGGCTGGTCCCCGAGCACGACGACCACACGGGCCGCCCCAACGGGGGCGGCCGCAATGCCCGCCTTCAAGGACTCACTCTGTCCCAACGCCCAGGTCTCGCAGCGGACCACCTGGGCGTCGCTCAGCGGCGCGATCGCATCCGCCTCGGCGCCGAGGACCACGAGGATGTGCTCAAGACCTGCGTCGCGAAGCGCCGCGATCGGATGGGCGATGAGCGGGCGCCCCCGGAACAGGGCGATCTGCTTTGGCGACCCGAAGCGGCTGGCGCGACCCGCGGCCAGGACGATCCCGACAGTGTCGTTCAGCGCTTGCGCTTGACCCGCGAGGAGGTGCCGCGGCTCCACTCGTTCATCGTCCAGGGGGAGTCGAGCGGGCTCTCGCCGTCCTGCCGGTCGGCGTCGCCGTACGGCCGCTCGTGGATCCCCGAGCCGGAAACCGTGAACCAGCCGATCACGACCCCGATCAGTACCACCGCCACACCGATCATCATCACCATGAAACCGATCCTACTCCTGCGAAGCAAACCTCAGGCCAGCAGTCCGATGCGCTGGGCCAATTGGACGGCCTCGGCCCGGTTGCGGGCGCCGAGCTTGCGGTACAGCGCGCTCGTGTGTTCCTTGACCGTGTGCGGCGACAGGAACAGGCGACCCGCGATCTCCCCATTCGTGGCGCCCTCGGCGATCAGGGCGAGCACCTCCCGCTCCCGCTCGGTCAGCAGCGGCGCCGGCTGCGCGATCTTCGGCGGGAACATCGTCTGGCCCTGACCGACGAGCTGGACTGCGCGGGCGACCTCGGTCGCCTCGAGGTCCTTGGAGACGAACCCGGACGCGCCCGCAGCCTTGGCCGCAGCCGGCGACATCCGCCCGGCTCCTGAGATCAGCAGCACGCGGGTGCGCGGCGACTCGGCTCGGATCGCCGAGCACACATCGGCACCGGACTCCCCGGCCAGGAACAGGTCGACGAGCGCCACGTGCGGCGTCCACTTGCGCGTCAGCTCAAGCGCCTCATCCCCGGTCTTGGCCGCCAGGCAGCGCTCGACCCACGGCTGGCCGCCGAGCAACACCCGGAACCCCCACTGGACGACGTCGTGGTCGTCGACGACGAGAATCCTCAGGCGGGGAGCAGCAGCCGAGCTCTCCACCAGCCATCCTCATGCGGGCCGAATTCAACGATGCCACCGTGCTGCAGCGCCTCGAACGCCGCCAGCCGCAGCCCCATCCCCTCGCCGCGCGGCCGCTCGATCACGCCGTCGTTGCGAACCTCGACCGCGAAGGTGTCCTCGGCGCTCTCGACCGAGACCTCGATCCGGGTCGGCCTCGAATGCTTCCCCGCGTTGCGTAGCGCCTCGGCCAGAAAGTTCTGCGCGGGCTGCTCGCATGCCGACGGCACGGTCACGCCGTCAGCCCAGCTGACGGCCAGCTGCGCCCCGTCGAGCACGCCGACGGCATCGAGTCGCTCGAGCTCGGCGGCCAGGGTCGCGCCCTCATCGGCGGCGACCGCCTGCAGCGGCCGCTCGACCGCCGCCCGAAGCTCGCCGATCGCCTCCTGCAACTCGATCCGGCAGCGCGTGGCGCCGTCCTCGTCGAGGCCCGAGGGCATCGTCAGCGCCAGCGACACCCCGAACAGCCGTTGCAGCACCCGCTCGTGAATCTCCCTGGCGAGCGTCAGGTGCTCGGCGAGGCGCCGGGACTGCTCCTCCTGGCGCGTCGTGATCCGCGCGGTGGCCACCAGGGCCGCCGTCTTGCCAAGCGTCCACAGGAAGTGACGCTCGCCGTCGGAGAGGGTGAACGGATCGCCGCCACGGTCAGCACAGATCACGCCGTAGGCCCGGCCGGCCGCCGACAGCGGCGTGCAGACGAGCGTCGAGATGCCGAGCACGTCCACGTACTCCTCGGGGACCGCCTCCCGGATCGCCGGCGGGTCGACGACGATCACCTCGTCACGGAGCAGCGCACGCTGGGCCGCAGGCGTGCCGAGCAGCGTCGGGCGCAGCGCCGCCAGCTGCGCGAAGGAGGTCCCGTGGGAACCGACGGCACGGACGCGATGGCCCTTGCCCTCTGACATGAAGATGCCGGCCCGGCGCATCGTCGTCAGCCGGCAGATCGCCTCGCAGATCCGGTCGTAGAACTCGGCCTGGCTGGTATCGGTATCGAGCTCGGCGAGCAGCTCGACGAACACCTCGAGCGGCTCAACGCCGGCAAACAGTGATGACGGCCGATTCAACGGTGATCCCCGGTACGAACGCTAGCTGGGCACCGGCACCGGCAGCGGGTACTCCCGCCTGATGCCATACAGCGTGGTCCGCTCCGCCGCCGGTCGTCCCGCCTGATGTGCAGCCGCGACCAGATCCTCGGGATCGAGCTTGACGCCGTGGTAGGAACCCGCCATCCGGCTGATCGACTCCTCCATCAGCGTCCCTCCGAGATCGTTGACGCCCCAGCGCAGCGCTTCGGTCGCGCCCTCGAGCCCCATCTTCACCCAGCTCGCCTGGAGGTTCGTGACAGCGCGCCCGAGCGCAAGCCGGAACGCCGCCGTGTGCTTGAGGTTCTCCTCGATCGAGATCTCCTCGATCCCGTGGGTACGGCCGAGCAGCGTCTGAAACGGGATGAATGACAGCGGCACGAACTCCGTGAAGCCACCGGTCCGCTCCTGCAGCTCGCGGATCACGCGCATGTGCTCGGCCAGCTCCCAGGGCTCCTCGATGTGCCCGAACATCACGGTCGCCGTCGAGCGCAGACCGGCGCGGTGCGAGGCTTCGATCACCTCGACCCAGCGGGCCACCGGCAGCTTGTTCGGAGAAATGCGCTCACGGACGCCGTCATGGAGGACCTCGGCGGCGGTTCCGGGTGTCGACCCCAGCCCGGCCGCGCGCAGCTGCGCGAACACCTCGTCGACGGGCAGTCCCGAGACGTCGCACATGTGCGCGATCTCCATCGGCGAATAGGCGTGGAGGTGGAGCTCCGGCGCGACCTGCTTGGCGAACCGCAGCCAGTGGAGATAGTCCTCGAGGCCCCACGCAGGGTGGATCCCGGACTGGATACACAGCTCGGTCGCGCCGAAGGCGATCGCGTCGGCGATCCGCGCCGCGAACTCGTCCTCCGAGTGCTCGTAGGCGTCGGGTGAGCGGCGGCCCTGCCCAAATCCGCAAAACGCGCAGCCGACGGTGCAGACGTTGGAGACGTTGATGTTGCGGTTGACGACAAAGGTGACCGTGTCACCAGCGAGCTCGGAGCGGAGCTGATCAGCGCCCGCGCGCATCTGCTCGATCACCTCGGGGCGGCGCTCGGCGAACAGGGCTGTCAGCTCATCCGGGGACAGCGGCTCGCCCGCGACCCCCTTCTCGATCGCCCGTCCGGCAACGTCGGGCGAGACGGTCAGCTCGCCACGCCGGCCGGAACCGCGGCGAGGGATGAACGACCAGTAGTCGCGCTTGATCACATCGAGCACGCCCTGCGCAACCCACTCCTGATCAATGAACTCGGGATACACGCAGAGCCGTTCCGACAGCGCATAGCCGTCCTGCGCGAGGCGTTTGCGGACCTGCGCCGGCGACGGGAAGGGATGCTCCGGAGAGATGTGGTCGCCGTTGGCCGAGAGGCCGCCGAGATCCGTCGCGCCGGCCGCCACGAGCTCCGGCCAGAACTCAGACAGGTTCGGGGGGACCTGGATGCCGATCTTCGGCATCAGCCGGCGGGCTTCGACGATCAGCTCTTTGAGATCCTCGATCGTCACCGGAGACGCCCAGTTGGGAGCATCGAGGATCGGGCCCTGCGAGAGGCCGGTCCGCCAGTAGTCGGCGGCTGCGTCGGTGGCGATCTCTGCCGGCTCCTGCCCGTAGTAGCTCTGATGCGGAACGAAGTTCTGGAGGATCACCTCTTGGAGGTGGCCGTGCTCGCCATGGACCGCCGCCAGCGCCGCCAGCGCGTCGAAGCGGTCCTCTCGCGACTCCCCGATCCCGACGAGGATGCCGCTCGTGAACGGGATCCGCAGCTCGCCCGCGGCGCGAATCGTGTCGAGCCGACGGGCCGGGTGCTTGGTCGGCGAACCCTGGTGGGCGACGAGGTCAGGGTTGACGGACTCGAGCATCAGCCCCTGCGACGCGGTCACCTCACGTAGGCGACCAAGATCGGCGGCGGACAGAACCCCGAGGTTGGTATGCGGCAGCAGTCCGCGCTCAAGCGCCTGCTCGCAGACCCACACGACGTAGGCGACGAAGTCCTCGAACCCGAGCGACGTCAGCTTTGCGCGTACGCCGGCGTTGACCTCCGGATGCTCGCCGGTCAGCACCAGGAGCTCCTTGACCCGGTGGCGCTTGACCGCCTGATCCAGGAGCGTCAGCACCTCCTCGGGCTCGTGGAGGTGTGCCTGATGGGTCGCGAACGCGCAGTACTTGCAGTAGCAGCGGCACGTACGGGACAGCGAGAGCGTGAGATTGCGACTGAAGGTCACCCGGCGGCGCATCCCCCCGAATCCTAGACAGCGGCGCTCACCGGCTCGCGGAGCACGGTGATCACACCCCCGCCTGCCGGGGCTACGGCTACACGATCATCGGTCGAGACCAGGGCGAAACGACCGCTTACGTGCTGGCACTGATGACTTCGGGCACGGGGATTGGGACTCTCGCGCCGTGTCTACTCCGCTTTCATCCCTCAGAGCGCCACGGATCGGCCTACTGGTCACCGTGTTCGCCGCAGCGCTTGCGATCGCAGCCTGCCTCCTCCCCGCGGCCGCGTCCGCGGCCAGCACCCCCGTTGCGCTCGACGTCCCCAACAACGGCGCCGCCCCGCTGGTCCAATACGACCCGGTCAGCAAGGTCACGTTCATCGCCTGGACCGACCCCCAGGCGACCACGAGCGGCGCGATCGACCTGTGCGTGCTTCCAGCCGGCGCCTCCGCGTGCGAGGGCCCCGGCGGCGCCTCCACCGGCGGTCCGGTCCTCCTCACCGTCACCACCGCCGAGAACCCCGCGATCGCCGGGTCCAACACGATCAGCCTCGGCGGCATCACGATGCTTCCCAACGGCGACATCGTCGTGATCGGCACGCCGGTTTCGAACAGCAGCATCGCCTGGGAATCAACCGGCGACGGCTCAGCGTTCCTGACGTCGGGCCAGGGCCTGCAGAACGGCGGCAGCTTCATCAGCCCGGTATCGCTGTTCTACACCGAGGGCAACGTCGCCCCGCTCGGGAACACGGACATCGCCCTGCTCGACGACTACGGCAACTACTTCGCTGACTCCCCATTCGCAGGGCCGGAATATCCGGCGGCGCTGCCTGAATCCAACACCAACCCGCCACCTGCCGGCCAAACCTCGAGCGATTACCCGCGCAAGGCGCAGTCAACGACCGGCCCCGAGGTCGCGGCCGAACCGCTTCCCGCCCCGGCTGCTGCGGGCAGCAGCATCGTCGTCGCCGTCGGCGACAACTACGCAGGCCCGAACGTCCAGCTGTCGGACTGCACCAACGGCGACGACGTCGGTACCGGCTACGGCACCGACGCCGGCCTGGTCGGCTCATCGAGCGCGGCCGGCTACCTCAACGCCCAGAACTCAAGCGGCGACAGCATCCCGGCCTACAGCGGCTTGGCGTGCAACGCCGAGAACCCGGTCGTCGCCAGCCCCGAGGGTGGCACCCAGGGGATCGGCGTCCTCGAGAACGAGGGCACCGGTCTGGACGGCGTCAGCGGCGGGACCTACACGCTGGACTATCGGCCGTTCCAGATCAACTCGAGCGAGAACGGCGGGACCTTCGGCGCTCCGGCGCTTGTCGCGAAGCTGACCAGCTCCGCCAGCAACATCGACGTCGTCGATGACACCACCGACGGCGTCTATGCGCTGTTCGACACCGGCGGCGATTACTACGTCAGCTACAGCGCGGACGGCGGCGCTGTCTGGGGCGCCCCTGTCGAGATCCCGGCGCCAACGCTCCCCGTCGAGATCAATAACCCGATCATCACCGCGATCGGTGGCGGCGCCTTCGAGCTCGCGTACGAGAGCAACCCGAGCGGATCCGGCACCCAGACGCTGATCGAGGCGTTCACCTACCAGTCGCTGGAGCAGGCACCGACGACGCTGTCCACGATCCAGACGTCGGGCTCGACGACCGGCGCCGACATCACGATCCCGGCCGGCACGGTCGGCGAGATCGACAAGGCGACGCTGGCCGGCACCAACGCGGCGACCGCAACCGGCACGATGGACTTCGCGCTGTACGACAACTCGTCATGCACCGGGACGCCCGTGTTCTCTGGTTCCGCGTCCACCGTCGATGGTGTCGCCTCGATCGCGGACGACGCAAGTCCGGGCCTGGCGCCGGGCACCTACTACTGGAAGGCCGCCTACACCGGTGACACCGAGAACGAGGCCAGCGTCAGCACCTGTGGCTCGGAGGTCCTGACCGTCGGGCCGCCGGCGACGACCTCGAACACCGCCACCAGCACACCGACGTCCGTGTCGGTGACGATCACGTGTCCAGCGGCGTGCACCGTGATCGTCACCATCGAGATCGGCACCGGCACCGCGAGCGGCGCCCGGGTCGGTGACGCGAAGAAGTTGGTGAAGCTCGGCACCGGTCACCTGACGCTCAAGCGCGGGGGCAGCAAGAAGTTGACCGTGAAGCTGACGAAGGCCGGAAAGGCGCTGATCAAGAAGGATCACGGCAAGCTCAAAGCCGGTCTGGCGCTGAGCGTCAAGACAGCGCACGGCACGTTCAAGACGATCAAGACGATTCAGATCAGGAAGGGCAAGTAGGCCCGACGGCTGAGGTCAACGGGCGCCGGTCACTCGGCCGGCGCCCACCAGCCCCCTTCCCAGATCGCGCGGCCCGAAGCTACTGGGCCCGCAGGCGCCGGAACTCTTCGCGTGCCGACTCCGGCCGGCCCCACATCTGAACCACCTCGACGCGACCGGTCCGGACCTCCCGGACGGCCAGCTCGCCGGAGATCTCGGCATCATCGAGCAGGTGCAGCGCGGTGTGAACCGCGGGGACTGCGGAGGCGTGCCCAAACCGGTGGGCGATCAGCAACCGCCAGTGCCAGTCGTGCTTGGAGTACGGCTGCGCATTGCAGGTGACCATCAGCGTCGCGGCCTCGACGTACCGACGCTCGTCGAAGATCCGCAGATCGATCTCGAGGTCGGTCCAGTCGTCAGGCAGCGATTCGACGATCGTCGTGAACGTGTCGGCGAGGCCCATGCTCGCGAACCCTACTCTTTAAGGACGATGACAGCTCTCGGCACGTTCCTCGACGATTACGCGACGCTGACCGAGCGGGTCGGCCTGATCGACCGCTCCGACCGCGGCAAGCTGGCCCTGACCGGCGCCGGCTCCAAGGAGTTCCTGCACGGCCAGATCTCCAACGACATCACGGCGCTCACACCGGGCCACGGCACCTACGCGGCACTGCTCAGTCAGAAGGGCAAGATGCTGGGCGACGTGCGCGTGCTCGACACCGGCACCGAGCTGCTGCTCGACACCGAGCGCATGGCGCTGCAGGAGCTGTTCAACAACGTCCGCCGGTTCTCGATCGGTTACGACGTCGAGCTGCACAAGCGCACACTCGAATCGGGGCTTCTGTCGCTGGTCGGCCCGTTGGCCGACCAGGTCGCGGAGCGCGCCGAGCTGCCGACCCCGGGCGCCACCGAGCATGACAACGTCGCCGGTGAGCTCAGCGGTACCGAGGTCCTCACGGTGCGGACCGACGTCGGACTCGACCTCATATTCGACGCGGGCGCGTTTGACGCCGTCCGTGCGGCGTTGACCGGCGCCGGCGCCGTCCCGGTATCCGAGGAGGCCGCCGAGTGCGTCCGGATCGAGTCGGGCCGCCCGCGCTATGGGGTCGACCTCGACGACTCGGTGATCCCGCAGGAGGCGGGGCTCAACGACCGCGCGGTGTCCTTCACGAAGGGCTGCTACGTCGGCCAGGAGACCGTCGCGCGCCTGTACTACAAGGGCAAGCCCAACCGGGAGCTACGTGGACTGCGATCGGCGAGCAAGATCCCGGTCGGTACCGAACTCCTCTACGCGGACCGGATCGTCGGCACTGTCACCAGCGCCGCCGAGTCGCCGCGCTTCGGGGCGATCGCCCTGGCTCTGGTCCGCCGCGAGGCCCCGGTCGGGACGCTGGTGGTCGCTGGTGACTCGGGCGCGGCCGAGGTCGTCGCGCTCCCGTTCGCCTGAGCTTCCGCGATAAAGGCCTGCAGCTGCTCGCGGCTGGGCGCCGGTGACAGCGGCAGCTGCGGGAGCTCCGGATGCGATGCCAAATACGTCGTGACGATCCGCAACTCGTCGACCTCGTCCGGCGGGACGTGCGTGCCCACCTGATTGACGCGCCCGCCCCGCGCCACCGCCCGCTCGGTCCGCTCGCTGAGCTCATCGAGGCTGTCAGGCAGCTCACTGACGTCGAGGATCCGTCCGCCCGCCAGCCACAGCGCCTCGAACCGATCCTGGGCCGGATGGCGGGCGAGCACCAGGCGCGGAGCGACGTGCGAGGCCTGCAGCACCCCTTCGACCCCGTCGAGGATCGCCGCGATCCGCGAGCGGCGCCGGCGCAGCGAGGCCGCACGCTCGAACTGCTGGGCGGCGGACGCCTCCCGCATCCGCTCGTCAAGCAGGCCGAGCAGCCGTGGACGCCCGTCGCCATCGCCGAGAAAGCTCTCAAGTGCCTGATCGAGCCGGCGCCGGTAGAGGTTCGGGTCCAGGTCACCCAGGCACGGGGATAGGCAGCGGCCCATCTGTCCGTAGGCCGATGGCGATTGGCGCCGGGGCAGTTTGCGACCGCAGTGGCGCAGCGCAAACAGTGACTCCAGCTGCTCGACGAGTTCTGTGACCCATTGCCGGCCGCGCAGCGGCCCGATCGTGACGCCGAGACCGGGCGCCGGGGCCGTCGCGACCTCGAGGATCGGGAACGCGATGTCGAGCCGGCAGCGGATGTACACGAGCTCCTCGCGCGGCCGCGTCAGGCGGACGTTGCCGGGCGGGCGCAGCTCCTTGATCAGCCGGTTCTCGAGCAGCAGCGCACCGAGCTCGGACACGGTCGCTCGGTAGTCGACCACCTGGGCATGCTGCGTCCAGGCGGCGCGTGGTGTCGACGGCGCGAAGTGAGCTCGCGCACGGCTGCGGATCGAAACTGATTTGCCGACGTACAGCGGCTTGCCGGCCGCGTCTCTGAAGATGTAGACGCCGGGATCCGACGGCAGCTCACCGAAGTCGAGCTGCGGCAGCTGCCGCGCGCCGACCGCGGGTTCCCGCCGCTGACGGACGCGCGGCGGCGACCCCCGACGCCGCGAGGCCAGCAGCGTCACGGCGTCACCGATCGTGGCGGCGTGGGCGCACAGCTTCGTGAACAGCGCGCAGAAGATCCGGCCGCAGGTCTCGGCGTCCGGCAGCGCCCGGTGCTGCTGCTCGACCTCGATCCCCAGCGCGGCGGCGACGGCCGCCAGGTTCTTTTCGCGCTGCAGCGGCATCAGCCGCCGGGCCAGCTGCGCGGTGCAGAGAACCGGCGGGTCCGGCCAGGCGAGGCCGACGCGCTCGAACGCCTGACGCAGCACGCGGCGGTCGAAGGGAGCGTTGTGGGCCACCAGCACGCGCCCGCACAGCATCCCGGCCAGGTGTTCGAGGACCTGCTCGGGGGCCGGTGCCGCGTTGATCTGCGCCTGGGTGATGCCGGTGAACCGCTGGATCCCGCGGCCCAGCGGCATGTTCGTGGCGACCAGCGAATCGAACCGGTCGTGGAGCTCGCCACCCCCGACGAGCACGGCACCGACCTCGGTCAGCTCGCACGAATCCCCGCCGAGACCGTTGGTCTCCGTATCGAGCGCGATGAACTCCGCGCCGGCAAGCGGCTGGGCGAGGAGTGCGCTCTGGGCACTGGGGCTGATCAGTGCAGTCTGGGCGGTCGTCACGGGCGAGTCCACCTCGCCGTTGATACGCCGCCCGGCGGACGGCGTGGATCAAGCGTTGCAGACGGTGACCCGCGCACGCTGACCGGGCGCCTGTTTAGGATCGTGAGAGAGGGCAAGCAAGCGGAGGGAGACCGAGATGACGACGATCGCAGGCGACACAGCCAAATTGCGGGCGCTGGATGAGGATGTCTCGCGCGCTTGGCGGGAATACAGCGAGGCGTCCCGCGCCCTGTCCCGTGAGGACTACGAGCAGAGCGAGCCAGAGCTGTGGCGCGCGCTCGAGGCCCGGCTGCGGCAGCTCGATCGGCGCCGGCGGGTGCTGACCGAAGCTCACGGCTAGGTCGCGCGCACTCGCATACCGCCTACGCGTCGGTTAGGCTGCGCGCTTGATGGTCCGTGGAGAGGTGTTTCGTGGTGTCCGTGGGCGACGGCTACTCGTCGCAGGCGTCTGCGCGATCGCGGTCGCCGGGTGCGGCAGCACCCAGCACTTCGCCGACAGGGCTCGGCCGGCGACGCCGGTCGACCTGACGGTCTACATCGACAACAGCCGTGTGTCGGTGTCCCCCGCCCACGTCGGCGCCGGTCCCGTGGTGTTCCTCGTCACGAACCAGGCGAGCAAGACCGTCTCGATGAACATCGAGCCTCTCGGTGGCAGCATCAAGCCGCTCGCGACGACCGGCCCGATCAACCCCGGCTCGACCGCGCAGGTCCAGGTTGACTTCGCAACCGGCGCCTACCAGGTGTCCACCGACGCCCAGGCCACCCCGGCGACGCTGCACATCGGCAAGCCGCGGGCGTCGTCGGACAACGTCCTGCTGCAGCCCTAGCGTCCGTCGCGCCAGCGAAAGCCACAACCCCGTAGCATCCGGGCCTCCAATTTTGTGAGTCCAGGAATGCGAGGAACCGTCTGTGGCCGTTGATCTGACCCAAGTCGCGCACGTCGAAACGGAACCCGGCGAACTGCCGAAGACGATGGCCGCCTGGGTCATCCGGCAGGAGCGCGAGGGTGAGCCCGTCGACGCATTCCAGCTTGAGGAGATCGAAGTACCCGAGCCGGGTGCATTCGAGGTGATCGTGCGCGTGATGGCGGCCGGGGTCAACTTCAACAATGTGTGGGCGGCCCTCGGCGAGCCGATCGGCGTCTGGCGCTACGGCGACCATCCCCAGTACGGCCACCACATCGGCGGTTCGGACGCATCCGGAGTCGTGTGGAAGGTCGGCGAGGGCGTGACCCGCTGGAAGCCCGGCGACGAGGTCGTGATCCATTGCAACCAGGCCTCCTACGAGGATCCCGAGGTCCACGGTCTCGATCCGCTGGCCGCCCCGTCACAGAAGATCTGGGGGTATGAGACCACCTGGGGCAGCTTCGCCCAGTTCTGCAAGGTGCAGGCCCAGCAGCTGCTGCCGAAGCCCAAGCACCTCAGCTGGGAGGACGCCTCCTCCTATGGCCTCACCTACTTCACCGCGTACCGGATGCTGATGGACCGCTGCTCGCTGCAGGCCGGCCACAAGGTCCTGATCTGGGGTGCCGCCGGCGGCCTCGGCGTGTTCGCGATCCAGCTCTGCAAGCTGACCGGGGCCGACTGCGTCGGCGTCGTCTCCAGCGCAGAGAAGGGCGAGCTCGTCAAGCAACTTGGCGCAGTCGACTACATCGACCGCAATGAGTTCACCGGGATGATGCGCAAGGGCGGCGAGGAGGGCGCTGAGGAGAAGGCTCGCTTCAAGGAATCCCAGCGGTTCTCGAAGAAGGTCGGCGAGCTGCTCGGCAGCCAGCCCGACATCGTCTTCGAGCACGTCGGCAAATCAACCTTCCCCACCTCGGTGCTGACGGTCAAGCCGTTCGGCAAGGTCGTGATCTGCGGTGCCACCTCCGGTTACCAGCTCGATTTCGACGTCCGCTACCTGTGGATGCGCCAGAAGGAAATCGTCGGATCGCACTTCGCCAACGCCTGGGAGGCCACCAAGGCCAACGCGTTGATCGAGGAGTCGAAGATCCGGCCGGTGCTGTGGCAGACGATGGGCTTCGACAAGGTGGCTGAGGCCCATCAGCTTCTGCGCGACAATAAGCATCTCGGCAAGATCGCGATCCTCGTCGGCGCGACCGAAGAGGGTCAGGGCAAGACGGCCGAGGGTCCCGGTGCAATTCGAGCGGAAGTAGGAGCGTGACGATGGCTGGCGGTGGAGTTGTCTGGATTCCCTGGTACGCGACGCTGCTGCGTGGCGACCTGTTCGCCGATGCGGTCGCCGAGCAGGCCGCCCCGGCCTCGCTCAAGTACGGCGCCACGCGCTACTCGGTGCATCGCTCGCGCGATGACTCCTACAAGATCACGCAGATGGTCTGGTTCGACTCAAAGGACGACTGGTACCGCTACTGGGAGGGCCCCGAGATGATCGAGTTCCGGGCCCGATACTCGAACAAGTTCCAGGTCCCCGTCGTCTACGTCTGGAACGATGACATCGCCTTCCGCGACGTCTCGCATCCGGAGCCGGTCGTCGAAGAGCCAGAAGCAGAGACGGCGGCGACGTACTACTCGTAGGCCGCGGGGTGCTCCAACGAACACAGCACCTGAAGATTCTCTGCTTTGTTGGTTCGGGGCCCCTCAGGGCGCTCCTACGAACAAAGCTCGAAATCGGCAGTCGCTGTGTTCGTTCGGGCACCCTCCAGCCAAAACGGACGGCCGGAACGACCCCGAGCGCCGCATAACCCCGTCGCTCATTGCAAAAGACGCTCGGCTGCAAAGGGCCCGTGACCGATGGTCCTGCAGCGCACCGGCCCTGTCTGAGGCAGAACCCCCTGCCCGGGGGGATGGTGGAGAGGCTAGGTGCGTGGGTAGACTCCACTCAGAGCCGTGTCACGCGTACACAAGATCTCCAACCTGATCGGGGTCGGGTTGCCGTTTGCGGGGCTGGTCGCCGCAATCGTGCTGCTGTGGCACAAGGCGATCGGCCCGTTCGAACTCGGCCTGATGCTCGGCCTCTACGTGCTGACGGCGCTCGGGATCACGCTTGGCTATCACCGGCTGTTCACGCACCGGGCGTTTGAGACCTCGCGCCCGGTCCGGGCGATCATCGCGGTGCTCGGGAGCATGGCCGTCGAGGGCTCGGTGATCACGTGGGTGGCCGACCACCGCAAGCATCACGCGTTCACCGACCAGGAGGGCGACCCGCACTCACCCCACCTCGCCGGCGACGGCTTCGGCGGGGCGGTCAAGGGTTTGTGGCACGCCCACGTCGGCTGGCTGTTTGAGACCGTCGGCACCGCGGAGCGTGAGCGGTTCGCGCCAGATCTGATGAAGGACAGGATGATCCGCGTGATCGACAAGCTGTTCCTGCTGTGGCTCGCGCTCAGCCTGGCGATCCCCTTCGCGCTCGGATGGGTCTTCGGCGGCACGCTCGACACGGCCCTGACAGCGCTGCTATGGGCCGGCGCGGTCCGGATCTTCCTGCTGCACCACGTGACCTGGTCGATCAACTCGGTCTGCCACTTCTTCGGCAGGCGCCGGTTCGAGGTCGAGGATGAGTCACGCAACGTCTTCTGGCTCGCCCCGCTGTCGATGGGCGAGGCGTGGCACCACAACCATCACGCCTTCCCCACCTCCGCATTCCACGGCCTCAAGCTCGGCGAACGGCTGGCGGACCCGACCGGCCTGCTGATCGCGCTGATGGAGAAGCTCGGGCTCGTCTGGAACGTCGTCCGCGTCAGCCCCGACCGGCAGAGGGCGAAGCTCGCGGGCGCCGCTCAGAACGCCCGCGTCGCGGCGACGTCGGCGGCCGGAGCGGCCAAGCTCAGCGCCACCAACGCCGCGGGCGCGGCCAAGCTCAGCGCCAGCAACGCCGCCGGCGCGGCCAAGCTCAGCGCCACCAACGCGGCCGGAGCGGCCAAGCTCAGCGCCACCAACGCGGCCGGAGCGGCGAAGCAGACCGCGACCAACGCGGCAGAAGCTGCAAAGCAGGCGGCCGCTCAGGCCGCTTCGAGCGGGCCCATTGTCAGGCCCGCATCGTCCAGCGCCTCCCAGTAGGACTCCGCGTCCTCCCGGGGACCGCTCCAGACGATCGCGCAGCCTGTCCGGTGGATCCGGTCAGCGGTGCGGTAACCCTCGGCCAGCGACATGCTGGGCAGGGTGATGGCGAGCGACTCCGCGACGTGGTCGAAGGTGTTGTAGCTGTCGTTGAGCACGACGACGCGCCACAGCCCTCCGAGGCCACCGCCGGGGCCGCCCGTTTTGGGCAACTCGAGCGTCAGTGACATCGGCCGGCAAGAATACGGGACAAAGTGGCCGTCGCCAAGCCTCTTTTTTCGCTCGACCTTACGTTGTTGTTCGCTACGAACAAGAACGTGAGGTCGAAGCCGATCAGGCCGCAGCTTCGGCCTGTTTGTCCCAGTACCGTCTCAGTCCGGCGTAGGACTGGTCAAACGGGGTCGTCTGCAGGTAGGTCTCGAGTGCCTGGGCCGTCGTCGCCCCCGATTTGAGCTCTGCGATCACGGCCTCGCGCCACTGCTCGAACTCGTGCTCGCGGGCAAGCTCCGCCCAGCGGTCGAGCCGAGCGCCCAGTTCGGCGAGATGGGACTGCACCGCATCGCTTGCGCCGAAATGCGTGATGCACAGCCGCTCCGGCTCCCAGGCGGCGACGGTCGCGATCGATGCGTGCCACAGCGCCAGGTCGATATCCGGCGGCGGCGTCGGCGGGACCACCGGTGCGCCGGGGGCGATCCGGACGCCGGCGACGTCTCCGACAAACGCGCTGCCCTCCTCGTGCATGTAGGCGACGTGATGCTTGGCGTGGCCCGGCGTGTAGGCGACCTCGAACGAGCCGACGCCGTCGAACTCAAGCGTCTCACCGCCCGCGAGGACGTTGAGCCGGTCCAACGGGACCGGCTCGAAAGCGCCCCACAGGGTGTCCATCTGGTCCCCGTACAGGCGCGTCGCTGACGCGATCAGCCGCTCCGGGTCCTGCATGTGCCGCGCGCCCTTCTCGTGGACGTAGACCTGCAGATCCGGGTACAGCCGCGCGAGCGTGCCGGTGGCGCCCGCGTGATCGAGATGGATGTGGGTCAGCAGCACCGCGCGCGGCACCAGACCGTCGAGTGCGTTCAGGACCCGCGGTAGACAGGAGGTCGGTCCGGGGTCGATCAGCAGGTCCTCGATCCGCCAGCAGCAGATCGCCCGCTCGCGCCCCATCTGGACGCAATCGATCGGTTGCAGCTCGGCCGTCACGCGCCTCAGTATGCCCAGCCATAGAATTCAGTGGATGTCTGACTTCCGACTGCCGGAGAAGGACCGTCCGTGGGTGATGCGCACCTACGCCGGCCATTCCGACGCCAAACGCTCCAATGAGCTGTACCGCCGCAACCTGGCGAAGGGCCAGACCGGTCTGTCGATCGCATTCGACCTGCCGACCCAGACCGGTTACGACCCCGACCACGAGCTCGCCCGAGGCGAAGTCGGCAAGGTCGGCGTGTCGGTCGCGCACCGCGGTGACATGGAGACGCTGGTCGACGGGATCCCGCTCGATCAGATGAACACCTCGATGACGATCAACGCGACCGCCGCCTGGCTGCTGTCGCTCTACATCGTCGCCGGCGAGGAGCAGGGCGTCGATCAGAGGGTCCTGCAGGGCACGACCCAGAACGACATCCTCAAGGAGTACCTGAGTCGCGGGACCTACGCGTTCCCGCCCGGCCCGTCGATGCGGCTGATCGCCGACATGATCGCCTACACGGTCACCGAGGTCCCGAAGTGGAACCCGATCAACATCTGCTCCTACCACCTGCAGGAGGCCGGCGCGACGCCGGTGCAGGAGATCGCCTACGCGATGAGCAACGCGATCGCGGTTCTCGACGCGGTCCGTGAGCGGGTGCCGCAGGAGCTGATGGGTAGCGTCTTTCAGCGGATCTCGTTCTTCGTCAACGCTGGCGTCCGGTTCATCGAGGAGCACGCGAAGCTCCGCGCGATGTCTGAGATCTGGGACGAGCTTGGCCGTGACCGCTACGGCGTCACCGACGCCAAGCAGCGGCGGTTCCGCTACGGGGTTCAGGTCAACTCGCTCGGGCTGACCGAGGCGCAGCCGGAGAACAACGTCTACCGGATCACGCTCGAGGCCCTCGCCGTGACGCTCGGACGCAATGCCCGCGCCCGTGCGCTGCAGCTGCCCGCCTGGAACGAGGCGCTCGGGCTCCCCCGGCCGTGGGATCAGCAGTGGTCGCTGCGGCTGCAGCAGATCCTCGCGTTCGAGACCGATCTGCTCGAGTACGGCGACATCTTCGAGGGCTCACACGTGATGGAGGGACTCGTCGCCGAACTGGCCGCAGGCGCACGCGACGAGATGGCGCGCGTGGCCGAGCTCGGCGGCGCCGTCGAAGCAGTCGACTACATGAAGTCGGCGCTGGTCGAATCGCACCGCGGACGCTGGCGGCGGATCGAGTCCGGTGACCTGATCGTGGTCGGCATGAACAGGTACGACACGACCGAGCCGTCGCCGCTGACCGCCGATGCGGACGGCGGGATCATGACCGTCGACCCCGCGGTTGAGCGGGAGCGGATCGACGCGCTTGAACAGTGGAAGGCGTCGCGGGATGCGGATGCCGTTGCATCCGCACTCGAGGAGCTGGCGCGGGTCGCGCGCTCCGACGACTCGATCATGCCCGCCTCGATCGCCGCGGCACGTGCCGGCGTCACCACCGGCGAGTGGTCCCAGACGCTGCGCGACGCGTTCGGCGAGTACCGGGCGCCGACCGGCGTCGGCGAGGCCTCCGCGGTCTCCGGCGACGATCTCGCTGAACTGCGCGAGGAGGTCGAGGCCGTCTCCGAGCAGCTCGGCCGGCGGTTGAAGTTCCTGGTCGGCAAGCCGGGTCTCGACGGCCACTCCAACGGTGCCGAGCAGATCGCCGTACGCGCCCGTGACGCCGGCATGGACGTCGTCTATGAGGGCATCAGGCTGACCCCGTCGCAGATTGCATCGTCGGCCCGTCAGGAGGGGGCGCATGTGATCGGGCTGTCGATCCTGTCGGGATCGCATGCCTCGCTGATCCCCGCCGTGCTGGAAGCGCTGCGAGAGGCCGGCGTCGAGGACGTGCCCGTCGTCGTCGGCGGGATCATCCCGGACACCGACGCCGTGGCGCTCAAGAGCGCCGGTGTGGCGGCCGTATACACGCCGAAGGATTGGGACCTCAACGGGATGATGCGCGACATCATCAAGCTGGTCGCGGCCCGGCACTCCGTTCCGGCCTGAGCGGGAACTTGGGCGTCTCCGCCGATGAGCTCGCGGCGGCGCTGCGGCAGCGGGACCTGTCGGTCGCGCCCGATGTCCTGAATCTGGTCGAGACGACAACGCCGGCGGCGCGTTCGGACACGGCGTCACTGCTCGCGGCCCTGTCGCCGGCCGCGCTCGGCGGGGAGGCGCCCGGGTTCGTCGTCGGCGTGACGGGGCCGCCCGGCGTCGGGAAATCGTCGCTGCTGTCGTGGCTGACAGCCGATCTGCGCCGCGCCGGCCGGTCGGTCGCGGTGCTGGCCGTCGACCCGTCCTCGAAGCGGTCCGGCGGCTCGCTGCTCGGCGACCGCGCCCGGATCACCTACGACCCTTTGGATCAAGGGTTGTTCATCCGCTCGATGGCGGCCGGCGAGCGACTCGGCGGGTTGGCGCCCGCGTCGCGGGCGGGGGCGGCGGCACTGGCGGTCGCGTTCGACGTCGTGATCCTCGAGACGGTCGGGGTCGGCCAGTCAGAGACAGAGGTGGCGGACGTGGCCGACACTGTCGCCGTCGTCGTCCAACCGGGCTCCGGCGATGTTCTGCAGTTCCTCAAGTCCGGGATCATGGAGGTGCCGGACGTCCTGGTCGTGACGAAGGCCGACATGGGCCGGGTCGCGCAACGGGCACAGGCCGACCTGCATGCCGCCCTGCGGTCTCTGGGAGCACGTGACACGGCGGTGGTCGCCGTCTCCTCGGTTTCACCGGTGACCGGCTTCGACAGGCTGATCGCAGCTCTGGACGCCCACCGGGCATCGTTGGATGTGGGCGCCAGGCGGACGGCGGCGCGACGGGCCCACGCGCTGGCGGACTACGTGACCGAGTACGGCGAGCGGGGGCTGCGGGCCCTCGGTGGCCGCCGGGCGGCGGCACGGCTGCTCGAGAACGCAGCGCCCGGAACGGACGTCCCGACGCTGTTTGCGATCCTGCGCGAGCGGGCCGCCGATCGGCTGATCGGCTGATCGGCGGACGGGCGCGACGTGCGCTCAGCGCTTGACGGTCACGGAGCCCGCCAGCACCGAGGCGCTGGCGCCCTGGGCGTTACGGGCGCTGACGTGACAGCTCAGCCTGGCGCCTGCATCCGCCCTGCGCACCGTGTAGTGAACCCCGGTCGCGATCTGCCGCCGGCCACGTCGCCACACCTCCTTGTAGGAGGTCGGGTCGTTCGCCCACGTGCCGGGATTGCAGGTCAGCTTCGTCCCGACCGCGACCCGCCCCGTGCGGCTGAGCGCCGGTGCGACCGTGTTGACCGGGGCGCCGCTGGTGCCGTCGCCGTTCGGGGGCGCGCCCCTGGACAACAACCGCGGCGCGACGACGACGGCGGCGGCGGCCCGAACACTGCCGTGTGGCTGCAGCGCACCGGCCGTCATCGGAAGGCCGGCAACCGCGGCGCTCACCACAGCGAAGAGGCACGCGGTCGGGGCGATCAGTCGGCGGCGGAGCATCGGCGCCCGTAACGCTAGCCGGTGTGACAATCGGTAACACACCGTTCACTGCGGCGCCCGCCCCACCTCCTACCCTCCGGTGCAATGAGCTTCGAACTCCCTTCCCAGATGCGTGGCCGCGCCCTCAGCCGCCGCGAGCTCCTGTCCTACCTCGGAATGCTCGGGGCCTCGACGTTCATCGCCAAGCCGGCGCTCGCCTGGGGCCGCAGCTCAGCTCCCGGGCGCTTGGTCCGGGCGGCCGCCTCGGTCAAGCCGCATGGCTCAGACCTCGAGGCGATCGACCACGTGATCTTCCTGATGATGGAGAACCGCTCCTACGATCACTACTTCGGGTCCTACGAGAAGGGCCGAGGCTTCGATGACCACCCGGCTCACTCGCTCGGCGTCTTCGCCCAGGACTATCCCGACGCTCCCAGCGGCATCTTCCCCGCCGACAAGCTGCTGCCCTGGCACCTCCGTTCGAGCGCGGGGTTCGAGTGCACGGACGACCTCACGCACGACTGGGGCCCGATGCACCTGTGCTGGAACGAGGGCAAGATGGATTCATGGGTCAAGGTCCACACCTCCTCGACCTACGAGGGCCCCCACGGTGCGATGACGATGGGCTACTACAACCGCCAGGACCTGCCGTTCTACTACGCGCTCGCCGACCACTTCACGCTGCTCGACGCCTACCACGCGGCGATTCTCGGCCCGACCCACCCGAACCGGTTGATGGCCAACAGCGGCACGATCGACCCGGCCGGAATCGCCGGCGGACCCGTCACCGACACGAACTTCACCCCAGACGTCGTCTGGAACTGCACCTGGACGACGATGCAGGAGCTGCTCCAGGAGAACGGCATCCCGTGGAAGGTCTACAACCCCTCCAACAGCGGCGTCTCCGGCACCAAGTACGCGGCGCTCTCGAAGTACCCGACCTGGGACTCGGCGCTCTATAACCCGATCGCCAATCCCGAGGTGATGACCGTCACCGATCAGGTGCTGCCGTACTTCACCGCGTTCCGCTCGCCACGCTCGCCGCTGTATGACCGCGCGTTCAACAACTTCTTCCCGTCGGACTTCGTCAAGGACATCGCCTCCGGCAACCTTCCGAGCGTCTCCTGGATCATCCCGCCGCTCGGGTTCGACGAGCATCCGAGCTCGAGCCCGGACAATGGCATGTGGTTCACATCGATGGTCCTGGACGCGCTCGTCTCCAACCCCGACGTTTGGTCGAAGACGGCCCTGTTTCTGATGTACGACGAGAACGACGGCTGGTTTGACCACGTTGCGCCGCCGACCGCGCCCGCCGGCACGAGGGGCGAGTTTCTGTCCGCATCGCCACCGACGGTCGGTGACCCGGAGCCGGGCACGCTCGACATCACCGGCCCGCTCGGGCTTGGCGTGCGCGTCCCGGCGATGATGATCTCGCCGTTCAGCCGCGGCGGCCACGTCGCAACTGAGCTGTTCGATCACACCTCGCAGCTGCAGCTCGTCGCGGAGCGCTTCGGGGTCGGGGTGCCGAACGTCTCTGATTGGCGACGGCACCTCGTCGGCGACCTCACCTCAACGCTGTTTCACTCGAGGACGAACATCGAGTGGCCCGCAGCGCTGCCGGTCACGGCGCCGTATGAACCGTCCAGCGGCGTGTGCGCGGCGACCGACCAGGACACCGAGGCCGGCGGCGCGAATCCCTCGATCCCGACGTCGCAGACGATGCCGACGCAGGGCGGCGGCTCCGAACCTGCCACCAAGTACTTCCCGGAGACCGAGGCGTCGCGCAGGATCCCCGCCGACGCCCGCACACCGCTTGAGGGCACCGGCAAGGCGACCCTGAAGTCCTCGTACAACAAGCTGGCGCAGACCTAGAAGCGCAGCCGCGAGGCGATGAACGCCTCGGCGGTGGCAACCTCCTCGTCGCTCCAATCCGTGTGGTCGCCCGGATACGCGTGGAGGCGCTTGTCGGCAGCCCCGATCGCGCCGAACAGCGCACACGCCTGATCGCGCGGGACCCGGACGTCGTCCCAGTGGATCGAGAACGTGACCGGACAGCTGATCGCGGCGGCGTCGGCGATGATCCTCGGGTAGTAGTGGTCGTGCATCAACCCGAGGACCGCACATCGGATTCTCGGTTCGGCGGCCAGCAGCGCGATCCCCATGCCCGCGCCCATCGAGAACCCCCAGTATCCGATCGCCGAGGGCTCGATCACGCCATCAGCGACGAGCAGATCGATGCAGGCCCGCCACTCCGGCACCACCTGCTCCGGGTCGGGATGCGGTGGCATCTCGTCCGCAGCCAGATCCGGCGAGCGGCGCTCACCATGTCCCGGCGCATCGAGTTCGACGACGGCCAGCCCGTGCTCGACGACGAGGCGGAACGCCGAGGCGGCGTTGTAGACGTTTCCCTTGTATCCCCCACGTCCATGCCCCATCAGCACCGTCGGCCACGGTCCCTCGCGGTCTGAGCGCGCCCAGATCAGCCCCGGGACGAGCTCCGTCCCGACGCTCAACTCAAAACGCCGCGGCTGCACGCTACGCCGCGTTGCCCAGCGACGTGATCCGCCAGCCCTGTGCGGTGTCGGTCAGCTCCAGCGTCGCCAGCGTCGTCTTCTCGCCCTTCGCCTGGGTCAGGGTCACGACCGAGGCTCGCTTTCCGGTGAGCGTCACCGGTCCGATCACAAGCCGGGCGCCGCGCACGGAGGCGAGGCCCTCCTGCAGCGCCCGCTCGCAGGTGAGGCCGCCGTCGGCGATGTCAGCGAGGAGCTGGGGGGCCAGAACCTGCGTGCAGATGATCGTGTAGTCATGCGCGGCGGCCGCCTCGCCGAACTGCCGGACCTTCGCCTTCACCTGGTCGGCGGTGCTCGCTCCGCAGCCGGCGAGGGCAACCGCCACGGCGGCTGTGCTGAGGACGCTCGTCAGGGCTCGGCGAGAGGGCACGTGCGGAAGGGTAACCTCGACTGATGGGCATCACACCTCTCATCGACGGTCACGGGCGGCGGATCGAGGACGTTCGGGTCTCCGTCACGGATCGCTGCAACTTCCGCTGCCAGTACTGCATGCCCGAGAGCGGGCTGCCATGGCTGGAGCGCGAGGAGATCCTGACCTTTGAGGAGATCACGCGACTGGTTGCCCTGCTGGCACAGCTCGGCGTGCACGAGGTCCGCCTCACCGGCGGCGAGCCGCTGGTCCGCAGGCAGCTGCCGCGACTGGTCGCGCAGCTCGGCCGGATCCCCGGAATCGACGATCTCAGCCTCACGACCAACGGTTTCCTGCTGCAGCGTGACGCCGCCGCACTGGTCGAGGCCGGCGTCAACCGCTTCAACGTCTCCGTCGACTCGCTGCAGCGTGATCGCTTCTACTCGCTGACCCGGCGCGACGCCCTTCCCCAGGTCCTCCGCGGCCTCGAGACGCTGGCGTCATTCCCGCAGGCGCACCCGATCAAGGTCAACGCCGTGGCGCTGCGCGGATTCACCGAGGACGAGATCCCAGCGTTTGTGGAGCTGGCGCGCTCAACCCCGTATGAGGTCCGCTTCATCGAGTTCATGCCGCTTGACGCCGATCACGCCTGGACCTCCGAGCAGGTCCTGACCGGCGCCGAGCTGCACGCGCTGATCGACGCGATCCAGCCGCTCGAGCCGCTCGAGCGCGAACCGTCCGCCACGGCCCGCGTCTACCGCTTCGCTGACGGCAACGGCCGGATCGGCTTCATCAACCCGGTCTCCGAACCGTTCTGCGGCGATTGCAACCGGATCCGGCTGACGGCCGACGGCACGCTGCGGACCTGCCTGTTCTCGCTCAACGAGACCGACCTGCGCGGACCACTGCGAGCGGGCGCAGGCGACGATGAGCTGATCGACGTGATTCGCGATGCCGTCTGGCGCAAGGAGCTCAAGCATCACATCGGTGAGCCCGGCTTCATCCAGCCGCCGCGGACGATGTCCGCGATCGGCGGCTGAGCATGCGCCGGTCCGTGGCGTAGCGTCCCCGCGGTGCCCGCAACCTTCGAGCAGCGCGCCCAGGAGCTGACCGCCCGGCTCGATGCCGGCGAGACGGCCGACGCGCTCGCCGCCGAACTGGCGGAGCTGCGAGACGCCTGGACCCGGCTCGATCCCCAGGATCGCGCCCGCGCCCGCGCCGCGGTGACCGCCCTTGGCGCCCGCACCAGCCGCCCCAGCACCCCGGCGCGGGTCTACGACGGGCCGCTCGACCCCGGCGCGCTCCTCGCCCACTACGGCCTTGCGAACTTCCGTCCCGGACAGCGCGAGGCCGTCCAGGCGGCGCTCGAGGGCCGTGACGCCCTGGTGATCATGCCGACCGGCGGCGGTAAGTCCCTGTGCTACATCCTGCCGGGCCTGGCGACGCCGCGGCTGACGGTGGTCGTCAGCCCGCTGATCGCGCTGATGGCCGACCAGTATCGGCGACTGTCGAGCGACGGTCACCCGGCGGTGATGCTCGCGTCGGGACTCGCGGAGGACCACAACCGCGGCGCCCTGCGGGCGATCCGCGACGGCATCGCGCGGATCGTGTTCTGCTCGCCGGAGCGATTCGCGTCGAAGGCGTTCATCGACACGCTCGCGACGCGCGAGATCGCCCTGTTCGCCGTCGACGAGGCCCACTGCCTCTCGGAATGGGGTCACGACTTCCGTCCCGACTACCTACGCCTGCAGCAGGTGCTCGCCCAGCTGGGGCATCCCCCGACGATGGCGTGCACCGCGACCGCCACGCCGGTTGTCGCTGACGAGGTCGCCCAGCGGCTCGGACTGCGCCGCCCGCTGATCGTCCACGGCGGGTTCGATCGCCCGAACCTCTCCTTCGACGTGCTCAGCTTCGAGGGCAAGGGCGCGACCGAGCGGAAGTTCGCGACGCTCGAGGCGATCCTGGCGGCGGCGGAGAATCGGCCGTCGATCGTCTATGCCGGGACCCGCAAAGACGTTGAGGCGGTGACCGAGCGGCTGCGCGCCGGCGGTCGCACGGTCGTCGGCTACCACGCCGGGATGGCGCCCGAGGCCAGGGCGAGCGCCCAGTTCCGGTTCCTCGACGGCGCAGCGGACGTCGTCGTCGCCACCAACGCGTTCGGGATGGGGATCGATAAGCACGATGTCCGCAGCGTCATCCATTACGCCACCCCGTCCTCGATCGAGGCCTACTACCAGGAGGCCGGGCGGGCAGGCCGCGACGATCGGCCAGCGCGCGCGGTGCTGCTGTCGATGCGCGCAGACCTTGGCCGCCTGATCCGCTTCAACCAGAACCGATCGACGACCGTGGAGTCGGTTGCCGCCTACCTGCAGCGGCTCAGAGCGGCGGCCGACGGCGACACCATCACGATCGACCCTCCGCGCGACGACGCCGAGCGCACGGCACTCGCGGTCGCGGAGCGGGCCGGCGCACTGCGGCTGGCCCCGGCCGGCGGCGCGCGCCTCGAGGTCACGCTCAGCGGCAGGCTGGACTGGCACCGGGCCCGGGAGATATGTCAGGTCGCCAAGGACCGCGGTTGGGACGCCTACCGCGCAATCGAGCGGTTCACGGCCAGCTCCGAACTCTGCCGCCGGCGACAGATCCTCGATCACTTCGGCGACACGTCCCCGGGTGCGCCGAGCGGCCGCTGCTGCGACGTCTGCGACCCGGTCGACTGGGTGCCGGCCATCTCCGTGAAGCGCGGTCGTGCGGCCGGCCCCGTTGGGCCGGCCTCCGAGGCTGAGCTCGACCCTGCCGACGCCCAGCTGTACGAGGCGCTCGTGACCTGGCGGCGGGAGGCTGCCGACGGCAAGCCGGCGTACACCGTCGCCACCAATGCGACCCTGCGCGCGATCGCCCAGGGTCGGCCGGCGGACCCCACCGCGTTGCTCGCGATCTCGGGCGTCGGCCCTGCGTTCATCGAACGCCACGCCGATTCGGTCCTCGGGCTGATCGTCCAGTAGCGCCGGCGAACCGCCGACACGTCGCGGCACCTCGCGCCGTTAACGCCTACGCAATATCCGGCCGCGATCATCGCAGCAGAAGATGTTGCTGCTGCTCGTATTTGCGCTGATCGCCGGCGCCGGGACCGCGATCACGCCGTGCGTGCTGCCGGTGCTGCCGGCACTGCTCAGCGCCAGCGCTGCCGGCGGCCGGCGCCGGCCGATCGGGATCGTGCTCGGGCTGGCGACGACCTTCACGATCGCGATCGTGCTGCTGGCCCAGCTGGTCAGGGGTGTCGGGCTCGCCAGCGGCGCCGCCCGCGACCTCGCGATCGTGGTGCTGATCGTGTTCGGTGTCGTGATGCTGATCCCACCGCTGGCGGAGCGGGTCCAGGCTCCGCTGTCCCGGCTGGCGCGGTTCGGTCCCAAGCACCGCGGCGACGGGTTCGCCTCCGGCATCGGCGTCGGTGCCGCGCTGGGGTTCGTCTGCGCCCCGTGCGCCGGCCCGATCCTGGCTGCGGTCACGTCGGTGAGCGCCTCGAGCGGTCCGACGGTCCGGGTGGTGCTGGTTGCGATCGCCTACTCAATCGGCCTCTCGGCCGTGCTGCTGCTCTACGGGTTCGGGGGCCGAGCGGTGATCGGCCGGATCCGCCGTGTCGCCCGCGGCCCCGTCGTCGAGCGGACACTCGCGCTCGTGCTGATCGCCACCGGCGTCCTAATGGCCTTCAACCTCGACGTCCGCTTCGAGGAGGCGCTCGCCAAGGACACGAGCCTGCCGTCGTGGCTGATCGACCCGACCCACTCGCTCGAGACCTCCGGTTCGGTCCAGAACAAGCTGGCGTCGCTGCGACCGACGTCACGATTCGTCACTGCCGCGAAGACAGCGAAGAACGACACGACCGCGATCCCCCCCAGCGTCGGCATCCCGGGCGTGACGACGCCGGCGCTGAAGGAACTGGGCCGCGCGCCCAACTTCACCGGCACCCAGGACTGGTTCAACACCCCCGGCGACAAACCCCTGTCGATCACCAGCCTGCGCGGCAAGGTGGTGCTCGTCGACTTCTGGACCTACACCTGCATCAACTGCATCCGCACGCTCCCGTTCGTCGAAGGCCTCTACCAGCATTACCACCGCGACGGGCTCGAGGTCGTCGGGGTTGAGACGCCGGAGTTCACGTTCGAGCAGATCGCCTCCAACGTGCAGCAGGCGATCCACTCCGATGGGCTCACCTATCCGATCGTCCAGGACAACCGCTACGGGACCTGGAACGCGTATCAGAACGAGTATTGGCCGGCCGAGTACCTGATCGACGCGACCGGTGAGGTCCGCCACACCCAGTTCGGCGAGGGCAATTACAAGCAGGACGAGGCGGCGGTCCGGACCCTGCTCTACGAGGCCGGTGCCCGGCACCTGCCGGCACCGATGGCTGCTCACGCGATCACACCGTCAGCGGACCTCGGGACGCCCGAGACGTATCTCAACGCCGAGCGTGACCAGGGTTTCGCCCAGCCGATCCAACCGGGCACGCACGCCTACAGCAGCTCGATCAGCGACCTCGGCCTCAACGGCTGGGCGCTGAACGGGAGCTGGACGGCGGTGACTCCGGCCGACAAGAACTCCGAGGGCTCGATCACACCGGCGAGCGCGACCGCCACGATCTCCGGTGGGATCCAGGCTCGCGACGTCTATCTGGTGCTCACCTCCGCCGGCAATGTCCCGCGCCGCGTGCGTGTGACGATCGGTGGCGTGCCGATCGGGCCGAAATATCGCGGCACCGACGTCGGCCCCGGCGGTTACGTGACGGTGCGCGGCGAGCGCCTGTACAACCTCGTGAAGCTGACGACCGACGCCACGTTCGTGCTGACGGTGCGGCTCCCGCGCGGCGTTCAGCGCATACGACTTCACGTTCAGCTGATCACGTTCCGCTGATCACGCTCGGCTGATCACGTCCGGCTGATCCGGCGGCTGTCAAGGATCGCTGCCGCCCGCAGCAGCTCGTCCGGCGAATTGACGTTGAACAGGTCCTGGGCCGCCGATGCGGGCAGCTCGACCAGTTTCGGCTCAAGGTCCATGACCGTCCGCGTCGCCGACGCTCCCGCTCGAGCGCCGCTGAGCAGCCAGGTGGCGGCCTCCGGCCGGTAGCAGCCGATCAGCGGCTGCACGGCGCCATCACAGCTGACGACGGTCGCCGGACCGCTTCCCGCCTCGACCAGCACCCGGCTGAGCAGGCCCGGGCTGACGAACGGCATATCCCCGGGGCAGGAGATCACCGGGCGCCCGCCGGACAGCGCCAGCGCCTCGGCGATCCCGAGCAGCGGATGATGCGGCTCGTCAGGCTCGACCCACAGCATCACGCCGGTCAAATTCGGCAGCTGGCTGTCTGCTTTGGCGATCACCGCCACGTCCGTCAGCACGCTCTGCATCGCCTGCAGCGGATAGGAGATCAGCGGTCGGTGATCAAGGGCGACGGCCAGCTTCCCGCCCCCCATTCGCAGGCCCCGACCCCCGCCCAGAATCACACCGATGGGCTGCTGTCTCCGGAGCAACTAAAATCCTTCTGATGGAGGGCTCAACCGAGGTTCGCAGCTGGCTGCGCTGTTACCGGTGCTGGTCTCAGAACCTTGAGGTGCAGGTCCACTACGAGGGGATCCATCGGATCGATCCGATGACCGGCGAGCGGACCGAGGTCGTCGACGAGATGCAGGAGGCCGTGGTCCAGTGCCTCGAGTGCATGCACGACCAACCGCACCTCGGGTTCCACAACGGCCGGGTCGAACCGATCGAGGATCGGTGGGAACGGATGATCGTCGGGACCCCGTGGGTCGCGTCCTGCACGGTCACGGTCGATGCCGATGAGGTCGAGCATTGCTCCGGGCCCGAGGCCGGTGACGCCCTGTCGTATGCGGCTTTCGGTGACCACGGAACCCGCGAATTCTTCACACATGTTCGCTTTCACAAGCACGACGAGGATCGGATCGTCGTACACCTGCTCGTCGAGTTGTACGCCCGCTCGGCCGAGGAGGCAACTGAAGTGCTTGAAGAGGCCGCGCGCGGGACCCTCGCGATTACCTCATTGGCGGAGGAGTCGCGGCCACCGGCCTCGACCGGCCGCGGCGCTCACTGACGCGCTGGACCTGCGCTCGGCGCAGCACCTCGTAGCTGATCAGCGCCAGCGCAACGGGGACCGTCGCCGGAAGTTCGTCGACCACCAGGAACAGGAGGTCGAACACTGCCGCCAGCGCAAGCGTCAGCAGCGCGGCCCGCCATTGGGTCCGACGCTGGCCGCTGAGCACAGCACCGAGGACCGCCGCCACGAACATGTCGCCGTACCCCATCGAGATCGTCCCGAACTGTTCGGACTGCAGCTGCGGCAGGCCACCGCCCGGGGCCGCTGCCGTCAACTCGTTGTTCGGGCTCTGGAGCAGGTCCGAGGCGACCAGCCAGACGTCGGCGCAGGCCATCGCGACGATCCCGAGCTTCAGCCAGCCCGCCGGTGTCACCGCCGCCAGCAGGACCCCCAGCGTCACGCAGGAGAGCGCTGAGAGAAGCGTTGCCGCGCCCTCGCCGGCGAGCGAGCCCGGCGTGCGCCAGGCGAGCAGGAACAGCGGCACGACGAGCAACGCAAGCCACGGCCGGGCACCGCACCCGGCCCAGCCGAGCGATACCGCGGCGAGAATCGGCACCGCCACCAGGGCCAGATAGGTGAGCCAGTCAGCAGTGTCGGAGACGTAGCGGATCGCGAAGATCACGCCGATGATCGAGCCGACCGGGATCAGCGCCCAGCCGGGACCACGGAACCTGCTGAGCACCTTCAACCAGCTCGGTGCCACCGGCCGCGGAGCCGCAACGGCACCCGCCTGGACAAGCAGCATCCCAGCGTCGGAGGGGATCAGCGGCAGAGCCATCGCCGCCAGAATACGTCCGGCCGATAAGAGTTCCCGTCGAGCGGGTGGGACGCTGGGGTCACGGCGTGTGACGACTCTGAGCCAGTTGCGTCACTTTGCTTGATCCTCGGCGGCACCAGGGGCACGCTGACGCTATGCCACGGCCCAGATCGACCAAAAGGTCACAACCGATGCCCCCGCCGACCGAGGTTGTGCAACAACCGTCACTCAGCGACGGGTGTCGCACGACCCGGGTCACGACACTCGGCGATCGTTACGTTACGGTCGCGCTTGGCGACCCGCGGCGCAATCTTGCCCTGCTCGCGAACGCACAACGGGGACGTGTCGCACGACACCAGTTGATCGCGGCAGGTTGGACAGAGCGAATGATCCGCACGGCGCTCGCCAACGGACAGCTGAGCCGCGTCCACGGCGCGGTGTACCTCGTCGGCCACCAGACCGACGTGGAACTCGGACGCGAGATTGCCGCGCTGCTCGCCGTCGGTGACGACGCCGTGCTGACCGGAGTCAGCGTGCTGATGGCTCACCGCGTGATCCCGCCCGATCCCGCCCGTTCGATCGATGTGGCCACGATCGGCGGCCGCCAGGCGCGGAACCGAGACGGGATCACGGTTCACCGGTATGGGGCTCTGATCAGGGGCGACCTGCGGTTCATCAACGGCGTCCCGATGACGACCGTCGAACGTGCGCTGCTCGACGCCGCCGCCGAGCTCACCCCACGCCAACTCGAACACGCGGTCGACGAGGCGCTTGCCCGTCGCCTCACCAGCCGAACCAAAATCAGGGAGCTGCTCGACCGCACAGCGGGCAGGGCCGGCCAGAAGCACCTCAAAGTCCTGCTCGACGCCCGGCGGCCGTCATCGCGCACCGTGCAGGAAGCCGCCGAACTCGCCCTCACGCTCATCCGAGAGGCCGGGCTGCCCGAACCCGCAACCGAAGTCTCCTTCGACGAGTTCAGAGCCGACTTCCACTGGCGCAGGGCAGGAGTCGTCTTCGAAGTCGACAGCTACAGCTGGCACGGGCTGGTTCGCAGCAATTTCAACCGGGACCGGCGCAAGGATCGCATCTTCCGGCGTCAGGGGCTGATCGTCGTCCGCGCCAGCTACGACAACCTCAAGGATGAACCGTTGGCAGTGATCGCCGACCTCGCCGCCACCATCGCCGAAGGCTTGGCGGCCCGCCAAGCGGCGTGAGGCGGCGGTGGGCCCGCAGGCCCACCCGCACCGAACCGGTTAGGACAGACGCTGCTCGAGCGCCTCGAGCTGGGCGTTGAGCGCCGCCGGCAGCGTGTCGCCGAAGCGAGCGAAGTGCTCACGGACCTGGACCATCTGGGCGTGCCAGCCGTCCTTGTCGACCGCCAGCAGTTCGCGCATGTCGTCCTCGCTGACGTCAAGACCGGTCGTGTCGATGCCGCCCGGGCCGGCCGGCGGCAGCGCGCCGATCGCGGTCTCGACGGCTTCACCGTAGCCGCCGCAGCGAGCAAAGATCCACGCCAGGACACGGGAGTTCTCGCCGTAACCGGGCCACAGGAACCGACCCGTCTCATCACGACGGAACCAGTTGACGTAGAAGATCTTCGGCAGCTTCGCGCCGTCGCGTGCCCCGACCTTCAGCCAGTGAGCGAAGTAGTCGCCCATGTTGTAACCGCAGAACGGCAGCATCGCCATCGGATCGAACCGCAGCTGACCGACGGCACCGGCCTGGGCCGCCGTGGTCTCGGAGGACATGATCGAACCGAGGAACACGCCGTGCTCCCAGTCCCGAGCCTCGTGCACAAGCGGCACCACCGTGCGACGGCGACCGCCGAACAGGAATGCGTCGATCGGCACACCGGCCGGGTCCTCCCACTCCGGAGCGATCGACGGGCACTGGCCCGCGGGGGCCGTGAACCGCGCGTTCGGATGGGCGGCCGGTGTCTTCGACTCGGGCGTCCAGTCGTTGCCCCGCCAGTCGATCGCGTGGGCCGGCGGTTCGCCGGTCAGCCCTTCCCACCAGACGTCGCCGTCGTCGGTCAGGGCGCAGTTGGTGAAGATCGAGTTCTTGTCGATCGTGTCAATCGCGTTCGGGTTGGTCAGCGCGCCGGTGCCCGGTGCGACCCCGAAGAATCCGTACTCGGGGTTGACCGCGTACAGCCGCCCGTCCTCGCCGAACTTCATCCAGGCGATGTCGTCGCCGATCGTCTCCACCTTCCAGTCCGGCAACGTCGGAACGAGCATCGCCAGGTTGGTCTTGCCGCACGCGCTCGGGAACGCGGCCGCCACGTACTTGACCTCGTTCTCAGGCGACGTGAGCTTGAGGATCAGCATGTGCTCGGCGAGCCAACCCTGCTCATGGGCCATGATCGACGCGATCCGCAGCGCAAAGCACTTCTTGCCGAGCAGCGCGTTGCCCCCGTAACCCGACCCGAACGACCAGATCTCCTTGGTCTCCGGGAAGTGCACGATGTACTTGTTGTCCGCGTTGCACGGCCACGGCACGTCGCGTTGGGCGGGGTCTCCGGTGAGCGGGGCGCCGACCGAGTGCACGCACGGCACGAAATGACCGTCGGCACCGAGCGCATCGAGCGCTGCCTGACCCATCCGGGTCATGATCTTCATCGACACGGCGACGTATGCCGAATCGGTCAGCTCAACGCCGACGTGGGAGATCGGTGAGCCGATCGGTCCCATGCTGAACGGCACCACATACATCGTGCGACCGCGCATCGAGCCCTCGAACAGCTCGTGCAGAACGGTGCGCATCTCCTGCGGGTCACGCCAGTTGTTGGTCGGCCCCGCGTCTGCCTCGTTGGCGGGGCAGATGAAGGTGCGATCCTCAACCCGGGCGACGTCGCCCGGATCGGACAGCGCCAGGTAGGAATTCGGACGCTTCTCGGACGACAGCTTCTGGAAGGTTCCGCTGTCGACGAGCAGCTGGCAGAGGCGGTCGTATTCCTCATCAGAGCCGTCACACCAGTAGACCTCGTCAGGCTGGGTCAGTGCCGCGATCTCGTCAACCCAGGCCCGCAGGCGAGCATGGTCGGTCGTGGCCTGCTGCTTCTGCGGTGCGCTGTTGGGCATCGGCTGCAAACTCCTTATGCGGACGGCTTGCGGGGCACCAGCACGAGTCGCTTGAACTCGGCGACCAGGACCCCGTCCTGGTTCAGGACCCGGGTATGGACCTTGACGATACCCCGGTCGGGCTTGGATGAAGAGGGCCTGACTTCGAGGACCTCGGTCTCCGCAAACAGGGTGTCCCCATGGAACACCGGGTTCGGGTGGCTGAGCGCCTCGGTCGCCAGGTTGGCGATCGCCTTGCCACTGATGTCGGACACGCTCATCCCGAGCGCGAGCGAATAGACATACGGTCCGACGACGACGTTCTTGCCCTGTTGCGAGCCCGCGGCATACACATCGTTGATGTGCAGCGGGTGGTGGTTCATCGTCAGCAGGCAGAACAGATGGTCGTCACCCTCGGTGACGGTCTTGGCAGGCCAGTGCTTATAGGTCGCACCGACCTCGAACTCCTCGAGGTAACGGCCGTAGGGGTGTGCGCCACTGGCCTCACGCACTACCTGATCAGTCTCGACAGCGCTCATCAAAAACTCCTGAATCGTTCAGACAAATGGGCGATGGAGGAACGGAACGACCAACTGAACCGTTTGGAGACCAGCGGCCCCGACGCCTCCAAACGCGTCAGGTCGGGCATCTTAGAGAAACAAACAATAAACAGGGTGCATCAGTAGCTTTCATACATCGCAGCGTCGCCTGACCGGACGCTGCGGTGCCACCCGACAAGGAGACATCAGACGTGCGAAACCCCCGCGAGTTCGGCAAGCCCCTGGCGATCGGCGCTCCGACGCCGACGCTCGAGATCCCGTTCCGGCCCTCGAGAATGATCCACTTCCTCAACTTCGCGAACGAGAAGATGGTCGCCAAGGTGCCCGAGATCGCACCGACCGTCGACATCCTCCTCGGCAACCTCGAGGACGCCGTCTCGGTCGATGACAAGGTCGCGGCGCGCGAGGGCCTGATCAAGGTCGGCCGCGACATCGAGCTCGGCGAGACGCAGCTCTGGACTCGGATCAACAGTCTCGAGTCACCGTGGGTGCTCGACGACATCACCGAACTGGTGACCGAGATCGGCAACAAGCTCGACGTGATCATGATCCCCAAGGTCGAAGGCCCATGGGATATCCACTACATGGACCGGCTGCTCGCCCAGCTCGAGGCGAAGGCGGGGATCGAACGTCCGATCCTGCTGCACGCGATTCTCGAGACCGCCCAGGGCGTCGTCAACGTCGAGGAGATCGCGACCGCATCACCGCGGATGCAGGGCATTTCGCTGGGCCCGGCAGATCTGGCCGCCTCCCGTCGGATGAAGACGACTCGCGTCGGCGGCGGGCACCCCGGCTACGTGAGCATCGCCGACCCCGATCCGGAGAATCCCGATGGCATCCGCGTCACCGCCCAGCAGGACCCGTGGCATTACACGATCGCGCGCATGGTCGATGCCTGCACGTCTGCCGGAATCCTGCCGTTTTACGGGCCATTCGGCGACATCAAGGACCTAGCCGCGTGCGAGGCCCAGTTCCGTGCGGCATTCCTGCTCGGCTGCGTCGGCACCTGGTCACTACACCCCGCTCAGATCGCGGTCGCGAAGAAGGTCTTCAGCCCGGCAGTGGATGAGGTCCTGTTCGCCAAGAAGGTGATCGAGGCGATCCCGGACGGCCGCGGCGTTCACATGATCGACGGCAAAATGCAGGATGACGCCACCTGGAAGCAGGCCAAGGTGATGGTCGATCTGGCGCGGATGCTGTCCGAGAAGGATCCCGAGCTGAAAGAGGCCTACGGCTTCTAACGCTTCTAACGATCCCTTAGCGAAGGCGTCCCGCCGCCGGGCGCGTAATACTGGCGTCAGATGAGGATTTCGGCAAAGGCTGATTACGCGGTGCGGGCTGTCGTCGAGCTCGCCGCTGCCACCGACGAGAAGCCGGTCAAGGCGGAGCGGATCGCGACCGCCCAGGGCATCCCGCTGAACTTCCTCGAGAACATCCTCGGGGAACTTCGGCACGCGGGCCTGGTGCGGTCGCATCGCGGGGCCGAGGGCGGTTTCCGGCTCGCCAAGCCCGCCGAGGACGTCACGGTCGCGGACGTGATCCGTGCCGTCGAGGGCCCACTCGCAAGCGTCCGTGGGGCTCCGCCCGAGGAGTCCGCCTATCCCGGCGCCTCGGAGGCGCTCCCGCGCGTCTGGATCGCCGTACGCGCGAACCTCCGCAAGGTCGTCGAGCACGTGACGGTGGCGGATATCGCCGGGGGCGAGCTGCCCAAGGCGGTCGAGAAGCTCGCGCAGGACCCAGAGGCCTGGGTCACCAGGTAATCGGCGTGCTCGACCGGGGCGGCCAGCGGGCCGCCCCTCGCAACCCGCATCCGGCTACTCTCTCGCCGCGATGACCGATATCGCACGCCTCCGCTCAGTCCTGTACATGCCCGGCGCCAACGAGCGCGCCCTCGAGAAAGCCCGGGACCTGCCCGCCGACGCCCTGATCCTCGACCTCGAGGACGCCGTCGCTCCCGCCGCCAAGGCCGACGCCCGCGAGCGCGTCTGCGCCGCCTGTCACGACTATCCGGGCAAGCTCGTCGCAATCCGCGTCAACTCGATCGGCACCGAATGGCACGACGCCGACCTCGCCGCGGCCGCGGCGGCCGGCCCCGACGCGATCCTCGTCCCCAAGGTTTCGACCCCGCAGGAGGTGCTCGGTGTGGAACGCACCGTCGCGGAGGGCGGGGCGCCGGAGTCGACCAAGATCTGGGCGATGCTCGAGACGCCGCTGGCGGCGCTGCAGGCGTATGAGATCTGCTCCGCCTCGGAGCGCCTCACCGTGCTGGTGATGGGCACCAACGATCTGCTCAAGGAGCTCTATGCGGTCGGCGTTCCGGATCGCGGTCCGCTGATCACGGGTCTGTCGCTGTGTCTGCTCGGAGCGCGCGCCGCGGGCAAGATGATCGTCGACGGCGTCTACAACGACGTCCGTGATCCCGAGGGCTTCGAGGCCGAGTGCCTCGCCGGCAAGCAGCTCGGCTTCGACGGCAAGACCCTGATCCACCCGGGTCAGGTCGAGATCTGCAACCGGGTGTTCTCCCCCACCGACGACGAGATCGCATACGCGCAGCGGGTGATCGAGGCGTTCGAAGAGGCGGAGCGCGCAGGCTCGGGCGTCGTCACCGTCGACGGCCGCATGATCGAGAACCTGCATGTCGAGACGGCGCGCCGGATCCTCGCCCTGGCGGGCTGAGCGCCCGGCCGGCCGAGCCGCCGGCAGGATCACGTGACCTTGTGTTTCACCGCGGTTCGACGCTCTGTTTCCCGGCGCCGCGCTTGGGTTAGGATCGAGCCACGATGAGAAACAAGCTGCTGATCAGAGGCTCGTTGATCCGAGCCGCATATGGCATTGCTGCCCTCGCATTCCCCGAGATCCTGTTCAAGGCCCTCGGTATCAAGGAGACAGATCCGGACGCCCGCTACCTCAACCGCCTGTTCGGCGGCCGCGATCTGCTGGTCGCCGGTCAGACGGTCGCGAAGGTGCGTGGCGGCGGCGGTGGGAGCGCCACCGCGATCAACCTGATCGCGGAGGCGACCGACACCGCCTCGTTGGTCCAGGAGTACAAGGCACGCGGGAAGTTCGATCGGGTGCTGTTCGTCGGTCTCGCGTTCAACATCGTCGGCTACGCGACGTGGCTTCGAGCGCTGGTGTCGCGCCCAGCGACGACGAAGGAGATCGCCTCCCAACTGCAATCAGACGCGGCCGATGCCGTCGCCGGCAAGGCCGACGAGGTCGGCAAGAAGGCTGACCAGGCCGGGAAGAAGGCGGTCAAGGTGCGGCGCCGTGCCGCCAAGAAGGCATCGAAGCGAGCGTCCGAGATCGAGTCCAAGGCGTCGAAGCGCGCCTCGGAGATCGAGTCCAAGGCGGCCAAGCGGGCTGCTGAAATCGAGGCGAAGGCCTCACAGCAGGCACGGAAGCTCCAGAAGCAGGCGTCCGAGGCGGCCGCTGCCGCCGCCGGCAAGGCAAGCAGTGTCGCTGCTGACAGCGAAACCGCGCAGAACGTCGTGAAGTTGTCGCGGCGGGCCGCCAAGAAGGCACGGGCAGCGGCCGACGCCGTGCAGGCGGCGTAGCCGGTCCCGGGATCTGAAGGATCGTGGGTCAGGCGGCCTTGGCCGTCTGACCCGCGAGCCGTCTGCGCGCGGCGGCCGTGAGCGGCCTGTAGCTGCGGGCGTCGCGATCGAGGATCCACGCCTGAACCCCCTCCCCCGGCTTCGGAATCCCGGCGGCGACGAGCGGAGCGGTCTGCGGTCGGTACCAGGTTGTCACCGGGATCTCCTCAACGACCTGCACGATCGCCGGGCGCTGCTCGATCGGTAGTGCCTCGAGCGCGGCCTGCAGGTCACGCGGTCCAAGCTTGCCGTCGGGGGTCAGCGTTACCGCTCCAAGGGCGACCTCGTACTCGCCGCCGGGCGCCGGGACGCCGTAGGCGATCGCGAGATCAACGCCCGGAATCGTGCCGAGCGCGTCGCGGATCGGAGCCCTGAACACCGGGCCGTCCTGCGTCGTGATGACATCGAGCACGTTGTCGACGCGCCAGTAGTCGCCATCGGCGTCACGGCGGAACAGGTCGCCGGTCTCGATCCAGGCGTCGCTGCGGGAGAACAGGCCACGCAATCGCGGTGCGCTCGTCTCGTGACCTGACCACGCCCGGGCCAGCAACATCCCGACCTCGCCGGTGTCGCATTGTCTGACGAAGCCCGACGGGTCGAGCTCATACTCGCCGGAGGCGATGTTATAGGCCCCGATGCGCAGCGCTGAGCCACCCGGCAGCGGCCGGCCCATCGCACCCGGCTTCGCGCCCGACACATTGACGAGGATCGCTCCGGCTTCGGTGGCGGCGTAGAACTCGAGTACTCGCGCCGGCCGGAACCGGGTCTGCACCCGCTGCCAGAGGCCGACGGGCATCCCCGACCCGATGAACAGGCGGACCGAGTGGTGACGCTCGCCGGGGTGCTCCGGGGCCAGCACCAGGTCGTGCAGCATCGTCCACGTGTAGGAGGCGACGGTGACGCCGTAGCGGCGGGCCTCGTCCCAGAACGTCGCGGGATCGAAGCTGCCCGCAACAGCGAGGCGGGAGCCGCCGGCAATCGCTCCGCCGATGCTCATCATCAAGCCCGATGGGTGATACACCGGTGTGGCGCTGTAGACGGTGTCGTCGCGCGACAGAGACGCCGAACTGGCGGTGCCGAACGCGCTCATCGCCCAGCGGCCGTTCGTGATCCGGCTGACCCGCGTTCCGGCGCCCTCGCCGGTGAACAGGATGAACGCAAGATCCGATGCCCGGCCCGGGTTCGGTTCATACCACTTCGGCAGCGCCACCTGCTCGGGGTCGATCTGCTCCATGTCGGTCGTCAGTGGCACTCCGAGATCGCGCGGGCCGCCGCCGCCGCCGAGCACGAACGTGTGCACCGCGCCTGTCCCAGCGGCGAGCGAGGCCCGCTCAGGGTCGGCGATGATCCGTTTGACCTCACCGAGCCGCGCTTCGCGTTCGATGTCGCCGTCGGGCCGGAGCATCACGGCGACCGCACCAAGACGGTTGATCGCAACGACAAGCGCCAGCGCCGTCGGTCGGGCCGACATCAACACGCCAACGCGATCACCGTGTCGGACCCCGATCGAGATCAGGCCACGGACGACGTTGTCGATCCGCTCGTTGATATCGCGGGCACTGTAGGCGCGGTCGAGGAACAGGAAGAAGATGTCATCGGGCCTCTTGCGGCGCCGTTCCTCAACGAGCGACCCGAGGCTGATCCGCGTCCCGGGCTGGATCTGCTCGAGGCGGATCATCCGCGGGATCGCACCGGCTGCCTCACGCGCGATCTCACGCACGCCGGTCACGGTCCGCCGGGCAGTTCTCGTGACCGAGCGGGCGATCCCCGTGCCGACCCCGCCGGCCAGCTCAAGGCCGTAGCCGACGCGGTTGGAGACCTCGGGCAGCAGGTCGCTCGACTCCGGCTCGGAATCGGTGACCGCGTTCATCTCGGGCGGCTCCGATGCGACGCCGGCACACCAGCGAGCCCACTCCGCGACCCGCGGCCAACTCGACTCGTTCGCCGTCGTGCCCACCACCAGCCCGAAATGACCGGCCCGCAGCGCAATCTCGTAGATGTCGGCCCGCGGCGCGGCCTGACGGATCGCACGGACCCCCGGCGCGGGCGCGATCTCATCGACGGTGCCGACGAACGACAGGATCGGACAGGCGATGTCCGCCAGCGTCACCAGATGATCCTCGATCACAAAGCCGCCCTCGAGCATGCGGTTGTGCACGATGAACTGCCTGAGGAAGTCAGCAATCGCCGGTCCCGGCCATGCGACCCAGCCGTCGGCCTCCAGGAACCGGCGCTGGCCCTCGCGCGGAAGCAGCGCGTCACGATCGTGCAGCCGGAGAATGAAGTCGACCCTGCTGCGCGCCGACTTGATCGGGTCGAGCAGTCGGAAGCCGGTGCGGCTCGCCCACGCGGGCAGCGCGAAGTTCCCAAACACCGTGTCTGCGAGCACGCCGGCACCCGCAGCGGCGATTGCCTCGGGAATCCCGAACGGCATCGAGACGCGCGTGTCGACTGGGCTGCCGAACGTGATCAAGGACCTCAGGCCCTCGTTGCGCCGGTACGCGGCCGTCTGGTAACAGAACATTCCCCCCTGGGAGTAGCCGCCCAAGTTGACGTCCTGACCGGTGAACTCGCGCACCTCATCGACGGCCTCCGAGACCGCCAGGACGTGATCGGTCAGTGTGCGTTCGAGGCCACCCTCCTCACGCTCGGGCGCGCCGAAGTCAACGACCCACGGATCGACGCCGTGGTCCTTGAGAACGGAGACCGCACTGGTCTGCGGCGAGACGTCGTAGATCTCGGCCGCCAGCATCATCGGTGGCACCAGCAGCACAGGAGGTGCATCCGGTGCTGTCTCGCCCTCGTAGTAACGCCGGAGCCGGTAGATCCGGCGCTCGACCTTGATCGTGTACGGCGACGGCTGCTCATCAGTCGCGAGTCCGCCGAAGCGCGCGACTTCGAGCGCGTTCTGCGCTGCGGCGCCCAGCCGGCCCACCGGCCCAGTGATGGTCTTTGGAATCAGGTCCATGATGCCTCCCGCATACATCATCTCCGAACAGCCGCGAGCTTGTGGTGTCACCCGAGGCGCTGCGGTCGTTAATGTCCAGTCAATGAGCGCCACGGAGGAGCAGACGACGACCACCGAGGTCAGCGATCGGGTGGCGACGATCGCGCTGAACCGTCCCGACGCACTGAACGCCTGGACGCGACAGCTCGGAGGTGAACTGCACGCCGCGATCGACGCCGCCGCCGCGGATCCCGACGTCCGGGCGATCGTCATCACCGGAACCGGCCGGGCGTTCTCCTCCGGCGCTGACCTGCGCGGCGATTTCCAGGTCAACGACGCCGGAAAACCCGACGTGCTGACGGCGCTGCGCGACTACTACAACCCGTTGTTGCTCCGCGTCCGCGAAGTCCCCAAGCCGATCGTTGCCGCAGTCAACGGCCCGGCGGTGGGCATCGGCGCCTCACTGGCGCTGCTCGCAGACCTGGTGGTCGCGGCAGAGTCGGCGTACTTCTTGATGGCATTCGCCAACATCGGTCTGGGTCTGGACGGCGGCGCGTCGGCAGCGCTCGTCGCACGGGCCGGCGTCACGCGCGCGGCGCAGATCGCGCTCCTGGGGGACCGGATCCCGGCCGCGACCGCACTTGCGTGGGGTTTGGTCAACGAGGTCGTTCCCGACGGCGAGGTGCTGACCTCCGCGCAGCGGACCGCAGCCAGATTGGCGGCCGGCGCCCCGGGCTCCTACGCGACGATCAAACGGACCCTGAACGCGGTGGCGTACCGGGATCTCGCGGAGCTGCTCGAACTCGAGGCCGTGCTCCAGCAGGAGCGCGCCAACTCCGAGGACTTCGCCGAGGGCGTGGCGTCGTTCATCGAGCGACGCCCGGCCCAGTTTTCGGGCCGCTAACAGCTGAAATGCACACGGAGCACGGGAGGAGCGGCATGAACCTGGCGGAGATCCTGACCGAGGCGGCAAACGCGGAGCCCGAACGCATCGCGCTCAAGCTCGACGACCTCGAGCTCAACTACGCATCTCTCGACCACGCGTCGAAGCTGGTCGCGGGGCTGCTGCGAGACCGTGGCATCGGCCCCGGCGACAAGGTGGCGTTGATGCTGCCCAACGTCCCGTACTTCCCGGTGACCTACTACGGGATTCTCCGCGCCGGCGCCACGGTGGTGCCGATGAACGTGCTCAACAAGGCCCGGGAGGTGACGTTCTACCTGCGTGATTCCGAGGCGAAGCTCCTGTTCGGCTGGCATGACTTCGCCGGCGAGGGTGAGGCCGGCGCGGCTGACGCGGACACCGAGTTCATCGCGGTCACACCGGGTGAGTTCGAGCAGCTGCTCGGCGGGATCGAGCCGGCCGGCGACCTCGTCGACCGTGACCCCGCGGACACCGCGGTGATCCTCTACACGTCTGGTACGACCGGCACTCCGAAGGGTGCCGAACTGACACATGCGAACCTGCTGCGCAACGCGGAGGCATCGATCAAGCTGTTTGATCTCGACGGCAACGCGGTTCTGCTGGGCGCACTACCGCTGTTTCACTCGTTCGGTCAGACCTGCACGATGAACGCCGCTGTGTTCGGTCGCGCGACGCTGACCCTGATTCCGCGCTTTGACCCGATCAAGGCGCTGGAGATCATTCAGCGCGACAAGGTGACCGTGTTCGAGGGCGTCCCGACGATGTACAACGCGATGCTGCACGCGCCAGGGCACGAGAACTACGACACCTCGACCCTCGTCGTCTGCGGGTCCGGCGGTGCAGCGATGCCGGTCGAGTTGATCCGCGGTTTCGAGGAGGCGTTCGGCTGCAAGGTGCTTGAGGGCTATGGACTGTCGGAGACCTCACCCGTCGCCTCGTTCAACCATCCCGATAAGGAGCGCAAGCCCGGTTCGATCGGAACCCCGATCGAGGGCGTCGAGATGAAGGTCGTCGACGAGGACGACAATGAGGTGGCTCCCGGTGAGGTCGGTGAGATCGTGATCCGCGGGCACAACGTGATGAAGGGCTACTGGCATCGGCCCGAAGCGACGGAGGAGGCGATGCGCGGTGGCTGGTTCCATACCGGTGACATGGCCCGAGTCGACGCGGATGGGTACTTCTTCATCGTCGACCGCAAGAAGGACCTGATCATCCGCGGCGGCTTCAACGTGTATCCGCGCGAGCTCGAGGAGGTGCTCTACGAGCACCCAGCCGTCCGGGAGGCCGCCGTGATCGGCATCCCGCACCCCGAGTACGGCGAGGAGGTGGCGGCCGCCGTCGCACTCAAGGATGGGGCCTCGGCGACGCCCGAGGAGCTGCGGGCATTCGTCAAGGAACGTGTGGCCGCGTTCAAGTACCCCCGCCACGTCTGGCTTGTCGACGATCTGCCGAAGGGTCCGACCGGGAAGATCCTCAAGCGCGAGATCGAGACCCCCGCGGACGTCGTTTCCGCCCCGGCAGCCTGAGTCGCCGCTTGGCTGCGCAGCGTCAGGCGGATTCGCCCGAGATCGCGATCCGTCCAGCAACCCCCGATGACGTCGAGTTCGTGTACGCGATGATCGTCGGGCTGGCGGAATACGAGCGCGAACCCGACGCGGTCACGGGGACGCCGGAGCTGCTCCGAACGGCCCTGTTCGGTGGTCCCGATGGGCGGGGACCGTACGCCGAGGCGCTGATCGCAACGCTCGATGGTGAGCGGGTCGGGTTCGCGGTCTTCCACGGCACGTTTTCGACCTGGGAGTGCCTGCCCGGGATCTGGCTCGAAGACCTCTACGTGATGCCGGAGCACCGCCGCTACGGGCTCGGGGAGGCGCTGTTCCGGGCTGTGGCGGCGATCGCCGTCGAGCGTGGATGCACGCGCTACGGCTGGGTCGCGCTCGACTGGAACGAGCCGGCGCTGGGTTTCTACGCCAAGCACGGGGCGGCGCTGCTCGACGAGTGGAAGGTCCACCGCCTCAGCGGCGAGTCGCTGCGTGCGCTCGCGGCCGGGGACCCGTCACGAAAATAGAAGAGCCCCGCCGAAGCGGGGCTCTTCCGTAGCAGACCTATAAGCCGGATTTTGTCGAGAGCAATCATCCATCTCTGCGGCCTACCCGGACCTTGGCGGGCAACCTACAAACGGTCCTGCTCGGCCTTGCATCAGGTGGGGTTTACCTTGGCCGCCGCGTCACCGCGACGCCGGTGCGCTCTTACCGCACCATTTCACCCTTACCGGCCTGGAGCGCTGCAGCGGCTCCAGACGTAGGCGGTGTTATTTCTGTGGCACTTTCCCGCGGGTTTCCCCGGGTCGGCGTTACCGACCACCTCGCCCTGTGATGTCCGGACTTTCCTCGAAGGGTCTTTCACCTCCGCGACTGCTCAGTCTGCGTCTCCGAGCATAGCGACGCTCCCTTGCACCGCCAAGCGCCGCCCGAACTCCTGCAGCAGCGCCCAGCTCCGCCGGCCGGAAACCGTCTCGCTAGCTCAGCTCTGTCCCACACTCCGTGCAGCGGCCGCAGACCGGCCGCGAATGGGCGCCGTACACGGGCACGAGCTCGCCATCGCACACCGGGCAGGCCGTGCTGAGGTGGGCGGCGAGCGCCTCCCACGCGCCGACGACCACGTCGTCGAGCGTGCGCTCAGCGCCCACTCCCAGCCCGGCCGCTTGCTCCTGGCTGGCACCCAGCAACTCATCCAGCAGCGTCGGTGCGATCGCGAGCGTGGCCATCAGAGGCTCCGCATCAGCCCGACGATCTTGCCGATCACCTGCACGTCACGGACGCGAATCGGTTCCATCGTGTCGTTCTCCGGCTGCAGCCGGACATGGTCGGCTTCCTGGAAGAACCGCTTCACGGTGGCCTCCTCCTCGATCAGCGCCACGACGATCTCTCCGTCGTTTGCGCTCTCCTGCTTGTGCACGACGACCAAATCACCATCGAGGATGCCGGCGTTGATCATCGACTCACCGCGGATCCGCAGCAGGTACTCGCCGTCGTCGCCGCCGGCGACCGCCGGCGTCTGCACGTACTCCTCGATGTTCTCCTCGGCGAGCAGCGGCTCACCGGCCGCCACCTGCCCGACCAGAGGTAGGCCGGGCTTGATGAACCCGCGCATCCCGGCCGCGGCGCGGTCGAGCATCTCGATCGCACGCGGTTTCGTCGGATCCCGTCGCAGCAACCCGAGTTTCTCGAGGTTCGCGAGATGCGCGTGGACGGTCGACGACGACGCAAGGCCCACGGCCTTCCCGATGTCCCGGACAGTCGGCGGGTAGCCGTTGAGGTCCGAGTACCGCTTGATGAAATCGAATATCTCCTGCTGGCGTTTGGTGAGGTCCATCGCCTCCTGCTCCTTGTTGGGGTCCTCAGACCCTGGGGCGAACACGTGTTCGAAAAGATAGCGCTGCCTCCCGACGGAACCGCGTCTCGTGGCTCCGACGCAACCACCTCCCGTGGCTATACTCCTCGCCCCCGGCGCCTGTGGCGGAATTGGTAGACGCGCAAGGTTGAGGGCCTTGTGGGCGAATAGCCCGTGGAGGTTCGAGTCCTCTCGGGCGCATAGGGAAAAGCCCCGCTCACAGAGGCGGGGCTTTTTGTTTCGCGGGCAAACCGAGATGCTCGTGGATCAACTGGCCGCGGATGATCAGATCGCCGAGCTCGCCGAGCGGCGGGACACGAAGATCACGAGGATCAATAACCCGTCGGGTAACCCCCGCTCGGAGCCGTTGTCGTTGTCGTCGGCGCGGCGGGACTGGGGGTGCTCGCGGTGGCCGTGACGACATGCCATGTTCCCCGGAAGCTGCGAATCCCCTGGCCGGCGGCCGAACCTGCCATCGCCCTGTCTCCGGAGAAGCGATACAGCGGACGTCCACCGAGCGTGATCTGACGAATGCCGTTGCGGCGAAGGATCCCGAGCTTGCCCGCGATCCCTGGAGCAGCCGTCAGCTCGCTCGAGGTCGACGGGGCGATCAGGGGATGCCAGACACGGAAGCATCCGTTCGCCTTCGTGCACAGCAGGTGGTGCGTGGTCTCGGGCTTCAGCTCGTACACCGTCACACCGCGCGAATCGACCGCGATATTCCTGCCAAGCACAGCGTTGTCCGACACCTCGAGCGTGGTCGCGATAGCCGCCGTCCCGGCCGGAGCCGGTGGGTCGATCGTTGCCGTGCCGGAGCTGATCGGGATCACACCTGGGATCGGCGCGCACGACGCGGCGGTCCCGGACTGGCTCGGGACAAAGCTGACCGTCTGCGGTGTGCCGCTGCTCGAGTCGGTGACATAGATGTAGACGCCGTGGACGGCGTCGTACAGCGCCGCCGGGCTGGACGCGCCGACCGCGTAGAAGAGCCCGATGTCGTGGCCGACGATATCCAGGCAGCTCACCGGCCCCGCCAACGTGACGAGGCCGACGCCGCCAACCGCACTGGTGGCGTTGAACGCCCCAGTGGCAGCAGTGCTCGCGGTGCCCGCAGCGCGATCCGCCGTGAACGTGATGTGGAACGGCCCACTCACGAAGTTGGCCGTCACCGACTCCGCCGGCGTGCTGCTGACGGCGGGTGCGGCGGCCCACAGTCCTGTCGCCGCCATCAGCCCAGCCGCCGCGCCCAGCACCGTCGATCGTTTCATCGCGTCTCTCCCTCGAGTTGTGGGACCTACTCATCAACAGAGACGCCCAGCAGTCGGAAAGCTTCCCGCACGATTATCAGCATCGAGCGGCGCGCGGGAGCCGTCATGACTGTCGGTGCAACGGCTCAGGGCGTTATCGCCGTCGTCGACGGCGGACGCGAACGGCTAAATCGATTCGAGCACGTCGAACGACCACAGCTCGGAGTGCGTGCCGACGGGACCGCCGGTCCGGTGCTGGGCGTGGCCGGCCTGGAAGTCGGCGCTCTGGACCCACGCCTGGAAGTCCTCCTCGCTGCGCCAGCGGGTCAGCACCAGGCAGAGGTCGCGCTCGTCGTTGGGCGCGAGCAGCTCGAACCCCTCGAAGCCCTCGGACTGCTCGACACGGCCCGCCCGGGTGGCGAAGCGCTGCGCGAAGTCCGCCCTGCGCTCCGCAGGCACGGTGATCGCGTTGATCTTGACGACGGTCATCTCAGCCGACCCGGATCAGCTTCTTGTTGACGAACTCGTCGGCCCCGTAGCGACCGAGCTCACGGCCGAACCCCGAGGCCTTGACGCCACCGAACGGAAGCTCGACGCCGTCGGCGCCGACGATGTTGACGTAGACCATGCCGGCGTCGATCTTGTCGGCGACCCGCTCGGCCTGCTCGGGGTCGGTGGTGAACAGGTAGGAGCCCAGACCGAATCGCGTGTCGTTGGCCAGCTCAACCGCCTCATCCTCGGAACTGACGCGGTAGACCTGCGCGACCGGGCCGAACAGCTCCTCCTTGTAGACCTCGTTGCTCTTGTCGATATCGGTCAGGACGGCCGGTGCGAAGAAGTTGCCGTCCGGGCTGCTCGGGCCCGTGATCGTCGCACCCTGCTCAACTGCACGCGAGATCTGGTCGGCCAGGCGCTCAGCGGCCGTTGCCGATGACAGCGGGCCGATCGCGGTCTCCTCCGAGGTCGGGTCGCCGGGCTTGACGGCGGTCATCGCCGCCGTGAACTTCTCCAGGAACGGCTCATACAGCTCGTCGATCACGATGAACCGCTTGGCCGCGTTGCACGACTGGCCGGTGTTGTCGAGTCGCGCCCCGACGGCGGCCTCGACGGTCGCGTCGAGATCGTCGGTCGACAGCAGAATGAATGGGTCAGAGCCGCCGAGTTCGAGCACGACCTTCTTCAGGTTCCGCCCGGCGATCTCCGCGACCGCGGCCCCGGCCCGCTCCGAGCCGGTCAGCGACACGCCGCGAACCCGCGGGTCGGCGATCACCCATTCGATCTGCGCCGGCGTCGCGAAGATGTTGTTATACGCGCCCTCCGGGAAGCCGGCGTCGGCATACATCTGTGCGATCGCGAGCGCAGATTCCGGGCACTGCGGCGCATGCTTGAGCAGGATCGTGTTGCCGATCACCAGGTTCGGTCCGGCGAAGCGTGCCACCTGGTAGTACGGGAAGTTCCACGGCATGATCCCGAGCAGCACCCCGAACGGGCTGCGCCGGATCAGCGCCGAACCATCGCCGTCGAGCAGCGTGATCGGCTCATCGGCCAGCAGCCCCTCGGCGTTGTCGGCGTAGTAGTCGTAGATCGCGGCGCAGAAGTCGACCTCGCCGAGCGCCTGCTCGACCGGCTTGCCCATCTCGCGCACGATGATCTCCGCGAGCTGCTCGCGGCGCTCGGTATGCAGCTCACCGACCCGACGAACGAGCGCGGCCCGCTGCGCGATGCTCGTCGACGGGACCCACTCGTGCCCAGCCCGGTCCGCCAGCGCGATCGCGTCCTGTAGCTCCGCGTCGGTGATCGTCGGGTACTCACGTACCGTCTCTCCTGTCGCGGGGTTGACAACCGCAAAGTCGGCCATACGAGAGCCTCCTGATCGAGTGGTGGTGACGCCGTCCAACAGACAGCGTAGGCCAGCGTAATGGGCCGCGGCAGGTAGGTGGACTCACCCTCAGGACACTGGGGCCGCCTCGGTCGTGTACAGCGCCTCGATCTGATCGGCGTACTTCTCGCCGATCGGTCGGCGCTTGAGCTTCATCGTCGGTGTGAGCTCTTCGCCGCCGGCGACCCATTCCTCGTCGAGCAGCCGGTAGCGCTTGATCTGCTCAACGCGAGACAGACGGTCGTTGGCCGCAGCCACGGCGGCGGCGACCTCAGCCGCGACCGCCGGGTCCGACGCCAGCCGGCCTGCGGCGACGTCGGGATCAAGCACCAGCAAGGCCACGTTGTAGGGGCGGTTGTCACCGATGCAGACCGCTTGGCCAATCAGCGGGCTCGATGCCTTGAGCACGCCCTCGATGTGCGCCGGAGACATGTTCTTGCCGGCGCTATTGATGATCAGCTCCTTCTTGCGATCGATGATCGTCAGGAACCCGTCGGCGTCGAGCCGGCCGACGTCGCCGGTGGCGAGCCATCCGTCGACGTCGATCGTCTCGGCCGTCTTCTCGGGCTGCCCCCGGTAGCCGCGCATCACCGTGGCGCCGCGCACCAGCACCTCATCGTCGGCGGCGAGGCGGATCTCGAGTCCCGGCAGCGCTTTGCCGACGGTCCCGATCCGGATGTCGTCGAGTGGGTTGGCCGTTACGCAACACGACAGCTCCGACATCCCCCACACCTCGGAGATCCGAAGGCCGAGCGCGACGAAGTATTCGAGAACCTCCGCCGGGATGGGCGCGGCACCGGACACGCACTGGCGCACCTGGTCGAGTCCGAGCTGCTCGAGCACCGCGACCCGGGCGGGTTCCGGCAGCGCCGCCGGATCGGTCAACCCGCGTGCCTCGAGCGCGGCCTTCAGCTTCTCCCAGATTCGCGGGACCGCGCCCCACACGGTCGGCCGAATCGCGGGCAGCGCGGCAACGACGGCCCGAGGATCCTGGACGAAGGTCACCGTCTGGCCGATCACCAGCTGGCTGTAGTGATTGCCCCAGCGGTCGGCGATGTGGGCGAGCGGTAGGTAGGAGATCGAGCGGTCGTCGGGGTAGAGCGGCAGCACGTCCTGCGTGATCTCGATCTGAGCCAGGAGGTTTGCGTGAGTCAGCTCAACCCCCTTCGGCGGCCCGGTCGTACCAGAGGTGTAGATCAGCGTCGCGACATCGTCGGGACCGACGGCGCGCCAACTCGCGTCGAAGTCGAATCCCTCTGGGGCCGCGGCAGCTGCAACCTCGCTCAACGCGAGCGTCCCCTCCGGCGCGTCGCCGATGCAGATGATCGTGTCGACCGCGGTCCCGTCGGCGCCGCCCTGGATCTGCGCCAGGAAGATCGACTCGCAGATCACGACGCGGTTGCCGGCGTTGCGAAACACGTGGTTGACCTGCTCCGGCGAGGAGGTGGCGTAGACCGAGAACGGAGTCGCCCCGAGGTGCAGTACGGCCGTGTCGCAGATCGCGAACTCGGGCCGGTTGGTCGTCATCAGCGCGACCGTGTCACCGGCTGCGACGCCGAGGGCGGCGAGGCCGCCCGCCAGGGCGCGGACGCGCTCGCGGTACTCGGGCCAGCTCAGCTCGAGTGAGCCGTCGGCCATCCGCAACGCGACCGCGTCGCCGCGGGCCGCCGCCGTCGCCTGAAATGCCTCGCACAGGCTCCTGGTGGCGCTCATGCGATCGCCGTTCGCCTGAAACCAGCCAGGCGGTCGTCGATGATCTGCTCGGCCTCGGTGACCATGCGCTCCACCAGCTCCGCGCAGGTGGGAATGTCGTTGATCACGCCCTGCACCAGGCCTGCGCTCCAGATCCCATGGTCGGTGTCGCCCTGCTCGAACACGACGCGGCCGCGCGCGCCGGAGACGAGCTCCTGGACGTCCCCGAACTGGCCGCCACCGCGTTCGATCTCGACGACCCGTTCGGCGATCGCATTCTTCGCGACACGGGCCGTGTTGCGGAACGAGCGGAAGATCAGCTCGGTCGAACGCTCGTCATTGGCGACGATCTGCTCCTTGACCGACTGATGGACCGGTGATTCGACCGTGCACATGAAACGGGTCCCCATATTGACGGCGTCGGCGCCAAGTGCAAGCGCCGCGACCAGACCACGTGCATCGCCGATCCCGCCAGAGGCAATGATCGGAATCGTCAGCTTGTCGGCGGCGGCCGGGATCAGGACCAGGTTCGGGACGTCGTCCTCGCCCGGATGTCCGGCGCACTCGAAGCCGTCGACCGAGACGGCGTCGACGCCGAGTGACTGTGCCTTGATCGCGTGGCGAACCGATGTCGCCTTGTGGATCACCTTGATTCCAGCCGGCTTGAAGTCGGCGATGTGCTCGGCCGGATTGGAGCCGGCGGTCTCAACGATCTCAATCCCCGACTCGATGATCGCCTGCCGGTATTCGGCGTAGGGCGGCGGTGTGATCGCCGGCAGAATCGTGAGGTTGACGCCGAACGGCCGGTCGGTGAGCTCCCGGCAGCGGGCGACCTCTCTGACCAGATCCTCCGGGGTCGGCTGTGTCAACGCGGTGATGAAGCCGAGCGCGCCGGCATTGGCGACGGCGGCCACGAGCTCGGCCCGACCGACCCACATCATTCCGCCCTGAACGATCGGATGCTCGATTCCGAAAGTCTCGGTGAAGCGCGTGCTGAGCATCAGAACAGCCCCAGGGTCGAAGCGACGATTTCCCGCTGGATCTCGCTGGTGCCACCGACAATCGTGCCGACGAGCGTCCGCCTGACCCAGCCCTCCTGGTCGTACTCGCTGGCGTAGCCGTAGCCGCCCATCATCTGCATCCCCTCGAGCGCAACCTGCTTGGCGACCTCGGTCGCCTTCAGCTTCACCATCGACGCCTCCTTCGGCAGCATCACGGTCGGCTGGGCGGCGACCTTCTCGGCAACGTCATAGGTGAGCAGCTTCACGCACTCGATCTCCGTCGCGAGATCCGCAAGGCGGTGCTTGATCGTCTGGAACGATCCGATCGGCTTGCCGAACTGCTTGCGCTCCTTGACGTAGCTGAGGACATCATCGAACGAACGCCGCATCTGACCAAGCGCACCGGCCGCGATGATCAGGCGCTCGATGTTGAGGCCCGCCATCAGCTGCACCCAGCCGTTGTCGACCTCGCCCACGACCCGCTCTGCGGGGACGTAGCAGTCGGTCAGGAAGATGTCGTTGACGATCCGACCACCCATCGTCGGGATCCCGCGGATCTCCATCCCCTCGCTGCTTGTCGGGACCGAGAACATCGTCAGGCCGGCGTGCTTGTTCTCACCACGTGTGGTCCGCGCGACGACCAGCACCGTGTCGGCGACGTGCGCCTCGGAGATCCAGGTCTTCTGACCGTTGAGGACGAAGCCCCCGTTCGAACGGGCGGCGAAGGTTTTCAGGCTGCCGACGTCCGAACCTGACTCCGGCTCCGACATCGCGATCGCCGCGACCTTACCCTCGGCAACCCCGGTCAGCACCTCCTGCTTGAGCTCCTCGGTGCCGAATTTGTCGTAGGGACCGGCGGTGATCGCAGAGATCACGAATCCGCCCGCGGGGATCATTCCGTATGACAGGTCCTCGAGAAACAGGCACATGTCGACGGCGCTGCCGCCGCTTCCCCCATACGCCTCCGGGATCGCAAGGCCCAGCCAGCCGAGGTCGGCGAGCTGCTGGTAGATCTCCGTGTTGTGGGCATGGGCGCCGTTGTCGGTCAGCGCGTCGCGCTGCTCGCGGGTGCCGCATTCGCGCTTGGCGAAGTCGAGCACGGCATCGCGCAGCGCCTGCTGTTCATCGGTCAGGGTGAAGGTCACTTCGCTCTCCAAAGGTCATAACAGACAGGGGTGTCTGTTATCGGTAGAATACACACGAATCCGATGGAGGTTGCAGCTGCAAATGAGTCCGCCCCACGGCGGCGTCTGCCCGCCGCCGAGCGCCGGGCGCTGATCGTCGCGGCTGCGCTCAAGGAGTTCTCGGCGCTCGGCTACGAACGGGCGTCGCTCGGCACGATCGCTGAGAACGCCGGCATCACCCGCACAGTCCTCTACGGCCATTTCCCGTCGAAGCGAGCGCTGTTCGCGGCGCTGCTCGAGGACGTTCACGCCGACTATCTGGCGCGGCTGCGCGAGGCGCTCGTCGACGGCCAGACCACGCTCGAGCGGTTGCAGGCGTCGGTCAACGCGATGCTCGATTACGCCCAGGACCAGTCCGACGCGTGGCGATTGCTGCATCCGACCCACGCCCCCACCGATCCCGACGTCGCCGCCGATCAACGGCGGATCCAGCGGTCCGCCCGGCGACTGGTCGCGCAGATGCTCGCGCCCGACGCACAGCGCGCGGGACTCGATCCGGGCGGAGCCCTGGCCCGCGGGTACTTCCAGCTGCAGCAGGCAGCACTCGACGGTCTCGTGCACTGGTGGCTCGCCCACCCGGAGATCGAGCGTGACGACGTCTATGAGGCTGCGATCCGCGGCCTGTGGCTCGGGATCCAGGGAATGGAACGCGGCGAGTCATATTGAGTCGGAGCGTCCTCCGGTGGCCCAACGGGGCCACCGTCACCCGAGCGGCTCGAGGTGGATCGGAAGCCCATCTCCCGGCATCGGCCCGGTGCCGTACTCGATGGCGACCTCGTAATCCTCGGGCACGGTCCAGCTGAAGCGCAGCAGCAGCTGATGCATGATCGCCTTGACCTCCATCCCGCCGAAGTGCATGCCGATGCATTTGTGGACGTTGCCGCCGAACGGCATCCAGGCGTACTGGTGTGACTTGTCCTCGCGGCGCTCCGGGCTGAACCGCTCTGGATCAAAGGTGTCCGGATCGTTCCACCACGGCTCCATCCGCTGGGTGCCGTAGATGTTGATGAACAGCTTCGTTCCGGCCGGCATGAAGAACCCCTGGAGGTGCGTGTCACGGACCGCTTCGCGGGCGATCAGTCCGACCGGCGCGTTGTAGCGCAGCGTCTCCTTGAAGACCATGTCGAGATCGGTCAGCCCGTCGAGGTCGGCATATTCGAGGGTCGGCTTGCCAAGAGCGATCGCCGCGCGACGCAGGCGGTCCTGCCACTCGGGATGGCGGCCGAGCAGGTAGACCATCATCGACAGCGTGATCGTGCTGGTGTCGTGGGCGGCCATCAGCAGGAAGATCATGTGGTTGACGACGTCCTCGTCGCTGAATCGCTCGCCGTCCTCGGTCTCGGCGTGGCAGAGCGCCGTGAACAGATCCGGTCCGTTCCCGGCCCGCTTCGCCGGCAGCCGCATGCGGCAGTACTCCTCGAGGATCTCTCTCGCCTTGAGTCCGCGGTGCCAGATTCCACCGGGAACATCGGCCCGGACCACCGCGAGCCCACCGTGGACGGCGTCGACGAACGCCTTGTTGACACGATCGGCCTCGGCACCGAGCTCATCGCCGACGAACACCTCGGTGGCAATGTCGAGCGTCAGCTTCTTCGCCGCCCAGTAGAACAGGAAGCCGGACTCGCCGCTCCAGCGGTCGAGACCCCGGGCGATCGCCGGGTTCATCCGCTCGAGGTAACTGACGAGCCGTTCGTTCCTGAACGCCTGCTGCATGATCCGGCGGTGGAAGTGGTGCTCCTCCCCGTCCATCAGCATCACCCCGCGGCGGAAGAACGGCCCGATGAAGAAGTTCCAGCCGGGCCCATTGAGGAACACCTTGTCGCGATTGGCCAGCACCTCACCGATCGCCTCGGGTCCCATCACGGTGACCCCGCGGGTACCGGGTGCCCCGCCCCACGAGATCGGGCCGTAGCGCTCGTACCGCTTGCGTGAGTAATGGAGCATGTCGGCCTGCAGCTCCAGCGCGTGGCCGACGAGCGGCGGTCCGAAGTCGCCGGGCACCGCCTTCAGGCCGCTGCCGGCCGGCGGCTCGGCGAACGGCTGCTCCGCCGAGGGGTAATGCGACGTGGCGACGGCGGCCGCGGATTTGATCCGGCGTGCGAGAACGGGGGTGACCAGGCTCGTCATCTCGTTCCTCTCTCACGCGGCGAGTCGCCGCTCGATCCCGGTCCGCCACCGCTCCGGGTCATACCCCGGACCCAGCGGGCCGCGGGCGATCGCCCGCCGGCGCATCTTGTAGATCGCCGGCCCCATGCACAGGGCCCGGCGCGGCATCAGCGGGGTCAGCGAACGGCTGAGTGCTCCGAACCGCTCGAACTGCCTCCGATCGCGCGCCGTCCAGCTCAGGCCGAACCGCTCCCGCAGCACTGGGGGCAGCAACCCGGTCGACGCGTTGGAGAGGAGCCTGGCCGGGGGGATGTTCGCGGCCTTGATCAGGGAGCGCGGGACCCCGGGGATCGGCGGCACGGCTCCGGCGGCGGTGACCTTCAGGACACCATCAACCGAGCTCGTATGGACGAGTACGTCGGACACCATCTCGTCGAAGTACCGCTGAAACTCCGACCACGTCTCCGGGAGGTCCGCCTCCCGGACACCGACGAGCCGACCGAGGCCGCGGTACTCGCTGTAGAACTGTTCGGTCTGCAATGGGGTCATCGGTCGCGCCCACTGCCGATGGCTCCTGATGATTGAATCGATCAGCGTGGCGTGCACCCATGCGTAGGCCTCGCGCTCCACGCCGTAGTACTGCTTGCCGTCCTCCCGCGTTCCGCGGAAGCTCTTGTGGAGGTCACGCAGCCGCTGACCGGCGGCGGCCGCCTCGGCCCCGCCGTACACCATGACGGTCAGCCAGTCGACGGTCCGGAACAGCCGCTTGTAGGGTCGCTGCGCGTAATCCGAGAAGTCTCGGACGCCCGCACCGACGGTCGGATGGGCGACCTGCAGGAGGAGCGCGTACGCGCTCCCGGGAAGCAGCCGTGCGTCGCTGGCGAACTCCCAGACCACCGATCCCGGGCCGAGCAACACCGAATCGAGATCGTCACCGGCCGGAAACAGCGGGGCGGACATCACGCACCTGTGAAGTTCGCAGGACGCTTCTGGAACAGCGCCATCACGCCCTCGACAAAGTCATCGGAGTTCGCGCGTTCCTGTTGCAGAACGGCCTCGCGATCGAGCTTCGCCTCGAGGTCGGGATAACTGGCGTTGTTGAGCAGCTCCTTGGACGCGGCAAACGAACCGGGAGGGCCACCGGCGAGCTTCTGCGCGAGCTCACTGACCGCGTTTGGAAACTCAGCGTCCGAGACGAGTCGGTTGACGATCCCCCATTCGTGGGCCTGCGGCGCCGGGATCCGCCCGCCGAGCAGGGCCATCTCAGCCGCGCGGCCGACGCCGGCGCGAGCCGGGAACAGGATCGAGGCGCCCCCGTCGACGGTCAGGCCGATGTTGACGAATGCCAGCAGGAAGTAGGCGGACTCGGCGGCGACGACGATGTCGCAGGCGGCCGCAACCGAGGCGCTGACGCCGACGGCGGGGCCGTTGACGGCGGCCACCACCGGTTTCGGGGTCCGCCGAATCTTGGCCACCAGCGGGTTGTAGGCCTCGCGTAAGGGGTTCAGCACGTCGGGTCTCCCCTCCGGCGTCATCGGCCGGTCGGGATCGCGGAGATCTGCTCCGGAGCTGAACGCCCGCCCGGCACCGGTGATCACGATCACCCGGACCTCGGGATCCTGCTCGAGCGCGTCGAGTGCCAGTCGCGCCTCGGTCGCCATCTTCGGCGACATCGCGTTGAGCGCGTCGGGCTGGTTGAGCGTGACGGTGCCGACGCGGTCCGCGACGGCAACGGTGATCAGTTCGTACTGCTCGGCTGTCTCGGTCGTCATGGGTCGTCTTTCGTTGTGCTCAGAAGGTTGGTCGTGCTCAGCCGCCGGTTGTGCTCAGCGGGGGGCCATCCGGATCGCGCCATCAAGCCGGATCGTCTCACCGTTGAGCATCGGGTTCTCGATGATCTGGACGGCCATCTGGGCGAACTCGTCGGGATCGCCAAGCCGGCTCGGGTGCGGAACGCTTCTGCCGAGCGATTCCTTGGCAGGTTCGGGCAATGCCGCCAGCAGCGGCGTGTTGAACAGACCCGGCGCGATTGTGCAGACGCGGATCCCCTTGCTGGCGAGATCACGTGCGGCAACGATCGTCATCGCATGCACGCCGCCCTTTGAGGCCGAGTACGCGATCTGGCCGATCTGTCCCTCAAACGCGGCGACGGATGCCGTCATCACGATCACACCCCGGTCGTCGCCGAGCGGCTCGTTCTGCGCCATCGCGGCCGCGGACAGCCGCAGCACGTTGTAGCTGCCGATCAGGTTGACGTTGATGACCCGCTGAAACCGCGCCAGATCACCGGCGGAGCCGTCGCGCTCGACGACGCGGATGATGTCGCCGATCCCGGCGCAGTGGACCACCGCGCGGATCGGCCCCTGCTCTGCGGCGGCATCGAGTGCGGCCTGGATCCCGTCGGGGTCCGTCACGTCCGCGCCGTGGAACCGGGCGCCGATCTCAGCGACCGCGGCCTCAGCCCGTTCGCTCGCAAGGTCGATGGCGACCACCTCGGCGCCGCCCGCAACCAGCCGCTTCGCCGTCGCCAGGCCAAGGCCGGAGGCTCCGCCCGTGACCACCGCCGAAATACCGTTCACATCCGCCATCCGCGTCTCTCCAATCGATCACAGCTCATAACAGACACCCCTGTCTGATCGTACCGCGCTTCGATCTCATGCACCGGTTCATAGGGTGCTGAAGCGCGCGCCTCCCCGGCGCTACACGACCGGCCGCCCGGCCGCCAGCCGCCGCTGCGTATCCCAGAGGATGATGTTGTACGGGAATTCGCTCAGCGGCCGTGGCATCCGGGCGTTGACCCTGGCCAGCCGCCGCGTGGCCCGCTCGAACTTCTGCTGCTGGCGCTCCGACCAGGTCAGGCCCAGCTCGGCGCGGAACTCCGGCGGCAGGAACCCGGCGCAGAAGAACGTTGCGGTTGGCGCGAGCATCCGCGCCGGCCGCTCCCCCCAGCGCCCCAGCCGCGTGAACAGGAATCGCTGATCCGCGATCGCGAGCAGGTAGTTGCGGGTGACGTCGTCCATCTCGATCAGCGCTGACTGCTCCCGCCAGTAGGCGGCGAACGCCTCGCGGTCGGCCGGCCACATCTCCTCGCGGACCTGCAGCGTCGTACCCAGCCTGCTGGCGTATTGGTAGATGCGGTCGAGCGCGGCTGGATCGGGATCGGGGTGCATGATCCGGTAGATGTCCTCGCTGCCCTTGTACAGGCAGGCGGCGACCCACAGCTGCAGCTCGGGATCGAACGCGTCGTACTGGACAGCGTCCCCTGGCTGCGAGTGCACGTGGCGGTGGGAGCGGTTGACCTCGTGGCGGTACCCGCGGCGATCCTCCTCGGTCCCCAGCATCGCGACCGCCAGGTAGGCGGCGGTCGTCCGAAATCGCTTCAGCGGATGCAGATCGGCGCGCCCGCTGTCAACGCGGCTGTCGGCGACTCCGTGGCCGACCGGCAGGCGTGCCAGCTGCATGACGACGTTCGCACCGGCCGCCAGCAGGCCGAAGCCGACGAGGATTTCACGGATCTCTGCAGGGACATCGGGATCGGGCATATGTCAGACCTTGATCAGGAAGCGGCGGACAAGATCGCGAACGGCCTCGAACGTGGCGTCGTCACCGTCGGCGACGATCGCGCTGTCGGGCATCAGCACGAGTGAGACACCGAGCCGGACGCCGAGCTCGACAAGGACCTCGGGATCGATGTCAACGAGCATCCCGGTGGCCTGGTTCGCGATCGTGAGCTGGACGAGGAAGCCGGTGACCATCTTCAGGACGGCACTGTCATCACGTGTGACGACGACCAGGAACGATTCGGGCTCGACTCGCGCCAGCCGCGCGAGCAGCGGATGGGTCCGCACGAGCTCGATCGTGACCGTGAACAGCCGGGCGAGACGCGCGTCGACAGGCTCCTCCAGGTCGATCGCGGCGGCCAACCGCTGCAGCGCTCGGCGGCACTCGCGGACGCCGAGCGCCTCAACCATCTCCTCGCGGCCACCGAACCGGCGGTAGACGGTCATCCGCCCGACGCCGGCGCGGGCGGCGACGTCGTCCATCGTCAGGTGCCGGAGCCCCGAGGCCGCCGCCAAATCCAGCGCCGCATCGAGGATCCGCTCCGAGACGCCGTCGTGCTCGGTCGCGAAGGCGGGGTCGAGCGCGAGCTGCAGCACGCGTGCGGTTGCGGGGGCCACGTCCGGGACCCTAGCACGAAATGGTACGTGCGGGCAAAGCTCGTACCACTCGTACCAGGCGCGGATCAGCGGCGGCGCGCGTGCTCCCGCTTGTGGCCCTTCTTCTTGGTCCCGACCCGCTTCTTGGTCCCGACCCGCTTCTTGGTCGCGCCCTTCTTCTTCGTCGCGCCCTTCTTCTTCGTCGCGCCCTTCTTCTTCGTCGCGCCCTTCTTCTTCGTCGCGCCCGTCCCTGGCCCGGCGGGTGCCGCGGCCGTGAACGCGCCGGGCACGTACGCCTCGAGGAACGTCCGGATCGGGCCGGCGGCAGCCAGCGCGTAGGCGGTCGGATAGCCGGGCTCCGCGCAGCCGTGACCAAAGCTGGTGGTCCCGATCAGCGCAAGCTTGCCGTCGAGGCCCGGCGCCAGGATCGGCCCGCCGGAGTCTCCCTCACAGACATCGGTGCCACCCTTTGCGTAGCCGGCGCAGACCATCGTCTTGGGGTCATACCAACCGTCGTTGGCGACGATCTGGGTCCCGAACGGATACACCGAGGCGCAGTACGCGTCGGTCACGAACGGCACCTGCGCGAAACGCATCGTCGCCGGCTTGGTTGACGATGACTCGGATGTCGTGCCGAAGCCGGCGACCGTCGCCTTGACGCCGGCCGCCCACAGGTTCGGCTCGTCCGGCGCGATCTGCATCGTCGGTTGCGCGGACGGGGTGCTCAGGTGCAGGAGCGACACGTCGTTGCCGTCACCGTTTGTGACGAGGAACTGCGGATCGATCACCACCTGCGAGACCGTATGCCGCTCGCCTCCCGAACCATCCGTGTTCGGCGTTCCCAGATACACCGTGTACGCGGAGGCGGGGATCGTGACGGGGCTCGGCGCGAGCCCCTCGCTCAGAGCACCACTGATCGAGGCGCAGTGGCCGGCGGTGATCACCCAGGATGGCGCCAGCAGCACCCCGCTGCACTCAGGCATCCCGAGGATCTCGACGTTGGCGACATACCGGAACTGGCCGACGGGGACCGGCTTGCCGCCGACGACCGCCGCCGCGGGCGTGGCGCCCGTCACCAGCGCGGCGCAGAGGACGATCAGCCCCAGCAGGCCCCGGTACCGCTTAGAGTTGAGGTGACGATGAGCGACAAGAACAAGGTATCGCTGCCTGTCCGTCTCGTGTTCGCCTGGCTGACCAACGCGATCCTGCTGTGGGTCGTCGTCGTGGTTCTGCACAACGCCTGGACCAAGGACGTCGGCGCGCTGCTGGAGGCGGCAGCCGTGTACGGCGTCCTCAACACGATCCTCAAGCCGGTCCTGCGGTTCGTCACCTTCCCGCTTGCCGTCCTCAGCCTCGGGTTCGTCTGGCTGCTCGTCTCGGCGCTGATGCTGCTGCTGACCAAGGACATCGTGTCCGGCTTTCACATCCACGGCTTCCTGACTTACCTCGCCGCGACGATCATCATCTGGCTCGTCAACATGGCGCTCGACGCCCTGCCAGGTCCGTGGCAGCTGACCGGCAAGCGCCGGCAGCAGGGCTCGAAGCTGTAGTCGATTCCCCCGGCTGCGTGGTTCAGCCCTGCGGGGTGAGGTCCATCGCCTCGGAGTCATAGGTGACTCCGATCGGCTCGAGCACGACCCGTCGCGGGCCCGCCTCCACGGCACCGGCCACAAACGCCTCCAACCCGAGTCCGGTGGCGACCGCGACCACGTCAGCGCCGGAACCGGCGGCACTGTACACAGCGAACCCAGCGCCCATGTTGAGGGTCGAGTACGCCGCCCCCGGGGTCATCCCGGCCTCGGACACCATGAATGCAAGCACCTCCGGCACCTCTGGCAGCCGCGAGATCCTGTAGGTCACCGAGGCCCGGGGACGCATCAACTTCAGCAGGCCGTGTCCGGTGATGTGGCTCAGATACGTGACCGGGAGCGCCGCGGCCAGCAGCGCCTCGACCAGCGGGCTGTAGAGCACGGTCGGGTCCAGCAACGCGCTGCCGAAGGTCCGGCCGCTCGGCAGGGCGTGGCCGTAGCCGCCCTCCAGCCGGCCCGCCTGCAACCGCGCCAGCGAGGCGCCGTTGGCGTGCAGTCCGCTCGAGGTGATGAACACGATCTCATCGCCTGGCGCGAGTGCATCGCCCAGCACCGGCGGTGTTCCGTCCGGCACCAGCCCGATCGCGCTGCCGGCCAGCTCGAGCTGATCCTCCGCAACGAGTCCCGGCAGTGACGGCGACTCACCCCCACCCCACACCGCTCCGGCATCACGGCAGGCGTGCTCCCACCCATCGACCAGCGCGCCGGACCGCGCGGCGTCGCGATACCAGTCGGAGACTGCCCGTCGAGAAGTACGCGTTGACGACAATCGGCGCCGCACCGACACAGCAGAGGTCGTTGACGATCGCCGCGACGGTGTCATAGGCGACGTCCGCAAACCGGTTCTCGCCGGTCTGCTCATAGACGGCCTGGGCGATCATCGCCTTGGTTCCGAGGCCCTCGAGGACCAGCGCCAGGGTCAGGCCGCCGAGCTCGAACACGAACGCGGGCTCCCCACGGGACGCGTCAAGCGCCCGGCCAACGGGCCGGGCGGTGAGCAGCGATGACGTCGCCAGTGCTGCGGTCAGCGCTGTGCGCTTGCCCGCGTCCAGCACCTCGTAGTCGACGCCGGCATCCCGGTAATCCGACGAACCATGCTCCACGATCCGGCGAGCATAGCCGTCACTCACCTCGGATCGAGAACAGCCACGGGCTGTCGTGCAGCGTCTCGAGCGCCGGCTCCAACTGATCCACGACCGTCGCGGTCTCATCGAGCGCGGTCAGCTCGAGAATCCGACGCGGCGGCCTGCTGGGCGGCGCCACCACGACAAGCCGCTGCGACCGCTGCCGCAGCCGGCGCGCGATGTCGTGCAGCAGCGCGACCGCGGTGGAATCGAGGTACATCAGCTCGGTCATGTCGATCACGAGGTGATCGGCGACGTTCGGAAGGCTCGTCAGTGCGTTCTCGACCATGCCGACCGTCGAGATGTCGATCTCGCCGCTGAGCGAGGCGATCGTGATTCCGCCGCTGTGCGACAGCTCGACCTGTGCGAGATCGGAACTCACTGCGCCGCCTCGCCCGGCAGCAGCCGGCGCATCACCACGGCCGTCCCGTCATCACGACGCTCGATCTCGATCTCGTCGCACAGCTCACGCATCAGCGGCAGGCCACGTCCACCGTGCCCCCCGGCCGGGGCACGCCAGTGACCGCTGTCGCGGACCTCGAGGACGATCGCCCCATCCTCGCGGCGGGCAGAGGCGTCGTAGGAGGCCTCTGCGGGTCCATAGGCATGCCGGACGACGTTCGTGCATGCCTCCGACCATGCGACCTCGAGGTCTGAGCAGGCGACGCCGTCGAGCTCGGCGGCGTTCTTGGAGAGCCAGGCGCGCAGCGCATGCCGCGCCTGTCGGACCGAGTCAGCCGTCGCCGGCAGCTTGAGGTCCAGCGCACCGACGGGCCGCTCGAGCAGCCGCACGACGAGCATCGCAACATCGTCACTGCGGCCGCGCGTCGGCACGGTGCCCTCAAGGACGTGGTCGCAGATCGCCTCGACCTCGTCGGGAGCGGCCGCGAAGGCCTTAAGCAGGCGCTGGAAGCTGGCGGTGATCGCCTCTCCGCGCGATTCGATCAGGCCGTCGGTGAACAGGAGCAGCGTCTCGCCGGGATGGATCGGGTAGGTGGCCTCGGACGGGCGGCGGCTGTGGTCGATCCCGACCGGCAGCGTCTTGTCGGTGTCAAGGAAGCGGACGCTGCCGTCGGTCAGGCGCAGCGCCGGCGGCGGATGCCCGGCGCGGGCGACCGTCACCGTCCCCTGCTCGGCGTCGATCACAAGGAACAGTGCGGTGGCGATCATCCCGGGGCCGATCGTCGTGTGGACGACCCGGTCGAGACGCTGCAGCGCATCCGCGGGTCCATGGCCCTCGATCGCGAACGCGCGCAGGGCGTTGCGCAGCTCGCTCATCGTCGTTGCGGCCCGAACGCCGTGACCGACGACGTCGCCGATCATCACGGCGGTGCGACTGTCCCCGAGCTCGACCGCGTCGTACCAGTCGCCTCCGACCTGCGGCGCCAGGCCGCCAGGCAGGTAACGAGCTGCGAGCTCGACGCTGGGGTGGCGCGGCAGCCGCTCGGGCAGCAGGCTGCGCTGCAGCGTCTCCACGAGCTGACGGCTGTCGGCGAACCGTTGGACATGATCGATCGCCGTCGCCATCCGGTCAGCGGCCAGCCGCATCAGCTCGAGGTGGCGGTACTCGAAATGACCGGCCGTCGCCGAGCCGAGCAGCAGCAATCCGAGGGGCTCGACTCAGCGACCAGCGGGATCGCAAGCAGCGAGGCCAGCCACTCGGAGTCCGGAGCATTCAGCGCGCCCTCGCCGAGCAGCTGATCGTGTGAGAGCTGCTCACCATCGATCAGCGCCGCCTGCCGGCTGGCGATCACCTCGCCGAGCGATCCCTGCCCGGTGACGACCACGCGGCCGCCGATCAGCGGCAGCTCGAGCCCCCGCGTGGCCGCCACCTCGACGCCACCGGCGCTCTCGTCGCGCAACAGCAGCGCGGCGCCATCGGCGCCGAGCTGCGTCGCCGAGCGGTCGGTCAGCTCCGTGATCAGGCCGTCGAGCTCGAGATTGTTGATCGCGGCGTCCGAGAGCACCTGCAGGGTCCGGATCGTGCGGGCGACCGCCTCGGCCTCCGCCCGCGCGTGCGATTGCCGGACGCGCTCACCGCGTTCGCGGTGGAGCTCGACGAACACACCGACCTTGGCGCGCAGGATCTCAGGCTCGAATGGCTTGATCACGTAGTCGACGCCGCCGCTCGCATACGCCAGCGCGATCTCCTCGACATCGCTGGCCTGGGCGGTCATGAAGATGATCGGGATGTGGCGGGTCGCTGGCCGGGCGCGAATCAGCCGCGCGGTCTCAAGCCCGCTGAGTCCGGCCATCCTGACGTCGAGCAGGATCACCGCGAACTCGCCCCTGCAGCAGCTCCCGAAGCGCCTGCTCACCGGACTCGACCGCGACCAGATGCTCGCCGAGCGGCTCGAGCACCGCCTTCAGTGCGGACAGGCTCTCGCGATGGTCGTCGACGAGCAGCACGCCGGCCGGTCCCGGTTCGGCCCGGTGGTCAAGCACCGGCTCATCAACCGACATTTGCGCGTACACCTCAGGCACGGAGCCAGCCACCGACCATCGACAACAGCTTGGCGGGATCGACCGGTTTGGTGATGTAATCGGAGGCGCCGGCGGCGATGCTCTTCTCGCGGTCACCCTGCATCGCCTTGGCGGTCACGGCGATGATCGGCAGCGACTGCAGTCCGTCCATCGCGCGGGCCGCCTTGATCGTCTCGTAGCCGTCCATCTGGGGCATCATGATGTCCATCAGCACCAGGTCGATGCTGGGGTCGCGACCGAGGATCTCGAGCGCCCCGCGGCCCGTTTCGGAGAACACCACCTGGAGCCCATGCTCTTCGAGCAGGCTGGCCAGGGCGAACAGGTTGCGGACATCATCATCGACCAGCAGGATCCGCCCCTGCAGTTCCGGCCGGGGACCGTCGTCATCGCCGCCGCTGAGGATCCGACCCTCGAGCTCGGGCCGCGGCAGTTCCTCGCGGATCGCCGCCGGACCGTGGAGGACGAGCGCTGCTTCGGCGGCCAGCGCCTCGTCGGAGCGGGCGACGCGCGGCTCAAGCGCCGGCTTGAACCGCTGGAGCCGATCATCACCGGCCACGAGTCCGTTGTCGGTACGGATGATGACGGGCAGATCGGTGACCTGGCCGCCCGCGTGGAGTGCCTCGAGCAATTCCAGCACGGCGCTGGCAGGGGCCGCGAGCACGAGGCAGTCGGGCGCGCTCAGGGAGATCGCGGCGAGCGCCTCATCGGTGCTGGTGACGGTCGTCAGCTCGACGCCATGATGGCGGCCGACGAGTCCCACGGATCGCGCCGGTTGCGACCCCATCGGGGTCGAGCAGGAGCAGTCGGCGCTTGTACTGGAGGTTGATGTAGGTCTCGCCGGAGCCGCTGGTCGGGACCGTGCCAGAACCACGGTCTGCCGCCGCTGTCAGATCGAGCGTCAGCGTGAACACGCTGCCTTCGTCGACCCGGCTCTGCACGCCGATCTCGCCGCCGAGCGCGCGTGCGAGCTCACGGCTGATCGACAGGCCGAGGCCGGTGCCTCCGTAGGTTCGGCTGGTGGTGCCGTCGGCCTGCTGGAACGCCTCGAAGATCACCGCCAGCTTGTCCTGGGAGATCCCGATACCCGTGTCGGTGACCGAGAAGACGACGGCGTCCCGGTCCGGCGATACCCCGATGCGCAGGGTCACGCCACCGACGGCTGTGAACTTGAACGCGTTGGAGAGCAGGTTGCGGAGGATCTGCTGCAGCCGCTGCTCGTCGGTGATGATCACCTGCGGAACCGTGTCGTCGAGCACGATGTCGAGCGTCAGCCCCTTGTCCGCGGCGACGGGCTCGAACGTGCGCCGGACGTAGTTGCAGACATCGGCGACCCGCAGTTCGTCGAACAGCAGGTCCATCTTGCCGGCCTCGATCTTCGACAGGTCAAGGATGTCGTTGATCAGCTCCAGCAGATCGGAGCCGGCGGCGCGGATCGTCCGGGCGAACTCAAGCTGCTTGCCGGTGAGGTTGCCTGTCTCGTTGTCGAGTAGCAGCTTCGAGAGGATCAGCAGGCTGTTGAGCGGCGTTCGCAGCTCGTGGCTCATGTTCGCGAGGAACTCGGACTTGTAACGGCTCGACAGAGCCAGCTCCTCGGCCTTCTCCTCAAGCCCGAGCCGCGCCTGTTCGATCTCGCGATTCTTGCCTTCGATGTCGAGGTTGCGCTGTTCCAGCAGCTGCGCTTGCTGCTCGAGCTCGGCGTTGAGGGACTGCGACTGCTGCAGCAGCGCCTCCGTGCGCATGTTCGCGATGATCGTGTTGAGGACGACGCCGAGCGTCTCGATCAACTGCTCCAGGAACGTCCGGTGGATCGCGCTGGGAGGCCGCAGCCAGGCGAGCTCGATCACGCCGAGGACCTGATCCTCGAACAGGACCGGCATGATCAGGATCGTCGCGGGCGGCGCCGAGCCGAGACCGGAACTGATCCGGATGTAATCGGCCGGAGCGGCGTCGATCTCGATCGTCGTGCGTTCCCGTGCCGCCTGTCCGACGAGCGATTCGCCGAGCCCGAACCGCTCCGGCACCTCGCTGCGTTTTGTATAGCCGTAGCTTGCGATCAGCCGCAGCTCCCGTGGCAGGCCGTCGGCGTCAGCCTCGGTCAGGAAGAAGGCACCGTGCTGCGCGGTGACCGTTGGCGTCAGCTCGGACATGATCAACTGCGTGACGGTCACGAGCTCGCGCTGCCCCTGCATCAAGCCGGAGATCCGCGCGAGGTTCGTCTTCAGCCAATCCTGCTCCTCGTTGCGCGCGGTCGTCTCGCGGAGGTTGGCGATCATCTGGTTGATGTTGTCCTTCAGCTCCGCGACCTCGCCCTGGGCCTCGACCGTGATCGACCGGGTCAGATCGCCCTGGGTGACGGCCGTCGACACCTCGGCGATCGCGCGGACCTGAGTCGTCAGGTTGCCGGCGAGCTGGTTGACGTTCTCGGTCAGGCCGCGCCAGGTGCCGGACACGCCCTGCACCTCGGCCTGGCCACCGAGCTTGCCCTCGGTACCGACCTCGCGAGCGACGCGCGTCACCTCCGCCGCAAACGACGACAGCTGATCGACCATCGTGTTGACGGTGTTCTTCAGCTCGAGGATCTCGCCCTTGGCATCGACGGTGATCTTCTGGCTGAGGTCGCCCTGGGCGACGGCGGTCGTGACCTGCGCGATGTTGCGCACCTGGTCGGTCAGGTTGTTGGCCATGCCGTTGACGGACTCGGTCAGACCGCGCCAGGTGCCGGACACGCCCTGCACCTCGGCCTGGCCACCGAGCTTGCCCTCGGTACCGACCTCCCGCGCGACGCGCGTCACCTCCGCCGCAAACGACGACAGCTGATCGACCATCGTGTTGATCGTGTTCTTCAGCTCGAGGATCTCGCCCTTGACGTCAACCGTGATCTTCTGACTGAGGTCGCCCTGGGCGACGGCGGTCGTGACCTGCGCGATGTTGCGCACCTGGTCGGTCAGGTTCGACGCCATGAAGTTGACCGACTCGGTCAGGTCCTTCCAGGTGCCGGCGACGCCCTGCACCTCGGCCTGGCCACCGAGCTTGCCCTCGGTACCGACCTCCCGCGCGACGCGGGTGACCTCGTCGGCGAACGAGCGCAGCTGCTCGACCATCGTGTTGATCGTGTCGGCCAGTGCGGCGACCTCGCCCTTTGCCTCGACGGTGATCTTCTGACTGAGGTCGCCCTGGGCGACGGCGGTCGTGACCTGCGCGATGTTGCGCACCTGGTCGGTCAGGTTCGACGCCATCCCGTTGACCGATTCGGTCAGGTCCTTCCAGGTGCCGGCGACGCCGCGGACCTCGGCCTGACCGCCGAGCTTGCCCTCGGTACCGACCTCGCGAGCGACGCGCGTCACCTCGTCGGCGAACGACGACAGCTGGTCAACCATCGTGTTGAGGGTGTTCTTCAGCTCGAGGATCTCGCCCTTGGCATCGACGGTGATCTTCTGGCTGAGGTCGCCCTGGGCGACGGCGGTCGCGACCTGCGCGATGTTGCGCACCTGATCGGTCAGGTTGTTGGCCATGCCGTTGACGGACTCGGTCAGACCGCGCCAGGTGCCGGACACGCCCTGCACCTCGGCCTGGCCACCGAGCTCACCCTCGGTACCGACCTCCCGCGCGACGCGCGTCACCTCGTCGGCGAACGCCGACAGCTGATCGACCATCGTGTTGACGGTGGTGCCGATCCGCAGAAACTCTCCCTTGACCGGCTGGCCACCGATCTTGAGCGCCATCTTCTGGGTCAGATCACCCTCGGCGACGGCCATGATCACGCGCGCGACTTCCGTCGTCGGACGGACGAGATCGTCAATCAGGGAGTTGAGCGAGTCGACCGTCGTCGACCAGGCGCCGCCAGCGTGCTCGACGGTGGCGCGTTCCGTCATCCGTCCCTCGCGGCCGATGATCTTGCCGACCCGGACCATCTCCTTTGAGAGCTGGTCGTTGCGCTCCAGCAGCTCATTGAGCGCTACGGCAACGTCTCCAAGTGGTCCGTCCCCCGGCTCCAGTCGGCTGGAGAAGTCACCTTCGGTCGCCGCCCGAAGAACCTCCAGCAGATCTGACAGCTCAGGTTCGACCACATAAGCCTCGCCCGTGGTCACGTCCTCGCGACTCAGCACGCGTTCACCCCTTGTGAATTAACTGAAAGCCTGCGTAACAGCAGAGCGCTTATACCCGGGGACCGCGTGACTCAAACCTGCGTCTGTCTCGCAGCGAGCCACAGCGGGAGCGGAAGGTCAGCTGGCAGACAGTTCGTAGAGGTCGACGGTGCCGGTGCTGCGACGCGCATTGCCGCTGCCCTCCGGGAGGATGATCCGCCCGTCGAGCACGATCGGGCTGTTCGCGTCACCGGTGGCGGCAGGCAACTCCCCGTCCAGGGTCCCGGTCCACGGATCGCGAACGTCAAGCGTGCCGTCGATCTGGTCGTAGACGTACAGCAGTCCACCGGCGATCAGTGGCGAGGTCCCGGCGGCGGAGACCGACCAGGCGAGCGCCAGGCGATGCCCGCCGGTGACGCGGTAGGCCGCGGTTCCGGCGGCGTCGGCAACGAACACGTACGTCCGGGCGTCGTCATCCCACACGGCCGGTTGGCTGAGTACCGCGGCCGGCCCGGGAGCAGCGAGCTGCTGGCGCTGCCCGCCGGTCCGTTTGCTCGCCCTGCCAACGGTGCCGTCGAGTCGCTGCAGCGATAGCAGCGACATCACTCCTGAGCCGCCTGCCTGCACCGCCAGCCCCAGCCCCGGGATCAGGGCCGGCTCGGTCGAACCGGGGTCGCCGGAGGGGGTCCAGTTGTGCTGCAGCGCCAGCGCCGGTGAGAGCTGCAGCACGCTGTCACCCCACTCCGTGGTGCCGTTGAACGGGCCGGTACCCGCGGTGACGAGGATCTGGCCGTCGGGTTGAACGACGGTGCCGGCGATCGCCGCGATCCCGCCACCGCTCACCGGGCAGCGGGTCGGGCTCTGAAGCCGCATCACGGTCGAGCACTCGGTGTTGATCACGTGTGTGATGGCCCCGGTGTTCAGATTCAGCGCCAGTACCTGACCCTGAAATGGGTGACGAGCGGCGACGTAGCCGCTCGTCGTGACGAGCAGCTCGCCGTCGGCGATGCTCAGCGCGCCGGAGATCTCTTCCTTGTTCGGCAGCGGCGTGACCCGCGTCGCCCACACCGGGCGGCCGTCACTGACACGCAGCTTGCGGATGTAGCCGTCCGGTGCGGCCGCGTAGACGTAGTTCCGGTCGGGGTCGGCGACCGGGGTGGCGGTTGTGATCTGGGGACTGCCCGCGAACGTCGCCATGCTCGGTGGCGTGTACTGCCACAGCTGGGAACCGGTGGCCGCGTCGAGCGCCAGCGTGCGCCCGTAGGTGGTCGTCATGAACGCGACATCCCGCACCGCCCCACCGGCGTCCACGTCGTGCAGCTCGATCGGCGCGGAGTCGACGGTCCCGTCGATCGTGACGGTGTGACGCTGCAGCGCTCCGAGATTCGCAGCGGTAATGCCGGTGTCGGCGGGGCCGATGCCCGTCCGCTGCGGGTTGCCGTCAAAGGTCGGCCAGTCCCCGTCCGGGACGGTCGCGGTCGTCGTTCTGGTCGTCGTCGTCTCGACCGGTGTGGTCGTGATCGTCGCGCTCGTGACGGGTGGCATGATCGTGATCCCGGCACCACCGGCGGTCCCCCCCGCCGCACGGCCCGTGGCCACGCCGGTGAGCACGGCGGCGACCAGAACCAACAGCACCGCGATCCGCGTCACCAGCTGCAAATTAGTGCACCGGCGCCCGCATCAATGCAGGCACCGGTGCAGCACTTCACGGGCGACTAGCTGGGCGAGAACGTGCCCTGGAGATGCCACCAGCCGGTGTAACCGTCGAAGGCGCCGCCCTTGACGATCGTGTGCCAGTTGAGCACGTAGCTGTGGTTCTTGGCGTTGTAGGTGCCGGTCGCGATCGCGCCCTGAAGGAACGACTGCTTATTCCACTCCGCGTACAGGTGACGGAGCGAGACCGTCAGCTTGGTACCCGAGAGCGTGAACGTCGGCGCCACTGTCGTGATCGCGCCGAAGTCGATCCCCGTGAAGCTGGTCGGCTCGATGATCGACGTCGCCAGCGAGTTGCCGTGGCTGTCGAACGCGGGTGACGGGGCCTTCTGGGCCCTGCCCGAGGTGATCCCGCCGGTCTTGCTCGACCGGATCAGCGTGTAGGTCTTGTTGTTGTCCTTGGAGTACGGGTTCGCGAAGTAGCCGCCGCTCGGCAGCTGCATGCGGATGTAGGAGCCCGCGCCGATGTGTAGGACACCGTTGAGCGTGCTCGCCATCGCGGGACCGGCGCCGAGCGCAGGGATGATGGCGGCGGTGGCGAGGGCCAGCAGCCGCAGTTTCGTCTTTGTGTTCATGTGACTCCTTGGTTGAGTGGGTTCAGTGCGCCGGCTCGAACACCGGCGCGGCGCCGGGGCGGCCAGTCGGCAAGCAGCGCCAGCACGATCACGATCACTCCCGGCAGCAGGAAGAACCAGGGGAACAGCCGGAACGACGGCAGTGACGAGATCGCCTGGTAGTTGACGATGTTGTTGCTCATCGCCGCCAGCATCGGCGTCATGTCGTTGAGGATGTGGATCCATTCGCCATCGAGCCGGTTCAGCGCCGGATAGCGCGCATCGATCTGCGCGGTGGAGAGTCCGGCCTGATGCAATGCGGGGACCAGCTGCAGCTGGACCAGGCCCTGGCCCCCGGCCATGTCGCCGAAGTAGTCCTGCAGGTGGTGCAGGTGGGGGTAGGTCTCGATCGTCTTGAAGGTGCCCATCATCTGTGCGCCCTTCGGCGCACGGGCGAACATCTGCCAGTCGAGCGGCGCCACGATCAGCGCCACGCCGATCACGACCGCCAGCCAACGGGACCACCGCCACGTCGCTCGCCGCCGCAGCGCCAGCAGTGCTGCGAGCAGCAGGAGCGCGCCCGGGATGAAGAAGAACCACGGGAACAGGACGAACGACGGCAGCGCCTTCATCGCCAGGTAGTTCGGCAGGTTCGCCTGGATTGTGGTCAGCATCCCGCCCATGTCGGCGTCGACATCACGCCACTGGCTCGTAAACGCCGCGAACTGCGGCGCCAGGACTCCCACTGCGTGAGTGCTGTGTCCGGTCTGCAGCCACGTGATCGCGCCCTGTCCCTGGTCCACCGCCGCACCGATGTAGTGGAGGTCCGATTGGAAGCCGTCGAGCCGTGGGGTCGTCATGAACGGCGTGAAGCTCCGCATCATCGAGGCGCCCTTCGGCGCCTTGGTGAACATCCCGAAAGCAACCGGCGCCAGCATCATCCCGACGCCGATCACGGCCAGCACGACGAGCGGCCACCGTTTCTGCCGTGAGCGCAAGATCAGCCTCCGGCGCTGGCGGGGACGAATGTGCCGGACAGGTGCCAGTAGCCGCTGTAGCCGTTGAACGGGCCGCCCACGATCCGGCTGCGCCAGGTCAGCACGAACGCCCCGGTGGAGGCGTCGTAGGTACCGCTGAGCGGCGTCGTCGGCGACGGCGACGTGCCGTCGGGCTTGGGCGTGCCCTGGTTGAACGACTGTCCGTTCCACTGGGCGTCCCAGGCGGTGATCTCGCCGCTCAGCTTGCCGTTCGAGTTGTAGATCGCCGGCAGCGGATCTGGTTGGCCTGTCTGCACGTCCGTGGCCTGGGTGTCGATGCTGAAGTCCGTTCCCTCGAACGCGACCGGCTGAACGATCTCATCGGCGAGCGCGCCACCTGATGTCTTGTCCTTGAACGCCGGCGACGGTGCCGGCTGGTAGGCGACGGTCGACAGGCCGCCGTCGGTGCCCGGAGTGAACGGCGTGTAGTTCTTGTCGGGGGAGGGCGAGGTCGGGTTACCGAGCGGACCGCCGTTGGCGGTGAGCATCTCCACATAGGACCCGGTGGGGGTCGCGCCTGTCGGCGCCGAACCGGCGGTCAGCTTGAACAGCCCCAGCAGCGCTGTGCCCGGATAGGCGCTGGAGGTCGTCGGCGTCGACGTTGCCGGCGTCGTAACGGTGACGGTCTTGACCGGCTCCGCGATCGCAACGGTGCCGCGCGCCGCCGGCCCGACCTGCCTGCCGGCGATCGTCACGCTCGCGACCGCCTGGAGCTTCCCGGTGAGCCGCGTCCGCCACGTGGCCGAGTAGGCATCGCCGCTACCCAGCGACAGCGTCTTGCGCTCATAGGCGTGATCGACTCCGTTGAGCTGAACGGTCACCCGCGCCTTGCGGCGCTCAGCGGGGGTGTTCGGCTTCACCGATGCGGTTCCGGTGACGGTCACGGTGTTGCCCGTCGCCTTCACCAGCAGCGTCTTGACGGTGCCGTGCACGAGCGCGGCGGCGCTCGCCACGCCGGCTGCCAGGATCGCGATCAGGGTCGCGGTGGCAAGCGCGCGAGCACGCGCGGATCTGCTGTTGATGTTGCGTTGCAAGCCGTCTCCCGTCGGTCGCTGAGGGTGACTTCCGTGGTTGGGCCCGTTCCGACGACGGTCGGTGAGCCCGATGGAGCGACGATTCTAAACAATCTCTGTCAACTAGGTGATGCTTACGCTGGCCCGACGGGTCAACAAGCCCGATAGCTTTTGTGCGGCAATGCGTCCGTTCACCCGCTCCTATGTCGTCTGCTCGACCCCCCGCAGCGGCAGCACACTGCTGTGCGAGCTGCTCAAGGGGACCGGGGTCGCCGGCCGCCCCGAGGAGTACTTCGAGGCGAAAGCGCAGACCGGCATGCCGCCGCATCCGGGTGATTATCTGATCGGCCTGCCGCGCACCGGCGCAGGGATCCGTGACGACGCGACCCCGTCCGAGGCGCCCCCGTACTCGGACCTCCGCGGGATCTCGGACTACCGCGAGCACCTGCGGCGGACGTTCGAACTGGGCACGACCGACAACGGCGTGTTCGCGACCAAGCTGATGTTCCGTCAGGTGATCGAGCTCGAGGAGCTGGCGGGGCAGCTCGAGGAGTACCACGGGCTACGGGGCACGCAGCTCCTCGGAACCCTGCTGGGTGACCCCGTCTACGTGTGGATGCGTCGGCGCGACAAGGTCCGCCAAGCGATCAGCCTGTGGCGCGCGCTGCAGACGCGGGCCTGGCGCAGTGCCCACGCGGGGGAACGCCACAGCCAGCCGGACCTTCACTACAGCTACGAGGGGATCGACCATCTCGTTCACGGTCTGACGGCCGATGACCGCGGCTGGGAGCGATTCTTCGCCGTGGCCGGGATCACGCCGCTGTCGATCATCTACGAGGACGACGTCGAACACGACAGGGACGCCACGATCCGTCGCGTGCTCGAGGCGATCGGGGTTGCACCGCCGGCCGGCTGGGAGGTCGCCGAGCCAATGGCGCGCCAGGCGGATAGCCTCACCGAGGATTGGGCCGCTGCCTATCACAGGCAAGTGACCACTCTCCTCAGTTGATGCAGTCAAACGTTCTCTACATCCACTCCCATGACACCGGCCGCTACGTGCAGCCGTACGGTCACGCGATCCCGACGCCGAACATCCAGTGGCTTGCGGATCAGGGTGTGATGTTCCGCAACGCGTTCTGTGCGGCGCCGTCGTGTTCGGGGAGCCGCGCGGCGCTGTTGACCGGCGAGTACTGCCACACCAACGGGATGATGGGCCTCGCCCACCGCGGCTTCAGCCTCGTCGACTACGACCATCAGCTCGTCCGGGTACTCGGTCGTGCCGGATACCACACGGAGCTGATCGGCGAGCAGCACATCTCCGCCGATCCGCACATCCTCGGCTACGACGTCGTCCACGACATCCCCTCGACGGCGGTCAGTTCCGTCGGACCGGCGGCGATCTCGGCGCTCAGCAGCGGGATCGAGGAGCCGTTCTTCATGTCCGTCGGCTTCTTCGAGACCCATCGCAGCTGGTTCTCGCCGGCCAACGTCCGAGACCGCGTCTACTCGCTGCCGCCCCCGTTCCTGCCCGACACCCCGGAGATCCGCGAGGACGTGGCGGCGTACAAAGCCAGTGCTCGCTCGCTCGACCACGGCGTCGGCGCTGTTCTCAACGCGCTCCAGGAGGCCGGCCTCGACGAGCGCACGCTCGTGATCTGCACGACCGATCACGGGCTCGCGTTCCCGACCGCCAAGGCCAGCCTGCTCGATCGCGGGACCGGCGTGTTCCTGATCATGCGCGGTCCGGGCGGCTTCCACGGCGGTCGCGCGTTCGACTCGCTCGTCTCGCACGTTGACCTGTTCCCAACGATCTGCGACCTCGCCGGAATCGAACATCCACCCTGGCTCGTCGGCCGCTCGCTGGTGCCGCTGGTCCACGGCCACGAGCCCCCCGGCAGCCGCTCTGAGGTGTTCTCGGAGCTGACCTACCACGCCGCCTACGAGCCGCAGCGGTCGATCCGGACCGAGCGTTACAAGTACATCCGCCGGTTCGACGATTACCCCTATCCGGTGCTGCCGAACTGCGATGACTCGCCGTCGAAGGAGGCGTACGTGGCGCGAGGCTGGGCGGAGCGCACGGTCGCCCGGGAGTCCTTGCATGACCTGTTCTTCAACCCTGGCGAGGGCCGTAACCTCGTCGGTGCGGAGCACTACGCCGACGTGCTGGAGGACATGCGTTCACGTCTGCAGCGGTGGATGGAGCAGACCGACGACCCGCTCCTGCGGGGGCCGGTGGCACCGCCGCCCGGCGCGCTGGTGAACCTGCAGACGCAGCGCTCGGCGGTTGAGCAGACGTTCACGGCCGAGCAGCTGGCCGCCCTGGCCGCCTCCGCAGCCCGTTAGAGCTGGCCGCGCACGATTTTGCCGAGTGCGCTCCGCGGCAGCGCGTCGATGAACTCGACCGCCTTCGGCACCTTGTACGGGGCGAGCTGCTCAGCCGCGAACTGCCGGAGGGCGGCCTCGTCGAGAGGCGCCTCGACGACGAGGACGGCCGTGACCTCCTCACCCCACCGCTCACTCGGCCGGCCGATCACCGCGACCTCGACGACTCCGGGGTACTGCGCCAGCACCTCTTCGACTTCTCGGGGGTACACGTTGTACCCGCCGGAGATGATCAGCTCCTTCACCCGGCCGGAGATCCGCAGGTAGCCGTCGGCGTCGAACTCCCCGAGGTCACCGGTCCGGAACCAGCCGTCGTCGGTGAACGCATCGGTGCCGGCACCCCCGTCGTAGCCGACGAGGACGTTCGGGCCGGTCACCTCGATCTCGTCGCGCTCGCCGCCCAGCCGCAGCGCTACCCCGGGCAGCGGCAGCCCGACCATCCCCGGCTTGCGCGGCCCGTCGATCGGGTTTGACGCGATCATCACCGTCTCGGTCATGCCGTAGCGCTCGAGCGGTGGCTGCCCGGCCGCCGCCGCAATCTGCGCGAACAGGGCGGATGGCAGCGGCGCCGACCCCGACACCAGCAGCCGAAGCGTCGACAGGGCGCCGAGCCGCTCCTCCTGCGCGAGCCGCTGATACATCGCCGGCACCCCGAAGAACATCGTCGCCCCCGGCGCGTGCGCGGCGACATCGGCGGCATCGAACCGCTCGCGCAGCACGATCCGGGCGCCGGCCGCCAGTGCGCCGTTGATCCCGACCCCGAGACCATGCATGTGAAACAGCGGCAGCGCCAGCAGCAGCGAGTCCTCCGCCGTCCACCGCCACGCGATCCCGACCGCACGAGCGCTCGCCAGCAGGTTGCCGTGGCTGAGGATCGCGCCCTTCGGCTGCCCGGTCGTGCCGGAGGTGTAGAGCAGCAGCGCAGGGTCATCGGTGCCCGCCTGATCAATGAGGCGCGGTCCCGACGGTGGCCCCGTTGGGCCACCTGCAGAAGGCACCCCCTCCCTCAGCACGCCCTCGTCGAGCTGGGCCGCCGGGCGCGCGGCGTCGCGGATTCGCTGCATCTCCGCCGGCGTGTACGCCGGGTTGACCGGTACCGCGACCAGCCCGGCGCGCAGCACCGCGAGGTAGCCGATCACCCAAGCGGCGCTCGGGCCGCCGGTGAGCAGGACACGCTCTCCGGCGCCGAGGCCGATGGCGTGCAGCTTCTCCGCCAGGCCCCGCGACCGTTCCTCGAGTTCAGCGCCCGATCGCCAGCGGCCGTCGATGTCCCTGATCAGCTGCTCCCGCGTGAAGGCGTCCGCGAAGGCGCGCGGGAGGTTCTCGTCCCGCAGCAGTTCGGTGGCGTCATCCACGGCGCGGACACTAGTCGTTGAGGGCGGAGGCCTCTGCGCTAACTAGACTCGGTGCCGATGCCGCGCCTGCTGATCGTGATCGGCTCCACCCGCCCGGGCCGCGTCGGCCTGCCCCTCGGCACCTGGTTCGCCGAGCTCGCCCGTGCGCACGGCGGCTTTGAGGTCGACGTCGCTGACCTCGCGGAGCTCAACCTGCCGCTGCTCAACGAGCCCAACCACCCGCGCCTGCAGCAGTATCTGCACGGGCACACGAAGCGGTGGAGCGAACAGGTCGCTGCCGCCGACGCGGTCGTACTGGTCACCTCGGAATACAACTACGGCTACCCGGCAGCGCTGAAGAACGCGCTCGATTACCTGCACAACGAGTGGAAGTACAAGGCGCTCGGGTTCGTCTCCTACGGTGGAATCGCGGCCGGCACCCGTTCCGTCCAGCAGCTCAAGCAGGTCACCGGCGCGCTGATGCTGTACTCGGCTCAGGCGCTCGTGAACATCGCCTGGGTCGGCAAGCGGATCGAGGATGGCCGGTTCGTCACCGACGAGGCCACCGACGCCGCGGCCACCGCAATGCTCGACGAGTTGCTGTTCCTCGACGTCGGACTGCGCCGCCTGCGCTGACGGTGACCGACGAAATGGGACACCCCGCGGGGCGTTCTTATCGAGTCCTTAATCTCCCTGCGGAAATCAGGTTTCCGGCCTGTACCCTGCTGATCAGTGGCTTACGTCGAGCAGACCGGTCCGGCGTTGAATAAGGCGGATCACGCGCGGGCGCTCGCCCGCGAATGGCGGCGGATGACGCGCGCCGCGACGGCCGTTGCGCTGCTGACGGCCCCCGCGTTCTTCCTGATCCTGTTCGACTCCAACCATATGGGGATCGGCTGGCGCCATCCTGCTGACCTTCCTCGCCGTCGTCCTGTTCCGCGGTCTCGTCGAGGTCGATCGTCCGCCGGCTGATTCCGTGGCCGAGCCTGTTTGGCACAGGCGAGGATCTCAAGCAGGACGACATCGTCGCTCGGCGCCGGTTCTGGTTCTGGCGCACCCAGTGGCGTCGGGTCCCGTGGATCATCGGGATCGCGCTCGTGCTGCTGGCTCTGTGCCAGGCGCTGTTCGCATTCTCGGGTGTCAGCGCGCCGTTCTTCGACCCGTTCAAGGGTCTGCGAACCCTCTTCCCGGCGGACGACGCTGCCGCAGCTGGCGCTCGTCTTCATCGCAGCTGCCGCTGTTCCTGTTCATCAACGTGTTCATCCTGTTCGGCCCGTTCCTGCTGCATGGCGATGCGCAGCATCAAGACGTATGAGCCAGGCGACGCCAGCTGGGGCGTGAAGCTCGACGACGTCCGCGGCCAGGCCGAGGCGAAGGAGGAGATCGCCCGCGTGATCACGCTGTGGCAGTCCGGCGAGGAGTTCGAACGGCCGGCGGCAAGCGCGAGCGCGGCCTGCTGTTCCTGGGCGCCCCGGGCACCGGCAAGACGATGATCTCGAAGGCGATCGCCACCAACTTCAACTGCCCGTTCGTGACGATCCCCGGCTCCGGCTTCGCGCAGATGTTCATCGGCATGGACGCCGTGACCGTGCAGCTGCTGGCCCACCGGGCGCGCAAGCTCGCGCGCAAGTGGGGCGGCCAGTGCATCGTCTTCATCGACGAGATCGATGCCGTCGGACTGCGCCGCCAGGCGCTGACGCGACCGCCCGCCGAGGCGCGAGCCGGACTCCCGTCAACGATCTCCTGTTCTTCGGCCCCAACGGCTCGCTGACGCCGACCGGCGACCTCGTCATCGAGATCGCGCCAGTGGCGCGAGCGGCTGTTCGCTGCACGCGCCGAGGCGGGCCGCAGACGTCGCTCGGCTTCCTGACGCGGGTCGCAGCCCGCGTCAACGCGGCTATCTCCCCGGCATGGGATGGATGGGCTATCAGGGCCAGGCGCTCAACCAGCTGCTGGTGGTGATGGACGGGATGGGCGAGCCGCCGGCTCTGCGCAAGTTCTTCACCAACCGCTTCAACACGTTCCTCGACGCGATGTTCGTGGTCCCGCCAGAGGATCGGCAAGCTGCAGCCTGCGGCTGCCGCCGCCGCGGCCGCGCAAGGAGGAGATCTACTTCATCGGCGCCTGCAACGTGCCGATCGACGCGCTCGACCCGGCGCTGACCCGCCCGGGCCGGATGGGCCGCCACATCTGGTTCCGGACGCCGACGAAGGACGATCGCAAGGACATCTTCGACCTGTACATGGCGAAGGTCGACCACGAGCCCGACCTCGACACCGACCACGCGGCGCGACGAGCTGGCGCGGATCACCAACGGCTACTCGCCGTCGATGATCGAGCAGTGCTGCTCGATGGCGCTGACGATCGCCCACTCCGAGGGTCGCCGGTGTTCGCCTGGCGCGACATCGTCGAGGCGATGACGACGGTCGAGGCCGGCACGGCCCAGAACATCGACTACGTCCCCGAGGAGACCCGCGCGGTCGCGATCCACGAGGCCGGCCACGCCGCGGCCGGCCACGTCTACCTCGGCGAAGAGCTGCTCTCGACGCGCCTCTCGATCCGCAAGCGCGGCGGCTCGCTCGGCCACTACCAGAGCATGGAGAAGGACGAGCGCTTCTCGCACTTCCGCAGCTCGCGTGATGGGCAGCCTGATCATGACGCTCGGCGCGATGGCCGCCGAGCACGTCTTCTACGGCGAGAACTCCCAGGGCGTCAGCGGCGACCTGCTACAGCGCCACGGCCACGGCGGCGGCGATGGTCGGGCTGCTGGGGCATGGGGCCCGACGCGGTCACGATCGACGATCCATCTCGAGCGCCGTCTGAAGCCCGGCGAACAGCCCGAGCACGAACAGCCATGGTGCGTCGAGCCGGCTGGAGCGGATCGGCAACCGGATCATGAACCGCGCCAGCGGCGGCTCGGGGATGCCGAGCGACCCGCTCGGCACCGTGCTCGGCAGACCCGGCAAAGCGCTCGCGGCGCGCAGATCCTGCTCGGGCAGGCCTACGTGCAGCGCGTACACGCTGATGGCCACCAACCGGGAGACGATCGAGCAGATCGCGGACGCGCTGATGGAGCGCAAGGAGATGCACGGCGACGAGGTCGTCGACCTGCTCGACAGCGTCGGTCTGGTCCGGCCCGAGATCGACCTGAACGACGACCGCACCTGGGCTTCGACGATCTAGACGCCGAACGAACCCCCGCACGCCGACAAGTTCCGCGTCGCGTTGGCCGGGCTCGTCGGGATCGCGCTCGGCGCCGTAGCGGTGGCCGTCGCGGTCCTGATCGCGAACTCGAACAGCACGACGAATCACGCGGCCACGTGGTCGTCGCTGGGCGCCGACGAGACGGGCACCGGCGGCGCCACGCAGATCGCCGATTACGTCGCCTCCTACCGCACCTCGGCCTCACAGCAGCTCGACGTCGTCAGCCTGATGTCTCTCGGCAACGCCGAGACAGCTGCCGATGGCGGGACGACGAGCGGAATGCTGGTCGCGGTCAACAGTTCGAGCACCGGCTCCGAGAGCCTGTCGCTGCTCGGCGGCAAGACGGTCGCCTACAACCTGTGCGGCCTCGGCACCAGCGACTGCACGCTGCCGGGAACGCCCTCAGCGAACCGGCTGCTGCTGTTGCGCCGGGAAGCGCTCGAACTCGCGCTCTACACCTTCAAGTATCTGCACAACACGCAGAACGTGATCGCCGTGCTGCCTCCCGGCCGTACCGAGCCGAGACTCGAACACTGCGACCGAGCTCAGCCAGAAGCCGCCGCAGGACACAACCACCAAGCCCAAGAGCGAATCGCTCACGGTCGCCGTCCTGTTCGACCGTGCTGAGCTCACCCCGTTCCTGTCGGAGCCGTTGAGCGAGACACTGGCGGAGTTCCCGCCCGACATCGCCGAGCTCGCGTTGTGGAAGAAGACCGAGGAAGCAGGCCTCGTCGATCAGATCACGGCGCGCGGCCTGTTCGCCGAGAAGATCGAGTCCCAGCAGGACGGCTCGAACCTGCTGGTCCTCAACCCGCTTCCGTCGCAGTAGCGCCGCGAGCCTCAAACCCGTCACAGCTGCCGACCGGTAGTCGCGGGTAGCGCGGGAACCTGTCGGGCTCACTGCGGGAGCGCCGGCACAGCGAGAACACCGAGCCGCGGGTGTTCGGGACGAGCTGCTGATGGACGCAGATCTCGCACAGCCCGGCCAACGGGCCGGGCTGTGCAGCTCCCCCGCCTGGCTGCCCAGGTGCGCCCACGTCTACGGCTTGGCCGCGGTCACGTGCGGGTAATAGCTCTTGGCGATCCCGTGGCCCCAGGCGAACGCTGGCTGCAGCCGGCACGGAACGTTTCCGCTGGTTGCGTTCGACGGACATCCGGCCGACTCGAGTGCGCCCTTGTCGATGTTCGCGAGCTCGCCCGGCGCGAAGTACGTGTTCTGGCGCTCTGAAGCTGACATCGTGCGCTGTCCGAACGAAGAATCCGGGCCGATCGTCACGAGCGCCCGCAGATAGTGCGATTGGCCGACCGGGATGCCATCGGCGTCGGAGGTCGAATCGGATGTGATCTGACCCTGCAGGTCGGCCGGCAGCTGCGCCATCGCCGTGACCAGATTCTGCTTGTAGTCCGCGACGACGTTGATCATCGGGATGATCTGCTCGGCCGCGGGCACAAGCGCATCGGCCGTCGGACCGAGCGCCACGATGAAGCGCTTGACGTATGGCAGCGCGGTCTCAGCGTCGCGCAGCACCGACGGCGCCTGGCGCAACAGCTCGACGAGCGGGCCGGAGAGCTCGGTCAGGCCTCGTAGCGCGGGCGTCAGCAGCGGCGCCACCGGAGCGAGGGCGTTGAGCGAGGGTTTCGAGATGCTCGAGCGTGGTGTTGACGCGTCCGAGCGTCGTCCGCAGCTGCGCCAGGAACGCCGGCATCGCGTCAACGGTGCTGATCAGCGCCCTGTTCTGACCGGCCGTCGCCGAGACGACCGAGTTACCGGCCGTGATCAGGTTCTGCAGTGCGCGCCCACGGTCCCCGAGCGTGGTGAGCACGGTCGCCGAATCGCGGATCAGCGCGCCGAGATTCCCCTGCTGCTGGTGGAGCACACCGATGATCGCGTCGAGCTCGGTGGCCGTCGGATCGGCGTTGCCGAGCGCGTCGTTGAGGTCCTGCCCGCTGGCCCGGCAGTGCAGCGCCGGTCCCGCTCGAGGAAGCTCCTGGAAGTCGTGCTGCACCGGCGGGGTGAACGCGTTGAGGACCTGATCGAGCTGCTGTGTCTGCGCGACCTGGGCGTTCGGGATCGTGCCGCCGTCGGGGAGCTCAGCCCGCGCGTGGATTGCCGGTCGAGAGCTCGACGTACGCCTCGCCGAGCAGCGTCTTCTCGCGCAGGATCGCCCGGGTGTCACGCGGGATCGGCGCGTACTGCGTGCTCGATGTCCATCGTCACCAGCGAGTTGATGCCGTGCGCCTGGACCGCGGCGACCTTGCCGACGTTGACGCCCGCGATGCGGACGTCGGCGTTGGGGACGAGCAGCCCGGTCTCGTGGAACAGCGCCTTGACCCGGTAGCCCTGCGGCGCGAACGGGATCGTGCCGCCGAACTGGGTCCAGACGAAGATGATCAGCCCGATGCAGGACAGCGCGAACGCCAGCGCAACCGCGATCGCCGCGCGCTTCGGTGCCTGGGTGACCATGTCAGTCCGCTCAGCATCCGACAGTCGATCCCGAGCAGGGCCTCGAGCAGCGGTCAGCGCCGGTCGAGCGGGACCCTGGAGCTGCGCGCAGGATCAGGAGCAGTGCCGCCAGGCCGGGCCGTTGGCGTCGGCGGTCGACGATGAACGAGTCGGCGTTGTGGGCGAACCACGCCAGCCAGTAGAGGAAGCCCGGGTTGCCTGCCGCCCGGGTCGTAGGCGAGCTCGTTGGTCGATGTATCGCAGTGCCCTTGAAGCGCGTCGTCAGCTCTGGCGCGGCGGCTTCGTCGAGTCGCCTGGTCGCCTCGGCTGAGCCCGGCGCTGCGAGCGGCAGCGACCGCGTTCTCGAACGGCTCCGATCTTGTTGACCGGCAGCAGCGCCGGCGCCTTGACCAGCGTCCTGGCGTCGCGCAGCGTCGTCGGCAGCTCCTTGGCGGTCGGGCATGCAGCGCCGTCGCGGTCGGCGCCAGCTGCGTTGGCAAAGCCCGTCAGGTCGCCGAGCGTCTTGCGGGTCGTCGCCAGCGTCCCGGGCAGCTCGGCGACCGCCGCGCTGCAGCGCACCGTCCTGGGTCGCCAGCGCCTGCACCGTCGTGTCGCCGGCGCCGAACCACGTGCCGAGCTGCGTGTCCTCCTGGCTGGTGGCCTACGTCAGCTGCCCCAGGTTGTGGACGAGCGTCGGCAGCTCGGTGCGGCGGTCGCGCCAGCAGGTCGGCGATCGTCCGCATCTGCTGGGCGGTCGGCCCGAGGTCCTGGAGCGCCTTGCGGATGTCCGGTCCACGGCCGGCTGTGCCCTGTCGACAGCGAGCTGATCAAGCTCGTGAACCAGTCACGGGTGTCAACGTCGAGCTCATCGAGCAGCTCGTCGGAGTTGGTCGGCGAAGTCGCGTCCGACGACCGGGATCGTGCCGCCGGGGGCAGCACCCCGGCCGATGGCGAGCCCGGGTTGATGTCGACGTACATGTCCGTCAGCGGCGTGTTCGGGCGTCAGCATCGGCGTACGCGTTCTTGTAGAGATGCTTGACCCCCTTGCCGGGGTCGATCTCCATCTGGATGATCCCCTGGCCGGCGTGCAGCTCGGTGCCGAGGATCTCGCCGACGTGCACACCGGCGACATCGACCGGCTCGCCGAGCCCGGGCACGACCGCTGCGGCGCTCGGGAACGCGGCGTTGACCTTGTAGAAGCTCTGGAACGGGTTCGGCAGACGCTGCTGGATCAGGATGTAGAACCCGGCGGCGGTGCCGACGGCGATCAGCCCCAGCACGACCAGGAACGAGCGCCCGTAGCGCTTGATCTGCACGACTGTGCGCGACGACCTCATCGCGACCTCCTGTCAGCCTGCTCGGCGCCGGCTGTGGCACTGGTCGTGCTCGTCTGATCCGCGGTCGCCGGATCAGACGAGAGATCCGTCGGCAGGGGTTGTGACGTGCACGACACGTCCGGCCTAAATGCGGACGCCTGAAGGTCGCCGACCCAGTGTGGGCTGACCCCCTGATCAGCGTTGTTCGCGTTGCCTGGCAGCGAGCCGATCAGCTGACCGACGCCGGGCAGCGAACCCAGATCGCCGGCGTCGGCCGAGTCGGTTCCAAGCGCCCCGAGCACACGTGTGTACGGGCCGTCGGCGTCGAAGTCCCCGCTTGCGCTGGCAAGGTTCGGCATGAAGTGGACAAGCTCCTTCCACACCGGCTGGTGCGTCGACAGTGCGCCGTCCTGGACCTGCTCTTGCAGCAGCGGCACGACCTTCTCACGCAGGCAGCTCGTCAGCTCCGTGGTCGACGGGAACAGGCTTGCAAGCTGTCGCAGCACGCTCGGGAACGTCGCCAGCAACGTCTTCAGCGAGCTCAACAACGGCCCGCGGCGCCGTGGCGCGACAACCTTCGTCACGGCCTTGATCTCGGACGTGAGACTGCTGACCAGTACCGGGCTGGCCTTCAGCGAGGGCGTCAGTGCATTGGCGAGCGTGGTCAGCGGCGGCAGCGAGCTGTTCAGGGCGCGCAGCGTCGCGGGGGCTTCCTTGAGCGTCGCGTCGAGCCCCGAGATCGACTGGCCGACGTCGCCGTCATCGGCCGCCAGCGCCGACGCGGCCCGGTCGAGGCCGGTGACGAGGTCCGCCAGCTGCCGTGAGTTATCGGCGAGCGTGGTGGCGACCCGCGACGAGCCAGTCAACAGGTCATCGACGTCGTTGTACTGCGATCCGCGCAGGGCCTGGCTCACCCAGGAGACATCCTTCAGGATCGGCGTCAGCGACGGGATCGCCTGCTTGAAACCGCCGGCCCCGCTGTCGGACTCAGGGGCGCCGGCCGCCGGGCTGAACGCCTGATTGGCGGTGTTGAGCAGCTGTTCGAGGTCAGCGCGGGCGGCGACGTCGAACGTCGAGAGGATCTGGAAGAACTGGACCGGCGAGGCAGTGCTGCGCTCGGGGATCGTGAACCCTTCACCGGCAACCGGCGCGGTGGGGCTGCCTGGGTCGAGCTGCAGGTAGTAGCCCCCTTCAAGGAACAGGCGGTCGCGAATCGTCATCGTCGCGTCGGTGTGGATCGGGCGCGCGTTCGGCGCGATCGTGAAGGCGATCTTCGTCGCATTCCCGTCGGCAGTGACACCGGTGACCGCACCGACGTCGATGCCCGCGATCCGGACCGGGGAGCCGCTGCGGACGTTGACGCTGTTGGAGACGATCGCGTAGTCGGTGTATTGCGAGCCGAAGGGCAGCTTGTGGGTGAACGCGTAGTCGACGACGAGCAGCGGCAGGGCGATCATCACGACGGCGATCAGCAGCGCCGGCAGGCCCCGTCGACGACCGGTGACCGGCTTGCGGCCAGGTAGTCCGAGCCTCATGGGACGAGCCCCGCCTTCTGCGCGAGCTTGTACACACCGGCGGGCGGTGCCGTGTCGTCGAATGTATGTGACGTGGTGCCCGAGAAGCCGATCGCCTGTTGGCCCGAGTAGACCTCGTTGCCGGCCTGGCACTGCTTCGAGTCCTCGACTGGGGCGTAGTTGATATGGAGGTTTGAGGACGGGGCGTCGCCACCGGGCTGCAGCAGATCGCTGACGCTGATGATCGGCTCGGCGAGCAGGAAGTTCGACTGGCTGTCACCGTCGCTCAGCGCCGCTCCGAAGTTGCGCGCCCACAGACCCGCGACGTTGCAGGCGAACTGCGCCGAGGAGACCGCGTTGAGGATCGCGCCGAGGCCGACGAAGGCCGAGGCGCCGGCGGTGCCGAGGTCGTTGTCACCGAGGATCGAGAAGGCACGCAGCGTGTTCGGGTCGCCGTCGACTTTGTTGGTGGCGCTCAGCACCGACTCGATCGTCGCGGAGACTCCTGGCACGAGTCGCAGCGTCGCCGGCGCAGCCTGCAGCGCCTGATCGAGCCGCCGAGCGGCGATGGGCAGTTCGGCCGCGGCCGGTTTCAATGCCTCGGTGATGCTCGCGACCTGCCGGAGCACCGGCAGGGCGTTGCTCAGCACACTCGTGCCGGCCGTCTCGGTTCCGGGCAGTTCGTCGAGCGACCGCCCGAGCGCCGGTTGATCGAGCGCGCTGGCCGTGGTCGCGCCGTTCTGCAGCAACGAGCTGATCGTCGTCGATACAGGCGCGAGCGCGCCCGTGGTCGAGGCCAGGCCCGAGATGAAGCTGCTGAGCTCGGTGCCGGGAGCCGCCAGGAGACCAAGGATCTGGTCGAGCGGTCCGATCGCCTGCCCAAACGCATGGATCGCGTCGTTGAGGCCAGCCCCCCTTCCCGCAAACGCCGTACCGAGATCCTCGGCAACGCTCCGCAGGCCCTTCTGCGTCCTCGGGCCGAACACGTCGAAGGCGGCCGAGAGGTCGACATACGGGATGTTGTGGTTGGCCGCCGCGTTCGCGCTGATCGTCAAGGTGCCGCCGTCGGGGACCGTCTGTGCGTGGCCGTGGCCCGGGAACAGCTCCAGGTACTGACCGCCGAGCACCGAGGCGAGCCGTACCTGATAGTGCGTGTCGGACGGGAGCGGATCGAGGCTCTTCTCGAGCTGGATCTGCAGCTGCGCGTACGGATGCGGCCACTGCTTGTCGGCAGGCTCCGGCGTGATCTTGAGGACCTGTCCGACGCGAGCACCGCCGATCCGGACATCCGTGTTCTTATACAGCTCGCCCCCGTCCGCCACCTGGACGTTGATGTCGTAGGTCGGGATGAACGGGAGTCCGTTCTCAGCGATATAGCTGACGTACACCGCGACCGCGACGACCAGGATCGTGACCGCCCCGACGAGCACGGGGTTATCCAACAGCGCGAGAAATGAGGGGCGGTTGCGTCTCACTTGAGCAGATAGTCGAGGAGGCTCTTCAGGCTCTGCTGGCTGCTGCCGGTGCTCGTACTGCTGGCCGCGCCTGCGCTGCCTGCGCTGCCTGCGCTGCCTGCGCTGCCTACGCCGAGCGCCTTGCCGAGTCCGCTGACGGTGCCGGAGATCGTGCCGCTGACGATCGAGCCGAGGTTTGAGAGGACCTTGCCGAGCCCGCTGCCGAGCTGAGATGGAAGGCTCGCGGCCGGACTCGGAGTGGTGGTCGTGGAGCCGGTGGTGGTGACCGCCGTGGTCGCTGTCGCGGTCGCCGTCCTGGTCGGCGCCCGGTGCCGCTGCGCGTGCGGTTTGACCGCAGCCGTCGACGCGGGCTGGCTGGCGTAGTGGGCTTCGCACTGCGTATCGGTGCTCGGCGTCGTGGCGTACAACAGACAGCTCCCGTCCCCGGGGAACACGTAGACGGTCGCCAGCATGTGGGAGATGCTGTCGTAGTGAGACAGGGCGCCGGCGTTGTAGTAGACCGTCGACAGGAAGTTCTCCGAGAACCCGTGCTGGATCAGGTTCACGGCCAGCGACGAGAACGTCTTGGTCGCGGGAGCCGACTGCTTCAGGTAGGTATCGATCTGGTTGACGAGCGGGGTCGTCTTGTGCAGAACCGGGATCGCATTCTTGATCGCCGTACCGAGGCTCGAGAGCGCGGGCTTGGCGAGCGTCGTAAAGCCCGGAAGCTGGCGGTCCACCTTGTCGAGGTACGGCGTCGCCGTGCGGATCTCTGACAGCAGCGGGGTCCCCTCAGCGGCAACGGTGTTGAGCTCGTCAAGCGCGGGCCTGGCCGACGACAGCAGCCCGGGGAGCTTGGCGACGGCCTCCGAGAGCGAGCCCGAATGATCCGCCGTCAACTGCGTCAGCGCCGCGGTCTTCTGCAGGAACTGCTTAACGGCCTCCGTGTGGCTGGCCCCCTGCGCCGCGATCGTGTTGGTGGCGTCGATGATCGTCGACAGCTGCGCCGTCTGGCCGTCGAGGACGTGGATCACCTTCTGGGCGAGACCAAGCGTCGGGTCGGCGCGCTGGAGGATGGCGTTGATGCTGTCTCCCGCGCCTGCCGTGGCGATCCCGAGCTCGTCGACGAGCACCTGAACCCGCTCGCCGGTCGGCAGGTTGAAGATGTTGAACAGGTCCTGCAGGCTGACCGGCTCGGAGGTGTGGGAGACCGGAACGGTCGGCGGGTTGCCGCCGGTACCTGTCAGCAGCGGCGCGCTCTGACTGCCGGGATCGCACTCCAGGTAGTTCTCGGCGATCAGCCCGTCGGGGCGCACGACGCAGGTCGCGTTCCTGTGGAACGGGAAGGGACCGGTCAACGACGCCTCGATCTTGGCTTGGTCGGTGCCTGCGCTGTCCCGGGTCACGACCACGTTCGAGATCGTGCCGGCATCGGCACCGGCGATCTTCACCAGCTGGCCTGGGATCAGGCCGCGAGCATCGTCGAGGATCACGTCGAAGCGGTACGTGTCGTTGCCGTCGGCGACGGTTCCGGTCAGCAGCGCAACGGCGCTGATCACCGCGAGCAGTCCACCGATGACGAGCAGGCGCCTCATTGCACGTCGTTGTCCGGATTGCAGATGGTGCCGAGGCTCGCACTGGAGTCGGGGGAGGTCCATGGCGCCGAGTGATCCGAGGACGGGATCGAGCCGCCGCCCGGGCAGGGAGCGGTCTGGTCGAACTTGGCGCCTCCGGTGGCGCCAGCGCTGAGGGCGGCCTTACCGAGAAGCGAGAGGATCCCGGTGAGGGAACCGGACGACGGGCTGAACATGAAGCGGGCCTGGAGCATGTGTCCGTTGGCGTCGTAGAGGCCGCCGGAAGAGCCACCGACACCGTTGAAGAACGCGCCGACGAAGTCCGGGATGTACGGGCGCAGCCCGGACAGGATCGGCTCAATCGCGGTCAGTGCGCTGTCAAGCGACGCGAGCGCCGGCGTCGCTGCTCTGCCGGTCGCGGGGAACGCCTTCGCCGCCGCCGCGGCCTCCGGCAGCAGTGCTCGGATTCCGGAAACCGTCGGGATCATGTCGTTGGTGAACGGAACGACTGTGCGCAGCAGCTGCGCGATCTCCGGAGCGACCGGCTGCAGCGCCTTCAGCGCCGGGTCGAGCGCGTCGAGCGTCGTGTCGGCGTGTCTCATCACGGTCGTCGCCTGGTCGAGGACAGCGGGAGCACGCGTCAGCGTGTCCTCGAGCGCGGTCCGCTTGCCGGCGATCTCCTGGAGGACCTGCGCCGTGTTTGTCACCGCGCCGGCAAGGTCGCCCGAGCGCTGCGCAAGGGCGCCGCTGACCTTCGCAGCCGAGCCCACCAGCCGCTGCAGCGAGTACTGGTCGGAGACGATCTCGCCGCCGAGGTCGCTCAGCTGGCTGAGCGCGGGGTTGAGGTACATCGCCAGCTGATTGAGCTGGTCACCGGTGGGCGGCTGCACGAAATAGGTGCCGGTCTTGAGGAACTCGACGAGCGAGGAGCGCACCTTGGGCGTCAGAGCGTCGAGCACCGTGTCCAGGTCGACGATCCCCTTCGTCCGGGTCACCGGCAGCAGGCCGCCCGACCGGATCGTGCCGCCACCGACACCCGGGGCAAGGCTGACGAAGCGGTTCGCGACACCGGTGAGGCTGAGCTGCCCGATCGTCGCGGTCGTGTTCTTCGACAGCGGATCGAGACTGGAGTCGGTGATGTTCAGTTGCACGTTCGCGAGCCCGTCCGGGCTGAGCGTGATCGAACCGACCGACCCGACGGTGTGCCCGGCGACGGTGACGCGGTCGCCCGGGACCAGCTGGCCGGCGTCATAGAAACGGGCGTTGACGACATAGCTCGAGCCGCCGGTGAACAGCAGCAGCGCGACGACGACGACCACGACGGTCAGCGCCGCCCATCCGGCGATCCTGGAGAGCGCCTCGCGTCGCATCAGATCGCGTCCCGCAGCCGTGGGGTCGGTGTGTGCCACAGACGCCGCATCAGCCTCCGATCGGCGCTCGCGCGTTGCCGCCCCAGAACAGCTGCGTGCCAACGAGGCCGATCAGGTGGATTCCGATGATGTTGGCGACCATCGACTGAGCGGTCGCCTTGCCGACGCCGACCGGCCCGCCGCTGACGTGATACCCGTAGTAGATGCAGACGAGCACGATGTAGGTCGCCATCGCCAGGCATTTGATGAACGCGAACACGAAGTCCGTGGGCGACTGGAACTCCCAGAACAGCTGCAGGTATCCGCCCTTTGAGACCTCGCCGAGCTGCACCACGACCGCGAAGTACGAGGCGACGTACCCGGCGGCCACAGCGGCGGCGTAGAGAAACGGCAGCACGATCCAGGTCGCAAGCAGGCGCGTCGAGCCGAGATACAGGATCGCGTCGAACCCCATCACCTCAAGCGCGTCGATCTCGTCGGAAATCCGCATCGAGCCGATCTCCGCCACGAATCCGGTGCCGACCTTCGCGGCCATCATGTAGCCGAACGCGTAGGGGATCACCTCGCGCAGATCGCAGAGAGAGGTGATCGCGCCGGTCGCGGAAGTGGCGCCGACTGATTTGGCCGCGTACGCCCCCTCGATCCCGCACTGCAGTCCGAGGATGAACACCAGGCCGAGCACGATCACGGCCGAGCCGGTGATCAGGATCCCCGCCTGGCGGATCGTCTCTCCGATGAATTTGAGAACGCGGCCGCTGAGGACCTTGCCGACGATCCGTCCGCAGAACCGAGAGGCCTCTCCGAAGCTCTCGAGTGCTTCGATCGGACGTGACAGCGCGGTCATCTCGGAGTGTTCAGGATCGGGTTGGTGGCCAGCAGCGTCTGCGTGAACACGTAATCGATCGAACCGATCCCCAGGAACGCGATCACGACGGCCTGGTTGACCGCGCGGCCGACGCCCTCGGCGCCACCCGATGCGGTCAGGCCCTTGTAGCAGCAGACGATCGCGATCATCGCGCCAAACAGCGTCGACTTGACCAGCATCGCCTCGAATTCGATCGTCGTCGCCTGCGCGAAGAAGGTCGAGAAGAACGGCCCGACCTGGGCGCCGTTGGAGAGCGTGACGAAGATCCCGCCGAGGGCGCCGAACAGCAGCGCGTAGATCGAGAACAGCGGAGTCAGCAGCATCAGGCTGAGGAACCGGGGTACGACCAGACTCTTGATCGGGTCGACGCCGAGCACCATCAGTGCGTCCAGTTCCTCGCGGATCTTGCGGGCGCCGAGGTCGGCCGTCATCGCGGTACCGGCGACCCCCGCCATCACGATCGCGCAGACCAGCGGCGCGAACTCTCGCATCACGATCAGCACGAACAGCCCGCCGAGGCGGTCGATGGCACCGACCAGGTTGAGGAAATCGCCGATCTCGATGCCAGCAGGCCCATAGGTGAAGGCCAACGAGGCGAGCATCATCGGGAACCAACCCAGCCGCAGGGCGAACAGGAACTGATCGACGAGTTCCGGCCCGTAGTTGTAGGGAGGGGTGACCGCCGCCACAAGACTGCGGCGGAACAGCAACACCATCGCTCCGATCGTCTCGATGAACGTGCGGAACGGCCCATAGATCCTGGACACGGCTGACATCCGCCTGCCTCTTCTCCTCACTCCCTAACGCCCGACCGGAGACCGGGCGGGGGCCAGCATACCCAAGGCTTCACCACCGTCGCAAGTTCGTACCGCGAGGCCGGCTGGTACCCCGTCGTACCGCAGGCCGACTTCGCGTCGCACTTTCTTCGGGGCGCCAATCGTAACACTTGTTTCGTAAAGCCTGTTACGCATTGCCCGCAACTGGCAGGCGATCAGGTCTGAGATCGGGTCGCGCGCTACCTGCGGGCTCAGGCAGCCGACTGGCTTGGCGTGGGCCGCGAGCGCAGCACCTCGATCTGGCCTCGCAACATCCGCCTGGCCTGGGCCCGAACGCGGGCCGGTTTCTGCACGCCCGCGAGCAGGCCGACGCCTGCCAGCATCGTCACGAGCAGCTCAGCCTCGAAGTCCGCGTCGATGTCACCGCGCAATTCGCCCGACTCGATCGCTTCCCCAAGCAATTCGAGGAAGATCCCGCGCAGCCCGTTCCAGCCCTCCCGGTAGCTGGCGGCGTAGTCCTCGTTCACGGGGCTCTGCCCCCACACCGCGATCCAGATCCGCCACTCGCGCAGCCGCCCGGCGTCCAGCGGCAGCATCGCGTCAACGACCGCCTCGAGCCCGGAGAGACCACCCGCGGTCTGAGCCGCTGCCCGGCGAACCCGCCGCGCCGCCGTGGTGTTGGTGTGCCGAATGACCTCGCCCATCAACGCCTGCTTGTCCTCGAAGTAGTGCGTGATGTAGCCGGTCGTCACACCGGCTGCGGTCGCGATCCCGCGTATCGTCGCACCACGCAGGCCAGCCTCAGCCACAACCGACGCTGCCACCTCAACGATGCGCTGTCGCGCCGCCGGATCTCGGATCTTGCTCATGCCGATGCCCGCCTCAGCCAATACGCTCGCATTCGAGGCACGCTAGCGGGCACGGTACGTCGCGTGAGCGAGGACCAGATCGCGCGCGCCTGCCAGAAAACTGCGGAACTAGGACTCGAACCTAGACTAACGCGTCCAGAGCGCGCCGTGCTGCCATTACACCATTCCGCAAAGCAGCTGCGGCCCGGGTATTCCCGGGCGCGGACGACGACGATAGCGCACCGCTGAGCCCGCCGAGCGGCCGGTATTCCGTCCAGAACAGAGGGCGGCGTGACGACGGCGGGAAGCCGTCCGCTCAGCTGGAGGCGCCGGCACCGGCCGGCGCGAACTGCAGGGTGATCTCGGCCTCCAAGCCGGGATCGAGGATCAGCAGCACCTGATCGCCCTGTTCGACGATCGAGTCGGTTTTCGGCACGAAGCCGGTGCCATCCCGGATCACGGAGATGATCAGGGAGCCGTCGGGAAGCTCGATCTCCGACACGGCCTTGCCGGCGGCGTCAGAGCCCTCGCCGACCTCGAGCTCGATGATCTCGAGGTGCTCCTCCTCGAGCGCGAGCAGCTGCACGAGGCCGTACTCCGGAACTTCGTGTTCGATCAGGCGCAGGATCAGGTCCGTGGCGGACACGGCCGGCTGCACGCCGAGCAGCTTGAAGTGTTGGAGGTTGCGGGGGTTGTTGACGCGGGCGACGATCCGCTGGCAGCCGTACTTCTCCTTGGCGACCTGGCAGATCAGGATGTTGTCCTCGTCATCACCGGTGACGGCGATCACCAGATCAGCGCGTTGGATTCCGGCGCGCTCGAGCACCCATAGCTCGGTGGCATCGCCGTACTGGACGGCATGCTCGAGTTCCTCCTCCACGACCCGATAGCGGGTGTGATCGGACTCGATCAGCGTCACCTCGCGATCCTTGGCGATCAGCTCGCGGGCGAGGTTCCACCCGACCTTGCCGGCTCCGGCGATGATCACATACATCCCGGCACCTCCCAATGCGCGATGACGGACACGCAGCTCACGGTGCCAGCGCCACCCGCTCGGCCTGATCGATCGCGACCTGGGTCGGGCAGATCGTGTGCAGACCCTGCTCCGCGTACCAGGCCGCCCGCCCCGGATCGGCGACGCGCACAACCACGCGCGGGACGCCGTAGCGCCGCTGGGCGATCTGGGCGATGACCAGGTTGGTGTTGTCGCCACGCGTCGCCGCCAGGAAGGTGTCGGCCTGCTCGATTCCGGCCTCCACGAGCGCATCGACCTCAAGCGCCGCGCCGACCGTGAAGCGGCCGCCCGCATCCTCCCAGGTCGATGTCTGGTCACGGTCGAGCCGCTCATGCGAGAGCGGGTCGCCATCAAGTACCGATACCTCGTGCCCGGCCTCCAGCGCACGTTTCGCGACAGCCGATCCAACCCGGCCGCATCCAACGATCAGGATGAACATTGCCCTGGACTCTACCCAGTCTCGGCGGCCATCGGCGGCGGGGTCAGCGAGGCTGCCACGACCACGAGCAGGAACGCAGCCAACCGGACCGGAAGGGCCAGACTGCCGTTCGGCAACGACTCCGAGAACACGATCGGTCCGGCCGCGATCGTCGTCAGGTTTGCCGCCGCGCTGGTCAGCGCGATCACCGGCACCGCTTCCCCCAGCTGCAGGCTCCGCGCCGAGATCAGCAGCCCGATCATCGATGCGAAGAAGATCACCGCCACCAGCGGGTTGATCATCACGCCGATGCCGTCCGCATGCAGATGGGAGCTGAGCGCCTTGATCGATGTGTCCGATGCCGCCCACAGCAGCCCTGCCGAGACCGCCAGCAGGCTTCCGCGGCGAGTCAGCGCCGCGATCAGCAGCCCGGCGCCCGCCACCACCACCAGGAACAGCGTCAGGGTTCCGCTCGCGTAGTGCGAGTGGGCGTTCTGGGCGTCGTTGCCAATCGTCGCCGCCAGCGCCGCCAGCCCGGTCGCGGTCAACGCCACCCCGATCCACTCCCGGCGGGTGACGGCGATCCCAAACAGCCTGTCCGCGACGACGGTCAGCAGCACCAGGCCGCCAGCTACGGTCGCTTGCCCGAGCGCGATCGGCGCCAGCGACAGCGCGCCGACGTGCACCAGCCACGATCCCATCCCGATCGTGATGCCGATCAGGTACACCGGCGACCGAAACAGCACAACCGTCGAATGGATCGGACGGCCGAGATCGACTTCAGGGGTCGCCCGGGCGCCCCTGAATTTGTAGAGGAAACCGGCAACCGAACCGAACGCCGTCAGCAGCGCCAGCAGCAGGCCCAGGCCTACGGAAGCGGACACCTGGCTACTGGCCTGGCACCCACAACCGGCCGCTGCGCTGGGCAGGGCCGGCCTCGCCAGGGTTCACCTGCTCGGCCGGATTCGCCGCCGGCGTCGGACCGCCGGGCGCAGGTCCGCCGGCGGACGGGGCGCCAGCAGACTCCCCCGGCTTGGGCACGGCGGATCCAGGACCGCCACCGATCTGGACGTAGGCAAACTGCAGCTGCGACAGCGCCTGCTGGATGGCCGAGGACTGCTCGGGCGCGATCTGCTCGAGCAACGGCAGTTGCGATCGGACCGATTCGATCGCCAGACGCACCTGCTCGGGATCGCGTTCTGACTCCGTTCCCTCGATCAGGCCGGTCCGACGCATGCCGAGGTTGATCACCGTGACGATGTTCTCAACCAGCACGTGCTCGACGCGGATCTTCTTGATCTCGGCCTCGTAGGCCGCGCGCATTTCTTCTTCAGTTGGCTCTGGCGTGCTCATCTACCACCTCAGAATACGAATCTCGGGTCTCGGCGACGGTTTGTGCATAGGCCTGCTCGAGTGAGAGCCCTTGCTCGAGCAACGCCCGTTGGCGCTGGGCGCCGTTGTGCTCGGGCATCTCGACCTCGATTCCGAGCTCGGCTCGCATCGGCTCGGTCCAGGCCAGCAGGCGTGCCGTCGCCTCGCGGGCGGGGTAGGGCTCCCCGCGGCTGAGGTCGAGCAGATCACCGTCAAGGCCGTACCGGATCGCGCGCCACATGTTCTCCTCGATCAGCCGTGGAGCCAGCCGTGCCGGCGCATCGCGGCCCTCGTCGACGTCCCGCGCCGCCTGGGCGACACAGGCGACGATCAGCGCCGCCAGCGCATCGGACTCGGCGGCGGTGGCCTGCGCGTCGCAGATCCGGACCTCGACGGTCCCGAACGTCAGGTGGGGCCGCACCGACCACCACACCTGCGTGTACTCAACGATCGATTGCGTCCGCACGAGAAAGTCGATGTACTCTGCGAACCCCTTCCAGTTGTGGAAAGGGTCGGGGACACCACACCGGGGAAAGCTGCGCGTGAATGTCTGGCTGCGTGCACTCGCCAGTCCGGAGTCGCGGCCGTCGAGGAACGGCGAGTTGGCGGAGATCGCCAGCAGGATCGGCAGCGCCGGACGCAGCCGGTCGCAGATCTTGACCGCGCGATCTGCACCGCGGATCCCGACGTGGACATGCAGCGAGAAGGTGTTATTACGCCAGGCGACGTACTTGAGGCCCTCCTCGACGCGGTGGTAGTGCTCGGTGTCGATGATCCGCTGTGCACGGTAGTCGGCGAACGGATGCGTCCCGGTCGCGCCGAGCAGGACGCCGCGCTCGGCGGCGAGCGCGAACAGCGCCCGACGATGCTCACGCTGAGCCGCCCGTGCGTCGGCGAGCGTCTCGCCGCGGCCGGAGCGGATCTCGATCTCCGACGAGATCAGCTCGCCGGCCACCGAGGTCGCCAGCAGCGGATGCTCAGCCGCAGCGGATGCCAGCTCCTCGAAGCGCTGCGCGAGGTTGAGGGTGTCCGGATCAAGGATCCCGAACTCCTCCTCCAGGCCGACCGTGAAATCGGTCCCGTCCTCGAAGCGTTCAAAGCCGCCGGCTGTGTCGATCGTGCTCACGACAGATAGAAGTACAGCGCGTACAGCAGATCGACTGCCGGACTCGAGGTGTGAACCGTCACCTCGGGTGGAACCTGCAGCAGCGCGTCGGAGTAGTTGAAGATCACGCGCACGCCCGCCGCGACGAGGTCATCCGCCAACGCCTGAGCGGCGGCCGTGGGGATCGCCAGCACCGCGACGACGATGTCCTGCTGGTCGACGACGTCGCGGAGGTCTCCGTAGTGACGGACCGTGAGGTTGCCGACCTTGGTGCCGACCTTCTTCGGGTTGACGTCGAACAGCGCGACGACCCGGAAGCCGTGATCGACGAAGATGTCCGAGGTCGCGATCGCGGTGCCGAGATGCCCGGCCCCGAAGAGCGCGATGTTGTGCTGGCCGGACGTATGCAGGATCCGGCGGATCTGGGCGACCAGCGAGTCGATGTTGTAACCGACGCCGCGCTTGCCGAATTTGCCAAAACCACTGAGGTCCCGCCGGATCTGCGTCGAGTTGACGTGGGTGTAATCGGCGAGCTCCTGGGAGGAGATCGTGGCCTTCCCCATCTTGCGGGCCTGGATCAGAACCTGGAGGTACCGGGACAGGCGCGCTGCGACGCCGAGCGCCAGTCGCCTGTTGCCGCTGTCGGATTCCTCGCCCGTTTGCATGGCGCGACCACAATACTGAGCGATCTGCGGCCTCAGCCGAGTGCCTGGCGCAGCGCCTCCTCGTCGACGAAGAACTCGAAAAGATCGCGTCCGTCGACGGCGACCACTGGAATCCGTTCCAAGTAGGCGGCGTGTAGCCGCTCATCGGCCTCGATATCGCGAACGTCGAGCGCGAACTCGGTTCGCGCGCGGACGCGTTCGATCACCGCCAACGCCTCATCGCACAGATGGCACCCCTGCCGCGAATAGACAGTCACGGTCCTCACGCGGCCGCCCTCCGGGCGCCGGTCGAATACACGTCGAGCGGCAGATACGCGGGGAACTGCAGTGCCGGAACGAACCGCGCCGCCGAGGCGATCATCGCGGCGTTGTCGGTGCACAGTGCCCGCGGTGGGATCTCGATATCGATACCGAGCTCCGTGACCGCTGTGCGTAGCGGCCCGTTGGCCGCTACACCCCCGCCCACCGACAGGCGCGAGGCGCCGGTGTGCGTCAACGCCCGGCGCACGCGAATCATCAGCGCCTCGACGATCGCCGCCTGGTACGAGGCGGCGAGATCAGCTCGGTGCGCAGCGACCTCCTGTTCACCGAGTTCGCGGAGCTTGTACAGCAGCGCCGTCTTCAACCCGGCGAACGAGAAGTCGAGCCCACCCATCCGGGCGCCGGTCGGGAACGCGAACGCAGCCGGATCTCCAGTCGCGGCAAGCTGTTCGAGCGCAGCACCGCCCGGATACCCGAGACCAAGCAGCCGCGCACCCTTGTCGAACGCCTCGCCGGCGGCATCGTCGAGCGTCGTCCCGATCACGTTCAGTGCTGCCGGGCCGGGCTCCCGGACATCGGCCAGGAGCGTGTGACCGCCCGATGCGATCAGCGCCACGAACGGCGGCATCATCGGCTCGCGACCTTCAGCCGTTCTCAGGAAGCCGGCGGCCAGATGTCCGTGCAGGTGATCGACCGGCGCAAACGGCAGCCGCCTGGCGGCGGCGACCGATTTGGCCGCGCTGAACCCGACCAGCAGTGCCGCCACGAGGCCGGGACCGCGCGTCGCCGCCACCAGCTCAACGTCATCGAGCGTCGCCCCAGCCGTGCGCAGGGCCTCATCGATCACCGGCTGCAGCAGCGTCAGGTGATGGCGCGAGGCGATCTCCGGGACGACCCCGCCGAAGCGGTCATGGACTCCCTGCGAGGAGATGATGTTGGCCCGAATCTCCCCGTCGGCGGTGATCACCGCCGCGCAGGTGTCATCGCAGCTCGTCTCGATCGCGAGGATCATGTCGAACGCCCGATCCTCACGCCGTCTCCCACGGGGTTCCGATCGCCCGCCACATGATGATCGCGTCCTCGCCCGTGTCGGAGTAGTAGCGATGGCGGGTGCCGACGCCGCGGAACCCAAAGCTTTCGTACAGCGCGATCGCGCCGGCATTCGAGACCCGGACCTCGAGGGTCACGTTCGCGTCGTGGCCGGTTCGCTCGAGCATGCCGTCCATCAGTTCACGCGCGACCCCGCGCCGGCGCCGATCCGGATCCACGGCGATGTTCATCAGATGGAACGCCTCGTCGTAGCGAGCGCAGATCAGGTACCCCTCGACATCCGGCTGGCGCCCGGCGCCCGCGTCGTCGATCGCTCCCAGGCAGATCGCATCCGGCTTCGACAATTCCAGCACGAACATCGACAGGGACCACGGTGTTGGAAACGCCCGCCGCTCGACCGCCATCACCCGCGGCAGATCGGTGTAGGTGAGCGGGCGGATGACTGTCACGGGCGGGACTGCTCTGCGTCGGGGATCCTCAGATACTCGGGCTGAACCTGCTCAAGGCTCGCAGCAGGCTCAACGGTCGCCGCGAGCGCGCAGTGGTTGATGGCGTCGACCACATGCCGCTCGTCGTCATCAGGCGGGACCTGTGCGCCCGCTGCTTCGAACTCTCGTCGGAATTTTACCGCCCCGTCGCCGATCGCCATCGGGGTTTCGTGGCTGCTCAGGTCTGCCACAAACACGCCCAGTGCATCTGGTTTGAGGACTGCGGGAGGCTTCAGTGGGGTCGATGCGAGGGCGTTTTTTGTGGCAGACCAGGCGGCCACGAAGAGTTCGCTGCGGCGCGCGTCGACCGCGGGGATGATTCGCTCCTCGTGGCGGGCTTGCTCCGCTCCGAGGGAGACAGCCGGTTCGTCGGACCCAGCGACTCCGGGGAGCGAAAGCGCTCCGAGGGCCAGGGCGTGGAGGGTGGAGATGCCGACCAGGGGGATGTTTCGGGCGCGGGCAAGGCCCTGGGCCGTGGCGATGCCGATCCGCAGGCCGGTGAACGTCCCGGGGCCGACACCGACGGCGATCCGGTCGATCCCCTCCCAGCCGGCACCGCTCTCCTCGAGCAGTTGCTCGATCAGGACCAGCACGGTGCTGGCGTGCCCGGGGCGCGCGCCCGGTTCGGGAACGTCCCGCGCGCGCAGGCGCTGCGTCCGGGCCGTGTCGAGCAAGCCGACGGCGGTCACCGTGGTTGCGGTATCGAGGGCGAGGATCCTCATCGGCTCAGCGACATCATCGACACAAGTGACGGTCCGACGCGACAGTCAGTCGATCTCGACAAGCCGGTTGTCGCCGCCGGCGTGGCTGAGCCTGACCCGACGGGTGACCGTGGCCAACTCCTCGAGCTCGGCGGCGCCGGCCTGGGGCCATTCGACGAAGGCGATTGTGTCCGCACGGACGTAATCGGCCAGCAGGTCCGGATCCTCCTCGGTCATGCCCGACAACCTGTAGAGGTCCAGATGGCTGACCTCCGAGACGCCGGCCGGCGCGGCGGGGCCGGTGATCGCATACAGGTGTCCGATCGCGAACGTGGGACTCGTCACCGGATCGGTGACTCCGAGCGCTCTGCAGGCGCCACGGACGAACGTCGTCTTTCCAGCTCCCAGCTCACCGCTGATCAGAACGACCTCGCCGGCGACCAACGCAGACGCCAGTGTGGCCCCGAGCTGCTCAGTCTCGGCGGCGCTGGCGGAATCACGCGTCACCGTGACCAGCTCCCAGCCTCATCTGCGGCCTCCCTCAGCGCTCAGCGCCAGCCGCGCCGGAACCGCAGGGCGACCCCGATCCCCACGAGCACCACACCTGCGCCGACTTCCAGCGGCAGGTTGTCTCCGGTCTGCGGCAGTCCAGCGGGCGCCGTCGTCGCCACCGCCTGCGTGGTCGTGGTCGTCACCGCCGCCGGGGTGCTCGCGCTGGGAGCCGGCGTCGTCGCGGCCGCTGTCGTGGTGCTCGCCGTCGTGAACGGAGCGGACTGACTCAGCGTGCTGCCGGTCCCCGACTGGGCCGCCGCAGGGACCGTAAACGCGAGAAGCGCGCAGATTGTGAGAGGTACCAAGCGCAACCGCTGCATCGTGCGCGACACTGTAGATGGTGCTCGGGAAGATCAATATCGCGCTGCAGAACCTCCGCAAATCGGACACGAGCAAGGCCGCGATGCTGGCCGGGGCGATGATCGCGAACAATGTCATCGCCCTGATCTCGTCGGTCGTGTTCGCCCGATTGATCAACGACTATGGGGCGTTGGCGGCGCTGATCAGCTATCTGCTGATCCTCAGCGTGTTCGGCCAGGCGCTGCAGGTGGCCACCGCCCGTGAGGGCGTTCTGGGCCATCTCGGCACCGGTGAGGATCTCCTGCACACGCTCGAGCGGTGGGGACGCGCGATGGCGATCTTCACGCTCGTTGCGACAATTTTGTCGATCATCCTCCGCGCCCCGATCGCGGACCTCGTCGGCGTTCGGCACAACAGCGGCGGCAGCTGGGCGGCCGCGGCCGGGATTCCTGCCGGCTGCGCGTATCTCGAGGTCTCGATCCTCCGCGGCGCGCTCCAGGGGATCGGCGACTACAAGGGCGTCAGCCTCAGCCTGATCGGCGAGCAGACCACGCGCCTGATCAGCGGCGCGATCCTCGCCGCCGTCGGCCTCGGCGTTGCGGGCGCCTACATCGGCTCGCTGATCTCCTACATCGTGATGTCGGGCTACTGCGCCTGGCGGCTCTACGAGGAACTGGCCGGCGTCGAGCATCGCCGCTGGGGCGCGGGTGATGCGTCGCGGGCCGCGCTCACCTTGTGGCGCCACGTCCGCAACGCCGCGATTCCGATCGCCGGCCTGGCGGTCATTCAGCTGCTCCAGAACGTCGATCTGATCGTCGCCAAGCACCGGCTCGGCACCCGTAACGACAACTCCTATGCGGTCGCCGCGGTCGCCGCCAAGGTGGTGATCTGGGTCGCGATGGGCGCCGGGTTCTACCTGGTCCCGGAAACCTCACGGCGGCGAGCCGAGGGCAAGGACACGCGGCCGGTGCTGCTGCAGTGCCTTGCGATCATCGGCGTCTGCGCAATCCCGTGCCTGCTGATCTTCGCCGTCGCCGCGCATCCGCTGCTGGCGATCGTGTTCACCAAGAAGAAGGCGATTGCGTCCGCCTCGCTGTTACCGCTGGGCGCGGCGTTCTCGGTGCTCGCAGCGACATATCTCGCCGTCCAGTACATGCTGGCGCTGAAGCGGACCTGGTTCCTCGGGGCGATCGCCTTGATCGCGGTGATCGAGCCGGTGCTGCTGCTCGAGGCGTCGCGGAAACCCGCCTCATTCGCCGCAATGGTGCTGCTCGTGCAGGCGATCGGAGCGGCGGTGGCCTACGCCCTGGCGCTGCGGGCCGGCTCAACCGCCCCGCCGCCGAGCACATCAAGTGAACCGGATCCAGGCGAAGCATTCACCCCGGAGCCGGTGACCTGACAGGACAGCCGCAGGGATGCGAGGCAGGTGTGGACACGGGGGAATCTTCGCGATCGTCAGAGTCATCGCGATTCTGGTGGCGGCAGCGGTCCTGCCGGCGCTCGCTGCCGCTCGGGCGGATGCCGCTGACCCCCCGGCGATCGCCGTTTCCGGCAACCAGCTGATCGCCGGCGGCCAGCAGATCCAACTCCGCGGCGTCAACCGCAACGCGTACACGCAGTGCGCGTCGACACCGGTCTACGACGCCTCACGGCCGGCAGATCCGAACGACTCCTACGCCGACGGCCCCGTCGATCAGCAGTCGATCGACGCGATGCTCATCTGGGGAATCAACGTCGTGCGGCTGCCGATCAGCGAGAGCTGCTGGCTCGGCCTCGCCGGTCAGCCGAGCGACGGACAGACCGTGGCTCAGTATCAGCAGAACGTCGAGAACTACGTCGATCTGCTCGGACGCAACGGGCTCTACGTGATCCTCACCCTGTATTCGACCGCGCCGCCGAGCGACACGTCCGGATCCGGCCCGCAGATCGACACGCTCCCCGATGAGAGCTGGGCGCCGGCGTTCTGGGACTCGATGGCGCAGGCCTTCGGCGGTGATGGGTTCGTGATGTTCGATCTGATCAACGAGGTCGCGATCAGCCAGTACGGCGACAGCCAGGGCTGGACGAACGCTCAGATCTGGTCATGCTGGCTGGACGGCGCCGGCTGCCCCGGATACGTCACGTCCGTCGTTGATCCCGGCGTCGGCTACCAGAGCGCGGGGATGCAGCAGCTGATCGATGCTGTCCGCACTCCCCCCTACGGGGCCCACGGCGATACAACGACGCCGCTGATCATCGGGAGCCCGTCCTACGACATCGACAAGAGCGACTTCAGCACCTACGTCCCGACCGATCCTGCCGATCCAGCTGACCCGCAGCTGATCTACGACGCGCATATCTACGACTTCTCGCTCAGCGCCAATGCCGGCGGGGGCGATGCGACCAGCACCGCGGCCGATGCAGACACCTACATCGAGGACGCCCTGCTCCCGATCGCGGAGCACCACCCGGTCCTGATCGGCGAGCTCGGCCAGCAGGACTGCGACGACGTAACGGCGGGCAGCGCTCCCTTCGTGTCAGGGGTTCTGGACGACATCGACACGATCCAGGCCACCCAGGACCAGACGCTGTCGGTGCTCGGCTGGACATGGGACGCCGACACCGACGGCGGCGCCCCAATCTCCACGGGCTGGACATGCCCGACGACGGAGACGGGCGCCGGCGGCCCACTGTTGATCACCGACTTCAACGGCACGCCGACGGTGATGGGGCAGTCGTTCGAGGATTGGTTCCAGGCCAAGGTGGCACCGATCTCAACGGCCGCGCCGGCCGCGACCGACTCTTCGGGCTCAGAGGCCGAGGCCACGGTCGGCGACACGGTCACCGCCACCGCAGGTGACTGGAGCGGCGACCCGGACCCGAACCGCTACACGTACACCTGGTACGACTGCACCTCGACAGGCCAATCGACGTGCACGATCGCCGCCGGCAATACCGGCGCCGCGACCTACACGGTCGGCAGCGCCGACGCCAATCAGGATCTCGAGGTTCAGGTGACAGCGACAAACGGCGTCGGACAGAGCGCTCCGGCCAGCTCGAACCGGTTGCTTGTCAGCGCTGCGACAAGTTCGACACCGCCTCCGACCACCACGACAACCACAACGACCGCGCTCACCTCGCCGCCTGCCACGGCCAGGGCGAGGGTTAAGACCGCCCCGACGCTGACCGCCGCCGGCGCCAAGCTCAGCTGCGCGGGGGCGAAGTTCAAAGACACAACGGGAGACCACGAGCGGTTCTACTGGTACCTGAGCTCCGGCAAGACCCTGGCCGGTCCGTTGACGGGCCCAGCACTTCCGATCGGCAAGGCCTATGGCAGGACCGTGCGCTGCGCCGCCGTTGAAATCGGCAGCACGGGCAGCGTCGGGACCTTCTCACAGCTCCTCGCCGTGCCCGACGACGCCACCGCGGTCCCCGGCACCGGCGCCAGGCAGCCGCTCAGCTGCGTCGCCCCGGCGACCCGGGAGAAGGGCAGCTGCAGCTTCGCCGTGGCGCTGCACATGGGGACCGCGACCGGCGCGACCGTCGCCAAGGGCGCCACGGCTCTCAAGTACGGAAAGCGCACAACCGTCCCCCTGTCACTCACCGTGGCGGCTCAGCACCACCTCGCTGCTGCCAGGCGCCTCACCCTGATCCCCGTGATCACGATCACGATCGCCAAGCACAAGCAGGTGGTCGACGGTCGCGGGTTGCTGCTGAACGCCGCGGGGGCCTAGAACAGCCCGAGCTGCTCGGCGCCGCCGGCGTCGTCCCGATCAACGGTCTCGACCGCAGCCTGCGGCTCAATGATCAACTCGGGCGCCGGTTCCGGATCGGGTTCCGGTTCGGGCTGCGCCGGCGGCCCCAACGCCAGCAGTGCCGGGATCCGTAGGAAGTCCGCCCGCAGCATCTCCAGTGTCGAGGGCGTGTACAGCGCCGCCGCGGGGTGGTAGATCGGGTACAGCCGGACCCGCGCGCGGCCCGATCACCCGCACCTCCGCGCTGACCGTGCAGCCGCGAGATCCCAGTCGGGTCGCCGCGCAGCAGCTTCGTCGCGAAGTTCCCGAGCGTGCAGATCACGGTCGGCTCGATCAGCTCGACCTGGCTGCCACAGGTACCGCTGGCACGCCTCGATCTCGCGCGGCTACGGATCCCGGTTCCCGGGAGGCCGGCATTTCAACGTGTTCGCGATGAACACGTCCTGGCGGCTCAGTCCGATCTCGCCAAGCAGCTTGTCGAGCAGCTTCCCGGCCTGGCCGACGAACGGAATGCCCTGCTCGTCCTCGTTCTCGCCGGGCGCCTCGCCGATGAACATCAGGTCGGCGTCGGCGTTCCCAGAGCCGAACACGACGGTCGTTCGCGTCTCGTGGAGAACGCAGGCGCGGCAGTTGCGCGCCTCCTCGTAGACACGCTTGAGGGACTCGCGGCGATCTGTGGCACTCCTCACAGCGGTCAAGCCTAGTCAGATCCCCAGATGGGGTATATCCTTGATAGCGACGGAGGCCGTCACCGCGTCAGCGGGCCGGACCTCACATACGTCTCAACCGCTTGTAGCTGACCGGTATCTCGGATTCGGGAACTGGATTTGCACCCTTCACCCCCCACCCACGCGTGCTCACGGCTGACCGTGATCGGTCCCGGGCGTCTCGGCTCCGCGATCGCGGCGACGCTGACCGCCGCCGGCGTTCCCGTGGTCGGCCCGCTCGGCCGCGGAACCCAGATCCCGGCCCACCGGGCGCCGGAAGCTCGCTCCGCTTCCGAAGCACAGCTGCCCGAGGTGGTGCTGCTGTGCGTTCCCGACTGCGAGATCGCCGCTGCCGCGGAGGCGATCGCGCCCGGACCGATCGTCGGCCACTGCTCGGGCGCGACCGGCCTCGAGCCGCTGGCCGGGCACGAGTGCTTCTCGCTGCATCCGCTGATGACGGTCACCGCTCGCGGCGCCGACTTCACAGGCGCGGCGCCGCCGTCGACGGTTCAAGCGACCGCGCGCTGAGGACCGCCACACGTTTGGCCGAGACGCTGGGCATGGAGCCGGTGCATGTCGCCGCCGAGGACCGCGCCGCCTACCATGCCGCCGCCTCGATCGCGTCGAACTTCCTGATCACGCTCGAGACCGCCGCCGAGCGTCTCGCCGGAACCGCGGGTATCAGCCGCCAGCAACTGCTCTCCGCTTGTCCGCGCAACGGTCGAGAACTGGGCCGTCCAGGGTCCGGCGGCGCTGACCGGGCCGGTCGCCCGCGGCGACGAGCGGAACCCTCCGCCGCCAGCGCGTCGGCGATCGCCGCGCGAACACCGGAGCTGCTGGAGCTGTTCGACCAACTCGTCTCCGCTACCTGGACGCTCAGCCGGCCGACCCCGGTGGCCGCATGAGGACCCTGCGCACCGTGTCGGAGCTGCGCACGGCGCTCTCCCGTTCCCGGGCCGCCGGCGAACGCATCGGCCTGGTGCCGACGATGGGTGCGTTCCACGACGGTCATCTGTCTCTGATGCGACAGGCCCGCAGCGACTGCGACCAGGTCGTCGTGTCGCTGTTCGTCAACCCGACCCAGTTCAACGAGGGCGCCGACCTCGACGCCTACCCCCGCGATGAGGGCCGCGACGCGGCGCTCGCGGCCGATGCGGGCGTTGACTTCCTGTTCGCTCCGGCCGTCACGGACGTGTATCCCGACGGGTTCGCGACCACGGTCCATGTCGCCGGACTGACCGACGTTCTGGAGGGCGAGGGGCGGGGCGCCCGCCACTTTGACGGGGTCGCCACGGTCGTCACCAAGCTCCTCAACATCGTCGGGCCGGACGTCGCCTACTTCGGGCAGAAGGACGCCCAGCAAGCGCTGGTGATCCGCCGGCTCGTACGCGACCTCGACATTCCGGTGCGGATCGAGGTCTGCCCGACCGTCCGTGAAAGCGACGGGCTGGCGATGTCGAGCCGCAACGTCCGCCTCACCGCGGATCAGCGCAACCAGGCCCTGTCGCTCAGCCGCGCGCTCCGGACCGCGGCTGAGCGCGCTCGCGGCGAGGACGACGCGGCGGCGATCGCCGCCGGCGCGCGCGCCGAGCTCGAGCGCGCCGGGGTCCAGACCGAGTACTTCGAAATCGTCGACGCCGACACGCTCTCGCCGGTCCAGCGGCTCAACGGCCGTCCGGCGCTGGCGGTTGTGGCAGCCCGCCTCGGCGACGTACGCCTGATCGACAACGTCCCCCTACCTCAAGCCGCCCTCCCATCCGACCCTGGAGCGAACTGATGCATCGGACGATGCTCAAATCGAAGATTCACCGCGCGACCGTGACCGATTCCGATCTGCACTACGTCGGCTCGATCACGATCGATCCCGAACTGCTGGATGCCGCAGATATCCGCGAGTTCGAGCAGGTCGCCGTTGTCGACGTCGACAACGGCGCCCGGTTCGAGACCTACACGATCGCCGGTGTGCCTGGCTCCGGGGAGATGAAGGTCAACGGTGCGGCCGCCCGGCTGGTCCACACCGGAGACACGATCATCGTGATCTCGTACGCGAGCTACGACCCCGACGACCTCGAGCATTACCAGCCCACCGTCGTTCATGTCGGCTCCGAGAACCAGATTCTCGCCGTCGACCGCCAGGTCGCAACGCTTCTCGCCGATCCCGTCGCCTGACCGCGAAAGGAACTGTCATGTCCTCTGCTCCTCCCCACCTCAACGTTCCGTCCGACGCCTCGAAGCTCCCCGTCACCCTCGGCACGTTGCACGAGCGCAAACGCCTCGGCGAGCCCCTGGTGATGGTCACCGCCTATGACTTCCCGAGCGCACGGGCGGCCGAGGCTGCCGGCGTTGACCTCGTGCTCGTTGGCGATTCGGGCGCGATGACAGTGCTGGGCTACCCCTCGACGGTCGCGGTCACGACCGATGAGCTGATGATGCTGTCGAAGGCTGTCCGCCGTGGGCTGCGGAACCCGTTCATGATCTCCGACCTGCCGTTCGGGTCCTACGAGGAGTCCGATCAGCAGGCGGTCGCGACCGCAATGCGGTTCGTCAAGGAGGCTGGCGCCGACGCCGTCAAGCTCGAGCGCGGCAATGAGACCTCCGTCGCTCGCGCCCGGGCGATCGTCCAGGCCGGCATTCCGGTGATGGGCCATGTCGGCCTGACGCCGCAGACCTCGACCCAGTTGGGCGGCTACCGGGCGCAGGGACGCGACGCGGGTGCCGCCACGCGGATCGCCAAGGAAGCGCTGGCGCTGCAGGACGCAGGCTGCTTCTCGATCGTGTTCGAGGCGATCCCGGCAGCCGTCACAGAGGCACTGATGCCGAAGCTGGAGATCCCGGTGATCGGGATCGGGGCCGGACCGGCGACCGACGGCCAGGTGCTCGTGTTCCACGACCTCCTCGGGATCCGTGAGGGTCGGGGCGCTCGGTTCGTCCAGCGCTACGCCGATCTTCAGGATGAGATGGACAACGGCGTCGCGGCCTACGCCGCAGACGTCCGGGAGCACCGGTACCCCGCTCCGGAGCACACGTACTCGATCGACAGCGCGTCGCTCGCCCAGTTCCGCTCGGAGCTCGCGACGCTCTAACCCCTGGATTGACGAGCCGCGCGGCAACCCGGGGAGTCGGACCGGGCCGCGCGGCCACAATCAATACGATGGGGTGCATGCCAGACCCCGGCCGGGACGCAGGAACAGACGATCGCGCCTATTTCGACCTTCTTGAGGAGGCCGGGCGCAACATCCTGCACTCCGCCGAGCTGCTCGACGAGATGCTCGGCGGCTATCCGGACACGAAGGCGCTGGCAGACCAGATCCTCGACTGCGAGCACGAGGGGGACCGGATCACCCACGAGATCATCGACCGGTTGAACCACTCCCAGGAGACTCCGATCGACCGTCAGGACACGCTGGCCCTGGTGTCGGCGATGGATGACATCGTCGATTACACCGAGGAGGTCGCCGACTACCTCGGGCTGTACAAGATCGAAGCGCCGATGGATCAGGCGATCAAGCTCGCGGGCGTGCTCAAGGCGGCGACGCACGAGATCTCCGAGGCGATCCCGCTGCTGCGCGGGTTTCGCAACCTCAGCCACCACACCGTCGAGGTCAACCGCCTCGAGAACGATGGCGATCGGATCACCCGTGAGGCCGTCGCTTCACTGTTCGACGGGGGCATCGACCCGATGGTCGTGATCCGCTGGAAGGACCTCTACGAGCGGCTCGAGGACGCCGTCGACGCGTGTGAGCACGTCGCCAACATCCTCGAGGGCATCGTCATCAAGAATTCTTAGGCCGGCGTCAGGACGACGATCGGGATCGGCCGGTCCGTCTGCGACTGGTAGCCGTCGTAGCGGTTGCGGTTGTTGTCGTTGACGAGCTTCCACAGCCGGTCGTAATCGGCATCACCCTTGTTGACGATCCGGGCCGTCGCCTGGAACTTCTTGGTCGCAACCTGAACGCCCACGGCCGGATTGGCCTTGACGTTGTAGAACCACGCCGGGCTTTCCGGCGCTCCGCCCTTCGACGCCACCAGAACGTAGTCAGCCCCGTCCTGGGCGTAGGTCAGCGAGCTCACCCGCTGGGCACCGCTCTTGCGGCCGGTCGAGGTCATCAGCAGGCACGGGACACCGAGCCAGCCATGGCCGATGCGACCACCGGAACCGACGTACAGCTTGTGATGGGCCTTCAGAAGGTATGGCCCGACAGTGCTCTCGATTGACATGCGCCGGAGTCTAGGGCCGTGCAGTGTTCGGGTACTCGATCGTGCGGAGCACCTTCGCCGGCGCACCTGCGGCGATGCTGAACGGCGGGATGTCCTCGGTGACGACCGAGTTGGCGCCGATCACGCACCGCTCCCCGACTGTCACGCCGCTGGTCACGACGACGTTCGCCCCGCACCAGACGTTATCCCCGATCCGCGTCGGGCCCTTCGACGTGAACCCCTGCCAGGGGACCGGCTTGACCGGATCATCGAAACGGTGATTGGCGTCGGTGATGAAGCAATGGTTGGCGACCATGCAGTGCGCCCCGATCTCGACGAGCTCCATCGCGGCGACCATCACCCCGAGGTTGAGGAACGTGCCCTCACCGATCGTGATCCGGGCCGGGGCCGGGCAGGTCAGCCACACGTCTGGCTCGAACATCACCTGCGCGCCGACGCGCAGGCGGTCCTCGCGCAGGGCCTCGAGCGCGTCACCGTGCAGCGGCCACCTCGCGAACGCCTGGCGCCGGGCCAGCTCGTAGTGAATCGCGGCACGGTTCCACGGCAACGCATTGCGCTGATACCAGCGCCATTTCTGCAGCCACAGCTTGGCCGAGCCGAGATCCAGATCCACTAGCTGGCGAGGCTAACGCGCAACCGTGAGTCCCGCTATGCGGCGACCGCTGCGGCTGGCCGGGTGCGGCCGCGCTTGGCAGCCGGCTTGGCCGGCTTCAGCAGCGGCGCCAGGAACTGGCCCGTCTCCGATGCCGGAACAGCGGCGATCTGTTCGGGTGTGCCGGTCGCGATGATGCGACCACCCTCGTCCCCGCCCTCCGGACCCAGATCGATCAGCTGATCGGACACCTTGATGACGTCGAGGTTGTGCTCAATCACGACGACCGAGTTGCCGGCGTCCACCAGTCGCTGCAGCACCTCGAGCAGCCGCTGAATGTCGGAGAAGTGCAGTCCTGTGGTCGGCTCATCGAGGATGTAGATCGTGCGGCCGGTCGCGACCTTTGCCAGTTCAGCGGCGAGCTTCACGCGCTGGGCTTCGCCGCCCGACAGCGTGGTCGCGGGCTGACCGAGCCGCATATAGCCGAGCCCGACGTCGTTGAGGGTCTGGATCCGGCGCTGGATCTTCGGGATGTGCGCGAAGAACTCGAGCGCCTCCTCGATCGGCATCTCCAGGACCTCGGCGATGTTCTTGCCCTTGAACCGGATCTCCAGCGTCTCACGGTTGTAACGCTTGCCGTGACACTGCTCGCACGGCACGTACACGTCCGGTAGAAAGTGCATCTCGATCTTGATCTGGCCGTCACCGGAGCAGACCTCGCAGCGGCCGCCCTTGACGTTGAACGAGAACCGCCCGGGCTTGTAGCCGCGCGCGCGAGCCTCCTGCGTCTTGGAGAAGAGCTCGCGGATCTGATCAAACAGGCCGATGTATGTCGCCGGGTTCGACCGTGGTGTCCGCCCGATCGGCGACTGGTCGACGGCGATGATCTTGTCGAGCTGCTCCAGCCCGGTGATGTCCTTGTGCGCCCCCGCCCGCCGCCGAGCGCGGTTGAGGCGGTTCGCGAGCGCCTTGTACAGGACCTCGTTGACCAGCGTCGACTTCCCCGACCCGGAGACGCCGGTGACACTGCACAGCACTCCGAGCGGCACCTTCACGTCGACCTTCTTGAGGTTGTTGGCCTCGGCGCCCTTGATCTGGATGTAGCCGCTCGGCTTGCGCCGCTTGGCCGGCGGATCGATTGACAGCGTGCCGGCGAGGTACTGGCCGGTCAGTGAGTCCGTGACCTTCGCGACCTCATCCGGAGTTCCCTGCGCCACCACGTGCCCACCGTGTTCACCGGCGCCAGGACCGATATCGAGCAGATAGTCCGCGGCCCGCATCGTGCCCTCGTCGTGTTCGACCACGAGCACGGTGTTGCCAACATCGCGGAGTGCGCTCAAGCGTCTTGATCAGCTTCTCGTTATCGCGCTGATGCAGTCCAATCGACGGCTCGTCGAGGATGTAGAGGACGCCGACCAGCGACGATCCGATCTGGGTCGCGAGCCGGATCCGCTGCGCCTCTCCGCCAGACAGCGTCGATGCAGCGCGGTTCATGCTCAGATAGCCGACGCCGACGTCATCGAGGAACCGCAGCCGCTCCTCGATCTCCTTGAGGATCAGACGCGCGATCCGCTGCTCGTGCTCACTCAGCTTCAGATCACGAACCCACGCGAGCGCACGCTTCGTCGACAGCGCCGTGAACTCGTGGATCGGCGTCTCGGCGACCAGCACCGCGCGTGACTCCGGCCGCAGCCGCGCCCCGTGGCATTCGGGGCACGGACGCAGCGTCATGTACTCCTCGATCTTCTCGCGGGCGTATTCCGAATCGGTCTCGCGGTACCGGCGCTCGAGCGAGGGGACGATCCCCTCGAACTGTGTGTTGTAGGTCCGTCGCCGTCCGAACCGGTTCCGGTATGCGACCTGCAGCCGTTCGCCGCCGGTTCCCTTCAGGAAGAACTCCCGCTGGTCCTCGGGCAGGTCCTCCCACGGCGTCTCGAGATCGACGCCGTAGCGGTCCGAGATCGCCTGGACGAGCTGCTCGAAATAGTCAGACGCGCTGGCGGCCCACGGCGCGATCGCACCCTGACCGAGCGTCAGGCTCGGATCCGGGATCACCAGATCCGGGTCGATCTCCATCTGCGATCCGAGGCCGGTGCACCGCGGGCAGGCGCCGTGCGGAGCGTTGAAGCTGAAGATCCGGGGCTCGAGCTCGATCAGGGACGGCCCGTGCACCGGACAGGCGAACCGCTCGGAGTACGTCTGGATCGTCTTCGTGTCGACGAGCTCGATCTCGACGAGACCGTCAGCCAGCGCCACCGCGGTCTCGACGGAATCCGCCAGACGCTTGCGGACCTCGCCCTTCATCACGAGCCGGTCGACCACGACCGCGATGTCGTGCTTGAACTTCTTGTCGAGCACGATCGGCTCGTCGAGACGCTTCAGCTCGCCGTCGACCTTGACCCGGCTGAAGCCTTCGGCCCGCAGCTCCTCGAGCTGCTTGCCGTACTCCCCCTTGCGCCCGCGCACGATCGGGGCGAGCACCATGAACCGGGTCCCCTCCTCAAGCTCCATCACCTGATCGATGATCTGCTCGGCCGACTGGCCGGCGATCGGCCGGCCGCAGATGTGACAGTGCGGATGCCCGACGCGGGCCCAGAGCAGCCGCAGATAGTCGTAGATCTCGGTGACGGTGCCAACCGTGGACCGCGGATTGCGCGAGGTCGTCTTCTGGTCGATCGAGATCGCCGGTGACAGACCCTCGATCGAATCGACATCGGGCTTGTCCATCTGCCCGAGGAACTGCCGGGCGTAGGCCGACAGAGACTCGACGTAGCGGCGCTGTCCCTCGGCGTAGATCGTGTCGAACGCGAGCGACGACTTGCCCGACCCCGATAGGCCCGTGATCACGGTCAGCGATCCCCGCGGAATCGAGACCGAGATGTCCTTCAGATTGTGTTCGCGCGCCCCTGAAACGATCAGCTGATCCACATAACGCAGTCTAGAAGGTCGAACGGACGTTCGCATGCAAGCGAACCGACCTCCGACCAGACCGCGGGATCAGCCCTCGACGGACGAATAGACCTCGTCGAGCAGGCCGGCGCGGTCACCCAGCGAGAAATTCTCCGCCAGATATCGGTCGGTCTCCTCGCGAGGCGTTCCGTTGAGCGCCATGTTCAGCGCAACCAGGCGAGCACCTTCGGTGTCGTCATCGACTGCCGGAGCGGCGGACGCGACAGGGGCGGCCGCCACGGGCTCATCCTCCGCTTCGAGCTCCTCGGGCTCAGGCTCCTCAGCGCGAGCCGGCTCGGCCGCACGGGGACGCGGAGCGATCGGCTCCGAATCGGGCTCGGGCTCAAAACGTGGTCGCGGCGCGACCGCGCTGCGGACCTCGTTGAGGTTGCCGTCAAGCAGCTGCAGATCGGCGTTCAGCCGGTTGGCACCGGTGCGCAGCGACTCGAGCAACGCTGACAGCTCACTCTCCATCGCATCGATCCGCTGCAACATCACAGCCGTCGACTCCGACACGTTGCCGACGTATTCACGGGCCTGCGAGGTGGCCTGCTGCCGGGTCGCCTGAGCCTCTTCGGTCGCCTCGGCGCGGATGTCGGCCGCGTCGTCCTCAGCCTGTCGTGTGATCTCGGAGGCGCTCGACTCCGCAGCCTCGACGATCGCCCGGACCTGCTCCGACGCTGCAGATGCCAGCGTCTCAGAGCGGCGGCGGGACAAGCTCTTGAGCTTGTCTACCTCAGCAGCAACCTCGGCCAGATGGGCATCGACGGCTTCTGGGTCATAGCCGCGACGACCAATTGGGAAGTCGCGCTTTTCAATGGATTGTCTATCGATTGGCACGCGGGCAAGCGTACCTGAGGCTGCGGCCGCACGTACCCCGGCAGGTCCGCGGCAACGACAGGGCCGCGGCCCCGCAGCCGTCAGCGGCGCCCGTCGGCGACCGCGACATCCAACTGCCGCCGCAGATCCCGGATCTCGTCCCTGAGTTTTGCGGCGTATTCGAAGCGCAGGTCCTCGGCCGCGGCCAGCATCTCCTCCTCCAGCTCGACCATCGCCTTCTCCATCTCTGCCGGCGGCATCATGCTCGCCTCGCGCTGGCGGCGGCGACGGGACTTCGGGACCTTCGAGTCGGACTGCAGGAACTCCGCGATATCGGAGATCCCCTTGACGATCGACTCGGGGGTGATCCCGTGCTCCTCGTTGTACGCCACCTGGATCGCGCGCCGCCGATCCGTCTCCGAGATTGCCGTGGTCATCGCCGCACTCTGCTTGTCGGCATACATCAGGACCGTGCCGTCGACGTTACGGGCCGCCCGCCCGATCGTCTGGATCAGCGAGGTCGCCCCGCGGAGGAAGCCCTCCTTGTCGGCGTCGAGGATCGCGACAAGCGAGACCTCTGGCAGGTCGAGTCCCTCACGCAGCAGGTTGACTCCGACCAGGACATCAAACTCTCCCAGCCGCAGCTCCCGGATGATCTGGATCCGCTCGAGCGTGTCGACCTCGGAGTGCAGGTAGCGGACCTTGAAGCCCATCTCCAGCAGATAGTCGGTCAGATCCTCGGACATCTTCTTGGTCAGCGTCGTCACCAGCGTCCGCTCGTTGCGGTCGACTCGGACCCTGATCTCGTTCATCAGGTCGTCGATCTGGTTCTTCGTCTCGCGAACCTCGATCTCGGGATCGACGATGCCCGTCGGACGCACGATCTGCTCAACGATCCGTGAGGAGTGGGTCCGTTCGTACTCGCCGGGCGTGGCCGACACGAACACGAGCTGGGGCGTGATCGACAGGAATTCCTGGAATGTCTGGGGCCGGTTGTCCATCGCGCTCGGCAGCCGGAAGCCGAAATCGACCAGCGTCTGCTTGCGCGAGCGGTCGCCCTCGAACATCCCGCCGATCTGCGGCACCGTCTGGTGGGACTCGTCGATGAAGCAGACGAAGTCATCCGGGAAGTAGTCGAGCAGGCAGTACGGACGGTCGCCCGGCTTGCGTCCGTCGAGGATCCGCGAGTAGTTCTCGATCCCGGAGCAGAACCCCACCTCTCGGAGCATCTCCATGTCGTACTGGGTGCGCTGCCGCAATCGGTGGGACTCGAGCAGCTTGCCTTCCTTCTCGAGCTCGGCGCAGCGCTCGTTCAGCTCCGCCCCGATCTTCGCAACCGCGTCGTCGATGTAGCCCTCGCGCACGTTGTAGTGCGACGCAGGCCAGATCGCGACATGCTCGATGTCGTCCTCGAGCACCTCGCCGCTGACCGCGTCGAAGTGCTGCAGGTGCTCGACCTCATCGCCGAACAGAACGATCCGGTAGGCGGTCTCGGCGTAGGCCGGCCAGATCTCGAGCGTCTCGCCCCGGACCCGGAACGTCCCGCGGGCGAGCGCCGTGTCGTTGCGGTTGTACTGAATCGCGACGAGCTTCCGGAGCAGCCGATCGCGATCGATCATCTCCCCCTTCTTCAAGGTCTGGAGGTTCTCGTCGTACACCTCCGGGGAGCCGAGTCCATAGATCGAGGAGACGGAGGCGACGATCAGCACGTCGCGCCGCGCGAACAGGGCCGCCGTCGCGGCGTGCCGCAGCCGGTCGATCTCCTGGTTGATCGCGGAGTCCTTCTCGATGTAGAGGTCCTTCGAGGGGACGTACGCCTCCGGCTGGTAGTAGTCGTAGTAGGAGACGAAGTACTCGACCGCATTGCGCGGGAAGAACGACCGAAACTCATTGCACAGCTGCGCCGCCAGCGTCTTGTTGTGCGCGATCACGAGCGCCGGTTTCTGCACCGCCTCGATCGTCGCCGCCATCGTCATCGTCTTGCCGGTCCCGGTCGCACCGAGCAGCGTCATCGCGCGCTCGCCGTTCGTGATCCCCTCGGCAAGCGACGCGATCGCGGACGGCTGATCAGCGGTTGGGGCAAACGTGGCGTCAAGCTCGAACTGCGGCATCAGTTGAGCGTACTGACGCTTGAGGTCAGCTTCCGACCTTGATCGCTTGACGATGTATCGGCTTCCGATATACAGTTGTCGGGTGAGCGACGAACTCGGCCAACCGGCGACCCTGATCCTCGCCAGCCTCGCCGACGGCGACAAGCACGGCTATGCACTGACGCGAGATATCCACGGGTTCGCCGGTGTCAAGCTGGCGCCGGGGACGCTGTATGAGGCCCTTGCCCGGCTCGAGCGCAGGGGCCTGATCGAAGCGTTGAGCAGCGAGGACCGCCGCCGCCCCTACCGCCTCACCATCGCCGGCGCGACCGTGCTCGAAGCCCACCTCGAGCAGCAGCGGATCCTCGCCGAGGTCGGCCTCCACCGCCTGCGGACCGGAGCGCAGCCGGCGTGAGCCGCCTGATCACCCCGTTGATCCGCCTCCACGCCCCGGCCTGGCGCAGCCGCTACGGCGCAGAGTTCGAGCAGATGCTGCTCGACGAGCTTGCCGATGCCCATCAGCCACCCGGCTGGTGGCTGAACATCGCCGCCCACGCGCTGCGCACCCGGCTCCCCCGAGCTCCGCGCAGATCGACGCTCGCCACCGTCTTCGGCCTGCTGGCGCTGGCGCTGTGGGCTCAACTCGCGGTCGGCTGGCAGTGGGCGCCGCCGGCCGATCCGAGCACCCGCCTCGGCATGGAGCTGATGACAGCCGGCCTGCTGGTGCTGCTGGCAATCACCGTCGCGACCACAGTCAGAACCGCGGCCCTCAACCTCAGCTCACTGCCACGGGCCGCCTGCGCGGTGGCGCTGCTCACGGCCGTCGCGCTCGCCTACGGCGCGATCCGGATCGGCTCGGTGTGGCCCGGAACCGGCGGCCACGCCTGGGCCGGACGCGCGCTCGTCCCAGCCCCGTTGGCCCGTCCCGCGTGGGCGCTGACGCTGTGGATCTCCTCCTATTGGGCCCATCCGCACGCTCTGCAAGCGCTCGGATGGACGCTTGAGGCCTGGATGATCGCCTGCCCGGTGCTGCTGCTGACGCTGGCGAGTTCGATGCGGAAGCTGCTGCGGGCCGCACCCGCCTCCCGCGCGAGTCCGCTGGTCACCGCCACCCCGCTGCTGCGCATCGCGCGTGGCGGCGCGATGCTGACGTTCCTCGTCGGAGCGGCGTGCTGGACGGTGTATGGCTCCGCCGGCCCCCACCGCCTGTTCGCCGCAGGCCGGATCGACCTCGTGCTGCTGCTCGGCGCAACGGTCCTGATGACGGCTGCCCTGCGCGCCCGACCCCCGCTCGCCCTCTCAACCGGCAGCCGCCGCCACTCCACTCCCTCGGAGCCCACCTGAGCGCGTGAGCAGTCCGGCGTTGTGGTCCTCGACAAGCATCCGCACGGTCTCCTGCGCACAGGCCTTGTTGGTTCCGATGAACCCGGTCGGCCCGCGTTTGATCCAACCGGCGACGTAGACGCCGGGACTGACCCGCCCCCCGTGATTGGGAACGGTGCCGGTCGCCTCATCGAACGGCAGATCGCGCACGGGCCGCCCGTGGTATCCGATAGAGGTCAGCACAAGGCCGGCCTCGATCCTCTCGCCGGTATCGAACGTCATCGACCCCGGCTCGATCTCTGTGGCACTGCGGCGCCAGCGCAGGACGATCCTCCGTCCGTGAGAACGCCCGTGCTGCAGCTCCCGTTGGAGCTGCACAATCGCGTTGGCGCGCGGTCCCTGATCGCCCTCGAGTTCCGCGACGAGCTCGACCCCGGCCGCAGACATCGCCCCGATGAGCTCCGGAAGCGTGAATGCCGACTGCTCGACCCCGCGGCGGCCCACGACGACAACCTCCTCGACCGTGCTGCGACGGAGCTCCTGCAGGGCGTAGGGCGCGATCTCGGTGTCGGCCAGGACGTCAGGATCGACGGTCAGGATCCGGGCGACGTCGAGCGCAACGTTGCCGTTGCCGACCACCACAACCCGACGGGTGCCGGCAAGCACAAAATCACGCACGGCGAAGTCTGGGTGGCCGTTGTACCAGCCGACGAACGCCGTCGCCGAGGCGACGTGCGGAAGCTCCGCACCGGGAATCTCAAGGCGTTTGTCGGACGCCGCGCCGACCGCGTAGACAACCGCGTCATGGGTCCCGAGCAGCTGATCGTGGGTGAGCTCGGACCCGATCTCCACACCCGTCTTCAGGGTCAACCCCGGCTGAGCCAGAATCTGCTCGAACTGCTTGGCGATCCGCCTGGTCCGCTGGTGGTCGGGGGCGACGCCGTAGCGTGCGAGCCCGTACGGCCGGGTCAGACGTTCGTACATCGTCACCTGTGCGCCGGGGATCGTCAGCACCTCGTCGGCGGCGTACATCGCCGCTGGGCCGGAGCCGACCACCGCGACGCGTGGCGGACGCCGCTGCGCGGTTACGGCCAGCCGGGGAACCGACGGGGCCAGCAGAGCCCGCGGGGGCCCAACGGGGCCCCCGCGGTGATAGTCGGCGTTGATCTGGGCAAACGGGCGCTCGAGCTCGGTCAGCGCCGCCTCGGGTTTGATCGCCTCGACCGGGCAGGCCGCCACGCAGGCGCCGCAGTCGACGCACGTGCGCGGATCGATGAACAGCATCTCCGCCAGCGCGAACTCCGGACTGTCAGGAGTCGGCTGGATGCAGTTGACCGGGCAGGCGTACACACAGGAGGCGTCCGAGCAGCACGACTGGGTGACGACGTGCGGCACTTAGATGACCTGCGCCTCGCGATCGGGCTCGCCGCGGAAGCGCGACGGCTCACCGTCGATTCCGAGCCACTTCCACAGCCACCGGGTCTTCGAGTTGAGCCACCCGAGCTCCGTTGCCAGTGCCCTCATGTCCGCGAAGTACGAGGCCATGATTTTGTGGGAGTGCTCGCTGCGCCAGAACGCCTCGCGCCAGACGTCCTGCGGAATGTCGAACCGCTTCTGCAGCGCCCGCGGCGAGGTCATGATCTCGCCACCCAGCCAGCGCATGGTGATCGGGAACACGATCGCGGACGCGGCGTTGGTGAGCCGGCCGAGCCGCGGTTGATAGACGCGCAGAAACTCCGCCGCGAAGGAGATGTGACGCGCCTCCTCGGCGATGTGGATCTCCATCGCGCGGGCGACGGCCGGCGGCAGCCGATGGCCCGAGCGGATCAGCGCCTTCTGGTAGTGGTCGATTGGCTCCTCGCCGGCCAGAATCCCGATCATCAGCGTGACCGGCAGGAAACCTCCGATGAAGCCGAGCCACGGGAGCATGAAGCCGAACAGCGGCCGTACGCCGGGCACATCGGTCTGTGAGCGGTTCACCAGCTCCTGGAACATCTGGATGTGGTTGCACTCCTCCGTCATCTCGTGGAGGCAGTAGCGGAACTCGGGCGAGCCGTTCGGAAGCTTCATCGCGTAGTGCATCAGGCCGCGGATCAGGGCGCTCTCGAACGCAGCGCCGACGCGAATCGCGTTGACCATCCGCCAGCGGCCGATCTCGAGCTGGCGCTCGCGCGGCAGCGACCGATACCACTCGGTTCCGCCCAGCGGATCGAGCTCGGGCGACATCATCCACCCTGGGTCATTGGGGTCGATCGCCATTTCGGGGGCATCCCAGGCGATGTCCTCGTAGGGGTCGAAGTGAACGTGGACAGACCCCTCGGACAACGTGCCCAGCAGCTCGCGGAAGTGCTCGGCTGTCTGCTCGGGTGAGGGGCGTGTAGCAGTGGCGCTCATCTGCGCTCCTTGTCTCGTGGAGGTATCCCATCCGGCTCGTTCGCGATCGCAACAACGACGGTGCGAGCGCGCAGGAGGATGCGGGTCAGGCTCACTACAAGTTCGTCCTGGTCGATCGTCAGCTCGTCACGGGCGTAGGCGACGAGCAGTTCGGTGATCGCGCCGATCACCGAGCGGGCGATCAGCTCGACCTCGAACGAATCGCGCACCCAGCCGCCAAATGCCTGCTCGGCCGCGCCGATCAGCAGTTGGACGATGTCCCTGATCACGCCGCGCCGGCGATCCTCCGCAGACGGACTGGCACCGACGGACTCAACAAACAGGATCCGTGCCTTGCGGGGATCGTCGGTCACCTCATGCACGACGGCGTGCATCGCGGCGGAGATGCCGGCATCGAGATCAACCGCGACGAGCGCGATCCCGGGCGCTGCCACGGCGACCAGCTGCTGAACGAGCTGTGTGCCGAGCGCGTCGAGGAGCTCTGCTTTGTCGGTGAACGACTCGTAGAAATAGCGCTCCGTCAACCCCGCCTCGCGGCAGACATCACGGACCTTGGTCGCGTGGAAGCCGTTCGTCGTGAAGACCTCAAGCGCCGCCTCAAGCAGCTGCTCGCGGCGCTGGGCGACGCGCTGCTCGGGGCTGAGACCCCGCCAAGAGCGGACGAGTTCAGCGGAGCGCGGCATCGTGGTGAGCACAGTTGACAACGGACACTGTCCATATCGTAGCGCTCTTGACAACGACGGAAGTCAAGATGGAGACGCAACTTCCGCGTTTCCAGCATGTTTCAGAGCAAGGGGCCGCTGCATCGTCCGCGAACACAACACGGATGGGTCCTTCCGTCATGACCGCTCGATTTGCCCGCAAGGCCACATTGCCCGCCGCGCTCGGGGCTGCCTGCGCGCTCCTGCTGGCACTCGCGTCTCCCGTGTCGGCGCAGGCGTCGACAGCGACCCGCACCGTCAGCTACCGGGGTTACGTGGTGCGCGTGCCCGCGTCATGGCCCGTGTACCGGCTGTCCGCGCGGTCGACCGTCTGCGTCCGCTTCGACCGCCATGCCGTGTATCTCGGGACCCCCGGGACGGTCCAGGCGTGCCCCGAGACGGCCGTCGCAGGCCGGACCGAGGCAATCCTCGTCGAGCCCCTCGGCTCTGTCGCCGGGATCTCCGGCGGATCGCTGCTGCAGATCGTGAACCACGCCCACCGCGTGCTCGTCACCGCCACCTGGCGCCAGCATCCGGCGCTGATCCGCCACGCGCTGGGGCTGCGTCAGTCACTGGGCGCGCTCGCCGCTGACACGGCCACGCGAAACGACACAGCCGATCGTGAGCTGGCGGCCGCCGCCCGGCTCTCCCGGCTCTCCCGGTCCGCCCGGCTCTCCCGGTCCGCCCGGCTCTCCCAGGCCGCCCAGCTCTCCCAGGCCGCCCAGCTCTCCCAGGCCGCCCAGCTCTCCCAGGCCGCCCAGCTCTCCCGGGCCGCTCTGCAGCCACGGGGCGGGGGCAGTGGCGGTAGCGCGCCGGTGACCACCACCACCTCGACCACGGCCACCACGACAACCCCTGTCACGACCACGCCGACGTCCACCACTCCTGCGACTCCGGCGACGCCCGGCGAGTCCTACACGGGACTCGGCTTCGACGCGTGCTCGACGCCCAGTTCCGCCCAGATGGCGGCCTGGGGTTCCTCCCCGTTCCGGGCGATCGGCGTCTACATCGGTGGCGCCAACATGGCCTGCTCGCAGACGAACCTGACGTCGACCTGGACCGCCGCCGAATCGGCCGCCGGCTGGCATCTGATTCCGATCTATGTCGGCCTGCAGGCGCCGACAAACAGCTGCGGATGCTCTCCGATCACCGCCTCGCAGGCCGCCGCCGAGGGCGCCGCCGCGGCCGCCGGGGCCGTCACCGACGCCGAGGCGATCGGACTGGGCACCGGCAACCCGATCTACTTCGACATGGAGGGGTACACCCGGAACACGACCAACACCAACGCGGTGCTGACGTTCCTGTCGGCATGGACCTCCACGCTGCACACCGATGGCTACCTCTCGGGCGTCTACAGCAGCGACGACTCAGGGATCGTCGACTTGGTCAACCAATACGGCACCGGCTACGTGGAGCCCAACGACATCTGGTTCGCGAATTGGAACGACGAGGCGACGGTGACCGACTCTGCCGTCCCCGCAGCCGATTGGCCGGACAACCAGCGCCTGCACCAGTACGAAGGCGCCCATGACGACAAATACGGCGGCGACACGATCAACATCGACAGCGACTACCTCGCCGCCGCAACCGCCGCCAACGGCTCCGGCACCGCGATCACATCGACGACGCCGGTCCCACCCGTGGCAGCGAACGCACCGACGATCACCGGCACACCGGTGCTGGGACAGACGCTGACCGAGAACCACGCCACCTGGAGCGGGCCGCCGACCGGCTACGTGTACCAGTGGCAGCGCTGCAGCAGCTCGGGCGCCGACTGCATCGCGATCCCGAACGCCGGCGAACAGACCTACACGCTGACGAGTGCCGACGTCGGCTCGAGGCTCCGCGTCGTCGAGGGCGCGACCGACGCCGCCGGCAGCGGCGTCGCGCCGGCTGCGCTGGAGACGGCGGTCGTGGCGCCCGCCCCCTCCGGCTACTGGCTGTACTCGACCACCGGTGGCGTCTACGGCAGTACGTACGAGCCCGTGTTCGGCTCACCGGCCGCGACCGGCGCCAGCGTCTCCACCGTGGTCGGAATGGCGCCGAGCCCGGGCAACACGGGCTACTGGCTGGCGACGTCGGCTGGAGGGGTGCTGTCGTACGGGTCAGCAGCGCTGCTGCCGACGCTTCACGTGACTCATCCGGTGATCGGGATCCTGGCGGCCGCCAGCGGTTACTGGCTGTATACCGCCGAGGGCAACGTCTACCCGAGCGCCGGGGCCACCTTCTATGGATCCGCCGTGGGCCTGAAGACGACGAACATCGCCGGCATGGCGGCGACCGTCAAGCGCCGCGGATACTGGCTCGTCACCCATCACGGAACGGTGCTCTCCTACGGTGCCGCGTCCAGATTCCCGACGATCCATCCGCTGAAGCCGATCATCGGGATCGTCACGTCCCCCGCCGGCTACTGGCTGTACACCGCCGAGGGCAACGTCTATGCGAGCAAGGGCACCAAGTTCTACGGCTCTCCGGCCGGCAGTCGCATCCACCTGAGCAACATCAAAGGCATGACCGCCACCCCCGACGGCCGCGGCTACTGGCTCGTCACGAGCACCGGCCGGGTCTATGGCTACGGCGACGCCGCCAAGTACCCGGCGATCGCCATCGCAGGCGCGATTCACGGCATCGCCTGAGAACCGGGGCGAGGATCCCTGCGGCGCGCGCGACAGCCGCACGCCGAGGCAGGCAATCGCGGCAAAGAACCATCGTTGACGGAACCGACACTGCTGTCTGTTCCGCGGAACACCGTGTCGTGCTTTATCGCTCACGCGGTGATCGCCTCAAACCTTTGTCGCCGGAGGGAGTCGTGGAGCATCAGGTGGCTCCGCGGGTCTTACGCTGGCGGCGCGGCGGCGTCCCAGATTTCAGCGAATGACGCCGCGATCGTTGCAGGTTCAGCGAATGGGTTCGTGAGTGGCGCCGCCGTCTGAATACCGGCGAACTCGGTGATCCCATCGTGGAAGCTGGAGGTACCAGCGAGCATCATCGCTCCGCTTCTCGGCAGGATCGACGTCCCGAGGTTCCCGAATCGGGTGGCACCCGCCGACGGCGAGCCGACGACGCGCGCACCGAGACAATCGCGTAACCAGATGGCAGTGCTCTCGGCGGATGATGCGGCGCCGTTATCGATGATCACGAGCATCTGCCCATCCCACGGGTCGGGACCGATCGGAAAATCCTCAGTCACCCGGGAGAGCTGCCGCGTGGTCTCCGGCGTTGGTTTGAAGCGTCGGGCGTTCATGCGCATGGTGCGTTCATCCGCGTCGCCGTACAACGCGTGATTCGTCACCCATGCGTCCCAGGTCCACAACGCCGCCCCGTCCACGGACCAGTCGATCTGCTCGTAGCTGGCTGCGGTCCGAACATGCGGCCGGATCCACGTTGCGGCGTACTCGTCGGAACCGCCCGGATTGCCTCGCAGGTCAACAACGATCCGGTCATACCCGAAGTGGCGTCCGTGGTCGTTCGCCCAGGCCTCAAACGTGTTCAGATCGGCGACGTCTCCGAAGAATCCGCGGATCCGGAAGTACAGGACGTCCATATAGACGCCCTCTTCGAGCTTCGGACCGTCGTCGCTAAACCGGATCGGATGACCGCGGTTGGCCGCTTTCGCGACGAGCTCGCGATCCTCGCCTTGCATCGCACAATGGCGGTCACCGAGGAGCCGCCGGAGGCGGTCAAACTCGACGCCGATCGCCTCCCCCCAGGTCGTCGGGGCCTCATCGCTCAGGCGCTGCCGCCAGCCATCGCACAGCTGCTCGATCGCCGGGCCGATTTCTTCCCACACAAGCTCGCCGGTCCCGAACGCGATGTGCCGCTCGCGGAGCAGGACACAGAGATCGTCGAGGTCACGCGCGAGCGCTTCGGCGTCGCACGAATCAGCCGGCCCACGCGCGTTCGCCGCTCGCAACAGGCGCATGGCGTCTGGGTTATCAGGATCCAGGAGCCACGGAGCCCCCGACCGGGACTGATCCAGATACAGGCCACGAATGAGCTCCGAACCCAACAGATCTGCCACACCGCCAGACTAACCCTGGCGATGCCTGGACAGGCGCGCTCCGGGCCGAATGAGTTCCGCGGAACACCCTCGACCTCCACTTGAGGCTTGTCGGACGCCGCCCGCGTTGCCTCCACCCAGAGCGCGATTCAGGCCCGATCCAACAAGGCCGGCCGAAGATGCCGCCCGGCGGCCGCAGTCGCTAGCACTGACGATCCGTCGCGAGCTTTCCGTCCGAGCCGGAGTGCACAATACGAACATGTGTTCGATTGTGGTGACCGACGCTCCCGCAGCCGCCCCAGGTCCAAGCTCTGCTGAACCTCACCGCTCCGCCCCGCCTCCCAAACCGCTGGAGCAGCTGGAGCGGGAGATCTGCGAGCTGTCGGCTCATCTCGCGGCGGCAACGTGCCGCTGGCTGCTGATGGTCGCCGAGTACGACAAGCGGGACGGCTGGCGGGAGTGGGGCGTCAACTCGTGCGCTCACTGGCTGTCGTGGCGATGTGGGATCGGCTTACGTGCAGGCCGTGAGCACGTTCGCGTTGCCCGTGCGCTCGAGACAATGCCGCTCGTGCAGGCGCGGTTCGCGTCCGGCGAGCTGAGCTACAGCAAGGTCCGCGCGCTGACGAGGGTCGCCGAACCGGCAACCGAGGAGCAGCTCGTCCAACTGGCGCTGCACGCAACCGGCGGGCAGCTCGAGCGGATCGTCCGTGGCTACCGCGGCGCCCGCGACGCGAGTGCGGCGCTTGCCGCGGCGCAGCTGGAGCGTCAACGCCTCTCCCTGCAATGGGAGGACGACGGGATGCTGTCCGTTCACGGCCGTCTGATGCCCGAGGACGGCGCCGCGCTGGTCGCCGCGCTGGATCGAGCACGCGATCAGCAGCCTCCCAAGCTCCACGAGGAACTTGGCGGCTCGGCCGGGCGCGCCCAAGCCCTCATGGCACTGATCAAGGGCGAGGTCGAGGGAGTCGGCCCCGATTCGGCTCCATGCGAGCTGAGCGTTCATGTCGACGTCTGCAGCCTGGCGGGAGATCGCGTTTACTCGCTGTCGGAGACGGCCGATGGAGCGGTATTGGCACCGGAGACGATGCGGCGGCTGGGATGCGATGCCGCACTCGTGACAATCGTGGAGCAGGACGGCAAGCCGCTCTCGGTTGGCCGGCGAACCCGAGCGATTCCACCCGCGCTCCGACGGGCGCTCCGCAGCCGCGATCGCGGCTGCAGGTTCCCCGGCTGTACACATCAGCGTCACCTGCACGCTCACCACATCACCCATTGGGCACACGGCGGCGCGACCGAGCTCTCCAACCTCGTCCAACTCTGCAGCCACCACCATCGACTTGTCCACGAGGGGAACTACCGCGTCTGGTCGGATGCAGGCGGTCAGGTGCAATTCGAGAATCCATATGGCGTGCACATCCCCGATGTGCCGCCCTGCACGGGCGCTTCCGGACCCGGCCTTGAGCAGCGCAACCGAGCTCAGCGGCTGCGGATCGACCCACGGACCTGCTTTCCGAGATCTGCCGGCGACCACTGCGACTACGACATCGCGGTCGAGGGCTTATGCCGGATGGCCGAGCACGCCGCCGAGCGCGCGAGCCCCGGGCCCTAGACCGGGCACACAGGCAGGCACACGAGCGGGCTGCTGCGCCTTCAGAGGCCCAGCTGGGCCGCGTACTTGTGCCGGTAGGACTGCTGTGCGCTCTCCACCTTCGTCACGTAGGCACGGGTCTGAGGGAACGGGATGTCGTCCACGCCGAACGAGTGGCCAGCCGCGCGCGCCCTCCCGATCCAGCGGTCGACGTTGGTCTCACCGCCGTTGTATGCAGCCAGAGCCGCGGTCTCGTTGCCGCCGAACTCGTCAAGCAGGTAGCGGAGGTAGTAGCTGCCGTAGGCGATATTCACAGCGGGGTGCGAGAGATCGGCGACCCTGAAGCCAAAGCCGCCGGAGCGCTTGGCGAGGAACGCCGCGGTCGCCGGCTCGATCTGCATCAGCCCCTCGGCACCGGTCGGCGACGTCCGTGCGTCGTAACCCGTTTCGGCGTAGATCACTGCCGCGACCAGAGCGGGGTCAAGGCCCTTCGCCTGCGCCTGCGTACGGATGATCGAGGCGTAGGACAGAGGCAGAGTCAGCTCGCGGATCGCTTTCTGGGCGAGCGGCTGCACCACGATCAGAGCCGTGATCAGCACAGCCAGCACCACGATGGCCGCCGACCAGCGGCGTGCCAGCGCACGCCGCCGGTTGGGCCGACGGCGCGACGTCACGGCCTTCCGTGACTGCACGCCGGTGGTGCGCGACGGGCTCACCCACTCAGCATGACAAGAACGTCCGACAGCTTCGACCGCAGTTCGTCGAGATCCCCGTCGTTGGCCACCACATACGTGGATCTCGCGGCTTTTTCCGCCTGACTGAGTTGCCGCGCCGCGCGCTCGTCAACGGCGTGATGACCACGAGCTGCGGCCCGCGCCGCCCTGACGTCCTCATCGACGATGATCGCCACAGTCGCGTCGTACGCGGACTCCATCCCCGCCTCGAACAGGAGTGGCACCTCGATGATGGCCGCTCGCGGTGGGGGCTGGGTGGCCTCGACCTCCTGGCGCCACGCGACCACCCTGGCGCCGACGAGCGGCCAGATCAGGCCCTCGAGCCACGCACGGTCCTCCGCGGTCGCGAACGCCGCGGTCGCCACCGCACCGCGGTCGACGACACCACCAGGTGCGACCGCGGTGCCGAAGCGCTCCACGACTGCATCTCGCACCTCGTCGGACTCGTACAGCTCATGGACCACGGCGTCTGTGGAAAGCACCGCGGCGCCCAGATCACTGAGCGCCGCGAGTGCTGCAGACTTTCCGGCTCCGATGCCTCCGGTCAGCCCTACGAACGGTATGGCTGAGGGCGACGACATCGGGCCGAGAGAGGACTAGTCCTCCGTGACGGCCTCCGCGTCAGCGGCCTCGTCGGCGACGGGCGCTTCGGCAGCTGGCGCCGCCTCGGCCGCCGGAGCCTCATCGGCAGCCGGAGCCTCATCGGCAGCCGGAGCCTCATCGGCAGCGGGAGCCTCATCGGCAGCGGGAGCCTCTTCGGCCGCCGGAGCCTCATCGACAACCGCAGCTGCGTCGGCAGCGGGCGCACCGTCATCGGCTGGAGGAGCCTCCTCGACGACCGGGGCCGGTGCCTCATCGACAACCGGTGCCTCATCGACAACCGGTGCCTCATCGACAACCGGGGCTTCGCCGGCGACCAGCGACTCGTCGTAGACGGGCGCGGCGTCACCGAAGACATCCTCGGACAGGCCCAGCTCGGGCACGTCGTCAAGGTCGCCAGCCTCCGGCGGAACGATCGGCCGGACCGGCAGGACCTGGCCCTCGACCCGCTTGATCGACAGCGATAGACGCCGACGCTCGGAGTCGATCTCGAGGATCTTCACACGGACCGGGTCACCCGGCTGGATGATCTCCCGCGGGTTCTCGACATGGTGCTGAGCGAGCTCGGAGATGTGCACCAGGCCTTCGACGCCATCGAGGATCTCGACGAACGCTCCGAACGTGACGACCTTGGTGACGGTGCCCTCGAGCTCGTCGCCGATGTTGTACGTGTCGATCACGCGCTGCCACGGATCTTCCTGGGTCTGCTTCAGACCAAGAGAAATACGCTGGCGCTGACGGTCGATGTCGAGCACCTTGACCGACACGGTGTCCCCGATGTTGAGGATCTCGCTCGGATGGTTGACATGCGACCAGGACAGTTCGGAGATGTGGATCAGGCCGTCGATGCCGTCGAGGTCGACGAACGCGCCGAAGTCGACGATGTTCGAGATCACGCCCTCCACGACCTGGCCGGGCTGCAGCCGGTCGAGGATCCGCTCACGGTCTTCCTTGCGCTGCTCTTCGAGCACGGCGCGGCGAGAGAGGACGACGTTGTTGCGCGAGCGGTTGAGCTCGATCACCTTGCACTCGATTGCCTGCGACATGTACTCGTCGAGGTTCGGGACACGACGGATGTCAACCAGCGACGCGGGCAGGAAGCCACGCACGCCGAGGTCGATGATCAGACCGCCCTTGACCACTTCGATCACGGTGCCCTCAACCGGGTCGCCAGACGCTGCCGCAGCCTCGATACGCCGCCACGCCTTCTCAAAGCGGGCGCGCTTCTTGGACAGGATCAGACGGCCGTCCTGATCCTCCTTCGTGAGGACGAGCGCATCGACCTCTTCGCCGAGCGAGACCTCATCTGAGGGATCAACAGACTTGCGGATCGACAGCTCGTTGGCGGGGATGACCCCCTCGGACTTGTAGCCGATGTCGACGAGGACCTCGTCCTGGTCGATGCGGACGACGTGGCCGGTGACGACGTCGCCTTCGGAGAACGGATGGATCGTCGCGTCGTAGTTGGGGACGATCCGGCCGTCGATCTCGAGGAGCAGGCCGTTCGAACCTTCAACGACCTTGGCGTACGACTGATCGGTTGGAGTTGGGGCAGTAATAGTGGACATTGGTCCGTCCTCAGGATAGCCACCCCCGGCTCTCCATCATCGCCCGCCATGCCAGTCAGAGCCACCAAGCGCGGGGCCGAACGCACGCCTCTCGATCGCGACTGTGACGTGCTGATCTGCGGGGCGAGCTTCGCGGGGCTCGCGGTCGCGCGCGAGCTGGCGGGCTGCGGCGCAGATGTGCTCGTCATCGACCGCTATGAGATCGGCGAGCGCCAGACCTCGGCCTGCGGCATCCCGACCGGCTGGTTGGAGGTGCTCGACCTGATGGACTCACACCGCCAGACCTTCGATGAGCTGGTCATCCACACGCCGCACACGACTGTCCGCTACGACCTGCCGTGGACGTTCAGCACCTTCGACTACCGGACGCTGTGCGCCTCTCTGGCGGCCCAGGGCGACTTCAGCTTCGAGACCGCGAAGGTCGAGGGCACCGTGATGCCGGCCCGTGGCCGGCAACCAAGCGGTCCTCGGTCCCAGATCGCAATCACCACCGACCGCGGCGACATCCGCGCGCCGATCGTCATCGATGCGCTCGGCTGGCGCCGCGTGCTCGGCTCGGGCGCGCCGATCCAGCCGCCGGAGGCTACCTGAGTCGCGGGCTCGAGGTTCATCCCAACGGTGCCAGCGACGACCTGGAGATCTGGATCGACCGCGCCTGCATCCCCGCCGGCTACGGCTGGAGTTTCCCGGCCGGCGACGAGATCCGGATCGGTGTCGGCTCGTTCCATCCCCGGGATCACGTCAAGGAGCCGACCGTCCGGCTCGCCGAGGACCTGCATCGCGATGCCACCGCTACCAGGGGAACTGGATCCCGCACCGGATCCGCGAGGCGACGGAGAATGGCATCTTCTTTGTCGGGGACTCCGCTGGTCACTGCCTGCCGCTGACCGCCGAGGGCATCCGCACCGCCCTGTACTTCGGCATCGCCGCCGGTCGTGAGATCCGCGACGTGATCGACGGGCGCCAGTCGCAGGCCGCGGCACTCGCGGCCTACGGAGCCTTCAGTGCGGCGCACCGGTGGAAGTTCGAGTGGATGCTGCGCGTCCAGAACCTCGTCCCGCGCGTGCCACCGCGGCTGCTGGCCCCGGCGCTGAATGCGATCGGAAACAAGCGGATGGTCGACTGGTCGTTCAACCACTACCTCCAGATCGCCCCGCCGCAGTACGTGACGGATCCGCTCCCCGGGCATCACCGGGTGAGTCGGCAGGACCGGATCCCGGTCTAAAACCCGGCGACGCGAGCGCCCACCGGCCACGAGGCCGCGATCCAACGCGGATCCGTGCGGGCACGGAGGTGCATTCCCTGGTTGTGGCCGTAGCGTCAACCCAGCAGGATCGAAGCTGTCGGCCGGACACGGGGGTTGAGTGAGGTGACGGGAGCGCGACACGCGAGTACGCCGTTGATGCTGATCGCGGCTGGGCTGGTGGCCGCGGCTTTGATACCGGTTGCAGCGCTGCAGCTGGTGACGGCCACCGGACGGAATCGCCCGATCGAGCGTGTGGGCCTGGAGGTTGATCGGGGGCGCCTGATGTCGCTGCCACTCGGGTTCGTCCGAGCGCCGCACTCGCACACGCTCGTCGCACAAACCGGGGACTTGGCCCTTGCGGTGATGCCGGGCGCCGCCCGGCTCAGCCTGGGCGCCGGACGAGCCAGAACGTCGGTGACGTTGCAGCTGGTCGGAGCTCACACCCTGCCGCTGGCTACGGATCGACTGCCGGGCAAGGTCAACGAGTACATCGGTCGTCGGCGCAGTCACTGGGTCGTCGGCGGGACATCGTTCAGTGAGGTCAGGGAACGGAGCGCGTGGCCGGGGATCAGCGTCGTTTTCCACGGCAACGCCAAGCGACTCGAATACGACTTCACGCTCCGCGCCGATGCTGACCCGACCGAGATCAGGTTGGCCTTCGGCGGGCAACGCAGGATCTCGATCGACCGTTTCGGGGATCTCGTGCTCGCGCTCCGAGGTGACCGACGGATTGTCGAACCCCGCCCCAGGGCGTTCCAGGTCGTCGAAGGGCATCTCCGTCCGGTGACGGTCGCTTACGCGCTCGACAGATCTGATGTCGACCACGGCCGCGACGGCGGGAACGAGCGGACGGTCAGCCTGCGGCTCGGCACCTACAAGCGGCGGCTGCCGCTGCTGATCGACCCGTCGCTTGAGTACGGCACCTATCTCGGCGGGCAGGGTGGCTTCTCGGTTGAGGACAGCGCCACGTCCGTCGCGATCGATCCGACGAACCAGGACATCCTTGTGGCCGGCCACGCGTCGACGGGCTTCCCGCAGGGGGCCACGACCACGCGCGATGGGGACGGGGACATCTATCTGGCGCGCCTGAATCCGACCGGGACGAAACTGCTCACGACCACGTTCGTGGGCGGCTCCGACGACGTCTCGCAGGCAAGTGGGCTCGCGGTGGACGCAGACGGCAACGCCTACGTCTCGGGATCGACTTCGGCTTCGGACTTCCCCACCGTCTCGTCATCCCGGGCGTTCGCCGGGTCCGAGGATGCGTTCGCGCTGAAGATCGCTCCGTCGGGCGCTCTGACCTACTCGATTCTGCTCGGCGCCGCCGACTCCAACACGACCGGGGCCGGGATTGGCGTGTCCAGCAACGAGAACGCGTATCTGACCGGCGCGACGAGCGCCACCACCGGCTTCCCGACGACTCCCGGGGCGTATCAGTCGGCGTATGCGGGCGGCAGCACCGACGCATACGTTGCCAGCCTCACTCCAGCCGGGAGCGGCTTCAACTACGTGACGCTGCTCGGCTCCTCGGAGGCCGACGCGGGAACCGGGATTGCGGTTGATTCCGCAGGCGACGCCTACGTGTCCGGCGATACCACCTGCTCGAACGGAGAGTCGAGCCCGTTCCCGGCTGTCACACAGGGCGGCTCGCCGTATGACTCGACCTGCACCAACACTCCCGGCGGCTCGCTCGGCTTCGTCTCGGAGTTCAGTCCCACCGGTGAACTCAGCTATTCGACGCTCGATGCTGAGGGCACGGCGTCGGCGATCACCATCGACAGCAGCGGGGACGCGTTCGTGACCGGCGACTTCTACACCGGTGACGAGCCGCCTGCGGAGGCCTACGTGCTCGAGCTGAACCCGTCCGGCACCGGCAGGGTCGGTTACGTGAAGGTCGTGGGTGCCGCCAGCCAGGGCACAGCGATCGCGGTCGACCCGTCGGGCGGCACCTGGATCACCGGCTCAACGCCATCCGACGACCTGCCGACGACCGATGCCTTCGAGCCGGACATCACCTCCGACACCAACGGCACCACCGGCACGCACGCGTTCGTCGCCCATCTCCCTGCCGGCGGTCAATCCCCGTACGACATGATCAGCTACCTCGGCGGCACCGGCAGCGATGCCGGTCTGGGACTTGCCCCCGACGCCGGCTCCGGCGGCGGCGGCGGCGGCGCGGACGGAAACGTTCTGATCGCCGGGACAACGACCTCGGCCGACTTTCCGGTGACCTCGGGCGCCGTGCAGGCCACCTCCAACGCCAACGGCCAGGACACGCTCGGGCAGGGATTCCTTGTCGAGGTCGGCGGAGACGACGGTCCCACGAACTCGGCACAGCCCGAGATCTCCGGAACGGCCCAGCCGGGCCAGACCCTCACCGCGTCTGACGGGAGTTTTGCAAGCGGCTCTCAGATCACGTATGGCTATCGCTGGACGCTCTGCAACTCGACCGGTAACGACTGCGCCCGATCTCCGGGGCGGACAGCGCGGAGTACATGCTGAGCGACGACGACGTCGATTTGACGGTGCGGGTCACCGTCACCGCAACGAACGCCGACGGCAGCACATTCGTCACGTCGACGCCGTCGGCCACGGTTGTCGGCGCTCAGACCACACCCGCACCCCAGGTCGCGCTGGCAGCCGTTGGCGCTGTCAACTCAACCGGCGCGACACTGAACGGGACGGTCAACCCCGAGGGCGCCGACACCCACTACTACTTCTCGGTCGCAACGAGCAGCGGTGGCGAGACCGAAACGGCGGCGACGGGCAGGGACCCCGACGCCGGATCGGGCAGCGCCGCCGTCGAGGTCTCGCAGACGGTGGCGAATCTGAGCCCGTCGACCACCTACGACTTTGTCCTCGTGGCGACGAACGGCGGTGGAACGACGGCCAGTGAGCAGCAGGGGACGTTCACCACAGCCGCGCCACCCGCGATCGCGGTCTCCGGGAACCCGTCGTTCGGAGCGGTGGGCGCCGGTCACAGCAGCGCCCCGGTGACCTTCACCGTCACCAACACCGGCGGGGCCGACCTGGTCCTCGGCACCGTCACGACTGCGGATGATCCCGCGGACGCCTTCACGATCAGTGACGACCAGTGCTCGGGGGCGACCCTTGCCGCCAACGGCACCTGCACGCTCCAGGTGACGTTCTCACCGCCAGACGCCGACGTCTATCAGGCAACGCTGAGGATCCCGAGCAACGCCTCGAACAGCGCCTACGCGACGACCCTCTCCGGCGACGCACGCCCCGGAGTCAGCTTCGACCATCCATCGTTGAACCTCGGAATCAATGGCAGCTCCGAGACATTGACGCTGACCTCGACCGGGGCCTCCCCGCTCCACGTGGCGAATGTGGGCCTGGGAGGGCAGGATCCGGGAGCCTTCTCGATCTCCGGTGACTCGTGCTCCGGCCAGGCCATTGCCTCCGGCAGCACCTGCACGGTCACCGTTGTGGTCGCCAGTCAGTCGCAGGGAACATCATCGGCCGAGCTCGACATCAGCGATGACGGCAGCGGCAGCCCTCAGGCGATCCCCGTCAGCGTCGATCTGGAACCGGACGCGTCGATCGACGCGAACACCCAGCTGGGGTACACCGCCACCACCGGCACCGTGACGATCTCGAGCACCGGCGGCTCCCCGCTGACACTTGGTGATGCCGTAGTGAGCGGAGCGCAGGCGTCTGCGTTCGCCGTCGGCGCTGACGGGTGCTCCGGCCATACGCTCGCCCCAGGAGCGAGTTGCACGATCCGGATTGAGCTGACCCGGACTGGGAACACCTCCGCCTATCAGGCGGCGCTGTCCGTTCCAGACAACACGAGCGGCGCGCCGCTGACAGCGATCCTGACTGCGTCCGACGACCCCGAGATAGATGTGCAGCCGGACTCATACACCTGGGAGACGCCCGACGGCAGCGCCAAGACAATCACTGTCGGCAGCACAGGCCAGACGCCGCTGACGGTCACCGGCGCGACGCTCGGCGGGCCGCAGGCGAGCGCCTTCTCGATCTCCGAGGACACGTGCACGGCGGCGCCGGTGGCAGCCGGCACAACCTGCACGATCACGGTGACCGCATCGGCGGCCGGCGAGGCCACGCTCACGGTCGCGTCGAACTCGTTCTCAAGTGCCTCGGAATCAACCGAGCTCGTGGCGCTTGCCCCCGCGACAGGCACGACGACGTTCCCATCGACGACAACCCCCATCCAGACAGCACCCGCGCCCGCAGGGATCTCGGGGACGCTCACGCAGCAGGAGAACGGCAACCCGTTGGGAGGCGTTGTGGTCGATGCGTGCTCTGTGAGCCAACAGGACCAGTGCGGCGCCGAGACAACCGATGCCTTCGGCGCGTACGACATCACCGGCCTCCCCGCGGGGACCTATGAAGTCGCGGCCCAACTCTCCTGGGAGGGTCAGGGGCTGGCCGGCGGTGAGGCGACGGTCCAGTTCGACGGCTCCAGTGCCGTCGCGAACCTGAGCGCCCATCAGTTCGCCGGGTTGCCGACAGGCTTTTCGCTGACATCGCCAGCCCGCGGCACCCAGACAGGCGTCGCGGGCATGAAGCTCGACGAGCCCGCGATCCTCAAGATCCCGATTTCCGCCCCGGGTCACCAGGCGCCCAACAGCACCCAGCTGTTCATCCGCACGATCGCCGCGCAGTACGGGAACGAGATCTCCGCGGCGGTCATCATGTACTCGATCAAATATGACGCCAGCGGCAGCCCCGCGTACCAGAGCGACGGGGTGTTCGGCCAGGTCGACTGCTCGGTCTCCCCATGCGAGAACCTGCTCTCGGGCACCGGTCAAACCGTGTCGAGTCAGACAGTGCGCCTGCCGCTCGCCTCAGCCATGAGGCCGGCCGACGGACGTGGACCTGTCGTGGTGACAGCCGATTCCGGATGCCCGCCCGGAACCGTCGAGGCGACCGGCAACACAGCTGAAGGTGAGCCGGTCGGCCCTGACGACAATCAACCGGCCAAGCCCGTCATCGAGGAGAACAATCTCGGCGGGATCAACGTCAACATCGGGGACAGCCAGCTCTTCATCCCCCAGGCCCAGATTCCCGGTGCGCTGTTCGACGTACCCGGCAATTCCGAGGCGACGTACCTCAACCGGCTCGGCGTGGCCACAGCGAATTTCGTGATCGGATCGGTCGTGTCGGAACCGGTGAGCATCTACAACGGCGTCGTCGGCGCTCTCAACGGCTTGGTCGACGCCGTGACGAATCCGGACCCTGGAGTCGGCCTGCTCAACGGCGTGGAGGGCTTCGTCAATCTGCCGCTGTCGGTGATCCCGGCCAAACAGCTCGTCGGACTCGTCAAGGCGTTCAGCATTGCCGTGGCCGGAACCGAGGGCATCATCAACGCGACGGTGGCGGGCAACCAGGCGAAGTCCAACCCGCCGCCGGGCTGCGAGCGCTACATCGCGCAGACGCCGGTGCCTGGCGGCTCAACCACCGACCCGAGCAGCCCGAACTATTCGGGCAAGACCGACGTCTACATCGACCCCAGCGGCGAGGTGATCGATCGCAGCGGCCTCCCGGTCGCCGGCGCCCGGGTGAGACTCACGCACGGCACGACAGCCCGGTCACGGCAGACCCTCGTGCCGAACGGCAGCACGGTCATGTCCCCCCGCAACCGCCGGAACCCGGATCAGACCGACATTCTCGGCGCGTTCGGCTGGGACGTCGAGCCCGGCTACTACGAGGTCACGGCCGGAGCCAAGGGGTGCCCGTCGACACACACACGCGTATTCCAGGTGCCGCCCCCGGTCACCGACCTCCGGTTGACGCTGCGATGCCGGGTCAGACGTGGCGTGTCAACACTGAAGCTGGCGGCTGAGCACCCGAAGAACGGCTCAATCGTCCTGATCGCCCAGGTCAAGGCGCGACGGGGCCATTCTGCGATCGACGGCACCGTCATCTTCAGGCGTGGCCGCCAGCAACTTGGGGTCGGCGTCGTCAATCCTCGAACGGGCCAGGCCTACCTCGACCTTCCGACTCAGACGAAGAAGGTCACCGGTGTGCGGGCCACATATGCGGGCGACGGCAGGCTCGCATCGAGCAGCGCGAAGCTCGGCTGACGATCCGCGTCACGGGTAGCCCAGCGGTTGCCAGGCGACGGCGCCCGGCTCATCGCCGCCGAGGTCTCCGTCCGAGGTGCAGTCGTTGGAGCCAACCGGGTAGCTCGTCTTCAACACGCCCTTGAGGTCCAGTACGTCGAGTTTGTAGTTGATCTGGGTGCACTGGTCCTCGTGATCCTGCTGCCGGCACCCCTTGGTCGAGCACGGCTGGGCGATCACGTACGCGACCTCCCCGCCGGCCGGTGAGAGCGCCGGGCGACCCCCCGCCGCGAGCCCAGCCGGGCCGAGACGGCGGACGTTGCCGCCGGCCACGCTCATCGTGTAGAGCGTCTGTTTGCGGAGGAAGACGAGCGTCCTGCTGTCGCGGGAGCAGTCGGGGACGGTCCCGCCGGCCGTCGTCAGCTGACGGGAGCGGCGGCCATTCGCGCTCAACAGGAAGATGTTGCCCGCGTGGACATAGAGGATCGCCCCGCTTGGACACGGCGCGGGCTCGCTTCCCCCCCGGGTGGTCAGCTGCACCAATCCGGTGCCGCTGGTGCTGACCAAATACAGCTGCAGCTTCGACCGCTCGCTCACCTGGCCGGCGAACACAATCGTTGCGTCGTCGGGCATGAACGCCGGCTCCTGCGCCGTCAGCAGTCCCGTCGGCACCAGCCGGGGTTCGCCTCCCGTGGCACCGGCGAGGATCAGCCCCTGACAGGTCGGGCAGCCGGCCTGATCGGGCACCGTCAAGCCGCCGTTGAACGCCTCGAACCCGCCGAGAACGAGCGTCGAGCCGTCCGGTGAGAACGACGGGCCGGATTCGGCACAGAACTGATCTCCCGATCCTGCGAAGCCCTGATCTCCACCCGCGCACGAGAGCAGTCGCCCGGAGCCGGTGCCCGGGGCTCGGGCCTCGGTCAGGTACCAGTCCTGCGTGAACGCCCCGTTGTTGAGCAGATCCGTGTCGCTGTAGCCGTCGAGATAGACCAGGCTGCCCGCATGCCCGGGATAGGCGGCCAGTGCTCGCCCTGGTGTGACGAGCATCACCGTGGCGGCAAGCACAGCTGCTGCTGCGCTCAGCAGCTGACGGAAACGCGTATTGGCCATACCACCAGAACGCCCTGAACGCAGTGGAAGTTGCGTTATTTGGCCGACAGCCAGTCGGTGCCGATCCCGGCCTCGACCTCCAGCGGCGGGTCCATCTCGAACGCCGCGGCCATCTCCCGGACCGCCAGTTCCCGTACCGCCTCGGCCTCGTCCTCAGGTCCTTCGAACAGCAGCTCGTCGTGGATCTGGAGGATCATCCGCGACTGCAGACCGGAGGCCGCCAACGCAGCATCGGCCCGCACCATCGCGATCTTCATGATGTCGGCCGCGGTTCCCTGGATCACCATGTTGACCGCGAACCGCTCGCCCTGCTTCCGGAGCTCCCACCGCCGGGCGCGCAGCTCAGGCACCTGCCGCCGCCGGCCGAGCAGCGTCGAGACGTAGCCGTGCTCGGTCCCCTGCTCGATCGTCTGCTCGATGAAGCGGGCCACCGCCGGGAACCCGGCCATGTACCGCTGGATGAATTCGTCGGCCTCACTCTGGGCGATGTCGAGCCGGTCGGCCATCCCGTAGGCCGACAGGCCGTAGACGATCCCGTAGTTGATCATCTTCGACTTCGATCGCATGCCTGGGTCGATCTGATCCGCCTGGACACCGAATACGCGCATCGCGGTGGCGGTGTGGACATCCTCACCGCGTCGGAAGATCTCCTTGAGGACGTCCTCTCCGGCGATGTGGGCGAGCAGCCGCAGCTCGACCTGCGAATAGTCGGCTGACACGAGGACGTTCCCGGGCTCGGCGATGAAGCATGCTCGGATCTCGCGGCCCAGCGCCGTGCGGATCGGGATGTTCTGCAGGTTCGGGCTGTTCGAGGACAGGCGCCCGGTCGCCGCCGCCGTCTGATTGAAGGTCGTGTGAATCCGTCCGTCGACCGGGGAGATCAGCAGCGGCAGCGCGTCGAGGTAGGTCTGAGCGAGCTTTGTCAGCTCCCGCCACCGCTCGATCTTCGGGATGATCACGTGCTCGTCCCGGATCGCCTGTAGGACCCGCGCGTCGGTCGAGTAACCGGTCTTGCCGCGACGCTTGCGACTGAGCCCCAGCTTGACGAACAGGATCTCTCCGAGCTGTTGCGGCGAGCCCAGCGTGAACTCCTCCCCCGCGAGCTCATAGATTTCACGCTCCAGGCGATCCGCCTCCTCCTTGACGCGGGTCGAGATCGCCGCGAGCCGTTCCGTGTCGAGCTTCAGTCCGGCCAGCTCCAGCTGGCGCAGGATCCGAACGAGCGGCAGCTCGACGGTGTCGAACAGCTCCGTCAGTCCGCGGCCGCGAATCTCCTCGCGCTGCCAGTCGGCCAGCGCCCGTACCAGCAGCGCGTCGCCGGCAGGCGACTCGAGCGAGGTGCCGAAGCCACGTTCCTCGACCAGCTCGCGGAACGGGTAGGCCCGTCGCGCGGGCTCCAGCAGATACGCCCCAACCTCCGTGTCGTGAGCGAGCACCGCCGGTACGGTGCCGAGTGACTTCGCGTCATGGGCGATCACTGGCCGCTCGGCGAGCGCTCTCACAAGCGCATCCTGCGACGTGCAGTTCCCGACGAGAACCTCGCGGCCGCCTCGGACGTGGACGGCGAAGCGCCAGTCGGGCTCGGCGGCGAACAGCTGGCCTTCCGGGGTATCCGGGGCGCGCAGCGCGATCGCGAGCTCGGCGTTCGGGATCCTCTCCAGCCCTGCGAGGTCGCCGACGTCCCGCACGGGAGCATCGATCACGCCACCGGCCGCGGCAGCGGGTGCCGGCGCTGCGGCATCGGCGGATCCGAGCGCCTCCTCGAGGCGGCGCAACGGTTCGCGCAGTTCGAACAACCGGAAGGTGTCGCGCAGCTTCGAGCGATCCGGATCAGCCCCGACGAACGACGCCAGGTCGAGGTCGAGCGGGATGTCGCGCTTCATCGTCGCCAGCTGCTTGGAGATCCGGGCATCGTCGGCGAACTCGGTGAGGTTTTGTTTCCGCTTGGCACCGGAGATCTCATCGATATGGGCGAGCACGCCCTCGACAGAGTCAAACCGCTGCAGAAGCTCCGCCGCGGTCTTGTCGCCGATGCCGGGAACGCCGGGGATGTTGTCGCTGGTATCGCCCTTGAGCCCGATGAAGTCCGGCACCTGTTCCGGTGTGACCCCATAGCGTTCGATGACCCCCTGGCGGTCATAGATCCGCGTGTCGGTGATCCCTCGGGACGTGGTCATGATCCGGGTGTGGTCGTCAACGAGCTGGTAGGCGTCGCGGTCACCGGTGACGACCATCACGGGGATCGCGTCACCGGACCCGTTCCCGTGTGCGAGCGTCACGATCGAGGCGATCACATCGTCAGCCTCGTACCCCTCGACACGCAGGTTCTTGTAGCCGAACGCATCGACCAGGGGCTCGAAATGGGGCCACTGCTCCTTCAGCAGGTCAGGCCGGGACGCGCGCTGGGCCTTGTACTCGGGATACAGCTCCTTGCGACCGGTGTAGCCGCCGTCCCAGACGACGACCGTCGCCTTCGGGCCGTAGTCGGTCAGGATCTTCACCAGCATCGACGCGAACCCGAAGATCGCGTTGGTCGGGACGCCGGTCGATGTCGCGATCGACTCCGGCAGCGCGAAGAACGCGCGATAGGCAAGGCTGTTGCCGTCGATCAGGAAGAGCTCATCCGACACGTTGCTCAGGCTACCCAGCGCAGCGGTCAGCGGGAACCGGGGCGTCGTCCACCCAGCGGGGGTCGAGCGTCATCCGGCCAGGGACTCGAGCGCGTGCAGGCCACCACCGGCGCCAACCTCGTAGAGCTCGAAGTGAGTGACCACGACGGTCCCGTCCCGGGCGAACGACAGGGGCCCAATTGCCGTATTGATCGAACGCGTCGATCGCAGCGCCCGCAACACCGCCTCACGGCTGTCGGCGCTGGGTCCGAGCCGGCGGACGGCGTCCAGGATCAGCTCCATCGCCGCCTCCCCGTAGGCCTCCGGCAGCTGGCTGGGGGCGGCGGCTTCGGGCGCGATGCACAGGTAGGTGTTGGTCGCGGGCAGCGTCAAGGTCCGGGCCCACGCGCTGTTGCACGCCGTCACGGTCGCAAGCTCGGTGATGTGATTCGACGCCGGCGTCTGCGACGAGGAGGGCTCCGTTGCGCCGTTGCCCGTGTAGATCAGGCACTGCGGGTTGTTCCGCGCGTCGACAAGCCCGCCGGCGCTGGCCGCCGCGCGCACCAGCGCAGCGAGCTGCCTGCCGTCGCCGCTTCCCCCTGACACGGTCCGGACGCGCAGGCAACCGTGAGCGCGCACGGCGGCGACGGCGACCTCAGCCTGCTGCTGACTATCTGGCACCAGTTGCAGCGCCGTCGACGGCGGTCCCGAACGCTCGATGCCGTTCGGGGCGCCGGTGACACCGCCGGCGCCGGGCACCCTCGCCGCGACGGGGCTCAGCGCGAGCTGAGCGAGACCCGCGGCGCTGAGAAGCTCGCCGGCGGTATCTGTCCCCTCGCCCTCGAGATCACCGATGTAGGCAACGGCCCGCGGTCGGGCGACCGCGAGCTGTGCAGCCTTCGCCGCCAGCGCCGGGTCGAGCCCGGCCCCGTTGCTGTCGTCCCCGACGCCGCACAACTTGACGCCGTAGCGCCCCGCGCGCGACCGCGCGTCGACCAGCGCCGTGCGCATTCCCTCGAGAACCTCGGCGCCCGCAGCAGCCTCAGGGCCCACAAGCGGGAGCCCGGCATACACGCACAACGAACCCGGCGGCCTGATCACCACGGTGTGCGAGGCGCTGCCGCCACAACCCGCCACACCGACGATCAGGAGCAGGGCGGCGCACAGCGCCACGATCAGTCTGTGGGCGCGGTCCTCCACGGAACCAGCTTGCCACCCTGCAGTCGCGCGATCACGAAGCCCCCCGGGAACTTCAACTTCTTGTAGTCCTTGATCACGGTGCTGCGGTTGTCCGCCTTGGCGCCGGCGCTCTTCAGCACCGTCAGCAGTGAGCTCATCGCCTCATAGCCGAGATAGGCCTGCAGACTCGGCGCGTGGCCATAGTCGGTGGTGAACGTCTTACGGAAGCTCGTGTCGGCGGGCAGCGTCGAGGACAGCGCCCCCGGGACCGCGACGTACAGGTTCGTGACCGAGCTGGACAGTGCCTGGGTCAGCTGCGGCGTATACAGCGACGAGGGTCCGAACAGCTTGGCGCTCGGGTCGCTGCTCGCTGCGGCGTCGAAGAACTTGGATGCCGCTGCCGGTGACGTCGTGCCGTAGAAGATCGCGCCGGCGCCCGACTCGTTGGTGGCAACTGTCAGGCCGGCCGCCTTGGCAGCGGCGCGCACCGCGCCGGCAGTTGAGCGCCCGTAGCCGCTGCCGTCGTCGGCGGCGTACACGCTCGTCACCTTCAGAGCCTGCATCTCGGCGGCCACTGCCTTGCCCTCGCTGGGGACGTCGCCGACCACCCGGGCGAAGTTGCGGCCGTAGCTCGACAGCGCCTCGAAGGCATCGTCGGTCATCGTCGCCGTGTCCGTCGGGCTGATCTGCAGCAGATCCTGTGCCTCGGTGATACCGACCGTCTGCACCGACGTTCCCGGCTGGAGCTCTCCGAAGTACGCGATCGCGGCGGCGTTCTGGATCGCAATCCGGGCGTTGTCGGTGACGGTGGGGCTACGGACTGTTCCGAGTGCGAGCTTGTAGCCCGTGACCTTGCTCCTGTTCTGCATGAACGCGAGCTGCTCGGCGTACACGACGTCCTGCAGGTTCGGGTCGGCCGCGATGTTCTCGGGAACGCTGAGGTAGATCGTCAACGTGTTGCCGGTGGCGAGCACCGCGGAGGAAGAGCCGCTGCTGCTGGACGACGCGCAGCCGGCAACCGCGGCGGCAACCGCGATGCACACTGCTCCCCGACCTGCGAGCGCCCTGAAGGGACGCGACACCTACTGGTCTTTCTTGCCCGACAGCTTCGGAACGACCGACTGGATGCCGAGCGCGATCAGCACCATCGAGATCGCGATCAGGATGCCATCGAAGCCAGACACGTTGAGCGCCCAGAGGACGATCCAGATGCACAGTCCGGCGGTTGCGGTGAGGACGATTGCCATGAGCGCCGGATGCTATCCAATCGGGGCGTCGCGCAGCGCCCCGGAAAACGCGGCCACCAGTTCCCTGACGCCCGCGGGGTCCTCGCCGGCCTGACGGACGAGCCGGGTGCCGACGATCACGCCATCGGCGCCGGCGGCGGCGGCCGCAGCGCCCTGTTGCGGCGTTCCGATCCCGAATCCGACCGCGACGGGCACCGAGGTTGCAGCCCGAGCGCGTTCCAATACCGCCCCGAGTCCACCGTCGAGCGCGGCCCTCTCCCCGGTGGTCCCAGTCACGCCGACGGTGTACAGGAATCCGCGCGCGTCGGCCCCGATCCGCGCAAGCCGCTCGGCCGGCGTCGTCGGTGCGACCAGCGGGACCAGCGCGATTCCACGAGCCTCACACGCCTGGCGTGCGCCAGGAGCCTCCTCCAGTGGCAGGTCCGGCACGATCAGCCCGCTCACCCCAGCCGCCAGCAGTTCATCCGTGAAGCGATCAAATCCACGAGCGAAGATCGGGTTCGCGTAACACATCACGATGACCGGGATCTCCGCGGCGACCTCGGAGGCCACGGCCAGCGCATCCGCGACCCGAACGCCACCGCGCAACGCCGCGACGGCGGCGGCATGAATCACCGGCCCGTCGGCAAGCGGATCCGAGAACGGAATCCCGAGTTCGATCAGATCGGCGCCCTCCTCGACATAGGCGCGGGCGATCTCCCGCGACGCCTCCAGCGAGGGGTAGCCGGCCATCATGTACGGCATGAACGCCGCCGCTCGGCCGTCGGCACGCGCGGACTCAAACGCGGTGGCAATCCGCTCGAGGCCGGAGATCGACCCGGCACTCATCGCAGTCCCACGCCGTGCATGGCGGCTGGCCCAACGGGGCCAGCCCAACAACGCCCAGCGGTCATCGTGGCTGCTCCAGCAGCGCCAGCACCTCGGCCAGATCCTTGTCCCCCCGTCCGGACAGGCAGACGACGTCAAGCGTCGAGCGCTCGTCGGAGTCCGGCTCGGCGAGCAGCCATGCGATCGCGTGGGACGATTCGAGCGCCGGGATGATCCCCTCAAGCCGTGTCACGCGAGCGAACGCAGCAAGCGCCTGCCTGTCGGTGACCGCCACGTACTGTGCCCGGCCCTGATCGCGCAACCACGCATGTTCAGGACCGGACCCCGGGTAGTCGAGTCCCGCCGAGATCGAATGCGCCTCGAGGATCTGGCCGTCTTCATCCTGCATCAGCGCGGAATAGGAGCCGTGCAGGACGCCCGCCGGTCCCCCGACGGTGAGCGGGGCGCCGTGGCGCGGTGTGTCGAGCCCGTCGCCGGCAGCCTCAACCCCGATCAGCTGGACCTCCGCATCGTCGACGAAGCCCGCGAACATGCCAATCGCGTTTGAGCCGCCGCCGACGCACGCGAGCACGCGATCCGGGAGACGTCCCTCGCGCTCGAGCAACTGTGCCCGCGCCTCGTCCCCGATCACGCGCTGGAGATCGCGAACGAGCGCCGGATAGGGTGCCGGTCCGACGCAGGACCCGATGATGTAGTGGGTATCGGAGACGTTCGTGACCCAGTCACGGATCGCGGCGGACACGGCTTCCTTGAGCGTCCGCGCGCCGGCGTCGACGCCGACCACAGAAGCTCCCAGAAGCTCCATCCGCTGCACGTTCGGCTTCTGCCGGCGCATGTCCTCGGTGCCCATGTAGACGATGCACTCGAGGTCGAGCAGCGCGCAGGCGGTTGCGGTCGCGACGCCGTGCTGACCGGCGCCCGTCTCGGCGATGATCCGGCTCTTCCCCATCCGCTGCGCGAGCAGGGCCTGTCCGATCGCGTTGTTGATCTTGTGTGCGCCGGTGTGGTTGAGATCCTCGCGCTTGAGGTACACCGGATGCCCGACCGCGGCGCTCAGCCGCTCGGCCAGATACAGCGGTGACGGGCGCCCCACATAGTCACGCAGCAGCGCGTCGAGCCTGCCACGGAACTGCGGATCGGCCGCCGCGGCGAGCCACGCCTGCTCGAGCTCCGCCAGCGCCGGCATCAGCGTCTCGGGGACGTACTGGCCGCCGTAGGGACCGAAGCGGTGGGCGATCGTGCTCATACGGTGACGGTCTCGGTCACGGCCTGCATGAACGCTGCCATCCGGTCGTGGTCCTTGCGGCGCGGATCCCCGTCGAGCTCGATTCCGCTGGCGACGTCGACGGCGAACGGATGCGTGACTGAGATCGCTTCGCCGACGTTGTCGGGCGTCAGCCCGCCGGAGAGGATCAGCGGGACGTTGCCGTTGTGGGAGCTGATGAGCTCCCACTCGAAGGTCTCGCCGGTGCCGCCGGGAACGCCCTCGACGTAGCTGTCGACGAGGTGGAAATCGGTCCGGAAGGCGGTGAGCGCCTGGATGTCTGACCTTCCGCGGATCCTGGCGGCCTTGATCACCTTGCAGCCGGTGCGGCGCGCCGCCTCGGTACAGAACACCGGCCCTTCGTCGCCGTGCAGCTGCAGGATCGTGAGCTGCGCGGCATCGGCCGCCAGCGCCACCTCATCGAGCGTCGGGTTGAGGAACACACCGACCACCTCGGCCCGGCGCTTGAGCAGCGCCCCGATCTCGGCTGCCTCGTCGAGCGTCACAAACCGTTTGGAGGCGGGCGTCAGGATCATCCCCACCGCCCAGGCCTGCAACGAGACGGCCTGCTCGGCATCGAGCGGGTTCGTGATTCCGCAGAATTTGACGCGCGTGCGCATCACTCCATCCTAGGGAGCCGTCAGTGGGAGAGCACGCTCGCCAGCACCGACTTGGTGGCGGTATCGATCGGAACGGCGAACGCGACCTGGCCGAACGACGTCATCACGCCGATCACCTGGCCCTGCGCGTTGACGAGCGGGCCCCCGGCACCGCCGGGAACCAGGTTCGCGTCCGTCTCGATGACGTCACGGATCGTGAACCCGACGCCGCCGGACAGCAGTTGCTGTTGCAGCGCCGAGACGATCCCACTCGACATCGTGCGATCGGTCCCGTACGGATTCGCCAACGCGACGGCGGGGTCGCCCACCTGAACGAACGATGAGTCGCCGAGCTTCAACGGTCGCACGACCGCCGAGACGTCCTTGAGGTTGACCCGCAGCACCGCGAGGTCGTTGTCCTGGTCGTAGTGCACGAGCGTAGCCGGGAGGCTGATCCCGTCCTGGAACTGGACGCTGAGGCCGTTGGCGGCAGCACCCTCAACCAGGTGGTAGGCGGTCAGCACATAGCCTGCGGTGTCGATCAGGGAGCCGGACCCGGTCACGATCGCGCCATCCGGCTCAGCCGCGCTCAGAAACGGCGATACGACTCGACGGTCGTCGATCGCGCGGACCATCAGCACTCCGGGGGCGTCATCGCGGTAGATGCCCGGCAGGCTGAACGTGCCGCTCGCGCCGGTGGGATCGCCCGAGATGACCTCCTGGGTCACGGTCTGGGTCGCGTGACGGTCGGCGACACCCAGCGCGACCAGGACGAGCGCGACGACCACTCCCCCGCACAGCGAGGCCAGCAGGTGCGTCCACGGCCATGGTCTCATCGGTGTGCGGCGGCGACGCCAGTCAGCTCACGGCACGCTGCCTCGAGATCGGCGGAGCGCATCAGTGCCTCGCCGATCAGCACCGCGTCCACTCCGGCGGTCTGAAGCGCTTGCACCTCGGCGGCCGTGCGGAAGCCGGACTCGGCGACCTTGAGGGTGCCGGCCGGAATCGCGGGCAACAGCTCAAACGTCGTTGCCAGGTCGACCTCCAGGGTGCCCAGGTTGCGGTTGTTGATGCCGATAATCGCCGATTCCAGTTCGATCGCGACCTCAAGCTCGGCGGCGTCGTGGACTTCCATCACCACATCAAGCCCGAGCTCATGCGCCTTCCGGTTCAGCGCGCGCAGCTCAGGCACGGCCCCGGGGAAGGCGGCGACGATCAGCAGGACGGCGTCGGCACCGGCAACGGCCGCCTCGGCGAGCTGGAACTCCGTCACGATGAAGTCCTTACGGATGATCGGCAGCTCCGTCACCTGACGGGCCGCCTCAACATCGGCGAGCGAACCACCGAACCGCGACTCCTCGGTGAGGATCGACAGCGCCCTGGCGCCGCCGCGCTCGTATGAGGCGATCACATCGCCGAGCGACAGATCCGCCCGGATCGTCCCGGCCGAGGGCGAGCTGCGCTTGTGCTCCGCGATCACCGAGATCCCGGGAGCGGCCAGGGCGTCGTGGAACGCGCCCGGACGCCGCGCGGTTGCGACGCTCAAATCGGGGGCGGACGCCTCGCGCGTCTGCACCCGGCGTCGCGTGTCGGCCACGATCTCGTGCAGGACGTCCATCAGCTCACCGGTGCCGGGGCCAACTCCTGTGTACGTGCGATGAACCTGTCGAGCGTGTCCGTAGCCGACCCGTCGTCGATCGCGCGCTGCGCCTGTGTGACTCCGTCAGCCAGCGTCGAGGCGCCGCCTCCGGCGTAGATCGCGGCGCCGGCGTTGAGAACCGCCAGGTCCCGGGCGGCGCCCGGTTCACCGGCAAAGATCGCGCGCGTCGTGGCCGCGTTCTCCGCTGGATCACCGCCGGGGACATCTCCGGGCAGGTAACGGTCCAGACCGACCTCCTCGGGCGTCACGGTGTACTCGCTGAGCTCGCCGCCGACGACCTCGATCACCGTCGTCGCGGCGGAGATCGACAGCTCGTCGAGCCCGTCCTCGCTGCAGACGACCAGCGCGTGCTCTGTCCCGAGCAGCGCCAGCGCGCCGGCCAACCTCGGCAGCTGGGCCGGGTGTGAGCAGCCGAGCAGCTGGCGGCGCGCTCCGGCCGGATTGGTCAGCGGGCCGAGGAAGTTGAAGGTCGTGCGCACCTTGAGCTGCTTGCGGACCTCGACCACGTGCCGTGTCGCGGGATGGTGGTAGGGCGCGAACATGAACCCGAAGCCGACCTCGTCGATGCAGCGACCGATCGCCGCGGGCGCCAGGTCGATCCGGGCGCCGAGCGCCTCGAGCACATCCGCCGAGCCTGACAGACCGGTCGATGAGCGGCTGCCGTGCTTTGCGACCGGGCATCCGGCGGCGGCGGCGATCAGCGCCGCCGTCGTGGACACGTTGAACGTACGTCGCCCGCCACCTGTTCCGGCCGTGTCGAGCAGGTCTGCGGAGTCCGCCCTGACGACCGCCGCCAGCGCTCGCATCGTCCGCGCCAGCCCTGCCAGCTCCTCGACGGTCTCGCCCTTGATCCGCAGAGCGATCAGGAAGCCGGCGATCTGGATGTCGTGGACCTCGCCGCCCATGATCTCGGCCAGGGCGGTGGCGGCCTCCTCCTCATCCAGATTGTGCCCGTCGGCCAGGCGGTCGATGCATCGGGTGATGAAGTCACTCATCGGCGTTCCAGGAAATTCTGCAGGAGCTCGTGCCCGGATTGGGTCAGGACAGATTCGGGGTGGAACTGGACCCCCTCGGCGGGAAGGCTCGTGTGCCGCACCGCCATCACGACACCGCCACCGGTGGCCGACACCTCCAGGGTGTCAGCCGGGATCGAGTCCCGGTCAGCAATAAGCGAGTGGTAGCGGCCGACCTCCAGCTCCGGCGGCAGTCCCGTGAAGATCGTCTGGCCGTCGTTCTGGATCGTCGTCGTCTTGCCGTGGACGGGCTCGTGCCGGACCACCCTGCCGCCCCACGCCTGGACCAGCGCCTGGTGGCCAAGGCAGACGCCCAACGTGGGGATCTTCGCGAGCGGGAAGCGCCGCACCGCCTCAAGGCTGATCCCGGCCTCGTTCGGCGTGCACGGACCCGGTGAGACGATCACGCGGTCATAGCCGCGCAGCAGCAGCTCGTCGACGGTCGCGTGGTTGTTGCGAACAACCTCGATCTCGTGCGCCGGCGTGTGCAGCTCGCCGAGGTACTGGACAAGGTTGTAGGTGAAGCTGTCGTAGTTATCGAGCACGAGGATGCGCATCAGTCCCAGGTCTCCTGGCCGATCGCGACGGCAACGGCCGCCTTCAGCGCGCCCGACTTGGCGACCGACTCCTCGTACTCGTTGGAGGGGATCGCGTCGGCGACGGTGCCCCCGCCCGCCTGGATGTGCACCTGCCCATCCTTGATCACGGCGGTGCGGATGTGAATGCAGGTGTCGAGATCACCGGTGTAGCTGGCCCAGCCGATCGCACCGCCGTAGCCGCCGCGTTTGACCGGCTCGAGCTCATCGATGATCTCCATCGCCCGCACCTTCGGGGCGCCGGACAGCGTCCCGGCAGGCAGCACACTACGCAGCGCATCGAGCCCGCCGATGCCCTCCCGCAGCCGCCCGGAGACCTTGGAGACGATGTGCATCACGTGGCTGTAGTTCTCGACGGCCATCAACTCGTCGACGTTGACCGACCCGTACTCGGCAACCCGTCCGATGTCGTTGCGGCCGAGGTCAACAAGCATCATGTGTTCCGAGCGTTCCTTGGGATCGGCCAGCAGCTCCCGCGCGATCCGGGCATCGTCCTCGGGGGTGGCGCCGCGCGGACGGGTACCGGCGATCGGCGTTGTCGAGACGTGGCGGCCATAGACGGTCACCAGCGGCTCGGGGCTCGCGCCGGCGACCTGGAAGTCGCCGAAGTCGAGGAAGTACATGTACGGGCTCGGATTCACGGTCCGCAGCCCGCGATACAGGCTGAACGAGCTGACCGGCAGCGGCGCCGTCCACCGTTGGCTCGCAACCACCTGGTAGGCGTCGCCCGCACGGATGTATTCGATGATCCGCGCAACGTTCGCCTCGAACTGCTCCCGGGTCATGTTGCTCTGCCAGCCGCCGATCGCGGCGACGTCCGCCCCCGCCTGCCGCGCCGCCGCCAACCGGTCACGCCGCGAGGTCACCGGCAGCGGCCCGGCGAGCTTCGCGCGGATCTCAGTGATCGCGTCGCGCGCCCGCTGCTCGGACCCCTCCTCGCCGGCGTACACATTCGCGATCGCGGTGACGCTGCGACTGAGGTGGTCGAACACGACGAGGGTGTCGGTCAGCATCAACGCCAGGTCCGGCGTGCCGAGCACGTCCGGGTTCGGCTCGCCCAGTGGCTCAACGGATCGGACCAGGTCGTAGGCGAACATCCCGACCGCGCCGCCGGCAAACGGCGGCAGGCCGGGCAGCCGCGGCGCTCGGTTTCCGGCCAGCTCCGCGGCTGCCAACTCGTACGGATCGCCGGCGTCGCCGAGTGACCACCGCACCACCTTGCGCGGGCGATAGCCGATGAATGAATAGCGGCCGACGCGGCCGTGATCGGCCGATTCGAGCAGAAACGACGGTGAGCCGGACTCGCGGAGCTTGAGGAACGCGGAGACCGGCGTCTCGGTGTCAGCGATCCACGTCTCCGTGATCGGGACGAGGTCGTACTCGCCGAGCAGCTGCTGCAGATCGGGCGTGTCGGCGACCGCGGTCATCGCATTCAGCGGCTGCGCTCGTCCAGGATGCGCTCGGCGTCGGCGAGCGTCAGGTCACGGCTGGCCAGCAGCACGGTCAGGTGGTAGAGGACGTCAGCGGCCTCGTTTGCGACACGCTCGTCGGTCTCCTCGCGGGCGGCGCGGGCGACCTCCTCGGCCTCCTCCTGCACCTTCTCGCCGATGAACGGCGGGTCTGCGAGCAGTTGGGCGGTGTAGGAGCCGGACGTGTCGCCGACTGCCTGGCGTTCCAAGATCGTCCGGGTCAATGCGGGCAGAACCTCATACGGGGCCGCAGGGGTCATATCGCCGCGGTAGAAGCAGGTCCGCTCCCCGGTGTGACAGGCAGGCCCCGCGGGTTCGACGAGCGCCAGCACGGCGTCGGCGTCGCAGTCATAGCGCAGCGCCTTGAGGTGCTGGACGTTGCCGGACGTGGCGCCCTTGTGCCACAGCTCCTGCCGCGAGCGGCTGAAGAAGTGCATCTCCCCCGTCTGACGGGTCAGCTGCAGCGCCTCGGCGTTCATGTACGCCAGCGTCAGAACCTCGCCAGAGGCGGCGTCCTGCACGATGCACGGAACCAGCCCGCGCTCGTCGAAGCTGATCTCCGCGTCGTCCATCGGTCCGGGCAAGTCTAGGTCAGCGGTGCCCGTGCTTGTTCTTGACCCGCTTGTCCGTGTGCTTCTTCTTGTGAACCTTCTTCGCTGCCGGCTTCGGGGTCGGCAGCGGTGTCAGCGCGTTGCCCGGCGTGACCCCGCTGCAGCCGTCGGAGGGTGTCTCGCCGTTGTAGACCTCATGCACAAACGCCAGTGCCTGCGGCTCGAAGCCCGTCAGCGCCTCGATGTGGTTGAGCCCGTTGTAGATGTGGAACTCGACGTTGACGCCGCGCTTGCAGTACTCGTCTGCGAGTTCCTGAACGTCCTTGGCGATCATCACACCGTCACCGGTGCCGTCGGCATCGCCGACGCCCATCAGCAGCGGTTCCTTCGGCGTGGCGCCGCGGCCCATGATCGTGTTGTTGAAGATCTTCACGAGCTCGGGGACCTGCTGCCAGTTCTTGTACTGCGGCGCGAGGAGTTGGGGGAACGTCAGGCCCGGGTAGGCGCTCGGGTTCAGGCAGCCCTGCTCGACCGACGCTTCGACCTGCTTGCCGTATGCGCTCAGCCATGCGTTCGGATCGAGCTTGTACGCCCGCAGCAGGCCCATCCCGACCGCCGGGATCGCACCCGCCCAGTCGCTTGAGCCCGCGATGTAGTTGAGGTTGTGCGTGAAGTCGACGGGGATGCCGCCCTCGGCCACCCCGATCAGATGCAGCGCCGACGCGTACGTCGGCTGCTCCTGTGAGGCCCACTCGCTGGCGATCGAGCCGCCCGAGTAGCCAACGAGTGCGACGCCGGTCGTGGTCGGCAGATCAAGGGCATGCTCGGCGGCGCGGATACCGTCGAGCGTGTTGTATCCCTCCTCCTGACCGGCGCCGTAGTCGTCGGTCGGGCCCTCGTAGTCGGTCGTGACAACCGTGAACCCCTGCTCCACGTACGCGAGGATCAGCGCGTTCTCCGCCACGAGGATCGTGTTGGTCGGGGACCCGCCCTGCAGCTGGTAGGACGGTCGGCACGTGTCGGAGACACCGTCATACGCCGTCTGGTACGAGAGCAGCCGGGTTCCGCCCGTCGAGATCAGTGGCTTGATGATCGTCGCGACCGTGACCGCTGGCTCACCGATCTGATCGGTGGTCCGGTACAGCACCTGCGTCGCGGTGATCGGTGCCGCCAACTCGTCACCGAGGTCGACGGGCACGGTCCGCGTCTTCAGCACGGTGCCCGGAGCGAGCTTCGCGAGCGACCCCGCGTAGGAATAGAACGGATCGCTGCTCGGCGCAGCCGGCGCGGCGATCGCCGCAGTCGTCCAACAGACGAGCGCCGTGGCGAGGACAGCGAGCCGCACCCCCATCCGCATCCTTGCTGCCCTCACGTGTTCTCCCTCTCACCCACCTGAGGTACAGCACTGTACACCAGCGACGTGACAGTGGCCCCGTTTCGGTTGCGGCGAGCTCGTTTGGTCACGGGCGAGCCCGTCCGGTCGCGGGTGGCGCTACTCGGTCGCGCGTGGCACTACTCCAATGCGGCGAAGGCGACCGCGAGAGCCACCTCGAGCCGTTGCCCGAGCGACTCCACCAGCACGAACTCCCCGGGGTTGTGCGCATCTCCCCCGCGCGGGCCGAGCCCGTCGACGGTGAGCGGGACAACTGGAGCGAAGTGGCTCGCGTCGCTGGCGCCACCGCGGCGGCGAGCGACGACCGGCCGACCAAGCAGCTCGCCGGCCCGTTGCAGCAGCGGGGCCGTCACCGCCTCGGCATCCATCGCCGGCCAGACCCGCTCAAGCGTCGCGGTCAGTTGAACCTCGCCGAGCTCCTCGGGCACGCTCGCGCGCACGCGCTCGAACATGTCGGTGTTCTCGCAACGCAGGTCACAGACGAGCTCCGCCTGCGCAGGCACAACGTTGAAGGCGTCCCCAGAGTGCATCACGGTCGGCACGACCGTCAACCGCTCAGGACCCTCGGGGTCTGACAGCGCCGCCAGCTCGAGCGCCACACGCGACAGCGCGAGCAGCGCGTTGCGGCCGAGATGCGGGGCACTGCCGGAGTGGGCTGCGCGCCCGTTGGCGCGCACCCGCAGCGTCCCCGCACCCTTGCGCCGGACGATCACGCCGGCGTCACCGGACGGCGTCTGCTCCCCGGCCTCAAAGCACAGGCACGCGTCGTAACCCGCAAACTGCTCTGCGTGGCGGAACGGGGCCGTGCGCCATTCCTCATCGCAGACGAGCAGCACGGCGAGCTCCTGGAACCGCTCCGGTGTCGCCGCCAGCTCGCGCGCCAGCTCCAATGAGATCGCCACGCCGCCCTTCATGTCGGCGGTGCCGGATCCGTACAGGCGCCCGTCCCGCTCGGTCACCGGCGCATGCGCGTCATGCGCGATCACGGTATCGAGGTGCCCGAGCAGCAGCAGCCGTTTGGTGCCGGTTCCGCGCAGGCGGGCGAGCAGGTCATCGGCCGAGCCGGCGGTCGAGCACGGCAAACGGTGAAACGACCACGGACCGAGGAACTGCTCACACAGCGCGATCGCCGCCTCGGCCCCCGGGATGTCCCCCGAGGGTGAGGAGATGGCGACAAGCTGTTCCAGCTCGCTTCGGATCCGTCGGGCCGCGCCTGCCGGCGCCTGCACGTGACTCACAGGCCGCGGCTCACAGCCCGCGGCTGACGGCACCCGCGACTCACAACGGCTGGCGCAGAACCGGGTTGCGCGCGGCGCCGGCCTCGTCGAGGCGCCGGACCGGTGTCGTAAACGGCGCCTGGCGGGCGATCTCAGGATCCTCCTTGGCCTCGCGCAGCACCTCGGCGACGATCTCCGCGAATTTGTCGAGCGTCTCCCGGGTCTCCGTCTCGGTCGGCTCGATCAGCAGCGCCTCGTCGACGAGCAGCGGGAAATACACGGTCGGCGGGTGCACGCCGTGGTCGAGCAGCCGCTTGGCCAGATCCAGGGTTTTGATCCCGAGCTCCTGCTTCATCGGCGCCCCCGACAGCACGAACTCGTGCATGCAGACGCGGTCGTAGGCGGCCGGCAGGTACTCGGCGATCCCCTCCTGCCCCAGTTTCGCCAGCAGGTAATTGGCGTTCAGCACCGCGATCTCCGATGCCTCCTTGAGCCCCGGTGCGCCGAGCGAGCGGATGTAGGCATAGGAGCGGACGAACACGCCGTAGTTGCCCTGGAAGCCGCGGAGGCGTCCGATCGACTTCGGCCGGTCGTACTCGAGGTCGTAGAACGGGACGCCGGCACCGCCATTGCCCGTCCCCGGCTCGGCGTCGCGGCGGATCACCTGCGGCCGCGGCAGGAACGGCTCGATCCGGTCGGAGACCGCGATCGGTCCGGAGCCGGGACCACCGCCGCCGTGCGGCTGGGTGAACGACTTGTGCAGGTTGAAGTGCACGATGTCGAAGCCCATGTCCCCCGGCCGGCAGACGCCCATGATCGCGTTCAGGTTGGCGCCGTCGTAGTACAGGGTCGCGCCGACGCTGTGGACGATCTTCGCGATCTCCTCGATCCCCGGATCGAACAGCCCGATCGTCGACGGGTTGGTCAGCATCAGGCAGGCGACGTCGGTGTCGGCCTTGGCGCGGAGGTCATCGAGATCGACGTTCCCGTGCGGGTCGGTGCCGACCTTGACGACCTCGTACCCGGCCATCGTCACGGTCGCCGGGTTGGTCCCATGCGCGGTGTCGGGCGTCAGGACCTTGGTCCGATGCTCGCCGCGATCCTCGTGGTAGGCCCGGGTCAGCAGCACGCCGGCAAGCTCGCCGTGGGAGCCGGCCGATGGCTGCAGCGAGACGTGCGGCAGACCGGAGATCTCCGACAGCGCGCCCTGCAGCCGCCACATCAGCTCAAGCGCCCCCTGCGCATGCGCGGGGTCCTGCAGCGGGTGCAGCTTGGCGTTGCCCGGCAGCGCCGCCAGGCGCTCATGCAGCTTCGGGTTGTGCTTCATCGTGCAGGAACCAAGCGGATAGAAGCCGGTGTCGAGGTCGAAGTTCCGCTTCGAGAGCCGGTTGTAGTGTCGGACGATCTCGGGCTCTGAGACCTCCGGCAGCCGCGGCGGCTCAGCCCGGCGCAACGCCGCCGGAATCAGCTCGTCGAGCGGCCGCTCCGGCACACCCAATTCCGGCGCCACGAACGCGCGCCGACCCTCGACCGAGCGCTCGTAGATGGTCAGACCATCGTCGGCGGCCTGTGCGAATGACAGCGACCGCTTGATCTCGGTGGCGCTCATCGGGCCACCGCCCCGCTCGGGATGCCGGTGCTGCGGGGCGGAGGAGCACCGTGCGAGAGCGCTTCGGAGATCGTCTGCGCGAGCGCGTCGATGTGCTCCCGCGTCCGCAGCTCCGTGATCGCGACGAGCAGCTCGTCGTCGGACAGGCGGTAACCGGGGTTGATCCCGTTCGCCCGGCAGTGTGCGATCACCGCGTCAAGGTCACCGTCGACGCGGATCGCGAATTCCCGGACCACCGGTTGCGTGTGCGACAGCGTCACGCCCGCGATCCCCGCCAGCTCATCCCGTGCATAGGCGGTCCGCTGCACGAGCAGCTCCGCCAGTTCGGTGATCCCGCGGCGACCGAGCCAGCTCAGGTAGATGACGCCGGCGAGGGCGTTCAGCGCCTGCGCGGTGCAGATGTTCGAGGTCGCCTTCTCACGGCGGATGTGCTGCTCTCGGGTCTGCAGCGTCAGCACGAAGCCGCGCTTGCCGTCGAGGTCACGGGTCTGGCCCGCGATCCGCCCGGGCAACCGGCGCACGAGCGCCTGGCTGACGGCGAAGAAACCGAATGAGGGGCCGCCGAAATCGAGCCGGTTGCCGAGCGTCTGCCCTTCGCCGACGACGATGTCGATCCCCTGTTCACCAGGCGGCTTCAACAGCGCCAGCGGAATCGGGTCGGCCGCGCAGATCGCCAGTGCACCGGCCGCATGAGCGGCGTCGGCGTGCTCCTGCAGCGGCTCGATCGCGCCGAGGAAGTTCGGCTGCTGCACGATCACCGCACTGACGTTCTCATCGAGCTCCGGCAGCTGCGTGATGCCGTCGACCACCGGCGCCACCTCGACCTCCATGTCGTAGCCGTGGGCCAGGGTCCGCAGCGTTTCGATCGAGTGCGGATGGGCGCCGGCGGAGATCACAAACCGCTTGCGGTTGTTGGTGTGCTTAGCGACGTACCCGGCGGCCGCGACGGCGCTCGGGCCTTCATAGACCGAGGCGTTGGAGATCGGCAGCCCGGTCAGCTCGCTGATCGCCGTCTGGTACTCGAACATCGCCTGCAGACCGCCCTGCGAGATCTCGGGCTGGTAGGGCGTGTACGGGGTCAGGAACTCCGAGCGCATGATGATCGAGTCGATCAGCGCCGGGATGTAGTGGTCGTACATCCCGGCACCGAGGAAGCTGATCTCGTCCTCGGTGCTCGTGTTCTTGGCCGCCAGCGCGCGCAGCTCCGTGTAGACCTCCTGCTCGGAACGGCCGTCCGGCAGATCCAGCGGGCGGTTCAGCCGAACCGACGCCGGAATCCCGTCAAACAGTTCCTCGATCGAGCCGACCCCGATGGCGGACAGCATCTCCCGCAGATCGGCTTCCGTGACTGCGGTGTAGGTGCTCACGACAGAGTGGCCTCGTAGGACGCCGCGTCGAGCAGCTGATCAACCTCAGAGGGGTCGGACAGCTTGACCTTCACGAGCCAGCCTCCGTCGTAGGGGTCGTCGTTGATCTGCTCCGGGCTGCTGGCCAGCTCCTCGTTGACGGCGATGATCTCCCCGGACAGCGGCGCGATCACCTCGGACACGGCCTTGACCGACTCGACCTCGGTGTACGGCTCGTCCTTGGTCACAGTCGCCCCGACCTTCGGTGCCTCGAAGAACACAACTTCCCCAAGCGAATCCTGCGCGTACCACGTGATTCCGAAGGTCGCCTCGTCACCTTCGATTCGCGCCCAATCATGCTCGGTGTGGTACCTGAGATCGCTGGGATAACTCGCGTCCGCCACGTCAGTCCTTTCGATAGAGGGGCTTGCGCTCCACAACAGCTTCGCGGATGCTCCCGCGAACATCGATCTGCAGCCGCTGACCTGGAACAGCGGCATCCGCGGAAACGTACGCCATCCCGATCCCGCGCTCCAGTGACGGCGAGAAGCTCCCGCTGGTGACGACCCCGCCCCCGACAATGGTATTGCCCTGCCGGGCGATTCCCGGCCCGTCGATCATGAACGGCACGAGTTTCTGGGCGGGGAGCGCGGGATTGTTTCGCACCTCGGCCACCTTCTCTGATCCGATGAAGCCGGTGTCCTCCACGCAGCACCAGCCGAGGCCGGCACTGATCGGATCGTGCTCGGTGTCGAGGTCGTTGCCGTACAGGTGAAAGCACGCCTCGAGCCGCAGCGTGTCGCGGGCGCCGAGACCGCATGGGGCCACGCCCGCGCCCAGCAGCGCGTCCCAGATCGCCGTGGCGCGCTCGGGCGCGACGAGCAGCTCGACCCCGTCCTCGCCCGTGTAGCCGGTCCCGCACACCAGGGCGGGAACACCGGCGACGGTACGGATCGCCACATGGAACCGGGGCGGGAGCTCGCCATCGGCGAGGGTGCTGACGATCGCGCGTGCCGTCGGGCCCTGCACGGCCAGCATCGCGAACTCCGAGGCCTTATCGAGCACGTCGGCGTCGAATCCGGACGCGTGCTCCTGCATCCACGCAAGGTCGGTCTCGTGGTTGGAGGCGTTGGTGACGGTCAGGTACTCACATTCTCCGAGGCGGTAGGTGAAGAGATCGTCGAGCACGCCGCCCTCCGGGTTGCAGAGGACGCTGTACTGCGAGCCGCCCTCGGAGATCTTGCGGACGTCGTTTGAGACGAGGCGCTGGAGCGCGTCCAGGGCCTGCGGGCCACGCGTCTCGACCTGACCCATGTGCGAGACGTCAAAGACGCCGGCCGCGGTCCGGACGGCGAGGTGCTCCTCCTTGATTCCGCCGTACTGGATCGGCATCTCCCATCCCGCGAACGGCACCAACTTCGCGCCGGCGGCTCGGTGGGCGTCGTACAGCGGGGTTCGACGCAGATCGTTTGTCGTACTCACCCCTGTGAGGCTACATCCCGGCGCCCCGGTACTCCTGTCGCAGCCCGGAACTACTGCTGTGGGGCGATCTGGACCGTTTGGTCGTAGTAGCTCTGCATCGTCTGGAACGCCGGTTTCGGGGTTGCCGTACTGGTCCAGGACGCCCTTGTCGACGTACGGTGGGTCACCGAGTGGATCCGACCCGTCGTAGCCGGGCTCAACGGCGAAGTCCTGCATCGGGAAGTACATCGCGCCCGAGAGCCAGGAGAGCGAATTGAAGACGCCGAGGGTGTACCCGATCATGTACTGCTGGTAGGCGTAGGTGCCGCGGACCTCAGCCGACCCGGTGCGATTGCCGCCGTAACCGAACTCGGTGATCATCAGCGCCTGGTTCGGATAGCACTGGCGAACGCTCTCCAGATAGGGACCGAGTGCCTGCGCGTCGTCGTTGGTGCCGCCGCCCGCGTCGAACCAGCTGAAGTACTCGTTGATGCCGATCACATCCAGCGGCGCATACGCGGTCTGGCAGGCGACGCCCGGCCAGTTGCTGACCGCCATCCCCACAGGCCGCGTCGGATCGAGCGCCTTGGCGGCCGCCGTGGCGGCGGAGATGTACATCGCCTCCGGCGTCGTCGGCGGGGTCGGCAGCTCGTTGCCGATGCTCCACAGCACGATCGCCGGGTGATTCTGATTCGTCGTGATGTTGTTCTCGACCAGCTTCATCGCCGCGTTGCGGACCGACGCCTGAGCGAGCGCGGACGCCGACAGCTGGTAGACGGGCACCTCAGACCACAGCAGGATCCCGGCCTTGTCGGCCATCTCCTCCATCTCGGGATCGAGGGGATAGTGGGCACGGATGATCGTGGCCCCCAGGTCCTTGACCCAGTTGATCAGCTGCTGCTGCTGCGCCACGCTGAGTGCGGCGCCGCTCGAGACCGTCTGTTCGTGGAGATTGACCCCGCGGAGGTGCAGCAGCCGGTTGTTGAGCTCCAGCTGGCCGTTCACCACCGAGACCTTGCGGATGCCGCTCTCGTAGCTGTAACCACCGAGCGTTTTCCCCTTCGAGTCCTTGAGCGTCAGCGTCGCGTCGTATAGCGTCGGACTGCCCGGGGCCCACAGCTTGGGGTTCTGGATCGTGACGCTGGCGGTCGGGCTCCAGCTGCCCCCGGCCCTGATCGTGTCGGTCCCGAAGCTGAGCTTCTTGGAGCCGTATTTCCCGGTCAGCGTCACCGTCTGCTTCTGGCCGGAGACGTTCCTGATGACCGGCTGCTCATCGATCGTGGCGGTGGTCAGGCTCGCGTTCAGCTCCGGGCGGATCAGCGCCGAATCGATCTCGGCCCGGGCGACCGGCAGCAGATAGACGGCGTCGAGGATCCCACCGAAGTTCCACCAGCCGCCGCCGGGGCCGGGCGGGAAGTCGTTGCCGGTGCGCTGGTCATCGACGCGGACAACGAGCCGGTTGGTCCCGGATCTGAGGTCCTTGAGCGTGAACTCGAACGGCAGGTAGGCGCCGGCGTGGGTTCCGAGCTCATGGCCGTTCAGCCACACCGTCGCGTCGTAGTTGACGGACTCGAACTCGACGATCCAGCTCCGTGCCGCATTCGGCACCGACGACGCAAACGCGCCGGCCGGCAAGGAGAAGTCGCGCCGGTACCAGCCGATGTAGCCGCTGGAACTCGTCTGAGAGAAGTCGCCGGCGTTGTAGGAGTTCGGGACCGTCAGCTCGCCCCAGCCCGCCGCCGACGACTGGCCCTCCCAGTCCTGGCTGAGGCCGATGTTGTTGGGGTCGGCCTCATACAGCCAGGTACCGCCCAGCAGGTAGCGGTTCGTCTGGCCGTCCGAGGCGAGCGCCCCCTTCGTCGGCGGCGTCGCGCTGTACGGCGACAGCACCTGATACGGAAACCCGTATGCCGGCGCGTACGGCGGCAGCGCCTGTGCCTGAGCGCCTGCGGCAGCGGCCGAGGCCGCGATGCATGTGACGGCGGCTGCGATGAACAGACGCTTCACGGCAGGATCCTCAGGTAGTGGCTGACCGTGGTCACGTTGCCGGCCTCATCGACCGCCGTGACGGTCAGCCGGTAGAGGCCCTGGCGCCTGTAGGTATGGGCTGCGCTGCCGAGCGTCGTGGCCACCACCGGCTTTGTGCCGTCCCCCCACGTCAGCCGGACCCCCGCGATCCCCGAGGCGCGCGCCCCGATCTCCGCAGGGTTGGCGACGTCACCCGCGGCGACGTGCACCGTGACCACAATCCCGGTCCGCAGACGGCCGGTCAGCCGGACCCGCAGCCGCGGCGGGTACGTGTCCACGAAGACGGTCGCCTTCGGGCTCAGGCTCGTCTGGTCGGCCTGGTTGGCAGCCTGCACCTGCCAGTTGTAGGAACCGTCGTTCAGCGCGCTCGGAACGGTGAACGACGTGCCGGTCGTCGTGCCGACCGCCTTGTTGTTGAGGAACACGGTGTAGGTCAGCGGCCCCCAGGACTCACGGCCTGCGCTCCAGGTCAGCGTCGGCGTGCTGGCCCGCGTGTATTCCGTCGTCGCACTCGTTGGAGTCGCCTGACCTGGCGGTTCGAGCAGCTCGTCGGTCTCGATCGAGAAATCGCCGGCGCTTCCCTGAACCCATGCGACCGCCGCGTCACCGTTGACATCTCCGCCGTCATCGAGCCCATCGGCGGCATCGGTCGGGCCTGCGGTGGGGGTCGAGGCGATCATCGTCGACCCGAGGGTCGTTCCGCCCTGAGCGAAGTTCCATGCAATCTCCGGCGCACCGGAGGACGATGTCTGCTGCCAGGCGATCAGCGTCGACGACAGTCCTGCAAGACCGGGGACTGGGTCGGACGGGGCGGTCTCGATCACGGTGTCGACGCGGCCGGTGGCACCGACGACGCCGTTGGTGCCGAGCTGGGTCTCGTACACCTCGTCGGTCACGTCCCGCTCGGAGGTGACGAATCCGCGCCCGTATTCGTTCATCTGGATCTGCGGATCCTCGGCCCCCTCCCTCCCGGGGTGGTGAGCCCGTCGACGGCGACGGCCGGCTGTATGTCCTCCGCGACCAGCCGCGTCAGCAGCACGCGCTCCTGCGTCTGATTGCCGTTCTGCAGCTCCTCGCGAAAGCCGATGTCGACGTAGGAGGAGTCTCCTCCTGCCGCCACCACCGGGCTGTCGGCCGTGACCTCGTTCCAGCCGTCGAAGCTCGCGGGGTCGTCCTGTTCGATCTCGGTGCTCGTGCCGGTGCCGATGCTCGTGCCGTCGCCCCACACCCGCCGCGAATAGACATGCCCGTTCTCACCCCACGCGACGATCCCGACACCGTCGCCGGCCGCCGCGACCTGCGGCGCCGCGGCGCCGACACCGGCGTCATCGCCGGGGGTGTCGTTCATCACCGGCTGCGCGGGTGGCGACCAGGCAGTACCGGTCCAGTAATCGACGTCGACGTCATCACCACCGCCCGCGGCCACGGTGTAGGCGAGGTACCCGACGCCGTAGTTGGAGAGCGCGATCGACGGATTCTGGGCGTTCCCCGCAACCGACTGCGGCGCCGAGAATGCCGCCGTGGCCGCGGATGTCTGTGTGACGTAGACGTTCCCGCCGTTGACGAACGAGACCAGCAGCACGCCGCCGTTCCCGGCCGCGATCACCGGCTCCGACGACGGACCGGAGAGGCCGATATCGAGCTGCTGCGGGGTCGTGAACGCGCCCCCCAAAAGCCGCGAGACGAAGACGTGCTCGGTCCCGGCCAATGAGGTCGTGAACACCAGACCGCCGCTCCCGTCGCGTGCGATCGAGAGCCCACCGAGGTGCGCGTCGGCCAGGCCGCCGATCACCGTCTGGGGTTGCAGCGTCGTCGGCTGGGCGCTCGCCATCGGAGCGCAGAGGAGCACCGCCGCCGCGCACGACAACGCGACGAACCCGGCGATACTCGCGACACGCATCAGCAATAGAACCGCTGAGCGGCCCAAACGTTGCGGCGCCGCGCCGGGCGCGCGTCACGCTGCGGACGAAGGATGCTCAGCGGTCCCGCAGGAACGACGGGATGTCGATCTCGTCGTCGCGGATCTCCAGCGACGAGCGCTGGCGATCATCCATCCGTCACGTCGCGGTCGCGCCGCGAGGCCGGCGCCGATGCACGGAGCGCTGGCGCGGCTCGACTCGATCGCGCGAGCCGGCCGATGGTCGAAGCCCGGTGGCGATCACGGTCACCCGAACCTCGTCGCTCATCGCGTCGTCGATCACCGCGCCGAAGATGATGTTCGAGTTCGAGTCAGCGGCGCTCTGGACGATCTCGGCCGCCTCGTTGACCTCGAACAGACCGAGGTCGTGGCCGCCGGTGATGTTCAGCAGGATCCCGATCGCGCCCTCGACGGACTCCTCCAGCAGCGGCGATGGAGATCGCCGCCTTGGCGGCCTCGGCGGCGCGGTTCTCGCCGCCGGCAGCTGCCGATCCCCATCAGGGCGGTGCCGGCGTTCTGCATGATCGTGCGCACGTCGGCGAAGTCGAGGTTGATCAGGCCCGGGATCGTGATCAGATCGGTGATCCCCTGGACGCCCTGACGCAGGACGTTGTCCGCCTCGCGGAAGGCGTCGAGGATCGTCGTGCGGCGCTCGACGATCGCCAGGAGCTTCTCGTTCGGGATCACGATCAACGTGTCCACGTATTCCTTCAGCCGCTGGATCCCATCCTGCGCCTGACGGGCGCGCTGGGTGCCCTCGAAGGAGAACGGCCGGGTGACGACGCCGACGGTCAGCGCGCCGATCTCGTTCTTGGCGATGTCAGCAATCACCGGGGCGGCACCGGTACCGGTGCCGCCGCCCTCGCCGGCCGTGACGAACACCATGTCGGCGCCCTTCAGCGCCTCCTTGATCTCGTCACGCGATTCCGCCGCCGCGCCCTGCCCCACTTCGGGGTTGGCGCCTGCGCCGAGGCCCTTCGTCAGGTCATGGCCGATGGTGAGCTTGGATATCCGCATCGCACATCGCCAGGGCCTGGGCGTCGGTGTTCGCCGCGATGAACTCAACGCCGCGCAAACCCGCGTCGACCATCCGGTTGACGGCGTTGGTTCCGCCGCCGCCGACGCCGACGACTTTGATGACTGCCAGATAACTGCCGCTTTCCATGGTCTCTTGTCCGACCCTCAATGTAGCGTTGAGCGTTTTAGCTCCTTGCGGGAGTTTTGCACGTTACGGCCTGCACTTCCCATAAGTCAACGGGCCGGCCCGGAGCGCAACGATCTTTGCAGATCGCCCAACTCTCGATCTGCGTCGGAGACTCTCAACTTGAGTAGGGTGACCCTCCAGTAGAGGTTTACGGTGAGGCGGGACTGGTTCCTGCTGCAGGCAGGTACGCGCTGGCGTTTGACCCTGTCGCCGATGAGCTTCTGGCCCCGGCGGCAGGCCGCGTCGGATCACTGACATCGATGTACTGCGCGCCGGCGGAGTACGCGCTCGCGAGCACCGCAAGCGCCGCCTTCCACTTCTGCGATAGCTGCTGATCGGGTCCGAAGAACAGCTGCGGACCGTTGCGGAGCTGCAGGACGACCCCGTGCGCGGACGTCGAGGTGGCGGACTGAATGTGGGACAGCAGCTGGAAGGGCGCCGCCTGCAGCGTGTCGATCGCGGCCAGCGCGCCGGCGGTCTGGACCTGGGCGCCGCCGGGCTCGTAGCGGAGCGGGACGAGTGGCAGGCTGGCGAGTTGCCCGGTCCGATCGGGGAGCAGCAGCCCGGTGCCGTCGACCTCCTCCCGGCGCCCGGCGGCCTGGATCACGGCGACCGGGCGATGCTCGACGACCGTGATCGACAGCCCATGCGGGAAGTGAGTGGAGATCGTGATCGCGTAGACGTTCGGGTATCCGGCAACGGCCTTGTCGAGCTTCGTGACGCTCGCATCGAGGGATGTCATCGTCAATGCTGAGTTGACGAGCGCCGCGCGGATCTGCGAAACGTTCGGGCCGTTCAGGCCGGTGACCTGGACCTGCTTGATCCCGACCAGGGAGGACTGGCGCAGCCACAGGTAGCCGAGCCCGAGCACGCCGATCACCGCCGCGATGATCGCGGTCATCCTCAGTGAGGGACGCCGCAGCCGCGGTCGCAACAACCGCAGCAGACGCGGACGCGGGCGCCTGGCGGCGGTTGCGCTCAATGTGTCCTCCAGTCCGTGGGGATCTCGACCGGGCCGAGCGCCTGGACCTCGGGCTCGAGCTCGATGCCGAACGCCTCCTTGACGCGGCGGCGGCCCTCGGCCATCACCTTGACGACCGCCGCGGTGGTCGCGTTGCCCTTGTTCTCGATGAAGTTCGCATGCTTAGTGCTGAACGCGGCGCCGTCGAGCTCGAGGCCGCGGCAGCCTGCCGCCTCCAGCAGCTGGCCGGCGGTCCGACCCTCGGCGCGCGGGTCGTCCGGGTTCTTGAAGGTCGAGCCGAAGGTTTTGATCCCGGCCGGCTGTGCCTCCTTGCGTCGGGCACGGAGATCCGCGAGCGACCGCTTCACCTCGGCACTCGGTGCCGGCGTCAGCTTGAACGCCGCGGTGGCGACCACCTCGCCCGCCTTCAGGTTCGAGCGCCGGTACTGAAAGCCGAGCTGATCCGGCGTCCGGCGGTCGGTGCGCTCCGGTCCGACCACGTCGACCCATTCGAGCACGTTGGCAAGCGCACCGCCATAGGCGTTGGCGTTCATTCGCACCGCTCCACCGACCGTGCCGGGGATGCTGACGCCGAACTCAATCCCGGACAGGCCCGCGTTCGCCGCTGCCGCCGAGACCGCCGGCAGGCGTGCGCCACCACCGCAGACGATCCGGTCGGCGGATTCTGGATCGATCTCGATCCTGTTCAAGTGCTTGTCGAGCTTCACAACGACTCCGCGAACACCCAGGTCCGCAATCAGGAGGTTCGACCCCGAGCCGACGACCCCTACCTCGAGTCCGTCGTTTGCCGCCCAGGCGAGGACCTGCTGGAGCTCCTCAACGGTCCCGGGTCGGGCGAAGAACTCGGCTGGACCGCCGGTTCTGATCGTCGTCAGGCGCGCGAGCGGGTAGTCGCGCAGGACGCCGGGAGGCGGTTCGGACATCGATCGGAGGGTAGAAGGCGGGGCGGTCACTGCCGCCCGGGGCCGCTTGCGGCGGCCGTCCGTAGCCGCTTCACCTACGAACAAAGCGCGGACGGCCGAAACGGTCCCGAACGACCACCCAGCCCGTCTTCATGGCAAAGACGTCCGCCGACGTCAGTCAGTAGGCGACGCCGGCGTCGCCACCAGCGCCCGTCCGAGACTGTCGATGTTCCCGGCGCCCATCATCAGACACAGGTCACCGTCGCGCAGCACGGAGCGCAGCCACGCTTCGGCGTCGCCCAGGGAACGCATCCAGGCGACCTCCCGGCCGCCGCCGGCATCGGCGGCTGCAGCGGCCACCAGGTGGCCGTCGACCCCCGGAAAGTCAGTCGCGAGCTCACGGGCGGCGTAAACGTCGACCACGCCGCAGACGTCCGCCGCGGCAAGTGCCTCGCCAAAGCCCCGCGCCAGCGCTCGCGTGCGGGAGTACAGGTGCGGCTGGAACACGGCCAGCAGCCGCCGCGGAGCCAGCGTGCGCGCGGCCGCAACGGCGGCCGCGACCTCGGTCGGATGATGGGCGTAATCGTCATAGAGGGCAGCGCCGGATGCGGCATACCCGAGGAGCTCCAACCGCCGGCGCGCGCCACCGAACGACGCGATCGCCGCGACCGCATCCGCGGCGGGGGCGCCGGCCAGCACCGCGGCGCTGAGCGCCCCGGCGGCGTTGACGGCGTTGTGCGCGCCCGGAACGCGCAGCGTGACCTCGTGCCCATGCCACTCAAAGCGCGTGCCGGCCGCAGACAGCGACGGTGAGACCGCGTCATAGGGAACGACCGAACCGGCCCCCGACGCCAGCGACACCAGCTCCGGCCGGTCCCACACCACCGCGGAGCGCGCCCGCGCGGTGAACTCGCGGAAGGTGTCCTCGAGGTCATGCAGCGAGCTGTAGGTCGAGTGATGGTCGAGCTCGGCGTTGGTCAGCACCGCGATCTCGGGTTGGAAGTTCAACAGCGAGCGATCCGATTCGTCGGCCTCGATCACGATCCACTCCCCCGCTCCCCAGTCGGCGTTCAGGCCGGTGTCGCGCAACTCACCACCAACGGCGTACGCCGGATCGAGGCCACAACCGCGCAGCACGTGGACGACCATGCCGGTCGTCGTCGTCTTGCCATGCGTTCCGGTTACGGCGAGGCACCGCTTCAGCGCCGCCATCTGCGCCAGCAGCTCGGAGCGGTGCAGCTCGCCACCACCATCCGGCTCGCGCGCGACCACCCGCTCGGGGTTATCGGACACCACGGCTGTCGAATAGACGACGACCGCGCCGGCGGGCACGTTCGCAGCAGCATGCGGGCCGATCACCGGCGCGATCCCCGCCGCCCGGAGCTCCGTCAGATATGGGGACTCGCTGCGATCGGAGCCGGTGACCGAGGCGCCGAGCTTCGCGGCGATCAGCGCCAGGCCGCTCATCCCCGCCCCGCCGATCCCGACGAAGTGCAGATGGCGCCCCGACCAGTCGCTCGCCTTGCTCACGCGCGGCTCACTGACGCGCGGCTCACTCGCGGTTCGCTCACGCGCGGCTCAGCACCACAACCGGGATCTCCCGGTCGGTCTTCGTCTGGTACTCGTCATATGCGGGCCACTCGCCGACCATCAGCTTCCACAGCTCGTCGCGCTCGGCGCCCTCGGCGTCCCGTGCGACGGCGTCGTAAACGTCGTCCTTGACCTGCACGCGCACCTGCCGATCGGCCTCGAGATTCTTGTACCAGGCCGGATGCTCGGGAGCCCCGCCCTTGGACGCGACCACGACCACGTCGTCACCGTGGCGGCCGTAGATCAGTGGCGCCAGACGCGGCTCGCCGGAGGTCCGCCCGGTGGTTGTCAGGATCAGGCAGTGGGTGCCCTGCCAGTCATGCCCCTCCTCACCGCCGGTAGCGATGTAGCGGTCGATGTGCTCCTGTCCGAACAGCATCAGGTCTCCTTTCGAGCGACGAAAAACGTGTCAGCGAGCCTACAGATCGGCCTGTGTAGGGAGCAAAACGCCCGGGTAGACTGACGCAGGATGGAGGTGAGAGTCCGTATGAGACAGGTGCTGTTGCTGACCGTTGCCGCGGTCATCCTCGCCACCGCTGCCGCGCTGATCGCATCGGGCCCAGCACGCGCCGCCGCCTCCTGGTCGCCGCAGTGCTCAGATCCGTACTCGAGCTCCCGTGACGCGGCGAACCCGTTGATGACTTCGCCGGCACCCCCGGCCTCGAACCCGCTGCAGGGCGCGAACCTGTTCGTTGACGGCCCGGCGCATGGCGCCGCGGCGGGTGAGATCGCCCGGCTGCTCGGGATCGACGCGAACGTACCCCAGGGTCAGTTCCTGCCGGCCTTCTCCGAGAAGGAGTCCTGGGCGACGTTCCAGAGTTACGTCGCCGGCAAGCTGTCCTCTGTCAGCGCCAGTACCGCGAACCAGATCAAGCTCCTCGAAAAGATCGCCAGCGAACCCGAGACGGAGCGGATCAGCACGTATTCGGAGGGCGGCACCCCGGTCGGGATCTACAGCCAGGCCCAGAAGCTGTTCTGCCACATCCAGCTGGCGGACCCGCACTCGGCGATGGTGATCAGCACCTACTTCCTGCACCCCAACCTCGGTGGCTGCGCCGACGCGTCGCAGATCAATGCGTACGAGCCGCGGTTCAAGGCACAGATCAACGCGCTGGCGCAGGCGACCGGAAACCGTCCGGTCGTGTTTCTGCTCGAGATCGACGCGGTCGGCTCGTCCTCCTGCATCGTCCGGTCGGGCGGGGCCCGTGCCTGGGAGTCGCTGCTGCACTACGAGGCAGCGACGCTCGGGGCTCTGCCGCACACGGTCGTCTACATCGAGGGCGGCTACTCCGACTCAAATTCGCCGAAGTACGCCGCGAAGATGCTCAATGCGGCCGGCGTCCGAAGCGTCGAGGGATTCTGGACCAACGACACGCACAACAACTGGACCAGCAAGGAAATCGCCTACGGCGAGAAGGTGTCGAAGCTGACCGGTGGCGCCCACTTCATCATCAACACCGCGACCAACGGCCGCGGCCCGCTGCTCAACCCGCACCCGCGCACCGAAGGCGTCGAGGACCTCTGCAACCCGCCGAACCGCGGGCTCGGACCGCAGCCGACCACCAGTCCCGGGTTCGCGAACGTCGACGCGTTCCTGTGGACGTTCCCGCCCGGCAACAGCTCGGGCTCATGCAACGGCGGCCCTCCGTCGGGCACGTGGTGGCCCGCCCGGGCGCTGCAGCTGGCAGCGAACGCCAACGCCAAGCTCGGCCCGGGTCACCCCAGCAAGCCCTACTGACCCGCCGCCGCTCCGCGCCGCAGACGGCGACGGCGCGGCCGGCGGTGCAGGCCGGCGGCAGCGAGCACCTCGGCAGCGATATCAGCGGCCGCGCGGGGTTTCGCGAGGCCGGCGGCGGCGCGGCCCATCGCGGCCAGACGGTTCGGATCACGGATCAGGCGACCCACCTCGGTCGCCAGGCGCGCGGCCGTCAGCTCGGTGTCGGGGATGATCACCGCAGCACCGGCATCGGCCAGATACCGCGCGTTGGTCAGCTGGTGATCAGCGGTGGCGTGCGGGTACGGAATCAGAATCGACGGGCGTCCCGCGAGCGCGATCTCGAAGATCGAACCGCCGGAGCGCGCGACGACGAGATCACACGCGATCAGCGCATCCATGAAGCCCGAGATGTAGCCGCGCAGGTCGTAGTGGGGCCCCGGGGACTCAAGCGTCGGCAGGTCACGATCGCCGGCGGCGTGCAGGACACGGAAGTCGGCGCCGGCGAACGCCTCAACGGCCGCCAGGTTGATCGATCGCGCACCCAATGAGCCGCCGAACACGAGCACGACCGTGTCGTCCTCCGCGAGTCCGAACCGGGCCCGTGCGGCAGCGCGATCGGTCGCGACCGGCGGCACCGGCCGACCGGTGATCACGAACCGCGGCGGCGTGCGACCGGGAATCGGGAGCGCCAGGCAGACCCGCACGGCGTGGCGCGCCAGCAGCCGGTTGGTCAGTCCCAGATGCGAGTCGATCTCGGTGATCACCAGCGGCACGCCGCGCAGCCGCGCAGCGACACCGACCGGGCCGGCCACATAGCCGCCACCGCCGAGCGCCGCGTCGGGCCGCAGACTCCCCACCAGCCGCACGCACTCACGCAGCGCGCCGGAGTCGATTGAAGCGGCACGGACGGCGCCGGGTAGCGACCGCCGCGGAAGTGACACGACATTCAGCTGGTGGAACTCGTAGCCGGCCTCGGGGACCAGGGTCGCCTCGGCGCGCGAGCCCCCGATGAAGACGACCTCGGCGCCGTCAGCTCGCAGCGCGTCTGCGACTGCCAGCGCTGGCACGACGTGCCCCGCTGTCCCGCCGGCTCCGATCACGACGCGCGGCGGCGTCACGCGGTTCGACCGCCCGTAGCTCCCGCGCCGAGGGTCTGGCGATGTTGAGCAGCACCCCGACCGATGCCAGCAGCACGATCAGGCTTGACGGCGCATACGAGATGAACGGCAGCGGCACACCGGTCAGCGGCGCAATGCCGAGTACGACGAAGATGTTGAGAAGGCCCTGGCACAGGATCAGCGAGGTCAGCCCGGTGGCGACCAGCTTCGCGTAGCGCGTCGCGGCCTTCCGGGCGGTGCGCAGGCCAGCGTAGGCGATCATCCCGTAGAGCACCACGACGGCGAAGATCCCCATCACGCCGAGTTCCTCGCCGACGACCGCGAGGATGAAGTCCGTCTGCGCTTCGGGCAGGTAGAAGTCCTTGGCGACGCCCTTACCGAGCCCGACGCCGAAGAAACCGCCGGATCCGACCGCGATCTGCCCCTGGACGCTCTGGAAGCCGTCTGTCCGCGCCACTGAGAAGGGGTGCAGGAACGAGGTCAGCCGGGCACGCTGGTACGCGGATCCGAGCACCAGGATCAGCACCCCGGCCGCGACGACGCCGAGCACGATCCACAGGTAGCGGCTTGGTACGCCGGCCGCGAACAGCATCGCGAAGATCGTCATGAACACGACCATCGCGGTTCCCAGGTCGGGTTCGGCGTAGATCAGAAGACAGGCCGGCCCGACGACGATCGCCACCGGCGCCAGCGCCGGCTTCATCCCTCGGGTCAGCCGCCGCGGATTGTCGGCCAGGTAACGGGCGACGTACAGGACCAGCGACAGCTTCATGAACTCCGACGGCTGGAACTGCAGCGGCCCTGCACCGAGCCAGCGCCGGGCGCCGCCGGCCTCGACGCCGACGTGCGGCACGAGCACCGCCAGCAGCAGACCGAACGACGCGATCAGCATCCACTTGACGAGTGCAGGCGTCAGCAGCGACAGCCCGCGACTCTCCGTCAATCGCATCAGGCCGAGCCCGATCGCGCCGGCGAGCAGGTACATGAAGAACTCGCCGGTGCCGAGCCCGTGGCCGCCGCCGACGACACCGAGCGGCGACGAGGCGCTGTAGACCATCACAGCTCCGAACGCCAGCAGGATGAGCGTCGCGGTCATCAGCACGCGGTGCTCGAGCGGCGGCGCCGCGCGGCGCGTCATCCGACCGCTTGCGGCGACCGTTGCCATCAGCCGACCAACTTTCGGAAAGCCTCGCCGCGCTGCTCGAAATTCACGAACTGGTCGTAGCTGGCGCACGCCGGCGACAACAGGACGACCTCCTCACGGCGGGCCCGTTGGCCCGCCAAATCGACCGCCGAGGCAAGGTCGCCGACCTCGAACACGGCGACCCCGGCATCTGAGAGCGCCGCGGCGATCGCGCCGGCGTCCTCGCCGATCAGATAGACGGCCGCGCAGCGCTCCGCGACCAATGGCGCCAGCGGCGTGAAATCCTGTCCCTTGCCCTGCCCGCCGGCGATCAGATGGACCCCTCCGGCGAACGAGCGCAGCGCCACAATCGTCGAGGCGACGTTGGTCGCCTTCGAGTCGTTGACGTAGCGGACGCCGTCACGGTCGGCGATCAGCTCGAGCCGATGCGCGACGCCGGTGAACGTCCGCAGCCCCTCGGTGATCGCGCCGGGGTCAAGGCCACGCGCGATGCAGACAGCCGCGGCCGCTAAGCCGTTCTCACGATTGTGGGCGCCGGGCAGCGCGATCGCGTCGGCGAGCTCGCGTTCGGGGCCCTCCCCGTAGCGCAGCACCCGTGCACGGGTCCGCACGTCGAAGCCGGGCGGCAGAACCGCAACATCGCGCTCGGTCTGCTGGCTGAAGATCCGGAGTTTGGCGTCCCGGTAGGCCTCGAAGGTGCCGTGCCGGTCGAGGTGATCGGGCTCGAGGTTGAGCAGCAGGGACACATCCGGGGCAAACGCCTCGGTGTCCTCGAGCTGGAAGGAGGAGCACTCGCAGACGATCGTCGCGGTCGGATCGACCGTCCCGACGAGCGTCGACAGCGCCGTACCGACGTTGCCGGCGACCGCGACCGGCGCACCGGCCGTGCGGTGGATATGCCCGATCCACTCGGTCGTGGTCGTCTTGCCGTTGGTGCCGGTCACAGCGATGAAGTCGTTGCCGAGCAGCCGCCACGCCAGCTCGAGCTCGCCGAGAACGGGGATGCCGCGCGCCCGCGCCGCGATGATGAGCGGCGAGCTGTGCGGGACTCCGGGACTCTTGATGAGCGTTCTGACACTGGCGGGCGTGGCGTCGGGTGACGCATCCAGTGCAACTTCGACACCCGCCGCCGAAAGCCTCTCGGCTGCCTGCTCGAGTCGCTGACCGTGTCCGGAATCGGCCCCGAACACCGTCTCCCCGCGCCGCGCCAGGACCGTCGCGATCGCCTCGCCGGAGCGGGCCAGCCCAAGCACCAGGAACGGCCCCGGTGGCAGCGGCGGGCGCTCAGCCAACGCCGCTGATGCCGTGCTGATAGAGCGTGAAGCCGACGGCGCCGAGCGCCGCGGCGACGATCCAGAAGCGCAGCATGATCTTCGTCTCCGACCACGCCTCGAGCTCGAAGTGGTGGTGGATCGGCGCCATCTTGAAGACACGCTTGCGGAAGACCTGGAACGAGAAGACCTGGATCAGGACGGACAGTGCCTCGATCACGAAGATGCCGCCGATGATCACCAGCAGGATCTCGGTGTCGGTCATGATCGACAGCGCAGCGATACGCCCCGCCCAGCGCCAGGGAGCCGGTGTCGCCCATGAACACGCTGGCCGGGAAGCTGTTGAACCACAGAAAGCCGATGCAGGCGGCGCCCAGGCAGCCCGCGAACAGCTCCAGATCGTGATCGTTGCTGCCGGTGATGAAGGTGATCCCGATGTAGGCGAGCAGGGCGATCGCGACGCAGCCGGCGGCGAGACCGTCAAGCCCGTCGGTCAGGTTGACGGCGTTGGTCGTGCCGGCGACGACGAGGTAGATGAAGACGATCAGGAACGGCCCCAGGTGGATGCTCGCATCGATCGGCCGCAGCGAGACCGAGGTCGACAGGTGGGCCTTCTGGGTCGCGACCCACCAGATCCCGACCGAGATCGCGATCGTGACGATCAGCTTCGTCCGGCCCCGGAGCCCGAGCGACCGTTTCTTGACGATCTTCGTGTAGTCGTCCGCGAACCCGAGCAGGCCGCATGCGACTGTCGCGCCGAACACGCCCATCGAGCGCCAGTCGCGGGTCGAGAGCACCAGGAACGGGACCGACGAGCTCAACAGGATCAGGATCCCGCCCATCGTCGGCGTACCCGCCTTGGTCTTGTGGCCCTCGGGGCCCTCCTCGCGGATGTTCTGGCCGAAGGAGCGGTTGCGCAGGAACTGGATGAACTTCGGTCCAAGGAAGAGGCAGATCAACAGCGCCGCGCCACCGGACAGCATCACCTTGCCCGCCTGGGAGGTCAGCAGGCCATGGTGGACGAGCCCCCCGGCATTGCTCGTCCCGATCCCGGTCGCCGCGAACCATACGTTCATGCCGACGCTCCCGCGCCGACCGCGTCACTGCCCTGGCGCAGTGATTCGCAGACGGCCCGCAGGCCGACGCCGTTGGACGCCTTGACGAGCACGACGTCACCGGGCGCCAGCAGTTCCTGCAGGATCGCGGTCGCGCCGGCGGCGTCCGCGGCGTGGTGGTGTTCGCCGCCAAATGCCGCCGCCATCTCGGCGGCCAGCGGGCCGACGGTCACGAGCACATCGGCGCGGCCGTGTGCGTGCGCGCCGATCTGAGCGTGGTAGGCGGGGGCGCCGGGACCGAGCTCGAGCATGTCGCCGAGCACCGCGACGCGCCTGCTGCCGGCCCGTCGCCGGGCGACGGCTGCCAGCTCGTCGAGGGCGGCGCGCATCGACATCGGGTTGGCGTTGTAGGCGTCGTCGAGCAGCGTCACCCCCCCAGGCAGATCGATCCGCTGTCCGCGCCCAGGCGACAGCTGCAAATCCACTCGTCCCGACGCCGTGACCCCGACCGCTGCCGCGGCCGCGACGGCCGCCAACAGGTTGCGACGGAGGTGCGCCTGGGTGAAGTCAACCCGCAGACTGACCGGCGTGCCGGCTGCGTCGATGTCGATCCGTGCGTCTGTTTCGGACCGCAGCGTGACGGCGCCGCCGGGACCGAACGTGACGGTGACCAGGTCATCCCGAAGATGAGGCGCCAGCAGCGGCTCATGCGCCGGAACGACCGCCGTGGCCCCCTCGCTCAGCCCGGCGAGAAGCTCCGCCTTGGCCGCCGCGATCGCCTCAAGCGATCCGAGCAGTTCCAGGTGCACCGGGCCGATCGAGACGATCACGCCGACGTCCGGCTCGGCGATCTGCGCCAGCTCCGCGATCTGCCCGGGTCCGCGCATCCCCATCTCGAGCACGAGCACCTCGGTGTCCGCAGGCGCGCGCAGGATCTCCAGCGGCAGTCCGATCTCCGTGTTGAAATTTGCACGTGAGGCGACGGTGCGGCGGTGCGGGGAGAGCACCGCCAGCAGCAGGTCCTTGGTCGATGTCTTGCCGGTCGAGCCGGTGACGCCGATCACCCGCAGGCCGGTTGTCCGCGCGAGCTCCCGCCGCCAGGCCGTGGCGAGGTTCTGGAGTGCTGTCAGCGGGTCGGCCGCGGCGAGCACCGCCCCATCCGGTGACGGCGTTGCGTGGGTCTTATCGGTCAGCACGCCCCAGGCGCCGGCCGCGAGCGCGGCTGCCGCAAACTCTCCCCCATGCGCGCGCTCCCCGGGCAGTCCGACGAACAGGACTCCGGGACCTGCCTCACGCGAATCGATCGTCACCTGTGCGGGTCCGCTCCCGCCGGCCCGCGCGGGTGAAATCACGCTCGCGCCGGCTGCGTCCGCGAGTCGCTCGGCGTCCCAGCTCACCATCGCGTGGGCACTGTAGCCGGGGCCGCCGACGGCTCACCGTGCACGGAGTGCCTCCCTGGCGACGGTGACATCGTCGAAAGGCAGCTTGCGCCCGTCAGCGAACTCCTGTCCCTGCTCGTGGCCCTTCCCGGCGATCACGACCACATCACCCTCACACGCCTCGGCGATCGCATCGATGATCGCGGCGCGGCGGTCAACGTCCCAATGCACGTGACGGTTGATGCCGGTCAGGATCTCCTCGATGATCGCCTCAGGATCCTCCGAGCGGGGGTTGTCCGAGGTCACGATCACAACATCGGCCAGGCGCGCTGCGATCTCCCCCATCTGCGGACGCTTTCCTCGGTCTCTGTCGCCGCCGCAGCCGAACACGACGTGGAGCTTGTCTCGCGTCAGTTGCCGAGCGGCTGTGAGGACGTTCTCCAGGGAGTCTGGGGTGTGGGCATAGTCGACGATGACGGAAAAGGGTTGCCCTTCGTCGACGGTTTCGAATCGGCCGGGAACCTGCGTCGCGGTCGCGATGGCTGCCGCGGCGGGCCCCGGGGCTACGCCGAGGGCCCTTGCGGCAACCATTGCGCCCACGACGTTGTAGACGTTGAACATTCCCTTGAGGGGAGAAACGACGGGGTGGTCTCCATCGGGCCCGCGCAGAACGAAGCGCGTCCCGTCCGCGTTGCTCTCGACCTCAACCGCGCGGAACGTCGCCGCTTCGCTGTCGACCGCGAACGTCAGCGCGTCCGGAAGTTCGGCCGCCAGGCGGGCGCCGTAGGGGTCGTCGATGTTGATGATCGACGCTTGGGGGTGGAGAGCGGTGAACAGCTTGCGCTTAGCGAGGAAGTAGTCCTCCATCGTCTGATGGAAGTCGAGGTGGTCCTGGGTCAGGTTCGTGAAGATCGCCGCGGCGAACGTGATCGCGTCGGCACGGTGCAGCTCGAGCGCGTGCGAGGAGACCTCGATCACGGCCGCCCGATCGCCGCCGGCGAGCATCTCGGCGAACGTCCGCTGCAGGTCGATCGCCTCCGGCGTGGTCCTCTGAACCTCATGCTGGACGCCGCCGATCACGGACTTGACGGTGCCGAGCAGGCCGGTCTGGGTCCCCGCGGCCTCGAGCACGGTTCGCACGAGGTAGGCAGAGGTGGTCTTGCCGTTGGTGCCGGTCACGCCGGTGACCTGCAGCGTGCTCGTCGGATCGCCGTAGAAGGCGGACGCCGCCGGTGCCATCGCGGCGCGGACGTCGTTGACGAGCACCTGCGGGAGCTCCAGCTCGAGCTGGTGGTCCACGACGAGAGCAGCAGCGCCGCGCGCCTGCGCATCGGCGGCGAACTCGTGGCCATCGCGGGTGAAGCCGCGCACGCAGAAGAACAGCGCCCCGGGCTCCACCGCCCGGTTGTCGTAGGACAGGGTGGCGATTTCCGTGTCGGCCGCCCCAACGGGGGCGGCCCGCATTATGTCTCCAAGCCGCATCGCCGTCAGGCTACGCGACCGAGGGGATCACAGGGTGTTCGCGGTCGGCGAATCGTTCGCCGTGGACGGACACGGCGATGGGCACGGGTTGATCCCGAAGTAGGGAACCGCCCACCCGACGATCTTCTGGAACACGGGCGCCGCGACCGTGCCGCCGAAGCCCTCGCCGCCGGGGACGCCGTCGAGCACGACCGCCACGACCAGCTTCGGGTTGCTGGCCGGAACCATGCCGATAAACGAGCCCGTGTAGAGCGTGTCGGAGTACTTGCCATTGATCACATCCTGCGCCGTACCGGTCTTGCCGGCCAGGTCGAACCCTTGAATCTGTGCGCCCGAGGCGGTGCCACCGTCGCCGAACACGCCTCGGAGCATGTCGCGCAGCTGGTAGGCGACCGTCGGGGAGATGATTCGATGCCCCTGCGGTTCGGCTTCCTTCCTGCCGCCCACCGACTCGACGATCTGCGGTGAGCGCAGGATCCCACCGTTGGCGATCGTGTCGTACGCCTGGACCATCTGCATCGGTGTCACCTCCTGGCCCTGGCCGAACGGGAGGTTGTAGATCGAGACACCCGAGTAATCCTTGAGCGGGAGGATCACGCCCTGCTGCTCACCCGCGAGCTGCACCCCCGTCCGCCTGCCGAAGCCGAACTTCGTGACCCAGCCGGCGAACGCCGAGGCACCCATCTTCAGCCCGATCTCGACGGCGCCGATGTTGCTCGAGACCTTGAGGATGTTGGCGACAGTCAGCACCTCGTCGCCGTGGCTCTCTGCATCGGTGATCGGCGTGTTGTACGGGTCGAGCTCGGACGGAACGTAGATGCTCGTGTTCGGGGTGACGGTGCCGTCCTGGAGGGCCCCGGCAACCGTGATCGCCTTGTAGGTCGAGCCGGGCTCGTAGCTGAGGTCGACGGCCCAGTCGGCGATCTGCGCCTTGGTCGCCGTCGCATAGCTGTTCGGGTTGTACGTCGGCCAGTTGGCAACCGCCAGCACCTGATCGGTCTGTGGATCGGTGACGATCGCCGTCGCGGAGGTCGGCGAGTACTCGGCTGCCGCTTGGTCAAGCGCGTTCTGGACCTCCGTCTCAAGCGGTGAGGAGATCGTCAGCTGCACGTTCTTGCCGGGCTGCATCGGCTTTGGCGTCGTCACCGAGATCGCCTGCCCCTGAGCGTCGTTGACGACCTTGCTCAAGCCCCTGGTGCCATGCAGCTGCTTGTTGAACAGGTATTCGAGGCCATCGCCGCCGTTGCCGTCGGCGGAAACGAAGCCGAGCACCTGCGCGGCCTCGGTACCGCGCGGGTAGACGCGCTGCTCGGTCGAGACGAACGACAGGCCGTTGATGTGCTCGGTCTGCAGCGTGGTCGCGACCTGACCTGAGACGTTGCGTGCGACCGGGACGTAGCCGGTACCGGGCTTCGTCAGGTCATCGAGCACCTGCGGCTGGTCCATGTGCAAGAGCGGGGCCAGCGTCGCGGCGAGCTTGCGAGCATCGTGGTCCCTGCCGATCAGGATCGGGTTCGCGATCACCTCGTCCGTGGCCTGGCTGAGCGCCAGGACCTGACCATTGCGGTCGAGGATCTCGCCGCGCTGAGCCGGGATCGTGACGGTCTCCACCTGCTGCTCCTCGGCGGCGGCCTGGAGCGCCGGCGCGCGATACAGACCGAGGTAACCGGCTCGCCCGACGGCGATCACCAGAAGCAATAGGAAGCCGCCGAACAGCAGACCGATGCGGCGGTCGACGACGGCCATCGCTACTGACCGAGACCGATGCCGCCGGTCGCACCCGAAGCGGCCGTGTCGGCACTGCTCGTGTCCGAGACCGGGGGTGGCGTGTAGGTGGAGGTCGGATCGGACGTCGAGTCCGCCGCGGCGGTGCCGGCGTCGGTCGCATCCGTCGAGGAATCGGTCAGGCCAGTGGTATCGCCCGTGGTGGCGCCGGTTGTTGCGTCCGTCGCGGCGCCGTCGGTGGCCGCGCCACCGCTGGCCGGGGTCAGGTCGGAGGTGCCCGTCATGGCGTTCGTGTCGGTCGTCGATGACGAGTCGTTGGCGGCGTACTCGTTCGCGAGTGCCGTCAGGAACGTCTGTGCTGCCGGAGCCTTGATCCCGTCGATCGCCTTGGAGACGGTCGCAGCGGATCCGGCCGACACGAAGTGCATGTCGCTCGGGCCGGGCATCGTCATCCCCATCTTCGTTGCGAGGCGCTCGATCCGGCCGACGCCGGACAGCCCGGCGACGCTCGTCTGCAGCGTCTCGTTACGGCTCTGCAGCTCGCTGACGAGGGCGACGTTGCGCCCGACGCTGGCACCCAGCTTCAGAACCTCGACCTGCATCCCGACGATCAGGGTCAGCAGGATCCCGAGCACCGGGATCCAGGCGCGGCCGCGGATGGCGCTGTCGAGCAGGTTGTGGTCGGGCAGCGCCCGGATGCGCGCCAGCAGGCCGACCCGCGGCTTGCGCGCGGTCTGGGTCTTGGGGCGTGCCGACGGGCGGACGCGGGGCGTGGCCGGCCGGGTCTGCGGCCGCGGGGTCGCGGGGAGAGGCATCGCGCGAGCAGTTGCGGCGCGGGCAGTTGCAGCGCGGGCAGTTGCAGCGCGAGCAGTTGCAGCGCGAGCGGTGGTTGAGCGAGCGGTCGCGGGCCGTGGAGCGGTCCGTGCCTCGGGGCTCGGGGCCGGGCGGGCCGGGCCAGAGACACGACGGGGCGTACGCGGCGCCGGTGCGCCCGAGCGGACGGTGCGTCGCGTCGTGCGGGCGGCGGACGATGCAGGGCGACCGGGCGCGATCCGCTTGCGGTTGTCCTTGACGCGTACCTGCGGTGTCCCCTCGTCAAATTCGTCTTCGTAGTGCCGGGCCGCACGTGCGGCCGCCGTCGCTGCGGTGGTCATCCGTTCGTCACCTCGAGCTTGCGCGCCGCGCGCAGATGCGCCGACTTCGATCGTGGGTTTGCAGCCACCTCACCGGGGGTCGGGGCCACCGCCCGCCGGGTCAGCAGTTCCGCCTCCGGCTCACGGCCGCAGACGCAGATCGGGAGCTCGGGCGGGCAGACGCAGCCGCGCGCCCGCTCGACCAGGAACCGCTTCACGCGGCGGTCCTCGAGCGAATGGAACGAGATCGCCGCCAGGCGACCGCCGGTCCCAAGCAGATCCCACGCGAGCGGCAGGCCCGCGTCGATCTGGGCGAGCTCGTCGTTGACCGCGATCCGCAATGCCTGGAAGGTCCGCTTCGCCGGGTGGCCACCGGCAAACTGGGCCGGGATCGGAATCGCCGATTTGATCACCTCGACGAGTTCCTGGGTCGACGCGATCGGTGCCCGCTTGCGGGCGCGTCCGATCGCGCGCGAGATCTGGGTGGCAAAGCGCTCCTCGCCGTAGTCACGGAGCAGCCGCGACAGACGGCGCTCATCCCATGTATTGACGACCACGCCCGCGGTCAGCTCCTGAGACTGGTCCATCCGCATGTCGAGGGGAGCGTCGTATGAGTACGAGAATCCGCGGGCCCAGGTGTCCACCTGCATCGACGACATCCCCAGGTCCATGTAGACGAGGTCAGCGGTGACTCCCTCCGCAGCGAGCTGTGCCAGCCCGGCGACGAAGTCGGCCTGGACGAACCGTGTGTCACAGGCGACGTCAGCCGCCAGCTCGGCGAAGCGCTCGGCCGCGGCGGGGTCACGGTCGATCCCGATCAGCGTGCCTCCGGCGCCGATCCGCTCCGCCACCAGACGGGCGTGACCGCCCGCACCGAAGGTGCAGTCGACCGCGACGGCACCTGGCTGCGGATCGAGCATCTCGATCAGCTCGCCGGCCAGTACCGGGACGTGGAGCGAGGTCATGTCAAGCAGTGTGATCAAAGGAGGCAGCAATCTCGGTGAAGCGGGACAGAACGCTCTCGTTGTAGGCGGCGTACGCGGCGCGATCCCAGACCTCCAGGCACTGGCCGGAGCCGGTCACCGTCACGTCCTTGGTGAGGCCCGCGTAGTTCAAAAGCGCCTGCGGGATCATCAGCCGGTTCGCCGAATCCGGCTCGACCTCGTGCGAGTTGTTGAACAGCAGACGCTGCAACTCGCGAGACCGCGATGAGAGTGGGTTGACCCCCGTCAGCGCCGCGGACGTGAAGACCTCGTAGTCCTCCGGGCGCCAGATCGCGATCGACTTCGGCGATCCCGGCTCGGTCTCCGGAGAGACAGCGAGCACGACTCCACCCGCCAGCTCGGCCCGGTACCTGGCAGGCACCGTCAGCCGGTGCTTCGCGTCGAGCGAGTGTTCGAAGGTGCCGCGGAAGATCAAGGGGTTGGATCCACATCGAAGAAAAAGGGTGGAACTCGGGTGGCTGGGTGGGAGGAACCCCGCCACCCGAGTTCCTGCATGCGGTCGCCACAATAACCCACTCTGCCCCACTCTGCAACCCAAATCGCACCGGCTGTCCCACCACGGCACCCAAACGCCCCGTTTTGGGCCCCATGCCCCGTATCCGCGGGAGATTCCACGACCTGACACGGGCGGGATCTGGGGCCTCAGGCGGCGCAAGCGAGCGTGCGGTCTCGAAAACTGCACGGCCGCTTGCGAAAAACGGTCGCTTCCGTCCGGTCGATGTGCGTCAGTGGGGCGCCGTGGGAGGACTCTCGCTGCGGCTGTGGGAGGCCGTGGGGGGAGTGTCGGTGCGGCCGTGGGGCCCCAGAAGGAGCGGTCGCGTGGGGATCGATATCGTCCCGGCCGTCCGATGTCGTCTTGAGGGAGCTCAAACGAACGCAGCGACCGCGATTTGGGCGCTGTGTTCGCCAGCCGTCCCCAAGGGCACTCCTACGAACACGGCTCGACTTTCGGCGCCGCTGTGTTCGTTTGGACACCCCCAGGAATCGGTGCAGCGCCGGGGCGGTCCCAAGCGGGCGGAACCGTCGTGGCTGCCCGTTCGGTCGCGAGGGTGCTCGAAACGACAAAGCAACGCTCGCCTGGCCGCTTTGTCGAACGGGGCGCCCGGACGGCGCTCGAAACGCATGAGCGCCGATTTGGCTCGCGTTTTGACGTTTCGAGCACCCCCAGAACCCAATTCATCCCCGAGAGGGCTCTCCATGCAGTCCGGGCGCCGCCCGGGACCCAACCCAACCTCTCCTTCATTGCCTCGTGTCGGGCTCACCCGCGCACGTAGGACTGTGAGCAGGCAGCCCCACGGCCCGCCACCGGCCCGACCGCCCGAGCCGGACCCGACCGCCCGAGCCGGACCCGACCGCCCGAGCCGGACCCGACCGCCCGAGCCGGACCCGACCGCCCGAGCCGGACCCGACCGCCCGAGCCGGACCCGACCGCCCGAGCCGGACCCGACCGCCCGAGCCGCGGCCGCCGCCCCAACCGGGGGGCGGCGGCCGACCCGACCGACCGGACCTACGCCGCGACCGCGGTGACGTCGATCAGCTTGTAGCCGACGCCCCACACGTTGATCACGTAATGCGCCTCGTCGCTCGAGAGCTTGCGCCGCAGCCGGCTTGCATGGGCGTCGAGCGTGCGCGTGTGGCCGGAGTCTCCCCACCCCCAGACCTTCTCCAGGAGTTCCTTGCGCGTGAACACACGGCCAGGCTCTGAGGCGAGCGTCATCAGCAGGGTGAACTCCTTGGCGGATAGCCGCAGCGACTCACCGTCGAGCCACGCCTGGCGCGCGAGCGGGTCGACCTCGAGCGGACCGATCCGGATCCGGGCGCCCGCCGGGCGCCGACGCGAGCGCCACAGCAACGCCCGGATCCGAGCGAGTAGCTCCGCGTAGGAGTACGGACGCGCGAGGAAGTCGTCGGCGCCTCGGTCAAACGCCCGCAACCGCTCGACCTCGGTTGAGCGGCTCGACATCACCACCAGCGGCATGTAGCGGTCGACGCGGGCCGCGAACTCATCAGCATCGCGCACGGCGCGCACCAGTTCGAGACCGGTGCCGTCCGGGAATCCGAGGTTGACCACCGCCAGGTCGAGAATCGTGGTCTGCAGCTGCCGGCGGGCGGTGAACACCGACGCTGCCTCGTGGACCTCGTAGCCGTCCGCAGTCAGGTTCTCGGCCAGGAACAGCCGCGAGTCCTGATCGGCGTCGGCGACGAGCAGGGTGTGCGTATTGCAATTCATGTCTCATAGAGGCGTGGGAGCGACAACTTCCGCCCCCCTATTGCGAAAATCTTTTGTGTCGGATCGGGAGCGCCCGCGGAAGCGGCTGCGGCTGCAACATCGCTTTCAGGTACTGCGCTGAGGCAGGATTCCCACATAAGATGCCGACGGCGTATGCACCGACGCGGCAACTACAGCTCCGGAGAGGATTTCGTCCTCGAGTACGGCGATCTCCGGTTCACCTTCAACGAGCGTGACTTCCGCGAGCGCTGCGAGCAGGCGGCTCGCCGGCTCGGGTTCATCGGCGACTCGATCGAGGAGGACGAGGCCGAGGACCTGATCAACCTCGTCGTCAACGGCGAGGTCACCGACCCGGCCTCCGGCCTCGGCGAGCACGTCAACGACTGCTGGCCAGAGCTGGTCGGTCCCTCCGACCGCTCCCTGGTCCATTGGCTGCGCCGGCTCGTCTTCCGTACGCGCGTGGCTCGATCAGCGGGTCAAGGAAGGCGAGCTGGACATCGCCTTCGACGATGACACCGGCGGCTTCGTCTACATCCAGCCGGACCGCGGCGGTGAGCCGATCGAGCTCGCACCGGAGCCGAGCTGGGGCCGCGTCGCATACGTTCGTCGCTGATTCGCTCAGCGTTCTCTCACGAGGCACCTGATACCAGAGAGACTCTCACGGGTACTCTGTGTGTGTTTGCGCGTAGCCCCAATAACGGAACCGTAACCCCGCGCAGACAGGTTCCGCTGGTCAAGCAGGCATATTTCTTGTGATGAACGGTCCACTCAGTACCGGTGGGGCGCTCGGAGCCACACCGGAAGGCTCCGTCGACCTTCGCTCCAGCGCACAGCTGCGGCCGGCCACAATCAGCTCCCGCTTCGGGCTTGCCGGTCTGATCGGCGTCGTGGCGACGGCGGTGCTGGTGTGCGTCGCCGCCCCGTCGACGCTCGATCTCCTGCCGGAGTCGGCGTCCGCGCTGTACCCGGGCGCGCACCTCGCCGGACTGTTCGGCGTCACGGGACTGCGACTGCACGCCGGCGAGCTGATGGCGCTGCTGGCGCTCATGTTCGCGGCCTACGTGATCGCCGTTCGCAACGCCGAGAACCTCTCCCCTCGGGCCGTTCTCACGGCGGTCCTCGCCTTCATCGCGATCGTGTCCGTCGCGCCGCCGCTGTTCTCGACCGACGTCTTCAGCTACCAGGCCTACGCGCGGATGTTCGTCGAGTACGGCTCCAACCCGTACACGCACGGCCCGTCGGTGCTGTATCTGCCGAGCGGGTTCTCGGACAGTGTCTACAGCTACATCGGTGCCAAGTGGTACAACACCCCGAGCGTCTACGGCCCGCTGTTCACGCTGTTCAGCGGCCTGTTTGCGAAGGTCGGGGTTGCGACGAGCGCCTTCGCGTTCAAGTGGATCGCGGCGGCCTGCTGCATGCTCACCGTCTGGCTGTTGTGGCAGACCTCGCGCCTGCGTGGTCTGAACCCGGTCCGCTCGGTGGCGCTGTTCGGTCTCAACCCACTCGTGATCCTGTACGGGATCGGCGGCGGCCACAACGACATGCTGATGGTGGCGCTGACGACCGCGGGCATCTACTTCCTGCTCAGCCACCGCGAGCGCGCCGGCGGCGCAACGATCGCACTCGGTGCAGCGATCAAGCTGACCGGTGGCCTGATGTTCCCGTTCGCGCTCGCGTCCGGCACCGGTCTTGGCGGCGGCAGCCGGCGCAAGGCTGTGCTGATCGGCGCCGTGATCGCGAGCATCGTGGTCGCGGCGATCGGCTTCGGCGTCTTCGGCACGGGCCTGCTGCGGATGCCGTTCACACTCGACCGCGTCCAGGGCGAGGGCGCCTGGCAGAGCGTGCCGGGCTTCATCACCACCGTCCTGCGGCTCAAGGAGCTCGGCCACGTGGTCGGGTTACTGCTCGGTGTCACGTTCATCGCGATCACCGCCCGGTTGCTGTGGCGTGTCTGGAAGGGCCAGCTCGACTGGCTTGATGGCCTCGCCTGGTCGACGTTCACGATCCTGCTGACGACCAGCTCGCTGCTCCCCTGGTACGTCACCTGGCTGATCCCACCGGTCGCCCTGTGCACGACCCGCAAGCTGTGGAACGTGACGCTGTGGTTCACCGGCTGGGTCCTCTTCACCACGGCACTCGCGTACGTCCCGCACGGCGTCGCGTTCCTGGGCATCTGAGCGCAGACGATCACCGGTGAACCAGCGCCGGCTGCACCTGCTCAGCGTCGTCGCCCCCGTCTACAACGAGGCCGCGACGATTGCCGCGTTCGCTGATCGCGTCCGCTCCGCGCTGGCGGACTTCACCTACGAACTGATCCTCGTCGATGACGGGTCCTCCGATGGCACGCGCAAGGAGCTCGAGCGCATCGCCGACGAGGACGAAAGCGTCCGCGTGGTGTTCCTGTCCCGGAACTTCGGCCACCAGCCGGCGCTGACGGCCGGGCTCGACCACGCGCGCGGTGACGCCGTGGTGATGCTCGACGCAGATCTCCAAGATCCCCCGGAGCTGATCCCAACGATGCTCGAGCGCTGGCACGCGGGATCAGACGTCGTGTACGCCGTCCGCGAGCAACGCGCCGGCGAGTCGCACTTCAAGCTCGCCACGGCCCGCTGGTTCTACCGCGTGTTCGACTGGCTGACGACCGTCCAGCTGCGTCACAACTCGGGTGACTTCCGTCTGCTCGACCGTGCCGCCCTCGACGCGCTGTTGTCGATGCGCGAGCGCAGCCGGTTCCTGCGCGGGATGACCGTCTGGGTCGGCTATACGCAGTCAGCGGTGCCCTATCACCGCGACGCCCGTTATGCCGGCGAGACGAAGTTCACGCTGACCCGGATGCTGCGGTTCTCCCTCGATGCGATCGCGTCGTTCTCGTACCGGCCGCTGCAGCTGGCAAGCCTGTTCGGGTTCATCATCTCGGCGCTGGCGTTGGTCGCGATCCCGGTTGTTGTGATCCTGAAGATCATCGGCTCCTACCTCCCGGGCTTCTCGACCCTCGAGATCTCGATGCTGCTGCTCGGCGGGATCCAGTTGATCTCGCTCGGGATCATCGGTGAGTACGTCGGCCGGATCTACGATGAGGTCAAGGGGCGGCCGCTGTATCTGGTGAGCGCACGGCGCAACTTCCTCGAGGACGACCGCGTCTCGAAAGCTGTAGGCGCCGACGCCTCCCTGCTCGGCGAGACCGACCGCTGAGTCAGGGTGCGCATGTGCCGGTACGGCGCATGGGGACCCCGAGAACGTCAGCCGCCTGCCGGGTTCGGGCCGGTCGGGGGATGGATCTCCCCCAGCACGTGCCCGTTCCCGCTGGCCTGGCCGTGCGGGTCCTGCTGGCGCTCAAGGGTGTCGATCCGCCGTGCCAGCCCGCGGATCGCGTCGGCGATCGGGTCCGGCAGATGCACCCAATCGGCGTCGGGACCCTCAGGACGCCGGCCCTCGACCCGAACCGGGTGACCAGGGTTGCCGACGACCGTCGAGTTCGGCGGAACGTCGTGGATCACGACCGTGTTGGCGCCGATCTTCGAGCCGTGGCCGACGACGATCGGGCCGAGCAGTTTCGCGCCTGAGCCGATCGTGACGTTGTCCTGGACGGTCGGGTGCCGCTTGCCGGTCGCAAAGCCGGTGCCGCCGAGCGTCACGCCCTGGTAGATCGTCACGTCAGAGCCGATCTCAGCGGTCTCGCCGATCACAACGCCCATCCCGTGGTCGATGAACAGACCCGGCCCGATGTTCGCGCCCGGGTGGATCTCGATCCCGGTGACCGCCCGCCCGATCGCCGCGACCAGGCGCGGCAGCAGTGGCACCTTGGCGGCGAACATCAGATGCGCCACACGGTGCGCAAGTACCGCCTGAACGCCCGGCCACGTCGCCAGGATCTCCAGTGTGGCCACGCCGGCGGCGGCAGGATCGCGACCGTGCGCGGCTGCCACATCTCGCCTGATCTCGGCGGCGGTGGCGGCGATCACGCCCTTACCGACCATGACGGTGGAGGTTAGCGGGCCCGTTGGCCCGCTCATCGGCGTGGTGCCAACCCTGCAGCGGGGCTGAGCCGCACAGCAACCCTCGGTCCCCACCCCGGCCTGGTCGGGTCGCCCGGCGTCAGCGACCGTTGGGCGCGAACCAGGGCAGCGAGATGTAGCGCTCGCCCGAGTCCGGAATGATCACCGCGATCCGCGCATCCGCGAACTGCGGACGTGCAGCCACCACCAGTGCGGCATGCACCGCGGCGCCACCCGAGATCCCGGCGAGCACGCCCTCGCGGTGAGCGAGCAGGTGCGCAGCGGCGACTGCGTCGTCGTCGGTGACCGGCAGTATCTCGTCGATCACCTGGCGGTTGAGTACCCGCGGCACGAACCCAGCGCCGATCCCCTGGATCCGGTGCGGACCGGGCGGCCCGCCCGACAGCACCGGTGAGGAGGCCGGCTCCACGGCAACCACGTGCAGCCTGGCGTTGCGCTCCTTGAGGAACTCACCGACGCCGGTGATCGTCCCGCCGGTGCCGACGCCGGCGACGAGCACGTCGACGGAGCCATCGAGCGTCGCCCACAGCTCGGGCCCGGTGGTCCGGCGATGGGCCTCCGGGTTCGCCGGGTTCGAGAACTGGTCGGGCAGGAACACGTCGTCGCGCGTGGCCATCGCGCGGGCCGCGTCAACCGCCTCATTCATCCCGCCAAGTGATTCCGTGATCTCGAACTGGGCGCCGTACAGTGCCAGCAGCCGCTCGCGCTCGCGGCTCATCCCCTGCGGCAGCGTCAGCACAAGGTCGTAGCCGCGCGCGGCGCACACCAGCGCCAGCGCGATCCCGGTGTTGCCGCTCGTTGCCTCGACGATCGTCGTCCTGCCCGGCTCGATCTGTCCCTCGGCTTCCGCGGCGGCGATCATCGCCGCGCCGATCCGGTCCTTGACCGATCCGCCGGGGTTGAATGATTCGAGCTTCGCGAAGATCTTCGCCCGCCCGCCGCTGCCGACGCGCGTCAGCTGCACGAGCGGTGTGCCGCCGATCGTCTGCGCAATGTTTGTCGGAATTCCCGCCATTCCCGTGGGCGGAGCGTAGCGTTCCTTGAGGAATCTCGACAGATCAGATGTAGTACACCATTCGTCCGGTCTCAGGGGGCCGCTGCGCAGATCTGATGCTGAGTGCCGACAACGGGGGCACGATGACATTCCGCATAACCAATCGCAGGTCACGGCGTAACGTCCGGCTGGGCGGTTTCACGGCGGCTCTGCTGCTCCTGCAGCTGGTCCCGGGAACCGCGGCGTATGCCGCACACCACAGGGCCCCAAGGACGGCCGCCCGCACCTGTCAGCGGCAGCGGAGCGGCTGCGCATCAGCCGCGTCAGCGGCTGTATGTCCGAATGCGGATCTCCAGCCGACGACTTCAAACACCTCGCTGGTGGCTGCGGCAACGCTCTGTCTCATCAATCAGCAGCGAACGACTCGCCATGAGCGACCGCTGCGCAACAATGCCGATCTCGATCAGGTGGCCGGGCAGTATTCGCAGAGCATGGTCGCGGGCGACTATTTCAGCCACGTCAGTCCGACAGGTGCAACCCTGCTCGATCGGGTTCGGGAGAGCGGTTATCTTCGGACAGGCGACGCCTACGAGCTTGGCGAGAACATCGCGATCGGAACGGCCTGGCTCGCCACCCCCGCGGCGACGGTGACGGCATGGATGAACTCGCCCGACCATCGGGAGAACATCCTCGACCCGGACTTCACCAGTACTGGTATCGGCGTGGTGGCAGCGGTCCCGGCGCAGTACTCCGCCGATGAAGCCGGCGCGACTTACACGCAGGACTTCGGGGTTGTGCAGGCGCAGTAGGGCCACCCGTGCCGTGCGCCTGGTCGGCACCTGGTCCTAGGTGATGTCGATCGGGGTTCCGATCTTGATCAGGTGCCAGAGCGTCGTGATGTCGGCGTTTCGCAGTCGAACGCAGCCGTGTGAGGGGTACCCGGGAACGAGCTGCGGCTGGTCGGTGCCGTGAATCCCAACAACCCCGCCGCCGGGCCATTCGCTGAGAGACGGAGCGTACGCACTGGTGGCGAGCGCATACGGCCCATAGAACGGTCCTCCGACCGCCTGAAGCTTCTCGAGCACGTAGAAGTGACCAGCCGGCGTTGGCAGCGATGGGCGCCCAAGCCCGACCGGTGCGCTCCAGATCGCTTGATGTTCACGGTTGTAGAGGGTGGCTCGCAGCGTCTGCCGATCCACCACGAGTTCTCCGTAGACCAGGTTCATCGGTCCCAGCATGCGCGTTTGCACCCAGCCGGCCACGCCGTTGGGCCGGCCTGGCACTGACACCTCCGTCCAGCTCACGCCGGTCCGTGGCACACGCTCCCGCCGCAGCGCCATGTAGATCTGCGCCTGGCCGAGACCGTCAGGGGTGAGAAACCGCAGTTTCCCGACCGGGCGTGCACGCGTCGACGGTGCGGCTCGAACGACAGCTGCCGACTGCGGATAGGCCCACCGCGAGACCGTCCGTTGATTGGAGAGAACGACGACCGTCGGGGCACGCCGTGCCGATCGGTGGCTTGAGGCACCGGCGACCCCGGCGCCCGGCCCGAGGGCCAGGGCGCCGATGACGACAGTGCCTGGGAGCAGCCGCACCAGCCGGCTTCGCAACGTTGACACGGGAGCTCCCGAGGCCATCAGCCCGTGAACACGGGGATGGTTGCGGCGGCCTTCACATGAACGAACGTCCCCGACCGCGAGGCGCGCGCACAGTTGTGGTTCTTCGAGGTTGCCTTCGCCAGCAAGCGATGCGCGCCGTACGAAAGTGCGCGGGCGTCGATCGTGATCGAGAAGCGACCATGCCGAGGTTTCGTCATCGTCTCGAGCTTGCGACCGTCCAGATAGAAGGTCACGCTCTTGACACCGAGTGATGTCAGGTGAGCCGAGAACGTGTTGCGGACCCGTCCGATCACGCCGGACAGACGCACCGGTGAGGCAAAGCAGGCCGCCTTGACGGCGTGAGCCGCGACCGTTACCTGTTCGGGTGCCTGATTGCAGCTGTCAGCGACGGCGGCGTTGTTGGCGTCACCGCTGTAACTGGCGGTCCACTGGTAGGTACCCGCCGTCCCTTCGGTCATGACCGGCGAGGCGTAGCTGCCGTTGCCGTTCACGGGTGTCGTGCTCGTGCTGAGCGCGGTTGAACAGGTGATATCGCTCGACGTGTAGAGCCTGAATGTAATCGTCCCGGTCGGGGCATTGCCGCCGCTCAGGACCGCCTGATCATGGATCCGTCCGCCCATCGGAACACCCGGTGATGCGGTCGTCACGATCGACGGAGACGCCAGAGTCGCAGGCGACGTCGGAGTCGGAGTCGTTGTGGTCGGCGTCGTTGTGGTCGGCGTCGTGGTCGTCGTCGGCGGTGTCGGCGGCGGTGGCGAGACGGTGACCTGCTCGGCCGCCTGTCCGCATGAGTCCGATGCGCCGGCGTTGTTCGCGTCGCCGCTGTAGACCGCGATCCATTGGTAGCTACCTGCGGTGCCTTCGGTGACAACCGGCGATGCGTAGCTGCCGTTGCCGTTCACGGGTGTCGTGCTCGTGCTCAGTGCCGTCGAGCAGGAGGTGTCGGTCGACTTGTAGAGCTTGAAGGTGATCGTCCCGGTCGGTGACCGTCCACCGCTGAGGACGGCCTGGTCATGGATCTGGCCGCCGGCCTGGACACCCGGCGATGCTGTGGTCGAGATCGCAGTGCTTGCGAGGCAGCTGGGGATCGTCAGGTTGGTCGAGTACGAGTTGGCGTTGCCGTCACGGGTCTGGCTGGATGTCCAGGCAGATGATGCGACGAGCGTGCCCGCGTGACTCGGAATCGCCACGGTGTGTGAATCCGAGCTTCCCGAAAACGACACGGAGCCGGTGAGCGTCGTCGCCGTACCGCCGGTCGGCGTGTAGACGATCTTCCAACCGGGGGTGTTGAGGCCGCCGTTGGCGTTGCCACTGGTCCCGAAGTTCGTCCAGTTGAACGTCACCGAGTTGCCGGTCGACGCGCTACAGGCGGTCGTCGCCACTGCGGTGTGGGCCTGGGCGCTCGCCGCAAAGATCGCGAACAGCGCGAACACCAGTGGGAGGATCGATCGGCGAGTCAGCGTGTGCGACCTGCCGCGCCGCCGTCGAGCATGCGGACGCGTGAGGGTTCCATCGGTGTTCATTGCACTCCTCTGTCATTGGATTTGAGGGTGCGGAGCCAGATCAGGGAAGCGGCGACCAACCTCAGCGGTTGGTCCTACTGCTTGATTGCGACATGCGGCCGCTCAGGTCAACACCCAGACTCGGCCGCGTTATGGAGCCGAAACATCTTCGCCCGGCGAAAATCTGAGACCTGGGCGAAGCTCTCACGTTAGCAATCACTTGAGTGACGCCCATCACAATGGACGGATATACGAGCGCTGGGAGAGCCAAGACGCACCGCTGGATGCTGGCGTCATGCCCACAACGGGCGGGACGCTCAGACCAGGCGGGACTCGAAGACCGGTGCTCTGTGGGACCAGCTTCGGCGACTCGGGCCCACCATGTCGGCGTCCGCTCGAGCGACGATCTGAGCGACCGATTCACCGGTTCGATAGGACGCGAAGCCGGTCCTGATTCCCCGCTTGCCCGGCACGGCGGTGAGCGCCTGTGCAATTGCTGCGAAGCGACCTCGAACCACACCCTCGGGCATGTTCGAGATCGCGCACACGAACTCATCGCCACCCACTCTGATCACGAGGTCATAGGGCCGCAGGTGTTCCATGACGAGCGCCGCTACCCGCCGGAGCAGGGCATCTCCAGCCGCGTGTCCGCGCGTGTCGTTGAGCTGCTTCAGGCCGGCGACGTCGAGATACACGACGACGAGCGAACCGCCCGTTCGCCGGCACCTGTCGAGTTCGTGCTCCAGTTCCGAGAGACCCGCGGCGCGGGTGCGCGCTCCGGTCAGCGGATCGGTTGCGGCAAGCGACAGCTCCGCCGCAGCAACCTCACGGTCCTCAAGCGCCTGAAGGCGTTCAACGGCAGCCTCGGCGCGATCGGCGGCGGCTTCGCGTCGGTCCTGAGCCGCCAGGGCCCGGTCCTCGGCAGCACGAATGCGGCCCTCCAGCGTCTCGCGCCGCGCCATCGCCAGGTCTCGCGCGGCAGCAGCCAGATCGCGGGCGCTCGCAGTGATATCCCGGGCGATCGCCTTCTGATCCCGCTCGCGGGCAGCTTCAAACCGTACGCGCATCATCTCGCCGGGCTCCGGCGTCGATCCGTTAATGCGTCCATTGCCTTCGTTGGCGCCGGGCGCAGACCTGTGGAGCTTGAGCACTGCGACCTCCTGGTCTACTTGCGTGCTGCAGGACCTCCGGAAGTCACGCTGTCACTTGCCGGTGATGTTGTGACCCGACCGACAACAGCGCCTTCTAGTCGAGCAGTCTACCTCGTCCGCTCTGTCTCAAATGAAGTACATGGCGGCGCCGGCCGCCCGTGCCTCAGCCTCGGCGACGTCCGCGATCGTCGCACCGCCGAGGACCGTGCGGGCCGCCTCGGCCGCATCTGCGAAGATTCCGGCCGCGTCGGCGCCGAGCGGACCGTCGAGCAGTTCGACGACCTCGAGCACGGTGATCTGCTCGGCCGGCCGGGCAAAGCTGTAGCCGCCGCGGACGCCGCGCTGTGAGCGCAGCACGCCCGCGCGCCTCAGCGTCGCGAACAGCTGCTCGAGAAACTGCACCGGGATCTCTCCCCTGCGCGCGAGCTCAGCGATCGGCACCGGGTCGGCGTCGGCGAGCTTGTGCAGCTCGACGAGCGCACGGACCGCATACGGGGATTTGCTCGTGATCGAGAGCACGTCGCGATCGTAGCCGACGCTGAATGCCGCAGCAGGGACCGCCCGCAACCTGGGCCGATCGGGCCAACGGGCCCGATCACCCTTAGATCCAGCCGCGCTCGGTCGCGATCAGCACCGCCTGTGCACGGTCCATCGCGCCGATCTTCGCGTACACGTTGTGCAGGTGCGTGCGCACCGTGCTCGTCGACAGCCCGAGCTCTGAGGCGATCTGCTTGTAGACCATGCCCTTCGCCAGCCGCCGCAGGACGTCGACCTCGCGGGCCGACATTGGGCACGGCGCAATCTGACGTGGCCGGTTGGCAACGGTGGGCAGCGGCAGGTCGTACATCACGCTGCGCAGCTGCGCCGGGCTGAGATCGATCATCCGGGCGACGCCCAGCAGCTCCGCTGGGGTGATCTGCCCGCCGAGCACGTAGTGGGCGAGCATGTCCGCGAGGCGGACAAGCGCAACCTCGCCATCGCACTCGGCGTTGTGGTGGGCCTCGATCACATGAGCGATCGTGCGTGGCAGCCCCCACCGCCGGGCCAGAACGCCGCCGACCAGCGCGTGGTCGACACCGAGCTCGCGACGCTCGGCCATCAGCCGCTCCTCGGGTGTCCGAGCCTCTCCGTGGACCTTGCGGGGGTAACCGGGGTAGGCGTGAATCAGGACAAGCTTGCCGATGTCATGCAGCAGCGCGGTCACCATCAGGCGATCGCGGTGCTCGTAGCCGACCTCGGCGGCAAGGCGGTCGGCGGCACGCTGGGTCGCAACGCCGTGCATCCGGAAGCGCTCGGGGACACCCTGCCAGATCGCGGTGCGCTCGAAGAAATCGTATGTCCGTGCCCGCGATGCGATCGACAGGATCGCGGCCGGGGTGAGCACTTCGACGCCCTCGACGGCGCTCTCGACGCGACCGTGCTTGGGGCCATCGAGCTGGTTGGCGAGCCGCAGGACGGCGATCGCCAGGGCGACGTCACCCTCGACGGCGTTGATCACGTCGGAGCCGGAGGGGGCGCCGCTCTCGAACAGCTGCAGAACCCGGTTGCGGGATTCGGCCATCACGGGGAACGCCTCGAGCGCCTCAAAGGCGTTTGTCAGGCGCCGTCCGTGTCCCTCGTTGTGATGACGCTCGCGCGTCGCGTAGGGATCAGTCGGGATCGTTCGAGCGGAGGAGGGCTGAGGCACGATGTCGGGTTTCTCGATCAGGGTTCATCAGCGCTTCCAAAGGACCGGGCTCGAGCGCTTTACCCCTGTTATCGGCAAATGTTCTATTTCACTTAGCTTTTCAGCCTGGACAGTCAGGATCTTGACAACGCTGCGTCGATCAGCTCGAGGGCACGCTCGCGCCCCAACACGACCAGCGTCTCGAAGATCCCTGGGGAGACCGTGGTTCCGGCAACGGCGACCCGGATCGGCTGGAAGATTTGCCCCGGCTTGACGCGCCGGCGCTCGACGACCTCACGAAGCGCCTCGTCGAGGCTCCGCACGTCGAAGAGCCCGACGCCGGCGATCGCATCGCGCGCGGCGCGCAGGTTCGCGGCGCTGTCCGGATCGCGGATCCACTTCTCGAAGGCCTTCTGATCATCCCCGGGCCCGTCGAAGATGAAGCCGGCGAGCGGCCAGAAATCGGCCAGCGTCTGAATCTTCTCGCGGGAGATCTGCACCGCGTCATGCAGGCCGCTGCGGCCGGTGAACGCCTCGAGTCGCGCCGTCAGCTCCTCAACCGTCAGCGCCCGCAGATGCTGACCGTTGATGTGGCGCAGCTTCTGCTCGTCGAACACCGCCGGGCTCTTCGAGACCCGCTCGAGTCCGAACCGCTCCGCCAGCTCGGTGACCGTGAAGAACTCCTCGTCGGCTGCGAACCCGGCACCGAGCAGCGCAATGTAGTTGACGACCGCCTCCGGCAGGTAACCCTTGTCGCGCAGCTCCTGCACCGACGCGGCCCCGTGGCGCTTGGACAGCTTCTTGCCGTCGGGGCCGTGCAGCATCGGCAGGTGCGCGTAGCGCGGCGGCGAGGCGTCAAGCGCCTTGATCACCAGCAGCTGCTTGGGCGTGTTGGAGATGTGGTCCTCGCCGCGGATCACGTGGGTGATGCCCGCGTCGATGTCGTCGACGGCGACCGCGAAGTTGTAGAGCACCGAACCGTCCGCGCGGGCGATCACCGGGTCGTCCATGCTCGCATTCGGGGTGGCGATCCAGCCGCGGATCACGTCGTCAAACGCGGTCTCCCCGTCGTCTGGCACGCGCAGGCGTACGGCGGACGGATGGGCGGGATCCGGGTCCTCGGACTCGCCGCGGAAGCCTCGCTCGGCGCCGTGCCGCTGCTTCCACGCCTTGACGTCGTCGCCGGTGGCGCTGCAGTGATACGCGTGCCCGTCGGCGAGCAGCTGCGCGAGCGCCTCCTGGTGGCGCGGGGTGTTGCCGACCTGCGACATCGGGCCCTCATCCCAGTCGAGCCTGAGCCAGCGCAGCGCGTCGAGGATCTGCTCGACGTTCTCCTCGGTCGATCGCTCGCGGTCGGTATCTTCGATCCGCAGCACGAAGGCGCTGTCGTCGCCGGCCTGTGGGCCGTGGGCGGCCAGCCAGTTGTACAGCGCTGTGCGGGCGCCGCCGATGTGCAGCGCGCCCGTCGGTGATGGAGCAAATCTGACTCTCATGAATGGATCGTCATGCTAATTGGAGCACACGTGTCACAGGCGGGCGGTTTGCCCAAGGCGATCGAGCGCGGCAGTGAACTCGGTGCCCGAGCGATCCAGATCTTCAATCAGTCGCCGCGGATGTGGAGGCCGACCGCCTACACCGACGACGACTTCGCGGCGTTCCGCGCGGCGCGCGATGACTCAGACATCGACGCGGTTCTGATCCATGCGGTGTACCTGCTCAACTGCGCCTCCGAGGATCCGGAGATCCGCTCAAAGACGATCGCCTCGCTGACACAGTCGCTGCGGGTCGGTGATGCGATCGGAGCCGCCGGCGTGGTCCTCCACGCCGGCTCTGCGAAGGGCGCCCCGCTCCCGGCGGCGATCGCCCGCTGCGGCGAGGTGATCGCCGAGGCGCTGGCCGAGAGCGATCACTGCGAGCTGCACCTCGAGGACACCGCCGGCGCCGGCGGCACGCTCGGCCGCTCGTTCGAGGAACTGGCCGCGCTGATCACCGCGTCGGGCTCCGGCAAGCGGCTCGGCGTCTGCCTCGACTCCTGTCACCTGCTCGCCTCCGGCTATGACATCCGCACCACCGATGGGCTGGGCGCCGTGCTCGACGAGCTCGACCGCGACCTGGGCCTCGACCGGCTCGGATCACTGCACCTCAACGACTCACAGACCAAGCTCGGTTCCAATCGCGACCGTCACGCCGCCCCAGGCGAGGGCGAAATTGGCCTCGACGGCCTCGAGGTGTTTCTGTCAGAGCCGCGGTTTGATTCGCTCCCGTGTGTCTGGGAGACCGGCAGCGAGGAGGGCAGCGTCACCGCCGATGACATCGCGCTGGCGCTCAAGCTCCGGGCGCAGGGACAGAGGGCCCGGGGCATCACGTGAGCGTCGCATGAAGGGATCGGCGAGCGGGTAGGGTTCGGAGCCGTGACCTCTTCGAACTCCTCCGCCGATGCGCTGGTCGTCTTCGGCATCACCGGCGACCTGGCAAAAAAGATGACGTTCCGCTCGCTCTACCGGCTCGAGCGGCGGGGACTGCTGACCGTGCCGGTGATCGGCGTTGCCGTTGACGACTGGTCCCTCGATCACCTGATCGACCACGCCCGCGAAGCGATCGAAGCATCCGGCGAGAAGGTCGACGACGCCGTGTTCAAATCGTTCGCCGCGCGCCTGCAATACGTCAGTGGCGATTTCAGCCATCCCGACGTCTACACCAACGTCGCCAAGGCGGTGGCCGGCCTCGACAACCCGGCCTACTACCTCGAGATCCCGCCGTTCCTGTTCTCGACGGTGATCGCCGGGCTGTCCGAGAAGGACCTCCTCTCAGGCGGCCAGCGGGTCGTTGTCGAGAAGCCGTTCGGACATGACCTGCAGTCCGCCCGCGAGCTCGCGGCCGAGCTGCACAAGTACATCGCGGAGTCACAGCTGTACCGGATCGACCACTTCCTCGGCAAGATGGCGCTGCAGGAGCTGCTGTACCTGCGGTTTGCGAACACGATGCTCGAACCGGTCTGGAACCGCAATTACGTCTCGTCGGTGCAGATCACGATGTCGGAGCAGTTCGGCGTCGAGGACCGCGGCCACTTCTACGACCCGGTCGGCGCGCTGCGCGACGTGGTCGTCAACCACCTGCTGCAGGTCCTGGCCGCAGCCGCGATGGAGCCCCCCGCCGCAGGCGACTCCGAGACGCTGAAGGACGCCAAGGTCGCCGTCTTCAAGTCGATGCCGGCCGCCGAACCCGGTCATTACGTGCGCGGGCAGTACACCGGCTACCTCGACATCGACGGCGTCGCCGCCGGTTCACAGACAGAGACCTATGCGGCCCTGCGGCTCGAGATCGACAACTGGCGCTGGGCCGGTGTCCCGTTCTTCATCCGTACCGGCAAGCAGCTCGCCTCGACCGACACCGAGATCCGGCTCGTCTTCAAGCACCCGCCACGGCTGGCGTTCATCCCGACCACGCGCCGGCGGCCCGAGCCCAGCCAGCTCGTTGTCCGCATCGATCCGGGCACCGGCATCAAGTTGATCCTCGATGCCCACCGTGCCGACCAGGATGGGCCGAGCGCGATCGACATGTCGATGGAGTTCGCCCAGGAGGGCGGCGAGGACCCGACGCCTTACGAGGTGCTGCTGCACGCCGCGCTCGACGGCGACGCCAGCGCCTTCACCCGCCAGGACAGCGTCGAGGAGAGCTGGCGGATCGTGGCGCCGCTACTCGACTCACCGCCGCCCGTCGAGCCCTACGAGAAGGGTTCGTGGGGGCCGGTGTCGGCGGCCCACCTGACCTCCGGGTTCGGGGGCTGGCGCGGCCCCTGGCTGCCTGAGAAATCCGGCTGAGTCGTTACTCGGCGCCGTGGGCCGCGGCGCTGATGTGCGCAACCGTCGGTGAGCGTGCCAGCACGACGACGCCGACACCGACGAGCACCAGTCCGGCGATCAGGGCCGTGGCACGCGCGACCCCCCCGCCCCACGCCTCGACCCCGCCCCAGAGCGCCAGCAGCACTGGCAACGGCTCCTCAAGCGCTCCGATCAGCGGTCCCACCTGCACGGCGGGCCGGTGGGCCAACGCGGACTGCTCGCCGAGGAAGGCGGTCACGCCGAAGCCGACGATCGCGACGATCCACGCCACGGCGGTGAGCGTCTCGTGCGAGGTGATTGCGTTTGACAGCAGCTTGTCGGCGAAGTCGACCCAGGCGTAGCCGAGCCCAGCGGCGATCGTCAACTCGAGCCCGCGGCGGTCATGGATCCTGCCGAGCGCGTAGCCGATCAGCGCGCCGGCCCCGATGATCACCAGCGGCGGGATCAGCCGCCCGGCGGGCGGGTGCAGCACGCTGCGGTGTGGGGCGGCCACGATCACCACCGTGACGCCGGCGACGATCGCCAGTGCGCCACCGAGCTCTCGCCAACCGGCGCGTTCCTTGAGCCAGACGCGGGCGAGGATCACGAGGACGAGCTGGAAGCTGGCGAGAATCGGCTGTACGACGGTGATCGGGGCGAACGACAGCGCCACCACCTGCAGCGGCCAGGCAAGGATCACGAGCGCGGTCCCGATCACCCAGCGGCGGCGGCGGGCCAGCGAGAACAGCAGCGACAGCTTCAGCGAATGCTCGGCCGGAGCCGTGTGGGCCTCGGTCGACTGCAACACGATCGCGGTCGCGGCACAGATCGCCGAGCAGAACGCAACCAGTGCCCCGACGGCGATCATCGCCGCAGCGTATCCGCAGGATCAGGCGGCTGCCGCCACGGCCCCGGACGTCTGCGCGGCCCCGTCAGGCTGCTGCGCCCGCGGCGGCACCGACGGGAGCCGGCTCGCCGCGGATGATCGCCGGCCCGAGCAACTGATCGAGCTCGGCGTTGAGGCCGGCGCTCCGTGCCACCTTGAACTCCGCACCGAGCCGCAGCTTCCGCGGTCCGCTGCTCGTCGCAAACTCGATCACGACCTCCGATTCGCCGGGGAATCCGGCGAGCAGATCCCGGAGATCACCGATCACCGTGGCGGGCAGCGCGGTCGCGTCGAGGCGCAGCTTGAGCGCCGAGTCGGGAATCCGCATCGCCTGCTTGGCGGCCTCCTGCTCGGCGGCCTCGAGCTCCTCGGTCGTCGGCTGGAACCGCTCGACGGTGCTGACGACGATCGTCGGGCCGCGCTGGTCCTTCTGCTCGAACTTGCCCTTGACGAGCACGATCGAGTCGGGCTCGAGCGCTCCGGCGCACTCCTCCATCGTGTCGTTGAAGATCGTCAGATCCACCGAGCCGGTCAGATCCTCGAGCGTCGCGAACATCATCCAGTTGCCCGTCCGCGTCTTCAGCTTCCGGGCCTGGTTGATGATGCCGCCGACGATGATCCGGTCGCCGTCGCGTGCCTGGTCCAGCTCGCCGAGTGCGTAATCGGTCTCCAGAGACATCGCGGTCGACACCGCCTTCAGCGGGTGCTCGGAGATGAACAGGCCGATCGACTCCTTCTCGAGGGCCAGCAGCTCACTCTTCTCGAATTCGCCGTCAGGGATCGGCGAGTGCGCCGGCCGTGATGTCGTCGGCGTGTCGTCGGCCGGAGCAAGGAGATCGAAGATCGACCCCTGTCCCAGCTGCGCATCCTGCTGCGCGCGCGCCCCCGCCGCCTGAGCCTGCTCGAGCACCGCCAGCATCCCCTGCCGGGTGTGGCCTGTGGAGCCGAACGCGCCGGACTTGATCAATGACTCGATCGCCTTCTTGTTGACCGCCCGGCTGTCGATCCGCTCGCAGAAGTCGAAGATGTCGGTGAACGGCTTGTTGGCTCCATGGCGAGCGGTGTGCAGCTGGTCGACGGGCGTGGCCCGGGCGGGATCGAGCCCGCTGTCCTCGCGCGCCGCCTTGATCGCCTCGACCGCGGCGTACCCGACGCCCTTGACGGCGTCCAGCCCAAAGCGGATGTTGCCGTCGACGACGACGAAGTTGTGGTCGGAGCGGTTGACGTCGGGCGGCAGGATCTCGATCCCCATCTGTTCCGCCTGGGCGACGAAGAACGGCACCTTGTCCTTGGTGTCCATCACCGACGAGATCAGCGCCGCCATGTACTCGGCCGGATAGTTGGCCCGCAGCCACGCCGTCCGGTAGGAGATCAGCGCGTAGCAGGCCGCGTGCGACTTGTTGAACGAGTAGTCGGCCGACTTCTCGTTCGTCGTCCACAGCCAGTCGATCGTGCTCGCGGCCGTGCCTGACCGCTGGCACCCGTCGACGAACTCGGGCTTCAGCTTGCCCATCGCCTCGCGGTTCTTCTTACCGATCGCCTTGCGCAGATCGTCGGCCTTGGCGCCCGTGAAGCCGGCGAGCTCCCGGGAGATGAGCATCGCCTGCTCCTGGTAGAGGATCACGCCCTTGGTCGACTCGAGGATCGGCCGCAGCCGCTCGTCGCGGTAGTCGATCGAGTCGGGATCCTGCTTGCCACGTGAGTACGTCGGGATCTGGTCCATGGCGCCCGGCCGGTACAGCGCCACCAGCGCCACGAGGTCGTCGAACTCGGTCGGGCGCACCCGCTTCAGCGCCTCGCGCATCCCCTCAGATTCAAACTGGAACACGCCGATCGACTCGCCCCGCGCCAGCATCTCATACGTCTTCGCGTCGTCGAGCGGCAGGTTGGTCATGTCAGGACGCTCGCCACTTGAGCGCTCGATGATGTCGAGCGCGTCCTCGATCACATCGAGGTTGCGCAGGCCCAGGAAGTCCATCTTCAACAGACCCATCGCCTCGACCGGCTTCATCGAGAACTGCGTCACCGTGCGATACACCCGCTCGCCGTCCTCGGTCGTCGTCCGGGCGTCCGCCAGCTGCACCGGCACCAGGTCGGTCAGCGGCTGCGGCGCGATCACCACCGCGGCGGCGTGGATCGAGGAATTACGCACGATCCCCTCCAGGCCCTGAGCCACGTCGATCACCCGCTTGGCGTCAGCGTCCCGCGCGATCTCGGCCGCCAGCGGCTGCCCCGGAACGAGGCAGTCCTCGAACTTCGGCGCCCGGCCCTGCTCGGGATCCGGGATCAACTTCGCCAGCTTGTCACCCAGCGAGTACGGGAAGCCGAGCACGCGCGCCGCGTCCTTGGTTGCCGCCCGGGGGAACATCTTGCCGAACGTGATGATCTGCGCGACCGAGTCCTTACCGTACTTCTCGGTCACGTACTCGATCACACGCTCTCGACCACGCACCGAGAAATCAACGTCGATATCCGGCATCGACACGCGCTCGGGGTTGAGGAACCGCTCGAACAGCAGGTCGTAGCGCAATGGGTCGAGGTCCGTGATCCTGGTCGTGTAGGAGACGATCGAACCGGCGGCCGAACCACGGCCTGGGCCGACCGGGATCCCGTGATCCCGCGCCCACTTGATGAAGTCCCAGACGATCAGGAAGTACCCGGAGTACCCCATCTTGTCGATCACGCCGAGCTCATACTCGGCCCGCTCCAGCGCTTCGGCGGGGATCGGGTCGCCGTAGCGCTCCACCAAACCCTGGAACACAAGCCGGCGCAGGTAGTCACGCTCGACCAGCCCATCGGGGCACTCGAAGGTTGGGATCAGCTGCTTGCCGAGCTCGATCTCGACGTTGCAGCGCTCCGCAATCTCAAGCGTCGAGGCCAGCGCCTCCGGCCACAGCGCGAACTTCTCGGCCATCTCCTCAGTCGACTGCAGATAGAACTCGTTGGCCGAGAATGTGAACTTCGGGTTCTCAAGGGTTGACTTCGTCTGCACGCACAGCAGCGCGGCGTGGTTGTCGAAGTCCTCCTTGCGCAGATAGTGGACATCGCCGGTGCCGACAAGCGGTCGGCCGAACTCCCGCGCCAGCTTGACGATCCCCTCGTTCGCCTTGTCCTGCTCCGGAATCCCGTTCTGCTGGATCTCGAAGAACACGTTGTTCGAGCCGTAGATCTGGATCAGCTCATCAGCCGTCGACCGAGCCAGATCAACCTTGTCGTCGACCAGCGCGGAGCAGAACTTCGATGCCAGGCAGCCGGTCATCGCGATGATGCCCTCGCTGTAGCGCGACATCAGCGACGCATCGACGGTCGGAAAGCCGCGCTGCAGACCCTCGAGGAACCCGGACGAGCAGAGCTTGACGAGGTTCCGGTAGCCGATCGGGGTCTCCGCGATCAGCGTCAGGTGATGGCGCTTGCCCTTCTGCAGATGGTCACTCGTGACGTAGACCTCGCACCCCTGGATCGGCTTGATCCCATGCTTCTTCGCGGCCTGGTAGAGCTCGACCGCACCGTTCATCACGCCGTGATCGGTGAGCGCCAGCGCCGGCTGCCCGAACGCCGCCGCCCGCTCCGCGAGCTTGTCGATCTTGTTCGCCCCGTCGAGCAGCGAATACTCGGAATGGACGTGCAGGTGGGCGCAGCTGTGGCTCATTGCGGGTTGCCCACAATAGGCGCCGGCTCGGATGGAGCCGAGATGTCGTTCGGCTCCTGACCGGACCTTTCCCGCTGTGAGCGAGAAACGGTTCGCGCAGCCGCGACGGCGCCCAGCGTCGAGGTTCAGGAGTCGCGCTCGGGCGTCAGCGCGCGCAACCGGGCGAGTGCCTGGTCGAGCCGTTCCAGCGACGGAGACGTCGGAGCCGGGGCCTTGGGATCCGGAGGCTGAGGGCCCGGGGACGCCCCAGCCGGCGGCCCGGTCGCAGGAGCCCGCGGCGCGGCCCCAGGAGCCGGCGAATGGGCAGCCGGGGCTGGTGGCCTCACGTCCTGCTCGTAGTCGAACACCGGATGGCGATCGGACTCCGGGTCCGGCCGCCGCGCCGGCTCGTGGATGAGCCGGCGCCGCGACTCCGGGTCCAGGAAGCGGGGCTCCTCACGTCTGTCGACGATGGGCCGCTGCGGACCATCGAAGCGCTCCACGAACCGGTCCTGCGCGGTCCGCCGCGGCTCGGCGATGTCGGCGATCTGGGCGGAGGCGAGAGACCGCGGCTCGGTGAGCATCTCCCGCACTCGCCGATGGTCGGCCCTGACCGAGCGCAGGACGGTGCTGATCACGACCCGCATCCGGTGCTCGAACTCGGCCGCCTGGCGAACGACCAGCTCCATCTCACCCTCGAGCGCGCGGAGCCGGCGTTCGGCCTCGAGCTGGCGGTGCAGCGGGTTGCCGGTCGCATTCCGAAGCTGGCTGGCGGTGCGCTCGAGCTCGGCCTCGACCTCACGCCGGCGATCACGCTCGAGGAACGCCAACTGCTCGGCCTCGCGGAGCTTGTCCTCCGCGAAGTGGACGCGCTGGCGCCACAGTGTCGCGTCCTGCCCACGCGCAGCAAGGGCGGATTCAAGCGCCGATTCCAGATCATGGACCTGGGCGGCGAGGCGTTCGACCTCCTCGTCGGTCTCGATCAGCCGCCTGCGGGCTGCATCGAGCGCCAACTCAGCGCTGCGGACGCGCCTGTCTGCGATCAGCTCGTCTGACGACGTCCCGAGCGCGAAAGCCGGCCTGCGCGGATAGTCGGCGTCCGGGGAGCTCACTGCCGATCGCGATTCCTGACCTGCCACGCCAGTCGCGACTGCAGCGACCAGAGCTCGATGAACCCGGGTGATGCCGCCTGCGAGAACAGGGCGGAGCCATCGGAATTGAAGGTGGCAAGCTGCGCGTCGTAGACGGCGTTGGGCGATTGCCGTGTGACGACCCGCGCCGAGCCCTTGTAGAGCTTGACCCCGATCGTGCCGGTGACCTGCGAGTTGGCGACTTCCATGTAGGCGTCGAGATCTGTGCGCAGCGGCTCCCACCACAGCCCGGCATACACCAGGTAGGCCCACTTCTGGTCCATCTGGGTCTTGAACTGGTTTTGATGGATCGTGCCGACCAGCCGTTCGAGCTCAGCGTGAGCGGGCAGCAGGATCGCCGCCGCCGGCACCTCATAGATGTCGCGGACCTTCAGTCCGACGATCCGGTCCTCGATGTGATCGACGATGCCGACGCCGTGCCGGATCCCGTATGCGGCGACCTTGTCGAGTAGATCGACAAGGCCCAGCCGCTCGCCGTTCAGGCCGACGGGCACCCCCGCCTCGAACTCGATCTCGATCGTCTCGGGCTCGTCCGGGGCGTCCTCCGGCCGCGTCACGAGGTTGAAGACATCATCCTGCGGCGCCGTCTCGAGGTTCTCGATCCAACGGCCCTCCGAGGAGCGGCCCCAGAGGTTGTCGTCGATCGAATATGGCGCTGTCTCGGTCCCGCCCTTGACGGGGATTCCGTTCTGACGGGCGTACTCGATCTCCTCGTCGCGGCCCATCGACCAGCCGCGCACGGGGGCGATCACCTTCAGCTCCGGCGCCAGCGTTGCCACCGTCGCCTCGATCCGAACCTGGTCATTGCCCTTGCCGGTGCAGCCATGGGCGATCGTGTCGCAGCCGGTTGTGCGGGCGTATTCGACGGCGAGCTTCGCGATCAACGGGCGGCCGAGCGCCGTGAACAGCGGATAGCCGAGTCCGTAGATCGCGTTGGCCTTGATCGCCGGAACGATGTACTCGCGTGCGAACTCCTCACGGGCATCGATCACGAACGCGTCGACGGCGCCCAGATGCAGCGCCTTGCCGCGGACGACGTCGTAATCCTCGCCGGGCTGACCGAGGTTGACGGTCAACGCCACGACCTCCGCCTCGTACTGCTCCTGAATCCACTTGAGCATCACGCTCGTGTCGAGGCCGCCGCTGTAGAGCAGCAGAACCCTGTGGACTTCGCTGGGGACCGCCTGGTACGTCGCGGTCCGAAGTTCGCCATTTGCGGACATCAATCCAAGAGTATTCGGCCGCTGGGATTAAGCGTGCGCCCGTCGGATCTATTGGCGGCTAAAACGCTCAGCGCCCTGCCGTCAGCCGGCGCTGCACGTCCCACCACAGCGCCTCGTAGGCCATCGCGGCATGGCTCGTCGGGGCGAACGCCCCGACGGGGTCGCGCTCCTCCCCCATCCGCTCGACGTCGTCGGAGGATGGAATCGCTGCTCCGAGCATCGTCAGGTGATGGATCCCGCGCAGGCGCGCCATCCCGCTCTTGTGCAGGGTCTTGCGGATATCGACCATCGAGAAGAACGCGAACACCATCGGGCCGCCGCGGGCCAGCTCCTCGAGCTGGTCGTAGGTCCGCGAGGACAGCGTCGCGGGGATCACCGGGACTAGCAGCGCGTCGGCGGCCTTGAACACGCTCTCGGAGACGAGCGAGATCGAGGGCGGGCAGTCCAGGAAGATGTAGTCGTACTCATCCTGCAGCGGTTCGAGCACCCGCCCCAGGCGCTCCGTGGGCTTCTTGAACTGATCGAGTGCGAGGTCGAGATGCCGGTAGGAGAAGTCTGCCGGCAGCAGGTCGAGTCGCGGGTGATCGGTGGCTTTGATCTCGTCGGTGACGTCGGTCCGCAGGCGCACGAGCCCCCGCCCGCCGCCGCGCACCTTCGGGCGGATCCGGAACAGGTAGGTCGATGCCGCCTGCGGATCGAGGTCCCAGAGCAGCGTCTGAAACCCGTCGCGGGCGGCGAGGTAGGCGAGGTTCACGGCCGCTGATGTCTTCCCCACCCCACCCTTGATGTTGTACGTCGCGAGCACCTTGGTCATCAGCGGAATGTCTCCTTGACGATCGCGCGCTGCTCCTTGGAGGCGAACGCGGCAAACACCTCGGCAAACTCGGAACGTGCCTTCGCCGCATCGGCTTCGAGCCGCTCAATCAGCACGCCCATCGCCATCAGCGCCCCGGCGCCGCCGGGCTGGGCCGATACCTCGTCGGCGAGCGCTGAGATCTCGGCCAGCTGGACCTCGCGATCCTGATGGCGTCCGAGCACGTCCTGCAGTCGCTTCAGGGACTTCACCATCGGCTTGACCGTCGTCCGGATCGTGCAGCTGCGTCCCGAACAGCTCGAGCAGGTACCTGAGTTCCTTACCGAGCTTGCGCAGCGCGTGGTAATCGTCGGGCGGCACCTCGGCGCCGCTGGCGATGATCTCGTCGCCGCCGCGCACGATCCGGCGGAACACCTTGCGGATCCGCTCCGAGGCGACCTCCTCGATCCGGCGGCCCGCGTCGGCTGGGTCGCCGGGCAGGTCCAACGGGACCTGCCCGAGCAGGCGCCGCCACGCAGCGAGAGCCTCGCGGGCGCGTTCACTGCGCAGCTCGCGGGCCATCACTCGGTGGGCGGCCAGGCGCCGCGCCCGCAGCACTGCCAGCAGTGGCGCGAGCGCGTCGCGCAGTGGCTCCGGCACGAGCGCCCGGAGGTCCTCGAATTCGGTGACATACACGTCGAGGTCACGCGCGTCGCCGGTCACCCCCTGCAACCATTTCAGCTCGGTCCGCAGCTCTGAGAGCCGCTCGGGCTCAAACACGTCGCGCAGCTCCTTGAGCACCGCCCGGGCCTTGCGCAGCGAGACGCGGTAGTCGTGGAGGAACTCCGGGTCGGTGTCGGTCAGTGTCCCGGGGATGTTGGCCTCGAGCACGGATAGCAGCGCTTCGAGCACGGCGGCCGCAGCGACATCGGCGCGCATGTCCGGTTCGAGCTCGACCGCCACCTTCACCGAGATGCCCTCGGCGACTCCGCCGGCGGCTGTGACGGCCTCATCGCGCAACGACCGCTCAGCCTCGACGAGACCAAACGCGGCCGTCAGCGCGCGGCGGGCCTCCTCCAGTTCGGCGTCGAATCCGCGCAGACCGATGAGCCGCACCCGCGGCTGAAGTTTCCGGCCACCGACCGTCGGCGACACCAGTTCCAGCCGGACCACTGTCTTGTCGAGCTCGTCGAGCACCGCGATCGTGTCGGTGCGGGCAGTGACGGTCGCAAGCGGCAGCAGCGCCCGGCGGCCGATCACGTCGGCGACGGTCTCGGGTGGTTCCTCCCCTTCGGCGAGCGCGAGCGTGATCCCTCCGCTCGCAGCAGCGCGTCGAAGGTGTCGTGGAAGGTGAATTCGGCGACCTCGGAGACGGCCGGTCCGAGCCGCAGCTTCCCGTCGAGCGCCTGCCCGACGTCGTCAACCGACGGAAGCTCGGCTGCGACGAGCTCGACACTGCTCAACCCGGCGCGGCTCACGGCGCCAATCTACGCGAGCCGCGCGACCGCATCGTCAACCTCTTGTGAAGTGACGATCAGCGGCGGTTCGAAGCGCAACGTCGACGGGCCGGTCGCGTTGACGACGAGCCGCTGCTCGAGCAACGCCCGGCGCGCGATCTCGACCGCGGAGACGCCGTCGATCAGATCGATCCCGATCATCAGCCCGCGGCCCCTGACCGACGCCACGTAGGGCAGCTCGGCGAGACCGTGCGCCAAACGCTCACCGAGCTCCACCACCGACCGCAGCAGCGCGGGGTCGCGACAGATCTCCAGCGCCGCGAGCGCCGCCGCGCAGGCAACGGGCCCGCCTGCGAACGTGGAGCCATGGTCGCCGGGCTGCAACGTGTCGGCCAGGCGTGGGCCGGTGATCAGCGCCCCGATCGGCAGGCCTCCGCCGAGCCCCTTGGCGGTTGTCAGCGCGTCGGGGACCACCGGGGTCTGCTCATACCCCCAGAGTGTTCCGGTCCGGCCCATCCCGGTCTGGACCTCGTCGAAGATCAGCGCTGCGCCGGCGGCGTCGCAGGCCTCACGGGCCGCCAGCAGGAACGCGTCGGAGAGCGGATGGATTCCGGACTCCCCCTGAATCACCTCGAGCAGCACCGCCGCAGTCCCGTCGTCAACGGCGGCGCGCAGCTCGTCGGCGTCCTTGCCGACAACGACGAACCCCGGTACCAGCGGCGCGAACGGCGCCTGCTTGGACTCCTGTGGCGTGGCGCTGAGCGCCCCGTAGGTCCTGCCGTGGAAGCCGTCGCGGACGACCACGATCGAGCCGCCGGCCTTGGCTCGCCGGGCGAGCTTGATCGCCGCCTCGTTGGCCTCAGCCCCCGAGTTGCACAGGAACACCTTGCCGCCGAGCGAGCTCTGGGAGAGCGCTTCGGAGAGCCTGAGCGCCCCGGAGGTGTAGTAGAGGTTCGAGACATGGGTCAGCTCTGCCGCCTGAGACGTGATCGCGGCGACGACCTTGGGGTGACAGTGCCCGACGTTCAGGACCGAGATGCCGGCCAGGAAGTCGAGGTACTCGTTGCCGTCTGCGTCCCACAACCGGACGCCCGAGCCGCGGACGAACTGCACGGGGTTACGGACGTAGGTCGGGATCGCGTAGGAGCGCTCGAGCGCCTGCAGATCCGACAGCGACGCGCTCATGGCAGGGTCCCGTCGGGGCGGATCTTGGTGCCGGAGCCCGCATCGGTGAACAGCTCCATCAGCAGTGAGTGCGGGACGCGCCCATCGACGATGTGGGCGAAGGTGACACCGCCGCGGACCGCCTCGAGGCAGGCCTGCAGCTTCGGCCGCATCCCCCCCTTGACGCCTTCGGGCCCACCCAGTGCCGCCGCGACGTCGGAGGCGACCGCCTCGGAGACAAGCGAGGCGGGGTTCGATGGGTCGCGCAACCAGCCGGCCACGTCGGTCAGGAACATCACCTTGTAGGCACCCAGAGCCCGGGCGACGGCCCCGGCCGCCTCGTCGGCGTTGATGTTGTACGAGTTCCCCTCGGCATCAGCGCCGACCGATGCCACCACCGGGATGTAATCCTGCGCGATGTGGGTCAGAACACCCGTATCGACGTGCTCGATCCGCCCGACGAAACCGATGTCCTGGCCGCTCGGAGCGAGCTGCCGGGCACACCGGAACAGGAGGCCGTCGTCACCTGACAGCCCGACGGCCGGCTGACCCTGACCGTTGATCAGCAGCACGATGTCCTTGTTGACCTTGCCGACCAGCACCATCTTCGCGATCTCGACGGTGGCGGCGTCGGAGACGCGCAGTCCGTCGACGAACTCGACCGGGAGGTTGAGACGCTCCATGAAGGCAGTGATCTCAGGGCCGCCGCCGTGGACGATCACCGGGTTCATCCCGACGTACTTGAGCAGCACGACGTCGCGGGCGAACTCGACCTTCAGGCTCTCATCGACCATCGCCGCGCCGCCGTACTTGATGACCACGGTCTTGCCGTGGAACTCTCGGATGTAGGGCAGCGCCTCGAGCAGCGTCTGGACATCGCGCACCGGGCGCTCGGCGGCACTCATGTCGTGTAGTCCGCGTTGATCGTGATGTATTCGTGGCCGAGGTCCGAGAAGAACCGTTCAGCCTCGGCGCCATCGCCGGGCAGCGTGATCTCGTACTCGATCTCGGGTCCCTGGACGGCCGCTTTCAACGCCTCCGCGTCATGCGGCACGACGCCCCGGCGGAGCAGACCTGGATCCCCTCGATCGTGATGTCGATCGGAACCGGCTCGTGACTCGGCAGCGCCGCGCCGACGGCCTGGATGATCCGGCCCCAGTTGGGATCGCCGCCGTACAGCGCCGTCTTCACCAGCGGTGAGTCTCCGACCGCATGGGCGACCCGTTCGACGAGCATCTGGTCACCGCCGCGGACGTTCACACGGCCGACCCGCCGCGCGCCCTCGCCGTCACGGGCGACCAGCAGCGCGGTCTGACGCAGCGCCGCGTCAAGCGCCTCGCCGAAGACCTTCTCGTCATCTGATTGCGGCTCGACCGTGACCCCGGAGGTGCCCGACGCCTGCAGGATGATCGTGTCCGAGGTCGAGAGCTGTCCGTCGACGCTGATCCGATCGAACGACCGCTTGACGCAGACGCTGAGCAGCAGATCGGCCTCCTCGGCGTCGAGCACAGCGTCGGTCTGTACGAACACGAGCAGCGTCGCGAACCGCGGCGAGATCATGCCGGCGCCCTTTGCCTGGATGGTCAGACGCGTGACGCCTGCTGACAGCGTGACGTCGAGCGCGACCTGCTTGGGGAAGGCGTCCGTCGTCCGGATCGCCTCGGCGAAGTCGAGATTGCCGTCCTGGCGTAGCTCGCGCGCGGCCGCTGCGATTCCGCTGTTGACATTCTGCATCGGCAGCGGCACGCCGATGACGCCGGTCGAGGCCACCGCCACCAGTGATTCCGGCACTCCGGCGACCATCGCCGCCCCGCCTTGCATCCTGGCCGCGTCATCGAGGCCCGGACGGCCGGTCGCCGCGTTGGCGTTGCCCGAGTTGACGACAACCGCCCGTAGCCGGTCAAGCTCCGCCCGGAGGCGGTTGAGCTGCACCGGTGCCGATGGCGCACCGGTCCGGCTGAAGCGGGCGGCGCTGGTCGCCTCGGGGGCGTCGCAGACGATCAGGCCGAGGTCACGCACGGGCGGGTCAGCGGCGGCCTTGATCCCGCAGGCGATCCCAGCGGCGCGGAACCCCTGCGGCAGCGCGCCATCGGGGACCTCCTCGGTCAGCGCCGGGGCCGCCACCCACCGGGAATCGAAATACCCGGTCACGGCTCGATCCCCGTCGCCTCGGGCAGGCCGAACATCAGGTTCAGGTTCTGGAGGGCCTGCGACGCGGTGCCCTTCCAGAGGTTGTCGATCGCCCCGAACACGATCACCCGGCCGGTGCGCTCGTCGCGGTGCACGCTGATCCGACAGAAGTTCGTGTCGCGGACATCCCGGACACCGGGCGGCTTGCCGACGATCTCGATGAACTTTTCGCGTTCGTACGCCTCGATGTAGAGGTCGGTGATCTCCTCCGTGCGGATCCCTGGATCAGTCAGGGTCACGTAGCAGGAGACGAGCTCGCCCTGGTCGAGCGGCAGCAAATGCGGCGTGAACGTGATCCGGAGGTCCTCGTCGGCGCCGAGCACGTGCAGTTCCTGCTCGATCTCCGGCGTGTGCCGGTGCCGTGGCACCTTGTAGGGGGTGACGTTCTCATCGACGGTGACGAAGTGCGTCGCCTCGGTGGCGGCCCGGCCCGCGCCGGAGACGCCGGACTTGGCGTCGACGACCACATCCGCGATCAGCCGTGCATGCGCGAGCGGCGCCAGCGCCAGAATCGTGGCCGTCGGATAGCACCCCGGGTTGGCGACCAGCGAAGCGTCCGCGATCCGATCCCGATAGAGCTCGGGGAGGCCGTAGACGGCGGTCGCGAGCAGTTCCGGCTCCGTGTGCGGGACGTACCACTCCTCGTACACCGCGCGGTCCCGGATCCGGAAGTCCGCCGACAGGTCGACGACCTTGACGCCGCGTTCACGCAGGTCGCGCACGACCGGCGCGGCGGCGCCGTGCGGATACGCGACGACAGCGCAATCGGCTGAGCCGTGCCGGTCGAGGTCGAACTCCTCGAGCAGCAGCGGCACGCGGTGGTGCGGGTAGAGCCCGTTCAGCTTGGTGCCTGCGTCGCTGCGGGAGGTCACGGCCGTCAGTTCGAAGTGCGGATGCGCATACAAGAGCCGTGCGGCCAGGGCACCGGCGTAGCCGGAAGCACCGAGCACAACCGCCGTCGGCCGCTCAGTTGTCACGGATCCTCCCCTGGAGCTGCTCCTCGAGCGCGCTCGTGATCGCGGTCCGCTGCCTGGCGACCTCGGAGTCGGTCAGCGTCCGATCGGCCGCGCGGTAGACCAACCGCAGCGCCAGCGAGACGTTGCCCGCGCCGATCCGCTCGGCGTCGCGGTAGACGTCGAAGATCTCGGCCCGCTGAAGCAGCGGCGCGCCGGCCCTGATGACCGTCTCGCGCACCTGCTGCGCGGTCACCGAGTCGGCGATGATCACCGCCAGGTCCTCGCGGACCTCGGGGAAGCTGATCAGGTCGGCGTACGTTGGCGTGCCCGGGATCGGGACGGCGTCAAGGTTGAGCTCGAACCCGGCGACCACGCCGGTCTCAAAGCCCCAGTCGGCGGCCACCGCAGGATGGATCTCCCCCAGCCAGCCCGCTTCGGTTCCCGGCTCGCCGGGGTCGGCGTCTGGCCCGACCAACAGGATCTTGGCGGCGCGGCCCGGGTGCAGGAACGGGCGATTCGTGTCGGTGGCGACGCGCCACTGCGCGCCAAGCCCGTCGAGCAATGCCGCCAGGACACCCTTGGCCGCGAAGAAATCCGCCTCGGGCTGCTGCTGGTGGCGCCAACTGCCCGGGCGCACCGGGCCGTTGATCAGTGCCGCGAGATACCGCGGCTCCTGCGGAAGCTCGGTGTCGCCCGCCGGCAGGTAGACGGCGCCCGCTTCGAAGATCCGGATCGCGGGCGCCCCCTGGGAGTGGTTGCGCGCCGCGACCTCGAGCAGTGAGCCGAGCAGTGTCGTCCGCAGCGTCGCCTGCTCGCTGGACATCGGATTGACGAGCCTGACGGCGGTCGGATCGGCGATCCGCAGACGCGCGTGGGCGTCCGCGCTCGCGAAGCTCCAGCCAACCACCTCATTGAGACCCTGGCCGACGAGCAGGTCAGTCGCGAGCCGGCGTTGCCTCTGCAGCGGCGTCAGCGAGCCGACGGCGTGGCGGCGGGCCGGCAGCGTCGCTGGCAGCTTGTCGAGTCCGTCGAGCCGCGCGACCTCCTCGATCAGATCTGCTTCACGCGTGACGTCGCCGCGGCGGAAATCGGGCACCGTGACGTCAAGCCCGTCGACGGCCTCGGCGGTGGTGAACCCGATCGAGCGCAGCAGTGCGCCGGCCGTGGCGCTGTCGATCTCGGTCCCGAGCAGGCTGCTGATCCGGGATTCGCGCAGGCGGAGCGTCAGCAGCTCGGGACCGGCGCCGCCGAGGTCGATCGTGCCGGGCCTGACGCTGGCGCCACAGACCTCGATGAACAGCTTCGTCGACAGGGCCTGGGCCCACATCGCCTGCTCGGGCTGCAGCCCTTTCTCGTTGCGGCTCGACGCCTCACTGCGCAGACCGAGCTCGAGGCTCGTGCGATGGACGTTGGAGCCGTTCCAGGTCGCGACCTCGGCCAGCACCGTCGTCGTCTCCGCCGAGACCTCCGAGCGCGCGCCGCCCATCACGCCGGCGATCGACGTCGGGCCGTCGGCATCCTCGATCACGAGCATCTGATCGTCGAGCGTCCGCGTCTGCTCGTCAAGTGTCTGCACCGTCTCGCCCGCGCGCGCCCGGCGAACCGTCAGACGCGCGCCCGCGACCCTGTCCAGATCGAACGCATGCATCGGCTGGCCGGTGAGCAACATCACGTAGTTGGTGATGTCGACGACGTTTGAGATCGGCCGCTGACCGGCGGCCATCAGCCGGGCCTTCAGCCACGGCGGGCTCTGGCCGGTGCGGACGTTCTCGAGGATCCGGGCGGTGAACCGCGGGTTCAGTTCCGGGCCCGCCTCGCTGGTGATCGTGATGCCGTCGAGCGGCCCCTCACTCCCGGGATCATCGAGCCACGGCGGCGGCTTCAGCGGGGCCCCGGTGGCAGCGTGAACCTCACGCGCGACGCCGTAGATCCCGAGGCAGTCGGGCCTGTTCGGGGTGATCTCGAGCACCAGCACGTCGGTCGCGATCGGCAGCACATCGGCCAGCGGCGTACCGGGCGTGAGCGTCTCGTCGAGCACCATGATCCCGTTGTGGTCGAGCCCGATGCCGACCTCATCCTCGGCGAGGATCATCCCCTCCGAGCTGACGCCGCGCAGCTTCGCCTTGTCGAGCGTGCGCCCGTCGGGCATCACCGAACCTGGCCGCGCCACCGCGACGGTCTGTCCGGCGGCGACGTTCGGCGCCCCGCAGACGATCTGGGAGGCGGTCGAACCGCCGACATCGACCATGCAGACGCTCAGCCGGTCCGCGTCGGGATGCTTGCGCCGCTCGAGCACCTTGCCGACCACGAACCGGTCAAGCGCGTGGACGCCGTGGTGCTCGACCCGCTCGACCTCGGTCCCGGTCAGCGCCAGGCGCTGCGCGAGCGTGTGCGCGTCCATGTGCGGCTGGCAGTAGTCGCTGAGCCATTCGATCGGGACTCTCATGCCACCACCTCCCCCGCCCTCCCAGGGATACACGGCGACACGGCGTTACACGCGGTCATCAGAACTGCTCCAGGAAGCGAAGGTCGTTGTCGTAGAGCAGGCGCAGATCGGGGACGCCGTGCTTGAGCATCGCGATCCGCTCGATCCCCATCCCAAACGCGAACCCCTGGACCCGCTCGGGGTCATAGCCGTTGTCCTTGACGTGGGCGAGCACGTTCGGGTCGACCATCCCGGAGCCGAGGATCTCGATCCACGCGGTGCCCTTGCACAGCCCGCAGCGCTGCCCGTCGGCCGTGACGCCGCCGCTGCAGTTGAAGCAGGAGACATCGACCTCGACGCTCGGTTCCGTGAACGGGAAGAAGTGGGGCCGCAGCCGCAGCTCCCGTTCGGGGCCGAAGATCGCCCGGGCGAAGGCCAGCAGCGTCCCCTTGAGGTCCGCGAGGGTGATGCCTTCGTCGATCGCCAGCCCCTCGACCTGGTGGAACTGGGGCACATGCGTGGCGTCGCTATCGGGACGGTAGACGCGGCCGGGAACGATGATGAAGATCGGCGGTGGCTGACTCTCCATCGCCCGCACCTGCATCGGCGAGGTGTGGACGCGCAGCAGCCGCGCCTGCGGGTCGAAGATGTCGGGCGCCGGCTCGATGTAGAAGGTGTCGGTCGTCAGCCTGCTCGGGTGTGTCGGAGCCACGTTCAAAGCGTCGAAGTTGTAGTAGACGCGCTCGACCTCGGGCCCCTCGGCGACCTTGAACCCAAGGCCGATGAAGACGTCCTCGATCTCGCGCCACGTCCGCGTCAGGAGATGCAGCCGCCCCTGGACCGGCAGCGGGTCGGCCGGCAGCGTGACGTCGATCCGGTCGCGGGCCAGCCGGTCATCCAACTCCTGCGCGTGCAGATCGGATGCCTTGGCGTCAATCTCGGCCTCGAGCGCCTTGCGAGCCTCGTTGGCGGCACGGCCCACGGGGCCGCGTTCGGCAGGCGGCAGCTCGGCGACCCCGCGGAGGATGTTGGGGAGCTCGGCCTTGCGGCCGAGGAACTCGATCCGGACCTGCTCGAGGGCGTCGGTGGTGGTCGCCCGTGCGATCGCCTCCCGTCCGGCGGCGAGGAGCTGTTCGATCCGCTCATTCATGCCGACGGCATCCTACGCGTGAGCTCATACAGGGCGACGGTCGCCGCCATCGCGGCGTTCAGGGAGTGGATCCGGATGTCGATCCGGGCGACGTGATCGCACGTTGCCAGCACCTCACTCGGCAGGCCGTCCCGCTCGGCCCCGATCACGAGCGTCACGCCTTCTTCTGCATCCAATGCGTCTATATGACTCATTAAATGCAGGAGAATGTCGGAGCCGCTCGCGTCGAGTGCCACCGTGGTCCCGCCCAGCTGTTGATAGCCCGCCTGCACCACCGGGACGTTGAAGATCGAACCCATTGACGCCCGCACGGCCTTCGGCGAGTACGGATCCGCGCTTCCGGGCCCCAGCACCACACACCCCGCTCCGAACGCCTCCGCCGAGCGGATCACGGCCCCGACATTCCCGGGGTCGTGGACCCCATGCAGGTAGACACAATGCCGGCCCCGTTGGGCCGGCTCCCAGCGGGCCTCGAAGACGGCAGCGGTGCGCGTTCCGGATCCGAGCTCCGAGGCGGCGTCGAGCAGCTCCGGCGTGACCTCTTCACCCGGCAGACCGCTGCCCGCGGCGGCGATCCGCCACAACGGCTCCCACCCAGCGAGGTCGGCGGCAGCGAGCAGGTCCTCGCCCTCGGCCACGAACCGGCCCCAGCGCGTCCGCTCACGCCGGCGGGCGTTGAGCTTGCGCATCTCCTTGAGCTTTTCGTTGTGAGGGCTGGTGATGGTCATCGGAACAAAAGGGAACAAAAAAGGCGCCTGCTCCGTGAGGAGGGCGCCTTGTGATGGTGCTGACGTTTTTGGCTGTTCGCTACAGGATCAGCCAGCCGCCAGCGCCTCGCGGGCGCGGTCGGCAATACGTCGGAAGGTATCGGCGTCGTGGACGGCGATGTCAGCCAGGATCTTGCGGTCGAGCTCGACGCCCGCCTTCTCAAGACCATGGATGAACTGCGAGTAGGACATCCCGTTCAGACGCGCGGCGGCGTTGATCCGGGTGATCCATAGACGACGGAAATCACGCTTGCGATTGCGCCGGTCGCGATACCGGTACTGATCGGCCTTGAGCACCGCCTCTTTGGCGGTCTTGTAGTGCCGGCTGGCATCGCCCCGGTAGCCCTTGGCGAGCTCGAGGGTCTCGCGACGCTTCTTGCGCGCGTGGACTGAACGCTTGACGCGGGCCATTAGCTCTTCTTCGCTCCCAGCAGGGTCTTGACCCGGGGCGCGTCGTGGTCAGACAGGATCACTGCCTTACCGAGCTCCCGCTTGTACTTGGGCGACTTCTTTTCAAGGATGTGACTCGAGTACGCGTGGCGGGCCTTCACCTTGCCGGTACCGGTCAACTTGAAGCGCTTTTTGGCGCCCGAATGTGTCTTCATCTTCGGCATTGCGGTGGACCAGTAAAGCAGATGCTCAGTCTTCAGCTTCAGAGGCCGACCCGCGCTTGGCGGGACGGGCGCCGACGGCGGCGTGCTTCGGGGCCGCCGTGGACTCTGAGCCGTTGGACTGAGGGGGTGCCACTGGTGCTTCCGGCTCGCCGGCCGGCACCGTCGGCTTCGGGGCTGCCTTCGCCTTGGGAGCGGCCTTGGCCTTGGCAGCTGGCTTCTCAGCCGCGGCCTCGGCCTTCCCGTCCGCCGGGGTCTCTGCCTGCGCATCTGCCGGGGCCGCAGCCTTCGCCTTTGACTTGGCCGGCGCCTTGGCCTCAGCCGAGGCAGCAGCGGGTTCAGCCGCGGCAGGCTGTGATGCCGCTGCCGGCGCTGTGGCGGAGTCAGAGGACTCTGACGCATGCGGGGCGGCGCCGTTCTCCGACGTCTCCTCGTGGCGGTGGTGCTTGCGCCCGGTCGCCTTGGGCGGCTCCTCGACCGTCTCTGGGTGCTCATCGGCAGCCAGAACGGCCTTCGACGGCGCCAGCATCATCGTCATGTTGCGGCCGTCCTGCAGCGGCGATTGCTCCACGACGCCAAGCTCCGAGAGCTCGGCTGCAAGTTTCTCGAGCAGCGCGACACCGCGCTCGGGATGGGTGACCTCGCGGCCACGGAACATGATCGTGATCTTGACCTTGTCCTTGCCCTTCAGGAAGCGCTCGACATGACCCTTCTTGGTGTCGTAGTCGTTCTGCGCGATCTTCGGGCGGAACTTGATCTCACGGATGTTGATCAGCTGCTGGTGCTTGCGCGCGGCCTTCTGCTTCTGGGTCTGCTCGTACTTGAATTTCGAGTAGTCGAGCACCCGGCAGACGGGCGGGCGCGCATCGGGAGCCACCTCGACCAGGTCGAGATCGCGTTCCTGCGCGTAGACGAGAGCATCGGCCGTCTTGATGACGCCGATCTGCTTGCCGTCCTCACCGACGAGCCGGACCTCAGGAACACGGATCCTGTCGTTGATCCGAGTCTGGTCGCGCTCTGGGAGGCGCCGGTCGAACCTGCGAGGGACCGGCACTAGCTGGCTGTGCGGCGCGGCGTCAAGCGGTGGCCGGCCGGGTCTGGTGAGACGGTTGGATCAACGGATCGAAGTATAGCCGCGGATCTGAGGTTTCAAGCACAATCGCTCAGACCTCGGTCAGACCTGCAGGGCGCGGGTGGCGATCAGCTCGCCCAGACGCCCCGCGAATGCCTCAACCGAGACCGAGCCGACGTCGCCGCGATGGTGCTCACGGACCCCGACAGCCTGCTCGGCGGCCTCGCGGTCACCGACCACCAGCATGAACGGGACCTTCCGCAGCTCCGCGTCGCGGATCTTGCGGGCAATCGACTCGGTCCGGTCATCGACCTCCACCCGCGCGCGGCCGCCGCCCGACACGAGCCGCGCCCGGACCGAGGCCGCGTAATCGTTGTGGCGGTCTGAGATCGGCAGGACGATCGCCTGCAGCGGCGCCAGCCAGACCGGCAGCTCACCGCCGAAATGCTCGAGCAGGATCCCGATGAAGCGCTCGTAGGAGCCCATCAGCGCCCGGTGGATCATCACCGGACGGTGCTCGGCGTTGTCAGCCCCGACGTAGTTCAGATCGAAGCGCTCGGGGAAGTTGTAGTCCAGCTGGCAGGTGCCGAGCTGCCAGCTGCGGCCGAGCGAATCCGTCATGTGGATGTCGATCTTCGGCCCGTAGAAGGCCCCGTCGCCAGGGTTGAGCTGATACTCGAGCCCGAGTGACTCAAGCGCCCTGGTGAGGGCGCCCTCGCTGTGGTCCCAGAGCTCGTCGGAGCCGATCCGCTGCTCCGGCCGCGTCGACAACTCCAAGGAGACGTCGAGGCCAAACAGCTTGTACGTCTCGAACGCGAACCGCAGGACACCAGCGACCTCGTCCTGGATCTGGTCCTCGGTGCAGAAGATGTGCGAGTCGTCCTGCGCGAAGTGCCGGACACGCAGCAGCCCGTGCAGGGTGCCGCTCGCCTCGCGGCGGTGCAGCCTGCCCGGCTCCCACAGCCGCAGCGGCAGCTCCTTGTAGGAGTGGCGCTCGAGCGAATACAGCTGGCAGTGGCCGGGGCAGTTCATCGGCTTGACCGCCATCTCCCGTTCCTCGTACTCGGTCACGAACATGTCGTCGCGGTACTTGCCCCAGTGGCCTGAGGTCTTCCACATCGCGCTGTCGAAGATGACGGGGGTCAGGACCTCCCGGTAGCCGCGGGCAGCGCCCATCTCACGTGACAGCAGCACCAGCTCGTTGTAGACGGCGGTCCCAGCTGGCAGCCAGAACGCAGCGCCGGGCGAGACCTCGGAAAACTGAAACATGCCGAGCTGCGGACCGAGCCGGCGGTGGTCGTTCTGACGCGCGAGCTCGAGCCGCTCGAGGTATGCCTCGAGCTCCTTGTTCGAGAAGAAGGCGGTCCCGTACACGCGCGTCAGCATCTGACGATTGGAGTCACCGCGCCAGTAGGCACCCGCGACCGACTGCAGCTTGATGGCCTTGATCCGCTTCGTCGACGGGGCGTGTGGGCCGCGGCAGAGATCGACGAATGCGCCGTTGGTGTACAGCGACACGGTCTCGACCCCGGTGTTGTGCACGAGGTCCTCGATCAGCTCGACCTTGTAGGGCTGCTCCTCGCGGACGAACCGCTCGAGCGCCGTGCCGACGCTCACGTCCTCGCGCGTGAACTCCTCATCAGCGTTGATGTGCTCCCGCATCTTCGCCTCGATCGCCGGGAAGTCCGCCTCGCTCAGCGATACGCCGTAGGGCAGGTCGAGGTCGTAGTAGAAGCCGTTCTCGATCGGCGGGCCGATTGCGATCTTGACGCCGGGATAGAGCTCCATCATCGCCTCGGCGAACACGTGCGCGGCGTCGTGGCGGATCAGCTCGAGCGCGTCGTCGCCGCTCTTCTCGGTGATGATCTCGACGTTGCCCCCGGCCACCAGCGGCCGCGACAGGTCGTAGGTGTCGCCGTCGACCTTGATCGCCAGCGCCGCCCGCGCCAGCCCGGGACCGATCGCACCGGCGACGTCAGCGCCGGTCGAACCGTCGGGCAGCGTCAGCACGTCGCCGCTGGGAAGCGTGAACTCCATCCGGGCGGACGATAGCCGGATGGGTGTGCTCAGCGGACCCTGGACGCTTCGCGCCCCGAGCGCTCACCGGACCCTGAAGATGAAGCCGCCGAGCCGGGTGACCCGGACAAGCTCCGGGCACACCCCGATCGCGGGGCGCTCAACACCGGACTGCGCGACGATCGGTCCACACTCGGTTCCGCTGGTCTCAATCACGTTGCCGGTGAACTTGCCGACGCACCAGCTCCGCGGCGCGCGGCCCGGCTTCAGCGCGACCGTGACCCGCTGCCCCGCGACGACGGACGGTACAGCTCCGGTCCCCTCGTCCAGGCAGCTGCGGCCATGGACGGACGGACCGGTCGCCCACACCGAGTAGGAGACATCGTCCCCGGCAAACTCAGGCTGCGGGCCGTTTGCGGCTGGCGCGGTGAAGCTGACGTGGAACACGGTCCGCCGCCCACCGCTCTTCGGTTTCAGCGCGACATCGGGAGCGGGCGTCGTGGTCGTCACAGGCGTTGTCACGGTGACGGTCGTGACCACCGTCACCGTGGTGACCGTCGAGGGGGTCGACGCCGTCGTGGTATGCGAAACCGGTCCGCTGACCGTCGACGCCGGACCACCCGTTGCCGCCATCGCGCCCGTGGCTCCGCCGACGAGCAGTCCGGTGACCGCAAACAGCGTGAACCTCAGTTTGGCCGACATCCCACGATCAGCCTACCCCTCAACGATCGCTCTGACGCCGCTTACCCGTCTCTACGTGCCGGGCGCCCGCCGTGCCCGCACCTTCAGCACCTGCCGCACGATCAGGGCGACGATCACGATCCCGACGGCCGCACCGAACCATCCCGCGTACCGGGTCGCATCGGCGTAGATCGTGTCGATGTGGCCGCCGGAGAAGTAGCCGACGGCGACCCATACGGCGACCCACAGCGTCGCTCCCAGCGCATTGAACGACAGGAACTTCAACCAGTGCATGCCGCTGATCCCGGCGATGATCCCGTTCGCCTGCCGGAGTCCCTCCACGAACCGCGCGATCACCACGACCTTGCCGCCCTGGCGTTCGAAGAAGTCGGTCGCCTTGTCGAGCCGCTCCGGCGTCAGCAGGATGTAGCGGCCGAACCGCTCGACCAGCGGCCGCCCGCCGAAGCTGCCGATCGCAAAGCCGATGTTGTCGCCGACGACGGCCGCGAGGATCGCAACCAGCGCCACCAGCCAGACGCTCAGCCGTCCGGTGCCGGCATAGACGGCCCCGAGGATCAGGATCGTCTCCCCCGGGACCGGCACGCCGAAGTCCTCGAGCATCACGAACGCCGCAACCGCCAGCAGCCCGTAATGGTCGAGCGGGCTCTGCAGGCTGTGCAGAGCCCCGGGCAGCTGTGGCTCGCGAGACATCTCAGGAGGGTACGGTGCGATCGATCAGCGCCTGGACGCCGTCAAGGATCAACTCGATGCCCTGGAGGAACGTCTCGCGTTCGCTCAGCGTCTCGCTCCCGCCGCCCCAGGCGAGGCGATACAGGCGCGGGTAGGTGTCCTCGTCGACGAGCAGGCGCAGCATCTGCTCGAAGCTGCCGGGTTCCTGGTGCGGCGCGGCCGCGGCGGCCCGACGCGCGTCGTTCGCCATCCGCGCCTCACTCAGGGTGTAGGAGCTGATCAGCCCGATGACGCGCATCTTGTCGTCGTCGGACAGCGGCGTGTCGTCCATCGCCCCGAGTCCGCACTCGACAAACGCCATCGAGTTCGGCGCCATCGGCGGCGCCGCCATCGGCATCTGTGTGAGCCAGGGGTGCTGGTCCAGCGCATCGCGCTGGACCACGCACCACTCGCGCAGCCGTGGGCGCCAGCTCCCGCCTGTCAGCACCAGCGTCTCGGCCCCCTGGGCGCTGCCGTTCCACATCAGCGCCAGCAGCTCCTCTTTCGAGTTCACGTAGCGGTACAGCGACATCGTCGTGAACCCGAGCCGCTTGGCGACGTTCGACATCGACACGGCCTCGAGCCCGCCCTCGTCCGCCAACGCCATCGCCGCGTCGACGATCGCGTCGACGGTCAGCCCCGGCTTCGGCCCACGCTGGCCGCGCTCGCGCTTGCCCCAGAGGACGTCGAGCCCCGGCGGAAGCGCGAGGCCGGCTTCGCTCTCGTTCTCGGATTTGGACACGAGTTGACTATAACTGTGTATTACGCATATAGTTACGTATATGCCATACACAATTGAAGCGAAGGGGCTCTGCAAGTCCTTCGGACACCATCGCGTGGTCGACGACGTCGATCTCACCCTCGAGCCGGGCGGCGTGCTGGCGCTGCTCGGCCCCAACGGCGCCGGCAAGACGACCCTGGTTCGGATCCTGGCGACGCTGCTGCGTCCCGACGCAGGAACGGCGACCGTCGCCGGACATGATCTGCTGGCTGACCCGGTCGGCGTCAAGCGCGCGATCAGCCTGACCGGCCAGTTCGCCGCCGTCGACAACGTCCTCACCGGCCGCGAGAACCTGGAGATGGTCGCGCTGCTGCGGCGCCTCCCCCGCCCGCAGATCGCGGCGAGGGTTGAGCGACTGCTCGCGGACTTCGACCTGATCAATGCCGGCGATCGCCGGGTCGGCACGTATTCGGGCGGGATGACACGCCGCCTCGATCTGGCGATCAGCATGATCACGCGGCCGCGCCTGCTGTTCCTCGACGAGCCGACGACCGGGCTTGACCCACGCAGCCGGGAGCAGCTCTGGGGCATGGTCAGGCGATTGGCCGATGAGGGTGTCGCGGTGCTGCTCACGACGCAGTACCTGGAGGAGGCCGACCAGCTGGCGGACACGATCGTGATGCTCGACCGTGGCCGGGTCGTCGCCCGCGGCACCAGCGACGAGCTCAAGTCCCGCTACGGCGGCGGGAGCCTCTACGACGTCTTTCTGTCACTCACCGACAGGCTCGACGACCTCGACGACCACGACGACCTCGACGACAAGGAGCTGGTCGCATGACGCAAGTCTCCGCATCACTGTTCGACAGTCGCGTGATGATCACGCGCTGTCTGCGCCGCTCGCGCCGCGACCCAGAAGCGTTCTTCACGGCGCTGATGCTGCCGGTGATCCTGATGCTGCTGTTCGTGTACGTGTTCGGAGGTGATCTGCGCACGGGTGGCAAGTACGTCAACTACGTCGTTCCGGGGCTGATCGTCCTGTGCGCCGGGTTCGGCGCGGGCACAACCTCGGTGTCGGTCGCGACCGACATGACAAACGGGATCATCGACCGCTTCCGCAGCATGCCGATCACGAGTTCCTCGATCCTCATCGGCCAGGTCGTCGCGAGCTTGGTCCGCAACGTGATTGCCACCGTGCTCGTGATCGGCGTGGCGCTGGGGATCGGCTGGCGGCCGACGGGCTCGCCGCTTGACTGGGTCGGCGCGCTGGGAATGATCGTCCTGTTCGTGCTCGCGCTGTCCTGGTTCGCAGCGGCGATGGGGCTGCTGGCCAGGACCCCCGAGGCGGCGGCGTCCGCCCAGTTCGTGCTGATGTTCATCCCGTACGTCTCGTCTGCGTTCGTGCCCGTCCACACGCTTCCCTCGGTGCTGCGCCCGATCGCCGAGCATCAGCCGTTCACGCCGATCATCGAGACGATGCGCGGCCTGTGGATGGGCCACACCGCGACCGGCGCCTCCCTCGGCCACGAGGCGATCCTTGCGGTTAGCTATTGCGCGGTGATCCTGGTGCTCTCGGCCGTGACCGCCTCCCGCCTGTTCACCCGTCGCACAGCCGCGTGAGCCTCCGATGCCCGACGGCTCGGCGCCCGGTGGCCCGACACCCGGCGGCCCAACGGGGCCGCCGACGTGACCACGTTCAGTGTCCGAAGAACCCGCGGGCTTCACGGTCCGGCAGCTGCGCCACCACGACGCCCGCGTCGAGCATCGTCTGGCGAACCACGTCATCACGGATCGAGCCGGTCGTCGAGAAGATCGCGCTGACGCCGGCGTCGATCAGGACCTCGGGCGCGTCGGGGAACGGGAAGAAGCTGTCGCTGTAGGCCACCGCGCCGCGGATCTCGTGCCCGGCGTCGCGGGCGCGCATCACCGCGAGCGTGCAGCCTCCGACCCGGTCCTGCTGGCCGACGCCGTTGCCGAGCAGCTGCCCGTCGCGCACAAGCGTGATCGTGTTGGAATTGCTGGTGGAACCGACCGCCCAGGCGAGCAGCAGGTCGCTGCGCTGCTGGCCGGTGAGGGTCCCGTGTACCTCCACCCCGGGCGCACCCATGTCGAGGACAAACGTGTAGTTCGGCTGCTCCAGCACGCCGCCGCGGACCGGCCGCGTGCGGGGCGTCGTGTCGAGCGAACCGTGGTCGAGCGTCGCCAGCGCCGGGTTGGCCAGGATCCGGCACTTGCCCTGCTTGCGGGCGAGCAGCTCGATCGCCTCCTCGGTGAAGGAGGCGGCGGCGATCGTGTCAAGCAACCGCCGCGTCTCGCTCGCGTGGTTGATCAGCGCGTCCGCGATCTCGGAATCGACCGCGAACCCGAGCATCACGCAGCCGCCGAAGATCGCCCGCGTGTCGCCGGTCAGCATCAGCTGCGTTGCCTCGAGTGGTCGATCCGCGACCGCCGCGCCGCAGGCGTTGCCGTGTTTGGTGCCGACCGCCGCGGCCGGGACGGCACCGCCGGCCAGATCGAAGGCGGCGGCCACATGGGTCAGCGTCTGCAGCTGACGGTCGAGGTCGACGAGGTTGTTGTAGCTCGGGGTCGACCCCTCGAGGAGTGCGAAGCGGCCGAGCGCCAGCGGATCATCGGTCTCGTCATGGACGAGCCGGGCCGGGGCCTGCCAGGCGTTCTCGCCATAGGCGCACTGCCACGGTTCGGGGGCTGGACTCACGGCTGAGGACCCTAGCGACTGGGCCCCCGGAAACGCCGCCGCGACGAGCTACAGTAATTGTTTGATGTCAGTAGAACTATCGATTCTGGACCTCGCTCCACTGACGCGTGGGCAGACCCCGAGCGACAGCTTCGCGGCGAGCGTCGCGCTGGCACAGACCGCCGAGCGCGTCGGGTACAAACGCGTCTGGTACGCCGAGCACCACAACATGCCGAGCATCGCCTCCTCGGCGACGAGCGTCGTGATCGCACACATCGGCGCACACACGCAGACGATCCGGCTCGGCGCGGGCGGGATCATGCTTCCCAACCACTCGCCGCTGGTGATCGCCGAGCAGTTCGGCACACTCGAGGCGATGTACCCCGGCCGGATCGATCTCGGCCTCGGACGCGCGCCGGGCTCCGACCAGACCACCGCCGCGGCACTGCGCCGCGAGGTCACCGCGGCCGCCGCGTTCCCTCAGGACATCCGTGAGCTGCAGGGGTTCCTGTCCGGCCACAGCGTCGTCCCCGGCGTGCAGGCGATCCCGGGCGCCGGTTCGAACGTGCCGCTCTACATCCTCGGCTCCTCGATGTTCGGAGCACACCTGGCCGCCGCCTACGGGTTGCCCTACGCCTTCGCCTCGCACTTCTCGCCGGGGCTGCTCGACGAGGCGATCGCCGCCTATCGCGCCGAGTTCACCCCGTCTGAGCAGCTGGATCGCCCCTACGTGATCGCCGGACTGAACGTCCTCGCGGCCGACACCGCCGAGCGGGCCCAGCAGCAGCTGCATGCCGTCCGCCGAGCCCGTGCGATCAGCCTCTACAGCCGTCAGTTCGCTCAAGCGCCGCCGGAACTGTCAGACAAACAGGCCGACCACCTGCTCGCCGCCGGCTGGGATGCGCACGTCGACGAGATGCTCACCTTCACCGCCGTCGGGGCCGGCGACGAGATCCGCCGATACGTCGATGCCTTCGCCGAGCGCACCGGCGCTGATGAGCTGATCACCGCCCACTACGCGCCGGATATCGGCGAGCGCCTCCGGTCAGTGACACTGCTGGCCGAGGCCGTCGAAGCGGCCGTGGCCTGACCGCCTAGGCCCCCGCTCCGGCGGCGGCTGTGGTCACGGCACGCGGCGCCGTGGCGGCCAGGTGTCGCGCCTGCGCGAACGTGACGAGCTTGCCCGCTCTGCTCATCCCAGAGCTTGAGCCGGACGGCGCAGCAGGCCGTCCAACAGGGTGAGCGTCGGGACCCGCTGCGAACATCTCGTGCGAGTCGTGCGCGCGCTGCAGGTTGTAGTTCGGGATCCGGGCGTTGAGGTGGTGCACGTGGTGGAGCCCGATGTTGCCCGTGAAGAACTGCAGCACCTTCGGGAGCTTCAGGTAGGAGCTGCCGCGCAGCGCCGCCTCGGCGTAGCTCCAGCTGTCGGTGCTCTGCCAGTACGCGTCCTCGAACTGGTGCTGCACGTAGAACAGCCAGATGCCGACCGAGCCGGCGAACATCGCGCTCGGCGCCCACACGAGCAGGAAGTCTCCCAGCCCATCGCCAGGACCAGCGCGGCGACGATCGCCAGCAACGCGGCGTCCGTTCGCAGCACGCTCGCGCGCATTCGTGGCCGCGCATCCTTGGCGACGATCCGTGGCCCGCACCACCATCGCGAAGATCGGGCCCAGGCCGAACATCACGATCGGATGGCGCGTGAACCGGTAGCCGAGACGGCCCTTCCACGTTTTGGCCTCGTATTCCGCGATCGTCAGCGTGACGATGTCACCGACGCCGCGGCGATCGAGGTCCCCGGCGGTCGCGTGATGGACGGCGTGGTCATGCCGCCAGCGAGCAAACGGGGACAGCACCATCAGTCCCGTGAGGGTCCCGACCCACTGGTTAGCCCGGCGCGACGGGAACATCGAGCCGTGCGTGCAGTCGTGGAAGACGATGAACACCCGCACGAGGAAGCCACCGGCCAGCAGCAGCAGTCCGGCCGTCAAGAACGGTGAGACACCGAGCGTGAAGTACGTGGCGACGCTGAGTGCGAGATACGGGAGGAGCGAGGTCGCCACATCGAGGGAGCCACGTCGCCAGGACGGTGTGGCGTAGGCGGCTAGCAGGCGTTGCCGGTCGCGGTCATTCATGTCGGTCTCCGGTTCGGGGATCGGCGCTCCGAATGACAACGTCGCTATCGGCAGCTGTCCGTGGTTTCAGTTGAGGAAAGGGTCCGCCGACAACGTCGGCAGACCCAAGGGCGAGAAAGTTACCGGCTCAACCTGTGCGGCGCATAAGAATCAGCGGCCGCCCCGACGCACGGAGCGTCACTCCGCGCGATTCGGCGGTCGGCCGCGCCGGGGCAGGCCGCCCGCCCGGGACGGCATCCGCCCCGCGTCATCGAGCGCCCGCCGCAGCAGCAGCTCGATGTGGGCGTTGAGGCTGCGGAGCTCGTCCTCGGCCCAGCGGGCCAGCGCGTCGTGAACAGCGGGATCGAGGCGCAGCGGTACCTGCTTGCGCTCCCGGCTCACGTATACAGCGTTCCCGTGTTGACGATCGGAGTGGCCGGCTGCTCGCCGCAGAGCACGACCATCAGGTTGCTGACCATCGCCGCCTTGCGCTCCTCATCGAGCTCCACGATCCCGCGCTCGTCGAGCCGGGCGAGAGCCATGTCGACCATCCCGACCGCACCCTCGACGATCTGCGAACGGGCCGCGACGACTGCCGTTGCCTGCTGGCGGCGGAGCATCGCCTGCGCGATTTCGGGGGCGTAGGCCAGGTGGCTGATCCGGACCTCGACGATGTCGACTCCGGCGATCACCGCCCGCTCGGCCATCTCCGTTGCGAGGCTCCCTGCGACCTCGTCGGTTGATCCGCGCAGCGACAGGCCCTGACCGCTCGGATCGTCGTAGGGCAGCGTCGTCGCGATGTGCCGCAGAGCGGACTCGGCCTGCACCCGGACGAAGTCCTCGTAGTCATCGACGGCGTACACCGCCTGCGCGGTGTCGGCGACCTGCCAGACGACGATCGCGGCGATCTCGACCGGGTTGCCGTCGAAGTCGTTGACCTTGAGGTGGTTGGTCTCGAAGTTCCGCACCCGGATACTCAGGCTGCGGCGGTCCGACAGCGGCAGGAGCCACCAGAACCCCGGGTCACGGACGGTGCCGACGTAATTGCCGAAGAACCGCACGACCTTCGTGTGGCCGGGCTGCACGATCGCCAGCCCGCTCGCGACCAGCGTCGCAATCACGATCGGGACCGCGATGAAACCCGGCGCCGAGCTTCCGGCGAGCGGGATGCAGAGGCCGACGCAGGCTAGGAGCACCACCAGACCCAGCCACCCAGGGAACGCCCATGTCGGGCGCTCGCTGATCCCGACCCGTGCCCCGCTGTGGCCGACAGGCACGCCTGCCGGCGTATGTACGTCGTCTTCTTGACTCATGGTTCCTCCGTTCGCCTAGATGCCTGCTGGCAACCGGCCTAAAAAAGTGATGTCAAATTGATATCACTTTTCTGGCGTCTGTCAAACGCGGGGTTCACGGATTGGGCTGGCCCCGTTGGGCCAGCCGCCGTAGGCTCCGCTCCATGAAACACCTCGCTCGCGGGCTGCCCGCGTCTACCGCCATCGCCGCTGCCATCGTGGCCGGCTGCTTTGCAGCCTCCGCCTCGGCGAGTGGCCCGGTCCTCTCCCCCAGCCCCGCCGCCCCAAAGTCCTGCGGAGTGACGAAAAGTGGGACCTACGTGATCCGCGTGTCAGCGACCACCTCCTGCGCGTTCGGCCGCGCGACCTACAAGGCGTTCGCCAAGGACCCGATCCAGCTCGCAGCCGCCGTGGCGAAGAACTTCACGCTGACCGTCGGCTCGCGGACGATGGATTGCCGCGCGAACCCGCTCGCCCACGGGGAGTTCGACATCTACTGCAACGACCTCAACTACTACGGCACCCGCGTCGTCGACCTGGTCAACCACACCGAGCCGTAAGCCGACGCCGGCAGCGACGCCCCAGACACGTTCGCAATCTGTTCGTAACAGCGCATAACATTCCGTGGGATGCGCTGGACCGGGACCTTCAGCGCGGCGTGGCTTGGCGCTGTCGCGATTGCGTTGACAGGGGCGGGGCCGGCGGCCGCGGACCAACTGGTGGCGTGCACCGGAACGTTCGGGGGCAGCGGCGGACTCGTTGACGCCGTCATCAACGCCGAGGCGGGAACCGCCTCGGCGACGATCGACCTGACGCCGGGGTGCACCTATACCTTCACGGCGCCCGACACCTCCGCGGAGAGCGTCAAGATCGCGGGCACCACTCAGGCGATCGATCTTGATGACTGGTACGGCCCATCGGCGCTTCCGGCGATCGGCACCGCAGTGACGATCGACGGTGACGGCGCCACGATCACACGCAGCGCCGCAGACGGAACACCGCCGTTCCGGCTGTTCTTCGTCGGGGCGAATCCGCTCGACGGGCGGACGCCCGGGTGGACCAGCCCAGGGCCCGGCGACCTGACCCTTCAGGATCTGACGCTGTCGGGCGGGCTGGCCGCCGGTGGCAACGCGGACTTCGGTGGAGCCGGCCTCGGCGCCGGTGGCGCGATTTACGATCAGGGGACCGTCACGCTCGATGCCGTCACCGTCAGCGACGCCGCCGCGACCGGCGGCGAAGGTGGCGACGCCAACCTGAGCTCCAGCGGCGGGGCCGGGATCGGCCAGGACGCCACCGGCGAAAGCGGCGCCGGATTCGGATCTGCGTTCGTGGCGCCTGTGAATGCGCCGCACGGCGGCCCGTCCGAGACGGCCGGCACGGGATATTCGAGTGGCGCCGGCGGGGCCGGCTTCGCCACCGGAGAGAACGGGCTCCCGCCGTCGGTCACCGGGCCTGGAGGCAAGGGGAGGCGGTCCCAGCACGGGAACCGGCGGCGACGGACACGCCGCCTCGGTCGGTGGCTACTCCGGCGCGCCCGGTGGTGACGGCAGCGGCGGTGGCGGTGGCGGCGTCTCCGATTCGACCTATCCGTCGACGGCCGCCGGCGGCAACTTCGGGGCGGGTGGCAGCTTCGGCGCAGGAAGCGCGAGCAGCGGGTCTGGCAGCGGCGGAGGAGGCGGCGGCGTCGGAGGCGGGGGCGGCGCCACCGAGGGGATCGGCGGCGGCGGTGGCGGCTTCGGCGGGGGCGGCGGGTACTCGGGCGTCTCCGCCCCGACGAGCGGCTCCGGTCACTACGGCCTCGGTGGGTTTGGAGCCGGCCGTGGCGGCGCCGGGTACGGCAACGGCGGTGGCGGCAACGGCGGCTTCGGTGGAGGCGGCGGCGGAGTCAGTGACGGCGTCGTCGGCGGAGGTGGTGGCGCGGGTCTCGGAGGCGCGGTGTTCGTGCACAACGGGGCGCTCAGCGCCACCGACACGACGTTCGCGGGCAACAGCGCGACCGGCGGTTCGGTGACCAACACGGGCGGGCTGCCCGGGGACGGCTACGGCGGTGCGATCTTCAACCTCGACGGCGCCGTGACCCTGACCAACGACACGATCGCCGACAACGAGGCCGGCGGCGGCGCCAACGAGGGCGACCCCGGCGCCGACGAAACCGATGGCGGCGGTGCCGTCTACGCGCTGGGCTATGACCAGAACGGAGCGACCGATTCCGACAACACCGCTCTGACCCTGGTCAACGACGTGCTCACCGGGAGCACCACGACGTCCGGTGCCGCCACCGCGGACCTGGTCCTCAACCAGCCCGCGTCAGTCACCGACGGCTCCTCCAACGCGGACGTCGTCGCCTTTACGTCGACGGCGCCGAACGTGGCGACCAAGGTGCTCGTCACCGGCGTCACCGTCAGCTCCTTGCCGCAAGAGGTTGCGGCCGGGCTGTCGAGCACCCTCGCCGATAACGGCGGCCCCGGCATGCTGACCCTCTCTCCCCTGCCCGGCAGCGTCACGCTCGGCGATGGGACCACCACCGGCGCCCCGTCGGCGGACGAGCGCGGCATCGCTGTGCCGGCTGCCGGCCCGGTCGATCTCGGTGCCGTCGAGCCCGCCGCTCCAGCCGTGACGTTGACCACGCCCGCCGACGGGGACGTCTACGCTCTCGGTGCGGCCGTCACCGTCATGTACACGTGCAGCCCGGATCCCGCCACGACGGTGGCGAGCTGCTCAGGTACGACGGCATCCGGAACTGCGCTGCCGACCTCCACCCCGGGCGCCCATACCTTTGCGGTCACCGCCACCGACGCGCTCGGCGGCAGGACGACGGTCAGCCACGGCTACACCGTCACCACCCCGTCCGGGACCGGCACCGGAACGACCACCGGAGCGGGCACCACGAGCACCGCCGGCGGTTCGACAACCACCACGGGGACGACCGTGACCGGCACGAGCACGAGCACGACCGACACGACCACGACCACGACCACACCACGACCGGATCGCAGACTCCGATGATCGACCTGACCGGGGTACGCCAGACACACGCACGTTGGCGCGAGACGGCGCCGCGACGCGTCGGCTCCCATCCGCACGGCGTGCCGGTCGGCACGGGCTACAGCTTCCGCCTCAATGAGCCGGCAACCGTCACCCTCACCTTTGCGCGGCGTGCCGTCGGTCGCCGTCGCGGGCGCGCCTGTGTCGCGGCGCCTGCAGCCAACCCGCGGGGCGCGCGCTGCATCCGCTGGATCACCGCTGGGCGGCTGAACGTCCCGTCGAAGCCCGGCCTCACCCAGATCGGCTTCAGTGGTCGCCTCGGCCGCCACGCCCTGCCGACCGGCAGCTACCGGGTGACGTTCAGCGCGAGCGCGAAGGGTGCCCGACCGGCGGCACCGACGTCACTGACCTTCACGCTCCTCAAAGACTGAAACGGGATGCGTGCAATGCGATCTCTGCGGCTGGCCGTGCTGGCGGTTCTGTTGGGCGCGATCCTGTGGCCGGCGACCGCGTTTGCGAGCCGGCCGGCGAACGACGACTTCGCCAACGCGATCGCGTTGCCCGCCGATGCCTCCAGCTACACCGCCACAGGCACCAACGTCGACGCGACCCAGGAGGCCGGCGAACCGGAGGAGTACGGGGTCAGCGGCGCGCACTCCGTCTGGTACAGCTGGACGCCGGCTAGCAGCGGAACCGCAGTCTTCACCACCTGCGACAGCGGTTTCGACACGGTCATGGCGGTCTATACGGGATCGACGGTCAGCAGCCTGAACCAGGTCGCCTTCAGCGACAACAACGCGCTGGTCGGCTGTGGCACCTACGACGGCTCAAGCGCAGTCATCTTCCAGGGCGTCGCCGGCACCACCTACAGCATCCAGATCTACGGCGCCGACAACGCAACCGGCACCTTCGCGCTGCATCACAACCCCGAGCCGCCCAACGACAACTTCGCAGACGCGATCGGGACAAACGGCGGACTCACGATCTCCGGCTTCAACGTCAGCGCCACCAAGGAGGCGGGTGAACCCGACCACGCCGGCAGCGGCGGCGGCGCCTCCGTCTGGTACCGATGGACGGCCCCAGTCACGGCCAACGTGCCGATCACGACCTGCGGCAGCAGCTTCGACACGCTCCTGGCGGTCTACACGGGCACTGCCGTCGGCTCCCTGACGCCCGTCGTCAGCGATGACGACTCGCACATCTGTGGCGCCGGCTCCACGCAGAGCGCAGTCACGATCAGTGCCGTCAAGGGGACCACCTATGACATCGCCGTCGACGGAAAGGACGGCGCCACCGGCGCGATCTCGCTGCACATTCCACCGGTCAACGACGACTTCGCCGGCGCCCTGCCCGTGACCTCGTCGGTGTACGGCGTCAACCAGAACGCGACCGCCGAGCCTGGCGAGCCCGACGATGAGCCCGGCGCATCGGGGGGTGAGTCCGTCTGGTACACGTGGACGGCGACGTTCACCGGCACGGCCAACGCGAACGTCTGTCTCGCGAGCTCCGACACGGTCCTGTCCGTCTACACCGGCTCATCGATCGACGCGCTGACCCCGGTCGCGTCCAACGACGACTCGGACACCTGCGGCACCGGCTCGACCCACAGCGCCGTGTCGTTTGCGGCCACACAGGGCACCGTCTATGACATCGAGGTCGACTCCAAGAACGCCGCCGGCGACTTCACGCTCAGCCTGCCACCTGCCAACGATGACTTCGCCGACGCCCAAACGGTCACGGGTCTCCCGGTCGAGGCCACCGGACGCTCTGTGCTGGCCACCAAGGAGGCAGGTGAACCGAACCACGGGGGCGATCCAGGTGGCGCGTCAATCTGGTACAGCTGGACGGCGCCGAGCTCCGGTCCGGTCGCGATCTCCACGTGCGGCAGCGACTTCGACACCACGCTCGGGGTCTATACCGGCAGCTCGGTGTCCGCGTTGACGACCGTCGCCGAGAACGACGACTCGACGTTCTGCGGCACCGGCTCAGACCAGAGCGCCGTCAGCTTCTCGGCCGTCGCCGGCACCACGTACGCGATCGCGGTCGACGGGCATGGAGGCGCCTCCGGTGACGTCCGGCTGAACGTCGGCGCTCCCGCCAACGACGCGTTCGCCAACGCTCAGCCGCTGCCGAGCAACGGCGGCACGGTGACCGGCTCGACGGTCGGCGCCAGTCGTGAGACCGGTGAGCCCGAGCACGCTCAGGTCACCGGGAGCCGATCGGTCTGGTACAGCTGGACCGCGCCCGCCGGCGGCCGCGTCTCGATCGACACGTGCAACAGCACGTTCAAGACGCTGCTCGGGGTCTACACCGGAACGAGCGTCGCCAACCTGACGCAGGTTGCCGCTGACGAGTACTCGAGCTTCTGCGGTGGCGGCTCGACCCGCAGCCAGGTCAGCTTCGTTGCCACGGCCGAGACGACCTACATGATCGCCGTTGACACGGCGCTCGAGCAGCCCGGCAGCCTCACGCTGACGCTCGCCTTCACCCCCTTCCCCGCCAACGACGCCTTCGCCGACGCCACGAGCATTCCCGGCACCGCTGCGACCGTCACCGGGTCAAACGTCGGTGCGACGCTCGAGTCCGGAGAGCCGGAGAACGCCGGCGATGCCGGTGGCGCATCGATCTGGTACAGCTGGACCGCGCCTGCCTCCCGGCAGGTCATCATCGACACCTGCGGAAGCGACTTCGACACGACGCTCGGCGTCTACACCGGAGCGGCGGTCGACAGCCTGACGGCCGTCGCCTCCGATGATGACTCGAGCTTCTGTGGAACCGGCTCCACCGCCAGCGAGGTGAGCTTCGCCGCCGTCGCCGGGACGGTCTACATGCTCGCGGTGGACGGACACGGCGGGGCGACCGGTGACCTCGTCCTGAACGTCGGCGCACCCGTCAACGACGACTTTGCCGCCGCCACGCCGATCCCGGGCGCGGTCGCGACCGTCACCGGAACCAACGTCGCCGCCAGCAAGGAGATCGGCGAGCCCGACCACGCGGGTAATGCCGGGGGCGCGTCGGTCTGGTACAGCTGGACGCCCTCGCTGTCCGGTCCGGTCACGATCGACACCTGCGGCAGCGATTTCAACACGCTGCTCGGGGTCTACACGGGCACTGGTCTGACATCGCTGACGCCCGTCGTCTCCGACGATGACTCCGGTGCCTGTGGCGCCGGCTCGACCCAATCGAGCGCCAGCTTCACCGCCACCGCCGGCACGGTGTACAGAATCGCCGTGGACGGTCTTAACGGTGCGACCGGGGCGATCAACCTCGAAGTGGCCGGGGATGCCGTGACGCCGGAAACGACGATCACCTCGGCGCCGACCGGCACCATCACAGACGCGACGCCCACCCTCAACTTCACGGCGAACGTGGCCAACTCCACCTTTGCGTGCAGCGTCGATTCGGGTCCGTTCAGTAGCTGCACGTCGCCGTTCACCACGCCGGCCCTGGCCGATGGCCCGCACACCGTGACCGTCGTGGCCACCGACCCGTACGGCAACGTGAGCGCGCCGGCGAGCGCGAACTTCACGGTCGACACGAGCAACGGAGGCGGGACGACGACCACCACGACGGCACCCGTCACGACCACAACCACGACAACGCCCGGCACCACCACGACGGCCACGACGCCGATGACGACAACGACGACGCCCGGCACGGCGACAACAACCGGCACCACCACCACGACCGCCACCCCAGCCGGGACCGGGACTGCCGAATTCACGATCCGCAGCGTCAAGCAGCGCGCCTCACGCGTGATCGTGGTGATCGTTCCGGGCACCGCCGGCAAGGCGGTGGTCACGGTCACGGTTCCGGCCGTGTCGCTTGTGAAGAACCCGAAGGGCTGCCGCGCGGCGGCAAAGATCGCCGGGGCCGGCTGCCCCAAGCTCGTGACCGTGATCGGCGCCGCTCATGGCTCCGACCGTGCAGGTGTGCCGCTCACCCTGAGGCTCGGGCTCAAGCACGCGGCCAAGGTGGCGCTCTCGCGCGGCGTCAAGCTGCAGGCGACCGTGACGGTCGTCTACCGGCTGGCCAACGGCATCTCGGCGACAAAGACCGTTCGGCTGACGCTCACCTGACTCAGGGATCGCGACCTTTCCGTACCCCGACGCGGACCTGAATCACCCAGTCCGACCTGCGATGACACCGCGTCCACCCAAGCATCCCGGCCCCCTGTCGATCGTTCCCCGGGGCAACGGATGAGCCAGCACCAAAACCACCCCAAGCCCGAAGCAAAGGCGTTTGGCGGAGCACATTTCCGCCCGGTCAACGATGATGGGCGGTGTGACTGACAAACCTGCCGCACGAAGCGTCAAGATCTCCGCGGACGAGCGCACTGGCTGGTCGTCGGAGCGACCGCGAAAAGATGGTGCCCCGCCACGTCCGGTCGATGTGTCGACCAAGTGCCGGGTCCTGGCTCCCGCACACCGGCTCCGGTACTCACCCGGCAGCCTTGTTGTCGTGATCGGCGCCGAGGCGTCTGACCCCGCGCAGTTCGCGGAACAGGTCACCGAGGAGCGCGGGGTGACGCTTGCGCCGGCTCGTGTGCGGGCGCTGCTCGCGGGCCGCGTGCCGGAGGAGGAGATCGAGGACCGTGCCGCCGACCTGCTTCACAACGCTGTTCTGAAACGACTGGAGTCCCATCAGAGCGTGATGCTGCCGCTCGAGGGTTTCGATCCCGGGGAGCGAGAGCATTACGTGCGCCTCGCGCATCGGCTCCGGCGCCCCCGCCACGTGATTCTGCTGGAGGCCCGACGCGATCAGGTGCGCGACGATGAGCGACCGGCGCTTGATGAACTGCGACGGGCACTTGACGCCGGCGAGCTCGGACTCGAGGGGTTCCAGACCGCACTTCGATTGGGGGGCAACGCGCTCACCGAGCTGAAGCGAATCGTCTTTCAGCCCCCACCGCGCGAGGACTGATCGGGCAACTCACCGGGCCCCCCGCTCCAGAATTCGGAATGCATCCGGCACTGGCACCGATCTTCAGTGAGCACACCGAACGACGGAGCTTTCGCCGGGGACAGGCCCTGTTCGTCGAGGGCGATCGCCCGGAGCGCGTGTTCCTGGTCGAGTCCGGGTGGGTTCTCATCAGCTGCGTGTCCGCCTCGGGTCGTGAGACGGTCCTGTCTCTGACCGGCCCCCAGGACGTGCTGGGTGAGGTTTCCGCGGTCGACGGTAAGCCGCGGTCAGCCAGCGCGACGGCGCTGACCGATCTGCAGGTCCTCGTCGCTCCGGTGACAACCCTCACACGCGCGATTCAGGAGCCGGGTGCGGCGACAGCGCTCCTGACTCTCCTCGCCGGACGGCTGCGCGATGCCGATCGCAAGCGGATCGAGTTCGCCACGCTCGACACGCTCGGTCGGGTCGCGACGCGGCTGACCGAGCTCGTGGATCGGTTCGGTCGGCCCGCGGACGGCGGTCACATCGTGGACCTGCCGCTGTCACAGGATCAGCTCGCGAGCTGGTGTGCCGCTTCCCGTGAAGCCACCGTCAAGGCGCTGTCAACCCTGCGCTCGCTGGACTGCGTGAGCACCGGCCGTCACACGGTTACGGTGCATGACCTCACCGCGTTGCGGCGGTACGCCGGCGTACAGCGCTGAGCAGCATCTGTCTGCGTAATTCGACGCATTCAGATGTCCCGCACGACGCGGTCGCAATCGGCGTGCGGTGAGACCTTGTCCTCTGTCAGCAGCGCCCCACGACAGACCGAGAGGACAAGACCATGAACCCCAGTACGTTTGAAACGATCGCCCGCTCACGCCAGCAGGAGATCAACGCCGCCGCGGCGTTCGCCCACCTCGCCGAGGACCCAACCCTGCCCGTGAGCTCGCGCCGGCACCGGCTCACTCAGCTCCGACTGTCGCTGCCGCTCGCAGCGCTGCTCCGGCCGGCGAAGTCCGTCATCACCGGCACCGTCGCCGAATCCCCGCTGCTCGAGCAGCCCTCGGGCCCAGTGATCGACTGACCGCAACGACGACGCCGACCGAACCTCCGGGTCAGGCCGCCACCAGACGAACTCCCCTTCAGCAAGCATTTATAGTCATGCCAATGTCTGACGAAGATGTGTTAGCGCAGGTTCCGCTCTTCGCGTCGCTCGACCGCAAGGAACTGACGAAGCTGGCGCAGGACGCGCACGACGTCTCGTACGCGGCCGGCACCAATCTGAGCGAAGCCGGGGGCCTGGGCGTCACCTTCTTCGTCGTCGCCGACGGAGCGCTCGAGGTCAGCGTCGACGGCCGCCCCGTCCGTACCCTCGGGCCGGGCGACCACTTCGGCGAGATGGCACTGATTGATCAGAATCCCCGCTCGGCGAAGGTGGTCGCGACCACAGACTGTCGCTGCCTCGTATTCACCAGCTGGGCGTTCCGTCCGTTCCTGCGTGACCACCATGACGTAGCGTGGGCGATGCTGGAGCTGATGGTCCGCCGCGTGCGTGAGGCCGAAGCCCGCTGACGAGCGACGAAACCCCCGTGGAACGGGGGTTTCATCAGTGGGCGATACTGGGCTCGAACCAGTGACCTCCGCCTTGTCGAGGCGGCGCTCTCCCAGCTGAGCTAATCGCCCTGGGAGGGGTAAATGTAGCGAGGTTCGGCGCCACGCCGTGCCCAGTCGTGATCAACGCGCATCTCGCCGCATTCCTCGTTTGGCGCGATGCCTCGGGACAGGACCCGCGTGTGACACTTAGCCGCACGGTGTAACGTCCGAACCGGAATCCTGGACAACGGGATAGATGCGGCGGACCAAGTCCTCACTATGGTCGCCGCAGACGGCCGCATGAGGCGGCTATAGGCGCGTGGGAACACAACAGGGGAGTCATCAGAATGAAGCGAAGCCGTTGGGCTGCCTGCGGGGCGGTCGCCATCGCTGCTGGATCATTGACCGGGGTACTCGCCGCCGGCGCAGGAGTCGCGACCGCCGGGCCGACCTCGGCGGAGGCGCCGTCGTTGACGCCGGCGGTGTTCACATCTGCCAATGCGGCATTGACGTCGAACCTGCTGAAGGGGTTCACCGTCCCGCGCGCTGTCAGCACGCGTTCCGGGTTAGCCCGGATCGGCGCAGCACCGCTCGTGCCACTGCGCACCGAGACCCTCTCCGCGCTACCGGCGGGGACCACGATCCAACTCGTCATCGCCCTGAAGCCACGTACACCTGCGGCCTTGTCGACGTTCGCGACAGAGGTCTCCACCCCGGGTTCCAGCTCATACCGCCACTACCTGACCGTGCGCCAGTTCGCAGCGCGCTTCGGCGCCACCGCCACGACGATCGCGAGCGTTCGCAACGCGCTCGCTGCTGATGGCCTGAGCCTCGGGGCGACCAGCCCCAACCGCCTCTCCTTCAACGTGACCGGGACGGCAGGCGCGATCGACAAGGCGTTCTCAACGACGATCGATCGGATGCGCCTGCCGAGCGGCCGGATCGCGTACTCAAACGTCTCCGCCCCAGCACTTCCGGCGTCGGTCGCCGGCGATGTCGAGGCCGTGATTGGCCTGAGCACGGTCTCCGTACCGCACCGCCAGGATCTGATCCACGCAGCGCACACGAAAACGGTCGCCGCAGCTCGAATCGCGCACGGGATGCAGCCACGAGCATCAGCCATCTCCGCGAGCGGCGCCCAGCCGTGCGCCGACGCGTCGGCCGCGGCGTCAACCGACACGCCGGATCCGCCGGTGGACGGCGCCGCATATACGAGCAACCAGATCGCCAAGGCCTACGACTACGACCCGCTCTACGCGAGCGGGGACTTCGGCCAGGGCGTCACCGTCGGGCTGTTCGAGCTCGAGGGCAACTTCCCCGCTGACATCACCGCGTTCGAGCAGTGCTACGGGATTTCGGCGAGCGTGACGTACCAGCAGGAGGACGGCGGCGCTCCAACTCCGTCAGCCGCCGATAGCGATGGCGAAGAGACCGAACTCGACATCGAGAACGTGATCGGCCTGGCACCGGAGGCGAACGTGATCGTCTACCAAGCACCCAACAGCGACGCCGGCCTGACCGACAACTACGAGGCCATGGTCAACAACCCCGACATCGACGTCATCTCAAGCTCCTGGGGCGAATGCGAGTCCGAAGAGGGCTCGAGCGACGCGACCGCGGAGAACACCCTGTTCGAGCAGGCCGCAACCGAAGGGATCTCGATCGCGGCCGCTGCCGGAGACTCGGGCGCCCAGGACTGCGCGCTCGCGCTTGGCCCGATTGGCGCGCCGGTTGGGAACGAACCGCAAGCAGCGGTTGACGATCCGGCGTCGCAGCCGTTCGTGACCGGAGCCGGCGGCACGACGCTGAGTGCGCTCGGCGCTTCGCCGACCACCGCCCCCACCGAGACCGTGTGGAACAACGGCACCGTCCTTGCGCTGGCCCAGCAGGGCGGGGCCGGTGGCGGAGGCGTCTCCTCGCTGTGGACGATGCCCTCCTACCAGGCGGATGCCGCAACGTCACTGAACGTGGTCAACAGCGAATCGTCGAAGTCGACGTGCAGCTCGACGACCACTTACTGCCGCGAAGTTCCTGACGTCACGGCGGACGCCGACCCGTACAGCGCGTACGTCATCTACTACAACGGTGAATGGACGTCAGTCGGCGGGACCTCTGGCGCGGCGCCACTGTGGGCCTCGCTATTCGCCGACGCCGACGCCAACGCCGCTTGTCAGGCATACGGCACGATCGGGTTCGCGAACCCGGACCTGTACGCCGATGCCAGCATCTCGACAGCGCAGTACAAGGCTGACTTCAACGACATCACCTCTGGCAACAACGACATGTTGAGCACGAACGGCGGGGAGTTCGCAGCCGGCAGCGGTTACGACATGGCCAGCGGCCTTGGATCTCCGATCGCCGGCACTCTCGGCCCGGCGCTATGCAACGAAGCCTCGACGCTCAGCAACCCGACCCGGACGGCCACGACAACGGGCACCACCACCGGCACAGGTACCAGTACCGGTACGGGTACGGGCACAGGCACAGGCACAGGCACCACGACAACCAGCACCACCACCGAAGCGACGACAACGGTGACGGACACGGTCACAACGCCGGGGACCACGGACACGTCACAACGCCGGGGACCACGACCACAGTCACGACGCCGGGGACGACCAGCACCGTGACGACCCCGGGACCGACCACGACAGTCTCAACCCCCGGGGCAACCACCACGGTGACGGCGCCGAGCTCGTACCCGATCTACTTCGTCGGGCCGGGCCAGGTCACGAACGCCGCTGCGACGACATGCAGCGTGCCTTCGCGGCTGTCGTTCGCGCAGCGGTTCAGCGGCAAGGTGCATGAGACGGCCGCCGTGATCTACATCAACGGCAAGGTCGCTCACAGGGTCAAGGGCCACCACATCAGCACGTTGTCCTTCGCCAGGCCCGCGGCACGGAAGTTCAAGCTGCGGATCGTGGCGACGCTCAGTGACGGCGACGTGATCACCTGGAGCGGCAGCTACAACGGCTGCGCGATCTCGGGAATCACAATCAAGGTCCACCACAAGTAGCGAATCGGGAGGCGGGAACGACGGCGTTTCCGCCTCCCGATCAAGCACACTTGTGACGATGACGACGCCGGCGTTCGCGACCGACCCCGCCACCGCCGCCTACTACGAGGCGCGCGCCGCGGAGTACGACGACTGGTACACCGGCACGGGGCTGTTCGCCACGCGGGAGCGGCCGGGCTGGCACGAGGAGGTCACCGCGATCACCGCGCTCGTCAGTGGGCTCTCCCCCGCGCGCACGCTGGACGTTGCCTGCGGCACCGGCTTTCTGACGCGGCACCTCACGGGACTGGTGATCGGCCTTGACCAGAGCCCGGCGGTCGTCGCGATTGCGCAATCACGGCTCCCGAACGGCCTCGCGATCACCGGTGACGCGCTCAACCTGCCGTTCGCGGACAACAGCTTCGACCGGGTCCTGACCGGCCACTTCTACGGCCATCTGCCGCCCGAGGAACGAGAGCACTTCCTGGACGAGGCCCGCCGCGTTGCGAACGAGCTCGTCGTGATCGACTCCGCCCGCCGCGCGGATCGCCCCCACGAACACACCGAACAGCGCACCCTCACAGACGGCACCACCCACAGCGTCTTCAAGCGCTACCTCACGCCCGAGCAGCTTGCTGCCGAAATAGATGGTGAACCGTTACACGCAGGCCGGTGGTTTGTCGCCGCCAGAGCCGTGCATCACGGAAACTGTTGACCCGTCAACTACACTCGTTTACATGTCAGCCGCAAATCAGACGATCGATAGCGAGGCCCTCGCGGGTACGGCGCTTGAGGCGTGGCGCGGCTACCTCCAGAGCCATGCCGCGATCGTGCGTGAGCTCGACTCCGACCTGATCGCCGCGCACGGCATGACGAGCCGGGACTATGAGGTGCTGCTCTACCTCTCCCAGGCGGATGGCCACCGGCTCCCGATGTCACAGCTCGCCGACCGCACACGGCTGACCCGGTCCGGCATCACGCGCCTGGTCGACGGGCTCGTCTCGAGCGGCCTGATCGAGCGCGTGTCATGCGCCAAGGACGCGCGCATCTCCTATGCCCAGCTGACCGGCTGCGGGTATGAAAAGCTCCGCAACGCCGGCTGCACCCACGTCAAGGGCATTCAGCAGCTGTTCCTCTCCCACTTCGACGCCGACGAACTGCGGACGCTTGCGTCCCTGCTCGAGCGCCTTCCCGGCGCGCACGTCGAAGGCTCCTGCACCGCTGAGTAGTCCCCCCTCCGCGGGTGGCCCAACGGGGCCACCCCAATCGGCTCACACGGAGATACTTGACAGGTCAACCGTTGATCCGCTAGGATAGTTGCAAGCTCAACTACCCACCAATCTCAGGAGCCAGAAACCAATGTCAGCAACCAACGTCACCGCGATTCCCGCGGGCACCTACAACGTAGATCCGACGCACTCGAACGTCGGCTTTGAGATCAAGCACATGGGCATCGCCACCGTCCGCGGCGCCTTCAAGTCGTTTTCCGGCACCGTGACCGACGGCAAGCTCGAGGGTTCGGTCGAGGTCTCCTCGGTCGACACCGGCACACCTGACCGCGACGGTCACCTCCAGGCGCCGGACATGTTCGACGCCGCACAGTTCCCGCAGATCACCTTCAGCTCCGACACGATCGAGGCGACCGGCAACCAGATCAAGGTCGGCGGCCAGATCACTCTCAAGGGCGTCACCAAGCCGATCGAGCTGACCGGCACGCTGTTGGAGAACGGCCAGGATCCGTGGGGCAACGAGCGCATCGGCTTTGAGCTTGAGACCGTGATCGACCGCACCGACTTCGGCGTGTCCTGGAACCAGGAGCTGCCGAACGGCACCCCGCTGGTCTCCAACGAGGTCAAGATCATCGTCAGCGTCTCGGCGGTCAAGGCAGCGTAATGACGAAGGTCCTGGCGATCTCCGGCAGCCTGCGAAAGCTGTCGTACAACACCGGCCTCGTCCGGGCGGCGGCGGCGCACGCGCCGGAGGGCGTCGAGGTCGAGATCTATGCGGATCTCGAGTCGCTGCCCCCGTACAACGAGGACAAGGACACCGACACCCCTCCGCCCGCGGTTGCCGAGCTGCGGCGGAGGATCCACGAGGCCGACGCACTGTTGATCTCGACGCCTGAGTTCAACACGACGATGCCCGGCCAGATCAAGCAGGTCGTCGACTGGGGCTCACGCCCCTACGGACCTCCGGCGGCGCTATACGGCAAGCCGGTGGCGGTCGTCGGCGCCAGCATCACCGACTACGGCGCACTGTGGGCGCAGGATCACCTGCGCAAGGCGCTCGGGATCGCCGGGGCTCGCGTCACCGACGTCGAGCTGGCGATCGGCGGCGCCAAGACCAAGTTCGACGATCAGTCAAACCTGAGCGACGCGGAGACGATCGGCCGCCTCGAGGAGGTCCTCGAGGCGCTCGTCTCCCACCACCGCTCATTGGTGGCCTGATGACGATGGCGGTCCCGACCGAAACGCGAACTCTCCCCGCGACGACCCGGATCGGGACCGTCCATCTGACCGTGCGCGATCTCCCCCGCGCGCGTGACTTCTACGAGCGCGCGCTGGGGATGTCCGCGGGTGAGCACGACGACGGAACCGTGACTCTCGGGCCAGTCGGCAGCGATCACGTCCTACGGCTGACCTCGGACCCCAACGCCCGGCCACGGAATCCCCGCGAGACGGGCCTGTTTCATTTCGCGGTGCTCGTGCCCTCGCGGGTCGAGCTCGCAAACGCTCTGGTCCGCCTCGCGCGGGCCGGCTGGCCGCTCGACGGCGCCTCAGACCACCTCGTCTCCGAGGCTCTGTACCTGACCGATCCGGAAGGCAACGGGATCGAGATCTACCGCGACCGTCCCCGCAGCGAATGGCGGCGCGATGCCGCCGGTCAGCTGGAGATGGCGACCCTGCCACTTGATCTGAACCAGATCGTGGCCGAGCTCGGTGAGGATCCGATGAGCGGGCCCGAGACCGAACTGGCGACTGGCACGACGATCGGTCATATCCACCTTCAGGTCGCGTCAATCCCGGAGGTCGAGCGGTTCTACGCGGATGTGCTCGGCTTCGACGTGATGGTCCGCGGCTACCCGGGGGCGCTGTTCGTGGCGGCCGGTGGCTACCACCACCACATCGGGCTGAACACCTGGAACAGCCGCGGCGCACAGGCTCCCGCGCCCGATTCCGCCGGGCTGCGCTTCTTCGAGGTGCGGACCGGGTCACCCGAAGGCGTCGAGGCCGCCCTCACGCGCGCCGAGCACGCCGGCCTCACGACCGAGCCGGCTACGTTGTACTCAGGCGCGGACGGCGTCCTGCTCCGTGATCCGAGCGGGAACGCCGTCCTGCTTCGCGCCTAGCCCTCCCCCGCGCCTGGCCCCTCCCCGCGTCTAACCACGCCTCAGCGTCAGGCTGCCGCTGCTGGTGAGCGGCTTGCCGCCGGTGCTGAGCGTGAAGCTCGAGTTCGTCCCCAGCTTTAGGCTGTGCGACGCCTTCAGCAGCGCCTTGCCCTGACGCGTGAGCCCGATCAGCAGCATCCACGTGCCCGCCTTGGAGAACTTGTGGGAGCCGGTCGCGACAGTGACGTGTTTGCCGTGAACCTTCGCCGTCCAGCTGACCGTCAGCGTCCCCGGCCACGTCGCGATGACGCTGCGGCGATAACCGCCGTTGGTGATCAGCGCCCCGATCTTCGCGCCTGACCCGGAGACACCAAGCACCTGCTTGACCAGCTGCTCAAGCTGCTCGACGATCCCCACCAGCGGGTTCGTGGTGGTCGTGGTCGTGCTCGACGTCGTCGTGGTCGTACTCGGCGTCGTGGTCGTGCTCGGAGTTGTGGTGCTTGTCGTGCTGGGGGTCGTGGTGGTCGTACCCGGTGTCGTGGTCGTCGTGCTCGGCGTCGTGGTCGTCGTCGATGGCGTTGTGGTGGTTGTCGATGGCGTGGTCGTCGTCGTCGCCGTGCTTGTCGTCGTGGTTTCACCCGCCGTCCACCAGTCCTTCAGAACCTGCTCGGCCTCAAGCCCACGTGGATCGTCCTGGCCGTCGCTGTTGTCGGGAGAGGTGGGGTCGGTGCTCCGATCCGTCTGGAAGTCCCACACGAACATGCCGTCGAACCAGCTCTGCGGCTCGAACGTGTCGAAGAAGGCGGTGAACAGATCGGCCTGAGCTCCCTGATCCTGGCCGCAATCGGTGTTCGACGGGCAGTCGCCGTCGAAGCTCGCCGCGTACGGGCTGTCCGAAGCGCCGTACTCGCTGGCGATCACCGGCTTCCCGTAGCTTGACAGTGCCTCGAGGGACGCGAGGTCGTCGCCGCCCGGGGTGAAATAGTCGTTGTAGTCGCTCCAGCCGGAGATGAGCTGCGAGATCGACGGATCGGCGACGCCGCCGTCGGCCGGAGGCGCCTCCAGCGGGAAGTAGGCATCCACCCCGATCACGTCCAGGAGGTTCCAGACGGGAAACTCCTGATAGTCCGGCCCGTCCGCTCCGACTCCGTAGATGTCGGCGGCATAGGCCAGCAGGCCCGAGAACTCGTTCCGGATCGAGCCGATCAGGCTCGTCCACTGCTCCTTGCAACCGGTGCAGGTGTCGGTCGTGTTCATTTCGCTACCGACGTACAGCATCGATGCGTGGTACTGCTGGGCGATCGCCGCATAGTGGTTCATGACCTGGTCATAGGAGGTCCACCACGCCGCCCAGTCTGATGTGCCCCCGGACGTTCCATCGGTCGTCGGGTCCCATTCCGATCGATTGCCGCTCCCGTTCGGATCGACGTGCGGATAGAGCGCCACGTTCAAGCCGAGCGCCTCAGCGTCCGCCATCGCCTCCTCGAGACACGCGTCGGAGATCGTCATCGGCGTGTAGTCCGGGTTGTTCTGGTTCGGCAGGTCGGTGGCCGCGCAGTCGGTTTTGCCGTCGTCCCAGTTGCACGTCATGGTCGTGGCATAGATCGAGTCCGCCTGGCACTGGGGCACAAATGCGACGTAGTTGGCGCCGTCAGCGGCAGCCTCCTGGATCGCGGCGAGCATCCCATCACCGTCGAAGTTGGTCGTGTCGAAGGGATCGTGCGTGTAGCTGACGATGTCGACCCCTTTGAACCAGGTGCTCGGCAAAGGTGTCACCGTGGTCACCGCCGGAGCGGTGTCCTGTGGTTTCTGTGCGCCGCCCCCGGCCGCCAGCGCCGCTGTCCCCGCGCCCATCGACGCGATCACGACAGCCAGCACAGCCGTCATCAATACCCTCGCCCGCATGTCAGTCCTCGCAATCCCCGTGCCGTATGTGGACAGCAACCTAAGACGTTGTCCCGCCGACCGTCTCCGTGCTGGCACGGAAAGGGAGCTGACGGGCTCTCTGACGACTGCGCCGCTACCCTTCGGGTCTTCCGCCGGCGTGGTGGGAGAGCGGCTATCCACAGGTCTGCAAAACCTGCTACACGGGTTCGAGTCCCGTCCACGCCTCTCCTGTGGCTTCGCGATCTGCACGTAGCCGTCGCCTCCAGCTGACCCATGTCGATGGCCTTGACGGGCTCCGGGGTCTGGCGGTGCTGGCTGTCATCCTCTATCACGCCGGTGTCGGCTGGGCACAGGGCGGGTTCCTCGGCGTCGAGGTGTTCTTCGTCCTGTCGGGCTTCCTAATCACCTCGCTGCTCGTCGGCGAATGGCGCGAGCGCGGGACGATCGCGTTGCGGGCGTTCTGGGCCCGGCGCGCACGGCGGTTGCTGCCGGCGCTGTTCCTGATGGTCGTCGGGATCGGCATCTACTACGCCGTGGCCGGCGTGACGGTCGCGATCCCCGGGATCCTCGGCGACGGCCTGGCGGCGCTGTTCTACTACTCCAACTGGCACCAGATCGCCAACGCGACCACGTACTTCGGCGCCACCGGCCGCGTCTCGCCCTTCCAGCACACCTGGTCGCTGTCGATCGAGGAGCAGTTCTACGTCATCTGGCCGCTGCTGCTGCTCGCGGCGCTGGCGCTGCCGCGGATCCTGCGCCGCGTCGGCGGTTCCCCGCGCGAGCCATTGCGGGTGCTGCTCGGCGTTGCGATCGCCGGCACCGTCCTCTCCTGGCTGGAGATGCTGGTGTTGCTGCACTCAAGCGGCGTCAACCGCGTCTATTACGGCAGCGATACGCGCGCCAGCGGCCTGCTGACCGGCGCTGTCCTAGCGATCTGGCTGGCGCTGCATCAGGAGCGTCTGGCACTACACGAGGCCCGTGACGGCGCCGACGCCGACGAATTCGACCCCGGCCCGCTGTGGCGGGTCCAACCCCGGTGGGCGACAAAGGCGCACGTCTCGATCTTCTCCGGCCTGATCCTGCTGCTCCTGCTGATCGCGATAAACGTCGATTCGGGTACCGCCGCATGGATGTACCCGTGGGGGCTGATGCTCGTTGACCTGGCGACCGCGATGACGATCGCGGTGATCATCCAGCAGCCGCGCTCGATCGCCGGCGGGCTGATGGGACTGCGGCCTTTGCGCGCGATCGGGGTGATCTCCTACGGCCTGTATCTGTGGCACTTCCCGCTGTTCCTGTGGCTTGACAACGCCGCGACCGGGCTCTCGGGGTTCCCACTGCTGATCGTGCGGCTGCTGGCGACCTTCACCCTCAGCACGCTCTCGTACTTCCTGATCGAGCAGCCGATCCGCAGGCAGCGCCCGTTGGCGCTGCCACGACGAGCGCCACGCACCCTGACCCCAATCGCGCCGGCCACCGCGGCCTCGACCCGGCTCGCCGCTGGCCACACTGGCACCGACAGACGCGGCCGGCGACCTGTCGCGGTTGGCGCCGGGGCGGCCGGCACCGGCTGGCTCGGGCAGAGCATCATCCGCTGGGCCCCCCTTGGGGCCAGCCTCGCGGTCGCCTCCCTGCTGGTGGCCTCGGCAGCCGGTGCGCTGCCGAGCAAGCTGCCCAACGCCGCCGATCTGCGACCACCGGCGAACCTGCAGGGGACCGATCCCCCATGCACCGTGAGCCTCGGTGACGGTTCCTGGTACGGGATGGCGCCGGTGGCGGATGCCGGCCTCAGTCAGTTCGTGCTGAGATCGCTGGACAGCCACGCGATCGCATGGAGCGGATCCGGCCAGAAAACGTTCAACCACTGCCCGCCCACGCGCGTGATGATGGTCGGGGACTCGCTCGCGTTCACGCTGGCGACGCCGATGCTCTCCGACGAGCAGGACTACGGGGTCGAGATGGTCAACGCGGCCATGCTCGGCTGCGCGTTCGGGATCCGTGGCGAGCTCGATGTCGGCGGCACCTGGGAGCCCCCGTCCGACGGCTGCCCGAACGCGCTCGTCAAGTGGTCGGCGTTGGCCAACGGACTCAACGTCAAGGCGGTCGTCGTCGAGCTGGGCTATCGCGACGAGTTCGATTGGCTGTGGAACGGGCAGATCGTGCACCTCGGCGAACCGGTGTTCGACCGCTACGTGCTCAGCAGGATCGAGCAGTACGTGCGCTACCTCGGCGATGGTGGCAAGCGCAAGATCCTGTTCCTGTCGGTGCCCTACGTCGACCCGCCGGCCCAGTCAAACGGTGCTCCGGCCCCGGCCGCAGCGGTCGCGCGGCACACGGCGATCAACGGGATGCTCGCCCAGGTGGCGAAGGCGAATCGCTCCAACGTCTCGGTGCTGGACATCGATAAGACGATCTCCCCGGGCAACCAGTACGACGCGGACGTCGACGGCCAACTGTGCCGGTTCGACGGGATCCATTTCACGACGTTCTGCGCGAAGCTGCTGGAGCCCTCGGTGCTCTCCGCGGTGCGCGCCCTCACCTCGTGAGGTCCCAGACGTGCCTGGGCGATGTCAGCCCTCGGACCTTGGATTTAAGTTCGTACTTCTTAGCTGACGACTAATACGACCGTGGGACGGCCGCCGCTACTATCTCGCGGGCTTTTGCTCTCCGCTGTTCGTAATCGCGCTTACCCCTGGTTGGGCGTGGTTGCGCTGTTGCTGGTGCTGCTTCTGGCGGCGCTGCGCAGTGGCCCGACCTCGACCGCTTACGCCCGCACCGAACGGGTCGCTCAGGCGAGCGCTGAGCGGCTGCTGGCCAACTCGCTGAGGGTCACCGGCGCCGACGCGCGCGCCAGCTATCCGACCGGCACCCAGACGACGACGCCCGCGGTCCCGACGGGGAGCCATTGGCTCGGCGGGTGGGCGACCGGTCCGCAGGCGCCGACGCTCGAGAACGTGGTGTCAATGCGGGGCTTCCACAACGTGACCCTGCGCGAGATTGCGTTCATGACCGGGGCCGGCTCCGAGGTGCGGATCCACCTGACCAACGCATACGGCACGCGACCGCTGACGATCGGTCGTGCCTCGGTCGCGATCAGCGCCGGCGGCGGCGCTGTGCGCGCCGCCTCGCTGCGACCGGTGACCTTCGCCGGGCAGGATTCGGTGACGCTGCCGCCCGGAGCGCAGGTCGTCTCTGATCCCGTCGAGCTCTCCGTCAAGCCGCTGCAGCGGCTGGCGGTCAGCCTGTACCTGCCCGATGTGACCGGACGCGCGACCGGCCACTACGAGTCGCACGTGATCAACTATCTGGCCTCGGGCGCGCACGTGCGGGACGCCAGCCGCGGGGCGTTCGGCGACAAGCTGCAGAGCTGGTTCTACCTCGACGCCGTCGATGTGTTGGCGCCCAAGCGCTATGTCGGCGCCGTCGCGACCCTCGGGGACTCGATCACCGCCGGCGTCGGCTCGACGACCAACGAGTATGCGAATTGGCCCGATGACCTGGCCCGCAGGCTGTCGGAGTTGTCAGGCAGCACGCTGAGCGTGCTCAACGAGGGGATCGGCGGCAATCGCGTCCTCAACAACTCCGAGTGCTGCGGCGTGGCCGCGGTCGACCGCTTCACGCCGGATGTCCTCGATCAGAGCGGCGTGCGCGATGTGATCCTGCTCGAGGGGATCAATGACATCGGCTACAGCCAGCAGACCAATCCGTTGACCGCCCCCCACACCGACGTCTCCGCCGCTCAGATCATCGCCGGTGACGAGCAGATCATCGCCGCCGCCCACGCCGCCGGCCTGAAGATCTTCGGTGCGACGCTGCTGCCGTTCGAGGGCGCCCGCTACTGGACGCCCGCCGGAGAACTGAAGCGCGAGGAGATCAACAACTGGATTCTCACCAGCGGCGCCTTCAACGGCGTCATCAACTTCGCCTCGATCATGGCCGATCCGTCCGACCCGCTGCGCCTCAACCCGATGTTCAACTCCGGCGACAACCTCCACCCCAACGACGCCGGTTACAAGGCGATGGCCAACGCCGTCAGCCTCGAGCTGCTCCTCAAGGGCTGACCCGGGAGCCTGGCTATAATCGCTGCCTCGTGCGGCTGTAGCTCAGTTGGCTAGAGCGTCTGCTTGCCATGCAGAAGGTCGAGAGTTCGAGTCTCTTCAGCCGCTTCGAATAGAGCCCCGCAACTGCGGGGCTCTTTCTTTGCCCATGAGTTCGCCTTCGCGTCACACTGACGGGAATGCGCAGCGTGGCGAGGCGGCGCGGAGCCCACGGGGTCCCAACGCTCGACATCAATCTGTACGACGACCCGACGGTGCGTGATTCCCGAGCGACGTTCGCCCGGATCCGGGATGCCGGGCCGGTCGTCTGGCTCCCGCGCCACCGCATGTACGCGATCGGCCGGTTCGCCGATGTTCGGGCCGCGTTACGTGACGACGCTGTGTTCCGCAGCGGTAAGGGCGTCGCAGCCAACCCCATCATCAACCTCGGGGGACGGGGTACGACGCTGTTCAGCGACGAAGACACCCACGCCAGGCGTCGCCGCGTGCTGATGCGATCGCTAGGCGCCAAAGCCCTCGGCGAGATCGGCCCGCGGGTCGAGGCGGAGGCCGACCGGTTGATCTCCGGCCTCGCGGGCGCGGGTTGGTTCGAAGCGAGCCGCAGCTTCGCGTCTCACCTTCCACTCAGCATCGTTGCTGAGCTTGTTGGCGTGCGTGCGGACGGGCGACGGCTCCTCAACTGGGCCGCGGCGGCGTTCGACGGGCTCGGTCCCTTCAACAGCCGGGCCAGACGCGCAGGATTGCGATCCGCCGGTCTGCTCGTGTACTCACGACGTCTCTCCCCCGGTCGTGTCCGGCCGGGCTCATGGGCATCGGCGGTGTTCGAAGCTCGTGACAAGGGCGAGATCAGCACCGCCGAAGCACAGGCGCTATGCATCGATCTCGTCGCCCCCGCCCTCGATACGACCATCCTCGCCTCGACGTTCCTGCTGTGGACACTCTCGCAGCACCCGGACGCCTGGTCAGCGATCCGTACCGACAGTTCACTCATCCCTCGCGCGGTCGTCGAGAACGTCCGTGTCGCCTCGCCGATCCGTGGTTTCACCCGAACGCTCGCGCAGGACCACGTGATCGGCAACGCCACGCTCCCCAGCGGCAGCCGTGTCGTGCTTCTGTTCGGGGCAGCCAATCTCGACGAGACCGAGTTTCCGGACCCCGAGCGGTTCGACCTGAGCCGCCCGAACACAGTTCAGCTCGGCTGGGGCAACGGGCCACACACCTGCGTGGGCATCCACCTGGCCAAGCTCGAGATGCACGCCCTGCTCGAGGCAATGGTGGCGCGCGTCGAGCGCATCGAGGCCCGTGACCCGCAGCCACTCCTCAACAACACCCTGCAGGGCCTCAGTCGGCTCACCGCACGACTCTTGCCGGCCTGAGCCTCGGCTCAGGCGACAGGTGCCTCAGCCCGCCCTCAGCTCAGGTGGTTTCGGAGCACAACGCCGATTGCGGTGAGCACCGGGGTGACGAGCGACGTGATGACCACCTCGACGATCTCTGGATGAGGCAGCGCCGATGTGTGTCGGGACAGAAGGTGATGTCCGGCAATCACTCCCACACCAAAGAACAGCCCCGTGATCAGTCCGCGAACGGCGCCGCTGGTGAGTGTGCGGTGCTCGAGCCCAGCGGCCACTCCACCCGCGATCGCGACGAGGATGAGCACGAGATATGCAGCCGAGGACAGATCGGCACCAACGCCGACCACCACCCCGAACACGAGTGACGGCCCGGTCACAAGCAGCATCTGTTGCCGGAGCGGCCGCGTCTCGAACAGACGGGGATGCAGCAGATCGATGAGCTGGCTCATCGGGCGATGCTCATCGACACACCGTTCGCTCCATGCCGACAGGACGGTACCCGGACGCTCGGCGTCCCGTCGATCGGTGGGTTGCTGGATTCATAGCCGCTCTCAACCAAGAGCGGCTGTCTGCTTGCCGAAGCCGAGGTCGCCGCCCGAGCGGCAAAGGAGGCACCCACGTTGCTGGGATTTGAGCTAGGCATCGACTCCGGAGGCGGCTGCGGAGAGTGCTGCCGCTCGGCTTGTTTCGGGTCTCGACGCTGACCGGTGCTGCTAATCGATCGCAGCACAAACCCGAAGAAACTGGCACCTCCCTCAGATGCGTCTGTCGGTTCCGGCGGTTGTGCCGGAAGACCTGACTTGGCGATCGCAACGAAGAGGAGCAGTAGTGGGCCCAGCACCGCAAGCAGCAACCCCCAAGACCCCACGGCCACCGTGATCACCAGGCCCCCCACGACCAACACGGCGCTGAGGATCAGAGCAGCCCGCAGGCCAAAACTCATCTCCAACACTCCGAAGGTGAAGGGTGACCGTTCATCCGCCGTCTGCTGTCAGTCTATGGCCGGCAGCCGCCCTGTCCGTGGAGATCCCAACCGAAGGAAGCCTGCGAGCTTGATCGCGTCATCACCGGTCAGCCGGACCTGGGGGGCGATCTCCGTCCCATGGCGTGACGGGCCGGACGTTGATCGTCAGGTGATTTGCTGACGGGTTCCACTGCACGCTCACGCGACCGTCCGGGTTGTCCGGGTCTTGTAGCTCGATCGCGGCACGAGGCGCTGGTGGTAGCGCGAGGAACTCGCCGAGTTCCTGTGCCTGCTGCGCGTTCAAGCCGGTTTGCGCGAACGCTGGTGACATCACATTGATCCCGACCGACTGTCCTGAGCGAGACCAGACAACGCTCAGGCGAATACCGTCGCGATCCAGTAAGTCGAACTGGCAAGCTCGGGTCACGAGCTGACCGTACCTAACGAGCTCCCTGCCGAAGCTGGTGGTGCGGTATCCGTTGCCGCCGTCGCTGGGGCTGAACGGCGCGATAGTGCGAGCCGCTACCGCCGCCGTCCGGCTTCAAGTAGCCACAGGCCGAGCTCACCTGGGCAAGCAGCTAGCCAGCCTGGACTCCTGGGATCAGACTGCGTTGAGATCTGGCGACGTTTCGGGTTGGTCGGCCTGAACTGTCACGGAACTTTGCCGTCAGCGACGCGTTGTAGTAGCCGATGCGAGTGCGCGTGGCGATTCAAGCCGTTGGGGTCGCGATTGCTGTTGTCGGGGTCGTGCTTGGTGGTGCGGGTCCTGCATCGGCGGCCCGGAGGGCGGTCAAGCCGGTCGTTCACTTCCGACGGCTCTACAAGGACACGGCGGCGGCGATGTGGACGGCAGGTCCGTATGTGCTTGTGCAGTTCGCGGCGCCGGCGCCTGGTATTCCGACCGGTGTCCACGGTGACTGGGCGCGGCCGGGTGTCGTGATCGATGACGACACGGGGCAGCGGTGGACGGTTCCGCTGATGCCGGCCGGTCAGACCTGTGAGCCCGAGGGGGTCGGTGGTGGCGCTGTCTTCTTTGAGTGTTCTGCCGACGGTGACCCGATCGATCCGTATGACGGCGGGTTCGTTGAGCTGTACATGTTCAAGACCGGGGCGCTGCGAATGATCCCTGACCCGAGGTCTGTGTGCCGCGGCAACGAGTGTGGCGGCACGCCGGTACAGCTGGGGACCGATTGGATTGAGTTCGACAACGTTGCGTGCTACGCCTCCTACAACGTCAATGAGCACTGCTACGACACGCCGCCCGACGGCTGGTTCTTCGAGAACCTCACGACCGGGTTGATCGCGCCGGACCCAACCAGTGGAACCACGATCGCAGACCCCAACAGTCCCGGATTGACCGAGAAGCTATGTGCGCCACTGCGCGTCCCACGGTACGCAGATGCGTGGCAGACCGACACCGGAACCCCGGAATCTGAGATCGGGTCGGTCACGCTCGCAGGTCGCTACGCCCTGATCGCGAGCGGCCCCGACGATTTCTCGGTCGAGCAATGCGGGTCAACACGAACAGTACGAGTCGATCCCCACGGGGGCGGCGGCCCGAACACAGGCAACCCTTCGGACGGAGCGTGCGTGCCGCCATGGTGCGGCCCAGCGATCAATCGCCACGCCGTCGCGTGGCAGACCAACGAGCCGGAGTTCTATCTCGGCCCCGGCCGGATAACCGGACGGGTCCTTCCGTCAATGACATCGTTTACCGCGACGATCCCGACACACCTGCCGACAGCTCTCGCAGCGATCACCGAGGTCGCCGCCGGCACGAAGCATCTCTACGTGATCAACGAAGCCGGAGAGCTCTGGCAGCTGACACTCACATAACCACCGGCACGACCTGACAGCTCCTGTCGGAGTTGCTCTTCCGCCGCCGACTGAGCGACGGACAGCGCGGGCGGTTCGACCAGCGGCAACGCGAAGCTGCGACGTCCTCCAAGCGGTCGGATCAGCGGCGGAGCGGGCACGAGCGCTTTGTCGCGACAAAGCGCTCGTGACTGCTTTGCCGCTTTGGCAGGCAGTTGGCGTGGTGCCTGCTTCGCAGGCGTCGAATTACGAAAGCGGCGATCTCGTGCCGCGTCCGGGCTCAGCCTCGCGGGTCGCGGCCCTTAGGAAGCGAGTTGCTGGCTGGACTGGTGGTGGGTCGCGAGCGCGTCGTGGGGTACAGAGACGAAGTCGAGTCCGTGCCCGCGGTCATCGCTGATCTCGACGAGCGCCTTCTCAGCGTCGGCTTCGACCACGGTGCCGACCGTCCCAGCCGGCCATCGGCCTGAGTCGACCCTAAGTTCAACGACATCCAGCAGTTGGTGCGGGACAGTGGACATATTGGAATTGTTGCAGCCGGTCATGGGATGTCTACCCAGGTGGAGGTCAGACGCGGCGCCGCGTCGGGGGCGACTATCCAGGTCGTTACGACCGGCACGGTTCGTCCGTTGTGCCCGTCGATCATCACGATCACCTCGTACGCGACGCCGAACGGGGTGATGCGGGTTGAGCGTACTTCCCCGACCGGTAGCGCGGCCAAGATCTGGTCGTGGAGGTATCGCCAATCGCTGGCGGTGATCCCCAGCGCTGAAGCGAACACGCGCGCTTTGTGCCGGCCTCGCTCATGCTTGGTGCTCAAGGCATAGTCAACGAGCTTCGCTGTAGGAATGGTGGCCTCCGTGGCACGCGGCAACCGGATCGGATCGGTCATCTCGTCCCGACCGTAGCGGCGGCAGACGACGGGACAGGAATCCATGTCGATTGGACTGGATCGCCGGGGAGCAGGACGATCCGCTGAAGCAGTCCGGGCCGTCCGGACTGAGGATGCTCCTGAGAGGAGGAGGTCATGCCAGACGCAGTCCTGATCGACGCAGTAGGCCGACGGCGGTCGAAAGTCACGCTGCCCGGCTACCTGGATGGGCGCGCCCCGCGCAACAAGGGCATGAGGTACCCGGCCGACCCGCCACGGGTCGAGGAGATCATCGCGGTGATGCGCCAGGCCGGTGAGGCTCGTCACGGTCTCCGCGTCCGGGCGGTGATCGCGGTGCTGTGGCGTGGCGGCTTGAGGATTTCTGAGGCGCTAGCGCTGAGCGAGACCGATGTCGACCCGGCTCGCGGGTCGGTGTTGATCCGCCACGGCAAGGGTGATCGCCGCCGCGAGGTCGGAATGGACGACTGGGGATTTGAGCACCTCAACCGCTGGCTCCAGGAGCGTGTCGAGCTGCCGGTTGGGCCGCTGTTTGCATCATCGATGGCCCGACTCGCGGTCGTGCGTGGCCGGCGACTGCCGTCCGTGGGGAGCTCCGCCGGCTCGCTACCCAGGCTGGGGTTCGTCGCCGGTTTGCGCCGCATCAGCTGAGGCACGCGCACGCTGTGAGCTCGCCCGGGAAGGGGTGCCGGTCAACATTATTCAGCGCCAGCTCGGGCATACCGACCTCGGCACCACCAGCACCTCTTTACAAGGGATTGACCCAAGCGAGATCGTCAACGCCGTCCATTCCCGCCAGCCTCCGATGATGCCCGCCAGCGCAGCCCTCGGCAAATGAGCCACCGGCGTCGCGCTCGCGGGCGCGGCGCCCAAGCTCAGCGAGCTTGCATCGCACTCTGACGTGGAAGGCCACGCCAGCATTCACGATCGCGCGAGCCACTTGGACAGTGCTCCCTTCTCGTGCCTGCTCTGGATGTGAGAGCGCAGAGAAGCCACGACGCAAGGCGACTCCCTGAGCGGCGTTGGAGCCATCTCCGTAACCCGCGCGTGGTTGCCAGTCGCTACGGAAGCGTTGTGGCGTTTGCCGGAGCGGTGATCGTCACGGCGTTCCAGTCCGAGTAGCTGACAGACCCTGTCGACGGTTTTGGACCCGAGACGTGCGGACATCTGCTCACCGGGGGTTCAGCTGCGTGAATGGTGATGTCTTGTCGCAGCGGGAAATGCGGAGCCGCAGCTGCGATGTAGAGACTCTTCGAATCGTGACCGGATGGACCGGCCGAGTGCAGCTCGACGCTTGCCTGTCCGGCGACGGTCGTCGTTCCGACGAGTGTTGGATGCGGGAATTGTGCCAGAGAGCAGGCAACGCTCCTGGCGTTGTAGAGCCTGACCAGCGCCCGGAAATTCTTGGTCAGCGCCGCGCCCGCGGATCCACTGAACGTCAGCCAGCGGTTGGCGTAGCGCTGCGCGACCCTCGTCGGCGCCTTTGTGTCCCAGTAAGCGAGGTTTGCCCGAACGTCGATTCCTGCTGGCACCGAGATGACCTGTTCCTTGTCCTGACCCCTGACGACCGTGATTGCCATCCGCGACGAATATTCCACGGCAATCACGATCTTGCCCTGGCTGACGTTGGCCGCTCGCAACATGCCGCTGATCCGCACTGACCTTGCCGAGTCGCCAGCCTGAGCCGACGCGATAAGGATCTGAGTCGGCGTCTCACTCGCGAACTTCCTCACCTGCGTCGACGACGGCGCGATCGTCGGTGACGAAGACCCACAGCCCGCCAGAACGACGGTCAACCCGGCCACCGCGGCAATCCGTGACCTCGTCGCGCCAACTCTCATGATTCGCCGGATCCTACCCCGGGACCCGGTGGCCCCTGTGCCGCTGATCGAGTGGCGTCGCGACGTGGCCGCTCTCGATGCTCGCGCCGCAAGAGCGGCCACCAGTGTTCAGCAGTGCACGAGCAGCGATGCGGCCGGCATGGTCTTACTCGAGTCCCATTGGGTTGCCGTTACGGGGTCATGGCACTCACCTGTGGGTGGCGGCCGGGCCGCGTCAACGGTGAAACGGGCCGTCGAGGACGATCTTCGCGGGCCAACCTCGCTTGGCTTGGAGCGTGACGAGGAGCCGGTGATAGCGGAAGCAGTCCTTGGACAGGAGTCCCTCGACTACCAGTTTGCGGTTGGACGCCACAGGCGTCGCGTCGAAGCCAAGGAACAACCGCTTCTGCGAGCCGTCGACGAGCCAGAACGCATACCGGTTGTGCCGGCTGGTCGCGGGCAGGTCGGTACCGGAGACCACCATCCCGAGCACGCCGCGCTGCTCGACGACGTGAACGACCGCTGTCGGTTCTGCGCGGCCTGACGGAGAGCGGAGATGAAGAATGCTGAGCGTCGTAGGCGCCGAGCCGTATTGCGCGGCCGCTGGCTTGTCGAATGCGGCTCGGGACGGACTCGCGGCAGAGGTCAGAATCGCGCCACCGATAGCGATCGCTGCAAGGAAAGATCCCGGACGCACAACTCGCGCCGATGACGGCCAAGTCATCACCGCAGCCTATCGCCCGCTTCAGAAGACCGGCTGTCACCTGGGAAACCGAGCAGCCGCCTTCACCAAGCGCACCGTGATACGCGCCGCACTGAACGACTGGAGAGCACCGGTTGCCGCTGACTCGGTCGCCTGGTCACGTGGCTGCATTTGGCGGTGCCGCACCAGGAGCAGCCTGTCGCCTCGTCGCTGAGCCAGCGGCGGAGCGGACACGAGCGCTTTGTCGCCGATGCGCTCGTGCACATGTCGGGCGCGACTGCTTAAGCAATGGTCCGCTCCAGCGGGCAGCGCCCCAAAGTGGGCGCTTCGACCCGTGCTGCTTCGGTGGCGCAGCGGAAGTGTCGCTCAGCCATCTGACAGCGCCGCGTTGGGCCGATGTCTGGGGCACGCGCTCACTGTAACGTTGCGCCAGGGACGCCAGCCGACGATGAGGAGAGAGATATGACGAGCTCTGCAGAGCGCGAATCTGTGCGAGTCGGGCAACTCGAGATCCGCAGTCTGATCACCGCCGATGAGAGTCATGGGACGCACACGGTCATCGAGGTGATCGTCCCGCCAGGCGCTGCGGTACCAGTGCCGCACAGCCACGACGCGTTCGAGGAAACGTTCGTCGGCATGGCCGGCCAGACGACGGTAGTCATTGACGGTCGTGAGGACATCCTCGGAGTCGGTGAGGCAGCCTGCATCCTGCGCGGCCAGATCCACGGATTTCGCAACGACGGCAGAGAGACCGCGCGGTTCCTGGGCATTGCCGCGCCTGGGGTGTTTGGCTGGCCGTACTTCCAGGAGATCTCCGAGGCGTTCACTGCATCGCCGTCTGGGCCGCCCAACAAGGCGGTGCTCGGGGAGATCATGCGTCGCCACGGCCTGACCCCTGCTCCCCCACCAGCCGCCGCTTGACACCGATCGGGCGGCTCGACACGATCGCGACTGGAACCGCTCGGCCTCCATGCGATCCGGGGAGCCGGGATGCCGTTCCTTTACCCGACGACCCAGCCGACAGTGAACCTGACAGGAGGAGTCACATGCCGATCAGCATGGTCCAGCACGTTCCCGGAATGACGGCGGAGGTCTATGACGAGATCTCCAACCACGTGAGGGAACCGCTGCGCAGCAGCGACGGCTTCATCTCGCATGCCGCCGAGGTCACCGCCAACGGCACCACGGTAACCGAGGTATGGGAAACGCGCGAGCAGTGGGAGCGGTTCTTCGACGCGGCGGTCAAGCCGAACCTCCCGCCTGATCTTCCCGCTGCGATCGTGACCGAGATCCACACCGCGTTCGGCCGCTGACTGGCAAGACCTGGAACAGGCCCTGAGGCAATGTTCCGCGCGAGTGTCCCGGGATGCGAGCAACCCGGAAGGGCAATGCTGCGCAGGCGATTCCTTTCGTCGCAACGATGTCGACAAGCCCAACGAGCGCATCGGCGACTCACAGTCTGGAGTTTGCGGAGGTGAGATGCGGCCGGCCACGCGGCCCGGGCAACTCACCTCTTCACGGGCGCCAGAGCCTTCATCTGGTCAGCAGCCCACTTCTGTTGCTCTTGCGCCTCGATCTCTGCGGCGCGGGTGGCGAGCTGACGAAGTGCCTCCGGTGAACTCGGCTGCATTCCTTGGTAGTCACCAGCACCAGCGACGAAGAGCTGCCGTTCGCGAAGAAGCTGCTGACATGTAGCTCGCCAAGCAACGTAATGGTCACTGTAGTGATGCATCGCATCAAAGCCCTGGCAGATTGCAATCACAGCGCCGAAGGCACCTGCAGCAAGGCGCCAGCCGATGGCTGACGACGGAATCTGCGTGATGGGGATCGCGGCCGCAAAGATGATCTGCATAGTGCGGAGCCGAAAGTGCAGCGTCATCGTTCGTCGCGCGTTGCTGTCATACCACCGGATTTGACTGTCGACCTCACTCAGCACGGGGTCGGTCTCGGGCACATCCGGCACCGAGGGCAACTTCAGAGCAGATTCGCTTCGACGCAAACGCGAGAACCCGAGCATGACCTGGAAATCCTAATCTCGCGCGCGGCGGCGTTTTTGGTCTACTGACGGACGATCGCTCTCGCGATTTAGCCGACTCTTTCATGAGCGATTGCGAAGGCGACAAGCCGCCGTTTGGTGTTCCGCGGAACAGACACCCGTGTCGGTTCCGCCGACGATCGCTATTGCGCATGCATCCCGGGGATCAGCGATTGCGTTGGCGGCCCACCGTTGCTGGGCGCCGGCGTGACTGGCGCACGGACAGCGGACTGTCGGCTGCTCAGCTGGTCTCGCGGAGCTTGGTCGCGAACTGTGCTGGTGTGAATATCGGCAGGTTGTCGCTCAGGACGAGCAGGTCCTGGTCGCCCGTGATCAGGTACGCACGGCGGTCGATCGCGAGTGCGAGAAGGTAGTCGTCGTCGGGGTCGCGGGAGCCGACCAGAGGTGGGCTTGCTGGATCCTGGGCAAGGCTGCCATGATCGCGAGCCCAGTTGGCGAAGGCGGCGGCCTTCTCCGGAGGGATTCGCTTGCGCAGCTTGGGATAGGCGAGCGTTCGCTTGAGCTCCGCGAGGAGTAACTCAGAGACGACAAGCTCAAACTGGCCGTCGCGGCTAGCACGGATGATCACGGCCGACGACCCCTTGGCGGACAGCACCCCTGAGATCAGGGCGTTGACATCAACGACCGCGCGCACGAGATGCCCGTCGGCGAGGCCTCGTCGCGTGTTGCGCTTCCACGGCGAGCTCGGACGCCTTGGTCTCGGACATCGTCGCGCCTGCCCACAGTTCGTCGAGAACGTCAAGCTTGAGATCACGGCGCAGAGATTCTTCGATCACGGCGCTGTCCGAGACGCCGGTACGCGCTGCGCGGATCTTCACCCACTTTAGAACGTCTTCGTCGATCGTGAGCGTCGTACGTACCTTGGACACGAACGCATCTTACCATCACGATGCGGTGATGTGAAGATGACACTCGTACCCGCTCCGCCGCTGGCTCGACGACGTGGCGACGTGACTGCTTCTGGTCCGGCGGTGGCCAAGGCAGCCACCCGACCAGGCGACCGCACGAGCAGCGCACCGGTCACCTCGAGACGAGGATGCGGCGCTGCTGGGACTAGGCCTCGGGGCTAGCGGCCCCAACGAATGTCGCAGGGGCCGTCGTGCGCCTGGCCGCCGCAGTCGAAACATCGCGCGACATCACAGAGCAGGTCCTGAAGCTGGCCAGGCATGACGCCGCAGTCGTGGCAGACCGCGCCAAACACGCTCCCCCATCGTCCACTTCAGCTCCGTACGGCACGCGCTTGTGGCGGTCGCTCTTAGTGACCGTGCAGCCCATGGGCGCAGTTCATGGGTTTGCCACACCCAAGGCATAGCTATGGCTCTAGCACGCCGTTAGACGCTACGTCCTGATCGGTCTCGGGTGACGCTCCGAACGAATAGGAGCCGTCGTCTCGTTGTCGAAACTAGTCGGATGGCGAAGGCCGACCATGATGCCATCCAGTTCGATGACCAAGAGAGGCACAGGCTCCATCTCGTGTGGTCGCGTTCGGGTAAGCATCTGATCGTCACGGCCTGCACCGACAGATGGGAGGACCCACACCAGGTCGAGTTGACTCCAGACCAAGTCAGCCACCTGATCGTGTTCCTGACCGACACGCTCGACCGGCGGTCCACGGACCGCTGACGAAAGCCAGACCCGGTCTCGGTCCTGCGACCACAACGCGCCGACAAAGCCGCTCGTCGGGTGGCTGCAACGCCGCTGGCTGAGGCGCCTCAGCAGGTGCCTGCTCTCGCCGACGTGCATGTCAAAGCGACCAGCAACGACGCCCGCGCCAGCGGCAAGGGAGGGGCGCCCGGGCCCGTTATGGCTGGTCCGTTGTGCCTGGGGGGAGCCGGTCTGTGAGGACGTGCCGGCAAACCTCTACAGGAGGTTCGGATGTTGGGGTTGGTGCCAGTGGGGCCACAGTTGGTGGACGGCGCTGCGGCTGAGTTGTGGTCCCCAGCCGGGTGTGATCATGATCTGGCCGTCCCATGTGATTTTGGCGTAGTAGCCGACGATGGCGCCGATGTATCTCTCGTTGGCGGGTTGTTTGACGACTCGCCCGACGCGGTCCCATCGCACGCCGAGGTTGGTGCAGTAGAACTGCTGATCGTGGCGGTCGAACTGGATCTGGCAGTTCGGCGCATGGTCTAGTCGGGTGTTGTAGTGCTCGCCGATCCCGTAGAACGCGCCGGGCGCCGTGCAGGATCCGGTTTTCGGGCATGAGTGGTCGACGGTGAACCGTCCCGGGGCGCGGACGATGTAGACCGCTGTCGGCTTTTGACGGGGAAAGTGAGCTTCGATTCGGGTGAGCGACCCGACCGTGAACCGGCTGGCTGCTCCGACGATGTAGCTGGACCCGACGTCACTGCCGGCCGGAAGATGTCGGAACGCGAGCGACTTGATCACGGTAGCTAGTTCGCTGCGCAGAGCCGGCGAGGCGTGTCGTCCGATGATCGCGATTGCGGTTACCTCCCGGCTATACGCCACGATCGGATCGGTGCGTGCCGGTGGGATTCCGTCGCGTTGCACGGTGCCGGCTGAGAACAATGGCTGGGTGGCTGCGGGACCGAACTGGCTGATGTTGATCGGGAACCTCGAATCCGGGCCGATGATCGCGCCGTTGAACGGCAGCAGGATGAGCGCCACCCCGTCGGCAGGGAACCGCCCGGTCTGGGCAAGCGGCAGCGTGTAGGACGCGTCGAGCACCGACAACGCCTGCCGCGGTGTCGGTTGACCGGCCACCGTCCGGGCCGGCGCGAAGCTCGAAAGTGTGACCTGCGCACCGGAGCTTGAGCGCTTGAGCGTGAACCCCGCGGGATACGAAACAGACCAGCCTTCTGGATCGGCATAGGTGCCAGCCGGGCTGCTCGCCACCGATCGAGGCGCGCGACCGGGCGAATGGATCGTCGCGATCGCGATCACAGCAACGAGCACCGCGACCATCACCCCCAAACCCGGAACCAACACGCTGCCGACCCGAGCCCATCGCCTCGGCGACCGCCGCAAACCAACCTCCCCGACAGGACCGGCAGGCTCGTGACAATGCATCGCTTCCCAGTCCGGAATCACCGTCGTAATCGGTGTGAGGGGCGGTAGCTCCACGACAGGATTGATCGCTCGCAACCGTCGCATCGCATCATCGTTCATCTCAGTACCTCCGCCTTCGAAGAATCGCCTTGTGCGTCTGATCCGCTCGCGTTCTGCAGAGCTCGCGCAAACCGGCGACGCGCGCGAGACAGCCGCATCGCCACAGCCGCACGAGGCGCGCCGACCGCGGCAGCCAGCTGAGCGCCGCTCAACCCCTCCCACGCCACCAGCAACAACAACTCCTGATCGACAGCGCTCATCCGCGAAAGCGCATCCGCAACCCCCAGATCGACCTCGGCTGAATGCGTCGCAGCCGAGACGACCTCCTCGCGCGTCAGCCGCTCAATCAAGGCCGCCCCTCGGCCCTGTGACCGGCGCCGGTTCGCTACCGCGCCCCGCGAAATATTCAATAGCCACGGCAACGCGTCCTGCGGGATCTCGCCACGCCGCCGCCACGCAGCCAGGAAAACCTCAGACACCACGTCATCGACACCATCCGCACCGATGCGTCGCATCACAAACCCGCGAACAGCCGGCTCGCAGACCACATACATCCTCTCGAAATCACGCCGAGCGTCCATCACCAACTAAAGAGTCCACCAACTACCCCGCGGTAACACCTCCGCTCACAAGAGCCAGATCCCCAGGCCGCCATTACCGCTGACCCAGCGGCAAGACAAGATCCCCGCTTTAGCGCTCGTCTCCCCCACCGTTCCGTTGGTCGTCAGGTTGTCGTCGGTCACGCAGCACTCACGGTGAGATGCTCACCGAGGAACAGCAGCGAAAGTAGTTGCTGCTGCCCGAAGAACGGGCCTGTGTGACAGCCCGGTCCAAAGTAAACGTGCGCCGACCTCGGCAGGTGCGGTAGCAGCGCCAGGGTTCCCGGTCGGAAGGGGTCGTCGTTGCCAATCGCGATCCGTACGGGGATTCCCTGCAGGCTGGCGGCGTGCGTGACAACGTCGGCGTCCGCGAAGGCGGCAGCATTGGCGTAGGCGGTGGGATTGACGGCTCGCGCCTGGTTGTATGACGTCCAGATCGCAGGGCTGATCGCCGCGCACGCGCTGATCAGCTCCGGGTGCTTCTCGGTGAGCAGCAGCGAGCCGTAGCCGCCGGCGGAGATTCCGGTGACGCCGACCTTCTCGACGCCGAGCCCCTTCGAACGGCATAGCGGGACAAGTTCGTCGGCGAGCATCGCCAGCGGGTCGTCGCCCGGATGGCGGTTCCAATACAGATGGCTGCCGCCTTCGGCCTCGACGAACGCCATTGGCGGGACCGCAGCTCCGCCTGATGCGACGCCCGCGAGCGCTTGCGCCAGACCAGGCCCACCATAGTTTGAGTCCACGCTGCCACCGTTGCCGTACAAGGCAATGATCAGTGGCAAGCGGTCGCCCGGTCCGCGGCCCGGCGGGTAGGCGATCCGGTAGGCGACCTCTGTGTTGCGGGCGTGCGAGTAGAAGCTGCCGTCGACGGTCGGGCCCGCTGTGCGGAACTTCTCTGTGTGCGGGACCTCGCACGCACCGTCGAGCCGATCGAGCACTGACTTGCCCGGCAGCACTCCGTGATCGACGAGCTCAAACACCGTCGCGCCAGCCGCGGCGGTGCCTCCAAGCAGCCCGGCGGCGAGGAACCGCCTGCGAGTCGTTGGCGTCATGCGACCCGCTCCGTCACCGCAGCTCCGAGCGCCGCTGCTGTAACTGTGACGGCGCGATGCCGAGGTGGGTCACGCAGGTCCAGTTCATGATTCGCACTATATCGGCAGCCGGTATATCGTCAAGCGACTGTCAGCGGCGCGCAAGTTGAAGCAGTCCCAGTTCAGGTTGACGTACGCATAGGTTCAGACCTTGGAAATCGGCGCGTGCTGGAAGCCAGACGTATGCGGTGAAGGCAAGGACGGACCCGACCAGTGCCAGATAGGCGACCGCGGTAACAGAATCCGCGCGCCCCACCGCGAAGAACCAGCAACGCGACCCCGAGGAACCCGACGGCCAAGCCGCCAAGCGTTGCGCCGCTTGGGCGGTCGCGAGTGATGATGCGAATCACAAGCAGCCACAGCGGCACCGATGCAACCACCAGCGCCGATAGCCCGGCGAGGACCCAACGCTCAGCAAGGCAGACAAAGCCGTTGCCGAGTACGCGCAGGAGAACTCCGACCAGAGCGACCGAACCCAACTCTCGAGGTCGCACCCGCGGAGGCGTGCGACGACGTACCCAGAGGAAGGCCTACACCGCAATCCCGGCCGACAGGTACCGGCACCCGGCTCCGATCAACGGTGGGATTGTCCGGTCCATGATCCGGATCCCGACGCATGTCGAGCCCCACGCGATGTAGACGACCGTGAGCGCCAGCCACACCGCCCGCCGAGACGCCGTGGTTCCCTGAACTCCGTTCGCGGAACCGCTCATTGGCCGGTGCCGACCCACGCCTGGCGCTCGGCTTCCGGATCGAAGAGGTAGGCGCAATCAGCTGACACAGCCGCACCTTAGCGGCGGGTACTGAGCGGACTCCGGGATACGGATCGGGACGCGCGGCGTTAGGGTGCCAGCGCATGAGCAACGTGTTCGAGCCCGAGTGGCAGGGCCAGCGAGGTGGCAACCGCGTCGCCAGACTGGTCCCCGGCTCGCAGCGCCTCGGCGCGACCATCGTCGAGGTCGCACCGGGCACGCTGAGCAGCCCCTACCACTTCCATCACGCCAACGAGGAGCTACTGATTGTGCTCAGCGGCACGCCCGAGCTGCGTATGCCGGACGGGCTTCGCGAGTTGCATCCAGGCGAGGTCGTCTCGTTCCCCTGCGGCACCGAGGGCGCACACCGGCTACGCAATCCGACGTCGGAGCCATGCCGGCTCCTGTTCATTTCCGAGAGGAACTTCCCAGACATCCTCAGCTACCCCGACACGGGCACCACGCTCGCCGTCACTGCCCCGGGCGCCCGCCTGGCGTTCCCGAGCGGCAGCGACGGACCGGCGAATGACCTCATAGCTGCGGCCTTCGCCGCTGACCCGGGCAGCAGCTCGTAACAAGCCTTCCTGACCATGGCTGCGATGCCATGATCAGCGTGTGTCCCATGTGACCGTTTCTCACCTCGCCTATGCGCATCCGGGCGGTGATCTGTTGTTCTCAGACGCCTCGTTCAAGGTTGCCCCTGGCTCGCGCGTCGGCCTCGTCGGCGTCAATGGAGTGGGCAAGTCGACACTGTTGAGAATCCTGGCCGGGGAGCTCATTGCCACGGAGGGCGAAGCGACACACGGCGGCTCGCTGGCCTACATGGCTCAGGATGTCGGTGTAGACGGCGGGGCCAGGACGGTGCGTGACCTGTTGCTTTCGCTGGCGCCGGGATCGCTACGCAAGGCAGGCGAGCGGGTCGCTGCGTTGGAACGTCGGCTCCTGGAGAGTGACGATCCGAGCGCCGGCATGGCACTGGGCGAGGCAATCGGCGATTGGTCTGCGCTGGGAGGCTATGAGCTTCAGGCCCAGTGGGACATGTCGTGTCGGCAGATCGTGCGCAGCGGTTTTGACGAACTTGCCGACCGCCCGGTGCAGACGCTCTCTGGCGGTGAGCGCAAGCAACTCGTGCTTGACGTGCTCCTTCGCTCTGACGCCGACGTCTTGCTGCTGGACGAGCCTGACAACTTCCTTGACGTACCGGCCAAGCTCGCGCTCGAGCGGCGCGTGCGCGCGTCTCGCAAGACGATCGTGATGATTTCGCATGACCGTGAGGTGCTCGCCGGGGCCGTCGGATCGATCGTCACTCTCGAAGGACACGGCGCGTGGGTACACGGGGAGTCCTACACCACGTATCCCGAGGCGCGACGCAGACGCCAGGAGCGACTGGGTGATGCGGTGAAGCGCTGGCATGACGAGGAGAAGCGCCTGCGCGAACAGACGCGCATCTGGAAGGAACGCGCACGCTACTCCCCTGACCTGGCGAGTCGCGCCGAGGCGATGGAGACCCGGTGGAAGCGCTTTGTCGCGGTGGGGCCGCCTCCGGCGCCGGTCACCGACCAAGCGATCATGGTCCGCATCCGAGGCGGGGACTCGGCACGAATCGTGCTCGCTCTCGACGGGCTGGGGGTTGACACGCCGTCCGGCGACGCGCTGGTTGCGCGGTTCAGCGATGAGATCCATTTCGGCGAGCGAGTTGGGGTGATCGGACCGAACGGGTCCGGGAAGTCCGCGCTGATGCACGTCCTGGCCGGCGAGCGCGAACCCGACGCTGGCGAGCTGCGATGTGGCCCTCGCGTTTCAGCGGGCTTTTTCACGCAGCTACAGACCAGACGGGACTTCGTCGACGCGAACGTCCTCGACATCGCGCTTCGCTACGTCAACGGGTTGCAGCCGGCGATGTCAGCGCTCGCGCGGTACGGCCTCGCCGACGCGGCCCGTCGTCCCTACGCAGTTCTCTCCGGTGGGGAAAAAGCCCGGCTGGAGATCCTCATTCTCGAACTCGAGGGGCACAACCTGCTCCTCCTCGACGAACCGACGGACAACCTCGACATCGACTCCTCCGAGGCTCTCGAGGCGGCGCTCGACGGATTCACCGGAACTGTCGTCACCGTTTCTCACGATCGGGCCTTCCTGCGCGCGCTCGATCGATACCTCATGGTCCGCCACGATGGCAGCGTGCTCGCGATACCCGAGTATGAGTCCGCACTCCAGGCGCTCCTGGACCCGGAACGTGCCGCTGAGGTCCGCCTCGCGAAAGCCCTCTCATGATCGAGACCGGCGGCTATTCGGTATTGGCCGGGTTCTTCATCAGGGTGTAGTAGTCGGCGTACCCCTCCTCCTGCGCGTTCTTGAGGAAGGCGGGCAGGGGCGCATTCAACTCGTTAGGAATGACGTGATCGTTGAGCAGAGTCGAGAGTTGGGCGCTCAACGCGCTTGGCTGCGCGGCGATGTTGTTGAGCTCGAGGACGCCGCTTGCGCTCGTGTAGTCGTAGAGCTCTGACTCCTGGTCGTCGTTCTCCACCACGTTCGTGCCGTCGGCCCAATTGGAGTAGAGCGCGTACTTACCCTGGCGCGTGCGCACGGCGTTGATGTGATTGGGCACGTCCGCAGGGAAGAGCAGGTGGTCTGGCGATGCTTGCTCGACCGAGATCTCATCTGTCGCGTGCGCGATGTAGGGACGACCCGGCGCTTTGGCATCCTCGGCGATCCGGACGAGGTCATGCCGGGTCTTGAGGTGCTCATACCGTGCCTCGCCGCGCCAGTTGTGGGAGCCGCGGGCGATGGTGAGCAGCATCGGTGCCAGATCGACGGTGGAGGTGAACTGCTCGCGGGTTTGAAAGCGCCCCTCCGACAGCACATGCCGGGGGTCGAGCACGTACAACGGGACCCGGATCCCCTCCTCATATACGCCGCCGCCCTTGGCCCGTAGTCCGTGGGCCCCTCCGTATTCGCCGTGGTCGGAGGTGAACATCACGATCGTGTTCTCTGCCACCCTCGGGTTCGAGTACAGCGTGTCCAGGACCCGACCGATCTGAGCATCGGCCTGCTGCTGGTACCAGACATACATGTTGAGCATCTTGTCCCAGCTGCTCGTGCCGTCGGTGTTGTAGAGCTCTTCGGGCCCGTCGACCACTTCGAGGGTCTGCTGATAGGCCAGCTGCAACTTCGGCTTGTTGGCTGCGAGCTGTGCGGAGGTCTCGAGGTTCGGCGGTCCGGATCCGAAGTCATAGTGGACCTCGTCCAGCGCGGTCTTCTGATCGGGGTTGGTGCTGTTGGGCCACCAGTTGATGTCATGCGGGTTGACCAGCGACACAGTCGTGCACCACGGGCCCTTCTCCGCAGCGTCCTCAAACCACCCGTCGAACTGCCCGGCGATCACCGAATCCATCTTCAGTCCCTGCTGGGCGGCGCCATTGGGTGACGGGAACGTGCCGCCGTTGAAGCCATAGGGCTCGAGCGTGCCACTGACCTCGTTCGCCTCCGCCGCGAGATGCCACTTGCCGTACCAGTTCGTGTTGTAGCCCTCGTCGCGGAGCATCGTGCCCCAGGTCGGGAAGGACGGTGACAGCGTCGAGTCGCCGTTGACCAGCGTGAGCATGCAACCGGTCTGATGGCTGTAGAGGCCAGTCAGCATCGCGCCACGTGACGCGACGCACATGTTGGATGCCGTGTAGTGATTCTCGAAGCTCGTCGCCTGCCGGCGAATGCGCGCGAGGTTCGGCAGCCAGCGGTCGAGCTGCGCCTGGTCTGGGAAAAACCGCGGGTGCCGGAACTGATCCACGATGATGAACAGGATGTTGGGGCGGGTGTCGGCCTTGCGCACAAGGCTTCTGGCAGCGCCGGTCCTGACCAGTCTCGCGCTGGCCTCGCCGGGGAGCGCCGCACCAGCGGCGAGACCGAGCGCCGTCGAGCGCTTGAGGAAGGAGCGACGAGTAACTGGCATAAAGTGGATCGGAATAGTACCGATTCATCGGTCGGCCCCCGCCCAGGGCCGATCTGTCCGGATCAGATGTCGGCTGCGCAGCGAAAGCCGGTGTGGCTCAGTGAGCTGTCGGGCGTGTTCGGCTGGCGTGCGGAGGTCCGGTAGCGCCGGCAGTACGACGCGTGACAGAGGAAGGATCCGCCCCGGACGACGACCTGACCAGGATGGCTTGGCCCGAACTCGCCGGCCGTCCATTCCCAGACATTGCCCGTTGCGTTGTGCAGGCCGAGGCCGTTGGGCTCAAAGGCATCGACGGGAGCTGTGGCGAGATAGCCATCTGCACCGGTGTTCAGGTGCGGAAAGGTGCCCTGCCAGACGTTCATCCGGTGCTCGCGTTCCGGTTCCAGCTCCCCTCCCCACGGGAACGGTTGTCCCTCGAGCCCGCCGCGGGCCGCCAACTCCCACTCAGGTTCGGTCGGCAGGCGCCGCCCAGCCCAGTGACAGAAAGCCCTCGCGTCCCGCCACGAGACGTGGACCACCGGGTGATCGCCCAGCCCATCGAGGTCTGATTGCGGTCCATATGGGTGGTCCCAAGCGGCTCCGGGTACGTCTCGCCACCATTCAGCGCCAACGACGGCCCGAGTCGGCGGAAAGTCGTCGGGGAGCAGGCCCGCGAAGACAAACGAGGAGCCGAAGCGCTCGGCATCGGTGACGTACCCGGTGGCAGCAATGAACTCACTGAACCGGGCGTTGGTGACGCAGACCCGCTCGATCGCGAAGGCCTCGACGGAGATCTCCCGGACCGGGGCCTCCCCGTCCTGCGGGTAGATCCACGGATCCTCGGATCCCATCCGGAACACCTGAGCCGGGATCCTGACGAGCAGGTCTGTCACATCAGGCTCATCGAGCGGTCCACCAACGCCACGCCCACGCATCGCCGCTGAGACCTTACCGTTCAGCGTTCTCAGCTGGAGACCGCGATGAGCTGGAGGCTGACTGGCAGGTTGGCGCTGCGCAGCTGGTCAGCAAGATGTTGGGCCGTCGTCTTCGTGAAGTTCCCGGCGATCTCAGCGCCCTGGGTGGCACTGATGCCGGTGGGATTTGACCTGAAGTCGATATAGGGAACCTCGAGCAGTTCGCCGTTGAGTGCGACCGCGAAGTGCTGATACCGGATGCTGCCGCCCGTGCTGAGCCGCGTCCCGCGTCGCGCGACCGCAGCCGTGAGCGCCTCGAACCTGGTAGCTCCGGTCCGCGTGAAGCCAAATGCGATGTCAGCCTCGCCGGTGGAGCTCGTGCCCGCGCGCGGCTTGGTGATCTCGTCGCCCGAAACGGCGACGCGGTCTCGCAGCACGTAGTAACGCGCCGCCGTCGCCCGGCGCGCTCCCGGCGCGCTGAAGCTTGCTGGCATCGCTTGCAGCACCTTGGTGCCGGGCTTGACTGCGAGGAGCTGTGCGCCCGTTCGGTCTGCGGCTGCGAGATCAACGTCGAGTAGGTCCAGCGCAAGCGCGCGGGAGCTTGGTCCTGAGGTCTCGACTGGTCCCGCAAGCAGGCAATGCGCATCGGCAGCAGAACGTGTTCGGTCTGCTGCAACGAGGGCCGTGCACGCCTTCGTGCCGACCCCGCCGAACAGGTAGTAGTCGGTCCCCGACGGCTCGCTGGCGGTACTCCGAGCCGCCGGCTGCTCTGAGGCGAGCTTGACCGCCTCATACAGTCCGAGCCCTCCGGTTGCCGCACTGTTGCTCCCGGGAGGCGTTGACGCGGTTCCCTGGCTCACCGCCATCGACAACGGATCGGCGCGAGCCAACAGGGCGGCCACAGGCTTGCCCGTGGTTGTCAACACGCTCGACTCCCAGTCGAAGAATTCCAGGCCAGATGCGCTCGTCAGCGCGAGCTCGATCGCCGCCACCTCGCGTCGTGACGGGACCCGGACCATGATCGCGGTGGTCCCGATCGGTCGGACCGTCACGCTCTGTGTGCCCAGCTCGTTGGCACGGTGGCTGATCGCAGCCACGGCTCGCTCGATTGACGCCGCCGTCTCCGGGCCGTGAGTCGTCGGTAACGCGCGAAAGGTGAGCACGACCCCGTTGGTGGCGGACGAACCAGGCCGCGCCGGGCCACCGATCCGGAGAAACGCAACGACGATCACGAGCGCGACCAGCACCGTCACGGCGGGCACGAACTGCCCGATTCGAACGCGGAGCGTCGGCAGGCGGCGGCCCGCGCGCGGCCGCTCGGCTGGGCTCTCGGGTTCGCTCGCGAGGATCCGGTCGAGCGCGGCCTGGGCCGCCGGACTGACCCCAAGTTGATCGTCCGCGCGGACCGGGTTCCCGGAGATCAGGAGCGACATGCTGGGTGGTGTCTGCTTGCTCATCGTGCCTCCGAGAGCTTCGAATGGGGATCAATCGCGGCCGGCTGATCGAGCAGGCGCTCGAGCCGCTTGCGTGCGCGATGGAGGCGAACCGAGAACACGGGAGCCGAGCAGCCGGCCGCGATCGCTGCCTCCCGTACGGGGAGCTCCTCCCATGCCACCAGGGCGAGTACCTCCTGGTCAGCGCCACTGAGCCGGGTCCAGGCAGACCACAGCGCCTGATCGCCCGCCTCCCCTGAACCGCTCGCGATCCGCTCAAACGACAGGGCCTGCCGTACTCGGTCCTGCCGAGCCTGCGCGGCCCGATGTCGAGCCACCACGTTACGGGCCACTCCATAGAGCCATGGCAGCTGAGATGGCGGCATCGCGTCGAATCGACGCCAGGCCACGAGGAACACCTCGGCCGCCACCTCATCAGCAGCGTCCACGCCGACGCGCCGTACCGCATAGGCATGGACGCGACCGTAGCTCTGCTCGTAGACCCGTCGAAAGCGCGTCTCGCGCCCGTGGTCGACCATTGCCATATCCCCTTAATCCTCACCCAGGGCCGGAATCTTTCAGCGGCGCCACCAGTAGCAGCCAAATCTGCGGCGGCCGGCCACACCGTCGGTGGGGAGCGCTACGCGGCGAGCTCGAGCGTCAGAGGTGGCCGCGCCATCCGAGCGCCCTTTGGCGTGCGCGGGACAGCTTGCTCACAACCAGGTCATAGGAGTCCTCGACCATGTCGCCGATCATCTCGTCCGACAGGGAACCGTCGATGATCACGGTGTTCCAGTGACGCTTGTTGAGGTGGTAGCCGGGAATCACCGCGGCGTGCGCCTGGCGCAGTTCCTCGGCCAGTGACGGATCGCATTTGAGACTGACGCGCAATGGTCGCTCGGTCAGTCGGGAGAGCGCGAAGATCCTGTCGGCGACCTTGAACGCCGAGGTCTCCGGCCCGAACGGAAAGTCCTCCCGGGTCCCGAGAAACGAGAGGCAGTGGTCGCGAAGTGCGGAGGAGTCCACCGGTTAACTGATACCGCCTCGCAGCCGATCGCCGCGCCGAGACGTGCGTTGAGCACCGGCGAACCGGCCAACCATTGCACGCGATGCCGACATCGGCACAAATATGCATATCTCGGCAGATATCGGTACACTCGAGCAGGTGCTCACCGAAGAACGTCAGCTCTCGCTTCTCAACGTCTTACAAACCCGAGGTCGGATCCTGGCCGCCGACGTCAGTGTCGAACTCGGGGTGTCAGCCGACACGGTTCGCCGCGACCTGCGCGAGCTCGAGGAACGTGGTCTGCTGCGACGCGTCCACGGCGGTGCGCTCCCGCCCCACGGAGACATCCCGCCGTTCGCGGCACGTGCCCGCCGAGCCCCCGAGGCGAAGACCTCGATCGCACGGCGGGCGGCGGAGCTGATCGAGGACGGTCAGCTCGTGATCCTCGACGGCGGCACGACGACGCTGGCTGTGGCACAGGCACTGCGCCACGACCTCCAAGCGACGATCGTCACGACGAGTCCGCCCGTCGCCGTCGCGCTTGCCGAGCATCGCGGCACCCGGGTGCGGGTGATCGGCGGCCAGCTCCGCCACGACGCGCTGGTGACAGTCGGCGCCGAAACCGTGCGGGCGCTCACCGGGATCCGTGCGGATTTGGTGATGCTCGGCGTCTGCGGACTGCATCCCGAGGCCGGAGTAACCACAGAGGACTTCGAGGAAGGCGACGTCAAGCGGGCGATGATCGCCGGAGCAGCCGACGTGGTCGCACTCGCCGATCACGACAAGCTCGGCACGGCGATGCCGGTGTACGTCGCTCCGATCGCGAGCATCACCAAGCTCGTGACCGATGCCGATGCTGACGCTCGCTCGCTCGCTCCCTACCGTGATGCGGGCATCGAGGTCCTCAAGGCGTGAACCCCCGCCGCGCCGTCACGCTGGTGTTCTTTGCCGACGGCGCGATGTTCGCCTCGTGGGTGTCCCGCATCCCCGCTCTCTCCGGTCGGGTGCACGCCGGCCCTGGAGTGCTCGGTCTGATCCTGCTGACCCCCGCCGTTGCGGCACTCCTGGCGATTCCGATCGCGGGTCGGTTTCTTGCCCGCGGATCGAGCCGCACGCTCTGCCGGGGCGCGCTCACCGCGCTGATGGTCGCGATCGTTCTTCCCGGCCTGGCGCGGACGAGCTCGGGGCTGGCCGGTGCCCTGCTGCTTCTCGGTGCGGCGAATGCGACGCTCGACGTGTCGATGAACTCCCAGGGAGTGACGGTCGAGCGCCATCTCGAGAAGCCGATCTTGTCCTCGTTGCACGCCGCGTTCTCATTCGGCGGCTTCGCCGGAGCAGGCGCGGGTGCTCTTGCGGCCGCGCTCCACGCATCCCCCCTCCCGCACCTCCTGATCGCATCCGCGGTCTTCGGGATCCCGGCGATGATCGCCACGGCGTGGTCCCATGGCGATGACAACGACCCCGACGCCGCCGCCCCAACCCTGGGCTGGCGGGCACTCCCCCGACGGTTGATCCTGCTCGGAGCCGCCGCCTTCTTCGCGCTACTCGCAGAGGGCGCCGCCGCAGACTGGGGCGCGAAGCTCGTTCGCGGCGAGCCCGCCGGAACCGCAGCGCTGGGCGCGCTCGCCTACGCGGCCTTCAGCATCGGGATGGCGGCCGGCCGCTTGGCTGCCGACGCACTGTGGAAGCGCTGGGGTACGGGTGTCCTGGTCCGCCGCGGAATCGCACTTGCGGTCACGGGCATCACGCTCGGGCTGATCGCCGGAACGGCGCCGGCCGGCATCACCGGCTTTCTGATCCTCGGGCTCGGGCTCTCGGGGGTGGTCCCGACGCTGTTCCGTACGGCCGCACAGCAGGACGGTGTCGCGGCCGGCGCCGCGCTCGCCGCCGTCACGTCGCTCGGCTACGCCGGGTTCCTCGCCGGTCCTCCGCTGATCGGCGGGGTCGCGCAGCTCACGTCGCTGCGGCTGGCGTGTGGGCTGCTTCCGGTCAGCGCCGTGATCGTTGCGCTCCTTGCCGCCCGCTCGAGTTCGCCCACGAAAACACCACAGACCGCACCACAAGGAGCCCTGACATGACCGGCAGAGAACTCTTCGTCCGGGCAGACGCCGTCCTCAGCGACCTTGACGGCACGCTCGTCGACTCGAGCGCCCCCGTCCGCCGCGCGAGGACCGGTTTCGCGTCACGGCACGCTCTCAACGCCGACGAGGTCCTCTCCTTCGCGCACGGCCGCCCGGCGCGCGAGACGATCAGGCTGCTGGCCCCCACAGCCGACCATCAGGCCGAGACCGAGCTGATGGCATGGTGCGAGGAGAACGACACCGACGGCCTCGTGGCGCTGCCCGGCGCCCGCGAGATCCTCGCAGGCGCAGCACCCGTCGCGATCGTGACCTCGTGCTCCGCTGCCCTCGCCCGGACGCGCCTCGAAGCGGCCGGCCTACCGGTGCCGGAGGTGCTGATCAGCTGCGATGACGTCACGCACGGAAAACCCGATCCCACCTGCTTCCTGCTTGGCGCCGAGCGCCTTGGCGTTGACCCGAGCCGCTGCGTTGTGCTCGAGGACGCCCCGGCCGGGATCACTGCCGGACGGCGTGCGGGGGTGACCGTGATCGCCGTGCGCACCACCCATGGCGACGACGATCTCGTGGATGCGCAGGCGATCGTCGATGACCTCAGCTCGCTCGTGATCCACTGATCACGGCGCCCTCGGGCCATCACTCCCAGCGCACACGAATTGGACCGTCGAGCCCGGGCAGCGGCAGCGATCCGGCCTCGGCCTCGACGGCCCCCCGCTCACCAGCTGAGAGTGGGCCCCAGGCCACGAACGTGAACGTGGCCCCGGCGCGGCGCCAGGTGCCGCGGATCTCGCCTCCGAGCAGCAGCACCCCCGGCCATACTCGGGAGGTCCACAGCTGCGCCCGCTGCGCCGGATCCGGCAACAGCAGCGAACGCTCGATCCCCTGGAGCAGGTAGTAGACGTCGCCACTGGGCAGCAGCCGTACGTCCGGCACCCGCGGATCGGGATCCCGGATGCCGGCCTCATCGGCGGCCAGGATCCACGCCTCACCGATCGGCGTCGACACCGGCACGAGCTCGTCAGCGAGATCGGCGAACACCATCTGCGCTGCGGCGGGCTTGACGCCGGCCCACTCGGCAAACGCTGCCGGGGTCGATGGCCCCGACGCGCGCAGATGCCGCCGAGCGAGCTCCAACCGTGCTGCGTCAAAGGAGATCTCTGGCTCGGGGACCGACCACACGATCGGACAGGCGGCGCCGTCCCAGCGAATCAGGACCGTCCCGGTGGTTGTGCCGTAGCGCAGCGCGTTTCCGTTGATGCCCAACGCGTCGCCGACCGCGTCATAGGTCGCGCGGCGCCCGTCGAGATGGTCGCGGAGCGCCGCGGCCATCCGCCATGCCCGCTCCTGCGCCTTTGTGCTCTCCGGGAAGCGACCGCGCGTGAAGATCGCGTGGTCACCTTCGGGGACGACGTAGGCGCTATATCGCGGGCCCCAGATCTGGACGAGCCCCGGATCGTCGAGCACGTCGCTGCCGATGCCCTCGATCCGGGCATGTAGCGAGAGCAGGGCCGCACGGGGCATGCTGTCCTGAAGCCCTGCCCGGGCGGCAATCCGCAGGGCATCGCCGGCCGCCGACAGCCGTGTGCTGAGCGCCGTCGCGTGTCTGCGGAAGGCAAGGATCTGCGAGCGCTTGAGTTCCAGTCTGGCGGGGATCTGTGGAATGATCGCGCAGGACTCAAGGCGCCTGCGGCAAGCGTCTCCGGGCGGTACGCGTGCCTCGACTGATCCCACCTCAACTGCACCAGCTCGAAAGCTTCGTCCGGTTCGTCGCGCGCCGTGAGCAGCGCGAGCGCGCCGACACCGCGACGCTCGCCGACCTGGTGAAGGTCCCCCTCCCCCTGCCGGCAGGGCTCGACCTTGAATGGCTCGGCACCGCCGGCTACAGGATCACCTATGAGGACCACACGCTGCTGATCGATCCGTATTTGACCCGTGTGCCGTTGAAGGCTGTCTTCGGCAGCCAGCCGTCGCTTCCGGACCCCGCTCTGCACGCGCCGCTCCTCAGCCGGCCGCTCGGCACGGTCGCCGGCATTCTGCTCGGCCACACCCACTTCGACCACGCGATCGACGTGCCGGCGCTCACCCGCGCACTCGACACAACAGCGTTCGGCTCCGACTCGCTGGCACATCTGATGCGCCTGCACGGCCTTGCCGACCGCGCGATCGAGGTGGTCCCGCGCCAGCCCTACGAACTTGGACCGTTCACCGTCCGGTTCTTCCCGAGCCTGCACTCGAAGCTGCTGCTCGGTCTCAAGGTCCCCTACGACGGCGCGCTCAGCTGTGATCACCTCGACGCCCTGAGCCCATCGGCGTATAAGTGCGGCGCCGTGTACGGCATCCACATCGACGTGGCCGGCACCACGATCTACCACCAGGGAAGCGCCAACCTGATCGACGATCAGGTCCCCACCGGCGGCGTCGACCTCTTCCTCGCCGGCATCGCCGGACGCAGCTTCACGGAGCGCTACTGGGAGCGGATCCTCTCCCGGCTTGAACCGAGCACCATTGTCGCTGGGCACTTCGACGACTTCTTCCGCCCGCTCGGCGATCCGCTCGGGTTCTCGACCAACGTCAACCTGACGGCGCTCCCCGAGGAGATCGCCGCCGTCAGCCGAGACATCGCGGTCGCCGCGCAGCAACCGCTGCACTCCAGCTGACGATCGTCCGGTTCTGAGCCTCAGGCGGCCGTCTTCGGAGACAGCGCCAGCGCCCCCCAGACGGTCTTGCCATGACCGGTTGGGCGGGCCGCCCAGCTCTCGGCCACCTGGTCAACGATCGCCAGTCCGCGGCCGTGCAGATCCTCCGGCGCGGGCCGCAGTTTGTGCGGAATCGCACTCGACCCGTCTTCGACCTCGATCGCCAGCTCGCGCCGTGTCGTGCGCAGCCGCAACCGGATGGGAGCGCGGCCATGGACGACCGCATTGGTGACCAGTTCGCTAGTGATCAGGACAGCGTCGTCATGAATCGGCTCCGGGATCTGCCACCGCGCGAGCAGTTCAGATGTGAACCGGCGTCCACGGCGGACCGCTTCGTTGGCGTCCGGCAGCTCGATCGTCTCCGCGCGATATGCGGGATCGTCGGCCACCCGTGCGACCAGGATCGCGATGTCATCCTCGCCCCCCTCCGGACTCAGCGCGTTGACCAGCACGCGTGGCAACGCCTCGGTCGACTGCGCCTCCGGGTTGATCAGCGCGGCCAGAGCGTCGATCCGCGCGTCAAGCGAGACGCCGCGGCGTTCGACCAGGCCATCCGTGTACAGAACGAACAGCGAGCCCGACGTGACCGGAACGCGATGTTCGGTGTACCCCCCGCCCTCCGCCCCAAGAGGAGGCTCGGTGGCGTCGGGCAGCCGATGGGCAGACCTGCCCGGCGCTCCGACGAGTGGCGGTAGGTGACCGGCGTTGGCGTAGACGAGCTCACCGGCGGCCGGGTCATAGACCGCGTACAGGCAGGTGACGAGCTGATAGTCGCCACCCTCGCGGACGAGCGCATCCATGCGCTCGAGGATCTCCGCCGGCGGAAGATCGAGCCGGGCATAGGCTCGGATCGCGGCCCGCATCCGTCCCATCGAGCTCGCGGCCGTGATCCCGCGACCTGTCACATCGCCGATCACGAGCGCCGTACGCCCGGCGCCGATGTGGATCGCGTCATGCCAGTCGCCGCCGACGCGCGTGTCCTTGACGCCCGCCTGGTAGTAGGTGGCGATCTCCAGTCGGTCAAAGTCGAAGGTGTCCGGCGGCAGCATGCTGCGCTGCAGCTCATCGGCGATCTCGTGCTCCCGCGCCGCCACCCGTTGGGCGGCAGCGGCAGCAGCCACTGCCTGCTCCACCTCCCGTTGCTGACTGATGTCCTGGACGTACCCGCGCAGCAGCGGCCTGATGCCCTCCCGCTGCACCACCTCGGCGTGCAGTCGGACCCAGCGCTCGCCTCCGGACGGCCGCAGCATCCTCAGCTCACAGCCGACCGGGTCACCGGCCGCGATGGCGGCACCAGCCGTCACCCGGAAACGCTCCCGATCGTCCGGATGCACCACCCGCTCGAACGTCTCGCTCAGGTCTGCGTGGTCGAGACCCAGGCCCGAGAGTCCGAGCATCTGCAGGAACTGCTCCGAGCCCCGAAGCGCCCGCGTCGCCAGATCGACCTCCCAGCTGCCCACCAGCGCCAGCCGTTCCGCCTGATCCTGCATCGCCTGGTTGCGTTCGAGTTGCTCGCGCATCCGCTTGGCGCGATCCAGCTCAAGGTTCGCGCGGACCCGCGCCAGCAGCTCACGGGCCCCGAACGGCTTGACCAGATAGTCGTCGGCGCCCGCCTCCAACCCTTCCGCGATTCCCTCGCCGCCGGCACGGGCCGACAGCATGACCACCGGAATGTGCATCGTCGGAAACTCCGCGTGCAGCGCCGAGAGCAGCTCGAACCCATCCATCTGCGGCATCATCACGTCGGTCAGCACAAGGTCTGGCGGCCGCTTGCGCGCGAGCTCCAGGGCAACCAGCCCGTTGGCCGCAGTCTGCACGGCGTAGTCGGCTGCAAGCAGGCCGGCGACGTAGTCGCGCATGTCCGCGTTGTCGTCGACCACCAGGACTCGCGGGCGGCCATCGGGAGCGGCGGGCTCCTGTTGCCCTCCCACCCCAGCGGACGCCGTCTGATCGGCCGGGGTCAGCCACCGCTCTGCCTCGGCGACGAAGCCGGACACCGTGCTTCCGATCGCTTGCGAGTCGCTCCTTGTGGCGAGCTGCTCAGCGGGCAGGTGCCCGTTTCCGAACGGAATCTCCACGAAGAACGTGCTGCCCTCTCCGGGGATACTCGACACCGACGTTGTACCGCCATGTACCACCGCCAGCTCGGCGACGAGCGCAAGACCGATCCCAGAACCCTCGTGCGTGCGCGCCCGTGCCCCCAGAATGCGATGGAACCGCTCGAACAGGCGGGCCTGTTCACCTGCGTCAATCCCAACGCCGGTGTCGCTGACCGACAGTCGTGCGAGCCCGTCGCGCCTCTCGACCGTCACCGTGATCGATCCCTCGTGCGTGAACTTGAGCGCGTTGGAGAGAAGGTTGAGGACGATTTTGGCCCACATCTCACGGTCGATCCAGACCGCCTCATCGAGCGGCCGGCAGTCCAGAACGAACGCGAGGCCCGCCCGCGTCACGGCCGGTTCGAACATTTCCGCCAGCTCCGCGGTGTAGCGGGCGAGGTCGACCGGCTCGAACGACCCGTTGGCATTGCCGGACTCCAGGCGCGAGAAGTCCAGGAGCGTGTTGACGAGCTTCTGCAGACGCTCGCCGTTGCGGGCGACGACCTCGAGCCGTGCGCGCTGGCCCTCGGTGAGCCGGTCGGTGCGGTCGGCCAGCGCGTCCTCGGTGGGCCCCAGCATCAGTGTCAGCGGGGTGCGCAGCTCATGGCTGACGTTTGTAAAGAAGGCGGTCTTCGCCCGGTCGAGCTGGCTGAGCTCATCCGCGCGCCGGCGCTCGGCCTCGAACGCTCGCGTACTCGCGATACCAGAGGCGAGTTGTGCCGCCACCAGCGACAGAAACGAGCGATAGCCGTCGTCGAGTGGGCGGTACGGATTGAGACCGACGATCAGGAACCCGTACGGGCGCTGAGCCCGGAGCTGGTCGTGGAGCGGGAGCAGCATCGCCGACTGCGGCGGTTCGTGCCAGCCACCGGTGGGCAACGTGTCGAACCTCTCGATCAGCCGTTCAACGAGGACACTCTCGCCATGGGCGAGCGCATGCACCGGCCATGCCGGTTCCGGAGAGGACAGAACGATCTCATTGGGGACCACGGGGTCACCAGCGCTGAGGCCCGTCGCACATGCGAGCTCAGCAGTCTCGTCGGCCTCGTCGAAGAGGTAGACGGCGGTGAAGGGAAGCGCCTGATTGCTCGCCTCGAGATGCTGCGAAGCGGCGTTCGAGGTAGTCACGCTCGTGGCGCCCGGTCGTCGGCTCCGATCCGAGGCTCCGCAGTGTCGTCAGGCGCTGCGCGGCGATCACGCGTTCGGTGTCCTCGGTGACGACGCACAGGATCCCGCTGATCGCGCCGCAGTCGTCGGTCAGCGGACTGTAGGAGAACGTGTGGTAGGTCTCCTCCACGTAGCCGCTGCGTTCCAGGAACAACAGCAGCGACTCATCCCAGCTGGCGACGCCGGTCCTCAGCACGGTGTCGATCCGCGGTCCGATGTCATCCCAGATCTCCTCCCAGACCCGGGACGCGGGCTTGCCCAGCGCCCACGGATACTTCGTGCCAAGCGTGTCGCGCCGGTACGCCTCGTTGCAGAAGAACGTCAGATCGGCGCCCCATGCCATCCACATCGAGAACCGCGAGCCGAGCAGCACTCGGACCACTGTCTGTAGTGACGCCGGCCACTGCTCCGGGGATCCGATCCGCGTCTCGCTCCAGTCCACCGCGAGCAGGTCGTGTCCGAGCTCCCCAGCACCCCGAAGCGACTCGACGATCACGGCCCCCCGGCCTGCCTCAGCCATCACCCGCTCCGTTAATGCCCTCGCGCAGCACCTCCTCCGGCACCTCCACGAGCTCCAACACCCCCTTGAGACCTGACAGCGCGATCACGCGCTCGATCCGGGGCGCGCCACCGACCGCGAGTGCCAGCCTGAACCCGCGCGTTCGCGCGCGGTTGTGTTCGCCGACGAGAGCGCTGACGCCGGCCGAATCGATGAACGTCACCTCGCGCAGATCGAGCACGACCGTCGGAACCTGCGTGTCGGTGTCGCGCAGCGCCTCGCGCAACATGTCCGCCGACGCGATGTCCAGCTCGCCGCGGCAGTGGACGACGACTCCGTCTCTGCGCGCGTGGCAGCGGACCTCGAGGCCATCCTCAGCTGACATAAATCCGGAGCATATGCGCCCCCTGCGTCACAGCCGCCGCTGAATGTCCCGATTCAAACCGCGTCAACCAGCCTGGCCAGCGCCGCGCCTGACACCGCGGCGCCGCCTGCGATCGCGACCGTGCCCTTGAACGCCAGCGGGCTGAGCTGCTGTCGGGCGAGGACCGCGGCGGCGAGGTCACCCGCGTCGGCGAGCATGCCGGCCTCGACCCAGCCGCGGACCGGCGTCTCATGCTTGACGGCCAGGATCGTGCCGAGCCCGAGCGCCAGATCGCGGACACCGAACATCCGCAGGAACATCGGCGCGAGGCCCTGGGCCGCGGCCGCCCCGCCGATCGCCCTGCCGAACACGCCCGGCGCAAGAAGCGCGGCGACGCCGAACGCGACGCGACCGCGGGCGACCGAAACAGCCAAGTTGCGAGAGTTCATGCCGCGAACCCTACCGGGGTCGCAGCCCGTCAAGCAGCACGTCGATCAGCTCAGCCATCCCCGCCGTCGAGCTCACCTTGGCGGATCGTGCGAACTCGGGATCGGTGAAGCGCAGCACGACCGCGAACATCGCCTCGGCGACGACCCTCGCCGTGACTGGGCGGAACTGGCCAGCGGCGATTGCCTCGTCGATCAGTGCCTCGAGCACGTCGCGGCCCTCGCCGATCCGGCGATCGAACAGCAGCCGCGCCGGTGGATGGTGGCGGACCGCGTCGATGAACGTCGGTCCCAGCGTCGCGAAGCCAAGCGCGCCGCTCTCGAGCATCACCCGGACGCGGCTGAGCGGGTCCTTCGCCAACGCGATCTCCTCCGCCGCGCCGCGCATGATCCGCCGCATCATCCGATCGAGCACGAGCAGCAGCAGGTCCTCCTTGCTGGGCGCAAGCTCATACAGGGTGCTGCGCGAGCATCCGGCCTCGTCGGCGAGCTGGCCCATCCGCACGCCGCGGATCCCCTCGCGCAGGAATACGGCCTCGACCACGTCGAGCACCTCGACCTGCCGCGTCGAGAACCGCGGGAGCGCAACCGACAACGCAGCGGAGGCGTGAAAGGAACTGGAGAAGCTCACCGGCGTTGACTGTAACATCGCCTCCGGTCCGGTACACCAGGGGTCCGGGTCACGGCAGAGGGAGACGGAGGACATGATGTCATCGAGGTTCATGCGCGCCGGCCTGCTGGCAGCGATCGTCCTGCTCGGCTCCTGCGGCAGCGCCGCGGCCAGCACCAACCCGGTCCCGGGAACGGCCCAGACCTTCACCTATGGGGTCGCAGCGCAGGCCCACCAGTACATCGTCTACACGCCGAAGGGCTGGACGCCGCAGGACAGCTGGCCGCTGATCGTGATGATCCACGGTTGCCAGACGACGGCGTATCAGCAGATGGAGGCGAACCTCTACAACCCGCTCGCTGACAAGGACCACTTCGTCGTGGTCTATCCCGACAGCGACGCGATCGAGAACGCGCAACCCGGCCCGCTCGTCCGCTGCTGGCAGTTCTTCAACCCGGCTGACTGGATCCGTGGTGAGGACGACAACGCCGCGGTCGCGGCGATCACCGAGTCGGTGGTCTCGAACTGGAACATCAACGCGCAGCGCGTCTACCTGATGGGCATGTCGGCTGGCTCGTTTCTCAGCGCCGACCTCGCCGCCGAGTACCCGGAGATCTACGCCGCCTCAGGCGAGAACGCCGGCGGCGCCTATGGCGACGGCTACTGCCTCTTCGAGAACGCATCGGCCGACGAGGTTCCGGTCACAACAAGCGCCCAGAACGCGTTCATCGAGGAGGGCAGCAACGCCCGGGTCGTGCCCCGAATCGTGATCGGCGGCTCCAACGATCAGGCGGTGCCACCCGACTGCGCCGACAAGGCGCTGATGCAGGGCCTGCGGACCGACAACCTCGTGATCGACGGCCAGCAGACCCAGCCGATCAGCCTCACCCCCGTCTCGGTCGCCAAGGGACAGGTCCCGAACGGCTACTCCTACACGGTCAGCAACTACGACGACGAGCATGGCTGCCTGATCGGTCAGCGATGGCTCGTCAACGGCATGAACCATTTCTGGTCAGGAGGCTCGAGCGATCCGAAGTGGAAGAGCTGGACCGACCCGCGTGGCCCGAGCGCCGCGATCGCGTCCTGGAACTTCTTCAAGCGCTTCACGCTGTCGAACACCGGCTGGTCATGCCGGCCGGCAGCACAGGTGAAGAAGAAAAAGAAGCGCTAAGGCCGGTTGCGGCCGAACGCGTCGTGGGCGTCGACCCACTCCTCGGCAACGATCGCCGACCCGAGTGACAGCTCGCCGCAGAGAACCGTCGCCGCGACGATCTCCGCGAACTTCATGACCTTGCCGTCGCCGTAGCAGCCGAGCAGCTCCAGGCACTCGCGCTGCGTCGCCAGACCGGTGCCGCCGCCGTATGTCGCGACGATCAGCGCCGGGATCGTGATCGAGTAGTAGTAGTCGCCGTTGTCGCGCCGCTCGGCGTAGACGTAGGCGGCCTGGGACTCGGCGACGTTGGCGGCGTCCTGCCCGGTCGCGATGAACAGCGCCGTGATCCCGTTTGCGGAGTGGGCGCCGTTGTTGGTGGTGCCGGCCATCATCCCGCCGAGGTGCGAGACCTGCCGGGCGCGATACATCAGCTCGGTGTTGGTCCGCATCAGCCGCTGGATCAGGGCGTCGGGGATCGTCGCCTCGGCCACGACCCGCTTGCCGCGGGTGCGCAGCATGTTCATCTGCGAGCTCTTCTTGTCGGTCGCGAAGTTCGACTCCAGGAAGAACCGCTCGATCCCCTGGTAGTTCTCGAGGATCCAGTGGCAGGCGGCCTGCGTCGCCTTGCCGGTCATGTTCTGGCCGGCCGCGTCCCCGGTCGTGTAGTCGAACCGCGTGTACAGGATCCGGCTGGCCGGGTACTGCTCGATCTCGATCAGCTTGCCGGAACGCGTCGTCGTCTCAGCGACTGCCTTGATCTCGTCGAAGTGCTCACGCAGCCACTGCCCGAAGTCCCGCGCCTCACGCGCGCTCGGGAAGACCCATGACGGAGCCCGCTGCATGTGGTCGCCGACGATCGTGGTGGTGACACCGCCGGCCTCATACAGCAGCCGCATCCCGCGGTTGTAGCTGGCGACCAGCGTCCCCTCGGCGGTCGCCATCGGCACGTAAAACTCGCCCTGCGCGTGCTCACCGTTGACGAGTAGCGGCCCGGCGAGACCGATCGGCACCTGCGCCACGCCGACGAAGTGCTCGATGTTGCCGGCCAGGATCGCCGGATCAAACGAGTAGGAGCTGACGTGCTCAAGCGTCGCACCGGTTCGCTCGCGGGCGAACTCAGCGCGCCGGGCGGCGGCCGCGCGCGTGTAGTCGTCGTCGGGGTCCCGCGGGACCGAGACGCGAGTCACTCGGCTGATTGCGGTGGCCCCGCTGGGCCACCGGTCGTGGCCTGCCCACCCTGAGCCCGCTTCGCCGTGGCCTCGATCTCGTCGATGATCCGCGGCCACAGCTCCGGCGCCAGGTCGTGCGCCATCCCGTCGACCATCACGAGCTTTGCACCGGGGATGGCGTCCGCCGTTGCCTTGCCGCCCGACGGCCGGACCAGCCGGTCGGCGGTGCCGTGGATCACGGTCGCGGTGACGTTCAGCGTGCGCAGCTCCGGGGTGCGGTCCTTGGCCGAGACGATCGCGCCCATCTGGCGGGCCGTCCCGGACCGGTGGAGCCCCCGGTCGAAGGTCTGCTCCCCGAGCTTGCGGAGCCGCTGAGCGCCGGGCGGGAACTGCTTCGAACCGATCGCCTTGTACGTGGCAGCAAAGGCGGCGAGGTACGGCTCACGCTCAGCCGGGCGGCCCTTCATCATGCCCGGCAGCAGGAACGGATGCGGCTGCCCGACCTTGCTGTTGCCGGTCGTCGACATGATCGAGGTCAGCGACAGGACCTTCTCGGGGTGGTGGATCGCCAGCGCCTGGGAGATCATGCCGCCCATCGAGACCCCGACGACATGCGCAGCGGTGATCTCGAGGTGGTCGAGCAGTCCGGCGGCGTCAGCCGCCATCTCCTCGATCGTGTACTTGCCGGCCTTCTTGTCCTTGAGTGCCAGCTGCAGCAGGCTCGGGACGCCGCGCTCCTTGAGGATCGTCGAGCGGCCGATGTCGCGGTTGTCGAAGCGGATCACGAAGAAGCCGCGATCCACCAGCTCGTCGCAGAACTCCTCCTCCCACATCACCATCTGACACGAGAGGCCCATCACCAGCAGAAGTGGCGTCGCCGTCGGCTCGCCGAAGGTTTCGTAGCAGAGCGAGATGTCGCCAACCTGGGCGAACTGCTCGCCGGAACGCGCGCGTACCAAAGTCATGCGCGCATCCTACCCGGCTTTGGATCTCGCCTTCAGCGCGTCAAGACCGGCGCGCAGGAACGTGAGCCCGGCAGCGCACTCCTCGATCGGGTCAAAGCCGTCCGGGTCCTCGACGGCCTTGCCGCCCATCGTCAGGAACATGCCGGTCATCGCGGCGGCGAACACGCGCGGTCCCGAGTCGTCGGCCCGCATCCCGAGCTCCCGGCCGATCTGGGCCGCAATCAGATCCTCGGCGTCGTCGAGCTTGCCGCGCAGGACCCGGCGCAGGTAGGGATCGGTCCACATCGCCCGCATCTTCAGACGCTTGAGCTCCACATCCTGCTCCGCGTCCTTGGCGACGCGGCCCTGGACGAGCGCCCCGAGACGATCGACGAGGTCGCCCTCTCCACCCTCGATCCAGGCGCGGAATCCCTGCTCCTGATCCTCGTCGCTGAACAGGATCGCCTCTTTGGTCGGGTAGCGCACGTACACGGTGCGCGGCGCCACCTCGGCGCGCTGCGCGATCTGATCGACGGTCGTGTGGTCGTACCCCTGCTCGAGTGCCAGCTCGGCAGCCGCGCGCTCAATCGCGTCGCGGGTGCGAGCGTTCTTGCGTTCTCTCAGGCCGGGGTTCTCGCTGGTGCTCATCTCCCTAACGATAGTGCTGTGCAGCACAATCATGCAACTTTGCAGTGCTCTGCAATTTTGCGCTAGACTCCCGCCCCATGAGATCTATCGCGACCTGGTGCGTCAGGCACCGCAGAATCGTCCTCGCTGGATGGCTGGTGGCCCTGATCGCGCTCGGTGGCGCGCTGGCCAGCGCCGGAACCGGCTATCAGAACAGCTTCAGCCTTAAGGGCACGCAGAGCTTCGAGGCCCAGACCCTCCTGCAGAAGGCGGCACCGAAGGCCTCCGGCGACCGCGAGCAGATCGTGATCGCGGTTGACCATGGCACCGTCACTGATGCGGCCACCAAGGCCCGCGCCGAGCGGATGCTCGCCCGAGTCGCGAAGCTGCCGGAGGTCGCGTCGATCGCCTCCCCCTACGCGGCCACAGGCGCCGGTCAGATCTCGAAGTCGGGACAGGTCGCATTCGCGACCGTCACTCTGACGAAGCTGGCACAGGCGTACTCGGTCACCCAGGACAAGCAGTTCGTCAACACCGCCCGCGCGGGCGGCGGCGACGGGCTGCAGGTCGCTGTCGCCGGGCAGGCCGCCGAGCAGTCCGAGCCGCCAAGCGATTCAAGCGCCGGGCTGGGCGCCGTCGCGGCGCTGATCGTGCTGCTGATCGTGTTCGGCTCGGTACTGGCGGCGCTGACGCCGCTGCTGACGGCCGGTGTCGCGCTCGGCGTCGGCATCTCCGTGGTCGGCCTGCTCTCGCACGTGATCACGATGGCCAACTTCAGCTCGGAGCTCGCGACCCTGATCGGACTCGGCGTCGGTGTCGACTACGCGCTGTTCATCGTCAGCCGTCATCGCCAGGGCCTCGAGCAGGGCAAGAGCGTCGAGGAGGCGATCGTCGACGCGGTCGACACCTCCGGCCGCGCGGTCATGTTCGCCGGGATCACCGTCTGCATCGCGCTGCTCGGCATGTTCGCGCTCGGCGTCAGCTTCCTGTACGGCGTCGCGATCGCCGCCACCGTGGTCGTCGCGTTCACGGTGCTCGCAGCGCTGACGCTCCTGCCCGCGATCCTCGGCTTCATGGGGATGCGCGTGCTCGGCCGTCGCGGCCGCCGCCGTGTGACAGCCGGCGAGGTCTCGGGTGCACCCGGTCGCTTCTGGCAGCGGTGGACCGCCGGCTTGCAGGCGCGGCCCGCGGTGTTCGCGCTTGTCGCGGTGGTCGTGATGGGCGCCCTGGCGATCCCGTTCTTCTCGATGCGGCTCGGGTCCTCCGATGCCGGCTCTGATCCGGTTGGCACGACCACACGCGAGGCCTACGACCTGCTCGTCAAGGGCTTCGGTCCGGGCTACAACGGTCCGCTGCAGCTCGTCGCCCAGGTCGACTCCTCGTCGCAGAAGCTGGCCTTCGTGAAGACCGTCACCGCCGCCTCGCACACGCCGGGCGTCGCGGCCGCGACCCCGGTTGTGACGCTGCCGGGATCGGCCAACGGCCACCAGGTCGTGTTCGCCGACGTCTATCCGACCGGCTCACCGCAGGCCGCATCCACGAGCACTCTGCTGACGACATTGCGCAACGACGTCGTGCCGGCGTCAACCGCGGGCACCGGCGTGCACGTGTTGATCGGCGGGCAGACAGCGATCTTCACGGACTTCGCCTCGGTGCTGTCGAGCAAGCTGCCGCTGTTCATTGGCGTCGTCGTCCTGCTCTCATTCCTGCTGCTGGCCGCGGTCTTCCGCAGCCTGATGATTCCGCTGATGGCGGCCGTGATGAACATGCTGTCGGCCGGTGCCGCATTCGGCGTGCTCGTGGCGGTGTTTCAGTGGGGCTGGCTCGACTCCGTGCTCGGGGTCACCCAGACCGGTCCGATCGAGGCGTTCATCCCCGTGATGATGTTCGCGATTCTGTTCGGCCTGTCGATGGACTACGAGGTGTTCCTCGTCAGCCGCATCTACGAGGAGTGGCACCGCACCGGTGACAACCGCCTGGCGGTCACCCGTGGCCTCGCGGCGACCGGCCGCACGATCACGGCCGCCGCCTCGATCATGGTCCTGGTGTTCGCCTCGTTCCTGCTCGGCGGCCTGGTCGTGATCAAGATGTTCGGCCTCGGCCTTGCGGGCGCCGTGCTGCTCGACGCGATGATCGTGCGGATGGCACTCGTGCCTGCACTGATGCTGCTCGTCGGCAAGGTCAACTGGGCGCTTCCCAGCTGGCTTGACCGGGTGCTGCCCCACCTCAACGTCGAGGGCTCCGTCGAGGTACCGGCTGTTGACGGGGAGCGTCACCCGCACCCGCGCCCGCACCTCGATCCGCAGCCCGCGCAGGGTTAGCTCGCTGGAATTCGCTGTCCCGGGATGGGCGGATAGCGCCCATCCCCGGACATGAAACTGCCGCTCCCCTCGGCATGCGTTGCGCCGGTGGCGCGAAAATGGTCGCATGACCTCGGCCATCGCATGACCTCGGCGATCGTCGTCGGCAGCGGGCCCAACGGCCTCGCCGCCGCGCTGACCCTCGCCTCCGAGGGCATCTCGGTGACCGTCCTGGAGCAATCCGACAGGCCCGGCGGCGGCACGCGCTCCAGCGAGCTGACGCTCCCGGGTCTCCTGCACGACGAGTGCTCCGCCGCCCACCCGTTCGCGGTCGACAACGCATTCGCGCGGCGGTTCAACCTCGCCGCCCACGGCCTGCGGTGGCGGTGGGCCGAGGTCGAGTACGCGCACCCGCTCGACGGTGGCGGCGGTTCGGCGGCGCTGCGCTCCGTGGCCGATACGGCGGCGGGATTGGGGCCCGACGGACCCATTTGGTCATCGATCTTCGGGCGCACGACCGAGGACTTCAGCGCCCTGACAGAGGACATCATGCGCCCGGTCCTGCACCTCCCCCGGCATCCACTGAAGCTGGCACGGTTCGGCGCCTTGTCGCTCCCGCCGGCGGCACTTCAGGCCCGGCGGTTCGCGACGGAGGAGGGCCGTGCGCTGTTCGCCGGGGTCTCCGCGCACGCGTTCCGGCCGCTTGGCTCGCCGCTGACCTCCTCGATCGGACTGACGCTCGGCACCGCCGCTCACCGCTACGGCTGGCCGGTCGCCGAGGGCGGCAGCCAGGCGATAACAGGTGCGATGGCCTCGGCGCTCGAGCGCTTCGGCGGCCGGATCGAGACCGGGGTCCTCGTCAGCTCACTGCAGGATGTGGCCGGCGCTGACATCGTGATGCTCGATACCTCGGTGCCGGCGGCGCTGCGGATCGCCGGGGACCGGTTGCCGCCCCGTGCCCGTCAGGCCCTGTCCCGGTTCCGGCAGGGCCCGGCGGCGTTCAAGGTCGACTTCGCCGTCGAAGGCGGCGTGCCCTGGACCCATGAGCACACCCGCCGAGCCGGCACCGTCCACGTCGGCGGCACGCTCGCCGAGATCGCGTTCGCGGAGAAGGAGACGCACCGCGGCCGCATGCCCGAGCGTCCGTTCGTGCTCGTCTGCCAGCAGTCCCTCGCCGACCCCGGCCGCTCCATCGGTCGCTTCCACCCCATCTACAGCTACGCCCACGTGCCGGCGGGATACACCGGCGACGCCACGGACGCGATCGAGTCCCAGATCGAGCGGTTCGCCCCCGGCTTCCGGGAGCGGATCGTCGCCCGGCACACGACCTCGACCGCCGATCTGGAGCGCCTGAATCCGAACTACGTCGGCGGGGACATCGCCACGGGCGCCAACGACCCCCTGCAGCTGACGCTGCGTCCGCGCCCGGCGCTCGATCCCTACTGGCTCGGCGTCCCGGGCCTGTTCCTGTGCTCGGCCGCGACGCCGCCCGGGGCCGGCGCCCACGGCCTCTGCGGGTACAACGCGGCGCTGTCGGCGCTGCGCCGGCTGTGACCGCCTCCCGATCCGCTATCGCTTAACGCCCTTGACCGCACCCAGTCATTGGTTGGAAGAGCTCGGCCCGCAGCCGGTGCGCCCCGTCCTCGCCGGCGACCTCGATGTCGACGTCTGCATCGTCGGCGGCGGCTACACGGGCCTGTGGACCGCCTACGAACTGCGCCGGGCCGACCCCAGCGTGTCGGTGGCCGTGCTCGAGGCCAGACATGCCGGGTTCGGTGCCTCCGGGCGCAACGGCGGCTGGGTGGTCGGTGAGCTCGCCGGGTCGCTCGGCGCCTGGCGATCGCGGCCCGGACATGCAGCGCTGGCACGCGCGATCAACGACACGGTCGCCGAGGTCGGCGACGTGGCGGCCCGCGAGGGCATCGACTGCGGCTTTGTGCACGGCGGTTCGCTGCGGATCGCGCGCTCGCGCACAGAGCTCACGCGGCTGCAGGATCCCGATGCCGAGCAGCTCGGAGGCGAGGACTCCGTGCTGCTATCAGCCGCCGAGCTTCGCGAGCGGGTCCGGGTCGATGGAGCGCTCGGCGGCAGCTTCAACCCGCACTGCGCCCGGATCCAACCGGCCCGGCTCGTCGCCGGCCTGGCCGCCGCGGTCGAGCATGCCGGCGCAACGATCTACGAGCGCACGCCGGTGCGCTCGATCGCGACCGGCTGCGCGATCACCGAACACGCGCGCGTGCGCGCCGGGGTCGTGGTTCGGGCGACCGAGGGCTACACGACCTCCCTGCCCGGGAGCCGCCGGACACTCCTGCCGATGAACAGCTCGATGATCCTGACCGAGCCGCTCGCGGAGGAACTGTGGGCACAGATCGGCTGGGAGGGCGCGGAGACGATGTCGGACGGCGCTCACCGCTACGCCTACCTGCAGCGCACCGTCGACGGCCGGATCGCAATCGGCGGGCGCGGATCGCCCTACCGCTTCGCCTCGAAGACCGATCGCGAGGGACCGGTGCCGGAGGCGACTGTTGCCGAGCTGCGCGCACGATTGCTGACGCTGTTTCCGATGCTGGGCGAGGTCGCGATTGCCGCTGCCTGGCACGGCGTCCTCGGCGTCGCGCGCGATTGGATGCCTGCCGTCGGCTACGCGCCGGGCGCGAAGCTCGCGTGGGCGGGCGGCTACGTCGGAGACGGCGTCGCCGCCTCGAACCTCGCGGGCCGCACCCTGCGCGACCTGATCCTAGGCCGCGACAGCGAGCTGACCCGGCTGCCGTGGGTCGGTCCCCTGGCCCGCGACTGGGAGCCCGAACCGCTGCGCTTCATCGGAACGCATCTCGTCTACGGGCTGTACCGCGCCGCCGACTGGTCGGAGGCGCGAACCGACAGGCCGTCACGGTTCGCGACGGTGGCGGACCTGATCGCCGGACGCTGAGGTTCGTCGAGTCGCGGCGTCGCCGGCCGCGGCGCCCCGTGACGTCGCGGCCTTCTGAACGACGCAATGAACACCGGTCATGCGATGGTCGAAGCGGGTCCGAGGCGATCACCCGGGGTGTCTTCAGGACCGACACCCACTCCCTCTTCGTTGCCCGCCGTTCAGACAGCGCCGCGCTTGCAGCCGTTGTCGCAGAACAGCCCGTTCGCCGTCAGCCCGCACCGGCAGAGCGTGACCCGAGTCTCAGCGACACCCTCAATCTCCAGCGGACCCTCCAGCACCAACGGCCCGCCCTCGATCACAGAGACCCTCACCGGGCCTTCCAGAACCTCGTCCGGACCATCGGCCAAAACGTAGTGCAGCGCCCCGCTCGGGCAGCGCCGCACAACCTCGGCAATCTGATCAGGCGAGGCATTCTCGACCGAGATCCACGGCTTGCGCTTGACGTCGAACACCGACGGAAGTCCGCGCACGCACTCGGCGGCGTGGATGCAGCGTGCAACGTCATACGTGACCGTCACCGACTCACCCGAGTAGCTCCGGACCTCCGCCATCTCAGGACGCCGCCCGGTTGACCCGGTCGCGGTACGCGGGTGCAACCAGATCGAGGTACTCGTCGGGGTGCCGCGCGATGTACCCGGCGATGAACGGGCAGGTCGGGATCAGGTCAAGGCCGCGTGCGCGGACGCTCGCGAGCGCTTCGCGCGCCAAGGTGCTGCCGACACCGTGGCCCTCGAACGCCTCGTCGACCTCGGTGTGGAACATCGTGATGCGGTTGCCGTTGAGGCGGTACTGGACGAAACCGGCGAGCTTGCCGTCGGCTCTGATCTCGTAGCGGCCGGCGGCGGGGTGGTCCTTGACCTCGAGTTCCACGTGCAGAGCATGACGCCGCCGACCCGCCGACGCAACGCCGCGGCGTGAGGACGCAACGCCGCGGCACCACGACGCAACGCCACCGACCTCACGCGACGTAGGATGTGCGCGGCGATGGAGCGAGTCGAGCGGATCACCCCGGCGTATCGCGGCGTCATGTACGCCAGCACCCCGCTGGCGGTCTGGTGGGGACGGATGCAGGTCACCGGCCTCGAGCACCTGCCGCTGACCGGCCCGATCCTGCTGGCCGGCAACCACGACAGCTACTGGGACACAGTGTCGATCGGGATCGCCGCAATGCCGCGCCGCCAGATCCGCGCGCTCGCCAAGTCCACGCTGTGGAAGCCGCCGCTCCTGGGCTCGGTGCTCAACGGGATGGGCCAGATCCCGATCGATCGCGGCAAGGGTGACGTCGGTGCGCTGGACCGCGCCGTCGAGGAGCTCGAAGCCGGCGCCTGCATCGGCATGTTCCCTGAGGGCACCCGGTCACTCGGTCGCCAGCTGCGCCCGCGCAGCGGCATCGGCCGCCTGGCGCAGCGCGTCCCGCAGGCGACGATCGTCTGCGCGGCCGTCAACAACACGGTGTTCATCCCGGCGTTTCCGCGCCATCGGCCGCATGTCACGGTCGAGTTCTTCCTGCCAGCCGGCGGCGGCCTGCAGCCGGGCGAGAGCCACAGCGAGTTCGGCGCCCGCCTGACCGCCGAGATCCGGGCCAGGGCGCCGGTCCAGATCGCCGGGCGCAAACGTCGCGCGCGGATCGCTGCGGGCGCTGACCCGGTGCAGGACGCCGAAGCGACCGGCCAGCGGTCAGGGTGAACAGCGCGCGGACCGCCCGCCAGGGTGAACCGCGCCCGAACCCGGCGGCCCAACGGGGCCGCCGACACATTCCGCTACTCGGACTGACGGCCGAGGCTGGCGACGAACCGGTCGATCCGGCGACGCTCGTCCTCGGGCAGCGGCCCGGCGCAGTTGACCAGCAGCGTCATCGGCCCGCGGTCACGGGCCCACGTGACGCTCGACTCCTCGAACCGCGGCGCCACCCACACGAGCGGCAGCGCCTCGGCATGTCCGATCACGGTGCGGTCCTGCAGGGCGGTGGTCTGCTCGGTGCGGACCACCGGGATGCTTGACATCTCGAGCTCGTGGGCGATGTCGTTGATCGCGTCGAGGCCCTCGTCGGCGAGCAGCGCGACCTCGCCCTCGCGGAGCATCTCCCGGGCCCAGCCGGCCGGGGCGCCGCGCAGCGCGGAAGGGATCGAAACGAAACGGAAGCGGGGTTCTGGCATTCGCGTGATGCTAGAGCGGTTCGAACGAGAAGCCCTCGAACAGGCCCGTCTCGATCACGCCGGGGAGCACCTTCAGCTCAGCGTGCAGGCCGAGCGGGATCTCGTCGAAGTTCGCGTCGATCACGAGATTGCCGTTCTCGGTGTACACCGGACCGTCCTTGCCGGTCGCCAGCCGCAGCTCGCACCCGGTCGCGCCGTGCTCATGCAGCGCGCGGGCGACGAGGTCGACGGCGAGCGGATGGACCTCGACCGGCAGCGGGAAGCCGACCCCGAGCCGGTCGACGTACTTGCTCGGATCGACCGCCAGGTACATCGTCTTCGCCGTCGTCCACAGGATCTTCTCGCGGAACATCGCTCCGCCGCGGCCCTTGAGCAGGCGGCCGTGCGGGTCGACCTCGTCGGCGCCATCGACGCCCCACTCGGGCTCGCAGCTACCGAGTTGCAAGAGCGGCAGTCCCAGCGTCAGCGCCGCCGTCTCGGTCTCATACGAGCTGGTGGTGACGGAGATCGAAAGGCCTTCACGGCGGGCCCGTTGGCCCACCTCCCACAGCACCAGGTAGGCGTTTGAACCGGAGCCGATCCCGATCACCTGGCCGTCCCGCACACGGGCGGCGGCGCGACGGGCGACCTCCTGTTTCTCCTCGAGGTTGGAGATCGATTGCGGCCAGCGCAGCAGCTGCGAGGCGTGTATGTCAGCCGGCTCGGACATCGCGCCGGTAGCGTAACCGGCCAGCCGACGGTGAAGTCGGGACAGACCCCGCTCGAAGTGCCCACCCCGGTTGGGTGCGGCTGCGCGGGATCAGCGGGATCCCGGCCTGGCTGAGGAATGCTGCGCTCGGGAGGCAGCCGGTTCACCCCTGCCAGAAAGGAACCTCAGATGCAGATGCGTACCCGTCTCGCCGGTGCCGCCGGAGTCGCGGCGCTCGTCGCAGCTCTCGCCGGTCCCGGCGTCGGCTCGGCCGCCGCGGCGACCACCGTCGCACCCGCGGCCACCAACCCCAACCCGGTCGTCGAGCTGCTCGACGAGGTCACCAGCGAGGTGGCCTTCGACATCAGCCCGTCGAACATCCAGGCGATCCTCGGAGATCTGCCGCTGTTCCCGCCCTACGGCCTGTAGGCCACTACTCGAAGACGAGCGGCACGTCCGGCGCGTCGCCGGGCGTTGCCGCCTTCGAGCGGCGCTGCATCACCGCCATCGTCAGCGCTGGGATCACCGCGACGGCGATCAGCACCAGCGCCCACACGAAGGTCGTCGAGAAGGCGTGCGCGAGCGGCGCCACGATCCGGGCACGTTGATCGGCGGGCAGCTTTTGCAGGGAGCCGAGGCCGCCGCTTGAATGGTGGCCGCCGAGAGACGCGGTCAGGTTGTCGGCGATCGCCGTCGCGAGGATCACCGACAGCACCGCCGTGCCGAACGACGCCCCTGCCTGGCGAACGATGTTCATCGCGGTGCTGGTCCGCGCGATCGCCGCCGGCGGGACAGCCCGCATCGCGGCGGTCATCGTCGGCATCATCGCGAAGCCCATCCCGAGGCCCTGGACGAAGTTCCCGACGCACAGCAGCGCCACCGAGGTGTGCGCACCGACGAACGCGAACGGCAGCAGGCCAATGATCACGACCGGCAGGCCGGTGACCGGCATCCACGCCGGTCCGTAGCGGTCGGTCAGGCGCCCGGCGAACGGCATCGTCATCATCGCCCCGACCCCGCCCGGGGCCATCACCAGGCCTGCCGTCAGCGCGGAATCGCCGCGCACGGTCTGGAAGTAGAGCGGGACGATCAGCATCGATCCGAACACGGAGATCGCGAACAGCAGGAACGTGCCGGCGGCCGCGCCGGCGGCGGAGTGGGTGAACAGCTTGATGTCGATCAGCGGCGCCTCGGAGCGCCAGCTGTGAGCGAAGAAGGCGGCGATCAGGAGCGCGCCGACCGCGGTCGGGATCCAGGAGTGCGCTCCGCCGAAGCCGTAGGTCGATGACTCGGCGAGTCCGTAGATGAACACCGCCAGGCCCGGCGAGAGCAGCAACATACCGAGCCAGTCGAACTTGTGACCGGACTGCGACTCATCCGGATCGAGCTTGATCAGCGCCAGGATGAACGCGACCACGCCGATCGGCAGGTTGATGAAGAAGATCCAGCGCCACGAGGCATCGTCGACCAGCCAACCGCCGAGGATCGGCCCCAGGATCGGGGCCGCCAGCATCGGCACGCCGAGCACGCCCATCACCCGGCCCATCCGATGCGGGCCCGCCTTCTTGGTCATGATCGTCATCACGGCAGGCATGATCATTCCGCCGCCGAGACCCTGGAGGATCCGGAACCCGATCATCGAGTCAGCGCTCCATGCGAGCCCGGATGCGGCCGATCCGAGCGTGAACAGGACCAACGAGGTCATGTAGATCCGCTTGGTGCCAAACCGGTCCGCGGCCCAGCCGGTAACGGGAATCACCGCCGCCAGCGACAGCGTGTAGCCGGTCACGACCCACTGGATCGTGGTCAGCGAAGTCTTGAACGCCACCGCGAGGTGGTCGATCGCGACGTTGACGACCGTCGTGTCGAGGATCGACATCACGGCGCCGAGCAGAACGACGCCGGCGACGATCAGCGTGTCACGGTCAAGGCCCTCGTCGGCCGCGGCGCCTGCGCCGGCGCCGGCCGGGGGCTGCGCAGTGGCGGTCACAAACGAAATCCTATCGGACCCGTCAGTCCGTTTAAGTGTCCGATGTCACGAGACCGTCCCACGACCACCGCGGGATCCTGAGTCCGGCGGGCACGTCGGCGGCGGTGTCGTGGTAGCGGGCCATCGTCACCGAGGTCGCCCACGCGAAGTACTCGTGGAGCGTCTCGCCCAGGTCGCTGTCAACCGCGATCCCGATGTCGGCTAGAGCCTCGTCGAAGCACTCGATCGCGCGCTCGTCCATCTCGGTGTGGACGCCGTTGCCGCTGTGGATCCGGACGACGAACGTCTCGTCGCCATAGGTCGCGGAGTAGGCGCGCGGACCGCCGAGCGCCTCGCCGAAGTACGCCGCCAGCCGCTCGGTGTGGTCGGGCTTGGCGCCGCCGTGAAAGGCATGGGAGACGATCTCGTCGGCCATCACCCGCTCGTGCCAGGCCGCGGCCAGCCGGAGCATCCCCTGCTCCCCGCCGGCGGCCTCGTAGACGGTCTGCACGTCGCCATTTTCTCACGCCGGTCGAGCAGCCGAAATAGTTCGACGTCGATAAAATTGAGGTATGACACAACGCACGTGGTTCATCACAGGTACGTCCAAGGGGTTCGGCCGGGAGTGGGCGATCGCCGCCCTGGAGCGGGGCGACAGAGTCGTCGGCACGGCGCGCGACGCCTCCACCATGGAGGACCTCGCCGAGCGGTTCCCCGAGACCTTCGTCGCCCTGGCGCTTGACGTCACAGATCGCGACCGCGTGTTCGAGGTTGTGAATCAGGCGGCCGAGCATTTTGACGGGCTGGACATCGTCGTCAACAACGCTGGCTACGGCCAGTTCGGGATGGTCGAGGAGCTGTCGGAGGCCGACGCCCGCGATCAGATCGAGACCAACTTGTTCGGCGCGCTGTGGGTCACACAGGCCGCCCTCCCCCACCTGCGCGCCGCCGGCAAGGGCCATTTCCTGCAGGTCTCCTCGATCGGCGGGATCACCGCGTTTCCGGGGATCGGCATGTACCACGCCTCGAAGTGGGCCCTCGAGGGTCTCAGTCAGGCGCTCGCCGCCGAGGTGCGCGGGTTCGGCATCTTCGTGACGCTGATCGAGCCGGGCGGGTTCTCGACCGACTGGGCGGGACCATCGGCCAAGCGCGCCGAGCCGCTCGAGGCCTACAAGGAGATGCACGAAGCGGCGCAGGCGCGCCGGGCGGGCAACGTCCCGGGCGATCCGCACGCATCGGCGTTGGCGGTGCTGAAGGTCGTCGATGCGCCGGAGCCGCCGCTGCGCGTGTTCTTCGGCGCCCGGCCGATCGAGATGGCCGAAGCCGACTACGCCGGCCGCCTCGCGGGCTGGCGCGAGTGGCAGCCGGTCGCTGAGCTGGCGCAGGGCTGAGACCGGCTACGGGTGGCGGCCCCGTTGGGCCGCCCCCGGCCGGGCCGAGACCACCGGCCCGGCCGAGACACGCGCCGCGACCACCTGGCCGCGGTAGGTTGTGCGTGATGGCGTCCACCTGGCAGCCACTCCCCTACGACGCGTGGCGCGAGACCTGCGACACGCTCCACGCGCACACCCAACTGCTCGGGAAGCTGGCGGCACGCCTCGCTCCGCCCGAGCCGCAGCTGCAGCACGCCGCGCTGCGGCTGACCGCGCGTGGCTGGGAGACCCTTCCGCTTCCCGCGCCCGACGGGTCGGGAGTCATCGTCGTCGTGCTCGATCTGCGCTCCCACGAGGCGATCGTTGAGCACAGCGACGGTCGCGTGCGGCGGATCGCGCTGGCCCCGGACAGGGCGGTCGCCGATGTCACCGCCGGGGTTCTCGCCGCTCTCGCCGACCTCGGCGGCCCGGTCACCCTGGACCTGACTCCGCAGGAGGTCTCATGGTCCGTCCCGCTCGACAAGGACACCGGTCACGCCACATACAGGCCTGATCAGGTCACCCTGTACTTCGCAGCGGCGATTCGCGCGGCGATGATCTTGGCGTCGGCGCGCGCCCCCTATCGCGGCCGGTCAACGCCGGTCAACGCTTGGTGGGGCTCCTTCGATCTCGCCGTCAACCTGTTCTCCGGAAAGCCGGCGGCGCCACCCTCCGGGGACTTCATCATGCGCAACGCGATGGATTCGCAGGAGGTCGCGATCGGATGGTGGCCCGGTGACGCGCGCTACCCGAAGGCCGCCTTCTACGCCTACGCCCACCCCGCGCCGACCGGCTTTGAGACGGCAGTGCTATCGCCCGCCGACGCGCGCTGGGACGCCACGCTCGGCGAGTACGTCCTCGACTGGGACGACGTCTGCGCGAGCGCCGACCCGTTTCAGTCGGGGCTCGACTTTGCCCGCTCCGCAGTCCAGCACGCGTGCGTGATCTGTGACTGGGATCCCGCGCTTGCCGCAAGCGCCGACGGCGGTCGGCCGCCCGTCGTGTGACTCACGCTCGGCGTACCCTCGCTGACCGCGCAAGCCACCGGTCGGTCTGAACGGCGACGCGGCGCGACAGCCCGATCGCGGGCCGCTCGACCAGCCGCCACAGCAGGTCGCCCGCGACCAGTGAGGCGGGGAGCGCGATCGCGGTCAGCACCAGGACGTTGACGTGTCCGTTGAACGCGAATGCGATCGCGACCACGATCGGCTGATGGATGAGGTAGAGACTGTAGGAGCGCCGGCCGAGCCACTGGCTGACCCGCGAGGACATCGCCGGTACCACCAGCGGATTGGCGATCGCCACCCATACCGCAAGGCAGGAGCCGAGTGCGATGCACAGCATCGGCCAGCCGGTGGCGCTGCCCGCATCACTGCGCAGGTGCCAGGCGGCGGCGGTGATCAGCACGATGCAGAGGACCGGCAGCGGAGCGGCGCGCAGCCACACCGGGACCCGGCCGACGGGCACCTTCCCGACGAGCCGCTTGAGCGTCTCCGCGTTGAACGCCAGCAGCGACCCGAGCACGAACATCGGCAGGTAGTGAGCGGCCTGCTGCGAGGCGGTTCCCCCGGGCGAGAAGCGCTGGACAAGCCACAGACAGACCCCAGCCCCGAGCAGCGCGAGGATCGACCGCCGGGCGGCGCTCGTGGCGCCGATCACGAACGGCAGCAGCATCGAGAAGATGACCTCCCACTTCATCGACCACAGCGCTGTGGTGAACGGAGTGAGGTACTGGATCGAGTCGACCAGCGTCGCGGCATGGAACCCGGCGTTCGCGGTCACCGGGACCGCAAACTGATTCAGCCACGCCGAGGCCCCGGGCAGCGGGTGGCGAGCGGGAAAGTGGTGAAGCGCCGCGGCGAACAGGATCGCCGCCCAGGCGGGGAGATACAGCCGGACGAGTCGGCGCGGATAGTAGGAGACCCGGAACCACGCGGCCCCGCGCGCCACGGCGGGGAGGGTGAGCACGTAGCCGCTCAGCACGAAGAACACCAGCACCATCTCGGGTCCAGCCCAGAAGAAGTGCAGCGGCGTCTGGGCGATCCACCAGCGCCACGACCAGCGTGACAGTGGCGCCTGGCCGGGCGCATACCAGACCAGCGAGGCGCTGAAGATGTGACACAGGACGACGATCAGCGCCGCCCAGCCGCGCAGGCCATCGAGTGAGCTGACGCGACGCTGGGGATCGGGCCGTGCGGACATAGAGATCGCGCCGAGGCTAGACCACGCCTGATGCGAAGCGCACCGGCGAACCGACGAACGTCGTTTCGACCCGGCCTGGTCGGGTATGTCTCCGGCATCTCAACTTCGACGACAGCACCCACAACGGCGTCGGCGGGCCGCGGCGCAGCTCCTGTTGCCGGACTGCGCCGGGACTTCGGTCGCGTCGGGCTTCTGTTCGCCTCGGTCGGATCGGTGATCGGGTCCGGCTGGCTGCTTGGCGCGCTCAATGCGACGACGATTGCGGGGCCGGCGGCGATCATCGCCTGGGTCGGGGGCGCCGCCGCGGTGATGGTGATCGCGCTGATCCATGCCGAGCTCGGTGGGATGCATCAGGTCAACGGAGGGATCGCACGGTTCCGCTTTACGCGTTCGGGACGCTCGTCGGCTTCGGAACCGGCTGGATCTACTGGCTCGGTTCGGTGACGCTGGCACCCGTCGAGACGGAGGCCGCGCTGCAGTACGGCGACAAGTGGATCCACGAGTGGCTCGGCTTCCACCTCGTCACGCAGCACAGCACCAGCGTGTTCACACTGACCGGGCCCGGTTATGCGTGTGCCGCGGCGTTGATGCTCGTGTTCACGCTCATCAACCTTGCTGGCGCGCGGCGTCTGAGCGAGAGCAACAGCGCCGTGGTGACGTGGAAGATCGCGATCCCCGTCCTCACCATCGTGGTGCTGCTCGTCACGCAGTTCAAGGGCTCGAACTTCTCCGCCGGCAAGGCTTCGATCCCGCCGGTGTCAAGGGAATCTTCACGGCGATCGCCTCTGGCGGCGTGATCTTCTCCTACCTGGGGTTCGAGCAGGCGGTCCAGTTCGGCGGCGAGTCGAAGAACCCGCAGCGCGATATCCCGTTCGCGGTGATCGGCGCGATGCTGCTCGGCGCGGTCGTGTACATCCTCCTGGAGGTGGCGTTCATGGGTGCGCTCAACCCGGCGGACGCTGCGCACGGCTGGGCAAAGCTGAGCTTCACCAACCAGTACGGCCCGTTTGCCGGTCTCGCGGACGCGCTCGGACTCGGGTGGCTCGCGTTCATCCTCTACATCGACGCCTTCCTCTCGCCTGCCGGCACCGGATTGATCTACACGGGCTCAAGCGCGCGGATCGCCTACAGCCTCGGGCGCGATGGCTACGTGCCGAAGAGGCTGGGCCAGCTCGATTCCCGCGGGACACCGTGGCTCAGCGTCATCTTCGCATTCGCCGTCGGGATGCTCGTGTTCCTTCCGTTCCCCGGCTGGCAGAAGCTCGTGACGTTCATCACCTCGGCCTCGGTGGTCATCTACGGGGTGCAGTGCCTGAGCGTCGCCGCCATGAGGCGCCAGGTCCCGGACCGCCCACGTCCGTTCCGGCTGCCGGCACTCAGCGTGCTGGCGCCTGTCGGTTTCGTGATCGCCAACGAGATCGTCCTGTTCGCGGGTTGGACGACCGACTGGAAGATGTTCGTGGCGATCGGCATTGGACTGCTGCTGCTCGGTGTCTCCCAGCTGTCCCGCCCAGCCGCACAGCGCGTTCGGCTCGAGTGGGGCTCCGCGTGGTGGATGTGGATCTGGCTCGCCGGCCTCTGCGTGATCAGCTATCTCTCGAGCTTCACCGGCGGCAGCAACCACCTGCACTTCGGAGTCGATATGGGCGTCACGGCGCTGTTCGCGGTGGCGGTCTACTACCTCGCGCTCAGCCAACGCCTGCCATCGGAGGCGACCCAGGCTCACATCGACAGCAGCCAGGAAGACGTCGTCTCACCCGATTCATCGACGTTCGTTCACACCCCCTCCCCAGAAACACCAAAACCCCAGTAGAGGCCTGGGGTTTTGGCAGTACCGCTACCGGGATTTCGAAGCCGTCGGGCGAGGAGTGAGCTAGCGGCTTTCCTCCTGCAATTCGTCGGTTTCTGAGGTCGTCGTGAAGCCCGTGCCGTGCCCATAACTGCCCTCGATCGGGGTCGACTGTGGCGCGCCGGTTCTCTCGTGGTGGTGAGCACTCTTGTGCCGACGGCCGCCGCCATCTGCCGTGACCTGGCCAGCGGGACGTGACCCCTTCCGGTCGCGAGCAGCTACCTGGCCCTGCCCCTTCGTGGCGGTCGGAGTCGCGGCGAAGGAGCTACGGGCCTCGCAAATCTTCGAGCTGACAGGGCGGGTCGTCGAGGCCCAGAAGTTCCGGGTCGCCGGTGAGAAGAACCAGACCGTGAGCAGCTGCAGTGGTTGCTGCGAAGCAGTCCGCCAACGTGATCGCGGCACGTGCTTTGAGCCGGGCCGCTTCGATCATGCGAGCAGTTCCGGGCAGATCGGGTGCGAGGTTGCGCCGCAGCGACGTCAGAACGTCGTCGGCGGCCTGGCGGCCGTGGTCACGCTCGATCCGGTAGTAGACCTCGACAAGATTCACCCAGCTCACGACCGGACGCGACGCAATCAACGCGTTGACCCGCGACAACGCTGGCTCCTCGCCGTCAAGCCACGCGAGGATCGCCCAGGAGTCGAGACACACGCTCATCGCGGCTCGCGGCCGCGGTCCTCAAGTAAGCGTGCAGCCATACCGCTAGCTGCGAAGCGTCCGCCGAGGCCATCGCCTTCACGGCGGGCGACGATCACGATCTGCTCATCACGGAGTTCGAACTCGACCTCATCGCCTGGGTGAAGCTGCGCAAGGTCCCTGATCGACTTCGGGATCACGACCTGTCCTTTTGCGCCGATCCGACCAGTCATACCTGTCGAGTATAACGGTGGATAGCGGTCCTCTGACAGATCCCCGTGGCTCTCTTGCCGCCGCAGCAGTGGCCACGCGAGATAGCTCCTTTGCGGTCGGCCGCGCAAGAGCGGGCATGTCGCGAAGCAGGCCATGCGCGCGGCGAAGCAGCTATGGGACGGGTAAGACGAGGTAAGCGGCGTGCTGCCAGAAGCTTCCCGTCGGTTAGCGTCGTCCGTGGAGATAGGCGCGGATCCCTACGACAAGAGTGCCCACCGGTGCGAAGAAGCAAGCGACCGCCGTGGTCCGGCCGGAGATGATCCACCGCTCGTGGAGCCCGATGATCGCGTCCAGGCACGCACGCGACTTGCGGGCCCGGACACGGCGGCGCGCGTCAGACCTGCAACCGCTCCGGGCACCTCGTCCCAAGCGGCGAAGACCAGGCCCGGGAGCGCCTCGACGCGTTCCTGACGCCACAACCGCCCGACCCGGCTGTGGCGCAGGGTGTGGCGCACGACCTCCAGAAACACCAAAACCCCGGTAGAGGCCCGGGGTTTTGGCAGTACCGCTACCGGGATTCGAACCCGGGTTACCGCCGTGAGAGGGCGGCGTCCTAGTCCCCTAGACGATAGCGGCCTGGGTTGAGCAGATTAGGGTAGCGAACTTCTCCGCGATGCCCTGGGACCGGAGCGCTCGGCAGGTGCTACCTTCATTGGCCCGCGCGGCTGTGGCGGAATTGGTAGACGCGCAGGCTTCAGGTGCCTGTGTTCTTAGGGACGTGGAGGTTCGAGTCCTCTCAGCCGCATCTCGCCCTCGCTTCAGCGAGGATCGCCAGACCACCCTGACAGGCAACCGATAGCCGGCTGCCCGCCAGGGGTGATCTGCGCGTGCCGGCGACTTCCGGTTGCCGGACTTCTGCGCTACCTGCCCGCATGGTGAGATGTACCGATGTCCCCTCTACGTCCGGTGCTGTTCGACCTCGACGGCTGCATCGTCGATTCGCTGCCGAGCATCGCCCGGTGCTGGGCGGAGACGCTGCCTGAGTTCAACCTTCCCGTACCGCCGTTCGATGTGATCCGGGCACACGTGGGCCCGCCCGTCACCGAGGCGGCCCGGACGTATGCCGCAGGCCGGGACGAGCCGACGATTGCGGCAGTCGTGTCCGCGTACCGCGCCCGGTCCGCACAAGCGACGGACGTCGAGCCGTTCGCCGGCATGCCCGAACTGCTCCGTTCGCTCCACGCCAGCGGCCGGCCGATCGCCGTTGCGACCTCGAAGTCACAGGAGGTGGTCGAGCCCACGCTCGACCGCCTGGGGCTGCGATCGTTGTTCGCGGTCGTCGAGGCGACCCGCGTCGACGAGCAGGGGGCGGACAAGGCGACGATCGTCGCTCGCGCGATGGCGGCACTCGCTCCGCTGGTGCCCGTCGCCCACGTCGGTGACCGTGGTCACGATGTCATCGGCGCCCACGCCAACGGGCTCCGTGCGATCGGGGTGCTGTGGGGGTACGGCTCCGATGCCGAGCTGACCGCGGCCGGCGCCGATGAGCTGGTGGCGACGCCCGAGGATCTCGGCGAGCTCCTCACCGCATCCCGGTGACGCCCGCGATCACTTCACTCAGGGCGTGTCATCGGGCAGGCGCCATCCTGGCTCACCCGGCAGGTTGATTGCCGCCTGCGGGCCCCAGGACCCCTTGGCGTAGGGGTGCGGCTCCGGCGGGGCGGCGATCACCGGCTCACAGACCTCCCAGAGCCGCTCGATCTGCTCGGCGCGGGTGAACAGCAGCCGGTCCTTCAGCATCACGTCGTGGAGAAGACGCTCGTAGGCTTCGAGCCCGTCTTCGCCGAACGCCTGATCGACATCGAGCGTCAGTGCCGCGGACCCGAGCGTGATCCCCGGACCGGGAACCTTGGCCTGCACCTCGATCCGCACCTTGGGGTCGTCGGAGAGCTCGAAGACGAGCTCCGCCGGACGCACGACCTCGTCGGGGTCGTGGCTGGCGAAGATCCGCAGCGGGGCACCACGAAAACCGATCGTGACCGTCCGGCGACCGGCTGCCATCGCCTTGCCGGTCCGTAGGTAGAACGGCACACCCGACCAGCGCCAGGTGTCGACAAACGCCTCCAGCGCGACGAACGTCTCAGCCTGCGAGTCCTCGGCGACCCCCTCCTCGTCGCGATAACCCTCGTACTGGCCGAACACGGTCCGCTCCGGATCGAGCGGTCGGAGCGCGGTGAACACCTCCGTCCGCTCGAGGTGCAGCGAGTCCGCGGTGATGTGCGCCGGCGGTTCGAGCGCGACGACGCCGAGGATCTGCAAGAGATGGGTCACGACCATGTCGCGGAACGCGCCGGTCTCCTCGTAGAACGAGGCTCGGCCCTGAATGTCGAGCTGCTCCGGAACGTCAATCTGCACGTATGCGATGTGATCGCGGTTCCAGATCGGCTCGAAGATGCCGTTGGCGAACCGCAGCGCCAGCATGTTCTGAACGGGCTCCTTACCGAGGAAGTGATCGATCCGGTAGATCGACTCCTCGGCGAGCGCGGCGTGGAGCGTCGCGTTGAGTTTCCTGGCGCTTGCCAGATCGTGACCGAATGGCTTCTCGACCACGAGCGAGCAGTTCTCGGTGAGACCAACCGCCGCCAGCATGCTCACCATCGCCTCGGTGGCGCTCGGCGGCACGGAGAGATAGATCAGCCGCTCGCCCGCGGCGTCAATCTCGGCCTCCGCCTCGCGGACCGCGGCCGCCAACTCCGTACCGTCGTCCGCACTCGAGGCGACGAAGCTGAGGCGCTGCGCAAAGGTGTCCCAGTCACCATCGAGCTCGGTGTCCGCGTGGTCACGCAGCGCCTGCTCGACATGACCGGTGAAGTTGTCCGGAGGATGCCGACCGGAGCCAATGATCCGGTATTCCTCGGGCATCAGCCCGAGGCGATGCAAGCGGAACAGGCCGGGGAGCAGCTTGCGCGCAGCGAGATCCCCGGTGGCGCCGAACAGCACCAGCACACGGTCCGCCGGCCTGCTCAATCCAGTGGCGCTCACAGCTTTTTGGGCTACCCGGAAGACATGATCGGAACACAGATCCTCGCGCATCTCTCGCCTCGGAGTCCAGAAGCTTGAGTTCGGGCACCGACGTCAGGCGCCGGTGAGCCAACCCTCAAGCTTCACTTGAGAGTGTTCCGCGGAACACCGCCACGGACGGCGCGACAGCGTAGGATCGAGCTGTCACCGAGGAGAGGGCGTGGAGATGCTGTCAGGACTTATGCAGGACGACTTCCCGCTGACGCTGCAGCACGTGCTGGAGCGGATGCGGACGCTCAATGCCGATCGGGAGACCGTCACGCTGCGCAGCGCGGATGGCCTCACCACCCGCGAGACGTTCGGGGAGTCAGCCGCACGCGTTGACCGGCTCGCCGGAGCGCTCATCGCCCACGGCATCGAGCCGGGCGATCGTGTCGCGACCTTCGCCTGGAACAGTCAGGAGCACGTCGAGCTGTATATGGCGATCCCGTGCATCGGGGCGGTTCTGCACACGCTGAACATCCGCCTGTTCCCGGAGCAGCTCGCATACGTCGTCAACCACGCGCAGGACCGGATCATCTTCGTCGACGATTCGCTGGTGCCGCTGCTCGAGAAGGTCGCCGATCAGCTCTCGAGCGTCGAGCTGTTCGTCGTGATCGGTGACGGCGACTCCGGCAGCCTCCACCCGGTTGAGCGCTACGAGGAGTTTCTGGCCGCCGCGGAGCCGATCGCGTCGTACCCGGAGATCGATGAGCGCAGCGCGGCCGCGCTCTGTTACACGAGCGGCACGACCGGCAACCCGAAGGGCGTCATGTATTCGCACCGGTCGACGACGCTGCACGCGATGGCCACGGGCCTCAGCGACATGCTCGGTGTGACCTCGCGGGACCGTGTGCTCCCGATCGTTCCCCAGTTCCACGCCAACGCCTGGGGCCTCGTCCATGGCGCCATCCTGCTCGGCGCGTCGCTGGTGATGCCCGGCCGATTCCTGCAGGCGGAGCCGCTCGCCAACCTGATCAAGAGCGAGCAGGTCACCCTGTCGGGCGCGGTGCCGACGATCTGGATGGACCTGCTGCGCTATCTCGACGCGCATCCGGAGGCAGACGTGTCCTCGATCCGCACGGTCGTCTGCGGCGGTGCGGCCGTGCCACGCTCGCTGATGCAGCCGCTGGAGGAGCGTCACGGGATCAGCCTGATCCACGCCTGGGGCATGACCGAGACCAGCCCGCTCGGCTCGGTCGCCCGTCCCCCGGCGGGCGTCGAGGGCGAGGAGCTGTGGAACTACAAGCTCAGCCAGGGCAAGATCGCGCCGCTCGTTGAAGCACGGATCGTCGAGGCCGACGGCACCGTGCTGCCCTGGGACGGCACGACCACCGGCGAGCTCCAGGTACGGGGGCCGTGGATCGCCGCCGCGTACTACGAGGATCCGAAGGGCTCTGCGGAGAAGTTCGACGACGGTTGGCTGCGCACCGGTGACGTCGTCTCGATCGACTCGCGCGGGTACATCCGGATCAGTGACCGCACCAAGGACATCATCAAATCCGGCGGCGAGTGGATCTCCTCCGTCGAGCTCGAGAACGAGCTGATGGCCCATCCCAGCGTCCGCGAGGCAGCTGTGATCTCGATGCCCGACGAGCGCTACAGCGAACGGCCACTGGGTTGTGTCGTCGCCGACAGCGAGGTCAGCGCCGCTGAGCTGCGTGAGCACCTGCGGGACCGCGTTGCCAAGTGGTGGATCCCGGACACGTTCGCGTTCATCGAAGAGGTCCCCAAGACCTCCGTCGGCAAGTTCGACAAGAAGGTCCTGCGCCAGCAGCTCGCTGATGGTCAGCTGGAGCTGGCCTCAGACAAGACCTAATCGAGCAGCACAGGGTCAGGCTGAAGGCGAAGGAGGCGCGCCCTGGCCCCATTCGGCGGCGAGGATCGCGAAGTCGATCTCGTCCGTCCACTCGCCCTTGAACCACTCGTTCTCGACGAAGTGGGCCTCCTGCCGCATCCCAAGGCGCCGCGCCAGCCGCAGCGACGCCTCGTTGCGAGCGTCGATCCGCGCGATCACGCGATGCGCCTCAAGTCCATCAAAGGCAAGATCGAGCAGCGCCCGAGCTGCCTCGGTCGCGTAGCCGCGCCCGGAGTACTCGGGGCTGAGCACCCAGCCGACCTCGGCACCACGGTCCACGACGCTCTTGAGCATCAGCATCAGGTCGCCGACGACGGTGCCGCTCTCGCGCTCCTCGATGCCGAGGATCAGCCCCTCCCCCTCGGCCTCGATCGCCGTGCGTGACCACTGACCGGCGATCCGGTCGGCGATCGTCTGGCGGCTCATCGGCTCAAACGGGACATACCGGCAGACCTCCGGCATCGATCGGTACGCAAGCAGGTCCGCGGTGTCGGCGCTCACCAGCGGCCGCAACAACAGCCGCTCGGTCGCGATCGGATAGTCAGGAGCCAGCCGCACCCGCCAATCATCGCCGATCGGTCGACAGTCCTGCGACGGCGCCCCTTGGAACGGCGCTCAGCCGCTGAGCACGGCCGCCATCGCGCGGCGTGCCTGCGCGAGCGCCCGCGGATCGCGGTGCAGCTGGTAGTGGCAGTTGGCCCCGACCGCCAGCGCGTTGATCGTGAACGCGATCTCGTCGGGGTCGGTGGCGGCGGGCAGTTCGCCGGCGGTGATCGCGATCCGTGCCTGGCCGGCGAGCACGCTCAGCCACAGGTTCATCACCTCGCGCACGGCGTCGTTGACAGGACCGGGGCGAGCATCGAACTCGACCGACGCGGTCGTCAGGAAGCAGCCCCCCGGGAACGGGCAGTCGCCGAGGTAGGCGATCCAGGCGTCGCAGATCGCGTCCAGACGAGCACGTCCCGCCTCAGCGGTCGCAGCCGGTTCATAGACCACCTGCCGGAACACGTTCGCCGCGGCCTTGAGCGCCGCCAGCTGCAGCTGCTCCTTGGAGCCGAACCGACCGACAAGCCCGCTCTTGCTCATCTCCAGCTCCTCCGCCAGCCGGCCGATCGTCAGCCCTTCGAGCCCGACGACGGACGCGAGATCAACGGCAGCGTCGAGTGTCTGGCGCCGGGAGCCCTCGACGTCGGTGACGGATCGGCGTGGCATCGGAGGGAAACGATACCGCACGATCGTTTCGTATATATTCCGCACGATCGTTCGGTAACCACATCGAGGAGCGCACGCATGAACATCAGGTGGCTGGGCTGGGCCGGGGTTGAAATCGAGGAGCAGGGCGAGCACGTTGTGATCGACCCGCTGGCTGATGCCGGCGCCGTGTTCTCGTGGCTCGGTGAGAAGGCCGATGGCCTGCCGCGACCGGCGATCACAGCACCCCGGCCCGGGGCGATCGCCGGCCTCGTGACGCACCTGCATCGTGATCACGCGGACGCCGGCGCGCTGCAGGCCGCCCTGACGACGGATGCGCCGGTGTACGAGCCCGAGTCCTATGGCGGCGCCCGGGTCGAACAGCTCGCTGTGATCCAGGCGGACACCGAGATGACGAACGCCGGACTGCACCGCAGGCCGACGCCCGCCTGGATGGCGGAGACCGTGGGGCCCTTCACGATCACCGCACTGCCGGCGGTCGACGGGACTGGTGACCCCCAGGTCTCCTGGCTGATCGAGGCCGGGGACACGCGGGTGCTGCACCTCGGCGACACGATGTACCACGCGTGGTGGTGGCGGTTCCGGGAGCGGTTCGGGGCACCCGACGTTCTGCTCGCGCCGGTCAACGGCGCCCGCCTGACCTTCCCCCACCGGGTCCCGGCAAGCCCATTGCCGGGTGCGCTCGATCCCGAGCAGGCAGCGCTCGCGGGCGAGATTCTGAAGGCCGAGCAGCTCGTGCCGATCCACTACGACGGCTATGACGTGCCCGGCGTCTACCAGCCCGTCGAGGACACGCTGACTCGCCTCCACGCCGCCAGCACACGGGTGACCACGGTGGACCTTGGCGACACGATCGCGATCTGAACGGCGCCCGGCGATCTAGGCGACGGCCAGATCGGTCACCGCTGCGACCGGGACGAGCGCTGACGCCAGTCTCGCGAACTGCGGGTCGACGCTCACCAGCGCGTCGGCCTGCAGTCCGACGAGCGCCAGATATTCGGCTTCGCGCAGCTGCGGCCAGTCCTGCTCGCGCGCGATGTCCCACGCGCACCGGCGGGAGACGCGATCCCCGAGCAGCCGGAGCTTGATCTCGGTCAGGCGGGTATGCAGCGCCAGCGCCTCCTTCTCGCTCAACGCTCCGGAGCGAACTTCGCCCAGCAGGATCTCAAGCGCCTGCGACCGAATCGCGTTCGGGGCGACCAACTGATGGCCCGGGTCGACGCGCACGTCGCCGCGGGCGATTGCGAGCAGCGTCGGCGGATCAATCACGTAGCGCGCCATGCGGGCACACTACCGACGATGCCCACCGTGGAGACGGCGCAGTCGATGGTCACAGTCGCGATCGAGCGGGACCGCCTGATCGAGATCCTGCTTGCCCCGGGACAATGGGCGAGCGCCTCCTCCGTGCATGCGGGGTGGGTCTCAAACGAACCGCAGCACGTCGAAGCCGGCGAGCGGATACGGGAACGTGTTGCTTTGGACGCCATGCCGCTGACCGGAGTCCCGTGGTTCGTGCAGCGCCCGTTCCGAGCGATCGTGCGGATGATCGGCGGCGGCTTTGAGATCAGCTGGGAGGTCGTGGAGGTCCAACGTCCGGCGTCGATCGTGCTGAGCGCGGCCGCGTCGGTCGGCGGCGACTGCCGGCTGCGCTTCGATCTTGATGCACTGCCGGGCGTCACCGCCACGCGAGTCGCTGTTCTGCTCGAGCTCAGCGGCGAGCCGAACAACCCCGTTGTGCGGCGGTTCCTCGGTCGCGCCCGGCCTGTCCGACGGGCGGCCGCGCGAGCGCTGCTCGCAGAAGTCGAGCGCTCCCTGCGACGGCTCTGAGCCCAGCGGATCTCGAACTCCGAGAACTACAGTGTCGCGGCGTTCCAGGCCTCGAGCGAGCGGTCCGCGTGCTCGTGCCCGAGCTTGGAGATCGTCGCGGGCGCGAGCAGGAACCGTACGCCGGCGGTGATCGGCAGCTCGAGCCACCGCACCGTCACCACCCGCAGGATGTGCCCGTGCGCGAACAGGATCGCGTCACCCCCACCGGCCAGCGCCTGTGCGATCACGCGGTCCGCCCGTGCCGTCACGTCCGCCGGCGACTCTCCGTCGGGACAGCCGTCGGTCCACAGCGACCAGTCGGGGCGCTGCGAATGGATTTCCGGTGACGTCAGCCCCTCGTACGCGCCGTAGTTCCACTCGGCCAGGTCATCGGTGGTGACCGCGCGGTCTCCGAAGCCGGCCAGCCTGCATGTCTGCAGCGCCCGTTGGCGGGGGCTCGACAGGACGGTCGCGAATGGCATCGCCGACAGAACCGGCTTCAAAGCTGCGGCCCGCTCCTCCCCTGAGGGCAGCAGCGGCAGATCGGTGACGCTCGTGTGGCGACCGTTCTGGCTCCACTCGGTCGCGCCGTGGCGGACGAGGTACAGCGCCGGCTCGGATGCCATCAGCTGCCGTCCAGCTCGTGGGCCGCGAGCAGGGCCGCGCCGAGTACCCCGGCCCGGGCCCCGAACCGCGCGAACCGGACCTGAGCGTGCCCGCGCAACCCGGGCAGTACATAGCCGCCCGCGATCTCGATCGCCGGATCGAGGAGCAGCGCTCCGGCCGCCGACGCGCCACCGCCGATCACGACCTCCTCGGGATCGAACGTGTTGATCACGTTGGCGATGCCGATCCCGACCACATGCGCCCAGCGGCGGACGGCGGCCACCGCCGCGGCGTCACCGGACCGAGCAGCGTCGACCGCGTCCTTACCGAGCGCGTCGGGTCCGATCGCGGCCCGTGCCAGGCGGTCGAGCCCGTGACCGGAGCCGTGATACTCGAGCGTGGCCGGCTGCGGAAAATGGGCGCCCGCAAGCGGGACATCGGAGACCGGCACGCCCGGCTCGGGGTCGGGCAGCGGCAGGCCGATCAGCAGGTGGCCGAGCTCTCCCGCTCCGCCGGTCGAGCCGCGGAAGATGCGGCCGTTCAGCACGATCCCGCCGCCGACGCCGGTCCCGATCGTCAGCATCACGAGGTTCTGCGCGACCTGCCGCAGGGAGTCGTCGTGGGCCTCGGCCAGGGCCGCGACGGTAGCGTCGTTGTCGACGAACACGGGGACCCCGAGCCGCTCGCCGAGCACGTTGCGCAGCTCGACGTTCTCGAGCGGGATGTTGACCGAGGAGACGACGCGACCGGTCGCGAACTCGACGATCGAGGGCACCCCGATGCCGACGGCGTCGATCGCCGCCGAGCCCCGGACCTCACCGACAATCGATACGAGCTGCGAGATCAGCTCGTCGGTCGATGACAACGCGGTCGGATGCTGGAGCGACTCGCCGAGCCCGTCGTCACCGAGAACGGCGGCGGCGACCTTGGTGCCGCCGAGGTCGATTCCAACGACGGTGCTCACAGCCGGGCCGCCGAGTCGTCGTCGACCAGCACCGTGACCGATTGGCAGTACTCCGCGAGCAGCGATGCGGGGACCTCGCGGCTGACGGGGGCATCCTCGGCAAACGCCGTTGAGACCGCGTCGGCCTTACCGCTCCCGGCTGCGACCACCAGCACACGCCGAGCCAGCGACAGCGCCGGGAACGTCAGCGTGATCCGCGGCACGAACGGCTCGTGTCCGGCCTCCGCGACACCGACCACCAGCCGCTTGCGCTCGTCAAGTGAATCCTGACCGGGGAACATCGAGGCGATGTGGCTGTCGGGGCCGAGCCCGAGGATCAGCAGCTCGAAGCCCTGCTCGGGGACCCCGTGTTCGCGCAGCACCTGCTCGTAGGCGGTCGCGCCGGCCTCCGGTCCCTCCTCGCCACGCATCCGCTCGCAGTAGGTGATCGCGACGTTGGCAGACGCCACCGGGTCGAGCACGGCGGCCGCGATCGCGCCGAAGTTCGAGCGCTCGTCGGAGACCGGCACGCACCGCTCGTCGCTGAACCAGAGCCGCGCTCCGGTCCACGTCTCCGCAGGAACCGCCGCGTACGCGTTGACCGTCGAGCCACCGGTCAGCACCACCGGCCCGTTCGGGAGCGCCGCAGCCAGTTCTGTCGCCACCGCCGCCATTACGTCATCCACGATCCGCAGCTCAAGACTCATCTTCGCTGTCGCCTCCAAACGGCTCGAATATCCGCGCTGCCGCGAGCGCCGGCCCGTAGGTCGGATCTCGCAACAGCGCCTGACGGACCCCCTCGCCGAGGATCCCGCCCTCACCACGCGAGGCGCCCAGCACTCGCCAGACACGCTCGCCACCATCGCCCACGACCTCGCGCGCCATCAGCCCGCCGGCTGCCCGATCGAGCGACAGCTCAAAGCCGCCCTCGCCGTGCACCGTCACGCCGGCGATCCCCGGGACCTGCTGGGAGACCGGTGAGAGCTCGAAGGCCACGCCCGGACCGGGTAGGCCGGGGACGCTGGCGGTGCACAACAAGGCACCGCCAGCAGCGGGAACCGCCGGTTCTGGGACCCACCCGAGCCGGACGCAAGCCATCCACACAGCGCCACCGCGCTGACCACGGAGCCCGGGTTGTGTCGGATCTCGACCCGCTGCAGTCCTGCCAGGCGCGCTCGGCGGACCGGGTTGTCGAACGCCGCCGCCAGCCGCTCGCGCCACGGCGTCGTCCGCAGCCAGGCGAGATCGACGACATAGACGCTCTCGCGCAGTTCCTCGGCGCGGCGCAGCGCCGCACCCGGCCCGTCGAAGTAGGAGGGGTCATCGGAATCGATCAGGATCACGTCGATGATCGGTAGCAGCACCTCGACGGCCTGATCGAGGCCGTGCGGAGACCACAGCACGGTGGGGATCTCGGCGACGGCGATCGGGTCGATGATCGTGTTGATCAGGCGCAGGTGCTTGGTGCCGATGTCGAGCTCGACCCGCTCGCGCAGGACGCTCAGGCCGCCGGCCGAGACCTCATCGTTCGAGACCACCGCAAACGCGTCGATCTCGTCACGGTTGTCGGCAACGCTGCAGAGGATCGTGCGCGAGCCGGTGTAGCGACCGACTCGGGCCAGGCGGTTGGCGATCTCGCCCTTCCATTCGCGGTCGACGACGACCACCAGGTTCACGACCCGCGCCGGCACCACGCCCTCGTTCTCGGCGTGGCGGACGCGCAGCAGCTCGCGCAGCGCCGCCTCCACGTGTTCGGGCGTCGTATCCCGTTCGAACCAGGTGTCCTCGCTCACGACCAGGTGCTCCGATCCGTCAGCGGCTACAGCCGCCGCCAGACGCCGCCCGCGTCAAGCAGCGCGTCGGCCTCGGCCGGGCCAGCGCTGCCGGCGCGGTACTGAGGAATCTGCGAGGTGGTGTCGAGCGCCCACGCTTTCAGGATCGGGTCGATGATCTGCCACAGCGCCTCGACCTCGTCGTTGCGCGTGAACAGCGTCGCATCGCCACGCATCGCGTCGAGGATCAGCCGCTCATACGCCTCCGGGGATTCCGACATGAACGAGGTCCCGTAGTGGAACTCCATGTTGACGGGGCGGATCTGCATCCGCGAGCCGGGGATCTTGGCGCCCAGCGACACCGAGACGCCCTCGTCCGGCTGCACCATCAGGATGATCTGGTTGGGCTGGATGCCGAGTGAGCCGGTGTTCTGAAAGGCCAGGTGTGGGACCGGTTTCAGCGTCACCGCGATCTCCGTCAGCTTCCGTGGCAGCCGCTTGCCGGTCCGCAGGTAGAACGGGACGCCGGACCAGCGCCAGTTGGAGATGTGCAGCTTCAGCGCCGCGTATGTCTCGGTCCGCGACGTGGGCGCGACGCCCGCCTCCTGCTTGTAGCCGAGCACGTCCTCCCCGCCGACAACCCCCGGCGCGTACTGCGCCCGCACTGCCATCTCCGGCACCTGCTCGATCGTCGGCGGCACGATCGCCTCGAGCACCTTGACCTTCTCGTCGCGCAGACGGTTGGCTTCAAACGCGGTCGGCGGTTCCATCGTCAGCAGCGCCAGCAGCTGCAGCATGTGGTTCTGCACGAGGTCGCGTAGCGCACCGGCGCCCTCGTAGTAGCCGGCCCGCCCGCCGATCCCGATGTCCTCGGCGGCGGTGATCTGCACGTTGTCGATGAAGTTGCGGTTCCAGACGGGCTCGAACAGGGCGTTGGCGAACCGCAGCGCCATCAGGTTCTGGACGGTCTCCTTGCCGAGGTAGTGATCGATCCGGTAGACCTGCGATTCGTCGAAGTAGCTGAGCACCGATTCGTTCAGTGCCCGCGCCGAGGCGAGGTCGTAGCCGATCGGCTTCTCGATCACCGCGCGGACCTCGGCGTCGCCGCCGGTCTCGTTGAGGCCGGCCTCGCCGAGCATGCCGCTGATCACGGGGAAGAACTCGGGCGCCGTCGACAGGTAGAAGATCCGGTTGAGCGCCTGGCCGCAGCGGGCATCGAAGCCGGTCAGCACCGCCCGCAGCCGGTCATAGGTGTCCGGCGCGTCGAATGAGCCCGGGACGTACCGCACGTTCTCAAGCAGTCCGTCGAGCACGTCGGGATTCGGCGTCCGTCGGCTGAAGCGCACGATCGACTCACGCGCTCGCTCGCGGAACTCGTCGTCGGTCAGCTCGCCGCGCGAGACGCCGGCCAGCTCGATGTGCTCGGGCAGCGCGCCCTCGTGCGCGAGGTTGTACAGCGCCGGCAGCAGCTTGCGGCCGGCGAGGTCACCGGTCGCGCCGAAGATCACGATCGCGGTCGACGGGACGGGAAGCCGCTCCAGGCCCGCCGCCAGCGGGTTCTCGTCGGAAGCCGGTTGACCCAGGTGGCCAGGGTGGGCTGGCCCCGTTGGGCCAGCCACGGAACCGGAACCGTCCGCGAGAGTCGGGTCCGTCGCTGTCACTGAGCGAGCAGGCCTTCGATCCGGGCGGTCAACGCGCGGATCGCGGCAGCCCGGTCAGTCCCGTCGAGCACGACCCGCTGTGCGGGGAGCCCGTGTGCGTGCAGCGTCTGGAGGTCCCCGGCCGCCTGGCATGCGATCAATGTGCCGAAGTCATACGGCTCACCCGGGATCGGCAGTTCCGTGTCCGGGGTGTCGGTCAGCTGCAGGAAGCGGCCGACCGGGGCGCCGCCCTTGTGCTCCTGGCCGGTCGAATGCTGGAAGCGTGGCCCGTAGCCAAACGTCGTGGCCGCATGCGTGTGCCTGATGATCGCCTCGCGCAGCTCGCTGATCGCGGCGTCGACGTTCGCGTCATACGCGAGGTAGGCAAGGATCGCGACGTAGTGCGGCGGGTTCGCTGTTTTGAGCAGCTCGATCAGATCGTCGTCAGTCGCCGGGGTGATCTCCGGAACGCTGCCCGAGTCGAGCACCTTCTTGGTGTTGTCCTTCGCCTCCTGGACGTTGGGCTGATCGAACGGGTTGATCTCGAGCGCCCAGCCCGCGACCGCGACCGCAAACTCGGCGATGAAGAACAGCCGGCCAAGATCGGAGGCGTCGTGTGCGGAGACCGTCAGCGTCGGCTTGCCGGCAGAGGTCAGCGAGTCGACGAACTCGTCCAGGTGCCCGTTCGGAGCGTCGACATTGCGCAGGTAGATGAACACACGGTCATCGCCGTACAGGCTCGGATCGGTGATCAGCGGCTCGTCGGCGATCGGGAGGATGCCCTTGCCCTGCTTGCCGGTCGACTCCGCCACGAGCTGCTCGACCCACAGGCCAAAGCTCGAGATCGGCTCAGAGACGATGAACGTCAGCTTGTTGATCCCCTGGTTGGCGAGCTCGCCGATCGTCGCGCCAAGCCACAAGCCCGAGTTCTCCTCGATCGCGTTGAGGTGCGAGCACGCCTGCTCACCGACCTGGGCGCGGTGCAGCACCTGGTCGACCGGGTATCCGGCGATGGCGGCCGGCACCAGCCCGAAGTACGACAGCACGCTGTAGCGGCCGCCGATGTCGGGGTCGTTGACGAACGTGCGCCGCAGGCCGTCGGTCGCTGCCAGATCCGCCAGCGGACTGCCGGGGTCGGTGACGACGACGAACTGCTCCGGCTTCGCCTGTGCCTTGAAGTGCTTGTAGTGACTGAGCGTCTCGATCGTGCCGCCGGACTTGCTCGAGACGATGAAGATCGTCTGCTCGACGTTGATCGACGCTTCGACCGCGGCGATCGTGTCCGGGTGGGTGGAGTCGAGCACCTGCAGCTTCAGCCCGCTGGCCTGGTCACCGAAGCTGAGCCGGAACACCTCGGGCCCAAGTGAGGAGCCGCCCATCCCGAGCAGCACCGCGTCGGTGTAGCCCTCGTCCTTGAGGCCCTTGGCAAACTCGACGAGGTCTGCGAGATGCTCGGTCATCGCCGCGGTGATCGACAGCCAGCCGAGCCGGTTCTCGATCTCGGGGACACCGGGACCGCCCCACAGGGCGGGATCGTGCTTCCAGATCCGCGCCGCGACATTCTCGCTGACGGCGGTCTCGACGCGATCCTTGAGCTTGACTTCGAAGTCTGGCGGCAGGCTCGCCTCAATCGTGGCGGGGCGTCCGGTCACGACGGTCACACGGCGTTGCTCGATCCCGTCGATCAGGCCGTTCATCGCATCCTCGAACTGCTTGATCCCGTCGACCAGCAGCTGCTCGGTGACGTCCCCCATGTCGATGCCGGCGTCCGCCAGCTTCTGCAGCGCCTCGGTCGGGTCCGCGTCGGCGGTGGCCGGGTTGGCGGCATCGAGCTCGCCATGGTCGGCGGTCGCGTTGAGCGTCGCGAGCGGCATCGTGTTGACCGTGTGCGGCGCCACCAGGCCGACGACGTACTTGGTGTCGGGGTAATCCGGGTTCTTGACCCCGGTCGAGGCCCACAGCGGCCGCTGCACGACCGCGCCGGCGCTCGCCAGCGTCTCCCAGCGCTCGCCCGAGAAGAGCTCCTTGAACTTGACGTAGGCGGCCTGCGCGTTGGCGATCGCGGCGGTGCCCAGCAGCTCGGTGTGACCGGAGGCCTGCAGCTGCTTGTCGACCGCGGTGTCGACGCGCGAGACGAAGAAGCTGGCGACGCTGTGGACGTCAAGCGACTTGCCCTCGGCATGTCGGCGCTCGAGGCCGTCGATGTAGGCGAGCGCGACGTGTTCGTAGGCCTCGACCCCGAACAGCAGCGTGACGTTGACGTTGATCCCCTCGTAGATCGCCTGCGAGATCGCCTTGCGACCCTCTGGCGTTCCCGGGATCTTGATCATCACATTAGGACGATCGACGGCCTTCCAATAGGTGCGTGCGCTCTCGATCGTGAGATCGGAATCGTGCGCGAGCTCAGGCTGAACCTCGAGCGAGACAAACCCGTCGTTTCCGTCAGTCGCCACATGGACCGACTTCAGTGTGTCAGCGGCCTTCTGGACATCTGCGATCGCGAGCTTGTCGTAGATCTCCTTGGCGTTCGCCCCGGCGCGCGACAGCTCGCCGATCTCGTCGTCGTAGTCGCTGGTGCCGAGGATCGACTTCTCGAAGATCGACGGGTTCGAGGTGACGCCACGCAACGACTCCTGCGCGACCATCCGCGCCAGCTCCCCTCCGGCCACCAGGGACCGGCCGAGCTGGTCGAGCCATACGCTGACACCGGCCTCGGTCAGCGCCTTCAATCTGGGGTTGACCTCGGTTACGGTGCTCATCGCTGGCTCAGCTCCTTTCGAGTGCTGCCTTCGCTCGTCCGACGGTGGCCCGTCCGGCTTGGGCTACCCGCTCGGGCGTGAATCCAAAGTGTGGGTACAGCTCGTTCGCCGGGCCGGAGGCCCCGAACGTGTGCATTCCAATCGGCTCGCCGAGCTCTCCGACCCAGCGGTGCCAGCCAAAGGTGCTGGCCGCCTCGATGCTCACCCGGGCCCGGACTGCCGGAGGCAGGATCTGGTCGCGGTAATCGAGCGGCTGGTCGGCGAAGTGATCCTCGCACGGCATGCTCACCACCCGCGTCGGGATGCCCTCGTCCTCCAGCGTCTCGGCCGCCTTGATGGCGATGTTCACCTCGGTGCCGGTCCCGATCAGGATCAGCTCCGGGGCCTTGCTCGCCTCCTTGAGGATGTAGGCGCCGCGTTCGATCGCATCGTCCGGCACGCTCGCCGGGTCGAGCGTCGGGACGCCCTGCCGCGAGCAGACCAGGGCTGAGGGTGTCGTCGTCGACGCGATCGCGTATCGCCAGGCCAGCGCGGTCTCGTTGGAGTCGGCCGGCCGGATCACCGACAGGTTCGGGGTGGCGCGGAGGTGTGCCAGCTGCTCGATCGGCTGATGGGTCGGGCCGTCCTCGCCCAGGCCAATCGAGTCGTGCGTGAACACGAAGATCGACGGCAGCTGCATCAGCGCCGCCAGCCTGATCGACCCCTTCATGTAGTCGGAGAAGGTGAAGAAAGTGGCGCCGAACGCCCGGAAGTAGTTGAGGTTGAGCCCGTTGACGACCGCGCCCATGGCGTGCTCGCGGATCCCGAAGTGGAAGTTGCGGCCGCTGTAGTCACCCTTCTCGATTCCGGTCGAGTCCTTGATCAGGGTCAGCGTGCTGGGCGCCAGATCGGCCGAGCCACCAACGAACTGCGGCACTTTGGCGGCGGCCCACTGGATCAGGTTCTCCGACGCCTTCCGGGTTGCGACGCTGCCGGTGTCAACCGGGTAGCTCGGCAGGTCGTCGGCCCAACCGTCGGGCAGCTCGCCCTTCGTGATCGCCGTGAACTCCGCGGCCTCGGCCGGGTAGGCGGCGGCGTAGGCATCGAAGCGCTCGTTCCACTCGTCCTCGTAGGCGGCACCACGATCGACAGCCTGGCGGAAGTGCTCGAGCGCCTCGGTCGGCACGAAGAACGGCTCCTCGCTCGGCCAGCCGTACGCCTTTTTCGTCAGCAGGATCTCCTCGTCACCGAGTGGGCTGCCGTGCGCGCCCGCGGTGTCCTGTTTGTTCGGTGCGCCCTGCGCGATGTGCGTGCGGACGATGATCAGGCTCGGTCGGTCGGTGACGGTCTTCGCGTTCTCAAGTGCCTGCTCGAGGTTCTCGAGCTCGATCGACTCGTGGAGGTCCTGGACGTGCCAGTGGTACGCCTCGTAGCGGCCGGCCACGTCTTCGCTGAACGCAAGCGCCGTGTCGCCCTCGATCGAGATGTGATTCTGGTCGTAGAAGACGATCAGCTTGCCGAGGCCGAGGTGTCCGGCGAGCGAGCTCGCCTCGCCGCTGATCCCCTCCTCGAGGTCACCGTCTGAGGCGATCACGTAGGTGAAATGGTCGACGACGTCGTGGCCGGGCTTGTTGAAGCGCGCGGCGAGCATCCGCTCGGCCAGCGCGAACCCCACCGAGTGGCTGATCCCCTGCCCGAGTGGGCCGGTGGTCGCCTCGACGCCGGGGACCTCGGGGTACTCGGGATGACCGGGGGTCTTCGAGCCGAGCTGACGGAAGTTCTCGATGTCCTCGAGGCTGAGGTCGTAGCCGCTCAGGTAGAGCGAGGAGTAGAGCAACATCGAGGCGTGCCCGGCCGACAAGATGAACCGGTCGCGGTTGGGCCACTTCGGATCCCGCGGGTTGTGGTGCATCGTCCGCGTGAACAGCACGTAGGCCAGCGGTGCCAGCGCCATCGGGGTCCCGGGGTGACCCGAGTTGGCCTTCTGGACCGCGTCCATCGACAGCGTGCGGATCGTGTCCACACAGAGGTCGTCGATGCTGAGTCGGTCGTGGGTCGCAGTCACTGATACGGAGCATAAACGCCCGAGCGAAAACGGAATGTGAACAGGCGGTGGTCCGTTCTCAAACCAAAACCCGGTCGGTTGAATGACCGCGGGGATCCACTGGTTTCCGTTGATGTATCCACGGGCTTTGTAACGGGTATGTAGCCTCATGGGAATGGACGATTTCGAACACGAGCCGGTCACAAGTTCGGCGAATCGCCTGCGCGTGCGCCCGCTGCTGCACGCCGGCGGCGCAGGGCTGGTGGCGGTGGCCGGCGGCGTCGTTTCCGAGGTGCTCCACCGTCGGCATCTGGCCGGGAGCTCAGAGCATGCGCGCCTGCAAGCGCCGCTGCACGGTGAGCCGGTGACGGCCCGCTCGGCTGACGGCACCAAGATTTACGCCGAGGTGTTCGGCCCCGGTGACGGCTTCACGTTCGTCCTCGGCCCGGGCTGGACCGAGACTCTGCAGATGTTCGACTCGATGACGCGGCTGCTCGTCGATCAGGGCTTTCGGGTCGTCGCCTACGACCTGCGCGGTCAAGGCCAGAGTGGCCGGGCAGCAGGCGGGGACTACACGCTGGAGCGCTACGGCGAGGACCTCGAGGCGGTGCTGGCTGCGGCCTGTGACGGTCGCCGTGACGTGATCGTCGCCGGGCATTCGATGGGCGCGATGTCGATCGCCGCCTGGGCCGCCGGGCACGACGTCGAGGCACGCGTCAGTGGCGCCGTGCTGATGAACACCGGACTCGATGGGCTGATCAAGGCCACGCACGTGCTCCCACGGGGGCTCCCACCCGCGCTCGCGCACCAGCTGGCGCTGTACGCGTTCCTCGGCAACCCTCTGCCGTTCCCAGCGTTCTCGACCGGCATCAGCCGTGCGGGCATCCGGTATACCGCCTTCGGCCCCGAGGCGAGCGCGGCGCAGGTCGCGCTCTACGAGCACATGCTCGTCACCTGTCCGCCGTCCGTCCGGCGGGCCGCCGGCATCGCGATGGCGAACATGGACCTGCTGCACGCGCTCCCGTGCGTGACCGTGCCGACGCTGGTGCTGGCGGGCGCCGTCGACCGGCTGACCCCGCCGAGCCATGCGACCAAGATCGCGGAGCAACTGCCGAACCCGGCCGGCCTGGAGATCCTCCCCGGGATCGGCCACATGGGCCCGCTCGAGGCACCGGAGCGGATCGTTGCAGCGCTGGCCGAGCTGGCCGCCCGGATCGCAGTTCCCGCCGTGCCGAAGCACCGCCGGCGCCGCGCCGCCTGAGCTGCGCCTGCACCCCACACGCAGCCGGATGGTTAGGCTTGTGAACCATGGGCGCGGACTTCTGCGAGTAGAAAAACGGTGCTTGCAACAGCCGAACGTCGACTGTGCCGGGTTCTCGAGGAGGACCCTGATCTCGCGGAGGCGATTCCGATCGGGCGCCGGCAGGCGGCGATCGATGCGTGTGTCGCTCCGCTGATCAACGCGCCGGCGGGACCGTGGACACCGCCGCAACATCAGGGCGGCGACGTCCTGGGCGTGCTGCTGCTCAGCGGGATCCTGATCCGGAAGCTGTCGGTCGGCAGCCGGTACTCAGTGGTGCTGATGGGTGCCGGTGACCTGCTGCAGCCGTGGCTGACGATCAGCCCGATGGATGATGCCGAGGACGCTGAGTGGATCGCTTCGGTCCGCACCCGGATGGTGCTGCTCGACGGGAACTTCACGCGCCAGCTCGGAGCCTTTCCTGAGCTTGCGACCGTGCTCGTGCACCGCGTGATCCAGCGCAACCGCGAGCTTGCGGTGAGCATGGCGATCGCCTCGCACACCCGGGTTGACTCGCGTCTGCACATGCTGATGTGGCAGATGGCGGGACGCTGGGGCAGGATCCGGACAGATGGCGTCCTGCTCCCGGTCAAGCTGACGCATCAGTTGCTCGGGGACCTCGTCGCCGCCCGGCGCCCGACCGTCACGACCGCGCTCTCTGACCTGGCGGCCAGAGGTGTGATCGAGCCCGTGACTGACGGCTGGCTCCTGAAGGGCGGCCCCCCCGAGGACATGCACAGTCTGACCTGAGCTCCTCCGGCAAGCCGTCGAACGCGCCGCCACCGAAGCCGCGGCGGTCAGACGGATCCGGGGGATGACAGCTCGATCACCCCTGAATCACCCCGGGATCACCCCTGTTACAGATGTACACGGCTTGTTATCGTGCGTTTTGCGGGGCGCCGGTGCGGGGCGGCAGGGGCTGCTTGGCCGAGTCGACGACCCGGCTGTGGCGTTGGGGCGCCACAGTCTCCAGGGGCAGGGCCGATCAAGGACGGGGTATATGCATTTCGGGCAGAGAGTGCTCGCTCTCGTGGCGACGCTGATCGCAGGGCTGATGATGTGGGTCTCACCATCGCTGGCCGGGACGCGTAGCGGCTTGGCTCTGCTGAGCCAGCTTGGCGCGACGGTGCAGCTGAAGAGCACCCTGCCAGAACTGGGCTCGGTGCTGCACATGGGCCTGGCGAAGCTGACCGCGCCGGCCACGGCGATGGTGTCGCTGCAACATCGCGATCAGGCCGAGGTCCTGAAGCTGATCTCCGAGGTGTCAAACCCCCGCAGCCGCGAGTACGAGCATTACCTGACCGCGAAGCAATTCGACGCCCGGTTCGCCCCAACCGCTCAAACGGTCTCAGACGTCGAGTCCTACCTGAAGGCCTTCGGACTCACGGTCACCAACGTGCCGGCCAACCGCGCATACGTCATGGTGACCGGCGACGTCAGCGATGTCGATCGCGCCTTTGCGACGAAGGTCGGCCTCTACGTCAGGCACGGGCTGTTCTACCAGGCGCCGCTGACCGCGTTGCGAATCCCGCGCTCACTTTCGGGCGTGATCACTGGCATCACCGGCCTCGACACGGGCGCGATCGCGACCCCGAACATGATCGTCCAGTCGTCGAGCTCCGCAATGGCGCTGACTCCGTCCGATCAAGGTGGCCAGTCGTGCGTCGCGACCGCTGCCACAGCTCCGACGACAACGACCGCGGCGAACCCCCTGAAGACGCCGCCGTACCCGGCGTACGTCAATGCCCCGCCGTTCTCCACGTACTTCGACTCGTGCACGAACTCAAGCGTGCCCAGCGCCCCGGGCGACACCAGCGACTCGGAGTTGGGTGACGTGATCCAGGGTTACTCCGCGCAGCAGATCGAGGGGGCGTACGGAGTCTCTCAGGCAATCGCGGACGGCCTGGACGGCGCCGGTGAGACGGTGGCGGTCATCGACGCCTACTCGTCACCGACGATCGCCGCCGACGTCGACACGTGGTCGGAGCTCAACGGTCTGCCCGATCCGGACCTGATCGTTGACGACAATGCCGCAGAGGAGGACCAACCCGACGGGCCGGAGATCCCGACCGAGGTCCCAATCCTGGGCGGTGCGAACCTCCAGGATCCCTCCGACTGGTTCGGTGAGGAGAGCCTCGACGTCGAGGCGGTGCACGCAATGGCACCGGGGGCGCGGATCATCATGCAGTCCGCGCTGGGCGACGAGAACGTCGAGCTCGAACGGGCGCAGAACGCGGTCGTTCAGGCCGACCAGGCTCAGGAGGTCTCCAACTCGTACGGGGGCAGCGGCTCGGGAGGCGACTCCACCAACGCCACCAGCGACGGCTACTGGCAGCAGGCAGCCCTCGAAGGGATGGGGATCGAATTCTCGAGCGGGGACGACGGCGACAACACCGCAGGCGGCACCGACGATGCCGACGCCGGCGTCGACCTCGACCCGAACTCGCCGTACGTCACGGCCGTCGGCGGTACCACGCTGGCAGTTGGCGCTGACAACAACTACCAGTGGGAGACCTACTGGGGAGACGAGACGGCCACGCTCGACACAACCGACAACACCTGGGGGGCGCTCAGCTACGACGGTGGAGGCGGCGGCGGCACCAGCGAGGCCTATGCCGAGCCCAGCTGGCAGAAACCCGTCGTTCCCGCTTCCGAGGCCGACTACTGGGACAGCAACGCCAACGCGGAGAGCGGCGCGGTGACGCCTGGGCGGGTCGTCCCGGATGTCGCGATGCTCGCAGACCCGAACACCGGGTTCACGATCGGTCTCACCGAGGACTTCAGCGTCTACGGCGACCCCGATGACACGCCGCTACCGACTGACGGGGACGCATTTGACGAGTTCCGGATTGGTGGCACCAGCCTCTCCTCCCCACTGTTCGCCGGGATGATGGCGCTCGCCGATGAGGCGAACGGAGCGCCGCTCGGGTTCGCCGACCCCGCGCTGTACGCGATGTACCAGCAGGATCCAGAGGCCTTCCACGACCCGCGGACCGCCGCTCCAGTTGCGGGGATCGTCCGCACCAACTACACCGATAACGTCGACAACGCCAGTGGCACCACCACGGTGCTGCGGACCTTCAACGACCTCGGGATCCTGAACGCGTACTCCGGGTACGACGACTCCACCGGCCTGGGCTCACCGAACGGACTCGCGTTCCTGTGCGGGCTTGCGCCGAACTCACTGGCGCTGCAGTCGATCCCAAGCGCCCCATGCGCCGCGGGCGGCAGCGGTACCACAACCACGGATACGACGACGGTCACCGACACCACCACTGTCACCGACACGACGACGGTCACGACACCGGGTGCGACCACCACCGTGACCACTCCCGGATCGACCACAACCACGCCTGGAACGACCACCACGGTCACGACGCCGGGCTCGACCGCGACGACGCCGGGCTCGACCACGACGGTCACCACGCCCGGAACGACACGGACGGTCACAACGCCGGGAACGACGCGGACGGTGACCATCGCCGGAACGTCGCCGAGCACCCCGGGCGCAGCCACGTGTGCGCCACCGCAGACGCTCAGCTTCGTGCAACACCCGGCCTACCCGGTTCGGGAGACCGCAGCGTCGATCTACGTCAACGGCAAGCTCGCCAAGCGTGTCACCGGTCGGCGGATCGTCGAGCTCACGCTGCCCCGGCCCAAGGCGGCCGACTTCACGCTGACGATCGTCGCGACGCTGTCTGACGGCGAGGTGATCGCGCACAAGCTCAGCTATCGCGGCTGTAAGGTCAGCGGGACGTGGACGGTGCTGCACCGAGCGAGGCGCTAGCGCCTGTGAAAGACTGACCCAAGGAAGGGATCGATGGCGTTCGGGCACAGAGCGATGAGGATGTGCGCCGGCATGGCCGTGTCGCTCGTGCTGTCGGCGGGACCGGCGATGGCCGCAGCGGGCACGAGTTCGGCGCTCCCGAACCAGCTTGGAGCGTCGGTGCAGCTGCAGGGCTCACTGCCGAAGCTGGGCTCGGTCCTGCACATGGGCCTGGCGCAGCTGACAGCTCCCGCCACGGCACTGGTCTCGCTCCAGCATCGCGACCAGCCGGAGCTGCTGCAGCTGATCTCCGAGGTCTCGGACCCAGGTAGTGCCGAGTACCGGCACTACCTCAGTGCCGCGCAGTTCGATGCCCGCTTCGCCCCAACCGCGCAGACCGTCTCGGATGTCGAGTCCTATCTGAAGGCGTTTGGCCTGACGATCGTGTCTGTCCCCACCAACCACGCCTACGTGCGCGTGACCGGCAACGTCGGCCAGATCACGCGCGCATTCGACACACAGATCGGCCTCTACATTCGTGACGGTCGCTTCTACCAGGCTCCGGTCAAGAACCTGCGGGTCCCGCGTTCACTGGCGGGCGTGATCACGGGCGTCACGGGCCTGGACACCGGGAATATCGCGACCCCGAACATTGCGATGAGCAGCGCGTCAAGCACGGTCGCTCCAGCCGTCGAGTCGGCGTCGTGCATCAGCGGCACCGCCGCGGCGCCATCAACCGCCAAGGCGTCGAATGCGCTCGACACGCCGCCGTACCCGGCCTACGTCAACGCCCCGCCGATGTCGACCTACTTCAACTCGTGCATGTCGACGGCCCCCGCCGACCCCGCAGTCGGCAGCGCAACCCTCGGCGACGCGATCCAGGGATACAGCGCCAAGCAACTCGAGGAGGCCTACGGCATCTCCGGGGCAATCGCCGCGGGCCTCGACGGCAAGGGAGAGACCGTTGCCGTGATCGACGCTTACTCGTCCCCCACCCTGACCGAGGACGTCGACGAATGGTCGAAGCTCAACGGGCTGCCGGACCCGAAGCTCGAGATCGACGACAACACGCTGGAGGAGATCCAGCCCGACGGGCCTGAGATCCCGACCGGGGTGCCGATCCTTGGCGGTCTCAACCTGCAGGATCCATCCGACTGGTTCGGCGAAGAGAGCCTCGACGTCGAGGCCGTCCACGCAATGGCTCCCGACGCGACGATCATCGTCCAGTCCTCGCTCGGCGCGCTTGGCGAGGAGCTCGAGATGGCCCAGAACGACGTCGTCGAGAACGACCAGGCGCAGGAGGTGTCGAACTCCTACGGCGGATCCGGAGCCGGTGGCGACTCCACCGACTCAACCAGCGACGGTTACTGGCAGCAGGCCGCTGCCGAGGGGATGGGCGTCGAGTTCTCGAGCGGTGACGACGGCGACAACACCACCGGCGGCACCGAGGACGCAGACGCCGGCGTCGACACCGACCCCAACTCCCCATACGTGACCGCAGTCGGCGGAACGACGATGGCTGTCGGCTCCGGCGGCAAGTACGACTGGGAAACCTATTGGGGCGAGAAGACCGCGACGCTCACGAACGGCGCCTGGAGCCCCCTCACCTATGACGGTGGTGGCGGCGGCGGCGTCAGCGAGGTCTACCCGGAGCCGTCCTGGCAGAAGCCGGTCGTCCCGAACTCGATCGCCGACTACTGGCAGGGCAACGCGAACGCCGAGAGCACCGACGACACGATCCCCGGCCGGGTTGTCCCCGACGTGGCGATGCTGGCCGATCCGAACACCGGATTCTTGATGGGGCTGACGCAGGACTTCAGCGTCTACAACGATCCCGACGATACGCCACTCCCGACCGACGGACAGGCCTTCGACGAGTTTCGGATCGGCGGCACCAGCCTCTCCTCCCCCTTGTTCGCCGGCGTCATGGCGCTGGCTGACCAGGCCGCGGGAACCAAGCTCGGATTCGTCGACCCCGCGCTCTACCGGCTGTTCACCAAGGACCCGAGCGCGTTCCGCGACCCGGACACCACCGCCCCGGTGACCGGTGTGGTCCGCACCAACTACGTCAACAACGTCTCGGGCACGACCCAGACGGTGCTGCGTACGTTCAACAACCTGGCGACGCTGAAGGCGCTGCCCGGCTACGACGACTCGACCGGCCTCGGCTCACCCAACGGGCTGGCGTTCCTGTGCGGGCTCGCACCGGGCTCATCGATCCTGAAGTCGCTCTCGGGCGCCCCGTGTTCGAAGGCGAACACCGGCAACGGACCAACGACCACCGCGACGGGGTCCTGCAAGGCCGGCGCGACGCTCGTGTTCGCCCAACACCCCTCCGGCTCAACGCGTGAGGTCGCGGCGGTCGTCTCGGTCAACGGCAAGGTCGTCAAGCGTGTCCGCGGGAGGAAGATCCTCAAGCTCTCGATCCGCCGGCCAAAGGCGATGGACTTCACCGTCAAGATCGTCGCGACGCTCGCCAACGGCGAGGTCATCGCCGACACGATCTCCTACCGGGGCTGCAGTTACTCCAGCAGCTCCAGGGTTGTGCGCCGGGCCAGCCGCTGAGGCCGCTGCCGAGCGAGCGGCTGACGACGGGCGGTTGGCGAGCGGCGACCGGCGGCTATGATCCGATCGTCACGGGGAGTGGCGCAGTCTGGTAGCGCACCCGGCTGGGGGCCGGGCGGCCGCAGGTTCAAATCCTGTCTCCCCGATGTAGAAAATGGCTGCAAATCGGAGGTTTCCGGTTTGCAGCTTTTTCGTTCTCATGGCCGCGACACGAGGGGACCGTCAAGGACGGCGCTTTGGTGACTTGGGGGCTGCGAACGGATGGCTGCCGCAGGCGATGTAGTACGGGAGCGTGGTGAGCGGTGCGGACACGGTTTCGGTGGTTGGGCCGTGGTAGACGCCGTGCGTGGTCGGGCTGGTCCAGCAGCCGGGTGGAAACACAACGTTCTCGGTCGCCGCTCCTTGGGTGACGACGGGCGCGACGAGCACGTCAGGGCCGAGCGTCCATTCCTCGTCCTCGGACGCGGCGGCGGGATCACCGGCGTAGGCGAGCCAGAGCGGACGCATGATCGGGATGCCGGTCCTGTCGGCCTGCTTCCACAGCTTCAGGATCAGCGGGTCGGCGCTGATGTGCAGCCGCGCCATCGCCTCGTAGATTTGGAGTGTCTGTGCGCCGAGGGCCCACGGCATGTTGGTGCCGGTTTGGCCCGAGTTGTGGACGCGGTAGAACGGTGTGAGCGCGGCGAGCTCGGCCCAGCGGTCGAACAGCTCGGGTGTGGTCGGGGGGCTGAGCAGGTCGAGGTAGCCGCCGATGTCGGTGTCGGGGCCGAAGGCGCCGCCGACGCTTCGGTTGAGCATGTCGGGGACGACGGATGCAATCCCGGAAGCGGCGTCCCAGGTCGTGGTGTTGTCGCCCAGGAACTCGGCGTTCTCGTAGGCGGCTGAGCCCGGCTCACCGCTGTACCCGGCGCGGGTGAAGAAGAAGATCTGTCGGCCGGGGTGCCGGCGCATGTACTGGCTGATGATCTCGCGCGTGACGCGGTCGTAGATGATCGGGTACCCGTTGTGCATGCTCGTGCCGGTCTGTCCGTCGTAGAAACGCCAGTCGGAGTCGACCTGCTCGCCGAAGTCCTGCATGAAGCCGTCCGCCCCCTGATTGAGGGCCTGGTCGATCTGGCCCCTCCACCACTGCACGGTCGCGGGATTTGTGAAGTCAAGCAGCGCCGCCTTGCCGTTCTGGTAGGCGGAGGAGAAGATCGCCGGGCTGCCGTTGGCGTTCATCGCGACGAGATGGTGTGCGATCGCATAGGCATAGTCCCCGTCGGGCTCGAGTCCGCCGCTCGGAGATGCGACAAACGCGCGGAAGTAGCGCACCAGGTGGATGCGCTGCCGCCTCAGTTGCGTGACGAACAGCTGCTGCTGTGCCGCGCTCAGCAGGGTCCAGGTCTCGGGTCGATAGGCGTCGACGGTCAGACGATCGTGCTTGATCGCGGCGAGGTCAGAGCTGATCTGGGCTTCCGCCTGCGCCGAGGTTTGGGGAGTTGACGCGTTTGTCGCGCGGTCGATCTCTGGGCCGATCGCCCAAGCCGGGGGAACGCGTTCGCGGCCGCTGATCGCGGTGATCGATTTGACTGCTTGGGTCGCGGTCCCGGGCGCGACGATGTAGTCAAGGGTGTCGCCGTAGACGTCGACCTGCCACGCGTCAGTTCGGTCGGAGTCCATTCGCCAGCGGGCGAACTGCGGCTGGTTGAGCAGGAACCCGTAAGGGTGTGAGGAGTAGAACAGGGCCTGGGCGGTGTAGGCCGCCTCAGGCCCATTGGGGAACATGTAGTCGGGCTCCCCGGCGGCGGCGTTCTCGATCGATTGGCCCCCCGGGACACCACTGGAGTTCTCCTCCTCGATCCAGGAGTAGAAGTCGTTGCCATGTTGATTGACCGCGTTGTGCCGGCCGCCGAAGCCGTGGAACGCCTCGGTCGGATCGGAGGCGAACGAGTCGGCCATGAACGCGACACCAGCGCCCGGAGTCGGAGTGGCGCTGACCTCGATCGTGCCGTGCGGACCCGGTGTGACGGTGACCAGCAGCTTGCGACCGGTCGGATCGTCGGTGGAGATGGTCAGGCTCACGCCCGCGCCGTCGGGCTGCGCGCTCAGCACGTCGCGTGCGGAGTACTGGATGCCCGTGACCAGGCCCGCCTGCTCGTTGCCTTGGAAGAACAGCGAGCCGCCGCCCCATTGCGTCGTGATCGCGGTCCCGACCAGGAAGCTGAGAGGCGCGTACAAGGGGCTGCCGGGCTCGGGCGCCCCTCCGATCGGCGTGGGGTACACGCTCGGGGGCTGTAGCGCGGGCAGCGGCGAAGTGTTCGGAACCTCAGCCAAGGCGGCCTGCCCCGACGCCCGTTGGATCGAGAGGCGGAATGGGCTCCGGGTGATGATGGCGCTGGCGCCGGTGCCGGCCACGACGATCTGCGCCGCGCCGAGCTGAACTGAGGCCGCCGCCGGAGCGACGCAGACGACGAAGGCGGCCAGTGCTCCGAGCAGCCCACCTCGCCACCGGACCCGCGGCCGCCAGCTCACACGCTGGAGACGCAGCCTCACACGAGCCCCCTCTCTCGCCACCACGCTCCAGTGCGACGCATCCCCTCCGCGAGGTCGATTGCCGGTTCGTAGCCGAGCACGCGTTTGGCTTTGGCGATGGCCCTCGCTCCGCGCTTGGGGCGCGGCACGACACCTGCCCCGGTCACGCCGACACGACACCCACAGCGGCGAGCGCGTTGTGGATGCAGGCGTCGTGAACCTGCGCGGGAGTGACGGCGAACAGCGCCGGCACCCCAGGCGCAGCCTGCGAAACGCCGACCCCAAGCCGCGCCATATGCATGATCCCGAGCGTCTGGGTGTACAGACAATTCGTCGCGAACGCCGGATCGGTAACTGTAAAAACGCCCTGCTCTGCGCCCCGCCTGAGGATCTCGATCGTGACCGCGAGGCACGCGCTCATCGACTGACCCAGGCGAAACCACGTCGACTCCGAGACGCGGAGTCGAAGGTCCGGCGCCGGCCTGCGCATCAATGACAGAGCGCAATCCAGGAACGCCGGATGCTCGAGGCAGTAGGTGGCGAACGTCCCCCACGCAGCACGAAGCTGATCCTCGGGCGAGCCCGCCGGCTCAACCCGGCCACGGGCGAGCTCGGTGATCTCGTCGAGATACCGCGTGACCGTAAGGACGAACAGCTCCTCTTTGGACTCGAAGTGCCGGTAAATCAACGCGCGATTGATTCCGACGGCCTTCGCGATCTCATCCATCGGCGCGTCCTGCAGCCCGCGCTCATCGAACAACGCACGCGCCGCATCAACGATCCCACGCTCGCGGGAACGACGCTGCTCAATCCTCGATACGTGCGCTGTCTCAGCTCCGGTCACGGGACAAGACTAACTCCTTGCGAGTCTGACCGCCTCACACTACGTGTAACAGCATGTTACAGTGGTCAGCCGGCCGGCACTCGTAGGCGGCCGAGCCCCACCCCAGTGCACCAGCGACGAGGCGGCGCCACTTCTCCACCGTGACACCAGACGTTCAAGCGTGCTCGGTCAGCACAGGCGACCCTCGCCCCGCGGTTCGCAACCCACTCCACGGTGGCTCGCTATCTGACCTATCGCTCTAGCGTCGGAGCAGGATGCCCCGGAAGCCCTGATTTCGCTGCACGCCGTCCGGGCTGGGAACGTAGCTCACCCAGAGCCGCACGCGGATCTTGTACCTGGGGTGCTCGATCACCTTCAGGGCCGCGCGGTCCGGCGTGACCGTGACCGTGAAGCTGCCGGCTGAACCCTTGACGAAGTGCACGCGCGCGAAGACGAAGCGCTTGGGTGCCGGCTGTAGCACCGTGGCGGCGTTGGCGGTCCGGGCAAGGTTGTCCTGCCAATCGGTCTCAAGCACATTGAGCGTCCCGGGTCCCGGCAGCTTCACCGTGAAGCGGACCTGCCCGCCGGCGAGCGCCCTGATCCCCGTGACGGTGAAGCGGTTGGAGGGACGTTTCACCGTGTAGACGGAGGTGACGGTCGTCATGTTGCCGTCGCGGCTGAGTGCGACGACAGTGAATGTGTGCGATCCGAGCGTGGCGGTGTCGATTGGTCTGCCGTCCGCCACGGTGCCCATGCATGCGGCGATTCCGGTGCCGTCGACCGAGTCCGCGCAGCTGTACGCGGAATCGACGCTCTGCCCGATCGTGTACGTCGCGCCGTTGGCCGGCGAGGCGATCGTGGCCATCGGATTGCCGAAAGTCAGGGCCGGCGTCGCCGTAGGGGTCGGCGTTGTCGTCGGGGTCGACGTCGTCGTCGTGGTGGTGGTCGGTGTCGCGACCGTGAAGCATCCGTCGCTCGAGCTATCGCTCGAACCGCCGTAATTGCCATCACCACCGTAAACCGCGTAGAAACACCACGTCCCGGCTGACGTCGGCGTAAACGCCACGGAGGAGGCCGAGGCAGCATGCCCAGCAGCAGTCAACGCGACCGGTCCACCGACCTGATCACCCGTGCTCGAACACCCCGCAGCGCTCCCAAGCGGACCACACACATAGAAACTCACGGACCCAGTGGGGCTGCCAGCCGTCGCATTCCCAGGCACCGTCGCCGTATCGCTGTCAGAAGACCCAAGCACGATCGAACCAGCGGCCGGAGCAGACATCGTGGCAGTCGCAGCCTTGGTCACCGTGAAGCACCCATTGGCCGAGCTGTCACTCGAACCGAGGTAACTGCCATCGCCACCATAAACCGCATAGAAACACCAGGTTCCGGGTGACGTCGGCGTAAACGCCGCGGACCGCGCCGACGCACTATCCCCAGCACCAGCAGTCAACGCGATCGGTCCACCGACCTGATCACCGGTACCCGCACACCCCGCAGCGCTCCCAAGCGGACCACACACATAGAAACTCACCGACCCAGTCGGGCTGCCTGAGTAGCTGTTGCCCGTGACGGTCGCAGAGTCGCTCGTGGCCTGTCCCACCGGTACGACCGGTACCGGAGAAGATGCCGTTGTCGAGACTCCGGAGAAGACCCCCACCGCGCTCGTGCCTTCCTCGGCGGTGGCCAGCAGACCACCGACCGGATCGAATTCGAGGCCTGCTGGGCCGCTTCCGCTGCCGGTGGGGTACGGGGAGCCGGCGGCCGCAGTCAGGTTTCCGCTCGATCCGACCGAGAACACCGACACGTCGTTGCTCTCTGCGTTCGAGGTAGCGAGCAGGCTCCCGTCAGGACTGAACGCCACCGATCCCGGCCCGTTTCCGGTGGTGAACGGGGAGCCGGTGACCGGGCTGAGCGCACCCCCCGACGCGACCGAGAACACCGACACCTCGTTGCCGGCGGAGTCCGCAGTCGCCAGCAGGCTCCCGTCAGGACTGAACGCCACCGACAACGGAACGCCGCCGGTCGTAAACGGGGAGCCGGTGACCGGGCTGAGCGCACCCCCCGACGCGACCGAGAACACCGACACCTCGTTGCCGGCGGAGTCCGCAGTCGCCAGCAGGCTCCCGTCAGGACTGAACGCCACCGACAACGGAACGCCGCCGGTCGTAAACGGGGAGCCGGTGACCGGGCTGAGCGCACCCCCCGACGCCACCGAGAACACCGACACCGAGTAGATGCCATCAATGCTCGCGAGCAGAGTCCCGCTCGAGTTGAACGCGACTGACTCCGATGCCGTTCCGCTCCCGAACGGGGAACCGGAAATCTCGGAGAGCGTACCGTCCGGCGCGACTGAGAACACGAAGATCCCCTTTTCGCTGCCAGCCGCGAGCAGATTCCCGTCCGGGCTGAATGCGACCGAGAACGCTACGTTGCCAACACCGAGGCCATAGGGAGAGGTCCCCACCTGCGTCAGCGCCCCGTCTGCACCAACCGTGTACACGGATACGTTGTAGGTGTCGCCGTTAGCGGCGGCGAGGACGCCACCGTTCGGGCTGAACGCGACCGAGTTCGTTCCGAGGTCGGCGGCAAATGGCGAGCCGGGGACCTGGCCGAACAGCGGGGTTATCGCCGATGCACCTGCCGCCCCGATCAGCCACACAACCCCAACCATCACGGCAACCGACACCCATCGCCCAACCCGGGAGCCAAGCTCCTGCGGTCCGCGCCAGCTTAACCTGCCCACGTCACCTCACCCCTGCCCGGAGTTGCTCCGGCCCCAATGCGGACCATATGGCCTCAGACACGTCGATGCAAGCTGCCGCTCGCCTCCACAGCCAGCGGTTCCGTCGGCCTGACCGCTCAGGTGGGGATCTCCTGAGGCTCCGCGCTCCTCAACACGGTAAGGAGCGCGTCGATCAGACCGACGGCCGCTCGGGTCAGTCGATTCGTCGGCTAGCTGACAGGAGGGTCAATCGATCGTTGGCAAGCTGACAGCGAGAGTTCAGTTCATCGGACAAACGCCGATTAACACAACCAGGGGCCTGGCCATACGTTTGATTTCTGAGACGACAGCAGTTGCCCATGCACCATCCATGTTCCCGCGCGGTTCGCGGCCTGCGATCTCAGCGCGGCGACACCCTCATCGAGTTGCTCGTCTGGATGCTGGTGACCGCGGTGATCCTCGGCTCGCTGGCTGTGGTACTCGACTCCTCAGGCCGCCTGTCGGCTCAGAACCTCAACTATGACTATGCCCAGGGCGACGCGCGGGATGCCCTGGACCAGATGGTCGCGCAGATCCGGCAGGCCTGGAACATCGTCAGTGCCGGTCCCAACTCGGTGGACATGGACGTGAACCTTGGAGGTCAGCCGTATCAGGTCTATTACGAGTGCGACATCCCGGTCAGCTCGACCTTCAACAAATGCGTGCGCCTGCAGACGGCCGTCGGTGCCACCCTGCCCTCGCTCTCGACGGCAGCCACGGTCGTGCCGGAGATCACTGACGGAACCGTCGCAAACCCGGTGTTCAGCTGGGCGCCATCGCAGATAGCCCCCTATTACATGACCGCGACGATCGACGTGCCGGCGTCCGATGGCGCAGCCCCTTCGCTGTCGCTGCCCCGAACGATCGTGTTCAGCGACGGCGCGCTCATGCGCAACGAAAATGTCGAGAATTGAGTCGCTCCGCGGGTCGGCGGAGCGCGGCTCCATGCTGATCGAGGCGATGGTGGCCGCGCTGGTCCTGCTGATCGGGATCGTCGGCTTGCTGACGGGCTTCGTTGGCGCACAGAAGCTGTCTCTCATGAGCGAACAGGAGTCGACCATGGGTCATGTCGCTCAGCGCGAGATTGAGCGACTCGAGGGCATGCCCTACGCCGATGTTGCGCTGACGGCGGCTCCGGCGACATCGAGCAATTCGCAGAGCCCTGATCACTACGTCGGCGCCGGTTCGCCGGAGACGTTCGAGTGGAACCGCACCGTCGGCTCGAGCGAGCCAATTGATGTCGACACAGTCAACGGCGCGGTGGTGCCGGTGCAGAGCTGGACCGAGGGGGATCTGAGCGGCTCGATCTACGATTTCGTCACCTGGACGGCGGATACGCACTGTTCGCCCGGGTGCCCGGCGAGCGACGATTACAAACGGCTAACGGTTGCCATCACCCTGAACGGAGTGGTGGCGCCGTCTCCCGTCTACGTCTCCTCGGTGGTCGCCGACCCGAATGCCTCACCGGCTCAGGGCACCTACGATGGCACCGCCGGAAATCCGATCACCGACGGGTCGACAACCTGTTACAACACGGCCGAAGCGGTGACGACGAGCTGCGAGTCGCCAATCGACTCCGGCAACCCGAACACCTACTACCTGCACGACTGCTCGTCGAGTAACGCCAGCTGCTCCGCGCCTTCGGCCTCAAGCACGCTGCACGACACGGTCGGCGCAGCCAGTGGCCTGCTGTGCACTGCCACCGCGTTGACAGGGTTGCTGGGCAGCCTGACCACCGGCTGCCCTACTCCTGACGGGATGAGTGCGAACCCGCCGACCGGCACCTCGACGACGCCGCTCTACCAGTACTCAACCGACGTCGGGACCGCCGGGTACGCCGGGGGGCGGCTGCTAGCGCCGCTATGCTCGAACGGCTCCGGCTGTGGCACTGGCAGCACCGCTGACTGCAACACCGCCACCGCGTGGACGAGCAGCCTGATCAACGTCCAGAATGAGATGTGGCTCAGCGCCCCGGTTGCGACGAACACGACGCTGACCGGCGCCGGCGGCATCAATCTGTTCACCGAAACGCAGAACGCGACGGACGCTGTCGTCACGTTCTGCATCGAGATCTACTCGGTCCCGCCTTCGGACGGGGTCGCAGGCTCAGTCGCCGACATCCTTGGTTGGCCGCCGACGGCGCTGGGCGGCGCGGCGTACGTCGCTCCGACCGATCCCGCGACGGGTGCCAACTGGCCGACGTCACCGAGCAACGTGGCGTTCACGTTCAACTTCGCCTCAAGTGGCGTCACCGTCGCAGCCGGAAATCGGATTGGCGTCCGCGTATGGATGCTCGCCAATGTCAACACGGCCATCGCGCTGATCTACGACAACCCGCTGTACCCGAGCTCGATCCAGCTCAACAGCGCATGATGGACGTCCAGGCTGTGGCACGACGCGGGCATCTGGCGGACGAGAGCGGGGTTGCGCTCCTCGTCGCGTTGATGGCAATGCTGGTCCTCGGAGTGATCACAGCTGCCGTGGTCACCATGTCCGTTGCCAACAACCAACGCTCGGTCCAGAACACGAACCAGAAGGTCGCGCTGGAGGCGGCCGAGGCCGGCCTGCAAGTTGCTCTCTATCGCTTCAACATGCTGCAGCCAGGCGCCGGAGACTGTGTCGGCAATGCCGTCAGCGCACCTGCTTCCAACGGCGTGTGCGCCAGCCCGACCTACACATTGAGCGGCGGCAGCACCTACCAGTACGACACCACGCCCGTCCTCGGTCCGTCCTCCGTGTGCGTCGGCAGCACGGTATCGGCGGCGGCTGGCGTCTCCAACATCTGCATCACCGCCACCGGAACCGCGAACGGAGCCGTCGCACGCTCACAGATTCGTGCAGCCGCGTTTTCAGCGACACCCCTGTTCGCGTACGGCGGTATCACCGGGCTGGGGGGGATCGTCAACGACAACAACGTGTCGATCGCCGGCACCGAGGCATCAAATGAGGGGATCACTGCCAACAACGGCAGCGTCATCTCGGGCCCACTGGAGCTGGGGCCCCAAGGCAGCTACAACCCCCAGAACCACAGCAGCTCACCGACGAAGAACACGTTGAGCAGCCCGCTCGTACTCTCACCCGTGGATCCGGGCACGAGCGCGACCGAGAACGATGACTACCGGATCAGCAACTACATCAACAACCCGTCGCAGCCGACCGCCCCGTACGACCAATCCTCGGGCGTAAGTTTCAACCCGACGACCCGCGCGTTCACCGCCAGCAATAACGCTTCGATCACACTCGGCGGCGGCGTCTATAACTTCTGCTCGTTCTCAGCGTCAAACAACAGCACAATCAACCTGGCACCCGGCGTAAGCACCGAGATCTTCATCGACTCACCGGAGGACACCGGATCTGGCTGCCCGGCCGGGTCGGGTACGTTCGTCGCCTCCAACAACGTGACCTGGGCGAACCCGTCCGACAATCCAACCGCGCTGCAGATTTACATCTACGGGCCAGACACGGGCTCGAATGCAGTGGCATTCGACAACAACGGCGTCTTCAACGGTGTCCTCTATGCACCGACCTCCGACATCACTGTCAATAACAACGCCGAGTTCAACGGCGCAATCGCCGGCGCGTTCGTGACGTTGGACAACAACGCCGAGTTCACCTCCTCCAGCCAGGCCCAGACGCTCGACGCCACGACCCAGGGCCTGTTCTACCGGACCGCGTGGGCAACGTGCACGGCGACCGCACCCAGCTCCGCGCCAGACTCCGGCTGCAACTGACCAGGGCCTCAGCGCTCGGAACCGTTCGCTCTGAGATTCTCGCGGCGTGGAGGAACTACGGGGATCAGTGGCCCGGCTTGTTGTGACCCGGCTTGTTGTGACCCGGAGCTTGAGCGCTGTGCCCGGGGCCCGGTCCCGGCGCCGGCGTCGGGCCGCCCGGTGACTTGGTGGTGACCGTTGGAGCGCTCGCCAGTGCGGTGCTGAGATGTGCCAGCGCCTGGTTGAGAGCGGGTGCTGCCGCACGTTCGATGTGTCCCTGCGCTTCGAGCATCGTGACCTGCTGTGAGAGATTGCCAAGCTGCTGTTGAGCGTTCTTGGTGTTCCCCATCTCATACGAGTTCAGGACGTTCGTGAGGCCGCTCTCGATCTGCTGTGCGGCCTGCTGATCGATCGTGCCCGACTGGGTGTCGCGCGTCGCGAGGGCGGTGAGTGCGCCGGCCGTTCCTGAGACGGTGGCCGGAGCCGCAGGCTGGGTGGCCGCGGAACCGGCCGTTGTCGTCGTCACCGCGGAGGTGGTCTGTGCTGTCGTGGTCTCGGTCGTCGTGGCTCTATTGGTTGACGTCGTACGCCCGGAGTCTGCCGCTCCGCTCGGCGTCGTCGACGCTTTTGGCGCCGAGCCGGCGTGACTCGTGAGAAGCACGATGGCGACCACCACGATCGCCGCGGCCAGCGCCGCCGCGATCAGCAGACGCCGACGGTTCGGCTCCCCGGCCCTCGGGTGTGGCAGCGGACCGGACCGCGGGCGCATCCGCGCCGTGGTGGAGGTCACTGCAGGCGCCGGGGACATCACGGCGGTGGGTGCGGTGCCGGCCACGACTGTCGGCTCGGTCTCATCCGCGGCTGCAAGGCTGCTGAGCCGGTCACTGACTCGGACTGCGGTCCTGGGACGTTGCTCGCCAGACTTCGCGAGCATCTGCATGACAAAGGAATCCAACTCGGCGGGAACCTGAGGGTTCTCGGCGCGCGGACTCGGCGGCGCGACCGTCGCATGCTGGTGCAGAATTGCGGCCGCGCCCTCACCGGTGAACGGCGGATGACCGGTCAGCAGGGCGTATAGGACACATCCAAGCGCATAGATGTCCGAGCGCTCATCCGCAGGTTCGCCACGGGCCTGTTCGGGCGACATGTATGCGGCCGTCCCGACCACCGAAGCAGCGTGGGTGAGGGTCGTCGCGTCGATCGCCCGGGCGATGCCGAAGTCGAGCACCTTGACCGATCCATCGTTCGTGAGCATCACGTTTGCGGGCTTGATATCCCGATGAACGATTCCGGCAGCATGCGCCGCTGCGAGGGCGTCAGCGACGCGCGCAGCGATCCTCATCGCTCGGGCGGGCTCCAACGGACCGTCGTCCCGGAGGATCGCTTCCAGGCTGCGACCGTCGACGAGTTCCATCACGATGAACCGCGACGTGTCGTCAACGCCGGCGTCGTAGACGGTCACGACCGCGGGATTGTTGAGCGCGCCGGCCGCGCGTGCCTCCCGCTCAAAGCGCGCGACGCTGGTGGGGTCGCGCTCGGCAAGATGCTCCGGCAGCAACTTGACCGCAACCACCCGGTCGAGCAGAAGATCCCGAGCCCGATACACCGTTCCCATACCGCCGCGGCCAACGACCGTGACGAGCTCATAGCGTCCTGCAAGGGTCCGCGTAACACCGTCCACGACTTGACATTCTGCGGCCTGGACCCACGCAACGGCGCGTGCTTACGACCGGCAGTGCCCGCCCCACGGTGCCGGGAAGAGATCCGATAGCTCCCGCGAACCCCTCTGACGAAACGTCATCGGTGCAGTTCAGCGACCGGTTTTGGCTGCAGCGCTGATGCGCGGAACGGTCTTGACAAGCGCGTCGATCAAGTCGCTTGCAAGTGGATGCCGATTTCCCGGTGGAAGCAGCGCGTAGATGTCCCGACATCGGATGGGGTCGCTGACCGGGCGGACGACGACGCGCCCGTAGTCCTCCGCGAGCAGGCTCGGTACCCACCCAACGCCGAGTCCGCGAGTGATCAGACCGCGGGTTGCGAGAGGGTCGCCGGTCGTTGCCACGACATGGGGCTCAAAGCCCGCGCCTCGGCAAGCCTCAATCAGGAATCCGTCGGTTGAGGGGACGATCCAGTCCTCGTCAGCGAGGGACACAAGTGCAATCGGCCCCGCCGTGCTCGCCAGCCGGTGCTCTGGCGGCAGGCCGATCAGGAAGACTTCCTGAAAGAGATCGATCCGCTCAGCGTCCTGGTACTCCCGTCGTTCTGTTGTGGGATCCTGGTAGCCGAGGGCGACGTCGAATTCGCCACGCAGGAACCGCGCCTCCAGTCCGGCGGCGGGGACGTCGCTGAGTCGGACCCTCAGATCGTCGTGGTCGCGGCGGAGCCGGACGATCGCCGCCGGGACGAAGCTTGCGAGGGCCGTCGGAAACGCGCCGAGGCGGAGGTGGGCGCGGGCCGCCGTGGCGAGCTCAGCGATCTGTGTGTCGGCGAGCTCCAGGCGCCAGGCGAGGTGATCTGCGTGGTCGAGCAATACGGCGCCGGCAGGGGTCAGGCGCAAGCCCCCACGCCCGCGGTCGAGCAGCCGGACGCCAGCCTCGGTCTCCAGCAAGGCGATCTGGTGCGAGACGGACGGCTGTGAGAGCGACAGTTTGCCGGCGGCGCGGGAGAAGGACCGCTCGTGCGCGACCGTCCGAAACGTCAGCAGCCGTCGCGGATCCATAGTTTATTTCTATCAGAGCCGAAGAATCAGTATTTGAATTGATGCTCAGGGCGGCGGATCATGTCCTCACAACAAAGGAGGAGCACGACATGCAACTCATACGCAATTCGCTGGAAACGAACCCCGGGCCCGGCGATTGGTTCACCGGCGCCGTTTACATCGACACGATCGCCACACCAGCGCCGCCATCGCGCGTGGGCGCCGCGAGCGTCCACTTCACTCCAGGCGCGCGCACTGCGTGGCACACCCATCCTGTCGGGCAGACGATCTTTGTCACCGAGGGACTCGGCCGCTGCCAGCGCGAGGGTGGGCCGATCGAGGAGATCCGCCCTGGTGACCGGGTCTACTTCGACCCCGGCGAGAACCACTGGCATGGCGCCGCACCCAACCGGTTCATGACCCATATCGCCATCCAGGAGGTCGACGAGAGCGGCAGCCCCGTCACCTGGGGCAACCACGTCACCGACGCCCAGTACGACCCTGCACAGAACTGACACCTCACACAAGGAGACGCCCGTGACATCGATCACGATCCCCAGCATCTCACTCAACGACGGCACCGCGATCCGCAAACTCGGGACCGCTACGAAGGCGTCTGATCCGCACCGGGACCCCGGCCGTTGCCTCCGACCCCGACCCCGACCAGGATGCCGTCGACGAGCCGCCGGGAAAGGCCCGCGTCCAGGGGCTGGTGCCCCATCGCCAGGCGGTAGTAGATCGGCGCGTAGAGCTGGTCCATGACCGTCTCGATGTCGATGTCAGGTCGCACCTGCCCACGCTCGATCGCGCGTCGCAGCACCCCACTCGAGACCTCTCGTCGCGGTGCCACCCAGCGCTCACGGAGCTGCTCGGCGAGCGCTGCGTCGGTCTGTGACTGGCCGATCAGCTCGGCCATCAATCGGCCGGCCGGACCGCGGAATGCGATGATCAGCGCCTCAAGCTGACCGAGGAGGTCGGTGGCGACATCACCGCTCTCCTCGAACACGATCGTCTCGCGATACCGATGGAAGTAGGCATCGATCGCCAGCGCCCCGCGGCTCGGCCACCACTTGTAAATCGTGACCTTGCTGACCTTCGCGCGGGCTGCGACCGCCTCGATCGTCGTCGCAGCGAGCCCCCCGTCGAGCAGCAGCTCGCCGGCGGCCTCGAGCACGGCCAGTCGGACCCTCTCGCTGCGCGGTCGACCGGGCCGGGTCTGCTGTTCCTGATGCTCCTGCGTCACTGAACAAAGCTTAACCTATTACTGAACGGCACGTACAGTAATATCTCTTCCATGGCCGCCACATCGACACCTCGTCTCCCCCGCAGTCTCGTCCTTCTGTTCGCACTCTCCTGCGGGCTCTCGGCCGCGAACCTCTACTACGCGCAACCGGTGCTCAGCACGATCTCGCACACGTTCGGCACCAGCTCCGGCGTGACCGGCTTGGTCGTGACATTCGCCCAGATCGGGTATGCGGTTGGTCTCGCCCTGCTCGTGCCGCTCGGAGACATCGTCGCCCGGCGCCGGCTCGTCCCAGCCGTACTGCTACTGACAAGCGCTGCCCTCCTGGCTTCCGCGCTCGCCCCGAACGTGACGGTCCTGACGGTCCTGGCACTCGTCGTCGGTCTCGGCTCCGTCGCCGCGCAGGTGTTGGTTCCGATGGCGGCCTCGCTCGCCGACGATGAGAACCGCGGACAGATCGTCGGCACCGTGATGACGGGGCTGCTGCTCGGGATCCTGCTGGCGCGGACCGTGTCCGGAGTGATCGCCCAGGTCTCGAGCTGGAGGGTCGTCTACTTCACCGCCGCCGGAATGGTGTTCGTGCTGGCGCTGACGTTGGCGCGCCGTCTGCCCGCCGAGCAACCACGGCCGCGAATCGGTTACGGCACGTTGCTGCGCAGCACCGTCAGGATCTTCATCCGGCAGCAGCAGCTGCGCCGCCGGGCGCTGTACGGGGCGCTCGGCTTCGCCGCCTTCAGCGTGTTCTGGACGACCGTCGCCTTCCTGCTCAGCGGCGCTCCGTACCACTACAACGATCTGACGATCGGTCTGTTCGGATTCGGCGGCGCCGCCGGTGCGCTGTTCGCGAACCTCGCCGGCCGCTGGGTTGACCGGGGACTGCACCACCACACGACCCTGCTGTTCTCGGTCTGCATGGCCGTCTCGTTCCTGCTGCTGTGGATCGGGCGCACCAACCTGGTGGCCCTGATCGCAGGGATCCTCGTGCTCGACGCGGGCGTGCAGGGACTGCAGGTGACCAACCAGGGGATCATCTACGCGCTGGCCCCCGCGGCTCGCAGCCGGATCAATTCGGCCTACATGGTCTGTTACTTCGCCGGTGGCGCGATCGGCTCGGCAGCGTCGGCCGCGATCTACAACAGCGACAGGTGGGCCGGCGTGTGCGAGCTGGGCGCCGCGATCGGGGTCGTCACGGTCCTGTGCGGCTTGTACGACATCGTGCGGAGACTCCGGGCGGGGACCGACGGGCGCCGCGGCCACCGCGGCCACCGCGGCCGAGGTCCAGCCGGCGGTCGATGCTGCGGTGGATCCGGCGGAGCTGGCGATCGAGTGCAGCGAAGCGACGATCGGGTAGCCGGGACGCGGAAACGCGACAGTTCCGTGACGCCGTGTTTGCACCGGGTGCAGCTGTTTGCGGAGTCGCCCCCGCACGAGCTCAGCTCGTCGCGGTCTGGTTGGTCGTCGCCACGTACGCCCGGCACGGCTCGTTGCGCAGGCTGTGGCACGGCGGGACGACGGTCGGGACACTGACGCCCGGCACGACCGGAAGGATCAGGCTCGAGGGTTGGGACTGCGAGAACTCGACCTCCACCCGCGTCGTTCCCTTCGGCTGGGTGTCCGCGAAGGACCAGATCGGCTGGGTGCCGTTCGGGGCGGAGATCGTCAGCCGGATCCGGGTGCCGGCCCGGTAGACATGACCCTCGTAGTACAGGGGAATGACGACCTCGACGAACCGGCCCTTCGGCAACGGCTTGACCTGCGATGCCTTCAAGCTCAACACCGGCTGCAGCAGGGTGCTGGCGGCAGCCGACTCGTTGTCGGTCGTGTGGGACAGCGCCCGCTCGTTGGCGCGCAACCAGCCGTTCTGCACAAAGGTCTCGTCCCCGTCGGGATCGACTTCGCTGACGGTCGCCTGAAGGTCGACGTTGGGGACGCCGGCCTTGATCCACAGATGCACCGCTCCACCGCCGATCACCGTCGTGTTCTGCGTCAGCGGCGCGGTCACATAGGAGACGGAGGTGCCGGCCGGGTTCGGCTTCCAGTTCCAGCTCCACTGCGTCGCGTTGCCCCACAGCCCGCCGCCGCTGTTATTCGGCCCGAAGTCGTTCATCGGCAGCGCGTCCGCGTTGGACGTATACCAGTCGATCCCTTGCGTGGCGGGGGCGGCGCTCCCCAGCGTGCCGTGCGGTCCCAGATACAGCTCGTCAGCCTGGGTGCCCGGAACCGGGAACGCCGAGAACGACTGCTCAAAGCCCGGATACGGGTTGCCCGCGGTGAAGTCGCCCAACGGGTCTTTGCCGGCGCCGTTGTCGAACAGGACCCGGACCTCGGGGAGCTTCTGGAACGCCGCCATCGCCGCCGAGTAGGTCGGGATGTCCTGGATCGGGTCCGGTGGCAGCTCGACCAGATCGCCGCTCGGCAGTCCCATTGCCTGCTGATAGATCACCGGCGAGGCCGCTTGGACCACCGCCGAGTTGAGCATCGGAGCTCGGTGCGCGACGTACAGGGATAAGAAGTCGTACCAGCGGTCGAACGTGGCCGGATCGAGCGAGTCGATATGGGCGCCGTTGGTGAAGGTGAACCACTTCTGCGAGGTGCCGGTGAAGTGCTCGACGAGGTCGGCGCAGTGCGCGCCGGTCTGCTCGTCCTCCCATTGGCAGGCCATGTACACGGGCACGTGGATCTTGTTGACGAACGTCACCGGGTCCAGCGGATCGGCCTGACTGGGGATGAAGTGGGCGTTCGTCCTGATCTTTTTCTTCAGGTTGTTCGCCTCGCCGTGCAGCACCTGGTTGGTCTTGCACGTCTGATCCCCGGCCTTGATCTGACTCTCGGCGTACGGCTGCGTGTTCGGCAGGCCCTGGCCCGCCGGCTGGGACTCCTGCTGGCGCTCCTCGGCCCATGCGACCGCGAAGCCGGTGTTGAGGATCCCGCCCGGGTACAGCGTCGTCGCGGTCGCGTCGATCGTTGACAGTGGGGAGATCGCCTCGAGCGCGGGCGGATCCTCCTGCGCGGTGAACAGCTGACTGATCGCCCCGTAGGAGATCCCCATCATCCCGACCTTGTGATCGAGCACCCACGGCTGATGGGCGATCGTCTGGATCACGTCGTAGCCGTCGAGATCCTGCAGCCTCTCGAAGAAGTCGAACGCCCCGCCCGAGCAGCCGGTGCCGCGCATGTTGACGTCGACGACGGCAAAGCCCATCAGGTTGGCGAGCACGGCGATGCCGTTGACCGGACCGCTCGGATCGGCGTAGCCGTAGCCCGAGTACTCGATCAGTGTCGGGTACGGCGGCGCGTAGTCCGGCACACCATTCGGCAGGGTCACGTCGGGCAGCCCGAGCCCGGCCGGGCTGGTCGGCGGATGCACATCGATCGCCAATCTGATCCCGTCGCGGACGGTCAGGTACTGATAGCCGGTGTCATTGATCGTCTGGTCGTAGATGCTGGGGTCCCACGGCGCTGCGGCGTCGTTGTGGACCGTGATCGGGGCTGACCGCGCCCCATTCGAGTCGAGCCGGACGCGATAGCCCACACCGGGAGGCACGGTCCGAAACAGGAGCCCGCCGAGCGAGTCGGCGTTCTGCGTGTAGAGCACCTTGCCCTTCGGCGTGATCAGGGACATCCGCGCCCCGCCGCTCACGCCGGTGACGTAGACCTGCTCGACGCTGCCGTGGGCCTGGAAGCTCGCGGTCGCCGCCAACGCCCCGGCGGGCACCGCCAGGCAGGCGGTGGTCAATGCAGCGGCCACCAGTGCCGCGATCAGCACCACAACTCTCCTCATCTCACTGACTTTCTCATATCTGACGATCCGGTGTGGCAGTTACTGCACATCCGTAACAACGGTGACGCCGAGTGCGGCGGCCCCGTTGGGCCGCCCGTGCACCGGCACCCGGTTCCCGCGAGCTGTAGGAGACACAGCCCGCCTGTGGATCCGAGCTGTTGCGCGTCGAACATCGTGTCGGTTGTGGCATATGATCGGCCCGTGCCGGACCGCCTGTGGTTCACCGACTCCGACGCCGCCAACGAGCTGATCGCCACCGATCCGATGGCGCTGCTGGTCGGCTTCGCGCTTGATCAGCAGGTCACGGTCCAGAAGGCATTCTCTGGTCCACTGGTGATCAGCGAGCGGGTGGGCAGCCTGGACGCTGGCGCCCTTGCCGACGCCGACCTCGATGCGGTGTTCCGGCAGAAGCCGGCGGTTCACCGCTTCCCCGGCGCGATGGCGTCCCGCGTCCAGGAGTTGGCCGCCCATATCCGCGACGAGTACGACGGCGATGCCTCCCGCGTCTGGCGGGATCCGACCGATGCCGCCGAGCTGCGGGCGAGCCTGATGGCCCTCCCCGGCTTCGGAGAGATGAAGGTGTTGTCGCTCGCCTCCGTGCTGGCGAAGCGGTTCGCCGTCACTGAGGCGGCGCCGCTGGTTCCGGCGCACCCGACGCTCGGAGACGTTGACTCTCCGCAGGCCCTGGCCGACTACCAGGCGGCGAAGCGCGCGCACAAGGCCGAGCTCCGGCGGCGCAAGGCCTGAGGGGCCCGAGCGGCGCGAAGCGGGCGACGGGACTCGAACCCGCTCTCTGAGCTTGGAAGGCTCACGTGCAACCGGTAACACTTCACCCGCGCGTGGGGGTAGAGGTTAGCTCGGGTTGGATCGGGCTGATGAGCAGCCGTCGGTGCCGGCCGCCGTTGCCCGCGTACAATGAGCGGCCGAAGGGGAGTAGCACAATTGGTAGTGCACCGGTCTCCAAAACCGGGGGTTGCAGGTTCGAGTCCTGTCTCCCCTGCTTCGATGAGTGGGCGTTGTGCAGGGATTTCCTGACGCGTGAAGGCGTCACGCTGGCTGCTATGTCCAGGATGGGCCGATGTCCATCGCCCGCCGCAAGGCCTCCTTGCTACCGGTGACGGCCTCACTGGGCAACGGCAATCACGCTGATGGCATCACCATTGAATTTGTTCTGGTCGCTCGCGCCGCTGGAGAAGGTCCGAACGCAGACGATCCGCGCGTCGTAGCTTCCGGCTGGCACATTCATCTCGCCAAGCACCGAGACTGTCGCCTCGTCGTTGAACGCGTTTTCGCCGTTCGTCAATCCCAACATCTGGGGTCCAACATCAGTGAACGTGCCGCCATCTGGCGCGATCTGGGGTGTGCAACCACTCTGGTCGGTGTTACCCGAGCCGGTGTTATTGCGTAGTCGCACGACACCGTTGACGTAGAGCCGAGCCGGGAAGCTGACGGTCAACGGACTTCCACCGTCGGCTGTGAGCTGAACGGCGACGGTATCGGTCGAAGAGTCCACGTAGGTGAACGCGTTCTGATCCTGGGCGTAAGCGGACGCGGTCGGCCCTGGCTCGCCCTGGATCCCCTGCATCCCGGTGTCGCCCTTTGTTCCCTGACTCCCCGTGTTGCCGGTTGACCCCTGCGCGCCGGTGGGTCCTGTCGGTCCCTGCGGGCCTTGCGTGCCGGCGTCTCCCTTCGGTCCCGCCACGCCGGGTGCCCCCACTGGCCCCTGCTCGTTCCAGGAAAGCTTCTGGTCGTGCTTGGCGCACCTTCGGGCCTCGTACAGCCCGCCGCTCTTGTGGCTCACGCATACCGTGATCGTCCCTCCTTTCGACGAGGCCAGCGCGTACACCGCTCCGCCAGCGATAAGCATGGCCGTAGCCGCCAACACAGACACCACTTTGGTCAGATTGCCCACAGCCAAACCCCCCTTTTGATCACGCCCGGTAGCAGCACCGGATCATCGCACGCGTCTAAACGCCTGGCATCGGTAGGAGCCACTGAACTTATGAAACGCCACCGGCCCGTTGACTCCAACCGGAAGCCTCGTCCCGGCCCGCAGCCGGTCACCCCGAGAGATCCACACGACAAAGTTCTCTAGAACTCAGCCGGACCGCGGCAGCGTCTCCGGACCGATGAGTGCGAGCTTCTGGGGTCTCGAGAGCCCTTTGATGCGCGCCTCTTCCCGGCGCGCGGCGGTGCGGTCGATCATCGGGATCGCAAGTGCGAGCTCCACCGGCAGCCGGCTCGCCGTGTAGCGGCTGCCGACGCCGGCTTGATGGCGGGCAAGCCTGCGGTCAACGTCGACGGTCCAGCCGGTGTACAGCGATCCGTCGCTGCAGCGCAGCAGATACACCCAGGCATCGGTCATCGCTTCGAGGAGTTCGCCGCCGCTGGAGTCAGCCCCTGCTTCGCCGCCGCTCACGGCGCCCCTGCCGTGGGGGTCAGGACGCTTCGACCGCCGCCTTGATCCGGGCGGCGAAGGCCGGGGCATCCTTGATTGCGGAGCGCAGTGCGAACCCGACGATCAGCTTCCCGAATCCGTGGCCCTCAAGCGTGTTGTGGATCGTGACCTTCGTCTGGCTGTCGCCGACCGACTCGAAGTCATAGCCGCCTTCTGAGGCCGTCACAAGGTTCTTCGACCGTTCCGCCCAGCGGATCGTCGTCGGGGCCTCGAAGACCGTGAGCTCGAACTTTCGCTTCGTGGTCATGCCCGCGTCTTTGACGGTGCTCTCGAACACCGTCCCGACACCGATCGGCCCGTCGGTCGTCTTCTTGATCTCCTGGACGCGAGGGCTGAACTTCGGGTCGTTGGTGCCATCGGCGAGGAACGCGAACACATCGTTGATCAGGCGATCAACGACGGCGGAGGCCCGGAACTCGTTTGCCATGCTGAATATCTCCTCGGTCGGCGACGGTGTCAGAGACCCTACACCCGGGCTGCCGCCGGCCCGCGCGATGGCGGCGCTCAGAAGATCAGGTAGTCACGAACCGCCCGCCGGAGTTCCGGATCGTCGAACAGCAGCGCCAACAGCCCCGCCTCGAACTCGTGTCCGAGGTCCGCAACCCGGCTGAACAGGGCCGAGCCGTACCGGTCGCTCTGATTCAGTGAGCTCAGTTCGTTCCGTCGGTCCGGGTCGTCAAGGATTCCGAGAAACTCGTCGTATGCACCAAGAGCCCTGACACCGGGATCGATCGCCCGGTGATCAACGAAGGCGTCCGCGATCCGGTCAAGTGGCGGCACCGACATCCGCTCGTCGAGGTAATCGAGCATCGCCGCGGCGGGATAGCGATAGCACTCGAGCACCGGCAGCAACCCCCCGGCGAACAGGCCCTTCCGTGATAGCCGGAGCTTGGCGTTGCGCAACCCCCAACCCTGGCCACGGCGCTCGCGCATCTTGCCCTCGAAGTCAACCGCGATGGTCCGCCAGTAGCGGACCAGATCATTGAGCAGGAATCGGGGCGGTCGGTGATCCTTCTGGTTCGCAGACAGGTAGCGCTCGAGCAGCGCCCGCCGAGCGCGACGGTGTGACTCCTCGCCGCAGACGGGGACCGACTCCAGGATCACAAGCATCCGCCGGGTGAGGTTCTGATTCAGATCCTCATCGCGACCGACCCGGTCATACAGCGACGCCAGCGACACCTGCTCGGCAAATACTCCCTCGCGACCCGGCGCGCGACCACCGAGTGCGTCCGTCACGTCCTCCGGCCGGGGACGCGAACCCTCGCCCAGATCCCCTTCGAAGAGCACGATGAAATCGTCGTCGCTGGCGCTTGTGACCTCCCCTCTGCCCCACGAGCCGGTCAGCACGACCGACGCGCCGGGGTCGAGATGCAACGCCCGTAGCCGCGTCCGACGCTCGACCAGTCGGCGCTCCGTCTCCTGACGCGCGGCGACGATGTGCGGGAATGTGGCCCCGGACTCCTGAGAGAGCCGGGTCACGCCGCCCGGGGCTGGATCAGAAGCTGCCATTCAACGGACGATCGCATGAATCGTCCGTCAGGGTGGGTCTCCCGTCACCGTCTGCCCAGTGCCGGTCGGCGATGGCGTACCTCATGCGCAGCCCCGTTGGGCTGCGCTACGCGAGCCGCAAATGGGTACCGCTCAGCTCAGCGGACCACCGCTGCGGGGGCGCCGCCTCGAGGATCCACGGCACGTCACGGCAGCGGTCCAGCACGTCAGCGAACCGTTCCTCGTCAGAGACGCTGAGCGGCAGATGCCGGCCGGTCTCATCCAGCGAGCTCAGGTGCACGTGTCGCAGGCGGCCGCGGAAGCGATCCAGCAGCTCGTGCGCAAGTTCCATCGTCGGATCGATCGAATGGGCATGCGCGACATCGAGGCAGAACCCGGCCTCCGGCAGCTCCGCGAAGCACTCCGCGAGCTCATCGGCGGTGCGTCCGGTGCGCTTGCGGTCGTCCATGTTCTCGAGCACCACACGCGTTCCCAGCTGCCGGTACGGAGCGAGATCGCCGAGCGCATCGGGATGCGCCACGATCGACCGGATCCACATCGGTACCTCGAGCAGCTGCCACGCGTCCGCGTCGTCGAAGTCCTTTGCGGGGGCGTGCACGCTCACGTGCCGAAACGGCAACCGAGGCCCGCTACGCAGGTAGTTGATCAGGCTCGGCAGCTCAGCGCCGGACAGCGCCGACAGCTCGATTGCGTAGCTGGAGACCTCGCAGGCGCCGGCGACAAGCGCCGGCCATTCACCCCAGAGTCCGGACAGCACGCCGGTCGAGATGCCCATCGGGTGATGCTCGCCCACTGGCGCATGGTGACGACTCGGCTGCGGAACGGTGGCGCTCACAGATCAAACCTATCGAGCGCCCCCGACGTAACCGCAACCGTCACGGAGTCGTCCCCGCAATCTGCGAAAACGTATGCGGGCGAAGGGACTCGAACCCCCACGGACGTCAGTCCACCGGCACCTAAAGCCGGCGCGTCTACCAATTTCGCCACGCCCGCAGGACAACTATTGCCACACGCAGCCGCTGCAGATTGTATGTTCCGCACCATGCCTCCGGTCCGACAGCTGCCTCCTGGCTACGTTGTCACGTACCCAAACCGCGATAAAGCGACCAGCAAAGCGACCAAGCTGATCGTGACGGTGATCCTGATCGCGTCCGTCGTGTTGATGATGGCGGTCACGTTCGGAGGCTGGAGCAAGCTGCAGGGACTGACGCCGATCAACTTCGTGTGGGCGTTCATCTACCTGGTGATGGCCTACTACATCAACTTCAAATGGGCTCGCGGGCTGCTGCCGATCGCGGCCGCCTTCGCGATCCTGCTGCTGATCATCTCGCTGATCGCCGGGCTCGGATCTGCCGGAACGAGCTGGTTCGACCGCAGCCATGTCGATTACCAGGCAGCCCAGTCGATCTTCGGCGGCACCGGCCTCTCCCCCGACACGCTCGGAGCGCTTGTGCTGCTGCTGGCCCCCGTGCAGGTGCTGCTGATCCTGTTCGCCGTCCAGGGCATGTCGCAGGGCTGGAACGTCGAGGTCGAACGCCACGTCGACGACATCGCCGGGGACCGCCGCTCTGGTGGCAACGGCGGCACCGCAGCGCCAGTCACCGCCTGACGCCGGCCGGCGGTCCAACGGGACCGCCGACATGAGAGCCTCCAGAGTGGCGAGCGTGCAGGTGGGCGGATACGCCACTTGGCCATAGCTGCTCGGTCTGATCCCGGCGAGCATCCGTAGCGATGGCCGGCATGCTGGACGATCCACCCGTGGGCGCGGCCGGGAGCCCCCGCGAGTGGACCGGGCATGTGATCGTCTGCGGGATCGTGCCGGTGACCGTCCGCACCGTCGAGCAGCTGCTGGCCGCCGGCGCACAGGTTGCGGTACTCGACGACGACCATGCCACCGAGCGTGATCTGCGGGCGCTCCAGAGGCTCGCGGTGCCGGTGATCGCGCGGCGGTCGCGAACAACGGAGTCGCTGTTCGAGGCGGGGATCGTCGGCGCCGAGGCCGTTGTCTGTCTTGAATCGAGCGACCTGCGGACGATGGAGACAGCGTTGCTCGTCCGTGGCGTGCGCCCCGATGTGAGGGTCGTTGCCCAGCTCGACAACCCGGCGATCGGCGGCGCGGTCGAGGAGGTGACGGGCAAGGCATCGGTGCTGGATGTCGCGGCACTGTTCGCACCCGCCGTGGTCGAGGCGTGTATCCGGCGGCGCGCCCACGACATCACGCTCGGTTCGACCCATTTCGTGACCGTCGAGACCGCTGCGCCTGAGGCCGGCACGCTCCGACAGCTGTACGGCAGCCTCGTCCCCCTCGGCGTCGCAACCGATGCCGGTGATGAGCCAATCGTGTGCCCCGGGCGCGACCTGAGCGTCGCTCCGGGCGACCGCGTGACGCTGCTCGGGACCCGCGACGAGATCGAGGCGAGCGGGCTCGGTGAGCGACTCGGCGCCGCAGCGGAGATCCACCAGGCACGGATCCGCTTGGCGAGCGGCTTTCAACGGCGGCTGGCGCTGATCACCGAAAGCGACCGGGCGCTCCGGGTCGCGCTGCTGATGGGCGTACTGCTGGTCCTGATCTCGACGCTGACGCTGCACTTTGGCTACCGGCGCCCGGGCGGGCTGGGCCTGGTCAGCGCGCTCTACTTCACCGTCGAGACGATCGCGACCGTCGGTTTCGGCGACTTCTCGTTCTCCAGCCAGCCGCTGTACATGGAGATCTTCGGGATCTGCCTGATCGTGCTCGGCACGACGCTGGTGACGACGATCTTCGCCCTGCTGACGAACGCGCTCGTGTCGCGACGGATCGCCCAGTCGCTCGGGCAGGCCGACATTCCCGGCATGCGTGGGCACGTGGTCATGGTCGGGCTGGGCGCGGTCGGGATGAAGGTGCTCGAAGGCCTGCTGGAACGCGGGCGCCAGGTCGTGGTCGTCGAACGCGACGAGAGCAACCGCTACCTCAATCAGGTCCGCCAGCGTGGCGTCCCGCTCGTGCTCGGCGACGCGACGTTGGGCCAGACGCTCGACTCCGTCAACCTCCACCAGGCCTCGTCGGTCGCGATCGTCACCTCCAGTGACATGGCAAACATCGAAACCGGCCTCGCGGTCCGTGACCGGCTCGGCGACCGCTGGGAGCGCGTCCCGGTCGTCCTGCGGGTGTTCGAGCGTGATCTCGGCCACCACCTCCAGCAGAGCTTCGGGTTCCGTCACGTGTGGTCCACGTTGGCGATCGCCGCCCCCTGGTTCGCGGGCGCCGCGCTGGGGATGGAGGTGCTCTACAGCTTCTACGTCGGTAACCACCCGTTCCTGCTGGCGCGCCTCCCGATCCGCGCTGACGGCGGTCTGAGCGGCCTGGCGATGGGCGAGCTTGACGCGAACGTGCGCGTGATCGCGATCTCACGCCGCAGCGGCGTGCTCGAGTACCCGCCACGGCGGGACACACGGTTCGCGCCCGGCGACAGCGCATACCTCGCCGGCCCGTACGAGGAGCTGATGCGGATCCTGAAGCGCGAGCGTGGCGGCTGAGCCAAACAGGGCGACTGTCTCGCCACTTGATCCGTAGGATCTGTTTGGTGAACTCGGAGCGGATCCGGATCGAGGTGGTGGATCACGTCGCGATCGTGACGATGACGCGTGGCGAGAAGCACAACGCGCTCGACATCCCGATGTTCGAGGGACTCGTCAATGCCGCTGAGCAGGTCAGCTCGACCCCGGGCGTGCGCGCGGTCGTCCTCCACGGCGAGGGCCCGAGCTTCTGCTCCGGGATCGACGTCGCCGGCCTGCTGGCCGCGCAGTCGGGCGGCGAGGGCCCGCTCGACCCGCTCGATGCGCCGGCCCCGAACATGTTCCAGCGGGCCGCGTACTGCTGGATCGAGGTGCCGGTGCCGGTGATCGCCGCCATTCATGGCAACTGCCTGGGCGGCGGGTTCCAGGTCGCGCTCGGCGCCGACATTCGCTTCTGCGCCCCGGACGCGCGCCTGTCGGTGATGGAGGTCAAGTGGGGCCTCGTCCCGGACATGGCGATCACGCGAACGCTGACGCGTTTGGTTCCGATCGACGTCGCCAAGGAACTCACCTATACCGCACGCGTCTTCAGCGGCACCGAGGCCCTGTCGCTCGGCGTCGTCACGCACGTCGTCGAGGACCCGCTGGCCGCCGCCCGCGAACTCGCCGTCGAGATCGCCTCCAAATCTCCTGACGCGATCCGCGGAGCCAAGCAGCTCCTCGACGAGGCATGGACCGGGACCCCGTCGGAAACGATGAGCCTCGAGGCCACGATCCAACGCACGCTGATGGGCAAGCCGAACCAGATCGCGGCCGTCACCGCCGGACTGACCAAGCAGCCGGGAGCGTTCGTCGACCCTGCCTGAGTGGACGGGCTCAGCTAGCTGACACCGCATACACCGGCGGGAGCCGGGTCGTGACTTCGAACCACGTCGCCCCCGCGTCCCCGGAGCCGAACACCTCGCCGGTGGTGGACCCAAGGTAGAGCTCCAGCGAGCGGCCTGAGCCCTTGCGCTGGAATGCCTGGCGCAGGACGGTCAGGTATGCGTGCTCCTGCGGCAGCCCATCGCCGCGCGGCGCCCAGGTCTCACCGGCATCACGCGTCTCGTACACGCGTAGGCGCCCCTCGGGCATCACCCGGTCCATGTCGGCCACGAGCGGGATCACGTACGCGCTGTCCGGGTCGGCTGGGTCGACGGCCAGCGGGAAACCGAAATCCGAGGGGAGCCCGGCACCGATCTCACTCCAACTGGAACCGGCGTCGTCGGAGCGATACACACCTCCGTGGAACTGAATGAACATGCGCTCCGGGCGCGCCGGCGCCCGCTCCAAGTGATGCACGCAGAGCGCCGTGTCAGCGTCAGGCGGCGGCTCGGGCAGGTTGAGCTCGGCGATCACCTCGTCGGGCAGATAGCGCGGTGTCAGCCCCTGGTTACCGCGTCGCCACGTGCGCCCGGCGTCGTCGGTGTGCCATACGCCGGCCGCCGAGATCGCGACCGACAGCTTGTCGGGGACGCCCGGCCACGGGACGATCGAGTGCACGCACAGCCCGCCGCCGCCCGGCTGCCAGTTCCGGCGCGTCTCGTGCTCCCACAGCCCGGCGTTGATCTCCCAAGTGGATCCGCCGTCGGCGGACTGGAACAGAACGCCCGGATCGCCGCCCGCATACATCAGCCCGTCGTCCTCGCCGGGCACGATCACCCAGATCCGCTCGAGTGCGAGCTCACCGGCTGCCGGCAACGCAACACCCTCGGCTTGCTCCCACGCCTCGTGATGCGTCCCGGCGCCCCAATCGCTCGCCGGCAGCCCCGTGTAGAACACCTTCGGACCGTAGAACGGTGAGGTCATCGTTGCCAGCACCCGCCCCGTGCGTGGGTCGCGCACCGCATAGTCGACCGGCTCGCCCGCGAACGCCCGCGCGACGATTTCCCAGTGACCGCCAGGCTCGCCCGAGAGCGCGAACAGCCCCTTCTTCGTGGACACCAGCAGCTCAGTCATCTCCTCAACCTCCTGAAATCGCGGGCAGGATCTCAACGCGGGCATCAGCAGTAACCGTCACATCTTCTCCGCCGCGCTCACCGTTCACAAACACGTTGATGTGCCGTCGAATCAGGCCGCGCTCGTCAACGATCCAGCCCCGCAGCGCCGGATACTCGCGTTCAAGCTCGCGGAGCAGTCCCAGCACCGTGGTGGCTCGGAGTTGATGGTCGCCAACACCGCCAGCCAGCTGCCGAAGCGGACCATGGACACAAACGACCGGCATGATCTGATCCTAAGGCCCAGTGCGGCGCGCCCCCTCCGGCTTCCGGCGGGGAGCTCACCTATCTGCGAGAGTTTGAGACCTCGTGCCGCGAGAGTTCGATGCCCAACTCCAGAAGGGTGACCACCCAGGGGCATGGACGTGCGTGGTGATCACGGATGTCTTTGAGCTCTTCGGGACCCGCGGACTGGTGAAGATCCGTGGCGCGATCGATGGCGAGCCGTTTACCGGCGCGCTGATGGCCCAGGGCGATGGCACGCACCGACTCCCGGTCAAGGCGACGCTGCGCAAAACGGTCGGCAAAGAGGCAGGCGACACGGTGCACGTCCGAATCGACGAGCGGATCGGCCCTCCAGCGGACACCCGATGAGCACCGTGCTGAACTGCAGGAACGTTTTCACCCAACCGTTCACCGACACGGCTGACAGCGTCGCACGTGTCAACGCTCGGACAGCGGGAACTACAGCCCGGCGCTGATTCCATCAGTGGAGAGCGTCAGGGCTTCGTTGACGACGCTTTGCAACTGATGGCGAGTGGCGCCGCTGACCGTGCGGTTGGATCCCGCTGACAGGACGAGGTGGTTCTTCACGAGCCTGATCAGCAGGATCTCACGCTCGATCCGGGACGAGATCTTCGACCTCATGAGTGCGAGGACCGTAGGACCGTCGCCGGCCGTGCAGATGTTGCCGGCTTCCGGGAGCGACGCCTCGGCGCTCGTCTCGTCGGTCAGTATGCGCTTGGCGAGTCGCAACGCAAGCCGGGGACTGATCGTGCCGAGCCGAACCGCCAGGTGATGAGCAGCCTGCCTGGCCCGGGCGAGATCCGTGAGCGTGATCCGGATTGAATGGCGGCACGGCACGGAGATGTTCCAGACGACGCGATAGGTCGAACGAGTGGTGACCGGCGGGCCGTATGCGTTGCTGGCAATCACGGAGAAGGTGAACGTGCCCACCGTCGAGGTGTCGATCGGCGCCCCGATCGGCGCCGTCCCGGCGCATGTGAGTGCCTGCGTGCCTGTCGGTCCGCGGCAGGTATAGCGGGCGAGGATCGTCGTACCTCTCCTGTAGACGGCGTGATCACGTGGCGTGATGATCTGGACCGTCGGTCCGGTCAGTCCCGCTGCGAGCGGCACCCAGATCCCGACCACCAGCGCCGAGGCGCCGACAAGAACCCCTGACGTGATCCGTCGCAATCGCCTGCGCCTGCCCATACAGCACTCCTCAGACTCGCCGCCAGGGCGCATGGTACCGCGACGTTTCCGTCCGCAATGTCGGCTGAGCTCGCCGTCGTTCCCGGTGAACACGACCGGTCTCGACACGGGCTTCCGGGCGCGGCGCGGTTCAAGCCGGTAGGTAGGCAGCGAGCGTCTCGGGGTCGATTCCCTGTGCTGCCGCTTCGCTGATGGCGCCGATATAGCCATCGGGTCGCACGAGAATCTGCGTCGGCCGGGTGATGCCGTAGTCGCGGCGCAGCCGCTTCGCGGCCGCAGCGATCGCTGCCGTCTGGAGTTGTGCCCCCGTCCGCGGCCAATTGAGAGCGGAAGCGCAGTCGAAGCAGATCAGCGTGAAGTGCGGGCCGCGGAAGAGGTCGAACAGTCGCCGGCCGCCGTCGCGCCCGTCGGGTGCGCGATCACCGACGCGCAGCGTCTTCGTTCGCGCGCTCACGGCCGGGGCAAGCGCCATGCCGTGATAGCTCAACGCCAACTGCCGTTCCTCGTCGCCGCGTCGCAAGCTGGAGAGCCGGCGCTTCTCGAACCCGGTGTAGAGCTCGGTGGAGATGCCGAGCACTCGCGCTGCAACCGGCAGCCGCTCGCTCCCGTAGCTGTCGAGGAGCGCCTCCGGCGCTCCCGCGAGCACCTGCCCGAGCTTCCAGCCAAGGTTGTAGCTGTCCTGCACGCCGGTGTTCAGTCCCTGTGCCCCGGCGGGTGTGTGAACGTGGGCGGCATCGCCGACGAGCAGGACGCGACCGGTCCGGTAGCGCTCGACCATCCGAACGTTCGGCCGGAACACGGAAGCCCAGCTCACGCCGTGAAGGCGCAGCGACTGATCTCTGGTGATCTCCCGCACGTTCTCGGCCAGCGCGGCCTCGGAAACATCGGCCTCGTCTCCGGGCCAGAGTCTGAGCATCAGCTGGAACTGGTCGGAGTGAGGGAGCGGGCAGAGCGCGAGAAACCGACCTTTGGCGCGCGGCCAAACGTGCCAGCGGTCGGAGGCCAGCCCGTCGATCTCGACATCGGCGATGATCATCCGGTCGCTCTCGTCCGTCGAGCCGATGAACGGGACACCCATCTCCCGACGGGTGGTGCTCGCTCCGCCGTCGGCGCCGACGAGGTAACGGCTCCGGATCGTCTCGGTGCCGCGGCCGGTCTCGACCGTCGCGATCACCTCGTCGGGGACTTGGTACACGGTCGTCAGCTGAGTGCCGAACTCGACCTGAACACCCTGCTGACTCAGGCGCTCGTGCAGGATGCGGTCGGTCTCGCGCTGGGGCAGCAGCAGGATGTCGGGATAGGGAATCGCCGGCGATGGCCGATGAGAGCGGTGCATCGGCCAGGAGATAGTCAACCGGCCGAGGTGGGCCGCGGTCCACGGATACCGTCCCCCGGCAGCGCGCGCCTGATCAAGCACGCCGAGGTCGTCGAACACCTCCTGGGTGCGGGGCTGGATCCCCTTCGCGCGCGACCCGGCGAACCCGCCGTCACCTTTGTCGATCACCCGCACCTCCACCCCGCGTCGTACCAGGTCGCTGGCCAGTACCGAGCCCGCGGGGCCAGCACCGACGATCAACACGTCGATCCGACTCACCGCCGAGCTTCTGCCGAGATGCGGCTCGTCAGGAGCTTGGCGACCACGCCCGGGGCTTCGAGCGCCACCATGTGCCCGACCTCGGGGACCACGTCGCTGACGGTGTGCTCGCCGAGCAGCGCGCGCGCCTCCGGCAGCAAACCGACCGGGGTGATCCTGTCGGCGCCGCCCCACAGCAGTAGCGTCGGCACCTGGCGATTGGCCACGGCGCGGTACAGGGAACGTCGGTCCGACAGCGGAAAGTCGAGCAGTGTGCTGAACAGCGCGTACATCGAGCCCTCGTACCGGTACGCATCAGAGACCATCTCGATCAGCTCCGCGGTCGCGCGCGAGTCGGCGACGTTGTGCGACAGGTGACCGAGCAGTGCGCGACGGCCAAGGTTGCGGCCGATCGCCGCCGTCAAAACGCCACCGCCCGAATGGCGGATCACCGCCGGTGGGCCTCCGGCCAGCCCGGCGGGCCCGATCACGGTGAGCGAGCGCACGTTGCCCGGGTCGTCGAGAATGCTCGCCATCGCAACGAGTGCTCCCATCGAGGTCCCGACGAGGTGGCGGGGCCCCGTCAGCCCGAGAGCGTCGAGAAGCTGTTCGAGCTGGCCGACGAACAGCCTTTCGTCGTAGGTCCCACGTACGCGCTCCGAGTAGCCACGACCGTAGGCGCTAAACGCCAGCGTTCGCAGCCCCGCCGCCTGAAGGGCCGCCGCCAGCCCGTCCCAGTAGAACAGCGGGATCGTGATCCCCGGAATCAGGACGACCAGTTCGCCGGTCCGCGGGCCGGCCAGCTCATAGTGGGTGACCCCGCCGGGCAGTTGCACATAGCTCCCACGGAGTCCCTCCCGCGCGGCACCGTCGAGCCGTGCGGTCTCTCCACGCGCGACGAAGTACCGGATCACGCCGGCGGACCTCCGTCAAGCGACGCGAGGAACGCCAGGATCGCGTCCGCAAGCTCATCCGGAGCCTCCTCCGGCAACAGGTGTCCCACCCCCGGCAGCACGACCTCACGGCTGCCCGCGATGTCGTGAACGAAATGCTGACCGTCGATCAGATCACCGCGTACGATCAGCGTCCGAACGGTGAGGCGCGCGATCTCGGTCGACCGGTCGACCTGCTCGGTCCTCGCAAAGTCGATGAACGCCCCGCGGTTGCCGGGCCGCGCCGCCATACCGTGCACCCGATCGATCAGCGTGTCGTCGACGACCGCTCGCCCCGCGGCGTGACGGAGGCTCCGCGCCACGCCGGCGCGCGGGCCCCAGTGGCGAAGCAGAGACCCGATCACGGGGTTCCGCGCCAACCGGATAGCGTCGGGCACGGACTTCTCCGGGTAGCCGGTCGCATTCACCAACACCAGACCGCGGACCTTCGCGGGGAAATCAAGGGCGCACTGCCAGGCGATGTGCCCGCCCAGCGAATTGCCCACCAACACGCCCGCATCGATCTGAAGCTCACCGAGCAACTCCTCGACGAAGCGCGCATACGTCCCGATTCGGTAGTCACGATCCGGCCGAGGACCGGTCAGACCGAATCCCGGCAGATCGACGCGCACGAGCTCGCAGTGACCGTGCAACCGTCGGGATACCGCATCGAATGCGTCGAGCGACGAGCCGCTTCCGTGCAGCAGAACGAGCACAGGACCGGCCCCTTCGCGCTTGTATCGCACACGCATCCCGGCGACCACGCAATACCGCGAGCCTCGCTCCAGGTCAGGAATCTCTCCGGACATTATGGCTACACTGTAGCCGTAAATGAGTAGAAGGCAAGCGCTCGTCCAGAAGTGCACACTCAGCGGTGTGCCTCGCATCAGCGGTGTCCCTCGCAGCACGAGCGATCGTCCAGGGAGCCCCGAGTGGTGGCTCACCCGACCGCCCCAGCCGCCAGCCGGGGATCGCGGTCGCGGCCGGCCGCCACTGGGACTCGCGCGCATCATCGACACCGCGCTCGAGCTCCTCGACGAGGACGGCGCCGACGCCCTCAGCATGCGCGGTCTCGCGGCGCGACTGGGGTCCAGCACCGCGACGCTCTATCGGCATGTCAGCAGCAAGGACGAGATCCTCGCCCACGTCACCGACCGCATCCTCGGCGAGTCCCGCCCCGACGACTCGCCCGCCGGCCCCTGGCAGCACGCATGCCGCGCCGGCGCTGAGGCGCTGTACGCAACCCTCACCGCTCATCCCAACGCCATCCCCCTGCTCGCGAGACAGGTTCCGGTCGGCCCGAACGCGCTCAGGGCCCGGGAACGCGGCTTGGCGGCGCTCCTGGCTGCGGGCTTTCCACCCGAGCTTGCGGCGCGCGGATATACGGCCCTGGCCCACTTCGTGATCGGCTTCGCAAGCCAACAGCCATTCGACGAGACCGCCGAGCCCGGAAGCGCCGATCGGCTGGCCGCCTACTACCGCTCGCTCGACCCTCGCAGCTTTCCCGCGACCGCGGCCGTCGCTGGCCTCCTGCCAGGCGCGACGATCGATGAGGAGTTCCAGTTCGGGCTCAACCTCGTGATCAACGGGCTCGAGCAGGCGCTACGACACAGTTCGGGTGGCGACAGCACGCCGTAGGGCGAGGCGGACGCATGGCGGTGCCGGCGTGCCGGTTGCCAGCGTGCCGGTCGGCGGCCTGCCAGCGTGCCGGCGCGCGACGGACGCATTGGTCGATACCGCGGGCGAGATTCGAACTCGCACGCCCTTGCGGGCAGCGGATTTTGAGTCCGCCATGTCTACCGTTCCATCACCGCGGCTGGCGGCCTTGGAGTGTATTGCCGGTGAGGCTTGCATGAAACGACCGATATATCGGTCCAAAGACGCAAAGCTCACCGGCTGAGGTTTGCGACGTGACCACACCGTGGCGGGGTTAACTCGCAAACGTCACGCGACCAGCGCGACGAACTCGTCGATCAGTGCGGGCGGAGCAACCGCGATCCCGAGTGGGAGCTCATCAACAGCGTCCAACGTCCGAACCGCCAGCCCGGCCCGCGAGCACAGCAGTGAGCCGGCGGCGATGTCCCACGCCTTGACCCCTCGCTCGTAGTAGGCGTCGACCCGGCCACATGCGCAGTAGGCCAGATCCAATGCCGCCGCACCTGCCCGTCGGATGTCCCGGGCCAGCGGCAGCAGTCGGGAGACGACCGCCGCCTGCGTCGAGCGCACCGCCGGGTCATATCCAAAGCCGGTCGCGACCAGGGCGTGTGACAGATCGGTGCACGAAGATCCCACGACCACCGCGTCGCCCAACAGCGGCGCGCCGGAGCGAGAAGCGGTGAAGCACTCGCCGCTCACCGGATTGAGCACAACGCCGACAACCCCACCATCACCGTCGACGCAGGCGACACTGACCGCCCATTGCGCGATCCCGTACAGGTAGTTGACGGTGCCGTCGAGCGGATCGACGATCCACTGCAGCTCGCTCGAGCCGCCGGTCGCCCCTCCCTCCTCACCCAGGATCGAGTCGTCAGGACGGCGGGCCGCGAGCACAGCCCGGATCGCTCGTTCGGCCGCAAGGTCGGCTTCGGTGACGGGATCGGTGTCGGTCGACTTCGTACGCACACCCAGTCCCTCCGAGCGGAACCGTGTGAGAAGCTCCGCTCCCGCGGCCAGCGCCGCCTCAACGGCCACGTCGAGGAGTTCTGGCTCGTCCACCCGCCTGGTTCTATCAGCGCCGCCGCACCTCCGACCTTGCCAACATCGCCGCCAGTGCTCACCGCCACCGAGACCCCGACAGCCACGCTGGAGCCACGACCGCCCGGAAGCGATGCGGAGCGCCGGGCCGCGCACGCGCTCGGCGCTCAGCTGCGCCGCAAGCCGAAGGCCGAGATCGAGACCTTCTGGTGCCGCCCGAACTGGGCGCTGGCGCAGGCCGTCAACCTCGTCCCGGCGCTCGTCGGCAGCCTGATCGCCGTCAATCACGCCAAGGCCGGCGCGGTTGTGATCCTCGTCTCGCTGCTGCTGCTGGTCGGCGACTGGGTCCTCGGTATCTCCCCCGGCCGCTTCGCCGGCTTCGAGCGGGCATCACAGAACGTCGTCGCCGCGGCCCCACAGAACGTCGTCGCCACGGCCACACAGACGGCGCCGGTCACGCTGATCCTCACCGCCTCCTACGACAGTCCCCGCACCGGCCTTGCCACCACCCTTAGAGCCCGCGGCCTGACACGTGCACCGCAGCGGCTGCTTCGCGGTGGCGCCCCTGGCTGGTTGGCTTGGTTGGCGCTACTCGTCGGTTGGACGCTCGTGACAGCCCTGGTGCGCGTCAACGGCAGCCACGATGTTGTGATCGGCGTCGCCCAGCTGATCCCGACCGTGGCGCTCGTGCTCGCCGTCGCCGCCCTGCTCGAGCTGTCGATCTCAACCTACCGACCGACCACCAACGACCCCGACAGCGCCGCGCAGGCCGTGATCGCCCTCGCCAAGGCGCTGGACGTCGCGTCCCCCGCCAACCTCGCCGTCGAGGTGGTTCTGACCGGCGTCGGCGCGAACCAGGGGCTCGGCCTGCGCGCCTACCTGCGCTCACGACGCAAGCGGCTCAAACGGACCAACACCGTCGTACTCGGGGTCGAGGCGTCCGACGGACCTCCGCGGGCCCTGCTCAGTGACGGCCCGCTGATCCCGCTGCGGTTCTTTGGCCCGCTGCAGAAGCTGGCGGCCGAGACCGGCTTTCAACCGGCCCGCGGACGCGGCTGCTCGGCAGCGTTTCCGGCACGGATGAAACGGCTGCCGGCCCTGACGATCACCGGGCGGCATCGGGACCTGCTCCCACTCACACTCGAACTGGTCGACGCGATCGACGTCTACGTCGGCGATCTGCACCCCGACTAGCCCGCGCCAAACCGCGCGGACTGCGCGGACTGCGCCAACCGCGCGGACTGCGCAAAACCGCGAGGGCTGCGCGCAGCCGCTAAACCGGTGTGACCGGGTTGTGCTTCTCCGGCCACTGGCGCTGCTTGCCGCGCGCCAGCGCAAACCGGGCGACGAGCTCCGCTCGGAGCTCCTCGGGTTGGATCACAGCGTCGATCACCAGCTCCGACGCGAGGTGCAGGATGTCGACCCCGGCCGCGTACTCCTCGCGCAGTTCCGCGACGCGAGTCGCGCGCTCGTCAGGATCGTCGATCGCCTGAATCTGGTTGTAGTAAACCGCGTTGACGGCAGCCTGTGGGCCCATCACCGCGATCGACGCCGTCGGCAGGGCGATGCAGCAGTCGGGATCAAACGCCGGGCCTGCCATCGCGTACAGGCCAGCTCCATAGGCCTTCCTCACCACGACGGAGATCTTCGGGACATTGGCCTCCGAAACGGCGCTGATCAACTTGGCGCCATGCCGGATGATCCCCTCTTTTTCGACCGCCGTACCGATCATGAACCCCGGCACGTCGGCCAGGAACAGCAGCGGAATCCCGAACGCGTTGCAGGTCTGAATGAACCGCGCCGCCTTGTCGGAGGAGTCGACGAACAGCACCCCGCCCTTGACCTTCGGCTGGTTGGCAACGATCCCGATCGCGTGCCCGTCGAGCCGGGCGTAGCCCACGATCAGCTCCTTCGCCCAGCGGGCGTGCACCTCATGGAACGAACCGACGTCAATCAGGTTGTCGATCGCCTCGCGGATATCGAACGGCTTGTTCTCGTCCAACGGAATGACGTCCCGCAGGGCGCGCGCAGGCGCCGGACGCCGTGACTCCAGCACCGGGGACGAATCGGCAAACGAGGACGGGAAATACGACAGATAGCGTCGCGCCCACTCAATCCCCTCCTCGTCCGAACCGACCAGAGCATGGCCACATCCGGACTTGGACGTGTGCATCCGCGCCCCACCCATCTCCTCGAGCGAGACCTTCTCGCCGATCACCATCTCCGCCATCCGCGGCGAGCCGAGATACATCGAGGCGTTGCCGTCGCGCATGATCACGACATCGCAGAACGCTGGGATGTAGGCGCCGCCGGCAGCGCTCGGCCCGAACAGCACGCATACCTGCGGGACGACGCCGGACATCCGGACCTGGTTGAAGAAGATCCGTCCAGCGTGCCGGCGGCCGGGAAACATCTGCACCTGCTGGTTGATCCGCGCACCGGCCGAGTCGACGAGGTACACAAGCGGGCAGCGCACGCTCAGCGCCCGCTCCTGGATCCGCAGGATCTTCTCGACGGTCTTCGGGGCCCACGAGCCGGCCTTCACGGTCGGATCGTTCGCCATCACCGCAACCGGCCGACCGTCGATTGTTCCCATCCCGGTGACGACGCCCTCGGCACCGAGTCCCTCGATTTGCGACGACGCCAGCAACCCGTCCTCGACGAACGACTCGGCGTCGAGGAGCAGCGCGACCCGCTCGCGCACCGGCAGCTTGCCCTGCTCTGCGGCCTTGTCGCGGTGGCGCTCGGGGCCGCCGGCGAGCGATCGCTCGGTCGCCGCCGACAACGCCTCGGTGCGGTCAGATCCGGATGACGATGCGGATGAGGATGAAACAGCCATCGGAACGACCCTACCGCCACTCAATCGGGCCGGCTGTGATCAAATGGCTACCGAGCGGCCGGCCCAGCGCCTCCTGCACCGCCAGCGAGGCGTCAAGCAGCTTGGTCAGCGACACCCCGGTACTGATCCCCATCTCCTCGAGCATCGAGACGAGGTCCTCGCTGGCGATGTTCCCGGTCGCGCCGGCCGGGACCGGGCAGCCGCCCAGCTCACCGAACGACGACTCGAACGACTCGATCCCGGCCTCCAAGGCGGCCAGCACGTTGGCCAACCCCTGGCCGCGGGTGTTGTGGAAATGTGCGGTCAGCTCAACTCCGGGAAGCTCCTCCCGGGCGCGTGAGAAGAACTCGCGGACCTGCACTGGGTTGGCCATGCCGGTCGTGTCACCGAACCCAACCTCAACGGCACCGGCGGCCGCCAGCTCACCGGCGAGTCCAAGCACCGTCTCGATCGGGACGCGGCCCTCATACGGGCACCCGAACGACGTCGAGATCACGCCCTCGATCCGTAGACCCTCCGCAGACGCCCGCGCGAACACGCGACGCAAGCCGTCCAGAGACTCCGCAACCGACCGGCCGACGTTCTTCTGGTTGTGCGTCTCCGACGCCGACAGAAACCCGTTGATCTCCTGAAAACGATCTCGGTAGGCGAGCGCCCGGTCGAGGCCACGCTCATTGGGAATGAGCACACTTCCCGAAACGCCGGGCGGCAGTTCCACCGTGGACAGCACGACCTCGGCATCGGCCAGCTGCGGGATCACGTCGGCTCGCACGAACGACGTCAGCTCGATGCGCTTCAGCCCAGTCGCCGCCAGCTGCTCGATCAGCGCGACCTTGAGGTCGCTGGGCAGCACCTCGGGCTCGTTCTGAAAGCCGTCGCGAGGCCCAACCTCCCGGATCCTCACGGCTGCTGGATACCGCTCGCTCACACGACGAACATTAGGGCTTGCGACAGTCGCGGGCCCCTACACTGCTGCGCCCATGTCTGACAGCGGTCCAGTCGTACTCCTTGCCGGCGGCACCGGCGGCGCCAAGCTCGCCCGGGGAATGCTCGACGTGACTGGGGCTGAGGACCTGATTGTGATCGCCAACACGGGCGATGACATCGAGATTCACGGTGGCTACGTCTCGCCCGATCCGGATCTCGTCACCTTCTGGCTGGCGGACCGGATCGACGAACGCGGCTGGGGTCTGGACAACGACACCTTCCAGGTGATGGACGGGCTCAGGGAGCTCGGCGAGGAGGTCTGGTTCAACCTCGGGGATCGGGATCTGGCGATCGCGATCAGGCGCGCACAGGCTCTCAACGACGGCCGCAGCCTCACCCAGACTCAGCAGGACATCGGGGACGCGTTCGGGGTGACCGCCAAGGTCCTGCCGATGAGCGACCGGCCGGTCCGCACCGGGATCCTCGCGAACGGACGCTGGTGGACATTGCAGGAGTACATGATCCGCTCCGGTCACCCGCCCGTCGACGAGGTCCAGTTCCGCGGCGCCAAGCACGCCGGAGCGACGCCGCAGGTCCTCGAGGCGATCGCGAACGCCCGCGCGCTGATCATCGGTCCCTCGAACCCGGTGATCTCGATCGGCCCGATCCTCGCGATCCCGGAGATCGCAGCGGCGATCACCGACACGCCCGCGCCGGTCATCGCAGTCAGCCCGATCGTCGAGGGCGTCGTCCTCAAGGGTCCGTCGGCCGAGTTCATGGTCGCCCGTGGCGTGACCGTCGACCATCGCGGGATCGCGGCGCTCTACGGCGGCCTGCTTGACGGCCTGATCCTCGACGGCCGCTCGAGCACCCCGGAAGCCGTCAGCACGCTGCACACCGACCTGCTGATGCACGGAGCTGACGGCCGCCGGCGTCTGGCCGCCGAAGCACTGGAGTTTGCGCTCGCGCTCGGGCGCAAACCGACGACCGAGTAGCTTTCTCGGACCGTGTCAGCTGTCGCCATCCTCCCGATCAAGAGCCTCGACGTCGCCAAATCGCGACTGTCGGCGGCGTTGTCCGCAGGCCAGCGCCGGGCGCTCGCCGAGGCGATGTTTGCCGACGTCCTGACCGCGCTGCGCCGCTCCGAGCAGGTTGACCGCGTGATCGTGACCACCACCGACCGGATCGCCCAACGGATCGCATCGGGCCACGGCGCCGAGGTGCTCGAGGATCGCGGGGACGGCCACAGCCAGGCGGCGACGCTCGGGATCAACCTGCTGCTGGGCGAGCGCGTCGCCCGAGCCCTGCTGGTCCCCGGCGATTGTCCGCTGCTTGACCCGATCGAGCTCGATCAGCTGCTGCGGTACGCCGCACGGCCGCGTTCGGCGGTGATCGTGCCGGACCGTCACGGAACCGGCACCAACGCGCTGCTGCTGAACCCGCCCGACGCGCTGACGCCGTCGTTCGGCGAGGGCAGCTGCGCCCGGCACGTGGCGCTGGCGGCGCAGCAGGGAACTCAGGCGGAGATCGTGTCCGTGCCGACGCTGGCACTCGACATCGACACGCCCGAGGATCTGGCCGAACTGCAGGCGACTCTGGCGTCGACTCGCGGCCGTGCCGCGCACACGCGGGGGATGCTCAACCAGCTGCAGCGCAGCCGGGCGTGATCACGGCAACGCCGCTCGCCGGGCTGGGAGAGATCACGCCAGGGTGTGACCTGGCCGCCGCGCTCGCGGCCCTGACGGAACTCCGCCCCGGCGATGTGCTCGTCGTCGCCCACAAGGCCATCTCCAAGGCCGAGGGGCGGACCCGCCGACTCGCAGATGTCGTGGCCAGCCCCAGGGCCGTCCAGCTCGCGACAGCCCAGGACAAGGACCCACGGCTGGTCCAGGTCGTGCTCGACGAGTCCGCCGCGATCGTCCGCGCCGCGCACGGCGTGATCATCACCGAGACCCACCACGGCTTCGTCTGCGCCAACGCCGGCGTCGACGCCTCAAACGTCGCAGGCGACGACGTTGTCCTGTTGTTGCCGCTCGATCCCGACCACTCGGCCCGGGAGCTTCGCGCAGGCCTCAGAGCACGGACCGGGATCGCCCCGGGGGTCGTGATCACCGACTCGTTCGGTCGCGCCTGGCGGACCGGACAGTGCGACGTCGCGATCGGCGTCGCCGGTCTGCGGGCGCTTGAGGACTGGCGCGGCGGCCACGACGTCTACGGCCGTGAGCTGCACGCGACCGTGATCGCCGTCGCCGACCAGCTGGCCGCGACCGCTGACCTCGCCCGCCGCAAGGACTCACGCGAGCCGGCGGTGCTGATCCGCGGCGCCGAGCGCCATGTCACACCGGATGACGGTCCCGGGGTGGCGCCGCTGTTGCGGGATCGCGAGCACGATCTGTTTCGCTAAGCCGGCCCCGTTGGGCCGGCGATTCGGACGCGGTGGCAGTCCTACTCGCAAACACGACCGCAACGATCACCGCGACGACGCCCGTCAGCTGCAGCGCGCTCGGGCTCTCGCTGAAGATCCAGGCGCCGAGCAGCAGTGAGCCGACCGGCTGGATCATCAGCAGCAGTGACGTGGTGGCGGCTGGCAGCCGCGGCAGCGAGATCGTGATCAGCAGCCAGCCGAGCACCTGCGAGGTCAGGGCGAGCACCACGAGCCAGCCGGCGCCGGGCCAGGTCGGGACGACGTGGAGATCGCCCCAGGCCAGGCCGAGCACGACGGAGAGCAGTGTCCCAGCGAATGTCATCTCGAGCAGCGGACCGGCGGGACGGCGCAGATCGACGCCGCCGCGGCGCAGCAGCAGCAGCGCGCCGACGTAGGCGAGTCCGGCCCCCACGCCGAAGGCGGCACCGGCACCGGGATCGGCGCCGTAGGCTCCGTGGCCCTCGAGCACCCCGGAGATCAGCACCACTCCGATACCCGCCAGCGGCAGTGCCGCCAGCACCCGGCGTCCCGGCCGCTCGGACAGGACCATCCAGGCGACCAGTGGCACCAGCACCACCTGGATGTTGGCCAGGACGGTGGCGAGGCCGGCGCCGACCTCCTCGATCGAGTGGTGCCAGAGCACGAGGTCGGTGCCGAAGAAGACGCCGGCGGCAAGTCCGGCCATCCGGTCACGCGTCGCGCGGTGGCCGTAGCGGCAGTCCTCACGCAGCGCCAGCAGGGCCAGGATCGGCAGCGCGTAGAGGCACCGGAAGAACGCCGCTGTCGACGGCGAGGAATGGCTCTCCTTGACGAGGATGCTGGAGAACGCGATCGCGAGCGCGCCCAGCCCCGCGCAGACACGTGCACCTCGCTCGGTGGCAAACAACCGCCGCATCCAGCTCAGCGTATGTCCCCGACCTCAGCCGGAACGTCCAATGACTACGTGGGTGGTGCGCCGACGGCGTGAAAGCCGCCGTCGACGTGGATGATCTCGCCGCTGATGCCACGGGCCAGATCAGAGAGCAGGAAGGAGATTGCACCGGCGACGACGCTCGGGTCCTCGACGTCCCAGCCGAGCGGCGCCTGCTGGCGCCAGAGCTCGGAGAGATGCTCGAAGCCGGGGATCCCGCGGGCGGCGACCGTGCCAAGCGGGCCGGCGCTGACGAGGTTGACGCGGATCCCGCGCGGACCCAGATCGCGCGCCAGGTATCGGGAGACGGATTCGAGCGCCGCCTTGGCGACGCCCATCCAGTCATAGATCGGCCAGGCGACAGTCGCGTCAAAATCAAGTCCGACGATGCTGCCCCCAGGCTCCATCACGGGCAGCAACGCGACGGCAAGCGCCTTGAGCGAGAACGCACTCGTCGTGAATGCCTGCTCGGCGCTGCTCGCGGGGGCCGTCAGGAACTTGCCGCCGAGCGCGTCCTCGGGCGCGTAGGCGATCGCGTGCAGCACGCCGTCGAGCTGGCCCCACCGCTCGCGGATCGCCTCGGGCAGGGCCTCGAGGTCCTCCGGCTTGTTGACGTCGAGCTCGAGCACCTCGACCGGCTCCGGCAGTCGCTGCGCGGCGCGCTCCGTCATCCGTCGCACCCGGCCGAAGCTCGTCAACAGCACCTGCGCGCCCTGTGCCTGAGCCTCCTGGGCGGCGTGGAACGCGATCGAATCCTTGGTGATGACCCCGGTGATCAGCAGCCGCTTGCCGGCAAGCAGCCCCGCCATCAGGCGCCGCTGATCGCCAGCGAGGTGTTGTGCCCACCGAACGCGAACGAGTTCGAGATCGCGATCGGCGGCCCGCCGTTGACCGGGGTCAGCGGCCGCGCCTCGTTCGGCACGTAGTCGAGATCGAGCTCCGGGTCGGGGACGCCGTAGCCGAGGGTCGGCGGGATCAGCCGCCGGTCGAGCGTCAGCACGGTCGCGACCGCCTCGACGGCGCCGGCGGCGCCGAGCAGGTGCCCGATCGCTGACTTCGTGGATGAGACCGGGATCCGGTACGCGTGCTCACCGAGGGCCAGCTTCAACGCGGCGGTCTCGGCGGCGTCGTTGAGCTCGGTCGAGGTGCCATGCGCGTTGACGTAGCTGACATGCTCCGGGGTGATCCCGGCGTCGTTCAGCGCCAGCGTGATCGCGTGGGCAGCCGGCCGTCCGGTCGGTTCGGGCGCGGTCAGATGGTGGGCGTCGGCGGTTGAGCCGTAACCGATCAGCCGGCCGAGAATTTTGGCGCCGCGGGCCTTCGCGGCCTCTTCCTCCTCGAGCACCAGCATCCCGGCGCCCTCGCCGATCACGAACCCGTTGCGCCGCGCGTCGAACGGCCGCGAGAACCCGTCGGGTGACATCGCCTGCATCGCGTCGAAGCAGGCGATCCCGAACTCGGTCACGGCCGCCTCGGTGCCACCGGCGACGACGGCGTCGGCGTCTCCGTACTGAATCATCCGCGCGGCCGTGCCGATCGCGTTGGCGCCGGAGGCGCAGGCGGACACGATCCCGTACATCTGGCCACGCAGGCCGTGGCGCATCGACACCGCGGCCGCGGCCGCGTTCGGCATGTACATCGGGATCGACAGCGGCGCGATCCGCTCCCCGCCGCGATCGCGAAACGTGTCGTGCCCGGTCTCGACCGTCTGAATGCCGCCGATGCCGGTCGCGACGACACAACCGACGCGGAACGGGTCATACGGCAGCTCGTGCGACGTCCAGCCCGCCTGCGCGATCGCCTCATCGGAGGCGACGGCGGCGAACTGGGCGTTGCGGTCAAGCCGCCGCGCCTCCTTGACCGACAGGTGCTCAGCCGGCACGTAGTCGGTCGCGCGACCCGCGCGGTCGGCAAGCGCGCACTCGCCGGCGGCCCAGCGATCGAACAACGGCTCGGAGCCGACGCCGAGCGGCGTCACGGCGCCGAGGCCGGTGATCACGACTGTTCGCTTCTCCGACATCAGCTCAGCCGGCGCGCTCGGTGATCAGGTTGATCGCGTCACCGACGGTCTTGAGCTCCTTCATGTCCTCGCCCTTGAGCACGACGCCGTAGTCGTCCTCGACGATCTGGGCGAGCTCGACCAGATCGAGGGAGTCGATGTCGAGCTCTTCGAACGTCGCCTCCGGAGTGATCTGGCTCGCGTCCGGGCCGAAGCTGGCCAGCGCCTCGACAACGCGCTCCTGCACCTGGTCCTTCGTCACTGCGCTCATGTACGTCCTCTCGTTTGAAACGGGTCAGGCCCCGAGGCCACCATCGACTGTAAGTACTGCGCCGGTCACGTAGGCCGCTCCCGGCGACACCAAAAAGCGTACGCATGCGGCGACCTCCTCCGGCGTTCCCGCCCGCCGCGCCGGCACCGCGGCGAGCAGATCGGTCGAAACGTCCGCGGTCATATCGGTGTCAATCCACCCGGGCGCGACGGCGTTGATCGTGATCCCGCGCCGCGCCACCTCGACCGCTGTGGTCTTGGTCAGCGCGATCAGGCCGGCCTTGGCGGCGGCGTAGTTCGACTGTCCGGGGTTGGCGCGCAACGCCACCACCGAGGAGACGTTGACGATCCGGCCGCTGCGGGCACGCATCATCGGCTTCAACGCGCGGCGCATCATTCGGAAGGCGCCGTTGAGGTTGGTCTCGATCACCGCGTTCCAGTCCTCGTCCCGCAGCGACGGCGTCAGATCGTCACGGGCGATGCCGGCGTTGTTGACGAGTGCCAGCACGGGGGCGCCGAGCGTCTCCTCGGCCCCGGCGAAGAGCGTGTCGGCGGCATCGGCATCGGCGACATCGGCCTGCAGGGCGACGGCGCGGCCGCCCGCGGCCTCGATCGCGGCGACGACCGCCGCTGCCTGTTCGACGCCGGAGCGGTAACCGATCGCGACCGGCCAGCCGTCGGCGGCAAGCCCCTGTGCGATCGCGGCCCCGATCCCCCGGGAGCCACCGGTCACGAGCGCGACCCCGTCAGGCATCGAGCCGTGCTCCCCACTCCACAACGCCGGCGCCCCACACGAAACCGCCGCCGAAGGCGCTCAGCAGCACCTTGGCGCCGGGCCGCAGGCGACCGTCGGCCTGGGCCGCCGCGAGTGCCAGCGGCAGCGTCGCCGCCGAGGAGTTGCCGATCGTGGCGATGCAGTCGACGACCTTCGTCGGGTCGAGATTGAGCCGCTCCCCGAGCGCCTTCGTGATCCGCTGATTGGCCTGGTGGTAGACGAACAGATCAATCTCCTCGAGCGTCAGGCCCTCCGCGACGACCGCCTGCAACGTCGCCTCCGACATCCGGGCGACGGCATGCTTGAACACCTCGGGGCCATCCATCTGCACAAGCCGGTCGGCGTGCTCGATTGTGATCGCCGGGTTGCCGTCCGCGCCGAGCAGGATCCGTCCGATGCGGCCGGTCCGGCGGGCTGGGTCGGCGAGGCTGACGACGGTTGCGCCGACGCCGTCGGCGAACAGCGGCGCGGTCTTCTTGTCCTCGTAGTCGGTGATCCGGGTGATGAAGTCAGCACCGATCACGAGGACATGGTCGGCGCGGCCGCTCTCGACCTGGGCGCTGGCCAGCGACAGGCCCGTGAGGAAGGCGTTGCAGGCGGCACCGACGTCGAATCCACCAGCGCGATCGGCGCCCAGGGCGCTGACGATCAGCGGTGCCGCGTTCGGCGTGACCTCATCCTGCGTGAGGGTGGCGACGATCACCAGATCGAGCTCGGCAGCCGTGATGCCCGATTGGGCGAGTGCGTCGGCGCCGGCGCGGGCGGCGTAGTCGGACAGACGCTCGTCGGCTCGCGCCCGGGGACGCGACACGACGCCGGTCCTGGAAACGATCCAGTCCTCGCTGAGACCGAATCGCTCGGCGAGCTCGGTCGTCGTCAGCCGTCCCTCGGGCAACGCCGTCGCGACCGAGGTCATCGTGGCGGTGCGGCGCTCGGCGGCCAGCGCGGCCGGCGAGGTACGCGACGCCTCGGTCGTCTCAAACACTGACGAGCTCCACGTTTGTGAGCGTGCGCTTGGCGAGGCCCGTCAGCACCTTGCCGGGACCGACCTCCAGGAACCGCTCGACGCCGCGGCCGTGGAGGGCCAGCAGCACCTCGCGCCAGCGAACCGGGCCGGTCAGAGCCTGGAGCAGCCGGGCACGGACGTCATCGAACGGTTCGGCGGTGACCGCCGAGACAACGGTGGTCGCGGTCTCGGGGAGTACCTCGACGGCCGCCAGTGCCGCCTCGAACTCGGGCACTGCGCCGGCCATCATCGGCGAGTGGAAGGCGCCAGCGACCGGCAGGATCATCGCCCGCAGTCCTGCTTCCTGGGCGGTGTCGGCGGCGGCGGGAAGCTCGTCGCTCGGGCCCGAGAGGACCACCTGCTGGGGGGAGTTGTCGTTGGCGACCGACAGGCCATGGGCCGCGGCGATCGCGTCCGCACGCTCGGCGGCGTCGCGGCCGAGCAGCGCGACCATACCGCCCCGCCGGCCGCTCGCCTCCCCGGACTCCTGCATCAGGCGGCCTCGGATCGTGACCAGCCGCAGCCCATCGGCTTCGGACAGGCGGCCGGCGGCGACGAGCGCGCCGAGCTCACCGAGTGAGTGACCGGCCGCGAATTCCGGCTGCGGACGGCCGAGCTGATGCCAGCCGGCGAGGCTCGCGCAGAAGATCGCGGGCTGGGCCCATTGGGTGCCGTCATCGACCCGGGCGAACGGGTCATCGCCGACGGTCTCAAGCGTCAGCTCGAGCAGGTCAGGGCGGATTTGGGCGACGGTGTCGCGCATCTCGGGGGTCTGGCTGCCCTGGCCGGGAAACAGGATTGCGGTTGCCATAAGTTCAACCGTATACGCGCGCGCCTGGCGACGCGGTACGCCCGCCTCCGGCTCTTCCCCCCGATTGGGGGGCGAGGCCGGAGGCAGAACGCGTGGAGTCAGCTCAGCACTTTGCGGAGCCCTTGACCGTGCTGGTCGAGCTCGCGGAGCCGTTGGTCGCGGTGAACGCGACCGAGTACTTGTGGCCACCGCCGGCGCAGCTGGTCGAGGCGAGGAAGCCGACGGTCTTGCCGCCCGACTTCTCGGTCATCTTCGGGTACTTCAACGTCTCGGAGCCGAGCGCGCTGAACAGGCCGAGACCACCCGCGTCGGTGGACACCGGAGGCGGCAGCGGCGTGTCCTGGATGACGGAGCTGCCGGACTGCTTGATCGAGCCGGTCCATGCGGCAACGGCACCGGTCTCAAGACCCGCGCAGGTGTGGCCGGCCGGGATCTTGAAGAAGTAGGTCAGCTTGCCGCCGCCCGCGTTCCAGATGTCCAGCACCGGGTCACACGGGGCGCCGGGAGCGGTCGGCGTCTTCGACGACCACAGCGCCGCGGTCACCGGTCCGGTTGCGAACAGCGCCTTGCTGGGGCAGCCCGCGTCGTTCTTCGCGGTGTTGATCGTCGTTGCCGAGCAGGTGGCAAAACCCTTCGTCGTCAGCTTGACGCCGGCGAGCGTGGTCTTGATGTCGGTCAGCGGGTCAGCGTTGACGCCGCTGGTCGGCTTCGCCGTCAGCGTGACGGTCTGGCCGATCGGTGCAGGCGCCTTGGCGGACCCGGCGCTGCCGCTGACCTTGATTGCCGCCGTGTAGCTGTTGAGCGTGGTCGCGTAGGCCACGCCGGTCGCGATCAGTGCGCCAACCGCGACAAGCGCAATGGTGATGCGTCGCATCTTCTCTCCTTCTGTGGGACGGTCCCGGGGTGGGACAGCCGTGAGGCCCCTATGGCACTCATGGCAGGGTTTGCAAGTGGGGGAATGTCTGACTGAGCTGTCCAACGATGCCGCCGAGCGGTGCCTGCGCCCTGCACGCCGGGCCACTCGGGTCATCCGTGTAGTACACGGACTGAAGCACCGCTGCGAGCGTAGCGGGGATCGCGGATCCGATCGTCGGCAGCGGGTTGGTCGTGCACGTGTTCGGCGCGAAGCTCTCGAGCCCGCTGAGCAGCTGGCTGTAGCCGCCGGGCTGCATGTACGGGTTCGAACGCACGCTCGAGGGACGGGTTGCGTAGGCCGCCAGCGAGGCCGGACTGACCGGCGCTGAGATCCGCAGGTAGTGCTTCAGGGCACTGCCGGTGAGGGCGGCACTGGTGGCTTCGGTGGCGGCGGTGCCGTTGGCGAAGAAGCCGGCAAGCTCGCGACGGTAGCTGCCGAGGTAGTCGATGATCGGAACGATCCCACCGAGGTACGGCGTCAGCCGCGCCAGTAGCGGCTCTGATGCGGTCAGCAGCGTCTGCACCGCCGGCACCCCGCCACGGGATGAGCGCGTCACCGCGGGCAGCTCCGTCATCACCGTGCGCAGCGCCGGTGCGAGCGTCGCGATCCGCTCGAGCGCGGGACTCAGCTGCCGCGCCGCGGGCCGCAGCTCGTCGACCAGGGGCTTGGTGATGCCCGTGAAGGCGGTCAGCTGCGTGATCGTGCTGCGCGCTCCGGTGAGGAACACCGGGAACGCCCTGACAGCGTCGGCGAGCGCCGCGTTGCGCTCGGCGGTCGCGGTGAAGACGCCGTCGGAGTTGCGGATCAGCGCCTGCAGCTGGGACGGGTTGGCGGCAACGGCCTGCAGCACCTTGGCGCCGTTCGCCAGCAGCGCGCTGGTGGCGCCCTTGTCGCGCCTGAGGACCTGCAGGACGGCGTTCACGTTCGTCGCGAACGGATACAACTCGGCAAAGGCGGCGTTCAGGTCCTCGCCGCGTCCGCTCAGCGCGATCCCGTCCTGCTGCATCCAGCTCTCAAACGCCTTGCGGGTCGCCGGGTCAAACGTCGACAGGATCTGATCGAGCTGAACGGTCGGTGTCACCTGGTCGTGTCCGATCGTGGCGCCGTCACGCAGCCAGCCGCTGCGCGGGCTGCCGGGCGACAGCTCGACGTAGGTCTCACCGAGCAGCGACTTCTGACGCAGGGTCGCGCGCGTGTCCTTCGGTCGCGGCGCGTAACGGCTGCCGATCTGGAGCACGGCCCTGGTCAGGCCCGTGCGGTGGTCAAGCCCAACCGAGACGACCGTGCCGATCTGGACGCCCGAGATCTCCACCGCCGCCTGTGTTCCCAGCTCGTAGGCCTGGTTGAACTCAACCGTCAGCCGGTATCCCTGGCCGGCCAGCGGCACAGAGCCGCCGAACGACACCCACAGGAACAGCAGCAGGCCGACGCAGATGCCGCAGAACGCCGTGATCGCCGCAATGTTGGCTTTGCTTGGGGCGCGGGTGGTCATGTGCCGGCCGGTGGGCAGTAGCTGGAGGTGATCGTGGAGGAGTCGGGGGCGTTGAGCAGATCGAGTAGCGGCGCCAGCGACGGCGTCGACTTCTGCAGGACGTTCTCGAGCAGGCCGAGCGCTGGACAGCTGGCCATGAACAGGCCGCGGACGACCGTCCCGTTGGCGTCCTGGCTGGCCGTGATGCTGGCGACGTTATGTGCCAGCCAGCTCCCCCACCACAGGTAGCTGTGGCCGCTCGACGGCTGACGTGCCAGCGCGTTGAGCAGCAGGTTGACGAAGTGCAGCGAGTCAGACAGCTTCGGCGCGGCCGCCAGCAGCTTCGCCGCCGCCGGCTGCAGCTCGCGGGCCAGCGGCGTGACGGCGGTGGCAAATGGGTCAAGCTGACCGGTGATCACCGGCGTCGTCGAGCGTGCGAGCGGTCGCAGCGCCTCCAGCGCCGGTGACAGCTCGGAGGCGAACGGCTCGAGCTTCGCAAGCGCCGGACCGGTCGCGGCTGCCAGGCCCTGCACCTTGGTCAGAGTGGAGCTCGTCTGCTGTAGCGCTCCGGGCAGCTGCGTCAGCGCCGATTGCAGCGAGGCGTCCTGCGACGAGATCGCGGTGAAGTCGGTGTTCGAGGCGCGCACCAGTGAGGCCAGGTCGCTGTCGACGCCGCCGAGCGCTCCCGTCACCTGCTGGAAGTCGTGGATCGCGGTGCGGAGGCTGTTCGATCGCTTCGACAGCAGCGTCGCGAACGTGCGCGTGTCCTCGGTCAGCGGCGGGAACCGCCGGAAGATCGCGCGCAGGTCCGCTGGGGCGGTCTTGGCCGAGAGCGCCTGCGAGCCGCCGGCCAAAAGCAGCTCCAGGTAGGTGCGGGTGTCGGCGTCGAGGGAGCCAAGGATCTGGTCGACATCGACGACGGGCTCGGTGCTGGCCGCCGCCAGCGTGCCACCGTCGGGGACCCGGCCGGCGGACACGGTCCCGGGATCCAGCGACAGGTACATGTCCTTCAGCGGCGTGCGCTCCTGCAGCAGCACGGTCGCGTCCCGGTAGATCGGGGCGTAGCGTTGGTCGATGTCGAGCGTGACGACCGCCTGGCCGCTGCGCAATGTCACGCCGCCCACGGTCCCGACCGCGACGCCGGCGATCGTCACCGCCTCGCCCTGGCCGGGGCTGACGGCGGCAGCGTCCGCGAAGTCGGCGTGGACCACGTAGTAGCTGCGCCCGAGCGTGAACGCGGGCTGGTGCAGAAGGATGTAGCCGATCGTCGCGATCGCCAGCGTGATCAGACCGGCGATCGCGACGACGTCGAACCGATGCGCTTTGACGGCGCGCTTCATGGTCCCGTCCCGGTGCTCGCGTCGTTGAGGTTGGGTGCCGCGTTGCGGTAGCAGGGGCGGCTGCTGCTGACGGCCGGAGCGGCGGCGGGCAGTGCCGGCCGGGTCCCGAGCGGCGACAGCACCGCGTTGCCGTACAGGGGCCCGTTGACCCCCACCGACGGGGTCTGCACAAGGGTGCCGCCGCCGGCGGTCGAGGCGCGCAGGAAGCGGCCGTTGCCATCGAAGTCACCGGCCGCCGAGGCGAGCCCGACCGCCGACTGGAACAGTTCTTCGTAGACCTTCTGGTCGCTTGTCTGCGGCGGGTCGGAGATCGTCTCGTTGCCGGTCGGCACCAGGACGCCCGAGCCGCAGCGAGCGAGGTTGTCCGTCTCCTTGATGAGGTCCGTGGCCGGCGCCACGGCGGCAGCGGTATTGCTGACTGCCGGCGTCAGGTGGCCGAGCAGGCCACCGAGCTTCGGCCGGCCGACGAGCGTCGTCAGCGCGGCGAGCCATGGCAGCGCGACCGTCGTCGTCGGGTCCAGCTGATGCAGCGCCGGAACCAGATCGGTCGAGAAGGTTCGCAGCGACGGGAACGAGTTATTCAGGGAGGCGTCGGCCGAGATCGTGTTGCGCAGCAGCCCGGGCAGCGCCGCCACCGTTTCAGCGAGCTGTGACTGGCGCGCGGCGAGCGTGGACATCGTCTGCTCGAAGTGGTCGACGAGCCCGCTCAGCTGCTCCGGCCCAGATGCGAGTGCGCTGAAGATGTCGGAGGTGTTGCGGACGACGCCTGACAAATCGTGCGGCGCGCTTCCCAGCAGTGCCTGGTTGACGATCGCCGAGGCCTCGAACGCGCCGGTCGAGTACCGCAGGGTCCGGTTGAGCGCCTGCGCGCCGGTCTCCCCGCCGGGCGCGGCGCTGTCGAGTGCGGTCCCAAGCCCGCGCAGCACCGTCTGCAGGTCGGCACGGACGGGGCTGTTCAGTGACGACAGGATCCGGTCGAGTTGGACGGGCCCGGAGGTGTTGGCGGCGGGCAGTGTCGCGCCCGAAGGCAGCACCCGGGACGACGGGCTCCCCGGCTGCAGCGCCACATAGAAGTTGCCCTCGAGGAAGGTGCGCGAACGGATCGTCGCGGTCGCGTCGGCGTGGACCGGCAGCGCGTTCGCGTTGAGATCCATCGTGATCGTGCCGGCATTGCGTGAGCCGGGGATCTCCGTCGCGCTGATCACCTCGCCGACGTCGACGCCGGCGATCCGGACCGGTGACGGGATGTGCAGCTCGGTGTTGGCGGTGAACGTCGCCTTCAGGACGAACGGACTCGAGGCCCACGGCAGCGATCCGCCGAACACGAAGTAGCAGAGGCCGGCGATCAGGACGATCCCAACGATCCCCGCCTGCAGGATGGATACGCGCGGTGCCCGTCTCATTTCGTGCTCTCCGTCTTCAGGCCGACATCGGTCGCCGGGTTACCGATCACCGCGTGTGCTGCGGAGTACGGCTCGTTGCCGGCGGAGCACTCGGCCGTCTGACCCGGCGAATCGGTGTTCGGGTACGGATCGACGTGCAGCGGTCCGTGGTTGTCGCCGCCGGCGGTTCCGGTCGTCAGGTACGGCGTGCTCGACGGCACCGCTTCTCCCCCGGCCACATCATCGATCGCGATCAGCACGAACCGCAGCACCGAGCCGCTGCCGACCACGTCCGATGCGGTCGAGGAGAAGTTGCGCAGCAGCAACGTGACGTCGTTGCAGGTGCTCTGCACCGGCGTCAGGAACGCCAGCGGCGGGCGCAGCGAGCTCGCGGTCAGCGTCAGCCGGGCGAGGCCGGCCTGCACGGTCGCGTTGTCGCTGTAGCTGGTCAGGGACTTCGCCAGTGACACGACGCGGCGGTCAAGCGCTGCGGTTCCCGGCAGGTTGCGCGCGCCGGCGGCGAACGTGTCGGCGACGATCGGCGCGCTGACCGGAAGCGTCGCGAAGCCGGGCCGGAGCTCATGCAGCAGCCCCGTCGCGTCGGTGACGAATGACCGCAGTGCCGGCCCGTCATCGGTGACCGACTGCTCGGCCGGGGTACTGTCGGCGATCGCGTCCTGCAGGTATGGCGTTGCGACCCCGGCAAGCGCCGTAAAGGTGGTGTCGAGTCCGGTGAACAGCTGCGCCTGCTGGTCGGCGACGGGTGCCAGCGCATGCGCAAACGCACCGAGCCCGCTGATGAAGCCGCTGAGGTCGGTGTGCGGAGCCGCCAGCGTCGACATCACCGGACCGAGCGCCTGGATCAGCGGCACGAACGCGCCGATCGCGCCGTTGAGGTCACCGCCGCGGCCCGCGAGGCCGGCCCCGAACCCGAGCGTCGTCGCCTGCACGCCCGCCCGCGTGTCGGGCGTGAACATGTCGAGCACCTGGTCGAGGTCGGTGGTCGCGTCGCTGTCAGACATCGGCACCGTCGCGCCGTTGGCCCAGCCGCGACGCGCGCTGCCGGGGGTGATGTCGACGATCTTGGTGCCGATCGCTCCCTGCAGCCGGACCGTGAAGCGGCTGTTGACGGCCAGCGGCTCGACGCTGTGGTCGAGCTCCAGGTTGAGCACGGCCACCGGGGTCCCGTTGGCACTGCGCGAGGCCGTGACGCTGGACACCGCGCCGATCAGGGCGCCGCCCATGTACACCTCGCCGTTGCGGGTCACCTCCTCGGCGTCCCGGATCTGAACGTGCAGGTTGTACCGCGGGACGAACGGCAGACCGTTGTTGGCACCGAACGCGAGGAACACGGCGACCAGCAGCACCAGCACGGTGACCGCCCCGACCAGCAGCGGGCTGTACAGCGGGTTCTTGGGAGGACGCCGGGTCACTTGCCGAACAGGTAGTTGGAGAGGGTCCCGAGCCGCGTCGACTCGGTGGTCGCCGCGCCGCTGAATTTCGCCGAGCAGCCTGTGACCGGGGTCAGCGCGAAGGCGGTGCAGGAGCCGACCTGGATGTCGGTCCGCAGATAGTGCCCGTCCGCGTCGAAGCCGTTGGTGGAGCCCGTTCCGTAGAACAGCAACGCCATCAGCTGCTTGATCGCGCCGGTGGAGTCGAGACTTGAGGTCAGCCGTGCCAGCAGGGTGCCGGCCGGCGCAGCCTGCTTCCCGAGCGAACCAAGCGACCGTGCCAGCGGCTCGGTGCCGACCAGCGCCTGCTGCGAGTGCCGGGCCGCGCTTCCCAGATCGACCAGTGCCGTCCGCGCCGAGCGCGCGAACGGGGTCAGCTCCTTGATCTCGCGATCAAGACCACCGGCGCTCTGACCCAGGGAGGTCATCAGTGGCGTTCCCTGGTCCGCCAGCGAGCCGAGGTCGGCCATCAACGGCTTCAGCTGCGCGAGGAACCCGGGCAGCGCCGCGATCGAGCGGGCCAGCTGTGCGCTGCGCTGCGCCGTCGCGACGGCGGTCGTGTTGGCGCTCGTCACGAACCCTGCAAGCGACCGGCGCGCAGCGGCCAGCGGCGCCAGGACCGTTCGAGAGTCGCTCGCCAGTTGCGCCAGCGTCTGGTTCTGGGCGTCGAGCAGCTGGAACACCCGCTGCGTCGAGGCGAGCGCCGGATCGGCGCGGCGGATTACGGCCGCGAGGTCAGAGCCGCGCCCCGCAAGCCCGGTGCCGAGCTGATCGAGGATCACCGACAGCGCCTCTCTGACGGGTTCCTGCGAGATGTCCTGGACGGTGTCCGGATCGACCGGCGAGCTGGTCCGGTCAGCGGGCAGCAGGTGAGTGCCCGCTCCGGCGCCACTACGAATCACCGCCAGCGGCTGCGCGGCGGATGTGCCCGGCGAGCAGTCGACGTAGCGCTCAGAGATCAGAGACTGCGGCCGGATCGTGCAGCTGGCGTTGGCGTACCAGGGCGCGAACTGCCTGTCGGTGATGTCGAGCGTCACCGCGGCCAGCTTCGAGCGGGTCACCGCCAGGCTGGAGATCGAGCCGACCGGTGCGCCCGCGATCCTGACCTGTTCGCCGGCAACCGCGAAGCCGGCGTTGTCAAACAGCGCCCGCACGGAGTACCCGGAGCCGCTGCCGCCACCGACCACGCCGAGCGCGAACAGCACCACGATCACGACCACGGCGCCGGCAACCCATGCGAGCACGCGCCTCATGAGCCCGGCATCGTCGAGCTCAATGTGCAGCCGGTCACGACCACCGGCGTCGATCCATCCGCCGACGGCGGCACGGCGCTACCGGGGCAGCGGCCGTGGACGAACGACAGGCCCTGGTAGCGGTTGGCATCGGCGTTCGGCTCAAGCGCTCCGCGCGAGTCGATCGTGAACGCCCCGAACCACGGCTCAACCCGCGTGTAGTGGCCGTTGGCGTCGTAGTAGCCACTCGCCTGTCCGAGGTCGGCCAGGGCCGCGACGATGTCTGGCGTGTACGCCCGCAGGGAGTCGATCTGGGTCTGGGAGGCGTTCAGCGAGGCGATCACCCGCGGGAACGCCGCAACCGCGGTCCGCGCCAACCCGGGTGCCTGCTCGAACACGCCCGCCAGCCCGGATCTGCCGAGCAGCGTCGCCAGGTCGGTGACCGCCGGCGCACCGACGGTCACGAGCTTGCGCAGCGCCGCGGCCAGCTCCGGGAACTGCCGCACGGCCGGGCGGGCGACGTTCACCACGGGCGTCAGCGCGCTGAGCGTCTGGCGCAGTCCGGAGAAGGTCGCGGTGGAGTCGTTCAACGCGTTGGGGAGCGCCCCGAGCGCAGTGTCGAGCGGACGCGACTCGGATGCGATCGCACCCGTGGCTGAGGCCGTGCTCGAGACCAGCTGGGTGAGCTGCTCGCTGCGCGCCGCAAGCGTCTCCATCGTCTGTGACCCGGTCACCAGCAGCTGGTCAAAGGCAGGCTCGTAGCGGTCGAGCTCAGCCGTCACCGAGGCCGTCGACGCCAGGGCCGGATCGAGGTACTCGAGCGTGGACCGTGCCTGTGAGGCCCGTCCTGTGATCGACGCGGCCTCACCCTGGATCAGGTGCGAGAGCCCTGACCGTGTCGAGGAGTTGAACGTGTCAAACAGCTCATCGAGGTCGACTTCGGCGTGCGTGTCTACCTCGCCGATGGTGCCGCCCGATGGGATCGGCGCTCCGCCGGCCGACGGCTGCAGCGTGATGTAGTGGCTGGCGATTCCGGCGAGTCCGTTCTCCTCGATTCGCGCCACCGTTCCCTGGCGGACCAGGGCTGCCTCCGACGACAGCCCGACCTCGACCGCCGCAGCACCGTTCTGCGCCAGCGTTACCGACTGCACCGACCCGATCTGGGCCGGTCCGATCATCACGGGATCACCATGCACCAGCCCGCCTGCGTCGGTGAACAGCAGCCGCAACCGATAGCTCGAGCCGCCGCTGAGCACGATCAGCCCGATCAGCACGACCGCCAGCACCAGCGCTGCGGCAACGGCAGAACGGGCCATCCGGCTGGGGGACTGTGCGGCGATCTTCGGCTCCTCTTCTCCAGAGGCGCCTCCCAGCAACCTCAGCGCATATTAGTCAGCGCCAAGGCAGTGGCCGACGTCAGTGGCCGGCGCGCGGCTTCGGCTGGGGCGCGACGAGCAGCGCGGCCCCGAGCGCGCCGCCGAGATCTCCGAGCCCAACCAGTTCCACCTCGGGGGGCTTGTGCCCCGGAAACAGGTGCGCATCCATCGCCGCGCGGATCCGCTTCACGTAGGGGTCGCCGAACCGCACCCCGAGCCCGCCGCCGATCAGCACCAGCTCGACGTCAAGCAGGTTGCAGGCCGAGGCGATCCCGGCGCCGAGCGCTTCGACGGCCCCGTCGATCAGCTCGGTCGCGAGCTTGTCGCCCTTGTCGACGGCGTGCCACCAGACGGTACTCGTGAACCGCTCGCGGCCGCGCTCCTTCATCAACTTGATCAGATCGCTCTTACGGCCCTTCTCGATCTCCCGGCGGGCGCGCGCCTCAAGCGACGCCCGGCCGGCGTAGGCCTCCATGCAGCCACGGTTGCCGCAGCCGCATTTGCGTCCGCCGTCGGAGACGACCATGTGGCCGATTTCGCCGGCGCCGCCACGACCGTGGAACGGCTTGCCGTCGAGCACCAGACCACCGCCGACGCCGGTTCCCCAGAACACGCCGAGCAGCGAGTCGCGACCCTTACCGAGCCCGATCTCGAACTCGGCCGTCGTCGCCACCGCAACGTCGTTGCCGATCGCGACCTTGGTGCCAAGCGCCTTCGCGAGCTCAGGTCCGAGCGCGAATGAACCGTCCCAGCCGGGCAGGTTGCGGGCGCTCGAGACGGTTCCGGCCTTCGGATCGACCGCGCCTGGTGAGCCAACGCCGACGCCGACGAGTTTGGCCGCGGTGGTGCCCGCAGCCGTGCAGGCCTCGTTCATCGCCGCCGCCATTTCAGTGGCGACATCGCCCGGGCCGCCGCTGGTCGGCGTCGGGTGCCTGGCCGAACCGAGCACCTTGTTGCCCGAGCCGACGACGATCGCCTCGATCTTCGTACCGCCGAGGTCGATCCCGCCGCGCAGCACTGGGGTTCGTCGTGCCTGAGTCATCTCCTGATCCTTTCACAAGTCGGGAGGCCGACCCGAAGTCTTAACTCCAGGCTCTCCGGTACTCGACCTGTTCGGCGCTCGGTGTGTCGATCTCGACGCCGAGCGCTGCCAACTTCAGCCGCCCGACCTCCTGGTCGATCGTGTCCGGCACCGGATGCACGCCCGGCGCGAAGCTCCCGGAGACGAGCGCCTCGACGCACAGGGCCTGCAGCGCGAAGCTGACGTCCATCACTGCGGCGGGATGACCCTCGGCGGCGGCGAGGTTGACGACCCGTCCACGCGCCAGCAGATTCAGTGCGCGCCCGTCAGCAAGCACGTACTGCTCGATCAGCGGCCGCACCTGCCGCGGCGGGTCCACGGCGACGCGTGCCAGCGCCTCGAGATCGATCTCGACGTCGAAGTGGCCTGCGTTTGCCAGCAGCGCCCCGTCCTTCATCACCTCGAAGTGCTGATCGGTCAGCACCCGGCGGGACCCGGTGACGGTCACGAACACGTCGCCGCGACGGGCGGCGTCGAGCGCCGGCATCACCTCGTAGCCAGCCATCCGCGCCTCGAGCGCGCGCAGCGGATCGATCTCGCAGACGATCACCGCCGCGCCCGCACCACGGGCCCGCTCGGCGATCCCGAGGCCTGCCCACCCGTAGCCGATCACGACCACCGTGTGCCCGGCGAGCAGCACGTTCGTCGCCCGGACGATCCCGTCCAGAGCCGACTGCCCGGTCCCGTGCCGGTCGTTGAGCGCCCGCTCGGTGCGAGCCTCGTTGACGGCCAGCACCGGGAATGCCAGATCGAGCCTGCGCAGGTGCACGAGCCCGGTGGTCGTCTCCTCGGTGCCCCCGCGCAGGCTGCCGCCCTCCCCGGCAGCGACCAGCAGATCACCGCCGTCGTCGAGCACGAAATCCGGCTTCCACTCCGCGAGCTCCGCGATGTGGCGCTCGTAATCAGCGAACCGCTCGCCGTGGCTGCCGAGCACCTCGACGCCGCTCGCGCGCAGCGCCGCAACGACCGCATCCTGGGTCGAGAGCGGGTTCGCCGCGCACAGCGCCAGTTCAGCGCCGCCGCTGACAAGCGCGCGGGCCAGCACCGCCGTCTCGGCGGTCAGATGCAGGCACGCAGCGATTCTGTTGCCGGCCAACGGGCCGGCATCCACGAAGCGCCGCTCGACCTGGGCGAGCACCGGCATCTGCGAGCTCGCCCAGGCAATGCGATCGGCCCCGTCGGTCATGGACGGAGCGGCCTGCTAGTAGCGGTAGTGCTCAGGCTTGTACGGACCTGAGACCGGGATCCCGAGGTAGGCCGCCTGCGAGTCCGTCAGTGTCGTCAGCTTCACGCCGAGCGCGTCGAGGTGCAGCCGCGCGACCTTCTCGTCGAGGTGCTTGGGGATCACGTAGACGTCCTTGCCGTACTTGCCGTCATCGTTGTTGGCGAACAGCTCGATCTGCGCGATCACCTGGTTGGTGAACGAGTTCGACATCACGAAGCTCGGGTGGCCGGTGGCGTTACCGAGGTTGAGCAGACGACCCTCCGACAGCACGATGATCGAGTGCCCGTCGGCGAACGTCCACTCGTCGACCTGCGGCTTGATGTTGATCTTGCTGACGCCTGGAGTCTTGGCGAGCCCGGCCATATCGATCTCGTTGTCGAAGTGGCCGATGTTGCCGACGATCGCCTGGTGCTTCATCTGCTCCATGTGCGACGCCAGGATCACGTCCTTGTTGCCGGTCGTCGTCACGAAGATGTCGCCGACGGGGAGCGCCTCCTCGAGGGTCGTCACCTGGTAGCCGTCCATCGCCGCCTGCAGTGCGCAGATCGGATCGATCTCGGTGACGATCACGCGGGCGCCCTGGCCCCGCAGCGACTCGGCGCAGCCCTTGCCGACGTCACCGTAGCCGCAGACGACGGCGACCTTGCCGCCGATCAGCACGTCGGTGCCGCGGTTGATGCCATCGATCAGCGAGTGACGGCAGCCGTACTTGTTGTCGAACTTCGACTTCGTGACGGAATCGTTGACGTTGATCGCGGGGAATAGCAGCGTCCCCTCCTTGGCGAACTCGTACAGGCGGTGAACGCCAGTCGTCGTCTCCTCGGTGACACCCTTGATCCCGGATGCGATCTTCGTCCAGCGCTGCGGATCCTCGGTCAGCGAGCGCTGCAGCAGCCCGAGGATGATCGCGAACTCCTCGGAGTCAGCGGTGCTCGGATCGGGAACGGCGCCGGCCGCCTCGTACTCGAGACCCTTGTGGACAAGCAGGGTGGCGTCGCCACCGTCGTCGAGGATCATGTTCGGGCCCTCGTCGCCGAAGCCGACCAGCGCCTGCTCCGTGCACCACCAGTACTCCTCGAGGGTCTCGCCCTTCCAGGCGAAGACCGGGATGCCCTGGGGATCTTCGGGCGTGCCCTCCGGGCCGACCGCGATCGCCGCGGCGGCGTGATCCTGGGTCGAGAAGATGTTGCAGGAGACCCAGCGGACCTCGGCCCCGAGCGCGACCAGCGTCTCGATCAGCACAGCCGTCTGAACGGTCATGTGCAGCGATCCCATGATCCGAGCGCCCGCCAGCGGCTGTGAGGCCGCGTACTCAGCGCGCGTCGACATCAGGCCCGGCATCTCGTGCTCGGCCAGCCGGATCTCCTTGCGGCCGAACTCGGCCAGACCCAGATCGGCGACCTTGAAGTCCTGTTTCGCTGCAGTGGTGCTCATCTGCTCTCCATGTTGTGTTTTCAGGTTTGCCGGCTCCGTTGAGCCGGCCAAGTTTGGGGTTGGGGCTGGGACGTTCCCGGCGCTCGCCACGTCGTCCCGTAACCCCGGATCTCGCTCAGGCCGCCGCGGTAGCCAGCAACCGCTCGTGCTTACGCTGCTCGAACCGCAGCCACTCGCCCGGATCGACCTCGTCGGGCCGCTCCGGCGTGGCCGTCAGCCACTCCTCGACAGCCGCTTTCAACGCCTCGTCGGTGCGCAGCCGCTTCGTGAACGCGACATCGGACAGCGCCACATCAAACCGCTGCAGCAGCTCCTTCAGCGTCCGCAGCCGCTGCAGCTCCCCGGGCCCGTACATCCGGTATCCGGAGGCCGTCCGGGATGGCGACACCAGGCCCGACTGCTCCACGTAGCGGAGCATTCGTGCCGACCAGCCGGTCGTCTCGGCCGCTTCGCCTGTGGTCAGTCCTTCCATACGCTCGACCCCAACCTTACCACGCTCGTGTCAAGGTTTGGGTGGGACGGCCCAGGACCGGAGTCGCAGCGGAGGATCGGGCAATGACGAAGACGCAGCGGACGAACTGGCAATGAGGCGAGACGCAGCCACATTGTGCGGGCAGAGTCACTGCCGGCTGGGGCTGCGTCTGAAGTCAGTCTCTGATGGTGACCGCGGCTTCGCCGCTTTGACAAGAGCGTCGGTCCGGATCGAGCCGTTCTTGGCTGTCCGGAGCCGGTCTCGGCTGTGCCGAGCCGTTCGCGGCTGTCCGGCGCCTTCCGCAGCCCCACTTTCGGGATGAACCGGATTCTGGGGGTGCTCGAACGAACAAAGCGCCGGCGATTTTCGGGCTTTGTTCGTAGGAGCGCCCTGAGGGACCCGTGGCCAACAAAGCGCCAGATCTGCAGGTGCTTTGTTCGTTCGGGCACCCTTTCTGCATACAGGCACCCAGCCTGTTCCTTCATTGCCGACGTTCAGCGCGCTCCGACCCGCCCGCCCGCCCTTGAGCGTGCTCCCGACCCGATTCCTTCTTCATTGCCCGCCCTCCCCAGAGCCGTCCGCCGTCAGCCGTCGACCGGGCGCCGTCAGTCGAACGTCGGTCGCGCCCGCGACTCCGGGAACCGTGGCAGCCCGTCATCGGGGATGTCCTCCCACGGGGCGGCGTAGGCCACGAACTGCCGGTAACTCGGCCGCACGCCGGGGTCGGTGTCAAATGCGCTCATCCGCACGCTCATCTGTTGCGGGTCGACGGCGCTGCGTGAGAACACGTGCGCCCCGCACTCTCGGCAGAAGCACTTCTCCAGCCCCTGATCCGGTGGCTGCCAGCCGCCGAGGTGCTCGTCGCCCTGCAGGAGCGTGAACGTATGGCCGTCAACGCGGGCCTGCGCCGAGAAGCCAGACCCGGTCCGCTTCTGGCAGCGGGTGCAGTGGCAGTAGCCGGCGACGGTCGGCGGCTCGCTCAACTCGAAGCGAATCCGGCCACAGAGACATCCTCCCTGCAAGGTCGGCATCGCTCAGCCGCCGCTCAGTGCCGCCTTCAGCGACTCGATCACCTCGACGGGCTCCGGATCGACGCGCCGTAGCACCGCCAGGTACAGCGACACGAGATCCCCCAGCAGCACGTGGGAGACGAGCCGCTCGAGCCGCGTCTGGCCGATGGTCTCGACCCGGTAGGTCTTGGCGCCACGGCTGGCGATCAGCCCGCGGGTCAGCTCGATCCGTTGACGCACGCGCGGATGCAGGTCGCAGTCGTCGAGGAACACGGCGCTGAACCGGGTGCCCGCACCGACGCCGGCGGCGATCGCGTCGCGGGCGCCCTCCCAGCCGCAGATCTCGTTGTGGTCGAGCTCGGGCAGCTCGGCCGCGAAGGCGGGCCACTTGGCGTTCGCGTTGATCTGGGTCTTCCAGCGGTAGGCGATCGGTGTGGTCAGCCCGGCGCCGGCGATCTGCGGCACGGTGCCGTACAGCTCGCGGGCGAGAGTCTTGGCCAGCGAGTCCTCGGGGGAGTCGGCGCCCCACTGGGCGATCAGCTGCTCGGCGTGCGCGGCGGCGACGTCGATCTCGGCGTGGAGGCGATCGCCGGCGCCGCATAACCCGGCCACCTCAAGTGCGATCACGAGCGCGTAGGCGACCGCCGCGCGCGGCTGAAAGCCTCCTGGCAGCGGCACAACCGGAACACCATCGCTGCGCGCCCCGTCGGCGAGTCGGCCGCCGGTCGTCGCCACGATCGTCCGAGCCCCGAGGGCCTGGGCCGCGTCGTAGACCGCCAGCGTCTCCTCGGTGTTGCCGGAATAACTCACGCACAGCACCGTCGTATCGGGCGTCGTCCACGCAGGCAGCCCGTAGTCCCGAGCGATCATGATCGGACGCGAGGCCCGATCACCGAGCGCCGCGCAGGCCAGCGCGCCACCGATCGCCGAACCGCCCATCCCGGCGACCACGAGCCCGCCGGGCGAGTCCTCCGGCTTCAGGTTGGCCGACTCGACCCGCCACAGCGCGTCGCGCAGCTGATCGGGCAGACCGGCGATCTCTCCCAGCTGGCCGGAGACGTCGACCTCGCTGACGGCGCTGCCGGAGAGGAGGCCCGGGCTCAGAATCGGATCGCGCGGTCGGGGAGCTCCACGCCCGGAAAGATACGCGCACCTGCGGCCAGGGCGTTGTGATCCCCGAGCGTCACGCCCTCACCCAGCATCACGGTCCCCTCGATCTGGCAGTGCGCACCGACGGTCACGCCCGCCGCCAGGATCGAACCACGGATCGTCGTGTACTCGCCGACAGTGACGCCGTCGAGCAGCACCGAGCTCTGGACGTGCGCGCCCTTGCCGATCTTGACGTCGCGGCCGAGCACGGCACGGCCGCCGACGATTGCTCCCTCCGCGATCTCGCAGCCCGAGCCGAGCACGGACGGCGCCACAACGCGGCCGTCGATCGTGGCCCCGTCGAGCTGAAGCCGCCCGCCGCTGTCAGCGACCCGCTGTCCGATCTGCGTCTTGACGTTGCCCTCGAGGATGTCGAAGGTGCCGCGCAGGTAACGCTCGGGGGTGCCGATGTCGAGCCAGTAGCCGCCGGCGCGGTACCCGTATAGGCCATGCCCGACAAGGTCGGGGAAGACGTCGCGCTCGATCGAGATATTGGTGCCGGCGGGAGCCAGATCGGCCAGGATCTCCTTCTCGAGCACGTAGGCGCCGGCGTTGATCAGGTTGGTCGTGATGGGCTCGTCCTGACCCGGCTTCTCGAGGAACTCCTTGACCGAGTCATCGTCGTGCAGCGGCACGAGGCCGTACGCCGAAGGGTCCTCGACCGGGAACAGCGCCAGCGTCCCGCGAGCGCCGGTGCGCTCGTGCTGCTCGAGCTGCGCTGTGAGGTCGATGTCGGTCAGCGTGTCACCGTTGAGCATCAGGAAGCGATCCTCGAGCAGATCCTCGGCGTACTTCAGAGCCCCGCCGGTCCCGAGCGGTTTCGGTTCGACGACGTAGGTCAGCTCGAGGCCGAGCTCCTCGCCGTTACCGAGCACCTCGCGCATCGCGTCGGGCAGGAACCCGCAGGCGAGGACGACCCGCGTGACCCCGTGACTGCGCAACCACTGCAGCTGATAGGTCATGAATGGCTGATCGACCAGCGGTACGACCGGCTTTGGCATCGTCGAGGTCAGCGGTCGCAGCCGCGTGCCTTCGCCGCCCACCAAGATCAAGGCCTGCATCGTGCGTGCTCCCGATTTCGACGATTAACGGATATCTAGTGTACTGAAGCAGAACCCGGATCCCGTCCGGGCGCTGACACTATCGTCCGACGCCTTCGTATGTGAATCCGGCGGCTCGGACTGCGTCGGGGTCGAGGTAGTTGCGGCCGTCGATCACGATCCGGCCGCTGCTGTGGGCTGCGACGCTGTTCCAGTCGAGTTGCCGGAACTCTGGCCATTCGGTGACCAGCACGATCGCGTCAGCGCCTTCGGTTGCTGCCAGTGCGGACTCGGCGAAGTCGACGTTGCGCATCAACTTGCGGGCTTCGTGCTCAGCGATCGGGTCATACGCACGTACGCGTGCGCCGTCGGCCTGTAACCGTGCGGCGAGCACCAGTGATGACGCTTCGCGCATATCGTCGGTCTCGGCCTTGAACGCGACCCCCAACAGCGCGACCGTTTTGCCGACCAGCGGCCCGAGATGCTTCTGCAGCTTCGCGATCACACGCCGCTTCTGCAGCTCGTTGACCTCGATCACAGCCGTCAACAACTGAAAGTGATACCCCGAGTTACCAGCAAGCTGCTTCAAAGCCGTGACGTCCTTGGGGAAACAACTACCGCCATAACCGATCCCGGGACGCAGGAAATGCTGACCGATCCGCTGATCAAGCCCCATTCCGCGCGCGACCTCGATCACATCCGCGCCGGTCTCCTCACACACGTTCGCGATCTCGTTGATAAACGAGATCTTCGTCGCCAGAAACGCGTTGGACGCCATCTTGATCATCTCAGCCGACGCGATATCGGTCCGCACCAGCGCCGCACCCAGCGGCGCATACAGATCACACACCGCCTGACCAGCCCAATCACCCGTATCACCAACCACAACCCGGTCCGGCTGACGGAAATCCGCAAGCGCCGAGCCCTCCTTCAAAAACTCCGGGCACGACACATACGAGAACCCCGACTTGCCACGCTCATTCAACACACGCCGGATCGACGCGCCCGTCCCGACCGGCACCGTCGACTTCATCACCAACGCATGAGTGTCAGACACCGGCATCGCATCAACCACCGCATGCACGGCACTCAAATCAGCATCACCCGAGTACGTCGGAGGCGTCCCGACCGCCACAAACAGAAGCCGGGCATGCTCCAAAGCCTCACCCAGCTCGGTCGTGAAATGCAAAAGGTCCCGATGCGCCGCGATCGACTCCGCCAACCCCGGCTCATAGATCGGAACCTCACCCTGCTTCAGCCGCTCAATCTTCCCCGCGTCGATATCAACGCACCACACCTCATTACCGACCTCAGCAAAACCAACAGCGGTCACAAGACCCACGTAACCAGTGCCGATCACTGCAATCGGTTCGCGCCGCGCTGACATGAGCGGATCAGAGTAGCGAGTCCCAGCAGGGAACCCGTCCCCGCCCACCGCTAGCCAACAGCCTTCGTCAAGTTGGCCGCCAACGCCAGCATCTCACCATTGGGAATGTGGTTATCAAGCGTGTTCGACACCCAGTAGACGCCACGGGGTGTGTGGTAGGCGATCAGCGAGATGTTTCCGCCGTCGTCGTACTCCTCGAGCCGCTTGCCGTCGGCGGTGACGATCTTGCTCGGGGAGCGCAGGATCGGCGGGTCCTGCCAGGTCGTGCCCTGCACCGTGTAGTACCAGCCCTCGGCGGCGTTGATCACAAGCGTCATCACGTACGCCTTGTAGCGCGCGTTGCCGTACCCGTGGATCGCGTACTTACGCGGATAGGAGTGCGCATACGCGGTCGCCGGCTCGGCACCGTCATCACAGTTGCCGGTGAGCGAGAAGCAATAGCCCGCTCCGTAGCCGCCGACGACGTAGCTCGGGTAATAGACCGGGAAGCCGACATTCCCAAGCTGACCCGCCTGCGACTTCCCGTCGCCCGGATCAGCCGTCAGCCCGGCGACCGAGACGGTCTTCGGCTTCGCCTTGCGCTTCGTGGGCGTCGTGGTCGTCGGCGTGGTCGCGGTGACGGTCTTCGCGTGCGTCGGCGTGATGAACTCCTGGTAGGCCGCCTCCTCTGCCGGCGTCGGCGTGCCGATCGTCGGGTTCGGACCGGCGTAGCCGGGGCACGTCGAGAGCTCCGGACACGGATACACGTAGCAGGGCGTCTCGGAGTTGCCGCCGCAGGCACCGAAGTACTCGGGGAAGTGGATCGTCTTCAGCGTCAACTTGTCGGCGTTGATGATCAGGTCGAACAGCTCGAGCAGACCGTCGGTGGAGTGCAGGAACCTGTCGGTCTGCACCCACCTGCCGAAGATCTTCAGCAGCGTGCCCTGATTCGAGAGCAGTTGGCTCGAGGAGTAGCCGTCCTTCGCCCAGCGGATGAAGTCCTGCTGTCGGGCGTTGCGGACCTCGTCGGAGTCGGTGTGACGGAAGCGGACGAATGCCAGCGCGCTGTTGGTGCCTGTCGCTGAGTGCACGCCACCGCACAGCTTCTGGTAGCCGGGCTGGATGTCGATGCTCGAGTAGTTGTCGGCACCGTATGGCGTGCTGACGTTGTAGTAGCGGTGATCGACGTCCGTGTAGACGCAGCCGATCGCATCGATCAGGTCCGAGAATCCGATGAAGTTGAGGTCGAGCACGTGGTTGACCTTGAGACCGGGGAAGACCTGAGCCTTCAACCCCTTGATCAGTCCGCCGGGGCCGCCCTCTGTCGAGTACAGCGCGTTCAGTTTGACGTCGGAGCCGCCGGGGCCGAGCACCTCGAGGTCACGCGGGACCGACAGCAGGTTGATCGTGTCGGAGCTGTCGTCGATCCGGACGAGCATCATCGTGTCGGTCGACGCCGCGTTGTACGCCTGGCCCTCGCGGTGATCGGAGCCGATCAGCAGCAGCGTCTCCGGCGCGCCTGGCTTCGGCAGCACGGTGACGCCCTTGGCAAGCGACAGCGCCTTGGACAGGTTGAGGTCGCTGACGATGTTCTTGACCTGCAGCAGACCCGCGACGGCGGTGGTGCCCGCGGCAAACGCGACAACCAGCACGCAACCCAGCAGCGCCCGCCACAGAAAGCCACCGCGCGTCTTCGGCATGAAGCTCATGCCGCGCGCCCTGCGTCGATCGACCGCAGGCCTGCTCCGACCGCTGAGGGCAGCAGCGTGACGAAGTCCCCGAGCGCCCGCCGGTACCGGTTCAGCGAGGCGATCGAGACCCATTCCTCGGGCCCGTGGTGACCACCACCACCGGGTCCGAACTCGACTGCTGGAATCCCCTCGCGAATGAACGAGGCGGCGTCGGAGGCACCGTCACGACCGACGCTCATCGCCTCGCCTTCGGTGGAGCGGCTGACGGCCTCCTTCAATGCCAGCACGTACGGGTCGGTGCGAGCCACAGACACCGTCGGGTGCAGGAACGTCCGCTCGACCTCGATGTCGGGGATCGCCCGGACCTGTTCGAGGATCGCCGCCGGGTCCTGACCGGGGAGGTAGCGGACATCCACCCACATCGTGCAGCGATCGGGCACCTTGTTGAGCGCGTCACCGCCCTCGATCCGGCCGACGTTGATCGACGGGCGGTCGAACATCTCGCTCGATTCGCGACTGAACGGAAGCGTCTCGATCGTGCGGAACACGTCGACGGCCTTGAGCACCGCGTTGTCGCCGAGCCACGGGGTCGAGGAATGAGCGGCGCGGCCGCGGACGACGATCCGCATCACCAGCACGCCCTTGGCCTCGACGCCGATGTGCAGGTTGGTCGGCTCGCCTGTGATCGCGAAGTCGCCCCCGAGCCCGGCGGCGACAACGGCGTCGGTCGAGCGCACGTCCAGATCCTCGGACTCCTCGTCGGGCACGACGATCAGCCGGACCTTCACGCGCTGCTGCGCAGCGACGTCGGTCAGCGCGCAGAGCATTGCCGCGAGGCCACCCTTCATGTCGTAGGCACCGCGCCCGTACAGCCGGTCGCCATCGATCCGCGGTTCGAACTGCTCGGGACGGCCCGGGACCACATCGATGTGACCGTGGAAGACCACGCATGGCGCATCCGCGGCCGTCGCACCAACCTCAGCGACGAGTACCGGCAGGTTGTGCGGGTCCCGTACCTGCACCTCGATCTCGTGAGACTCGAGCCAGCCGCGGATGAAGCCGCAGGCGGCACGCAGCTCCTCGGGGTGCGATGTGTCGAAGCGGACAAGCCGCTCGGTCAGCACCCGTTCGTCAACCATCCGGTTTGAGGATAGGGGCCGCAGCGGCCGCCCACCTTCAGGGCGGATAAAAGGTGAGGTGGCACCGCCCGGGTGCGGGCCGGTTCTCAGGACGCTTCGGCGATCTCGATGAACACGCTCAGCCGCCTGACCGCGCGCTCCGCCTGACGGCGACGCTCGGAGTCCTCGCCGGCGCTTTCAACGGCCCGCTCCGCCTCGCCCAGCTGCTCGCGCAGCTCCGCCGCGTCGAGTGATTCCGGCTTGATCGCCTCCTGCACGAGCAGCATCACACGCCCTTCCGCGACCTGGAGGTAGCCCTCCCCCTGCGCGAACGGCAGGATCTCGTCGTCGGAGCGGTACAGCCGAAGCTCCGTCGGCTCGAGCGTCGCCAGCAGCGGCTCGTGGCCCGCCAGGATGCCGATCGATCCGACCGTCGTCCTGGTGGAGACCATCTCCACCTCGTCGTTGAAGACCTCGCCCTCCGGGGTGAGGACCTCAACCGGGAATTTCGTATGCGGCATCTGCCCGAGTCCTCAGCCCTAGGATTCCTGGGCGGCCTTGACGACGTCGTCGATCGAGCCCTTGAGCAGGAAGTGACGCTCGGGGATCTCGTCGTGCTTGCCTTCGAGGATCTCCTTGAAGCCGCGGATCGTCTCGGCGATCGGCACGTATGCGCCGGGGGTGCCGGTGAACACCTCGGCGACGTGGAACGGCTGCGACAGGAAGCGCTCGAGCTTGCGGGCGCGGTTGACGGTCACCTTGTCGTCGTCGGAGAGCTCGTCGATACCGAGGATCGCGATGATGTCCTGCAGGTCCTTGTAGCGCTGCAGGATCTGCTTGACCTGGTTGGCGACGTTGAAGTGCTCCTCGCCGACGATGTCGGGCTTGAGGATCGTCGAGGTCGAGGTCAGCGGATCGACGGCCGGGTAGATGCCCTTCTCCGCGATCGAGCGCTCGAGCGTCGTGGTCGCGTTGAGGTGGGCGAACGCCGAGGCCGGGGCGGGGTCGGTGAGGTCGTCGGCCGGCACGTAGATCGCCTGGATCGAGGTCACCGAACCCTTGCGGGTCGAGGTGATCCGCTCCTGCAGCGCGCCCATTTCCGAGGACAGCGTCGGCTGGTAGCCGACCTGCGACGGCATCCGGCCGAGTAGCGCGGAGACCTCGGAGCCGGCCTGCACGAACCGGAAGATGTTGTCGATGAACAGCAGCACGTCCTGGCCCTCGGTGTCGCGGAAGTACTCCGCCATCGTCAGGCCCGACAGCGCCACGCGCATGCGGGCGCCGGGCGGCTCATTCATCTGGCCGAAGCACAGCATCGTCTTGTCGATGACGCCGGACTCCTTCATCTCGCGCCACAGATCGTTGCCCTCGCGGGAGCGCTCGCCCACGCCACAGAACGCCGACAGACCGCCGTGCTCCTGCGCCAGGTTGTTGATCAGCTCCTGGATGATCACGGTCTTGCCGACGCCGGCACCACCGAACAGGCCGACCTTGCCGCCCTTGGCGTACGGAGCGATCAGGTCGACGACCTTGATCCCGGTCTCGAACATCTCGGTCGTCGGGCTCAGGTCCTCGACCGTCGGCGCTGTGCGGTGGATCGGCCAGCGCTCAGTGTCATCGGCCAGCTCGGGGCCGTTGTCGATCAGCTCGCCCAGCACGTTGAAGATCCGGCCGAGCGCGGCGCGGCCGACCGGCACCGAGATCGGTGCGCCGGTGTCGACGACCTCGATCCCGCGGGCCAAGCCGTCGGTCGAGTCCATCGCGACCGCGCGGACGCGGTCGTCGCCGAGATGCTGCTGCACCTCGAGCACGAGCTGCTCGCCATGCTGAACCGCGATGTCCTGATCCTCCTCGGCGGCTGCGGCTGCGGGGCGGGCGACCGTCAGAGCGTGGTTGATCTTCGGCAGCTTGTCCGGGAACACCGCCTCAACGACGACCCCCTGGATCTCCTCGATCCGTCCTACGTTCTGCTCAGTTGTCACTGACATATCGGTTCCAGTATCTCCAGTATCTACGGGGTCTGATTCAGCTCAGTGGCTTAGGAAACGCCTTCGGCGCCGGCCACAACTTCCATGATCTCCTGCGTGATCGCCGCCTGACGGGCGCGGTTCATCGCAAGGGTCAAGTCCTCGATGATCGTCCCCGCGTTGTCCGTGGCGTTGTGCATCGCGGACATCCGGGCACCGTGCTCGGAGGCTGTCGATTCGAGCAGCGCTCGGAAGATCGACACCTCGATGTAGTCCGGCACCAGCCGCTTGAGGATCTCGTCGGGGCCGGGCTCGTACTCGGGCGCGGTTGTGAAACCGCCGCCCTCCTGCTCGTCCTCGCTGTCGGCGTCGTCGAGGATCGACGCCTGCTGCAGTGGCAGCAGCGTCTCGCGGCGCACGACCTGGCTGACGGCTGAGACGAACCCGTTGTAGAAGATCTCGACGCGATCGACCTCGCCCTCGACGTAGGCGCTGATCAGCCGCTGGCCGATCTCACGGGCGTTGGCGAAGGCGGGACGGTCCGAGAAGCCGGTGAAGCTGTCGCGCAGCTCAAAACCACGAAACGCAATCGAGGACGCGGGCTTCTTGCCGGAGGCGAAGAACACCGGCTGCAGCCCCTCGGCCTGCGCGTCCCGTGCGGCGGCCGCGCCGGCCCGGACGATCTGTGAGTTGAACGCGCCGGCCAGGCCGCGGTCACCGGCGATCAGCAGGTACCCGACGGTCTCAACGCTGTCGTGCTCGCTGAGGATCGGCATGCTCGGCAGCGTCCCGGCCGCGGCAGCGGCCTGGCTCGTCATCCGCCGGATCCCCTCCGCATAGGGACGCAGCAGCGCGATCCGCTCCTCCGCCCGACGCAGGCGCGCGGCGGCAACCATCTCCATCGCGCGGGTGATGGTCTGGATGTTCTTGACCGACGAGATTCGGTTCTTGACGTCTCGCTGCGACTCAGCCATAACGGTTCCAGTGCGGCGCTACGCCGCGACGGCCACGCTCTCGTCCAGCGGGTGGCCCTCCTCGTCGAGGTCGGCTCCGAAGTCATCGGCGAACTGCTGGATCGCCGACTTCAGCTCCTCCTGGGTCTCATCCGACCAGTCCCCACCCGCCAGCTTCTCGAGCAGCTCCGCGTTCGTCGCGCGGACCGAATCGGTCAGGCCCTCGAGGAACTTCTCGACCTTGTCAGCGAGGATGCGGTCGAGGAAGCCATTGGTCGCCGCGTAGATCGCGACGACCTGCTCAGCGACGGGGACCGGCTGGCGCTCGCCCTGGTTGAGCGTCTTGACGAGGCGCTCACCGCGGGCCAGCGTGCGCTGGGTGTCGGCGTCGAGGTCGGAACCGAACTGCGCGAAGGCCTGCAGCTCGCGGTACTGCGAGAGCTCCAGCTTCAGGCGTCCCGAGGTTTTGTTCATCGGGCGGATCTGAGCAGCACCACCGACGCGTGAGACGGAGATGCCGACGTTGATGGCGGGGCGCACGCCCGAGTTGAACAGCTTCGGCTCGAGGAAGATCTGGCCGTCGGTGATCGAGATCACGTTCGTCGGGATGTACGCCGAGACGTCGCCGGCCTGCGTCTCGATGATCGGCAGCGAGGTCATCGACCCGGCACCGAGCTCGTCGGAGAGCTTGACGGCGCGCTCCAGCAGCCGCGAGTGCAGGTAGAACACGTCGCCCGGATACGCCTCGCGGCCCGGCGGGCGGCGCAGCAGCAGCGACATCTGCCGGTAGGCGTATGCGTGCTTGGTCAGGTCGTCGTAGATCGTCAGCGCGTGGCCGCCCTTGTACAGGAAGTACTCGCCCATCGCAGCGCCCGCGTAGGGCGCCAGGTAGGTGATCGGGGCGGACTCGTCGGCCGCGGCCATCACGATGATCGTGTTGGCAAGCGCGCCGGCGTCCTCGAGCGTCTTGGCGAGCGCCACGACCGTCGCCTTGCGCTGGCCGATCGCGACGTAGATCGAGATCAGACCCGAGTCCTTGTTGTTGATGATCGTGTCGACCGCGATCGCCGTCTTGCCCGTCTGGCGGTCGCCGATGATCAGCTCGCGCTGGCCACGGCCGATCGGGATCATCGCGTCGATCGCCTTGATGCCGGTCTGCAGCGGCTCGGTCACGGGCTGACGGGCGACCACGCCCGGCGCCTTGTGCTCGGCCGGACGGAACTCCGTCGCATGGATCGGACCCTTACCGTCGAGCGGGTTGCCGAGCGGGTCGACGATCCGTCCGAGGAGGCCCTCGCCGACCGGGATCTGCAGCAGCTTGCCGGTGCGCTTGACGGTGTCGCCCTCGACGATCTCCTCCCAGGGGCCGAACAACACCAGGCCGACGTTGTCGGACTCGAGGTTCAGCGCCAGGCCGGTGACGCCGTGCGGCAACTCCAGCATCTCGAATGACATGCAGTTCTCAAGCCCGTGCACGCGGGCGATGCCGTCGGCGACCGACAGCACGGTGCCGACCTCGGCGAGATCCGCGGAAGAGGTGTCGATCCCCTTGATCCGATCCCTGAGGATGGAGGTGATCTCGTCTGGGTTGATCTGCATTTTCTGTACGGGCTCCTTGACGGGTCAGGGGTCGCCGGCGCTAGGCCTGGGCGACCTCACGGCGAAGTTGTTCGAGGCGGGTGCGGATCGAGGCGTCCATGATCAGGTTGCCGACACGCAGCACGATCCCGCCGAGGATCTCGGGATCGACGGTAGAGGACAGCTGGATCTTGTTTCCGGTCTGCTCCCCGATCCGGGCGCCGAGACTCGACACGATCTGATCGTCGAGCGGCACCGCGGTCGTGACGGTGACTGGCAGCAGCTTGTTGACCTTGTCCCACATCTGGTCGTAGCGGTTGCGAATCCGGTAGATCACCGGCATCCGATGACGCTCCAGCAGGGCTTCGAGGAAGTTGACGAAGATCGGGTCCGCCCCCTCCAATGCACGGTGCAGCCCGGCCTTCTTCTCATCAGAGGAGAAGTACGGCGAGAAGAAGAACACGGCCAGCTCACGGTTACCCGCGAGGGCGTCCGCGAATTGGCCAAGCTGTTCCTTGACCGTGTCGAGCTTGCCGTCCTCACTGGCCACCTCGAACAGCGATCGGGCGTATACCTCGGCGATCTCTTCCATCTTCGTTTGCGCCTCACGCCGGCCCGTTGGCCGGCGTTAGGAGCCCCCCCCACCCTGGGTCAGAGCGCTGAAATCGAGCTCGGCCAACGCCTCGTCGATCAGTCGCTTGTGGTCATCGTCGGTGAGCGTCTTGCGCGTCACCTTCTCGGTCGCCAGGACGGTCAGGTCCGCGACCTCGCGGCGGATCTCGTCGATCGCACGGCGGGTCTCGGCCTCGACGTCACGCCGGGTCTGCTCGAGCAGCCGCTCGCGCTCGCTCCGCGCCGTCTCGACGGCCTCCTTCTGGTGGGCCTCGCCCGCCTTGTGCGCGCGGGCGATGATGTCCTCAGCCTGCTGACGGGCCTCAAGCAGCCGCTCGCGATATTCGGCCAGGACCTTGTCGGCCTCTTCGCGCAACTGGCTGGCGGAATCAATGTCCTTGTTGATCGACTCGGCCCGAGCGTCGAGGATCTGCCCGATCAGCGGGAAGACGTACTTCCGCAGGATCAGGAACGAGATCAGGAATACGACCAGGACCCAGATCATCAGCCCCACGTTGGGGGTGATCAGGAACGAGCCGCTGGACGCGATCGGAATATGTGCGGCGGCGGGCATCAGCGTTTAGAAGAGGAACGCCGCGATGAATCCGCCGACGAGGCCGTAGAAGAAGCAGGCCTCGGTCAGAGCGAAGCCGAGCCACTGATCGCGCTCGATGTCGCCACGCAGCTCGGGCTGACGGGTCTTGGCCTGGATCGAGGCGCCGAACACGGCACCGATGCCTGCGCCCGCGCCCGCTGCGCCGCCGCCGGCGCCGGCGCCGAGGGCGATCGCCTCGCCGGCCTTCTGACCGATTGTGGTCGAGATCAGACGCCCCGAAGAAGATCGGGTGAAGGATGGTCAGGAAGTGCAACAGCATTAGACGGGGTGGCTCCTTGATTACTAGTGACTGGAGACCGCGTCACCGAGGTAAATCGCGGCCAGGATGGAGAAGATGAATGCCTGCAGACCGGCGATCAGCACGGCCTCGAACATGAAGATGATGATTCCGAGCGGCAGCAGCAGCCACTGAACCCACTGGTCACCGACGAGCACGCCGAGCTCACCGCCCATGAAGGCGATCAGCATGTGGCCTGCCAGGAGGTTGGCCCAGAGTCGGACGGTGAGCGAAATCAGCCGCAGGAAGTAGGAGAGGATCTCGATCGGGAAGATCAGGCCGACGATCGGGCCGGTGACGCCGGAGGGCATCAGGCTCTTGACGGCTGCGATCGGGTTGTAGTGGTGGTGCTTGAGCCGCTCCCAGCTGAACAGCACGAACACCATCAGCGCCATGATCAGCGGGAACGCGACGTTGGTGTCGGCCGCGTAGATCTGGAAGCTCGGGATGTGCGCGCTGCCGATCGTGAACTTGTCGATCGAGTTGACCGGCAGCGGGATGTAGCCGATCAGGTTGGAGACGAGGATGAACACGAAGATCGTGGCGATCAGCGGGAAGTACTTCCGCGACATCGAGTCGTCGAGGTTGTCGTCCGCCATGCTCTTGGTCAGCGAGTAGAACTGCTCGACCGCGACCTGCAGGCGGCCGGGCCGCTGCTTGAGCCGGTGGGCGACCCAGCTGAGGATCCAGATCGTCAGCGCGGCGGCGATCAGCACGTACAGGACACCCTTGTTGAACGCGATCGGGCCGAGCTTGAACCAGGTGTCGAGCTTGAACTCGTTCGTCGGTGTGAACACCTGGCTGATGACCGACGGTGCCTTGTGCGACTTGAAGCCGAAGACGCCGATGAAGAAGACCAGGCCACCGACCCAGAGCGCGAGCAGCCCGAAGCCGATCTTCTTGGCCTTGCTCATGCCTTGCTTGGTACCGGCGGGGTTCGGTGCGGCGATCGCGCTCACCGGACACTCTCCTCACGTGCTGGGGGCGGTCCGCTCATCAGGCGGATCACGAAGACAATCGAATAGGCGACGAGGATCACGACCGCGGCCGTGAGCCCATCGCGGTGGCCGCCGACAAGGGCGGCGATCACGATCGCGCCCGCAAGCAGCCAGATCCGGCCGAACGCCTCAAACAGGTTCGCGCCGGCACGGCGGACCGGGTCGGACACACGCGCCGTGAAATGGCGGTCGGTGACCTGCGCGACCCGGGACAGGATCCAGCCGCCAGCGCCGACGAGATAGCCGAGCGCCGGGGCGCCCAGCACAAGTGCCGGCACGGCAGCGACCACTACGGCCACCACGTCGAGATAAGCCGTGGTCACCGAATGCGTCGCAGGAGCAGCCTTGGCCGTCACCGGCAAGGGATGCTCCGTGAGCGCACTCCCGCACGCTCCAACGCTGATGGGATTCGAGTCAAGCCTGTCATGGTCCAGTGGGCAGTGGCTGTGCCCAGGGGATGGGGCGCCGGATGGTAGCCGATTTCTCGGCGCTAAGTCCCTCTGTTAGCAGCGTGTGTTTTTAGGCACAAACCCTGCTCAGCCGGCGGCCGGCAGAGGCGAGTCCTGCGGAGCGTTCCGCGGGCCGAAGCGAGGTAGCCGAGGCTTCGGAATCTGCCCCTCCGCCCACGCCGCGGCAAGTGCCGTCCGGGGCGCTGCACCCCATCCCTCGAAGACGATGTAACGGGGCGACCATTCCGGGAAGAACTTCGCGTTGAAGCGGTACAGGCTTTCGATCTGGAAATGCTTGTCGAGCTTCGATGCGGTCCATCCGACCAGCTTCTCGATCCGGTTCTCGGGACTGTGAATGAAGCGGGCGAAGGTGGCGAAGTTGAGCGACATCTGTGCGACCCCCTGCTCACGCAGGCGGGCCACTGCTTCGGTCACGAGGAACTCGGTGAGCCCGTTCGGCGTCGAGGGGTCCCGACGCATGAACGACAGCGACACGGCACTGCGGCCGTAGCAGGGGACGAAGTGCAGGACGCCCCTGACCTCGTTCCCGGCGTCACGTGCGAGCACGAACGTGGTGTCCTGCTCGCAGGTTCCGCGGACCGAGTCCATCGCCATCGAGAAGCCACGTTCGGGCGCGCCGAGGCGCCCCAGCTCGATCACGCGCTCGATCTGCGCGAAGGTCGCGTTGTCAACGGCGGAGAACGGCAGCAGTTCGGCCGTGAAGCCGGCCTTTGTCAACCGGTGGACGGATTGGCGAACCTTGCGGATCTTGCGGCCCTCGAGCGAGAAGGCGTCGATGTCGAGCAGGCACTCGTCGCCGAGGTACATGTTGCGCAGACCGAGGCCTTCGTAGATCGCCAGCAACGATTCACTGGCGCCAACCGCGGCGAGCTTGAGTCCGCGCACCCGGGCGAACGCCCGCAGCTGGACGAGCAGGCCGGGGAACTGTTCGGGCGGACCGACCGGATCGCCGGCCACCAGCAGCACGCCGGCTTCGACGCGGTAGCTGACGAAGGCGCTGCGGTCCTCGGAGAAGAAGTAGTGCTGATCTCGGCGGAGCTTGAAGAACGACAGGGTGTCGCGCCCGTGCGCCTGGATCACCTCGACCGCCAGCCGTCGGGCACCGGCATCAGGCAGCGACCGCGGCGCCGCCAGCGGCCGGAAGATCACGTACGCGATGGCCAGCAGGGTGCCGATCTCAACGAAATGGACACCGAGCGGGATCCAGGCAAAGTGGATCACGTGGTGGAACGCGCTGGCGGAGTGCTTCTCGAAACCCAGTGAGCCCTTGTGATCGACGAGCAGCGCCCCGGATTCACCGAGCACCTTGCCGAGCTTGGCGCCGCCGTGGGAGACCCAGTCAGCGATCGTGACAAGCGCCACTCCGAGCGCTCCGATCAGCGGCACGCGCCACACGGCGGAGCGCAGCGTGATCGGCTCCTGGACGACCGTGAACCCGACCCGCCCGCGATAGATGAGGCCGGCGGTGAGCCAGGTGACGATCGTCTCCTCGACATCGAGGCCCTTGAAGAGATTGACGAACCCGAGCAGCACCATCAGCGGGATTGCCGTCAGCATCGCGCGGCGCCGGCGCTTCAGCAGGTAGGGCGCCGTCAGCAGCAGCAGCGCGCCACCGGGCAGTGCCAGCGCATGGAACACCCGCATCGCCTGAATCGGCTCGAACTGCAGCAGCAGATGGCCGCGCCAGCGGATGTCCGGTGTCAGCGACGAGGCGATGTTGACGAGTCCGACGAGGGCCGTCATCGCCGCCGCCAGGCGTGGGACCAGCGTGCTGTCAGGGTTCAGTCGCTTGCGCATCAGAGAGAAGATCGGCCGGAAGGGCTCTTCGGTGTAGCCCTCGGGCAATCCTGCCGAGGCCGCGAGGATGAAGGCCGGACCTAACCGTCAGTTGAAGATACGGCGTTACTGGCGTGCGGTTACGGCGCCGGACGCTCGGTCGAGCTCCCCCAGCTTCTGGGAGATCCTCTCAAGACGGTCGGTCAGATCGGCCTCCAGCGACGCCAACGCGTCCCGGCGGTGCCGGACGAGCCCGAGCTGGGTCTCGGCGTGGTGGCGCAGCTGCAGAAGCAACTCGGCCCGTCGCCGCGGGTCGTCTGTCTCCTGATATTCACGCCGGAGCTCGGCGCGCATCGCCTCCCCCTCGACGAGCGTCTTCAGCTGATCGAGCGTCAGGCCGAGCAGGTCCTTCAGCCGCATCACCTCGGTGATCCGGCTGACGTCCTCGTCGGTGTAGCAGCGGTGCTTGCCGGTCTCGCGCCGGTCTTCGGCCCCGAGCAGCCCCAGCTCCTCGTAGTAACGGATCGTCCGAGCGGTCGTCCCGATCCGCTCCGCGACCTCGCCGATCCGCATCGCTCGCTGCGACCCGGACTCGGTCTCCGCACGGCTGCTGTGGGGGGCCAACGGGCCCCCCATCTCGGTCACCTCCGTGGTCACCGCGCCAGCACCGTCTCGTTGCCGGTCTCAACCGCGTCGGCGGCGTCGATCGCGACGTCCAGGTCCGCGTCCGTCGTGCCGACGTGCTTCGGGCGGGCGAACGCAACCACCGCCCCGGCGACCGACACCACAGTGAGCACGAACAGCGCCGTGTGCAGGTTGCTCATGAACGGGGTGATCTGGCTGTTCGAGATCCGGTGGCCGAGGCCGGAGAAGACCTTGAACAGGGTCGACTTCGGGACCGCCGAGGTGACGATCGCCATCACCAGCGCGATCGAGAGGACGGCGCCGGTGTTCTGGACGAGCACGCGGGCGCCGGAGGCGATCCCGCGCCGGTGCGGAGCGACGACCCCCATCATCGCGGCGGTATTCGGCGAGTTGAACATGCCCGACCCGATCCCGACGATCAGCATGTACGCGGCCGGGGCGAAATACGTCGTGTCGCGCTGCAGCGTCACCATCAGCCCCATCCCGACTGCGGTGACCAGCATCCCGATCGATGCCAGTGCGCGCGACCCGTTCCGATCGGCGTAGAGGCCGGCGAGCGGCGAGGCGATCAGCATCCCGATCGCCAGCGGCGCCAGCTTCAAACCAGCCAGCACGGGGGTGTCGCCCTGCACGCCCTGGAAGTAGAAGACGAACACGAACATCAGCGCGAAGCGGCTGAGGCCGTTGAGAAAGGCGGCGGCGGACGCTGCGCTGAACAGGCGGTTCTTGAAGATGCTCAGATCGAGCATCGGCGAGGAGTGGCGGCTCTCGATCAGGACGAACAGCGGCAGGAACACACCGGCGGCGATCAGGCCGCCGATCGTCAGGGCGCTGTCCCAGCCCTCGACGCCGCCCTTCGAGATCCCGAACACGAGGCCGGTCAAGCCGATCAGGAACGTGATCGTCCCCGCGGCGTCGAAGCGCGTGTCGTTCGAGCGGCCGGTCAGCTCCCGGAGGATCGAGAAGGCCCAGGCGGAGCCGATCAGGCCGAACGGGACGTTGAACCAGAAAACCCAGTGCCAGCTGATGTCGACGAGCGCCCCGCCGAGAACCGGCCCGATCACAAGCCCGACGGCGGCGACCATCGTGTTTGTCCCCATCGCGACCCCGAGCTGTTCCTTCGGGAACGCGTCGGTGACGATCGCCGCGGCGTTGGCGAACAGGAACGAGGCACCGATTCCCTGCACGATCCGCCAGATGATCAGCTCGGTGCCGCTGCCGGAGAAGCCGGCGCCGAGCGAGGCCGCGGCAAACACGAGGAACCCACCGATGTAGGCCTTCTTGCGACCGAACTGATCGGACAGGCGGCCGGCGCTCAGCACCAGCACCGTCGAGGCGATCATGTAGACGAGGATCACCCAGACGAGCGTCAGCAGACCGGTGTGAAGGTGGCGCTCGAGATCCGGCAGCGCGATGATCAGCGTGCCCGAGTTGATCGTCGCCAACAGCATGCCCAGGCATGTGCACGACAGTGCCCACCACTTGTAGTTGTCGTGATCGGCGCTGACGCCGAACCGTTTTCCGCCGTTGACCGCTTCGCTCGTCGCCACCGCGCGCCTCCTGGATCGAACCTCTTCCTTACGTGAACGTAAGGTTATCAGATCCGTCAGGCTACCTGCAGACCTGTGATCAGTGCTCGAAGCCCGCAACCGTCGCGAGCACGACGAACGTGGCGATCAGCGCCGCTCCTTCGAACGGGGTCGCCTCGCCGTCCCCTGTGATCTGCCAGATCAGGATCGCGGCGCCGATCAGAGCGCCGATGTAGACGGGCGCCAGCTGGAAGGTCAGGTGGGTGCTCGTCGCCAGCGAGACCAGCACCAGCACCGGGTAGAGGAACGCGGCGATCTGGGCGACCGAGCTCTTGACGACGGAGATCGCGAGATCGGCCTGGCCGCGGTAGGCGAGGACGATGCCGGCCACGTGCTCAACCGCATTACCGGCGATCGCGACGATCACCAGGCCCGCAAACGCCTGCGAGATGTGGAGCTGGTGGACTGTCGGCTCAAGCGCGTGGACGAACCAGTCGGAGGTGAACGCGCTGCCGACACCGGCGGTGATCAGCAGGGTCAGCCCGTAAGCGAGCGGCGGGCCGGTTCGGGCTGAGGGGCGCGGCGTGTCGGCGGCCGGTTCCGGCTTGCTACCCCGCAGGTACTGGTGGAGGTAGACCCCGTAGACGAGCAGGATCGCTGCTGCACCGACGATCGAGATCGTCTGAGTGTGCTGTGACGCGATGTTGTGCGAGGAGTTGACCAAGCCGAGCAGCACGATCAGGAACGAGGCGACGAGCAGCAGCGTCGTGGCGTCGTTGGGCAGCTGCGCGCTGAAGCGCATCACCCTGTTCTTGGCGACCAGCGAGCCGGCAATCAGCACGAAGCCGAGCACCAGCAGCCCGTTGGAGAAGATCGAACCGAGGATCGCGGTCTGCGCAACGGTCTTGTCACCGGCCTCCAGCGCGAACAGGACGACAAAGAACTCGGGCAGGTTGCCGACCGTTGCCTGCAGCACGCCAGTGATCGCAGGGCCGAGCCGCTCTCCAACCAGCTCGGTCGCGTTCGAGACGATCCACGCCTGTGCGCCGAGCGCGACAGCGGCAAGGATGAACGCCGGGATCGCGGGGAAGCCGCCGGCGTAACGGCCGACGGCAGCGATCACCGTCAGCACGATCGCCGCGGGAATCAGCGCCTGTTCGGTTTTCGGGCGTGACCGCAGCGTCAGCGTCCCGTCATCACGGTGTCGTCGTGGGAGTACGCCGGTGCGCAGCAGCAGAGCAGCTTCAGCTCCGTGTCAGCGGTGTTCCAGATCTTGTGCGGGGTGCCCGGCGGGATCACGACGCAGTCGCCGGCCCTGATCTCGCTCTCGGTCTCACCCAACCGCATCCGGCCACTGCCAGCGACGAAGTAGTAGATCTCCTCGGTCTTCGGGTGATAGTGCTCGGCCGTCTCCCCGCCTGGGTCGAGCGTCGCCTCGGCGAGGCTCTGGCGCGCGGCCGCGGTCCAGCTCGGGTGCGCGAGCTCCCGGATCGTCGAACCGTCGGCTGTGATGAACGGCTCGAGCTTGTCGAGCTGGCTGATCTGCATCGGTTCTATTTCGCGACCCGTTCGAATTCCCCGGTTTCGATGTCGTGTTCGACCGTCTCGTCGATCTCGGCCTCGGTCGTTTCGGGCTTGAGTCGCCGGAGCTTGATCGCGACGGTTCCCCTGAACTTGAGGATCTCAAGCACATAGACGAGGTAGACGCTCGCGATCGCCGCAAACACGAGGATCCCGGCCATTACCAGCGTCCAGCCGAGCCGCAGGTGACCGTGGTGGTTGGAGTACGGAACGAAGCGGAGCGCGAGGGCGACGCCGGCGAGGATCAGCGTCCATCCGTACAGGTAGGCGATCGTCCGTCGTTGGCTGAAGCCGATGCGATCCATCCGGTGGTGGAAGTGGTTCGCATCCGCAGCCCAAGGCTTGCGGCGATATTTGAGGCGCTTGAGCACCACGAACGTCGTGTCGAGAAACGGCACGGCGAGGATCAGCAACGGCGCGGCCAGCGCGACGACAGCGCCCGTCTTCACGGTGCCGATCACGGCGCCGATGCCGAGCAGGTAGCCGAGCAGATTGGCGCCCGTATCCCCCATGAAGATCTTCGCCGGCGGGAAGTTGTGGAACAGGAAGCCGAGCGCGGCTCCCGCCGTGATCGCCGTCAGGACAGCCGCGGCGCTCTGACCACCTTGAAGGTTGAACGCGATCAGCGTGAACGCGATCCCGTCGATCGTGCAGACCCCGGCCGCAAGCCCGTCGATGCCATCACTGAGATTGACGACATTCATCAGCGCCACCAGCCAGATCACGGCCAGGATTCCGCCGGCATGCGGAAACTGATGGGCCCCGATGAACGGAATCGTCAGATCGTTGATCGTGGCGCCGCCGAGCACTGCGACGATCGCCGCCGCGATCTGCCCACCGAGCTTGACGGCCGGCGGCAGATCCCTCGCATCGTCGATCCCCCCGATCACCGCGATCAGCACGGCACCCGCGAGCAGAACCCAGGTGTGGACCGTCCCTGCCGAGCCGAGCTTGCCGTGCGCCGTGTGCGACAGGGCGATCGTCGGTGGCAACCAGATCAGCGAGGCGATCACGACGCCGGCGAGGATCGCCAGCCCACCGAGCTCCGGCGTCGGCTTGCGGGCCAGACCCCGGCCTGACGGATACGACATCGCCCCAACGCGCCGGGCCAACTTCGCCGCCAGCGGGGTCAGAACGATCGCGACACCCATCGCGACCAGGAAGGCATAGACCGCGTCCCAGTACCGCATCGTCCGTGCATAGCATGCCAGCCGCTCAGGCGGCCCGCCGGACTACCCCCGCGGCGCCCGAGTTTGATGTGCGTCTATGGCTCCATATGACCCATAGCCGCACATCGAAGCCCGTGAACAGCGCGACCCAGCCGGAGGCTACGCCGCGATCTTAGGGCGGATGCCCGGGTACAGCGGGTAGCGCTCGGCGATCGCCGCGGTCCGCTCGGCGAGCTCGCCACGGACGGCATCGAAGTCGTCCGACACCAGGGCGGTCGCGAGGATGCGGGAAACCTCCCGGAAGTCCTCGGCCTGGAGCCCGCGCGTGGCCAGCGCCGGGGTGCCGATCCGCAGGCCCGAGGTCACCATCGGCGGGCGCGGGTCGAACGGGACGGCGTTGCGGTTGACGGTGATCCCGACGCCGTGGAGGCGGTCCTCCGCCTGCTGGCCGTCGAGGGCGGACTCGCGCAGATCGCAGAGGACGAGGTGGACGTCGGTGCCACCGGTCAGGACCGAGACGCCACCGCCCGCCTCCAGCAGAACCGAAGCCAGGATCTGAGCGCCCTCGACGGTCCGCAGTTGACGCTCACGGAACTGCTCGGACGCGGCGATCTTCAAAGCGACGGCCTTGGCCGCGATCACGTGCTCAAGCGGGCCGCCCTGCTGGCCGGGGAAGACGGCCGAGTTGATCTTCTTGGCGTACTCCTCGCGGCACAGGATCATCCCGGCGCGCGGACCGCCGATCGTCTTGTGGATCGTGGTCGTGACGACATCGGCGTAGGGCACCGGCGACGGGTGGACCCCGGCGGCGACCAGGCCGGCGAAGTGGGCCATGTCAACCATGAAGTAGGCGCCGACCTCGTCGGCAATCTCCCGGAAGCGCGGGAAGTCCAGCACGCGCGGATACGCGGACCAGCCGGCGACGATGATCTTCGGCTTGTGCTCGCGGGCCAGCGCGGCGACGTTGTCCATGTCGATCAGCGACGTCTCCCGATCGACTCCGTAGGAGACGATGTTGTAGAGCCGTCCGGAGGCGTTGATCTTCATCCCGTGCGTGAGATGGCCGCCATGGGCCAGTTCGAGGCCCATCAGGGTGTCGCCCGGCTGCAGCAGCGCATGGTAGGCCTCGATGTTCGCCTGCGCGCCGGAGTGCGGCTGGACGTTGGCGTGCTCGGCGCCGAACAGGGCCTTGGCCCGGTCGATCGCGAGCTGCTCAACGATGTCGACGAACTCGCAGCCGCCGTAGTAGCGCTTGCCCGGATACCCCTCAGCGTACTTATTCGTCAGCACCGATCCCTGCGCCTCCAGCACCGATACCGGGACGAAGTTCTCCGAGGCGATCATCTCGAGCGTCCGCTGCTGGCGGTCGAGCTCGAGGTCCAGCAGCTCCGCGATCTCGGGATCAACCTCGGATACGGGCGCGTTGAAGTAGTCCGGCGGCAACTCGGTCATTGCGCTCAAAGGTACCAGCGGGGGTGACGAGATCCGGGCGCGAAGGAAAACGCGTGCTCATTCGCCGTTCGGACCTCGCCTGGACCTGGGGCGGCCCGTGATCCGCGCCAGCACGGAGCCGCTCTCCGCGCGTACCCGCAGGCCGACACTCGCCGGCGGCGCAACCGTAACGGCAGCGGCGCGAAACGGCGCTGATCCACCAACAAGGAGAGCAACTTGAAGCTCGCATTCGTCAAGAGGATGCGGCCATCCGCAGCGATGGTCGTGGCGTTCGTGGCGCTCGTCGCCGCGCTCGGGGGCGGCGCCTACGCGGCGGGCATTCCCGCCCACGCGCACGCCGCCAAGGTCGCAAGAGGGCCGCGCGGGCCGAAAGGCGCGCGCGGACCGGCAGGGGCAAAGGGCGCGACAGGGGCGACGGGCGCGACGGGCGCGACGGGCGCGACGGGAGCGACAGGAGCGACGGGGGCGACGGGGCCCCAGGGCCCGGCGGGCCCTCAGGGCCCGAAGGGCGATACAGGTCCGGCCGGACCGCAGGGGGCGCCGGGCACGAACGGGACCAACGGCCAGGAGGGTCCGCAGGGTGAGCAGGGGATCCAAGGGATCCAGGGAGTCCCAGGTCCGACGATGGGCGGCTACGACGAGGAGGTCCCACAGCTCAACAGCGAGGGCCTCTCCGGAACCGCAACGACGGTGCTCAGTCTCAGTGCTGACAGCCATGACACAAGCCAGACATCTTCCGGCACCATCACCGCCACCTTCACCGGCAGGTTGATGGTGACCGCGGTCGTCAACCTTGAGGAGGGCAACGGCAACGGCGACGGGGCGGGCGACTGTCAGGTCTACCTTCGCAACACCGGCTCGATCCTCCCGTTCGAGATCAAGCAGGCCCAGCCGTCTTACTGGTACATCCCGTACGCGCAGGAGGAGATCAGCGACACGGTCACGGCCGATGCATCGGTCTCCGAGGGCGGCACCTATGACGTCAGCGTCGAATGCACGCAGAATTCGGGTTCCACGGCGACCGCCGAGGGAGGCGACATGACGATCGTCGGGGTCCCGTTCTCCAGCTGAACTCAGGACGCGACGATCACAGCCAGGTCCCGGTGCGCCCAAACGGTGCGGACGGATGCGAATCCGGCGGCGCGCAGCCACTGCAGCTGCGCGCCGACCGGGCTTGGCTTGTCGTAACCCGGTGATAGGCCCGTGACTGCGTCGGCAGGATCCTCGGGTACGACGACGTCGGCGAGCACGATCCGACCACCGGGAGCGAGCTCCGCCCGGATCCGGGTGAAGAGGTCGGCCTTCTCATCGTTGTCGAGGTGATGGATCGCCAGCGCGCTGGAGACGAGGTCGTAGGGCCCCGGGGGAAGCGGCGCCTGAAGCAGTTGCGCATGCATCCCCACTGCGCTGGGCCCCAGCCGTGCTCGCGCCGCCTCCAGCATCTCCGCGTCCTCATCGACACCGACCACGACTGCTCCAGGGTGGCGTTCGAGTAGACGCGCCGCCGTCTCCCCCATGCCCGTGCCGAGATCGAGGATACGGCGCGCCGCCGGACCCGAGGCGAGAACGACTTGCTGCTGGAGCGTCTCGTAGTCAGGGATGTCGGCGCGGAGCATCTCGACGTATGTCGACGGGTGAAAGTGAAAGCGGCCGCCGAGTGCAACGGCGAGTAGGTCGCCGTCAACCGCACCAAGCCGCAGCACCCACCACGGCCCGTCATCCTCTTCGAACCGTCGGAGATCGACGACCGTCGACGGCACACCTCCCAGTTCCCCGCCGTCGATCACAAGGTCGACGCCGGCCAGGATCTCCGGCGCCACGTCCGCGAGCCGGTGGGCGTCGGGGCCGCCCGACAGGTTGGCGCTCGACTGCATGACCGCCACGCCGACGCCAGCCAGAGCCGGCACCGAGACCACTCGCACGCCGAGCGTGCCCGGATCGGCACGGCATGCGAGCGGGAACCGGCTCGACGGATTCGGCACGAGGACCGTGACCCCGCCGGGCAGCAGCCGCGACAGCGCCGCGCGGGTGCGTGGACCGAGTTCCGGCAGTGCCGCAAACGCGGCGTCCAGCGAGAAGAACATCACGGCGGCGGACTTGTCGGGCGGACGTTGCTTCAACGCATACAACCGCTCGATCGCGTCGGACGAGAGTGGCGAGCAGGCGAGCCCGTAGACGGTGTCAGATGGGAACAGCGCCAGCCCGCCGGCGTCGATCACCGCCTCGAACCGTTCGCCAACAGCCCCAGCCATCGGCTCGACGCTACCTGAAAGTCGGTGTCCACACGGAGTCGCGATCCCGGCCCGCACGGAGGTGAATGCCTCGCCAAGCACCGACGCTCTGCAGCAGTCCAACCGGAGGAACCGATGAAACGCTCAGTCCTACGCCGCTTGCACCCATCCCCATCGATGCTCGTCGCGTTCGTCGTGCTCACCGTCGCGCTCGGCGGTGGCGCGTATGCCGCAGCCCGTCCGACGCACCCAGCACGCGCCACGGCGCACACGAGCAGAGCAGGGAGAGGGCCGCGCGGCGCTCGCGGCCCGGCCGGGCCGCGGGGGGCGACCGGGCCACAGGGACCAAAGGGTGACGCCGGCGCGACCGGGCCCCAGGGACCGAAGGGTGACACCGGCGCCACTGGGCCACAGGGCGAGACCGGCGCGCAGGGGGCGCAGGGCGCGCCCGGGCAGCAGGGTGAACAGGGCATCCAGGGTGAACAGGGCATCCAAGGCGAACAGGGCATCCAAGGCGAACAGGGTCCAGCCGGGCCGGCGGTGTCCGGGTGGGCGTCCGAGGACTGGGCGGACGGCGGCGACGATGAACCGCCGACCCTGACCCCGCTGGGTGAGACCGTCCTGGAGCTCCACCATCAGTGGGAGGACCAGGGTACGTCCGGCCTGATCACGCTTCCGTTCAAGGGTCACATCCTCGTCCAGGCCGCAGTCCAGCTCAATGGCTCCCAGCCGACCACCGGCAACAGCCTCCCGCAGGGGAACTGCTACCCGCAGATCTTCGACGCGAATGAGAACGCCGTCGCCACGATCAACGACGCGGAGACCTACGCGCCGTGGCAGTCGACCGGCACCAGCGCGGACGTGTCGGTCGTCGGCGCGTTTGGAGTGCCGGCAGGTACCTATGACGTTCACATCATCTGCACGTGGGCGAGCAACGCGAAGGTCACGTGGTCACCCGCCGAGGCCGACATGACAGTGATCGCGACGCCCGACGCGAGCTGAGCAGCGGCTCAGCTCCGGCTGCCGGCAACGACGCGGTCGAGTCCGGCAAGGTCCTGTCGGACCTCGACCGCGGCGAACCCGGCTTCCTCGACCAAGGAGACGACCGCCGCACCCTGGTCGAACCCGATCTCCAGAGCGACGAACCGAACCGAGTGGCGGTCACGGAGCAGCCGCAGCAAACGCCGGATCGCATCGAGGCCCTCCGACCCCGCGAACAGCGCTGAGGCGGGCTCAAACAGCACGACGTCAGGCGGCAGCACGGCGTCGGCTGCCACGTACGGGAGGTTGGCCACAACAGCGTCGTAAACACCGTCATCGAGGAGGTCAGCCTGCACCCAGCGCACATCGAGCCGCAGCCGGGCGGCGTTCAGCTGCGCCAGCGACAGCGCCCCGGAAGAGACGTCGATGCCGGTCACGACAAGGTCAGGCCGCTCCTGCTTCAGGGCCAGCGCCACGGCGCCTGACCCGGTCCCGACATCAGCCACCCGCCACCCCTCGCCGATCCCTTCGATGGCGACCTCGACGAGCAGCTCGGTCTCCGGCCGCGGGATCAGCACACGTGGGTCGACGGCCAGCTCGATGTGGCGGAACCCCTTCTTCCCAAGGATGTAGGCGACCGGCTCGTGCGAGGCCCGCCGCGCGACGATCGAGAGGTACCGAGTCCGCTGGTCCGGGGTGACCCAGTCACGCAGTCGCAGCATCAGCGCCGTGCGGTCGATCCCCAGGGAGTACGCCATCAGCACCTCGGCGTCGAGTCGCGGCGTGTCGGAGCCGAGCTCCTCAAGCGACCGCGTCGCCCACGCAACCTCGTCCGCCAGCGTCCGCGGGGCAGTCCCGGGCGCGGCGAGCTCAGTGGTCACGAACCCCACCGGCGCTCTCCTCGAGCCGCCGGCGCTTCTCGTCGTCCTGCAATGCGTCGGTGAACTCGTCGAGCCCGCCCATCAGGATCTCGTCGAGATTGTGCAGCAGGAGGTTGATCCGGTGGTCCTTGACGCGGCGCTCGCCGTAGTTGTAGGTGCGGATCTTTTCGGCGCGCTCACCGGTGCCGACCTGCGCCGAGCGCGAGGCGGCGAGCTCGGCCTGCTGCTCGGCCAGGGCCCGCTCATACAGACGCGCCCGCAGGACGCGCATCGCCTTGTCACGATTCTGCAGCTGGGACTTCTCGTCCTGCATCGAGACGACGATCCCTGAAGGCTTGTGCGTGATCCGCACCGCCGAGTCGGTCGTGTTGACCGACTGGCCGCCGGGTCCTGACGAGCGGTAGACGTCGATCTGCAGGTCGTTCGGGTCGACCTCGACCTCGACGTCATCGACCTCCGGCAGCACCGCGACGGTCGCGGTTGAGGTGTGGATCCGGCCCTGGGACTCGGTCTCCGGGACGCGCTGGACACGGTGCGTGCCGCCCTCGAACTTGTAGACCGAATAGGCCCCGTCCCCTTTCACAGAGAACGTGTAGGTGCCGTCACCGACCGACATCGGCTCGGGCTTGAAGCCGCGTCGCTCCGCGTAGCGGGTCAGCATCCGGTAGAGGTCCCCGGCCCACAGCCCCGCCTCATCCCCGCCAGCTCCGGGCCGGATCTCGATGATCACGTTCTTGTCGTCGTTGGGGTCGCGCTCGACCATCGCCAGACGGATCTCGTCCTCGAGCTGCTCGAGCCGCTCCGTCGAGGTGCGCAGGAGCTCCGCGGAGTTCCGGATCCTCCCCATCTTCGAGCAGCTCCCGCGCGCCGGCGGCGTCGTCGGCGGCGTGCTGATATTCCGTCGCGAGCTTGGCCGCGGGCTCGAGATCACGGTAGGCGCGCGAGGCCGCGGTGAACCGGTCGCGGTCCCCGATCACGGCCGGGTCCGCCAGCTCCGTCTCGAGCTCGGAGAACCGAGCGATGACCTGCTCAACCAGTTCGTCAATCATCGAGAGCCGAGTCTAGGACCCTTACGATCCGCCAATGCGACAGATCGAACTCGACCATTCCGTGATCCACGTGTCCGACCGCCAGCGGTCAAACGCCTTCTACCGTGACGTCGTCGGCGCCGAGTTGATCGGCGACCCGGACGGGGTCGCGATGTACCGCTTCGGCCAGCGCCAGCTCAACGTCCACGGCCCTGGCCTGGATTCCGGCCCCGATGCGGCGATCCCCGTCCCACCCGGCGGCAGTGACCTCTGCTTCGTCTGGCCCGAGCCGATCGAGACGGCCATCGCCCACCTGAACGCACACGGCGTCGAGGTCGAACTCGGCCCGGTGCCGCGGTTCGGTGGCCGCGACGTCGGCACGAGCGTCTACTTCCGCGATCCCGACGGCAGCCTGCTCGAGTTCATCAGCTACCTCGAAAGCTGATTGTGCGGGTGTCCCCGTTGGGACACCACTCCTAAGCGACGACCTCGACCCCGATCAGATCCTCGATGCCCAGCGATCCGGGGGTCTCCCGCGCGAGCACGGCATCGAGCGCCGCGATCGCGACCGCCAGCTGAGCGAGGTCCGGCTCGCGGGTCGTCAGCCGCTGCAACTGCATGCCCGGCCAGATGATCGCCTGCACCCAGCTCCACTCGCGGTGGCGGCCGGCCCAGCGGATGATCTCGAACGAGATCCCGACGATCACCGGCACGCCGAGGATCCGGGTCAGTACCAGCAGCCACCACGCGGGCAGACCGAGCGGCGCGAACGCGAAGATCGCGACGATCATCACGACCAGCAGGAAGCTGGTGCCGCAGCGCGGATGAAACCGCGATTGGCGGGCCGCGTTCTCAGGTGTCAGCGGCTCTCCCGCCTCGTAGCAGGCGATCGTCTTGTGTTCGGCGCCGTGGTACTCGAAGACGCGCCGCAGGTCCCGCATCCGCGCCAGCAGTGCCATGTATGCGAGGAAGATCGCGGTGCGGACGAGGCCCTCGACAGCCCAGAACGCGAGCGAGGACCCGAGCTGATGCTTGATCAGGCTCGTCAGTGAGACGGGAACCACGAAGAACAGGCCGATCGCGAACACCATCGCGATCACGATCGTTGCGGTCCAGACGGCACCGGACAGCGCCGCTTCCCTCGGCTCGGAGCGGTCCTCGGTCTCGGAGCCGTGCTCGGCCGGCTCGCGGGGTACCTGGGCGTTGGCCGAGATCGCCAGCGCACGCATGCCGATCGCCATCGACTGCCACAGGGCCACCGACCCGCGGATCACCGGAAGACGCCGGAGCACGCGGCCAACGGGCCGCGTGACTTCGAACGTCTCCACGGAGATCGGCCCCTCCGGGGGCTGCACGGCGACGGCCCAATGGGCGACGCCGCGCATCATCACGCCCTCGAGGACGGCCTGGCCGCCGATCGGGGCGTCAGGCATCCTCGAGAGACTCTTAGGCGTTGGCGGTGGCGCGAGCCGCTGCGCGGCCCTTGGCAGCGCGACGCTGGAACCGCTCAACCCGACCACCGGTGTCGACCAGCTTCTGGCGACCCGTGTAGAACGGGTGGCACTCGGAGCAGATCTCGACGTGGATCTCGGGCTTGGTCGAGCGCGTCATGAAATCGTTACCGCACGTGCAGGTCACGTGCGACTCGAGGTAATTGGGGTGAATGTCGCTCTTCATCTTGATATTGAGGATAGCGGCACGCCGGCGCCGCTTACTTCTGTGCGCGCTCGGTGCAGACCTCGCTCTGCTTCGTCTCGGTGCGCAGCACCCTGTCGTTCTTTCCGTACCAGCGGAACAGGACGACGAAGCGGTAGCGAGCGGGCGCCGCAAGGTCGGCGACGGGGTGGTGCACGTACCAGACGTCCCCGGGCAGCTGACCGAGCGTCGGCGGGTCGCTGGGGAAGATCCACTCGTTCAGTCCCGGGGCGCTGACCTCGGCGAACGTGCGGGTCTGCGCCGTGCGCTCGAACAGCTCGAAGTCGACCGCCAGCCGCTGTGTCTTGTCAACCCAGCGCATCACCGCGGTCACCGAAAACGAACGGTTGTACTGCTGGGCCGGTGCCTGGACGCATGACTGGTCGAGCAGCTGCGCCCGTGGCGGGGTGCTCGGCGTCGTGACAGTCGTCGTCGTGGTCGCGGTCGTCGTCGCGGTCGTGGCGGCGTTTGCGCCCGTGCCGCCTGCCATCACCGTGGCAAGCGCGATCCCCGAGGTGAGCGCCACAGCGCTGAATGTCATCCTGGCCGCCTTCATCTCCGGTTAAAACCGCTGGCGGGGCCGGAAGTTCCGGCACAGCGCGATGTGGGCGAGACGGATCGCCGCCTCGCCCACATCGGAAAACAGGATCAGACGATCGTGTACAGCGGCCCGTCGCCACCCTCGGGCGGGGTCAGGCGTCCGCCCTTGGCGGTGATCGCCCCGCACTGCACACAGTTCGTGTAGTTGACGATCACGTCGACACGGCCCTCAGCGGGCGCGTCCTCGGGCAGCTCGTAGACGCCCGCCGGGCACATGTAGACCCACGTTTCCGCGATCTCGCGCGGAACGTGCTTCTCGATCCGGATGTGATTCGGCGCGTCGTCCCGGGTCGCGTTGCCCGAGATGTACACGCTCGACAACTTGTCGAAGATGTACTTGCCGTCGGGCTTGGGGTACTTGTCCTTGGTGTCCCCGATGAACATCTCGGCCTCGTCGTTGCGGTGCCACGGGAGCTTGCCGGCCGGCAGCATGCCGTTTGTCGCGATCGCCAGGTTGACGATCGGGGCCCCCTTGATAAAGCCCTTCTGGAACGGCTGACGCGTGTTGCGGGTGCTGTACAGCTCGCGGCCGGTGACCGACTTCTCGAGCTTCGACTCGTAACGGTCAAGCGGGGCCTTGCCCTTCAGCGCGGCGTAGATCGCCTCGGCGGCCAGCTTGCCGGAGTTGATGCAGTGGTGCACGCCCTTCAGCGCGACGGTGTCGACGAGGCCGGCGGCGTCGCCGATCATCACGGCACCGGGCATGGTCGCCTTCGGCATCGACCAGTAGCCGCCGCCGGGCAGCGCCTTCGCGCTCCACGCGACGCGCTCGCCGCCGTCGAGGATCCCCTTGACGAGCGGATGCGTCTTGAACAGCTGCAGCAGGTCGTGCGCGGAGGTCGTCGCGTCCTTGTACTCGAGGTCGACGACGAAGCCGATCGAGACCAGATGGTCACCGGTCTTCTCGTCCTTCATCGGGTACAGCCAGGTGCCGCCGATCTGTCCGTACTTTGCCTTCAGCGACAGCGGCCACGGACCGAGCGTGTGGATCACACGGTCGAGCGGCTTCGGGACCTTCCAGACCTCCTTGACCCCGAGCTCCCAGACCTGGGGCTCGCGGTTCTCGGCGAGGTTGAACTCCTTGATCGCGGCGCCGGTGAGGTGGCCCCAGTTGCCTTCCGCCAGCACCGTGTACTTCGCCTTGATGTCGGTGCCGGGCTCGAAGTTGCCGAGCTCCTGGCCCTCCTTGCCCCGGCCCTTGTCGCCGGAGCGGACGCCGACGACGGCGCCGTCCTCGACGATCAGCTGCGTGGCCGAGGTCTCGGTCAGGATGTAGGCGCCGCCCTCCTCGGCCTGGTTGGCCTGGAAGCGCGCCAGCGCCGCCACGGAGATCACCTCGTTGCCGTGGTTCTTGAAGTTCGGCGGTGTCGGGATCTTGATCGCACGCTTGGCGTTGGGCACGAGATAGACCGCTTCCTTCGTGACCTCACCGAAGGCGAACTTCTCCTTGCGCCAGTCCTCCCGAGACAAATCGGGGAACAGCTCCTGCAGGGGCTCCGGCCGCATCACCGCGCCGGACATGATGTGCCCGCCGCACGTCTTCGCCTTTTCGACGATCGCGACCGGAACCTCACCGAGCTCTTCCATCAGCTCGGGGTCGTCCGCGAGCAGCTGGAGCAGCCTGTTCGCGCACGAGAGCCCAGCGGTGCCGCCACCGACGATCACCACGCCGACCTCGATCAGCTCGTCCTCTGGATCGAGGCCGCGCTTGATGAACTCGGCCTGTGAATCGACCGGGGGCGGGAACTGGGCCGGTGAGTACGGCCCGGAGACCGGCTTCCCGTCCGTATCCAGGTTGCTTCCAGCTGTCGCAGTCATCCTGTTAGGACCCCTTCTTCGCCTTGATCGCGTCGGTCAGCTTCGGGAGGATCTTGTTGAGATCCCCGACGATGCCGAGGTCGGCGAACTCGAAGATCGGCGCGTTCGCGTCCTTGTTGATCGCGACGATGTTCTCCGAGGACTGCATGCCGACCTTGTGCTGGATCGCGCCGGAGATGCCGGCAGCGAGGTACAGCTTCGGCGAGACCGTCTTGCCGGTCTGACCGATCTGACCCGAATACGGGTACCAGCCGGCGTCGACGACCGCACGGGTCGCCGCCACGGCGGTGTTGCCACCGAATGCCTTGGCCAGGTCCTGGCAGAGCTCGAAGCCCTCGGCCTTGCCGAGCCCACGACCACCGGCGACGAGGATGTCGGCGCCCTCGATGTCGATCTCGGCGCCTCCACCAGCGGCACCGCGCTCGACGAGCTTGGCGGCGTTGGAGAAGGGCGAGTACTCGATCTCGACGTCGACCACCTCGGCCGCGCCGCCGCCGGTCTGCTTGATCTCGAACGCGTTGATGCGGCCGATGATGATCCCGAGGTCACCCTTGTACTTGGAGACCGAGATCTGCGAGTCGCCGAGGATCGGACGGTGAGCGAGCAGTTCGCCACCCTCTGACTTGATCTCGGTGACCTCCATCGTCACGCCGGCGTGCTGACGCGCTGCCAGACCGGCACCGATCTCGAAGCCGAGCAGACCGCCGCCGAAGATGGCGTACTTGTAGCCACCCTCGTTGATGACCTTCGACATCACGTCGACGACCGGCTGTGCCAGACCGGCGGTGCCCTTGGCGCGGTAGACCTTCTTGGCGCCGTAGTCACCGAGCGTTGCGCACAGCTCGTCGGTCAGGTCATCCCCACCGACGACGACGGCGTTGGCGCTGCCGCCGATCTCAGCTGCCCGAGCGGCGGCCTCTGAGACCGCGCCGAGCGAGTTCTTGTTGAAGGCGCCCTCGTAATGCAGGACGTAGACCAGAACGTCGGCCATTTAGATCAGCTTCCTTTCCTCGAGCCAGGCGACGATCTTCTCGACCGTCTCGCCGGTGTCCTCGTCCTCGATGATCTGGCCGGCGGCCTTGGCGGCCGGGGCGTGGAAGTCACCGCACTGGACCTTCGAGCCGTCGGCGCCGACGAGCGATGCGTCGATGCCGACGTCACCCGCACCGACGGTCTCGAGCGGCTTCTTCTTCGCGCCCATGATCGCCTTCAGCGACGGGTAGCGCGGCTCGTTGATCGCGTCACCGACCGAGATGACCGCCGGGAACGGGACCTCGACGGTGTCATAGCCGTACTCGGCCTGACGCTCGAGTCGCAGACCCTCAGCCGAGGTGTCCATCTTGATGACCTGCGTCAGCGACGGCATCTGCAGGTGGTCGGCGACGACGGCGCCGATCGTGTAGCACTCACCATCGTCGGACTGCTGACCGAGCAGCACCAGGTCGGGCGACTCCTTCTCGAGCGCCTTCGCCAGCGCGTAGCCGGTGGCGGCGACATCGGAGCCGGCCAGTGACTCATCGCTCAGATGGATCGAGCGGTCAGCGCCGAGCGACACTGCCTTGTGCAGTGCACGGACGGCGGAGTCGGGACCCATCGTCACAGCGATGATCTCCTCGACGGGAACCGTGCCACCCTCGCGGATCTGCACAGCAGCCTCAATCGCGTGGGTGTCGTATGGGTTCAGGTTCTTCTCACCGGACCGGTCAATGCGCCCCGTGGCCGGGTTGATGCGCTTGGTGACGGCGGCGTCCGGTACCTCTTTTACGAGGACGGCAATCTTCAAAACAGCCTCCTAGACGTTCCTAGACGGGGGGATTCTAACCGGTTGACTGACGAGTCAATCGGCTGGGTGCGATCGGCGAACACAACACGGCGTGAGGAACACTCCTCCGATGCGCCGGTTACGCCGGTTTCAGGTTTGTGCGGCTCGACCGGCGGGCAACTAATGCGATCGTCTTGTCAGCTGCGGCGGCCATTTCAGACGCCCGACCGCGGCGGGCGCCGGAGGGGTCGAGCGGCGCGATTGTATTGAAATCCCGGTCGCGACCGCGCCCCCGAGCAGCCCCGCGACGACAACTCCCGCCGCGATCTGAAGCCGTCTGCCGAGCCGGTCGAGACGCAGGACCTCCCAGCCCTCCTCGCGAGCCAGGGCCGCAAGCTCTGCGTCGGGGTTGACGACGACCGCATGCCCGACGGCTCGCAGCATCGGCAGGTCCGAGGCGGAGTCCGAGTACGCGTAGCACTCCGCGAGGTCGTAGCCATGGGTGCTGGCCATCCGCTCGAGCACCCGCGCCTTTGCCTCGCCGTACAGAAATTCCCCGCTCGTGTGACCGGTGTAGACCCCGTCGACGGCGTCTGAGAGGTGCGAGCCGAGACCGCCGTCGAACGCCAGCACATGCGCCAGCACGTCGGCCAGCTCCTCGGCCGCGGCCGTGACGATGAACGCCGGCCGGCCAGCGTCCTGATGCTCGTAGGCGATCTGCAGCATCTGCGGGTAGAGCTTCGGCAGGATCCGCCGCAGCACCAGCGCCCCGAGCCGTTCGAGGTCGCGGACCCGGATGCCCTTCAGCTGCGAGGCGATCCGGTCCCGGAGCTGCTCGGTGACGTCATCGGTCGAACCGTGGAGGCGGAATCGCAGGTTCGCGACGCCGTCCGAGATCAGCTGCCGGCGGCTCATCAGCCCCGCCTCCCGGACCGCGCGTGCGAACTGAAATGCGCTGGAGCCCTGCATCAGGGTCTTGTCGAGATCGAAGAAGGCAGCGCCTCGGTTACCGGCCCGCTGGCCGGTAACCGGATCTGGTGCGCTCTGCTGACTGCTCACGGTGCGCTCTGTGTCCTGCTCATGTGCGCGGGGCGCTGGTCGTGCCCGGTCCAACGGGACCGGGCGTGTGACCCGCTCCCGTTGCCCCGGGCCACCATTCAGTTGCCGTTGACCTCGACGAGGATCGCGTCGCCCTGCCCGCCGCCGGAGCAGATCGCAGCGACGCCGAGACCGCCACCGCGGCGATTGAGCTCGAGCACAAGGCTGCCGATGATGCGCGCACCGGAGGCGCCGATCGGGTGGCCGAGCGCGACGGCGCCGCCGTTGACGTTGACCTTGTTCTCGTCGATTCCGAGCAGGCGCATCGAGTGCAGCGTCACCGACGCGAACGCCTCGTTGATCTCCCACAGGTCGATGTCCTCGGCCTTGATCCCGAGCCGGTCGAGCATCGCCTGCGCGGCCTTGGCCGGGGTCACCGCCAGGTTCGGGAACTCGTCTGCGACCTGCTGCTGGCCCAGGATCGTGGCCAGGGCCTTCTTGCCGTTGGCCTTGGCCCACTCGTCGGAGGCGACGACCAGGGCACCGCCGCCGTCGTTGACGCCCGGTGCGTTGCCGGCGGTGTGCGAGCCTTCCTTGCTGACGAGGCCGGGCAGCTTCGACAGTGCCTCGAGCGTCGAGCCGCGGCGCGGCGCCTCGTCGATCTCGACAACCGTGTCGCCCTTCCTGGAGCTGATCGTGACGGGCACGATCTCCTCCGGCAGACGCCCCTCGTCGGTCGCCTTGATTGCCAGCTCATGACTGCGCAGCGCCCAGCGGTCGAGGTCCGGGCGGGAGATCTCAAGCCGGTCCCCCACCTCGGTCGCCTCATCGAACATCTGGCGGCCGGAGAATGGGTTGGTCAGCCCGTCGTTGATCATCGCGTCGATCGCCTTGGCGTCGCCCATCCGGAAGCCGAAGCGTGCCCCCTTGAGCAGGTACGGCGCGCTTGACATCGATTCCATGCCGCCACCGACGGCAGGGCCGTCGATATCGCCGGCGCGGATCGCCTGGTCGAGCATCCCGACGGCACGCACGCCCGAGGCGCAGACCTTGTTGATGGTCTCCGACGAGACCTCCTTCGGGATGCCGGCCTTGATCTGCGCCTGGCGCGAGGGAATCTGACCCTGCCCGGCCTGGAGCACCTGGCCCATCACGACGTGCTGTACCTGCTCGGGGGCGACGTCGGCGCGCTCGAGCGCTGCCTTGATGGCGGTCGCGCCGAGGCTGGTGGCGTCGAGTGATGAGAGGCCGCCGCCGAGCTTGCCGATCGGCGTGCGTGCGGCGGAGAGGATCACGGTCTTCGGCATGGCTGCAGTTCAGCTCCCGTTTCAGTTGGTGGGTCGCGAATGCTAGTGGTCGGTCGCCGCCGCGGTGGGCGCGCCGCAGTGCGGATGCTTCAGAAGCGTAGGAGCGCGAGCAGCCGGCGCAGCTCACCGATCCGCCCCTCGATCCGGACGCGTCCGAACGCGACCTTGCCGAGGGCGGCGCGGCCGCGGGTCCGCATCAGGCTCGGGACGCCGCCGATCCCGACCGGCGCCGTCATCAGGCTGACGAGGTCAGCGAGGCTCCCCTCGACCCGGAGCGAGGGGGCGTTCGCCGGCAGATCCTCGACCAGCACGACCCGCGGGCCGAACTCGACACGGATCGGTGGATACGGGCCCTCGATCCGCAGCTCGACCTCGAGCAGCAGCGAGTTCGCCAGCGAGGGACGCCGGCGCACGCCGCGCTCGACGATCGCCGCCACCGCCGGCGCGAGCCCGCCGTCGACGTGGGTACCGAGCACCACGCGCGGCGGCTGCACGGGGATTCGCACCTCGTCGGCCACCCGACGATTATCGTGCTGCAATGGACTTCGACCTGCCTGACGATCACCGGCTGCTCCGTGACACGGTCCGCGAGTTCGCCCGCGCGGAGATCGCGCCGATCGCGGAGCACTACGACCGCGACCACCGTTTCCACTACGAGATCGTCCGGCGTCTGGCCGAACTCGACCTGATGGGGATCCCGTTTCCGGCCGAATACGGCGGCGCCGGCTCGGACTCCCAGGCGTACGCGCTCGTCGTCGAAGAACTGGCGCGGGTCGACTCGAGCGTGGCGATCACGCTCTGCGCTCACACGTCGCTCGGCACGCAGCCGCTGTATCTGTTCGGCTCCGAGGAGCAGAAGCAGCGCTACATGCCGCGATTGTGCAGCGGAGAGATTCTCGGCGCTTTCGGCCTGACCGAACCCGAAGCCGGCTCCGATGCCGGCAACACCCAGACCCGTGCGGTCTACGAGGACGGCGACTGGATCATCAACGGCTCAAAGCAGTTCATCACCAACGCCGGAACCGATATCTCCGGCCTGGTGGTGATCACCGCGGTCACGGGCACCGACCCCAACGGGCGTCGTGAGATCTCGAACATCCTGATCGAGAACGGAACCCCGGGCTACGAGCCCGGTCCGCAGTACCGGAAGATGGGTTGGAACGCCTCCGATACGCGGCCGCTGTCGTTCAGCGACTGTCGCGTTCCCGAGGACAACCTCGTCGGCGTGCGGGGCGCCGGACTGCGCCAGTTCCTGACCGTGCTCGACATCGGCCGGATCGGCGTCGCGGCGATGGGCGTCGGGCTCGCGCAGGGGGCCCTCGACGAGGCGCTCGCCTACGCGCGCGAGCGACGTGCGTTCGGCCAGCCGATCTCCAAGTTCCAGGCGATTCAGATCAAGCTGGCGAAGATGGCGACCGAAATCGCAGCCTGCCGGCTGCTCGTGCGTCACGCCGCCTGGCTCAAGGACAACAAGCGCGATTACACGCTGACCGCGGCGCAGGCGAAGCTGAAGAGCGGCCGCCTGGCCGTGTGGGCCGCCGACGAAGCCGTCCAGATCCACGGGGGCTACGGCTACATCGAGGAGTACCCGGTCTGCCGCTTCTATCGCGACGCAAAGATCCTGACGATCGGCGAGGGGACCGACGAGGTCCAGGAGATGGTGATCGCCCGGGCACTCGGCGCCTGACGGTTATCCGCCGGCGTTCACGCTTGGACGTCGCAGCGCGCCCCTCTGACCCCTACGATCTTCGCCGTGAAGGACGCCACCGACCTTCCAGAGGACCTCCCGCCCCGTCCCAATGCCACCGCCGCCTCCCGCGGCGGGCAGGCGCTGACGGCCGAGCGTCCGCCCGCGCCGCCGGTGGTTCCGAAGTTCGTCCGCCAGGGCCCGCCGCCGCTTGGCGGCGGTCCGCTCGCCTTCTGGCGGTTCGCGAAGGCGCACAACATGGTCCGGTGGGGGTACGTGCCGCTGATCGCCCGCTGGCTCTTCCTGAAGCTCAAGTACGGCGACCGGTTCCAGACCGACGGGCTGTGCTTCATCTGCCCGAAGGTCACGTTCGAGATCGGGCCGCACGGCAAGGTCGTGATGGGCCGCTGGGCGTGGCTCGGGCACGGCACCAAGGTCCGTGCGCACGAGGGCGTGATCGAGATCGGCGCCAAGTCCGTCCTCGGACAGGAGTGCACCCTCTCCTGCTACCAGCGGATCGCGATCGGCCGTGAGTGCATCATCGCCGACCGCACGATGATGATCGACTTTGATCACGGGGTCGTCGAGCATGAGCGCCCGATCCGTGAGCAGGGCATCTACAAGCGCGACGTGCAGGTCGGGCACAACGTCTGGATCGGCTACGGAGCCTGCGTCCTGCGCGGCGTCACCGTCGGCGACAACTGCGTCGTCGGCACAAACTCCGTCGTCACCAAGGACGTCCCCGACAACGCGATCGTGGGCGGCGTGCCGGCGAAGCTGATCCGGATGCGCAAGGCCCCCCAGACGTTCCGCTGGGGCGACTGAGCGTCGGACCGAACGAAGCGTTACAGGTACGGCGCGAGGTTCCGGACTGCCGGTTCGAGCGGGTCGCCCGCCAACGCGCGCGCAAGCGCGGCCGTATGCCCCGCGGCCCGCTCCCGCGGGTAGTCGCCGGACCAGCCCCGGTATTCGAGAAACGCCCAGTCGCTCGACTGGAGCGCCAGCAGCTCGCGCAACGCCCGGTCCGACGGCACCGTGTCGCCGAAGAACGTGCGTAGCTCCGCGGAGCGAGCGCTGCCGGCCATCTCCGCAACCTTCGGCGCGCTCCACGTTCGCAGGTCGCCGCCCTCACCCCAGCTTGTCGGCGGCAGCTCGATCGGCGCCGCCGACGGTTGATGTCGCTCGGCGGCGGCGTCGTCGAGCACGGTCAGCGCCAAGCCCTGCGCGTCGGCCTCGCTGAGCACCGCGCGGAGCCAATCAACCCCCTCATACCACCAGTGGCCGAGCAGCTCGGTGTCAAGCGCGCAGACGCACAGCCCTCCCTCCGCGACCCGCTGGTGGACTGCTGCGACGAAGTGGCGGGCATGCTGCACGGTCAGCTCCCGCGCCCGGTCTGGGTCATAGATCGACCCATCCGTTGACCAGATCCGGTGGTCGCGCGGGGTCAGCCCGTTGTAGTTGCGATAGCCGGCGGTGGACGGGTAGCCGGCCTCGCCCCAGACGAGGTCCATGATGCTGCGGTCGACCGGCCACAGGACCGGGCCCTCGTCGGTCTGAAGGGGTCGCAGGTGCCGACGATCACCGCGCCCGAACAGGTTCGTCAGCTCCACGCAGGTGCTGCGGACCCCCGCATCCTCGAGCGCCACCGCCAGCCATGGCGCGTAGCCGCACTCCGGCAGCCAGAACCCTCCGTTCCAGTCGCCGAACCGCCGACGGTGCGCCTCGATCCCAACCCGAAGCTGCAGCGCGATCCCGTCATCAAGCGCCAGCAGCGGGAGCACGGCGTGACTGGCGGAGCTCGTCCAGCTCGCGTGGGCACCGAGTCGCGCGAGCAGGCCACGGTCCTTTTGAACGGCGGCGAGGGCGGCCGCGGCGTCGACATACTCCGCCGCCGACCGCTCGAGCGCCGCAACCGCGCGACCATCGCCGGCGTAGTGCTCGATGTCGAGCCGGTGGGACTCCGCGCGCAATTCCCGTAAGAACGCCTGGCAGCGGTCAAGCGCCCCGGGCGCCTCAAGCTGATCGCAGAGGACGGGCGTCAGCGACAGCGTCAAGCGCTCCCGGACGGGCGGGCGGCCGTTGCGTCGGGCCTCGGTGTCCAGCTCGTCGAATAGGGCAAGCAGCGGCAGGTAGCTGGTCGCGACCGCCTCCCACAGCCACTCCTCGCCGAACGGCCAGGTCCCGAACCCCTCGACGTAGGGCATGTGGGTGTGCAGAACGATCGCGAGAGAGCCTGGGGCTGGCATCGGCTCGCCGAGCCTACGCGACCGCCGGTGCGACTGGTCCCTCGTGCGGTGAGTGCCCGGCCCGGTGCCGTGCCGTGCCGTTCCTCTTTCTCATGCACTTTATGAGTGCATATGACTCATAGAACGTCCAAGAAGCACTGCACGGAGTCGCCCGGCCCCGGAACTTCGCCGTGTTTGACTGGTTCACGGTCTCGTGAACGCAGTGACGAAATCAGCGCTGGTGGGCCTCGCGGGAGCAGCGTTGCTGCTCGCTCCAGCGTCGGGGGCCGGACAGACGATCACGCCCGCCGACCGTGAGGCCATCACGGTCCGCTCGCTGACGGCCACCGACGATCCATCGCTGGGGCTGATCGTCACCGCCACGTTCGACGGTGATGTGCAGCGGGAGCTCGGCCAGGGCGCACTGAAGAACGCCGCGCTCGCCCTGGTGCTCACGCCGGCGAAGGCCGGTCAGCCGGGCGTTCCCCAGAGCGGACAACCGGGCGTTCCCCAGAGCGGACAACCGGGCGCACCCCAGACCGGACAACCGGGCGCACCCCAGAGCGGACAAGCCGTCGCGACTCAGACAGAGCTGCCGGCCGGCGTGATCGACTCTGGCGGCGGGATCGCCACGGTCACCATCCGCCGCCGGACGCTCACGACGCTAGCTGTCGAGCACACGGTCTCGGTGGGGCTGACCACGCCGCGTCCGACTGTCGTCCGCGACGACAACCGCATCACCTTCTGGCTTCCCGGCGTGACGCTCGGGGCCGCAACGACGATCCGCATCCGGTCGTTTGCCCGGGGGCTTCCCGGCCTCATGACGACGGTGCGAAGCACCACCGTCAGCCCGTACAACGCGGCCTGGAGCGCTGCCTTCTCCAGTCCAGCAACCAGCGCGGGTACCGCCACGGTCACCCCCGCCGCGCTGACAACCGCGCAGCTGACCGCGGAGAGCGACCGGTTGACCGCCGACGCGGCAAACATCAATCGCGAGCTCACATCCGCGCAGACCTCGCACGAGAGCACAGCTCCGACGCGAACCGCCCCGAAACGGCCGACGTCACGAGCGGCGGTCACGCAGCTGCAGAGGACCGCCGCGGCCATCAAGACGTTCCGCGCCGAGATCACAGCCCTGCGGAAGGCGACCGCCGCCCCGGCCGTCCAGGTCACCCAGACCGACACCGGCCTCAACCAGCTGATGGCGAAGCGCCCCGGCGCGGCGCTCACGAACCTGCAGCCGACGGGGATCCCCGAGATCCCGATCAACCCCCACGACCAGGCTCAGACGTTTGAGGGCCTCGGCGCGGCGATGACCGACAGCTCCGCCGCGCTGATCGAGGACGACCTCCAGCCCGCGACCCAGACCGCGCTGATGGCGGCGCTGTTCGGCGGCCCCGGTACGCGCAATGCGCTCAACCTGCCGCCGATCGGCCTGACCGCGCTGAGGATTGGGATCGGCGCCCCGGGCGCGATGACGGTCGGGCCGCCCTACAGCGACGACGACCTGACCGGGACGACCACCACGAACACCGGCAACACCACCACGAGCAGCACCCCCGCCCAGCCGACAGATCCCACGCTCAGCCAGTTCGCGATCGCCCCCAGCGAGCAGCAGCTGGTGATCCCTGCGCTCGAACAGGCACTCGCGGTCAACCCGGACCTGATGATCCTCGCCTCCCCGTGGAGCCCCCCGGCCTGGATGAAGAGCAATGACGCGCTCGGCAACCCTGACGGCGACGCGACACTGCTGCCCGCAGATGACGGCAGCTACGCCCAGTACATCGTCGACTTCATCAAGGCGTACGCGGCCGACGGGGTTCCGGTGACGGCGATCACACCGCAGAACGAGCCGTCGGAAGGTGACGTCAGCACCATCTACCCCGGTCTGACGCTGCCCGAGACCGACGAGGCCACGCTGATCAGCCAGTACCTCGCCCCGGCTCTCAGAAACGCCGGTCTGACGACCGCCATCTACGGCTTCGACCAGAACTGGTCATACGCCACTTACGCCACCCAGCTCGCGTCCGGGCCGGCGGACGCAGACCTGGCCGGCATCGCCTGGCACTGCTACTTCGGCTCACCGGCGGCGATGAGCGACGTCGCGCAACTCGACCCGACGGAGGATCAGATCGTCAGCGAATGCTCACCGGAGATCCGCCCGGCGGGCACGCCGGAGTCGCTGATCTCGTCACTGCGCGATGGGGCCAGCCGCTTCATCGTCTGGTCGGTCGCGCTCGATCCGGACGGCGGGCCGATCCAGCCCGGCAACGACTGCTCCGGCTGCCGCGGGCCGATCACGATCGACGAAGACTCCGACGCGGTGACCGCGCGGCCCGAGTACTACCGCCTCGGTCAGCTCAGCGCCTTCGTGCAGCCGGGTGCCGTCCGGCTCCAGACCCCAAACTTCGTCACCTACGGGACCAACGCGGCCGGCATCGAGACCGTCAGCGCCGGCCTCGATGACGTCGCCTTCGAGAACCCCGACGGCTCGATGGTGCTGGTCGCAAACAACACTTCGACGGCGCCGATCACGTTTGCCGTGACGACCGGCACCCGCTCCTTCACCGACACGATCCCGGCCGGAGCGATGACCACCTTCCGATGGAGCGCCGGCTGAGCAGAGCACGACGCTCCGCCCAGCCACGCGGGCGTCCGCTCAGCCGCCGAGCGGGTACTCCGGGATCGCCCAGAGCGAGTAGAGAGCCGTCTTCGTCGTCAGACGGAACATCGTCGTGACGAAGTCGAAGATCCCCTGCGGGTAACGACCGGTGAACAGGATCGCGAGCCATGCGAAGAAGGTCGCGACGTAGGCGAGCAGCGCCAGCACGAGGATCACGATCTCAGCCGGGATCGCCAGGAGCCACGCAAAGAACGGGCGCCAGCGCGCGACGCGCTCGGGGTAGGCGACCTCGAGCCGCGCCGGATAGCTCGGGTCGTCTGCCAGCGAGAACGGTGGGTAGGAGTCGGTCTGCAACATCAGGTAAGCGCCACACCGCAGGCGCCAGCGCTCAACCCCGACGATGAAGTCGAACAGACCCTTCGGGTAGCGGCCCGTGAAGACGATCGCGAACCATGCGATCACCGACGCGAACAAGGCGGCGATCTGGACCACGTACAGCACGATGTAGTGCGGGATCAGCAGCAGCCACTTGACGAACGGCAACAGCCGGCTGAGCCTGACTGGATAGTCGATCTCAACCGTCGCGCTCTGGCCCCCGGTAACAGCACTCATGTTCGATACGCCCTTTTGGTTTGTGCTTGTTAGTGCGAAACGAAACTAACCGCACACCGCAACGAAATCCAGTGCGAGATCCAGCGGCCCGTGCCGCAGGATGAAGTCGCTGGTCGCAATCGCTGGTGTGAACCGGTCATAGAACGGCTTGGTGATCCGCAGTGCCTTGTGGAGCCGGTCCCATCCCAGCTTCAGTGCGAGCTCATGGAGCATCAGCCGGCGCGCATGGTAAAGCCCGAGCACGTCGACCTCGGCGAACACCCCCGTGACCAATTCCTGGAACTCCGAAGCCCGATATTCCTTGATGTGCCATGGGTTTTCGGACTTCTCTGCCCCGGGCGGAGCGAGGGTCAAGAGGTTCGGCGTGGACACATATACGACCCCCCCAGGGGCCAGCAACCGCTTGAAATGTTCGAGGACCGCGACCGGGTCCTGGACGTGCTCGATCGTCTGCAGGAACACGACCGCGTCAAAGCTGCCGGCCGTCCCCCACGTCTCCACAAGCCCGCGCTCGTACGAAAGGTTCGCGGCGCGGTATCGCAGCCGCGCGTGTTCGTGGGCCTCGGGGTTGGCATCGACCCCAACCACAGACGCGGCGCCGGCCAGCCCGGGGACGCCGCGAGCCAGCAGCGCCGAGCCGTAGCCCTCGCCACAGGCCATGTCGAGGACACGTTTGCCCGCCGTCTGCGCGGCGATCCATTCGTAGACGACCAGGTGCCGGCGATACCAGTAGTTCTCCGGGGGCACATCCGGCAGGGTCCGCTCGCCGGTCAGCGGCAGCGGCGGCACGCCCGGCGGCTGATCCTGCTGTAGATACAGATCCGTAGTCACGGCCGACACAGTAATGTCATCGCGCCATGCCCGCCGTGCTGTCCCCCGACGAGATCCGCGACGTCAACACCCGCTACCACGACGTCGCAGCCGCGAGCTACGACGCCAAGTGGGGAATCGACTTTGGCGACATCGGCCGCGATCAGGTGCTCGGCAAGATGCGCAAGCTGTTTGGCTCGCAGCTCGGAACCGATGGGGAGCCGACCTTCGGGCGCTCGCTCGAAATCGGCGCCGGCACCGGATACTTCAGCCTCAACCTGATGCGCGCCGGCGTGCTCGGCGAGGCGACCTGCACCGACATCTCCCCCGGGATGGTCACGACTCTGGCCGAGAACGCCCGACGACTCGGCCTGGAGAACGTCACCGCCACGCGTGCCGACGCCGAGTCGCTGCCGTTCCCCGACGAGAGCTTCGACCTCGTGCTCGGGCACGCGGTCCTGCACCACCTCCCCGATCTGCACAAGGCGTTCGCGGAGTTCCACCGCGTGCTCAAGCCCGGCGGCCGTTTCGTGTTCGCCGGCGAACCGTCGCGTGTCGGCGATCGCATCGCACGGGTGCCGAAGGGCGCCGCCCGGCATCTGGCACCGCTGTGGCGCCGGCTCGTCCGGGCCGACGCCGCGCCGCCCGAAGGCGAGGACGCGCACAGCGCCCACGAGCACGGGCTCGAGGTATTCGTCGACATCCACACGTTCGTCCCAAGCGACCTGCGCGGCTACGCGACGCACGCCGGTTTCACCGACGTCAACGTCCGCGGCGAGGAGCTTCTGGCCAACTGGTTCGGGTGGTTCAACCGCGGCCTCGAGGCGAGCGCGGACCCCTCACAGATTCCCGCCCTGTGGCGCCAGTACGCGTTCCACGGGTACATCGCCCTGCAGCGCCTCGACCAGCGCGCACTCGAGTCTCGGCTGCCGGCGGCGCTGTTCTACAACCTCCTGCTCAGCGGGCGCCGCGCGGGCTGATGGACGACCCGAAGCCGGAACGGGACTTCCCCCTGTTCCCGCTGGCGCTTGTCGCGCTGCCGTCGGAGGTCGTGCCGCTGCACATCTTCGAGGAGCGCTTCAAGACGATGATCGCGCAGTGCCTGGCCACCGACCATGAGTTTGGGATCGTGTGGCTGGCCGATGACGGCCTGCGAGAGATCGGATGCGCCTGCCGGATCGAGCAGGTGCTCGAGCAGATGGAGGACGGGAGCTCGAACCTGATCGCCCGCGGGACCCGTCCCTTCCGGATCATCGAGCGCCAGGGGCATCTCCCGTACCCGGCGGCGGTCGTCCAGTTCCTCGTCGACGACGTGGAGGAGCCCGACGCACCGAGCCTGGATGCGGCCCACGCGGCCTACGCCGAGCTGGTCAAGCGTGCAGCCGACCGGGAAACGGGCGCCGAGCTTGAGACGATGACCGCCTACGAGATGGCGGCGACGGTCGACTTCGGGCTCGAGGCCAAGCAGGGCCTGCTCGACCTCCGGTCAGAGAGCGCCCGCCTGCGCCTCGTGATCCGACTGTTCCGCGCGGCGCTGAAGCGCCTCGAGTTCGTCGACCGTGCCCAGACACGGGCGCGCTCGAACGGCAAGGTCCGGTTCGGGTGAAGGGAAGGCCACCCCCGTTGGGGTGGCCGGTCGACCGGCTCTAGGACTCGACGACGGACGCTGCGCCGCCGCGCCGCGGGTCCCCGCCGCCCTGATACCCGTTGACCGGGTCGCCGGCGACCGCCTGCACGCCGCCGAAGAACAGGCTCAGCGCCTCGAACGCGGCGTGGCCATAGCGGTCGGCGTCGAGCATGGAGACGTCGACACCCGGCTCGGTGTAGACGATCCCGTCCTCGAAGTGCAGGCGCGGCGCCCGCACCGCAGCGGCGACGTCGAGCCCGTCATCGAGCACGCGCACGATCGTCTGCAGGACCGCCGAGCGGATCCGGTTCGAACCAGCGCTGCCGAGCACAAGCTCGATCCGGCCCTGGTTGCGCACGATCGTCGGCGACATCATGCTCGGCAGGCGGCGTCCGGGCGGGTGGCGGTGAAAGCCGAGCGGATTGAGGTCCTGCTCGCCAAGCATGTTGTTGAGGTGCACGCCGGTGCCGGGTACCACGATCCCCGAGCTCGATCCGTTCGAGGTCGTCACCGAGCACGCCATCCCGTCGGCGTCGAGGACCGAGATGTGCGTCGTCGAGCCGTGGCGGCCGCGCGTGAACCGGTCGGCGAAGCCGGGCTCGGCGAGCCGCTCGTTGAACGCCTCATCACGGACCGCCTGCGCGTCCTCCATCGCCGCGACCAGGCGGACCGGATCGGCGGGATCTTCGCCGAGCAACTCCATCGCGCGGGCGATCAGAATCCCACCGGCCGACGGCGGCGGGTTCGTCAGGACCTCGCGGCCACGGAACCGCGTCCGCACCGGTGCCCGCTCGATCACCTCATAGGCAGCCAGGTCCTGCCGTGTCACGAGACCGCCGTGCTCGTCGAGCCAGGCGATGATCGCCGCCCCGATCTCCCCCGTGTAGAACGGCTCGGGGCCGTGCTCACCGAGCAGCTCGAGCGCGTCGGCCAGCTCCGGGAGGCGCATCACCGCCCCATGGGTCGGCGGCGCGCCGCCCGGCGCGAACACGGCCGCGCCCTCTGGGGTCGCGGTCGCGAGTTCGCCGAGGATGTCGAACAGGTGTGCCTGCATCTCGGTGAGGACGACGCCGTCACGCGCCTGCCGCGCCGCGGGCGCCGTCAGCGCCGAGAGCGGCAACCGCCCATACCGTGAGCTTGCGGCCGCGATCCCCGCCGGCACGCCCCAGGTGCCAACCGATGCCGGCCCGATGTGGAACACCTGCACCGTGTCGCCGCCGGCAAAGTTGATGGCGACCGGCTGCAGTTCGGCCCGTGCCGGGGCGCCGGTGCCGCGGCCGGGCGCCTCCACGAAGAAGTCGAGCAGCACCGGCTCGAGTTCCTCGCCGCGGGCGCCGCGGGCGCCGGCGATCAACATGTAGCCACCGGCTCCGAGACCGGTCAGCAGCGGTTCGCAACTGACCGCGGCTAGCAGCGCGCCGAGCGCGCCGTCGACCGCGTTGCCGCCGGCGCGCAATGCGTCTGCGCCCGCACGGGCGCTGAGCTCATGCCCGGCGGCGACGACCCCGAGCTGTCGCATCGGCCCTCGGATTCAGCTCAGAGGCGCGGCAGGAACTCGGGCACGTCGAGGTCGCCGGCAGGGCGGCTCGGTCGCTCGCGGCGATCGCTCAACCGGATCCGCTCGCTCTGGCGGTCACGGTCACGCTCGGGCTCCCGCTCGCGACGCTGGGACAGCGGCGATCGGGCTGAGGTGGCGCCGCCGAACCGCTCGGCGTACTGCAGCTGACTCGAGCCGTAGTTCGTTGCGACAACGGTGATCCAGATCTGATCCTCGCTGAGCCGCTCATCGACCATCGCTCCGAAGATGATGTTGGCGTCGGGGTGGGCGGCCTCGGCGACCGTCTTGGCGGCCTCGTTGACCTCCCACAATGAGATGTCGGAGCCACCGGTGATCGACAGCAGGATCGATCGTGCCCCCTCCATGCTCGTCTCCAGCAGCGGCGACTCGACAGCGGTCTGCGCAGCCTGGATGGCCCGGTGCTCACCGACGCCCATGCCGATACCGAGCAGGGCGGTGCCGGCATCCGACATCACCGTACGGACGTCCGCGAAATCGAGGTTGATCAGGCCCGGCAGCGTCACCAGGTCGGAGATGCCCTGGACGCCCTGACGCAGCACGTCATCGGCGACGCGGAACGCCTCGACCATCGACGTGTTGCGATCCAGCACCGTCAGCAGGCGGTTGTTGGGGACGACGATCAGCGTGTCGACCTCATCGGCCAGTGCCGCGATCCCGGCCTCGGCCTGGTCACGGCGGCGGGTGCCCTCGAACTGGAACGGCCGAGTCACGATGCCGACGGTCAGGGCGCCGAGCTCGCGGGCGATCTGCGCGACCACTGGGGCGGCACCGGTCCCGGTGCCACCACCGGCGCCGGCAGCGATGAAGACCATGTCCGAGCCCTTCAGCAGCGCCTTGATCTGGTCGTACTCCTCGCGCGCGGCCGCACGGCCGAGGTCGGGGTTGGCGCCGGAGCCGAGGCCACGGGTGATCGACTCGCCGATGTGCAGGGTCTCGCTCGCGGCGGACTGCTGCAGCGACTGCAGGTCGGTGTTGATCGCGATGAACTCGACGCCGGTGATCTCGGCCTCGATCATCCGGTTGACCGCGTTGACGCCGGCACCACCGACGCCGACGACGCGCAGCACCGGCTGCCCGACGGGAATCGGCGGCGACGAGAACGACGAACGGTCACGGAACGCGTACGGATCCGACGTCGGAGCCGACTTGGCGGCGACCTGGGCCGGGGCGGGTGCGGGCTCCGGCTCGGAGCGATCCATCAGGCTCATCGGAATATCCGCGCTGAAGGCACTGCGCAGCCGCTCCTGCGGCGATGGCAGCTGGCGGTCAGCTGGAGCCTCGGGCTGCTCTGCCGCGGCCTCTGGCGTCTCAAGCTCGGGCCGGGCCTGGGATTCGGGAGGCTGCGCGGGCGCTCGCACGCCGGTGTCCTGCTCCGCCGGGGCGCCGTCGGGCGCCTCCCCAACGGGGGAGGCGGCATCCTCTGCCGTCTTGCGAAACAGTGCCGAGAGCGGGCCCTCGCGCATGCTCGCGCGCTTAGCGTTGGCCATTTGAGAGGACCTCCTTCGCAAGCTGCCGGTAAGAGTGGGCCGCCATTCCGTCCGGATCGTATTTCAGTACCGACATGCCCTTGACGGGCGCTTCCGCAAAACGGACCGTTTTGCGGATTCTCGACGCGAATACGCGCTCGCCGAAGTTCTCCTCGAGCAGCTCGATCGCCTCTTTGGCGTGCAGCGTGCGCGTGTCCATCATCGTCGGGAGGATCCCCTCGATGTCGACGTCCGGGTTGAGGTTCTCCCGGATCATGGACAGCGTGTTCTGCAGCTGGATCAGACCGCGCATCGACAGATACTCGCACTGAACGGGGACGATCACCTTGTGTGCTGCTGTCAGAGCATTGATCGTCAACAGTCCGAGGCTCGGCGGCGTATCGATGAACACGAAGTCGTAGACGTCCTCGACCTCCTTGAGCCCGCGCTCCAGCGAGCGCTCGCGACCGATCATCGTGGACATCGCGATCTCGGCTCCGGCCAGGTCGATCGAGGCACAGGCGATGTCGATCTCGCGGTGCGCGACCACTTCTGAGATTGGGGTCTTGTGCACGAGCACGTCGTACATCGACTTCTTCAGCGTGTCGGGGTCGATGCCCTGAGACATCGTCAGGTTCCCCTGCGGATCCATGTCGACACAGAGGACGCGATGACCTTCCTCGGCAAAGGCCACGGCGAGGTTGAGGGTGGTCGTAGTCTTGGCGACGCCACCCTTTTGGTTGGCGAACGCGATCACCTTGGACACAACGGTTCCCTCCGGACGGATGCGGAAGCTGACGAGGACATTCGGCCCGGTATTCGGACGCGCGACCCCGAATCCTTCCGGTTTTACGGTGTTTTCTCTGGTCTGCTGGTAGAAACCGGGCCGTGAGTGCACTGGCCGGGCGGCGGACCACGATCGGGGCCGATACCTCGCGGGTCGTGATCGCGGTGTCGGTGCTCGCGCTCGCGGAACTGGTGCTGCTGACGCTGTGGCAGAGCCATGGCTACTGGGACTTCAGCCAGGGCGTCTACGCGATGAGCGCGCGGGAGTGGCTGCACGGGCTCGTTCCCTACCGGCAGGTCGCGCTCGCGCAGCCGCCGCCGGTGGTGCTCGCCGGTGCCGCGCTGCTCGGGATCAGTGACACGCTGACGGCGCTGCAGGTCGGTCTCGGACTTCTCGACGCCGTCACGGCGGTGCTCGTGGCGGTGTGCGTGTGGCGGCTCTGTGAACGGACCTGGCCGGCGCTGGTCGCGGGCGCGCTGGCGCCGCTGCTGCCGATCTCGCTCGCGGCTCACGCGCAGCTGCTGCCGGAGACGCTGGCGGCGCCCCTGATCCTCGGCGGCGCGCTGCTGTGCGCGCGTGACCGGACGGTCGTCATCGGCGCGCTGCTGCTTGCAATCGCGAGCTGGTGCAAGCTCGCGTTTCTCGTGCCGGCGGCGGCGATTGCGCTCTGCGCTCCTCGGCGGTGGCTATGCCTGACGTGCGTGATCGGCGGACTGGCGGTGCTGTTCGCCGGATCACTGGCAGCGTTCGGCACCGACCTGTACCGAGAGACCATCACCGCCCAGCTGCAGACCGGGAACGCGACGGTCCACTACGTCGGCGGGTTGATCGCGCAGGTGGTGTGGAACGAGCTCCCGCTCCTGTTCGGCGCCATCCTGCTCGGCTGGTTGGGGCTGCGACGGACGAAGCCGGGCCACGAGCGGACCGGGGTTGGGCTCGGTCGGACCGGGCTCGCAGCAACCGATGAGCCTCTGGGGCTGACCGTCACGGCGGCCGCTGTGGGCGGACTCGCGCTGGTGGCGTCCCTGTTCAAGCATGGGTCCTACATCGATGTGATGGTCGTCGCCGAGCCGCCGCTGCTCGTGCTGGGTGTGTGGGGGGCGCTCGCCGGGTGGACAGCCCTGCGCCGCATGCGCTGGGTGATCGTGCTCGCCGTCACGCTGCTCGCCGCACAGAGCGCGTCGCTGCTGGTCGATCCGGGCCACCCGTGGGCCTCGACGCGGCCATTCGCACGCTCCGGACTGCAATGGGTCGACGGTCCGGGCGCAGTCGCCCGGCTGGTTGCGGCGGCACGAGCGTGCCCGGTAGACCGCGCATATTCCGGGGCTCCGTTCATCGCCTTCCTGGCCGGTCGCAGGATGCCGGGCGAGCAGCCCGACCTGTTCATCATCGGCGCGGCACCGATCAACCGCGGGTTCGCAGCCGAGGCGGCCGCTGACCGCCTAGTGTGCCCCTGATGAGTCTGTTCGATCGACGGCTGATCTTCGTCACTGGCAAGGGTGGGGTCGGGAAATCGACCGTGGCCGTCGCACTCGGGATGGTGGCGGCCCGGGAGGGTCTGCGAACGATCGTCGCCGAGGTCGGCGGTGATGACCGCGTCGCGCGTGCGGTCGGTGGCGGCGTCGGCCGCGGCGGGACCGGGCGCAGCGGAGCCGGCCGAGGCGGCGGGGAGGCTGAGGGACAGGCCGAGGAGCTGCAGATCGCTCCGCATCTGTTCACGATCTCGATCGATCCGCAACGTGCGATGGAGGAGTACCTGCGCGTCAAGGGCGGCCCGCTCGGGCAGGCACTCGGCCACAGCCGCCTGTTCCAGGCGCTGGCGATGGCGACTCCGGGGATGCGGGAGCTCCTGACGATCGGCAAGGTCTGGGAGCTGGCGCAGCTCGAGCGACGGGTGCGCCACGCCGCCCCCTATGACCTGGTCGTCGTCGATGCACCGGCGACCGGCCACGGCGTCGGGATCCTGCGGACGCCGCGAACGTTTGCGGAGATCGCGCGGGTCGGCCCGATCGCCCACCAGGGCCGGACGATCGCCGCCACGATCGCGGACCGCTCGTTCACCGGGATCGTGGCCGTCGCGACGGCGGAGGAGATGCCGGTCAACGAGACGCTGCTGCTGCACCAGGAACTGCTGACCGACGGGCTCGACCTCGACGCCGTGATCATCAACGCCCGATACCCGGACCGCTTCGACGCCCCTGAGCTGGCGCTGGTCGGCGAGGCGTTGGAGGCGGCCGGTCGCGCGGGCGCCCCAGTGCTGGCGCGGGCCGCGCTGCGTGCCGCGCTCTCCGAGAACGCTCGCGCCGCCACCCAGGCCGAACAGCAGCAGCGCCTTGCGGAGGTGTTCGGAGAGCGGATCGCGACGCTGCCGTTCGTGTTCGAGGCGACCCTCGGACGCGAGCAGATCGGTGGCCTTGCCGACGTCCTGGCGGAGGAGCTCTAGGTGAACGTCCCGGAGCTGCTCGCCGGCAAGCGGATCTGCGTGTGCGCAGGCTCGGGCGGGGTCGGCAAGACCACGACCTCGGCGGTGATCGCGCTCGGGATGGCGGCGCTCGGCCTGAAGGTCGCCGTCGTCACGATCGACCCGGCGCAGCGGCTCGCCAACGCGCTCGGCCTGCAGGAACTCGACAACGAGCCGCGGCTCGTCGAGCCCTCGCGACTGTCGGAGTCCGGGCTCGATGTCAAGGGAGAGCTGTGGGCGATGATGCTCGACCCGAAGCGCACCTTCGACGAGCTGATCGACGCGGTCGCCCCGACGGCCGAGCGGGCCGAGGAGATCAAGGCGAACCGCATCTACAGGGAGCTGTCGACGGCGGTCTCGGGGTCGCAGGAGTTCACCGCCGTCTCGAAGCTGCACGAGCTTGCCGTGGCGGGTGACTTCGATCTGCTCGTACTCGACACGCCGCCGTCACGCAACGCGCTCGACTTCCTCGACGCACCCGGGCGGCTGACCTCATTCCTCGACGGTCGGGCGCTGCAGGCACTGATGCGGCCAACCGGGATCGGCATGCGGGTGCTCGGCCTCGGTGCCGGGCCGTTGCTCGGCGGCCTCAAGCGGATCACCGGCATCGATCTGATCGGTGACATCACGACCTTCTTCGGGCTGCTCGGCGGGATGACCGAGCAGTTCAGCCTGCGGGCTCGTGAGGTCGAGAGGTTGCTGCGTTCGCCGGAGACGGCGTTCCTGCTCGTCTCCTCCGCGCAGAGCGAGCCGATCGATGAGGCGATCTGGTTCCGGCGCACGCTGGCCGAATCCGGCCTGCCGTTCGCCGGCGTGGTGATCAACCGCTTCCACCACGACCTCAGCGAGGTGATCGGCAGCGACGGGTCACTCGACGCGTCGCTGACAGAGCTGCTCGGCGGAGACGGATCGCTGGCGCAGCGCGTGGTCGCGAACCTCGCCGATTACCACGTACTCGCCGCCCGCGACGCGCTCAACGTCGCGCGGCTGCAGCGCGAGCTGAGCGGCGAGCCGCTGCTGCCGGTCCCCCACTTCGACGGCGACATCCACGACGTCGACGGCCTGTTGCAGGTGCACCGGTACCTGTTCGCCTCCGATAAGGAGCGCGCGCAGCTGATCGCCGACCTGGTCGCTTGAGGGCTACAGCCCGACGAAGTTCGGCTGCGCCCAGACCTGCTGAGACAGGTCCGACTGCACCTGGTTCACGTACCAGCTCGAGACGTCCCAGCGCCCGCCGGCCCAGTAACCGATGCTGTTCCACAGCTCATGTGCCCGGTAGGGTTCGCCGTTGCCGCTGACCGTGTTCAGCCAGGTCTGACTGCCGTCGTAGTAGGAGCGGATGATCGCGCCGTAGTAGTCGGCGTTGAACGCCGTGTCGTTCTGCGCCAGGCTCTGGCAGCAGTGGTAGCGGACGTCGATCTGGAAGAGGCCGTAGGCGCTGCCGCCATCGCCGACCGTGTACATGTGCCACCAGGACTCGACCGCGGCGACGGCGCGCAGCAGGTTCGGATCGAGGCCCCACTTGTACGCGGCCCACTGGATGATGTCGTCGGTCGTGCCGCGGTAGTCACCGTCGATCCGGTCCAGGTAGTAGGACGGCATCGAGTCGTCGTGGCTGCGGAAGTACTGCAGCTGGCTCCTGCTCGGAACCTTCTGGTTGTCGGCATCGTTGTCCGGCCGGGTCTCGCCGGCCTGCTGCACGTGCGCTGCGGCCTGCTTATCCGACATTTCGGAAACGACCTGCGTCGGCGACGAGGACACGGCAGCGGAGTGGGCGCGATTGCGCGCACCCGCGGGCGCCGCGAACACCGCGGCCAGCAGCATCGCGCAGAGCACGGCCCAGAACGGTCGTGACGTGTGTCGAATCCAGCTGCTCATCACTTCACTCATCGGCTCAGGGGCAACCTCGCTGAAATTGCCCGGTTTGGGCACCGACAGCCACGGTGCCTGCGATCACAACTCTAGAAGGTGATCGGTCCGATGAGCGCTGCGGCGAAACCCCGGTGCGCCGACGGTCACCGGTACAACTTGACGCAGCATGGACTTCCATTCAGCAGCGCTGCTGGCGCCGGATCCGATCCCGCTTGACAGCGCCTTGACAGCGGTGCGAGAGGCCGTCCGCCAACTCACGATTGAGCGGGTCGCGCTCGGCGACGCGGTCGGCAGGTTCGTCTCAGAGGAGGTCCTCGCCGCAATCGAGCTACCCCCGTTCACGAACTCCGCGATGGACGGCTTCGCCGTCAGGGCCGACGACACGCCGGCAGCGTTGACGGTGATCGGCGAGTCGGCGGCGGGCGCTCCCTTCGCCGGTGCCGTCGGACCGGGGCAGGCGGTCGCGATCTCGACCGGGGCCGTCCTGCCTGACGGCGCCGACGCCGTGGTCGCGGTTGAGGACGTCGAAACCGGTGCCGACAACGCCGGGCCGGGGCACCCGATCGTCACCGTGCCGCTTGCCGTCAGCGTGGGGTCCAACGTCCGGCCGGCGGGCAGTGACACGGCCGCCGGGGCACCGATCCTCGAACCGGGCACCGAAATCGGCCCCGCCCAGATCGCCGCGGCCGCCAGCACCGGTCTGCGTGAACTGCCCGTCCGCCGCCGGCCACGCGTCGCGATCGTCACGACCGGCAGCGAGCTGCGGGAGCCGGGCGAGCCGCTCGGGCCCGGACAGATCCACGACTCCAACGGCCCGATGCTGGCCGCCGCGCTGCGGTCCTCGGGCGCGATCGTCGAGCGGATCACCGCCGCTGCGGACACCGCATCCGCACACCGCGAGGCGATGTCGGCGGCGCTCGAGCATGACGTCGTGATCACGACCGGCGGGGTCTCGGTCGGCGAGCATGATCTGGTCCGGGGGATCGGGGCCGAACTCGGCGTGATCGAGAGGTTCTGGCGGGTTGCGTTGCGACCGGGCAAACCGACGTGGTTCGGGACCCGCGGCGAGACGCTCGTATTCGGCCTGCCGGGGAACCCAGTTTCTGCACTTGTCTGCTTTGAGCTGTTCGTGCGTCCCGCGCTGCTGGCTCAGCAGGGCGCGTCCGATCCCGGCCCGTGGTTTCGGGGCGGTGTGCTGGCGGAGGAGATCGCCCGCAACCCGAGCCGTGACGATCTGGTCCGCGTGCGGATCGACGGCTCACAACTGACTCCATTGCACAAGCAGCAGTCACATCAGATCTCGGCGGCCGCCTATGCAGACGGTGTCGCCCGAATCCCCGCCGGCGAGGGTTCACTCGCTGCCGGCAGCGCCGTCGAATATCTCCGGCTCTTGCGCAGCTGAAGCTGCGTGCTGTATTCCTTGGTCAGTGGCGCAATCGGATCTCCAGCTCGGCGAGGCAGCGAAGGCGCTCGGCGTCAGCGTCGACACGCTGCGGCGCTGGGACCGCACCGGCAAGCTCAAGACCAAGCGTGACGATCGCAACCGGCGTGTCGTCAGCGCCTCCGAGATCAAGCGTCTGTCGGCTCGCCCCGACCGGCATAAGACCGGCACTCGGTCCTCGGCCCGCAACCGTTTCCCCGGCGTGATTCGCTCGGTCGAGGTCGATGGGGTGATGGCGCTCGTGGAGATCGAGGCCGGCGGGTTTCTCGTGACGGCGGCGATCACGCGCGACTCTGTGGAGGAGCTTGGGCTTGCCCCCGGAGTGAAGGCGACGGCGTTCGTCAAGGCGACGTCCGTGATGGTCGACGCCGGCCCGCGCTGAGCCCGCGGCTGCCCCCAACGAACGTTGGATCTTCTGAGGTCCCGTGGCCCGCGCCACATCGTTAGAGTCATCGCATGTACCTATTCACTACCTACGTAAGGCGGTTGGGCCATCGCTTGGGGTCACGCGTCGCGCTGGTGTCCCTGGCAACGGTCGTGACCGCAGCGGGCGCGGTCGTCGGACTGACCGGCACCGCCGCGACGGCGTCGACGCGCTCGCGGGCGGCAACCGCCGCCGCCAGCGGCGACGTTGATGTGATCTCGGCCGGATCGCTCGACACGCTCATCACCAAGAGCATCGCCCCCGCGTTCCGCAAGGCGACCGGCTACACGCTGGTCGACACCTCGGGAGGGTCCGGAACGGACGCGACCGAGATCAAGAACGGGATCGACGTTGAAGACGTGTTCCTGAGCGCCTCGCCCACGGTCACGCAGACTCTCGTCGGCGCCAAGAACGGCAGCTGGGTGCACTGGTATGCGGATTTCGCAACGTCCCCGTACGTGCTTGCCTACTACCCCAAGAGCAGGTTCGCTCACGACCTCAAGACCAAGCAGTGGTGGCAGGTCATCACGCTCCCGGGCTTCCGCCTCGGACGCACGAATCCGACCCAGGATCCCGGTGGTGTGCTCGCCGTCAAAGCACTCGACGACGCCGCTTCACAGCACCACGTCCCGGCACTGAAGAAGCTCGCGACCGAGGCCTCCGATGAGTACGAGGAGGACGTCGAGGAAGCTGATGTGCAGAACGGCCAGCTTGACGCATCGTTCATGTACGAGTCCGACGCGCTCTCCCAGGACAGCCCGTTCGTGAAGTTGACCGGAACCGACCTGTACGGCGACTACACGGTCGCGCTGCTCAAGAACGCGCCGCACGTCACAGCCGCTGAGGCGTTCATCAAGTTCCTGCTCGGTCCGACCGGCCAGAAGTTGCTGAAGAAGTACAAGTTCGGCATCGTCTCGCCACCGCAGCTCCACGGCTCGGGCGTTCCGAGCGCGTTGCGGAGCCTGTTCAAGTGAAAGGACGCAGGGCGCCGCGCCCGTTGTTTCTGCTCGGCGCCCTGCTCGTCCTCTACCTGGCCTATCCGCTTGGTGCGTTTCTCGTCCGGCTCACGCACGGCGGTGATCAGGGATGGCATACCGCCGGGTTGTTCTCGGCGCTCCGGATCTCCGCCGAGGGCGCGACGATCTCCCTGGCGATCGGCGTCCTGACCGGGATCCCGCTCGCGTATGTGCTGGCTCATCGCCGCGGCTGGCTGTGGAGCACGATCGGCGTGATCGTGCAGCTGCCGCTGGCGGTGCCGCCGCTGGTCAGCGGGATCCTGCTCGTCTACATCGTCGGCCCGTACACGTGGCTCGGCCAGCTCTCGGGCGAGCGGCTGACGCAGACGTTCATCGGCGTGATCATCGCCCAGTCGTTCGTCTCCGCACCGTTCCTCGTGATCATCGCGCGCAGCGCGTTCCGCTCGGTCGACCCTGCGCTCGGTGACGTCGCGGCGACGCTCGGGCACGGGCCGCTGGCCCGGTTTCTGCGGGTCGAGGTGCCGACGGCCGGTGACGGCATCCGTGCCGGAATGGTGCTGATGTGGCTACGGGCCTTCGGTGAGTACGGCACGGTCGTCGTCCTCGCCTACCACCCCTACAGCCTCCCCGTCTACGTCGAGAACCTGTTCTCATCGGCGCCGCTGTCCCAGGCAGAGGCGCCGACGGTTCTGGCCTTTGGGGTCGCAGCGCTGGCGATCGTCGCAGGCCGCGCCCGAGCGCCCCGCCGACTGCGGCGGCCGCGAACGGCGGTGCCCATCGCGCCTGTGGCCAAGCCACCGACTCCGGTCGGTTTCGCGCTCGACGCGCAGATCGGGACGTTTCATCTGCAGCTCTCACACCCGGAGCGGAGCAACCGCGTCGCGATCGTCGGACCGTCGGGCTCGGGAAAGTCGCTGGCCCTCCAGGCACTCGCCGGATTGCTGGGGCGCGGCACCGGCACCGTCACGTTCGCCGGCACCGATGTGAGCGTGATCGCGCCCGAGCGGCGCCGACTGGGGTACGTCCCCCAGGGGTTCGGCCTGATGCCAGGCAGGACGGTGTGGCAGCAGACCATGTTCGGGGTCGACGCCGACGCGGCGCTGGCCACCTGGTGGCTGCAGACACTGCATCTCGGCGATCTGCTGGACCGGTTGCCCGAGCAGCTATCCGGCGGTCAGCGCCAGCGGGTCGGCCTGGCTCGCGCGCTTGCAGTGGATCCCGGCGTGTTGCTCCTCGATGAGCCGTTCTCGGCGCTTGACGCACCCGTGCGAGCGCAGCTGCGGCGAGAGCTACGGCGCCTGCAACGCGGGGTGGGGCTGTCGACGGTGCTCGTGACCCACGACCCTGAGGAGGCCGCGATCCTCGCCGATGAGATCCTTGTCATCAGTGATGGACGGCTGCTGCAGTCGGGAACCTGTCGCGATGTCTTCCAGCGTCCCGCCTCACCGGAGGTTGGGCGGTTGCTCGGGATCGAGAACCTGTTTGCGGGGGCCGGAGACAGCCTGCCGGCCGCCGTCCTCCCTGATCTCCCAGCCGGAAGCCGGCTGTTGTGGCAGGTGCCACCCGAGGCGCTGACGATCCGCCCTGCAGCCGCCACTGAAGCGGTCGCCGACATCGACCTCGGTGCCGGCCGGCTCATCGACATCGTCGACCTCGGACGCAGCGTCGAGCTTGTTGTCGAATCGCACTCAGGTCTCGATCTCCGCGCCCGAACGCTGACTCAACCGGACCTGGCGATCGGTGACATCTGCCGGATCGGCGCCCCGATCGACGCGATCGCGATCTGGACCGCCACGGACACCCCTTAGACGGGCAGCATTCCGTCGGCCTCGACGACGACATCGTCAGCCACCTTCAACGTCCCCATCATCGCCGAGTGCGGCGTGATGCCCCACTCGCTCTGGCGGATGACCGCACTCCCGCGGATCGTCCCATCCGCCATCACGGTCGTGAACTCGAGCGATGCGGTCTGGCCGGCGAGCTCAAGCTCACCGCACGCCTGGAAGCCCCCCGGGCGCTGATCGATCCGGGTCGAGCGAAAGACGATCGGCAGGTCGCGCAGCACCTTCTCGCGGATCGTCGCCTCGATCCGTTCCATGTCCTGATCGGTCAGCGGCTTGGGACCGCCGTGGCCGCTGAGGACCCGCAGCGAACGCGGATCAACCGTCACCGACAGGGACTCGCCCGGCTCGAGCGTGGCGGACCATGACCCGACCTCGATCTCGAGGTTGTGCCCGGCCTTCGCGGCGACTCCGGCGGTTCCGGTTCTGACCGTCAGCGTCGCCTGTGGTGGCCCGAACTGCATTACGAGCGGGAGACGGCGGCGAGCTCGGCGCCGGGCTCAAACCACGTCGCGGCCGCGAGCACCAGATCCTCCCAGCGTTCCCGCGCGACCACCTCCCCGCCGGCGCGCAGCTCGGCTTCATCGCGGTGCAGCAGCTCCCAGACCGCTTGCTCAGCGGCGGCGATCCGCTCGCTCAGCCGGTGTCCGGCAAGCAGGTCCGAGGCCATCACAACCACCTCCCGAAGTTGCAACGGGCCGCCGGTGAGCCGTCCGATGATCCGGTCCTTGAGCCGTTCAACGGTGTTTGCGGCCGCAGCGCCGCCCACGCCACTCGCGGCCTGCGCGATGAACGCCTCCGTGATCTCAGTTCCGATCCTCTGTGCCGCCTGCCAGCCGCGGCCGAGCATCAGCTCGTCCGGGCGCAGCTTCCGGCCCTCGAGAATCACGACCCGCGAAACGCGCGGATCCCACTGCTTGTCGGCGTAGTCGAAGATCCCATCGCCCCGGAGCGGCACCAGGAACTGCTCGATCACGGCCTCGGCTTCGAGATTGAACGCTCTGGCCGCCTGCCGGCCCTGCTGCAGCTGAACGTGGAGCACGGACCGAGACACTACCGGCGTACAGCTCGCCTCGACCCGCGAAGCCCAGCTGCGGTCAGAGTGCCTCGGCGGCCTCGCCGAGCAGCTCGTCCGCGACCGTGCGGACATCCGCGTCGAGGTGGCCGCAGAGGACGTCGCGCAGAATCGCACGGAGGTTCTCGGCCAGTTCGGCAACGAGGACCTCCGGTCCTCCCGGTCCGTCACCCGCCGCGATGCCCATCACCACCGCTCGTTCCAGGGCGATCGCCCGGGCGGTCCGCTCGGCGAGCGCCCTGCGCCCTTCGGGCGGTGCGCAGATGACTGACAGGCGCTGAGCGAGCCGGGCGCTGGCCGGTCCCTCGGGCTCAAGCAGCGCGCGCAGCGCCAGCAGGTGGTCGGTCAGCGCCTCGAGCGGGTGTTCGCGTTCACACCCCATCTCAAATCGAGCCAGTGACCATCCTGCTTCGCCCAGCCCGGCGGTCGGCAGTCGCCGGCCGATCAGGCTGCAGAACGCGCGCAGCTCGTCCTCCTGGGCGGCCGGGATCTGTGTCAGGAGTCGAGAGCGGCCGGTCGTCCCCAGCGACACGGCGTTCCAGACGCCGCCGTCGGTGCGGGCGAAGCCGACGGCACCGATCGCGTAGCTGCCAGGTTCGAACAGTCGCAGTGCGGTCAGGATCCGTCGGAAGCGGGCCTTGGCAAGTGCGATCGGTGGGGGTTGCGTGCGTTCCTGTGCCATCCGTAGCACGATCAGCAAGCCGCCACCCGAGGCACAGTTCCAGTTGCCGTCTTCGCCCCAGAGCTCGCCGGGAGAGTCGGCGAGCGCCTGGCCGCGCACCAGCGACAGGCCTTCGCCGAGCACCAGCTCCTCGGTGGCAGGATCGAGGTCGAGCCCGTACAGCGGAGCGACGAGCTCGGTGACGCAGAGACCCTGATACAGCGACCGCTCCAGTTCTTCGTAGGCGGTGCCGAACCTGCTGACGTCGTACTCAAAGCGGCTGCGCTCCTCAAACACCTTTGCCAGGAACAGGCGCAGTGCGATGTCCGCGCGTTCGCGGGGAAGCTCGGGGATCTTCGTCTCGCCCCTGGCCCGTAGATACGACTCGGTGCCGAGCGCGTGCTCCAGTGCCCGTGCAGCGGGGGCGTAGGTCGGCAGCGCAGAGAGCAGGCCGAGGTGCGAGCGGATGAAGGCGCCGGTCAGCGGGCGGTAGCAGTAGAGCGGAATCCCGCGGCGCCGACCGGTGCCGCCGCTCGGCGTCTCGACAACCTCGAACGGGATCTCATCGCCACTGTCGGTTGCGACCGAGAGCCGGAGGGCCGCTTCGGTCGTGAACGCCTCGAGCAGGCCATGGAGCGTCACATTCCTCACGCAGCCCGTTTCTTCGCCGCGCGGCCGGATCCTGCCCAACCTGGCGTCAGGAGAGCTGCTGCAGCGCGAGATTCAGACGGTTGCGACGGTGCGCCCGGCTTCGACCATGCCGGCCGTCGAAGCTGTGGCGGCCGGAAGTGCGCATGCGTCGAACAGCCAGCGCATGCCGTAGGCGCGCATGTCCTCGATCAACGGAACGAGGGCGAGACCCTTTTCGGTCAACGCATACTCGACGCGGGGCGGCACCTCGGGGAAGGTGGAGCGAACGACGACGCCCTCCTCCTCGAGCGCCCGCAGGCGCAGCGACAGCGTCCGAGGGCTGATCCCGTCGAGCGCCCGCTCGAGCTCGCAGAACCGCGAGTGACCTTCTGCAAGCTCCTTCACCAGCAGAAGCGTCCACTTGCCGCAGACGATTTCCGCGGTGCGACAAACCGGACACGAGTCATTCGAGGCCATCGCTCCCACAGTGTAGCGGCGCTTCACGAACTGAAGCGTTGCCGGGAGCACGGGGTTTCACCGCCATCCTTGGCGGCTGGCCTCGTGCTCCCGGACGCTCTAGGACCCGGGCGGGGGCGCCGAGCTGGACATCGCGGGGACCGGCGCCGCAACCCGCTGCTCGGCGGCTCCGTCGTGTCCGTTACCAGAGTGCACGGCGGGTCCGGCGGCGTTTGAGGCCTGGGTCGCGATTTGCCCGTTGCCGCTATGGCCGTTGCTGTGCCCGCTACCGCTGTGACCGTTCTGCCCGCTTGTCGGAAGGTCGTCCATCGTCGTTCCCCGGCGGCCGTCGGCGGCAACCAGCAGCTTGAAGTCGTGCGGGCTCGACGCCACCTGCAGCGCGTCGTCGAAGCTGACCCGTCCGGCGAGGTAGTGACCAAGCAGCGCCTGGTCGAAGGTCTGCATCCCGTAGTAGGAGCCCTCGCGGATGACCTCGGTCAGCTTCCCGGTCTGCTCCGGGTCGAGGATCATGTCGCGGGCACGACCGGTCATCCGCAGGATCTCGCAGACGCACACTCGCCCATGCCCGTCGGGTGTCTGCACAAGACGCTGGGAGACGACGCCGCGCAGCGTGCCGGCCAGCATCGCGCGAGCGTGCTTCTGCTCGTGCGGCGGGAAGAAGTCAAGGATCCGGTTGACGGATTCGGGAGCGTCGAGCGTATGGACGGTCGACATCACGAGGTGGCCGGTCTCGGCAGCGGACAGAGCCGCGCGGACCGTCTCCTCGTCGCGCATCTCGCCGATCAGGATCACGTCCGGGTCCTGGCGCAGGACACGACGCATCGCGCGGCTGAACGAGGCCGTGTCCATCCCGACCTCGCGCTGGTTGATGATCGAGCTGCGATCGGAGTGCAGGAACTCGATCGGATCCTCGATCGTCACGACGTGCTTGGACCGCGTCCGGTTGATGTGGTCGATCATCGCCGCGAGCGTCGTCGACTTGCCGGAGCCCGTCGTGCCGGTCAGCAGGATCAGGCCACGCTCCTCCTCGGCGAGGTCGGTGATCACCGGCGGCAGGCCAAGGTCGGCGACCGAACGCACCTGAACCGGGATCACGCGGGCAACGATCGAGATCGAGCCGCGTTGGCGGAAGGCGTTGACGCGGAAGCGGGCGAGTCCGTCGATCGCGTAGGCGAAGTCCAGTTCGCTCTCCGCCTCGAACGCTTCGAGGTAGGAGGCGTCGGGCAGCATCTCACGCAGCGTCCGGTAGGTGTCGTCGGGCGTCAGCGGCTGGTACTCCTCCAGCGGACGCAGCTGCCCGTGGATGCGCGCCAGCGGACGGGACGGGACCTTCAGGTGCAGGTCGGAGCCCTCGGCTGCGACCAGCTGATGGAGAGCGTGTTTGAGATCGAACATTGTGTGGCTGTTATCGGCAGCCCTGCCCGTCTCTTTGAGCCCAACCTCAGGTTTTTCCTAGTGGCGCCCATCCGATCGCCGGCGCGATCTCGCCGGCGATCGTCTCAAGCATCCGTGTGCAGTACTCGACGCCAAGCTGATTCGGCACCGTGAGCAGCAACGTGTCGGCGGTCTGTACCGCCTTGTCCGCGGCCAGCTCCTCGGCGATCCGGCCCGGCTCACCGGTGTAGCTGCGACCGAAGCGGGCGATCACGCCGGGCTCGATCTGCCCGACCTGATCACGGTCGCCACCCCCGCCACCGCGCCCGCTGAAGTACAGCCGGTCCTCGGCCGTGACAATCGGCAGCACGCTGCGGCTGACGCTCACCCGCGGTTCACGATCCCAGTCCTGCGCCGCCCAGGCGTCACGGAAGCGTGCGACCTGCTCGTACTGGAGCTCGTCGAACGGCACTCCCGTGTCCTCGGTCAGCAGCGTCGAGCTCATCAGATTCATCCCCTTGACCGCCGTCCACTCGGCCGTTGCACGGGATCCGGCGCCCCACCAGATCCGTTCCCGGAGGCCTTCGGAGAACGGCTCGAGCCGAAGCAGTCCGGGTGGATTCGCGAACATCGGACGCGGATTCGGCTGAGCGAAGCCCTCCCCCTTCAGCAACTCGAGCAGTTCCTCGGCATGGCGGCGGCCCATGTCCGCGTCGGTCTCACCCTCGGCCGGGGTGTGGCCGAAGTAACGGAACCCCTCGATGACCTGCTCGGGGGAGCCGCGACTGATCCCCAGCTGCAACCGTCCGTTGGCGATCAGGTCGGCGGCACCGGCGTCCTCAGCCATGTAGGCGGGCGTCTCGTAGCGCATGTCGATCACGCCGGTGCCGATCTCGATCCGGCTCGTCCGGGCGCCGATCGCCGCAAGCAGCGGAAACGGTGAGGCCAGCTGTCGCGCAAAGTGGTGCACCCGGAAATACGCGCCGTCGAGGCCGATCCGCTCGGCGGCCACGGCCAGCTCAATCGCCTGATTGAGCGCATCGGCGGCAGTGCGGGTCTGCACCTGCGGATGCGGTTGCCAGTGCCCGAACGACAGGAATCCGATCCGCTTCACCCAGTCGATGGTACGGCCCGGCGGCTGCGAGACTGCCGAGATCGACCGCTGCTGCGCCCGCCGGCCCGTGCCCTTAAGCTCGTGGCATGACGGGCCTGAAGACGCGACCGATGACCACCGCGGAATTCGCGACCTACCGCGAGCGGACGATCCGCGAGTACGGCGCCGAGCGGGCTGATGCCGACGGAACGAGCCTCGAGGAGGCGATCGCGGCCGCCGAGGCCCAGACCGACCGGCTCCTGCCCGGCGGGCCGCTGACCGACGGCATGCGCGTGCTGGTCGCCGAGTCGGCGGATGGCGAGCGGATCGGCATCCTGTGGGTTGGCGTGCACCGGCCCGGGGGAGCGCAGGCATGGATCTATGACATCGAGATCGAGGCCGACCGCCGCGGCCAGGGCCTTGGCCGTGAGCTCCTGGCCCTCGCCGAACCGGAGGCCCGTGCGCTCGGCGCAACCGAGCTCGGCCTCAACGTGTTCGCCGTCAACACCGTCGCCCGCCACCTTTACGAGACCGCCGGCTACGAGCCGATCGCCACCCAGCTGCGCAAGCGCCTGTAGCCCGGCGCGACCGCACCCCGCCAAGAAGGAGCGCTGGGGCGCAGAACCAAGCAGCGCCCCGCGGTCATCTACAGGGAAACGCCCCGGGGCATCCTCACAGCGGAACTCGCTTGCGGTTCCGCGGTGAGGATGCGCCGGGGCGTTAGAGCCCGACCAGAGAAGACCTATGCGACGTCGCGCAGCTTCTGCGCCTCAGCCAGCGACTGAAGCTTCTTGAGCGACTGATTCTCGATCTGCCGGATCCGCTCGCGGGTGACGTTGAACGTCCGCCCCACCTCATCAAGGGTGCGGGGATGCTCGCCGCCCAGGCCGTAGCGGAGCTCGAGCACGCGACGCTCGCGGTAGGACAGATTCTCGAGGGCCTCGCGGAGAGCCTCCTTGGTGAGGATCTCGGCGGCACGGTCGTACGGGGACTCCGCCCGCTCATCGGCGATGAACTGCCCGAACTCGGACTCCTCCTCGTCACCGACCGGCTTCTCGAGCGAGACGGGAGCCTGGGCTGAGCGCTTGATCGACTCGACTTCCTCGGGCTCGATCCCGGTGACCTCGGCGATCTCCTCGGCGGTGGGCTCACGGCCCAGCTCGGTGACCAGCTTGCGCTCGGCACGGCCGATCTTGTTCAGCTTCTCGACGACATGGACCGGGATCCGGATCGTGCGAGCCTTGTCGGCCAGCGCGCGGGCGATCGCCTGACGGATCCACCAGGTGGCGTAGGTCGAGAACTTGAAGCCCTTGCGGTAGTCGAACTTCTCCGCGGCGCGGACCAGGCCGAGCGTGCCCTCCTGAATCAGGTCCAGGAACGGCAGGCCCTGGTTGCGGTAGTTCTTCGCAATCGAGACGACCAGCCGCAGGTTTGATTCCACCATCTTCTGCTTGGCGTCGAGGTCGCCGCGCTCGATGCGCTTGGCGAGATCGACCTCCTCCTGGGCGGTCAGCAGCCGCACCTTGCCGATGTCCTTCAGGAACAGCTGAAGGGAGTCGGTGGTCATGTCCGGCTTCAGGTCAAGCGCGGTCTTCGCCTTGCGGCGGCCGCGCTTATCCGGAGCGCGCTCGACTTCGGCGGCGGCAAGCGCCGGATCGACCTCCTCGACGAGCTCGATCTCGGCTCGCTCAAGGAAACCGTGCAGCTCTTCGACGTCGGCCTCATCGAGATCGAGCTCGGAGACGGCTGTGGAGATCTCGGCGAACGTCAGTACGCCCAGTTGCTGGCCCCTGTTGACAAGGCCCTTGATCTCCTCGAGTTCCTGCAGGTCAGCTACTGACATCTGGTTCCGTTTCCGTCGTTTTGCCAGCTATCGGCAATTTGCCGACGCACATCAAGACCACTGGTGGTATTGGGTTTCGCCCGCAAACCACCTAGCCAAACACATGGGGTGATATTAGACGCTCCGAAACACCGGATCAACGCGATGAAACGGGGCATTGCACAGCTTTGCGCAGCACGCGGATGACAGCTCGCGCCTACGTAGTACAACCGAGACGCCGCAGCGTTTCAGCTGGAGCCAGAAATTCATCGCCAGCGAACATCCGGCCTGCCTATCGGCAGGCCCGGGCTGTACGGATCGGATCCTGGCTGCGATCATCGGATATCCGATGAGCAAGGGCTCCCAGTCAGAGGTTCTCAGCGGGCTGCCTCGGTCACGGCCGCATCGCCGCAGCGACAAGCGCCCCGCCCGCCCGGCCGGGCCCCAACCGGCGTCCGCCGAGGGAACCGACCCCGGCGGCGCGCCCAGCGCCGCCACCGCCTCCAGGACCGCCCCGGCAGCCGAGGCGGTCACGCCCTCGCCCCATCCCGGCCTCCTCGGCACCGCCGTCCAAGCCGCTGCCGAGCTGGCGGAGATCGGGCTGCATGCGGGGGCCCGTGCGATCGCCGGCGCCGTCGCGCGCCTACCCCGCCCCTAGCTCGTCGCGGACCCGGAACACGAGCGGCGCGGCGTGGACAGCCCGGCGAGATCGGATTCAGGCCTCCGCGGGGTGCTGGAGAATCCCGCCCTGACACGGCTCGTGGCCGCGTTCGGCGCGGTCAACCTGGCGGAGCTGACGTTCATCACTGCCTTCAGCATCGCCGCCTTCCGGGCCGGCGGCACGCTGGCAGTCGGTCTGATCGGTCTGCGGTTGCTCGTCGGCGCCCTGAACAGCGTGACAGCGGCCGCCGCGCTCGCGCATCGCCGCCGCATCCTGCCACTGATCACCCAGACGCGGACGGTGCTGCTGGGCACCGGCGCGCTGGCGCTACTGGTGGGCGCTCCGATCGGTCTCGTGATCGCGCTGGTCTGCTGCGACGCGGCCGTCGCCGCGCCCTACCGGCCTGCGCAGTCACGGCTGATGCCGGCACTGGCCGGGACTCCGGAACAGATCTCGGCGGGCGCCGCGGCGATCAGCCTGATCAAGGCCCTGGGTCAGGCCGGCGGAGGCCTGGCGGGCGGCGTCATCGCTGAGCTGGCCAGCCCGGGCTGGGCAATGGCCGGCGGTGCCGCGGTGATGGCGCTGGCCTCGGTCCTGACGGTGGGCCTCGATTCTCCGAGCCGCCTGGCCCACCAGGCTCAGGGAGAACGATCTGTCCGACCGACCCGAGCGAGCGTCCGCTCTGCACTGCGGCAGGCGACCGGTTCCGTTGCACAGGTGTTCGCCGACGCGCAGGTCGTACCGGTCGTGCTCGCCAGTGGTCTGCGGACGTTGACGCGTGGCCTGTGGTCGGCGTTGCTGGTCGTGGTCGCATTGCAGCTGTTCGATCTCGGCCGCTCCGGAGTCGGGGCGCTGAACGCAGCTGCGGGCGTGGGCGCGCTCCTGGCGCTACCGGTCACCGCGGCGATGATCGGGCGGGCACGGCTGGCCGTGCCCGCCGCGCTCGCCTTCGGGGGAGCCGGGCTGGGACTCACGCTCGCAGGCGCGCTGCCGCGTTCGGAGGTGCTGCTCCTCATCGTGATCTGCGGTTGGGGAGTGGCGATGGCGGTCTCTGACTCAACGTCGCTCTCGCTGCTCGTGCGGCTTCTGGACGTACGCACGCTGACGCAGACGGTCGGGGTGATGGAAGCTCTGAAGCTGGGCCTCGAGGGCGTTGGCGCGCTGCTGGCTCCAGCCGTCGCAGCCCTCTTCGGGACCCGTCTGGCGCTGATGCTCGCTGGCCTGCCGCTGCCGCTGCTCGTCCTCGCAAGCGTGTCGCAGCTGCGGCGCGCCGACGCAACCGCGGCCGGTCGCGGAGCACGGGTTGCGCTGCTGCACGGCCTCCGCCCCCTCCGCGATCTCGACCTGGTCACGCTCGAGGAGTTGGCCGCCCGCGCGCGCCAGGTGACCGCCACGGCCGGGACCGATGTGATTCGGCAGGGCGATCCCGGGGACGCGTACTTCGCGATCGCCGACGGCGAGGTGGAGGTGGTGTTGGACGGCTTCCCGATCGGCCGGCTCGGCTCCGGCGACGGGTTTGGCGAGCGCGCGCTGCTGAGGCGCAGCCCCCGCACGGCGACGGTCCGGGCAACGACCGACGTGTCGCTCGAGGTCGTGGATCGCAGCGCCTTTCTCGCGGCGCTGACCGGCATCGTGGATCACTCCTCGGCACTGGATAACGGGCGGGAACCAGCAGCCGGCGTCGATCCGGACCGGCCACTGCCCGAGCTGCTCGCCGAGGTCACGTTTCTGCGTGGGCTCTCCGGCACCCAGCTCTCTCGTCTGGCCGGGGCAGCGAAGCTCGAGTCGTGGCCCGCCGGGGCCGTGATCGTGATGACGGGGGAGGAGCCGACGGCGGTTTACCTGCTGCGCCGAGGCCGCGCTGAGGCCCAGGCCCCGGACGGTCGCGCCAGCCAGCTGCTGCCGGGCGACGCGTTCGGTGAGATCGGCGTCCTGCACGGGCTGCCGCGGACCGCGACGGTGGTCGCGACTGAACCGGTCAGCGCCTGGCTGATCCCGGCCGGACCGATCCGGGAGGTACTCGCGGGCAGACCCATCGCCACGCCGTCGGCGCCGATCGAGCTCGACGCAACATAACGTCGCCCAGTTGGTATATTCACGACGCCTTTCATACGCCGAACGGCTGCTCGTCCGCGAGCGGTCGGCGGGGGACCCAACTGTGGGGACGCAAGTCCCCATCGGGGCGAATCGGGCCTTCCGGCCCGTAGCGCGGTCAGCGATCGAGAGATCAGCTGTCAGCGCGAGCCCGTCAGCTCACCTCGTAGGCGGCCGAAAACCACATCACTGGTCGACCGCGCGACGTTGAGAACCGCGCGGCCAGGCCGGGAAGCCGGGACCCGTCAACTTGCGCACACGAGCCAACCATCGCCCGCAGCATGCCGCAGCGCGCCTCCTCACGGGAGCCGCAGTGCTGACGCTGCTGGCTCCGGGAATGGCGCTCGCAGCAGGCGGCACCGGCGGCAGCGGGGTCGGAGCCCCGGCCGCGCCCTCGACCACGACGACGTCGTCCACGACCTCGACGACCACAGGCACGGGCGCGGACAGCGGCGCCACGGTCAACCCGCTCACTCAGGCCGCCGACCAGACCGTCTCCGCCAGCGGCGACGGGATCACCCTGCAGACCACGGAGTCCGGGCTCTACCACCGCACCATGACCTTCTCCGGCACCGTTCCGGCGGGCGACAGCGGCCAGATCATCGAGATCGAGCGCCAGACCCCGGGGGCCGCCAAGTGGCTGCCGACGGCGCACGCCACGGTCGGTCGGGGCGGAACGTTCGCGGTCGCGTGGCACGCGAACCGCAGCGGCCAGCTCGACGTCAAGGCCGTGCTGGCGCCCGCGTCGGCCCAGGCTGCCAGCGCCGGCACCGGCGGGGTGCAGGAGCCGGCCGATCTGCAGGCTCCGACTGCGGTCTCCCCCTCCGTTGCGATCACCGTGTACGCGCTGTCACGGGCGACCCTGTACGGACCCGGCTTCTACGGCCATCAGACGGCATGCGGTGAGACGCTGACCCGCTCGACGATCGGCGTCGCCTCACGGACGCTGCCGTGCGGCACGAAGGTCACGATCTACTACGACCGCAGGACACTCACCGTTCCCGTGATCGACCGTGGCCCGTATGCCAACGGCGCGGACTGGGACCTGACAATGGCGACCGGCAGGGCACTCGGCATCACCGAGACCGAGATCATCGGCGCCGAGCCGGCGTCCGCGGTCGCTCAGCAGTAGCGCGGCTCAGCCGTAGCGCGTGAAAACCGCGAGAATCATGCGATGCCGGCGCTGATCGCCATCCTTGCAGCCGCCTTCGCGTGGATCCTGTGGAGGTTCGGCCGCCGTCCCAGCACCCCGGGGCGGTCGTTGATCATCTCGCCCGCCGAATCAACCGTGATCGCCTCTGACGGCGGCGTTCGCTCGGAGCAGTCGGCGCTGCTGACGCTTCCGACCAACGAGCTCGAACGGCTGTGGATCCCGGCCAACCTCGAGAACCTCGGCCGGACCTACTGGCGGTTCCTGACGCGGGTGACGCTCGGCGTCATCCGAATCCGCTACACCGAGACCTCGCGGGAGGTCGTGCTGCTGTTCAGGCCACTGGTGCTGCTGCGCTTCGACCTGCCCGAGTTCGTGCTCGAACCCGATCACGGCAAGATCAGCTGGCGCATCCGGGACGGACTGCTGGTCGCCAAGGCCGGCCGCAACAAGACCGGGGGCCTGTCGCTCGACGTCCGCCGCACCGGGACCCTCAGCGAGACCCCCGGGACCGGTGAGCCGGTGTCCGGTACAACAGGTCCGGACACCGGGCAGCAAACGCTGTCGGTCCTGAGGATCGAGGTCGCGGTCGCGAACTTCTACCCGTCAATCGCCAGCTGGCTCGGGACACTGGTCTACGAGGGCACGCAGGCGTTCATCCACGTCCTGGTCACGCACGCGTTCCTGCGTTCGCTGGCGCGCCTCGAGCTCGACGAGTCGAAGGTCGGGCGCCTCCGCGAGCCGGCTCAGCCGTAGCGCTCGTCGGCCGCGTTGATCGCGCGCAGCTTCGTGCGATCGTGGCGGGCGCTGATGCGCCGGACGGTACCCGAGCGGGTCCGCATCACCAGGGACTCGGTCGTGGCCGTTCCGGAGCCCTCATAGCGGACGCCCTGCAGGACGTCGCCGTCGGTGACCCCGGTCGCGGAGAAGAACACGTCGTCGCCCGTGACGAGATCGCCCGCGGTCAGCACACGCTCGAGGTCGTAGCCGGCGTTGAGCGCCGCCGATCGCTCCTCATCGTTGCGGGGCCACAGGCGGCCGAGCAGCTGTCCTCCGAGGCACTTGATCGCAGCGGCGGAGATGACGCCCTCGGGCGTACCGCCGATTCCCCAGAGCAGATCGACGCGGTTGCCCTCGGTGACGGCCAGCAGCGAGGCGGCGACGTCGCCGTCGAGGATCAGCCGCACGCGGGCGCCAGCATCGCGGATCTCCTTGATCCGCTCCTCGTGACGCGGGCGGTCGAGGCAGACGACCATGACGTCGCGAATGCCGACGCCCTTGCGGTCGGCGATCAGCTTCAGAGTCTCGGTGATCGGCCGCTCGAGGTCGAGCAGATCGGCGATCTCCGGACCGCCGGCAAGCTTCTCCATGTAGACGCATGGCCCCGGGTCGAACATCGCGCCCCGCTCAGCCAGTGCGATCACCGTGATCGCACTCGGCATGCCCAGCGCCGTCAGGCGGGTGCCCTCAAGCGGATCGACGGCGATATCGACCTGCGGCTGGCTGCCGTCGCCGATGTGCTCGCCGTTGTAGAGCATCGGAGCTTCGTCCTTCTCGCCCTCGCCGATCACGACGACGCCGTCCATCTGCACGCCGTCCAGCACGTGACGCATCGCGTCGACGGCGGCCTGGTCGGCGGCTTCCTTGTCGCCGCGCCCGATCAGGCGGGCGGCCGCCAGCGCGGCGGCCTCGGTGACACGGACCAGCTCAAGTGCAAGGTTGCGGTCCGGCTTAATTGTTTCCGGAGTATCAGTGGTCACAAAATTCCTGGTGGCTTTCGACGGTTGCTCGACTCCTGGACGCGAGTCAGAGCTCCAAGCAGGATCAAAATGCCACCGAGCAACGCGACGAACCAGCCAATGCCGATTCCAACCTCGCCCGATGGCCATCCTGGCCGGTCGATAATGCCACGGAACACCACCAGCGTGAGTACTCCCATCGCGACGACTGCCGTCAGCTCGCCGCGCGGCCATGCCAATCGTGCGCGGGATCCGATCACCCAGACGAGCACCATCGGCACCAGCGCGCCGAGCAGCAGCAGGAACTTGATCGGGCCCAGCACCGACCAGCCGCTGCACCCGGCGCCCGCCCCCCGGCAGCTGGCGACGTACGCGTAGCGGTTGCCGAGCGAGTACCACGCGAGGAACAGCGAGACCGCCAGCAGGACGCCGCCGATCGCGGCAAGTACCTCTCCCCTGTCAAGCTCCCGCACGTCCATCGCAGGCCAGCCTATAGGCTCCGGCACCGTGGCGGTTCAGTTCACGTCCCTGCTCGGCGACGGGAATCCGATCTCGGCCGATCAGTACGTGGATCAGCTCACGTTCACGGCACCGGATGACCGTCCCTACGTCGTCGCCAACTTCGCGGTCAGCATCGACGGCCACGTCACCGTCGACGGACGCTCGAAGGGCCTCAGCGACGAGGGCGACCGGGCGCTGTTCCACGCGCTGCGGGCGCGGGTGGATGCGGTTCTCGCGGGGGCCAGCACGATCGGGATCGAGCGCTACGGGCGGATGATTCCGGAGGCCGGCACGCGATCTCGCCGGCTCGCCGCCGGACGGCGCGCCGAGCCGCTGGCGGTGACGGTCACGCGCTGCGCCGAGCTGCCACTCGACGCGCCACTGTTCGCATCCGAGGAGGCCGAGGTGGTTGTGTTCGCCGTAGCGGCTCCGAATCTCGACGGGGTCGCCGCGCACGTCCATCTCGAGTCCTACGACGAGACGCTGGCACGGGCCCTGGCGACGCTCCGCCACGACTACGGCGTCGAGCTGGTGCTCTGCGAGGGCGGGCCGCGACTGCTGAGCTCGATGGTGCGCGAGGGCGTCGTCGACGAGCTGTTCCTGACGTTTTCCCCGCAACTGGCCGGTTCTGGCGGCCCGTCGCTGCTCGCCGGGGCTCCGTTGCCCGCGCCCGAATCGATGGCATTGCGGTCAGGACTTGTCCGCGACAGCACGCTGTTTCTCAGATACGCAATATCGGCCTGAGACAATCGACTTATGGGTGGCCTGACCCAACCGCGCGGCGAGGTGCTCGACGCGACCCGCGCCCGGACGTTGGCGCTCGTCGAGTCGGTCTCCGACGACGATCTCGAGCGCGTCCACTCGACGCTGATGAGCCCGCTGGTCTGGGATCTCGCCCACATCGCCGCGTTCGAGGACCTGTGGCTGGCCCACCGCGGCGCCGGGCTGCCGCTGCTGCGCGACGAGCTGATGGACGTCTACGACGCGTTCGAGACCCCGCGCGCCGCCCGCGGCGAGCTCCCGTTCCTGCGGCCGGATGCAGCCCGTGAGTTCATGCACGAGGTCCGTGAGCGACTCGCGGAGGTCGATCCGTTGCTGACCGAGCTCGTCATCCGCCACGAGCTGCAGCACGCCGAGACGATGGCGCAGACGCTGTGCCTCGCCCGCCTGCCGGGCTATTCGCTTGACCCTGTGAGGTCATGCACATCCCCCGGTCCGTTGACCGGGGGAACGTCAGCCGGAGCGTGAGCTGATCGAGCTGCCCGGGGGCCGTGGCCTGGTCGGCGCCGCAGCGGACGGCTTCGCCTACGACAACGAGCGGCCGCGACACGAAGTCGTCTTGGAGCCGTTTGCGATCGGACGCGCGCCGGTCACCAACGGGGAGTTCCTGGAGTTCGTGCGCGCCGGCGGCTACGAACGGTCCTCGTGGTGGTCTGCCGACGGGTGGGCATGGCGGGCCTCTGAGGGCATCGAGCGGCCCGGCGCCTGGACCGCTGAGCTCGACGGGGAGTGGCGGATCGACGGCGTGGTGGCGCTCGATCCACACGCCCCTGTGGTCCACGTCTCCTGGTATGAGGCCGACGCGTTCTGCCGCTCCCAGGGTCTGCGACTGCCGACAGAGCCCGAGTGGGAGGCGGCCTGCTGCTGGACGGCGGACGGTGACCGCATCGAGCCGGATCTCGACGGGGCAAACCTCGATTTCGTCGCGAATGGACCCATCGCTCCGGGCGCGCCTGTGTCAGCGAGCGGCTGCGTGGGCATGATCGGGGATGTGTGGGAATGGACGTCGAGCTGGTTCGCCGGCTACCCGGGCTTCTCCGCCCACCCCTACCGGGAGTACTCCGAGGTGTTCTTCGGCGAGCACTACCGAGTCCTGCGCGGCGGCTCCTGGGCGACGTCACCACGGGTCGCGAGCGGCAGCTTCCGCAACTGGGACTACCCGCTGCGGCGCCAGATCTTCGCCGGGTTCAGGGTCGCGGCATGACGCTGCTCGCCGACGACGAGCGGGTCACGATCGAGTCGTGGCTGTCGGAGTGGGAGGAGCGCTCGCTCGCCCGCGACGTCCGCGCCGGACTGACCCTGCCGGGGATGAAGGAGCTTCCGCCGAAGCACTTCTATGACGCCCGTGGCTCGGACCTGTTCGACCAGATCTGTGAGCTGCCGGAGTACTACCCAACGCGTGCCGAGACCTCGATCCTGGTGTCCCGCGCCGCGGAGATCGCTGCGCTGACGGGCGCCGGTGAGCTCGTCGAGCTCGGCTCCGGAGCGTCGACCAAGGCCCGGATCCTGCTCGGCGGGATGGCGCAGGCCGCCGGCGCGCGCCGCTACATCCCGCTCGACGTCTCGGCGGTCGTCGTCCAGGCCGCCGGAGAGGCGCTCGTCGCGGACTTCGACGACCTGTCGGTGCATGGCGTGATCGGCGACTTCGAGCGTCACCTCGAGCGCGTCCCCGCGCACCTGGTGGGCGTACCGCGGCTGGTGGCGCTGCTCGGCGGCACGATCGGCAACTTCAAGCCGGAAGCGCGACGCGAGCTGCTGCGCGGGATGGCGTCGCTGCTGGGGCCCGACGACCGGCTGCTTGCTGGGAACCGATCTCGTCAAGGACGTTGCCGTGCTCGAGGCTGCCTACGACGACTCGGCCGGCGTCACCGCCGAGTTCAACAAGAACGTGCTGCACGTGATCAACCGCGAGCTCGACGCCGACTTCGATGTCGCCGCCTTCCAGCACCACGCGTTCTTCGACCGTGACGAGGAATGGATCGACATCCGCCTGCGCGCTGAGCGGGCGATGACCGTTGCGATCCGGGGGCTCGGGTTGACCGTCCAGTTCGCCGCCGGCGAGGAGATGCGCACCGAGATCAGCGCCAAGTTCACCCGGGAGCGGGTCGACGCGGATCTCGCCGCCGCCGGGCTGGAGGTCGAGCGCTGGATGCTTGACAGTGGCCGGCGCTTCGCGCTGTCGCTCGCCCGCCCCGCCTGACCGTTCCCGCGTGTGGGAGCGGAGCCGCGTTAGGGTTCCGCCGATGACCTACGAGCTCTCTCCGGCAGATCGGTCGTCGCTCAGCGCCGAGCGCGGACCGATCAACATGGCTGTCGGTGGCCTGCTGGTGTTCGACGCCGAGCCGGAGCTGACCCGCGTGATGATCGCGCAGCGGATCACCGAACGGCTGCACATGATCCCGCGGCTGCGCCAGCGCCTTGAGGAGCCGCCACTGGGGATCGCCAACCCGGTGTGGACCGACGACACCGCCTTTGACATCGACTGGCACGTGCGACAGGCGAGCCTGCCGGCACCGGGCGGTGACGCCGAGCTTGGCTGGTTCGTCGGGCGCGAGTTCTCCCACCGGCTCGACCGCTCCCGCCCGCTGTGGGAGGCGACGCTCGTCGAGGGCCTCGAGGGTGGCCGCCGGGCGCTGCTGATGAAGGTCCATCACGCGCTCGTCGACGGGCTGGCGGCGATCGGCATGGCGGCCCTGGTGCTCGACCCGACGCCCGAGCCGCTGGAGCTGCCGCCGCCGGACAAGCCCTGGGAGCCGCAGCGCTACGACATGCGGCGCCACGTCACCCGGCTGTTGACCACGCCGGTGACGCGGGCGGCCAGGCCGATGCTCGACGGGATGATGCGGGCGCTTGACCCAGATCCGCGGCGAGCTGCGGCCGACGCCCTGAAGGCGGCTCAGGATCTCCGCACGGCGACCGACGTCGCGCTCGAACTCGCCCGTCAGCGACCCCAGGCGCCGATGACCCCGCTGAACCGTCCGATCAGCCCCAATCGCCGCTACGCGACAGCGCACGTCGATCTGGCGACCGTGAAGCGGGTCGGCAAGCTCGCGGGCGGCACCGTCAACGACACGATTCTGGCGGTGGTCTCTGAGATGCTGACCGGCTATCTGGCGGCCGCCGGCGAGTCCAAGCTGGGACGGCCGCCGGTGGCGCTCGTCCCGGTGAGCGTCCGCACCGCGGGTGAGAGCGGTGAGCTCGGCAACCGGATCTCGACGGTGTTCGTTGATCTCCCCTCCTCCGAGCCCGATCTGCTCGAGCGGATCCGGCTGGTCGGCGCCCAGACGAGCCAGCTGAAGGAGTCCGCCGCGGTCCGTGCCGGCGCCCTGATGGTCGGCGCCTCCGGGTGGGCACCACCGCTGATCTCAGGGCTCCTGGCCCGCGCGATGGGCTCGGTGCGCGCATTCAACATCGTCGTCTCGAACGTCCCCGGCCCCCAGCAGTCCTTCTACCTGAAGGGCGTTCGGTGCACGGAGATCTACCCCGTCGTACCGCTCAACCCCGGCAACCAGGGGCTGACCGTCGGAATCCTCAGCTACAACGGCACCGTCTGCTTCGGGCTGCTCGCCGACCGTGACCTCGACCCGCCCGTCGAGGTCGCCGCCGGTGCGCTGCGCGAGGCGCTCGAGCAGCTGCGCGCCGTCACCGGCTGACCGGCCCGGCTCCTACAGGCGGCGGGCGAGCTCGTTGCGGACCGTGCGGTCGACGGCTTCGCGCAGTCGTATCGGATCGTCCCCGAAGTCGCGCACCAGTGCGTCTCGCGAGAGCACGATCCGATCGTCGAAGTAGTCCTCCGTGACGGCCTCGCTCTGAAGGCCACCGTCCTGCACCACGATCGCGACGTGCTCGAGCGCCAGGTGATACTCGATCGGCAGTCCCCCGACCGCCGAGCGGACGAGCGCATCGACGTCGAGCTCCGACTGCTCGACGTCGTCGAGATCGTCGAACGCGTCCCCGAACCGGATCGGCTCGCGGGGCGGCGGCTGCGTGAAGCGAAACGCGACCCGGTCTGAGAAGAAATCCTCCTCGTCGTCACCGTGACCCCACCGATCTTCGGCGGCGAGCTGCTCGGCGCGCCGGACGAGCAGGTCGAACTCGGCGTCGGTCTCCCGCCAGCCGCCGAGCCGCACCAGCGCCAGCACGACCGACCCGCCGATGATCACGACGCCGAGGCCAAAGACCGACAGTGCCTCCGCGGCGCGCAGCGGCCAGGAGTCGCTGAATCCGGCGAGCAGACTGAGTACCCCGAGTCCGGCGACCATCGCCGCCACCGCAGCCAGCAGGATCCGGCGGGTGGACGGCTGTTCGTGCATGACGTCGGCTAGCTGAGCGTGCGTGCGATAACGAGACGCTGAATCTCGTTGGTGCCTTCGTAGATCTGCGTGATCTTCGCGTCGCGCATCATCCGCTCAACCGGGTAATCGTTCGTGTACCCGTAGCCACCGAGGATCTGCACGGCCTCGACGGTGACCTCCATCGCGACATCCGAGGCGAACAGCTTCGCCATCGAGGTGTACTTGTTCAGGTCCGCGTCACCGCGGTCGACCTTCGCGCACGCCTGGTAGAGGAGTTCGCGCGCCGCGGCGCACTTGGTCTCCATGTCGGCGAGCTTGAACTGGATCCCCTGGAAGGAGTTGATCGGCTTGCCGAACTGCTTGCGCTCGCGGGCGTAGGCGGCGGCGTAATCGGTCGCGCCCTGCGCGATCCCGAGCGCCTGCGCGCCGGCGCCGAGCCGGGAACGCTCGAGCGTCCCCATCGCGACCTTGAAGCCACGGTTGACCTCGCCGATCACGTTGGCCTCAGGCACGCGGACCCCGTCGAACACGGGCTGTCCGGTCGGCGAGCCGTGAATCCCGAGCTTGTGCTCGTAGGAGGCGACGGAGAAACCGGGCCGGTCGGCCTCGACGACGAAGGCCGTGATCCCGCGCGCATGCCCGGCATCGCGGTCGGTCACGGCGAAGACGCAGTAGAAGTCGGCGATTCCGGCGTTGGTGATCCACGTCTTGACGCCGTCGATCACCCACTCGTCGCCGTCACGGCGGGCGCGGGTCAGCATCCCGCCCGGATCGGAGCCGGCCTCAGGCTCCGACAGCGCGAACGCCGGCGACCACTCGCCGGTCGCGCACTTCGGCAGGAATCGGTTCTTCAGCTCCTCGGATCCGAACAGCTTGATCGGCAGCGTGCCGAGTTCCTGGATCATCAGGATCAGCGCGGTCGCGGCATCCGCCTTGGCGATCTCCTCGATCGCGATGTTGAGCATCAGCGTGCCGGTGCCGGTCCCGCCGTGCTCAGGCTCAAACGGCAAGCCGAGGATGTCCTGTTCGGACAGGAGCTTGCGCAGGTCGTGCGGGTACTCGGAGGTGCGATCGATCTCGGCGGCACGCGGAGCGATCTGCTCCCGCGCGATCGTGCGGATCGTGTCCCGGAAGTCGAGGTACTCCTGCGGGATGGTGTAAAGGTCGGCCAGTGCGGACATCGCGCTGGATCCTAGAACACCGGCAGCCAAGCGGGCGCCCAGGTCAGCGCCGGGGGCGGGTTGCCGGGCCCAACGGGGCCCGGCTCACCGAAACGCGTCTACCAGCCGGCGGGATGAATTTCGACCCAGTTGCCGTCCTGCGGGGTCGAGATCCGAGTCGCTGACCAGCGGTCGTTGCCGTTGGCGGCGCTCTGCGCGGCGGTGTCGAACCACAGTCCGGCGACGTCCATGTAGGCATGACCGTCATCGGCGTAGATCGTGATCCAGCGGCCGGGGCCGGGATCGCCGTAGGACTCGAACTGCGTCGAGTCCAGCGGGCTGGCGAGGAGGTTGCCGCCGTGCAGCGCGTAGCTGACGGAGCCCGAGCAGTCGTAGCCGGAGGCGTTGAAGCTGGCGTGTCCACCACCGTAGATGTACGGCTTGAACGCGATCGCGTTGGCCGCCGCGATGACTTCCTTGATCACGGTCGGGGCGTCCTCGGGCGCGACGGCGAGGCCCTCGCTGTTGAGGGTCGCAGCCTCGACGGGCGAGTTGTCCGGTGCGGGGACGAACCCCGTGCCGCCGCTGTCGTCGGCCGGAATCGTCTGGCTCGTGCTGGCGGCCGAGGCGGTGCTGTTGGTCGCGCCGGCCGTGCTCGAGGTCGCAGCCGCGGCCCCGGCGTCGGCCTTGTTATCGGCGGCGCGCAGCAGGGTGTAGATCTCGGTAAAGGTCTTGGGACCGACGACGCCGTCGGCGCCGAGCCGGTACTTGCCCTGCAGCGCCTTGACCTCATGCTGGGTCTGCGCGCTGAAGTAGGCGGTGACCCTGGTCGGGAAACCGACGTCGGTGAGGTCGCGTTGCAGCCACATCACATCGTGGCCGGACATGCCAAGCGACAGATCTCGGCTACCGAATCGGTTGACTGTGGCGGCCAGCGCCGGCGTCGCTGCGACCGAGGCGACGCAGAACGCTGCGGCTGCTATGAGCCGACGCCCGTACACAGTTCTTAAGTACGACAAGTCCAACCCCTTCTCTTTCCTTGCGCCTACGGGGTTAGCTGTCGGGCTCGCGCTGAAAGAGTCTGCGCTACACCGCTGGTGAGTGCGGCGATTCGCCCCAAGAGCCAGATGGCTCAAACAACTGGGTCCCCCGCTCCCCGACGACTGCGCCCCGGGGACTCGGCTGGGTTTGTGCCGAGCAGCATACAAGAATCCGACGACAAAACGGCACGAATCGTGCAACCTCACGGTGCAGGCCGTGCTACGTCAGTGATCGGTTGCGCGCGTGGACTGTGTAACGCGCTGGCGGTAGCCTTCCCCGGATGAGCGATGACTACACGCCCCAACAGGTCGCGGGGCTCGTTTCCGATCCGGAGGTCCAGGTGATCGACGTGCGGGCCGAGCACGAGCATGCCGCCGGTCATATCGCCGGGACCCGCCTGATTGCATTGCAGGACCTTGCCGCCGAGGCGGCCACGATCGACAAGGACCGGCCGGTGATCCTGTATTGCCGCAGTGGTGGCCGCTCCGCGATGGCGACCGAGGCACTCGAGCAGGCCGGCTTTGACGCCCACAACATGAGCGGCGGAATGCTGGAGTGGCATGCGTCGGGGTTGCCGATTGAGCCGGCCGACGGGTACGTCGCCGAGCCGTAGAGCCAGCAAGCAGGCCTGAAAACACTGAAGCCGCCGGTCCGACGACCGGCGGCGCCAGGCGAGGCTGCTTAGAGCTTGGTGACGTTGATCGCCTTCGGCCCCTTGGGGCCGGCCTCCTCCTCATAGGAGACCTTGGAACCCTCGGCGAGCGAGCGGTATCCGTCGGCGGTGATCGACGTGTGGTGGACGAACAGATCGCGGCTGCCCTCATCGGGTGTGATGAAGCCAAAGCCCTTCTCGTCGCTGAACCACTTAACCGTTCCGGTTGGCATTGTTGGAGAACTCCTCCGTAGCGTTGAAGTGCTGCTACCGCGAAGACGTCTCTCCCGTCACCATCGGAGCCTGCACCTGCGTCTCGCCGCCACTCGGGCGGCCTTACTCGCGGGACGTTATCAAGCGCCAACACGCGAACAACACCCAACGACACAACGTTCACCACATGGATACAGAGCCTTCTCCACATGGATGATCAGATCGCAATCGGGCCCGGCGCCACAATCCCACTCGAAGAGGTTGAGATCCGCGCCAGCAGGTCCTCTGGACCGGGTGGCCAGCACGCAAATGTGACCGCGTCACGGATCGAGGCTGAGCGTCGATCTTGAGCAGTGCACCGGTACTCACCGAGGCACAACGAGCGCGTTTGATCGAGAAGTTCGGTCCACGCGTGACGGCGACCGCCCAGGACACGCGCAGCCAGGCCCGAAATCGGGAACTGGCACTGGCACGCCTGCAGGAACGCCTCGCCGCTGCGCTCGTCGTCGCCCCGCCCCGGCGCCCGACCCGCCCGTCGAAGGCGTCCGTCGAACGCCGGCTGAACCAGAAGCGCCGCCAGGGCCAGCGCAAGCGGGTCGCGGCACACCGGATCCTGAGTCAGTCTGCGGCGGGCGATGCGCTGGCTCATCGACGGGATGAACGTGATCGGAACCCGGCCCGATCAGTGGTGGCGCGACCGCGACGCCGCGATGCTCCGGCTCGTCGACATGCTCGAGCGCTGGGCCGCAGCCGACGGCGAGGACGTGATCGTCGTGTTCGAGCGCAAGCCCTCCCCGCCGATCCGCTCGACCGTGATCGAGGTCGCGCACGCACCAAAACCGAAGCGGGACGCGGGCGATGACGAGATCGTGCGACGGCTCAAGCTCGACCGCGACCCGCGCCTCGTCCGGGTCGTGACATAGCGACCGCGCGCTGAGCGAGCGCGCCCACGCCGCGGGCGCCACGGTGGAGGGTTCGGAGTCGTTTCGGATCCGTCTCGAAGCGTCGATCTGAGCCCCTGAAACCGCGGCTGTAGCGGCCGCGCCTCCGGCGCTGCGACAATCATTGTCGTATGCCTGACGAACAGTCACGGCGACCGGTACCCAACGGACGCAGCGCCCCGGGCCGGCAACGCCCGAATCAGCCGGGCCAGAACCAGGCCGGATGGCGCGTGACGCCCGCCCCTGGCGGCCGCCCGAACCCCCAGGGAGGGCCGCCGAACAACACGCCGAACCGCTTCAACCAGCGCCTGATCCTGGTGTTCGTCGTCGTCGGACTGCTGGCACTCAACTTCTACGTGTCCTCGCACGAGCTGTCCTCGAACCCGCGCGTCGACATCGCCTACTACCCGGCGTTCGTCAAGGAGGTCGAGGCCGGCAACGTCAAGCAGGTCAACTCCAACGACGGGGCGATCGAGGGTGAGTTCAAGACCGCGTGGCAGTACCAGAACAACGCTCCGACGCTGTACTTCTCGACGCAGATCCCGTCGTATGTGCCCGGCAAGGAGCTCACGGACCTGCTCGACAGCAAGGGCGTGCGCCAGAACGCGCAGAACCCGAACCAGGGTGCCTCGTTCCTGACCGAGGTGATCTTCGGCTTTGGGCCGACGCTGCTGCTGGTGCTGCTGTTCATCTTCATCATGCGCCGCGCCTCGGGGAGCGGCGCCGGCGGACTGATGTCGTTCGGTCGCTCCCGGGCACGAAGGGTCGAGGCAGGTGCCGAACCCGTCACCTTCGAGGACGTGGCCGGGATCGACGAGGCCAAGGAGGAACTCCATGAGATCGTCGACTTCCTCAAGGAACCGGACAAGTACCTGAAGCTCGGAGCCAAGATCCCCCGCGGCGTGCTGCTGTCAGGCCCTCCCGGCACCGGCAAGACCCTGCTCGCGCGGGCCGTCGCCGGCGAGGCCGGGGTCCCGTTCTTCCAGATGAGCGCCTCGGAGTTCGTCGAGATGATCGTCGGCGTCGGTGCCTCGCGCGTCCGTGATCTGTTCACGCAGGCGAAGGCAGCCGCCCCCGCGATCATCTTCATCGACGAGCTCGACGCGATCGGCCGGTCACGGTCGAGCAACGGCCCGAACCTGTCCGGCGGCCACGACGAGCGCGAGCAGACGCTCAACCAGATCCTGACCGAGATGGACGGCTTCGACCCGCGCAGCGGCGTGATCGTGCTCGGGGCCACCAACCGGCCCGAGATCCTCGATCAGGCACTGCTGCGGCCCGGCCGCTTCGACCGCCGTGTCGTCGTGCAGCCACCCGACCGGGTCGGGCGCGAGGCGATCCTCAAGGTTCACACGCGCTCGGTCCCGCTGGCCCCCGACGTCGATCTCGGGGCGATCGCCGCGACGACCCCGGGGATGGTCGGCGCCGATCTCGCCAACCTCGTCAACGAGGCGGCGCTGCTGGCCGCCAAGCGCGGCCACGACAAGGTCGGTCGCGAGGACTTCACGGCGTCGCTCGAGCGGATCGTGCTGGGCGCGGCCCGCAGCGTGATGATGAGCGAGGAGGATCGCCGCCGGACCGCCTACCACGAGGCCGGCCACGCGATCGTCGGGATGATGACCCCGGGAGCCGATCCGGTCCGCAAGGTCTCGATCATCCCCCGCGGCCAGGCGCTCGGCGTCACCTTCTCAGCACCGGACTCCGACCGCTTCAACTACGACCAGCGCCATCTCATCGCCCAGATCAAGGTCGCGCTCGGCGGTCGTTGCGCCGAGGAGATCGTGTTCGGCGATCTGACCACCGGCGCCGAGTCCGACATTCAGCAGCTGACGCGGATCGCCCGCTACATGGTCGGTCGCTGGGGCATGAGCGCGGCGATCGGTCCGATCGCGGTGCTGCCCGCCGAGGGCACGAGCTTCCTGCTGCCGGGCGCCTCCGAGACGAGCGCGGCGACGCACCAGCTGATCGACGAGGAGGTCCGACGGATCGTCGAATCGGCGCACACCGAGGTGCTCAGCCTGTTGCGCAGCAGCCGCGCCCAGCTCGACAACCTCGTCTCGGCGCTGCTCAAGGACGAGACGCTCGACGAGGCTGACGCCTACGCCGCCGCCGGCCTCACCCGGGAGTCGGCGTTCCCGACGAACGGCGCTGACCCGATCGCGGGCAGCCCCAACGGCGCACCGACGACCTGACGTCTAGTCGCCGAGCCGGGTCAGCTTGGCGAGCGCCTCGTGGATCTCCACGACGCGCTTCTTGACCGGATCCGAGTCGGGCCGGTCGTGCACGAGGTCCCAGGTGCGGTCGGCGACGTCGCGCGCATTCTCAGGGGTCGCACTGTCGTAGAGGCGGTCGACGAGCGTCAGCTCGAACTGCTGGATCTGGGCGGCGGGCTCGCCCGGCGCCATCCGTGGGAGCGGCTCACGGGTCGCCTCTTTCCACATCCCTGTCGCGACGAGAAGGCGGTTTCTCAACTGGATCGGATCCATCGTCCGGGAGCATCCTAAGGGCTCGCGGCACTCCGCGCTCAGCAACTTGTGAAAGGGGTGTTCAACGGGGGAGCGCGGGGAGCTGCTGCCTCACCTCGACGGCCGCCGCGAACAGATCGCCGCGCTCGGCGATCCGCTCGAGCACCTGCGCCGGCGTGAACGTGATCAGCCCGGGATCGGCCGCCGTCCGGCACCCCGCGACCTCATCCCAGTCCAGTGGAGTCGAGACGCCCGGCAGCGGCAGCGCCCGTACCGAGTACACCGTCGCCGTCGTCTTGTGATCGTCGTTCTGACTCCAATCGACGAACACCTTGCCCGGCCGCAGGCGTTTCGTCATCCGCGACACGACCAGCTGCGGCATCCGCCCCTCGAGCAGCTCGGCGATCTGTTTGGCCAGCGGTTTGGTGTCGTCGTAGGTGACCGACTCGCCACCCAACGGCACGTAGACCTGCATCCCCTTCGATCCCGAGGTCTTGACGACCGACTGCAGCCCGAGCGCCTCGAACAGTCCCTTCAGCACGAGCGCGACCTCGCAGCATTCGACAAGCCCCGCCGGGGGGCCCGGGTCGAGGTCGAACACGAGCAGCGTCGGGCGCTCCGGGGCGGCGGCCAGCGCCAGCGACGTGTGGAGCTCGATGTCGGCCAGGTTCGCCAGCCACACGAGCGTCGCCGGTTCCTGGCAGAGCGTGTAGGAGACGCCACCGATCGTCGCGGTCGGCACCCAGTCCGGGCGGTGCGACGGGGAGTTCTTCTCGTAGAAGAACGGCGCCTCGACCCCGTTCGGATACCGCTTCAGGGTGAGTGCCCGGTCCCTGAGGTGCGGCAGCACCGCCGGGGCGACGGCCGCGTAGTACTCGATCAGGTCGCCCTTGGTGAAACCGGCCTGCGGGAACAGCACCTTCGCGTAGTTGGAGATCTTCAGCTCGCGCCCCGCGAACTCCACGATCCCATCGTGGAAGGTTGCGGGACCGGACTTGTTGTACCGGTCCCGCTCTGGGGGCGCGCCGCCGTCCGTGTCGGGCTCTGGGGGCGCGCCGCTGTCCGCGTCGGGCGCTGAGGGCGCGCCGCCGTCCGTGTCCGGCACCGCCTCCCGAACGACCTCCGCCGCCGGCTTGTCGTCGCGCAACCCCTTGAACGACGGCGCCCGCATCACGCCCTCCCGCGTCCACTCCGTGAACTCGATCTCAGCAACGAGCCGCGGCTCGACGTACCCCGCGTCGCGGGGGAGCTTCGGAGCGCGGTCATACGGGCTGGTATCACGCTCCAGCGGTGCCAGCAGCCGCCCGAGCTCGATCAGCGTGCGGTCGGTGAAGCCGGTGCCGACGCGCCCGGCGTAGACGAGCGCTCCGTCCTCGTAGTAGCCGGTCAGCAGCGCCCCGATCGAGTCGCGGCGGCGCCCCTCCCCGGGCAGCCACCCGCAGATGATCAGCTCCTGCCGGCGGCTGTGCTTGAGCTTCAGCCACGCACCGGAGCGTCCACCAGGCTCGTAGCGGGAATCGAGCCGCTTGGCGATGATCCCCTCGAGGCCCTGACGGCGTGTCGCCTCGAGCAGCATCGCGCCCGCGCCAGGGTGGGCCTCCGGGACTCGGAACGAGCCGTTCTGGAGATCCAGCTCCTGGAGCCGGGCGCGGCGCTCGCTGTAGGGCAGCGCCATCAGCGACTCGCCGTCGAGGTACAGCAGATCGAAGATCGCATACGTGACCGGGGTCGAGCGCTGCAGGCGGGCGACTGCCCGCTTCTCACTCACGTGCATCCGTCGCTGCAGTGCCTCGAAACTCGGACGGCCGTCCTCACCGAACGCCACCACCTCCCCGTCCAGCACCGCCTCTCGCATCCCCAGCGGCTCGAGCAGCCTGCGGAGCTCCGGATACGAGGCGGTGACGTCATTGCCGTTACGGCTCTCGAGCCGCAGACGGCCGGGCCGGCAGTAGGCGATCGCGCGGACGCCGTCCCATTTGACCTCGAACGACCACTTCTCCGGATCGTGCGGCAACGTCCCCGGCTTGGCCAGCATCGGCTTCAGTCGCTCCGGCATCGGCTCGTAGCCCTCCGGCGCGGGATCCATCCGGTGGATCATCCACTGGTCGGCCTCGGCCTCCGTGCGCCCGATCGGAAACAGGCCGTAGCGGCCCTGGAGCCGCTCTCCGTGGAACGCGACGTCGACCTTGTCATCGTCCCACTTGAGCGCCTCGTAGGTGCCGGTGTCCCAGACATGCATCGTGCCGGCGCCGTACTCGCCGGCCGGGATCTCCCCCTCCCACTCCAGGTACTCAAGCGGGTGATCCTCGGTGTGGACGGCGAGCCGGTTCTCCTTCGGCGTCAGCGGGATGCCGTTCGGAATCGCCCACGACACGGCGACGCCATCGCGTTCGAGCCGGAGGTCCCAGTGCAGCCGCCGGGCGTGGTGCTCCTGGACGACGAAGCGCGGAGCGGCCCCCGGCTCGCCCCTGGGGGCATCCGGAGCGGGCACCGGGGCGTCCGGGGCGGGTTCCGGCGTCTCCTCGAAGTTGCGCTTTGCGCGGTAGCGGTCGAGCCCGTCTGCTGGCATTCGCAATGATTGTCGCGATGCTGATCGTCACCTGGAATGTCAACTCGTTGCGCGCGCGCCTGCCGCGGGTGCTGCAACTGTTGGAGCAGCACGCCCCCGACGTGGTGCTGCTGCAGGAGACCAAGTGCCAGCCGGACACGTTTCCGATCGCTGAACTCGAGGCGGCCGGGTATGCGGCCGTCCACCATTCGGGCGGGCAATGGGCCGGAGTCGCGATCCTGGCGCGCTTGGGGCTGACGCTCGAGGACTCCGCCGACGGGCTGCTCGGCGATCCCGTTCCGGCCGAGGCTCGCTGGGTCGAGGCGACGGTCGATGGGATCCGCTTCGTCTCGACCTACGTTCCCAATGGACGGACGCTCGACAGCCCCGAGTTTCCGCGCAAGCTCGAGTTCCTGCAGGCGGCGGTCGTCTGGGCCGGAGCCCGTGCTGCGACCGCCCAGCACGTCGTGCTGGCGGGGGACTTCAACATCGCTCCCGCGGACATCGACGTGTACGACCCCGCACTGTTCGTCGGCGGCACGCACGTGACCGCGGAGGAGCGGTCGCTGCTCGAGCAGATCGAGTCCGCTGGCGACCTCGTCGACGCCTACCGCACCGTGCACCCCGACACCCAGCAGTTCACCTGGTGGGATTACCGCGCCGGCAACTTCCACAAGGGACTCGGTCTGCGGATCGACCTGGCGCTCGTCTCCCGCGCCCTGGCCGAAACGATCACCGAGTGCGGGATTGACCGGGACTTCCGCAAGGGCACGAAGCCGTCTGACCACGCACCGCTTTTGCTGCGCATCGGCCCTGGCTAGGCTTGCACCATGTCTGCCGAGGAGCACGCAACGCAGCCGGATTCCGACAACTTCCGCAACGTTCTCGGCCGGCTGCCGACCGGCGTCGTGATCGTCACCGGTGGCCCCCCGGAGGCTCCGAAGGGCCTCGTCGTAGGGTCGTTCATGTCGGTCTCGCTCGATCCGCCGCTCGTCGCGGTGTGCCCGGCCAAGATCTCGACCAGCTGGCCGCCGATCGAGGAGACCGGACGGTTCTGCGCCAACGTCCTGGCCGAGGGCCAGGAGCAGCTCGCGCGCACGTTTGCCGCCACCGGCGGCGACAAGTTCACCGGGGTCGACTGGGAGCCCGCGCCGGCGACGGGCTCGCCGCTGCTGGCGGGCGTCGCCGCCTGGATCGATTGCCGGGTCTATAAGCAGATCGAGGCCGGCGATCACTGGCTCGTGCTCGGCGAGGTGCTGGAGCTGTCCGTCAACCGCGCCGGCGGCGCCCTGGTGTTCCATGGCGGAGCCTTCCGGCAGCTTGTGTAGATCTCGCGATATGCCTACGGCGCTCTTCGACAGCTGTTATGGATCGCCACGATCATGTGCTGAGCAATGCCCCAGAAAATCCTGGTAGTCGATGACGAACCCGCTGTCCGCCGCGCCCTCGAACGGGCGTTGCGACTGGACAGCTATGACGTCCAGCTGGCCGAGGATGGCCGTCAGGCGCTCGACGCACTCGCCGAGCAGCCGGCTGACGCCGTAATCCTCGACGTGATGATGCCTGGAATCGACGGTCTCGAGGTGTGCCGCCGGCTGCGTGCCGCCGGCGACCGCACGCCGGTGCTGATGCTGACTGCGCGAGATGCGATCGACGACCGCGTCACCGGCCTCGACGCCGGTGCCGACGACTACCTCGTCAAGCCGTTCGCGCTGCGCGAGCTGCAGGCGCGGGTCCGCGCCCTGCTGCGCCGATCGACCGATGAGGGCGAGGGCGGCGAGGTCATCCGCTTCGCCGATCTCGTGCTCGACCCGGTCGCCCATCAGGTCCACCGCGGGGACCGCCTCGTGGAGCTGTCGAAGACCGAGTTCCTGCTGCTGGAGCTGTTCATGAAGCATCCGCGCCAGGTGCTGACTCGGTCGACGATCTTCGAGAACGTGTGGGGCTATGACTTCGGACCGACCTCCAACGCGCTCGGCGTCTACATCGGCTATCTGCGCCGCAAGACCGAGGAGGGCGATGAGCCGCGTCTCCTGCACACGGTGCGCGGGATCGGCTACGTCCTCCGCGAGGAGTGAGTCGGGCCGCGGGGGCGTGTGAGCATGCCGCTTCGTAAACGCATCAGCCTGGCGGCCGCCGGAGCGGTCGCACTGGTGATGGCCTTCGCGCTGGTCGCCTGTTACGTCGTCGTCCGCGACCAGCAGATCGGGCAGCTGAAGGACGAGCTCCGGGCCGAGGCAACCGAGGTTCAGGACGGCGACACGCACACGCTTCTCAGCCAACAGTTCCCCCAACTGTCGGCATCCGCCGGTGGGCCGGCGCCGTACGTTCAGTTCGTGCTGCAGAACGGCGAGGCACAGCGGTACGCCGGCGATCTGACCCTCCCCCAGACCTACGAGGCGTCCGCGGTGGCCTCCGGCACCCGTCCCGCGTACATGACCGACGTGCACGTCAGCGGCGCGCACCTGGAGATGTACACGTTCGCCGTCACCGGCTACACCGAGGACGGCATGACCACGATCGCCATTCAGATCGCGCGTCCGCTCAACGCAGTCGACAACGTGCTCTCACGGTTACGGCTGGTGCTCGCCCTGATGTTCCTGCTGGGCGTCGGTCTGGCGGCCGTGCTCGGCCGGATCGCCGCGCGCCGGGTCCTATCGCCGCTGGCGGAGGTCACGGCCACAGCTCAGCTGATCGGCGAAACCGATGACCTTCACCGACGGCTGTCCGTTCGCGCCGACGACGAGGTCGGACAACTCGCGACCCGCTTCAACGCGATGCTCGAACGGTTGGCCGCCTCCCGGGAGCTACTCGACGAGTCGGTCCGATCACAGCGTCAGCTCGTTGCCGACGCCTCGCACGAGCTGCGGACGCCGGTCACCTCGCTGCGCACCAACGTCGAGGTCCTGATGGAGGTCGAGAACCTCGACCCCGAAGAGCGGCGCCGCCTGCTCGAGGACGTGGTCGAGCAGAGCGAGGAGCTCTCGACGCTCGTCGGTGACCTGATCGAGGTCGCCCGCGGCCAGTTGCCCGGTGAGGACATGGAGGACCTCCGGCTCGACCAGGTCGTGGAGGACTCGCTGCACCGCGCCCGGCGCAACTCCCCGGAGCTGGCGATCATCGCCCGACTCCAACCGACCGTCGTCCACGGCAACGCCGAACGGCTCAGCCGTGCCGTCAACAACCTGCTGGACAACGCCGCCAAGCACGCCGGTGGCGGATCGGTGGAGGTCGCCGTCACGGCCAGCGGCGTGACCGTCCGGGATCACGGCGCCGGCATCGCCGAGGAGGACCTGCCTCACGTCTTCGACCGCTTCTACCGTGGCGCCTCCTCACGCGGGAGCCAGGGCTCCGGGCTGGGACTCGCGATCGTCCGCCAGGTGGCAGAGCTGCACGGCGGTTCAGTCAGCGCCGCCAACGCGCCCGACGGTGGTGCCGAGTTCACGCTCACGCTCCCGGGTGCTCCGGCGAGCGACCCTGGTGGCGACGACCACTACGCCGACGGAGGTCTGGTCACGCGAGCGTGACGGGCGATGCGGAAGCTCCGCCGCAGTAACCAGAAACCGAGACCGAAGATCGGCACGACCGGTGCCAGCAGCAGGATCCGGTCCTTCGGCACACCGACGAAGTTCGCGATCAGGATCTCGATTACGACCGCCGGGATCGCGGCCAGCAGCGTCGCATGCGAGCGATAGCCGCTGAGATGCTCGCGGGCGGTCACCTCGGTGACCCCGAGCCCGCAGACGATCGCGCCGATCGTCAGAGCCGGGCCGCCACCGGTGAGGGCGCCCACCACCAAGCCGACGATGCCTGCCAGGATCGCGACCTCGGAGACCGGCACCGGCCCGAACAGGCTCCCCGGCCGGGGCCCGTAGGTGCCGAGCATGCGATTGGCCGACTGGCTCTGATACCGCGCCGCTGCGCTCTGCTGCGCCCGCTGCCGCCGCCGGCTCGATTGGACGGCGCGGGGCGCCGTTCGGGTCGCTGTGCCGCTGGGCGGACTGGCAGCAGAACCCGCGGGCGAGCCGCCCGTGGCACCACCGGCGGCGCGCTGCCGCGCCTTGCGCGAACGTCGCTTTGACTTTTGAGGAGCCATCGGCTGGGTAGTAAACCTCATGCAAGGCGTCGCCCGCGACGCCAGCACCGACGCCAATGAGCCCGTTAGGTCATACAGTTGAGCCGATGAGCGCGCAGCGACCGCTCGGCTTGATCCTCGCACGCAACCTTCTGTCGAGCATGTCGACACCGGGCCTGCTGGTCGGCGAAGGCGGCAGGCTGCTGTTCTTCAACGAAGCCGCAGGGGCGTTTTTGGGCCGATCATTCGAAGATGCAACCGGCCTCAGCGCCGAGGAATGGACGCGCGAATTCGGCCCGCTCGACGATCGCGACGAGGTGATCCCGTACGAGACGATTCCGGCGACGATCGCCGTGCGCGGGAACCATCCGTTCCACGGGGAGTTTGCGATCCGTTCGGCGCACGGCCGTCGGCAGGTCGCTGCCAGTGCGGTGCCGCTGGAAGGCCCCGAGGACTCAACTGGAGCTATGGTCCTGTTCTGGCCGACAGACGGCAATGAGGAGTAGGGAATGAAGTTGAAGGTGTGGGGATCGCGTGGGTCGATTCCGGCCCCCGGCCCGGAGACGATGCGCTACGGCGGCAATACCTCGTGTGTCGAGCTGACCCTGTCGGACGGCAGCAAGCTGATCCTTGATGCGGGAACGGGGATCCGGGATCTCGGGATGGCGCTCGGGGGGTCCGAGCCGTTCGATCAGCCACTCAACATCCTGCTGACGCATCTGCACATGGATCACATCCAGGGGTTCATGTTCTTCGAGCCGGTGTTCCGACCCGGCGCGGAGGTGGTCGTCTGGGGCCCGGCATCGCCGGAGGCATCGCTGCGCGATCGGATCGCCCGGTACATCTCCGCTCCGCTGGCCCCGGTCGAGGTCCGCGAGCTGCCCTCGTTGCTCACGTTCCGGGAGGCTGACGCCCTCGAGTGGCAGATCGGCCCGGCGAAGATCCGTGCCCAGGCGGTCAACCACCGCGGGCCGACGCTCGGCTACCGGATCGAGGACGCGGGCACGACGCTGTGTTATATCCCGGATCACGAACCGGGCCTCGGTGCACCGCTTTCCTCGGTCGACGACGAGTGGATCTCCGGCTTCGATCTGGCTCATGGCGCGTCGCTGCTCATCCATGACTGCCAGTACACGGATGCCGAGTACGAACGTCACCTCGGTTGGGGTCACTGTCCCGTCGCCGATGCGCTCGAGTTCGCTCGCCGCACGCGCCCGGACCGGGTCCTGCTGTTCCATCACGACCCCCTGCACTCTGACGAGTTCCTCGATCGGCTTGGCAGCGAGGTCAACGAGCGCTGGCAGGCGATCGGTGGCCCCGCCGGGGCGATCGCGATGGCAACGGAACGCCTCGAGATCGATCTGAGTCCATCACCGGCCGTGTACAGCAACGGCAACGGCAGGCACGACTCGAGTGCGTCGGCGAACCCCGCCGACAGCGAGGGAAGCGTCCCTGTCGAGCCCGCTGCCGCTGCGTTCTCGCGCTTGACCTCGAGCCAGATCTCCTCGCGGTAGACCAGAGTCCTCGGCGGGATCTACGCGCCTTCGGTGAAGAGCAGGTCGTGCTCGGAGAGCTGGGCACGCAGCCGCCGACGTAGCTGAGCGTGGATCTGGCAGACGCGACTCTCGGTGACGCCGAGCGTCTCGCCGATCTCGCGCAGGGTCAGGTTATGCACGTACAGCAGGACGGCGACCTGCCGCTCCCGCTCCGACAGCTTGGCGAACGCCTCCCGGAAGCGGTCCTTGGCGTTGCCAAGCATCGCCTGCCCCTCCGGATCGGAGTCGCGCTCGTGGCTTGAGAGCGTGTCGATTCGCTCGATCGTGGTGTCGTCCTCGGCGAGAACCATGACATTCAGCGAGGAGACCTCGGATCGCTGGATGTCGCCGAGGTGGCGCTCGAGCTCGGCCTCGGTCAGGTTGACGGCGTCGGCCAGCTCCCCACGCGAAGGGGCGCGGCCGTAGAGCGCGATGAAGCGCTCGCGGGCGCACGAGATCTCACGCTCCCAACGGCGCAACGAACGCGGCGCCCAGTCGGTGCGGCGGAGCTCGTCGAGGACCGCGCCGTGGATGCGGGTCCAGGCGAACTGCTCGAGCGTCGCTCCACGCTCCGGGTCGTAGCGATCGATCGCACGCATCAACGCCTCGAGGCCACAGGAGATGAAATCCTCGACCTCACAACGGGCGGGGATCTCACGCAGCTTGCGGTAGACGATGTACTTCACCATCGGCGCCAGGGTCAGAACCAGTCGATCGCGCAGTCGGGGATCGCCGGTCGTGTGGTAGCTCTCCCACAGCGTCTGCACCGAGTCCGTCATCGCTCTCTCAGTCCTCGTCCTACTGGCCATGCGCACACTCCTCGAAAGACCCAAAGTTGCGGTGGTGCAGCGGTATCGACGTCAAATCTAACTCACCACGTGTCCTTTGCGGCCCACCAGGACGAGCCGGGCAACGCCATGGCGGAGCTCTCCGGCTCCGACGTGCTGACGATCGCCGACGGCAGCTCGACAAGACGACTATTCACCTTTTCTTGAAAGAATCAGCGTGAACTGGCTCATCCCGCGCTGACCGCGGGGATCATTCACGGGAGGGTGAGGACGATCGCTGGAGTGAAGTTGTGGAGATGGCTTGTATTGGCGCTGGCCGCAGTGCTGCTGGTCGCTGCGTTGGTACGGGGATCATCATCATCGTCGCCGTCGGTGGCGACCGTCGACGGCCAGGGGATTTCGCTTGCGAGCTACCACGACTGGCTGAAGGCCGCCGCGGTGTCAGCGCACTCCGGCGACAAGTACCTGCCGGCGTTTGTTCCTGACGCACCGAAGTACCCACGCTGCATCGCGTATGAGCGCACCGCGCTCGGGAAGACCGGAAAGTCGCAGAGCGTCGCAACGCTCCGCAGCTTCTGCAGCGATCTCCGGGTGACGCTGGCGGAGGACGTGATGGAGTTTCTGCTCAGCGCCCGGTGGTTCCTGGATGAGGGCTCGCGAGAGGGCGTGTCGGTCAGCGCCGCGCAGGTGCAGAAGGCGATGCACAGCTCGATCCCCAAGACGGCCGGGCTCAAGGAGTTCCTGTCCACCAACGGCCTCACCAGCGACGATCTCCAGTACGAGGCGCGGACGGCGCTCATCGCCGAGAAGTTGAGTGAGCGCCACACCGGCCCGACGCCGACGATCACCTCCACGGAGATCTCCGACTACTACACCAAGTACCACTCCGAGATGGACGGCGAGTCCTTGGCGAAGGCGACCCCGGCGATCCGCGAGATCCTGGTCGAGACCGCCCAGGCCCCCACCTACGACGCCTGGACGTCGAAGATTCAGAAGCATTTCCAGCCGCTCACCGTGTGTGCTCCGGGCTACCGCATCGGCTACTACTGCAAGGGAGCAGCGAAATGAGCGCGATCGAGCAGCTTCCCCCTGATCAGCAGGCGGTTCTGTCGTTGCTGGTGCGCCAGGGGCGTACGTACGCGCAGGTGGCGGGCCTGCTCGGGATCGGTGACGCGGCCGTCGCATCCCGGGCCCACCAGGCAATCGTCGGGATCGTCGGAGACGCTCCGGGCTCGGTTGATCCGGGAGATGCCGGCCGCATCACGGACTACCTCCTCGGGCAGCTGGGCGATGCCGAGCGGATCGAGATGCTCGACCTGCTGTTCGATTCGGGCCCGGCCCGCGCATGGGCGAGGGAGATCGCCGCCGAGCTGAGTCCGTTCGCCCGCGTGGCGCTTCCGACCGTGCCCGAGGATCCGGAGCCGCGGGCGCCCAGCCGGCGCAGCGAGCCGAGCGAGCCCGGCGGCTCCAGCGAACCTGCAGCCAGTCCGGCTGTCCGTGAGCGCCAACCAAGACAGCCGAGGCCGAAGCAGCCGCGCCCGGAGCGCGAACCCAGGCAGCCACGTCCAGCACGCGAGCCGAAGCAGCCGAAGGCCAAACGCCCACGCCCGGAGCGGGACCGCGACGGAGCCGCTGAGCGGCCACGGCGCCAGGCCGACCGCGGCGGCGGTGTGCTGCTGATCGCAGCGATCATCGCGGTCGCGGCGCTCGTCATCTTCGTCACCGACTCCGGCGGCTCCAGCACCGCAGCACCGGGACCAATCCCGGCCAGCGCGGCGACGAGCACCGGCACAACGACAACCTCAACCACCCCGGACGTCACCGCCACGGTGACGATGACGCCCACGAAGGCCGGAGGCAGCGCGAGCGGCGCGGTCGAGGTCGTCAAGGACGGCTCAAGCCTGGAGCTCGCGTTCTCGGCCGCCCATCTCCCGGCCCCGGGCAGCGGGCACTACGTCCTGTGGCTGTACAACTCGAGCACCAAGTACGAGGCCCTCGGCGAGGTTCAATCGGTCAAGGCGAACGGCTCGGTCGGGCCGCTCGCGGTGACACTGCCGGCCAACGCGTCCGGCTATGACGGCGTGGCGCTGACGCTTGACGCCTCAGGGTCGTCGTCGAATCCCGGCACAGTCGTGCTCGAGGGCACGAGCAGCTCCGGGTTCTGACCCACCCGCGGTTCCCAGCGGCAGCTTCGTCAGCAAGCGAGCCGTCAGCGCAGTTCAGCCCCGTGACGCGGTCGATGTGGCCGGCCAACGGGCCGGCCATGCGCGATCGCGGTTGACAGCTCGACACTGTGTCGGGCACACTGTCGGCGTCACGCTACGAGGGAGAACGAGATGACCCACACCGCTGCCGCCGAACTGCCGACCCAGGCGCCGATCCGGACGAAGGACGAGATCAGCGACGCGTGGCTCTCCGACGTCCTCGGCCGGACGGTCGCGATCGACAGCGTCAAGGCGATCGGCACCGGCCAGATGAGCCAGAGCTACCGGGTCACGCTCGCCGGCGGTGACACCGTCGTCGTCAAGCTCGCGTCCGAGGACGAGACCAGCCGCGCCACCGGCGTCGGGATGGGCGCATATCAGCGCGAGATCAACTTCTACCGCAACCTCGGCGACCGGATCGACCGTGGGATCGTCGGCTGCGCGTTTGCCGCAATCGACGGCGAGGGCTGGTTCACGCTCGTCCTCGAGGACATCCAGGACGCGACCCAGGGCGACCAGATCGCCGGATGCAGTGTCGACCACGCGCGGCTGGCGATGCAAACGCTCGCCCGCGTGCACGCGCCGGTACTCGGCGACCTGCACGTCGGGACCTCCGACTGGCTCAACGTTCCGACGCCGCTCAACCAGGCGCTGCTGGAGATGCTGCTCCCGGGCTTCCTCGAACGCTACGGCGACCGGGTCGCACCGGAGCACGCGGAGGTCTGCAAGCAGTTCATCGCGGTGCTCGACGCCTGGTGGAACGACCGCCGCGCCCCGCTCGGCCTCGTCCACGGTGACTACCGGCTCGACAACCTCCTGTTCAGCGCCGAGGACTGCCGCGTCGTCGATTGGCAGACCGTCACCTGGGGACCGGCGATGCTCGATGCCGCCTATTTCCTTGGTGGCGCACTCTCGATCGAGGACCGTCGCGCCCACGAGCGTGACCTGGTGCGGGCCTATTACGACGAACTGCTCGCCAACGGTGCAACCGGGCTCACCTGGGAGACGTGCTGGGAGGAATACCGCCGCCAGACCTTCCACGGGATCGTGATGACCGTTGCCCCCGCGATGGTCGTCGTCCAGACCGAGCGCGGCGACGAGATGTTCATGGCGTGGCTCGCGCGCTGCGCCCAGCAGATCATCGACCTCGACGCGCTCTCGCTGCTGCCAGAACCGGGAACCAAGCCCCCGGCGCTCGTCCCCGACCCGGCGGACGAGGGCACGCACGCCCCCGGCGTCGAGGAGACCTGGAACGAGAGCTGGTACTTCGACGCAGTCTCCGATGACGGCACGCTCGGCATCTACACCCGGATCGGGCTGCTCCCGAACCGCGACTGCGCCCTCTACACCGCCGCGATCGTCGGGCCCGGCCGTCCCGCGATCATGGTCGTTGACGGCGAGGCACCGCTGCCGACCGACGCGCACCAGACGATCTCACGGGATGGGCTCCACGCCGAGCAGCAGTGCCTCGATCCGCTCAAGCGGTTCAGCGTGAAGCTCACGGGCCGCGGCATCGCCCACGGTGATCATTCGGCGCCGCTGCGGGCCGAGTCCGGACCGGAGGTCGACGTCGAGCTCGACCTCGAATGGGTCACAAGCGCCGTCCCGTACCAGTGGCGGATCGCAACCCGGTACGAGATCCCCTGCCGCGTGACCGGAACGGTGCGGATCGGCCAGGAGACGATCAGCTTCAGCGGCCCCGGTCAACGCGACCATTCCTGGGGCAGCCGCGACTGGTGGGCCAACGACTGGATGTGGAATGGGCTGCACCTCGACGACGGCACCGATATTCACGCCGTCACCGTGCCGGAGGTACCCGGCCTTGCAGTCGGCTACGTGCAGAAGGACGGCGAGGTGCAGGAGCTCGCCGGTGCGACCACGGTCGAGCAGTTCGCCGCCAATGGTCTGGTCGACACCGCTGAGGTCCTGATCACCGATCCGGAGCCGCTGTCGCTGCGGATCGAGCCGCTGGCCTGGGGCGCCCTGCGGCTGGTCGCCCCGGACGGACGGGTCACCCACTTCCCGCGGGCGATGTGCCGCGTGCACGCGGCGGACGGGCGCTCCGGACTCGGCTGGATCGAGTGGAACCGTAACCAGCGCTGATGCCGTCGGTCACTCGGCAGGCCAGAGACGACAGGCACCGGACCGCGGTCAGCCAGCAGGTGCTCGAGGCGGTCGAGCGCCTCCTGGCCCGCGGCGAGTCGTTCACGAATCTGGGGATCCAACGGATCGCCGCTGAGGCGGGCATCGCGCGGACGACGTTCTACGGCTACTTCCGCGACAAGCCGACGCTGCTGATGGCGCTGACCGAATCCGCGACGACACGCCTGTTCGAGGTCGCCTCGGCGTGGGTCAACGACGACGCCAGCACCCGGGCGCAGCTGGAGGCCACGGTCGGCCAGGAGATCGTCGAGTACCGCAAGCACGCGCCACTGCTGGGGGCGCTCACCGAGGTCGCGGGGTACGCCCCGGAGGTCGCCGCCTACTGGCTCGAGACGATCAACGGGTTCGCGGTCCTGATCGCCGAGCGCATCGTGCGCCATCAGCAGGCCGGCCGGATCCCGGCCGCGGTCGACGCGACGACGACGGCCGAGTGGATCGCCTGGGGCACCGAGCGAACGGTCGCGATGCACGTCGCCGCCCATCCCGACGACCCCAGCGGTGATCTCCAGCTCGCTCGCGGAGTGGCCGCCGCCACCTGGGCTGCGATGCAGTACGGGTAGGAGGTCGATTCCCGTCGCCCGCCGCGGACAAGCTCATCGTCCTGGAACTGCCTCAGTCCCAGCGGTGACGGCCGGCGCGCAGCGCGCGCAGCTCCGAAACACCGTATGACTCGCTGATCGCGATCGAGTCCTCAGCGCCGGGGTTCAGGCGGCGCGCCGGCTGCGGGATCCGGATCACGTCGCCCTGGCCATCGGCTTCGATCCGGAACACCTTGGCCTGATCATCGGAGACCACGCACTCGGCCAGTTCGCGTCCGTGGAACACGAGCGCGGCTCCGTCATCGGCGGCGTAGCCCGCTGCCAGCGCGCCGGTCGCAACCGCATGCTCGTAGACAGGTAGGCGCTCCGGTTCGCCGCGCATGTGCACCGACAGGCTGCCGGGCAGCAGCCCGATCCCGGAGACGACCTCCGGCAGACCGCCACTCATGCTCACTCCACCGTCGAACCAGCACATCGCGCCGGCACTGAGGCCCGCCAGCACGATCCCACGGTCCCAGGCGATTCGCATCGCCTCGTCGATGCCGTGCTCGCGCCAGATCGCCAGCATGTTGCGCAGCGAGCCGCCACCGATGTAGATCGCATCCTGAGCGAGCAGGTGGGCGATCGGATCGATCCGGTCACGGCCGAGGTGAAACAGCGACAGGATCGACGGCTCGCATGGCCAGCCGTCGTAGCGCTCGTGAAAGCGCGTCACCTGGTCACGGGGATCGCCCGATGCCGTCGGCAGGAAACAGATCCGCGGGACCTCCTTGCCAGTCAGCTCCAGCACGAGCCGATCGAGGCCGGGCTCGCGATCCTGCATCGTGAAGCCGCCGCCGCCCATCGCCATGATCCGGCGCGGATCACCGGACGAACGCGAAACGGCCGGCGCCGCCGAGGCGGGCACCAGCCGTCGGTCAGCGGGTTTTCGGCCGTCGGTCACGCGGCGACGGCGGTCTCCTCGGCCGGAAGGTCCATGACCGGCGAGACCCCGAGATAGCGGACTGGCAACTCTCGTTCCACAGCCACACCATCATCGCCGATCGCGACGTATGCTGCACGCGCCTTCGGTCGCGAGGAGACCACCTCGGCCAACTCGGTTCCGACGAAGTGCAGCGCGGCCGAATCGCCGGCTCCGTAACCGGCGGGCCATCCCGTTCGTCGATCGCGTCGATGAAGTCTCGACGCCGGTCCTCCTCCTCGTAGTAGTGGACGGCGCTTGACCACGGCAGCAGTCCCAGGCCCTTGATCGCTCGAGCCGGCCCCTCGTGGAAGCCGGACAGCGCGTCGGTGAACCAGCACAGCGCACCGGCGGAGCCGCCGCAGAGGATCACGCCGCGCTCCCAGGCCTCGCGCAGGTACATGTCGATTCCGTGCGCCCGCCAGGTGCCGAGCAGAGACACGAGGCTGCCGCCACCGACGTAGATGATGTCCTGATCCAGCAGGTGGGCACGCGGGTCTCCGACACCGGTCTCCCGCCGGAACAGCGAGATGTGCGAGGACTCGCACCGGTTGGCGGGAAAGGCGCGGTAGAAGCGGACCACGTAGTGGTCGGCGTCGCCCGAGGCGGTCGGCAGGAAACAGATCCGTGGCCGTGCAACGCCGGTCAAGGCGAGCACGTAGTCATCGAGCAGGGTGTTGCCCCACTCCATGGAGAATCCTCCTCCTCCGAACGCGACGATCTGCGAGGGTCGTTCACGCATAGCCGGAGAATCTCCGGATTCGCCGCACCGGTCATTGGCCCGATGGATAAATGTGAAGGGTCCGTGACCTGAAATCGGTCAGCGGGCGGTCGGCGGTCGGGGCAGCGTCAGGCGCCGGGCGCTACCTCTTGGTCGCTGAATTCGCGGAACAGACCGCTGACAACGAACACGGTCTGCTCGGCGATATCGACCGTGTTGTCGCCGATCCGCTCAAGACAACGGGCGACGAGGATCATGAACATCGCCCACTCACGGACGTCGCTGTTGTCGCCGACCTCGACGGCTCGCGTGAACACCTCACGGTTGAGGCGGTTGACCTCCATGTCCTGACGGACAAGGTCCCGGGCGAGCGACACGTGACGGGTGTGGAAGGCCTCGTGGGCCTGCAGGACCTGCTGGCGGACGGAGATCCCCATCTTCTCGATGTACTCGAGGATCGTCTTGTCCTTCGGGGGCTCGTGGCCGGTCAACGGCAGCAGCGTCGCCATGTTCACGCACTGATCGCCCATCCGCTCGACGCAGCGAATGATATGCAGCAGTGCCGCGATGATCCGGGCTTCCTCAGGTCCGGGGGCCTGCTGGGTCAGCAGCGACAGGACGCCCTGGTTGACCTCCAGAAATCGGCCGTCGATCCGATCATCGTCGGCCACAACCATCTGCGCGAGCTCGATGTCCTGGTAGTTGATCGCTTCGATCGCGCGGTCCAGCTGCAACACGACCAGGTCGAGCCCGCCCATCGCCTGGGCCTCGAGCGTCCGCAGATCTTCGCGGAATCGGTGTCTCGCTTCGTACGCCATCTCTCCGCTTCCACTATGCCGGATCGGCTCGGTCAAAGCCTGTCCAGCCGCCCCGTGGGTGGGTATCTAGCGTTGCGGCTCGCGCTCGGCGGTGAGCCGGTAGCCGAACCCGAAATGCGTGTGGATGAAGTTCCACTCGGGCAGAGCAACGGCGAGCTTCACCCGGAGCTTGCGGACGTACACATCGACCGATCGATCGCCATGCCGCATATCCCGATCCCAGACGATCCGGAACAGCTCCTCACGAGAGACGATCCGATCGGAGCGTCGGATCAACTCCGTCAGCAGCCGCAGCTCACGCAGCGACAGCATCAACGTACGCCCGTTGGCACGGGCCTGGTTCTCGGCCGGAATCACCTCGAGCGGCCCGACCGTGAGGACCTCCGGCTGAGGGCTCCCGGACGCTTGAGCGGCCGATGTGGGGACGATCGTCGTCATGACCCACGGAATCCTCACGCGTTCCGGGCAAAACGACGTTACCCAGTTGTGAAACTCGGGTGATTCCCGCGTGAAGCGGCCGGTTTATGGGTAACCCGGCCAGCCAACCGGCCGGGCGGCGCGACTCAGCCGGCGAAGCTCGAGACGAATTCGTCCCGGTCCGTGACCGCGTCGAGCGGCTCGGGCGTGCCCGTTTGAACGCCGTTCTGAGTCAGATCGATCTCAGAACCGTCGTCAGGCTCGGGAGCGAATCGATACCCAACGCCGAAGTGCGTGTGGATGTAGCTCCACTGCGGCGAGGCGGTTCGCAGCTTCTGGCGCAGCTTCCGGACGAACACGTCAACGGAGCGGTCGCCGTGGGCCATGGCGTAGCCCCAGATCCGCTCGTAGATCTCCTCGCGGCGCAGCACCCGATCCGACTGCGACAGCAGCTGCAGGATCTCGAATTCGCGGGCGGTGAGCTCGAGGCTGCTGTCGCCGGCATACGCCTGGTAGAGGTCGGGACGGATCGTGATCTCACCCACGAGCTGTGCATCTTCAATCGCAGGCATCTCGCCGCGACGGTGACGGCGCAGCGCCGCCTCGATCACGCAGATCAGTTCCTCGGCGTGGCAGGGCTTCGTCATCCATGCGTCAGCACCGAGCCGAAGGCCGCGCACACGCTGGGCGACCGACGACGGACCGGTGCAGACGATCACCGCCAGACCGGGCAGCCGACTGCAGACGCGCTCAAGGTATTCCCAGCTGCCGGGACCCAGCACAGCCAGGTCGACGACGAGGGCGTTGAGGCGCATGCTGACCAACGCATCGACCGTCAGCGGGCTCGACAGAGCGCGCAATTCCCAGCCCAGCGCATTCAGGCGATTGGACAGGACCTGGGTGAAACCGGGGTCGCGGTCCACGACAGCGAGCCGGAGGCGGGTGTGCGAGCGCTGTGACGCGGCCGACGCCACGCCCCCCATCAGCGCGTCGCTCGGTTCTGGCGACATGCATGGAACTGTATCTCAGTGGTGGACGGACCAGGTCCGGGGCACGCGGAGCACCCCTCAGACTCCCGCAAACTGGGAACTTCCTGCGAACGCGCCCAAACCCGTGTTCACGACATGGTCACAACCGCGCAAACCCCGCGCACGCCCCGTCCCGTCTCGAAAAACTCTTCGACTTCACTTCGGATTTCGCACGATTTAGTCGCTATTGTCCTCCGCCGTTATGGCTTCCCGAAAGCAGCAAAAAGAAGACGCGAAAGCCGCCCGGCTCGCAGCTGAAGAGGCTGCCGCATCAGCCCAGGCCCGCACACGTCGCATTCAGATCATCGCCGGCGTCGTCATCGCCGCCGTCGCCGTCGTCGCCGTCATCGTCGGGATCTCGATCTCCGGCGGCAAGTCCGGTGGCATCCAGCACGGCAAGAACGGCACCGCGCTGTACAGCCAGGTCAACTCGCTGATCGGCGGAATCCCCGAGACCGGCACCACGCTCGGCTCCCCCAGCGCCAAGTACACGCTGACGTTCTACGGCGATCTGCAGTGCCCCGTGTGCAAAGCGTTTTCCACAGGCGAAGACCTTGACGGCACCACCGGCGGCCTGCCGCAGTTCATCAAGGACCAGGTCCGCACCGGCAACGCGAAGATCGAGTACCGGTCGTTCTGTACGGCGACCTGCAACGACTTCTCCGACGGCCAGAGCCGCTTCAACGACCAGCAAACCGCCGCTTACGCGGCCGGGAAGCAGGACAAGTTCTGGTACTACGCCGAACTCTTCTACCGCCAGCAGGGGTCCGAGGGGACCGACTACATGACGCCAGCGTTCCTCAACGGGATCGCCAAGCAGATACCCGGATTGAGCTATGCGACCTGGACCACTGATCGGGGCGACCCGTCTCTGCTCTCGCAGGTAGAGAATGACGAGGAAAACGTCCAGAAATACTCAAAGGAAGTCTCAAACCTTGGGACTCCCTTCTTGTTGATGACTGGACCGAAGGGCAGCGTGATCGTCGGATCGGGCTCTGCTCCTTATGGCGATCTCCAGTCGGCCCTCAAAGCCGTCGCGTGAGAGTAGCTAGCTAGCGCCGCGTTGTCGTAACGACTATTCAGCACCGAGTGAGAGCGACGTCAACGGCTGGTCGATTGGTTCAGGCCGGCGCGCGTTACGCAATGCCTAGACAAGAGAAGGCCTCGGAGACTGTCGGCGACCGATCCCGACCGCGTCATTGCGAGCAGAAGATGCTCGCAATGACGCAAAGCAGGACTGCGGTCGCTCCTCCGCGATAGAACCACTCGGCGACTAACTTCGAGATCCTCTCCGCACTCGCGGAGACCACGCACCCGCTCGCCTTTAGAGCGCGGCCGCTGCAGCGTCGCGGCCATGTGGGCGCCGGGTGAATAGTGCTCCATCTGCGCCGGGGTGGAAGTGGACCACTTTTCAATTGCTGTTGGCACGGCCAAGCCTCTTCAAGTCGCTTCCCGTTATGCAGAGGTGGTTGATGCACTTCATGCGCGCCGTCTGTCCAACGGGGTCACGCGCCAATGAACAAGCGGCTCCCGATCTGCTCGCAGCGAAGGCTGCTCATCGATGCCAGCGCACAGCCCCACACACGCCGCAAGAGCGGGAATCGACCCCTGGGCGCGCGGAGCTAACCTTGGTCCAAGCCTCACGATGCCCGCGATTGCCATGGTTCCGTTGGCACCCGTGGGGCCGATCAAGACTCGATTCTGGCTGGTTTGAGAGCGACGCCCCAGAAGCCCCGGGACCGAACGACGACCGCGAACTTCGTCGGCGCAACCCGGTTGAGAACGACGGTCTGAACTGGCCCCACAGCGACGTCGCTCTCACCGGTACGTCAACCGGATGAGTTGTTCGCACGATCATGTTGCTTTTGGACAGCACAGTTGACTAATTAGAAGCGTCGAACTAAATTCGGCAATTACCGAGTCGAGGTCAGCGCGAACGGCCTTGACCCAAACTCGAAGGAGGACAATCAATGCCCGCAGAATTCGGTATTGCGCGAGCGGTTGGCGGCGATAAGCGATATCGCCTCGGTTTGACGTCTTTAGTTGCTCTGGCCGCGTCGATAGCCATGCTCGCGACGGCCGCCCCCGCGCTCGCGGACAGCGTCCCGTGCTCCGGCTCAACACCGGACAACGTCCTCACCTGCGTCCATTTCGGCTGGAATGGAGACTCGTCTGAAGACGCCAGCAGCGCACGGAACCAGAACTCGTCCGGGAGCCTCGTCTTGGAGACGTGTCTCTGGGCCGACAACGACACCGTGCGGATCGGATGTTCCGGGTACGAGACCGTATCCGCCGGCAACGTAATTGATTACGCCTCGGGCGCGGACAATCCTCCCGGGACATATCGTGCTCGCACCTGGCTCCAATCGGGCGGAAACGACACCGAGATTGCCGATTTCTGCGCCACGAACTGACAGCGTCTGATCCAGTTGGTGCGGTTAGGCTCGCGAACGAAGGCCGGGCTGAAGCTCAGCTCGGCCGTTCGCGAGCCATAGATCCACTTCGCCGTCTAGATTCGGTGCGGGGCGATCGCATGTGTACCTAGCGCTCAGCTGCTGTACCCAGCGCTCAGCCGCAAAGGCACCGCTGAGGTCGGAGGCCATGCTGATGGCCGACGCCACATTTGAGTGGGTACGATCACAACGATGATTGCTACCGTCTCCGAACCGTCCCGTATCCGCCTCGGCGGTTTGACGATCGCGATCATCGTGGTCGCGTTGATCGGCCTCGGTGACGCGTCGTATCTCACCTACGAGCACTACAACGGCCTCAAGGGCCTCGCCTGCTTCGGTGGTCACGGTGGCCACTCCAGCTGCTACGACGTGCAGTCGTCGGTGTGGTCGGAGGTTGACGGCGTCTCTGTCGCCCTGATGGGGCTGATCGGCTACGTGGCGATGCTGCTGTCGCTCTTCGTCCGTAACGAGCTCGGACGCGGCATCACCTTCGGGATCGCGCTGGTCGGCTTCCTGTTCAGTTGCTACCTGACGTACCGGGAGCTGTTCACGATCCATGAAATCTGCGAATGGTGCGTCGGCAGCGCCGTCTGCCTGACGGTCCTGGTGATCCTCACCGGGATCCGCTTCCTCCGGGCGGCGCCGTCGGCCGCGTAGCCGGCCGGCAGGGCGTCACATTCTCGTCACACGAGGTTCGCAGCCTGATAACGAGCTGCGGCCCGATCGGGTCGAACCTCTCAGAGAATGCGCGCTCCAGGTCGCCGGCTCCGAATCACTGACGTCGCGATCTTCTACGGGGAGCGCAGCGGTGGGATCCGGACCTACCTGGAGGCGAAGGCCGACTTCGCCCGCCGGACCGGCCTGTTCGAACACCACCTGCTTGTCCCCGGCCGCCCAAACAGCCCCGAGGGACAGGACGACGAATTCCGCCACGAGCACCGCTCGCTGCGCCTGGCGGCATCGAACGGATACCGGATCCCGGTCGGGTCTGCAGGGCTGGGCAGCACGCTGCGGGCGATCAACCCGGACGTGGTGATGCTCCACGACCCCTACTGGACGCCGCGCATCTCCTGCCGGGCCGCACACGATCTCGGCGCGCTCGTGATCGCGGTGCACCACAGCTCCGTGGCGCTCAACGCGGCCGGGATCCCGGGGCCGCAGGAGTTCTACCGCGCGGCGCTGCGCCGCTGGTACCGCAGGGCGTACCTCGAGGTCGACGCGGTCATGTCTGTCATCGACCCGGCGCCGGATTCGCGTCGGCCGAGCACGGTGCCGCTGCGTTTCGGGATCGAACCGGCGTTCGGCCCCGACGCGGCCCGACGCGTCCCGGTACGGGGAGACCATGTCCTGTATGCCGGACGTCTGTCCCGGGAGAAGGGCGTCCGCGAGCTGCTCGAGGCGACGGCGATGTCAGACGAGCAGTGGTCGCTGAAGCTGATCGGCACGGGGCCGGCGGGAGACATGCTGCGCGAACGCGCATCGGCGCTGCAGCTCGACGGGCGGGTCAGCTTCCACCCCTACGTGCACGACCGCGCGGAGCTCGCCCATGAGTACGCCTCCGCACGGTGCGTCGCGCTGCCCGGTCCTCATGAGACGTTCGGTTTGGTCGCATTGGAGGCGGCAGCCTGCGGCGTGCCGGTGGTGACCGCCGAGACGACGCCGTCGGCCCGGTTGCTGGCCGGATCGGTTGAGACGTTCACCGCCGGAGATCCGGTGACGTTGCTCGCAGCGATCGAGCGCGCCCGCCGCCTCGACCCCGGCATCGAGGCGGCCGCCCGCATCGCCGCCGAGCACAGCTGGGAGTCCGCCCTGTCAGCCGAGCTGGCGGATCTCGAGGCGATGCTCGATGGTTCGCTGCGCCTTGCCGGCTGAGAGCCCCACCGTCGCGCAGACCCAACCCGGGGTCTTCGCCGACGCCCGCCGCGTGCTCGAGGCGAACTGGCGCGTCGGACACCGGGCGAGTGACGGCGTGGCCTACGCGTTCACCTGCCCCTCCACCCCGCGCTATCGCCACCAGTGGTACTGGGACTCCTGCTTCCATGCGATCGCCTGGCGACACTTCGACCCCGCCCGTGCCCGTGACGAGCTGCGCACCCTCGTCCGGGCCGGCCGGCTCGACGGCTTCATCCCCCACACGACGTTCTGGGACCGCCCGGCGTACTGGCGGCGAGCACCCTTCTACGGGACCCACACCGTCTTCGGCTGCACCGCCACCGCGACGATCCAGACGCCTGTGCTCGCGCTCGCCTGGGAGCTCGTGGCCGCGAGCTCGGCACGGGACGACCCGGACTTCGTCGCCGAGGAGCTCCCCCAGCTCCGGCTCCACTACGACTGGCTGGCCCGCGAACGCGACCCCGACGGCGACGGGTTGCTGACGATCATCGCCCCCGACGAGTCCGGCCTCGACGACTCGCCCAAGTACGACGAGCTGTACGGGTGGATGCGCCACGACCGGCCAGGCCACTTCTGGCTGATCGAGCGCTACCGGAGGCTCTCCTATGACGCCGCCCTGATCGCCGACCGCTACGACCAGCACCTCGAGGACGTGCTCGTCAATGTCTTCTACGCGTTGTCACTGCATGCCCTCTCGCGGCTGTGCTCGAGCGCCGGCGAACATCACGCCGCGGCGGATTACGCGGACCGCGCCGCAAGGACCGAGCAGGCGCTGCTCGACCGCTGCTACGACGAGCGCACCGGCCTGTTCCATGACCTCGCCGGCAGCGCCGAGCGGCCGCTCACGACGTCAACGTGGTCATCGCTGGCGCCGCTGGCCCTGACCAACCTCCCCGAGGATGTCCGGCGTCGCCTCGTGGAGGAGCACCTGCTGAATCCGAAGCGCTACCTGACGCCGTTCGGGATCCCGTCGGTCGCCCTCGAGGAGCCGAGCTTCAGGCCCGGCTTTCAGGGTTGGCGGACGTGGCGTGGCCCGGCGTGGATGAACACGGCGTGGCTGCTGGCTCCGGCGATGCACGCACTCGGCTACCAGCGTGAGGCCGGCCGCGTCGTCAGCTCGCTGGCGACCGCCGTGCGCCGCCACGGATTCCGCGAGTACTACCACCCGCTCAGCGGCCGTGGTCTGGCGGCCCGTGACTTCGGATTCGCGACGCTACTCGTCGATCTTCTCGCAGATTCCGGGTTTTCACGCCTGGCTGCCGAAGAACCGTCCGGCTGATTGCCGATGATCGCGCTATGAGCTGGAGGAGTACGCGCGCTACCGGACGTGGCGGTGAGCCAAATCATGTGGCGGTGATCGATCTCGGCTCGAACTCCTGGCGGCTGGTGATCTACTCCTACGGCGAGGATCCCGCCCCCTGGTGGAAGCGGACCGACGAGCTGTACGAGGCGGTACGGATCGGCGCGGGGATCGGCGAGGATGGCGCGCTGACGCAGGAGGCCGTCGGCCGCGGCCTCGAGACGCTCGCCGTGTTCGAGCGGTTCTGCCGCGCCAACAACCTGTTCGGTGACGACGTCCACGTGTTCGCGACCAGCGCGATCCGTGACGCCACCAACCGCAGCGCGTTCCTGCGGGAGGCGCGCCGGGCGACCGGCTACAAGGTCGAGGTCCTGTCGGCCCGCCAGGAGGCCCATTACGGGTACGTCGCCGCGGTCAACAGCACAACGCTGCGCGACGGTGTTGTGCTCGACATCGGTGGCGGCAGCATGCAGCTGGTGCAGGTCCAGAGCCGCCGCCAGAAGGGCCTGGTCTCATTCCCGCTCGGCGCGGTGCGCATGACCGAGCGGTTTCTGACCGCCGGGGAGCCTGACAAGCCGGCGCGGCGCAAGGACATCCAGCGCCTGCGCGCCCACGTCGAGCGAACCGTCCACGCGACCGAGTGGTTCCGCGGCCACGGCGGGCGCCTGGTCGGCACCGGCGGCGCGGTACGCAACCTGGCTGCCGCCGCCCAGCGTGCGGCGTTCGGCGCCTCGGGCGGCATCGACGTCGGCGTGCAGGGCTACCTGATCACCGCTGAGGCCCTGACCGACCTCGTCACGACGCTGGCGGCGCTGCCGGCCTCCGAGCGCCACACCGTCCCGGGCATCAAGCCCGGCCGGGCGGACATCATCCTGGCTGCGGCGCTGACGCTGCAGACGGTGGTTCAGGTCGGCGGCTTCAGCGGGATTGAGGCCACCGAGGCTGGCCTGCGCGACGGGATCTTCCTGGCGCGAACGATCCTCGATCGGAACAAGCCGTTCTTCGAGAACGTCCGCGAGGCCGCGGTCCGCAATCTCGCGATCCAGTACGAGTCGGACCTGACCCACACCGAGCACGTCGCACGGCTCTCACTGCAGATGCACGAGTCGCTGGCGGCCGCTGGGGTCTTCGAGCCGGCCGAGGGGGAGCGGGAGCTGCTGTGGGCGGCCGCGATGCTGCATGACGTCGGTGTCACGATCTCCTACGACGACCACCACAAGCACTCCCGCTACCTGATCGCCTCCGCCGAGTTGCCGGGCTTCGACCCGCGCGAACGCGCCCTGATCGCCCAGATCGCGCGCTATCACCGCAAGGGGGCGCCGAAGCTCGGGGAGTTCGCCCGCCTCTCAAAGGCCGGGGACGAGGAGATGCTCGAGCGCTGCGCGCTGATCCTGCGACTCGCCGAGCACCTCGAGCGCGGGCGCGACCAGAGCGTCTCCGAAGCGCGCCTGAACACCAACGGCGATGGCATCGCGCTGCACCTGCTGGCCGACGGCGACCTGACGCTGCCCCGCTGGAGCGTCGAGCGCTACGGCGACGACGAGGCGTTCGCGCGCGTGTTCCGCCGCCCGCTCGTGATCGGCTGATCGTCACCTGCACCAGCGGACGGCCGAGTTCACTTCGCCTTCACACCCTGGCAAGCGAAGTTGCATAGCTTGGCGTCCGATGATCGGCTTGACGGCGCCACGTACCCTGTCACCATGCTCTGGTTGCTACGCCACGCGGAAGCGGCCGACGGCTCACCAGATGCCGACCGCCCCCTCACCGACCTCGGGATCGCTCAGGCACGCGCCGCCGGCCTGGCATTGCACCGACTTGGGATCCCGATCTCGCTGTGCCTCACGAGTCCAAAACTCCGCGCGAGGCAGACCGCTGAGCTCGCGTGTGAGCCGCTCGGCGTCGAGATCAGCGTCGCGAAGGAACTGGGTGGCCCTCCGTTCAAACCCGAGGACGTCGTCGCCGGACTCGAGGACGTGCTGCTCGTCGGCCACGACCCGAGCTTCTCACTGGCGCTACACGACGTCACAGGCACCCAGGCGCGGATGCGCAAGGGTGGCCTCGCCGGGATCAAGAAGGGCGAGCTGATCGTCTTGCTGCGACCCGCCGAGCTGAGCGCGATCGCGGGCGTGACGGAGACCGTCGGGTGAGCGAACTCGCGATTGACGGCGCCGGATCCGATGCCCGGGAGCTGAGCGACCCGAGCGCGTACATCAACCGCGAGCTCTCCTGGCTTGACTTCAACGATCGCGTCCTGCAGCTGGCCGAGGATGCCGATGTCCCGCTGATCGAACGGCTGAAGTTCCTGGCGATCTTCACGTCGAACCTCGACGAGTTCTTCATGATCCGGGTCGCAGGTGTCCACGACCAGATCGACGCCCGGGTCGATGTCCGCGGACCCGATGGCCTGTCGCCGTCGCGGACCCTACGAGAGATCACCGCAAAGGTCCACGAGCTCGAAGCCCGTCACCACCATGAGTTCGAAGATGTCGTGCGCCCGACACTGGCCGAGCATGGGATCCGGATCGTCTCCTGCGAGCAGTCGGGCGAGGACGAAGCGATCTCGACGCACTTCAACGAGCAGATCTTCCCGGTGCTGACGCCGCTGGCGATCGGCCCGGGCCGACCATTCCCATACATCTCCAATTTGAGCCTGAGCCTGCTCGTCCAGCTGCGCGATCCGCGTCAGGGAGATGAGGCGTTCGCGCGGGTGAAGGTCCCCAAGGAGGTGATCCCGCGGTTCGTCGAGGTCGCGAAGGACACATTCGTCCCTCTCGAGGACATCATCGCCACGCACCTCGAGGCGCTGTTCCCCGGGATGGAGGTCATCTCCCACCACCTGTTCCGGGTCACACGTGACGCCGACTTCGAGGTCGCCGACGGTGCCGATGACCTGATGGCCGCCGTCGAGGACGAGCTCCGGCGCCGCCGCTTCGGCGAGGTCGTCCGGGTTGAGGTCGATGCCGGGATTGGACCGGACATCCGCGCTCGGCTCGTCGAGTGGCTGGGGATCGACGCCAACCAGGTCTACGACGTCGACGGTCTGCTCGACCTCGGCGATCTGTGGCAGATCGCCGGAATCGAGGGCTATTCGGAGCTGCGCCAGACGCCCTGGACCCCGCTCCCCCACCCGGCGTTCCAGCCCAGCCCGACGGCAGCCGACGAGCAGCCTGACGTGTTCAGCCCGATGCGCGCGGGTGACGTCCTCGTCCACTACCCGTACCAGTCGTTCTCCGGCAGCGTCGAGCGGTTCGTGATGCAGGCGGTCGAGGATCCCAAGGTGCTGGCGATCAAGATGACCGTGTACCGGACCTCCGACGACTCGGCGCTGGTGCCGGCACTGATCGCAGCGGCGGAGAAGGGCAAGCAGGCCGTCTGCCTGGTGGAGCTCAAGGCCCGCTTCGACGAACGGCGCAACATCCGCTGGTCGCGTGAGCTCGAGGAGGTCGGCGCCCACGTCGTGCACGGGATCCCGGGCCTCAAGACCCACGCGAAGGCGATCCTCGTCGTCCGCCGCGAGGGCGGCCGGGTCCGCCACTACGTGATGATCGGGACCGGCAACTTCCACGCCAAGAACGCCCGCCTGTATGAGGACTTCGGCCTGTTCACCACCGATCCGGAGATCGGTCAGGAGGTCGCGAATCTGTTCAACACGCTGACCGGCTACTCCCACCCCAAGCGGCAGCGCAAGGTCCTGGTCGCGCCCGACTACATGCGCGAGCCGTTGATCGAGCTGATCGAGAAGACGATCGCAGCGCACCGCGACGGCCTCCCCGCCCGGATCGCGTTCAAGATGAACTCGCTGGTCGACCCGGAGTGCATCGAGGCTCTTTATCGCGCCTCCCAGGCCGGCGTGCCGATCCAGCTCAACGTCCGCGGGATCTGCTGCCTGCGCCCCGGCGTCCCGGGCGTCAGCGAGACGATCGAGGTCGTCTCGATCGTCGGGCGCTTCCTCGAACACACCCGGATCTACTCGTTCCACTTCGGCGACGAGCACATCTTCTACATCGGCTCGGCCGACATGATGCCCCGCAACCTCGATCACCGCGTCGAGCTGCTGGCACCGGTCGAGCGACCCGAGCTGCAGGCGGAGCTCGAGGACGCCCTCGACCGCTGCTTCGCCGACGACACCAACGCCTGGACGCTCGACGCCGACGGCACCTGGAACCGCCGCGCGGGCCGTACCCGCTCGGTGCACCGCGAGCTCATGCAGCGCACCGCTGCGATCTCCGCAGCGGCCGCCACGATCTCCTGACGGGGCCAGATCGCCGTCCAGGCGGCCCAAAGCGACCGGAATGTCACAAGGGTCGCGAGACTCCGCAGGGGTTCTGCGACAACCGTCGCTGACCGACGGTTGTCGCACAACCACTCGAAATCGAGCAGTGGTTGTGACGTTTTTGTCGACCCGCGCGTTCTGCCCTCCCCCGGCGCTCCGCCGCGCACGCTGTTCGCGGGGCCCGACCCACCGGCCGCTCCGGTGTACCAAGGTCAGGGCGAGGGATAACCATGAGGGCGGTCCCGTTGGACCGCCCGGGTCACGGCTGCGGAGACAAGAGTGGGCGGTCCCGTTGAACCGCCCGAGTCACGGCTGTGGAGATGAAATGGGCCGGCCCGACGGGGCGATCGGACCGGCCCGGGCGGCCCCACAACGGGGCCGCAATCCGCACCCGGGGCAGGGGGTGGCGTGGGGTGCGGAATCTTGTGAAGGGTGATGCCCCTGCAGAGCCGTCCTACCCGGCGGTCGGCGCCGATGCCGGACGGTTGCCGAGCGTCACATGGATGGTACGCGTTCCACCAGGTCCGGTCACGTGCATCGTGACGGTCTGGCCGGGCTTGTAGTTGTCGATCGTCTCGATGAACCCATCCGAGGACGCGATCGGCTGCCCGTTGACCGAGGTGATCGTGTCGCCCGGTTGCAGGCCGGCCTTGGCGGCGGGACCGCCAGCGACGACCGTCGCCGGGCAGTTCTGCCCCGTCGTCGTCGAGATCTGGGCGCCGACCACGGTGCTCTCGGAATTCAGGCAGATCCCCACCCAGGCGTGCTCGACCTTCTTGCCCGCGATGAACTTATCGGCGACCTTGATGTCGGCGTTGCCCGGGGTCGCGAAGCCGACGCCGGCGCTGTCCCCGGAGCTCGTCTCGATCTGATCAGCCAAGCCGATCACGTCCCCGTTTGAATCGAGCACCGGGCCGCCGGAATTTCCGGGGTTGATCGATGCGTCGGTCTGGATCGCACCGGTGATCGTGTACTGGTTGGGCGCTTCGATGCTGCGGCCGACGGCGCTGACGATGCCGCTGGTGACGGTCTCCGGGAGGCTGAACGGGCTGCCGATCACGGTGACCGGGTCACCGACCTGGGCGCTGTTGGAGTTCGCGAACTGAATCGGATGAAGCTCTGACTTGGGGACGTCGACCTTGATCACGGCGACGTCCGTGGATGCGTCCTCGCCGATCAGCTTGGCCTTGGCGTTGACACCGTTCTGGAAGTGGACCTCGATTGAGGTCGCGCCCGCGACGACGTGCTCGTCGGTCATGATGTCGCCGCTTGAGTCGTAGACGACGCCGGCGCCCTCATCCTCGCTCTCCTGCGACTGCTGGCCGCCACCGAACAGCCCAAACCCGCTGCTGGACTGGGACACCGCGGTCACGGTGATGTCGACGACGCCGGGACTGTCCTGGCGGTAGATCTGATTGACCGTGAGGCCACCGCTGGTGGCTGCGGTCGTGCTGGAACCGGAGCTGGCGTTGCCGCCGGCGACCGACGCGGTGTTTGGAACCGAGGAGGCAGCCGGAGTCGTGCTCCCCTGGATCACAGTCTTGGTGACCGTACTGCTGCTGCTCCCGCTGGCGATGATCGCCGCGACCACGGCTCCGGCGATGGCACCGGCCAGCACGGGCACGACTGTTGTGAAGCGACTCATAGCAATGATCTGAGCAGAGCAGTTTCAGAGGTCTGTAAGAAGCCCGCCTATGAGGGGCTTCCCAGAGCGACCGCGAACACCTCAAGGTCGGGCGGCGTGCCCTTTGCCCGGAAGCCGCGGCGGCGCCGGATCCTCAGTGTTTCCCGGTCCTCTGCAGTCACCGCGTCGAGCACCGCGCCCGACACGAGCAGCTCGCCGGGGCGTGCCGCCGCGCCGATCCGGGCGGCAATGTTCACGTCCGTACCGAGGTAGTCGTCGCCGACCTGCCGGGGCGCGCCCGTATGCAGCCCGGTCCGCAGCCGTGGACGATGCCCCTCGACGACGACCCGCTGCAGCCCCGCGTGCATCGCCAGTGTCGCCTCGATCGCCGCGATCGGCTCCGCGAACACAGCCATGTGGCCGTCCCCGAGCCGCTTGACGAGCTGACCGCGATGCGACGCGATCTCAGGCTCGACCACGGCGGCGACCGCCCGCAGCAGCTCCAGGCCGCGCTCATCCCCGGCCTTCAGCACCCAGCGCGAGAAGCCGGCGAGATCAGCGAACAGAACCGTGATCTCGGTGGGGTCGGACTCGGCTCCGAGCCGCTGCGAGAGCGCCATCAGCAGCTGCCGGCCCGTCAGTCGCAGCTCACGCGAGGCGCCTGGCGCTCCCTCCTCGAGGAACCGCGCGATGACCCGAGCGGGACCCGGGCGATCCTCAGGAGGCATCGTTCGCGGCCATCGCCGTGAACACGTCGAGCGCAGCCGGGTTGGCAAGCGACTCGCGGCTCGCGGCCCGCTCGGCGGGCATCCCCATCAGGATGCGCTTCACCGGTACCTCGAGGATCTTGCCCGACAGCGTCCGCGGGACCTCCCGGATCTCGACGATCCGGTCGGGAACGTGACGGGGCGAGCAGTCCTCGCGCAGCACACGCCGGATCTGCGCCTGCAGCTCGTCGGTGAGCTGGAGCCCCTCCCGAAGCACGACGAACAGCTCGATCGTGCCATCGGTGCCGGGCCGGGGCAGGTCAACAACGAGCGCGTCGAGCACCTCGTCCAGCGCCAGCACCGCCGCGTAGATCTCGCTCGTCCCGATCCTGACGCCCCCGCGGTTGATCGTCGCGTCAGAGCGACCGTGGATCACGGCACCGCCGTTCGGGGTCAGCTCGATCCAGTCACCGTGGCGCCAGATCCCCGGGTACATCGCGTAGTAGGCGTCGCGGTAACGCTCGCCGCTCGCATCACCCCAGAAACCGACCGGCATCGATGGCATCGGCTCGGTGATCACGAGCTCCCCCATTTCTCCGCGCAGCGATCGGCCGTCCTCGTCGAACGCATCGACGGCGCACCCCAGCGCACGGGCCTGAATTTCTCCAAGCCGCACCGGCAGCGTCGGAACGCCGCCGACGAACGCCGTGCACACATCGGTGCCACCGGAGGTCGAGAACAGCCACGTGTCGGCGCCGACGTGCTCGTAGACCCAGCGGAAGCCGTCCTCGGAGAGCGGTGATCCGGTCGAGCCAACGGCGGTCAGGGCGTCGAGGTCGCGGCCGGCCCGCGGCTCGATCCCTGCCTTCGCGCACGACGAGATGAACGCGGCGCTGGTGCCGAAGGTGGTGACCCGGGCATCCGCCGCCATGCTGCCACAGCGTGGCGAGATCCGGGTAGCCGGGATTTCCGTCGTACAGGACGATCTCGGCGTCACTGAGCAGCACGCCGATCAGGAAGTTCCACATCATCCACCCGGTCGTCGTAAACCAGAAGATCCTGTCGCCGGCATGCGCGTCGAGATGCAGCGCCGCCTTCTTCGCCTGCTCGATCAGGATCCCGCCCTGACTGTGGACGATCGGCTTCGGGAGGCCGGTCGTACCAGAGCTGTACAGGACCCACAGCGGTGACGAGAACTCCACCCGCTCGAACTGAAGCGGTGTCACGTCGATCCCGAACGACGCATCCCATCCACTGCCGTCGAGGTACCCGAACCGAGCCACGTGCGGATTGCCGGGAATCGCGGCCGCGATGCTGATCGACGATCGCGCGCCGGTCGAAGTCCTTGCCGCCGTAGCGGTAGCCGTCGATCGCCAGGATCACCTTCGGCTCGATCTGGCTGAAGCGGTCGATCACCGTGCGCGCTCCGAACTCGGGTGCCGCGGAGGACCAGACCGCTCCGAGCGAGACGGTTGCGAGCAGCCCGGCGATCGTCTCGGGGATGTTCGGCATGTAGGCGGCGACCCGGTCACCCGGGCCGACCCCGTACGCGCGAAGGCCGGAGGCGATTCGTGCCGCCTCAGCTTCGAGCCGGCCCCAGCTCCAGCTCGACAGCGGACGCAGCTCGGAGGCGTGATGGACCGCGGCCGCCGCCGGATCGCGGCCTCGCAGCCCCGGCCCGCGGAGGATGTGCTCGGCGTAGTTCAGCCGCGAGCCCGGAAACCACTGCGCGCCGGGCATCTCACGGCTGGCGAGCACCTGGCCGCCGTGGGGCTCGAGCGAGACGCCACAGAAGTCGATGATCGAGCTCCAGAACCCGTCGAGGTCGGTGACCGACCACCGCCACAGCTCCTCGTAGCTGCCCGTCTCGACACCGCGTTGATCACGCAGCCAGGCCTGGTAACGGGTCAGCGTCGTGGACGCGACCCGCTCCGGCGTCGGCTTCCACAGGACCTCGTGCTCCGGCATCCCGAGCAGTATCGCCCACCCGCCTCCGGGGACGCGGCGCGAGGTCCGTCAGTCGACGTGGAGGACATGCAGCGGCGAGTGGCGCTCGCCGGCCACGGCGTTCCCAGCGGCTGCCACGACCTCAGGTGGTGCGCCAACGGGCACGCCCTCGCCGGACTCGATCTGCTCCAGCAGCTCGCTCGTGCGTGCCCGCCACCGCCCGACGTTCGCCGCCTTGATCTGCTCGTAGCCGCGGATCATGTCGGGGCTCTCGGCGAGGGCGATCTGCAATCCGGTGTTCGCCGGGGTGAGCCGTTCGACAGCGCCCAGCACGAGCGCACGGTACTCCCCGATCAGCTCGCGCTCGAGCCGGCGCATGTGGGCGTAGCCGAACGGGTCAAGGCGCGTTCCGCGCAGCTTGCGCGTGTGGTGCAGGACTGTGAACAGCGGCTTCGCGGAGCGCTCAAGCTTGAGCTTGCGGTTCATGCCCATCGCGCGCAGCAGCGGCGGATGCAGCATCACCTGAACCTTCGCGCCGGCGCCGAATTCGGCGGCGATCCTGGCCTGCTCGATCTGGTCGAGGTGCAACCGTGCGACCTCGTACTCGTCTTTGTAGGCCATCAGCTTGTAGAGACCGCGGGCGTAGGCGATGGCGACCGGTGTGTGCTCGCCGCCGGTGCGCTGCTGCTCGATCGTGACGATCCGCTGCACGTCGGCGACGTAGCGGCGGGCGTAGACGGCGTCCTGGTAGGCGACGAGCTCCGGCACGAACCGGATCAGCTCGGCGCGGACCGCGGCGGGAACGGTCACCGCGCCCACGATCGAGTGGGCCACCGCCGGCGTGGGCCGGTGCCCGGGTGCCGGCGCTGGCGCGCTCGACCGCAGCGCGGTCTCGAGCGCCTCCGGCGCCGCAACCGCCGCGCGGCCCCAGCGGAAGGCGGCCTTGTTGAGGGCCACGGCGGCCCCGTTCAGCTCGATCGCACGTTCGATCGCCTCGGCTTCCAGAGGGATCAGGCCGTGCTGGTAGGCGGCGCCGACGAGCAGCATGTTGGCCGGCATGTGGTCGTCGAACAGCTGCTCGCAGATCCCCTCGGCGTCGAGTGCGAGTTCGAGGTCGGCACGCGTGGCCGCCCGCACCTTCGCGACCAGACGTTCGACGTTGGGCGCCGGCACAGTCGGGTCCGTGACCATCGCGGCGGTCGCCTGGATGCCGGTGTTGAGCACCGCGACCGTCTCGTTCGGATCGAGCGTCGCGAGCGTGTCCGGGGAGGCGGCGCCGAGCAGGTCGAAGCCGAGCAGGACGTCGACGCCGCCGCGGCTGGCGCGGATCTGGCCGATCACCGGTTCCTTCGTGATCCGCAGGTCCGAGATCACCGGGCCGCCCTTCTGCGCCAGGCCGGTCTGTTCCAGTGCGGAGGCGTGCAGCCCCTGCAGGTGGGCGGCCATCTGCAGGATCGAGGAGATCGTGACGACGCCGGTACCGCCGACGCCGGGCATCCGGATCAGCACGCGCTCCGGGTGGCGATGGGTCGGGCTCGCAATGCCGGCCGGCGGTTCGGGGACCTCGTGCCGGCGCTTGCCGCCCTTCGGGGTGACGAGCAGGAACGAGGGGCAGTCGCCCTTCACGCAGGTCATGTCGAGGTTGCACGAGCTCTGCTGGATCCGGGTCTTGCGGCCGAACGGCGTCGGCACCGGCAGGACCGAGACGCACGTCGACTGCTCGCCGCAGTCGCCGCAGCCCTCGCAGACGCGCTCGTTGATCCACACCCGCTCCGGCGGCGTTTCGAGCTTGTCGCGCTTGCGCATCCGGCGCTTCTCGGTGGCGCAGCGGTCGTCGTAGATCAGGAGCGTCACACCAGGCGTGCTCTCGAGCTCGTGGCGGATCTCGTCAAGGTCGTCGCGGTGCCGAACACGAGCGATCGGATCGAGCATGACCCCGTCGTAGGTGTCAGGTTCCGGAGTCGCGACCACGATCTTGGTGACGCCCTCCAGCGCCATCAGGCGGGTGATCTGCGGGATCGTCAGCACGCCGACCGGCGTCTGGCCGCCGGTCATCGCGACGGCGTTGTTGTACAGCAGCCGGTAGGTGATGTTGACGCCGGCCGCAACCGCGGCGCGAACCGCCAGCGACCCCGAGTGGTGGAAGGTGCCGTCACCGATGTTCTGGAACATGTGCGGCTCGCTGGTGAAGTGCGAGAGACCAAACCACTGGGCGCCCTCGCCGCCCATCTGGGGCATCCCGAGGAGCTTCCCGCGGCGGCCGGGCTGATCGAGCGCGACCATCGTGTGGCAGCCGATCCCGACGCCGACCAGCTGATCCGCGTCGGCCTTGGTCGAGGTGTTGTGCGGGCAGCCGGAGCAGAACGTCGGAATCCGCTTCGGCGTCGGTTCCGGCCCGGCGCCACCGCTGAGGCCTGAGCTCGCCGTGACCGCCCGTTCGGCGTCGCGGAGCGCTCCCCAGGCGCGCGCCTTGTCGCTGCGAAGTTCGGGCGGGAGCACGGCGAGCAGCCCGTCGGCGACGTCGTCGGCGCCAAGTGTGCTGCGGACCGACAACAGCGGACGCCCGTCGGCGTCGTACTTGCCGATCACCAACGGCTGGTGAGGCTGGCGGTACAGGGCCTCCTTCAGCTGGGTCTCGACGAACGCAAGCTTGTCCTCGACGACAAGGACGGTTTCGACGTCGGCGAGAAGCTCGCGGATCCGGACAGGATCAAGCGGCCATGGCATCTGCAGCTGCACGATGCGTAGACCTGCGTCCTCGCACGCCTGCTCATCGAAGCCGAGCCGATCAAGCGCGCGCAGCAGTGCCTGGTAGCCCATGCCCGCAGAGACGACGGCGAACCTGGGCGTGGTCGGCTCGAACACGATCCGGTTGAGACCGACGAGCCGGTCGTACTCGTAGACGCGGGCCAGCCGCGCCGTCATCTGATCCTGCTCGGCGTCGAGGTTCGTCGGCGGCAGCAGCACCGGCGGACGCTGTGCGGGGCGGACGGGCAGATCCGGTACCTGCTCGGTGGCGGCGGCGACATCAATCGTCGCTGACCCATCGGCGACGTCGGCAACGATCTTCATCGCTGCCCACAGGCCCGAGTGCCGTGAGAGCTGCACGGCGTGGAGGCCAAGCGTGATCATCTCGGCGACGGTTCCCGGGGCCAGAACCGGCATCACCAGGCTGCGGCACATCGGCTCGCATGAGCTCGGCACCGTCGAGGACTTGCTCGCGGGATCATCACCGATCAGTGCGACTGCGCCACCGAGCGGAGCGGTGCCGCGGAGATTTGCGTGACGGATCGCGTCGGCCGCCCGATCCAGACCGGGGCTCTTGCCGTACCAGAAGCCGGTGACCGCCTCCTTCAGGCGCCCCTCGAGCTCGGAGAGCAACTGGGTGCCACCGACGGCCGTCGCGGCCAGCTCCTCGTTGAGCCCCGGACGGAACACGATGCCGGCGGGGTCGGTGTACTTGGCCGCGCGCTTGAGCTCGAGGTCGAGGCCGCCGAGCGGCGAGCCCTCATAGCCGCTGATGAAGATGCCGGTGTTGTGACCACGGGCCGAGTCGAGGCGTCGCTGTTCGAAAAGCAGGCGGACGAGCGCCTGGATCCCGCTGATCAGGATCGGCCCGGAGGTCGCGGTGTAGCGGTCCTCGAGCGTGACGTCAGGCCGAACGATGGCTGTTGTGCTCACCAGCGGTTCCCTCTCCTGTGGCCGGTTTGATCGCGCATCCGCCGATCAAACTCCGATCGCACGGCGGGAGCAAGTAACTCGCAGATCTTCCGCCCAGACGGGTGGTAATCGTGCGCCCAAATGGGGAACGCCGCGTGAATCTTGCCGTGAGCGGCGGTTGGGGTTATGTTCGGTGGCCCTGATGCGAGCTCCGATCTCCCTCGACGACACCGATCATCAGATCCTCGCGCTGTTGCGCGAGAACGCACGTCGTACTGTGGCAGACGTTGCGGCGCAGGTGAACCTGTCCCCTGCGCCGGTCAAGCGGCGGATCGATCGACTCGAGCGACTCGGCGTGATCACCGGCTACACCGTGCAGCTTGACCACACGAAGCTCGGCCCCACGATCGAGGCGTTCACTGAGCTGCGATTCACCGGCAGCGGCGACGTCGACGCGATCGTCGGCGAGCTTGCCGAGCTGCCCGAGGTTCGAGAGGTCTACACGCTGGCCGGCGATACCGATGCGCTCCTGCGGATCCGCGTTGACGATATGGAGCACCTGAAGCGGATCGTCAACATGGTGCGGCGCAACGGGCGGGTCACAGGGACAAAGACGCTGATGGTGCTCGACCGCTGGTCACGTTCGGGCGAAACCGACCGCGAGACGTGATCGGGTGGGCTGACCCCGCCGCCCTCAGCGAGACCAGCCCACCCGTGGTACCCCACCCATCACGACCACCCCATGCAGCTCTCACCAAGCTGCGAGCCCCGATGTGCGGAAGATGATTCCAATCCCGGGGCGGCCTCGGAATCGCCACGCGGCGCGAGTTCGGCGCGGGCGCTTGTACAGATGGAGCAGGGCCCGAAGCCCGGACGAAAAGATGACCCCCGGCGAGCGGTTTGGACGGGAGTCGGGAGTCCAAACGCTCGCCGGGAGCCGAAAGCGGTGAGGAGGGGAATCCTCCCGCTAGCGACGAGGCGCACTTCGTCGCAGCCGAGCAGTGTCCAGCTGGTGGTCATCAACAACGGGGTGCGGGGACTCCCCGTCGTCGCGTCGACCCCCACTGATTCCACGACACCTGATCGACATACCGCAAGGCTATGTTCGGGCCCGTCAACTCTCCGTAAAACAGGGGTCCCGAGTCTGGGAGCTTCTTGAGACCTTAAGGCTGAGCGAGCCACGGGAACAGGCGGGGCCGGCTCGAAAGCCGGCCCCTCCCGGAAAAGGTCTGCCCGGCGGCGAGCTCAGCTCGAGGAGGCCGTCGTCCCGGTCCCGGTCGCCGACGGCGGCCTGAAGCCCGAACGCAGCACGCTCGCACAGCTCTTGGACGCCGCCTGGAACTTCTTGTTGGACTCGATGCTCTTCGGGAAGATCGGACCCTTGCCGCTGGTGTTCGCCTTCGGCAGCGTGAATCCATGCTGCTTCACGCACGCGGAGAACTTCGACAGGACCGCTGCGCTGAACCCGGCTCGGAAGCCGGGGCGCCTGGCCCCGAATCCGCCGCCACCGAAGCCCTTGATCCCCAACTGCTTGTCGCACGCCTGGATCGCCTTGAAGAACTTGGAGTTGCGGAAGCCACCACCGGCGAACCCGCCACCTCCGAAACCACCGTAGCCGCCGCCCGCACCGGTCGTGCCGGTACCGCCGGCCGGGGGTGCGCCGCCGGCTCCTGCCGGGGGCGTGCCACCACCGCCATAACCGCCGCCGAACCCACCGCCTCCGTAACCACCGGTCGTGCCGGTACCGCCGAAGCGGTGACCGCCCGCCGGGAAGCTGACCCCGGCCTTCTTCAGGCATGCCTCGAGCGCGGCGCGCTGACCGCTGGCGGTCGTCGACGTGCCTGTCGATGTGCTGCCACCGGCGCTGGCCGATGCGTTGTTACTTGAGGAGCTGGCGCCACATGCGGCAACCAGTCCGGCGATCAGAATCGCGAGGATCGTTACTGCGATCCCGCGATGGGCGCCTGTGATCTTCTTCACTGCGTTTCCTTTCCCAGAGGTTGAAACTGCTCAGCCGCCGAACAGGGCGCTGACTCCAGAACCACCGGTGCTCGAGCTGCTGCTCGCGCCCGTACTGGATGACCCGGCGGCGCTGGTGGAGCTGGCGCCCGTGTCGGTCACCGCGGTCGCTGTGACCGTGCTGCCGGAGGTGACGCCGGTAAACGAGACGGTGTCGCCCGGGTCGATCTTCGACTTCTTGACGGTCTCGCGCTTGGTGACGGTCGTTGACGAGGACAGCTTCACCTTGACGGTGTTGCCACCTGTTTCCGTCACGTAGATCGTGTTGCCGTTCACGCTCGCGACGGTCCCGGCGGTACCGCCGCCGGCACCAGCGAACCCGCCGAAGCCGCCGGCGCCACCGAATCCGCCGGCGCCACCGAAGCGCCCGGCGAAGCCGCTCGTTGAGCTGCCTTTCGCACCGGTCGTCGAGGTGGACCCGCCGGCCAGCGCCGCGAACCGGGACGCAAAGCTGCCGGCAGCCCCGGTCGAGCTCGAGGCCAGCTGATTCTTCTCGACCCGGATCCCGACGTAGAAGCCGATTCCCCCCAGGAGGAGTGCCATCAGCAGCGCGGTCCACCGGTTCAGGAACTGGTTGCGGCGACGGCCGGGCAACGCCAGGTCCTCGTCGTGGCGGTCCTCGTCGTACTGGTCCCAGTCGGGCTGGCCGCCCTCATACGGGATTGCACTCATCTGCTCAGGCCTCTCAGGTGTGTTTTCAGTACTCATTCGAACCTCAATGCCTCGATGGGGCGCATGGCTGCTGCGCGGCTGGCTGGGTAGGTGCCGAAGAACAGGCCGGTGAGCACGGCGGCTCCGAACGCGAGGAAGATCGAGTACGGGGCGATCACGGGTTGGACGCCGGCGATCTTGAACTGGCTGCCGATCACGCCGGCGGCGACACCGGCGAGCCCGCCGAGCAGGGACACCAGGACCGCTTCGACGAGGAACTGGATCAGGATGTCTGAGCGGCGAGCGCCGATCGCTTTACGGATCCCGATCTCCCGGGTCCGTTCGGTGACCGAGACCAGCATGATGTTCATCACGCCGATCCCGCCGACCAGCAGACTGATCGCGGCGACCTCACCCAGCAGGGTCGTGAACACCTTCGATGATGAGGTCGAGGCCTGCTCGATCGAGTTCTCGTTGGTCACCTCAAAATTGCTGGACTGATCACTGCCGGCGGTGACCGGGTCAAGCTTGTTGAGAATGTCGGTGACCTCCGTCTGCAGCAGCACTGACCGCGTCACTGGATCGGGCCTGTACCTCGATCTCTGAGATCGCCCCGTACCCGGTCAGCGTGTCCTGCGCAGCGGTCAACGGGACAAACGCGACATCGTCCTGATCCGTCGTGCCGTTGGACCCCTTCGACGCGGTGACGCCGATCACCTCAAAGTCGGTGCCGTTGACCTCGACCGTGTCACCAACCGGATCGGCACCGTCAAACAGCTCCTGGTCAACCTCGGAGCCGATCACGATCACGCGGCTGTGATGCGTCTCGTCCGCCCTGGTCAAGAACGACCCCTCCGCCATCTTGTAATCACTGGCGGTCGCGTACCCGGACGTGGTACCGGTGAACGTCGTCGGCTCAAACGTCGAGGTGCCATACGTGAGCGTCACATCACTCGCGCTCACAACCGGCGCCACGCTCTTGACGTCCGGCGCCTCGAAATGATTCTCCAGCGCGTTCGCATCCGCGAGCGTCAACCCCGTCGAAGCAGACCCGCTCGACAAGCCCGAAGCGCCACGTCCGAAGAACCCCAAGCCACCCAAACCCGACTCCGACGTGACCGTCAACAGGTTCGAACCCAACGCGTTGATATCAGCCTCAACCGCCGAGGAGGAACCCGTCCCCACAGCAATCAACACAATCACCGAACCGACACCAATCATCAAACCGAGCACCGTCAGACCGGTCCGCAACTTATTCGCCGACAAACCACCAAACGCAACCCGGATCGTCTCGATCATGCCGCCGCCTCGCCGGTGCGTGTGCGTTCGTCGGAGACGATCCGTCCGTCGATCACCCGGATCACCCGCCGCGCATGACGGGCGACCTCCTCCTCGTGGGTGATCAGCACGATCGTGCGGCCCTGGGAGCTGAGCCGGTCGAAGATCCCCAGGATCTCCTGCGTTGAGTGCGTGTCGAGATTCCCGGTCGGCTCATCCGCGAGGATCAAGGCAGGGTTCGTCACCAGCGCCCGGGCCACCGCGACCCGCTGCTGCTGCCCGCCCGAGAGCTCCGAGGGAAGGTGGTCGGCGCGGTCGGTGAGCCCGACCGACCGCAGCGCGCCCATGGCCCGCTCACGGCGCTGTGCGCGGGGCAGGCCGGCGTAGGCCAGCGGGAGCTCCACGTTGGCGAGCGCCCGCGTGCGCGGAATCAGGTTGAAGCTCTGGAACACGAACCCGATGTAGCGATTGCGCAGGTCCGAGGCGTCGTCCTCGTCAATGCCGCGCACGTCCATGCCGTTGATCCGGTATGAGCCCCGGGTGGGACTGTCGAGGCAGCCGAGGATGTTCATCAGCGTCGACTTGCCCGAGCCCGACGCGCCCATGATCGCCACGAACTCCCCGCGGTCGATCCGCATGCTGACGCCGCGCAGAGCGTGAACCTGGATGTCGCCGACCACGTACGTCTTGCGCACGTCGCGAACGTCGATCACGGGGCGGCTCCGCTCGGCGCGGGCCATCAACCACCTCCGCGCAGCAGCGCGCGGAACCCGCCGCCACCACCGAAGCCACCGCCGCCGAAGCCGCCGGTTCCACCGAAGCCGCTCGAGCCGAACCCGCTCGAGCCGAGGGTCCCGCTCGAGGTCGAGCTCGTGCTGGTGCCCAGTGACGGCAACGTGATCGTGATCTGCACGTCCTGCCCGGCCGACAGGCCCGACAGGATCACCGCGCGGCTCGTACCGCGAGTGCCGACCACGACCTGCTTGGTGACCGGCTTGCCGTTCTCAACGACCTGCACGGTGCCGGTGCTGCCGCTACCGGTGATGGCGTCTGTGGGCACGGTGACGCCCTGCGCTTGGCCGGTGATCACTGCCGCGGTCGCGCTCATCCCCGGGCGCACCTGGGCGTTGTTCTGGTCGAGCGTCAGTGTCGCGTCGTAGGAGACGACACTGTCACTGGTCGTTGCCAGCGGCGAGATCGAGCTCACATGCGCACCAAGCTCGACGCCGGTCAGTGCCTCCATCGTGACAGTTGCCGGTTGACCGACCTTGACCTTACCGATGTCCGACTCGCTGAACGCGACGGTCATCGTCAGCGCGCTTGAGTTGACGATCTCCGCGAACCCGGAACTCGAGTTCGAGCTGCCGGTGGAGGAGCTTCCGAGCCCGCCGGCGGTGAACGAGCCGCCGCCGCCACTTGATGCCGTCGTGGAGGACTCAGACGAGGAGGAGGAGCTGCTCGAGGCCGACACCGATTGGCCGGGCTGATCGCTCGAGAGCGAGGCAATCTGGCCGCTGACCGGTGCGTAGAGCTTCGTCGCCTTGAGCGCCGCCTTGTCGCTGCTGACGGTCGCCTCGTCACTGAGCACCTGGATCTTGGCCGCGTCGATGCTCGTCTGGGACGGCGTGGTCGTCGTCTCGGTCTTGCTGGCGGAGGAGCCGGCACCGCCGGTGGTTGTCGTGGTGGCCGACCCCGTGCCCGACCCCCGACCGCCGAAGCTCGACGTCCCGGTCCCGGTCGCGGGACTCGTGACCGTGACGGTCACGACGCTCGGCGCACCACCCTTCTTGCCCGAACCCGAACCCGAACCCGAACTCGACCCCGACCCCGAGGACCCAGACCCCGAGGAGCCAGAGCCGGAGCCCGACGCGCCAGCTCCCGGGGTCGTCGATCCGCGGCCGGTGCTCGTCGTGGTCGTCTCCGGGCTGGTCGCAACGGCCGGGACCGACGTCGTGCCCGAGGAGCTGGTCGACGTATTTGTCGAGGAGCTGTAGAAGCCGGTGCTGCTCGGAACGGTGCTGGTCGCGTCCACGAACTCGGTCTCTGCCTGGTTGGTCGTGTCGTAGCTCGCCTCGGCAGCGGAACCGGAACCGGAGCCCGAGCCGCTGCTGCCAGACGAGCCGGTCGAGACGCCGTCCTCGACGTCGGTGAGGTTGTTCTTGGCCTCGGTCAGAGCCTCCTGCGCCTCGTCCAACTGCAGCTGCGCCGTGCCCGGATCGAGCGTCGCGATCAGCTGGCCCTTGGTGACGTGCTGGCCGACCTTGACGTCGACGGACTCCAGGGTGCCGCTCGTGCCGAAGTTGATCGTGTCGTCAACCCCGGCCTCGACGTTGCCGCTGGCCGAGACTGTCGACTGCACGATTCCATCGGCTGCGGCGACGGTCTCCGTCGAGGTCCGGTCCGCCGCGCTCGTCGGCGGACCGATCTGGGTCACAGCGAAGGCGATCACGCCGATCGCGGCCACACCCAGGAGATAGACGTACCAGGGCGTGCGCGGGCGATCGCGACGGCTGCCCATCAGAGCGTCCCCTCGTGCGTGGGTTCAGAGAGCGTGGGCTCAGAGATGCTCCCGATGTGCCTGGGCATGGAGCGCATCCCCGCGCGTGTACGAGAGGACCAGATGCGCACGAGCGCATGACGACGGGGTGCGGGGAGCATGGCGGAGGAAGGTAGGAGTGACGGGTAAGAAGTCCCCGGTAATTTCCTAGGAAATTCCTGAGGATCCGCGGAGCGCGCCGTAAACAGACGCCTGCGGACCAGGTGTGTAGCTCGGGTCCCGTCAGCTCTGCGTAAGAGCTGAGGACCTTCGCGTGACCGCAACATTGGGCGCTGGTCGCGCTGCCCTCGGGTCGGCAGCGAACCGCGCCACGACCTCAAGCCCACCGTCAGGCGGGGCAGTGACACGCAGCTGGCCCTGGTGCGCCTCGACGACCGACCGGACGATCGACAGGCCGAGCCCGAACCCAGCCGCGGAACGGTTGAGTCGCCGGAACGGCTCTGTCAGAGACTGCACCTGCTCAGGGTCGATCACGGCGCCGCCGTTGCGAACGCGTACTTCGACCGACTGCTCGACCCTGCGCGTGGTGACCTCAAGGTAACCGCCGGGCTGGTTGTGCTTGGTGCCGTTGTCGATCAGGTTCGCGAGCAGACGCTCCAGCAGCGCCGGGTCCCCCCGGACGCCCGCCGGCTGCAGGTCGTCGGCGATCGTCACCGCGGCCGTCTCGGCGCGGGCGTGCAGATCGGTGATCACATCGGCCGCCAGCGTCGCCAGATCGACTGACTGTTCGCGCACGTTGACGGCTCCACTGCGAGCCAGCTGCAGGAGCGCCGAGATCAATGCCTCGCTGCGGTCGATCGTCTCGCGCAGCGCCTCCCCCATCTCCCGCAGCTCCGCCTCGGTGGCGTCCGGATCCGCCAATGCGACGTCAACCTCCGTGCGCATGATCGCCAGCGGCGTTCGTAGTTCATGCGAGGCGTTGGCGACAAACCGGCGCTGGCCGGCAAAGGCGCTGTCGAGCCTGGCGAGCATCCCGTCGATCGTGTCCGCCAACTCCTTGAGCTCGTCCTGGGGACCATCCAGCGCGATCCGCTCCCCCAGGTTCTCGCCGGAGACCTGGCGCGCCGTGGCGGTGATCGCCCGCAGCGGCGCCAGCGCCCGGCCCGCCAGCAGCCATCCGGCAGCGACGGAGACGGCGGTCATCACGACGAGCGCCACGACGTATTCGAACAGCAGCCGATGCAGGGCGCTGGCGATCAGCTGGTTGCGAACGGTGTCGAAGATCGCCCCGTAATAGGAGTTGGATCCGCCGGGGAACGAATGCGGTGGTGACGCATACCCGAGGATCCGTCGCGCTTCGGCGTCGATCCCGCCCCGGTGGCCGAGGTCGTTGCGGACGAGCACGTAGCCGATCGTCAACAGCACCGCGCCGGTGATCAGGAAGACGACCCCGTAGGTCAGGGTCAGCCGCAGCCGGATCGTGCGGGCAGGCATGCGCGCAACTTTAAACCGCCGGAGGCCCGGTTGCTGCACCTGTGGCCTCTACGCCATCCGGTAGCCGACGCCGATCACGGTCTCGACGATCGGTGGGTCCCCGAGCTTGCGGCGCAAGGTCATGATCGTCATCCGCACGACGTTGGTGAACGGGTCGGTGTGCTCGTCCCAGACCCGCTCGAGCAGCTCCTCGGCGGAGACCGTGGCACCGTCGGCGGCCATCAGCGTCTCCAGCACCGCCAGTTCCTTACGTGCCAGCTCGATCGGCTCGCCCGCGCGCGTGACGCTGCGTCGGGCCGGGTCGAGTTCGAGGTCACCGTGCTGGAGCAACGGCGGCCGGCTCGGCGCCGCCCGGCGGCTGAGTGCACGGATCCGCGCCACCAGCTCCGCGAACCGGAACGGCTTCGGCAGATAGTCGTCGGCACCGAGCGCGAGTCCTTCGACCAGATCCTCGAGCTCACCCGCGGCCGTGACCATGATGATCCCCGTCTCCGGGCGGTCGTCGCGAACCATCCGACAGAGATCATCGCCCGTCACCCCGGGCAGATCCCGGTCGAGTACGACGACGTCATAGCGGACGATCCGCGCCTTGACCAGCGCATCGTTGCCGTCTCCGGCGACATCGACGGCCATTCCCTCGCGCCGCAGCCCCCTGGCGATCGCATCGGCCAGCCGGCGTTCATCCTCAACAACCAGCACTCGCATATCCAATGAGCATGACGCGGCTCATGTAAGTACCGCATAAGTCGGTTTTTTCCAATACCCCGATTCTCTGGCAGACGCAGTGACGGACACGGGGAGCACGCGTGCGCGAAGACCGGCAGGACTCCAGCTCGGCACGCCCTCACCGGCCTTTGGTATACCCTTCGAAGCCCCGGATTACATCAACTGACGTAACAACGAATAGGGATATCGTCAAATGCCCCAGCAGCAATCCTTGGCCGACCGCGGAATGGCCGCCGGTCTCAAGGCAATCAACGCATTCGCCTCCTCGGAGCTGATCGACAGGGTCGGTCTCCGCAAGCCGGCTGAGCGGATCCTGTTCAACGGCTCTAAGCAGACGATGCGCGCCGCCGGCAACGCCGGCCGGATCTTCGCGGCCACGCAGAAGCTCGGTCAGCCGGAGCGTCAGCCGAAGTCCAAGCAGGCCGAGTTGTTCGACCTCACCCCGACCGACGAGCAGCAGATGCTGGTCGAGTCGGTCAAGGACTTCGCGCTCGAGCGCGTCCGCAAGGCCGCCCATGACGCCGACGCCGACTCCAGCGACGCCGCAGAAGCTGCTCGAGACCGCCAACGAGCTCGGCCTGCCGATGATCGGCGTCCCCGAGGCACTCGGCGGCGTCGTCGAGTCCCGCTCCGCGGTCACCGCCGCGCTGATCGCCGAGGCCCTGGCCGAGGGCGACATGGGCATCGCCGCTGGCCGCCTGTCCCCCGCCGCGCGTCTCGACCGCGCTCAGCCTGTGGGGCGACGCCGACCAGCAGGCGACCTACCTGCCCGAGTTCGTCGGCGACACCCCGCCGGCCGCTGCGGTCGCCGTGCTCGAGCCGCGGGCGCTGTTCGACCCCTTCAAGCTCTCGACAACGCGCCGTCGCGCCGCAGGACGGCTACGTGCTCAACGGCGCCAAGTCGCTGGTCCCCCGGGCGCCCGACGGCGAGCTGTTCATCGTCGCCGCCGATGACCGACGCCCCGACCCGGCCCTGTTCATCGTCGAGTCGCAAGACCGCGGGCCTGAGCGTCGAGGCCGAGCCGGCGATGGGCGTCCGCGCCGCCGGCACCGGCACGCTGATCCTGGAGGACGTGAAGCTGCCCGCCGGCGCGCTGCTCGGCGGCGGCGACGCCGACGTCTACCGCGAGTGCGTCGCAGCTCGGCCGGCTCGGCTGGTGCGCGGTCGCGGTCGGCGCCGGCCAGGCGGTGCTCGACTACGTGAACCCCTACGTGAACGAGCGCGTCGCGTTCGGCGAGCCGATCTCCAACCGCCAGGCGGTGGCGTTCATGGTCGCGAACATCGCGATCGAGCTCGACGGCATGCGCCTGGTCGACCTACCGCGCCGCGGCGCGCGTCGACCAGGGCCTGCCGTTCGCCCGCGAGGTCGCCGCTGGCGCGCAGCCTCTGCGCCGCGCACGGGATGCAGATCGGATCCGACGGCGTCCAGCTGCTGGGCGGCCACGGGTACACCAAGGAGCACCCGGTGGAGCGCTGGTATCGCGATCTGCGCGCCGCGGGTCTGATGGAAGGAGCGCTGGTGCTCTGATGATCAATCTCGAGATCCCCAAGAAGTTCAACGCCCTGGTCACCCAGGCCAACCAGGCCGCCGACCGACGTGTTCCGCGCCAACTCCCGCAAGTACGACCTCGCCGAGCACACCTATCCCAAGGAGCTCGACATGCTCGCCGCGCTGCTCGACGGCATGGCCGACACGCGGCGCGCTCGGCGGCGCCGGCGCGACCGGCTCGGCTCGCGGCGAGCGCCGACGCCTCGGCCGCCCGAGCGAACGAGCGACGCGAGCGGCACCCGCAACGGCGCGCAACATGGCCGTCGTGCTCGGCATCATCGAGATGTGCTGGGGCGACGTCGGCCTGCTGCTGACGATGCCCCGCCAGGGTCTCGGCCAGGCGGCGATCGCCGCGGTCGCCGACGCCGGAGCAGCTGGAGCGCTTCGGCGGCCGCTGGGCCGCGATGGCGATCACCGAGCCGGAGGCCGGCTCGGACTCCGCCGCGATCCGCGCCACCGCGAGCCTCGACGAGGAGACGACGAGTACGTCCTCAACGGCGAGAAGATCTTCGTCACCTCGGGCGACCGGGCCGAGCTGATCGTCGTCTGGGCGACGCTCGATCGCAGCGCCGGGCCGCGGCGCGATCAAGTCGTTCGTCGTCGAGCGCGACAACCCGGGCCTGAAGCTCGACCGCCTCGAGCACAAGCTCGGGATCCGCGCCTCGGACACGGCCAACTTCGTGCCTCGACGACTGCCGCGTGCCGAAGGAGAACCTGCTCGGCTCGCCCGAGATCCAGACCGCCAAGGAGGGCTTCGCGGGCGTCATGAAGACGTTCGACAACACCCGGCCGCTGGTGGCCGGGATGGCGATCGGCGTCGGCCGGGCAGCGCTCGAGCGCACCCGGGAGCTGCTCGCCGAGGCCGGTGTCGAGGTCGACTATGACCGCCCACGCCGCCGCCCAGATCGGCGCCGCGGCCGAGTTCCTCGCGCTGGAGGCCGACTGGGAGGCGGCGCGCCTGCTGACCCTGAAGGCCGCCTGGATGGCCGACAACAAGAAGCCGAACACGGTCGAGGCATCGATGGCTCGAAGGCCAAGGCCGGCCGTGCCGGCACCGACGTCTGCGCTGCGCTGCGTGGCGCTGGCGGGCACGCTCGGCTACGGCGAGGGCGAGCTGCTCGAGAAGTGGGCCCGCGACGCCAAGATCCTCGACATCTTCGAGGGCACCCAGCAGATCCAGCTGCTCGTGATCGCACGGCAGCTGCTCGGCAAGAGCTCCTCAGAGCTTCGCTAGTGGTCGCGTCTTGGGGGTGGTCCCGTTGGACCACCCCCGGACCGGTCCTCACCCTGTGCGACTGGGCGCCGGCGCGAGCGGGCGAGAAGACCTGATCGGGTCCCGGCTTGGCGGGATCGTCGGCTACGCTCCGCCGGCCGCCGATGACCTACTTCGACCAGTCCACCGCCGAGAGCACCCTCTCCGGCCCGCGCGCGGGTTTCTGGCAGCGCGTCGGCGCGGCGCTGATCGACGGGATCCTGCTCGGCCTCGTCGCCGGGATCCTGTTCGCGGTGCTCAAGGATGCTGGCTACCTGGTCGCGATCGTCCTTCAGGGTGGCTACTACACGTTCTTCGAGGGCGGCCCCAAGGGCCAGACCCCGGGTAAGCAGGCGCTCAACCTGCGCGTCGTCTCGATCGACACCGGCGAATCAATCGGCCACAACCGCGCCTTCATTCGCTGGCTCAGCTCGCTCCTCTCGGCGCTGGCCTTGTATCTCGGCTATCTGTGGATGCTGTGGGATCCGCAGGGCCAGACCTGGCATGACAAGTTCGCCCGCTCGGTCGTGGTGATGGTCGTATGAGGGGTGTCAGCCGTCGTGATAGTCGTATGAGAGTCCTCTCAATCGCGGCTTAGCCGCTTCTTACGCGGCATCCGTTGACTTCGCGCCGATGACAACCAGCACATCCACAGCCCGCGCCGGCGTGAACTGGCGCCGCCCCGAGTTCGTCCTCACCGGGCTGGCGTTCCTCGGTTTCCTCACCCTCGCGATCCGGGTCACGACGATCTACTCGGGCCTTCCGGCACATCCGCTGTTCATTCATGTGCCGGTCGTGCTGATCCCGCTGAGCGTGCTGGGAGCGCTGGCCGTCGTCGCCCGGCCCGTTTGGATAGACCGGTTCGGCGTGCTGCTGTGTCTGTGCGCGATCGTCGCTATGTCCTCGATCTTCCTGGCGATGCAGGCCGGTGCCGCGTTCGAGGGCGCCCTGCACCTGCAAGGCCAGACCGCAGCGATCATCAGCGACCACTCGAAGTGGGCCCACTACCTCGCGTTCACGTTCGTCGCGTTCACCGCGATCCTGATCCTGACCTTCTCCTCGCACCGAATCTCCGGTGGCAACCCGACCGGCCTCGGGATCGCCGACAGCGTGCTGGCGCCGCGCGCGTCCTATCTCGCGCTGCGCCTGCTGCTCGTGTTCCTGGCGCTGCTCTCGGCGTTCATCGTCTTCAAGGTCGGTGACCTCGGCGCCAAGGCTGTCTGGGAGGGCCGCCTGCAGAGTGGCGGCTTCGGCGGCCCCGGGTTCAACCCCGGAGGCACCCGCCTGCCGTGATCACGCCGCGTCGAGCTTCGGCCTTACGTTGTTGTTCGTATAGAGCAACAACGCAAGGTCGAAGCCCGAGCAAGTGATCCGATGGTGACGGAAGCTTTACGAAGCGGCGCGCTGCAGGGCAGCCCAGGTTCGCTGCATGTCCTCGAGCCTGGTGAGGGGACCACCGACGGCGAGCCGCAGGTAGTAGACCTCGTCGAGCACGCCGTGGGAGAGGAACGCCTCCCCGGACGCGTTCACGGTCGACAGAGCGGCCCGGCTCACAGCCTCGCCGCCGAGATGCCGGAAGCAGACCAGGCTGAAGTGCCGCTCGCCGACGACCTCCCAATCATCGGAGGCACGGACCCATTCCTCGAACGCCGCCGCCAACCCGACGGAACGGCGGATGTGCTCCTGCAACCCCGAACGCCCGAGACACCTCAGGACGGCCCAGAGCTTCAGGGACCTGAACCGGCGCCCCAGAGCGGGGCCGTACTCGCTCAGGGAAAGGGCGTCCTCGGCATCCGGCGTCCGTAGGTACTCGGGGATCATCGAGAACGCGGCACGCACATCGGCGGGCCGCGAGGTCCAGAACAGCGAGCAGTCCATCGGCGTGAGCATCCACTTGTGGGCGTTGACCACCAGGGAGTGCGCGCGCGACGCGCCGTCGAACGCCCACCGGAACTCCTCGCAGACCATCGACGAACCGGCGTAGGCCGCGTCGACATGCAGCCACGCCCCGGCCGCTGCGGCGCGGTCCGCGATCTGGGCGACCGGATCGACAGCGCCCGTGCCGGTCGTGCCGACGGTCGCCACCACCATCGCCGCGTCCTCGAGCGAGCCGAGCAGATCAGCCTGCAGCCGGGCGCGGGCATCAACGGGCACGACGCGCAGCTTCATCCCGAGCATCCGCGCCGCCTTGGCTGCCGAGGAGTGGGTCTCGGCCGAGCAGACGATCACCTCACGCCCGGTCGTCGCGCGCGCCGCGATCGCCGCCAGCATCACACCGGTCGAGGCGCTGTCCTCGATGTGCCCGTGCCAATCCGAGGGCAGGCCGAGCAATGAGGCGACCCACCGGCTGACGACCCCCTCGAGCTCAGTCGAGGCCGGCGCCGTCCGCCATAGCAGGGCGACCGAGTTGAGCGTCGCCGCCAGCATCTCGGCGAGGATCGCGGGCTCGCTCGTCGCCGAGGGGAAGTACGCGAAGTACCGCGGGTGCTGCCAGTGAGTGATCGCCGGAAGCAGCAGCTCATCGAGATCCCGCAGCACGTCCGCAAACGGCTCCGGCTGATCCGGCGGGAGCGCCGGTAGCGCGGCCGCCAGCGCGCCAGGCGCGACCTGCGCCAGAACGGGCAGCTCTCCGACCCGCTCCAGGTATGACGCAGCCCATTCCAGCGCCGCCGGACCCTCGCGGCGAAGCAGCTCCCCGCGCCGCGCAGCGCCTCCGGAGGGACCCGGAACCACAACCGGGGCGTCGTCGCTCAGGAGACGACCTCGAACTTGATCCCGGCCGCGACCAGCCGGTCGATCAACGGCTGCCCCAGGGCGATCGCGGTCGTCGTCTGGCCGGCAACCGATGGCACGTCGTCGAACGCCAGACACAGCGCCGCTTCCGAGAGCATCTTCGCGGTCTCGCCGTACCCCGGATCGCCGCCCGAGATCTCGGTGATCAGGCGCGTGCCGGCAGCGTCTGCGACGAGGCGCAGGTTGAACCACGCCTTCTCCCGCTGCTCGGGGGACGGACCCTCTCCCGGCCCTTTGATCCGCAGCAGCAGGTCGCGGGTCGGCTTCAGTTGCGCCAGCGCCACCGCCGCGCCGACGCCGCCGGCGAGCATCGCGGTGGTCGTCAGTCGCTTGGTGACGAGGTAGTGGGCGTAGCTGAAGTCGGGGCCGTAGCGGTCCAGAGCCCGGGCCGAGCGCAGCACGATCTGCGGATCGATCGTCGGCGCCGGCACGACCCAGCCGCCGGCCAGCGGCTCGTTGTGGGGCGGCTTGGAGGCTCCGCGCACGCGCCGCACCGGAGCCGGCGAAGCGGCCTTCTCGGCGTTGCGGCGCTCCTTCGCGGTCGCCCCCGCCTGGCGCAGGCGCGACATCGCGCCGATCGCCGAGTGATACGTCCCGCCGGAGAAGGTGCCACCGGCCCGCACAAACCCCTGCAGCGCGATCGGCACGCCCTCTGGCAGCTGCGAGACGGTGAACAGCGCCCCCATGTCGTAGGGAATCGAGTCAAAGCCGGCCGCATGGATCAACCGCGCCCCGGTCTGCGCGGCCCGGGCGTGGTGGCGCAGGTACATCTGGTCGACGAACTCCGGCTCGCCGGTCAGGTCAAGGTATCCGGTCCCCTCCTCGGCGCAGGCCGCGACCAGCGGATCGCCGTATTTCAGATACGGGCCGACGGTCGTGACGATCACTCGGGTCGACGATGCGATCTCCCGCAACGAGGCAGGATCGGTCGAATCGGCGAGCAGCAGCGGCAGGTCGGCCAGCGTGTCGGAGCGGCCGGGGACGGCGGCGGCGACCCGGGCGCGGACGCCCTCGAGCTTGGAGAGCGAGCGGCCCGCCAGCGCCCACCGCGCATCGGCCGGGGCCTGCTCGGCCAGGTAGGTCGCTGTCAACTCGCCCGTGAAGCCGGTGGCTCCAAACAGGACGATGTCATAGGGGCGCTCAGGCATCGGTCTCCTCAAGGTTGGCGGCGGCGAGCTGTTTGGCGGCGGCAAGCGCATCCTCGAGTGAGACGCCGGCGCACGCGGCGATCCAGCACGAGACCGGCGCTGCGATCCGTTCCGAGGCATGGGCGGCGATGCCGGCCATCGCCAGCAGCTGCTCGACCTCCTCGCCGGACGGCGGCTCAGTTCCGAGCGAGCCCGCGAACCGCTCGATCCACTCTCGCGCTTCCATCAGCGGCCCGGACTCTACCCTCAGCGCCTCGCTGGCATCATGACCCCCGACAACTCGAAGGAGAGACACATGGCAATACTTGAAGACAAGGTTGCGATCGTCACCGGTTCGGCGCGCGGGATCGGTCGCGCGACCGCCGAGCTGCTGGCCGAGAACGGCGCCAGGGTCGTGATCAACGACCTCGACTCAGACGTCGCCAACCAGACCGCAAGCGAGATCGACGGCGACACGCTCGTGTTCGCCGGCGACCTCACGGACCCGACTGTCCCGGACCAGCTGATCGAGAAGGTGATCAGCGAGTGGGGCAAGGTCGACATCCTGATCAACAACGCCGGCTACACACTCGACGCGCCGATCCACAAGATGTCTGACGACCACTTCCAGAAGATGCTGGACATCCACACGGTCGTCCCGTTCCGGCTGTGCCGCGCGGTGGCACCGCACATGCGCGAGCCCGCCAAGAAGGAGCGCGAGGAGGGCGTCGAGGTGTTCCGCAAGATCATCAACGTCTCCTCGATCTCCGGCACGATGGGCAACGCCGGTCAGGCGAACTACTCGGCCGCCAAGAACGGCGTGGTCGGCCTGACGAAGACGCTCGCCAAGGAATGGGGCCAGTTCAAGATCAACGTCAACGCCGTCGCCTTCGGGTTCGTCGAGACGCGCCTGACGGCAGCGAAGACCGATGACAACACGACCGAGATCGGCGGCGAGAAGGTCCAGCTCGGGATTCCCGAGCAGCTGCGCGGGATGGCTTCGATGCTGATTCCGCTGGGCCGTGCCGCAACCCCGCGCGAGGCCGCGGGCGGCGTGTTCCTGCTGACCACCCCGTGGTCGAATTACATCCACGGCCAGGTGCTGACAATCAGCGGCGGCCAGTTCGGCGGGATGTACACCTGACGCGAACAGTGGCGGCGGCGCGGACGCCTCGCGCCGCCGCCACGTAGATTTCTGGGCGTGATCCGGATCCGTCACGCCGACCCGACGACCGACGCAGCCGCCTGCGTCGAGATCTACGCACCGTTTGTGACCGGTTCGGCGGTGAGCTTCGACGAGGTGCCGCCGACGGTCGATGAGTTCGCGCACAAGATCGAGAAGCTGTCGCAGACGCACGCGTTCCTGGTCGCACTGGACGAGACCGAGAAGGTGCTCGGGTTCGCCTACTCGAGCCCATACCGGGAGCGGCTCGCGTATCGGTGGTCGGCCGAGGTCAGTGTCTACATCGACTCGAGTGCCCGAGGGCTCGGGATCGGCAGGGCCCTGTACCGCGACCTGCTGGAGCTGATGCGCCGGCAGGGGATGAAGGTCGCGGTTGCCGGGATCACGCAGCCGAATCCGGCGAGCATGGCTCTGCACCGCAGCTGCGGCTTTCTGCCTGTCGGGACGTTCGAGCGGATCGGCTACAAGGACGGTGCCTGGCGTGACGTTGCGTTTCTGTCGCTGCAGCTTGATCCGGACGCCGGTGAGGACGCTCCGCCGGAGCCGAGCTCAGCGCCGCGACTCACTCACGACTGAGCAGCAGCGCCAGCGTCGGGCAGACGTCGGCGGCCCGCTTGGCGAGGCTCTCGAGCTCTGCCGGCACCCGCTCCTGCTCGATCACCGGATATCCCCAGTCGTCGAGCCGGATCAGCTCCGGCAACAGCTCGGCGCAGAGCCCGTGGCCGTCACACATGATCGGGTTGACCTTCAGCCTCACCGGCCGGCTCCCAGGCGCATCGGGCCCCGGCGCGGCGGCTCCTGAGCGGCGATCGCGGCGCGCCCGAGGGGCAGGCCAACGGGCCTGCCACCACACTTCCCCGCATGGTGCCGGGCGATCTCGTGCTCGAACACCCGCAGGGAGCTTCTGACGAATGCCACCGCGCCCGTCGGGTGATGACAGGCGCCGCGGCCGCTGACGTCATCACACCAGCGCAGCACGCGCTCGTACGTCCCCGGGTGGGCGTCACCGCGAGCAAGCGACGCGAGCCCGCCGGCGATCGCCGGTAGGCCGCTGGAGCAGGGGCCGCACTGGCCGGCCGATTGCTGGGCCAGATAGCGGGCGATCCGCGCCGACTCGTGCAGCCCGCAGGCGCTCGCCGGCAGCGCGATCACGACGCCGGCGCCGAGCGCCGCCCCGGCGGCGCGGAGCTGCTCGCGTGCAAGGCGCAGGTGCATCGCCTGACCCGCCTCGATCCAGGTCCCGAAGTAACCGCCCACCAGAACCGCCTGCAGCGGCTCGACAGCGCCGCCGGCGGCCTCGAGCAGCTCCGCCAGCGGGGTGCCGAATGCCAGCTCGTAGACGCCCGGGTCCCGTACCGCTCCGGAGATCGTGACAAGCGTCGTACCGGGATCGGCCGCGGTCCCGAGCTCGCGATACCAGACCGGCCCATGCCGCGCCACGAGCGCCAGCTGCGCCAGGGACTCGACGTTCTGCACGAGTGTCGGGCGCCCCCGCACGCCCTTCTCGTAGGGCCGCGGCGGCACGTACACCGGCTTGGCCGCACCGCCATTGAGCAGGTTGATGACGGCGCTCTCCTCCCCCGTGACGTAGCCGTCGGGCCCGACCACAAGCTCGATCGGGAGATCTGCGGAGCTCCGCTGCGGGATCGCGCTGCGCAGGGCCGAGATCGCCTCCGTGTTGCTCTCGTCGACCTTGACCACAATCAGGCCTGCCTTGACGGCCCGGGCTGCCAACACGGCGCCGTCGAGCACGAGGTGCGGCACGCTGGTCAGCAGGGTCACGTCCTTGCGGCTGGCCGGCTCTGTCTCCGAGCCGTTGACGACAACTGCCGAGGGCCGGCGGGAGCCGCTTGCCACCGCCCGCAGCTTCGTCGCGACCGGGAAGTCCGCGCCACCGCGGCCGCGCAGACCGCTGCGTTCGACGGCACCGAACAGCCGCTCCGCCGCGACCGACGGCAGCGGCCCGTAGATGGCCTCATGTCCTGCAAGGTTGAGCGGTCCGCGTCCATCGACGCCGAGCAGCACACGCGGTAGTCCATGCGGCGTGCTCATTTGAGCAATGAGGCCGGGGTACCGGCGCGAGCCGCCCAGTCCGACGACAGCGGCCCGACGGCGGCGAACACGGCGAGCGCCAGCGGGAACGCAATCACGGCGGCCAGCGCCGTTGCCCGAAGCCCCTGTTGCAGCGCAGGAGCATTCTGCAGCCGGAACACAAACGCGCGCAGCACCGTGATCACGCAGGCCGCTGTGACGGCCAGCGCCCACGCCTGGCCGGCGTCCGAGCCGGTGCCGATCCCGTGCAGCACCGCCAGCGGCCAACTCAGGTAGGCGAGCCAGTGGATCCAGCGCCAGACCGGGTAGCCGACCCGGCGCCGGAGCAGGCTGGTGAGGACCAGCGCCAGCATCAGATCGAAGCTGATCGCCCCGAGTCCGAGCCACAGCGGCCGGTAGGCGGAGTCAAACGGGACGATGCCGGCGATCAGACTGATCGGCGCGTAGCCGTCGAGCACGGTCGTCACCACGTGGACGACGATCACCACGAGCGCCAGCAGGCTGAGATCGCGATGCACCGTCTCAATCGCGAACCGGGGCCATTCACGGCTCGATATCCGCAGCGGGCCGAGGATCCCGAGGACCATCACGGCGCTCAGCAGGATCAGCGCGACCATTCCCGTGCCGCGCGTGAAATACCAGTACCAGGAGCTGCTCAGCGCGAAGACCGTCATGCGGTTGTGCCGGCGGTCGGGCGCGGTCGCCGTGCCGCGTTGTCCACGACCTCGATCGTCGGCAGATCATCGCCCGCTGCAGGCCAACCCGCCAGGTGGGCCACGGCCCCGTCGGCGCGCACCAACCGCGCGGCCAGTCCGTGGTCGGCCAGCCAGTCGATCGCGCGGTATCCGCGGATAATCGCCGCGGTCGCCGCGATGTTCGCGTCCAGGCAGGTGGCGGCCGTGACGCTCGCGGTCCGAAAGTGGGCGTCGACAGGCGCACCGGTGCGCGGGTCGATCAGATGGTGGGCGTTCCCGTTGCCTCGGACGGTGACGCTTGAGGTCGCGAGGCCGCCTCCTCCGAGGGCCACGCTCTGACCGCGGGCCTCGATGCCGCAGCGATGATCGTCGGTGACGCGCACCGACCATCCAGCCGCGGGGGCAGGACCGGCGATCGCCAGATCCCCAAGCAGGTTGACGAGCACGCCACAGCCGGCGACAGCGGATGCCGCTGCAGCAGCTCGGTCGGCGGCCAGTGCCTTGGCGGTAGCGCCGAGGTCGAGGTGGACGCCCCGGGCCACCCCGACGGTCCCCGCTCCGCGGTCGAGCGTCACGGTCTGGATCCCCGGCACGGCCTCGATCCGGACGGGACCGCCGTCATCAGCTGAAGCTCCATGGATGCCGTGAGCGATCAGCGCCTGGCCGACCGTCGGATCGACGTCGCCGTCGGTCAGGGCGGCCGCGCGCAGTGCCGCAGCCACCGCGTCGAGGAGCACCGGGCCGACGGCAACGGCGCCGCCGGCGCCCCTGTTGACGGCGGCGAGTTCGGAGTCGGTGCGGAAGCTCGAGCACGCGCGATCGAACTCGTCGAGCACGGGATGCACCGCGGCGAGCGCGGCCGGCAGGGCGTCCGCTTCCGTGACGCACACCGTCGCGATCCCGCCCCACAGCTCGAACGCGGCCGTGGCCGGCTCAGCGAGATCGCTCAACGCTCAGGAGCCTCCGGACGTTGAGGACACCGGCGCACTCGATGCGGTCGGCGGACTCGGCGAGCTCTGAAGGCCGTCTCCCGAGTTCGAGGACAGCGGTTCCGTGGGCGAAGCCGACCCCGACGTCGAACCCGCGGACGTGGAACCCGTTGTTGCGGAACCGGTCGTGCCGGAACCCGTCGGCGTGGAACCCGAGCCCGAAGAGGTGGAACCCGCGGTGGTGGAAGCCGAGGAGGGCCCGGTGTGCGCGCCCGACGGCGGTTGCGTTGTGGCGGCGCTGGCGTTCTCGTTCTTGCCGGGCGCCAGGACCGACACGAGCACCGCAAACCCGACGCTCAGCGCTGCCGCACCCCCACCGATCACCCGGCGCGTCGAGCGGAGGCGCAGAAACGCCCGGTCACGATCGGCGGCGGCGTCGCGCCGCGTCCTCGTAGCCGTCCGTCGAGGGATCCTGCGCTCAGGCATCGACAGGATCGTGGACCGCGGATGTCAGAACGAGATAAGAACCTGATCTGGACTTTCTCATCCGCCGGCGACGTCGCGGCGGAGGAACACGAGAAACGCTGCCACGAGCGCAGGGATCCCATAGAGCGCACAGACCCACAGCGCCCGGACGATCGGCACCCAGTCGATCGGCGTGCGCAGCAATCCCTGCCAGGCGTTGAACTGCGTGGAGAGCAGGTACGGCTGCAGCCCGCCGAGCCCAGGCAGGATTCCCAGCAGCTGGATCAGGAGCGAGAACATCAACGTGCCGACCACCGCCGCGGCGCTGTTGCGAAACGCCGCCGAGAACAGCAGCCCGATGCAGACGACCGCCGCGATCGGGATCAGGTAGATCGCCAGACTCGCATACACCAGGCCCAGCGCCTTCGGGGCCGAGACGATCGTTCCCGACAGGCTCTGCAGCGGGTTGAAGCCCGATTGGATGCTGCCGGCGATGACCGCCACGGTCCCGTCGAGGAGGATCGCGACGACCGCGTAGCTGGCCGCGACCAGCGCCTTGCCCACAAAGATCTGCTGGCGCTCGACCGACCGCGTCAGCACCGTCTTGAGCGTCCCGTTGTGGTCCTCGGAGGCGAAGATGTCGCCGGCCACAAGCGCCACGATCAGCGGAAACAGCCAGACCGCGCCAAACAGCAGGATCACCAGCGGCACCGCCAGGCCGCTGCGGTCGAGGTAGTTGGAAAAAGCGAAGCCACCACCCCGGTCGTGGCGGTGATGGAAGTGGATCGCGAAGGCGAACAGGATCGGCACCAGCACCGTCGCCCCCAGCCCCAGATACGTGCGCTTCTGGTAGCGGAGCTTGATCAGCTCCCAGCGATACACGCGTCAGGACGCCCGCCCGCATCAGGCCGGTCCTCCCTCGGTCAGCGCGAAGAACAGGTCCTCGAGCGTCACCGACTGCGGTGCCAGCTCCCGGATCAGGACGCCGGCACCGATCAGCCTCTTCGACAGCTGGGCGACCGCATCATCCGACGCGGCCGCGAACACGACGTGGCCCTTCTCGACGACCGCCGACTCGATGCCAGGGGCGCCTGCGCACACGCTCAGCGCCCGCGCGTCGTCGGTCGAGACGAGGCGGTAGATGCTGCCGGCACCTCGGGACAGCGCCGCGATCGTCCCCTCGTAGACGATCGTGCCGGTGCGGACGATCGCCACCCGATTGCACAGCTCCTCGACCTCAGCCAGCAGATGGCTCGACAGCAGCACCGTCATCCCGTCGTCCGCCAGCCGCCGAATCAACAACCGCATGTCTCGCATCCCCGCCGGGTCAAGACCGGTCGCAGGCTCATCGAGCAGCAGCAGCTTCGGCTCCCGCAGCAGGGAGGCGGCGATCCCGAGTCGCTGGCGCATCCCATGGGAGTACCCGCCGACACGGTCGCCGGCGCGATCACTCAGCTCAACCGTCTCGAGCACCGAATCGATCAGCCCCGACGCCTCTCCCCCATCGAACGCCGCCAGCAGCTCCAGGTTGCGACGGCCGGTCATGTAGGGGTAGAAGGCCGGCGCCTCGACGAACCCGGCCACGCCGTCGAGCGCGCTGACCGTCTCCTGGGGGTCGCGGCCATAGATGCGCACGCTGCCCTCCGACGGCCGGATCAGGCCGAGCATCATCCGCAGCGAGGTCGTCTTCCCGGCCCCGTTGGGTCCGAGATATCCGTACACGTCGCCGGCCTCCACCGTCAGGTCGACTCCGGCCACGGCTGTCCGCTCGCCGTATCGCTTGACGAGCCCGCGGACCTCGATCGGGTTCACAGGGTGTTTGCGACGGCTTCCGCAGCAGCCGGCGTCACGGAGCCGGCGATCAGATACGAGACGCCGCCTCGGGTGAGCTCGATGATCGTCCCGAGCTCGGTCGCGATCACCTGCTTGGCGTCGGCCGCACCCTTGGCCGCATGGCGCAGCACGAAGATCGAGTCGAGGCCCGTGCCGTAGACCCGGGGTTTGTGGTCGCTGGTGCTGCCTTGTTGTGCAGCACCAGCAGCGTGACCGCTCAGCTTGACGACCTTGGCTCCGGCGGGCGGACTGATCGCGAACACCGAGCTCGCCACCGTTCCGTAGGAGACGCTCGAGGCCGAAAGCTGCAGCGCCGGCGTCGAGTCGCCCCGTGCGAACACGGCCGCACTCAGCGGGAGCCCGTTGGTCGCATCGAACGCGAGCTGCACGGCGCCGAGCAGGCCGCCGCTCTGCTTCGGTGACACGGTGACGTCATAGGCGGGCTGGCCGCCAACGTCTGTGGGTGTCGCGGCGGACACCGTCGTGTGGCGCTCCAGCTTGGCCAACCGCGCCTGGATCTGGGCGACGGTCGGCAGCGCGTAGGTGTAGACGCGGTGCGGCTTCTGCTGGGGCAGAGTGCCCTCATAGACAGTGTTGGAACTCGGGTCATAGGCCCAGAACGTGCCGTGGCTGACGAGCACCTCGGCGTCGCCGTTGTCGGATTGGAGCTCAAGCCGCAGCTCATCCGCGGTCTCCCACAGGCGACCGGTGGCGCCGGTCAGCAGCGGGTCATTCGACATCCCCTGCGGCAGCGTGGTCGCGCTGACGAGGTTGTCAGTGAAGGCGATGCGGGCACTGACGCCGGCCGGTTGCGGCCCGCTCAGCGCCGTGTGAAGCGCATCGGTCAGCGCGGCCGGCGCGGGCACGGGTCCTCCGGACGTCGCAGCGACCGCGATCGCCGTGGCGCCGCAGCCGGCAATCACGATTCCGGCAACGGCGGCAAGGAGCCGTCGAGTGGAGACAGTGCGCAGCAGCTTGATCACGCTTCAGACCTCTGTCCACGGTAGCGCAGCGGCCCCACCGACCCGTGAGCACGTTCTCAGGAACTCGCGGGAAGCTCCGCGTGGCGCTCGCGCAGCTCGCGCTTGAGGACCTTGCCCGACGGGTTGCGCGGCAGCTCGTCGATGAAGATCACGTCGCGCGGCACCTTGAACCGGGCGAGGTTCGCCTTGACAAAGTCACGGACGTCCTCGGCCGACAGCTGCTCGCCGTCCTTGAGGACGACGAACGCCGCCAGGCGCTTGTGGAATTCCGGATCGTCGACACCGATCACGGATGCCTCGACGATCGCCGGGTGCGTGATCAGCAGCTCCTCGACTTCCCCGGGGAACAGGTTCTCGCCGCCGGACACGATCATGTCGTCGTCGCGGCCATCGACGAACAGGCGCCCGCCTTCGTCGAAGTGGCCGACGTCACCGCTGGCCATCAGCCCGTCGATGACCTGTTTGCTGCCGCCGCCGGTATACCCCTCGAACTGGAAGGTGTTGCCGACGAAGATCCGGCCAACCTTGCCCGCCCCGGTGACGGGCCGGCCCTGCTCGTCGTAGAGCTTGACGACCGCCCCGAACGGCACCCGGCCTGCCGTGCCCGGCGCGATCCGGAGGTCGTCGGGGGTGGCGAACGTCGCGTAGGCGACCTCGGTCGATCCGTAGAAATTGTGCAGCTTGTGACCGATCGTCTTCTGGGCACGGCGGACAAGCTCGGCTTCGAGTTGCGACCCGGAAACGAACACCAGCCGCAGCGAGCTGACGTCGTACTTCTCGGGCTCGTCCTCCAGGAGGGTGACGATCCGCTGCAGCATCACCGGCACCACCACGAGAGCCGTCGGCCGGTGGGCGGTGATCGCCGCCAGCACCCGGTCCGCCTTGAACCGGCGCTCCGTGATCACGGTGCAGCCGAGTGAGACCGACAGGATCATCTGGGTGTAGCCGACACCGTGGAACATCGGCGGTGCGTCGTAGGTCGAACCCTCGGCGCGGTACGGAACCTTTGACAGCAGCGCCCCGACCGGCGCGAGTGACTTCGTCGAAGCGCGCGGCGCGCCCTTGGGGGTGCCGGTCGTTCCGCTGGTCAGGAGGACCACCTTCGCCTGGCCGCTCGGCGCCGGCGGGACACGACCCCGACCGGCCGCGATCAACCCTTCGAGGGTGTCGCCGTCCGCCGGTCCGTCGTGCCAGCCGATCACCGACCCGTGGCGAACATCAAGCTCGCCGACCATGCCGTTGTACTCCTCGTCGTGCACCAGCAGCGTGACCTGCTCGCGACTGCTGACCTCACGCAGCTGCGGGCCGCTGAAGTCGGTGTTCAGGTACAGGATCCGGGCGCCGAGCTTGGCGGCGGCGAAAGTGATGTCCAGGAAGCCGCGGTGGTTGCGGCAGAGAATCCCGATGCAGTCCCCCGCGCCGATGCCGCGATCACGCAGGACCGATGCGAGCGCGTCGGACCGGTCGTTGAGCTCGCCGAACGTCAGCGATCCCAATTCATCGATCAGCCCCACCCGATCCGGCCATTTCACGGCGGCGATGACGATCGGCGAACCGAGCTGACCGTAGGTGTTCAGCGCCTTGATCGCCGCGAGTGCCTCAGATGGCGGGCCGCCTCCGATCATCCCGGCGCGGTACATCTCGACCGCGGAGCGCACTTCGGCGTACGCCCTGCGCCCGTGCGCCAGCGCGCGTTTCTCGACGCGCTTCCACGCTTCCAATGCAGCCTCCCCAGACGACGTCATCCGACCGCGCAATGTACCCGACGCAGGCGTAGCAATGGACGTCGGGCCCCCGGATCACATGCCGGTCGGTGCCGCCTCCTGGGCCAGCAGCTCCGCTGCGTCGGTCAGAGCCAAGGTGAACTGCGCGAGCTGAGCGCACGCGACGACCGGGTCTTCCGCATGGCCGACGATCCCCTCGGCCATCTCGATCAGGCGGTCCGTCAACGTCGCGATCCGCTGCAGCCGGCGGTCAACGGCCTCGTCGCGCTGACGGCGTGCCTCCTCCAGCATCGCTTCGCGCTGACCGAGCGCCTCCTCGAGCATTGCGGTTGTCGCCTCCCGAGCGCGCCGCATCAGCTTGCTCGCCTCGAGCTTCAGCTGATCGGCCTCCGCCTGCGCGGCCGCGACGATCGCGTCGCCGTGCTTGCGGGCGTCGCTGGCGATCACCGACGCCTGCTGGGTTGCGGTCGTGAACAGCCGGCTGATCTCGACGGTGTGAACCCGCTCCGGCTCGGTGATCGCCGGTGGGCCGACGTCTCGGATCGTCGGCACTAGCGCCCGCTCGCTGTGGCTCCCCATTGAAGTCCCGCCTCGTTGTGTTGCGCCCCGGACCAAAAAACTGTCTCTGCCGCCTCGCTCTTGTGCGTATCGACTGATTCGCCGATAACTTGAGCAACGGCCCGCGCACGGACGGCATTGCGGCCCCTCCGACCAGGATCTTAAACCCTCTGTCCACATGTCCGCGGCAAACGACGACGCCCACACATCACGACTCGACTCGCTGAGCTCGATCCGCCAGGCCTCGGCCTGGGCCAGAGCGCTGCTCGACGACTCGCTCACCGGGCCGGACCACCGGGCGCCTGGGCCCCTGCGTCGCCGTCGCGCCGGGGACCGATACGACGCGCTCGTCCATCGCGACGTCATCACCTCGGGGCAGCTGATCCGAGCGCGCAGCGTCCGCGACCGCACCGGCGGATCCCTGATCGAGATCCTCACGAGCTGGGAGTCAGTCGACGGCCAGGCGCTGGCGCGGGCGCTCGCGCGGGAGAGCGGTTTGCGATACCTGGGCGCGACCGAGGTGAGCGTCGTCGACGATCTCGTCAACCGCATCGATCGCCGGGCCGCGGTCCGGCATCAGTTCGCTCCGGTTGGTCACGGACCGCTCGGCACGCTGGTCGTCGTCGCGGATCCGTTTGACGCACGGGTCGTGGCGATCGTCCACGAGCACATCCGCGGACCCGTCGAGATCGCGATCGCGTCGGCCGCCACGATCTCGGAGCTGCTCAACGCGGCGTTCGGTGCTGACAGCGCGCGCAGCGCTGTCACGCGCCTGCGCGACAGCAACCCCGATGACTCGGCCTCGGTGGTGCTGACTGGCGCGCAGAAGCTGTTCGGCGCCACCACTCTGGGCGTGACCGCGGTGGCCCTGGCGCTGGTGACGATCCCGACGCTGATTGTGCTCAACGCGCTTGCGTCCCTGTTCTACCTGGCATCGTCGCTGTTTAGGATCCGGCTGATCCAGCTTGCGACCGATCCGTCGCGTGCATCAGCGGACAGCGCGCTGGCGCCGGTTGAGCTCAACGAGAGCGAGCTCCCGATCTACACGATCCTGGTGCCGATGTACCGGGAGGCGGCGGTGGTGGGGCGAGTTGTCCAATCGTTGTCGCGGCTCGATTACCCCGCCCATAAGCTCGATGTTCTGCTGATCTGCGAAGCCGATGACGATGAGACCATCGGCGCGATCCGGGAGATGCAGCTCGGCTCCCAGTACCGGCTGATCGTCGTCCCTGACAGCCAACCGAAGACCAAGCCGAAGGCGTGCAACTACGCGCTCGATTACGCCCGCGGCAGCATGGTCGTCATCTTCGACGCCGAGGATGACCCGGATCCCGACCAGCTCCGGCGGGTCCTGATGGTGCTTGACCAGGCGGATGAGGATGTCGCCTGCGTGCAAGCTCGGCTCGGCTACGCCAACGCCGAACAGAACCTGCTGACGCGCTTCTTCACGGTCGAATACATGATGTGGTTTGACCTGATCCTGCCGGGACTCGAGCGCATCGATGCACCGATCCCGCTGGGCGGGACCTCGAATCACTTCCGGACCCAGGTGCTGCGCGAGCTCGACGGCTGGGACCCGTTCAACGTGACCGAGGATGCGGACCTCGGCATCCGCCTGTACAAGCGCGGATACCGGACGCTGAACATCGACTCCACGACGATGGAGGAGGCCAATTCCCGCGTCGGCAACTGGATTCGTCAGCGGTCGCGGTGGATGAAGGGCCACATCCAGACCTGGCTCGTCCACAACCGCAACCCGATCCGCACGCGCCGGCAGCTCGGCTGGCGAGGATGGCTGTCGTTCCAGCTGACGATCGGCGGCAACGCGGTCGCGGCGCTGCTCAATCCGATCTACTGGAGCCTCGTGATCATCTGGTTCGCGACCCGACTCGGGCTGCTGCAGGCGTCGATGCCGTCGGCTCTGTACTACGTCGCGTCGATCAACTTGCTCGTCTGGAACTTCCTGTTCGTGTACGCGAATTCGATCGGTGTCGGCCGGCGCCGCGCCACCCACCTCGTCCGCTTCGCGCTGCTCTCGCCGCTGTACTGGGTGTTGATCTCGATCGCGGCCTGGAAGGGCGCGATTCAGCTGATCACCAAGCCGTTCTACTGGGAAAAGACGATCCACGGGCTCGACGGCTGATGAGCGCGCTCGAGCCCCGCGCGCTCGGAATGCCGCAACCCAAGCCGGGAGAACGCGCCGAGCGCGTCACCGCGCGCTCGCGACGGTTCCCGGCGGTCCATTCGCTGACGCGTTCCGAGACCCTCATCGTGTTCTCGGTCAGCACCCTCGCGTTCTTCCTGCTTGGTCTGTGGATCCTGCACCTGCATGTCGTCTACGCCGACGCGGAATCACGACTCGCGCACGCGTACATGGCATGGTGGAACGACCCGTCGAAGCTGTCGGCGATCGGCTTCATCTGGCCGCCGGTTCAGACGCTCGTGCTGATCCCGCTGGCGCTGATCAAGCCGCTCGCGACATCCCTGATCGCGCTGCCGTTGATGTCGTCGCTGTTCGCGGGCGCGATGGTCACCGTGATGAACCGAACGCTGACGCTGTTCAGCCTCGGCCGTGGCTGGCGCTACGGACTGCTGCTGTGCTTCGTCGCCAACCCGTTGTTTCTTGATTTCGCGACCAACGGCATGGCCGAGATCGTGTTCATGGCGTTGATGGCGGCCGGCATGCATTACTTCGCCAGCTGGTATCTCGGCGGCGCCGACTCCTACCGCAAGCTCTCGCTGTCGGGCCTGTGGATGGGCTTCGCGTTCATGAGCCGCTACGAGATCGGCGCCTGGATCGCGCTGATGGCGGGCGCGATCGTGCTGAGCCAGTGGCCGAGGCGGCGGCGGTGGTCAGACGTCGAGGCGCCGGTGCTCGTGTTCCTCGCCCCCACCGTGTACATGGCGGCCGTGTGGTCGGTGATCAGCATGATGATCATCGGCGGCGGCCCACTCACCTGGCTGACCCGGGCCGGTGATCAGGGCAACGTCGGGATCCAGCTGCACGAGAGCAGCACCGGATTGCTGGTGTCGACGTTGAGCACCACGGCCGACGTGTCACCGGCCCTCTGGGCGGCGCCCATCGCACTGGTTCTGCTCTGGCTGATCCGCCGCGACAAGGTCGCCCTGATGCTCGCGATTGCAGTTGTGGTCGGAGCGGGCACCACCGCGGTCCTGCTGCTGCACACCCCGGCCGCCGGGCTGCTGCACCCGCGATACAACATCCGTGCGCTCGGTCCAATGCTGCTCGGGTGCGGGTGGCTGGTGCGCAGCGCCCGGCCGGGCCACTGGCGATGGCTGGTCGGCAGCCTGATGATCGCGACGCTGATCGCAGCCGTGCCGTTCGGCACGTACCTGATGCGCACCGAGTCGCATGGCCAGGAACGCGCGTATATCAAGGCGTTGCTGACCGCGAAGGACCAGAACGGGACCATCGCGCCACCGAACTTCGAGATCGGCACCGCCGGCGACGAGCGGTTCGCGCACTGGATCGACCGCCACGTGCACCGTCGCAAGTCGGTGCTGATGGATGATGCGGCGTTCCCCGGCGTGGTGCTCCTGTCCGGCCGTCCCGTGCTGTTCCGCATGCTCGTTGACTTCGGGACGGCACGCTGGCGCGCGGACCTCGACGTGCCGTGGGGGCACTTCAGCTACATGATGGTCGGCAACCCCAAGAGCATCGGGTCGGGCTTCGCATCTGATTTCGCATCGCTGCGGTATCCGCAGGCATACGCGGGCCATCTGCCCGGGACCCGCGTGGTCATGCGCGACCGCTGGGCGGCGCTCCTCTGGGTCGCGCCGCTTGAGCCCGTCTCCATTGCGCTCAACCGGACCGTGTACACGGTCGACCACGGCGGACGCTTCACCGGTCTGACCCAGGCGCCGTTGGGTGCGATCCGGCCGGTTCTGGCGCGCCCGTTTCCGGACGCCGCCGGAACTGAGCGTCACGTCTGAGCCCCCGAGGCGTTAACGCGGTGATGCTTCTCTACAACAGCGCCGTTTCAGGCAACTGCTACAAGGTCCGACTGATCGCGAGCCATCTCGCGGTTCCGCTGCAGCTGCACGAGCTCGACGTCGTCGACCGCTCGAACCGGCTGGATGTGATCGGCCACCTCAACCCCGCCCTGCGCGTGCCGACGCTCGTCCTCGACGACGGCCGGCCACTGGTCGAGTCAAACGCGATCATCGACTACCTCGCCGACGGCACCCAGTACCTGCCGACCGACCGCTACGAGCGCTCGCAAGCGCTCGCGTGGCAGTTCTTCGAGCAGTACGAGATCGAGCCGAACCTCGCCGTGCTGCGATTCCTTAACCTGTTCGGCGTCGAGGCGCCGGACGATGTCAGGGCGATGAAGCGCGCCGCTGGCATCAAGGGACTCGATGCGCTCGAGCGCGGCCTCACCGGCAAGCAGTTCCTCGTCGGCGAGCGCTATACGGTCGCCGATATCAGCCTGTATGGCTACACACACGTCGCTGAGAGCGGCGGCTTCGACCTCGAGCCATATCCGGCGATCCGGAGCTGGATCGACCGGGTCGCGGCCCAACCGGGCCACATCACGATCGACTCCTAGAGCGGGCGGCGTTGGCGTTGATCGCCGCCGCCAGATACGCGGTCAGACCGGGTGCCCGCGATTCGTAGCGCTTGCTGAAGCGCGGATCGTCGACGTACATCGCGGCCAGGCTGCGGTGGAGATCGGGCGGGCACGGATAGAACCAGCGATCGAGGTGCAGGCGATGCTGCTCGGCCGCGTTCCGGGCAGCCGGCCCGTTGGCCGGCTCCCCCGCCGCCATCAGCTCCGCGAGCCGCTCCTCGTTCTGCCGCGCCTCGGCGTGGATCTGCCGCCACTCGTCGGGACCGTAGGACGCCGTCCGGCGCTGCGCCTCGTGGTAGGTCTCGGTGTCGCCCCACCGCTCACGCACCTCGTCGCGGTGAGCGTTGTGAAATCCCCTGAACATCGCTGCCTCCTTGATCGCCTGGCCCGTGTCGTGGGCGGTCAGCGCGTCGTCGATCACGGCCCCGACGGCCGCCAGACGCGCCCGCTCAGCTGCGATGAGTTCCGCCTGCGCACGCAGTGCCGCGATCCGGTCGTGACCAGGGGTGTCGAGCAGCCCACGGATCTCCTCAAGCGAGAAGCCGAGTGACTGCCAACCCAGGATCTCCTGCAGCCGCTCGAGGTCGCTCTCCGCGTACAGCCGGTAGCCGGCATCAGAGCGCTCGCTCGGTGACAGCAGACGGATCTCGTCGTAGTGATGCATCGTCCGGATCGTGACTCCGGACAGCGCACTGACTTCGCCGACGGTCTTCATCGAGGCGACCGTAGGGCCTCACCCAACGTGAGAGTCAAGCGCCGGGTTTGCGCTGCCCGGGATAGAGCCGTGCTGGAAGGCCCACCGGCGAGAGCCGGTCGGCCGCCTGGGCGGCGAACAGCTTCGGCTCAGCCTTGGCAATGATCGCCTGCAGCTCGTCGCGCTGACGGTCGCTCAGCTGGCTCGGCCGTCCCTTGGCCTCGCGCAGCAGCACCACCAGCCGGCGCCGCTCCTTGGGGCTGAGACGCTCGTAGTGATCGCGTGCCAGCAGGATCACCTCACCGAGCAGCAGCAGCCTCACGACCGGTAGCCGCTTCAACAGCGGCGTGCGCTCCGCGACCATCGCGACGGTCCGTGTGTAGAGCCGGGACGGCACCTCCGCTGAGTCTAGGGCCGATCGCGGACCACCCCGCGGCACCGCCCGAAGCGAGTTCAGAAAGCAGAGCGGCGTGAGGACCGAAGACCACTCTGTCCTCATTGCGAAACGGCGTCGCGGACACCACGACCGTTCCAGGGACCGCCGCAACCCCTACGGCCAGAGCCGCTCCCGTGTCCACACGCCGCCACGCAGCGCGTACCGCAACCGCCGGTGCCGCCGGTCGGGATCGAGCTCCCAGAACTCCACTGTGTCGGCGACCAGGTCGTAGCGCGTCCAATGCTCCGGCACCCAGTCGGGATGGGCCCGTGCCTCGGCGATGGCGGCGCGCAGCGCCCGTTCGAGCTCGGTCGGATCCTCCAGCACCTCACTCTGGCGCTCAGACGCCGCCTCGGCCCGGGACGCCGGGTGCCGCGCCAGGAAGTCCACCGCGGCCTCCGCCTGACCGGCGTCGAGCACCCGCCCACGGATCCGCACCTGCCGCCCAACCTGTGGCCAGTGGAATGTCAGCGCGGCCCACGGCGTCACGGCGAGCTGGCGCGCCTTGGGGCTCAGCCGGCTTGTCGAGAACCCCCAGCGACCGTCGCCCAGGTGCCTGAGGATCACCACCCGCGCATCCGGCCGGCCGTCGGCATCGACGGTCGCAAGCGTCATCGCACGGGGATCGGCACCCCCGGCCCGCCCGGCGTCCTCCAACCATTCGCGGAACAGCTCTTCTGGGGTCATGGGGAGATCTTGCAGCAAACCATTACAGTGCCCGGCCAATGGCGATTCCCGATCCCGCCGCCGCCCACATGGACACGCTGCACGAGGTCGTCGAGCATCTGGCGGCGATCGAGCGCGCGCCGGGCTCGCCGGGTGAGGCGCAGGCCGCGACCTGGCTCGGCGACCGGCTGACGGCCGCGGGGTGTGAGGTGACAATCGACGCCGCCGAGTACCTCGATGGTTACGCCAAGCCGATCGGCACGATGGCAGCGGCCGCTGCCGTGTCCGGACTGCTCGCCCTCGCCGGCGGTCGCCGTACCCGCAAGCTGAGCGCCCTGCTCGCCGGCGCCGCCACCGTCGGGATCGCCGATGACATCTCCAACGGTCCACGGATCGTTCGACACCTGACCAAGCCGTGCGCCACCCAGAACGTGGTCGCGCTGACCGGCGACCTGAGCGCCGAACGGACGCTCGTCGTGATGGGGCACCACGATGCGGCCCCGACGGGGAAGATCTTCGATGACAGCCTGCAGGTGTGGTTCGGCGAGCGGTTCCCTGGCCTGATCGAGCGCGTCGACACGTCGTTGCCGCTGTGGTGGCTGGTGCTGGCAGGCCCGGCGCTGGTGGCGCTCGGAGCGGCACATAACCGTCGCGGCAAGCTCCGTGCCGGGACCGCTGCCGCGACGCTGGCGACCGCTCTGCTGGCCGACATCGCGTCGAGCCCGACGGTCCCGGGCGCCAACGACAACCTCAGCGCCAACGCCGTCCAGGTGGCGCTTGCAGAGCGCCTCCAGAAGGATCCGATCTCGGGCCTCAGAGTGATGATCGTGTCCTGCGGCGCCGAGGAGGTGATTCAGGGTGGGATCTACTCCTTCGCCGAGCGGCACTTCCCCCGTCTCGACCGGGAACGCACCTGGTTCCTCAACATGGACACGGTCGGCTCTCCAATCCTGGCGCTCGTCGAGGGCGAGGGCCCGGTCCTGATGGAGGATTACCACGACGTTCGCTTCCGTGACCGGGTCGCGCAAGCCGCGGTGGGCGCGGGCACACCACTCCGGCGCGGGATGCGAGCCCGCAACTCAACCGACGCGGTTATCCCGAGCCGCGCCGGATACCCCACCGCGACGCTGGTGTCCTTCGACCGCTACAAGGCACTGAGCAACTACCACATGATGAGCGACACGGCCGAGAACCTGAACTATCACACGCTCGCGCAGGCGCTGGTCGTCGCCGAGGCGACGGCCCGCAGCCTGTCAAGCGACCCCTGGATATAGCCATGCCGCTGGCGAACGAGCTGGAGCTGCCGCTGCTCGACTACACCGAGCCGGAGCTCCGCGGCGGCCGCTATCGCGCTGCGATGGCGGCGCTCGACTCCCATGACGGGTGGCTCGCCCGTCAGCCGTTCGGTTTTGTCGTCGTCGACCGCGAGGCCGGCGAGTTCTTCCTGCGCAGCCGCGACGCGGAGTTCCCCGGCAACACGATCGCGCAGATGTTCGGGATCACCCAGGGCCCGCTGCACGATGAGATCACCCGCAACATCATCACCGCTTCGGGCCCGGTTCACAGCCGGCTGCGCAGTCTCGTCAACCCGGCGCTGGCACCACGGCGAGTCGACCGGTACCGCCCGGCGATGCGGGCGTTCGCCGAGGCGCTCCTTGAACGGTTGGCTGCTGGCCCAACGGGGCCAGCATCACAGCCAACGCACACGGAGTTCATCGAGCAGTTCGCCAAGCCGTACCCCGCCCAGGTGATCGCGCACGTGCTCGGGGCGCCGGTCGCCGACGCGCCGCGGCTGCACCACTGGTCGAACTGGATCCAGCGGCAGTTCGACCCGCCGAGCCTGATGGCCGAGCGGCCCGGGATCGAGGAGGCCGTCGCGGAGTGCTACGCCTACATCGATGAGCTGATCGCGGCCCGGCGCTGGGACCCCGGCGAGGACCTGATCACCGACCTGATCGTCGCGGAGGAGGCGGGCGAGAAGCTCGATCACGAGGAGCTGCGCAACCTGATTCTCAACATCCTCGTCGGTGGTGTCGACACCAGCCAGAGCCAGCTCGCGCACACGGTGCGGCTGCTGGCGGAGCACCCCGGCCAATGGCAGGCGCTTCGCGCGGACCCGGCGGGGCTGGCGCCGCGGGCGATCGAGGAGGCGCTGCGGTTTGAGCCGATCACCCCGTTCACCGCCCGGATCACCACAGCTGAGCTCGAGTACCGCGGCGTCAGCTTCCCAGCAGCCTCGATCGTGATGGTCTCGGCGTGGCACGGGAACGACGCCGGCGACCGCTTCGACATCCTCGCCGAGCGCGACCGCAAGCGAATCCTGACGTTCGGCGCCGGGATCCATTACTGCGTCGGCGCCAACCTGGCGCGCGCGGAGATGCAGGAGGCTCTGGCGCTGCTCGCGGAGCGCGTCAACGTTCTGGAGCTCGACGGTGAGCCCGAGTTCGGGACGCCCGCCGGGATCTACGGGCTCGAGAAACTCCCGCTCAGGCTGACGTTCTAGGCGACGGCTGCTGCGCGCGCGTCGACGTGCGGCGGGCGCGGCCCGCCGGGCACCGTCCACAGCGCGTCGTCACCGAGTTGGTGACGCTCGGCGCGGCCTTCATAGACGAGCGCGAGCAGCGCCACCTCGGCGCCGGCCCGATCGGGAGCGTCGTTGCTGACGGTCAGCAGCGCCGCGACCTCCTGGGTCGTCAGGCCGAACCTGAAGTACTCGAGCAGCTCCGCCACGTCCTCCGGCGGGAGGCGGCGGTCAAGGGTCGGATCGAGGTTCGCGACGAGCACGTCGTATGCCTCCACCGGCTGGAAGCCACCGGCCTCGAGACGGCGGCCGTCAGCGGTCTCGAACACGAGCGACGGGGCCGTGTAGCGAACCACGCCATCGCTGTTGCCCGCCTTGCCCTGCAGGGCGGTCGGCGAGCCGGCGGCGGTGCGCGTCTCGGCCTTGTCGGACTCGTACTCCGCCAGCACCTCGGGGTCGTCGATCAGGGAGACGATCCGCTCGGCGTCGACGCCCGGGACCGCGCTCAGCGCCTGGCGCAGCTGCTCGTCATCGTCAAATAGCAGTGGCGTATTGAAGTTGCCGAGCTGCAGCGCGCGGAACACGGCCCACTCGCTGCCGGGCCACTCGCGGCGGGCGGCGATCACGGCGCGGCAGGCGCGGCTCGAGGCGCTGAAGCCCGTCTTCGCACCAGGCGCGAACGGCATCCCATAGCGGCTGCGGAAGTTGATGTTGCCCTGCGCCATCCGTAGCGGCGTGTAGCCGGCGGCCTCGTAGCGGGCGGTGTTCTCGCTCAGCCCGACGAGCACCAGTCGCCAGTTCAGCTGGTCCTGGTAGCGCCACTCGATCACGCGCAGGGCGGGGTTCTCTGAGTACCCCCAGGGGCAGGCGGGGTCGCTGTACAGCGTGACTGCTATGCGGGATGAGTCGTTGATGCCTCAATTATATGCACAAGCTTCTCCGGCTGTTCGATCTTCACCGAACTGAACCCCGCCTTGGTCAGCGCCGCCAGCGTGTCGGGCTCGTCATTGAAGTGCGCGTGCACACCACCGCGGACGAACCCGGAGAGCGCCAGCCGGAACCCCTTCGTCAGCAGGTCGTCGTCTTGGCTGAGATGGATATCGGCGAGGTACAGGCCGGACGGAAACCTCTTCGACTCGGAGGCGATCCGCGACCACAGCGACAGGACCGACGCCTTGTCGAGATACGGCAGTAACCCCTCCGTGATTACGGCCACCCCACCGCGCGGGTCGAGCTGGTTGGCGAGCGCTCGCAGACTCCCCTCGCCACGCGTCCTAAGTGCGTCGAACGGCTCCACGCGATGCTGCGGCGCCAGCGGGCCGAGGCCCTCGAGCGTCGCCAACTTGCGGGCCGCCATCGCCGGCAGGTCGGCCTCGATGTAGGTGATCTGATCGCCGTAGCGACGGGTGAAGCGCAGCCCGCGACCGGACATCCCGGCGGCGATCTCGATCACCTGGGTGACTGTGCCAGCGTCGATCGCACGGCCGAGCTGCTCGTCGATCTTGCGGTGGCGGGCGAGTAGATACGGCTCGAGCGTCGGTAGACCGAGCACCCCCATCACCGTCATCAGCGGCTTCATCGATTCGAACAGCACCCGGCCCTCGAGCGTCGCCAGTGCCGGATCGGAGAGGCCGTTGCGGGCCCAGGTGTACCCCGTGTAGTGCGCCGTGGGGCTGATGCGATCGCTGCTCATGGTGATGACAATGCCGCTTCGAGACGATCGATGAGCCGCGCCTGGATCGGATTCAGCTTGATACGTGCGTTCTCAGCGGAGAACCATGCCGCCCGATCGACCTCGGGAAAGCTCTGCCGGCGGCCCGAGCGGGGTGGCCATTCCATCTCAAATGTGTTGGAGAACGCCACGCTCGCATCGAGATCGCCAGCCAGTGCGAATGCCCAGATGCGCTTGCCGGACTTCAGCCGCACCTCCCCCAGATCAATCGGCTCTCCGTCGGGTGGTGGCGAGCCGATCTCCTCCGTGAACTCCCGGCGGGCGGCGGCCAGTGGCTGCTCGCTGTGGTCGTATTCGCCCTTCGGGATCGACCACGCGCCGTCATCGCGCCGGGCCCACAGCGGTCCGCCCGGATGCACGAGCAGCACCTCGAGTGCGCCGTCGGCGGCGTGTCTGTAGAGCAGGATTCCGGCGCTGCGGGCGGGCAAGAGCAGATCGTACGTCGCACCGCGGGCGACCGGCTTAAGCAAACCCTTTAAGTCCTCTTAGGGAAGGCGCCGACATTACGTGTAATGCAAGTGTTGGGGAGATGGTGCTTCCGCCATCGCTGGACGGTGGTGGTGGCCTGGATTATCGCTGCCGTGGCGGCGACAGCGGTGCACGCCGCGCTCGGGTCCGCGTACACGGATAACTTTAGCCTGCCCCACACGCAGAGCTCCGAAGCGGTCGCGCTGCTGCAGCGCAACGCCCCGAAGGTATCTGGCGATACCGACGAGCTGGTGGTCGAGACCCAGCGTGGCACCGTCGACAGCGCCGCGGTCCGGTCGCGGCTCGACGCGCTGCTCGCGCGGGTCCGCAAGCTCCCCGGCGTGACCGTGATCGGGTCGCCGTACGAGGCCGGCAACGGCTCTCAGGTCTCCCCCTCGAAGCGGATCGCGTTCGCGACGATCACCTTTGATGAGACCGCCTCGCACTTCCCCAGCAGGGAGGCGGCTGGTTACGACAAGATGATCGCCGCCGCCTCGGGTCACGGGATCAAGTTCGCCCTCAGCGGTCAGGTCGCCGAGGACGGCGACCCGAACGGTTCGATGGCGGGCATGCCGATCGGGTTTCTCGCAGCCGGGATCGTGCTGTTCCTCGTGTTCGGAACGTTGGCGGCGACACTCCTGCCGCTGCTGACCGCCAGCGCCGCCCTCGTCACCGGCATGGCGCTGATCGGCCTGATGTCGCACCTGATCGACGTCGCCTCGTTCTCGGGCCAGCTGTCGCTGCTGATCGGGCTCGGCGTCGGGATCGACTACGCCCTGTTCATCGTCACCCGCTACCGGCAGGCGGTGCTGCGCGGCGTCGACCGCGAACAGGCTGTGATCCAGGCGATGGACACCTCGGGGCGCGCGGTTCTGTTCGCCGGAATCATCGTCTGCATCGCGATGCTCGGGATGTTCCTGCTGGGTGTCTCGTTCCTGTACGGCGTCGCCGTCTCAAGCGCGATCGCGGTGGCGCTGACGGTCGTCGGCGCCCTGACCCTGCTGCCGGCGCTGCTGTCGCTGTTCGGCGGCCACGTCCTGCGCCGGGGCGAGCGCCGCGCGGTGGCCGAGCACACGCTCTCGACCACCGACGAATCGGCCGGCTGGGCCCGCTGGGCCGGGGTGCTGCGGCGCCGCCCGGTGATCTCGATGCTGCTGGCGACCGCCGTGGTCGGCGTGATGGTCGTGCCGTTCTTCTCGATGCGCCTGGGCAACACCGACGCCAGCTCCGACGCCCCGAGCAGCACCACCTACCAGGCCTACTACATGCTCGTGAAGGGCTTTGGCGCTGGGTACAACGGGCCGCTGCAGCTCGTCGCGCAGACCGGGACCGCCACCCAGCGCCACCAGTTCGCGGCGGTCGTGGCGGCCGTCGACCGCACGCCCGACGTTGTCAGCGTCACGAAGCCGAGCTACATGGCCGGCCGGCGCAAGCTCGCCGGCGTCTCAACCTCGACGGTATACGAGCGTGGCCCTCCACAAGCCGCATCGACCAGCGCGCTGTTGACGACCCTCCGTGACCAGGTGATCCCCGGCGTCGTCAAGGGCGACTCAATCCAGGTGCTCGTCGGCGGCGAGACGGCGATCTTCGCCGACTTCTCGAGCGTGCTGACTGCCAAGCTGCCGCTGTTCATCGCGATCGTCGTGCTCGTCTCGGCGCTGCTGCTGGTGATGCTGTTCCGCAGCCTCGCGATTCCCGCGACGGCGGCGCTGATGAACCTCCTGTCGACGGCCGCTTCGCTGGGTGCCGTCACGGCGATCTTCCAGTACGGCTGGGGCGGCTCGCTGCTGGGGATCACCGCCGGGCCGATCATGGCGTTCGTGCCGATCCTGATGTTCCCGATCCTGTTCGGTCTGTCGATGGACTACGAGGTGTTCCTGATCTGCCGGATCCACGAGGAGTGGCACCGCCGCGGTGACAACGCCGAGGCCGTCTCCCACGGGCTGGCCGCGACGGGAAAGACGATCACGGCCGCAGCCGCGATCATGATCCTCGTGTTCGCGTCGTTCGTGCTCGGCGGGCAGCGGATCATCGAGATCTTCGGGATCGGCCTGGCCAGCGCGGTGTTCATCGACGCCGTGATCGTCCGCTCGGTGCTCGTCCCGGCGGTCATGTTCCTGCTCGGCAAGGCGAACTGGAAGCTCCCACACGTCCTTGACGGGGCGCTCCCACATCTGCGCGTCGAGGGCGAGGTGATGGCGCATCTGGTGCCGTCGGCGCCTCACCACGATGGTCACCTGCTGCCGCACCCAGAGCCGCTCCCCCAGAACGTCTGATCGCTTCACGTCCGAGCGGGGCGCGTCGAGCGGTTTCCGTCCGAGCGGATCGCGTCGAGCGGTTCCCGTGTGAGCGCCCCGGTTACAGCCGGGTTACGGGGTCTGTCACCTCCGTCGGTCCTGCGTAAACCGTCTTAACGAGTTCTTGCGAGAGCCTCAGCTTTTTCACGGGGAGCGGTGGTGTCATCGGTTCCATGCCCACCGCCAGCTCGCATACCAGGCCCTCTCCTCTCGTCACGGCGCGGCACGAGACCGCGCCACTGACCCCCGAGTCCGAAGCCCGCAGCGACGGGATCGAACTCCTCGATCACCGCTCTCGCGCCCACGCGATTCCGCGCGACCAGGCGCCGGCCGGCCACTACCTCGAGCTCGACGATGCGCTCGGCGACAGCTACCTGCTGCCGCTCGATCGCAGCGTCGTGCACATCGGCCGCGCGATCGCCGCCGACCTCCGCTTCGAGGAGGCCCGCGTCTCCCGCCGTCACGCGATCCTCGTCCGCCACGGGTCAAACGCCCGCGTGCTCGACGATCGCAGCACGACCGGCACGTATGTCAACGGCATCCGTGTGATCACGCAGGACCTGCACCCTGGTGACGTCGTCCGGATCGGGCCGATCGTGATGACCTACACGGTCATCCGCTGATCAGCGCGTCCGCTGTCAGGTGACGGGATCGGTGATGTCCCGCGCCACGAGCGCGGCGTAGAGCCCGCCACGCTCGATCAGCTCCTCATGTGTGCCGCGCTCGGCGAGCCTGCCCTTGTCGAGCACGACGATCTGATCGGCATCGCGGACGGTCGAGAGGCGATGCGCGATCGTCAGCGTCGTCCGTCCCTCCGATAGGCGCTCGAGTTCCGCCTGCACGGCAGCCTCGGTCTGCGTGTCGAGCGAGGAGGTTGCCTCGTCGAGGACGAGCACCGGCGGGTTGCGCAGAACCGTTCGGGCGATCGCCATCCGCTGCTTCTCGCCACCTGAGAACCGGTAGCCGCGCTCACCGACGACGGTGTCGTAGCCGTCGGGCAGCGACGCGATCAGATCGTGGATCCGGGCGGTCCTGGCCGCGTCCTCGATCTCCTCATCGCTGGCCTCCGGCCGGGCGAACCGCAGGTTCTCGCGGACGCTCGCGTGGAACAGGTAGGTCTCCTGGCTGACGACGCCGACGGTCGCGGCCAGCGACTCCAGCGACACCGCCCTGATATCGACCCCGTCGATCGTGATCCGGCCCTGCTGTGGCTCGTACAGGCGCGCCAGCAGGTACCCGAGCGTCGTCTTGCCGGCCCCGGTCTCACCGACGACAGCGGTCCGGGTCCCGGCCGGGATCACCAGATCCACATCCTGAACCGTCCAGGATGGCGGCCCCGTTGGGCCGCCCTCGGAGGGTGCCACAACATCGGTGTAGCGGAATGACACACCTGCGAACGTGACCTCGCCGATCACCGCATCCGGGTCGAGCACGACCGGGTCCTCAGCCTCGACGATGTCGATCGGCAGATCGAGGTATTCGAAGATCCGATCGAACAGCGCCAGCGACGCCTCGACCTCAGCGCCGGCGCCCAGCAGCGACTGGGTCGGGAACAGCAGCCGCGTCTGCAGGGTTGTGAACGCCACCACGGTGCCGATCGAGATCGAGTTCGCGATGAAGCTCTGCCCCGCCAGCCAGTAGATCACCGCCGGCGTCGACGCGAACACGAACTGGATCGACCCCATCATCCAGCGTCCGGCCATCTTCGAGCGCACCTCGAGATCGGCGATCTGGCTCGACTCACCGGTGAACCGCTCCGCGAGGTCATCACCGCGACCCATCGTCTTGCCGAGCAGGATCCCGGAGACCGATAGTGACTCGGCGACGAGCGCGCTGAGGTCGGCCAGACGTCGCTGCTGCTCGCTCGTGATCTTGCGGCGCACCTTGCCGACCTTGCGGGTCATCCACACCGACGGCGGCACGAACAGCAGCGAGATCAGCGCCAGCCGGACATCGAGCAGGCACATTGCGATCACGGCGCCGATCACGGTCGTGGCGTTCGAGGCGACGGTCGTGCCGGTCGAGGTGACGACGTCGTCGAGGTTGCCGATGTCGTTGGCGATCCGCGACTGCACCTCGCCGGTGCGCGTGCGGGTGAAGAACGCCAGTGACATCTGCTGCAGCCGCCGGTAGACGGCGGCGCGAAGGTCGTGCATCACCTGCTGGCCGACGGCGTTTGAGATGTAGGTCTGCCAGACGCTCGTCGCCTGCGACACGAGCGCGATCGCGATCATCCCGACGACGCACAGCGTCAGCGTCCTGTTGTCATGGTGGAAGATCCCGGTGTCGAGCGCGGTCCGCAGCAGGAACGGGCTGATCAGGCTGATCCCGGAGGAGAACGCGATCATCGCCAGCACCACGCTGAGACGCAGCCGGTAGGGCTTGAACAGCCGCAGAATCCGGCGTCCGTCGCGCTCACGGCTGGGGTCGAGCAGCGCCGGGGTCTTCTTGTCCTGACTGGAGCCGCGCCGACCTCGTCCTCCCCCGGGAGAACCGTGCATCGCACGCATGCCGCCACTGCTCATGTACTCAATGATGGCAACCCGGCGCGCACCGGCCTGTCGATGAGGACAACGGCTGTCACCAACGCCAGTGCATATGTTGCGGCCGCGACCACCACTGCGACCTGCAGCCGCTCAGTGAACGCGCCGCCGGCGACCAGTGCGCCGAGCAGCGCCACGCCCGCGGCGCTCCCGACCTGACGGCTCGCGTTGAGGATCGCCGCGGCGAGCCCGGCCTGTCGCGCGGGCACGGCGCTGATCACCGCCGCGGTTGCGGCCGGCATCGCGAAGCCCATCCCGAAGCCGATCAGCGCGAGCGGGCCGATCAGTACGCCGTACGCCGGCCGGTCGCCGGCGACCGTCAGCGCACCAAGCGCGATCGCGCCGATGCTCAAGCCGATCAGGACCGACGGGCGCGGCCCGACCCGCGCGGTCAACGTGCCTGACAACCGGGTCGAGAGCACGAGCCCAACTCCCTCGGGCAGGAGTGCCAGTCCCGCGTGCAGCGCCGAGTACCCGAGCACATGCTGGAAGTAGAGGCTGAAGACGAACAACTGCCCGTAAACACCGAAGTTGATTGCGAAGCCGACGGCGGTCGCTCCACTCAGGGCCGGTGAGCGGAACAGGTGCAGGGGGAGCATCGGCTGCTCACCCCGGTGCTCGATCGCGAGAAACCCAGCACCCATGGGGATGACGGCGAGGAGCGGCAGCAGCGCGATCACGGAGCCGATGCCCGCGTGACCGGCCTCGATCACGCCGAACACGAGCAGCGCGAGCGTCACGATCGCCGCAAGCTGGCCGAGCGGGTCGATCCCGCCCCCCTCGCGCTCACCCTCGGCGCGGATACGGGTCCTCGCGAGTCCCAGGACGACGATTCCGACGGGAACGTTGACCAGAAATACCCACCGCCAGCTCAGCAGACCGACCAGGACGCCTCCGAGGACCGGACCGCCTGCCGCGCCGATTCCAGATGCTGTGCCCCACACGCCGATCGCGCGCGCCCGTGCGCTCGGGTCGTGGTAGATCGCCCGCAGCAGCGCCAGGGAGCTGGGAACGAGCGCCGCAGCGCCGGCACCCTGCAACGCTCGCAGCGCGATCAGCGCCGCGAGCGAGGGGGCCGCCGCGCAGGCTGCCGATGTGAAGGCGAACCACAGCAGGCCGAGCTCAAATACGCGACGGCTCCCGAGCCGGTCACCGAGCGCACCGGCCGGCAGCAGCAGCGCCGCGAACACGATCGTGTACGCATCGACCGTCCATTGCAGCGCGGCGGTGCCGCCGTGGAGGTCGTGCCCGATCGCGGGCAGGGCCACGTTCACGATCAGCGCGTCCATGATCACCATCAGGTATGACAGGGAGAGGGCGAGAAGCGGGAGTCGGTTGGGCATGTCGTTCAGCTTGAGCCCAGGACATTTCGTCCCACGGCGAAATGTCGCGCCGCTACCGTGTTCTCATGCTCGGAGACGTGGATATCGCGAGCGTCGCCTCACTCCTGGCGGACCCCGCGCGGGCCCGGATCCTGATGGCCCTCGGAGACGGCCGGGCGCTGCCGGCGTCGGTGCTCGCCAGCGAGGCGGGAGTCGCGCCCTCGACCGCCAGCGCCCATCTGTCAAAGCTGCTTGACGGGAACCTGCTGATGGTCGAGCAGCACGGCCGCCACCGGTACTACCGGATCGCCTCAGAGGCGGTCGCGGAGCTGATCGAGGCGTTGGCGGCGCTCGCCCCGACCGCCGAGATCCGCTCCCTGAAGGAGGGCACCGCCTCACGGCAGCTGCGCCACGCGCGCACCTGTTACGACCACCTGGCCGGCCGGGTCGGCGTGACGCTGATGAGCGCGCTGCTCAGTGAGGGCATCCTCGAGGGGGGCGACGGCCTGTTCTTCGATGGCGACAAGCTGTCCTCACCCGGGCACGCGGTCGACTACCGGCTGACCCCGACCGGTCACGAACGGCTGGAGCGATTCGGGATCGACTTCACCGCGATGCCCCGCCGCCGGCCGATGGTCCGCTACTGCGTCGACTGGTCAGAGCAGCGCCACCACCTCTCCGGCGGCCTCGGCGCCGCAATCCTGACCCGAATGCAGTACCTCGACTGGGTCCGCCGGGCGCCGCACAGCCGCGCCGTCCAGGTGACCGACGCGGGGTATGCCGGCCTGGCCGAGGTGTTCGGCGTCGGCCTCGACCGCTCCTCGGAGCGCGCCGCGGCGTAGCTGGACTCCCGGCCCCACCCGCACCGCGTCGCCCCACCAGACGCACGAAAGCACCCGAAACTAGGCCCGTGCCCCTGAATCTGCCAGCATCCCGATCGGGCATGGTGGCACTGCACGCAATGAATCGACCCTCCGTCTCCCGACAGCCGTCGTGGGTGACGAGGTGACCGATCCAGTCGGGCCGAATCACCCCTTCACGCCAGGGATCGGCGACATGCAGAACGCCGGCTTCTCGGTGCTCCCGGATCAGACCGCCGGGGCTCCGGGCGGCAGCCCGTTCCCGCCGATCGCCGAGTACGGCTTCCTGTCGGACTGCGAGACGGTCGCCCTGGTAGCCCCAAGCGGTGCCGTCGAGTGGATGTGCCTGCCACGCGTCGATTCTCCGAGCGTGTTCGGGGCGCTGCTTGACCGCGACGCCGGTACCTTCCGGATCGGCCCGACCGGCGTCACGGTCCCCGCCGCCCGCCGCTATCTCCCCGGCACGATGGTGCTCGAGACGAGCTGGGGGACCGGTTCGGGCTGGGTGATCGTCCGCGACGTTCTGCTGATCGGCGGCTGGCATCACGAGACCGACCGCTCCGGCACCCACCGCCGGGCCCCCACCGATTACGACGCCGATCACGTGCTGCTGCGAACGGTTCGCTGCGTCAACGGGCAGGTCGAGATCACGATGGACTGCGAGCCGGTGTTCGAGTACGGCAAGTACCCGGCGCGCTGGGAGTACACCGGCAGTGGCTACAACGATGGCCGCGCGACCGCGCCCGGCAGTGAGGTCCAGCTGCAGCTGAAGACCGACCTGCGGATCGGGTTCGAGGGCGCGCGGGCAACGGCCCGGCACCGGATGAAGCAGGGCGAGACCGTGTTCTGCGCGCTGTACTGGTCGACGCACGGACCACCGGCCGACGGCGATGAGGCATACGATCGCCTCGTCTGGACCGCCCACCACTGGCAGCACTGGCTTGACCGGGGCACCTTCCCCGACCACCCGTGGCGGACGCACCTGCAGCGCAGCGCGCTGACCCTGAAGGGGCTGACGTACGCCCCAACGGGGGCGTTGCTCGCGGCCGCGACCACATCACTGCCGGAAACACCCCAGGGCGAGCGTAACTGGGACTACCGCTACAGCTGGATCCGCGACTCGACGTTCATGCTGTGGGCGCTGTTCACGCTCGGCTTCGACTGGGAGGCCAACGACTTCTTCTACTTCATCGCCGACGTGGCCGGCGGCGAGGAGGAGTTGCAGGTGATGTACGGCCCCGGTGGCGAGCGCAACCTGCGCGAGGAGGAGCTCGACCACCTCACCGGCTACGAGGGCGCCCGCCCCGTGCGGGTCGGGAACGCGGCCTACCGCCAGAACCAGCACGACGTCTGGGGCGCGCTGCTTGATTCGGTCTATCTCCACACCCGCTCGCGCGACTCGCTCGACGAGCGTGTCTGGCCGATCCTCACCAAGCAGGTCGAGCGGGCGATCGAGCACTGGGCCAAGCCCGACCGCGGGATCTGGGAGGTCCGCGGTGAGCCCAAGCACTTCACCTCGTCGAAGATGTTCTGCTGGGTCGCCTGCGATCGCGGCGCCCGGCTCGCTGAGCTGCGCGAGGACTGGGACCGCGTCAAGCGCTGGCGCGCGGCGGCGGATGAGATCCGAGCAGACATCCTCGAGCATGGGGTCGACAAGCGCGGCGTCTTCGTCCAGCACTACGACTCAGACGCGCTCGACGCCTCGATGCTGCTGATGCCGCTGTTGCGGTTCCTGCCGCCCGACGACCAGCGCGTCCGTGCAACCGTGATGGCGATCGCCGACGAGCTGACCGAGAACGGCCTTGTTCTGCGCTACCGCACCGAGGAGACCGACGACGGCCTCGCCGGCGAGGAGGGGACGTTCCTGATCTGCTCGTTCTGGCTGGTCTCGGCCTATGCGGAGATCGGCGAGCTCGGTCGGGCCCGCGACCTCTGCGAGCGGCTGCTCGGCTACGCCTCGCCGCTCGGCCTCTACGCCGAGGAGATCGACCCGCGCACAGGCCGCCATCTCGGCAACTTCCCGCAGGCGTTCACCCACCTCGCACTGATCAACGCCGTGATGCACGTGATCCGCGCTGATCAGGCCACCCAGACGCCGTACCCGCCGTCACCAGACCGGCGCTGAGCCGACTTCTCATTACCTCACGGGTAATCGACGCACCACGCCCACGGTGGGACCGTGGCGGGCATGTCAACGATCACCTCTCCCGTCTCTCGCTCCACGGATCGAGCTGACCTCCTTCACTGGGCGCCGCTCGCCGTCGTCCTCACGGGCACCTGCATGGCGGTGCTCGACTTCTTCATCGTCAACGTCGCGCTGCCGGCGATGCAGCACTCGCTGCATGCCACTGCCAGCGCGCTCGAGTGGGTTGCCGCCGGCTACGCGCTCACCACCGCCGTACTGCTGATCGCCAGCGGCAGGCTCGGCGACCGCTTCGGCCGTCGGGCGATGTTCATCACCGGCCTCGGGTTGTTCACGCTCGCCTCGGCGGCGTGCGGGGCCGCTCCCGATTCGACGATCCTGATCATCGGGCGTCTCGCCCAGGGCATCGGCGGCGCCCTGCTCAGCACGAACGTGCTGTCGCTGATCGGCGTGCTCTATTCCAAGCCGGATGAGCGCGCAAAGGCGCTCGGCGCCTACGCGACGGTGATGGGATTCGCCGCCGTCGGCGGCCAGCTGCTCGGCGGCGCGCTCGTGCAGCTCGATCCGCTCGGCCTCAGCTGGCGGGCGTGCTTCCTGATCAACGTGCCCGTGGGCATCGTTGCGATCGCTGCCGCGCGGCGGTTCGTCCCCGAGTCACGGGGTGAGGCGGCGGGTGTCGACCTCCCCGGGATTGGGCTCATCACCGCCGGCCTGACGGCGCTCGTCCTGCCGCTCGTCGAGGGCCGCCAGCTTGGCTGGCCGGCGTGGACGTGGGTGACGCTGGCGCTGTCTCCGGTCCTGCTCGGCATCTTCGCCTACCAGCAGCGCGCTGCTGCACGGCGCGGCGCGACGCCGCTCCTGCAGCTCGGGCTGTTCACCCACCGGGCGTTCCGTGCCGGACTTGCGGCCCAGACGGTGTTCTGGTGCGGGCAGGGGTCGTTCTTCCTGATCCTGGCCCTGTATCTCCAGCAGGGCCGTGGCTTCTCGCCCCTGGCCGCCGGTGGGACCTTCACGACGCTCGCGGTGCCGTACGTTGCCGCCTCGATGCGCGCTCCAGCGCTGACCGCGCGGTACGGCCGCAGCGTGATCACGGCCGCCGCGGCGACGCTGGTGGCGGGCCACCTGCTGCTGATCGGCGGGATCGCGGTGGCCGGCTCCGAGGGTTCGATTCTGGCGCTGTTTCCCGGACTGATCGTCGTCGGGATCGGGATGGGTCTCGGTATCGCTCCGCTCGCCGCCGGGCTGTTGCACACGCTCCGTTCCGAACAGGCCGGGGCGGCGTCAGGCGCGCTGTCGACGGCTCAGTACGTCGGCTCGGCGATCGGCGTCGCGCTCGTCGGGATCGTCTTCTTCGACGCCGTCGGTCACGGTTTCGGGGTTGCGTTCCAGCACGGCGAGTGGGTCCTTGTGGCCGCGCTGGCGCTCGTCGCGGGACTGTCGAGGCTGCTGCCATGACCGGGTCTACGATCTCACGCATGGAGTCAGTCGGCGTGGGCATTCTGCTGCGGGACTGGCGGACGCGCCGCCGCCGCAGCCAGCTCGATCTGGCCCTGGACGCCGGGGTCTCGACGCGGCATCTGAGCTTCGTCGAGACCGGCCGCTCGCAGCCGAGTCGCGAGATGGTCCTCAACCTCGCTGAGCAACTCGAGGTTCCGCTGCGGGAACGTAACCGGCTGCTGCTGGCAGCCGGTTACGCGCCGCACTACTCGGGCCACGCGCTCGACGACCCGGAGCTGGCGGTTGTCCGGGAGGCACTCAACCACGTGCTCACCGGGCACGAGCCGTATCCGGCGCTGGCGGTCGACGGTCATTGGACGCTCGTCGCCTCGAATGCCGCGCTCGGCGTTCTGATCGAGGGTGTGGCCGATGAGCTGCTGGCGCCACCCGTGAACTGCCTGCGCCTCGCCCTGCACCCCGACGGGATGGCGCCGCGGGTGATCAACCTGGCGGCGTGGCGGTTTCATCTGCTGGACCGGCTCGAGCGAGCCGCGACACCTGACGGAGGATCCGTTCCTGCTCGAGCTGCTCGACGAGGTGCGCGGCTACCCGGGACCAGAGGCGGCGTCGGCACCGGAGGTGGCGTCGGGAGTCACGGTCCGCCTCAAGCTACGGGGTATCCACGGCGGTCCTGATCTGACGTTCTTCTCGACGATCACGACGTTCGGTACGCCGATCGACATCACCGTCTCGGAGCTGTCGGTCGAGGCGTTCTTCCCGGCAGACCAGGTGACCGCCGCTGCGCTCCAGGAGCACGCGCGGGTCGACGGGTAAGCCGCACGCGCGCGGTACCGCACTTTCGCGGGCGTCCCGGGGTTGATCGGCTCGACCCGCCGTCACTCGTCGGGATCACCGAAGTCCCCTGCGGCGCGACGCTCGACGCGCAGGAGCTCCGTGAGCTCCCGCAGCCGGTCGTCCGGCAGCCCGGCGCCGAACCGGATTTCATGCAAGGCGGCCGTCGCGGCGCCATACCGCTCTCGACCGTTCGCGGTGATCCGGGCGAGCGTCGTGCGGCGGTCGCTTGGATGCGGGATCCGCTGCACCAGTCCGTCGCGCTCGAGCCCGTCGATGACGTTGGTGACGCTCGTCGGGTGGACCTGCAGACGGATGCCGATCTTGCCGAGCGGCAGCTCCCCGTGGCGCGTGAACGACAGCAGTGCCAGCGCCTCATAGCGCGGGAAGCTCAGCCCGAACGCCGCCAGCGACTCGTTGCAGCGCCCGAGCCACAGCTGCTGCACCCGCATCACGGAGGTGACGGCCTCCATCGCCGCGACGGGGCCCTCCGGCCAGTGCTCGCGCCACTGCCGGCCGGCCTCGTCGATCGGATCAAACGGGAGGGTCAGAGCCCCGCGTCCCCGGGGCGCTCGAAGACGATCGTCGGGATCACGCAGGCGCGTGAGAGCGACAGCACGAACCGGACGGCCGCCGCGATGTCCTCGGCCTTGATCATCTGGTCAGCGGGAACGTTCTCCTTGACGAATTCGGTCATGTCGGTGTCGACGAAACCGGGGGCGATCGCGACCGAACGGATCCCGCTGGCTGAGAGCTCCTTGTTCATCGCGATCGTGTAGGCGATCACTGCCGCCTTCGTCGCCGAGTACACGGACAGCCACGGCTGGGGCGAGACGCCGCTGATCGAGGCCATGTTGATGACGTCGGCGGTTCCCGCTGCCTTGAGCATCGGCAGGCACTCGCGGTACATCAGGACGACCGCGCGCACGTTGACGTCGAGCTGCATGTCGATGAACTTTGTTTGGTGCTCGTCGGCGGTGGCGCCGATCCCGACGCCTGCGTTGTTGACCAGCACGTCGAGCCGCCCGAACCGCTCCTGGTGCAGCGCCACCGCGGCCTTGATCCCGTCCTCATCGTTCATGTTCGTCGCGTGATGGGCGACGTCGTAACCCTCGGCTTCAAGCCCGGCTGCCGTCTCGGCCAGGGACTCCGGCTTGCGGGCGACGAGCGTCAGCCCGTAGCCGTCGGCGGCAAGCGTTTTCGCGATCGCGAGACCGATGCCCCGCGAGGCTCCGGTGACGATTGCGGCTTTATCTGGCATCAGCTCTCCTCGATACGTGTGGTGGCGCCGAAATCTAACGCCCGGACCGCGTCGGAGAATATGCTCAGCCTGAACTGATAAGTTAAGACTGATGAGTTATCCGACGTCGTCAGAGATTGCGAGCGAGCTGCGCGGGACCCTGGGGCTCCTGTACCGGCGGCTGCGCCAGACGATGGCGCTCAGCGACCTGACGCTCTCGGAGAACTCCGCGCTGAGCCGGCTCGCTGCCGGCGGACCGATGACGGGCGCTGAGTTGGCGAAGCTCGAACGGGTCACGCCGCAGTCGATCGGCGCGATCGTCGCCGCACTCGAGGCCAGGGGGATGATCGAGCGCCGGCAGGACCCGAACGACGGCCGCCGCCGGGTCCTGTCACTGACCGACGCCGGCCACGGCCGCGTGCAGAACAAGCGCAGCGCCCGCACGCAGCAGCTGACGGCGGCGCTCGAGACGTTGACCGGAGCCGAGCGGGCGCAGCTCCAGGCGGCGATGCCGCTGCTCGAACGGATCGCGGACCAGCTGTAGATGTCGGCCACGACCGCGCGCAGCGACTCCTACAAGTGGGTCGCCCTCTCGAACACGACCGCGGCCGTGTTCATGTCCCAGCTCGACGGCTCGATCGTACTGATCGCGATGCCGGCGATCTTCACCGGGATCCACCTCGACCCGCTCTCCCCCGGCAGCATCGTCTACCTGCTGTGGCTGATCATGGGCTACCGGCTGGTGCAGGCGGTGCTCGTCGTCACGGTCGGGCGCTGCGGCGACCTGTTCGGCCGCGTCCGGATCTACAACGCCGGATTCGCGGTCTTCACGGTCGCGTCGGTGATGCTCTCGTTTGACCCGTTCACCGGCGGGCACGGTGCGCTGTGGCTGATCCTGTGGCGGATTCCCCAAGCTGTCGGCGGCTCGATGCTGCAGGCGAACTCCGCCGCGATCCTGACCGACGCATTCCCCGCCGAGCAGCGCGGCTTCGCGCTCGGCACCAACCAGGTCGCCGGCCTCGCCGGGATGTTCATCGGCCTCGTCGCGGGCGGCCTGCTGGCGACGATTGACTGGCGCCTCGTGTTCTGGGTCAACGTCCCCGTCGGGATCTTCGGGACCGCGTGGGCGTACCTCAAGCTCAAGGAGACGCACGAGCGACGGAGGACGACGATCGACTGGTGGGGCAACGCCACCTTCGCGACCGGTCTCTCGGCGGTGCTCGTCGCAATCACCTACGGCATCCAGCCCTACGGCGGTCATGCGATGGGGTGGACGAACCCCTGGGTTGACGCCGCGTTGGCGGGGGGCGTCGCGGTGCTGATCGCGTTCGTCGTGATCGAGACCCGCGTGCCGGCACCGATGGCGAACCTCGGCCTGTTCCGGATCCGCGCATTCGCGGCGGGCAACCTCGCCGGCTTCACGGTCGCGCTGGCCCGTGGCGGCCTGCAGCTCGTGCTCGTGATCTGGCTGCAGGGGATCTGGCTGCCCCAGCACGGCTATTCGTTCAGCCAGACGCCGCTGTGGGCGGGCATCTACATGCTGCCGCTGACCTTCGGGTTCCTGGTTGCCGGCCCGGTCTCCGGCACGCTGTCTGACCGCTTCGGCTCTCGCGGCCTGGCGACCGCCGGCGCGCTCATCTCCGGCCTCGCGTACCTCGGCCTGATGCTGCTGCCGGTCGACTTCCCCTACCTCGCCTTCGCGTTGCTGCTGGCCCTGATCGGGATCGCGACCGGGATGTTCGCCTCGCCGAACTCCTCGTCGATCATGGGCAGCGTTCCCACCTCGGACCGCGGCGTCGCGTCGGGGATGCGCAGCACCTTCCAGAACTCGGGAACGGCGATCTCGATCGGCATCTTCATGACGCTGATGATCACCGCGCTCGCCGGCAGCCTCTCGGGAACGCTCGGCCGCGGGATGATCGCGCTCGGCGCCCCGGCCGCGGTCGCCCACCGGCTGGCGTCGCTGCCCCCGGTCTCGAGCCTGTTCGGCGCACTGCTCGGCATCAACCCGATCCAGCACCTCCTCACGGTCAACCACGCCCTCCGCTTCTTGTCCCCGCGGGCCCAGCACGCCCTCACCGGTCGCAGCTTCTTCTCGCACCTGATCTCGACCCCGTTCCACTCGGGACTGGTCGCCGTGTTCATCGCGGCGGCAGCCCTGTCGCTGATCGCCGCAATCGCCTCGCTGCTGCGCGGCGGGCGCGCCCTTCCCACCATCGAAAGGACCCCCGGATGACATCCCCGATCGACCCCGCAACAACCGCACTGCTCGTGATGGACTACCAGAACGGCATCTTCGGACTCGTGCCCGATGAGGGCCCCCGGCTGGTCGCCGGCGCCAAGCAGGCGATCGAACTGATCCGTGGTCACGGCGGCACGATCGGCTACGTCCGCGTCGCCTTCACCGACGGCGAGGTGCCGGCCGGGGCGATGGGCCAGCGGATCACGCCGGAGCGCCTGGCGATGTTCCACGCCGACGCCCCCGCGACCCAGGTCCACGACGAGATCGCCCCGCAGGAAGGGGACATCGTCGTCCGCAAGACCCGGGTCGGCGCCTTCAGCACGACCGACCTCGACGAGCAGCTCCGGGCGCGCGGGATCGACACGCTGCTGCTTGCCGGGATCAGCACCTCGGGCGTCACCCTGTCGACCGTTCGCGACGCCCACGACAAGGACTATCGCGTGATCGTGATCTCGGACCTGTGCGTCGACCCCGAGCCGGGCGTCCACGAGTTCCTGACCGAGAAGATCTTCTCCCGCCAGGGCGACGTGATCACCTCGGCCGAACTGCACGGCCTGCTCCACTGACGGAGCGGGGTGGCCGGGTGGGTGGCCCCATTCCCGGCCACCCACCCGCCCGTTGGCTCAGCAGACCTTGAAGGAGCCGCTGATCGTCTTGGTCACCGACTTGGTCCTGTGGCCGACCTTCTCGGTGTAGTCGACCACGACCTTCAGCGTGTGCGCGCCCGCGCGAAGGCCCTTGAGACTCAGCGTGAACGAATCAGACGCCTTCGTGAGGACGGCGTTGGGCTCGTACACCGTGACCCTGTGGCCCTTGCGCTTCTCGACGTGGGCCACACCCTTGCCGATGTAGACCTTGGCGCTCACGAACGTGAGGGCCGGCTGACCACCGTCGGCCGCCCGCGTGAACTTCACCGAGAGCTTCTTCGACGCGGCGGTGCAGCTCGAGCTGGCCGGCAGCGTCAGCGTCAGCTTCTGGTTGCCGACCTTGGCGGTCGTGGTGTGCGTCTTCGGCGCCGTCGTGGTGATCGGCGTCGTTGATGTCGTGGTCGTGGTCGGTGTCGTGGTCGTGGTGGTCGCCGCTGTGGTGGTCGTGGTTGCGGTTGTTGTTGTGGTCGTGGTGGTGGCCGGGGCGATCGTCGTGAAGCTCGCCACCGAGCCGTCTGTCGTGCCGCTGCCGTTGGTCGCCCGCACCTCGTAGTAGTACGTCGTGCCCGGCTGCAGCCCGGTGAGCGCGACGCTCTCGGACTGGACCGTGGCGCCGTCGCCGGCGTCGCCGGCCGTCGTCGTGCTCGTCAGAGCCGACGCCGAGGTTCCGTACGCGACCTGATACGTGGTCGACTGCGCGTACGGGTCGACGGTGCCGGCGATCGTCGCGCCGGTCATGCTGATTGCCGACGCCGCGCCCGTCGTGACCGCCGGAGCGATCTCCGGTGAGAGCTGCTCGGTCAGGATGTTCCGGTAGATCGCCGGATCGGTCTCGGTGACCGTCGGCGTCGCCGCCGTGGTGCACCCGCTGCTGACGACACCCTCGCAGTACAACGCCGAGGTGTCGGTCCCCAGCGGGCTGCCGCTGGCCGTCACCGGGCTCGGCAGCCTGTAGCCGGCGAACACCAGCGTCAGCGTGCCGTCCGGGTTCTGCACCACCGTCGGGTCGTAAGCGCGACCCGAGTAGTACGCGGAGGTCCCGAGGGTGCTGTCGATGCCGTTGCCGAGATCGGTGTCCTGGCTGACCGACGCCGAGAACGTGTAGTCGGTCGAGAGCACCACCGTCGGCACCGACCAGGTCTTGCCGCCGTCACTGGACTGCGTGTAGAAGACCTGGTTGAACGCGTCGCTGTCGCCGTCGCTGGCCCACGCGCCCGACAGGAACAGCCCGAGGCTGCCGTCCGGGTTCGTGATCAGGGTCCCGCGTGAACCGGGCCAACGCAGCTCCGTCGTATCCGCGGTGCCAACCGGGAGGCTGGTCGGCGCATCGCCCTGCGGATTGACGGCGTCGACGTCGGCGTTGGGTGCGATCCCTGTCGTCGAGTTGCCTGCGGGGCTGTCCTGCTGGGTCGGATCGGTGAGATCGTCGTAGGCCCCGGTCGTACTGCCGACGCCGTTCTCACCGCCACTGACCGGACCGAGATCGGTGAAGTTGATCCCGTCGGTCGTGTAGGCCGCGCGGACGATCTCGTAGTCCTCGTTGTTGCCGAGCAGCTTCTCGGCGTTGTTCTTGCCCTCGCCGATCTGGGTGAGGACCGAGTAGGGCTCGATCGCCGCCCCCGGACCGCCGATCCACTGTCCCTGATGGCCAGCGGCGATCGTGTCACTGCTGTCACCGCCGGTGCAGCCGACCAGGTCGATCGTCCCGTTGACCGACGTGTAGCGGTCGGAGGTCGTCTTGTTGACGTCCCATCCCTGGCACGTCAGCGTCGTCACCGTGGTCGCGTTGTTCGGGACCACGTAGATGTCGAACGAGCCGCTCGCGGGCAACTGCTCGGCCACCGATGGCAGCGGCGAGATGTTGTAGTCGGTCGGGGTCGAACCGGGCAGGTTGACCGTCGCCGTCGTCGTTGCCGCGCCGCCGGGGGCGGTGACGGTTCCGTTGATGCCACCGATGTTGAAGTAGTTGAGGAGCTTCTCCGTGTAGAGCACGACCGTCGAGTCCGCCGGCGCACCCCAGGTGCTGTTGTCCGACGACGGCAGGGCGCCGATGATCCCGTCGGGCGAGATCAGGCCGGTCGTCTGGGCGACGCCGCCGCTGCCGTCACTCGGATCGATCGGGTCGGCGATGATCGGGTCGTTCTTGGCGACGCTGACGCCGCCGCTCTTCGGGGTCGTGCAGTCCTCGATCTTCGTGCTCGGATCCGCATTCGCCTGAACGCAGTAGACCGGTTGACCGTCGATGTAATACCGGTTGGGCGCGTTGTTGTTGAGCAGGTACATCGTCGTCGGTGAATTGGCCGATGCATCGGCGGGGGTCGTCTGGGTGACCGTGATGCTCGGACCGTTGCCCTGGGCCTCATCCTGGGCCTCGTTTGGAATCGAGGCGGCGGCCGATGCGGTTCCGATCACCTGAACGAGGTCGTCGCCGGGCGCGACGGTGAATCCCGACCCACCGGCGGTGCAGCCCGTCAGCTCCGGCGAGCTGCCGGTGCTTCCCGAGGTGCCGGTGCAACTCACCTCGGCCGCGTCCTGGGTCAGGCCATCGGCCTTCTCAGCGGTCACGTCGATGAACGGACCGGCGGCGATCGCCCCCGGATCCGGGATCGTGATCGTCTTGGTGCCGTCACTGAGGCTGGTCGAGTTGCCTTGGCCGGCGTCGCCGCCGAGCGTCGATACCGGGACCGCCGCAGCCGTCGAGCCGACGTCGATTGAACTGGTCGCGAACGTGTTCGGGTCGACGCCGGAGGACTCGGTGCTCGGCACGCCCGTCAGCGGATTGGAGCTGTCCGATGTGCCGACCGCGTGGGCGAGCAGGCCGATCCCGGAGTTGTCACCGGCGGCGCGTTCGAGCGTATAGAGGTAGTTGGTGCCACCCAGATCGGCGACGAACGGGTGACCCTCGCCGTCATCGTTGGTGTCGCCCGACGGGCAGTAGCCCGGATTCTGCTCGAGCGCAGAGCCCTCGTAGGTCCAGCTGTTGCCACCGTCGGTCGATTTCGCGACGACGATCTCCTCGTCGGCGTCCTTCGGCCGGTAGTCGAAGTAGCCGGTCAGGCTGCCGTCGCTGTTGCGGACGACGTACGGGAAGTAGTAGGGCGCGAACGGCAACGTCTCGCCCGTCGGCTGGGACTCGACGGTGCCGGTCTCGTTGTCATTCGATGTGTTGCTCTCGCTCGAATCGCAGTAGCCGGAGAGCGGCCCCGGAGTTCCGACGTAGCCGCTCGGGAAGGGGAAGTCGGCATCGGTCGTTGAGTTCGTGTCCGCGGCCGGATAGACCGCAACGTTCGGCTCGGTCGGGTCCGTCGTCGCCGGACCTCCGAAGTTGAAGCCCGAGAACAGATCGGCGCTGGGATAGGCGCTGACCGCCGTACCGTTCAGCGTGGTCACACCCTGCGAGGAGTTCCACGGCGCAGCGCTGACCCCGTCGGCGATCGAGTCGACGTTGACCGATGAGTTCGGAATGTTGATGTACGAGGTCGCGCCGGCGACCGCCGGCAGCGCTCCGAGGAAGCCGGCGACCGCAACCGCGGTCACCAGCACGCGAGCCCGCGTGGGGCTCGCCAGATGACTGGCCAAGAGGTGTGTGCTCCTTGTTCGGTATGGCCCCGCGCGGCGTTTTTACAGGCCGCCTGCACATATGGGACCAACCTAAGAGAACGCTTATCTTGCGGTTTCGGCGTCGCTACAACCGCATCACGAGCTTTTCACACCGGCTGGCGGTGCGGCCGCTACATGCCTCAGCCCGCGAGCGAGCGCAGCGCCCAGGCCAGACGCCGGCGAGTGTCAGCGGGCTCGATCAGCTCGTCGATCTCACCGGCGGACGCTGCGACCGTCGGGCGCAGGTGCTGAGCGGCGTAGGCGCTGGCCAGTGACTCGCGCAACGCCTCGGCCTCATGGTCGGCGGCGGCCGCCAGGTCACGCCGATGGATGATCCCGACGGCGGGCTTGGCGCCCATCACGCCGAGCTCCGCCTGCGGCCATGCGAACACGTAGTCGGCCCCGAGCTCCTTGGAGTTCATCGTGATGTAGGCACCGCCGAACGCCTTGCGCAGCACCACAGTCACCCGCGGGACCGTCGCCGCCGAGAACGCCTGCACGAGCGAGGCGCCGTGGCGGATCACCCCGGCCGACTCCTGCTTCGAGCCGGGCATGAAGCCGGGGGTGTCGACGAGCACCACCATCGGCACGCCGAAGGCGTTGCACTGGTTGATGAAGCGCGCGCCCTTCTCCGAGGAGTCGGCATCGAGCACGCCACCGAGATAGCGCGGCTGGTTGGCGATGATCCCGACCGGACGGCCGTCCAGGAACGCGAAGCCCGTCACGAGGTTCCGTGACCAGCCGGCTGCGACCTCGAGCCATGAGTCGACGTCGACGATCGTGTCGATCACGTCACGCACGTCGTAGACCTTCCGCGGGTCCGTCGGGACGCATGAGCCGGGATCGCCGTGCTCTGAGTCCCCGCTGATCTGGCGGCCCAACGGGGCCGCCATCCCCGCAACCGCCGGGCGCTTGAGGTACGCGAGGATCCGCCGTGCGAGCGCTGCGCCCTCGACCTCGTCGTCGGCGACGAAATGTGCCACGCCGTTGCGCTCGTGCACCTTCGGACCGCCGAGCTGGGCGGCGGTCACGGTCTCACCGAGTGCCTCGCGGACAACTCCGGGACCGGTCAGGAACATGCTTGATTCGCGGGTCATCACGATGTAATCGGTCAGCGCCGGCGAGTACGCGCCGCCGCCGGCCGACAGCCCGGTGATCACGGAGATCTGCGGTACCTTGCCGGACAGCGCGACGGTCGCGCGGAAGATCCGGCCGTACCCACCGAGGGCTGCGACGCCCTCCTGCATGCGAGCGCCACCGGAGCCGACGAAGCCGACGACCGGCGCGCCGGAGCGGCCGGCGAGCTCCAGCACTCTGACGATCGTGTCGGCGTGGGCGGCACCGAGTGAGCCGCCGAGATACTTGGCGTCCTGGGCGTAACAGAAGACCGGGCGGCCGTCGATCAGGCCGGCCCCGCCGAGCACGCCATCGCCGGCCTGGGCGCGGTCGCCCATCGCCTGTGAGGAGACGGCGGTGCGGATCAGCTCGAGCGAGCCCGGGTCGCAGAGCGCCTCGAGGCGCTGCAGCGGGGTCAGCGAGAGTGTCTCTGGGACTACTTGGAGAGCGGTCATGTGCAACAGGAATCGCAGGAGTGGGGTTTTCGTAACAGGCGGGGCCTGATCAAACCCCCCGAGCGGGGGGCCGTACGATTGGGGGGTCAATGCGGTTGTCAGTCCTCGATCAGTCGCCGATCCCGGAGGGATTCACCGGCGCTGACGCGCTCGCCAACACGCTCGATCTGGCGCGGCTGACCGAGGCGCTCGGGTACCACCGGTACTGGGTCGCGGAGCATCACGGCGGCCCGATGCTGGCCGGCGCCTCACCGGAGGTCCTGATCTCGGCGCTCGGCGCCGCGACATCCGTGATCCGGGTCGGCTCCGGCGGCGTGATGCTGCCGCACTACAGCCCGCTGAAGGTGGCCGAGACGTTCTCGATCCTGGCGGGCCTCTATCCCGGCAGGATCGATCTCGGGCTCGGTCGGGCCGCCGGCACCGATCCGCTGACGACCTACGCGCTCCAGCGCGATCGCCGCCAGGCCGCACCCGACGACTTCCCCCAGCAGCTGGCGGAGCTGCTCGGCTACCTCGACGGCACCTTGCCGGACGACCATCCCTTCAAGCGCCTCGAGGCGCTCCCGGGAGGTCCGGAGGCACGGCCGGTGCCGTGGCTGCTGGGATCCTCGCCACAGTCGGCGACGTGGGCCGCCGACCTGGGACTTCCGTACGCGTTCGCCGATTTCATCAACCCTGGTGGCGATCAGATCGCAGCGTCCTACCGTGACCGCTGGATCTCCAACGGGATCGATGGCGTGCCGACCACAGCCGTCGCAGTCTGGACCCTGTGCGCCGAGACCGACGCGCAGGCGCAGTTCCTCTCGGCCTCAAGCCGGATGTCGATGCGGCTGCTGCGACAGGGCGAGCTGATCAAGGTGCCGACGCCCGAGGTCGCACTTGAGTACCTGCAGCGGGTCGGCGCCGGCGGCGAGGGTTGGGTACCGGGGCGCCGGGGTGTGATCGGCACGCCCGAGAAGGTGCGAGCGGGCCTCGAGCAGATCGCAACGGCCTATGGCGCGGAGGAGGTGATCGTCGTCACGATCACGCACGACCACGAGGCGCGGCGGCGTTCCTACGAGCTGGTCGCGGAGGCGTTCGGGCTCGAAGCTCCCAATCTCACGGTTTCCGCCCCCGTCGCGTTGTAGTCGTATGACGATCTTCACGACAATCGATTCACCGGTCGGGACGCTCACGCTGGCCGGCACCGCCGATGGGGTCCTGCACCGGCTCGCGTTTGGTGCCGCGTCGCTGCCGGGAGCTGTCGCCGATCCGAACGCCTTCCCGGACGTTCGCGACCAGCTTGAGCAGTACTTCGCCGGGACGCTTCAGGCGTTCGATCTCCGCCTGGAGCTCGTCGGCACCACCTGGGAGCGCCGCGTCTGGGAGACGCTGCGCACGATCCCCTACGGCGAGACGCGCAGCTACGGGGAGATCGCCTCGGTCGCCTGCGACCAGCCCAGCTACAAGGCCGCGCGTGCGGTCGGCTCGGCCAACGGCCGCAACCCGATCGCGATCATCGTCCCCTGCCACCGGGTGATCGGTGCCAACGGCAAGCTCGTCGGTTTCGGCGGCGGCCTCGAGACCAAGCGGGCGCTGCTTGATCTCGAGGCCGGACGTCTCGCGCTCGTCTAGGGCTGGTACGCACGTCCGCAGATCCTGCGGAACGCGTGCACTAGTCCCGTGGGGTTCCCATCACGTCGATCGGGGTTCCGATCGGGACCAGCGGATACAGCTTGGTGACCGCCGCGTTCCGCAGGCGAACGCACCCGTGGGAGACATAGCCGGGAACCAGCTGGGGCTCATCGGTGCCGTGAATGCCGATGATCCCGCCGCGCGGCCAGTCGCTGAGGACCGAGTAGTCAGCCGTCCCGAGCGCGAACGGACCGTACTCGCCGCCCTGAGCGCGAAACTTCTCCCGCACCCAGAAGTGCCCGGTGGGCGTCGGGGTGCTCGCCTTGCCGACCGCGACCCTGGTCGAGAAGATCTTCTTGTTCCAGCGATAGAGCGTCAGCGTCAGGGTGTGCTCGTTGACCACGATCTCCGTGTGGACGACGTGCAGCGGGCCCAGTGATGTCTCCGGGACCCACCCGGTACGACCGTTCGGCCGCCCCGGGATTCGGATCCGGAACCACGTCAGGTGCCGGTCGACGCGCTGATCGAGGACAGGGTAGACCTCTGGATAGCCGTCCTCGGTCAGGTAGTGAAGCGTTGTGACGATCCCGGCGCTGGGCCTTGGAGCGGTGCGAATCGGCCCGGTCGTGACCGGATGCGCCCAGTAGGTGATCGTGGTCTCGTTCGAGATCGCGCCGCTGTCGCCGCCGGCCGCCGCAGCAGCGTGAGCGACGAACCGACGTCCCGCGTTCGCTGCGGGCGCCACCAGGCACAGAGCAGCGGTGATCAACGCGAACGGGAGCAGGAGTGTGATTGCGAATCTGCGCATTGGTTGTCTCGTGTGGAGCGGACGGCACCGGACGGCGCCGGCCGGGTCGCGACCGAGAGAGAGGCCGCGACCCGGTGCCGTCTTGGGTGGCTCAGCCCGTGAAGGCTGCCGTCTTCGCGCCCTCGCTCGCAATGCGCTTGTGCGAGACCTTGCGCTGGCGCGCCGGCTTCACCAGGTGGTGCCGCTTCTTGGACTTCTTGTCCTTCTTGTCCTTGACGGACGACTTCTCGTCGGCGCCGCGGAGCTTCGTCGTGCCGGTTGAAGCGGACGGCAGCGCGGGAGTTGCTCCGGCGGCCGTCGTCGTCGTCGTCGCAGCCGGCGTCGTTGCCGGCGTTGTCGTCGTTGCGGGCGTCGCCGTGGTCGTCGGCGCCGGTGTGGTCGTCGTGGTCGTCGTGGTGCTCGACGGAGCGGGCTTCGCAGTGCTCGACGGAGCAGGCTTCGTAGTGGTCGACGGAGCGGGCTTCGCAGTGCTCGACGGAGCGGCCGCCTCGGCGCCGCTTGAAACCGAACCAGTACCGGAGCTGCCGGAGTGACTGCCGGAGCCGCCGCAGTGCCCACCGGACTTAGATGTGGAACCGCCGGATGCCGAGCCGGCGCCCGTTGGTGCCGAGCCGGCGCCTGTCGGCGCGGAGCCGGCGCCCGGGGATGCCGAGCCGGCGCCCGAGGATGACCCGGCCGGAGCGCCCGACGACGACCCCGAGCCCGAGTGTGAGTACCCGTGGCCACCACTCTGAGCCTGGGAACTGTTGCCACCCTGGCTCTGACTCTTGCCACCGCCGCTGCTGCAGGCGTATGCCACGCCGGACGGAATCAGCATGAGCGTTCCAACCGCGGCCGCGGAGGCCGCGCGCATCTTCCACATCGTGAGTGTCTCCCCGCTGGATCTGAAGGGTTTTTACCGTCCTGATGCCCGAGCGCACCAGGAATTTTCGTCAGCACTCTTACCGGGATCTGCGTTGCCCAAACACACCAATCGACAACATCGATTTTTCGAGGTTCCGAGCACCCGAAATCGGGATACGGCGCCGCCGGGGAACGCCCCTCAGGTTGCTGACCGCGGCTGGTCGAATCGAGCGAGAAGCGCGTCTAACCGAGCGCGCGAGCGGCCGCGTCGGCGAAGCCGCCCGCGATCGTCGGGGCGACGGACCCGACGGGCATGAACGGCGGGATCGACAGCTCGGCGTCGATCTCGACGGTGAGCGTCGTGCCGCTCCCGGACGGGGCCAGCTTCCAGCGGACCGTGAGCCGCTCGCGGTCACGGTCGTCGTGCGGGATCCGGCTCAGCTCGACCAGTTTCAGCGGCTCGGTGACGATCTTCGTCCACACCTTGAACTCGCGCTGAATCGGACCGACCGAAATCTTCAACCGGGCCTTGCCCTGCGTCGGGGTGCCGTCGGCGTTGCGGTTGTTGATCTCGGCCTCGGAAACCCCGTCCGGGTACCAGCGGGGGTAGCCCTCGAGGTCGACGAGAAGCGCATAGGCGGCTTCGGGGGTGGCGGCGGTCTGACGGGTGGCGTTGGCGGAGATCTTCTTCATCGTGGGGCGACTCTACCCCGACCGCGCCCCTCGGCGGGCCCGCATATGCTGCCGTCGTCAGCTACGCGCAAGGTGGTGCACTGAATGGGAACACTTGAAGGTGATTCGACGGCGGAGATCGACGCCCCGATCGAGACGGTGTGGGAGCTCGTCGCCGATGTCGAGAAGGCTCCTGACTGGCAGGGCGGGATGATCTCGATGGTGGCGGTGGAGCGCGGCGGCGACGGCCACGCAATCGTCTGCGAGGCCGAGACCGACGCGAAGGTCAGGGCCGTCAAATCACGGGTTCGCTTCACCTACACCGGCCCGACGCAGCTCGAGTGGGTCCAGGAGAAGGGCGACCTCAAGTCTGTCCACGGTCGCTGGGAGCTCACCGACCTCGGTGGTCGCACCAAGGTCCGCTACTGGATCGAGGTTGACCTCGGCCGCCTCGGCCTGCTCGTCCGCGGCCCGATGGTCGGTGTCCTGCGCCACCAGCTCGCCGGCGTGCGCGCCAACGAGCTCAAACAGGCGATCGAGAACCCCTAAGAACCTACGGCAGGTCGGCGATGCTCGTCTCGCTCAACCCGCCGACGGTGAGCAGCGAGTTGCCGGTCGGCAGCAGGACGTCCTGGGGGCACTGGGCCAACAGCAGCGGCGAATCGGTCCCGGTGCTGGTGGCCGGACCGGGCGCCGAGCCGGTCAGCACCGTCCTTGTCAGGCGCGTGTGCAGGACGACCGGCAGGCCACTGAGTGCGGAGGAGTCCCCGACGTAGACCGTGTAGGTCCCGGCCGGGGCGGTCCAGCGGTTGTTCCAATAGCTGAGGTCCAGCGGCGTCAGGTGCAGAGTCACCCGCGTCTGAGCGCCGGGGGTGAGCGTCACACGCGTGAAGCCCTTCAACTGCCGCGGCGGCTCGCCGGCGACCGGGGGGTCACCGACGTACATCTCGACCACATCCGAGCCTGCCTTGGAGCCGGTGTTGGTGACGGTCACGCGGACGGTCAGCCGGCCGGTGCGTGTGTGCAGAGCGACCCGACCGTGGCTGATCTTGAAGCGCGTGTACGAGAGGCCGTAGCCGAACGGGAACAGTGGTGTCTCGTTCTGCTTCTCGAACCAGCGGTAGCCGACGAAGATCCCCTCGCCGAACGTCTGCTTGCCGAGCGACGGCCAGTTGCCGGAGGTGGAGACCTGGGAGATCGACGTCGGAAACGTGACCGGCAGCTTGCCGGAGGGATCGGCGTCTCCGAACAGGAGCCGAGCGATCGCGGTGCCGTCCTCCTGACCCGGGTACCAGGCCTCGAGCACACCCTTGACGGAGGCCAGCCATGGCATCGTCACACCGTCGCCGGTGTTGAGCACGACGATCGTGTTCGGGTTGGCAGCGGAAACCGCCGAGATCAGCGCGTTCTGGTTGCCGCTCAGGTCGATGTCGGGCAGATCGTCGAACTCGCCCTCCGCCAGGTCGGCGAACACAACGGCCACCTTCGCGGACCTGGCGACGGCCGCCGCGGACGACGTGCTCGAGCCGTCGTCGTAGGTCACTTTGACGCCGCTGCCGGCCAGCGCGGCGATCGCCCCCAGCGGCGGGGTCGTCCCCGGCGACTCGACGGTGGCGCTGCCCGCACCGGCGGTGACTGGATTGGCGCTGGCGTCGGCGCCGATCACCGCGATCGACCCGACGGTCGATCGGTTGAGCGGCAGCACCCCGCCCGCGTTCTTGAGCAGAGCGGTCCCCTCCTCCGCGATCTGCAGCGCCGTCTGCTGGTGCGAGGTGCTGGTCGCGGTGTTGCTCAGCGAGCCGGTCGGGGTCATCCGGCCGATCATCTTGAAACGGAACATCTCCGTCAGGATCCGACCAGCCATCCCGTTGAGCTGAGACTCGGGGACCTGGCCGTCGCCGATGTCCTCGGATAGGCCGGTGTTGAAATAACAGGCGTCCGGCATCTGCATGTCAAGGCCGGCGTTCGCCGCCGGCGCCGCGTTCTGGGTCGCGTACCAGTCGGAGGTGATGAAGCCCTTGAAGTCGTACTGCTCGTCGATCACCTGCGTCATCGTGTACCCGTCGGAGCAGGCGGGCGTGCCGTTGATCTGGTTGTAGGAGCACATCATCGAGGAGACGTTGGCGTGCTTGATCGCATCGGCGAACGGTGGCAGGTAGATCTCCTGCAGCGCCCGATCCGAGACGATCGAGTCCGACGTCAGCGGCGAGTCCCGGCCGGTCTCCTCGTCGTAGGCGGCAAGGTGCTTGACCTGTGCCATCACGCCGTTTGACTGGACCCCCTCGATGTAGCCGTCGCCGATCATCCCGCTCAGGTAGGGGTCCTCGCCGTATGTCTCAAACGCACGGCCCCAGCGCGGATCGCGGACGATGTTGACGGTCGGTCCGAGATCGACATCGGCGCCCTTGATGCGGTCCTCGGCCCCGATCACGTTGCCGTATTGGTAGGCAGCGGCCGTGTCGAAGGTCGCTGCCAGATCGATCGGGGCGGGCAGCTGCGTGACCTCCGCGATGCTGTCGCCAACTCCGGCCGGACCGTCCTGGAGTGTCAGTGCAGGGATGCACAGCGACGGGACCGCTGTCGTCGCACCCGCGTACTTGGAGTTGGCACCGCCGACGAGGTCGAGCTTCTGGGCGGTCGTCATCACGCTGAGGAGCTGCGCGACCCGCTCGGGGATCGGTGCCGTCGACGTCGCCCAGGGGCAGTCGGCCGCGGCTGCGGAGGCTGTCGATACGCCCACGCCACCCGCGCCCGCGACGATCCCGAGAGCCACTGTCACGGTCACGGCCGCGCTGATTCGACTCCTCACGAACACGCCACTCCTCCTCATCGGGACGACAGAAGGCTACGCATCGCTATGTCCGGCTGCGCCGAGGCGCGCTAACCCTGGGGAATCTGGGCGGTTGCGTTTGCCGCCGCCTCGACCGCGGCCATCCGCCCGAACGTCTCGTGCGCGTCGAAGCGAGCCAGCTCTGGGAAGGCGATGACGACGGCGCCCACGCCGGCGACACAGGCGATCCCGCCGACAAGCACCGAGTTGAGCGCTCCGGCCAGACCGGCGACCAGACCGGATTCGATGTCCCCCAGCCGCGGGCCGCTCGTGACGACGAGGCTGAACACCGCGCCCATCCGCCCGCGCAGCCGGTCGGGCGTCAGCGATTGCGAGATCGCCTGGCGGCAGACCGCGCTGATCCCATCGGCCCAGCCGGCGACCGCCAGGAACACGACCGCCGGTGCGATCGACCGGACCAGACCGGCACCGAGGATCGCCAGCCCCCACAACAGCACGCAGACGATCACGACCCGCCCCATCCGCCGCGTTCGGGCGACCCAACCCGAGGTCAGGACCGACACCGTGCCGCCCACTGCGATCGCCGCGTACAGCAACCCGGTGCCGCCGGCGCCGGCGTGGTAGACGGTGAGCGACAGGACCGCGAACAGCGCCCGCGGCATGCCGAACATCATCGCGTTGATATCGATCACGAACGACCCGGCGAGTGCCCTGTCGGAGACGACAAACCGCAGGCCCTCCGCAATCGCCTCACGGACCGGCGGATGGTCCCCGATCACCCATGCTGGTGGTTGTGCGGAGATCATCAGCGCCACCACCAGCATCGATAGGACCGAGACGACGTCAACCGCGTAGGTGCAACCAACTCCGGCCGCCGCGATCAGCAAGCCGCCGAGGCCGGGGCCGATGACCGAGGTCGCCTGCTGCAGCCCGTAGTTGAACGCCAGCCCGGAAGTCATCCGCTCGGCGCCGAGCAGGCCCGGAATGATCGCCCCGCGGGAGACTCCGTCGAGCGCGCTGCATCCGGCCACGACCCCGCCGAGCAGCAGCACCGCGATCACCGGTGGGTGCGAGCTGGCGAGCGACAGCGCGCACAGCGCACCGACTGAGCAGATCACCCCGATCTGTGCTGCGATCAGGACCGGGCGGCGGTCGCGGCGATCGAGCAGCGCGCCGCCCACGAGCGAGACCACGACCATCGGGCCGAGCTCGAACGCGCCGAGCAGACCGACGAGCGTCGCCGAATGCGAGATCACGTAGATCTGGTACGGCAGCGCCACCAGCGCCGCCTGCGTTCCCAGGTTGGAGACGATCTGCCCGAGCGCCAGCAGCCGGAAGTCCCTCGACTCACGCAGCGGCGTGATATCGACGGCGACCCGCTTCAGCAGGCGCAGCAGCACAGAGCTGACAGCGCTCTACACAAGGTCGGCGCGAGCGCCCGCGCGACGGACGATCTGCTGGTACAGAGGCCCGAGCACCCGCGACATCACGTCGATTGCGACGGCGTCCTTGCCGACCAGGATCCGTGGGGATCCGCGCTTGACGCCGCGCAGGATGATCCCGGCGGCCTGGTCCGGTGTCAGTCGGGCGATCTTCTCGAACATCTCCGCCTGCGCCTGCGGGTCCGGGGCGTCGGTCCGTGCGGCCGCGGCGATCCCGGTCTTGACGCCGCCCGGATGCACGCAGTGGATCTTGACCGGAGCCTTGGCGTTGAGCATCTCCTGGCGCAGGGCCTCGGTGAACCCGCGGACACCGAACTTGGCGGCGTTGTACGCCGACTGGTTCGGCACGCCGATCAGGCCGAAGACGCTCGAGAGATTGACGAGGTGCCCGTCACCGGATGCGATCAGATGCGGGAGGAACGCCTTGGTCCCATACAGGACCCCCCAGAAGTTGATGCCCATCAACCACTCGTAGTCCTCAAGCGGCGTGTCGAGCAGCGATTTGGAGACCGCCACGCCGGCGTTGTTGACCACGAGATTGACGGAGCCGAACAGCTCCTTGACCGTGTCGGCGTAGGCGAACACGGCGTCGCGAGAGGCGACATCAAGGACCCGTTGATCGACGTCCGATGCCCCGTACTCAGACGCCATCGCCGCGGTCGCGGCGACGGTCTCGGCGTTGATGTCGGAGATCGCGAGACGCGCGCCCTCGCGGGCCAGCGCGACCGTCAGTGCGCGCCCGATCCCGGAGCCCGCGCCGGTGATGACGCAGACCTTGCCAGTGAAGGACGTCACTGCGCCGTCTCGCCTTGGCGCATCGCCGACAGCACCCAGGCGGCGAACACGAACTGGAACGGGAGCCGCGCCTTGAGCGCGGTCGCCCCGCCGGGCACCTGCGGGAACCGCTCGGGATGGCGTGCCATCTCGATGTTCGCCGGGAAGATGGCAAGCAGCGTCAACAGCAGGAACTTGCCGGCCCGCTGGCGAGTCGCGGGGATCATCAATCCCAGTCCTCCGGCAGCCTCGGCGACCCCACTGGCCTGCACCAGGAAGTCGTGGGCCGGGAGGTACTCCGGCATGATCGCCTTGTACGGCTTGGGCATGATGAAGTGGTTCACGCCCGCGGCGATGAACACCGGGCCGCACAGCTTTGAAATCTTGGACATTGGCCGGACGCTATCGCACCGAGACGAAATCGCCTCTGGCGGGTTAGCGTTAGGTGATGCGTCTCACCCCACTCTCGCGCAACCGGCCCGCCGCGACGCCCGTGATGCGCGCCATGCTCGTGGCGATCGCGACGCTGGCAGCGGCCGCGCCGGCCGCCCACGCCACGATCAAGACCTCGTCGCTGGAGCCACTGGCCCGCGGCCAGCTGCAGCTGTCGCTGGGCACGCCGCCGCAGTGGCTCCCGGTCTCCGGCACCCCCCTGACCGCGACCCTGTTCTCAGGCGCCGCCAAGATCCACAGCACGACCGCGGCCGCGTTCCTCGCGTTCCAGCGCAGCTCCAAGCGGTGCGCGGCGACGCCGGATGCGGACAAGGAGACGCTGCACGAGATCCCGGACTACTACGTGTCGGCACATCTGCTCTCACGCCAGTCCTCGCCGTTTGCCCCGAACGGCGGCACCACCCCCGGGACCTACGCCGCGTCCGTCGGTGACGTCGTGATCGACGTTCGCGGTTCCAGCGCCCGGGCCTGCATCTGGATGACGGCCGACGTGAAGTCCAAGCGCCGTGATCTCGTCTCGAGCGCAACGGTGCCGCTGCTCAACGCGACGTTTGCTGCTTCGGTCAGCGACCTCCCGCAGTACAACGGCTCCACGCTGGTGAACACCGGCGCCTATACGGTCAACGCGATCGCCGGCGGGCGCTCGGTCACGACCAGGGCGGTCACCACCGAGTGCGGCACGACGACGACCGACACGCAGACCGCGGCGGCCGGAGAGCCGGCGACGGAGACGATCGCGCTCGCCGCAACCCCGTGCGCCGGCGATCACACGAAGTTCGGCTTCAGCGGTGGCTTCGGCAGCCTCAACTACACCGCGCTCGAGGCGCAGCTGACCCCGCCCGCCGTCGCCCGCACGGGCGGCTGCGAGCTTGATCCGGTGACCGGGACCTCGGTGCCGCTGGCCGTGGACTACGTGCTCGCAGACGGTTGCAGCGTGGGTCAGATCCTCGTCTCCCCGTACCGCGCGGGGATCGCCCGGGGCGCCGTGATCGAGGCCGAGGTCGACGGTGGTGTCGCGGAACTCGCGCCGAGATCAACCAAGGTCGCCCTGGTGACCAACGGTCGCGGCTAGTCCTCTCCGCACTAGGATGCGGCCCATGCTCGCCGCCTACGCCGCCTCAATAGACAGGGACAACCCGCTCTCCGGCCTGGTGATCGGCGAACGGCCGGAGCCCGAGCCGCCTGCCGGCTGGGCCCGCGTCCACGTCAAAGCAGCCTCGCTTAACCACCACGATCTGTGGTCGCTGCGCGGCGTCGGTCTGCCCGCTGACCGCCTGCCGATGATCCTCGGCTGTGACGCGGCCGGCGTCGACGAGGAGGGCAACGAGGTGATCGTCCACTCGGTGATCTCCGATCCCGAGTGGAGCGGCGATGAGACGTTCGATCCGAAGCGCTCGCTGCTGTCAGAGCGCCACCAGGGCTCGCTGGCCGAGCAACTGATCGTGCCGCAGCGCAACCTCCTTCCGAAGCCGCCCGAGATCAGCTTCGAGCAGGCCGCCTGCCTGCCGACGGCATGGCTGACCGCCTACCGGATGCTGTTCACACGCGGCCAGCTGGTTCCCGGCCAGACGGTCCTGATCCAGGGCGCCAGCGGCGGTGTCGCGACCGCGCTGATCGTGCTCGCCTCCGCCGCCGGGATCCGCGCCTGGGTGACCAGCCGCGACGCGGACAAGCGGGCCGAGGCGCTCGCGCTCGGCGCCGACCAGGCGTTTGAGTCCGGCGCCCGGCTGCCCGACCGGGTCGACGCGGTGATGGAGACGATCGGCGCCGCCACCTGGTCGCACTCGATCAAGTCGCTGAAGCCCGGCGGCGTGCTCGTCACCAGCGGTGCCACCACCGGTGACGCGCCCCCGGCCGAGCTGACCCGCATCTTCTTCCTGCAGCTCTCCGTCGTCGGTTCGACGATGGGAACCAAGCAGGAGCTCGAGCGCCTGACGCAACTGTGCGTTCAGCGCGACATCCGGCCGGTCATCGACCGCACGTTCCCCCTCAAAGACGCCCGCGCGGGGTTCGAGGCGATGCTCGCCGGCGACGTACACGGCAAGATCGTCTTCACGGTCTGAGGCTCAGCCTCCGAGGCCGCCGAAGAAGGCGAACGGGTTCGGCGGGGTCTCTTCCCACACCGCCCCGATCGTCTCCTCGACCGCCAGGCTGGTGCCGGCGGGTGCGACCTCGCCGATCTCGTTGGCAAGCGCAGCTGCCGCGTCCTCGTCGGTGGCGCCGACCAGGAGGTAGCGCCACCGCCGCAGGCTCGGGATCCCGCGCTGGCGCAGCGTTGCCGCCAGCGCGACCGTGTCGGCGTGGGACTGGCAGCCTGACGCGAACCTCCCACTCGGGAAAGCCGTAGCGCTCGGAGTTCGTCCTGCTCGCCGGCGATCAGCGCGGCGTGCTCGGCCGCCTCGGCGGCGGCGGTCTCGGGCAGTGCCACGTCGGGTGCCTGCCATGACTCCGACCCGGGATGCCAGTGCGTCACGTCGGTCTGGGCGGTCAACGAACGCTTGCCCGCCTCGTCACCGACCGCCTGCGCGGCAAGCTCAGCCTGCTCGCGGGTCGCGGCGTAGAGGAACAGCTCGCTGTCGTCGACCGAGACGATCACGCGGCCGGCCGGGGCCGCCGCCAGGCGATGCGCCACGTCACCGTGCTCAAGCGCGTCGCCGAGCTCCACCGCCTCGCGGTGTCCAGCAACCGTCACCTTCACTCGCCAGTCGTCGCTCATCGGGCAGGGAATCTAGTGCACGCGCGCGGACCGGTGCACTAGTGGCTGGAGACGAGCAGCGCCGCGGCGATCCCCACCGGCGCCAGGATCAGGCCGCGGCGGGTGACCGCGGTCCAGCTGGTCCGGGCTCCCAGCTGCCGCGCGCTCCGCAACCACAGGTAGGCCGCCAGTGACCCGGTCACCGCCAGGTTCGGCCCCAGATTGAGCCCGATCAGCAGCGCCCGCGGATGGGCCAGGTGAGCGGCCGACAGCATCGCCGCGGCGGGCAGGTTGTTGACGAGCACGGTCGCGCCGGCCGCGATCACGGCCGTCAGCGGGCGGTCGGCGCCGGAGAGCAGCTGCGCCGGACCATCCCATGCCCGCGCCAGTACCCCGAGCCCGACGGCTACCGCGAACACTCCGGCCAAGACAAACGGCGAGACGGCGTCAAACAGCTCCCGGGCACTGACCCGTCGCAGCAGCAGCGCGACGCAGCTGACGATCACCGCGTCACCGAGGACCGGCAGCGCCGGGTTGCGGAACACGACGGTCAGCACCGCGGCCGCAGTCGCGCCAGCGAGCCCCGGGCCGGTCACCGTGCCGGGGGAGCCGGCGACGCCGTGCTCGCCCGCCGCGCCCAGACGTCCTCCGAAGATGATCATCAGCCCCGCCAGCGTCACGACCGTCGCCACCAGCGCCGGCGCGATGAAGCCCGCCGCGAATCCCCCACGGATCCCGTTGCGGCCGCCGAGCACGAGCAGGTTCGTCAGGTTCGACCCCGGCAGATACAGCGACGAGGCGTTGGCCATGAACAGGGCCGCGTACAGGAACGGCTCGTCGTTGAGGCCGCGGCGCCGTGCCGCGAGGACGATCACCGGCGTCACGAACACGACCGCCGTATCGAGGTTCAGGACCGCGGTGACGGCCGCCACCAGCACACACGCACCACCGAACAACACGACCGACGGGCCGGGCAGCCGCTCCAGGAACGCGCCGGCGGCTCCGAACAATCCGTCGCGGTAGGCGACGAGCCCGATCGCCAGCAGACCGGCGACGAGCACGAACGGAGGCCATGCCTGCTTCAGCGAGGCGACCAGCATCGCCGGGGCGCAGTCAGCGCCGCTCGGTCAGGTCGAGTTCGAGCTGCAGAACTTCAGGCAGCAGCGGTTCGCTCGTCGTTCGCGGGCGGCCCCGGCGGGACCAGTGCCCGACCACCTCGCGTGCCCGGCAGTTGCGGTACGTGATCTTGCGATCGAGCGGTTGGATCGACAGTCCCTCCGCGGCATTGCCCGACACCAGCGCGTAAAAGCGCCGCCCGAGCCGGTCGACCTCGACGATGTCCCCGGCCACGATGCCCTCGAGCCGCATGACCGTCAGGATAGGGGCGCCGCAGGCGACTAAGTTCATCCTGATGCTCCACCTCCACCGCTCAGAGCGCGCCGACGCGCTCGTCCAGGCGCTCGCCGCGATCCTCGCCGAGGGACCCGCCGATCCGTTCGCCCGGGAGCTCGTCGCGGTTCCGACCCGCGGCATGGAGCGGTGGCTGACCCAGCAGCTGTCAGCGTCGCTGGGAGCGACCGCGGGCCACGCTGACGGCGTCTGCGCCGGGATCGATTTCCCGTTCCCGGGCCGGCTCCTGGCCGACGCCCTGTCACGCGCCGGCGGGATCGACCCGGACACCGATCCGTGGACCGCTGAGCGGATGGTGTGGCCCCTGCTCGAGGTCGTCGAGCGACTGATCGACGAGCCGTGGCTCGATCCGCTGGCGATGCACTTCCGCGACGGCCGCGAACGGCGGTTCGCCCGCCTGCGGCACCTCGCCGGCCTCTACGAGCACTACGCGATCCGCCGCCCGGAGCTGATCGCCGGCTGGGCGCGCGGCGAGGACGGCGAGGCCTCCGGGCCGTCGCGCTGGCAGGCCGAGCTGTGGCGCGAGCTGCGTCAGGAGATCGGCGTCGCCTCGAGCGCCGAGCGGCTGAAGGACGCCTGCGACCGGCTGCGCGCCGAGCCCGCGCTGGCCGATCTGCCCGCCGCGGATAACGATGTTCGGCCTGACTCGCCTGCCGGCCAGCTACGTCGAGGTGCTGCGCGCCGTCGCCGCGTACCGCGACGTCCACCTGCTGCTGCTGCACCCCTCCCCCGCCCTGTGGGACGAGGTCGCCCGGACGCTGCCCGCGCCGGCCGGCGCCCGTCGCCTCGACACCGACCGCCCGCGCCAGCAACCGCCTGCTGGCCTCCTGGGGCCGAGATTCGCGAGAGTTGCAGCTGGTGCTCACAAGTGCTGGCCCGTTGGCCAGCACCACCGACGCGGTCGTGGACCACCACCATCCGCTGACCACCCAGCCCGCGGCAACGCTGCTCGGAGCGCTCCAGGCCGACATCCGCGCCGACCGACGGCCGCCGGGGGCGCCGCTGCTCGGTGAGGCCGACGGCCGGCTGGAGCTCCTCAGCGAGGACGACAGCGTCCGGATCCACGCCTGCCACGGCCGCGCGCGACAGGTCGAGGTGATGCGCGAGGCGATCCTGCACCGGCTCGCCGACGACCCGACGCTCGAGCCGCGCGACGTGATCGTCATGTGCCCTGAGGTGGAGGAGTTCGCGCCGCTGATCCAGGCGACGTTCGGCACCGCGACCGAGGCGACCGACGGCGAGCTGCGCGTCCGGCTCGCCGACCGCTCGCTGCGCCAGACCAATCCGCTCCTCGCCGTGGTCGCCCGCCTGCTCGAACTCGCCGGCGCCCGGCTGACCGCCTCGGCGGTGCTCGACCTGATTGACAGCGCCCCGGTCCGCCAGCGGTTCGGGATCTCCGATGACGACCTCGCCGAGCTCCGTGGCTGGGTCAGCGAGGCCGCGATTCATTGGGGAATCGACGCTGCCGATCGCGCCCCGTACAGGCTCGACTCACTCGACGCCGGAACCTGGGAAAGCGGGCTGAGACGGCTGCTGCTGTCGGTCGCGGTCGCCGGGGACGGCGCGGCCAGCTACGGCGGGGTCGCTCCTGCCGGCTCCCCGGACTCGGGCACGATCGAGCTCGTCGGCCGGTTCGCCGAGCTGCTCGCGCGCCTCGGCGCCGCCCGCCGAGAACTGGCAGGGCCGCAGACCGTGGCGCAGTGGACGGCCGCCGTGTGGTCGGCAGCGGACATGCTGACCGCCACCGGTCCACGCGACGCGTGGCAGCGCACGGAGCTCTCGCGACTGCTCGATGACATCGCCGCCGAGGCCGGCGCCCGCGCCGGCACCGTGCTCAGCCAGGCCGAGGCCCGCGCCCTGATCGGCGAGCGGCTGCGCGGACGCCCGACCCGCGCGAACTTCCGCACCGGCCACCTGACCGTCTGCACGCTCGTGCCGATGCGCTCGGTCCCGCACCGGCTCGTGTGCCTGCTCGGTCTCGACGATCAGGCGTTCCCGCGCCGCACCCCGCGCGACGGCGATGATCTCCTGCTCGATGATCCGCACGTCGGTGATCGCGACCCGCGTGCCGAGGATCGCCAGCTGCTACTCGACGCGCTGCTCGCTGCCGAGCAGGGCCTCGTCATCACATACAGCGGCAACGACGAGCGCACCAACGCGCCCCGGCCGCCGGCGGTCCCGGTCGGTGAGCTGCTCGACGCAATCGACGCGACCGCCCGGACGCCGGACGGCGAGACCCGGGCGCGGGAGCGTGTGCTCGTGCGCCATCCGCTGCAGCCGTTCGATCCCCGCAACTTTGCGCGCGGCCGCCTGACCGGCGACGCGGATCTGCCGCAGGCGGCGCCGTGGAGCTTTGATCAGGTCGCGCTGGCCGGCGCCCGCGAGCTCATCGACCCGGCACGAAGGACCACGGAGATCCGGTTCCTCGACGGACCGCTGCCGCCGCGCGCGACCGAGACGATCGTCGCGCTCGCCGATCTGATCGCGTTCGCCGAGCGGCCGGTGCGGGCGTTCCTGCGCCAGCGGCTCGGGATCCTCGTCGGCAGCTGGGACGACGAGATCTCCGACGACCTGCCGGTCGCGGTCACCGGGCTCGAGCGCTACGGCGTCGGGCAGCGTCTGCTCGACGCGCTGCTGGCCGGGGTCGAGCCGCTGCAGGCGATCAACGCGGAGATCGCTCGCGGGAAGCTGCCGCCGGGGGAGCTCGGCCGGCCGGTTGTCCGGCAGGTGTGGCGGGATGCGGCGAAGATCGCTGCCCACGCACGGCTGCACGGCGGCTCAGGCGAACCGCGGTCGCTTGAGACGAACGTGACGCTGAGCGGCGGCGTGCGCCTGTCGGGCACCGTCTCCGGCCTGCACGATCACGTGCTGTTGACGGTCGGTTTCTCGCGGCTGAATCCGCGGCACCGGATCGCCGCCTGGGTGCGGCTGCTGGCGCTGTCGGCCGCGCATCCGGAGGTCCCCTGGGAGACGGTCACGATCGGCCGCTCCGGCGCCCGCGGCAGCACCGTCGCGCTGGCGCGGCTGCGGCAGCTCGCCGGTGACCCCGGCACACGTCGGACGATCGCGGTGGCCGAGCTCGACCGGCTGGTCGCGCTGCGCGAGGAGGGCCTGGCAGCGCCGCTGCCGCTGCCGTCACTGACCGCCGCCGCCTACGCCGCCGCCGAGCTGAGCGGCGCCGACACCGAGAAGGCCGCGCTGGCGGAATGGCGCTCGACCTACAACTTCGACCGCGAGGACAGGGATCCGGAGAACGTCCGCGTGTTCGACGGCGAGCTGCCGCTGGCCGGCCTTGCCGGCTACGCCTCGCAGCTGTGGCGGCCGCTGTTGACCCGCGAGACCGTGGAGCACGAGTGAGGGACTTCGATTCACAACTCCAGCCGTTTGATCTCGTCGGCGAGCTGCCGTCGGGCGTGACCGTGCTCGAGGCCAGCGCCGGCACCGGCAAGACGTTCACGATCGCGGCACTCGCGACCCGCTTCGTCGCCGAGGGGACGCCTGTCGAGCAGCTGCTGCTGGTGTCGTTTACGCGAATGGCAACCGGCGAGCTGCGTGAGCGGGTGCGCGACCGGCTCGTCGCCAGCGAGCTGGTGCTGACCCGGGCCCTCGCCGGGGTCCCGCCCGAGAGCGCTGATGACCTCGACTGGCTGCTGGCCTCCGGCTCACCGGCGGAGGTCGAGCTGCGTCGTGAACGTCTGGCGGCGGCGATCGCCGGCTTTGACGCGGCGACCGTCGAGACGACCCACGGGTTCTGCATGAACGTGCTCGAGGAGCTCGGCACGCTCGGCGATCTCGATCCTGACGTGGAGGTTGTCGAACACGTCGATGACCTGCTCGAGCAGGTGGTCGACGACCTCTACGTCCGGCGTTTCATGGGCACCGACGGGACGCCGCCGATCGACCGCCCGCAGGCCGGAGCGGTCGCGCGCGCGGCGATCGCCCACCCCGACGCCGTCGTCTACCCGCTCACCCCCGACCAGCGGTCGGTTGAGGCGATGCGCGCCCGGCTGGCGAAAGCCGCCGGCGCCGAGCTCGAGGTCCGCAAGCGGGCGCTGGCGGTGATGACCTACGACGACATGCTCACCCGGCTGCTGCGGACCCTGTCCGGCCCCCATGGGGAGCTTGCGGCTGGGCGGCTGCGTCAGCGCTACCGCGTCGTGCTGATCGACGAGTTCCAGGACACCGACCCGATCCAGTGGCAGATCGTCTCGCGCGCGTTTGGCGACGGCACCACCACGCTCGTCCTGATCGCCGACCCGAAACAGGCGATCTACGCGTTTCGCGGCGCCGACGTCTACGCCTATCTGGAGGCGGCCCGCTCAGCCTCACGCCGGGCGACGCTGGCGGTCAACCGCCGCAGTGACGAGCGCCTGCTGGCCGGCTTCGACGCGCTGTTCGGGGTCGACAAGGGTGGCGTGCGCCTCGGGCATCGGGAGATCGTGTACCGCCAGGTGTCCGTCCCGCCCGCCCAACGGGGCGGGCGACTCCGGGGCGCTCCGTCCGATGCCGCGCTGCGCTTCCGGGTGATGGACCGCAGCCAGGTCGAGTTGACGCCACGCGGATGGGCCTCGACGCAACCGGCGCGCGAGCACGTCGCCCGGGACGTGGCGGCCGACATCGTCGCGCTGCTCTCGTCGGGATCGGAGATCGAGACGCGCGACGAAGAGGGTGTGGTCGTCTCCGAGCGGGCGGTCGCGCCCGGGAGACATCGCGGTGCTCGTGCCCGAGCACGCGAATGCGGCGCTCGTCCAGCGTGAGCTCGACGCGGCGCTCGTGCCGGCCGTGATCGGCGGCGCCGGCAGCGTCTTCTCGACGCGCGCCGCCGGTGATTGGCTGATGCTGCTCGAGGCGCTCGAGCGTCCGGCGTCCTCGGCCCGTGCGCGGACGGCGGCGCTGACGCCATTGATCGGCTGGGACGCGCAGCGGCTGGCGGCAGCCGGCGAGACCGAACTCGAGCAGCTGCACCGGCTGCTGCATGGCTGGTCACGAATCCTGTCGGAGACCGGCGCCGCGGCGCTCACCGAAGCGGTGATGGTCGGCGGCGGTGTCGCCGCGCGAGTGCTCGCGCGGGCCGGTGGCGAGCGGCTCGTCACCGACCTGCAGCACACCGCCGAGCTGCTGCACCGCGCCGCGACCGAGGAGCAGTTCGGGATCGCGGCGCTGACCGGCTGGCTGCGCCAGCGGATCGCCGCCGCTGGCCGCGAGGGCGCCCACGGTGATGAGCGGACGCGGCGGCTTGACTCCGACGCGGCAGCCGTGCAGGTGCTGACGATCCACCGCAGCAAGGGCCTCGAGTTCCCCGTCGTCTACGCCCCGTTCCTGTGGGAGCCCGGCTACATCCCCGAGGGGGTGCCGGTCTACTTCCACGATGACGGCGGCACCCGCGGGGTTGATGTCGCACTCGAGGGACCGGCGTATGAGGCCCACCGGCGCCGCTACATCGAGGAGGAACGCGGAGAGGATCTGCGGCTCGCCTACGTGGCGCTGACCCGCGCCTGCCATCGCGCCGTCGTCTGGTGGGCGGGCACCTTCAGCTGCCGGGATTCGCCGCTCGGACGGCTGCTGTTCGGGGTCGACGCCGAGGGCAACGTCCCCGTGAACGGGCCCTCGACCCCATCGGACGAGGAGGCGTTCACGCGGCTGACCGCGCTGGCGGCACAGGCATCGGACCCGCTGGCGGTCGGCGTCGAGTGGTCGCGGCTGGAGGCGCCGGTCGTCTGGACCGGCGCCGCGGCCGACATCGGTGAGTTGTCGGCGGCCCGCTTTGACCGCCGTCTCGACACGCGCTGGCGGCGGACCTCCTATTCGGCGATCACGGCCGTGGCGCACGAGCGAGCGGTCGGCTCAGAGCCCGAGCTGGTCGGGATCGACGACGAGCCCGATCCCGTCGAGACGGTCGTCGGTGGTGAGCTGCCGCTGGCGGCGATGGCGGCCGGACCGGAGCTCGGGACGATCGTGCACCGTGCGTTTGAGCGGATCGACTTCGGGGCTCTGGATCTGGAGGCCGCAGCGGGGGATGCTCTGCGCGAGGCGGTCGGGACGCGCGGCGCGGCGGCGCTCGGCTGCCCGCTCGGACAGGTCGCGGGCGGGCTCGCCCAGGCGATCTCGACGCCTCTGGGCGGAGCGTTCGGGTCGTTCGCCTTGCGCGATCTGGCGCTCGGTGATCGCGTCGATGAGCTGACATTCGAGCTCCCGCTTGCCGGTGGAGATGAGCCACGCGCAGCGGTCGGCCTGGGCGACATCGCGGGGGTGCTGCGGGCGTTCATCGCCCCCTCGGATCCGCTCGCAGGGTATGCGGAGCGGCTGCTCGATCCGATGCTCTCGGGGGTGTTGCGCGGCTACCTGACCGGCAGCATCGACCTGGCATTTCGGGTTGTCGGTGAGGGTGGCCGCGCGTCCTATGGGATCGTGGACTACAAGACGAACTGGCTCGGGCCGCCCGGTGAGGCGCTGTCGGCGTGGCACTACCGCCCGGCGGCACTGGTGGCGACGATGCATCAGACCCACTACGCGCTGCAGGCGATCCTGTACTGCGTGGCGTTGCACCGCTATCTGCGGTGGCGTGCGCCCGGGTACCTAGAGGGCGATCTGATCGGCGTCTCATACGGCTTCCTGCGTGGGATGACCGGCGCTCCGGGGGCCGGCGTCTTCTCCTGGTCCCCTCCGCCGGGGCTCGTCGCGGCATTGAGCGATGCTCTGGACGGTTCTCTGTCCCTCGAGGGGCGCATATGACCCCTGGCGGGACAGAGAACCTGCTCGAGGGCGATCCCTTCGCTCCCGAGCTCGCACTCGGCGCGCCGGAGCCGCTGCTCGCGTTCAACCGCGCGGGGGTGCTGAGCGCCGCCGATGTCCACGTCGCCCTGACGCTCGTCCGGCTCGCCGGAATCGAGGTCGGGTCCGACGCCGGCGCTCAGGTGGCGCTGGCCGCGGCTCTGGCGGTCCGCGCGCCGCGGCTCGGGCACGTGTTCATCGACCTGGGGACCGCCGCCACCACCGTCGCCGTCGAGGACGGCCCGGCGACCGCCGACGCGGCACTGCAGTCGCTGCCGTGGCCGCCGGTCGATGCGTGGGTGGCGTCCGTCTCGGCCTGTGTCGAGCTCGTCGCCACAGGTTTGGAGGTCGCGGTGGCACCGGGCGATGTGCGGCCCCTGCGGCTGATCGGGTCCAATCTCTACCTCGACCGCTACTGGCGTCAGGAGCGCGGCCTTGCCCGCGCGCTCGCCGCCCACGATGCGGCGCCGCTGCTGGGGGTTGAACTGGCCGCGCTCGCCGGCGGGGTCGAGCTGCTGTTCCCCGACGCGCGCGATCAGGATCAGCGGATCGCCGCGGCCTCGGGCGCCCTGCGCGGGCTGACCGTGATCGCGGGCGGGCCCGGCACCGGCAAGACGACGACCGTCGCGCGGCTGGCGGCCCTCGTGCTCGGCGCCGGTCACGATCGTCAGGCACCTCTGATCGCCCTCTGCGCTCCGACCGGCAAGGCCGCTGCCCGCCTCCAGGAGGCGATCCACGAGGAGGCCCACCGGTTGCCGATCGATGAGACCGCGCGTCAGGCACTGCTCGAGCTGCGGGCCAGCACAATCCACCGGCTGCTCGGGTGGGCCGGCCCGGGCCGGTTCCGCCACCACGCAGGTAACCGCCTCCCCCATGACGTGGTGATCGTCGACGAGACCTCGATGGTGTCGCTGTCGCTGATGGCTGACCTCGTCGCCGCGGTCCGCGGTGACGCACGGCTCGTGCTCGTCGGCGACCCCGATCAGTTGAGCGCGATCGAGGCCGGGGCCGTCCTGCGGGATATCGTCGGGCCGGCCGCGGACGGGCCGCAATTCGGAGAGGGGATGCGAGCAGTGTTGACGCGGGTCACGGGCGCAGACCCCGGTGGTGCCGGACCAGCGCTTACAGGCACAGACCCCGGTGGCGACCGACCAGCGCCCCCTCAAGATTCGAAATTCGGAGATGGGATCGCGATCCTTCGCCGCGGCCACCGGTTCGGCGCCGCGATCAGTGCGCTCGCCGACGCGATCCGCGCTGGCGACGCCGACGCCGCCCTGGACGTGATCAAACAGGGCACCGAGGAGGTCGAATGGATCGCGCTTGACCCGGCTCTCGATCCGTCGGCGCCCGCAATCGAGACCGCGATGGCGCCGCTGCGCGGGCACGTCCTGGAGCACTACGGAGCGGTGGTGGCGGCGGCCCAGCGCGGCGACGCGCCCGCGGCTCTGACCGCCCTTGGGCGCTTCCGAGTGCTCTGCGCCCATCGCCAGGGGGCTCGTGGGGTCAGCGGGCTCACGGCGCGGATCGAGCGCTGGCTCGGGGACGCCGTCGACGGCTTTGACCCAGGCGGCAGCGAACAGGCCGGCCGGCCGCTGCTCGTGACGGCCAACGATTACGAGCTGCGGCTGTTCAACGGCGACACGGGCGTGCTCGTCGCCGGTGGCGACGGGCTGAGCGCCGTGTTCGAGCGCGATGGCGGCCTGATCGGCTTTGCGCCCTCCCGCCTGGCGGACATCGAGCCGCTGTACGCGACCACCGTCCACAAGAGCCAGGGGTCACAGTTCGGGATCACGGCGGTGGTGCTGCCGGAGCCGGACTCACGGCTGTTGACGCGGGAGCTGCTGTACACGGCCATCACCCGTGCCCGTCACCGGCTGCTCCTGCTCGGCGATGAGGAGTCGCTGCGGGCCGGAATCGCACGGCCGGTCGCGCGCGCCACGGGCCTCGGCGAGCAGCTGTGGCAGCGCCGACGCTAACGCTGTTTACGGACCGCTGCGAGCGGAAAGGTACGACGCAAATACCTCCGGAATGGCCGGATCCTCCAGGTCGATTCGATCCGGCCGACCTCAGCTCTAAGGTCATGCTCATGTTCAGCTCCCGTCACATCTTCCACCGCACCGGCTCCTCGCGGCCGCCGGTCAAGGGGGCGGGCTCGGTTCCGGCCGGGCCCACGACCTCGGCCAGCCCCCGCCACCCGGCGATGCGAGGGCTTGATGTGTCACCCGTGCACGGTCACCACTGCATCTGTGACCGCTGCAACCCGCGACGCGCCGCGTAAGCCGCCTCCTCAGCCGCGTAAGCCGCCTCCTAAGCTGGACGGGTGACCCCGTCCGCGCTGCTCAGGCTGAGCCCCGCCCGCCGGGCACTGCTGGCGCTCGCGCTGGGCGGATTCGGGATCGGCACCGGCGAGTACGTGATCATCGGGCTGCTCCCGAACGTCGCCGCCAACCTGCACGTCTCGATCCCGCGCGCGGGCAACCTGATCTCCGCGTATGCGCTCGGGGTCGTGATCGGCGCCCCGCTGCTGACCCCGGTGTCGGCGTGGATGCCGCGCAAGCGGTTTGTGATTCTCGGCGCGCTGGCACTCGCGGCCGGCAACTTCGCCTCGGCCGCGATGCCGAACTTCACGACGCTGGTGATCGTGCGGTTTCTCGCCGGCCTCCCCCACGGTGGGTACTTCGGCGTCTCCTCGGTCATCGCGGCCCGGATGGTCCGGGAGAGCCGGCGCAGCGCGGCGATGTCGATCGTGTTCGCGGGGCTGACCTTCGCCAACGTCGCGGGCGTGCCGCTGGCCACGCTCGTCGGCCAGCATTCCAGCTGGCGGCTCGTGTTCGTGCTCGTCGGCGTGGTCGAGGTGCTGGCGGCACTGGCGATCCTGATCGTGATTCCCGCGTCGGCCGCTGAGGCCGGCCACCGGGAGGAGGGGCCACAGCTGAAGCAGGAACTGCGCGCGTTCCGCAATCCGCAGATCTGGCTTGCATTGGCAATCGCGACGATCGGCGGCGGCGCGATGTTCTGCACCTTCAGCTACATCGCGCCGATGATGACCCACCTCGCCGGCTACTCCCAGAGCGCGATCACGCCCCTGCTGGTGCTGTTCGGAGTCGGGATGACCGCCGGAAACCTGGTCGGGGCGCGCCTCGCCGACCGCAGCATGATGCGCACGATCTACATCGCGTTGGCGGCGGAGACGGCCGTCGCCGCGATCTTCTTCGTCGCCGCCCGCAACGAGGTGACCGCCGCCGTCATCATCGTGGCGTTCCCGGCCTGCGCCCTGACACTGCTCCCGGCCTTGCAGAACAAGATCGTCGCGCTCGCCGGAGGCGCGCCGAACATCGCCGCCGCATCGATCCACGCGGCCTTCAACATCGCCAACTCGCTCGGGGCATGGCTCGGGGGCGTGACGATCGCCGCAGGCCTCGGTTACGCCGCTCCCAACCTCGCCGCAGCCGGGCTGGCGCTCGCCGGCCTGGGTGTCGCGTTCATGGCCGGTCACCTCGACCAGCGGATCGCACTGCGACCGGCCCGGTCGAGCGCCTGACCATCTGGGGAGCGTGACGCAACCGCGGCTTCGCGCGTAGTGTTTGTGGAATGCGACGGATCGCGGGGACTTTGCTGGTCGTGAGTGCCCTCGCGGCGGTGGCCGTGGCGGCGGCCCTGGCGGCCACCGGCTCTTCGACCGTGGTCCGGATCTCTTCATCGTCGGGCTACAACGAGTACCCGATGCTGGCCGTTGACGCCGCCGGTGACGCGACGGCGGTCTGGAGCGTCTACACGATCGTCAACGACGAGGCCGAGTTCTCGGTCGCGACGGCGAGCCGTACAGGGCCGTCCGGAAGCTGGTCGGCGCCACAGTCGCTGTCCTCTCCCAACGACGCCGACACCCTTCCGACCGTCGCCCTTGGGCCGGGCGGCGCTGGTGCGATCGCGTGGACCCAGGTGTCGGCCAACGACACGACCACCACCATCGAGGCGGTGACGCGCAGATCCTTCGCCGAGCCATGGAGCACCCCGGTCACCGTGGACACCCTCCCGGGCGACGCCGGCGTCGATCAGATCCAGTTAGCCCTGTCAGATGCGGGGGTTGTCACAGCCGTCTGGTCCGACGGTGATTCCCCCGGCTCCGCGATCGAGGTCTCAAGTGGTGACACCGTCAACGACACGTGGACAACGCCGGGAGAGCTCGCCGGCAGGAACCGCGGCGGCGCCAATCCGCAGCTCGTGGTCAACGGCGCAGGCGACGCGATCGTGACCTGGTCACACCAGCTGACCCCGATCGGAGCCCGCCAGTCCGGACGTCCGACGCGCTTTGCCGAGACGGCCGTCTTTGGCACGCCCGACGGTATCTGGACTCCTCCGCGGACGGTCGCGAGCTTCTCCCAGATCGAAGGCAACCCCGGCGCCGAGGTCTGGACGCCGCTGACGCCGGTCGCCGCGCTCGACGCAACCGGTGCCGCGACGCTCGGATGGACCGCGCAGTCAGGCAGCCACACGATCCTGGAGGTCGCGCACGCAGCGCCCGGCGGACAGTCCTGGACGAAGCCGCAGGTCCTGGCGGCAAACCCCGGCCCGTGGGTGATCGGGGCCGACGACGCCGGCGCCACGGCGGTCGCGTGGACAACCGGACGCAAGGGCCAGGTGGCCGTCGACACGAGCCCGGACGGCGTGACGTGGGCAGCACCGCGAATGACCGATGCCAGCGGTGTCTTCAACACCTTCATGACGGTTGCCCCCGATGGCGAGGCCGCTCTGACCTGGCTGGGCCCCCACTCGCGGATCATGGTCAGCGAACGACCGAACGCCGCCGACGCCTTCGGAACGCCGGTCGCACTCGGCGCAGGCGGCTATCCCCAGGCCGCGATCGACGGCACCGGCCAGATCACCGTCGTGTGGCCGAAGCTCGATGCGAACGACAGGTTCGGTTCGACGATCATCGCCGCGACGCGGCCGAGTTACGCCGCCGGCGCCGACGCCCAGCGCCTCACGTCGCGCACATCCACAACGTGGTCATTCACGACCCGAACGACGAGCGCCCGCTCCCGGGCGATCTCGAGTGGCGCAACGAGCTCCGCCACCAGGCGTGCCCGCGCGAGGTCCTTCGCGACGGCCCAGCTGGAAGCCACCGCGGTCCCGGTCGGCGCCGCCCGCGCGAGCAGCGACCCGTCGACCGGCCGCATCCTCAATGACGCGCCGAGCCGTCCCGCGATCAGCAACTTCGTCGACGTGCACCGGTTCTGGACGATCCCCGGCGAGCCGGCGGCCGTCCTCGCCTGGTTCAAGAACCACCATCCGGCAGGTTTCTCCTACGGCGGGTCCGCGAGCTACGGCAACTCGCACACGGGTCTCTCGAGCCAGTCGTTGATCTTCGACTACACCCACCCACCGGCGGGGATCTACGAGGCACAGCTGACGGTCACCGTTGCTGCCGCCTCGGCCGGCACGACCGCCCTGCGAATTGACTCCGACGCCGTCCCGCTGACGCCCCGCCCAGGCTGGGAGCGCGTGCCCGCTGACATTCACGCGATCACGGTCACCGTGCAGAGCGGTGGAACGCACACCTACCCGGTGGCGACCGTGACCGCGCCCGCAGAGGTCAAACGCCTCGTGACCCTGGTCAACACGGCCCAGATCATCCAGCCGGGGACAGTCTTTGGCTGCCCCGTGATGCTGGCCGATGAGCCGACGTTCGTCCTTCACTTCAAGGCCAGCGCCGGCGCACCCGCTGCTGCGACGGCGAGGCAGACAGGGTGCGTCGGGATGTCGTTGACGGTCGGCGGCCGCACCGGGTCGCTACTGGATGCGACTTTCGATCTCAGCTCCCTGCTGTGGCAGCAGCACGTGCTCCCCGTCTGCTCGAACGTCGGCGCGAGCTCCCAGATCGAGCGGAGCACTGCCCCGGTCGAGGACACGGTGGAGCTGAGGGTCAAGGACCTCGGGAGCACGGCCTGCGGCCTGCAGGGCTACCCGACGATCGGACTGCTCGCCGCGAACGGCTCCTCCCTGACAACACGCCAGGCGCGGATCCCGCACGGCAAACCGGTGACGCCTCCGGTCACGGTGCTTGACCCCGTCTGGGACGCCGGGACAGCGTTCTCCTGGCCGCGGCCGACCGCCCGCTGCTCCGCTCATCCCACGGCAACGGCGGTCAGGCTCGCCCTGCCGGGTGTGACTGGGACCGAGACGGTCAAGGTCGGCTCAGCCACACGTCCGGTCGATCCCTGCGGCGGCAAGATCGCCGTCGCACCGATTGGCGCCTCAGTCCCCTGATCCGCTCGAGCCGGCATTAACTGGCGGAGGCCCGGATGAACCGGGCCTCCGATCCGGCCGGGCGCTGAGGGCCCGTATGGATCACCACTGAACTACTTGTCCCAGGACCTGAGTGTTCGGCCTGGGCGGCTGGACACTCCCGACCTCCGGACTGGCCGCCCCGCAGAACGGGGCGCGTGGCGCGGATTGGACCGGACAAGCCGGTCCGTGGTCGAGTGGGCGATCCGCCGGACCATTCACGTTACCGCGATCGAACGGCCGAAGCGCGCGTTCTCAGGGTCCGTATGGGTCATAGAGACCCATACGGACCGAGAGAACAGCCGCCGAACGAACTACCCCAGCCCATTGTCCTTGAGGAACGCCGCGGCGACCGCGGCCGGCGACTGCTTGTCGAGGACGACGCCCGCGTTGAGCGCGATGATCGCCTTCTGGGTCAGCAGCGCGTTGACGGCGTTGATCGTCTCGGTGAAGGCGGGCCCGCTGGCGCTGACCACGCTGCTCTTGACGACCAGGCCGACGTTCTGGAAGCCGAACACGTGCTTCGGATCGGTCAGCACGACGTACTTGCCGCTGTTCAGCTCCGGGTCGGTGGTGAACACGTCCGAGGTGTCGACCTTGCCCGAATCAAGGGCGTTATAGAACAGCCCGCTTGCCAGCGGCACAAACGTCGGGTTGATGCCGTATGCCTTCTTCAGGCCGACGAGTGCCTGTGCCCGGGTGGCGAACTCGGGCATCCCGCCCATCGTCACGCTCTTACCCAGCGGCTTGAGGTCGGCGATCGTCGTCAGATGGTGTTCGGCTGCGTACTTCTTGGTCGTCCCGATAGCGTCTGAATCGGCGAACGGTGTCGGCCCGATCATCGTCGCACCGTGCTTTCCGAGCCACTGCTTCGCTTCGACGTAGGCGCCCTGGGCGCTGGCCGGCGGCGACGTGATGTCGGCGACCGCTGTCAGCAGCGTCCCGGTGTACTCGGGGTAGGCGTCGATCTGCCCCTTCTGGAACGCCTCGTAGGTCAGCTCAGCGGTGCCGATGTTGCCCTTCAGGCTGACCGTGTACCCCTTCGCTTCGAGCGCCTGCTGATAGAGCGCACCGAGCACATACTCCTCTTCGAAGTTCTCATCGCCGAGCACGATTGGCGGCTTGCCCTTGCCGGGCTGCGACGACGATGCCGTCGTCGACACGCTCGAGGACCCGCCCGAGCTCGTCGTCGATCCACCGGAGCTCGGCGATGACGACCCGCAGGCGGCCACCACCAGCCCAACGACGAGTGCCACCGCACCGCCGCGTACGTACCTCATCCAGCTCATACATCCTCCTCTTGTTGTCATGTCCATTCCCCAGATTCAGGCGAGATCCGTCAACGGCGCCAGTTCAGCGACCGCGTGCTCCCCAGCCTCGCGGGCGGCGGTTCGCACGCCGCGCGGTGTCAGCGCCCGTTGTACCCAGGCGAGCACCGCATCAAGCAACAGCGCCAGCGCGGCAAGGCAGATCGCCGCACCGATCACTCCCTGAAGGTGATAGCTCGTCTCGTCGTTGATGATGTCGCCGAGGCTGCCGTTGTACCCGGTCAGGGCGCTGATCGTGGTCGTCGAGACGACGAACAGCGTCGCGGTGCGAACACCCGCCATGATCAGCGGCACCCCCAGCGGCAATTCCACGCTCCGCAGGATCTGCCAGCCGGTCATCCCCATGCCCCGGGCGGCATCGACGAGGTCACGGTCAACGCCGTCGATCGCGACGTACGCGTTGGTGATGATCGGCGGGATCGCCAGCACGCACAGCGCCAGCATCACATTGCCGAGGCCGAGGCCGAGGAACGCCACCCCGATCGCCAGCACCGCCAGGCTCGGCAGCGCCCGCCAGATGTTGCCGAGGTTGATCGCGACAAACGATCCGCGGTGGATGTGTCCGAGCCAGACGCCAATCGGCAGCGCGATCACGAGCGAGATCACCATCGCCAGCAGAGCGATCCACAACGTCTCGAGCGTCAGGTGGGTCAGCGTCGGAGCGGTCGAGTCCCCCACGAGCCGCCCGTTGTGCCCGATGAACTGAAACGCGTGGACGAAGTTGCTCACGTCGCCCTCCCTGCCCGCGCCCAGGGACTCAGCAGCCGCTGCGCAAGAACGAGCAGCCCGTCGGCCGTCAACGCCAACAGCACCGCCAGCAGACCCGCCGAGATCAGCTCCGTCTTGAACACGTCGTTGGAGATTGCGGTCAGGATCGGGACGCCGAGACCCTCGTCATCCACGAGCGCCGCGATCGTGCCCAGTGCGATCACGGTGACGGTGGCGATCCGCAGGCCGGCGACGATCGCCGGCATCGCCAGCGGCAGTTCCACCCGCCACAGCACCTGGCGGCGGCTCATCCCCATGCCGAGTGCCGCGTCACGCACCTCCGCAGGCACCTCCCGCAGGCCGGTCAGCGTATTGCGGAACAGGATCAGCAGCGTGTAGGAGACGAGCGCGACCTCGGCGGTCGTGGTCGAGAGGCCCAACCCGGGGACGCCGTCGAGCAGCTCGAACAGCGCCATCGACGGGATCGTGTAGAGGATCGCTGTGACGATCATCACCGGCCGCTCGACCCATCTGTGCCGGTGGGCGGTCAGCGCCAGCGCAGTTGCGATCGCGAATCCGCAGACGACCGCGACCAGGGTCAGCACGATGTGCTGGCGCAGCGCCGGCCACAGCACGCTCGACCAGTTCTGGGAGAACCAGTCCCAGCAGAACAGCCGGTTCGCGCGCTCGCACGCGAACGCGTGCGGCCCCGTCCCGAACTTCGGGATGTGGACGACCGCGAGCGCCAGGTTCACTTCAACAGACCGCCGATCAGCTCGAGCGTCGCGACCCCGACAATCTCCCCGTCGCCGTTGGTCACGCCGACCGGCCCGCCACCCGCCGACAGGATCAACGACAGCGCGTCGCGAACGGTGGTCTCCGAGGAAACCGTCTCCGTCGGCCGCGCCCCGTTCACCGCGATCAGCTCCACCGAGGCGAGCGTCTGCAGGCCGAGTCGCTTCAGCGCCCGATCGGCTCCGACGAACCGCGCGACAAACTCGTCGGCCGGGGACTCGAGAACCTCGGCGGGCGTCCCGTACTGCGCCAGGATCCCGCCCTCGCGCAGGATCGCGATCCGGTCGCCCATCTTGATCGCCTCATCGATGTCATGGGTGACGAACACGATCGTCTTGCGGACCTGGGACTGCAGGCGCAGGAACTCGTCCTGCAGGCGAGCGCGATTGATCGGATCGATCGCGCCGAACGGTTCGTCCATCAGCATCAGCGGTGGATCCGCGGCCAGCGCTCGGGCGACGCCGACCCGCTGGCGCTGGCCGCCGGAGAGCTGTGTGGGGTACCGGGGCCCGATCTCGTCCGGGTCCATGCCGATCAGATCCAGCAGTTCATGCACGCGCGCCCGCGTCCGGTCGCGATCCCAGCCGAGCAGCCGCGGAACGGTCCCGATGTTCTCGGCGATCGTCTGGTGCGGAAACAGGCCGATCTGCTGGATCACGTAGCCGATCTCGCGCCGCAATTCGGTCTCCGGTCGCTCGAGCACGCTGCGTCCACCCAGCAGGATCTCCCCCGCGGTCAGCGGGATCATCCGGTTGATCAGCCGCATCGCGGTCGTCTTGCCACAGCCGGACGGACCGACGAGCACGCACACCTCGCCCGCGGGCACGGTCAGGCTCAGATCCGAGATCGCGGGACGTCTCTGGCCCGGGTATCGCTTCTCGACGTGGCGAAGCTCGAGTTCCGCCGCCCGGCTCCCCGATCCCACCTCCGGTGAATCCCCAACCGAAATAGTCGGGATAGCCTACCCGCGGTCAGCCGAAGGCAGCGAGCGATGAGGTCGCATGACCCACCAAAGTGCCATTGGGACCGTAAGCGTGGGCCTCCGAGAAGGCGACGCGGCGACCGACCTGCAGCGCCTTGCCGCGGACCTCGAACGGACGCCCGTCGTAGGGCAGCGGCTTCAGGAAGCTGACCTTCAGCTCGATCGACGCGTAGCCCGTGCCGGCGGGGACCGTGGTCTGCACCGCGATCCCCATCGCCGTGTCCATCACCGTGCACAGAACGCCGCCGTGCACAAGCCCGAGCGGGTTGAGCATCGACTCATCGGGCGTGCAGCGGACAACGATCTCACCGTGGGCGACCTCCGCCAGCTCAAACCCGAACACGCACGCGATCGGCGGCGGCGGGAAGCGCCCCTCGGCGATTCCCCGGATGAAGTCGATCCCGGAGAGACCCGCCTGGTGGGCCTGCACCGCCTCGATCCCATACCAGCTGATGGTCTTCGAGCGGGTCGGACCCCACGCTTCGGTTGCGCTCATGTCGGCGATGCTATCCACGCGTCCCCCTACGCCACGGCCGCGCCCTCGGGCGCGACTGCCGGTGGCTCGGCGGCCACCGCCGGGCGCGACTGCGGCCGCAACAGCACGAGCCCCGCGACGGCGGCGACGAACGAGGCGGACGCGATCACCCACCAACCGTGCTCGAAGGCATGCAGCGCCGACTCTCCCCCGGCACCGTTCGCCGCCGTGCCGAGGACCGCGACCAGCACCGCGACACCGACCGCCAGGCCGACCTGGCGCAGCATGTTGAGCGCCGCCGAGCCGGTCGCAAACGACTGCGGCGGCAGCGACGACGCCCCCGCCGACATGAACGTCGGCAGCGTCATCCCGACGCCGGCGCCGGTCAACAGCGTTCCCGGCAGGACCTGGCCCCAGTAGTCCGCGTGGAGTCCGGCGCGCAGCGCCCACCAGGCGATCCCGAGGCCGTACACGGTTGCGCCGAGTCCGATCACACGACCCGGGCCGAACCGCGCGATCAACCGTCCGGTGATCAGGAAGCCGAACACCGGCACCGTCAGCGGACCCGGGGCGAACGCCAGCCCGGCATGCAGCGCCGACCAGTGCCAGACATCCTGCATCCAGAGGACGATCGACAGCAGCATCGCGCCGAACGCGATCGAGAACACGAGCGCCACCATCGATGAACCGGTGAATGCCCTGATCTTGAACAGCGTCGGCTCAAGCAGCGGGTTGTGATGGCGCATCGTATGCACCACGAAGGCGCCGAGCAGGATCACGGCTGCGACCAGCGCGCCGATCACCCGCCCCGAACCCCAGCCCCAGTCGTTGCCCTCGACCAGTCCGAGCGTCAGCGCGCCAACGCCGGCGGTCACGAGCACCGCACCGAACGCGTCCGGACGCGGTACGTCATGCCCGGGGACATGCGGCAGCCGCCGCCAGCCGACGACCAGCGCCAACAGCCCGACCGGCACGTTGACGAGGAACACCCAGCGCCAGCTCGCGGCCACCAGCACGCCGCCGACCACCGGCCCGAGGCCGGCGGCGAGTCCGCCGATCGCGGTCCACGCGCGGACGGCTCCCGGGCGCCGCTCGGGCGTCGAGGTCGCCAGCACCAGGCTCAGCGAGGTCGGGGTCAGCAGCGCCGCGCCGACCGCCTGCACGACCCGAAAGCCGATCAGCGTCCCGAGGTTCGGGGCCGCGCCGCACGCCGCTGAGGCGACCGTGAACAGCCCCACCCCGATCAGGAACCCCGACTCCCGCGGCCTGCGCTCGGATAGCCGCCCCAGCAGCACCAGCAGTGACGCGTAGACGATCGCGTACGCGTTGAGGATCCACGACAGGGTCGAGAGATCGCGCTCATGCAGATCCCGGGCGATGCTCGGCAGAGCCAGGTTGACGATGAACAGGTCAAGGCTGGCGAGCACGACGCCCGCACACACGATCACGAGCGTCAGCGACGGCGTGGCGTCGCGGCGGCGCAGCTGGCTTAGAGAGGTCATAGCCAGAGAGCCTAGCAAACCTGGCTTAGGCATGCCTTGGTCAGCTATAATCGCAGGAGATGCCCGTACAGATCGAGATGCCCATCCCGCGTGCCGACTGGTCGCCCGTCGGCGACCGCTGCCCGATGGCGCGCCTGCTGGACCTGATCAGCACCAAGTCCGCGTTCCTCGTGATGCGCGAGGCGTTCTACGGCGCCACCCGGTTTGAGCAGTTCGTCGACCGGGCCGAGATCTCGGAGCCCGTGGCCGCAGCGCGGCTCCGTGAGCTGACCGCCTCAGGACTGCTCGAGAAGGTCCCCTACCAGGAGCCGGGCCAGCGGACCCGTCATGAGTACCACGTCACCGAGAAGGGCGCCGACCTCGTGCCGGTGTTCATCTCGATGGTCGAATACGGCGCCAAGTGGCTGTTCGAGGACGAGTCACACCCGGAGTTCGTCCACGTCGGCTGCGGCGGCCACGTCGCCGCCGAACTGCGCTGCGAGCACGCCCACGCGGTCGGCATCGACGAGCTCCGGCTGCGTCGCGCCCACACCTGAGTTGCCGGCCCCGTTGGGCCGGCATTCCACCGGCGCTGACGGTCCCAGAGCATGCACTGCACCGCTCCGCGACCCGGCCGCTGCCACCGGCGAGTCCCGGATCCCCGCCTAGACCTCGCCTAGACCGCTGCCCCCAGCGAGTCTTGGATCCGCGGATCGTCCCCGTCGATGTTCCAGTAGCGGATCACCTCGGCCCGCTTGCCGACGCCCTCCTCCTCGGCCGACGGCACCGCGAACCGCGCGATCGCCCGTTGGCCGCCCTCGTGGTCGCCGTACAGCAGATCGACGATCAGCCGGTCGCCGTTTGCGATCCGCTCACAGATGGCGTCGTACTGGGGATCCGCCGCATCGGCGATCCGTCCCTGCCAGAAGCCGGTGAACCCCGCTGGGATGTAAAGGTCGCGGACCTGGCGACGGAAGTTCTCGGGGCGGACGTGTGGCTCACCGCTGCGCTCGACGCCGGGCATCGGGTACCAGCCGTGGATCACGGCCAGCCCGGTACCGCCATTGCGCAGCGACACGACCAGATAGATCGTGCCGTCGCGCAGCTTGACGAGCCCCCCATGCCCCGCGACGTGGATCCGGGCACCGTCGCCGAACCGGATCGATTCGGTCGGATCGTCATCACGTGACGGGATCAGCAGCGGCCGTTGAGCCGCCAGCATCGCTCGCTCAGAGACCCGGGCGCTCCGTTGCGCGGCCTTGATCGAGGTGAACGTCGCGGCCGCCAGCACCAGCGTGCCGCCCGCAGTCGCCAGCGAAGAGATCGTCGACCAGTCCGTCATCGCGGCTCATTTTGACGGTCGTCGCCGGGGATCGGGCGCCACCGGCGGCAGCAGCGTCTCATCCAGCGACGCCATCGCGGCGCGAGCAGCGGCATCGTGGGCCGGGCTCGCCTCGAGCACCTCGCCGGACGCAAGCCGCGCGGAGTAGATCGAGGCGGCGCCGAGCTTGCGGGCAACGACCGTCGCCTCCACGACCGCGATCAGCGTCGGGACCATCAGCTGGTCGAAGTGACGTGTCAGCTCGAGCACGAGCACCGTCCCGGCCAGCGGTCCCTGCATCGCAGCGGCGAGGAACGCGGCACCGCCGATCAGCGTGTAGCTGCCGGCGCCGGGCCCGTGCCAGATGTGCGCGAAGATCGTGCCGCCGACGCCGGCAAACAGCACCCCGACCGCGAACGTCGGCGTGAACAGGCCGCCCGGGGCGCCGGACGCGAGGCACATCGCGGTGACGAGCGGCTTCAGCAGGAGCAGCACGACGAGCAGGCCGAGACTGAGGTTCGCGACGATCCCGAGCTGCACGATCGAGCGGCCGTTGCCGAGCAGCTGCGGATACTGGAGCGCCAGCAGTCCCAGCGCGACGAACGCGCCAAGCGGGGCGAGATAGCGGCCCCTGCCCTCCGGGCGTACGCGGTTGGCCGCCGAGATCAGGCGCGTCCAACCGACGGCGACCAGGCCGATCAGCGGCCCCATCACCACCCCGAAGACGATCTGGGACGGGTGGAAGCCGTAGGAGTTGACGTGGTAGAGCGCGTGGTCGCCGAGAAAGATCCAGGCGGTTGCGGTGGCCGTCACCGACGCCAGCAGCGCCGGCACCACGAGCGGCAGTGACAGGGTGCCGAGCATGACCTCGAGCGCGAACAGCGCGCCGCCGAGTGGGACGTTGTAGATCGCGGCGAAACCCGCGCCCGTCGCCAGACGCCACGAGCAGCCGCCGCTGCCAGGTCGGCAGCTTCGCCCACTCGGCCAGCGCCGAGGCGTTGGCGGCGCCGAACAGCTGCGGCGCCGCCTCGCGGCCGAGCGAGACTCCCATCCCGACGGTCACGATCGAGATCAGCCCGCGGGCGATGCTGCGGAAGTAGTCAAGGCGCCCGGAGCGCAGCCAGATCGCCTCAGAGACCTCGGTGCCGCCGGTCGAGCGGCGGCCGAGCAGCCGCAGACCGACGATCACGATCACGGCCGCCAGCAGCAATCCGAGAATCCGCCGCCACCCCGGTGCCGCCTCGGCCGCGGCGAGCAGCGTCGCCATCTTGTGGCCATAGGTGAGTCGTTCGACCAACCGCAGGATCCCGGTCAGCGCCGAGGCCCCGAGGCCGGCGATCACACCAACCGCGACGACGATCGCCCAGAACTTCGCCGAGTACTGGGCGATCAGGCCCATCCCGGTGATGTTGGGCTGCAGCGAGGTCCAGCGCCCGCGCCTCGGATCGTAGACCGAGGGTGTTGCCGGGGGCGGTGGTTGGGGCACGCCTGCAATCTAGGGGCCGCGGCCGATGCCCCGCCGTGTGGTAAATCCATCGTCGAGGTGAAGTTGCCATTGATGCCGACACCAGGACAGGCGCTGCGAAGCGCCCCGGAAGCGCTGACACCGATCGCGATCGTTGCGGCAGCGCTCGCGCTCGCGGTCCCCTCGCGGGCGATGGCGAACCACAGTGACGAGCTGCTCGCGGTGCTGGTGCTGCTGACCGCGCTTGGGATCTCGAGCGATGATCTGCGGCGGCTGACCGACCACTGGCGGGCGGTGCTGTTCCTGTCGGTGGTGCCGCTACTCGTCCTGGCGGCTGCCAGCTGGGCGCTCGGGCGGCCGTTTGAGCCATCGATCCAGCACGGTCTGCTTGGCGTCGGGCTGGCCAGCTCCGAGGTTGCGGGCGTCGGCCTGGTGGCGCTGGCCGGTGCCGATACGGCGATCGCGATCGGCGCGGTCACCGGATCGTTGATCGTCTCGGCGCTGCTCGGGCCGGTGCTGATCGGTGTACTCGGCGGCCACGGGGCCCATGCTGATGGGGCGGCGCTGGTCGGGCGGTTTGCGTTGGTTGTGATCGTGCCGCTGATCGCGGGCGTCGCGATTCGCAGCGCCGGCCGCGTTGAACCATCGCTGGAACGCAAGGACGGCGAGCGTGAGGGTCTATGCGCGCTCGTCGTCGCTGTGCTCGTCTATGCGGCGTTGAGCGGCGCGCGAAACGGACATGACCTCGGGTCCGCCGCGCTTGCGAGCGCCCTGTTCCTCGTGATCGCCGCGGCTCTGGCGGAGGCATGGACCCGCGTCTTCAAGGGCATCGTCGTGGTCCCTGGCGGGTTCGCGATCGCGATGCGTGACTTCGCCGTCGCCGCTGCACTTGCAACCCAGGCGTTCGGCGTCGCAGCCGGCACCGTGCCCGGGGTCTACGGCGTCCTGATGCTCGTCGGCGGGAGCGCCGTGGCGGCCCGGCTCAGGCGCTCAACCCGCTGAGCTCGCCCCACCCGCTGAGCTGTCTGTTCTTGCAATCCCAGACGCCTTGGCGGAGGTGCTGTCTCCTTATGCAATGAAGATGGAGTGGGTTTCGGTCCCGTCCGCCGCTCCGGGTGTTGCACTGGTTTCTGGGGGTGTCCGAACCGGCAAAGCAACCCCGAAAACGGCGCTCATACGTTTCGAGACACCTGAAGGCGCCCCGGACGACAAAGCTCCGAATCCGGCGTTGAATTGTCGTTTCGAGCACCCTCCAACGCCCAACGGACAGCCAGCACGAGCCCGACCGCCACACAACCTCTTCCTCATTGCACAAACAGACACAACCGCCCACCCGCGGACTTCGCGCCGCCGAGCTATCCGGTCGTACCGGGGATCCAGCTCGTCCCGGCCAGCGGCACCCGTGCCATCGCCGCCGCCTCGACGGTCAGCGCCACGAGATCCTCGGGCTCGAGGTTGTGGACGTGGGACTTGCCGCAGGCCCGCGCGATCGTCTGGGCCTCCATCGTCAGGACGCGGAGGTAGTTGGCGAGCCGGCGACCGGCCTCGACCGGATCGAGTCGCACGGCGAGATCGGGGTCCTGCGTCGAGATGCCAGCCGGATCACGGCCTTCGTGCCAGTCGTCGTAGTAGCCCGCCGCCGATCCGAGGTCGCGATAGGCGTCGTCGTACGCCGGAGCGTTGTCACCGAGCGCGATCAGCGCACCGACTCCGATTGAGACCGCGTCGGCACCGAGCGCCAACGCCTTGGCCACGTCCGCGCCCGTCCGGATCCCGCCGGAGACGATCAGCTGGACGTGCCGGTGCATGCCGAGCTCGGTGAGCGACTGCACCGCCTGCGGGATCGCGGCCAGGATCGGGATGCCGACGTGCTCGATGAACACCTCCTGGGAGGCGGCGGTGCCGCCCTGCATCCCGTCGAGTACGACTGCATCGGCACCGGCTTTGACGGCGAGCGCGACGTCATAGTAGGTCCGGCTGGCGCCGATCTTGACGTAGATCGGGATCCGCCAATCGGTGATCTCGCGCAGCTCCTCGATCTTGATCTCGAGGTCGTCGGGACCGGTCCAGTCGGGGTGCCGGCAGGCGCTGCGCTGGTCGATCCCGGCCGGCAGGTCGCGCATCGCGGCGACGCGATCGGAGATCTTCTGCCCGAGCAGCATTCCGCCGCCACCGGGCTTCGCCCCCTGGCCGATCACGATCTCGATCGCATCGGCACGGCGCAGGTCGACGGGGTTCATGCCGTAGCGCGACGGCAGTAGCTGATAGACGAGGGTGTCCGAGGCCAGCCGCTCCTCCTCGGTCATGCCGCCGTCACCGGTTGTCGTCGAGGTCCCGACCGCACTGGCGCCACGGCCGAGCGCCTCTTTCGCCTGGCCCGAGAGCGCGCCGAAGCTCATCCCCGCGATCGTGATCGGGATATCGAGGTGCACCGGCTCCCGCGCGAACCGGGTCCCGATCGTCACGTCCGTACCGCACCGCTCGCGGTAGCCCTCGAGCGGGTAGCGCGATACCGACGCACCCAGGAACAGGAGGTCGTCGAAGTGCGGAACGCGGCGCTTGGCGCCGAAGCCACGGATGTCGTAGATGCCCTCGCGTGCGGCGCGCTGGATCTCCGCGATCTCAGTGCGGCCGAACGTGGCCGACTCTCGCAGGGCGGTCATCAGTAGCTCCCGAGGTTGTCGACATGGAAGTTGTAGAGCTGACGCGCCGAGCCGTAGCGACGGAACTCCGCGGGGTCGAGGTCATCGATCTCGGCGGCCGCGAGCAGCGTCGCAACCTGCTCGAGATGCTCGGCACGCATCTCCTTCTCGATGCAGTCGGCACCCAGTGAGGCGACCGAGCCGCGCACGTACAGGCGCGCCTCATACAGGGAGTCGCCGAGCGCTTCGCCGGCGTCGCCGCAGACGAGCAGCGTCCCGCGTTGCGCCATGAAGGCGCTCATGTGTCCAACGGAGCCGCGCACGACGATGTCCGCACCCTTGAGCGAGATCCCGCAGCGGGCGGCGGCATCACCGCGGATCACCAACAGGCCGCCCCGCGCGGTGGCCCCGGCCGCCGCGGACGCATTTCCCGACACGACGACCGAACCGGACATCATGTTCTCGGCGAGTCCGACGCCACAGTTGCCGGCGATCGTGACGGCGGCAAGCTGATTCATCCCGGCGCAGTAGTAGCCGACGTGACCGTCGATCTCGACTTCGTATGGCGCGTCGAGCCCGACGGCGATCGCGTGGCGGCCATCCGGATGCGCGACAGTCACCCGCCCCGGGGCGGCCGAACCGTCGTGCAGCCGCTGGTTGAGCTCGCGGACGCTATCGACCCGCAGATCGAAGGACAGGACCGTTTCGGGGATCGTTGCCATCAAGGGTTCCGTTTGGTTCAGGGACACTAGGCCACCAGCGCCGTGCCCCAGCTGTAGACGCGGCCGGGCTCCGGCTCCCAGCTGACGGCGTCCTGTGCGCCGGGCAGCTGCGCGATCGCCCGGTACTCCGACGCCATCGCCACCCAGTCATCGGTCTCGGCCATGACCGCCGGTTTGCATGCGATCGGATCACGCAGGACGGCAAATCCCTCAGCCGTTCCCACGGCAAACGTGAAGAAGCCGTCGAGGTCCTCGAGGCAGCCCTCGAGCGCCTGCTCGAGCGTTGCCCCCTCGCGCATCCGCCAGGTCAGGTAACCGGCGGCCACCTCGCTGTCGCATTCGGTGCGGAAGCCGATCCCTTCATGCTCGAGCTCCCGGCGCAGCCGGTTGTGGTTCGACAGCGAGCCGTTGTGGACAAGGCACAGGTCGAGGCCGGTCGAGAACGGGTGCGACCCTGCCGTCGTGACGCGGCTCTCGGTCGCCATCCGTGTGTGGCCGAGAGCGTGGGTGCCAGACAGCTCGGACAGGCCGAACCGATCGACGAACCGGGCCGGCGAGCCGACGTCCTTGTAGATCTCGATGATCTTGCCGGCGCTCATCACGGTCAGATCGGGCCGGCTGGCAGCGATCCAGGCCTGAGCGGTGATCGCATCGGTCGGCACCACGAATACGGCGTGAGTCGCGCGCACCGTGAACGTCGGTCGGTCGCCGAACGCCGCGGTGAACTCGTCTGCAAGTTGTTCCCAGGCCGGCTCGGCGGCCGGCGAGTGCAGGGACAGCTTGCTCCACCCGTCGGGCACCGGCTGGCGGTAGAACGCGACGCCGGCGCTGTCGGGACCGCGGTCAGCGAGCTGGGTCAGCATCTTCGAGAGCTCCGCTCCGAGCTGATCCCGGAGCGCTTCTGTCTTGACGTAGAGACCGGCGATTCCACACATGCCGCTGAGCCTAGATCTATCGGCTCGGAGCTCACAATGGGCTCCGCGAGCACAGTTTCGGCCGCGAATGTGGAGCGGAGCCACAGATCCTCAGCGCGCGCCGCCGAGCACTTCGATCCGGCGCTGTCCACGCCGTACTGCCTGGAGCGCCTCTTCCAGCCCGCCCCGCGCGAGCTCGGTCAGCGCCGAGGGGTCGACGAGATTGTCGAGGGGTACCCCGGCGGCAATCTGCTCTGCGTGGTGGCGGAACCGGACCGTGGAGATCACCTCCCACGCTTCACGGAGCGCGTCGGCGTAGCTGCGGTCGAGCTCACCGAGGCTGGCGACCGCCTCGATCCGATCAAGCGTCGGCGAGATCGTGACCCCGGCAGCGAGCGCGTGGTAGCGGACAAGGTTGACGAGCGGGATGATCGCCCCCCGCTTGATGTCAAGCAGCCCGGGTGGCTCATCGAGCCGACCGGTCGCCAGCCGCCCGCGGCGGCCGAGCGCGACCGGGTAGCCGGATCCGGTGCGCGCCATCAAGCGCATGAAGTCCGGATGCGACGGGGCCGCGCGGATCCGGCCGGTCAGCTCAGCGGTCAGCGCCAGACCGCCGGCAGCACTGCGGAAGTCGAACGCGACCGTCGCCCGGATCAGATGCGACTCGTCGGGGATACGCAGGCATTCATCGAAGCTCCTTACCCAGGCGGCCTTTGACATCCGCCAGTTGCGGTCCCCGGCGAGCACCCCGTTGTTATCCCGACCGATGCCGCAGCGCATCAGGCCGTCGTTGACCTCCGTACCGAGCCGCGCGAAGTACGGGTCAAGGTCGCCGGCGGACTCGGTCGGCGCGTCCGCGTACGCGAGGCCGTTGTCCTGGTCGGAGGCGAGCGTGAACTCACGCCGCGCGGCGCTCCCAAGGTCAAGCCAGGCCCATGCCGTCGGTGCCGGCCCGTGCCGAGAGATCGAGAAATCGAGCAGGCGGCTGACGATCGCATCGTGCTGGAGGCTGAGGACACGTCCGAGGTCGCGGGGCGGGACACCGGCGCCGAACAGCAGCTGGAAGAGCTGCGGGAGGTGGGCGACGGAGCGGATCAGCCCGTCTTCGTCGGCCGCGCCGAGGATCGTGTGGCGCAGCGCGATTGGCCCGCGGGCGTCGAGGCCGAGCAGGTCCGCGGCCGAGAGGGTGCCGACAACGGCCGGCCCATCGGCGACGACGACGCAATCGGCACCGGCCGCGAGCATGTCGACGACCGCCTCAACGGCGAGCTGTCCCACCGGGATCACGGTCGGCGGCCGGGCGATCGTGGCCGAGGGGGCATCGAGTGAGAGCGCTCCGGCGGCCACCGCCGCCCGGACGTCACCGTCGGAGATCAGTCCGGTGGCCCGACCGTCGCCCGCCCGGATCAGCACTGCATGTAGAGCGGGATCGGCGAGCAGCGCAAGCGCGTCCCGCGCCGGGGCAGCACCGTCGATGAACCGCGGGGGCCGCACGATCGCCGACACCGGGGTCGTCCCGATGTCGGGCAGGTTCTGAGTCGCGTACCCCTGGGAGACGAGCCGGGCCCGCATCGTGCGGGCCACATACGTCACCCCCGCGGCGGTCCCGAGAAATGCACCGGCAGCGGCGGGGGGGAAACGGGCGCAGCGGGTCGGCTCCCGGGTCCGCACCGTGTACGCGGGTGGCAGCCCCGTCAGCAGCGACGGGTGCCCGAAGCACTCGCCCCGTTCGAGCACCAGGATCTGCTGTCCGTCGTGGATCAGCTGCACCGACCCCTCAATGATCAGCCAGACCGAGTCCGCCGGCGGGCCGTCCTCGACCAGGATCGCGAGATCGGGCGCGTACGAGCACGTTCGGGCCGCCACCGCCAGCTGCGCCCGGACCGCTTCCGTCAGCGCGTTGAACGGCTCGATCTCGGCGAGTAGCGCCGGCACGTCCGCAGCCTCGGTGTGCATCGCAGGAACCTTCTCAGCTGAGCGGTGAGACGAGAACCTCGACGCCATGGATCGCGGTGCTGTCGCCCATGTCGCTGGTCGTGGTCGTGGTCAAGACGTTCACGTTCGCACCGCCGTCCAGCTTCGGCCAGCCCCCTTTCGGGATCAGTGCGACGCCATCGGGCAGCGCGTCCGTGACCCGGACCGGGACGACAAGCGTCCCGGCTGGGCTCGTGACGCGCGCCATGTCACCGTCGGCGAGCGCGCGATCGGCGGCATCACGTGCGGTCAGGCTCACCGTCAGCGGCCCCGCCCGGCGGCCGACCTTCGCGTCGTTGGAGAAGCTCGTGTTGAGCGCCCACGGTGAGGCGGGCGACAGCAGCCGCAAGCGCGCGCCGGTCGGACGGGCGTCGGCATCCGGTCGTGGCAGCAGCCCATGGCCGTTGTGCGCGGCCCGATCACACGCAAGCTCGATCCGTCCCGACGGGGTCGAGAAGCTGAGCTCGGCGAACTGGATCTCGGGCTCGGGCGAGGTCCACACCGTGCCGGCCGCGGCGAGCGCATCGAACTCCAGGCCAGTGCCGGTGCGCTCGAGCACCGTCGCGATCACCTGATCGTCGGACTCGTGCAGCACCGGATCGTCGATTCCCAGGGCGCCGGCGAGCCGGCGGAACACCTCGCTGTTCGGCAGAGACTCGCCGAGCGGCTCGACGGCCTTCACCTGTGCTGCAAGCGATCGGTGGAAGTACGGCACGACGATGTCATCGCACTCAAGCCAGCTGGCGGCCGGCAGGATCACGTCGGCGTAGTCACAGGTGTCGGTCGCGAACAGGTCACAGACGACGGTGAACAGGTCGTCGCGCGCCAGCGCCCGTCGCAGCGCACCCTGGTCAGGACACGAGCCGAGCGGGTTGACGTTCCAGCAGATGAACGCCCCCGAGCTCTGCGCATCTGCGAGATGCCGGCCGAGGCGCATGTGCGAGATCGCGGGCGGACTCTCGGGATAGACGTCGAAGCCGCCGAGATAGTCCTCGTCGATCCCGCGGTTGCCAAATCCGTTCAGGTACAGAAAGCCGCTGCCGGGGCGACCGAGGTTGCCGGTCAGGGCAGGCAGCGCGGCGACGCTGCGCACGACGTTGCCGCCGTTGGGCTGTCGCTGCAGCCCCTGGCCGATCCACAGCAACGCAGGGCCTGCGCCGTACAGGTGGGCGGCGCGCTCGATCGTGGAGCTGTCCACGCCGGTGACCGCCTGCGTCCACATCGGGTCACACGGCGCGGCCCGCGCGAGCAGCTGCTCACCGCCGAGCGCATGCCGCGCGATGAAGCCGGTGTCGACGAGACCGTCACGGGCAAGCACGTGCATCAGGCCGAACGCGAGTGCCGCATCGGTGCCGGGGAACGGCTGCAGGTGGATGTCCGCGGCCGCTGCCGTCTCGGTCCGAACTGGATCGATGACGACCACCTTGCCGGGTGCCTCCGGCAGCCACTGACTGTGCTGGTGCGGTGCCGACGCCGATGGGTTCGCGCCCCAGACGAGGATGCATTCGGCGTCGACGGCTGTCCGCGGGTCGAACCCGTCGAGCGAGCTGCCGTACACGTAGCCGAGCGCCGTGTGCCCGGCGTCGTTGCAGATCGTGTCGGGCGCGACCTCCGTCGCGCCGAGGGCGCGCATCAGCCGCATCGGGAAGAAGTAGGACAGCAGCGCGAAGCTGCCGGTGTAGTGCGAGTAGACGATCCGGCGCGGATCGTCGTCGCGGACGGCTGTGATTGCGCGTGCCGTCTCAGCGAGCGCCTCGGCCCAGCTCGCCGGGCGGAACCTTCCCGAGCCCTTCGGGCCGTCACGCAGAAGCGGCTGGGTCAGCCGGCGGTCGGGATCCAGGAACGCGCCGTTGTAGGCGAGCGTGCACTTGCGACACAGCTTGCCGCGACTGACCGGATGTTCCGGATCGCCGCGCACATGGACGATCCGGCCACGCTCGACACGGACGACCGCGCCGCACGCGTCGTAGCAGTCGCGCGGACAGGTCGTCCGAACGTCCACCCCGACATCAGCCGCGCCCCGACTCGGTGGCAGCGGTCATCCCGGGATCAAATGCACCGGAACCTGTGCGCGACGCTCAACCGCCTGCGGCTCCTGAGACCACATCATCCCGCCGATCAGCCAGTTCTTCGGGGCATCGGCGCCCATCACGATCGCGCCGGCACCGAGCTCGGTCGCCAGCGCACAGATCCGCTGGGCGGGCACGCGAGTGCCGAGCACCTGCCCATCGGCCCTGATCCCCTTCCGCCGCAGCAGCTTGACCGCATGTTCGACGATCAGATGCTGCTCGTCCCACTCGGCCTTCGTCGGCATCAGACCCGGGTTCGGGAGCCCGAAGGTCACCCCGTGCACGCGGGCGACCGACATCACCAGCACGGTGCCGTCCTCCTCGCGCGCAAGCTCTGCCGCGAGCGCGATGCTCGCGGCGCTGAACTTGCGGCCCTCGCTTGCCAGCAGCACCGCTGACTGCCGGTGCAGCGGTACCCGTCCGCGGACGCGGGCGCCTGCGACCCGGGGGCTGTCGCCGGCGGCCATGGCCCGCCGCCGCGTGCGGCGGGCCGCCTCGGCGAGGGCGCTCATGAGGCACCCTCGATCGCGATGCCGGTGTCCGGCATCAGCGGCGGGCCCGCCCCCGCGGTGTCGGCGTCGCGTCTGTCCTCGACGTAGCTTGCGGTACAGAGTACATCGGCAGGTACAGGGCCAAGACCCCGAATCCCAGGAAGTAGTACGGCAGCGTCGACTTGCCGGCCTGCGAGCAGGAGCATGAGGCGTACTCCGGGCCGCCGTAGAAGTAGATGACCAGGAAGAACGCGCCATCACCAACGCCACGTACTTCATGAACTCCGGCAGCTTGACGGGCCGAGGCAGGTTCGGCCGGTACTGCCGCAGGTAGTAGTACGCGACAAGCACCGGGATCATGATGATCAGGTAGCCGACGTTCGAGAACGTGTAGATCTGGACCGCGCCGCCCATGAACACGACGGCGATCGAGCAGACCACGGTGAACAGCATCCCGCAGCGAGGGGACGCCGTGACGGTTGAGCTTCGAGAAGAACCGCGGGAAGTTGCCGTCCGACCGACATCTGGTGCAGCGAGCGGGCGGTACCGGTGATCGCGTTCAGCGCCGACAGCACCAGCGCGATGATCAGCATCAGCGCGATCGACCAGTTCAGCGCCGTCGGAGCCGCTGCCGCCGCCGAACACCTTCGAGGCGAAGGTCGACGAAGATCGTCTTCGGATCGACCAGCGCCGAGCTGCCCGAGCGCGTGGGTGCCGAGCACGATCACGAACGCGACCGGGATCATCGTGTAGATGAACAGCCCGTAGCCGCCCTCGAGGTTGAGCGCGATCTTCGCGTCGCGGGCCGGGTCCTTGCACTCCCCGATGTAACAGGCGGCGGCCTCCATCGCCAGCACGTTCCAGGTCAGCAGGAACGCGAACGCCAGGTAGATCGTGAACCAGTTGTGGCCGTAGATGTTGCCGAAGAAGCCGGAGCCGTCGGTGCGGTGGAAGTGGAACAGCTGACCGAAGTGCGACGACCGACGGATGGAAGATCCACGAGATCGCCAGGAACGTCAGCGGGATCATCGCCAGCAGCGCCGAGCGCGGTCGCGAAACTCGGTCCCGAACTTCAGACCCAGGTACGAGGGGATGAACAGCAGGAGGATGCCGACGACGGAGATCCCGAGCGCCCACCAGGCGATCGGCGTGCCGAGCGGCGTGAAGCCGCTGGTCGAGCAGGTGCAGCAGATCGACGATGTAGTACGAGGCGAGGATCATGTTCAGCGGCGCCACCGGGAACCAGCCGAGCCAGTAGCCCCAGGCGCCGAACGCGCCCAGGTGCTTGGCGCGGCGTCGCGGCCAGCGGTCCTTGAACGCCGGGTAGATGTACGACGGCAGGCCGCCGGCGCGCTCGGGCATCATCGCCGCCAGCTCGGAGAGAAGCAGGCACAGGATCCAGCCGCAGGCGGTGATCAGCACCATCACCGGGATCGCTGCCGCACCGAGTGCGACGACCATCGTCGGTCCGATCCCGGTCACCAGGATCGTGCCGGCCAGGCCGATCACGAACGCGCTCCACCAGTTGCCGGTCTTCGGCATCCCGGCGTGCTCGTAACTCAGTGAGTCGGTTTCCGCCCCTGTCGACTTCAGTCGCCATGCCCACCTCCGATTTGGTTCAGTCGTGCCTTCGCCGCTGCCATCGCCCGCCTCAGCGCACCGTTGTATGCCTCCGTACTAGCGCTGGCGTCTCAGGGTGCCCACCGTCTGAGGCGCTGACAACGGGCACATGCCACACAATCGAGCGGCCTCGTATGGGCCGCTGACACACGGACCGTTGGTCCTGGCGGATTCGGACCGCCTGGCCCGCGCGGTGGACGCCGCCCGCCGCCTACGTTCTGCGGACACGGCAACGACCTCTCACTGCGGAAAGGATACTACGTGGGCGATTTACCTGAGCATGCAGCGCGTCCGCTTCTCCAGCCCAGACGCGTACGAGAAGTTCAAGGTCGTGTTCGCCGACACCCGCAACCATCTGATGACGCTGCCCGGCTTCCTGCATCTGACCTGGTGGGAGCACCCCGACGACCCCGGCTGGTTCAACGAGATCAGCATGTGGGCCAGCGAGGAGGCGCTGCGCGACTGGCACATGAACACCTACCACAAGTACGCCAAGGCCTGGGCGGCCAACGGCGCGATCATGGAGGACATCATCAACAACTTCGAGCTCACCTCGACCCGGCTGCTGCGCGATCTGCCCGTGCTGCGGTGAGTTCCAGGACAAGGCAGTACGAGCTCGGCATCGGAGCAGGCGGTGCTGGCCGAGAAATGCCCGAAGTGCACCTTCACGTTCCCGGTGCTCGACCGAGCAGCCGTCGCAGCTTCGCGGTGTTCAAGGACCTCGTCCCCGAACCCGATCTCGACGAGCTCGCGACGGACACGGATCTGGAGCCTGCGGTCACCTGAGCGGCGGCGGCCGGCCCGTCCACGACGCGTGGGCGGGCCGGCTCTCAGGTTGGCGAGACGGTGAATGCGAACGTACTCCACGTGGCCAATGCGCACATACGGCGAGTGCGCTGTGATCCACCTCTGATGGGGTTGACGGTCGCAAAGGTCGCGTCGAACGATTCGCTGGACACGCTGAAGCGTCTGACGGAGCTGGCCGACGCGGTCATGGAAGCGGCGCAGCTGCTGCAGGTGTCTGCGGTCGCGGCCCACGGCGGTCTTGCGGTTGCCGACGAGCCAAGTCGCTCGGAGTTGTGCGAGGCGCTGTTCACCGATCTGCTGACGGCGCGCGCGCTCAGTGAACACGAGATCGCCCAGCGTGCGGCCGCGCTCGGCTGCGACCTCTCGCTCGGAGCGGTGGTGCTGTGCGTCGAACTCCGGGTGCAGCGGCCCGGATTCGTCACGGCGCTGATCGCGGAAGGGTGCGAGGACGCGCTCGTCCACACGCGGGAGGGTCTCGACCCGTGGCGGATCTACGGGATCCTGCCCGCCGTCGGTACCTGCATCGCCGGCAGTGTGGGCGCGATCAGGCAGCTCACCCAGCGGCTCTCGCAGTACGGGCTGGTCGGTGTCTCGAGCTACCAGGCTCACCCGAACGACCTCGGGCGGGCGCTGCGCGAGGCGGAGCTGCTGCTCGAAGTGATCCGGCACTCAGACGACACGATCGCCGATGAGGTCGGCAGCGGCACCTACCGCCTGCTGCTGCGGATGCTCGCCGCCCACCCCGAGGATGCGCGTGAGTTCTACGACTCAACCGTCGGGCCGATGGTCGCCTACGACGCGAACAACGGCACCGAGCTGGTGTCGACGTTACGGACCTACCTCGATTGCGACTGCAACATGAACCTGACCGCCACCGCGGTGTTCGCCCATCGGCACACGATCGCCTCGCGTCTCGACCGGATCCACCAGCTGACCGGACTGGACCCCAACCACCACGAGGGTCGCGAGCGGCTCGGGCTCGGGCTCAAGCTGTACCGGCTGCTGGCGCCCCAGCTGGGCGGCCGTGGAGCCTCGCCAGCTTGATCGCGAGCTCGAGCGAGAGCAGATCGTCCTCGTCGATCTGAAGGCCGGTGAGTTCCTCGATACGCCCCAGCCGCTGACGCAGCGTGTTCGGGTGGATGAACAGGACCCGCGCCGACTCGATCACACTCCGGCGTTCGGTCAGATAGCGCTCCAGCGTGTCGAGCAGCGATGTCCGCCGGGTCCGGTCGTAGTCGATCAGCACGTCGACGGCATCACTCATCCTGTCGTGCGGCGCCTCTCCGGGCGCGATCCCGACCAGGTAGCGGTAGGCGCCGAGCTCGGCGTACGGGATCGCACCGCCCTCCGCCAGCAGTGCGCGCCCGATCGTGGCCGCGTCCCGTGCCTCACGGAACGCTCGCGGCGCTTCATCGGGGGCCCTGCGCAACTGGGCGAGGCCGATCACGGTCCGGTACCGGCGACCGAGCTCACGGCAGCGTCCAGTGACCTGATCGAGACGGTCCTGACCGGCGACCTCGAAGGTCACGAGCGCCCTCACCGGGCCCGGGCCGGCCTCGATCGCGCTGCGCCCGGCAAGCTGACCGAGCTCGGCGCCGAGGGCTTCCGCCGTCGCCCGCCACGAACCCGATCCAGGCTCAGCGCCGTGCGCGGGCTCGGCACAGACAAGCAGATATGGCCGAGTCAGGTCGCAGCGAACCTCGGCCGCCTTCGCCAGCGCGAAATCGGTCGCACCGGCCGACAGGGCCTCGAACAGGTCCTTGACGATGTTTGTCTTCGTCAATCCCTCGATCAGGTCGAGCCGCTTGACCGCGACCGCCGCCAGATGTGCGACCGCCCGCACGACCTCCTGGTCCTCAGCGCTGAATGCCCGACCCGCGTTGGGGGCGGCGCACAGCAACCCGATGCGCTCGCGCCCGGCGCTCAGCGGAACCGTCATCAATTCTGCGTCGAGCAACAGGTCGGCTGCCGAGGGCGTCCGGCGACCTGTTTCGCCGGGCGGGTCGGCGCCGATCAGGCGCGGGACGCTGTCCTCACCGTCAAGCCTGTACAGGCGGCAGCCGACCGCGTGCGTCAGCTCCCGCGTCCCCCGGGTGACGACGGCGGCGAGGGTGGTCGCGTCCTCGGCTCCCCCGACCACGTGGGCGAGCGCCGAGAGCCCGGTCAGCGCGTCCACGCGACGCCGCTCGCGGTCGTAGCTCTGGGCGTTCTCGATCGCCCCGGAGACAAGCGAGGCGATGTGGACGAGCAGCTCCAACGTGTCCTCGGTGAATTCCCGGGGAGCTTCGGTGTGCAGGACGATCACGCCGATCGTCTCCCCGGCGCGGGAGAGGATCGGCACCGCGACCATCGACTGGAACCGCTCTTCCTCGAGCAGCGGCACGTACTTCATCCGGGGATCGTCGAGCGCTCCCTCGCGGATGAACTCGGGTCTGCGGTGACGCGCGACCCAGCCGGTCAGACCCTCGTCGAGGGAGAGCTGCACGTTGCCGACTGCGGCCGCGAACACCGGCGAGGCGGCGCGGATCGTCAGCTGATCGTTCTCGAGCAGGTAGATGAAGCAGGCGTGACAGCCGGTCGCCTGCGTCGAGAGCTCGACGACGCCCTGCAGCATCGGGCCGAGCTCGAGCGACGAGGAGACCAGCCGGATGACGCTGTAGAGCGTCGCGTTCTCGTCCCGCAATCGATCGGCGGTACCGCTGTCACCTGCTGTGTACTGATCGGTCATATGTGCCTGGCGCACATGCTAGACCCATACAAGCGTGGCCCCGCGGCCATTGCTGCACGTTGTTCTGGCAGGTTACATGCCCAACTAATGACAACGGCACCCGAAACCGCCGACGACGTTCGACGGATCATCACTGACAAGGGCATCGAGTTCCTGTTCGCGCAATTCGTCGACATGCACGGCAAGCCGAACGCGAAGCTCGTACCGGCCCACCACCTCGACGACCTGCTGACCGAAGGCGCCGGCTTTGCCGGCTTCGCGGCCGGCGACATCGGCCAGGGCCCGCATGAACCCGACCTGATCGCGATCCCCGACCCCACAACCCTGACGATCCTGCCGTGGCAGCCGAATGTCGCACGATTCGCCTGTGACGTCACGGTTGAAGGCGAGCCGTGGCCGTTCTGCCCGCGGACGATCCTGCGCAACGCACTGGCGAGGGCAGCGGCGGACGGATACGAGCTGAAGATCGGCGCTGAGCTCGAATACTTCCTGCTGCGACGCACGCCCACGGGCGCGCTGGAGATCGCCGACCCGCTCGACACGCTCGATCTCCCCTGCTACGACATGCGCGCGCTGACCCGCAATCTTGACTTCGTCTCGACGGTCTCAAAGGCGGTCACGGAGCTCGGATGGGACAACTACGCCACCGACCATGAGGACGCCAACGGCCAGTTCGAGCAGAACTTCAGCTTCGCGGACGCGCTCACGACCTGCGACCGCGCTGTGTTCTATCGATACATGGTGGAGTCACTCGCACAGCAACGCGGGCTGATCGCCACGTTCATGCCGAAGCCGTTCGCGAACCTTACCGGCAACGGCTGTCACTTCCACATCAGCCTCTGGAAGGACGGTGTCAACGTGTTCGACGCCGACCCGGCTGAGGACCCGCATGGGCTCGGCCTCTCGTCGCTCGCCTACGACTTCATCGGTGGTCTGAAGGCGAACGCGAAGGCCTACATCGCGCTGACCGCGCCGACCGTCAACTCGTATAAGCGCCTGAATGTGGGAGCGCCGAACAGCGGCGCGACGTGGGCCCCGGTGTACATCTCCTACGGGTACAACAACCGCACCCAGATGCTGCGGATCCCCGCGCCCGGGCGGATCGAGGACCGTACCGTCGACGGCTCGTGCAACCCGTACCTGGCGGCGACTGCGGTGCTCGCCGCAGGTCTTGACGGGATCGCCCGCGGGCTCCCTGCCGGCGAGCCGAACACGGCCAACCTGTATGAGTCGACACCGGAGAGCCGCGCCGCCGCCGGAATCGAGACGCTGCCCGAGAACCTGCTCGACGCGACCCGAGAGCTGGAGCAGAACGCGACGCTACGTGCCGCGCTCGGCACCACGTCGAAGGGCGATTACCTCGACTACTTCGTCCGCGTCAAGCGCGACGAGGTCCGGGCGGCGCACGAGCAGATCACACAGTGGGAGCTCGACCGGTATCTGCAGCTGTTCTGAGCCGCGGGCTCATGCCAGCCGCCGCGTTCCGTTGACCAGCTCGCCGGCGCCAAGCAGCGTGCCGACGGTCTGCGGCGTTCGCGCGTCGAGCAGCGTCGCCAGTGAGATGAACACCTGTGCCGTCGTCAGGGCATCACCGAGAGCGTGGTGTACCGGCTCGGCCCGTTGGCCGAGCCCATCTGCCAGTGCCTCCAGTGAGATCCGGCCTGGCAGCTCGCCGCGGTGTCCGCTCAGCCACAGCCGGCCGATTGCCTCCGTATCTGCCGCTGGCGGAAGCCGCACGCCACGGCGTTTGAGCGCAGGCCCGAGGAACGCCTGCTCGACGGCGGCCGCGTGGAACACGGGCACACAGTCGCGCCACGTCTCAAGCAGCATCTCCAATGCGTCGTCCAGCGCCGGCGCCTGGGCGATGTCCGGGACGCGCAGCTTGTGGAGCAGAACCGCTCCCGGGTGCGATCGCCGGTCGGTGTTGACGAGCGTGTAGCGGCACTGACCGAGCACCACCCGTCCGTTCTCGATCGGTGCCGCTCCGATCGCGATGATGTGATCATGGCGGGGGTCCAGGCCGGTCAGCTCGAGGTCGACCGCGCACCAGCGCACATCGCGCCACCGGGCCGCACGGCGGATGCGGCCCCGGATCACGGCAGCTGCCGCTGAACGGCCGTGATCGTGCGGAACACATCGCGTAGCTGATCGCGGGTAAACGCGCTCAGCTCGCTCGGGGGAAGCGGAGCATCGGGGTCGCCCCCGGCCGCGATCCGGTCGAGCCGCGTGACGACGTGCAACTCAAACGCGGCGGTGAAGGCGTCGCACAGCGCGCCCGCATCACCTGCGTCGAGCACGCCGGCCGAGGCCGCCAGCAGCAGCCGTTCGACCGTGCTGCCCCCGTTGGCTCCGGCCGCCGCGCCGGCCCAGCGCGCGATCGCGGCGATCGGCTCCACGGCCGTCTCGCCGATTCGCAGGCGTGAGCTGCGGTTGCCGTCGGCGGCGAGCAGCCCGTCGACATCAAATCCGGTCGGGACCGGTGCCTTTGCGCGGGTCGCCAGCGCCGTGACCAGCTGCTGGCGAACCGGTTCGCGGAGCTCTGGGAGGGCGCCCGCCGGGGTTCCGTAGATCAACCTGCGGTCGGCCAGGACCATCGTCGCGATCGGATCATGCGTCGCGTCTGACTCCCACTCCTCGGTGGTGCGGGCGTCGATCACGGCGGGGAGATCACAGGCCGCGAGCGCCTCTGCTGCGGCCGCCTGCCACTGCGGCGGCAATGAAGAGCCGCAGACAACGACCCCGATCGGAGCCTCGGCCGGCGCCAGCTCGCGCCTGGCGTGGGCCCCGAGCGCCAGCCACACCAGGCCGTCCGGAGCGCCGCCGGCGGCCGCCGTGGCGAGTTCCAGCGCCTGCACGATCAAGCCGTCGCGCAGGGCGGAATGCACGCGCGCAAGCCCGAGCCCGCCGAGGCTGCCGGTGTGGAGCTCGGCAATCAGCTGCGGCAGGCGGGCCGCGGCCTGCGCAAGCGCCCGAACGTCGCGGGCACGACCGATCGCCCGCCGCAACCCGAACCATGACCGCTGCCTGATCGCGAACAGGTCTCCGTCCTCGACCAACCCGATCAACCGTCCGTCGGTCGTGACCACGGGCGCATGGTGGATCCCACGCTCGAGCAGTTCGAACATCACCTCGGCGCCGAGCTGGTCGGGGGTCACGGTGAACACCGGGCTCGTCATCACCTCCTCGACGGGCGTCTGGGCGCTGCGGCCCGCGGCGAGCACCCGGCTGCGCAGGTCACGGTCGGTGACGATCCCGAACTGTCCGGGGGCGACCTCGACGATCGCCGCCGTGGCCCCGGCGTCGGTCATCCGCAGCGCGACGACCCCGACCGTGTCGCCGGTTTCGCAGCGGACCGTCCGCGTGCGGATCAGGCTCCCAACGGGCTGTTGAGCCGGGCCATCGGAGCCAACGGCGAGGTAGCGGTCGCGGGCGCGGTCGAGCAGCGGGCGGGCTGCGCCCGCGGGGATCCGGTAGCAGAGCGTGTCCTCGGCCGCTCGCGCCTCGAACCCCGGTGGCAGCCCCGCGAGCATCGCGTCATGACCGAGTGAGTCACCGGCCCCGAGGAGATCGAGCAGGCGGCCGTCGTGCACGATGTCGACCGCCCCGGAGTGGATCACTCGCAGGAACGTGACCGGGCCCCCGTCCTCGGTCAGGATCGCACTGCCGGCGATGTGAAACTCGAGCTCGGTCGCACGGACCAGTGCGCCGAGCTCATCGGCGGCCAGGGCGTCGAACGGCGGGCGCCGGGCCAGGAACCTGGCGACCTCGCTCTGCCCCTGATCCATCTCAGTGCGGCGACCGCGGGCCGGCGACAGCATGCTGCGCACGTCCGGGGTCAAACTCGGACAGCAGCGGGTCGGGCGGCGATCCGGAAGCGATCCATTCCGCCAGCGCTGCGCCTGCGGATGGGCCGGTCTTGAACCCGGTGCCGCTCCAGCCGCACGACAGCCACAGGCCGTCGATCTCGGTGGGGCCGAGCAGTGGCCTCGCGTCGGGCGTCATGTCGAGCTGGCCCGCGCGGGTCGCCAGCAGCCGCGTTCCGGCCGATGAGGGCAGCCGGTACGTGAGTGCGCGCGCGGCTCCAGCCATGAACGCGAAACTCGGGGCCTCGGGATCGTCGTCGGGTTCGGCCAGAACGACGTCGTCGAACGCACGCAGGCCGACGATCGTGGCGCGCGGGGCGTCCGGTCGGAAGTAGATGCCTCCGGCCGCGTCGATCACGGTGAGGTGCTGGGCGACGTGGCGCTCGACGGTCAGCAGACCGATCACGGTCGGGCGCAGCGGCAGCTCGAGGCCGACGGTCGCACACAGTTCTCGCGAGCGGACGCCGGCGCAGACACACACCGCCTTGGCTGTGATCGAGCCGGCGGTCGTCTGCACCCCGTCGATCCGGCCGTCACGTTCGAGCAGCACGGTGGCGGTGACGCCGAGCCGCAGCTGAGCCCCGGCTCGGCGCGCGGCGGCGGCGAGGCTCGCGGTCGTCTGTGCCGGGTCGGCGTACCCCGATCGCGGCTCGTAGGCGGCGATCCCAACGTCCTCCAGGCTGATCGCCGGATCGATCTCCGCCAGCTCCGCTGCATCCACGACCCGTGTCTGAACCCCCTGCGCGCGCAGCATCGCCACGCGAGCGAGGAAGCTGCCGTCCTCAACCTCGTCCAGCTCCGGGACGTAGGCGAACCCGGTCCGTACGAAGCCGCTCGGGCCCCCGACCAGATCCTCGAACTGCTCGAACGTCTCGAGGCCCCCGAGCGCGAGGCGCGCCTCGGTCGCCGTGGCGTAGTGGGTGCGGATCAGGGCGCCGCTGCGCGCCGTCGATGCCGAGCCGAACGGGCGCGGATCGACAAGCGCCACGTCAAGCCCGGCGCGGGCGGCGAACAATGCGACCGACAGGCCGACGATCCCCCCGCCGACGACGACCAGCTCGCAACCGCTCTCGCTGCTGTGCATGTCTGGATTCTGCTGGCGTCCGGCACCTGTCGATAGGTGCCGGGGAACCACTTCCGTTCCCGCAGCGGTGGTCGGATGGCACATGCCCGTCGACGCAATGTGGGAGCCCGGAACATGGCAGAACGCCGCCGTCCCGGGCAAGGTCCAGACGATGGCGGGCGTCAGCAGCGAGCACACCAGCGTTCCCCGCTGGATCCCGGGCCCACCGGCCGTCGATCCCGACGGCCGCAGCTACGTGATCGTCAGCACCGGTGACGCTGCTGCACCGGTCGCTGCCCGCTGGAAGCAGGAGATCGACCGGCTCGGCCGACCGTACGTCCACCACCACGCCGAGCTCACGGCGCGCGCGGGCATGGTCAGGCTCGGCGCCGAGCTCGATGACGCCTGTGTCGGCGTGCGGATCATGCTTGCGGGCCCCGAACTCGACGTGCTCGACGGCAAGCGGGTGGCGCGCGCCTGCGGCGCGATCGAGGCGGAGATCCGCGTCCACGTCACGGACGCGGCCGTGCGGCGCGTGCAGTGCCCGCACTGCCACGCCCACACTGAGGCGACCGTCAGCATCGGCGAGCTGCTCAGCTGCGCCGGCTGCTCGCGCCGGCTCGTCGTCTACCACCACGTATCGCGCGCACATGCGGCCTACCTCGGATACATGGTCGACGCGGAGGAGCCCGAGCTGTGAGCATCCGCGATGGTTGGATGTCTCTGGTCGTGGCGGCGGCGCGCACCGCCGGAGACGTGCGCGAGCTGACACTTGTGGTCCCCGACCGCACGCAGCTGCCGTCGTTCACGCCGGGCAGTCACATCATCATCGACGCGGGCGACCGGCTGAACGCGTACTCGCTGACGGGCGAGTTCCTGTTTCCGGACGCATACGAGGTGTCGGTGCTGAAGCTCGGCGATGGCCGTGGCGGCTCCCGCTGGCTCCATGAACAGCTTGAGGTTGGCGACCGGCTGGCGGTGTCACCGCCGCGCAGCGCTTTCGCGCCGGTGACAACCGCCCGCCACCACCTGCTGGTCGCGGGAGGTATCGGGATCACGCCGATCCTCTCGCACATCCGCGCAGCGCGACTCTACGGCCGCTCGTTCGAGGTCATCTACGCGTGCCGCCAGAACCGAGCGGCGCACGTCCATGAGCTCGAGGCGCTGTGCTCCGGCAGGCGCCAGCTGCGGCTCGCGACCGGTCGCGACGAGCTGCGGACGTTGCTCGAGCAGCGGCTGGCCGAGCAGCCGCTCGGCACCGTTGCATACGCATGTGGACCGCCCGCGATGATCGAGGCGACGCGTGATGTCGCCGCCGCGCTCGGCTGGCCGGCGGAGCGCCTGCTGACCGAGCGCGTTCACCACCGACGCGCTCGAGCCCGGCGAGCCGTTCGTCGTCGCGCTGCGGCGATCGGGACGCCGGATCTCGGTGGAATCCGGCGTCTCGCTGCTGGAGGCGCTCGAGGCCCACGGGATCGAGGTGCCGAACATGTGCCGCCAGGGCGTCTGCGGTGAGTGCCGGATCACGGTCACCGCCGGGCGCCCGCACCATCGCGATCTGTACTTGACCGACGACGAGCGTGCGGCGAACGACTGCCTGATGTCGCTGCGTCTCCCGCGCCCATGACGGGCTGCTCGAGGTGGCCCTGTGAGCACGTCCACGCTGCCGGCCCGGATCGAGCGCTTCCCGTTCCCCTTCACGCAGGATCAGTTCCGCTACAGCACCAACGTCGAGCCCGCGCGCGCGCCCGTTCAGACCGCGGCCGGAGAGTGGGGCCGGTGGATGATCGACGTCGACGACGAGTACGAGGGCGAGCTGCGCCCTGCGCGAGGAGATCCTCGAGGCTGATCCGACGCGCTGCGTCGTGCTGCCCCACATGCGCGCCGCCTGCTGGGACACGCTGATCGAGTGCCTCGGCGAGGCCGCGCGCGCGAACCCAGCCGCAATGTCGCTGATCCGCGAGCACGACGTGCTTCATCTGGTCCAACGCGCGGCTCGGCGAGGAGCGGCGCTTCCGCTTCGGCGACGAGGACTCGCTCGGCGCCGAGCCGCTCGCCTACACCGGCTCGCAGGTCCAGGAGGATCTCGTGCTGCTCGACCAGCGCGAGGGCCAGCTGTGGGCCGATGCCGGCCTGGTGACGTTCGCAGCCGACTGGTCGCTGCGCTTCGACGTCGGCATGACGTTCCTGCAGATCCACGGCCCGGTGCCGCGCGTCCACGTCGAAGGCGTGATCCCGCGTGCGCATCAGTTCCTGCTGCGGCTCGAGGTCGCACGCCCGTACCGGCGGACGAACTGGACGATGTCCGTCGACCGGCGGCTCGACCAGTCGACCGAGGCCTATCCCGAGTGGGGACCGGACCGCGTCACGGTGCTCGACGATGCCGACGCTCGGCCGAGCGCCTGCAGCTGCGGGTCGAGGTCCAGCACGTGATCCGGCTGCCAGGCTCGGGCGCGATCCTGTTCCTGATCCGCACCTACATGCTGTCGCTGCGGGAGCTGGCAGCCGTCCCCGCCTGGGGTGCGCGGTTCGCAGCGGTACTGCGGGAGCTGCCCCAGGACATGGTCGACTACAAGGGGCTGACCGCGGTTCCGGACGGCGGCAGCCGAGCTCGGCTGCAGGCGGCCAGCGAGATGAACGACTCGTGGCGGACCTCGGCGCTCGCCGACCGCCACCGCGCACTCGGCTCGCGAGCTCGAGGACTGGAACGGGATGGGAACCGCCTGGACGTACGCGGCGCCGCTCGCCGATGCGCACGAGGCGATCCGGACCCGAGCCGGGCTGATGGACGTCTCCGGCCTGAAGAAGGTCCACTACGTCGGACCCGCACGCGGAGGCGCTCCTGCAGCGGGCCGTGACCCGCGACGTCTCGGCTGCTGTACCCGGGCAAGTGCGTGTACTCGACGATGCTGAGCGAGGCGGGCAAGTTCATCGACGACTGCATCGTCTACCGCACCGGACCCAACGCGTGGTTCGTCGTCCATGGCGCCGGCGCCGGCCACGAGGTCCTGACCGCCGAGGCAGCCGGCCGCCAGGTTGCCGTCCTGTTCGACGACGACCTCCACGACCTCTCGCTCCAGGGCCCGCTCGCGGTCGACTTCCTCGCCCGCCACATCCCGGGCGTTCGGGAGCTCCGCTACTTCCACCACATGCCGGCCACGCTGTTCGGCGCGCCGATCATGCTGTCGCGCACGGGCTACACAGGCGAGCGCGGCTACGAGATCTTCTGCAAAGCGCAGGACGCGCTCGATGATCTGGGACACGATCCTCGACAGATGGTGCCGAGCTCGGGATCATGCCGTGTGCGTTCACCGCGCTCGACTGGCTGCGGGTCGAGAGCTACCTGCTGTTCTATCCCGTACGACAACTCCGAGCTGTACCCGTTTGCCGACGAGGCACCCGGCGACACGCTGTGGGAGCTCGGCCTCGATTTCACCGTCACGCCGGGCAAGACCGGCTTTCGCGGCGCCGAGGAGCACGCTGCGCCTGCAGCGGCAGAGAGCGCTTCAAGATCTTCGGTGTGCTCGCTCGACAGCCGACGCGGCTGCAACCGAGGGCGACACGCTCGCCGACACCTCAGGAGCGCAGGTCGGCGTGATCACCTGCGCGATGTACTCGCGCCTCACCGGCCGCTCGCTGGCGCTCGCGCGCCTGACCCCAGATGCGGCCCGCGACGGCACGCCGCTGACGGTCACGGGCAGTCTCACCGCACAGGCGACGGCGCGGACGCTGCCGTTCTACGACCCGGACAAGTCGCGCCGGACCGCGGTCGGCTGACCGTCGCCGCGACGTTGGGGACAGGCCTAACCCGCGGACACCTCGACCAACCGCCGCTCGAGGAACCGCCGCTCCGGCTCCGACCGCACGCCCTCGAGCGCTCGCCGGTAGGCAGCGGCTGCCTCGTCAAACGCACCCCGGCGCCGCAGCAGGTCGGCGCGGGTCGCGTCGAGCAGGTGGTACTCGGCCAGCGTGCCCTGCGCCGCCAGCGCGTCGACGAGCGCCAGTCCGCCCTCCAGATCCCCCGCCATCGCAACGGCAACGGCCCGGTTGAGCTCGATCACCGGTGAGGGCACCTGCTCGAGCAGCAGCGCGTAGAGCCCAGCAATGTCAGCCCAGTCGGTCTCGCCGGCCGCCGGTGCCTGGGCGTGGCAGGCGCCGATCGCAGCCTGCAGCTGGTAGGGACCGACGGCGCGCCGGCGCAACACGGCATCGAGGATCGCGACCGCCTCCGCAATCTCGGCCCGGTCCCACAGCGAGCGGTCCTGGTCCTCGAGCGTGATCAGGTCGCCGGCCGCTGAGACCCGGGCCGAGCGCCGCGAGTCGTTCAACAGCATCAGCGCCAGCAGGCCGGAGACCTCGGGCTCGTCGGGCATCAGCTGCGCCAGGATCCGCGTCAGCCGGATCGCCTCCGCGCACAGCGGTGCGCGGATCAGCTGCTCCCCCGCCGACGCCGAGTAGCCCTCGTTGAACAGCAGGTACAGGACCGCCAGAACCCCGCCGGTCCGCTCCGGCAGCATCTCCGCCGGCGGCACCCGGTACGGGATCCCGGCGCCGGCGATCTTCGCCTTCGCCCGGGTCAGCCGCTTGGCCATCGTCGCCTCGGGGACCAGGAACGCCCGGGCGATCTCCTCCGTTGTCAGGCCTGCCAGCGATCGCAGCGTCAGCGCGACCCGGCCCTCGAGCGGCAGCGCCGGGTGGCAGCAGGTGAAGATCAGCCGCAGGCGGTCGTCGTCGATCACATCCTCGTCCTCAAACAGCGCCGAGAAGTCATCACGGGCGGCCTCGTCACCGGTGGGGTCCCGCCCGACCTGCTCGAGCAGCTCGTTGCCGCGGCGCGCCCGCCGCAGCCGGTCAAGCGCGCGGTTGGAGGCGACGGTTGTCAACCACGCGCCGGGCTGGCGCGGCACGCCATCGACCGGCCACCGGGACAGGGCCTGAGCGAACGCTTCCTGCGCGCATTCCTCGGCCAGGTCCCAGTCGCCGGTCCGCCGGATCAGAGTCGCCACCACGCGCCCCCATTCGTCCCTGAACGCCTGCTCGACCGCGTGCTCAGTCGCCGACGCCATGCGACTCGCCGAACGGACGGATCTCGATCAGGTTGCTCCACGCCATCGGATGCCCGGCGGCGATCACCACGGCCTCGTCAAGGTCGGCGCACTCCAGCACGTCGAAGCCGGCGACCCATTCCTTCGTCTCGGCGAACGGCCCGTCGGAGACGAGCGTGTGCGGGCCGCGCACCCGCACCGTCACAGCGGCGTTCGGGAAGTCGAGCACCTGCCCGACGATCCGGGCACCGGTGGCCGAGTGGTCGCTGACCCAGTCCTCGACCGCGGGCGCCGGCTCGGCTTGCGCACCGGCCTCGGGATCGACGCAGACGAACATCAGGTACCGCCCCGTTCCGGGGGCGGGTCGCTCCGCAGCCGGGCCAGCACCGCGTCGGTCCAGTCATTGTCCGCAGGGTCGCACGGACGGACCTCGATCTGATGGAACCAGGCGAGCGGATGGGAGGCGGCGATCTGGATCGCCTCCTCCCTCCCAGCGCATTCGATCAGGATGAAGCCGCCGATGTGCTCCTTGGTCTCAGCGAACGGCCCGTCGGAGAGCAGCGTCTGCCCGTTGCGGACCCGGACGCTCGTTGCCGATTCCGGTCCGAGCAGCGGATGCCCGGCGACCTCGTGGTCCCGCATCTCAGTGATGAATCTCTGCACCGCACCCTCAATCAGCTCCTCCTCCGGGTCACTCGCGTCGATCCCGTCGGTGCAGATGAACAGCAGGTAGCGCATCTCAGGCCTGCGCAAGCGACTCGATCAGCGGCGCCTGCACTGCCGCGAGGGTCGTCAACGGCCGGATCTCGATCTCGTGAAACTGCGCCACCGGGTGCGAGGCGGCGACCGCGATCGCCTCATCCAGGTCGTCGCACTCGATCACGTCGAGCCCGGCGATGTACTCCTTGGTCTCGGCGAACGGGCCGTCGGACACGACAAGGTGCGGTCCGCGCATACGGACGGTCGCCGCTGTCTCGGCGCCGCCCAGCGCACGCCCGAACACACGCGCGCCGCTGCGGTCGTGCTGCTCGATCCAGCCGTCGATCTGCGCGGCGACCGTCGCGCGCTCTGCGTCTGTCGTCGAGCCATCGGTCACCACCATCAGCAGATACCGGGTCTTCCCCTCGGGCAGATCAGCGTTGAGACGGGCACGGACCTCGGGGCTCGGCTCGCCTTCGCCGTCGTCGCCGAATGGCCGAACCTCGACACGATGGAACCACGACATCGGATGCTGGGCGGCGATCGCGATCGCCGCCTCGCGATCGTCGACATCGACGATGTCGAAGCCGACGATGTGCTCCTTGGTCTCGACGAAGGGGCCGTCGGAGAGCAGGGTCTCACCGTCACGGACGCGAACGGTCGTCGCCGTCTCCGGCCCGAGCACCGGGCAGCCGAACACGCGCGACGGGGTGGTGTCCTCTACGTACTGGCCGAGCGCCTGCAGCGCGAACTCCTCCTCGGCGTCGCTCGCAGGGGTCCCGTCACCGCAGATGAACATCAGATAACTCATGGCATGGCCCTTTCTGGTTGCCGTCTTTAGACAGACGACGAATGGGTTTCGGCCAAAAGGACATCGTCCGGCTCCTCGTTGCACATGAACTGCGTGAACGGACGGACCTCGATCGTGTGGAACCAAGAGACGGGATGTGCGGCGGCGATCGCGACCGCCTCGTCGATGTCGGCGCAGTCGATCACATCGAATCCCGCCACGAACTCCTTGGTCTCGATGAACGGGCCGTCGGAGACGAGCGTGTGCGGTCCGCGAACGCGAACGGTCACGGCCTCCGAGGCGGGCGCAAGCTGGCTGCCGGCGACATAGGTCCGATCTGCGAGCAGACGTTCCACGTACCCGGGCAGCTCCCGCTGCATCGTCTCGCGCTTCTCGTCGGTTGGGACCCCGTCGGAGCAGATCAGCATCATGAACCGCTGCTTGCCCTCGGCCGGCCCGTCCTCGAGTCGAGCGACGACGTCCTCGTCCCAGCCGTCCTGCGACATCAGCGGCCGGACCTCGATCTTGTTGAACCAGGCGATCGGATGGGTCGCGGCCGCATCGGCGGCCTGCTCGATCGTGTCGCAGTCCACCACCGAGAACCCGGCGATCTGCTCCTTGGTCTCGACAAATGGACCGTCAGTCACGAGCGTCTGTCCGTTACGGACCCGGACCGTCTTCGCCGCCGTCGGCCACTCGAGCGGGTGGCCGTAGACCTGGACGTCGGCGACCTGGGCGATGTGGGTCTCGATCTCCCGGCCGACCAGCTCCTCCTCGGCCGGGCTCCCTTCGACCCCGTCGTTGCAGACAATCAGCAGGTATTTCATCGTTTCACCGCTCCTAGATCTGCCGCAGGCAGTTCGGGTACATGTGACGACGCAGGGCGCGGTATCTGGCCGCTTCGACCTGCTCCTCGATCTTCCGACTGTTGAGCTTCTGCTTCTTGGACCGCATTGTGACCTCCGTTATTCGTCGCTGACAACCAGACGACGAACCGGAGGCCCGGAAAAGGACATCCGCGCCAAGTAATTTTGTAGGGACCATGCGCGCGCTTCCTGATCCTCCGAACGTGCAGATGCGCGAGCTGGAGGACGGCGAGCAGGAGGTCGTGCTGTCGTTCCCCTACGACGGTCATCTCGTCGCTGCGGTCCGCACCGTCCCAGGTCGCCGTTTCGACTGGGACGCGCGCGAGTGGGTCGCTCCCGCCAACGACTGGGTTGCGGCCCGGCTGCAGGAGATCCTCAAGGCCTACCCCGAGCTCACTCGCTCCGACGACTTCGATTGGTGGATGGCCGGATGCGAACGTCGCTGGGTCGGGCACGTCCGCACCCAGCGCCATGACGGCCGCGGTTGGTGGGCGCTCGACACGCTGGCGGGGACCCCGCCCCGCGCAGGTCACGGACGACGCGACCACGCTCGAGAGCGGGCGGATTCTGGCGCCGCTCACCCAGACGGTCGCGGAGGGATTGCGCGAACTGCGCGAGCCGCGGCTGAGCGTCGGCGCGATGCGCTGCCTCGAGGCCGTCGAGGGCGGCCAGCTCAATCCGCCGCCGGCGCGGTTGATCCTCACCCGCAGCGTCGCCGGCGAGCGGTTCGCACTCGAGATCCTCTGGGACCCGGAGATCGCGGTCGCGTTCGAGCAGCTTCCCGGCGCCCGCGCCGGCGAGCTGAAGCCCGACCCGTGGATCGTCGATCAGCTCGACCAGCTCGTCGTCCAGCACGCCCTCGAGACCTCGCCGGCCGCCGCCGAGCGGATGCAGGAGCTGGCGGAGGAGCACCGCGCCGCCCAGCGCCAGGTCGGTCGCTCGCGGGCCCGCAGTGCCGATCCGATCCCGGAGGTCGCAGCGCGACTCCAGGGTGAGCTCGCCCCGTTCCAATGGGCCGCCGTCCGCTACGCGCTCGAGGCCCGACAGTGCTTTCTCGCCGACGAGCAGGGGCTCGGCAAGACCGTCGAGGCGCTGGCCACGCTCGAGGCCGACGACGCCTATCCCGGCGGTCGTGATCTGCCCCGCGTCGCTGAAGCTGAACTGGGAGCGCGAGGCCGGCAAGTGGCTGCCGCACCGCACGATCACGGTCGTCAACGGCCGCGCCGGGAATCCGGTCCGCGCCGACATCACGATCCTCAACTATGAGCTCGTCCAGTTCCACCTGGAACGGCTGCAGGCGCCGCTCGCTCAAGGCGATCGTCGCCGACGAGTCCCACTACTGCAAGAACCCGCACGCGAAGCGGACGCGGGCGGTGCGGCGGCTGGCGGATTCGGTCCGCTCAAACGGCCTGCGCCTCGCGCTCACCGGCACGCCGGTCCTCAACCACGCCGATGAGCTGATCGCGCAGCTGCGCGTGATCGGACGGCTCAAGGAGTTCGGGTCCGGCGCCAGCTTCAGCCGCCAGTTCGAGGGCGAGCTCAGTGAGGAGCGGCTGCACTGGCACCTGCGCCGCCACTGCTTCGTGCGGCGGCTGAAGTCCGAGGTGCTGCCGCAGCTGCCCGCCAAGCGCCAGATCGTGGTCCCGGTCGCCCTCAACAACGAGTCCGAGTACCGACTCGCCGAGAAGGACGTGATCGAATGGCTGCGGACACAGCCGCTCGACCTCAGCCAGCTCGACGCCAAGATCGCAGCGGCGTTGCGGGCCGAGCGGCTCGCGCAGCTGACGGCGCTGCAACGGCTGGCGGCCCGCGGCAAGCTGGCGGCGGCACTGACCTGGATTCACGACTTCCTCGAGTCCGGGGAGCCGTTGGTTGTGTTCGCCCGCCACGTCGAGATCCAGAAGGCGGTGCTGGCGCGCTTCCCGGATGCGCTACATCTGCTTGGCGAGGACCCCGCCCCGACCCGCGAGCGCTCGATCGCCGCGTTCCAGCGGCCGGACGGACCGCAGCTGATCATCTGCGCGACCCGGGTTGCCGCCCAGGGCATCACCCTGACCCGGGCGTCGAACGTCTGCTTCCTGGAGCTCGAATGGACCCCGGCGATGCACGACCAGGCCGAGGACCGCTGTCACCGGATCGGCCAGCAGGACGCGGTCTCAGCGTGGTACCTGCTGGCGGCGGAGACGATCGACGAGACGATGGCGCGCCTGATCCAGCGCAAGCGCCAGGTGGTCGACGCCGTCACCGACGGACGCGACCTGCCCGATGGCGGGCTGCTGGACGGCGTGATCCGTGAACTCCGCGACGGCAAGCCGTTCCGGCACCTGCGCGCGGTCGCCGGGGACACGGGGGTCGACCAGCGGCTCGCGGGTGACGCCGACGCCGCGGCCCGCAGGCGCTAGCGGACTGCCGGACCGGTTCTCAGAGGTGGCCCAACGGGGCCACCTCAAGTGGCACCTTCAACGAGGCGAGGATCGCGCGCACGACCTCAAGCGCGCTGTCACGCAGCTCGCGGAGGTCGCGGTCCTGCTGGATTGAGATCACGAGCAGCTCCCGCAGGCCACCGACGAGGACCACGGCGACGTCGCGGGAGAGCGGGCGCAGGATCTCCGGGTGCCGCTCGCGCGCGGCGACCGTGAGGCCGACCAGCATGTCCGCGTAGCGCTCGACCGTCGCACTGGCGATCTCCGCTGCCTGCGGCAGCCCCGGCAGCTCGCGGATGAAGGCGCGCTGCAGATCCGGGTCCATCGACTCGCCATCGATGAAGGCATCGATCGCCCGCTCGATCTGGTCGTCGATCTGCCCGCTCGGGTCGACCGCGGCCACGATCTCCTGCATCCGCGCGGAGGTGAACTCGACGAACAGGGCGCGGAAGCAGTCGGCGCGATCACTGAAGTGCTCGTAGAAGGTGCGCCTGCTGGTGCGCGCGATCCGGACGATGTCAGCGACCGTCGTCTCGCGGTACCCCTTCTCCTTGATCGACGTGACGAGCGCGGCAATCAACCGCGCCCGCGGCGTGTCAGCTCCGGCTTGCGACTGTGACCTTTCCTCCATCGGCAGGGATGGAGGTTACGTTGCGCTGGCGCGGTTTTTCGCCGGGAGTGTCGGTCAGCTCGAAATCGACGCGGCGCGCGATCTCCTTAAGCACCACCCGCTGCTCGGCCATCGCGAGCGTCGCGCCCAGGCAGCGGCGGATGCCACCGCCGAACGGGATCCACTCGTAGGTGCCCGGCTTGACGAACCTGTTGTCGGCGTCGAGGAACCGCTCAGGCCGGAACGCGTGCGGGTTCGGATACAGGTCGTCGCGGTGCTGGACACCGACGATGCTCGTCGCCACCGGCGTGCCCGCGGGGATCACGTAGTCGCCGAGGCGCCACGGCTTCTTTGCCATCCGCGCGGTGAACGAGATCACCGGGCGCACGCGCATCCCCTCGTAGATGGTGGCCTCGACGTAGGCGTCGGCCTCCTCCTTGGTTCCGTTGCGCACCGTGTCCTTGAGCCGCGCGTATGCCTCCGGGCTGCGGACCAGGCGCTCAAACGTCCAGGCCAGCGAGTTGGCGGTCGTCTCGTGCCCGGCGAGGATCAGGCTGATCAATTCGTCGCGGAGCTCGGGCGTCGTCAGGCCCTTGCCCTCGTCGTCCGTGGCCGCCAGCAGCAGCGAGAAGACGTCGACCTTGCTGTTGTCGACCCCCTTGGCCTGGCGCTGCTTGATGATCGGGTAGAGCTCGCGATCGATCGTCGAGACGAACAGCTTCAGCGCACCGGCGGGCTCCCGCTTCTGGGCATTCATCAGCTCCATCAACGGATACGCGCGACTGTTGGAGATGTTGAGGAAGAACCGGATCCATTCCTTGAACCGGCGCTGATGGGTCATCCAGGAGCCGGGCTCGTCGATCCCGAGCACCCCGCGCATGATCACCTCGAGCGTCACCGCCTGCATCCGCGGGGCGAGTGCGAATTCCTTGCCGGGCTGCCAGCTCTCGATCTCATCGTCGATGATCTCCTCGATCATCTGGACATAGCGCGCGACCGACTCGCCGTGGAAGGGCGGCAGCAGCAGCTTGCGCTGGCGCAGGTGCTCCTCGCCGACGAGCGTCAGCACCGAGAACGGCCCGACGATCGGGCGCAGCGGCGACTCGCCGGTGACCGACGGCATGTCCGCCGGCTTGGCCGTGAAGATCGACTTGATGTGGTCGGGATGGGTCGTGACCACGATCTGTTCCTTGCGGGAGGCCAGCCGCATCGTGTGCACCTCGCCGTAGCGGCCCTGGTTGGCGAGCGCGTGGCCGTAGGGATCGCGGACGAAGGCGATCGACTGCTTCAGCGAGCCGTCGGTGGAGCCGGGCGGGAAGCGGATCGCGGTGCCCTCGTCGACAGGGCCGGCGGGCGAGGGGGCGTAACTGGGTCCGGCGGGCGGCTGGCGCGCGTCAGGCGCGGCGGGAGAGTCGGCGAGAGCGGTCATGGTACGTCAATGTACCACCGATCGTGCCGTTGCGCCAGGCCTCCCCGAAACTCCACGTACCGGGAGAACGCCCGCCGGTGTGGAATGCTGCGGAAATGCACGAAGCGATCGAGCTGGACGTCGGCGACCGCACCGTCCGGATCAGCAATCCGGACCGGTTGTACTTCCCCACCCGCAAGGAGACAAAGCTCGACCTGGCCCGGTACTACCTGAGCGTCGGCGACGGGATCGTCCGGGCGCTGCGGGACCGGCCGTGCATGCTGCACCGCTTCCCGACCGGCATCGCGGGCGAGAAGGTCCACCAGAAGCGGCTGCCGCGCGGCGCTCCCGAGTGGGTGGAGACCGTCGAGATCTACTTCCCCCGGTTCGGCCGCACCGCCGACGAGCTGTGCGTGACCGAGCTCGCCTCCGTGATCTGGGCCGTGCAGATGTCAACCGTCGAGTTCCATCCGTGGAATTCGCGCCGGGCCGACGTCGAGAAGCCCGACGAATGGCGGATCGACATCGACCCGATGCCGGACTGTCCGTTCTCACGGGTGCAGCGTGTCGCGCGCACGGTGCACGAGGTACTCGACGAGCTCGGCGCGACCGGTTACCCCAAGACCAGCGGCGGTGCCGGCCTGCACGTCTACGTTCGCATTGCGCCCGACCACGGGTTCAAGGAGCTGCGCCGGGCGGCGCTGGCGTTCGCCCGCGAGGTCGAACGGCGGGCGCCGGATGATGCGACCACCGTCTGGTGGCGCAAGGACCGGGATCCGAAGAAGGTGTTCGTCGACTTCAACCAGAACGCCCGCGACCACACGATCGCCTGCGCCTACTCGGTCCGCGGCGTCCCCGACGCGCGGGTCTCGACGCCGGTCAGATGGGATGAGATCGACGCGATCGACCCGGCGGACTTCACGATCGCGACGGTGCCGGAGCGGTTCGCCCGGCTCGGGGACCTGCACGCCACGATCGATGATTCGAGCTTTGACATCACGCCGTTGCTCGAGTGGGCCGAGCGCGACGGTCTCGAGGAGCCGCCCAGCGGCTGATCGGTACACGCGCCCGAACGCGACCGACAACGGGCGGGTACGCAGCCGGCGGTTCAGTTCTTCCAGACCGCCAGGGTGACCGTGGTCTGGTTGTTGCCGCCGTTGGGGTCGACGACGCCCTGCGAATACACCTGGGCGGGGATCTCATACGTGGCCTGTGGGCCTCGGGGCTTGACCTTGACGACGACGTTCGCCAGCTGCTCACGGCGGAAGTTGCCCATGTAGCAGTTGATGAACGTGCCCTTCACCGTGCACTGCTGTGCCGAGGAGTAGGCGCGCGCATACACGATCCGCAGGTTGTACGGGACGTTGATGTGCACGTCGATCCCATATGCGGAGTTGGGACCGTTGTCCTTCGCGTAGAAGTAGAGGAGGCTCGTCTGACGCGGGTGGATCCAGTCCGGATAGGACGCTCCCCACATACCGACGTCGGCCCGGCACTCGCTTGTCGCACAGTCGGCACCGGCCGTCGATGTGACGCCCAATACGCCCACGACGATCCCGGTCACCAGACACGCGAGCACGGCAGCACGCTTGCGCATTGCCACGATTTTCGCAGCTATGACACCCACTGGCGATTGCGCTGTTCTCCGGGGTACGGCAATCCGGCTCGACCGAGCGGGTTCAGGCTCGGCCGGATGGGGTGATCAGGCCGACGACCTCGTGCGGGACATACGGCTCCTCGAGTCGCGCGACCTCCTCGTCGGAGATCCCCAACTGCTCCGCCGCCAGCGCGTCCTCGAGATGCAGGAGCTTCGTCGCTCCGACGATCGGCGCCGTCACACCCGGCTTCGCCAGCATCCATGCGAGCGCCAGCTGCGCCGGCGGCACCGCGCGCTCGGCGGCGACCTCGACGAGGCGGTCGATCACCGGCCAGTCGAGCTCCGGCTTGTACAGCGACTCGCCGAACGCGTCGGTCTGGGCCCTGAGCGTGTGCTGCTCGCCGCTGCGGCCGCGGTTGCCCGCCAGCAGCCCGCGGGCGAGCGGGCTCCACGGGATCACGCCGACGCCCTGATCGATGCACTGCGGAATCATCTCCCGCTCCTCCTCGCGGTAGATCAGGTTGTAGTGATTCTGCATCGATACGAACGGCGTGATCGCGGCCGATTGGGCCTTGGCGAACTGCCACGCATACATGCTGGAGGCACCGATGTACCGCGCCTTGCCGGATGCGACCACGGTGTGCAGCGCGTCCATCGTCTCTTCGATCGGTGTCAGCGGATCCCAGCGGTGGATCTGGTAGAGGTCGACGTAGTCGGTTCCGAGCCGCTGCAGCGACGCGTCGATCGAGGCGAGGATGTGCTTGCGCGAGAGCCCGACGCCGTTCTCGCCGGGCATCGTGCGCATACAGACCTTGGTCGCGAGGACATACTCCTCGCGCATCCCGAACAGCTCGCGCAGGAGCTTTCCCGTGAGCTCCTCGGAGGCGCCGGCGTTGTAGACGTCGGCGGTATCGAAGAACGTGATGCCGCCCTCGACCGCGCGCCGCACGATCGGTTCGGCCTCGTGCTGTGGCAGCGCCCACGGCCGGCTCTCGTGTGCGCCGTAGCTCATCATCCCGAGGCACACGCGCGAGACGCGCAGGCCGGTCCTGCCGAGGTTGACGTACTCCATCAGCTGCTCCCTTCGACCGTGATCGTGAACTCCCCCGTAAACGTCTCCCCCGGTGCGACCGATCTCAACCCCTCCCCCGTGCGCAGCGCGTCGACGGGCGCCGTCATCGGCTCAAAGCAGATGAACTGCGCGCCCGGCGGCGAGAACACCTGGGTGACGTCGTATCCCTGGTCGAAGGTGACCGTCAGGCGCCGCGACGCGTCGCTGACCGTAAACGTGTGGCCGTTCAGCCGAGTGAACGGCCTGTCAAACGAGCGATCGCCCAGAGGCCCGTCGAGCGACCCGTCCGCAACGGGCAGTTTCAGCTGCCACGTCGAGCGATCCGATCCGGGAAGGGTCAGGTACGGATGGAACCCGAACGCGATCGGCACCGGGCTCTCGCCCGTGGAGACGACGGTCAACGCGACGGTCAGCGCCGAAACAACAAGTTCGGCGCTGAATCGGAGACGGTGGGGAAACGGGAACACGGCCATGTACTCCGGCACGGCCGCAAAATCGAGCTCCGCGACCAGCGAACGGTCGTCCGCCGCCGTCACGGTCCAGTACGGGCTCGCGCCGAGCACGCCGTGGATCGCGAAGCCGGTATCGCCGTCGATGTGGAGCGCCGGCGAGTCGCGGTCGATCTCGACCGTCTGCCCGTCGAAGGTGTACTCCCAGCCGAGCAGCCGGTTCGCCCACGGATGCAGGAACGGGATCGCGAACGAGGAGCCCTTGGTCGCGTAGGCCTCGGGGCCGCCACGCTGGGCGAGCAGCTCCTCGCCGCGATGCGTGAGCGAGGAGATGACCATCCCAAGCTCGGGCATGACGGTCGCCTCAAGATCGCCCGCGATGAGCTTCATCCGGTGTTCCTCAGGCCGCTGGCGATTCCGTTGATCGTCAGCAGCGACACCCGCTCAAGCGCGGAGTCATCCTCGCCACCGTCGGCGCGGCGGCGGCGGCGGCGGCGGCGGCGCAGCAGCTCGATCTGCACGAACGACAGCGGATCGACGAACGGGTTGCGGCGATCGATCGAGGCCTGCAGCACCGGTTCGCCGTCGAGCAGCCGCTGCTCGCCACGGACCAGCGCGAGCTCGGTCCGCGCGAGCTCCAGCTCGGCTTCCAACGCAGGCCAGATCCGTTCACGGGCATCGGTGTCATCCCACAGCTGGGCGTAGCGGGCGGCGATCCCGGGATCGGCCTTGGCGCAGGCCATCGCCGCGTTGGCGATCAGCGCCTCGAAGAACGGCCAGTGGGCCAGCATCGTCTGCAGCAGCTCGACGCCGTGGCGCTCGCGGGCGTCGCGCAGGGCGCTGCCAAGCCCAAGCCAGGCCGGCAGCACGATCCGCGACTGGGTCCAGCTGAATACCCACGGGATCGCCCGAAGGTCGGTGATCCCGGCTTTGTCGTTGCTGCGCCGGCGGGCGGGCCGCGAGCCGAGCCGCAGCCGTGAGACCTCATCGACCGGCGTTGCCGCGTGGAAGAAGTCGACGAAGGCGGGATCGTCATGGACGAGCTCGCGGTAGATCCGCTCCGATTCCGCCGCCATCTCCTCGACGACACGCTCAAACCGCGCCCGCTCCTCGGGTTCGGTGGCAGGCCGGAGACGGCCTGCGGCGAGCGTCGCGCTGACCGTCAGCTCGAGCTCCCGGTGGGCGATCTCATCGAGCGTGAACTTGGCGTTCAGCACCTCGCCCTGCTCCGTCATCTTCAGCCGGCCCTCGACGGTGCCCGTCGGCAGCGCCAGGATCGCGCTGGCGGTCGGCCCGCCCCCGCGGCCGACGGCGCCGCCGCGACCGTGGAAGAAGATCCAGCTGACGCCGTGTTCGGTGAACACCTCGGCGAGCTTGCGCTGCGCCCGGTACGTGCCCCACCCGGAGGCGACGTAGCCGACGTCCTTGTTCGAATCCGAGTAGCCGACCATGACCTCCTGCTCGTCGCCAACCGCTCGCAGTGCCTCGCGATAGACCGACGTCGACAGCAGCGCGCGCATCGTTTCGGCGGCCTCGTGGAGGGTCTCGCCGGCCTCGAACAACGGTACGATCCGGAGCTCCGCCGCCGCGCCACCGGCCCGGGACAGGCTCGTCTCCTTCATCAGCAGCAGCACCTCCAGCACGTCCACGGGCCCCTCGGTGCCGGAGATCACGTACGCGTCAATCGCGCCCGGGTGCAGGCCATCGAGCGCGGCCTTGACGGTCCGGAAGGTCTCGATCACCTCCTGTGTGCGCTCGCTGAAGCGGGAGATGTCGGCTGGAATCAGCGGCCGGCGGTCAGCGATGTGCCGTCGCAGCAGTTCGATCCGTTCGGCGGTTGGCAGGTCCGTGTACGCATCGCAGATCTCGAGCTCGCCGAAGACCTCGTCGAGGGCCGCCCGGTGCACCTGTGCGTGCTGGCGGATGTCGAGCCGCCCGAAATGAAAGCCGAACACCTCGACCTGGCGGATCACGTCGCGCAGATCCCCGCCGGCCGTGAAGCGGCCGTGGTCCTCCTGCAGCGCGGTCTCGACGGTCCGCAGGTCCGCCAGCAACTCGCCCGGACCACGGTAGGCGCCAGTGCTGGTTCCCGCGGCCGTATCTCTCACCCGCTCGCGGATGAAGGTCAGCGCCCGGCGGAACGGCTCCTCCGGGTTGATCCCCGCGAGCTGCTCCGCGAGCGCCGGATACATCTCTTCGCCTTTTGTGAGCAGCGGCGTCAAGGACCCAGCCTCCCCCGCCACCCGCTCCGACAGCGAGAGCCGTCCGGCCAGCCGCTCGATCCGCGCCTCGAGCAGCCGCAGACACTGCTCCCGCATCAGCTGCAGCGTCTCGCGGGTCGCCTGCGGGGTCACGAACGGATTGCCGTCACGGTCACCGCCGATCCAGGAGCCGAACCGCAGCAGCGGCGGCACCGGATGACCGGCGGCGGCGTCGAGCTCCCGGTAGACGGCGGGGACGACGTCTGCAAGCGTGCGGGTGAAGTGCAGGAGCCCGCCACGGACCTCGTCGAGGACGGTCAGCTGGATCGCGCGGAGCTCATCCGAACCCCACAGCTCCTCGACCGTCGCGCGGATCCGCTGCCGCGCCGGCCCCTCCTCCGCGGTCAGCCGCTCGTCGAGCGTGCGCAGCTCGCCGAACACGCGGGACTGCTTGTCGATCGTGGTCCGTCGCCGGGCCTCGGTCGGGTGGGCTGTCATCACGAGCCGGATCTCCGCCTGCTGCAGCAGCTCGTCGAGCTGCTCGTCGGTGGTGCCCGCCGCACGCAGCGACGAGACCGCATCGGCGATCGAGCCGCGTCGCGGCCTCGGCGCCTCGCGTGCCGTGCGGGCGAGGATCCGGCGGACCCGCTCGTTGTCCTCGGCGAGGTTGATCAGCTGAAACCAGCGGGTCAGCGAGCGGACGAGCTGCTCGATCTCGGGGACGTCGAGACCGGCGATCAGCGCTGCCAGTTCATCACCGGCGGCGTCGTTGCCCGCGCGTGCGTCCCGCGCCAGCTCCACCGCCTGCGCGCGGAGCGCCAGCACCGACGCGCCGCCCTCTGCGGCGATCACCTCGTCGAGCACGCCGCTGAGCAGGCGCGCGTCGGCCTCGAAGTCCCGGAGCCCTGTCTGCACGGTTGCGGTCAGCACCTGCTCCGCGGCCGCGGCGTCGTCGTCACTCGTCGAAGGCGGGGGCGTCGTGGGCCGGGCGCTCGGCGGGTTCGGCGGCCGGCGCCGCCGGGGCGTCATCAAACGCCGAGGCAGGTCCGGTTGGGGCCTCGGCGGCCGGCGAGGCCGGGTCGGTGGGGAATGCCGGCCCCTCGGGCGGTGCCGGCGCGGTGTCCGCCGCGGGGTCGGCGCCGCCGGCGACCTTGTCAACCGCCGCGCTCGCCTTCTGGGTCACCTTCATGATCTGGCTGGCGTGCTTGCCACCGGTCTTCTGATTGGCTGCGACCGCAGCGACCTCGACCGCCTGCTGAATCTGATCCTTGTGCTCCGTCACGGCCTCCTCGGCCTGCTTGCGGAGCTCCTTGAGCTTGTCACCGAATCCCATTACCGCTCCCGTTCCCGGGTTCGTCAGGCAGACGAACCCTTAGATCTCGCCGTTCCATTCCGCGATCACCTTCTCCCAGTGGCCGAGCGCGTCCTCGACCACAGCACGACCACCGCTGGGCAGCCAACGCGACGCCCGCGTCACGCCTGCGTTGGCGGCGAACTCGAGCGCATCGGCCCGCGCCGGCATTCCCATCAGGTGCAGCTCGAGCGGCCGGCCCGCCCGGTCCTGAATCGTCTTCCAGCGCGCCTCGAGGTCGTCCTTGACCTCGCCGTAGTTGGGGAACCATGCGTCGCCGTAGGCGACGACACGGTCCTCGACCGTCGGCCCCGAGCCGCCCACGAGAATCGGCGGGTGCGGCCGCTGGGCCGGCTTCGGCCAGCTCCAGATCCGATCGAAGTTCACAAACTCCCCATGAAACGACGCCTCGTCCTGTGACCAGATCGCCTTGCACGCCTCGATCCGCTCGCCGAGCAGTCGCATCCGCGTCCGCGGATCGGTCCCGTGGTTGCGCATCTCCTCACGGTTCCAGCCCGCCCCAATCCCGAAGTCCAGACGGCCCCCGGACAGGTGATCGATCGACGCGACGGCCTTGGCGGCGACGATCGGATCGTGCTCGATCAGCAGGCAGATGCCGCTGCCGATCCGCAGCCGGCTGGTGGCCAGCGCGGCCGCCGTCAGCGACACGAACAGGTCATAGGTGTGGCTGTACTTCGCCGGCAACTCGATCCCGGCCGGGTGCTCGGTTTCTCGGCTCGCGGGGATGTGCGTGTGCTCGGCAAACACGAGCGCGTCCTGCCCGTGCTCCTCGACCAGCGCGGCCACGAGGTCAGGCCCGAGCGAGTCGTGAGTGGGGAAGTAGCCGACGCCGAACTCCATCTGTTTTCACCTTACCCGACCCGTTCCGCACCCAAGTGTCCGTTACGGTTTGGGTATGGAATTGACCCTGATGATCGAAGGTCAGGAGGGCGTCACCTGGGCGGACTGGGTGGCGCAGGCACAGGCCTGTGAGCGGCACGGAATCTCGACGCTCTACCGCTCCGACCACTACCTCAACCTCGACGGCGCCCACCCGGAGCGAGGTTCGCTCGACGCCTGGGGCACGCTGTGCGGCCTCGCCGCCGTCACCTCGACGCTCCGTCTCGGCACGCTCGTCTCCCCCGCCACCTTCCGCCACCCGTCGGAACTGGCGAAGCTCGTGACCACCGCCGACCACATCTCCGGTGGCCGGATCGACCTCGGGCTCGGGGCCGGCTGGCACCTCGGCGAGCACACCGCCTACGGCTTCGCGTACTACGACACGAAGACCCGGATGAACATCCTCGAGGAGCAGCTGCAGATCATCCGTGGCGCCTGGGGATCGGAGCCGTTCTCGTTCAGCGGCGAGCACTACACCCTGTCGGAGCTGCGCGCGGAGCCGAAGCCGGTCGGCCCTCCGCGGCTGGTGATGGGTGGCCAGGCGGGGCCGAAGGCCGCGCGACTGGCCGCCGCATACGCCGATGAGTACAACTTCGTCGGCGTCACGCCGGATCAGATCCCCGAGAAGGCCGCCCGTCTCGCAGCGGCATGCGAGCAGGCCGGCCGCGAGCCGCTGCCCCTGTCGCTGATGACGATCTGTGTCCTCGGCTCAGACGAGGCGGACTTCCGGGCCAGGGCGGAACGCGTCACCGAGCGGACCGGGATGACACTGGACCACGGTCGGGACACCTGGATCACGGGCACCCCGGAGCAGGCCGCCGAGCAGCTGCAGGCCTTCGCCGAGGTCGGGATCACCCGTGTGATGTGCAACCACTACCTGCCGGACGATCTCGAGTTCGTCGAGATCCTCGGCCGCCAGCTCGCGCCCCTCGTCGCCTGAGCGCTCTGCGGCGGGGGAGCTCCCGTTGTCGCCCCCCGCCGGGCACCGGCAGGATGCTCTGCCGGTTACCCGGTCGTGGTGGTCGAGGCCGGATCCGTCGCGGTCGAGCCTGAGTCCGTCGGGGTCGCGGAGCCGGTACTGGTGGAGCCCTGCGGCGTGGTGGTGGCGGTCCCGTCCTCGGTTGTGGGCGTGGTTCCCGTGGTCGTCGAGGGCGTCGTGCCGGTTGGCGTCGTGCTTGTGGCCGACGTGGTCGAAGCCGATGTCGGCGTGGTGGCGCCCGAGCCTTGGGTGGGGGTGCTCGGCACGCCGCTGTTCCCCGAAGTTGTCGACGCGGCGTCACCGGAGGTTGGACTGGAGGCACCGGTCGAACCATCTCCGGAATCGGTCGAGCTGCCGCTTGAGCCCGTCGAGGTGGTTGTCCCCGGCGATTGGCCGGAGGTCGTCGTGGTCGTCGTTATCGGGTTCGCCAGGTCACCGCTGGCGTTCAGCTGTTGATCGAGCTGCTGCTGAACGGCCGCCACCTGCGCAGCCACCGCCGCCGGCGTCCCGGCGGCCCCGAGTTCGGGGAGCGCGCCCAGCTGCCGCAGATCGGCGTCGAGCTCGTCGATCAGCTGCTGGGACGGGGCTTTCTTGAGTGACACGACAAGCTGGTCGGCCAGCGCGGTCGTGGTGCAGGCCGGGCAGTCGTAGTTGAGGGACCCAGCGGCGTTGATCGGGGCGATGTCCTTGGTCTGACCGACGATCAGCACCAGCTGCACCGACACGGCGACGGTCGTACACGCCTGGCAATGCGCGAACGCGTAGGCACTGTTGGTCTCGTCGACCGGCGTCCCGGGCTTGACGGTCACCAGCGAGTAGGCGACGTCGTACACAACCCCGCCCTGGGTGGTGTTGACCGCGAGCGCCTGCGTTCCATGCGGCCCGGGCGGCGCTGGCAGCTTGAACGGGAACGCGGTGGCGGCCGTGACGGCCGCCGGGGACGAACCTGGGCTTGAGCCGGCGGCGCTCGAAGGCGTTGTGCCGGTCGGCTGGGCAGCGGTCGTTCCGGTTGTGGACGTGGTGTCGGTTGCGGTGGTGTCCGGTGCGATGGTGTCTGTTGCGGTCGTCTCGGTGCTTCCGGCCGGCAGGCCGCCAGCGCCGCCGTCACCGAAGCGCGGCACGCCGGCCCCGGGACGCGGGGCGCTCGAACTGAGGATCTCGACCGGGGGTTTGCCGCCACCGCCGGTGATGATGTAGATCGCAGGATGGCGCTTGGAGGCGCCGTCGACCGGCACCATCGCCTCCGCCAGGTGCACGCCGGCCGACAGCTGGACAGGCGCGAGCGCGGCGACCGGACGGGCGACGGCCTGCGGATCGGTGACCATGCTCACGAGGCTGCCGAGCGTGCCGTGCTGATCAGCCCGGACCGGCCGGTACTGCCCGGAGGGCCACCAGGCCCAGGCGAGTCCGGCCGCGATCGCCGTTGTCGCAAGCGCCACCACCGTCTGGCGCCCGACGTGTCCCCGGCTCCAGGCCCGTGCCCGGCCGCCGGTCGTGCGGACGATCCGCTGCGTCACCAGCACGCTGCCGAGGACGGGGAGTGACAGCGCCAGCAGTCGCAGGATCCCTGCCAGCAGCGACAGGATGCGGCCGTGGTCCGCCTGGTGTGGGATCGCCTGGATGATGTGGCGGCCGCTGTCCCAAGCGCTCGTTCCGATCTTCGGCAGCAGCAGCACCGCGCCGAGCGACAGGCTGATCAGGATCGGGACCATGATCAGCACCCAGACGGTGACCAGCAATCGAGCACGCCCGGTCAGAGCCGACGGCTCACCCCGGTAGCGAGGCAGCAGCCGCTTCAGGGCCGGCCCCATCTGTGCGTACAGGTCGGGCACGCCGGTCGCGTCCGAGAGGATGTGGTACCCGTCCGCCCTAATCACCGGCGACAGCTGCTTGACCATCTGCAGCACCTGCAGCGCCACCAGCAGCAACAGCGCGTCGTTGCGCCACGCCAGCCACACCCCGAGCGTGATCACGGCCACCACCGCGTTGAAGTACAGGCCGGCCAGGTCAACGCGCAGGCGAGCACGCTTGGGCAGCCGGTAGGTGTCGGTGACGTCGGTGTAGAACGCCGGCCACACGATGTAGAGGCCCATCCCCATCCCACCGGGATTGGCACCGCCGTAGCGGCACGCCGCCGCGTGCCCGAGTTCGTGGAAGCCGGCCGAGATCACGGCCAGCGCGAACACGAGCAGCAGCAGCCCGGGCTTGTGGAAAGCCTGAGCTGTCGCCGACGCGACCCCCTTGTGGATCAGCACGAACCAGACGACGGCCGCGAAGGCCGCGATGATCGGCCACATCAGCCACGGCCGGAACAGGAACGTGAACGGAGTCGTCAGCCGCCGTGTCCACTTCGGGTCTGTGACGAGCACCTTCCAACGCAGCGCCAGGAGCGGATTGCGCCGAGGCGGCGCCAGGTGCTCGGTGCCACCGAGCAGCCCCTGACGGCCGAGCTTCTGTGCCAGTCGGGCAACATGCTCCTCGCCCACGCGCCGCCCGAGCCGCTCACTGAGGGCCTCCGCCAGCTGCTGCTGATCGCGCTCGCCGTCGATGCACTCGAGTAGGCCGTACATGAGGCCGCCAAGCTGCACCATCTGTCCGTCGGCACGGCGGACGAGCGCCGCTCCGTCACGGTAGCCGCAACCGTGAACCGGACCGAGGAGCTCGACGCCCTCGGCCCGGTTGAGGATCGTTTTGGAACCGTCGGCCGCGGATCCACCGGGCGCCGCCCGCTCGGGGGCGCCCGGTTCACCGGGCCTGACCGGCAGACCTTCAGGTTGTGCGGTGGCGGTCATGCCGGTCCGGCTCGCAGATCAGGAGCGCTATCGGCTACTGCTGGGAGACGTCCGCGTTTTGGTCGGCGGTGGCATCAGCCGACACGTGATCCAGGTTCTGGGTGATGTCGACCTCCTGCGGGGCGAGCGCCTCAGACACGGCCCCCTGCGAGCCGATGTTCGCGCCGACGGCGGCATCGACCGGCGCCGCCACGTTGGCGTTCGCGGCGACCGCACCGTCGATCGGGGCGGCCAAGTCCGCGTTGGCATCGAGGTTGATGTTCGCGTCGAGCAGGCTGCCGCCGTTGAGCAGCGAGTCAACGCCGCCGCTCGTGGTCGATGCGGCATTGCCCAGGGCGTCACCGGCAGAGCCCGCGAGCGTGTTGGCCGCGCTGCTGTTGGCCACTCCGTCCGCGGCGCTGCCGAGGCTCCCGGCGGCTCCGTCCACAGCTCCGCCCGCGGAGCCCGCAGCCCCATCGACCGTGCTGCCCAGGCCGCTGGTGGCCCCATCGACCGTGCTGCCGAGGCCGCTGGTCGCTCCATCGGTCGCGCCGGTGGCCCCATCGACTGTGCTGCCCAAGCCGCTGGTCGCTCCATCGGCCGCGCCGGTGGCCGCCGGCGCCGCGGCCTCGACGGGTGCGGCAGCAGCATCCGCAGGCGCAGCGGTGGAAGCATCTGCAGGTGCAGCGGCAGCAGCATCTGCAGGCGCAGCAGTGGCGGCATCTGCAGGTGCGGTGGTCGAGTCAGCCGGTGTCGCGGCTGGCTCAGCCGGCGCAGCAGTCGAGTCAGCCGGCGCAGCAGTCGAGTCAGCCGGCGCAGCGGTCGGCTCAGCCGGCGCAGCGGTCGGCTCAGCCGGCGCAGCGGTCGAGTCTGCCGGCGCAGCGGCGCCGGCACCCGTAGCGCCTGCATCAGATCCGCTCGAGCCCGCATCGGATCCGGTCGTGCTTCCGTCGGACCCGTTGGTCGTCACGCCACCGCCGGTGGTGCTGCTGTTCTGGGCGACGCCCGCGTGCTGCGGAGCATCGGCTGTGGCCGAGCCGGTCTCGTTCTGAGTCAGCGTGCCGTGCTGCTCGGCCAGACCCACGGCCTGGGCATCGGGGCTCAGTACGTTCGCGGTCGCGGCAGCCTCGATCGGCGCCGCCACGTTCAGGTTCGCGGCTGCAGCCAGGTCGACCGGCGCAGCCAGGTCCAGCCCAAGGTCGACGTTGGCGTTCACGTCAAGTAGCGACAGCACCTCTTTATTCGGCAGCGAGACTGCGTCCTCGGCCTCAATCTCGTCCATCGATACGCGATCTTCGTTCACGTCGTCCTCCTCCGGATCAGGTCAGCGTCTGACGGAGGGGTTCCCGCGCTTCTACGTCACGAAACGAATCAGACCGAAAGCTGGTTCGCCGCGAAACAGATCACACCGAAGCTGGTTCGCCGCGCTCAAGATCCGGATCCGACGAGCCACTCCGCTCGGCGGGCGAGCTGCCCTCGATGTTGATCTCCGGCAGCCAATCGTCAATGAACTTGGGCAACTTCCACGTCGTCTCACCGAGCAGTTCGAGGACCGCCGGCAGCATCACGCACCGGATCACGAGCGCATCGAGGAAGACCGCGGCGGCCAACCCGAAGCCGAACTCTTTGATCGGGCGCTCGTCGCCGAGCATGAACGACAGGAACACGAGCACCATGATCGCGGCGGCCGCGGTGATCACGCGGCCCGTGAACGCGATCCCGTCGGCCACGGCCTGGGTCGCGTTCCCCTTGTGGACCCACTCCTCGCGCACGCGGGAGATCAGGAACACCTCGTAGTCCATCGACAGGCCGAACACCACCGCGAACATCAGCACGGGGATCCACGGTTCGATCGGGCCGGCGCTGACGCCGAGCAGACCTCCGAGCCAGCCCTTCTGGAAGACGACGACGGTCGCGCCGAGGGCGCCACCGATGCTGAGCAGGTTCATCACCGCCGCCTGGATCGGAATCACGAGGGAGCGGAAGATCACGAACAGCAGCAGCGCCGAGAGCACCACGACGATCCCGATGAACAGCGGCAGCTTCGCCGAGAGCACGTGGGCGAAGTCGATCGAGCCGGCGGTGAAGCCGCCGACCAGGACCGTCACCGGCTCGCCCGCGGACTTCAACCGCTGCTCGAGTGCCGGCACCACGTCGTTGCGGATCCGGTGGACAAGGTTTGTGGTCGCCGGGGCCTGCGGCGCCGAGTCCGGATAGGCGCTGATCACGGCGACCTTGCCGCTCGGAGAGAGCCGCGGTGGGGTGGCGGCCCCGACGTCAGGCGTCGCCGCAATCGCACGCACGACCTGTGGCAGCGCCGCTTTGCTTCCTACCCCGTGCAGCTCCACCGCGACCTCGAGCGGCCCGTTGAAGCCGGGACCGAACCCCCGGGCGATCAGGTTGAACGCACGATACGTGCTGGTGTTGGAGGGGTCGTTGCCCGCGTCGGAGGAGTCGAGCCGCAGGCCGAAGACGGGGAGCAGGCAGACGACCATCACCAGCACCGAGAGAAACGCCAGCGGTGCGGGGCGGGCCTGGATCAGCAGGCTCCAGCGCCGCCACCATGCGCCCTCGGTCAGGACCGGCGTCGGAGCAGCTGCGGGGACGCCGCCGTTCCCGCTCGCTGCCGCGACACTCGGCGTCGCGGCGGCGGCGGCCTTCTTGCGCGCACGACGGGTCGGACCGGCGATCCTGTGACCCCACCGCGACAGGGCCGCCGGAAGCACTGTCAGCGAGGCGGTCAGCACCAGCAGCACCGCCAGAATTGAGGCGACCGCCAACCCGTACATGAACGACACCCCGGTGGCGAACATTCCCAGCAGCGCGATGATCACCGTCGTTCCGGCGAGCAGGATCGCGCGCCCGGAGGTGTCCATCGCCTGCACGACGGACTCATTGACGTCCTGGGTCCGGGCGTAGTTCTCGCGGAACCGAGTGACGATGAACAGGGCGTAATCGACTCCCACGCCGAGCCCGATCATGATCGCCATCTCCGGTGCGACGCTCGACATGTCAAAGACGTTGGTCGCAAGACCGACGCAGGCCACTCCGGTGATCAGGCCAAGGCCGGCAGTGATCAGCGGCATCGCAGCGGCCAGCAGCGACCCGAAGGTGAGCAGCAGGATCACGAGCGCCCCGATCACGCCGACGCCCGTCGCTGGACCGATGCTGAAGCCCTCAGCCTGTTCGATCACCTGGCCGCCGGCCGCGACCTCAAGGCCCTTGATGTGGATCGCGTTGATCGCGTCCAGCACCGGCTTGCCGGTGTCGTCCGCCAACAGATTCGCGCGCTTGGCGTAGTCGATCGTGGCGAACGCCGTATGACGGTCCTTTGACACCTGGAACGCGCCCGCCGCCGTGTAGGGGCTGACCACCTTGATCACGTCGGGCATCCGCTGTACACGGGCGAGCAGCTGCTCCATCGTCGGCTGGATCGCGCCGGCCGTGTAGGGCCCGTCGGCGTAGTGGAAGACGATCTGATCGACGTCGCCGCTCTGCGCCTTGAACTCCTTGGTCAGGAGGTCCAGCGTCTTCTGCGAGTCGGTGCCGGGAAGCGAGAAGTCGGTCGCGTAGTCGCGCCCGACCGCGGAGGCGATCACGTTTGCGAGGATCGCGAGCACCACCCAACCAATCACCACGGTCCGGCGGTGGCGGATGCACCAGCGACTGAAGCCGATCATCTGTCGTCCGACCCTTTCATTAGTTGAGCACGCGCTCAGTAATTTACAGACTGCGCGACCCGGGCCTTCAGCGGAAGTGTTAGCAGGACAGCAAGGCGCCCCGAGGGCGTCCGTGAAGAACGACCCCCGGGGCGGGTATTGCGGGCGGCGATCACGATCGCCGGCCCGGCGGCACGGGCCGCGGTCACGACCGCCAGCCCGGCGAGCGCGTCAGGTACTTCTCGTGCCGTGCGCGCGCGGCATCGACCCGCGCTTGGATCCGCGCGTGTCGGTCGCGGTCAATCCGCGTCTCGGGGCTGCCGTCTGCGTTCAACCGCCACGAGGACGGCAGCGAACGCCACGACCGCGCCGAGGCCCAGCGCCGCCCTGAGGAGGGCTTGCCACTGGCCTGCAGCGAACCGGTTTGCATTACTTTCTCACTTTCTGTGTCTGTATCGATTTCGGGCGTGGGTAACCCGTGTGGCGTCACCGCCACATTTGTGTAACTCGTGTAACTCCGCCGTGACCGTTTTCGCGCAGGGAGAAGCGCGGGGCGTTCCGCCCGTGTTCACAGCGGTACAGCTATGGACGTCAGTCGATCTCTGACGCAGTGGTCAGCAGGGCGCTCTCAGCGCTTCTCGGCCGTGATCATGGTGTCCTCGTCTCGTTCGCGTTTGTTCAAGGGGTGTTGGGGAAAGTGCGTTTGGGCAATAAAAAAGGGCGGCCCTTGGGGCCGCCCTCACCGGAAGTACGTGTACGCGCAGTTTTCAGCGCGGACGCCTCTCAGTGAGGGCAAGGGAGTTCATCGCAGCGGCGACCGTGAGTCCGGCCACGCGCGTGCGCGCAGCAACGGACGACGCCTTGCCGGCGGTCGCGATGAGGGGGCTGGTGTTGAACGTGGATTCCATTGCGAAATACCTCAGTAATAAGGTGAGCGTCACCGTAACTGATCGCCCGGACGTTTGCAAGCAAACGTTGTGGATTTTTTCCAGACCATTTCGTACGCTCCCCGCCGTGCCCCCTGCGCTCCCCGCTCTGATCGACGTCGCCACGCTCGACGCACACCTCGCGGACCCATCGCTGCGGGTGTTCGACGCGACCGTCGAGCTACCACGCCCGGCCGAGGGCGGCCCCTACACGGTCGTCAGCGGCCGTCCGAAATACGAGCGTGCCCATATCCCCGGGGCCGTGTTCGCCGACATCCCAGGGGAGCTCTCTGACCCCGGCTCCCCGTTCGCCTTCACGCTCCCCTCCCCCGACCACTTTGCGGCCGCCGCGGGCCGGCTCGGGATCGGCCCCGGGACGCACGTCGTCGTCTACGCACAGTCAACGCCCATGTGGGCGACTCGGCTCTGGTGGCTGCTGGGCTACTTCGGCTTCGACGCGGTCAGTGTCCTCGACGGTGGCCTCACCGCCTGGCAGGCGGCCGGCCTGCCCGTCAGCGACGAGCCGGCCGTGTACGAGCCGGCCCAGTTCGTCGCCGCGCCGCGACCGGAGCGGGTCGCTCGTCGCGCGGAGATCGAGCAGCTGATCGGCGGTGATGCGGTCGCGGAGGCCGGGACGGGCACGGACGTCGGCGTCGATCTCGGCGCCTGCCTCGTCAACGCGTTGACGCCGCCCGTGTTCCGCGGCGAGGGGATCAGTTCGTACTCGCGCGCGGGGCGGATCCCCGGCAGCGTCAACGCACCCTGGACCGAGCTCGTCGACCCCGACACGTTCCGCTTCCGGCCACCGGAGGCGATCGAGAGAGCGCTTGAGGCCGCCGGTGTGCTCGGCCCCCGCCCAGTGATCGCCTATTGCGGCGGCGGCATCTCCGCCACCGTCGACCTGTTCGCGCTGTCGCTGCTCGGCCGCGATGACGCGCGCCTATATGACGGCTCGCTCACTGAGTGGACGGCCGACCCGGCGCTGCCCGTCGAGCTGGGCTGACGGTCCACTCAACTGTCTGGCGAGCCCGACGGACGGTCGTCACTTCGTGAAGTACCACTGCTCCGGGCTGATGAACTCGTAGGCGTTGGGCACGAACCCATGCAGGTTCGACTGCACGACATCGATGCTCCCCGGCGCCGGCTGCCAGAAGTCGGGCAGCTGCAACCGGACCGCATCGGCGTAGGCGTCGAGCGCGGCCCGGGCTTCAGCAGCCGCGACGGTGGTCGTCGCCTGGATCAGCCGGTCGATCGCGGGGCTTGAGTAGTTGTTGACGTTGCCGGTCGCACCGCTCTGGAAGATCTCCTCGCCACTCGGGTAGTGATCGGGCTGGAACAGCCAGCTCGAGCCGTAGTTGCCGAGCTGCCAGTCGCACGCCGCCGTGCCGCTCGTGCACGGCTCGATCGTCGCGTCGATCTGACTGGTGGTCGTCTCCCTCAGCGTGATCTGGATCCCCACCTTCGCCGCCTCGGCCTGCAGGTCGCCCATCGCGTTGTCGGTGTAGGAGAGACCGCTCGGGTAGAGCAGCGTGAACTGCAGCTTCTTGCCACCGGCGATTCCGGGACCGCACTTCCGAGCACCCGTGCCGGGGCGCACGCAGGTGGTGACACCGCCGCGGACGACCTTCCAACCGTGCTGTGAGAGCAGGGCCTTTGCCGCGGAGATGTCGAACGGGTACGGGTTGACCTTGGCGGCGGCGTCGGAGTACTGGTTCGGTGGCTGGGCCGGAACCGGACTGTAGGTCGGCACGGCGATCCCGTCATAGAAGGCGCGGATCCAGCCCTCCTGGTTGACGAGGTGCTGGAACGCCTGACGGAAGTACAGCTGTCGCAGGATCGGGCCGACCTGCGGATTGTTGAAGTTCGGCTCGAAGTAGTCGAAACCCTGTGGCTGATCGTCGATCAGCTGGAAGCCCGAGTCCTTCAGCGACGCGTCTTGGGGGATGTCGGTATCGGGGACGTACCCAACGGTGATCTGCGAGCTCGAGCCGGCCGTGGCCGCCTGCGCCGGCTCCGCCTTGATCACCTGAAACTCCGAGGTGTCGGTCGTGAACGGCAGCTCGACAAACCTCGCCAGATGCGGCTTCTGCGGCCCGGTGTACTTCGCGTTCGGGACAAACGTCGCCATGCCGTCGGTGGTGATCGAGGTCAGCTTCCAGGCACCATCGACAACAGACCACAAGGGGCTCGTCGCATACGTCGAGACCTGCTGCGCCTGCTTGTTGAGGAACGCGTAGACGGCTTTCGCCCCTGCGGGGGTCGTGTCGGGCAGCTTCTGCGCAGTTGGGGACGGCGCCGGCTGCGAGAGCGATGTGCGGTCCCACGCGATCGGCAGCGGCGTGATCTGCGAGAGCTCGTTGTCGGTGTACCACTCCGGGTTGTAGCTGCGGTTCAGATGTAGCGTGATCGTGCGGGTCCCGACCGCCTTCCAGGAGATGACGTTGGTTGGGAACCCGCCGGGTGCATACGAGGCCCAGTTCTCGGTGTTGGACCGCAGGAGGTTGATCCAGAAGCCGACGTCCCGGGCGCTGACGGGTTCACCGTCGGACCAGCTGTTCGGCTTCAGCGTGAGCGTCACGACGCGGTCAGCGTCGCTGTAGACCGGCAGGTTTGCCAGCGACAGGTCCGGATCGAGCCCTGCCTTGCCACCGTTCCCGAACCAGTACAGCGGCCGGTACAGCAGCGTCTCGAAATCATCGGTGTTGGTGACGCTGTAGTACTGATCCGACAGCAGCGGAAAGATGTAGTCCGGCGGCGCGCCCGGCTGCTCCGCAAAGTAGGCGGTCCCGCCGTCGATCGCGGCGCCGGTGCTCGTCTTTGTCGTTGCTGATCCGCCGCAGGCGGCGATGACGACGGCGGCGATCGCCGCGCCAATGGCGGCCGTGGTCCTGCGTTTCATCAAGTTGCTCCTGCGGTCAGCTCTGCTCTCGGCAGGAGCTCGTTTGTCGTTGCTCCGGTGGATGCGGCGTCGGGGTCGGTGAGCACCCCATATTCGGCCAGCCAGCGGGCATAGCCCGCAATCAGGTCCTGCTCACGCTGGATCCCCCAGGCGCCGTTGTGAAACCAGCTGGTCGCGACCAGCTCAAGTGAGCGGGCCAGCCGCCAGCGCGGCTCGTAGGGGATCGCACGGTGCAGAATCGCCACCGCCTCCTCCTGATCCTCCGCGGCCGCCCGAAAGCCGCGGGCGGTGGCGTCGACGAAGGCACGGACGAGCTCGTGGTTGCGTTCGACCGTCCACTCCTGGGTTCCCAGCAGGTAGCTGTGATACGCCGGCGCACCGATCCCGGAGACCGGCCACGTGATCAGTTCATCGTCCGGGGCCCCGTCGGTGAGGACATCCCAGCACCAGTAGCCGCCGAACAGCGCGTCGGCTCCGGATGCGAGCAGGTACTCGGGCGTCAGCTCGTTGTGCTCGCTGTCGATGGTGATGACCTGGCTCGGGTCACCGCCGTCGGCCCTCACGAGGTGACTGACCATCGCCCGGCCCCGCGGGGTCGGCCCGTACGCGATCCGGCGCCCGGCGAGGTCACGCGGACGCTCGATCCCGCTCGCCCGGATCGCCTGGATCGTCTCGAGTCCGGTCTGGTTGATCGCGGCGACCCCGACCAGTGGTTCCCGCCGCTCGCGGCGGACGAGCAGCCGGTTCGAAGGGAACACGCCGAACGTCACCTCGGAGCGGGCGATGTGATCGAGCGTGTCGCCGCGCTGATGGTCGTAGGTGGTCAGCTCAACGTCGAGGCCTGCATCCCGGTACCAGCCACGCTCGCGCGCCACATAGAACCCGGCCGCGTTGGGCCACGGATGGATGTAGTCGAGCATCACCCGCAGTGGAGTCATTCCTTGCCTTTCTCGGAACCCTCGGGACCGTCGGAACCCTCGGGACCGTCGGAACCCTCGGGACCGTCGGAACCCGTCGGATCGTCGGAACCCGTCGGATCGTCGGAACCCGCGGAGCCGGAGACGGTGAGATCGAAGTCGGTGAGCGCAGCGAGGTAGCGACTCTCGGCGGCCAGCCAGGCGTCGTCCCACTCCTCCTTGGGAATCCGGCAATGGAGGCGATGCAGGCGCTGGTCCTCAGGCGTGCGGACGAGGACGGTGCGGTCAACGAGGTCACGCAGCTCGGGTGCCGCGGCCGAGACCCCTTCGAGCAGGACGGTCGCGCTCGGCTCGACCGTCACCGTGCGCCCGGCGTCCTGCGGACGTTCCCAGTGACGGTGGGGAAACGCGGCGGGCCGCCCGCCGCGCAGCGGCTCAAGTGCGTCGGAGCGCAGCGACTGCCAGTCGTAATAGGCGGATAACGCGGCGTCCGCGCGACCGTCCGTGAGGTCCTGCTCCAGGTCGAGCGCCTGCTCCAGGTCGGGCGCGCTCGGCTGTATGAAGAAGTCATCCGTGTGGACCAGCGCCGCCCCCGTCGCCGCGGCAACCCGCCGGGCGATTGTCGTTTTGCCGGAGGCACCGTGGCCGTCGATCGCGACCACGAGGACCTCCTGTCCAGATCGCCGCCACCGATCCAGTGCGGCAAGGATCTCCGACACGGCGTTATCTCCGGCGAGAGCAGACCCGGCGTTATCTCCGTCGAGGGCGGACACGGCCCTGCATCTAACACGGTTGCGCGCTGCACCCACCGGCTGGGCCACGTTCGGGGGTCAGAATCCCCAAAATCACGCTTCCGATGCTCCGCCAATCCATATCCAGACGGCATTTCCAGACGGCAAAACGCCGTCCGAACAGCTAGGCCAGCTTGATCCGCTTGGCCTTGCCGCCCTTCGGCGTCAGGACCAGGGTCAGCTTCCTGCGCTCCTTCTTGGTCAGCTTGACGCCGCGCCTGAAGTGGAGCACCAGCTTCTCGGTCTTGCCCTTGGCGAGCTCGTAGCGGACGCTCGCGACCTGGACGAGCTCGCCGTGCTTGCCAACCGGTGCGAGCACCGCGGCCGAACCCTCGCAGGAGGCGGCCGCGCAGGTGACCGTCAACGTCGCCTTGTTCGCGGTGACCGAGACGGTCCTCTGGACGACGTTCGGCGCAGCCGACACCGCGTTCGAACTCGAGGACGGTGTGCCACTGGCCGGCACAGACGACGAGCTGCTCGCAGAGGACGAGGAGGACGAGCTGCCACCCGAGGAGGAGCCGCCGCTCGATGGCGTGCCCGAGGAGCTATTGCCGCCTGACGCGGGCGTGCCGCTCGAGGCGTTGTTGATGACCGCGCCCGAGCCGGGAGCCCGGTCGATCCGGATCGCCGCCGCGCCCGAGTTGTTGCTCGAGTTCGGGTCGATGTTGACCTCGGAGATCGACGCGGTGTTGACGACCGGCCCGAGGTAATCGACCTCAGCACCGGTGCGGGTGCTCATGCACAGCAGGTCAACGGTGCCGTTGAGGGTCTGGTTCGTCGTATTGTCGAGCTGGAACACGCGATCAACCGGGTCCGGCTGGCTGCCGAGCATCAGGAGGCCGTCGGGCAGGTTGTAGGTCGCCTCGATGCCCTCCGAGCTGTAGTGGTTGCCGGAGCCGTTGTCGATCTCCGGGCACGCCAGGGTCGGGACTGTCTCCGAGGTGTTGGCGGCGACCGAGACCGGCTCACTGACGGTCGTGAACTGGAGATCCTCGGTGTAGCCGGAGCCACCCGTGCCGGGCTGGACCTGGAGCGGTGTCGAGCCGACCTCGATCGTTGCCGACGGTGTCGTCACGTCGACCGTGTAGGTCCAGACGGAGCTGTTGGAGCTGCCCTCGCTGCCCTGGACGGTGCCGACGCCGTCCAGGAACTCGAAGCTCGGGGCGGTCGGAACGTCAGCGTTGCCGACATCGACGGTGATCGTGTGATCACCCTGGCTGAGCGTCTCTGTCTTCGTGACCTGGTTGCCCTCGATGATCGGGTGGGTGTTGCCGTTCTCGTCGGCGCCGGTGATGTTGGGGATGCAGACCCCGTACAGCTGCACTTGGGCGTTCCCGGTCGCGGTGTTGTCGAGCGTGAACTCGTAGGTGTGTGTGCTCGTCGCGAATGATTTGAGGATCTCGACCGACGCGAGCGTGCCGGTGCCCTGGTCGACCTCGATGACGTTCGCGTCACCGTCCGTGATGTAGTCGCCGGAGCCGCAGCTCAGGTCATATGTCGCGGTCTGACCCGGGGTCAGGGTGACGTCCTGCTCGACCTTCGTGGCGCTCATCTGGGCGGCGTTGCCGCTGGCGGCACCGGGTGCCGTGCCGTCGGCCGTCGCGGTGACCGTGTAGGTCTTCGTGGCGCCGGCCGGAATCGACCCCGCGGCGCAGGTGACCGTGTTGCTCGCGTCGGTGCAGCCGCTGCTGGCCGACTTGAAGTTCACGGCGCTGGGCAGCGGATCGGTGATCACGACGCTGGCAGCCGTCGCCGGGCCGGAGTTGCTCGCGGTCAGGGTGTAGGTGACCGTGTCACCGCCGTTGTACTGGATCTTGTCCGCCGACTTGGTGATCGACACGTCGGCCTGGGAAATCGAGTCCGGGGCGATCGTGGCGGTGTTGTTGGCTGGGTTCGGGTCCGGCGTCGTCGAGGCGACGGTCAGCGTGTTGCTGATCGGACCGGTGACGGTCGGACTGACCGCGACGGTCACGTGGTAGGTGGCGGTCGCGCCATCAGCGACGGTGCCTGCCGAGCAGGTGACCGTGTTGGTGCCGGCGCTGTAGGAGCAGCCCGGGTCGGCCGAGACGAACGTCTCGCTCGACGGCAGCGGGTCGGTCAGGGTGACGGTCTGTGCGTCAGACGGACCCAGGTTCTTGGCCTGGAGCGTGTAGGTGTCCTGACCACCGGCCGGAATCGGTGTCGTGGCGACCGACTTGATCGCCTCGAGATCCGCGGCGGTGTTGACCGTGATCGTCCCGTGTGCGCTCACCGGTGTCGGCGCCAGCGGCGAGTCCGCGGATGCTGAGTTGGTGAGCTTTGTGCCACTCGCCGTGTTCGCCGGGAAGGTGACGGGCAGTGAGATCGTCTCGCTGGCGGCAGGCGCGAGGTTGCCGATGTCCCAGCTGACGACGCTTGAGCCGTTCGGCTGGGCGACGTCGGAGGCCTCGGTGATCGTGTTCGGGGTCCCGGTCGCGGTACCGGCGGCGTAGTTCATGCCCGCCGGGACCGTGTCCGTGACGACGATCTGCTGCGCCGGTGTTGTGCCGGTCGTGGCGTGACCGTTGTTGGTCACGACGACGTTGTAGCTGTCACCGGAGCCGGCGTCCGCGGTCGGGCTGACCGGCGTCTTGGTGATCGCCAGCACCGGGGCCTGGACGGTCACAACCGCTGAGCTGCTCGGATCGTTCGTATACGTGCGGCCGTTGGTGTTGGCACCGGGCTGGCTCGTGTACGAGGGGATCGAAGCGGTGTTGTTGATCGCCTCCTGGTCGGTGTCGCCAACCGGGACGACCGCCGTGTACGTGAACGTCACGGTCCCGCCGGCGGCGATCGGGCCGGGGACGGTCCACTTCAGCTCCGGGTTGCTCGACGTCCAGTTCTGCGTCACGTCACTGGCGTTCTGCACCGGAGTGATGTCGGACAGGCTCGAGGGCGGTGTGTCCTGTACGTCGACGTTGTAGGCGGGAGCGGTGCCCTTGTTGGTCACGGTGACGGTGTAGGTCAGCGTGTCCCCCTGGGCGGCCTTGGCCGAGGAGCTCGGCGTTCCGTTGCCGTCGGCGACGGCCTTGGCGATCCCGAGGTTCGGCTCGATCACCGTCACCGGTGCCTTCGCGGCCGTGGACGTGTTGCTGAACGTGCTCGATGCGGGCGGGCTCGTCGGAGCAGTCGTCACCTTCTGGGTCGTGTCGGTCGAGACCGTGGCGGTGTTGGTCAGGGTCGCGGCGTTGACGTCAACCCCAGCGATGGTGCCGACGTGGGCCGTGTAGTTGACGGTGATCGTCTGCGACGTGGTGAACGGTCCGAGCTCACCGGCGAAGAAGCCGATGCTGGTGGTGCCGTTCGCGTTGACCGTGCTGCCCTCGCTCGTGACCGTGCAGGTCGGCGAGAACGAGCATGTGTAGGAACCGTAGGCGTCGAACACGATGCCCTTGGGCAGGGTGTCGAGAATCGTTGTGTCGTTGAACAGCGTGTTCGCGGGGAGGGTCACGGTCGCCTGGTAGGAGACCTGCTGGCCCGGCTCGCCGCTTGTCGGGGTCGCGGTCTTGGCGATCGTCGGCCCGGCGACCTTGATCGTGTCGGACGCGCTTGCCGTATAGCCGGTGTTCGTCGTGGAGCTGGCGGTGCGCTCGCCGGCCGTGCCCGCAGCCAGGCTGTCGGTGGTCCCACTGGCCGTGTTCGTCATCGTCGTACCGGAGACGGGATCGTTATTGACGGTCGCGTTGTACGTCAGCGCGGTGCTCGCACCGGGGGCGACCGTGCCGATATCGGGCCACGTGATCGTGTCGGTCGTGGCGTTGAAGGTGCCGCCACCGCCGCTGGTGCTGACCGTATCTCCGGTCTGTGCGGGGTTGCCGCCGGTGTTGAGCACCGTGACGCCAGCCGGGACAACGTCGGTCACCGCGACGTCGTGCGCCGGGGACGTGCTGCCGAGCGAGGTCGAGTCAGACGCGGTGACCGTGAACTTCACGGTCTGGCCGGGGCTGACCACGTGCCCGGTTGCGTTGTCGGTCTTCGCGAGCTTCAGATCCGGCTCGACGACGGTCGTGGTCGCCTTGCTGGAGACGCTCGCGGCGGTGCCACCCGAATCCTTCCAGGCCAACGTGGCGGTGTTGGTGATCTGGTCGCCGCGGACGTTGGCGTTCTGATCGAGGACCGACGCGTCGAAGCTCAGAGCGATCGTGTCGCCGCCTGTGTTGACCGGGTAGGTCGTGCCGAGGTCGATCACGATGTTGTTGCCGCTGGCCGCGACGGTGACGCCGTCGTAGGGCAGCGTGTGCCCGTCGAGCGTGGCGGTCACGGTGCTGCCGTTGACCGACACCGTCGATGGCACGTCGTCGGTGATCGTCGGTGACCCGTACAGGGTGGTGCCGGCGGGCAGCGTCGTCGTGACCGTGTAGGCGATCGGCTCACCGATCGTCGCGTCGGCGGTCGAGACCTCGTGCACCGTGCTCGCAGCTCCCTTGGTGATCGTGGCGCCGGTCATCGTGACCGTTGCGCTCGAGTTCGCCTCCGGGGCGTTCGCGTCACCGCTGTAGGCGGAATCGAGGTTGTCCGCCGGAATGTAGGTTTCCGTGTTGCCGAGGTTGTCGGTGCTCTGGTAGCTGACGACGCCGGCGGTGTCGGTCAGTGACTGACCGGGGCTGGGCTCATCGGCGCCCGTCGGGACGTCGACCGTGAAGCTCAGATCCTGCGTCTTGCCGGCCGCGACCGTGATCGGGCTGAAGACGAGGTAATCGGGCGAGCCGCTGGAGCCCGGGTTGCAGACGTACTCGGACGGATCGGCGACGACGTCTGAGCAGGACTCGCCGGTCGGCAGGTCTTCCCAGATGTCAGCGTCGGTCGCGTCCGCGGTGCCGGTGTTGCTGACCGCGAGCTGGTAGGTGACCGCGTCGCCGCCGGTCACCGTGGCGTTCTTGGTGTTGGACGGCTCGGTGACGGTGTTGACCGAGGTGATCGTCTTGTCGAGGCCAAGCGTCGGGACGCTGAACTGGAAGTCGGCCGCTGACCGCAGCGGGTAGCTGACCCCGGGGGTGTTGACGCTCGAGAACTTCATCAGGTTGCCCTGGACGTCACCGGAGAGATGACCGGACGGCGAACCCTCGGTACTGGCGAACGTGACCTGGAAGGTCTGGCCGCCGGGCGAGACGTCACCGACGGCGGTGCCGCCGCAGGCGCCGGTGCCGCTGCCCGACGGGCACAGCGTGAACGCCAGCTGCGGTGCGCTGGTGCTCTCCGCGACCGAGAACGCAACGGTGTTGCTCGCCGTCGCCGTCTCGCTGCCGCTGATCACCGACAGGCCATCCGGCAGGAAGTCGTTGAGAGTGCTGACACTTGTGTCGGTGCCGGCCGGGAAGTTGACGGTCAGCTCCCAGCAGACCTCATCGCCGGGACCGTAGGTCGCGAGCGTCGTCTGATAGGTCGCGTCCGAGCATTTGCCGTCGGCGGGCAGCGATGTCGCGACCTCCTTCTCGATCGTCGGTTCGGGAGCGGCCTGGCTGGCGCTCGCCGCGTCGGTGCCGACGGTCTGGTCGGTCGTGCCGTTGGACGTCGTCGCGTCGTGTGAGATCTGGGTGCCGCCGACGCAATCCTCGGGGCCCGAGCCGCCGGCGCAGCGCACGTCGTCGGTGCCGCTGACGCCGGCGTGGTTGGTGATCGAGTCGCCGGACAGGATCGGCGTGCTCGTGTCGTCCTCGCCGTTCTTCTGGTAATAGCGCAGCGTCTTGGCCGGGAACGTGATCGTGACCGTGCCGTTGACCGGGATCTGCGCGAGCTGCGCATCGGTGGACGAGTTCCAGCTGAGCGCGTAATCGCCGTCCGAAATCGTGCCGCCGCTGCCGACCTGCTCGGTAGCGCTGGCGTACTCCGACGACGGCGCATGGCCGGCGACCGGCTGGCAGTCATCGTCCCCAGAGCCCGCCTGCGCCTCGAAGTCCTGGCCGCCGACCTTGTCGAGCGGGCACTGACCGTTGGGCAGCGTGTCGGTGACGGTGAGGTTGTTGTAGAAGCGGTACTCAGATGTTGAGACCGTCAGCGTGTAGGTCGGAATCGCGCCCTGCTGGAGGGTCGGCGAGCTGACCGTCTTGCCGATGATGATGTCCTTGGCGACGCCGCTCAGCACCGACGTGTCGGAGGTCGGGATGCTGGCATTTGAGTCGGCCGGATCCTGGTAGTCGCCGGTGACCTCCGAACCGTTGACAATCGGCTCGTTGTGGTAGGTCTCCCCGCCGTTGTTGTTGTCGAGGTTGGCGGTCTGATCGCCGTTCGTCGTCGAGGGTGCCGTGGTGGTCGTCGAGGTGCCGGTCGTCGACGCCGCCCAGTTCAGCGTGTTCTCGCGGATCGGTACGGCGGCGACGTACGGGATCGTCTCAACCTGCCCGGGCGTCATGTTGTTGAGCGTCCACGTGACCTCGGTGTAGACGCCGGCCGGCAGGGGATTGCCGTTCGCGTCGTCCATCGGAGGCGTCGTATCGACGGTCTGGACGCTCGTCGGCGTGACGCAGCCGCTGACCGAGGTCACATCGATCGGGCCAGAGCCCGGGTACTCGTCGGTCGAACCGGGGTTCGTACCCTCGGCGTTCGTCGTGTGGTCAACCCCCTCGGAGCCACACCCGAGGAACTCCAGGTCGGCGGGTAGATAGTCGGTGACGGTGACGCTATCCGTCGGGTTGACGCTGTTGTTGGTGACGGTGAGGTCGTAGGTCCCCTGGTGATCGTGGACGCCGCGCAAGAGCGTTGCCGGACCGGACTTCTTGATCTGGATCGCCTCAACCGAGGTGGTCGCCGGGGTCGCGCTGGACTCGCCGGTGAATGATGTTGAGCTCGGGCCGTTGGGCGTGCCGTCCGCATTGAACTTCGGCACGTAACGGGGATCTGTACTGGCGAACGCCTGGGCGGTGCCGGTGAAGCTGCCCGAGGTCCCGGGTGCGGCGCCGCCGACGTCATAGTCAGCCTGATTGACGGCGAGCTTGAAGCTGATTGGAAAGGATGAGTTCGGGCTGAGGTCCGACAGGTTGGACCAGATCAGCGTCTCGCCGCCACCGGCGTTCGTATCGATCGTCGGGTCGCCGGTCGCTCCAGCCGTGCTGGTCGACGACCCGGGCACATAGGTGACGCCGACGGGCAGCGTGTAGCTGAGGCTGAGGTTGTAGCCGTAACCCTGGCCAGCGGGGTTCGCCGCTGTCAGCGTGACCGGCACCTGCGAGCCGTAGAGCACGTGCGCCGGTTGGTTGACGGCGAGAGTCAGCGCTGGATCGTTGGCGGCGAACGCCTGTGAAGCACCGAGCAGCAGGGTGAGAACAGTGACCAAAAATGCCACCGGCGCAAGGCGCAGACGCGTCAACGAACGGATGGTGAACAACTCCTTCTCCCCTAGCGATGAATGGACCCGCAGAACCCACGGCTATATCGGCAGGCTTCGACGATCCCTTGACTACTTTCTTCGTAATCGCACAGAAATCCGATCACCATCCGTGCGATCGGTGCGCAAACCAGGTAACGGGCTGACTGTCGTCAGCAACGCTGACGTTCAGCCGATTCGGCTGGCCAAACGCCCCGACGCGACCCCGCCGAGAAGCAGGAAGACGCCGGCGGCCAGCGCGAATTCGACCGTCACGTCGCGCTTGCGAGCGAGCGAGCTGAGCTTCGATCCGAGCGCTGCGTAGATCGAGCTGAGCTGATCGGCGGTCTGCGCGTCAAACGCCTTGCCGCCCGAGGTTTTCGCGATCTGAGCCATCAGCTGAGGGTCCGGCGGGACCGGCACCGACGGGTTGAACGGACCCTCGTTGAGGACCCCTTCGGGCGTCCCGAGCGCGACCGTATAGATCGGGATCCCCTCCTGCCTGGCCACTTGCGCGACCGTGACGGGGCTGATGCCGAGATTGGCGGCACCGTCTGAGAGCAGCACGATCGCCGACGGAGGATGGCCCTTCTCGGTGCCGTGCAGCAGCTGTAGCGCCAGTTGCAGCGCCGGACCCGTGTCGGTACCGCCGTTGGCCTGCTGGCTGTCGATCAGCTGCTCGGCGGCAGCATGGTCAGTGGTCGGCTGCTGCGCCGCGTCGGGCTGTGAGCCGAACGCGACGGCGCCAACCCGCGCGCTCGATGGCAGCTCGCCGATGAAGGTGTTGGCCGCCGCGATCGCCGCCTGGATCCGGGTCGGCGAGACGTCGTTTGCGTCCATCGAGCCCGAGTGATCGAGCACGAGCACCAGGGACGCGTTCCCGATCGGCACGCGGTGGCTGATCCGCGGGCCCGCCAGTGCGACCGTCGCGCACACGAGCGAGGTCAGCAGCAGACCGGCGGGAAGCAGCCGCGCGAGACGGCTGCCCGCCACCGAAGCCAGCGCCGCCTGCAGGGACGCCGTCGCCGTGAAGCGCACCGCGTAGCGCCGCGCCCGCCGGTCACGAAGTGACCGCTCGACCCAGCACCGCCAGCGGGATCACCGCCAGTGCCAGCAACCACAGTGGGTTCGAGAAACTCATGCCCGCAGCCGCCGTCCCAGCTCGAGCAGCCAGTCCTGCTCGGTCGATAGCTCGACGTGCTCGACCCGCAGGCGGCGAAGCTCCGCCGCGACCCCGGCCGCCCGCGAGCGCTCAAGCGCCGCGAACCGCTCCCTGATCCGCCGGTTGGAGGTGTTCACGTGGACGAGCGCGCCGGTCTCGGGATCGACGAGCGCCACGGGCCCGACCGCGGGGAGCTCGCGTTCACGGGGATCGCTGACCTCGATCGCGACGACCGCATGGCGCGAGCGCAGCGCGCCGAGCGGCCGCTCCCACCGCCGCTGGTCGCGGAAATCCGAGATCACCACGACGAGCCCTGACTGCCGGGCGAGACGATCGGCCCGCGCGAGGCCGTCAGCCAGCGCGAAGGAATCCTCCTCGCCGTCGACGGCCACGCCCTCGGCGAGCAGCTTGCGCAGCGCCACCATCCCGGGCTTCGACCCGCGCGGTGCCACGACCTCCGGTTCACCGGACCCGAACGCGACCACGCCGACGCTGCCGGCCCGCCGCAACCCGAGCCGTCCGAACACGAGCGCAGCCCCCTCAGCCACATCCGCCTTCAACCTCTGAGCGGTTCCGAACGCCATCGACGGCGAGCGGTCGAGCACGATCCAGGTGGTCAGCGCGCGCTCAGGGACGTGCAGACGCACATGCATGCTGCCCGTCCGCGCGCTCGCCGCGGGATCGAGGTGGCGGACATCATCGCCAGGCTCATATGGCCGCAGCTGCGAGAGCTCGGTGCCGAGTCCGACCCCGGCCGCCAGCCTGCTGCCGGGGAGCGTCCGGGCGATCAGCCGGTTGACCGCCGGGTCGAGCGCCTCGACCATCGCGGCGGGCATCGGACCCGGGCCCTGGCGGGCGTCGGGTTCGCGCAGCGGCCGCCGGTGCAGCGTTCCGGTCACGGCAGGCGCTCCGGTCACAGCCCCGCTGCGGTGTCACCGCGGATCAGGTGCGCCCGGCCGGGGGCCGGCACCGCCGCCAGGATCTGCGCCAGCAGCTCATCGGCGCTGACACCGTCACTCAACGCGTCATACGACAACACGATCCGGTGACGGAAGACATCCGGAGCCGAGGTCACGGATGTCCTGAGCCTCGACGTGACCGCGCCCGCGCAGCAGCGCCAACGCGCGCGCCGCCTGCACCAGGCCGATCGGCCCACGCGGGCTCGCCCCGAATTCGATCATGCCCTGCACCTCGTCGAGCCGGTACTTGCCCGGATGCCGGGTCGCGTCGGCCAGCGCCACCGCGTAGGCGATCACCTCACGGTCGGCGACGACGGTCGCCGCGGCCTGGCTGTGGCGGGCGAGATCAGCCAGCGACAGGCATTCGCGCACGGCGACCGGCGGCTGCAGGCTGCGCCCGACGACGGCCGCCTCCTCCCCCGTCGACGGGTAGTCGACGACGATCTTCATCAGGAACCGGTCGACCTGCGCCTCGGGCAGCGGGTAGGTGCCCTCGGACTCGATCGGGTTCTGCGTCGCCATCACGATGAACGGGAGCGGCACCGCGTAGGTGGTGCCGCCGATCGTGACCTGCTCCTCCTGCATCACCTCGAGCAGCGCCGACTGGACCTTGGCCGGCGCGCGGTTGATCTCGTCGGCGAGCACGAAGTTGTGGAACACCGGGCCGAGCTCGGTGTCGAACCGGCCAGTGTCCGGGCGCCAGACCCGCGTGCCGATGAGGTCTGCGGGCACCAGGTCGGGGGTGAACTGGATGCGCCCGTAGCTGCCGCCGAGCACGGCGGCGAGCGTCTTGACGGTCAGCGTCTTGGCGAGGCCCGGCACGCCCTCGAGCAGCACGTGGCCGCCGGCCAGCAGGCTGACGAGCAGCCGCTCGAGCATCGCATCCTGACCGACGATCACGCGCTTGATTTCGGACAGTGCCTCCTGCAGTGAGTCGCGGGCGCACCGCGAGCGCGGTACATGCCTTCAGGGTTCGGCCTTCGGGATTCGTCATCGGGTCCTCCAATCGTCCAGTCGTCATGCCAGCCGCCCGAACCACCACAGGGACAGGGCGCCACCGGCGAGCAGCAGCACCAGGCCCCCGCCGGCGAAGATGGCGGTGAGCGGTTTCTCTTCCCGCTTGTGGCCGAGCTTGGCCGCAAGCTGCGTGTAGATCTGATTGGCGCTGTCACTGTCGACGGCGCGGTACGTCTTGCCACCTGAGGTGGCCGCAATCTGCTCGAGCTCGCCGGGACTGACCGGCACCGGGACCGTCGAGCTCTTGCCGTCCTTCTGAACCGACTTCATCGTCCCGTGACTGGTGCCGATCGCGATCGTGTAGATCCGGACCTTCTGCTGCTTGGCCGCGTTCGCCGCGGCGATCGGGCTGACACCGACGTTCGAGGTGCCGTCCGAGAGCAGCACGATCGCAGCGGGCGGGCGCTTGCCGTCGACCTTCGGCGCCGTCTTGATCGCGGCGAGCGCCGTCTCGATCGCCTCGCCGATCGCGGTTCCCCCGCCCCGGGTGTCAGCTCCTCGATCGCCTGCTCGGTCAGCGCATGGTCGGTCGTCGGGGACTGCAGCAGCGTCGGCGCGCGGGCGAACTTGATCGAGCCGACCTCGACCGTCGACGGCACGACCCGCACGAACGTCTCGGCGGCGCGCTTGGCGGCACCGAGCCGCGAGGGCTTGACATCGGTTGAGGTCATCGAGTCGCTGACGTCGTTGATCAACATCACGGCAGCCCCCTTGACGACGACCGTGACCGAGTGCTGGGGCTTGGCCACCGCGGCGATCAACAGCGCCAGTGCGAGCGCCAGTGCCACGTATGGCAGGTGCCGGCGGATGCCGGGGCGGTTCGGAGTGACCGAGGCGATCATCGGCTCGGACACGAACGCGGCCCGCACAGCGACGCGGCGGCGCTGCTCGAGCAGGTACCAGGCCGCCAGTGCCGGGAGCACCAGCAACCCGAGCAGGACCAGCGGAGAAGCGAAGCTCACGGCTGTTTGATTGGCCGGCTGGTGAGCACGGCGTCGAGCGTCACCGTGGTCGTGCCGCGATCGACCACCACTTCGATTTGGCGCCCGAGGCCGACGCTGGCGACGGCGGGTCCGATTGCCGCGACCGAGCTGATCCCCTTGCCGTTGATCGCGACGATCTGATCGCCCGGGTCGAACCCGGCCGTGTCAGCGGCGCTCGACAGGTTGACCGTGTCGATCACGGGCGCGCCGGAGGTACTGTCCTGAATCTGCATCCCGAGCCAGTCCACCGTCGGCTCGCTCGGAACCGGGACGGCGTTCGGCTGCTGTTGCGGCGTCGTCTGAACTCGGGTCGTTGACGTCTGTCCGTTGCCCGGGTTGAGCTGCGGGAACAGGCCGCTACCGCCCAGCGACGAGGTCCGCGTTGGGGCCGTCGCGGGCTGCTTCGCACCGCCGCCGCCACTGGTCGCAGCGATCGCGATCCCAACGCCGATCACGAGCACCAGCGCCGAAACCGCGAGGATCCGTGACCGCTGCGGACCTCGCGTGCCCCCACCCGGTTCAGGCGGGGGCACGGGGTTCGGCGGCTCGGCCCGGGGAGACGGGGCCGGCGGGAGGTTGTCGGCGGCGGCAGCGGAATCCCGCTCCCAATCGCCTGACCACAGATGCTTCGGTCCACTCATACGGTTCTGTCGCGAGCGTATGGGCGTTCCTTCAGAGGTTGGTAAGAGCTACCGAGCCAGGTTGTAGACCGTCTCCCCTCCGATCGTCTCGGCCTTGTAGTGCGCGGCGACCCAGCTCTGGATCGAGCTGACGGAACCGCCGCTGCCCATTCCGCCGCTGCCGCCGCCCGAGATCCAGTAGTGGATCTCGCCCTTCTTGACGTAGGACTCGAACTCGGCGAGCGACAGGTTGCCGCCCTGGCCGTTGAATCCGCCGATCGCCATCACCGGCTCACCGCCGGCGGCAAGCTCGATCGACGCGGCGCTCTGCGAGCCCGATGTCGCCGCGACCCACCTGTACTTGCCGGCGTCGGCCTTGAGCGCTGTGACGAGCGCGCTGCTGACGGTGACGCCCGCGCCACCGGCACCGCCGCCACCCGCTGTCAAGCCGGTCTTGCCGGCTGCCCCGTTGGGCAGCCGCTCGGGGGCGCTGCCGCGACCGCCCGGCATCGTTGCACCCGGGAAGCCGCCACCGTGCGTCGCGCTACCGGCACGCGGCGCACCGCCACCGGTCGGCGCGGTTCCGCCGCCAGGCGCGCCGCCACCACCGATGCCGCTATTGGCGACCGTCGGGCCGGCGCTCGGGGTGGAGCCGGTGTGCGGGGTGCTGACGGTTTGCAGCACGTAGGCCGTCGGGCCTGCCAGCATCGCCAGGCATCCAGCGACGAGGCCCGCGACGATCAGCCGCCGCGACGCATTGCGCATCCGGGTCGAGGCGACCAGCACCGCTGCGGCGAACACGGCTGCGACCAGGCTCAGGTCGCGCAGCCACGGGATCCAGTTGGGGCTGCGGTCAAGCAGCACGTAGGCCCAGATCGCCGTGCCCAGGATCACGGCCGCCGCGATGTGGCGGCTGATCGCATCCGAGCGGCGATCCCACAGGAGGCGGCCGCCGATCGCGACCAGGGCGGCGATCGCCGGGGCCAGCGCCACCGGGTAGTAGGTGTGGATCACGCCCTGTGAGAACGAGAAGACGATCGCGGTCACGATCAGCCACCCGCCCCACAGGAGCAGACCGGCGCGGGCGCGGTCAATCCGCGGCCGGCCGCGACGGCTCCAGAGGCCCAGCGCCAGCGCGGCGAATGCGGCGGGCAGCAGCCACGAGGCCTGTCCGCCCATCAGCGAATTGAACAGCCGGAACACGCCGGTCGAGCCGCTGAAGTTGCTGCCGCCACCGCCGCCGGGTCCACCGCTCCCGCCGGTGATCCGGTCAAGGCCGTTGTAGCCGAAGATCAGGTTGAAGATGTTGTTGTCGGGCGAGCCGTCGATAGACGGTCGCGAGCTGGCCGGGGTCAGCGCGACGATCGCGATCCACCAACCCGAGGCGAGCACGATCCCGGCCGCTCCGACGAGCAGTTGCCAGCTGCGCCGCCACGGCGTCGTCGGCGCCGCGATCAGGTAGACCAGCGCAAAGCCGGGAAGTACCAGGAACGCCTGCAGCATCTTCGTCAGGAACGCGAACCCGAGCAGCGCCCCGACGGCGAAGATCCAGCGAGTCCCCGCCTTCTCGATCGCGCGGGTCAGGCAATACGCGCCGGCGGTCAAAAGCAGCACGAGCAGCGCGTCCGGGTTGTTGAAGCGGAACATCAGTGCCGCCACCGGCGTCAGCGCGAGCATCGCGCCGGCGGCGAGCCCGGCGCCTGCACCGAACCAGCGCTTGACGGCGGAATGCAGCAGCCAGACGGCCGCGACACCCTCCATCACCTGCGGGACGAGCATGCTGGCGCTTGAGAAGCCGAAGATCCGGCCGCTCAGCTCCATCACCCACAGCGATGCCGGGGGCTTGTCGACGGTGATGAAGTTCGCGGAGTCGATCGAGCCGAACAGGAACGCCTTCCAGCTCTTGGTGCCGGCCTGCACAGCCGCGGCGTAGAAGCTGTTGGCGTAGTCGGACGCGGTCAGGTTGTAGAGGTAGACCCCTGCGGTCAGCAGCAGCAGGGCGATCAGCCCCGCGCGAGCCGGCGTCAACCAGCGGACGCGAGCCTCGGCGGGTCCCTCAGGAGGTGGTGTGTCGTGGTCGCGCAGAGCGACGCGAAGTCGCGGCCGCTCGAGCACCGTTGTCGATGAGGTCATGGCCACAGCCTCCAGCAGACCCGTAAGCCGTCAGCGTGAGAGGCGTAGGAGAGGTGTAAGCACCTGCCTGCGTCAGCTACAGCGGCATTCTTAACTTTCTCTACTGTATTTGTTGAGATACTCGGTGCAGGATGATGATTAACGCGATGAGCACTCACACCGCCCCACTCGCCGAGCTGGCCGACGCGATCACGCAGGTTCCGCTGGTGACCGGCTCGAGCACCCGGTTCGTCAACTTCGACTACGCAGCCAGCGCGCCACCGCTGGCCAGCGTGCACCGCTCGGTAACCGCCACGCTCGCTCACTACGCGAGCATCCACCGCGGCCAGAGCTACCTGTCGCGGGTCAGCACTACCGCGTATGAGCGAGCACGCGAGGTGATCGCCTCGCGCGTGCACGCGCGCGCGACCGACACCGTGATCTTCACCCGCAACACGACCGACGGGCTCAACCTGCTCGCAAGCGCCGTCCCGGGCCGCGTCGTCCACCTCGACATCGAGCACCACGCGAACCTGCTGCCGTGGCGCGTCGACGCGTTCACCCCGGTGCAGGCGGGTGAGACGATCGAGGCGACGCTCGAGGCGTTGGACGCGGAGCTCACCCGCGCGCCGGTCGCGCTGCTGGCGGTGACCGGCGCATCGAACGTCACCGGCGAGTGCCCGCCGCTCGGTCGTTTCGCTGCATTGGCCCACCGCCACGGTGCCCGGCTCGCCGTCGACGGCGCCCAGCTGGCGCCGCACCGGCCGGTCGACCTCGAGGCGACGGGGATCGATTACTTCGCCTGTTCGGGCCACAAGCTCTACGCCCCGTACGGCGCAGGTGTTCTGATCGGGCGACGGGATTGGCTTGACTCGGCACCGCCGCACCAGCGTGGTGGCGGCGCGGTGCTCAGCGTCACGCTGGACGGCGTCGACTGGAAGCAGAGCCCGGCACGGCATGAGGGCGGCACACCGAACCTGGTCGGCGCGGTGGCGCTGGCCTCGGCGTTTCAGGCACTTGACCGGATCGGCTTCGACGCGATCGCCGTGCACGAGCAGGCCCTGTACAGCCAGCTGCTCGCCGGCCTCGAGCGGCTGGGGATCGAGCCGCTGCTGCTGTGGCCCTCACACGAGGACCGTGTCGGCGTCGCCAGCTTCAACGTTCCGGGCTACAGGGCGGACCTCGTGGCGGCGTATCTGTCGGCCGAGCACGGAATCGGGGTGCGCGGCGGCAAGTTCTGCGCCCATCCTCTGCTCGCTCGGCTCGGCCTCGGTGACTGCGGGGCGGTGCGCGCCAGCATCGGCCTCGGGACCGGCAGTGACGACGTCGCGGCGCTCCTCGGGGCGCTTGAGAACCTGATCGCGAACGGACCGGCTTGGGCCTACACCGCCTCCGACGACTACCTGTCCCCGGATCCCGATCCGCGCCCCTCGCGCGACGCGCTCGTCTCGAAGCTGATCAGCTGAGGACCCTCGAACAGGCGGGGCGGCGTACTGCCGCCCGCGGTCGTCGGGCGGCAAATTGCCGAAACCGGCAGTCGCAGCCGCCGGTCGAGCGTGGTGGCGCCCCAATGTTGCGAACTCCGCAGTGCGCCCGCCGGGCGCACTCGGCGCTCCCTATGATCAGCCGCTCCCGCCAGTCACAACCCCGAGCGGAGCGTGCATGCCGTCCACAGCTGGAGCCTCGGAGATCAGAGAGATCGAGGATCTGATCAGGTCTCTGTTCACGATCGGCAACGAGTTCGACGTGCTGCTGTTCCAGGCGGAGGCGATTGCGTTGCTGGAAGCGGCGGTCAAGGCACTCGCCGTGCCAGGCCGGACCGGGGCCTCGATCATGACGAGTGTCTACGGCGACGAGATGGAAGCGTGGTTCCGGTCCGTCGGAGCATCGACCGCGTCGCTTGACCTGCGCGGGCAGGACCGGGCGGCGACCCGCGAGGAGGTGGAACGGCTGCTCGAATCAGTCCCTGACGTCGAGGTGCTGGCGGTGGTGCAGGGCGAAGCTCTGACCGGCCTGTTCAATCCGATCGACGCGATCACCGAGGCAGCGGCGCAGCGGGGTGTCACCGTCATGATCGACAGCGTCTCCTCGGTCGGCGCTGAGCCGTTCACACCCGCAAAGTGGGGCCGCGCGATCTCGGTGCTCGGGACTCAGAAGGGGCTGGGCGGACCTTCGGGTCTGAGCGTCGCCGTCGTCGAGAAGAGCCTGTGGGACCGGATCGAGGCCAACCCGTCGGCGCCGCGTCGATCATTTCTGTCGCTGCTTGATATCAAGCACAACTGGCTCGACACCGGCCGGCGAGCGTTCTTCGGCATGCCGAGTGCCGAAGAGATGGCGCTGATGCGATCGGCGCTGCTGACCGCCGTCGACCGTGGGATCGCGGCGATCGAGCGCGAGCACGAACTTGCCAAGGTGCAGGCGCGGGCCCACGTCCGGGCGATTCCGGGGCTGACGCTGACGGTGGCGGATGCGGAGGCCTCCGGAGTGTCGACGACGTTGCGGCTCGACGCACCCGAGCTCGAGCGCGAGCCATTGCTCGAGGCGCTGGCCCAGGCGGGCGTCACATCGATCAAGACCGCCCCGGATCCTCGCAACCTGCGCTGGGGTCACTACGGCGCCGACGCCACACCCGAGCGCGTGGAGGCGGCAGCCGCGGCGCTCGCCGCCGCTTGCAGCGTTGCGCAGACCGAGCCGGCAAAGCTTCGCTGACGGGCAAACGCCACCTGACAACCGGTGAGCAGATGATGAGATCCAGAAGGTGTTCGCCGTCGTCTCCACGTACCGGACCTCGATCGACGAAGTCCTGCCGCACGAGCAGGCGCACATCGCCTGGGTGACCGACGGCTACGCGAGCGGGCGGATCCTCGTGTCCGGGCCGCGGGTGCCGCTCAACGGCGGCGTGCTGGTGGTCTCCGGCAGCAGCGTTGAGGAGGTCGGCGAGTGGATGCAGGGCGACCCGTTCGTCGCGGCCGGCGTCGTCGGATTCGAGGTCTACGAGTTCAGCGCGACCGAATTCCCGAACCGCAGCGCCGCGTTTGACGGGTTCATCGCGGAGGTGCGGGCTCAGTGAAGATCAGCGTCCAGATCCAGCCGCAGCACACCGACTTCGACGTGATGCGCCGCGCCTGGCAGGAGGCTGACAAGCTGGGCGTCGACTCGATCTTCATCTGGGACCACTTCTATCCACTGTTCGGCGACCCCGCCGGCAAGCATTTCGAGTGCCTGACCTCGCTGGCGGTGATGGCCGAGGTCACGGAGCGAGCGCGGATCGGAGCGCTGGTGATCTGCAACACCTATCGCAACCCGCAGCTGCTGGCAGACATGCACCGCACGATCGATCACATCTCCCGCGGGCGAGCGATCCTCGGGATCGGTGCGGGTTGGTGGGAGCGCGATTACGACGAATACGGCTACGAGTTCGGGACCGTGCAGCAGCGCGTCGCGGCACTGAAGCGCGATCTGCCGATCATCCGGGATCGCCTGGCCAAGCTGACCCCGCCGCCGCTGGGCCCGCTGCCGATCCTGATCGGCGGCAGCGGCGAGAGGGTGATGCTCCGGCTCGTTGCCGAGCACGCGAACATGTGGCACTCGTTCGGTGACGCGGATACCTACCGGCACAAGTCCGCGGTGCTCGCCGAGCACTGCGCCGCGATCGGGCGGGATCCGGCGGAGATCGAGCACACCTGGGACATGACTCCGGACCTGCTTGATCAGGCTCCGAGCCTGGCCGAGGCCGGCGTCGGGCACATCATCCTGGCGATGACGTTGCCGCCCGGACCGGCGCCCGACCTGACGCCGCTGCGCGAGCTGCTCGCCTGGCGCGACTCGATCTCCTGAGCGGGCGCCCAGTTCCCAGGGGAGCCTGAGGTGGGCGGCCCAACGGGGCCGCCATCACGGAGACTCAGGCGGTCAGCCGGTGGATCTTGAGGCCGAGTCCGAGCCGTTCGCGATCCTCATGCTGGGTCGCGTCAAGGCCGGTCAGCTCGCTGATCCGCTCGAGCCGGTGGGCGACGGTGTGGCGGTGCGCGAATACCAGCTCGGCCGCCAGGTTCATGTTGCAGTTGGTGTCCAGATACGCCTCAAGGGTCCGCACCAGGTCGGTCCGGTACTGATCGTCGTGAACCACCAGCGGCGCGATCGTCGTCTCGTGGTAGCTGCGTAGCTCCTCCGGATGCGACGCGAGCAACCGGAACAGCAGCTTGTAGGTCCCGTCGACGATCTCGTCGCCGGACGGGCTTGCGACCCGCCGCGCGACCTCGAGCATCAGCTCTGCCTCATCGATCGCGCCGTGCAGCTCACCGACATCCGGGTGAAACCGCGAGATTCCCACGGCGCCGTGCTGGCGCAGGCGGGCGGCGACACGTTTGGCCGCCTCCTCCACCTCCTGCTCGGAATGCGGAGCCGCGCTCCCGGCGGCCCGCGCGGGAAGCAGTGCCCACACCTGCGGCGCCGGCTCATCCGTAGCGCGGTCAACGACCTCCGCGAAGGCGCCCGGATATTCGTCGGCGACCATCGTCGCGATCAACCGCGGCCGGTTGCCGGCCACATCGACGCACAGAACGACCGCACCCGCTGACAGGTCGCAGCCGAGCCTGGCGGCCCGGCGGACGATCTGATCCCGGCTCAGCTCCTCGCCGGCCCGCAGCTGCTCGAGGAACGACCCGCGGATCGCGTGCTCGGTGTCGATCCGGGCCTCGTCGATCGCGACCGCTGTCGCGACGACAGCGGCGGCGACGTCGAGCACCCAGTGCGCGTAGCTGGACGGAGCCTGGCCGTCACCGGCGATCCCGACCACGCCGACGGCGCGTTCGCCGAGCATCACCGGAACCTCGGCGATGACCTCGTCTCTGACCGCCGCCGGGCGGCCGCTGGCGCGCTCGCGAACCCAGCCCTCAAGGCTGACGAGGGCGGCGTTCGTGCCTGTGCCCGGCGTGACGACGGTCGCGATCCGGTCCGGGATCACGACCATCACCGGGGCGCCCGCCGCCGCGGCGGCCACCCGGACGACATCCTCCAGCGGCTCTCCGCGCACCACGGCGCTGAGCATCTCGTCATGCAGGCGCTTGAGGTTCGTCCGGCTGACCGCCGGCCCCTCGGCGGCGGGCCGGCGGGCCTGTAGGAACGCGGTTTCGAAACCGCTCTCACGTAGCGTCTCAACCACTGTCGGGAAAGTGTGCTGATCGGGTCGAGTTTGGTCTTTGGCCGCGTGTCCAACGATGCGGCCAGCGCTATCGCCAGCCGATCAAGCGGCGCGTTGGCTGACGACCCAGTCGCCGAGGCGAGAGAGGCCCTCGCGCAGCCGTTCCTCAGGCGCCAGCCATGCGAGCCGCATGTGGCCCCCACCCCACCGCTCTCCGAAGCCGCTGCCCGGGTACAGGAACACTCCGGCTTCGGTCAGCAGCCGCCGCGACAGCTCGAACGAGCTCAGGCCAAGAGGAGCGAGATCAAAGAACAGGTAGAACGCACCCTGTGCAGGCGCATGCGCGATCTCGAGCTCGGCAAAGGTATCGAGCACGATCCGGCGCCGGCGTCTGTACGTGGACATCGCGTCCGTGATCAGCTCGTCTCCGCCGGCGAGCGCCGCCAACGCGCCGTGCTGCGCGATCGTCGACGTCGGCCCGCTCCACAGCCGCTTCAAACGCGCCGTCGCCGCCACCAGCTCTCGCGGTCCAGCCAGGTACCCGACGCGCCAGCCGGTCATCGCATACGCCTTGGAGAAGCCACCGACCGTCACGGTCTGCTCGCCCATCCCCGGCAGCGAGGCGATGCTCGTATGCACGGTGCCGTCGTAGACGATCCGCTCGTAGATCTCGTCCGAGATCACGGTCAGGCCTCGCCGGCGGGCCAGGTCCGCGACCGCCTCCAGCTCGGCTGATCCGGCGACCGCGGCGGTCGGATTGCCCGGTGAGATGATCAGCAGCGCCCGGGTGCGCGGCGTGATCGCGGCCTCGATGGCGGCCACGTCGAGGCTGAAGTCGAGGGGCCCCCGCGGTGCGACGTCGACAATCCGGGCTCCGGCAACACCGACCGCGAGGTCATAGGTCGTGTACCGCGGGCTCGGCATCAGGATCTCGTCACCCGGGCCCAGCAGCACCTGCAGGAGCAGGAAGATCGCCTCCTGCCCGCCGGTCGTGACCAGGATCTCGTGCTCGGGGTCAGCGACGATGCCGTTGTCGGTCGCGAGTTTGCGAGCGATCGCGTCGCGCAGCGCAGGCATCCCGAGTGGCTCTGCGTGTCCGGCGGGAAGCTCCATCGCGGCGATTGCCGCCTCGACGATCGGCGCCGGTGTCTCCAGATCCGGATCGCCGCGGCCGAGGGTGATCGCGCCCGGCGTGCGGGCCAGCAGATCAAGCAGTTCGTAGCGCTGGCGCGTGCCCTCGTCTGAGACCGACGGGCGGGCGGTCGCACGGGCGGGCGGTGGCGCCACGCGGCCGGCCAGCGGGCGGGCGACGACGGCCGGGGGCTCCCGCGCCGCGGCGGCAGCAGCAACAGAGCCGGCGACGGCACCGGCGGCGGCACCGGCGGCGGCGTGCTGGGAGACCGCCGCCGTGCAGATGTTGAGCCCCTGTTTGAGTTCGACCATCGCCGGCATCAGCGAGGCCGGACCGATCAGGTAGCCGGTCCGCCAGCCGCCGAGGCCAGCGGCGGCGAAGTCGCCGACGACGAGCCCGCTGTCGGCCAGACCAGCCGCAACCAGACTCACCCATCCGGGTTCGAGGTCAGCGGACTCGCAGGAGATGATCAGGCCGGCGTCTGCCTCCGGCGGCTCGGTGGCGCCAGAGAACCGCAGCACGGCATCGGCTGCTGCGGCGTCCTGCACGCAGCGGAGACCGAGACTCTCAAGCAGCTCCGCCGACGCCTCGACGCCGGCCGGCGGCTCGCCGGTGACCGCGACCGTGCTGCCAGCCGCGAGGCACCCTTGTAGGGCCAGGAATAAGCCCTCCTGGCTGCCGCTGGTGATGATCACCCGATCCGGTGCCAGATCGCTGCCTCCGAGCGCGGCCGCCAGCGCGGCGCGGAGCTCCGGGATCCCGGCACGGTCGGTGTAATGGGTGGCACCGGCTCGCAACGCGGTCGCCGCCTGCGCGCGGATCGCCGCCGAGGGCAGCGCGGGGATCGCCAGGTCCGGGATCACCCGCTGAGGCGCTTCATGCCGCCGACGGCACCCGGGCGGGTACCTCGGCCAGCAGCCGGTGCAGCCTTAGCGCTGTCTCGAGCTCGGCGCGCCGGCTGCTGAGCGGTCGGTCGAGCAGATCTTCGGCGTGACGCAGGCGGTAGGTGACCGTTCGTTCGGAGACGTCCAGAGCGCGGGCCGCGGCCGCCGCCCCGCGGCACGCAAAGTACGCGGAGACCGTCTCCCGGACGATCGCCGTGCGCCGGTCGGGTGCCGCCAGACCCCCCATCTCGGCCTGCGACGAACTCACGCGCGAGGTCCTCACCGCCGACCGCCAGCGCCTCCAGGGCGATGTCGGCGAAGGTGGTGACCGCGTTCCCGTGACATGAGCCCAGCCGCAGCGCCAGCTGCGCCTTGCGGTTGACCGCCCGGAAGCCGGCGAGGCCGGCCTCATGGCCGCTGACGCCGGCCGCGACCGCGCCGCGTCCGTGCTCGCGCAGCGCCGCGACCACCTCCTGCTCGCATTGATCGCAGGCCACCCACGCCCAGATCTTGCCGTCAGGAGCCTCGGTCACGAGCAGCGGCGCATCGCCGGCGGCGGCCGCGACCGCTGCCAGTGTGGCCGTCGGTTGCGGTGCCCGCAGGACGATCGCGACGTGAGGGCCGTCGACCGGATAGGGCATCCCCAGTTCGCCGGCGCCGTCGAGCACCGCTTTGATCCGGACGTACTTGGCGCGCTCGGGCCGGGAGTTGATCCGCCGACGCTCCTCGACGTAGGTGCGGGAGCCGATCCCCACCATCGAGTCCATGTACCAGAACAGGTTGCGCATCGCCCGGTAGACGAGCTCCATCGGTGCCCCGACGCGCGTCGGCGTGATCGAGCAGATGGTCGACCAGCCACCGCCTGGCTGATCCGGTATCCCTGCAGCACCACTCGTCAGCGGAATCCCGTGCTGGGCGGCGGTGCGAGCGAACGGGGCGCCGCGAGCCTCGTGCACGTGCCAGGCCGGCGCTCGGCGAGCGCAGCGCCTGCAGCAGGATCTCGGCACCGGCCTCGGTCGCTTCGCGCACCGCGACCTGCACCTCGGGCTCACAGGCCGCCAGCTCTGGGACCGCCAGCTGGCGGCGGCTCGAGTCCTCGACGAACAGTGGCAACCGCTCGGCAAACCCGGAACGCAAGTCGGCGCCGGCGCGTTGACGCTCCATCAACTGCATCTCTGACACCAACCTACGGGAGCGGCGAGGCCATGCGCATGGACCGCGGACCACATCGTGGCACGCCCCGACAGGACCTCGTGGCAGGTCCGGCGGCGTGCGCGGCGCGCTGGTGACCGCGATCGCACTACCGCGCCCCGGTACCGGCAGTGACCGGCTCGGCATCAGCATCGGACCCCGGCCCCGGTCCCTCGACGGCAACCGTGCGGTACGACAGCGACCGGTTGCGGATCGCTCCCAGCAGCAGCGAGGCGGAGATCGCCGCCAGCACGCCGGCCATCACGTGCAGTGCGCTGCTGTGAGCCGCGGGCGCCGCTGGCGGAGACCGTCAGACCGACGAGCGCCGAGGCGATGTTGGCGCCGATGTAGGAGGAGGTCCGCTGCAGGCCGGCGGCAACCCCGGCCATGAGGCCGGCGCCTGCTGTAGGTGGCCAGCTGGTTGCCGACGCAGTTGAACCCGTTGGGCATCCCAGCACCACCGCCACCACGACCAGCACCGGAATCGGCGTGGCCGCGTGCACGCCGAGCAGCGCGAGCGCACCGGCGGCAGCACCGCGGAACCGATGATCAGTACGCGCCGCGGGCCGCGTCCGCGGCTGAGCCGGGCTGCCCCCATCGCCGAGACCGCCCCGATCGCCGCGATCGGCAGCGTGACCAGCCCGGTCGTCGACGGGCTCAGGCCGCGGCCGCGCTCGAGCCAGATCGGCCAGCCGTAGTAGATCGCGTAGAAGATCGTGTTGAAGACCGCCACGCGCGCGTAGGTCGCCGCCAGCCGGTTGTTGGTCGCGAAACAGGCTGCAGCGGGATGAAAGGCGTCTGTGTGTGCTGCTCCCAGCGGAGGAACGCACTGCGCACAGGAGCGAGCCGGTCAGCCACCGCGACCACCGGCCCCGCCGCGCTGCACGTTGAGCAGCGCCGCCACGCCCGAGGCCGGTCGCACCGGCGAACAGCACGATGCCGACCGGATCGAGGTCGCGGATCCGCAGATCGCGAGACCCGGCCGTCGGCGGTGGGTCGTAACGGGCCGTCGTCACGCGGGATGTAGTGCCAGGCGAGCGCGATCGTCACGGCCGACGAACGGAAGGTTGAACAGGAACACCCACTGCCAGCCGCCGACCGCGACCAGCAGTCCACCGAGCGCCGGACCGAACGCGTTGGTGACCTGGGCCGCGAACGACAGTCCGCCGAGCGCTGCGTTCGGTACCTGCCCGCCGGCGCGGTCGGCGGCGCGGCGAACGATCGCCGAGCGCTGACGGATACGCCGAGGCGGTGCCGATCCCGAGCAGAACCCGCACGCCGATCAGGAACGCGATGTCTGGGAGCGAACGGCGCGGCCGCGCCGGCGAGGGCGACCAGGCACGCTGCCGGTCAGGAACACACGCCGCCCGGCCATCCGGCGTCACACGATCCGCCCCCAGGTGGGCTGCGCGACCGCGGTCGTGATGTACAGCGCGCTGACCAGCCACGAGGCGGTCAGCGACGCTGGTCCCGAAAGCATGCGCGATCGGGACCAGCGCGACCGCCAGCATCGACGAGTTGATCGGGTTCAGCACGGTCCCGAGCGACACGCTCAGAACCAGCCCACGTCCGACCGCGGCGGGGGTGAGCGGACCGCTGCCGCCTCCCCGCGAGCCGCGGCGTGGCCAGGCTCATGCGGCAGCCTGCACCTGATTCGCTAGATCCTCGATGTAGCCCTGCAGTCGCTGTCGTTGACGATGTACGTCTCGAGCGTGTCCGTAGACCTTCGTCGGGATGAAGATGACGTTCTTGGAGCTTCGTCGATCTCGGGCAGCTGCGTCCGCAGGTCCCTTCAGCACCGTCGGGTAGCCGATGAACTCCGTGTCCGTCACCTGGCTGGTCGGCTCGCAGCTGGTAGTCGATGAACGAGTAGGCCTGATCGGTGTTGGCGGCGTTGCTTGAGGATCGTGTAGTTGTCGACCCACAGCTCGCTGTGCGGGCCCGGCACGACGAACTTGAAGTTCGGCTTCTGCAGCAGCACCTGCCGGGCCACCGACTGGTCGCAGGCCATCATCGCAGCTCGTGCCGCTGACCATCCGGTGATGTCGAAGCCGTCGAACGATCTTGACGTGCTTGGCGCGTCGTCTTCATCAGGTCGGCGGCCTTGTCGAGGTGGGCCTTGTTGGTGTCGTTCATGCTGTAGCCGAGCGCCCACAGGCCGATCGCGATCGTCTCGTAGTCGATGCCGTAGGCCGACTTGCCGCTGGCCTGCCCCTTGATCGCATCGATGCAGTCCATCCAGGTCTTGATCGGCTTCGTGATCGACGGCCGGGTCGTAGACGACGCCGTTGTAGCCGTAGTCCTTCGGCACCGAGTACTTGTTGCCGGGGTCGAACGACTTGTTGAGCAGCTGCGGGTCGATGTTCTTGAACGGCACCTTCGCGTGATCGATCTCCTGCAGCAGCCCCTTTTGAGCCATGACCTGATCCAGCCGCTGGTCGGGATCGCCATGTCGAAGCCGGAGTTGCCGTTGGTCGCCGCGAGCTTGGCGAACATCGCGTCGTTGGACTCGTAGGTGGACTGGCTGATCGTGATCCCGGTCAGCTTCTTGAAGCCCGTCAGGTTCTTGGCCGAGAAGTAGTTCGGCCAGGTGTAGATGTCGAGCGTGCCGCCCGGCCGCCGGCGCGTCGCCGCGTACCGCTGGCGTAGCGCCGCACCCGGAGCTCGAGCTCGCGAAGAACGCGGCGGCGCCGCCGGCGGCGCCCATGCCCGGCCAGGAACTGCCTGCGTCTGAGCGCCGTGCCCTCGAGCAGCGCCCGCCGCAGCCTTCTCGACCCTCATCCATCATTGTCGATATCGATTCACGAGCCCTCCTCAGGGTGTGTCGTCTGGATTGTTCAGCGGCTGCCGCAGAGCTGCGGCGCCGTCGCGTCCGCTGGACCCGACGGAGCACTCCCTTCGGTCACCGGTGACATCCAGGTCACGGGACCGCCGTGCTGTGCCCGCGACCGTGTCCGTCAGCGAGACGTCGCCGGCCGCCTCGCGCGGCCGAAGATCCTGTAGACCAACGCCGACCAGCGCGAAGCCGATCAGCGTGATCGCCAGCATCACCGTGGCGATCGCGTAGACGTTCGGCGTGACCCCGGAGTGGGTCTCGCCGAAGATGTAGACGGGCAGCGTCGAGACCGTCGGCGTCGACAGCATCTCCGAGATCGATCAGGTCGTCGAAGGAGAACGTGAACGACATGATCAGCCCGGTGATCATCGCCGGCACCAGCTGGGGCAGGACCACGTCGCGCAGCGCTTCTCCAGATGCGCGCGCCGAGGTCGGCGGCGGCATCCTCAAGCGTCGCGGTCGAGCGCCACGACCCGCGAGCGGACGATCAGCGCGACGACCGCGATCGGGAACGGCGAGTGGCCGGCGATCAGCGTGAAGTAGCCGAGCGTGAAGTTCGTGCGCGTGAAGAAGATCAGCAGCGAGATCGGCCGAGCACGATCTCCGGCACGACCAGCAGGTAGTACATCAGCGCCTCGAGCGTCACGCGCACCGGCTTCCACGGGTGGCGCACGACCGCGAGCCCGGCCGCGGTGCCGAGATCACCGAGATGAACGCCGTCGGCACCGCCACCTTCAGGCTCACCGCAAGCGAGTGACGCAGCGTCGGGTCGTTCCAGGCGGCGGAGAACCACGCGGTCGTGAACCCGGTGAAGCTCGCGGTCTGCTTGCCGAGCTCACCCTTGTTGAACGCGAACAGCGACGACGGTGACGATCGGCGCGAGCAGGAACACGAAGACGCAGCCCGTGGCGATCCAGAGGCCGCTGTCGATCCAGTCGATCCGGCGCAGCCGCGTTGACGCAGCGCCGGCCGCCGCGCTCATCGAGATCGCGCTCATGCCGCACCCGATCTGGTCGAAGCCGCGGGTGAGCCGGGAGAACACGATCAGCACGATCCCGATCACGGCCATCACCAGCACCGCCATCGCCGAGCCGAGCGGGTAGTTGGCGGCGCCGAGGTACTGGCTGTAGATCAGGCCGCCCATCAGCACGCCCTTGTCGCCGCCGAGCAGCGCCGGCACGACGAACTCGCCGGTCATCGGCACGAACGTGAGCAGGATCGCGGTGGCGACCCCGGGACGCGCCATCGGCAGCGTCACGTTGCAGGAAGGTGCGGATCCGGCTCGCGCCGAGGTCCTTGCTGGCCTCGATCATCGTCCGCCGGGATCCGGTCGAAGGCGACGAACAGCGGGATCACCATGAACGGCAGGTAGGCGTAGACCAGGCCGATGCCGACCGCCTTGTTGGTGTCGATCCAGTTCAGCGAGCCGTGTGCAGCGCAGGAAGTTGAGGATCCCCTGGATCGGGCCGCCGGCTGCCAGCAGCGTCTCCCAGGACAGCGTTCGCAGCAGGAAGCTGGTCCAGAACGGCACCAGCACCGCGACCACGAGCAGCACCTTGAACCGCCCCGCCTTGCGGCCGAGCACGTAGGCCAGCGGCATCCCGACGATCAGCGCCTCGAGCGTGCCGATCGCGGCGAACACCAGCGTGTGCAGGAAGATGTGGAGGTAGAACCCCGACAGCGCCTGCTGGAAGTTGGTCAGCGTGAACGCCGAGCTCAACGCCGCCGAAGGTCGAGTTGGCGAACGAGTAGATGACCGTGAAGACCAGCGGCGCGACGAAGAACAGCGCCGAGCCAGACCAGCGGCAGCAGCGGCACGATCCGCTCGCGACGCCGACCAGCGATATCGAGCCGCAGCGTCGGCGCTCGGACCCAGCGCGGCGACGCCGCGGCAGCGCGCTCGCGCTCTGCGGCCTCTGGCTCGCCTGGCCTCCGGCTGATACACCCGCACATTCGCGGACCGCATCGAACTGAGACGGCGTGACCGGCTCACCCGGCTCGGATCGCCAGGATCGAGCGCGCTCGCGCGGGCCGCGGGCGACGAGCTCGATGCCCTCCGGGGGTGCGCGCCACGATCTTCGCCTGCGCGCCGATGTTGAGGATCTCCTCGACCGTGACCTGCACCGCGGTTGGGCTGCGCAGCGGCCTGGCGGATCGCCGGGCGCGACCGCGATGCGCCTCCGGCCGGACGACCGCCACCGCCGGTGCGCCGACCGCAAGTCCCGGCTGCGCCCCAGCCGCCGTCGATCGCGCGCGACGTCTGTGTCGAGCCGCACGACGCCCCCGACGCGAGCTGACGGTGCCGGTGAGGTGGCTGCTGGCTGCCGACGAAGTCCGCCACCCACAGCGTCGCCGGCTCGTCGTAGACCTCGCCGGGTCCGCCGATCTGCTCGATCCGGCCGTCGCGCATGACGACGATCCGGTCGGACATCGAGAGCGCCTCCTCCTGGTCGTGGGTCACGTAGACGAACGTGATCCCGACCGTCGTCTGGATCCGCCGCAGCTCGATCTGCATGTCCTCGCGCAGCTTGCGATCGAGCGCCCCCAACGGCTCGTCCAGCAGCAGCACGCTCGGGTGGTTGACGAGCGCGCGCGCCAGCGCGACCCGCTGCTTCATTCCGCCTGACAGCTGCGCCGGGATAGCGCTTGCTGGCTGCCCGGACAGCTGCACCAGCTCGAGCATCTCGGCCGCCTGCCGGCGGCGCTCCTGCTTGCCGACGCCCTTCATCTTCAGCCCGTAGGCGACGTTGTCCTGCGACGGTCATGTGCGGGAACAGCGCGTAGCTCTGGAACACCGTGTTGACGTCACGGCGGTATGGCGGCAGATCCCCGACGTCGCGGCCGGCGATCTCGACGGTGCCGCTGTCGGGCCGCTCGAAGCCGCCGATCATCCGCATCGTCGTCGTCTTGCCGCTGCCGCTGGGCCCGAGAATCGACAGGAACTCGCCCGTCTCGAATCTCGAGGCTGATGTCGTCCAGCGCGACGATCTCGCCGTAGCGCTTCGTCAGGTCCGTGAGACGAACGGCCGGTGCCGCCTCCGGCGTCTCGAGCGGATCGATGGTTGATGCGGCTGCTGTGTCCATTCCGGTGATCGCTGTGGTCATCTCGAATCCATGTCCTTGGGTCGCTCTCAGAGATTGCTGGTGGCAGCAGTGGCGGACAAGGGACACGCGGTCGCGCCGCACCCCTCCACCCCTAACTTCCGGTCCATGGCCAGGCCGCACGTTGCGCCTGGCCGGAAAGAACGCCGTCGCCGACTGCGCGGATCCGCAGAAATGCGCGTCGCCGGCTGTGTTAGCGGCGTATTGCGCTCAACGCTCAGGCGACCTGCTCGAACACCCGGTGCAGGCGCAGAGCCGTCTCGATCTCGGCTCGCCGCGTGGCCAGCGGGCGGCCGACGAGCGCCTCCGCGCGCCGCAGCCGGTAGGTGACCGTGCGCTCCGCGACCCCGAGCTCAGCGGCGGCGGCGGCGGCGGAGCCTCCCGCCTGGAAAGTACGTCTGGACGGTGTGGCGCAGCAGTTCCGTCCGCTCGCCGTCATCGGCGAGCAGGCCGAGCTCGGCCCGCGTGAAGTCACGCGCCGCGTCCTGGCCGCCGAATGCCAGCGCCTCGAGCGCCACCTCCGCGTAGGAGCTCACCCGGCATGCGGCGCAGGGTCCCGAGGCGGCAGGCGAGCTTCGCCTGCCGGTGCGTGACGGCCAGCCCTCCCGGACCGGTCGTCGGTTCGCCGACGCCGGCGGAGCCGCTGCTCAGCAGCGCCTCGAGGACGCTGCGCACGTCGGACTCGGTGGCGGTCTCGGGGACGTTCAGCCACAGCCAGATCTCGCCGCCCGGGGCCGCCACCCGCAGCGACGGCAGCCGCAGCTCGGAAGCGAGGCGCTCGGCGGCATCGGGCGTGGCGCGACTGGTCGAAGACGACCGCGATGTGGTGGCCGTCGATCGGGTAGGGCAGCGGTTCGGGCTTGCCGGCCAGCACGTTCTTGATCTTCGTGTAGAGCACCAGGTCGACATCGCCGTTGCGGCGCCGCCGCTCGTCCATGAACTCCTGGGTGGCCTGCTGCATCAGGCGGTCGACGTGGACGAACAGCCGCTCGCTCATCGCCCGCAGCACGAGCATCGAGGCGCCGGTCCGCTCAGCGTGCAGCAGCATGTGCTCCTGGATCACCGCATGCCCGACCCGGTAGCCGTGCAGCAACGCCGCCAGCGTTCCCCCCTCGGCGGCGACCGCCCGCGCTTCCCGGATCGCTCGCGTCGGGAGCGATCGTGGAGGTGCCGGTCGGCATCCGCATCGCCGACAGGCCGACCGCGACCCCGACGGCGGCCGCGTCCCGGGCGATCCCGTCGGTCGACCCCGTCGAACAGCCCCGCCACCTCGGCGGAGTGCCGCGCCTGCATGTCGTCGACGATCGCCGGCGCATGCGCCTCGAGCGTCGTCACGAAATCAACGATCGCCTGCTGGAGCTCCGCCTCGAGCATCATCGACTCTAGACCGTAGCGGACATCGAACCGCGCCGATCACCTATTGGACCCGCGGGCCAGCGTGCGGGCTCGCTGAGCTGACCGGCTGGCGAGTCGCCCCCGCTCAGCCGAGATGCCCGTTGACCTCGCCGGTCGCGCGCGGATGCGTGGCCGGATCGAGCCTCCCCGCGAGCCTCGGCGATGATCTCCTCGATCCCGGCGACCGCCGCCGTGACCACTGCCCACCGAGCTCAGCGGTCGCGACCGACGGGTCGCCCATCACGCCCTCCGGATACGTGGGGCCGCATCGGCGGGCCGGACGCCGCCGGCGAGCGGACCGCGCACCGCGAGATCCACGAACCCGTAGGCGGACGTTCGGCGTGACGTAGCGGACGGCGCGTTCGTCGAGGACCAGCTCGGGCCGCAGGTGCAGCTCGATTCCGGTCTCAAGCTCACCGGCGTGGCCCTCACCCCCGAGCCGTGAGCTGCGGCTACTCCGTGAACGCGTCGAGCGTCAGGTCGAAGTAGGTCAGCACCCCGACGAACGTCCCCGGCGGTTTCGCGGCAGCTCGGTCACGAGCTGCCCCATCATCCACTTGTTGCCGTTGTGTCCGTTGACGATCAGCAGCCGCGTGAACCCCTCTCGAGGATCGAGCTGCAGACGTCGCGCAGCACCTCCAGCAGCGTCGATGCTGCGCAGCGTGATCGTCCCGGGACGGTAGGTCTGAGCGGCAGAGAAGCCGAACGGCAACGGCGGCGCAACGATCACGTGGTCATCGCGCGCTGCGACCGCACGGCAGACCTCGGTCGCACGCGTGGATGTCAACGTCGACCGGCAGGTGATCACCGTGCTGCTCGATCGCGCCGATCGGCAGCAGCACGAACCACTCGTCCGGCGCCTGCAGCGCAGCGGCGAACTCGTCGCTGCGCATCGTCTCCCAGGCGAGCCCTGCCATCGCTGCTCAGACCAGTCCGGCGATGTCGCGGGCGAGCCCGACCGCCTCCTCGCGGTCGTACTCCTTGTAGAGCCGCTCCCGCAGCGAGGCGCCGGTGCCGCCGTTGAGGTTCTCGAACAGCTCGGTGCGGCCGGCGTGCGAGCTGGTCGTCAGGTCCCAGACGAACGCCATCAGCCGGTTCTTGTCGGCCGCGGAGATGTTGTGGCCGGGCAGCAGCTCCGCCAGCCGCGGGCCGAGCTCCGGGTGGTCGAAGACCTTCTTCGGGAAGCGCATCACCAGCCCCTGGCCGCACAGCTCCTGCAGCGTGTGGATGATCCGCGGGTAGGCCTCGACGGCCGTACAGCCGGCCGGCGGTCAGCAGGTTGACGTCCGGCGCCAGGATCCCCGACTCGACCGGCGTGGCGAGATTCTCGGCCGCGAGCACGAACGCCTTGAGCGCCTGCTCGAACTCCATCAGCTCGCCGACCATCGAGCGCACGGCGGCGATGCTGCCCGGTGCCGAGCGCGTCGACCACCGCCTGCGCGGCGCCGACGAAGATCTTCGACTTGACCCACAGCCGCGTGAGGATGTGCCAGTGCGCCCAGATCGTCACCGGGCCGTAGAGGATCCCCAGCTTCGGGACGCCGAGGTTGAAGATCCGCTCGTTGGGCAGGAAGACGTCGTTGAAGATGATCAGCTGGTCCGATTCCTCGCCGCGTGAGGCGATCGGGATGATCGAACGGGTCGGCGCCCGGATGGCCGACGCCCTCGCGGCAGATCAGCACGATCCCGTCGGCGTTGACCGGCGTCGCCGCCCAGATGTAGGCCTCCGGCGGAGCGTCCGGGCGCGCGAAGTTCGTGAAGATGATCTCGTTGGCCTGGGCCGACAGCGAGCCGACCGACTTGGCGCCGTTGACGATCACGCCGTCATCGAGCACCTTGGTGACGCGCAGCAGGCCCGGGATGGTCGTAGCTGGCGCGCGAGCGGTCGGCCTGCGGGTCCGACAGCACCTCGGCGGCGATCAGGTTGTTGCGGCGGCGTGCTCGATGTAGCTGTCGATGTTGTCGGCGAAGTTGGTGTCGCCGGACAGCTCCGAGGTGCGTGTCCGGCGAACAGCGGCTTGCGGGCGAGCAGGCCCATGCCGATCGTGACGCCGAGGTCCGGCGGGCGGCCGAACGTGCCGGCGGTCTTGATCGAGGTGTACTCGATCATCTTGCGCCGGCCCGAGGAGCTCCTCCATCGTGCGCGGCGCCTGCCAGGCGCGCGAGACGCGCTCGCCGATCTCCTCGTCGAAGTACGTGGTCGCGTCCTCGAACTCCGGGGTCAGCTGGTCATCGAACATCTCCGCCATCAGGTCGATGCCGGGGCCGAGCGACGGCTCCATCGGTCACATCGTCGATCGGCTCGTCAGCCGATGTAGACGACCCGACCGTCACGCAGCGAGCCCGGAATTCGTCCCCGCTGCGAAGCGCCGAACGCACTTCGACGCTGCTTCCATCAAAGACCTCCAACTCCATCGAGAATGTACCAGCTACGCCCGCCCCGTTGGGCGGGCATCTCAACCTAGGCAGCCTCCGTAGCCAGCCGCCGGAAAATCTGCGTGGCCGCGCAGCGGTCCGGATGGCCTTGCGTGCCGCGGCAACCGACCGAGGCCGCCGTCGGTTCACGCGATCAGCGGCATCTGATCGAGGTCCTCGACCAGCTCGCCGCCGACCACGACGGGCTCGTCGTCGAGCGTCAGCGTGCACTCCGAACATCGGGATGTCGAGGTGGCAGGCGCTGTCGTTGTCGCCCCAGACGTCCTCGCCGCGGACCCGCAGCTCGGTGTTCGGACCGGTCGAGAACATCACGTTGCCGTAGCACCCGCGGGGACCCATGCCGACCCCGCGCGGGTCGATCGCCCAGCTGGCCATGTTCGCGCGCGGGTCGAGTCCCCAGCCGATGTGGGAGATCCCGTAGCCGCGGTCGTCGTGGAAGCTCTCCATGAACGCGCGCGTCAGCGCCGCGTCGACGCCACCGCGTGATGTCGACGATCCGGCCGGCCTCGATGTCGAAGGTCATCGCATCGGTGACGTAGCGCTTGTGCGGGAACAGGATGTCGCCCGGGCGCCACGACGACCCGGCCGTTGACGCCGTCCTCGGCACCGCCGGTGTAGACGAAGCCGCCGGACGGCCAGTTGTCCCAGCGGCCGGGGGTGTCGGTGTAGCCGTACTGGCAGTCGGCGTCCCAGTAGCCGAGCTGGTAGGTGACGTCGGTGCCGGCCGCGTTGGTGACACGCAGCACGCTGGCGGCCGCCAGCCGGTCCCGGGCGGCCTCGACCTTCTCGCGCATCTGCACCGTCGGGAACAGTGCCAGCAGCTGATCGACCGGGTTGTTGCAGGTGAGGATCCGCTTGCCGGCGAGCAGCAGCTCGTGCTGCTCGGGTGAGAACAGCATCCCGACCCGGTCGATGATCAGATCGGCGCCGCGCAGCGCGTCGACGGCCGGCGCGTTGCGTGCCGAGCACGGTCCGGCCGGTGCCGGTCGCGCACCAGGCCCTCGCCCGGAAAGCCGAGCGGCACGCCGGTTGGCGTCGACGCCGATGCGGGGGACGCTGACGCGGAAGGTCTTGGCCCCGAGCTTGACGGCCGCGGCCATGAACGCGTCGGCGTACTCGGCTCGGAGATCGGTTCGTCGACGACGACCATCACCTCGTCCGGCTGCAGCCGGCAGAGCGTGAGCACGCGCTCACACATGTCGGCGAAGAAGATCTGGCTGATCACTGGTCTGCTCCTCTCAGGAATTTGAAGGACTCACACGACGGGTTGCGGGATCCGGATCACGCGGCGGGCGACGAGCGGTGCGCAGCTGAGCATCATCAGCAGCCGCACGACCTGGACCGACAGGACGAAGCCGGTGTTGGCCTTGAGGCCGATCGCGGTGGCCATCACCACCTGCAGCACTCCGGGCGTGGTCGCCAGGTAGCCGTCCAGCGCGCTGACCCCCGCCAGCGGCGCCATCATCAGGCCCAGGCCGGCGCACGCGACGAGCATCAGGGCGATCACGCCGAGGATCGCCGGCAGCGTGTCGCCGCGCGCGGCGCAGCGATTCGCTGGTGAAGTCGAGACCGACCCGGCCGCCGATGATCCCGTAGGCGATCCACGGCACCAGGTTCGGCATCTGGCCGGCGAACGGCGCCCCGGACAGTGTCAGTGCCGCGGCGATCACCATCGGGCCGAAGAAGTTCGGCGAGACGAAGCGCAGGCGCCTTCCGAGCAGCAGACCGAGCGGTCCGGCGCAGACCAGCAACAGGAGCCCCGCGAGCAGTTCCGACCGTGTGGACGGTGGCCCCGCTCGTCGCCTGACGGCGTGATGGCCGAACAGCGTCGCGGCGAGGACCGGCGTGACCAGCAGGATCATCACCACGCGCAGGTACTGCATCACCGCGACCATCCGGTCGTCGGCGCCGAGATCACCTGCGATCGACACGATTCCGGCGGCCCCGCCGGCGATCATCCCGAACACGGCGGTCGCCTGCACCAGGCCCGTCAGCCGCGCCAGCCCAGCCCGGCGGCGAACGTCAGGGCGAGCGTGCAGATCGTGATCACGAGCACCGGCAGCCAGGCGCCGCCGATCCCCGACAGCGTGCTGGCACTGACGTAGGTGCCGATCACCGCGCCGCTGACCATCTGCGCCCCGACGTTGACGCGGTGGTCGAGCTGAACCGGCCCGGGCGCCGCAGCGCGACCGTGATCCCGACCAGCAGTCCGGCCAGCATCGATGCCGACGGGATGCCGATCGCGTCGGCACCAGCGGTGACAGCGACCACCAGCCCGGTGCAGCCCGAGCCACCCGAGCATCAAGCCGGCATCGCCGAGGGCTGGTCGATCGTCGGCAGCTCGTCGGCCTCCGGCAGCCGCCGGGTGGGCGTGCGATCGCCGAACGGGCGCATCGGCAGCGAGCGGATCCAGTCGGCTGTGGTCTCGGCCGGCTCGACGTCGCCGCACTTCATCTGGATGTCGAACAGGTTGGCCTTGTGCGCGAGGATCCCGCGGTCCCAGACGCACTCCTCCGGGACGATCACGTTGTAGTTGTAGGAGCTGGCGTCGACGGCTGCCGCGCGGATGCAGCCGGAGGTGACGCAGCCGGTGAGGATCACGGTGTCGGCACCGAGATAGGTCAGGTAGCTGACCAGTGGCGTGCCGAAGAACGCGCTCGGCTTCGGCTTGGTGATCACGATGTCCTCGGGCGCGGGGGCGATCTCGGCCACCACCTCGTTGGCGTAGGAGCCGATCAGATCGGTCGGGAGCTTCGCGCCGCGCGGACGCGGGGCACGGTTGGCCGGCGCCCGATCGAAGCCGTCGCGGCGCTGCTCCATGACCGTGTAGACGACCGGGATGCCCGTGCGGGCGTGCGACCTCGAGCAGCCGCGCGATCTGCGGTCACGCCGTCCCAGGAGATCTCGCCGCAGGAGGTCCAGTGCTTGTCGATCGAGTCGAGGATCGGCTCGGGGAAGTCACCGGTGAACGTGTACATCGCGTCGATCACGAGGATCACCGGCTTGGCGCCGCGCGGGCGCGGCTTGCCCCAGCCGCCCTTCTCGTAGACCAAGCGATCGATCTCCGGCAGAACGTCGTCCCATGCGGCCATCGGCATCTACCCCTTTCGTCGTGGTGTTCGGCTGGCGTCGCTCGAGCGCCGCCGTCATGCCGCCCGTCCGACCTTCCGGAAGCGGCGGCGGTAATGGACCAGCGGCCGGTGCTCGGTGCCGGCCCGCACGCCGATCTCACGCACCTCACCGAGGAAGATCGTGTGGGTTCCGCGCGCGGATCTCCTCAACGACGTCGCAGTCGACGTGCCCGAGCGCGCCGTCGAGCATCACCGCCGCGGGATGGCGTCGCGCCGAGCTCGACGCCGAGGCCGTCGTCGAGGAATTTCGGCTGACCGACCGCGGCCCCGAAGCGGGCGACTGCGAGTGCGTCCTCGCCGAGCATGTTGACCCCGAAGCGGCCGGTTTCGGCAACCGCCCGGGCGAGCGCCGTGTGCGAGCTGAGCGACACCAGCATCGTCGGCGGCTCGATGCAGATCGGGCAGGCGGCCGACACCGTCATCCCCCAAGGCCGACCGTCGATGCTCGCGGTGACGAGCACCACCCCGCTCGCGAGGTGGCTCATCGCCTCCCGGAACCGGTCGCTGTTCGGAGTCGCTCGTCTCCGTCGTCCACCGGCGCTGGCGCGTCTTTGAGTGCACTCATGACACGGCAACACTAGGGGCGGCTTTGCACAGCGCCCTGCGAAGCTGCGTCACCCGGCAATCCGCTCCATGGGTCCGATTGCGCGACCCGGCAACGGTTCGGCGGGCACTCATCGCAGGCCCGCCAGATCGGCTGGCCATCTCGCTCGGCGCGCCCGGTGTCGTACTCCTCGTACAGGCGTTGCTGCATCAGCGGCACCGGTGTGGCGTTGACGTTCTCGAACAGTTCCGTGCGACCGGCCTGGGCGCTGCTGGTCAGATCCCACACGAAGTTCATCAATCGGTTCTTGTCGGCGGCGGAGATCCGCAGTACCCGGGCAGCAGCTGCGTCCAGCTTCGGGCCGAGCTCCGGATGGTCGAACGCCGGCCTTCGGGAACCGCATCACCAGCCCCTGCCCGCACAGCTCCTGCAGCGTGTGGATCACCTGCGGGTAGTGCCCGACCGCGTGCAGCCGCCCGGAGGTGGTGAGGTTGACGTCCGGCAGCATCGTGCCCGGAGGCGGCCGGCATGGCCGCACCTCAGCGGCGAACAGGAACGCGCGCAGCGTCTGCTCGTACTGGATCAGCTCGGCGACCTTCGCCCGGACCGCGGGGATCTGCGAGGTGCCGAGCGCGTCGACCACGAGCCTGCCCGGCGCCGAGAAAGATCTGGGACTTGACCCACAGGCGGGTGAGGATCTGCCAGTGGGCCCAGATCACCTTGAGGAAGCGGTTCTCCTGGCCCGGATCGCCGAGGTTGAAGATCCGCTCGTTGGGGATGAACACGCGCTCGAAGATCAGCAGCTGGTCGGCTTCCTCGCCGAGCACGCCGATCGGGTGATCGAACGGGTCGGCGCCGGGCGTGGCGACGCCCTTCGCGGCAGATCGAGCGTCAGCCCCTCGGTGCCGACCGGGATCGCCGCCTGGATCAGCGCCTCCGGCGGGTAGTCCGGGCGGCGGACGTTCGTGAAGATGATCTCGTCGGCCTGTGCCGCCAGCGACCCGACCGACTTCGAGCCCGCTGACGTAGACCCCGTCGGACTGGTCGTCTCGACGACCCGCAGCAGACCCGGATGGTTGGCCGAGCCCATCGAGCGGTCGGTCTGCGGATCCGCGAGCACCTCCGCGGCGACGATGCTGTGCTCGCGCGCGAAGCGGATGTAGTTGGCGATGTTCTCGTCGAACTCCGGGCGCTCGTTGCTCCAGCCGATCCGCGCCTCGAGCAGACCCGAGCGCAATCGTCGGGCCCAGGTCCGGCGGGCGGCCGAAGGTCCCGACCGTGCGGAAGCTCGTGTACTCCGTCATCCTGCCGGCGCGCGACCATCTCCTCGATCGTGCGCGGGCGCCTGCCAGGCGCGGTTCACGACCATCCCGAGCTCCTCATCGAAGAACGTCGTGATCTCGCGCGGTCGCCGGCTCGAACTGGGCGTCGAACATCGACGCCATCAGGTCGATGCCCGGACCGAGCGACGGCTCGGCGGTGACGTCCTCCACCAGGCGGTTGCCGATGTAGACGCGGCGCCCGTCCCGCAGCGAGGCGCGGAACTCGGCACCGGTCCGCAGGGCGACTCGTGGTTCGGTCGCGGTCATCCGGTTGCGCTCCACATCGGCGGGGTCTCCTCGGGGTCGCATTGCTCGTCGACGATCCAGCGGACCATCCGCCGCAGCGGCTCGGTCCCATCCTGGGGTCCGCACATCGACAGGTGGCCGGCGTAGCCGAGCGAGACGACCCGCTGCGCTCCGTGGAGCGCCAGCACGTCGCGCAGCTGCAGCCGAAGGCTGTCCGGATAGACGCCGATCGTCTGGGTCGCGGCGCTGATCTCCGGCAGCACCTCAGCGATCCCGGACACCGGAACGACGTTGGCGATCCGACCCGAGAGGCTGCGGTGAAACTCGACGGGGTCTGGCAGCTGGGAGACGATCACCGCCCCCTCCCCGTCCGAGCCGCCGAACACGCGATAGAAATCGGGGCTCGAGCGCAGCGCCCGCACCTGCGCCAGCAGCTCCGGATCGGGACGGCTGACCGGGGTGCTGAGTGACTGCGGCAGGCTCTGCAGCGAGCGGTACAGCAGATCGCCGAAGCCGTTTGCGGCATCCACTCCGGCGACGACGAAGATCACCCGGGCGCTGAAACAGCCCTGCTGGTTGAGCGCCCCGATGTCCGCCGCCGCCCGCAGCGCCGCCTCGCGCACCGTCGGCCCGGAGGTGAACGCCTCGGGCCCGATGATCGTGGCGCTGCGCTTCGGATCGAGCGTGACCAGCTCAAGACCGGGGCGCACGTATCGCAGCACGTGCGTGACGGACGCAAGCCCGCCCCAGGCGATGAGCTTCTCGATCTGCTGGGGACGGTAGAGAGCCTCCTCGACCCGGGTGTCGCCGCCCTTCCAGTACGCGACCGACACGTGCCGGGTCAGCGGATGGTCGGGCTGCAGCGCCGCCAGCGTGCGGACGATCGCCAGCGCCGTCAGCGGGTCGTTGGACGGGGCCTTGATGATCGCGTCTGAGCGGGTGATCGCGTTGCGGATCACGGTCAGCGCTGAGATCAGCGGGCTGTTGCCGGCGATGATGTGGACCGCCCTGGCACCGAACGCGCGGACCGCGGCGGTACGGCCGTCGGCCAGCCGGCGCTCGACCCAGCCGTCGAGCTGCTCACGACCGAAGGCGAGCTCCGCCATCTGGCGGACGGACTGCTCGCTGAACAGCTGCGGCAGCTGCTCGAACGCCGCCCGCACCAGCGGCGCCGTCAGCTCGCCGTAGCTCTCGGCATGAGCGAGCGCCTCGGCCAGCAGCGGGTTGCGATCCGGGTGCATCTCCGGGCCGACCTCCGCCAGGAACGCGACGATCTGATCGAAGCTCAGCTCCTGCACGTCGCTCAGGCCGAGCGGGTCGCGCAGTGGCAGCCGGTCGAGGAGCGTGACCGGATCGGGCGCTGCGAACTCGCTGACGCCGGTCCGGCCGCCGAAGCTGATCAGCTCCGCGTCGATCGTCTCCCCCCTGATGCAGGCGGGCGCGACGATCTGAGCCCCGGTCAGCGTCATGCGAGCTGCCCGGCAAGGAACTCGATGGCCCGGGCGTGCGCGTCGTCGGAGGCGGCGCAGCTGATCTTGTCGTCGCCGCCCCGTTGCTCGGCGAACCGCGACACGACCCGGGCGATGTGCGGGGTCGTGCGGCCGCAGGCGCACGGCCGGTGGTCGAGTGAGACCTGATCACCGGTGATGATCCCGCCCCAGTAGGTTGACGGCAGCAGATCGAGGAAGGCGGCGCGGCCGGTCTGCTCGCCGCGGTCGCGCGGCAGAGGACGCCCGCTGTCGGGATCGAGCACGAGCGGCACGATCCATGGCTCGAAGTGGTAGCGGTCACGGTCGCAGAGCTTGGCGAGCCCGGTCTGCTCGGTCATCGCATAGACGTGCTGGAGCCGCTCGACGCCTGCGAACCGCTGGACCTGCTGCTCCCAATCGGGGGCGATTCCGGCTCCCTTCGCGCCGCCGCCGGTGGTGACGATCGAGCCGGGCGCAAACACGCCCTCGAGTCCCGCCTCGAGGCACGCCAGCGCCATCTCGTGCAGGACGTTCCAGCTGCCCCACAGCCACACCCGCCGGCCTTGGAGGCGGGGCGCGAGCGCGGTGATGAACTCGGGTGTCTCACGCTCGAGCTCGCGCTGCTCGCGGAGGAACTCCTCGCGCCGGTTGATGACCGACGGTCCGAGCTCGAGGCTGTCGGTTTCACCCCGGGCCTCGGCCGCTGCCAGGCGACCCGCGAGGAACATCCCGTCGGAGCTCATCCGCCCTGGCCTCAGCGCGTGTACGTGCTCCTCGCCGCCGAGGATGTGGGCCGCGACCATCTCCGGAATCCGCATGATCGAGCTGCGGCCGCGGCGGAACCGGGGCCAGACGAACTCGAGCTCGGTCGTGTCCGGGGGCGTCGTGATCACCGGGCTGCCGCCAGCCCGCAGCCGACCGCTCGGTACATCTCCCGGAATTCGTCCGCAGCGCGCGGAATGAATGACATCGTTCCCGATGTCCCGGAGCTGTGGATCACGCGCACCGGCGTCTCGGCGTCGAGCACGTCCAGCCACTGGTCGATGCTCTCGCACCCGGAGACATCGACGCCCGCCAGATCGTGGGTGGTGAGGCGGTCGAGCCACCGCGTCAGGGGGTGAAGCGGTTGCCGGCCAGCAGCGAGGCAGGGTAGGACTTGTAGACCGTGTGCTGAAACAGCAGCGGCGCGATGTCCTCGATCTGCTCGATCGTGCTGATGCCCTGCTCGGCGGCGAGTGTCTGCAGCGGCGCCAGCCGTCCGCCCAGCTCGGCGAACCGCAGTCTCGCTGCCGCGAGTTGCAGCGCCTCGAGCCGCTCGGGGTCGAGCCCCTGCATCGCCTCCGCCGAACCCCCGAAGTAGGCGGCCGGCGCGCCGGCGAACTCCAACGCCTCGTCGCGATCGATGTTCATGCGGGCGCGCCTGCCAGTTCGCCAAGTGCGCCGGCGAGCGCCTCGATCGCCCGCGCGATCACCGGGGTCTCGGTGTGCTCGAGCGGGCTGTGGGCGGCACCGTCGTTGGCCGATGCGAGGTACAGCATCGCCGTCGGGACGCCGGCTTGAGCGACGATCAACGCGTCGTGGCCGCCCCACGAGACCAGCTCCGGCGCCCCCGGGTCGACCAGGGTGCGGAGGAGATCGAGCAGCTCCGGGTCGAAGCTGACCGCGGGCTCGTGCTGGCGGACCGTCGTCGTGATCGTGCAACCGTGCGCTGCCGCGGCGCTCCCCGCGTGTGTATGAAAGCCGTCGATCATCGCCGCCAGCGCCGCGTCGCTCGGTGCGCGCATGTCGAGGTACAGATCCGCCCGCTCGGGAACGACGTTGCGGGCACCCGGGGTCAGGACCAGCCGGCCGACGGTGGCGACCGCCTGCGGTTGAAGCTCGGCGAGCTCGCGGACGGCCAGCACGATCTGGGCGGCGACGACACCGGCATCATGGCGGTGATGCAGCGGCGTCGCCGCGTGTCCGGGAGCACCGTGGACCGCGACGTCCAACCTGATCCGTGCGACGGCGCCGGTGACGACCGCGGTCGCGAACCCGGCCTGGTCAAGCACCACCCCCTGCTCGATGTGGGGCTCGAGATAGGCGATCGGTGGAGTGACGGCCCAGCCGTCTCCGACGGTTGCCCCGACCGAGTCGATCGCCTCTGCCAGCGTGACCCCGTCCGGCGTCCTGCAGTGCGAGCTGTTGCGGGCTGAGGCGACCGACCAGTGCCCGGGCTCCGTTGCACCCCAGCCCGAAGCGGGTGCCTTCCTCGTCGCGCCAGGTGATCACCGGCCGTTCCCAGTTGCCGGGGTCCGATCAGCTCGATCGCCTCGAGCGCAACGAGCACGCCGAGAGCCCCGTCGTAGAGCCCGCCCCCGGGCACGGTGTCCAGGTGCGAGCCCGCCCACACCTGGGGGCCGTCCGGCTCGATACCCCGCTGGAGCCCATGCAGGTTGCCGGCCGGATCAACCGCCACCTCGAGCCCAGCGTCGGTCATCCACGCGGCGGCCAGCCGGTGCGCCTCGTTTTCGGCAGCCGACCAGCCACTGCGATCGATCGTCTCGCCCGTCAGCAGCCCCAGCGCCTGCAGGCGCTGCTGGACGCGCTCGGCGCGGGTCAGGACGTCTGTCGCAGTGGTCTCTGGCATCGGTCGGTGGTGCCTGTGACCGACCCCGAACAACCGGAGCCGGTCTCGGCGAACCGAAACCTAGACCCGCAACCGCAGCCCCACGAGCGTCTTTCGGCTGCCCGCAACCCGATCAGAGCCTGGTTCGACCCAACCCTGACCGGTTGCGCTCACCGGCAGCGATCAGCTGGGGATTTGCTATTACTAGTTGTCCGCCGCGGGGTGGAGCAGTCTGGTAGCTCGTCGGGCTCATAACCCGAAGGTCGCAGGTTCGAATCCTGCCCCCGCTACTCAGAAAAGGCCCGCATTTGCGGGCCTTTTCTATTTTCTGGTGCGTGAATCAGCATAGAAATTGTTGACATGGGTACCACTCGTGGGTACCAAACAGGGCATCAAAATGACGGCTTTTGCGAGTTCACACGGAGTCGCGGCGTAGGGCGCGCGCGCCACACGGCTCGCCGAACGGCGGATATCCGCATATCGAACCGCTGAGCTCCGGAATGCCGGGGGCCCACCGCAACGAACCGACTGACCGCCCGGCCCAATTTTCAGACACGCAGGCTCAGGCCGCGATCGCAGATAGCCTTTCGGTATGCCGCTCGTAAGATCCAAGCAGCGGGTCGCCGACCACGGCGAGGTCTTCACGCCCCCATGGCTGGTCGAGGCGATGCTCGACCTGGTAAAGGACGAGTCTGAGCGTATCGACTCTCGCTTCCTGGAGCCGGCGTGCGGGTCGGGCAACTTCCTCGTGCAGGTGCTACGCCGCAAGCTTGCCGCCGTCGAGCTGAAGTTCGGCAAGTGCGACTTCGAGAAGCGCCACTACGCGCTGTTCGGCCTGATGTGCATTTACGGCATCGAGCTGCTTGCCGACAACGTGGCCGAGTGCCGCGCCAACCTGCTGGAGATCCTCGCCGACTATCTTGGACGTCGACGAGACCGACGACCTCTACCGCGCGGCAGCATACGTGCTCTCGCGAGAACATCGTGCATGGCGACGCGCTGACGATGCTGACGAGCGACGGCGAGCCGATCACGTTCGCCGAGTGGGGCTACCTCGGCAAGGGCAAGTTCCAGCGGCGCGACTTCCGCTACGACACCCTCACTCAGATGTCGTCTTTCGGGCGAGGACACGCTGTTCGCCGACCTCGGCAAGCATGAGATCTTCACGCCGGTCAGGAGCTACCCGCCGCATCACGGTCGCGGAGCTGGCCGCGTGAGGGCAGCCAGAGCGCGAAGGCCGGATTCGCGCTGCGGGGCCGCAACCCCGACGTGCTGACCTGCATCGCGAACCTCTCGAACGATGAGGTCTTCACGCCGCCGGAGTTCGCCAACAGGATGCTCGACACGCTCGCCGAGGCATGGGCGGCCGACAACGACGGCGCGAACATCTGGGCTGACCCGAGGTCACCTTCCTCGACCCCGTCACGAAGTCCGGCGTCTTCCTGCGCGAGATCACGGCCGCCTCATCGACGGCTTGAAGGACGAGATCCCCGACCTCGAGAGCGGGTCGACCACATCCTGACCAAGCAGGTCTTCGGCATCGGCATCACCCACCTCACCAGCCTGCATGGCCCGTCGCAGCGTCTACTGCTCAAAGTTCGCCGACGGCGAGCACTCGGTCGCGAAGTCGTTCGCAGACGAGCGACGGCAACATCTGGTTCGAGCGGCTGGAGCACACGTGGGACTGGATCGGCAGCGTGCACGGTATCTGCGGAGCAAGCCAGCAAGGCCCTTGACCGCGGCGACGAGCTTCGAGACGCACGCCTATGCGTTCATCCACACCGACGACATCAAGGCTCGGCTCGCCGAGCTGTTTGGAGGCGACATGCAGTTCGACGTCATCATCGGCAACCCGCCGTACCAGCTCGAGACGGCGGGTACGGCACGAGCGCGGCACCCGATCTACCAGCTATTCGTCGAGCGAGCGCTCGACCTCGAGCCCGCGTTCGCGGTCTTCGTCACGCCGTCGCGCTGGATGGCCGGAGGCAAGGGACTCGACAAGTACCGGGAGCGGATGCTCGCCGACGACCGACTGCGCAACATCGTCGACTACCCGAAGCTGCTACGAAGTCTTTCCCGGGGTGAAGATCCGAGGTGGCATCTCGTACTTCCTCTGGGACCGAGACCACGACGGCCGTGCGAGGTCCAGACGATCTGGGACGGGCGAGCCGATCGGCCCGCGCAGTCGCCCGCTATCTCGACGACTACGACGTGCTCGTCCGACGCAACGAGGCCGTCTCGATCCTAGAAAAGGTGATGGCGAAGGACGAGCCAACGCTCGATGGACCGGGTTTCAAGCCAGAAGCCGTTCGGGCTCGACACCATCTTCCATGGGCAAGACCGACAGCGGCCGGTGAAGTATCCGGTCTACGCTGTTCGGGTCGCAGAGGGTCAGGCTGGGTCGACGCGGCAGAGATCCCGAGAACGCAGCCTGGATCGACGAATGGAAGGTGCTTATGACGCGGCGTCCAGGGACCGAGCGCGGCAGATCGAGACCGAAGTTTCTCGAGCAGGCCGATCATTGCCGAGCCAGGCACCGCATGCACCGAGACCTACCTCGTGCTGGGCCTTTCGACACCGAAGCAGAGGCGAGAAGTCTCGCGGGCTACCTCGCACTCGCTTCGTGCGGTTCCTTGTGTCTCTCTGCGCAAGATCACCCAGCACGCACACGCGGAACGTCTACACCTTCGTCCCCGATCTCCCGCTGGATCAGGAGTGGACGGACGAGAAGCTCTACGAGCGATACGGGCTGACGGCGGACGAGATCGCCTTCATCGAGTCGCAAGTCGCCGAGCATGACGATCCGCGCCCGACGGAGTCTCGAGGATGCCGATGAGTAAGCCCATCGAGGAGATCCTCGCGCCGAAGCCGGAGGCGCGCCTGCGCATCTACGCCTACTCGATCGACGACGCCGCGCACACAGGGTCTGCTCAAGGTCGGGCAGACCACGCGCGACGTGAAGACGCGCATCGCGCGAGCAGACGCAAGACGCAGCGATCAGAACTACACGATCGAGCTCGACGAGTCCGCCGAGCGCGACGACGGCACGACCTTCACGGATCATCAAGTCCGCGCAGCGCCTCGATGCGCAAGGGCTTCGCCAACGCCGGACGCTTGAGTGGATGCGGTGCTCGCGTCGCCGACGTCAAGACCGTGCTCACCGAACTGCGAACCGGGCAAGCGCTCACCGGGACCCATCACGAGACGTTCGCGATGCGCCCCGAGCAGGCGGAGGCCGTGGACAAGACGCACGCCTACTTCCACTCGATCTGGAAGGAGGACATGCACGCTGTCCCGCGCTTCCTCTGGAACGCGAAGATGCGCTTCGGCAAGACATTCGCCGCCTACCAGCTCGCCAAGAAGCTCGGCGCGAAGCGCGTGCTCGTGGTGACGTTCAAGCCCGCCGTCGAGGACGCCTGGCAGACCGACCTGGAGTCCCACGTCGACTTCGACGGCTGGCAGTACCTCTCGCGGCGATCCGGCAGCGACCCGACGCAGATCGACCCCGAGAAGCCGTTCGTCTACTTCGGCTCGTTCCAGGATCTGCTCGGCCGCGACGACGCCGGCAACATCAAGCCGAAGAACGACATGGCTGCACGTCGTCAACTGGGATCTCGTCGATCTTCGACGAGTACCACTTCGGCGCGTGGCGCGACACGGCCAAGGAACTGTTCGAGGGCGAGGACGACGCCGTCGCCAAGAAGGAGACCAAGCTCGAGTACGCCGGCGATCTGGACGGTGTCAACGAAGACCTCGGCGAGCTGTCCGAGAACGAGACCGACTTCCTGCCGATCACCACCAGGGCGTACCTCTACCTCTCCGGCACGCCGTTCAGGGCGCTAGCGACCGGCGAGTTCATCGAGGAGCAGATCTTCAACTGGACCTACACCGATGAGCAGCGGGCGAAGGAGGAGTTCGCACCGAGAACCCCGGCGAGTGGAATCCCTACGGCGCGCTCCCGCAGATGCGCCTGCTCACCTACCAGATGCCCGACGAGCTGCTGGCGATCGCCAGCCAGGGCGAGTTCGACGAGTTCGACCTCAACGAGTTCTTCGCCGCCACAGGCACCGGCGCGAGCGCGCAGTTCAAGCACAAGAGCGACGTGCAGAAGTGGCTCGACATCATCCGCGGCGCCTACGCGCCCACCCAGGTCGACAACCTCAAGCTCGGCGGCCAGCGCCCGCCGTTCCCGTACTCCGACGTCCGGCTGCTGCCGTACCTCCAGCACTCGTTCTGGTTCCTACCGAACGTCGCCGCCTGCCACGCGATGGCGAACCTGCTGGCGGAGAAGCACAACACCTTCTGGCACGACTACAAGGTGCTGACCGTCGCCGGGCGCATCGGCCGGGATCGGACTGGACGCGCTGCCGCCTGTGCGCACGGCGATCGGCAGCGGCTACGAGACCAAGACGATCACGCTCTCCTGCGGCAAGCTCACGACCGGCGTCACGGTGCCGCAGTGGATCGTCGATCCTCATGCTGCGCAACCTCAAGTCGCCGGAGACCTACTTCCAGGCCGCGTTTCGCGTGCAGTCGCCATGGTCGATCAAGAATCCCGAACGGCGACGACCCGAACGAAGAGGAGATCCACAAGCCGGTCTGCTTACGTGTTCGACTTCGCGCCGACGCGAGCGCTGCGCCAGCTCTCCGACTACGGCGATCGGGCTCTCGCCCGACGAGCCAACCCAGAGAAGGCGGTCGAGGATCTCGTGTCGTTCCTGCCCGTGCTCGCCTACGACGGCTCCCACATGACCCAGGTCGACGCTGGCGGCATCCTCGACATCGCGATGGCCGGCACGTCGGCAACGCTGCTGGCCCGCAAGTGGGAGTCCGCTCTGCTGGTCAACGTCGACAACGACACCCTGCGACGCATCCTCGACAACCCGGAGGCGCTGGCGGCGGTGATGCGCATCGAGGGCTTCCGCGCGCTCGGCGACGACATCATCGAGACCGTCATCAACAAGAGCGAGAAGGTCAAGAAGACTCAAGAAAGGGCAAGGGCGACGGACCTCACTGCCGAGCGGAGAAGAAGGAGCTCACCGACGAGGAGAAGGAATACAAGTCCAAGCGGAAGCAGATCCAGGAGAAGCTGATCAAGTTCGCCACGCGCATCCCGGCGTTCATGTACCTCACCGACTTCCGCGAGAACACGCTCCAGGACGTGATCACCAAGCTGGAGCCGGATCTCTTCACGGCCGTCACCGGCCTGACCGTCGAGGACTTCCACCTGCTTGTCCGCCTCAAGGTCTTCAACACCGAGCAGATGAATCAGGCGGTCTTCGCGTTCCGCCGCTACGAGGACGCCTCGCTCGCCTACACCGGCATCGACTCGCACCCGGGCCTCACGCACTACGGCCTCTACGACACGGTCGTCGCCCGGGACGTTGCCGGGACGGGCTGAGTTCAGAGTTTGAGCCACAAAATAAGCGAAGCGTGCGCGGCGCTCAATCGTCCTCGATGGCGAAGTCATTGATGACGCGCACTTCGAGCCTGAGGCTCTTCGCAACAAAGTCAAGGAACTTCAGCGAGGTCAAGAACCACTCCGCGCCGAGCCGGCCGCCACGAACGCCGTCGTGATCGGCGGCCCGAAGAAAAGCGTGCACGCTCTTCTCTGCCTCAGATGACGCGTCAACTGGATAGATGCGGAGGAGCCAGGGATCTTCGGGAAGAGAGGTAACGCGCGCTTGGCTCGTCGCCCTATACAGCGCGTCAACCGAAGAGTGCCCAACCTTAAGCAGAGTCCGCCCCGTCTTGCCGTCATCAGGGTACCGCACGTCGTGCGGAAGCGTGTAGACGTAGATGCCAGGAATGTTCTCGGCTTCGGCCGCTCGGCTTCTCGCAACGGCCTCCTCAGTTTCTGCCTCTGCAGCTTGAGAATCGAGTTCGACAATGGCACTGAGCGCCTTCTCCTGCTCCCTCGAGCGCGTGGCGCAGTAGGATCGCTGAGACCCTTTGTCTTCAGCCATCCGCGAATCCGGCAGCGACACCGCGCGGCTACCGAGGGCGCCTGCGACACGGTCCCGTTGAGCAGCGCGTTCTGGAGATTGAAGTAGCTGTAAGCGGGACCGACGGTATTGCCGTCCTCCTCCGCTATTTGTTCGGGGGTCTTGCCTGCTTGTCGTCGACGCCAGACGTCGCCCAAGGTCGTCTCGTCTGCCTGAGTAGGTCAGACACCTCCCTGATCACGCGGTCATCTCCGACCGCAGCCATCCACGAGACCACTCGCCCATGGCCCGCAGCCATCGGCCCATTCGGGGCCTCCTCCGTCTACTTCCGCCTGGTCCGTGCGGCTACAGCTGTCAGCGCCGCTCCTCGCGCATCCTCCCAGGCCTCAGAGACGACGGGCAAGCCCCGCCCCGTGAACAGCGCCCAGAACACTTACGCGACTCCTCCGGAGACGTCACGGTTCCCAGCCTGGCGCACGGGTGGTCTCGGCGTTGTCGCGGATGAGCTCGCGCTGGTGGCGGCCCGGCTCGATCCCAGGTCGACGTGGCCATCGCCGGCGGCGCGTGTCTTGATCGGCATGGCCGGGAGTGCTCGGGTCAATCCCGCAGTTCGCGTGCGACAGCCGCGTCGCGCTCGGCCGTCGCATGTTCGGGTGTCGCGTTCGTTCACACCGTCGAACGCGGTCTCCTCGTTGGTCGAGGTGCGCTCACGGGCTTCCGGATGATCGTGGTCAGGCGGCTGCGAGATCGGCCTGCTGGGCTCGATGACCGGCTCGCGGCGGGCGGGCGTCGCGGTGATCGTCGGCTCGTGCTCGAGCGGTATGGCGATCGACGGGAGGTCGGGCTCGGTCCGGCTGATCCGCTCGGCGAGGGCTTGGAGGCGATCGCCGTCCCGATCGGAGTCGACGGACTCCTCGGCGTAGAGGTGCGTCTCCTCGCGGGCGCGGGTGAGCGCGACGTAGGTGCCCTCGCGGGTGGCGTGGGCTGAGACGATCAGGTGGGCGGTGTCGGTCGTGATGCCTTGGGCGGGGAATGGGTGCTGGACGTACGCGAGCCGGAGCTGCGCGGCGTCGGCCTGGTCGATGCTCAGGTTGACGGGCTGCCCGGTGGGGAGCGCGAGCTCGATCGTCTGGGCATCGGGGTCGATGTCGCGGATCAGCGCGGTGGTGCCGTTGCGCAGCGGTCCGTGATCGGGGTGGTTGATGGTGCGACGGATTTGGACCTCGTCGCCGGGGTGGAGGCTGTACGGGCGGCCGGGCGCCGGGATCGTGTCGGTGCCGAGCTCGCCGTGCTGGTGGCGGATCGCCTGGTAGCGGGCGTTCAGTTCGTCGAGGTGGTCGTTCGAGGTCTGGGCGAGCACGATCGTCGTGCGCCCGTTCCGGGTGTCGGTGTGGGCGGCGTCGAGCGCGGCGTCTTCGGCGCGGGTGAGGTCGGCGCCGGTGTGGACGCGCGCGCGGGCGGCGTAGCCGCGGACCGCGAGCTCGTGGTCGCCGTCGCGGAAGCGGGCCTGGTCGCGGCGGTCGGCGGGGTCGTGGGCGCGGAGGTTGCGGGTCAGAACGGCCTGGCTGTGCTGGTCGCGGGTGGCGGCCTCGAGGTGGGGCCAGAGTCCGCCGGCGCCGACGGGCGGGTTCTGGTGCGGGTCGCCGACAGCGATCAACCTCGCGCCGGAGGTCTCGACCGCGGCGAGGAGGGCGTGTTGTTCGCGGGTGGAGGCGAGTGCGGCCTCGTCGTGGATGATCGTCGTCTGCGGCCCGAGGACGACCGTGCCGTTGGTGATCGCGGTCTGGAGCGCGGCGAGCGAGTAGTGGCGGGTGTCGACGCCGGCGTGGTGAAGATCGCGCGCCAGGCGCTCGGCGGCGACGGCGGCGGTGCTGGTGACGACGATGTCCCGGCCGGCGTCGTGGTGGGCGCGGGCGATGCCGGTCAGCGCGGTGCTCTTCCCGGTGCCGGCCTGGCCCTCGATCATCACGAGTTGACGGTCTGCAGCAGGCGAGCATGATCGCCTGGCGCTGCTCGTCTGACAGCCGGCCTCCGCGACCTTGAAGCTCACGGTCGAGCCGGTCTGCCTGCGCGACGACAGAGTCCCGATCGAGCGCGGTGATCCGGTGTTCGATCACGCGCTCTGCGGTGCTGATGGTCTCGTGTTCGCGGGCGCGGTGCTCGCGGGTCGTGCCGCTCCCGTCGGCGAGGCGGAGGATCTCCCCGGCGTCACGCAGCTCGACAAGCGGACCGAGCGCGTCGTCGATCGGGATGCCGGCGGAGCGCTCGAGCGCGACCGCGCGCGCCTCGCGGGCGGGGAACGTCGCGTCGAACTCCGTCAACGCGTCGAGCACCCGATCCGGCGCGGCCGGCGTCAGCGGTTGGCGCTGCTGGCGGCGGAGCACCTCGACGCGCTCGGGCGTGAACCCGATCCCCCGTGCCGTGCGCTGCCACTCCGCATCGAGATCGGCCGCGGTGACCGCGACCTTGCCGGCGCGGGTGATCGTCCCCATCAGTCGTTCCTCGGCGGGGGCGAGCTGCCCGTTGGCGAGCAGCAGCTCGAGGCGCTCGTGCGCGTCGGCGGCGGCGGGGCCGCCTTCGGCGATCACCGCTCGCAGGTCGCGCTCGGTCGCGCTCAGCCGGTCGCGGATCGCGGCCTGAACCTGGTGGTGGCGGCTGGACCAGCGGTCCAGCAGCGCCTGCGGGACGCCGGCCAGCTCGAAGTACCGCTCCCCGCGGCCCGTGCCGCGCTGCACAGAGAACCCCAGCGTGGCGAGCTCGCGGGCGAGCTCGGTCCGGTACGCCGCGCCGACCTCGCGCTGATGCTGCAGCCACGTCCGCGAATCGATCGCCACGAGCCGACCATCGCGGCGGTGCGCGGCGTGCAACAGGACATGTGAGTGCAGCTGCGGGTCCGGGACCTGATCGGCGACGGCGCGAGCGGTGGTGTGCCGCCAGCTCGTCGCGACCACCCCGACCGCCTTGGCATGCAGAACCGCGCTCCCGTCCACGCGTTGGCGCAGCATCGGCACGTGCCGGACCGCGTAGTCAAGCGCGCGGTCGATCGCGATCTCGTGCGCGGCCTCGATCTGCCCACGCAGCTCCGGCGAGCCGAGCGCCCAGACGGCGCTGACCGACTTCGGCGCGGAGAACGTCGCGTCCAATGCCGCGACCGCCTCACCACTGGCGCCGACCCGGCGCAGCTCGCTGCCGGTGTCGGGGCGGCGGACGTCCATCAGCGTCCGCAGCTGGTCGCCGGTCACCGGCACGGTGGCGTCGAGCCCGAACAGGTGCGCTCCGCCCACCCAGCGACCCGGAGCCTCAACCCGCTCCCCGTCCTTGAGGTAGTAGTCGCCCAGCTCCGACGCCCTGGCCTTCC
>CAVZTZ010000014.1:0-47212 GCA_963778315.1 uncultured Conexibacteraceae bacterium | reverse complement strand
GAGGTAGAGGAACGCGGCGGCGAGGAACGGCGTGTAGTTGAAGTTCGCCGCCGACGCGACCTGAGCGAGCCGGAACGCCTCCTGCGGTCCGATGATCGACACGAGCGCGACGTCCTTCTGCAGAGCGATGAAGTCATTGAGCAGCGGTGGCAGCACGCGCCTAATCGCCTGCGGGAGATCACGTGGCGCAGGGATTGGCGCTGGGTGAGACCGAGCGCCAGCGCCGCGCCGCCCTGGCTCGGGTGGATCGACAGCAGCCCCGAGCGGAACACCTCCGACACGTACGCGGAGTAGCAGAGCGTCAGTGCGATCCCGCCGAGCAGCGTCGCGCTCGTCGGCAGGCCCGAGAGGTTGAGGGCCGGCACGCCGAAGCCGACGACGTAGACGGTGAGGATCGTCGGTACGCCACGCATCACGTCGGCGAACACGACGCAGACGATCCGCAGCGGGAACAGGATCGGCGCTGTCGAGATCCGGCACAGGGCGATCAGCAACCCGATGATCAGGACCGCCACCTCGGCCAGCAGGAACATCCGCACGTCGAGCCAGAAGCCGCCGAGGATCGAACCGAACGACGAGGTGAACTCGTGCGTCGAGAAGAACAGCCTACGAACGCTCGGCCATCCGGGGCTGGTGAGGATCAGTGCCGCGACCGCGCCGAGCACGACGACGGTCGACACGGCGGAGATCGCGATGTGACGGCGACCGCGCACTCGCCGGGCGGCAGCGCGGTCTGCCTGCGTGGTCACTTCAGATACGGGATCGTCGCATCCTGCGGAATCCACTTCTGGTGGAGCGCGGCGAGCGTCCCGTTGGCGGTCAGCGTCTTGATCGCGTGATCGATGCAGGGGGTCAGCGAGGAGCCCTTCGCCATCAGCAGACCCCAGTTGTTGCCCGAGGGCGCATTGAACTTGCCGACCACCTCGGCGTTCTTGAGCTCGCTCGACGCCAGGTACTCCGTCGTCGCCACGTCGGTGACGATCGCCTGGACGCGACCGATCTTGAACGCCTCGACCACGTCGCTGGAATTGTTGAAGATGTCGGGCTGCTGGGACGGTTTGACGTACTGGTCGACCGCGGAGAGGCTGGTCGTGCCGATCTGCACTCCGAACTTCGCGCCCTTCAGCTGCGCGAGCGAGGTGACGTGCGCGTACGGGCCCTTCGTCGAGACGATGATGCCCTGTGGATCGGTGTAGTACGGGAGCGAGAAATCGACCGCCTGCTCGCGCGGTGCGGTGATCGAGATCTCGTTGATGTCGAAGTCGAAGCTCTTCGGACCCGGCGCGTATGAGGAGTCGAACGGCTCGACGACCCACTTGACCCGGCTTGTCGCGTAGCCGAGCTGTTTGGCGACCGCGTAGGCGACCGCGCTCTCGAAGCCCTTGCCGTTCGCCGGCTTGTCGTTGACGAAGTACGGCGTGTACGCGGGTGAGTCGGTCGCGACGGTGAGAATCCCCGGCGTGTGCGTCGCCAACTTGCTCGGAGTGCAGTTGGCGGCGTTGAAGGCAGAGGGGGTCGTGGTCGTCTTCGGCGAGCCACAGGCGGCGACCGCGACAGCGGCTGCGACGGCAATCACCAGCAGAAGCGTGAACTTCCTCATCGAGCGACGAGGGTACACAGAACCCCGGCGCGCACGGCCGAGAAACCCCTACCGGGGTGTGGATCGCCTCCGAAGCTTCACGGTCGTGATGCCGACCCCGACCAGCGCGATCGCCCCGCCGACCGCCGCCGGAACGGTCGGCAGCTGATCAAGGATCACCCAGGAGAGCAGCACCGCGATCGCGGGGACGGCAAGCGTCGTTGAGCTGAGCGCGCCGGCGGTCGTCTTGCGCAGCGCGTAGGCCCACAGCACGAAACCCGCCGCGGTGGGGAGCGCGCCGAGGTAGATCGCGAGGACGATGTCGCCCGACCGTGCGTGTGCGAGCTGGTGCACGGTGTCCGGCACGAAGGGGAGGAGCGCGATCGTCGCCGCAAGGCAGCCGAGGAACGTCGCCTGCACCGCCGGCACGGTGCGAAGCACGACCTTCTGACAGAGCACGCCGATTGCGTAGAGGAGCGCCGCGGCGAGCGCGAGCGCCACGCCTGTTGCGTCGCCGTGGTGGCTGCCGTCGCCGATCGAGATGATGACGACGCCACAGAACGCGACCGCCATCCCGATCAGCAGCCGCCGGGGGAAGCCCTCGCCGAGCAGCGCTCCGGCCCCGAGTGCGATCAGCACGGGACCGACATTGACGAGCATCGCCGAGGTGCCGGCGTCGAGATGGCGCTCCGCCGTGTTCAGCGCCAGGTTGTAGGCGCCGAACCAGGCGAGTCCGTAGATCAGGACGAATGCGAGCGCGCGCCCGCGGGGGAGCGGTTCGCGGTTCCTCAACGCCACGGCGCCGAGTGCGACGCTACCGACGACGAGCCGGATCAGGGCCAGCGGCCCGGGGAGAAGGAGTGCGCCGCCGACCGGATCGCGATGAACGCCGATGCCCACACCACGAGCACGAACACAACCGCGACCGGAACCTTCCAGTCGCGGGTGATGGCGCTCCCGTGCGCTGCGGGTGTCTCGACATTGACGACCATCGCCCGACCGTACCCGGATACGACGTCGGCGGCCGACGAATCGTGACAGCGTTCAGCGCGGCAGCAACCCCGCGACCGCCAGCTCGACGAGGCTCTCGACAAACGCATCGTCGAGTGGCAGGTGACCGTGAAGCAGCCGGTGATAGAGCGGTCCGTACAGGAGATCGATCGCAACCTCGACGTCGATGTCCGCAGCCATCTCACCGCGCTGCATCGCCCGGGCGAAGATCGGGCGGGCCTGCTCACGGCGCGGTTGCACCAGCCGGCGGTCGTACTCGGCGCCAAAGGCGTCGTCGGTGCGCGCCCGGGTGACGAGCGCGCCGATCAGCCGGGCATACGGCTGCGAGCGAACAAGTTCAGCCCACGGTCGCAACAGCGCCAGCAGATCATCGCGCAGTGACCCGAGATCCGGGGCCGGAAGCGCCTGGCCAGCCCAGTCATGGAAGACGGCATCGAGCGCCAGCGCTTCCTTGCTCGGCCACCAGCGGTACATCGTCGCCTTGCTGACGCCCGCGAGCTGCGCGATCGCGTCCATGCTAACCGCCTCCAGGCCGCCGGCGAGCAGAAGCGCGTCGGCGGCCTGGAGGATCGCGAGCCGAGCCGTCTCGCTACGCGGACGTCCGCGGTGGGGTGTGCTCATCGTCCCTCGATCTCCGCCACGTCCGCATCGCTGAGCTGCAGTCCGGCAGCGGCGAGCAGCGGATCGACCTGGTCCGGGCGGCGGAACCCGACGATCGCGGCATCGACCGCGGGACTGCGCAGGGTCCACGCGACCGCCACCGCGCCGGGCGATACGTCGTAGCGCTCACCCACGGTCCGCAGCCGCTCGACGAGCGCCAGATGCGCGGACAGCGGCCGGCTCCTGGAACCGCGGATCCCGCCGGCGGAAATCGTTGTCCGGGAAGTTCTCGATGCGCTCCCGGGTCATGCCGCCGCTGAGCAGACCGGAACCCATCGGCGAGTAGACGATCACGCCGATGCCCTGACGCTCGACGTAGGGAAGGATCTCCGGCTCGATGCCACGCTCCACCAGCGAGTAGGGCGGTTGCAACGTCTCGACCGGAGCGATCTCCCCGATCCGCCGCAGCTGTGCCACGTCGAAGTTGGAGACGCCGATGTGCCTGACGAGACCCTGCTCCTTGAGCTCGGCCAGCGCCAGCCAGCCCTCCTCGATGTCAGCCTCGGGATCGGGCCAGTGGATCTGGTAGAGGTCGATCGCGTCGAGCTGCAGCCGCTGCAGGCTCGCCTCGACCTCGCGGTGGATCGAATCGCGCTTGAGGCTGTGGAGCACCGTGCGGCCAGGGCCCTCGATCAGCGAGCACTTCGTGAAGATGTAGGGGCGATCGCGCTCGGCGACGCCTTGCAGGACGCGGCCGACGACCTCCTCGGAATGGCCGAAGCCGTAGGCTGCGGCCGTGTCGATCCAGTTGATGCCGAGCTCGAGCGCGTGCTCGATCGCGTCGGTCGACTCCTGGTCCTCCTGCGGCCCCCAGCCGAACTCCCATTCGCCGCCGCCGATCGCCCAGGCTCCGAGGCCGATTCGGGTGATCTCGAGTCCGGTGTTACCGAGCTGCGTGGTTTCGAGCATTGCCTGCATCACTGGCTCCTTACTGTCGATCAAACGCCGCGGTACAGATGTGCGCGGCTCGTGGTACATACTATACGAAACGTTTCGTTTTGTTATTCACGCGGCCGTCATTCAATCATCGGAGTCCTGAGATGAGCGCCACAACACAGAGCACGACCAAGCCGACGAGCCTGCGCCACCCGCTCGCGCTGACGATGCTCAGCCTGACCTTCACGACCGGGGTCGTCGACGGCGTCAGCTACCTCGGGCTCGGGCACGTGTTCGCGGCGAACATGACCGGCAACATCGTCCTGCTCGGATTCGGGCTCGCCGGAGCGGGACATCTGCCGGTCGTCGCGCCATTGATCTCGCTCGCGGCGTTCCTGGTCGGCGCCCTCGTCGGTGGGCGGCTGGCCACGCACGTCAAGCACCGTCTCGGCGCGCCCCTGGAGCTGGCGCTGGTGCTGGAGATCGCACTGGTCGCCGCGGCCGCCGTGCTCGCGGCGGCGGTGAAGATCCGCATCGGCGGCGATGCCGCCTACGCGACGATCGCGCTGCTGGCGCTGGCGATGGGGATCCGCAACGCGACGGTACGCAAGATCGCGCTCCCCGACCTGACGACGACCGTGCTGACGATGACCCTCACCGGGCTGGCCGCCGACTCGCCGCTGGCCGGTGGCACCGGGAAGGGCACCACCAGGCGCCTTGCCGCGACCGGAGCGCTGCTGATCGGCGCGCTCGCCGGCGGGCTGCTGACGAAGGTCAACCTTGCATCGGCGCTCGCCCTGGCCGCTGCTGCGGTCGCGATCAGCGTCACGGCCTATGCTGCCCGCGGCCACGAATGATTGACCTCGACGACATCCACCGGGCAGCAGAGCGGATTCGCGGCGTCACGGTGCGGACGCCTGTCGTCACCTCATCCGAGCTTGACGCACGTGTCGGCGCACAGGTGTTCCTCAAGGCCGAGACGTTGCAGCGGACCGGATCGTTCAAGTTCCGTGGCGCCTACAACAAGCTCGCAAGCCTGACCGATGCGGAGCGCGTGGCCGGCGTGCTGGCGTTCTCCTCCGGCAACCACGCCCAGGCGGTCGCGCTCGCCGCGCGGCTGTGGGAGACGACAGCAACGATCGTGATGCCGGCCGACGCGCCGCAGCGCAAGCTCGACGCGACGCGGCGGCTCGGGGCGGAGGTCGTGATCTATGACCGCTACACCGAGGACCGCGAGCAGATCGCCGCCGCGATCAACGACAAACAGCCGGATCTCCAGCTGGTGCGGCCGTTCGACGACGAGCAGGTGATCGCCGGGCAGGGCACCGCAGCGGTCGAGTTGATCGATGCGGTCGACGGTCTCGACGTCCTGCTGGCGCCGGTCAGCGGCGGCGGGCTTGCGGCCGGGTGCGCGATTGCCCTCTCGACCCGAGTGCCGGGCTCACGGACGATCGGGGTCGAGCCGGCGGCCGGCGATGACCACGTGCGGTCCCTTGCCGCCGGGCAGCGGCTCTCGATCGCGGTTCCGCGGACGATCGCCGACGCGCTGCAGGCCAACGCGCCGGGAACGGTGACGTGGCCGATCAACCGCGAGCTGCTGGACCGTGTCGTGACGGTCTCAGACACCGAGCTGATGGATGCGATGCGGTTCGCGTTTGAACATCTGCGGCTCGTGGTTGAGCCGGGGGGAGCAGCGGGACTGGCCGCTCTCATCGCCCACCGCGTCGAACTGCAGGGCGCGGAACGGGTCGGGGTGATCCTGTCGGGCGGCAATGTCGACCCGGCGCTGTTCACGCAGGTGCTCAGCTCCAACGGGAGCTGAGAAAAACAAAAGGCCGGGAGCGCGAACGCCCCCGGCCTCTCTGTACGTCTGAGGCTTCTTAGATCGCCTGAACGTTGGCGGCAGCCGGACCCTTGGGGCCCTGCTCCGACTCGTAGCTCACGCGTGCGCCCTCGGCGAGCGAGCGGTAGCCGTCGCCGACGATCGACGAGTGGTGGACGAACAGGTCCTTGCCAGCGTCATCAGGGGTGATGAAGCCGAAGCCCTTTTCGTCGCTGAACCACTTAACGGTTCCTGTAGCCATGTGACTTTCCTCCAGTTGTGTGCACGTGCGAGAACTCTGACGGGCGACAAAGCAACTGAGAGGTAACGCTTGGCACTTCGAATTACCGAGCGGATTGCTCGGACTAGACCAGAGTAGCCGGTTGTGCGAGCAACTGATGTAAACATTTCGAAGTCGGGCCGTGACGTGCGTCGCCAGAATGTGCCCGTGATCACTCGCGAGCACGCCCTCGAGCTCGATCGGGAGGACCCGCTCGCCGACTTCCGCGACCGGTTCGTGTTCGCCGACGACGCGATCTACCTCGACGGGAACTCGCTCGGCCGGTTGCCACGAGCGACGGTCGAGCGCCTCAAGCACGTCGTCGAGCACGAGTGGGGGGAGCGGCTGATCGCGTCCTGGGGCGAGGGGTGGCTCGAGCTTCCGGTGCTCGTCGGCGATCAGATCGGTGCTGCCGCGCTTGGCGCCGCTGCCGGACAGGTGGCGGTCGGCGACTCGACGACAGTGAACTTCTACAAGCTCGCGGCGGCCGCACTGAGCGCGCGCCCCGACCGGACCGAGATCATCACTGATCGCGCCAACTTCCCGACCGACCGCTACGTGCTCGAGGGCCTGGCGCGCGATCGCGGGCTGACGATCCGCTGGATCTCCGCGGATGCCGCGGGCGGACCGACGGTTGAGGATGTTGCCGCCGTCATCGGACCGCAGACGGCCCTCGTCTCGTTCTCGCACGTTGCCTATCGGAGCGCCCACATCGCGCCGATGCCGGAGATCAACACCGTTGCCCATGAGGCGGGAGCGCTGACGCTCTGGGACCTCAGCCACAGCGCGGGCTCGGTTCCGGTCGAGCTTGACGCCGCGGGCACCGACCTCGCGGTCGGCTGCACGTACAAGTATCTGTGCGGCGGGCCGGGAGCGCCCGCCTACCTGTACGTGCGCGAGGCGCTGCAGGATGCGCTGCACCAACCGATCTGGGGGTGGCTGGGCCGGCGTGACCCGTTCGAGATGGGGCCCGGGTACGAGCCGGCGTCCGGGCTCGGCAGCTGGCTGTCGGGTACGCCGCCGATCCTCGCGCTGAGCGCGGTGCAGGAGGGCGTCGCGCTGGTCGGCGAGGCGGGGATCACACGGATTCGTGCGAAGGGTGTCGCTTTGACCGAGTACGCGATTGCGCTCGCAGATCACCGCCTGTCCGAGCTCGACATCAGCGTCGCCTCCCCTCGCGATCCGGGCCGCCGCGGCGCTCACGTCGCGCTGGCCCACCCCGACGCGCGCTCACTCTGCGACCAGCTGATCGCCGCTGGAGTCGTGATCGACTTCCGCACACCCGACGTGATCCGCTGCGGGTTCTCGCCGCTGACCACGCGGTTCGCCGATGTCTGGGACTTGATCGACGTTCTCCACGGCCTTCTCGGCTGAGCTGTCGTGAGCGCGCTCGAGTACCTGGCGGGGTTGGAGCAATGGGCGGCGGATCAGGGCCGGACGCCGACGCCGCACAGCTACGGCCCTGATCCCGACCAGGTCGCCGACCTGTTGTTGCCCGAAGCAGGTGGCGACGGGCCGTCCCCGGTCGCGGTCCTCCTGCACGGGGGCTTCTGGCGCGCCTCGTTCACGAAAGCGGTGATGAACGCGATGGCGGTCGACCTGGCCGATCGGGGGTGGGGGAGCTGGAACGTCGAGTACCGGCGCACCGGGACCGGCGGCGGCGTCCCTGAGACGCTCGACGACGTCCGTCAGGCGATCACCGCCCTTGAGAATGTGGACGCTCCGCTCGATCATCGGCAGACGATGGTCATCGGCCACTCCGCCGGCGGTCACCTCGCCCTCTGCTGCGCGGGGCCTCCGCCGGTCAGCCGAGTCGTTGTGATCGCCGGCGTCTGTGACCTGCTGGCCGCCGCACACGATCGCTTGGGTGATGATGCCGTGGTCGACTTCATCGGCGGCGGACCGGTCGAGAAGATCGAGGCGTACGCCGCAGCGGATCCGATCACGCTGCTGCCGACCGGTGGGGACGTCCTGCTGGTTCACGGTGACGCCGATGATCGCGTCCCGATCTCCCAGAGCCGGGCATACCAAGCTGCCGCCTCCAGCGCGGGGGATGCGTGCGAGCTGCTCGAGCTTCCGGGCGTCGATCACTTCGCGGTGATCGATCCACGGACCGCGGCATGGCAGACGATCGCTGAGCGGCTGCCGGCGATCCGCTGAGCTGCCCCCGGCCCGCTTCAGGCGCGCCGCTGCTCTCTGTCGACTGGGGTCAGCTCGATCTGCATCTCGCCCCAGTGGATCGTGACCGGCAGCCCCGACCACGGCGTCTCGGTCGGATGCTCGACGTCGGGCCGCAGGACCCGCAGCCCGTTCAGCCGGTGGGCGTAGCGCACGGCATGGATCCGCAGGGTGCGCTGAGCCTCGAGCGGATGCAGCCGCCATCCGGCCGCCAGCAGCCGCGGCCCGTGCCACAACTCCCAGCGCCAGCGATGGAAGCTGACGCGACCGCGCGGCATCGGATGCAGGTCATAGCTCAACCCGATCGTCTCAGTCGTCATCGCGATCCACCTTCCCGGTACACGGGTGCATGCCGTCAACGCTAGCGGCCTCCGGATACCCAGGAAACCGGCGCTCCGGGGCAACCGGACTCGCGCGCCGAGCGCCGGCGATCGCCACTATCGGGTGGCGTGAAATGAAATCGGCTTCGCAGAGATGTATTGGTGAACCTTCGAAAGGAGACCGCCGTGGATAGAGAAATGGTGTCTGAGACCGAGCTGGACGACCGGCTTCACAACAGCGACCCAGTCGATCGTGTTGCGCTTGATGACGAGGGCGTTCGTGCGGCGCTCGCGTCCGTTCGAAGCAGCGTCATGTCGGGCGCCGATCGGGAGGCTCCGCCGCGGGTGACCGTGCGGCCCGGCTATCGGCGGCGGTGGGCCACGCTTGGGGCGGCAACTGCGGCCGTGGCCGCCGCATCACTCGTCGGAGTTGAGACGCTGACGGGCGGAGCCGGAGGCGCGGGCCTCCCGCTTGCGGTGTCGCCGGCTGCCGCGGCGCAGCTCGTCCGGGTTGCCCACGCGGCGGCCGGACAGGTGATGGCGGGTCCCCACCAGTTCACGTACTTGGCGGACAGGCTCGAGCTGACCGCGGATCCCTCCTTCGGCAACGCGAGCGTCGACTACACGTTCGACCAAACCGAGCAGAGTTGGCAGGGGCCGGTGCCTGCCGACGCGGGCAGACAACGGACAACGGACAACGGACTCTCGTTCGCCACTGCGCAGGATCGCGCGAACTACTTGGCTCACAGGTCCGCGTTCGACAGCGAGTTCTCCGAGTCGGTCAGCACAGCGGTCGGAACGGAGGACCCTGCGGCCACGGGGCTGCTCTCAGACTTCGTGTTCCCACCCCGCCCAGCCAAGGACAACGGGAAGCTTTCGCGGATGCAGGAACAGGTCGAGGCTGGAACCGAGCGGCCGAATGGCCCGCAGGCGCTACTCGCGGATCTCACGGCCTCTCTCGACGCACAACCCGATGATCTCTGGGCTGGCCTCCTGACGATCCTGACGAACTCGACCGATCCGCACCTGCGCGCTACGGCGTACGAAGCGCTGTCGTATGTGCGCGGCACGAAGGTGCTCGGCAACCACACAGATCAGCTGGGCCGAGCTGGTGTCGCAATCCAATTTACGTCGGGTGATGCCCATAGAGGGCCAGACACGATCATCGTCTCGCCCTCCACGGGATACCTACTCGAAGAAGACACCTCCCTCAACACTCCGCAGGGCACGGTGGTTGAGCGCACCATCGATGTGGAGCGCGGGATCGTGAATTCCGTGACCGCTGTGCCCGGTGGCGGCAGCCAGCCGATCACAGCGGCAACGAAGACGGTCGACCTGACCACGGGAACGACGAAACCAACCCTGCAGACCACCAGCTCCTCCTCGCAGGGCACCACATCCACGTCGCAAACCACGACCTCCCCGTCACAGAACTGATGAGCGGGTTCTTGATGCGAGGTGGGTTCTTGATGCGAGCAGATCGCACGGCACGCGACGACGGCGAGCAGTTCAGTCGGCTCTACAGCGAGACGAGCCAGGACCTGCTCGCGTTCCTCCTGCGGCGCTGCGCGACTGCCGAGGAAGCGGCCGACTGTCTCGCCGAGACATACCGGATCGCATGGGAGAAGCGCAGCCGCACACCGGGTCGTGACGAGGCCCGGCCGTGGCTCTTCGGGATCGCCAGAAATGTCAGCCGACGGGAGCGAGCCAGCCAAGAGCGGGCCGCGGCGACGTCACGCGAGCTTGCACTTGCGGCCGAGCGGTCACAAGCGACGACAAGCCCAGACGACAGCGCGGTTGCCGCCGCGCTGTCGGAGCTTTCACGACTCGACCAGGAAATCGTCACGATGCTGGCCTGGGATGGCTTAGCGCCGCGTGAGGTCGCATCAGTCCTGGGTCTGTCGCCGAACGCGGTGAGGATCAGGGCGCACCGAGCGCGAACCCGGTTGCGACTGCTCCTGGCCTCGCGTGATGCCGTCGAGGTGCTGCCCGGGTCCCGGGGCGGATCACGGCGTGATGATGCCGCTCAGCCCGGTGCTGAAGATGGGTAGGCCGATCTCGGTCCGCCACGCTGCACTGTCCGGCGTGTCGGTGTCTGCGACGGTGTAGTACTCACGGATCGGCCCGACGACGCCGAGCTCGTGACGTGCGATGTGCGCCGCCAGCGCTCCGTAGGCGAGGTCAAGCCCGTCAACGGGCCCGTGGTGGGTGACGGTGGCGAGTTCGGCTCCGGGGATGACGGTCGGGTGCACACGGCCGATGGGCTGAATCTCCCCGATGTACGGAATGAAAATGGTCGCCTGACCGTGTTCGTTGGCGAAGAGGTCGTCATCGTAGATTCCGCCGGCTGGACCGGTGACGAGGACGTCCTGGCCAATGAGGTTCGCGCGGAGCTCGGCGAGTGCGCCGCGCAGCCAGAGTCCGAGGCCTGCGATCTGGACCGTCTCGGTGATCGCGGCGGCCGGAGTTGCCTCGACGCTGCGGTGCGTGACTGCCAGCGACTCATCCGCGGGCCCGCCATCGAGCAGGTTTCGTAGTGACGCGACCGCCGCCTGCGTCTGCGTGAGGGTGTCCTGCAGCGTATCCAGGTGCGAGGCGATCAGAGCGTTGCGCGCCGCCGGGTCCGGCGCTACGAGGACGTCACGGATCCGCTCCAGCGGCATCTGCAGCTCGCGGAAGCGGCGGATGACCTGCGCTGTGGGGATCTGGTCTGCGGTGTAGCGCCTGTAGTTGGTGTGAGGGTCGACGTCGACGGGCTCGAGCAGCCCGATCTGGTGGTAGTGCCGGAGCATCTTCACGCTCATCTGCGTGGCGCGAGAGAAGTCGCCGATGGAGAGGGTTGCGGTCATGGTCACAAGTTTGAGGCCTCCCATAGTGGGAGGGTCAAGGGCGGTGAAGGGGCTTGACTCTCCCGCCAGGTGACGCCCGATGCTGCGCCAGAGCCGGCTGGAGCCGGACGACAAATCAAGGAGCAGCAGCATGTCTCACACCGCAACACAGCAGATGGAAGCAGTCGTCATCGAGGCCAGCGGGCCGCCGGCGCAGTCGTTGGGCTACCGCCATGAACCGGTGCCGGTGCCGGGGCCGGGAGAGGTGCTCGTCGAGGTGCACGCAGCTGCGGTCAACCCACTCGACATCGCCGTCGCTGCGGGTGCGCTCGGCGCGCCGTGGCCGCTGATCCCCGGCAGCGACTTCGCCGGAATCGTCGTCTCCGACGGGGAGCATGCTGGCCAGGAGGTGTGGGGTAGCGGACCACAGCTGGGCCTGGCGATCGGCACGAAGCGACAGGGCACGCACGCGCGGTTCGTCGCCATCCCCGAGACGTGGCTGTCCCGTAAGCCTGAGCGCCTGACGATGGCCGAGGCCGGCGCCGTTGGCCGAGCGTATTGGGCGGCATGGGAGACGGTGATCAACATCATGCGGCTCACGCCCGGCGAGACGATCCTGATCACCGGCGGGGCAGGGATGGTCGGTCAGGCCGCCGCCGCGATCGCTCGCTGGCGTGGTGCGGTTCCGATCATTGCCGGCCGGCGCAAGCCCGACGGCGCTGAGCACTTCATCGACACGAACTCGAGCGACCTGCCTGCGGCGGTGCTGGAACTCACCGATGGGCGCGGCGTCGACACGGTGCTGGAGACGCTCGGCAATGCGCTGTTCGAACCCGCTCTTTGCAGCCTACGGTTCGGCGGTCGGATGGTCGGGCTTCACAGCGATCCCGAGCAGCGGGTCGCGTTCGACCTGACCCAGCTCTACAGCCGGCAGATCCACGTCACGGGCCTCGCCAGCGTGTTCACCGACGGGGCCCACGTGGCGGGCATCTTCGACCAACTCCGTCCGCTGTTCGACAGCGGCATCCTTGCCCCTCCGGCCGTGAAGACGTGGCCGCTCGCAACCAGCGCCGAGGCCTATCAGACCGTGCTTGACGGAGCGCGCGGAACCAAGCAGGTGCTGTTGCCGACCGACGACGAGGCATAGCGAACGTCGCGCTCAACACCGGCTCGGCAACGTCTTTCCGACTCCAACCGGACGCACAGTTCACCGAATACGGGACACCAGCAGCGGCACTCGCCATCCGGCGAGTGCCGCGGTGGACACCACTCCGCAGGCGATTAGCGAGACCCCCGTCAACGGCGCCAGGCAGCTCTCTATCGAGTGAGCGGGCGTTCGAGCAGGAAGATCGGGATTTCGCGTCCGCCGGCTTTCTCTCGGTACTCGGGGAAGTGCGGCCAGTAGGTCTCGGCGACCGCCCAGATTCGCTGCTTCTCAGCTCCGTGCACTTCTCGGGCGATCATGTCGTGATGCTCTGCGTGGTCCTGGACGTGGACCTCTGGGTGGGCGGTGAGGTTGAAATACCAGGCCGGGTGCGTGGTGGCCCCCGCCGCTGATGCGACGGCGACGTATGCGTCCCCGTGCGGGATGCGCATGATTGGCGTTTTTCTGATGCCACCGGTCTTTGCCCCGGTGTGCGTCAAGATGACGACGGGTCGACCCTCGAGCGTGCCGCCTTCGGCACCGTCGCTGGCCTCGTAGAGCTGGACCTGTTCCCTGACTCGCTCGCTCGGGCTGGGGAGGTAGCGACCTGGGTCGCTCGGTTGTGTATTCATCACGATCGATTCCTCAGGTTGGTGGTTGTGGTTGGCGGCGACGGCGACGTCGACCGGGAGTGGGCCCGGGTTGAGCGTTCGTCGTTCAGATCGCCGTGCGGCCACCGTCGACCGCGATGGTCGCGCCAGTGATGTAGCTGGCTTCGGGTGAGGCCAGAAAGGCGATCACCTCGGCGATCTCTTCGGGTTGTGCGGCACGTCGCATTGCGGTGGTCGCGCCGAGGGTGTCGAAGAGCTCTTTGGCTTCGGGACGCGTGTAGATAGGCCCGGGAGCGACTGTGTTGACGCGCACTCCCTGATCACTGAACTCCGCGGCCCACGAACGCGTGAGCGCCTCGGTCGCGGCCTTCGTTGAGCCGTAGGCGGCGCCGGTCACCAGGCCGACGCTGGCGGCCATGCTGCTGACGTTGACGATGCTGCCGTGCCTGCGGCGCACCATTCCGGGTGCCAGGCCGGCGACCAGGATGAATGGCGCCCGGACATTGCTGGCGTACATCGCGTCGAACTCTGCGATGTCGAAGTCAGCGGTCGGCGCCCAGCTCGAGAACCCCGCGTTGTTGACCAGGACATCGACATCACCGGCTTCCTCGACGAGTCGTCGTGCCTCGTCGGCGTACGCCAGGTCGGCGCTGATGAAACGCGCTGAACCGCCGGCGGCGATGATTTCTTGCACGGTCTGCTGGCCGCGCTCGGGATCGCGTCCGTGGATGAGAACCTCGCTGCCGCGACGGGACATCTCCATCGCGGTGGCGCGACCGAGACCGGCCGTTGCGCCGGTGACGAGGGCGGTCTGGCCGCGAAGGCTCTGAGATGGTGACATCGGCGTGCTCCTTTGTTGGTCAACTGCTGCATCCATCATGGACGCGCGGACCAGAATCCCGCTGACGTGATTTCACGAACTTGACGGCTCGTTTTTGTGAGATCCTCCAAGCACATGGTCCAAGCGAACCGAGATCCAAATCGCGGGCTTCATCGCGTCGGGCGGGCCCTCGCGGCTCGCAATGACGAGCTCGCAGTCGAGATGGTCGAGCGCATCCGCGATCAGGTTCCGGCTTACTCAGCGGCAGACCCGGCGATCTTCGATCGCATCACCGAGCTCTCCACCGCGACATCAGTGGCGATCAGCCAAGCGATGATCAACCACACACCGGTACGTCGCGGTGACATCCCGATCATCCGGGAGCAGGCCGCAGACCGGCTCCGCAGCGGCATCGATCTGGAGTCCTTCCTGCATGCCTATCGAGCAGCGTTGTTCTATTACTGGGACTCGGCGATGGACGAGGCGACGCAGCTTCGGCTCACGCGCGCCGAAGGGCATGCCGTCGGACGGTTCGTTCTGGATTCTGTTGACACGATTACCACCCACGCGGCAGAGGCCTTCCTCCGCGAGGACAACCGGATCCGCGCCGAGACTGGACGAGCGGTGTCCGACGCCGTTGACACCCTCATCGCGGGTCGGTCAGCCCCGAAGAGACTGAGATCGGTCGCTCCCGGACTGCGTGCGTCCGGCCCGCTGCAGGTGATCGTCGCCCGCATCACCGAGCCGATGGAGGACCTCGACGCGGGGCTCCGCACAGCCCTCGAAGTGCTGGAACACAACTTGGCGCTCGGCACTGCACGTCCGCTGGGCACAATCCGGCGTGACGAAGTGGTGGTCATCGCACCCGGGTCCCCACCGGTCTCACGTCTCCACAGCGCCGCGCGCGCAGCGCGCGAACATCACGTCCAGCTCAGCATCGGCGCCAGCGACTCTCCGACGGGCTTCGTCGGTATTCCGGACGCATATGCCGCCGCAGCACTCACCCTCAGTTACGCAAGCCCAGACCGTCCGGTCGTCAAGCTCACCGAACTCGGCGCCCTTCAGCTGTTACTTCTCAGCTGCGGAAACGTCGCCCGCGAGCTGATCGGCGAGAAGGCGAAGCCCCTGCACCAAGCAACGCAGAACGAACGCGAAATGGCGATCGAAACCGTCACAGCCTTCGCGGCCGCGGACATGAACATCACCGGCACAGCAGCAGCCCTCCACGTCCACCCAAACACCGTTCGCTACCGCCTCGCACGCGTCACGGAAATCACGGGCCTTGACCCGAGGACCTTTCACGGACTCGCTGACCTGCACTGCATCATCGAGCTCAATGGCTCGGTCGCTTTGGAATAACAGCGCCCGACCCGGCTGCGGCACACTGGAGCGATGGCGGTCAAAGCCTGCCTCAACGGCGGACGTACGCGGGCAGAGCACGCGGCGGTGCCTGTGACGCCCGTTGAGCTGGCCGCGGACGCGCTCGCGGTGCGGCGTGCCGGAGCGTTCGCAGTGCATCTGCATCCCCGCGGGCGCGATGGAAAGCAGACGCTCGATGCGAAGGCGTGCGGGGCGGCGGTGGCGGCGATCCGGGCGGCGGCTCCGGGGCTGCCGGTCGGCCTGTCGACGTCGGCGGACATCGACTCGGATCCGTTCGCGCGGGCGGCGGCGATCTCAATGTGGCGGGAGAAGCCGGACTTCGTTTCAGTGAACCTGGCGGAGCTGGGGTGGATGGGGATCGCCCGGGCCGCGCTGCATGCGGGGATCGGGATCGAGGCGGGCCTCGCGACGCCGGCCGACGCCGCAGCTCTGCGGGACAGCTCGTTCGCGCATCAGGTGATTCGGGCGCTCGTCGAGGTCGATGGTGGCGCGGACGATGCGCGCGCGGTCGCGGAGCTGATTCCGGATGGAGTGGCGCAGCTCTGGCACGGGTTCGGGGAGCGGACGTGGGAGGTCATCGAAGCCGCCGGCGCGGCGGGGATCGACGTCCGTGTCGGACTCGAGGACGTGCTCGTGCTGCCGGACGGCCGCGGCGCCGCAGACAACGCGGAGCTTGTCGCGGCGGCCGTGGCACTGATCAGCGGGGGCTCAGTCGCCGGACGGTGATCACTCGGGCTCTGGGGGGATGAAGAAGATGTCGTTGACCATCCCTTCCACCGTCTCGCGGACGATCTGCACGGCCGTTGAGAGGTCGCTCTCCGAGTGGAGCTCGCTGACGTCGACGATCACCTCGCGTAGGAGGCCGCGAACAACATCGGGGATTGGGGGCGCGTCCGGGGCCGAGCGGCCCGATTGACTGAACTCGAGCATCTGGGCGATCATCTGATTGAGGAGGCCACCGCAATCGAGCAGTTCGATTGCGAGTTCGTCGGGAACGTCAATTGCGGGTGAATCCGCCGGGATGTGGATCGCCTCAGGCAGATCGTCGAGATCGAGCTCGTCCAACGGTGGCGAGTCATACAGCCTGCCGTCCGGGCCATCGCCGTTCATCCGCTGGCGCAGTGCGAGACCAAGCTTCAGCTCTTCGATGACTCGCTCGACGGCGCCAGCGATCAGCTCGGTGGCGCAGATCACGTCGCGTTCGTCGGCCTCACCGAGGTACCGGCGGATCGTGCCACTCATTGCCTGCATTACGGCCTCGGCGCGGCTCTCGCCGTCATCGGAATCGGACGGATCGTCCTGGGCGAGGTCAGTCGCGAGGCCTGTGAGCGCATATCCGGCACGGAGCAGCTCCAGCGTGAAGTCGTCGATCTTGTCGGGTGTGTGTGATGGGTTCATGCCATATAGAGGCGTGGGGCGATGAACTTCCGCCCCCCATCCAGAGAATCTTTTCCGCGCCTAAGGTCAGAATTGGGGGATGAAGCTGCACGGACGCAGATCGCGCCGGTTGTTTTGCGGTGCGCTGGTGGCCCTCGCGAGCGCGATTACCCCGTCGGTGACCGCTGCTCCAATTGCGGGCGCTGCTGCTGCGTATTCCGTCCAGACCATTCACGTCGTCGTGAACGTCGGCGCGTCAGGCGCGTCGGAGACGTGCAACATCGTCGCGGACCTGTACAGGCCGGCGGCCGCCACGGTTGCCGATCCCGCGCCTGCGGTGATGGCGACCAACGGCTTCCTCGGCTCGAAGAAGGACCTGAGCGCCTTCTCAGGTGACCTGGCCAGCGACGGATACGTCGTGCTCGCGTACACGGGGCTCGGATGGAGCGGGTCGACCTGCCCAATCTCGATCGATGACCCTGGCTACGACGGAATGGCCGCCAGCGAGTTGGTCGATTTCCTTGCTGGCACCCGAGCCGCAACCAACGGGCTAAAGATTGACTACGTCAAGCGCGATCGGCGTGGCCCGATCGTCGGAATGGTCGGTGGCTCCTACGCCGGTGGCGTCCAGTTCGCCGCCGTCGATGCCGAGATGCAGCGGTTCGGGTACTCGCGGATCCGCACGATCATTCCGCAGATCACCTGGAACGACCTGTCGTACTCGCTGGCGCCGAACAACGCTGGGCTGAGTGACGGCAGCGTCTCGAATCCCGTGCCAGGCGTCGAGAAGGAGGTCTGGAGCGCGGAGCTGCTCGGCACCGGCACGATCGCCGCTGACAACGTCGGCACCTGCGGCGACCTTGAGCCCGAGCTCTGCGGCCCGTTCGCCGCGTCGATCGCAGAGGGCTATCCAGACGCGTCATTGACGGCGCTGATCGAGCACGCCTCGGTTCACAACTACATGTCCAAGATCCACGTGCCCGTGATGCTCATGCAGGGTGAGGACGATTCGCTGTTCGAGCTGCACGAATCGGTTGCGAACTACGAGCAGCTGAGAGCGCAGGGAACGCCCGTCAAGCTCGTCTGGCAGTCATGGGGCCACACCGACGGCACCCCGCAGCCGGGCGAGTTCGGATACGTCGACGGCAACACCGCGCTCTCGAACGCGGACGGATACCTGACCTTCGAAGGTCGGCTGATCACCGAGTGGTTCAACCACTACCTGCGGGGCGCTCCGCCGGCGCCGTCACTCGACTTCTCGTTCTACCGGCCGTGGGTCAAATACCCCGGTGAGAACGCGGCGCTCGCCTACGGTCGTGCGTCGGCCTACCCCGTCGGGCATGCCGAGACGCTCGAGTTGTCGGGCAGCGACCAGCTGGTCGATCAGGACGCGGCGGTCCAGACCGGCAGCGCCTCGTTCATCACGCCGGCAGCCGGGGCGCCGACGAGCACGGGGGAGACGACCAACGAGACCAACGGACTGCCGCCGGTCGACGTCCCCGGAACGTTCGCGGAATACGAGACCGCTCCGCTGGTATCGAACCTCGACGTGATCGGCATTCCGTCCGTGCGGCTGTCCCTGTCAGACCCGTTGCTCTCGACGATGTCGGCCGAAGGGGCGGGCGGCGACCTGACGCTGTTCCTCAAGCTCTATGACATCAGCCCCAACGGCACCGTCACGCTGCCCGACGGCCTGGTTGCGGCAGCCCGGATCGCCTCGGTCGCACAGCCGGTGACGGTGACGCTGCCCGGGATCGTGCACCAGTTCGCCCAGGGCGACAGGCTCGCGCTGGTGATCGCGGGGAGCGACTCCGAGTATCGCGGCGACCTCGTGCCGCAACCGGTGACGGTCCTGACCTCGGCGTCGAGCCCGGGTCAGCTTCAGCTGCCGATGGCGCCGGCTTCGAGCTACGGCCCCGTGATCTATGCCGGGGCGCCGGTGGCTGTGGTCCACGCGCCCGCGCGGGTGGCGGCTCCCGCTCGCCGCTTTGCCGTCCGGTGGGGTGGAACCGACGCGGGCGGCGGAGGACTCGTTGCGTTCGAGGTTGAGGATCGGGTCGGCCACCGCGGGTGGCGGATCCTGCCTGGGCTTGCTCTGACGGGCCGGAGGGCTGCCCGGGTCGCCGTCAGGCCGGGCCGCAGCTACCGGTTCCGTGTGCGGGCGAAGGACGCCGGCGGCAACTGGAGTCCGTGGAGCCACACCGCCGCAACCGTCATCGCGGAAGCTCGGTAGCGGGCGGCGCAGCGCTCCGCGTGGTCACCTCGTCGACGGCCTGCCGTCGGTCGGATCAGGGATCATGCGCGGCTTATGTTTGACGCCCCGGTCTGGCACGATTACTTCGTGATGGTGGGTGGTGGGGCGGCCGCCTTGACCGGGGCTCGTGTTCGTGGCGATGTCGATGCATCTGTCGGCGATCGTCTCCGACCCGGCGCACCGCCACCGCGCCCGCACGATCCTGACTGCGGTCACGACGATCTTCATCCGCTGCGGCCTCGTGTTGATGGGGGGCCAGCACTCGCGCGACGTGGGGATCGAGATCTTCGCCGTGGTCGCGATTGCCGAGTTCGTCGTCGGGCGCAGCCTGATCCGGGCGCTGCGCGAAAGCGGCGAGGCGCAGCACGGCGTGTTGTTCCGGACGCTCGGCTACGCCGCCTGCCTGATCGTCGAGCAGGCCGGCGCCGTGATTCTGTTCCTGCGCCACACGTCCGGTCTGTACTTCGTCGGGGTGGGGATGATGACGTCGTTCCTGTTCATCGTCTCCGGCTCCTGGCTGCTGCTCGTCGGCGTCGAGGCACAGGCACGACATCAGTGAGCTGACACCACCCGGCGGTGCTCCGCTGCGGATCCGCTCGACGAGGTCCGGGTTGGCGATGAACGGCTCGGTCTCCGCACTGGCGGGTAGACCCACGAGATGACCGAAAGTCCGTCGACCTGCGATGTCGCCTTCGTGCTGGGCGGCGGCGGCCTGCTCGGGGCCCACGAGGTGGGCATGCTCGCGGCGCTGACCGAACGGGGGATCCGGCCCGACGTCGTGCTCGGAACCTCGATCGGCGCAATCAATGGCGCCCTGTATGCGGCAGATCCGGGACCGGCCGGCCTTGAGCGCCTGCGTGCCGCGTGGCGGGAATCGGAGTCACTGTGGTCTGGTCGAGCGCTCCGGCGCCTGACGACGCTCGCGCGGACCGGAACGTACCTGCAGCCGTTCGGCGAGATGCGCGACCGTCTGGCCGAGATCCTGCCGGTTGCCCGCGTGGAGGACCTCGCCGTGCCATTCCAGTGTGTGGCAGCGTCGATCGAGCGGGCCGCCGAGCATTGGTTTACCGAGGGGCCGCTGGCCGAGGTGGTGCTCGCATCGTGCGCGGTACCCGGCATCCTGCCACCAGTCCGGATCGGCGGCGAGCACTTCATCGACGGTGGAATCGTCAATTCGATCCCCGTCAACCGCGCCTTCAACCTCGGTGCCCGCACGATCTACGTTCTGCAGGTGGGGCGCCTCGAGCAATCGCTCAGCCCTCCGCGATGGCCATGGGAGGTCGGGCTGGTCGCCTTCGAGATTGCCCGTCGCCACCGCTTCTCCCACGACCTGCAGGCGGTGCCGGCCGGGGTCGAGCTGCATGTACTGCCGACCGGCGGGTCTGCGGCGCCCGCCTACAACGACCTGTCGGCACCGTTGCGGCTGCGGCGCATCGCGGCGACGGTCCAGCGGCAGATGGACGACGCATACGCAGCATCGCTTCAGTACCTCGAGGAGCACTGATGCCGCCCGCGGCGATCCGGCGCCCGGTCAGCATCACGCTGTGGCTGGTCCTGTCGATCGTCACGATCGCACTGTCGCCTCTGCTTCTCGCGGTCACGCAGCTGATCGCGGTCATCAGTGGAGACCAACGCCCGTACATCATTGCTCGAGTCTGTTTGACGTACTTCATCCGTGAGTTGACGACGCTCGTTGCCTGCGGAGTGCTGTGGCTTCTGGCTGGCTGTGGCCTACTGATGAGAACCGACCGGATTCAGTCGATGCACTGGCGGCTCTTGGAGTGGTTCGCCGGCGGCATCGCCGGCAGCCTGCTGCGGACGCTGCAGATCGAGGTTGTGCACGAGGTCACTTCGCAGGAGGCCTCGGATGCGCTGCACGGTGACGGCCCACTGCTGGTCCTCAGCCGGCACGCCGGGCCGGCGGACACGATCCTCCTGGTCGGCCGGCTGCTCTCCCAATTCGGGCGCCGCCCGAGCGTCGTCTTCAAGGAGCTGATCGCGCTTGACCCGTCCGTCGACCTGATCGCTCACCGGCTGCCTCACGCCGTCCTCGATGTCGGGGATGCCGAGGAGTGCCAAGCACGCATCGCCGAGATCGCCTCTGCGATGGGCACGCATGGCGCCCTTTTGCTGTTTCCCGAAGGCGGCAACTTCAGCCCGCAGCGACGCCGGGCCGCGGTCGCGTCGCTGCGGCGCCATCGCCGCCACGATGCAGCCCGCGCTGCCGACCGGATGCAGCACGTCATGGCGCCACGGCCGGCGGGAACCGTGGCGGCGCTCCGCGCCAACCCCGAAGCGGACGTCGTGTTCGCCGCACACACGGGGCTCGGGATCGCCGCCTATGCGCGCGAGATCTGGCGTGCCCTGCCTGTTGGTGCCGCGCTGCGCACGCGGATGTGGTTCGTACCGCGCGCCGAGATCCCAGCCGAGGACGAGGACATCGCCGCCTGGCTGACCGACTGGTGGCTGCGCATTGACGGCTGGATCGACGGCCAGGGAACCGAGGCATAGAAGGCGGCACGCGCCCGCGTCACCCGCAAGTACTCGCTTGAGGCGCTCGGGGCCGGACCTGCGGGTACCGTTGAACCCGGTGACGGTGGATCAGGGCGCAGCATTCAAAGAGCAGCACGAGCGGCTGCTGCAGGGCCTGGCCGCGTCGATCCGGGAGAAGGGCTTGGCCCAGACTCAGGTGACCGACATCGTCGCTCACGCGAGAGCGTCGCGACGGACGTTCTACAAGCACTTCCCCGACAAGGATTCGTGCTTCGTGGAGCTGACGAACATGGTGTCGCGGGTGGTCCTGGATCAGGTCGACAACGCCATCGATCGCGCGGCGCCGCTGGCATTGCAGGTCGACCAGGCGATCGACACCTACGTGAACATCCTGCTGGCCGAGCCGGGGCTCACTGCCACGTTCGCGAGCCCCGGATTGGGCGACCGGGTCGTGATCGCCCAGCGTGAAGGCCTCGAGCGCTACGCCCAGCTGCTGACCGCACTGGTGGCGGCCGACGCCGATCAGGATCCGTCGATCAGACCAGTCTCACTGCAGCGCGCGTTCATGCTCGTTGCGGGCTGTCACCAGGCGATCGTCCGCGCGGTTGCCCACGGCGACGACCTGGGCGAATGCGCCGCCGAGCTGAAAGCGTTCATCAAGGACGGCCTCGCAGCTCAGTCGACACCGACACGTTGAGCGGAGGCGGGGGAGGGGCTGATCGCAGCGTGATCGATGGGGCAGCTCCGGAGGACCGGATCACGACCCGCGCCGGTGCCGAGTGGAGTGCTTCGGCGCTTGAACACCGCCAGGCCTCCATCGGCGGGGGCGAACGCGACCCCGCGGAAGCTCTCGCGCTCGTCGGGGGCGTCGGTGGGCTGCAGCTCGAAGTGTCGGAGCATCGTGCGGATCACGACGTCCATCTCGAGCTGGGCGAACGCGGCGCCGATGCAGCGACGCACGCCACCGCCGAACGGGATCCAGGCGTAGGTGTCCGGCTTCTGGCCGACGTAACGGTCCGGATCGAAGCTCGATGCGTTCGGGTGGAATCGCTCGTCACGGTGCATCAATGACGCCTCGGTGAGCAGGCGGGTTCCGACCGGCAACCGCCACGGGCCAAGCTGGAACGGCTCCATCACCAGGCGGCCGGTTGCGGTGATCACCGGTCGCGTCCGGTGCACCTCGAGGATCGTCGCGGTTCGAAGCGCAGAGGTGTCGCCCTCAGCTTCCTGCTCCAAGCGCTTCAGGACAGCGGGATGGCGTCGCAGCCGTTCGACCGTCCATGCGAGCGCGGAGGCGGTCGTCTCATGCCCCGCGACCAGGAGCGTCAGGAGTTCGTCCGCCAGCTCGTCATGGTTGATCGTCTCGCCCGCCGTGCGCAGCGGGGTCAGCATCAGGGCGAGGATGTCGATCCGCTCCACAAGCTCGGGATCGGCCAGATGCCGGTTGATCAAGGCGTGGACGATCCGGTCATACCGGGCCCGCAGTCTCTGGTAGCGGCGACCGGGACTTCCCGGCCCCAGGTCTCGGCGGAGAATTGGTGCGAGCACGGACCGCTGACCGAGCGCGGTCAGCTCGGGCAGCAGCTCCTCCAGCTCGGACAAAGCCGACCCCTCGGCTCCGAACACCGCGCGCAGGATCACCCGCAGGGTGATCCGGTTGAACGTCTTGATCGTGGCGAACTCCTCGTCGTCGGGCCAGGACCGCATCGCGGCCACGGCCTCCTCGACGATCAACGCCTCGTAGGAGCGCATCCGCTCGCCATGGAACGGGGCCAGCAGCATCCGGCGTTCCTCCAGATGCCGGCCCTCGTCCATCGAGAACAGCGAGCCCGGTCCCAGCAGGGTGCCGAGCGGGTTCTTGCCGGCGTGGAGCACTGTCGGCTTCGCGGTGTACACGGCCTTCACCAGATCCGGGTTGGCGACGACGACCGTTGTGCCGATCACCGGGAGGTGGACCGTGTACGCGTCGCCGTAGCGGCGCTGCAGGATGCGCATCGCGAGGCTCCGCGCGAATACGAACACGACGCCGTTGAGGAGCACGGGGGAGTCCGGGCCGTCCGGGAGCCGGTACTCGAGATCGTCCGATGGTGTGCGATCAGCGACGGTCGTGGTCATGCGCCTCGTCTCCCCGTGGTGGTGGTACGTCTGAGTACCAACGGTAAGATACTCACGAGTACCTGGGCGTCAAGGGTGACGGTAAGCCCGCGGACCGGCTAGCGCTTCACGCGGTGGCGAAGGTGTACGACCCCTGAGCCGAAGATGCGGCTCTCCACGAGCTCGAGATCGTGGCGCCCGGCCTGGGGAAAGAACGGAACGCCACCGCCGACCAGCACCGGGTAGACCCGGGGGCGGTACTCGTCGATCAGACCCAGCGCGGCCACCTGGGCGGCGAGCGTCGCGCCGCCGATTGCGATCTCGCCAGATCCCGGTTCGGCGCGCAGCCGCTCGATCTCCTCCGCGAGCCCGCCGGAGGCCAGGCGGGCGTTGCCCTGCACCGCTGACAGCGTCGTCGAGAACACCACCTTCGGGAGCGGGTTCCAGAGCCCGGCGAACTCGCGCATCGCATCGTCAAACGACGGTTCTGCGTCTGCGGTCTCCCAGTACAGCATCGTGTCGTACAGCCGCCGTCCCAGCAGGTGGACGTCGACCCCGCGGATCTCATCGATGCAGAACCGAAACACCTCATCGTCGGGTCGTGTCCAATCGAAGCCGCCGTCGGGGCCGACGATGTACCCGTCAAGCGAGACCCCCATCGAATAGGTCACGGAACGCATCGGCTACCAGGAGCGTGTGCGCGCGCGCCGCGCGGCGCGTCGAGGACAGGTGTCCGCCACAACCTGGGCCGTATCGACGGCGAGGAACGAGTAGCTGGCGGGTCCGCAGTCGCTCCTCGCAGTGGTCTGGCCCGAGCATCCGTTCCGCAGGTTCTCGCAGTCGAACACCCGGCCGTGCGAGAGGTGGATCTCGAGCCGTGAGAGGTACAGGTAGGAGAACAGGTCCGGGTCATGCGAGGGGTCGACCGCGCCAGCGGCCGCATCGTCGCGCCAGCGGCCGCTCAGCAGTCGCGCGTTGGCTGACTGCTCGTGTTTGAGGTACTTGTCGAACCACGCCGTCGTGTACCAGCTGACCATGTCGATCCCGCGCAGCGTCGCCGGGATCAGCCCGGTCGGGAGGTCGGTGAAATCCAGGTGGGTGCCACCGCGGATGATGATCTCGCCGCTGTCGACGCCGGCCTTGCTCGCCGCCAGCGACGCCTCCTCCTTGGCCTGCGGGTCGGGAGCCTCGACGTACGGCTCGGGCGTCAGCAGGTAGTCACTGGAGATACCGAGCGCGGGTTTGGTGACCGCCGGTGCCGGGCCCGGAGGAGCGCCGAAGCACTCCGGCGGCAGCTCGAACAGACCCTGGTTGTTGCCGGGAGCATCGAGAATCGCGAGCGCCTCGGTCGGGGAGGGGGAGACCGGTGTACAGAGGTTGTCGAGCGCGACAACCGCCTTGATCCGCGGATCCGACTGGCCGAGATAGCTCGCGGCCTCGGCGCCGTAGGAATGTCCGGTGATCCCGATCTCGTTGCGGTTGAGCAGCTTCCACAACGGGTCATAGCCGCTGTCGAGGCCGGCGGCGACCCGCGACAGCTGCTTGGCCTTGTGGCTGGTATCCGTGCTGCGACTGGGCACCGGAACGTACGGAGCGCTGGGCGTCGAGAGCAGGAAGTTGACCGCGTCCTCGCCACCGTCGTAGAACGCGAGCCCGTTGCCGCCGAAATCAGGCCCGATCACCGGCGTTCCGGCAAATGCCTCCTCGGTCTGATCGGGTGTCTGACCGAACTGGTCAGACTGGCCCTCGCCCTCCGCATCGAAGGTCAGGACGACGTAGCCGTCCTGGGCAAGCGCCTGGGCGAGATACCAGTAGGCCTGCTCGTAGCCGACGATCGACCCGTTCACGATCACGATCCCGGGCCGTTTCGCGGGTCCCTTCACCGTCGCCCACACGTGGCCGGAGATCGTCGCTCCCGCCCGGTTCGTGTACAGCACCGGATCGACGATGCCCCCGTGCGCCACGAAGTGGTTCAGGGCCGGGTCGATCGGACAGACCTGCAGCGTGCAGAAGTTCGGGTTCGGGTCACGCGCCGGATCCTTGAGCGTGATCGTGTCGAGCTGCTCGTCGTAGGCGGACGTCGCCGACAGCATCGCCGTCACCTCCGCCGGCGAGTCGTACTCCGCCTGGCGCTCCTGGCTGACGAGCAGGTTCTGCGCCTGGGCGACCGGGTTCACGAGCGCGGCACGTGCTGGAACCGCCACAAGCGCGGCCAGCATCACCGCCAACCCGACGCTCCGGCCAAACAGGCTCCGGATCTTCAGCCTCCCCATCACAGCGAACCTATCACTGGCTGTATGGACGCGGGTTCGCTATCGTTGCACGGGTCAGATAGCGATGGCAACCAGAGGGCGAGACCTTCATCTGAACGTCCCCTTGCCGCGATAAGCCGCCTGATCTTCTGATGGCCGAGAGCTCACCCACGGGTGGGCTTTCCGCGCTTAACGGGCCGGTTTGCGGCCGCCCCCGTTGGGGCGGCCCCCCAAGGCCCGGATTTGTCCCCCAAGACCCGCCCGCTCAGGGCAGGATGTCGTTCAGGGTCGCGGTGAACCGGTCGTCTGATTCCTCGAGCTCGCCCTCGATGTGTAGGCGCGCCGGACCGCTCTCGGTCCACAGATCCAGGAAGTAGGCCCAGCCCGGCATATCGGCCTCATCGGACTTGGTGATCGCCTCGACCTGGTAGACGGTCCGTGGCGGCAGGATCAGCGCCTCGGGGCAGTCCTCCTCGACGCGGCGTTGGAGATCGGCGACGCGGAGCTTGCCCTCGGACAGGGAGCTGAGCTCCTCGTAGTCCCCGTCGACGATCAGCTCGACGATCTCCTCGAGCACCCGGTACATCGGGTCGGGCATCGGCTCGAGCGTCTCGGCGAGGTCCGCGTGCACGTTCAGGGCGGTGGTCGGGCCCAGATCGAGGCGGCCGTAGAAGTAGTCCTCGCAGGCCGCGGTCGCCTGACGGCGGATGCTCTTTGGCAACGCGGCCGCGCTGAGCGCGAAGTTGGCCCCGTCGAGTGCCTCCTCGAGCGTCCCGTGGCGGCGCGTCAGCTGCGCGGTCACCGCGCGGCCATGCTCGGTGTCGACCGCGATCGACGAGCCGTCGAGCAGGATCGACGGAGCGTCGTGGCGGCTGTACCCCGGCAGTGCCCGCACCGCGGAGTGCATGACGATCAGATGGTCACCCATGCCCTGCATCGTACGAACCCGCACCGACCTCAGGCCCGCGGGATCGACTCCGTCAGGGGTAGGCGTGAGAGGCGGGTGGCCTCGTCTGGCGTGACTCCGTACGCCAGCAGTGTTGATGCGGGCGAGCCGGATGTCGGCGTCGGCGCCGAGGTGACCGTCGAGGATCCGGCGGATGACGGCCAGAGCGCCGGCGACGATCGAAGGTCACCGCCAGGTCGATGTCCTCGATCGCGAACGCGCCCGCTTCGACGGCGCGCTCGAGCGCGGTCTGCGCGTAGGGGCGGATCGCGGCGACGAACACCTCCTCGCTGTGGCGAGGTTGACGAGCAGCCGGCAGAACGCCGGGTCCTCGTAAGCGAGGCGCACGAACTTGCGCAGCGCGGCGATCGCGACCGCCGCGGGTTCCGCATCCTCGCGGCCGGTCCCTTCGACGATCTGCGCGGCGAGCGCCTGGACGGCCTCGACGATCACCGCCTCGACGAGCTCGTCCTTGGAGGCGAAATGATTCTGGAAGGACCCGAGCGCGACGCCGGCCTGCTCGGTGATCTCGGCGATCCGCAGGTGCGGCGACGCCGCGTTCGGCGATCAGCGTCTGGCCCGGCATCGAGCAGGCGGCGGCGGGTGCGAGCACGGCGCGGATCGGACATCCATCCGATTATGGGACAAGTTGAAAACACTTTCACAAAGTTCTTGAAATTCATTTCAGAAACTGTCAAGGTGCGGCGACCACGGCGCGGCGTTCGTTCGCCGCGCCACCCGACAAACAGGAGAGAGTCATGCGAGCGCCATATCGAGTCGCCGTCTGGGGAGCCGGCGACGTCGGCTCGATCTGCGTGCGTGAGGCGATCCGCCTGCCGGAGCTCGAGGTCGTCGGCGCGCTCGTCTACAGCGACGGCGAAGGCCGGCGAGGACATCGGGACGCTGGCCGGGACCGATCCGATCGGCGTCAGCGCGACCGACGACGTCGACGCGTTCCTGGCGCTCGACTGCGACGTGGTGCTCCACACCGCGCTCGACTACCCCGGCGCGGACGTCGATCGACGACTACGTCGCGCTGCTGCGAGGCGGGCAAGAACGTGATCACCTCGCACCCGTACAACAACCTCGCAGGCTCGCGACCCCGCGTTCGCCGAGCGGCTCGCCGACGCTGCCGAGCAGCGGCGGCGCGACCTTCTACGCCGGCGGCGCCAACCCCGACTTCGTCGCGCACCGGCTGATGATGACGCTGACCGGATTCTCCAACGACATCAAGCAGATCATGATCGAGGAGTACTTCGACTGCATCCAGCAGGCGAACCCCGGGATCCTCCAGGTGATCGGCCTGAACGGCGACCCGAATCAGGCGATGGACGAGAACAGTCCGGCGCTCTGGTACCAGAAGCAGTACTGGTTCCAGATGATCGAGCAGCTCGCCGGCGCGATGGGGGTGGAGCTCTCCCGGATCGAGGCGACCTCGGACTCGGTCGCGGCGCCGCACCGGCTCCAGTCGCCGATCCTGACGATCGAGCCCGGGCGCATCGGCAACGTCGCCTACGAGTCGATCGGATACGTCGGCGAAGAGCCGTTCATCCGGATGCGCGTCGGCTGGTACCTGACCGAGGCGATGAAGCCCGCCCACGTGACCGCGCCCTGCCAGTGGATCTTCTCGATCGAGGGTCGGCCGTCAACGCGGACCGTGATGAGCATCGAGCCGACCCTGACCAACCTCGACAACATGGCGGGCGAGCCCGGCGCGCCCGGCTACGTCGGTTTCGGGATCACCCTGATCCAGGCGATCCCGGCCGTCGTCGCGGCCCCCGCGGGCATCAAGCCGACCGACATCCCGCCCGTGCACTGGCGCCGCGACATGCGCCTCGCCGAAGCCGCCACGGTCGCTGGGGCTCAGCTCATTGCGTAGCGCGTCAGAACTTCATAGATGCGGTCGCTGCCCCAGCGGATCTCCTCGGCGGGTACCCGTTCGTCGGCGGCATGCAGCAGGCTCGTGAAGTTCAGTCCCGTCGGCAAACGCATCGGCAGAAAGCCGTAGGTCTGAATCCCCAGCCGGGAAAAGAACCGGCCATCGCTGACGCCGGGCATCAGCATCGGCAGCGGCACCGCGCTCGGATCGGCTGCGATCAGCACCTCCCCCAACAGCGGCAGCAGTGAGAGGTCAGCCTCGGGAGCTCCTGGCTCGTAGTTGAGCGCCTCGAGCTCGAGGCCCGGGTCGCCGACCAGCTCACGTATCTCGTTGAAGAAATCATCTGCGGTCTGGCCGGGAAGCAGCCGACCATCGAGTTCGAGCTGGATCTCGCTCGGGATCACGTTGATCTTGGAGCCCCCGCGCACGACGGTGGCGTTGATCGTGTTGTGCAGCATCGGATCGAGCGTCTGGCTTGCCTCGCCGAGCATGTCGAGCGTCGCGTCGGTGCGCTCGGGGTCGAGCAGAGCGGCGGCAAGATCGCTGCCGCCGACCGGCAATGCGGTTGCGATCGCCTCGATCATCGCCCGGGGAATCGTCGTGATGTGGACGGGCAACCGCCGCTCGTCGAGGGTGCTCAGCAGCCGGCCGAGCCGGCTCATCGCGCCGCCACGCATCGGGATCGAGCCGTGTCCCCCCGGGCCCCGGATCGTCGCCCGGGTCCAGCAGGCCTGCTTCTCGCCGACCTGGATCGGATAGGTGCGAGAGCCCGACCGTCTCGACCCGCGCGCCACCGAACTCCCCGAGCGCGTGGCGTGATCCCGTCGAGCAGCTCCGGGTGTTCCTCGACGATGAACCGCGCGCCGTAGGTGCCGAGGTTCTCCTCGTCGGCGAGGACGCAGCAGCAGGCACGTCGCCCGGCGGGGTCTCGCCGGACTCTGCGAGCCGCAGCATCGCGCCGAGCATCATCGCCACGCCACCCTTCATGTCAAGCGCGCCGCGACCCCAGATCTCATCACCGATCAGCTCGCCCCCGAACGGGTCGTGCTGCCAGCTCTGCCCCTCGGTCGTGACGACGTCGACGTGACCCTGGAGCAGAAGCGGCGGCGCCTCGCCGCGTCCGGGCAGGCGCGCCAGCAGGTTCGGTCGGGCCGGATCCTTGGCCACGATCGCGTCTGCAGGCCGGCCTCGTCGCACAGCCCCTTGACCCATCCGACGCATTCGGCCTCGTTGCCGGGCGGGTTGGTCGTGTCAAACCGGATCAGCTGCGCAAGCAGCTCAGCGGGCTCGTGCGGCATTCCCGCGACCATAGTCAACGTCAACCGGACGCACCGACGCGTGCGCAGAAGTTGCCTGACCTGTCCTCGGTCGATACGACGGCCTGCTTACCCTAGGCTGCGAGTTCCTCGTCGATGGCCCCACTGTTTCTCTCTCTGCGTTGGAAGCTGCTGGCCGTGATCCTGCTGGTGCTGACGCAAGCAGGGTTCGGGATCGCTGTGAACCTCTATGTCGCCGTGCCGGCGCACCACCCCGGCGCCCGCCCGGGCGACTATTTCACCGGGTCGTTGCATAGTCTCGGCTGGCCATTGCACACGGCACGACGAACTCTTGCCCTGCACGCCGTCCTTGGGCTGGCGCTGGTCGCGCTGGCTGTTTACGTCGCGGCTGCGGTCTGGCGGTCAGGACGACGCGCCGCCGGCGGATGGTGTGTCCTTGGCGGGCAGTCTTGTCATCGGGGCTGGTTTCAACGGCGCCAGCTTCCTCGACTCGGGCAACAGCAGCTCATCGATCATGGCGCTGCTCGCGTTTGCCGCGATCGGTTGCTACGCCGTCACCTTTGCGGTCCTGGCTGGAGAACCCCGCACTGATCACGCCCGTAGCTCGTGAACGGGTGGCACGGACGGCCTGGAAAGCAGACAGTGGCCACGCCTGGCTGTGGCACAGTCCGAAGCCGTGAGCTCCCCGAAGCAGACGCGCACGAGGTCGGCGCGCTTGTGTCGAACGTGATCGATGCGAGCGAAGGGATTCGGCCGTGGGAGCTGCCCGAATCGGTCCTTGGTCGGATCCGCCGGGCCGCGCCCCCGCGCTACTCGGAGTACGCGATGTTCATCGAGCGAGACATCGGGCGGACCGCCCGATACCTGACCAATGTCCTGATCCCGTCGATGCAGCGCGCCGGACCGTCGTGGGTGCCGTCTGCGATACGTCGCGTGTTCTTCCACGAGACGACGATCCAGCACCGGCCCGACCACCTCGGTAGCTACGACTCGTTCCCCGCCGAACGTTGGTTCTTCATCAACGGCATCCTGACCGACGCGGGCATGGCCGGCTGGAACGCGGACTACCTCGCTCGCATCTTCCACCGATCATTCACGATCGTCCAGAACGCCACCGATGGTCCCCTCGCCGATCTTCTCGAGTGCGCAGATGAAAAGGCGTTCGGCATGAACGGCGAGCCGGCAGACGTCGCATTTCCCGAGATCCATCGCGCGCTCAAGGACCCGACGAAGGACCGCATCGTGATCATCGCGCACTCGCAGGGCACGCTGATCGCGGCGGTGTTGTTGCGACTGCTGCGATTGGTCTACGCGCGCACCGGAGAGGTCATCTCGGACGCCAAGCAGGCCGAGGAGCTCGCCGCGCTGCAGCGTACGGGCGTGACGCTGGACCCCGATGACTTCGAAGATGTCACCAGCGATGAACTCCGGCGCCTTGAGATCTACTGCTTCGCTAACTGCGCCAGCGAGATGCGCTACGTCGACCCAGACCGTGCTCTTCCCTGGATCGAGAGCTTCGGCAACGAGCACGACCTTGTCGCCCGGCTCGGGATGCTGGCGCCCGACCTCGCAGCCGAGAACATCGCAATCGATGGGCCGCTATGGGTTCGCCACGACGGCTGGGGCCACCTCCTCAACCATCACTATCTACGCGCGATCGAACTTGCGCAAGGCGGCGGCCCGGCCGCCGGTCCGGCCACGACCACCGCGGATCCCTTCGAGCTTTACGGCGGCGGCACGCCGGCCGCTCCGCGGCTATTCCGCTACATCAACGGCGGGCACGCATCGTGTGATGAGTCTCGCCCTCGGGAGTAGGTTGAGTGAGCCACCTACGACCAAGAGGGAGTCTCTTATGTCCACGATCCACTGGCGCCGCCTGATCCTTGTGATCGCAGTCGGTGCTGGCACGGCACCGATGCTCGTGTCTGCCGGCCCGGCCGCCGCTGACGGCAGCACCACGCCGCAGGCCACGACCACGACGACGACCACATCGGGCCCACCGTCCACCCTGACGGTCGTTGGTGACGGGTCAGTCGAGGTCACCCCCGACCTGGCGTCCGTCGACATCGACGTGTCCCGCTCGGCATCGACCTCGCGCCTCGCGCTGAGCGATGCCAATACGCAGACGGACCGGGTCGTCAGGGCGATCAAGCGGACCGGCGTACCGGCGAGCGGGATCCAGACGACCTCAATCAGCACCAGCAATACCAGCCACGAGGTGGGTCCGAAAGGTCACCGCCACCTTCGCCGTCAGTACACCGCGGACGAGTCGGTGACCATCAGCATGGCGGCGAAGCTGGCCGGCTCGGTCATCGACGCGGCCACCCGCAACGGCGCAAGCAGCGTCAACGATCTCAACTTTTCCTTCGTCAACCCGAACGCCGGACTGCAGGCGGCCACCGCAGCCGCGATCACATCGGCTCAGCAGCAGGCCAACGCTGCGGCAGCCGCGATCGGTTACGTCGTGACAGGCGTCCAGTCGATCAATCTCAACCCCAACAACAGCGTCACGCCCAGCCCAAGCACAGGCACCTCGGAAGCGAGCGCGCCATCAACACCCGGCACCACGACGCCGACCACCGTCAACCCAGGACAGCAACAGGTCACCGCGAGCGTGCAAGTCATCTACACAATCGCGCCAGCGTCGTCCTGACCGGTCGAAAGCGCTGATTGCCGGCGGGCGGTGGCGGGAAGCGACGTCTCATGAATTTGACCCTTCCGGATGCACGGCAATGACCGCCGTCGACGAACGATTTGTCATTGAGATCGAGCAGGCACGGCAGTCCCCGCGCCGCCGGGGCCCGCTCGCGAACAGCTACGTGGCGGCAGTCGGCCTCGTCATCTTCGCTCTCGTCCCATACCTTGGCCTGACCTCCGCTCTGACGCCGCTGCAACCCGTGCTGATCAAGAGCCTGCACTTCTCCAAGCAGTCGTTTCAGCTGACCACGGGCATGGCCAACGCCGGCTACGCGTTCGGAACGGTTGTGTCGATCCAGTTCGCGTCGCATCTCCGACAGCGCCGGATGTTGCTGGTCTATGTCACCGTGTTCGTGCTGGCTTCGGTCCTGACGGCGATGGCCCGGACCGAGGCGATGTTCGTGATCGGGCATGTACTGCAGGGGTTCACAACGAGCCTGATGCTGATCGCAGCGGTGCCGCCGCTGGTGACCGGCTGGCCGGCTGCGCGGATGCCGCTGACCGGTGCGGTGATGAACATGTGCATATTCGGAGCCGTGGCGGCCGGTCCGGTGGTGGGCGGCTTTCAGGCCGCCGCTCCGGGCAACTGGCGGCTGCTGTTCTGGATCGTTGCGGGGTGTGGCGGGCTGGCCTGGCTGCTGAGCGTTCTGACGTTTGAGGACACCGACCCGCTTGACCGCAGCAACCCGTGGGACTGGACCGCGCTGCTGCTTGCGGGCATCGGGGCCGGTGCTGCCTTCTTCGGCGCCTCCGAGCTGGCGACGCGTCCGTTCGGTTCGCTGCTCGTGCTCGGGCCGTTGCTCGGGGGCCTCGGTGCGTTGTTCCTTCTTGTTACCAATCAGTTCTTTGCCCGCCATCCTCTGATGCCGATGCGTCAGCTGCTCTCCCGCGCAAAGCCGGTCGCCGGCATCGTGCTGGCGATGAGCGCCGGAGCGGCGTCGGTCGGGACGGTCGGGTTGGTCACCGCCGTCGTGCAAACGCGTCTGACGCCGGCCAGCTCCGCCGCCCTGTTCTGGCCCGAGCTGGGCGGCGCCGTCGTTTCAGCTGTCTTGTTTGCCTCGATCTTCCGGTCTCGGCTGATGCCCCTGCTGCCGATTGCGGGTGGGGTGCTGCTGGCGGGCGGGATTGCGGTGGTCACCGGCATCGTGCACGGCAGCGACGCGCTCGCGACCGTTGGCTCGGGCCTGATCGGGCTTGGTGTGGGTGCCGCCGTCTCCCCGGCGCTGTTCGTGGCCGGCTTCTCGCTGCGCTCAACTCAGCTCCCGCAGGTGTTCGCGATGATCGAGCTGCTGCGGGCCGTGGCGGCGTTCATGGTCGCGCCGGTGCTGGTGCACCTCGTGGCGACGGTGCACGGCGGGCCGACGCAGGGCGGCACCAAGGTCGGACTGTGGGTGTGCTTCGGTATAGCGGGCGGCGGCACGATGCTGGCGGCGCTGATCCTCGCTGTGCGTGGCGGCCTGCAGCGTCCGGACCTCGAGCGCTGGAACGCAGGAGATGGTCCCGCGTGGGACTCGCCGCGGCTGTTCGATCTACCCCGCGAGGACTGAGGCCCCGAGCGCTACGAAACTCGGGTGATGATGCCCGCCTCGACCGCCGCTGCGGCGTACGCGGTGGCGAGTGAGTCCGTCGTTTCATGGGCATTGAGCCCACTCGGGTTCGGGACGACCCACAACGCTGCCCCGGACCATCGCGCGGCGCTCTCGGTGGTCTGAGGCTGACGTCCGAGCGCGGCGCCGCGGTCTCCGAACGCCTGCCGGTAGGCCGTGACTCCGGCGACCGCGATGACCGCCGGTCGGTGCTCGGCGACGAAGCGGCGCAGCCTTTCCCCGCCCTCGACGAGCTCGGCGCGCGACAGTTCATCGGCTCGGGCGGTTGCGCGCCGGACCAGGTTTGTGATTCCGATACGTCGCGAGATGAGATACGCACGGTCGGCGTCGCTCATTCCGCCGACACGGTCGATCGGGCGCTCGATGATCCCGGCCTGTGCGAGCGCCGGCCAGAATCGGTTGCCCGGATGCGCGAAATGCGTCTTGACAGCTGCGGTCCACAACCCCGGGTTGATCCCGACGAACAGCAGCTTGAGATCAGGACCGACCAGGTCCTCGACCTCGCAATCCCGGAACGCCTCAAGCTCGGCACGCTTCATCGACGGCACGACCGGATGATGCCGTCACGAGCGGCGAATTGGCGTCGCGTTCGGCAGTCAGTGACAGCAGCAGGCTCAGTCGGCTGTTCGCGTGCGTATGCGCGAATTCAACTCGGCTGTTCGTCCAGTCGGCTCCCATTCCTCAACCTTCTCGCGCAAAATCGCCCCACGAGCCCGTCTGGCTCGCCTCCGTCGAGTATTTAATGACCCGATGCGGAAGCGTTGGCCGCCGCAGCAGCAGCAGCCGCCTGACCGAACCGGTCATACCGTGCCTGGCCGCGACCCCGGATACGGCCGCCGCGCCACCGCCCGCCGAAAAGGTCATAGCGTGGTTTGGAAGATCGGCCATCCGATGCGTGTTACCCAGTCGGCCGGGGCGGGTGTTTGTGTGAGGTCGGTGAGGTAGTACTCGCGGATCGGGCCGGGGATTGCGAGCGCATGGTCGGCCACGTGTGCCGCGAGCCGGCCGTAGGAGCGGTCGACATCGGCATGGGAGCCCGTGTGGATGATGGTTGCGAGCTCGGCGGCGGGGATAATCGTCGGCTCAATCCGCCCGATCGGGGCCATGTCGCCCTGGCGAGGGAGGAAGATCGTCGCCTCACCACATCCGTCGGTGAACAGTTCGTCTGCGAACACGCCACCCGCCGGGCCGACGACGGAGATCTTCTGGGACGCGAGGGTGGCCCCCAGCTCGGCGAGCGCGCCGAGGGTCCACGGCCCCGCGTGCTCAGCGGTGATCGCGGCGGTGATCGCGGCGGCGGGTGTCGCTGGCACCACTACGTGCTCGACCGGAGTCGCCACAACCTCGTCGGTGGCCAGCAGGGCGCGCAACGACTGGGTTGCGGCGCGCGTGTGCTCGAGTGCCGCTTCCAGCCGCTCCAAATGCGCGGTGATGATCGCGTTCCTGGTCTCGAGGTCGGGAGCTGCCAGGACATCCTGGATCGCCTCAAGCGGCATGTCCAGCGCGCGGAACCGTCCGATGATCAGCGCTTGAGGGATCTGATCGGTGCGGTACCGCCGGTAGCCGCTGAAGGGATCGATCTCAGCCGGCTCCAGCAGTCCGATCCGGTGGTAGTGCCGGAGGGTTTTGATCGTCAGGTGGGTTGCCTTGGCGAAGTCACCGATCGCTAGCGTGGCGGACATGCAGCCGAGTATGGACCCTCCCCCGAGGGGAGAGTCGAGCGCTCAAATCGCACTTGACTCTCCACGTAGGAGAGCGCGCACGATGGCGTTCACGCCCTGGAAACGCCGGGGAAGCCAACTCATCAGGAGACACCAAATGCCCAACACAACAGCCCTCACCGGAATCGTCGCCGAGTACGTGCGCGCAGTCAATGACGGCGACATCGACGCGATCGTCGCGACCTTTGCCACCGACGCGGTCATCAACGACGCCCGACGCGAGATTCGCGGCACCGACGCGATCCGCGGCTTCATCACCAAGGAGATCGTCGGCGACAGCATCACCATGGACGTCACCGACGTGGCCGAGCACCACGGCGACGTGATCCTCCGCGCAGCCTACGACGGCGACTTTGACAAGACCGGCCTTCCGGACCCGCTGGTCCTGTGGAACTACCTCAGCGTCCGCGACAACAAGATTGTCAGCCAGATCACGATCCTCGACAAGCCTCTGCGCCCTGAGGTCTATTGAGCAGCGACGGCGGGAGAAGATCCTCGGCTCCCCAAGGATCCTCTCGCGCAGGACTCTCCCTTCTGACTCCCCTCTGACCGTCACCCTCGCAAGCCGCCGGCACGCCGCCGACCGGTTTCGACAGAAATCTCGACAGGATGCCGCGAAACACGGTCCGTTTCGCCAATAAGAAAGCCTGCGCTTTGCAGGCTTGTCTCTTCGATAGCGGGGGCAGGGCTCGAACCTGTGACCTTCGGGTTATGAGTCGCAACTGGCAGACGCGTCTGGTACGGAGCGGTGGCGACGAGTGCTTGTGGATGCTCAATGCACTGCTTTTTGTAGCTGGCCTGGTGACGGCTGATCCCTGTGCATTCGGCTGGGTTCGTTTGACAAATGTTTGACGCAGCCCACACGCCGGCCCGACGATCACGAGGGCGGATACAGCCCGCACACGGCCGCATCGATATGCCGCGCTAACGCCGACACTAAAGCGTTCGCCTGCTCCGCAAGGTCACGTTTGATGTATGGCTTCTTACCCTCGTGAACAATGGCGTGGCGATCGTCCGTAATCTTGGTCAGCTCCTTGGCCGTGGCTTGAGCCGTTGCCGTGTCGGCGCCCTCCCACGCCGCCGAGCAGTTCAGATAACCGAGCGCCTGGATGACCTTCTCCGGTCCGTGGAACGACTTGGTCGCTAGCCAGTCGGAGAGGGCACTGCGGAACTCGTCGCGGCTGGCCGCGCCGGTGCCAGCCAAAGCAACCCGCAAGCTGAGCCCCGGGTCCGCCTTCGCTATAGCGCGGAGGGCATCTGCCATTTGCGCGGACTTCGGACCGTGGACCGGAACAATCTCCAGGATTAACCACTCAGGTACGCGTCGAGAGCACCAACTGCGAAGACAAGAGAGCCACGTAGCAACTCCTTCTCGTCATTCGACGGCTGACCAGCTCCTCTGTCTTTATCGAAGATCCGGAGAAACGCTCTAGACCGGTCGAGATTGGTTTCGAACACCCGAAAGGCGGCAGTCGTCTGCTTCTTGCTCGACACGTGGCCAATGTATCGGCTGCCGGAGTCGCTCTGCTGTTGACCACGCGAACCGATCCAGGGCTGCTCTCCGCGCAGATCGGGTCCAGCTATCCAAGGCCGAAGTAGCGCTCGAAGAACTCGCCGAGCTTGCTCGAGCACCGTCTGTTTCTTGACCGCGTGGTCGTTGGTCTTCGAGAACCGGGAGACTGGCGGCAGGATCCGGGTGATCGCCGTACCGGCGGTCGGGATCGCGCCGTCGCGGAAGGCGTTGTCGATGAAGGCGCGGTCTCGTCTGGCTCGAGGCTCTCGTCGTCGATGATCTGGTCGAGCTCGTGCGGCGCGCTTGGCGCGACGAAGGCGCGCCACTCGTCATCGACGTCGCCGTCGACGGAGACGCGAGTCGACGAACTCCTCGATCAGGTCCTTCTTGTTGCGCAGCGCTCGGGCTGGAGTCGACGGCGCGGCTGATCTCGGCGCGGATCTCCTTGTCGTCGCCGTCGCCGCGCTCCTCACGGTACTTCTGGACGAGCATGAGGATGTAGTCGACGTTGATCTCGACCTGCTTGATCAGCTCGATCTCGAAGACGACGTCGTCGTTGATCGACTCCTTCTCGGCGTCTGGCCTGCCTCGCGGAACTCGGCGTAGAGGTCGAGGTAGACGCTGCGGTAGTCCTGCATCTGGCGCTCGGTGAGGATCTCGTTGCCGGCGAACTCGTCGAACGAGGTCAGGATGTTCTGCAGCCGCAGGATCGCGCCGAACAGCGCGATGAACTCCTTCTGCGCCGCCTCGCCGACGATCGGCTCGCCGAGCGGGAAGCTCGCTAGCAGCTCGGCGACCTGCGTCGGCGTACTCGGCGTAGTAGTCGCGCGTACGGCTTGAGCAGCACGATGCCGCGGGCGTCCTTGTTGCCGAACAGGGCGATGGCGTCGTTGGTCTGCTTCCTCCAGGTCGCGGAAGCGAGACGATGTTGCCGTAGGTCTTGACCGAGTTCAGGATGCGGTTGGTGCGCGAGTACGCCTGGATCAGGCCGTGGTTGACGCAGGCTCTTGTCGACCCAACAGCGTGTTCAGCGTCGTGGCGTCGAAGCCGGTCAGGAACATGTTGACCACGATCACCAGGTCGATCTCGCGGTTCTTCAGCCGCAGCGACAGGTCCTTGTAGTAGTTCTGGAACTTGTCGGCCGAGGTGTCGTAGCTGGTGCCGAACATGCGCGTTGTAGTCCTGATCGCCGCCTCGAGGAAGTCGCGCGAGCGACTGGTCGAGGGCGTCGGTCTCGAACCCCTCTTCGTCGAGGTAGTCGTCGGCGATCGTCCTCGTTGGCGGCGTAGGAGTAGATCAGTGCCGACCTTGAGCCGCTGGTCGCGCCGGGTCAGCGCTGCCTCTCGCTCGCGCTGGCTTGTCGAACTCGGTGTAGTAGCGCTTGGCCGCCTCGATCGAGCGGTGGCGAAGAGCGCGTTGAAGCCCGCGACACGCTTGCCGGTCGCCGAGCGAGTAGCGTAGCGCGCTGCGCTTGCGTCTTCTGGTCGAAGTGCTCGAGGATGTAGCCGACGATCTGGCTGAGCCGCTCCGGGCGCGAGCAGCGCCTCGCTCGGTGTCGATCGCCGAGACCTGCTTGTCGGTGAGGTCCTCGGGCAGCTTGATCGTGTTGATGTAGTCGATCCGGAACGGCAGCACGTTCTTGTCGTTGATCGCGTCGACGATCGTGTAGGTGTGCAGCTTGCTCGCCGAACGCCTGCTCGGTCGTGCGCAGCCGCGGGTTGCCGCCGCTGCCGGCGTTGTCGGCGAAGATCGGCGTGCCGGTGAAGCCGAACAGGTGGTAGCGCTTGAACGCCTTGGTGATCGCGGTGTGCATGTCGCCGAACTGGCGAGCGGTGGCACTCGTCGAAGATGATCACGACGTGCCCGTCGTAGATCGCGTGGCCCTTGTTGCCGCTCGATGAAGTTGGCGAGCTTCTGGATCGTCGTGATGATGATCCGCGCGTTCGGGTCCTCGAGCTGCTTCTTCAGCACCGCGCGTCGAGGTGTTGGAGTTGGCCGCGCCCTTCTCGAAGCGGTCGTACTCGCGCATCGTCTGGTAGTCGAGATCCTTGCGGTCGACGACGAACAGCACCTTGTCGACGTCCGGCAGCCGGCAGGCGAGCTGCGCCGTCTTGAAGCTCGTCAGCGTCTTGCCCGAGCCGGTGGTGTGCCAGACGTAGCCGCCGGCCGCGATCGTGCCGAGCTGCTTGTAGTTGGTCGAGGTCTCGATCCGCTGCAGGATCCGCTCGGTCGCGACGATCTGGTACGGCCGCATCACCAGCAGCTTCCGGTCGGCACGTCGAGCACGCAGTACCGCGTCAGGATGTTGAGCAGCGTGTGCTTGGCGAAGAACGTCTTGGTGAAGCCGGTCAGGTCCTGGATCGGCTTGTTGCGTCGCGTCCGCCCACCAGCGACGTGAACTCGAAGCGAGTTCGACGTCTGCTTGCGCGACCGCTTCGCGCCGGCGCTCTCGTCGACGTGCTGGTCGCCGGGTGGTGTTGGAGTAGTACTTCGTCAGCGTGCCGTTGCTGATCACGAAGAGCTGCACGTACTCGAACAGCCCGGAGCCGGCCCAGAAGCTGTCGCGCTGGTAGCGGTTGATCTGGTTGAACGCCTCGCGGATGTCCACCCCGCGGCGCTTCAGCTCGACGTGCACCAGCGGCAGGCCGTTGACCAGCACCGTCACGTCGTAGCGGTTCGCGTGCGCCGCCGTCGCCCTGCCGACCTCGTACTGGTTGATGACCTGCAGCCGGTTGTTGTGGATGTTGCGCTTGTCGATCAGCCAGACGTTCTTGGTCGTGCCGTCGTCGCGCCTCAGGACCTGGACGTGGTCCTCCTGGATGCGAGCCGTCTTCTCCACGATCCCGTCGTTCGCGCCGGCGATCCGCTCGTTGAAGAACCGCTCCCACTCGGCGTCGGTGAACTCGATGCCGTTCAGCGCCTCGAGCTGCGCCGCAGGTTGGCGACCAGCTCGGCCTCGGATCGTGATCGGCAGGTACTCGTACGCCTGCTCCCGAGCAGCTCGATGAACGCCCGCTCCAGCTCCGCCTCGGACTGGTAAGCCGCATCGCGCTGCTGCATCCGGGATGAACTCAGCGACGACCGTGCTCTCGTCACTGACCGCGATCGGCTCATACCGGCGATCCGACTCGGGCGCTCATGCTCATGCCGCCTCCTCGAACGTCAGCAGCCTGTCGCGGTAGTACTCGTACTGCTGGCGGCGAGCGTCAAGCTCAGCCGGGAGACCGACGCTAGGTCGTTCACCAGCGCGTCGAACTTGTCGAGGATCGAGACGATCCGCTCCTGCTCGTCGAGCGACGGAATGGCAAACGAGTACGCAGCGATCTGGCCTGCGCTTATGTGCGGCACCGTGTTGCCTGTCTGCGTCGACAGGACGTGCCTCGTGAAGCGTCCCGAGCCGATCACGTATCCCAAGAACTCTTGGCTAACGACAGCTGAGTCTGCCCGAAGACGAGCCACTCGCTGCACCAGGAGAGCAGGGAGATCGGGCTCCGATATCCGTGCCCACTTGAGTCCTGCCGGAATCCACGGCCTATCCATCGAGAGCGCCACGTCGCCTTGCCGCAGCTCGTATGCGTCGAGACCGTCGTGCGCGTCTCGCACGCCAACGCTTGAATGTCTCTCTCCGGATAAAGCCCTGACCGATGTTGTCTCCACGTAGGAGTGCCGTGGCGGATACCTCGTCCGTGAAAGCCCCGCTTTTGAATGGGTAGCCGACCAAGATGTCTGCCACCTCCCCCAGCGTCACCCACCGGACTCCCTCTCTCTCAGTGAACGTGAGGAGCTGGTCCCGGTAGTACTCATACTGGCTGCGACGGGCAGAAAGCTCTGCCTCCAGCTCTGCCTCCAGCTCTGCCTCCAGCTTCTCCATTTTATCTAAGAATTGCAGCAATTTCCCGCTGCACCTCAAGCGGCGGAACGGGAATCGTAATGCGGGCGAGGTCGGCGCTCGACAGCTCCTTCACCTTGGTCCCGCGTGCGTACTTCGCCTTCTGTCTCTGGAAAACGTCTCCGTCTGGAAGTAGTAGGCGGCATACATCGGATGCAGGGTGTGCGCAGAACACGCACGAGTGACCACCGATGGCTATTTCGGCATCACCGAGCCATGCCACGGCCTTGCCCACGTCCTCGATGTTTTCGCTCGTGTTGGTGACGACGAGATCACCCGGCTGCGCCTTCTTCAGTCGCGCTGCCAGCTCTGTAGTCACGAACGACTTGGTTTCAGTGGCCGAGGTGCCGTAGAATGTGTAGATCTGGCCATAGTGGATCGCGCCGATTCCGTCGTCGACGAGATCCTTCTTCTGAAGACCATTGCCGCGCGCGAACGTGCCGACCTCGCCCAGTGGTTTGTGGGCCACTCCGCCCGGGCACATCTCGTTGATCAGGTCGTCGATCCGGCTCATCGCCGATGCTCCTCGGCATCGGACGAGTAGCTCGCTGGTCGGGAGGCATATCAGTCGGTTGCGTCGCTGGACCTCACACAACGCCATGAGCGCAGCAACGTCAGCGCGCATCTCGTCGAGCGTGACCTCCTCCGTCTCAGTCAGCGACCCGCGAGACTTGCCTGGCTTCCGATCGGAACAGCTTTCCACTGCCCTGGCCAGGCCACAAGCTGTGCACATAGTCGTGCCGCCGCCCGACGGCTTTCTTCGCGTCAGCGAGATACTGCTCTGCGAACTCGCGGTCCTCTGGGCGGAGCCTCCGCCCGAGCAGCTTGCGAGATTCTTTGACAAGTGGCGCAAAGCTTCCGGGGATCTTCACGGCAGACTCGACGGGCGCTAGGTGTTCGTAGAAGACTCGGATCGTGTATTCGACCGACGACGCCAGCGCGACGATCCTTCCGAGCATCTGGAAGAACTCCTCCGGCTGAGGGCCGAAGATGTTTGAGGCAACCCCGAACTGATCGGTCGTCGGCAGGAGCGCCTCAAGTCCCTTCATAGTCGTCGTCAACCTCTTCGACCCCGTCCATGTCAGCTCGCTTCGTAGCTGTCCCGGATCCACGGGATCGCCTGCTCGATGTCAGCTTCCGTCCGTATGCGGAGTTGGACGTTGCCGCTCCCGAGATGGCCGAGGTTGGTCACGTCACGGCTGAAGTCTCCATCGGGCCGGCGGGCCGACAGATCGGTCTTGATCGTGACCGCCAGCTCCTTCCTCTGGATCACGACGGACGCGAAGTTCCTGAGGCGCTTGAAGCCGAAGTAAGCGCTTAAGGATCTTGCGGGTGACATCGTCACCGAGTTCCTCAATCTCCGTCTCCAGGAGGGCGTACAGAGCCCGAGTGTGATCCGAACCCTCGGCGAGCAGTCCCTCAGCCGTCTGGGTTGGCTCAACCGTCAATGTCTCTGCCGTAACTCCGCTGCTGCTTGCCGATGGCTGAGCCTTCGTGCTGGCAGTCTCCTCTGCTGCGTACACCTGCTCAAGCGTGATGAGATTCCCGCCGAACCGCTTGTAGCGGATTAGCTCGACGCTGCGGCCGATCTGCGCTGCTGCGTGCTCGTCGTATCGGGAGAAGGCGCTGGCGATACAGACGACTCGCGGCGAAGTCCAATCCACGTCCTGTAGCCGCAGCGTCGCCAAGAGCTGACCGCACCAGATCCGTGAAGTCACCACGATGATCAACCAACCAGTCAAGGTAGAAGAGACCCTGGTTGATGAGTGTCGAGCCTTGGTCGCGCTTGTACTCGAAGATGACCGGTGTGTTGTTTTCGTCCAGACCAGTAGTCGATCCGGCCGTTGTGCTTTGGCCCGGTCTTGTGCTCACTCTTGACGAACCGGACGCCGAACATCTCGTCCATGTTCTGCTCGATCAACGTCTGAAGAGGCTTCTCCAGATCGAGCTCCCACCCGGAAGCTCCGCGACCTGCCCTTGTCAACCTCAGCTTGATGTCGGCCATCTCAGCTCCCCTCCAGGTCCGCGACGATCGCGTCGATCTCCGTGCGCAGCTCGGCCTGCCGCGCGACGATCTGCGCGATCTCGGCATTGAGCGCCGTGATGTCGACGGCCTCGCGGGTGTCCTCTGCCTCGACGTAGGACGAGACCGCGATGTTGTAGCCGTTGTCCGCGATCGCAGCTGTTGTCGACCAGCTTGGCGAAGTGGTCGATGTCCTCGCGCGCGGCGAACGCGTCGAGGATCTTCGTCCTGGTTCGCCTCGGTCGAGCTTGTTCTTGTTGCCGTGGCGGACGAACTCGGCGGAGGCGTCGATGAACAGGATCTTGTTGTCCGTCTTGGACTTCTTGAGCACGATGATGCAGGTCGCGATCGTCGTGCCGAAGAACAGGTCCGGCGGAAGCTGGATGACGGTGTCGACGTAGTTGTTGTCGATCAGGTACTTGCGGATCTTCTGCTCGGCGCCGCCGCGGTAGAGCACGCCGGGAAACTCGACGATCGCGGCGGTGCCGTTGACCGCCAGCCAGCTCAGCATGTGCATCGTGAAGGCGAGGTCGGCCCTCGACTTCGGGCGCGAGCACGCCGGCCGGGGCGTAGCGCGGGTCGTTGATCAGCAGCGGGTTCGCGTCGCCCTCCCACTTGATCGAGTACGGCGGGTTGGAGACGATCGCCTCGAACGGCTCGTCGTCCCAGTGCGCCGGGTCGATCAGCGTGTCGCCGTGGGCGATGTCGAACTTCTCGTAGTTGATGTCGTGCAGGAACATGTTGATCCGGCACAGGTTGTAGGTCGTCAGGTTGATCTCCTGGCCGAAGAAGCCCTGGCGCACGTTGTCCGTGCCGAGCACCTTCGCGAACTTCAGCAGCAGCGACCCGGAGCCGCAGGCCGGGTCGTAGACCTTGTTGACCTCGGTCTTGCCGACGACGGTGATCCGCGCCAGCAGCTCGGAGACCTCCTGCGGCGTGTAGTACTCGCCGCCGGACTTGCCGGCGCTCGAGGCGTACATCGCCATCAGGTACTCGTAGGCGTCGCCGAACGCGTCGATGGTGTTGTCGGCGAAGTGCCGAGGTTGCAGGTCGCCGATCGCGTCGAGCAGCTTGACGAGCTTCTCGTTGCGCTTGGCCACGGTCGGGCCGAGCTTGGTGCTGTTGACGTCGAGGTCGTCGAACAGTCCCTTGAGGTCGTCCTCGCTGGCCGCGCCGACCGCCGAGCCCTCGATGCGGCGGAAGACCCGCTCGAGCGTCTCGTTGAGGTTCTCGTCGTGCCGCGCCCGCTCGCGGACGTTGGCGAAGAGCTCGCTCGGCAGGATGTAGAAGCCCTTCTCCGCGACCGTCTCCTGCGCGGCCGCGTTCGGCGTCGGCGTCGCTGAGGGTGGCGTAGTCGAAGTCCGGGTTGCCGGCGCGGCGCTCCTGCTCGTTCAGGTAGGCGGTCAGGTTCTCGGAGATGAAGCGGTAGAACAGCATCCCGAGCACGTAGGTCTTGAAGTCCCAGCCGTCGACGCTGCCGCGCAGATCGTTGGCGATCCGCCAGATCGTCTTGTGCAGCTCGGCGCGTTCTACCTCTTTTACCCCCATCGCCAACGAGTCTGCCAGCCGGAGCGGTCAGCGGACCCCGCCGAGCCGCTCGGTCGGGCCGCATGAGCGTACATCTGCGCGGCGCAGCGCCACCAGTACCAGACGGCCGCGGTCGCGGGTACTCGGCATTTGGCGACGGCCATCCGCGACCGTCACCAAATGTCGAGTCTTTGCTTGCCCGGGCGGCTCCGCCGCATGGCAACCAGCCCTCCTCGGATCAAATCTCACAACGGCCCAACGGCTGGCCGCGGCGAACGTCCTCATCAGTCTTGGGAGACCCGCCGTGCCGGCCGGGTCCGACCCGTTTCCCGCTGGTTCTCTGCCCAGGCCTGTACCTCAGGGCGCAGCCAGAGCTTTGGTCGGCCGCGCCCGAGATCGAGTACCGGCCGAGGCATATCCGGATATCGCTGCTGGTAGACGCTGACGGTGTTCCGCAGATTCAGCCCAAGAATCTCCGCCACCTCATGGGCGTCGACTAGATCTTCCGTGGCGACTATGGGCGACATTGGATCTAGCGTACACCCGTCATCGGATTCCGTCCGACGCTCCAGTTAGAGTACACGTGTATTGGAATCAGTGGCCCCGGCGGTGCTGGAACACCCCGGGGCCTGGCCAGACCTTCAGAGGAGGTCCGACATGCAGCAGGCTACGACGTTCTCACTGGATGAACTCGGTGACAAAACCACGATCACGATCGAGCAGGCCGCCAAGGTGCTTGGTCTCGGACGCACGGCCGCTTACGACGCCGCGCGCCGGGGCGAACTGCCCACACGCAGACTCGGGCGTCGGCTCATAGTTCCAGTTCCAGCCCTCCTCACCTGGCTGGGGGCGAACTGATGCAGGGCCACATTCACAAGCGCACACGTCGAGACAAGAGTGGCAAGAACACACCCTGTGGTACGTCGTGGTCGACGCCGGCACCGACCAGGCAGGCCGACGTCGTCAGAAGTGGCATGGGAGCTTCCGGACTCGTCGGGACGCGGAGGTCGCGCGAGCCAAGCTCGTGGACGATCTCCACTCCGGCTCCTACGTTGCACCCGGTCAGACCACGCTTTCTGAGTGGATCACGGGCAGCTGGCTGCCGACGCTGTCCACTCGCGTCAAGCCGAGCACGCTGCACTCCTACCGGCGCAACCTCGAGATCCACGTCCTCCCGGCGCTCGGCGGCAAGAAGCTGCACCAGATCACGGCAGTGATGCTGAACGGGCTGTACGCGACCCTTGCCTCCCCCACCTCCGAGCGCGACAGCCTCAGCCCGAAAACGATCCGCTACATCCACACCACGATCCACAAGGCGCTGGCCGATGCAGCCGACGCCGACCTGATCCAGCGCAACCCGGCGGAACGCGCAAAGCCGCCGCGGGTCAGCGGCGGCGCGTCAGCCGGCGTCGCTTCCTGGGATGCCAGCGAGCTGAGCACGTTCCTGGACGCGGTCAAGGGACTGCGGCTCGGCCCGGTCTGGCGACTTGCGGCCATGACCGGCATGCGTCGAGGGAGATCCTCGGACTCCGTTGGGCCGACGTCGACCTTGACACCGCACGCCTCTCAGTCCGGCATGCCCTCGTTGCCGTCGGGTACGACGTGATCGAGTTCAACGCCCAAGAGCCACAATGCCCGGGTCGTCGACCTCGACGCCGAGACGGTCGCACAACTACGTAAGCACCGCGAACTCCAGAGCAAAGAGCGGATCCTCTGGGGCGCTGACTACGACGAACGAGGGCTGGTTGTAGCGAAGGAGAACGGCGAACGAATCCACCCGCACACCTTCAGCCAGTCATTCGAGCGGATCATCGCCAAGGCTGGGCTCCGCAAGATCCGCCTACACGATCTACGCCACACCCACGCCAGCCTCGCACTCAAGGCCGGCGTACCGGTCAAGGTCATCAGCGAGCGCCTCGGCAACGAATTCGAGCCTTCACGTTCAAGCAGTACGCCCACGTCATCCCCGGCATGCAGGCCGAAGCAGCGGCCCAGGTCGCCGCACTAATCGACCATCAGTAGCCAGCCCTATCGTGACAACCAATGGCGGGAGACACGCGAGCAAACTGGATCCCCAGCTGATGTCAGGACGCACCCAGGCGGTCTACTACCGCGACAAGGCCGGGAACGAGCCCGTTAGGCAGTTCTTAGCCG